>CAWAYE010000001.1:0-1478023 GCA_963786185.1 uncultured Thermoleophilia bacterium
CCCTCTGACGGACTCGAACCGTCGACCCCCTCCTTACCATGGAGGTGCTCTACCAACTGAGCTAAGAGGGCAGCGCGCACAGGGTACCGCGGTTCGCGGCCGCGTAGTGCTCAGGCGAGCCGCTGCCAGATGTTCTGCAGCAGCTGCGCGCTCGCCGGCCAGAGCAGGATCTGGCCGCCGAAGTTGAGTGCCCCGGCGGAGAAGACCTTCGCGCCGCTCGCGTGCTCGTAGTACGTCATCTCGGCCGAGCGGCCCGGCCCGAACAGGTCCGGGATCGTCGCGAGCACCTGCGTCCCGGGCGGCGAGGCGGGGGAGCGGGCATCGATCTCGATGCCGTACATCCCGAACTGCGCACCGTTGCCGAGGCCCGTGCCGGCGAACGCCCAGGGCGCGACGTCGGCGCCGGAGACGGTGAACGGTGCATGACGCTGCCCGCGGTCGCTCGCGATGTACTGGTTGCCGAGGAGCGCGGACTCGGGGCGGCCGAGGTCGCGCCACTCGTCGATCAGCTTCACCCGGACGCCGCTGCGGTCGATCCGCCGGAAGAAGTTGTTGGCGGCGAGGAACATGAGGTTGCCGCCGCGATCGCGGTACCCCTGGATCAGGTTGTACAAGCGGCCGGTCACGTACTCCGTGTGCCCGGGGAAGACGATCAGGTCGTACGCCGCGCGGAGCGCGTCGGGGCTCGCGAACGCCTCGAGATCCTCGTCGCCGTACATGTCGACGCTCTTCCCGGTCTGCGCCAGCCAGTGCTGAAACCCGAGGTCGTAGCTGCGGTAGCGGTAGGGGATGCCGCGGTTCGGATGCGGGCGTGTCACGTCGACGAAGTCCGTGCGCCACCGCGCGTACCACGTGTCGCCCCACCCGTCGCCGTCCGCGTCGTAGAAGTTGTATGCCTGCCACGTCGACGTCGGCAGGACGACCGCCACCCGCTGCGTCGGCGCCGGCGGATGGACGACGATCGGCGCGAAGCCGAAGCGGCCGTCGTCGGAGTCGAGCCTCGCGAAGTAGACGCCGGTCGGCCAGTCGGCGCCGAGCGCGCACCGGGAACGCACCGGGATGGTTCCGGAACGCCGACCAGTCGACCTGCATCGGTGCGCCGATCGCGACGCCGTGCAGGTCGTCGTTCGAGTACGTGGGAACCTGCTCCGGCCCGCTGCGCATCATCTGCAGCGTCAGCTGCGACGCGTCGGTGCGCACGTACAGGTCGACCGTGTCGCCGGGCTTCGCGGTGCGCGCTGCAAACGCGGCATCGACACCGAGGACGCGAACGACGGCACGCGCGTTCACCGAGCGGGCGCGCCCGCGTCTCGGCTGCGCACTCACCTTGAGGATGTACGTGCGCGCGGGCAGTGTCGTCGGCGGCCGCCATTCGAGTGCGTGCTCGCCCGCGTGGAGGCTCACCCGGCGCGAGCTGAGCGCCGACTGGCCGACCGCGACCGGCTTCTCGGAGGCCGCACCCTGGCCCGTCTGCAGCACCTCCAGGGTGACGGTCGACGGATGCGCGAGCGCGAACTGCAGCCGCGCCGCCGTGCGGCCCGACGCTGTGCCGAGCGTCGTCAGGTGCACGGTGTCGCCGGCGAACGGCCGGCCCCCGTTGTCGACGCTGAAGCGAGAGAGGAGCGGCGTCGCGCCGAGTGCGTCGGTCAGCCGCCCGAGCGAGGCGGCGACGCCGGCTCCGGCCAGGGCGACCAGACGTCTGCGGGTGCCGGACCAGCTCATCCGGCTGGCAAGCCTACCGGCTCAGCTGTAAGGTGCCCCTTACACGTGAAGTTGCATTGCCCAACAGCCGAGGATCTGGCCCAGCGGAAGCTGCTGCTGCGGCGCGCCGCCTGGTCGGTGGTGGCGGCCGCTGCGATCGCGGCCCTGGCCTGGAAGGCGATCACCGCACCAGACGGTGTGCCCGATCCGACGGCCCCGGGAACCCAGCTCGGGCACGGCGCCGTCGTCGTCGACAGCGCCCTGCTCGTCTTCCGCGAGGGTCTCGAGGCGGTGCTGGTGCTGGCGGCGTTCACCGCGAGCTTTGTCGGCGCGAACCGCGGGCTGCGCCGCCCGGTGGCCGCGGGCGCGTCGCTCGCGCTGATCGCCTCGGTGGCGACCTGGTTCGTCGCGATCTGGCTCATCGGCGCGCGCCGGCGGCAGTTGCAGGGCACGCCGGGCGCCGCGCGGCAGGTGCTGCTCGCCGGCGCCGCGCCGCAGCGCTCGCGGCAGCCCGCAGCTAGCTAGCCTCTCGCGCGTGCGCTCACGCCGCGTGATCACCGTCGTCGGCTGTCACGCCGGCGGCGAGATCGGCAACGTGGTCGTTGGCGGTGTGCTGCCGCCTCCCGGCAAGACCGTGTTCGAGCAGATGCAGGCGCTTCGCGCCGACGACTCGCTACGGCGGCTGCTGCTGCGGGAGCCGCGCGGCAGCGTCGCGGTGCACGCGAACCTCGTCGTGCCCGCGACGCGGGCCGATTGCGACGCCGGCTTCATCATCATGGAGCCGACCGAGTATCCGCCCATGTCGGGCTCGAACACGATCTGCGTCGCGACGGTGCTGCTCGAGACCGGCATGGTCGAGCTGCGCGAGCCGGAGACGACGCTGCGACTCGAGGCGCCGGCGGGGCCGGTCGAGGTGCGCGCGACGTGTCGCGACGGCCGCGTCGAGAGCGTCGAGCTGACGAACGTTCCCGCGTTCGCCGACCGGCTCGACGCTCCGCTCGAGGTCGACGGGCTCGGGTCGATCGCCGTCGACGTCGCGTTCGGCGGCATGTGGTACGCGATCGTCGACGCGGCGGCGCTCGGGTTCACGCTCGAGCCCTCGGAGGCGCGCGAGCTCAGCCGTGTCGGTGAGCTGATCCGCGCCGCGGCGCGCGACCAGCTCGAGTGCGTGCATCCCGAGAATGCCGAGATCGCCGGCATCAGCATCGTCCAGCTCGCCGAGCCGTGGCGCGGTGTGGGTGCGGTGACCCGCAACGCGGTGGTCGTCGCACCGGGTCGGCTCGACCGCTCCGCGACGGGAACCGGATTGTCCGCACGGATGGCCGTGCTCCACGCTCGCGGGCTGCTCGGCGTCGGCGAGTCGATGTCGCACGCGTCGCCGATCGGCTCGACGTTCGAGGGCAGGATCGTCGCGGAGACGTCCGTCGGCGGCCGGCCGGCGATCATCCCGGCGATCCGCGGCAGCGCGTTCGTCACGGGGGTGACCCAGGTCTACGTCGACCCGCACGACCCGTTTCCCGAGGGCTATCTGCTCTCGGACACGTGGCCGGGCGACGACGTCCAGTAGCGCTCGACCTGCGCGAGCGCCTGGGCGGGGGTCGATCCGTGCGTCGACTCGCCGAGGATCGAGGTCGCCAGCTCGTTCGCCTCGCGGATCGCGCGCTCGCGGCGTGCGTCGACCTGGCCCGCGGCGACGAACAGGACCGAGTGCGCCTGCGACGCCCACTCGGCGAGATCGTCGCCGGGCGGCGCGGACTCCGGGATCTCGGCGGCCAGCGCCGCCGCTCGCTCTTCGAGCCGAGGGAGCTCGCGCGTACAGTCGTCCGCCCGGCGGTCGAACGCGAACCGTGACTCGGCTGCACGCTCCGCAACGTGCGCTGCGACCTCGACGTAGTCGCGCGCGTGGTCGACCCGCAGTCGCGTCAGCTGCCGCTCGGTCTCGCCGGTCGCACGCTCGAGCTCGGCTTCGGCCGTCGCGAGCTCCGCTTGCCGTCGGACCGCGTCGTCGTGTGCGTCTGCCTCGGCCGCGCGCAGCCGTTGCTCCTCGTCGCGCGCGGCGGCGAAGAAGCCGGCGATCGCCTCCGCTCGCGCCCGCACCTCGGCGACGGCCTCGTCGAGCGAATGCAGGCGGGCCGACTCCGCGGCCTCTGCCTGTTCTGCGCTCACGAGCGATCGAAGCGCGTCGAGCATCGAGTGGGACAGTTGCACTGTTCTCGCTGTGCCAGGCTGATACAGGGTTCGAGCTCTGAGCGGGAACGGCCTGCGTACGTCCCCTCAGCGTGTTGTGTACGCAGCAGTTTCCCGAACCCAGAGGTGTCCTTGCTCAGCCTGCCGCCCTCCAGCCTCAACCTCGAAGACGCCTGTGACGACTACGCCGCGTCGGTCACGTCGTTCGTCGAGCGACTCGGGTCGTCGGCGGCGCGGCGCAAGATCGTCCTCAAGCGCTGAAAGCAGCAGGACCGTGATGGAGATGTCGTCGGCATGGTCGGTCTCCAGCTCGCCGATCGGGATCACGCTGTCCGGCGCCGCGTCCGTTCGCTCGGTGACGGCGTCCGGCCCGCCGGACGAGCGTCGCAGCCGTCGTAGAACAGCCGCAACCAGAGGAGACGCCGTATGCACTTGAGCTACCGCGAATGGGGACGCTGATCCACGGCAGGATCCTCGGCAGCGCGTGATCCTGTGCCTGCGGGGATTGGGGGCTCTACAGCCTTCGCACAGAGCTTGTGACGGCGGACGGGTTGCGCGAGCGAGTTCGGCGGATCAAGCTCGGTACGAGCGTGATGGCGATCACCGCTTGGCTGACCGTGATCACGGGTTCATGGATCGTCTATCCGTGGTACCGGGCAAGTCGCCGACATCGCGAAGTCGATTCTTCTTGCGAACCCGAGGGCGGCTGACTCGCGCTACTTGGCGGAGTGGAGGAACATGGCGCTGGATCGCGCCGATCCTCGCCACGCCGCCGACTGCGCTCACCGTCTACTCGGCGCGGCGTTGGCGACGGTACCGACCTACTTCCAGATCGTCGAGTAGCAAGGCAGGTCGTCACCGCGCGTTCATCACCGCGGGCGTCGCCGGACGCCGGGCACGCGTAGCCTCCCGCCGTGACTGCAGACACGAGCAACGCGGGGGGACAACTTGGCTACGGGACGCTTCTGCGCGAGTGGGGGCGGATCGGCTGCATCGGCTTCGGCGGGCCGCCAACTCACATCACGCTGCTGCGCGAACTGTGCGTCCACAGGCGACGGTGGCTCGACGAGCAGGATTTCGAGGACGCGATTGCGGCTTGCAACCTGCTCCCCGGTCCAGCGTCAACGCAGCTTGCCATCTACTGCGCTTGGCGGCTTCGCGGTAGATTCGGCGCGCTTCTCGGCGGGATCGCCTTCATCCTGCCGGGACTGCTGCTAATCATCGCGCTCGCGGCGCTCTTCCTCGCCTCCGCACCACCACGCTGGTTGCTCGGCGCGGGTGGTGGCGCAGGCGCCGCGGTCGCCGCCGTTGCAGTGCACGCCGGGTGGATGCTCGTCCCGGCGAGTTGGCAGCGAGCTGCGCGAGGGAGCCGCCTGCGGTGGGCGATCTACGTGCTCGCAGGCGGAACCGCAGCGGCAACGCTCGGCCCGTGGCTCGTCTTGATCCTCGTCGGCTGTGGCGCGATCGAACTCGTGCTCCAGCGAGCTGTGCCGATGTCAGGCACGCTCGCCGTCTCGCCGCTGGTTGCCGTAGCCGGTGCGAGCGGCGGTTTGCTGGCTCTCGCCTGGGTCGCGTTCAAGGTAGGCGCCCTCTCCTACGGCGGCGGCTTCGTGATCATCCCGCTCATGCAGGCAGACGCCGTCACCCACTACCACTGGATGACCGCGGGACAGTTCCTGAACGCGGTTGCGCTCGGCCAGGTCACACCAGGACCCGTCGTGCAAACGGTCGCCGTCGTCGGCTACGCGGCAGCAGGTATCGGCGGTGCGTTCCTGGCCGCGCTCGTCGCCTTCTCACCGTCCTTCGCGTTCATCCTCGTCGGCGGCCAGCGCTTCGACCTGATCCGTGGCGACATTCGTGCTCGCGCCTTCCTCGACGGCGCGGGACCGGCGGCGATCGGCGCCATCCTCGGCTCGGCGATCCCGCTCGCACGTGCGCTTCAGGAGAGCTGGCAGTACGGCATCCTCGCTGGCGCCGCGCTCGTGCTGCTCGTGCTCCGCCGGAGCGTCGTGCTGACCTTGCTGCTCGCGGGCGCAGCAGGGACGGTGGCCGTCCTCGCGGGTGGACCACTTCCTCGCTAGCGCCTGTGAGATGACAGCCTCCGCTCGTCGAGATCGCACCAGGGCCGGCTGGGCTGACCTGCAGCCAGGTCGTTCGCCGCTCGTCCTCGATGAGCTCTTCGATCGGCACCCGAGCACGAGCGCACGGTTCGTCGCTGCTCCTCACCGGCAACAGCTACGCCTCGTGCCCCTACCGCAGGGCAACTGGGAGGCGATCTTCCACCTCCGCCGGGTCGTTCAGAAACCGTAGCCCGAGGTCTTCAAGCGGCCGAGGCGGCCCGAAGACCGCCTCGAAACCGTCCAACAGTTAGTGCAACTGCCGGAGTGGGGGCGGGAGGATTCGAACCTCCGTAGGCTGAGCCGACGGGTTTACAGCCCGTTCCCTTTGGCCGCTCGGGCACACCCCCCGGGGCGCGCGCGCATTGTAGCCTCCGCGCTGTGAAGCGCTACGACGCGATCGTCGTCGGCGGCGGACCGGCCGGATCGACGACCGCGTACCGGCTCGCCGAGCCGGCGGGCGAGCGTGCTCCTGGTCGACAAGGCGACCTTCCCGCGGGACAAGCCGTGCGGCGGCGGGATGACGATGCGCGCCGTCCGCCAGCTGCCCGGTCGACCCGACGCCGGTCGTCGAGGAGCGGGTCGACATGGTCGAGCTGCGCTTCCGCTACGGCGACGCGGTCGTGCGTCGCGCGAAGGAGCCGGTGGTCTGGATGACGCAGCGCCGCCGGCTCGACGCGTTCCTGCTCGACGCCGCGCGCGAGCGCGGGGTGGAGGTGCGCGAGGGCGTGCAGGTCGCGATCGAGCCGGCAACGACGGTCGATCGCTCGTGGGCGGCGAGCGTGTGTCCGCCGACGTCGATCGTCGGCGCCGACGGCGCGAACGGCATCACCGCCAAGGCGCGTCGGGCTCGGCGACGGCAATCGTGCACGGCGTCGCCTACGAGGGGAACGTCCCGTATCCGACGCTCGCCGCGCGAGCGCTACGCGCGCCGGCTCGTGCTCGAGCTCGCCGACATCCCCGGCGGCTACGCGCTGGGTCTTCCCGAAGGGCGACCACGCGAACGTCGGCGTCGGCGGCTGGGAGAGCGAGGGGCCGAAGCTGCGCGAGCACCTGCGCCGCGTCTGCGAGGCGCACGGCCTCGACCGGCGCGCAGCTCGAGGACCTCCGCGGCCACCGCCTGCCGCTCCGCCGGCCGGGGACGCGGATCGCCGGCGAGCGCGCGCTGCTCGTCGGCGACGCGGCCGGCCTGATCGATCCGGTCTCCGGCGACGGGATGTACGAGTGCTTCGTCTCCGCCGAGCTCGCAGCCGCGGCGATCCTCGACCTGCTCGCCGGCCGTGCGCTCGACGCTCGAGCCGTACGCGGCGCGGTCGACGCGCGAGCTCGCGCCGCTGCACCGCGCGTCGTGGAAGCTGAAGCGGCGCTCGACCGCTGGCCGCGCGCGTCCTGGCGGTCGCGCGGACGCAGCCTCCTCTGGCGGTCGGTCGAACGGCTGCTGCTCGGCGAGCTCCGGATCCCGGGCGAGCAGCGCGGGCTCGCCCGCCTGCCGCTGCGGCTCCTCGACGGCCTCGGCTCCTGAAACGCCGACGGCGGCCTCGCGGCCGCCGTCGAACGCTGTCTTCGTCGTCGAATACCGATCAGTGCACGAGCTTCAGCATCTTGAACATCGGCAGGTACATGCTGATGACGATGATGCCGACCATGACTCCGACGCCGATCATCATGATCGGCTCGATGATCGAGGTGAGCGCCGCGACAGCCGCGTCGACCTCGTCCTCGTAGAAGTCGGCGATCTTCGCGAGCATCTTGTCGAGCTCACCGGTCTCCTCGCCGATCTTCACCATCTGACTGACCATCGGCGGGAAGATCTCGTTGTCGACGAGCGGCTGCGCGATCCGGGCGCCCTCGTGCACGCGACGGCGGACGTCGGCGACCGCCTCCTCGAGCACGCTGTTGCCCGCCGTGGAGCCCGTGATCTCGAGCGCCTTGACGATGTCGACGCCCGCCGAGACGAGCGTCGCGAGCGTACGCGAGAAGCGCGCCATCGCGACCTTCAGCACGACGTCGCCGATCTTCATCGGCAGCTTCAGCTTGAAGCGGTCCCAGCTGCGCGCGGCCCTGCTCGGTCCGCTTGTAGCGAACTGCCAGGTACGCGGCCAGGCCGACGAGCGGGAAGAGGATGAACCAGTAGTCGCGCAGGAAGTTCGATGCGTTGACGACGACCATCGTGAGCGTCGGGAGCTGGCCGTTCAGGTCCTTGAAGATCTTCACGAAGATCGGGACCAGGAACATCAGCATTCCGATGAGCACGAGCGTCGCGAAGGTGAAGACGACGGTCGGATAGACCATCGCGCTCTTCACGCGGCGCTTGATCTTCGTGTCCTTCTCGATCTGCACCGCGACACGGTCGAGCACGACGTCGAGCGTTCCCGATGCTTCTCCCGCCTCGATCATCGCGACGTAGAGGCGGTTGAAGACCTTCGGGTGCCGACCCATCGCCCGCGAGAGCACGACGCCGCTCTCAACGTCCTCGCGAACCTCGGAGATGACGACGGCCAGCTTCTTGTCCTCCGTCTGCTCCTCGAGGATCAGCAGGGCGGCGACGATGCTGACGCCGGCCTGGATCAGCGTCGCGAACTGCCGCGAGAACACCTGGAGCGATTTCGGCTTGACCTTGCCGAAGCTGACCCGGCTGCTCGATGCGGCCTTCTGCTCGGCGAGCGAGCGCGCCAGCAGACCCCGCTGGCGGAGCTGATCCTTGGCCGCCGCTTGGTCGGCCGCGTGCAGGACGCCCTTCGATTCGAGGCCCTGCGCGTTGATGGCGGTGTAGGCGAAGGCTGTCATTCGTTCCCTATCGGTCGAGGTTGGCAGGCAGCGGCCGGCGCTACTTCTTCACCGGACGCTGGTAGGCGGAGCTGTAGCCGGCTGCGCGCGCGGACTTCACGCCTGTATTCGCAGCGGCGGCGGTCGAGTACTTGGCCAGGTAGACGACCCAGTAGCCGTGGCGCAGCGTCGTGTACGCCGATGAGTACAGGAGCCCCGCTTCCTTCAGCCCCTTGGCATGGGCCTTCTTGACCTCGCTCAGCCCCTGCGCCCTGGTGTCGAGCGACCGGAGGATCACGATGTAGCCGTGCGGAGCGACCGCCGGGGTCGTCTTCGGCTGCGAGACCGGTGTCGCAGGCGTCGCCAGAGGCGCAGACGCCGACTGCGCCGTCGCGACGGCGACCTGAACCTTGAACGGGTCCTTGGTGACGAAATGGGAGCGACGGACGGCCGGCGCCGAGGCGGGCGTCGGCGCGCCGCTCGTTGTCGAGGCGCCGGCAGCGGTGCTGGTGACCTGAGGCTTGAAGGGGTCCTTCGTCCCGAACGCGGCGATCTGCCGCAGGTCCCGCCTCACCTGCGCCGGGCTGATCGCCGGTGCCGCAACCGCGGGGGCCGCGACAGCGGCCGCCGGAGCGGTAGCGGTGGACGCCGGTGTCGTCGTCGCCGGCGTTGTCGACGGCGACGACGAGCCCTTCATCAGCTTCGGGAGCTGGAACGCGAGCACGCCGACGAGCAGGACCATACCGGCGACCAGGATCAGCTTCTGGCGCTTGGCCTTCGCCTTCTCCTGGGCCTGCTGGTTCCGCTGGCGCAGTGCTCCTGCTGCGATCGCCATCAGTTCGTCGCGGCGCTCGCCGCCGGCGTCGTCGAGGTCGTCGACGTGCTGGACGTTGGGCCGTAGATCGAGGCGGTGACGGACAGCGACGCCGAGAGGCTGCCGGCCGTCGCCGTTCCCTCCGCGATGTTGACCGACGACACGTCGAACAGACGGCCGGAGGCGACCACGCGGCCACCCTTGCCGACGCGGACGGTCGTGCGCAGCTTGTGCAGGAAGTCGCGGATCTGGAAGTACTTGCCCTGTGCGGTGACCGAGAGCGTGACGCCATTCGGCGTCAGCGTCGTCAGGTTCGGAGTTACGCCTGCGACGAGCACGCCCGTCTGCTTGCCGTACTTGTTGAGCTCGTCGAGAATCCCCGGCTGGTCGGGATCGCTCGGCAGCGCGAGCAGCGCCGACTCGGCGGCCTTGTGGTTCGCGACCGCGGCGGCCTGCGTGGCTTCGGCGAGCTTGGCCTGCTGGTCGGCGACCTGGGTCTTGAGGTTCGAGGCGTCCGACCGCTTCGGTCCGACGACGCCGAACCAGGCGGCTGCGCCGACAAGCACGATCACGAGGGCGAACGTGATCGCCGACGCGCGGCGGGAGCTCTTGACCCGACTGACGAGGGCGTTCACGAAGCCTCCTTTGCGGGGAGCGCGTTGACCGCTCCGACGATGGTGAACTGGAACACGGAGTGGGTGCCGATCGTCGTGACGGTGCTGCTCTGCAGCTGGACGTCAGTGAGCCAGGGCAGCAGCTTGAGCCGCCGCATCAGCCGCGCGACCGACGATTGCGAGTACGTGTAGCCGCCGACGCTGAAGCCGGTCGGTGCAGTTGCGGACGACGGTGCCGGGGTCGCCGTCGTGCTCGAGCCCGCGGCCGGGGTGCTCGTCGGGGCGGCCGGCGCCGCCTCGGCGACGTTCAGCGTGGTCAGCCAGACGTCCTCGGGCAGGACGCGTGACAGCTTGGTCATGAAGCCGTCCCAGGAGACGCGAGTCGCGTCCGCCGTCGACAGCTGCATCATCCGCGCCCGCACGGACTGGTCGACATTGTTGACGGGCTGCGCCACCGCAGCGGTCCTCGCCCGTAGCGAGTCGAGCTGCGACTGGTTGGACTTCACGTCCTTCGACGCCGACTGATACGAGACGCCGAGCAGGGCCGCGACCGCGAGTGCGACAGCCGTGCCGCCGACGGCGACCGGGTGCTTCGTGAGCGGATTGCCGAGGCTGGTCTGGCGCGACGCGAGGTGATCGGCCGGGAGAAGGTTGACAGCTCTCATCGTTAGTCCTCGATTCCGAGTCCGATTGCGACGGCAAACGAGCCGATCTGATCCGGCGGGTCGTGCGGCCCGGAGAGACGGCTCAGCGGGTCGGCGATGACCATCTTCACCCCGAGCTCACGCTCGAGCTCGGAGACGAATCCCGGAATGCTCGTCGTCCCGCCGGAGACCAGGATCTCGCCGATGTCGAGCGAGCCCGGCTGCGACTGGTAGAAGCGCAGCGACGAGAGCAGCTCGCGAACGAGCGACTGGAGCTCTGACTTGACGGCGCGCACGCCTTCGCTGAACTGCTGCTCCTCGAGCCCTTCAGGCGCCTCCGCGCCGGGCTCGAGCGAGAGTGCTCGCTTGACCTTCTCGGCCTCGGCCGGCGACAGGCGCAGGGCCCGGGACAGCGTGTTCGTGATGCTCGCGCCACCCCAGTCGATGACGCGGGCGAAGGAGCAGATCAGCCCGTCGGAGACTGCGAGCGTGGTGCGCTCGTGTCCGACGGAGACCGCCACGATCGCGCTGCGGGCCTGTTCGCCCTGCGGGCGCGGCGTCGTCAGTGCGCGAAGGAGCGCAAATGCCTCGAGGTCGACGCCGACGACGGTCAGGCCGGCGGCATCGGTCGCCGTCAGGTACCGGTCGAGCGACTCGCGATAGGCGATCGCGACGACGACGGAGCGGGTGAGGGTCCCCTCCTCGTCGCGCTCCTCGCCGACGACGTGATAGTCCATCACGGCTTCGTCGATCGGGATCGACAGCATCTCGTGCGCACGGAAGCCGATCGCATTGGCCAGCTGTCCGTCGTCCTCGACGCCGGCGATCTCGATCTGGCGGACGCCGACGCGGGTATTGGCGAGCCCGAGGCGGATGTTCTTCCGCGGCAGGTCGTGGCGCTCGAAGAAGCTCGCGAGAGCCGCGCCGAGCGCGACCGGGTCGCGGACCTCGCCGCCCGACATGATCCCGGACGGCAGCGCCTCGCGGTGCAGCTTGAGCAGCTTCTTGTCGCCGTTGTTCGAGATGTGAGCGGCCGCGATCTGCGACGAGCCCAGCTCGAGCCCGACGAAGTCCTTGGGCATGTGGGGGGTGTGCTTCTGGCCGACTTGGTCTTGGACGCACGCGGGGCCTTCTCGCCGCCGCCCTTGCGACCGAACAGGTCGGACAGCTTGATCTCCTTCTTCAGGTCCATCTCTTAGGCCTCCGCCAGTCGCAAGGTGTGGTCGGGAGTGGGGTTGGCGCCGTTGAGGCTCACGCCGCGCTCGATCAGGCCGACCAGCATCTCCGGGCGGCTCGAGCGGATGAGTGCCTCTTCGCGGGTGATGACGTGACGGAGGACGAGGTCCGCGAGGGACTGCTCCATCGTCTGCATCCCGGTGGCCGTGCCGGTCTGCATGACTGAGTAGATCTGCTCGATCTTCCCCTGGCGGATCAGGTTCCGGACCGCGTCGTCGGGGATCAGGATCTCGAGCGCGGCGACGCGGCCGCGGCCGTCCGCGGTCGGGACGAGCGTCTGCGTGACGACTCCCTGGAGCGTGCCGGAGAGCTGGACGCGGACCTGATCCTGCTGCTCGGCCGGGAAGACGTCGATCACGCGGTCGATCGTCTGCGGCGCGCTCTGCGTGTGCAGGGTGGCGAAGACGAGGTGGCCGGTCTCGGCCGCGGTCAGCGCGGTGCCGATCGTCTCGAGGTCGCGCATCTCGCCGACGAGGATCACGTCGGGGTCCTGGCGAAGCGCGGCGCGGAGCGCCTCGGAGAACGACAGCGCGTCGACGCCGATCTCGCGCTGGTTGACGACGCAGCCGCGATGCCAGTGCAGGAACTCGATCGGGTCTTCGATCGTGAGGATGTGCTCGCTGCGCGTCCGGTTGATCAGGTCGATCATCGCCGCGAGCGTCGTCGACTTACCCGAGCCGGTCGGGCCGGTGACGAGGACGAGGCCGCGCGGCTTCGACGCGAGGTCGGCGAGCTGGTTCGGAAGGCCGAGCTCCGAGAGAGACTTGATCTCGCTCGGGATCATGCGGAACGCGGCGCCGACGGTCTGGCGCTGGAAGAACGCGTTGACGCGGAACCGGGCGACGCCCGGCAGCGAGTACGCCAGATCGACGCTGCGCTTTGTCTCGAGCATCTTCTGCTGATGCGTCGAGAGGATGCGGTACACCAGCTCGCGCGTCACTTCGGGCGTCAGCTTCTCGAACTCGTCGAGCCGCTCGATCCGTCCGCGGATGCGCACGACGGGCTCAGAGCCGGGCGTGACGTGCAGGTCCGACGCCTCGAGCTCGTTGGCGCGGCGGAGCAGGTCGTCGATCGAATAGTCGGTTGTGGAGGCCATGTCGCGTCTCCTATCGGCAGGCGGCTGAGTCGACTAAAGGGGGTCTTGGCGGCGGCCGCGGCGCGCCGTTACGGGCAGCTCGCGCTCGGGCTCGTGCTGGTGATCGCCCCGCCGGGCCCGAGGTAGTACCAGGTCGTCCCGGTCTTGCCGGCGGCGTCGAGGCAGTACTGGGTGTTGCCGGCGAGGACGGCGACCTTGACGTTCGGGGAGAGCCCCGCGTCGATGGCGTCCATCGCGGCGAAGTCCATGCCCGAGTACGACCCGTTCTTGCCGAAATAGGCCTCCGCTGCCGGGATCGCGGTGCGAACGTTGGCCTTGCCGCTCGTGTCGGCCGCCTGGTCGCGGAAGCCGAGGTAGGACGGCACGGCGATCGCGAGCAGGATGCCGATGATCACGATCACGACGAGCAGCTCGATGAGCGTGAAGCCGTCTCTCGAGCTGCGATTGCGGGAGTGGCGATGGGTCATGTCGGGTCGAGAGTCCTTGGGAGAGGTCGAACGGGCGGAGGATCCGTGCCCACCGCCCGTGTCCGAGGTCAGTGCATCGGTCGGCTGCGTTAGGGCAGCCGGCCGGCTTGGCGCTGACGATCGTGCCGCCGGGGCCGGCGTAGTACCAGTTCGGGTTGGCCGGTCGAGCCCTTCGCGTCGGTGAGGCAGTAGCTCGACGCCGTCGGCGTGCCGGCGACCGTCGACGTCCTTCGAGACGCCCGAGTCGATTGTCGCGAGGTTGCCGGTCGTCAGGGCGGTGTACGTGCCGTTGTTGGCGTACCAGCCTTCGGCGGCCGGGATCGCAGCGCGGATGTTCGCCTTGGCGGACGTGTCCAGCGCGTTGTTGCGGAAGCCGAGGTAGGACGGGACGGCGATCGCCAGCAGGATGCCGATGATCACGATCACGACCAGAAGTTCGATCAGCGTGAAGCCCTCGTTCGCAGCGAGGCGCTTGCGCAGACGATCCATGCTTTTCTCCTTGGGAGACGACATTTGACTCCCTGGATATCGCCAACACGCTGACGGCGGCCTACCTCACAAAGGGTGATCTTGCTCCCCAACGGCTCACTCGTTGGAGGGTATTTCGGCGAGGCCGAAACGCGAGCGGCGGGCTCGCGCCCGCCGCTCGATGCGTGATGATGCGTTCGGCGGTGCATACGGCAGCCGGCCGGCTTCGGCGTTGGCGATCGTGCCGCCCGGGCCGGCGTAGTACCAGTTCGGGTTGGTCGATCGAGCCCTTGCGCGTCGCTGAGGCAGTAGGTCGACGCCGTCGGGTACCGGAGACCGTGACGTCCTTCGAGACGCCCGAGTCGATCGTCTGCGAGGCCGGCGGTCGTGAGGCCGCTGTAGTCGCCGTTGTTCGCGTACCAGCCCTCGGCGGCCGGGATCGCGGCGCGGATGTTCGCCTTGGCGGACGTGTCCAGCGCGTTGTTGCGGAAGCCGAGGTAGGACGGGACGGCGATCGCCAGCAGGATGCCGATGATCACGATCACGACCAGAAGTTCGATCAGCGTGAAGCCCTCGCTCGCAGCGAGGCGCAGCCGCACACGGTCCATGGAGTTCTCCTTGAAAGACAGCATTGGTCTCCCATGTAATTGTCGGCCGTAGGCAGGCGCTACCCCAGAAGGGGTGAGATCGGGCGTCAGACGAGAACGCGGGCGAGCTCTTCGACCGACGTGATGCCGGTGCGCACCTTGGTGAGCCCGTCGGTCCAGAGCGGCCGCATCCCGTTCTCGTACGCGACGCGCTCGAGCACGTCGCGGCTCGCGCCCGAGGCGACCAGCGACTCGAGCTCGTCGCTCATCCGGAGCAGCTGGAAGATCCCGACGCGGCCGCGGTAGCCGGTCTCGCCGCAGCGAGGACAACCGTTCGCACGCCTCAGCGGGTGCTTGAGGAAGTCGTCGAGCTCGTCCTCGGGCACGCGGGCGGCGCGAAGGTCGGCCTCGCCCGGCTGGTACTCCTCGGCGCAGCTCGTGCACAGCTTGCGGGCGAGCCGCTGAGCGAGGACGGCCGAGATCGCGGACGCGGTGAGGAACGGCTCGACGCCCATCTCGTTCAGGCGCGTGATCGTGCCCGGTGCGTCGTTCGTGTGCATCGTCGACAGCACGAAGTGTCCGGTCAGCGCCGACTCGATCGAGATCTTGGCAGTCTCGACGTCGCGGATCTCGCCGACCATGACGACGTCGGGATCGGATCGGAGGATCGAGCGCAGCGCGTTCGAAAAGGTGAGCCCGGCCCGCTGGTTGATCTGCACCTGCTCGATCCCGGCGAGGCGATACTCGACCGGGTCCTCGACGGTGATGACGTTGATCTCAGGGCGGTTCAGCTCGGCCAGCGCGGCATAGAGAGAGGTTGACTTGCCCGAGCCGGTCGGGCCGGTGACGAACAGCGCCCCGGTCGGCTTGGCGACGATTTCGTGGAACTGCGCGCGCATCTCCTCGGTCAGGCCGAGCTCCTCGAGCGTCGGTGGCTTGCGCGACTTGTCGAGCAGGCGCATCGTCACCGACTCGCCCTCGACCGTCGGCAGGGTCGCGACGCGGACGTCGAGCAGCCGGCCCGCGGACGCCGCATCGAGCGAGATGCGGCCGTCCTGCGGCTTGCGCCGCTCGGCGATGTCGAGCTTCGCGAGAACCTTCAAGCGCGTAACCATTCCCGACAGGAACTTGCGCGGCACGCGCTGCGCGACCCGGAGCACGCCGTCTACCCGGAACCGCACGATCACCGCGTCCTCCTGCGGCTCGAAGTGCACGTCGCTCGCGCCCTCTTCTGCGGCCTGAAAGATGATCGAGTTGACGAGCCGGACCATGGGCCCGTCGGTGATCCCGTCGTCGGCCTCGAGATCGTCGGTGGCGTCGTCGACCGGGACGAGATCTTCGTCCAGCACGGAGCTGAACGCCTCGTTCGCGCGCGACAGCCGCCTGATCTCGAGCAGGACGTCCTCTTCGGGCGCGATCGCGAACTGCACCGCATAGCGCGTGGCGAGCCGCAGCTCGTCGATCGAGTGGATGTTCTCCGGATCGGTGATCGCGACCGAGAGCGTGTCGTCCTGGAACGCGAACGGAATCGCGCCCACGCGTTCGAGCACCTTGAGCGGGATCAGCTTCGTCGCTTCGGGGTTGATCCCGACGACCGCCAGGTCGACGAGCGGCATGCGGAAGCGCGTCGCAAGCTCGCGCGCCGTCGTGATGTCCGCGGGCGTCGCGGGGCCGCCGCCTCCGGTGCCGTTGTCTGCGGGCGCGGCGTCAGACTCGCTGCGTTGAGCGTCGACTGACATCTCTCTCTACCTATCGGCGCTGACGGCCGCGGCCTTGAAGAAACCGGCCGGTCATCTGCCGATCGACAGATACCAGTGCCAGATCTCGGGGCCGACGAAGAGCGCGACGACCGCTCCGAGTGCGAGGAACGGTCCGAACGGGATCTTCATCTTGCGCGCGGCGCTCCCGTGTTTGACGAGGAGCGCGACCGACGGGACGAGCGCGGAGAGCATGCCGACCATCAGCCCGAGCGGAGTCAGCTTGCCGAGGCCGGCGCCGATCAGGAGCGCGAGCTTGACGTCGCCCATCCCCATGCCCCCCGGGTACGCGAGCGCGGCGAGTAGCAGGAATGCCGAACCGCCGGCTGCGCCGATCGCCCACTGCGGAGACGGATCGACTGCGGTCATGCCGGCCAGGACGACCACGGCCGCGGGCAGCACGATGCGATTGGGGATCACCCGCCGCAGGACGTCGGTCGCGGAGACCGTCACCAGCGTCGCGCAGAAGAACGCTGCGACGAGTGCATGCAGGGTGGCGCCGAAGCGGAGTAGCGAGGCGGCGATCAGCGCGCCGGCCGTGAGCTCGACGGCCGGGTAGATGATTCCGATCTTCGCGCCGCACGAACGGCACTTGCCGCGGAGGACGGCGTACGAGACGAGCGGGACGTTGTCGTACCAGGCGATCACCTTGCCGCAGCTGCCGCACGACGAGCGCGGATGCACGACCGAACGGTGCTCGGGCACGCGGGCGGCGACGACATTCAGGAAGCTGCCGATCGCGAGCCCGGGGACGACGCCGACCGCCGCGAGCACCGGTTCCACGACTAGCCCGCCTCGGCGAGACGCAGAGGCGCTGCCTCGTCGTCCTGCTGCGACTCCTTGCGATTCGGACGGGAAGGATCGGACTGGGGCGGATTGACCGCACGGGCAGCCCGTGTCTTCTCTGCCTGCGTGAGGGCGATCATGAAGTCGTGCTTGTTCGGCGCGACGCCCGCAGCGACGTCGCGCTCGACCATGCCGGCGAGCACGAGGTCGATCAGCGCGCGCGAGAGCGTCTGCATCTCGTAGAACGCTCCTTCGTCGATCGCGTTCGGGATCTCCTCGGCCTCCGCATCGCGAATCAGGTCGGCGATGCGCTCGTTGGTCACCATCACCTCGACCGCTGCGATGCGGCCGCCGCCCTTGCGGGGCAGGAGGCGCTGCGAGATCACGCCGCGGAGAACGCCGGCGAGGATCGAACGGATCATCTGCTGCTTCTCGGCGGGGAAGAACTCGACCATGCGGCCGATCGTCTCCGCTGCGTCGACCGTGTGCATCGTCGAGAGGACGAGGTGGCCGGATTCGGCCGCCTGGAGGGCGGTCGTCGCCGTCTCCGCGTCGCGCAGCTCGCCGATCAGGATCGTGTCCGGGTCCTGCCGCAGCGCGCGCCTGAGCGCTTCGCTGAACGAGCCCGTGTCGATGCCCACCTCGCGCTGGTTGACGATGCAACTCTCGTCGGGGTGGATGACCTCGATCGGGTCCTCGATCGTGACGATGTGCTGGGTGCGGGTCTTGTTGATGTGGCGGACGATCGCCGCCAGTGTCGTCGACTTGCCGGCGCCGGTTGCGCCCGTGACGAGCACGAGGCCGTGCTGCATGTCGGCGAGCCGGCCGATTCCCGGAGGCATGTGCAGGTCTTCGAAGCTGGGGATGCTGCGGGGGATGAAGCGCATCGCGATCGAGACCGAGCCGCGCTGCCGGAAGGCGTTGACGCGGAAGCGGGTGTCGTGATCGGTCTCGTACGACGCGTCGAGCTCTCCGGTCTCCCGGAACGTGGCGAGGCGATGCGGGGCAGACGAGCCGGCGACCTGCAGCAGTGCAGTCAGGTCGTCGGTCGAGAGGTTCGGAGTGCCCGGCATCGGGCCGATCGCGCCGTCGACGCGAAGCATCGGAGGCTGACCGACCTTGAGGTGGATGTCGCTGGCGCCCGCCTCAACCGCACGTGCCAGCAGCTCGTCGAGGTTCATGCGCCTGCTATCGGCTCGGCCCCGCCGGTTCTTTAGCACCTGATATCGGATTCAAGGATTTCGCCGGTTTCGCCGACAGAAGAGACGTGACTACCCCAGCGAGGATGATCGGCGTGGATGACGCTCTCGGTTCGGCTGCACTGGATTCCGCGGCCGGCGCCGCGGTCGTCGTCGATGCGCTGATGCGTGCCCTAGAGCTGCGCGACTACAGACGCGGCAAGTTCGCGGAGACCCGCGAGCATGCCGAGCGGGTCACGCTGCTCGCCGTCCGGCTTGCGTCCAGGGTCGAGCCCGGGCTGCTCCACGACCCGCGCTTCGAGCACGGGTGCAGGCTGCACGACATCGGCATGCTGGCGGTGCCCGACTCCGCGCTCCTCAAGCGGACCGCGCTCACGCCGGCCGAGCTCGACGAGATCCGGGAGCATCCCTGGCTGGGCGAGCGCATCGTCGCGACCGTGCCCGGGCTCGACGGCATCTGCCGCCAGGTGATCGGCTCGCACCACGAGCGCTGGGATGGCAAGGGCTATCCGCGCGGTCAGCGGGCCGAGGAGATCCCAGTTGCGGCGCGGATCTTCGGGATCGCGGACTCGTTCGACGCGATGACCCACGAGCAGCCGTGGCGTGCGGCACTTCCGGTCGACATCGCCTTCGAGGAGATGGACCGCGGCGGCGGGGGGCACTTCGACCCCGAGCTGGTCGCTGTCTTCCTCGAGTTCGCACCCACGACGATGGGTGCGGGCGACGATCTTCCCGAGTAGTCGTGCGAGGGATCAAGCTTGGTCGACGCCCCGCCGATAGGGGCGGTGCGTGATTGCCGGTGTGCCGCACACCTCGTTGGTCAGGCGTTCCTGGATCGCCCCTGCCGCGCCTGAAAGCGGGATGACGCTGATCGAGGTCGTCACCGCGATGGCGATCTTCGCAGTCGTCTCGGGAGGGTTGATCAGCCTGCTCCTGTCGACGATGGGCACGAGCACGCTCGCCCGCCAGCGCACGCTCGCGCAGCAGGCCGCCTCGACCCAGATCGAGCAGATCAGGAACCTCCCGTACGCCTCGATCGGGAACATCTCGGGTAACCCACCCGGGACGATCCAGATGACCTCGTCGATCACGATCGGCGGGCCGACCGCGACGACCAGTGCGACGCGCACGACGAAGATCAGCTACGTCAACGACCCGACGCCGCTCAGCTATCAGTCGTACGCGAACTACAAGCAGGTGTCGGTCACGATCACCCGCTCGAGCGACGGGCTGCAGCTCGCGCGCGAGGTGACGAACATCGCCCCGCCGGTCAAGGCCTCCCAGAGCCAGGCGACCGTGGTCGTCACCGTGGTCGACTCCGGCAACAACGCCGCCGTCCCGAACGCCCAGGTCAACATCGCCAATGGGCCCAGCGGCGCGGAGAGCGACACGAGCGACACGTCGGGCAAGGTCACGTTCGCGGGCCTCCTCCCGACCTCGATCAGCCAGCCCTATTACGACGTCACCGTCACGCCGCCGGCCGGCTATGTCGCGCTCAAGGACACCCAGCCGCCGGCGACCGTCGCGCACTTCGGCCTCGCCCCGGGCCAAACCCAGCCCGCCGCGATCCAGATCTACCAGCCCGCGACGGTCATCGTCCAGCTTCTGAACTCGGACGGCACCTCGTACGTCGGTGCGTCGAACGTGACCGTGAGCTCGACCCGCGGCAGCCAGACGTTCGCGTACACGTCGCCGCAGCTCGCGGTGACGGCGATCAACGGCGAGCCGCTCGTTCCCGGTCTCAACTACACGGTGTCGGTCTCGGCGTCCGGCTTCACCGGCAATCCCGCCTCGGCCACGGTTCCCGCGAACTACCCGACGACGCTCAGCTCGACGTTCGCCTTCACGCGCCTCCAGATGGCGTCGCTCACCGTCGTCGTGCAGAGAACAGTGACGACCCCTTGCAACAACGCGACGGTCACGGTGACCGGCGGCCCGTCGAACCTCGCCGGTGCCACCGCTCTGATCGGCGAAGACGGACGTCACCGGCACGGCCACGTTCACGAACCTGGTCCCGGTCGGGCTCGGCTACGCGATCGCGGCCGTCTCCGCGATCGGGCAAGAGCGGCTCGTCGTCGACCACGTCCATCGTCGCAGGCTCGAACACCGCCTCGCCGATCACGGTGAGCGCGTGCTGAGCATCGCTCCTTTCGCAGCGACCGACGGGTTCACCTTGATCGAGCTGATCGC
Organism: uncultured Thermoleophilia bacterium; assembly: GCA_963786185.1. Classification (GTDB taxonomy): domain Bacteria; phylum Actinomycetota; class Thermoleophilia; order Gaiellales; family Gaiellaceae; genus PALSA-600. The sequence goes on from CAWAYE010000001.1 coordinate 20,630, forward strand.
CGCGATGGCCGTCTTCTCGATCCTGGTCGCCGCGTTCGCGCAGCTCCTCGGCACCACGGTCATTCGGAGCGGCCGCACCCAGGAGCAGAGCACGCTCCAGACCGAGGTCCGCGCCGGCGTCGACACGCTCGCGAGCGACCTGCGTCAGGCGCTCTGCAACAACGACGACGCCGCCGGTGACGGTGGCGAGCCCGACGCAGATCACGTTCTACACCCCCGACCGCCTGACGCCGTACCACCTGCGTCAGGTCTCGTACCGCCTCTCCGGCGGCAGCTTCCAGCGCGCTTTCGCGACGAGCACGAACACCGGCGGCCCGCCGTGGACGATGCCGAGCGCTCGGCGGCTGGGCGACGCTCGTCGGCTCGATCACGAACGCCAACCCCTTCACGTACTACGACGCGACGAACACGGTCACGACGACCGCGGCCAACGTCGCGCGCGTCGACGTCACGCTCACGGCGACGCCTGCCGGCACGACCGGCAACGACGGCGTGACCACCTATGCCGTCGAGCATCGACCTGAGGACTCCGACATGCAACTCATGATCCGGCGCGTCCGCGACGAGGAGCGGTACCGCGATGCTGCTGATCGTCCTGCTCACGACGGTGCTGCTGGTGCTGACGGCATCCTGATCGACATCGTGCAGGCCGACGCGACGCGCAGCGCCACCGGCGTGCAGCGCGACACCGCGCTCGCGCGGCGGAGGCCGGGCATCGACAACTACCTGTCGAAGCTCGTCGACGACAACCAGTACTACCTGCACGACGTCGCGGCCGGCGAGTCGACGCGCAAGACCGGGGCGACCACCGTCTCCGAGCTCGTGCAGCTCGACGCCGACGCCGGCGACCTGGACCGGCGGGGCGACCTGGACGTACCCGAACGGCAAGGACGCCTGGTGCCCGCTCGGCAACGGCTACGAGTTCAACCTGCAGATCACCGGCGCGTCGGCGACCTCGCCGGTCGTCGACATCGTGTCGACGGGCCGCAAGACCGGCTCGACGAGCAACTACCGGATCCTCGAGGAGCAGGTGCGGCCGTCGTCGGTCGCCGACTTCCAGATGCTCGCGAACGCCGACATCAGCTACGGCTCGACGGCGACGACCTACGGGAAGATCTACGCCGGCATCGACTCGAGCGGCGTACAAGCACAACATCGACCACCAGGGCACCGCCTACGGCAACCTGTACGCCGAGGGCACGATCACGGGCATCCCGAACATGGTGGGCACGCGCGCACAGCAGTACACGAAGACGAGCTCGCTCGAACATCCGCTCGGTGATCAAGCAGCCCGATCAACTTCGCGAACTTCACGACCGCGCTCACCGACATCCAGCGCGCCGCGCAGCTGAGCGGCATCTACCTCAACAACTCCGGTGTCGACGCGTGGCGTCTCGTGTTCAACGGCAACGGCACCGTCACGGTCGCGTCGTGCACGAAATCAGGCTCGAACGCGATCGAGGACGCGATGCCGACCTGCAGCGCGTACACGCCTCCCGGGCTGCACGCTCCGGCGTCTGCAACGTGCCGACGAACGGCGCGATCTACGCGCCAGCAGAGCGTCATCGTCTCCGGTGGCACGTCGACGTGCGGCAGTCCCGCTGATCACGGGGAACTGCGTCAACGGCCGCGTCACCGTCGCGTCGAACAACGACATCGTCGTCGGCACGAACATCGACTACGTGCACGACCGGTGACGACGTGCTCGGCCTGATCGCGGCGCAGGAAGATGATCGTCGCCCAGTGGGCTCCGACTCCGCTGAACTGGCGGGCGGCGACGATCGCGCAGACCGGGCAGTGGCGGTCGGCCGTCTCGAACCAGACGCACAACGGGACCGCGACGTTCACCGGGTCGACCGCGACCAACGGCGGCGGCTACATGAGCATGTACGCCACCCGCGTCTACCAGTACGACAACTCGCTCCAGTACCTCCAGCCACCCTGGTTCCCGACGATCGGCTACGCCTACACAGTGCTGCTGTTCCGCGAGCTGCCGGCGCCGTAGCGGGCCGCAGCGGCGGCGGGCAATCACTCGATCTGGTGCGCAGGCTGCGCCGACGGCGGACGATGAACTGAAGGCAGCGATCCCCGCCGAATGGCCCAACCGACACCAGCCGCCGTACCCGGTACCGAGGTCTCCGCCGAAGAGGCGGAGGCTCAGGTGTTGGCAGAGGAGCGGCAGCTGGAGTTCCGGGCCAGGCACAGCCTCACCATCGATGCACGGGCGCACACGCTGCTCGATCCGAAGTACGCCCGGGAGATGCGCGCGGTGCCGCTCGGGATCGAGGGCGGCCGGCCGGTCGTCGCGGTCGCCGACCCGAGCGAGGCGCGCCTCGAGGCGATCCGCTCGAAGGTGGCGGGCGACACGAAGTTCGTGCTCGTCGCGCCCGAGTCGCTGGAGGCGCTGCTCAAGAGTCGCATCTTCAGCGAGGGTGACGAAGGCGTGCGGGCTCGGGCGGCCGCCGAGGCTGCGCTGCGTGGCGCACAGGCGGCGCCCGCCGATCACTCCGAGCCGGTCGCACCCACGCCCGCCGCGGCTCAGTCGGCCGCGCAGCAGGCGGTCGAGGTCTTCGACGTGGCCAACGTCACGCAGCTCGCCGACCAGCTCGCGCGCGCAGCTGAGACGCTCTTGTCGCTGCAGACCCAGGTCCAGGGGATCGCCGCCCAGTTCGAGCAGACACGGCAGGAGCTGCGCGAGCAGAAGGAGCAGCTGGCCGCAGCCGCGGCCAAGGCCGACCAGGACCGCGCGCGGATCAAGTCCGTCGCCGCGAGCCTCGCGGAGGACGTGGCGCGCCTCGATCAGACGAAGGCGGACCTGTCCGAGCGGCTGAGCGGCCTCGTGCAGGACGACTAGCCTCTAGCCACAAGTCTCTAGCCACAAGTCTCACAAAGCTGGCCTTGTAGTCCGGCCGAGCGCGCCGTCATGATTCGGCAGGAAGGAGCGTGGGTAGCACGAAGCTCCTTCGCGAAACGGATTCATGAGGCGCAGGTCGAAGGCACATTGACGGGTGGCGTCGGGGCAGGTGCCAACTGACCCACCGACCGAGAGCGCCGACCACGACGACGGTTCCCGCCGCCGGCCGAGAGGCCGGCGGCGCGTCTTGAGAGCTCCTTTCACAATGAGGCATGTGTGCTCGGGCCGCGCTGGACGGGCCTCGAGGCGGCGTCCTCGGTCGCGCCGATAGTCCTGACTATCGGCGACTCCCTGCGTCCTTGCCTCGCGGGGTCCATCGCGCCCGGAGAACGAAGCTCATTGTGAAAGGAGCTCTCGGAATCTGCGCGTTTTACCTTCGGCTTACACTCGCGCAACCGCCAACTGACCGGGAAGGCCGATAGTTCTGCCATGAAGCTGCTCGCGGTGCTCGCCTCGACTCTCGTTCTTGCCGGCACCGCGGCGGCGGGGTCCGTGCTTCCGGGCGGGAAGGCCGGCGTCCCGGGCTTCCCGAAGATCCCCGGCAAGTGGTCGCACGTCGACATCAACGTGACGATCCGCCGCGTGCCCCACACGATCACGCTCGATCGCGGTCGCATCGCCCAGATCTCGCCGACGCAGCTGGTCGTGCGTGAGTCCGACGGGAGCCTGTGGACGATTCCGGTGACCGGCCAGACGATCGTCGCCGTCCTCGGCCGGCGCGCCAGCCTGTTCGACCTGCGCAAGAAGGAGCAGGTGGAGACCATGCGGATCGACGGCGGGCCCGCTGTGCGCGTGCGGGTGACGTCGCGGGTCTGACGTACGCTTCGACGAGATGGCCGGGACTGTTCTCCTGGTCGAGGACGAGCCGTCGGTCGGCGAGCTCGTTCGCGGCTACCTGACCCGAGACGGCTACCGCGTCGTCTGGGTCCGGTCGGGCGACGAGGCCCTGGTGGAGCTCGACCGCCACCCCATCCGGCTCGTGCTGCTCGACATCGGCCTCCCCGGCATGGACGGCTTCGACGTCTGTCGCGAGATCAGGGCCCGCTCGCAGGTTCCGATCCTGATGCTGACCGCGCGCGACGAAGAGCCCGACCGGATCGTCGGGCTCGAGGTGGGCGCCGACGACTACGTCACGAAGCCGTTCTCGCCCCGCGAGCTGGTCGCGCGGATGAAGGCGGTGCTGAGGCGCTCGGAGCCGCAGGACCGCCGCGAGTCGCTGACGCTCGCCGACGTGGTGCTCGACCGCGAGTCGCACGACGTGACGGTCGCGGGCTCGCCCGTGGAGCTGACCGCGAAGGAGTTCGACCTGCTCGCGTTCTTCATGGCGAACACCGGCATCGTCGTCTCCCGCGACCTGCTGCTCGACCGTGTCTGGGGTGTCGAGTACCCGGGAGGCACCCGCACCGTCGACGTGCACGTCGCGCAGCTGCGCCGGAAGCTGGGACGGCCGGATCTGATCCGGACGCTCCGCGGGACGCGGGTACAAGGCCGTCTCGTCGTGAAGACGCTGCGGGGGCGGCTGTTCGGCGTCACGCTCGCCGCGCTCGCGCTCGCGCTCACACTCACGGTCGGCATCGGGGCGACACTCACCCGCCGCCAGGTCGACAAGGCGCAGGCGGAGGCGCTCGCCCTCCGCGCCGACGACCTGGCGTCCCAGCGCCGCCGGAACGTCAGCTACCAGAACCAGAACCGGATGTCGGCGAACGTGCGCGTGATCATCGACACGCGCCCCCGGCTCGCGGCGTACGTGCCGAGCGTGAACCGCGACTCGAACGGGCGGACGACGTACCTCGGCAAGGGCTACCTCTACTCGTACCGGACGCTGCCGCACCGCGGCCTGCTGATGCTGCGGTCGCCGAGCTCCGCCGCCTGGCGGCCGTATCTCGGCGACCTGCTGCTCGGCGCGCTCGCGGGCGTCGGCCTCGCCGCAATCCTGTCCTTCCTCGTCGCCCGCTCGATCGTGCGCCCGATCCGCCGCATCGGCGACGCCACGCGTGCGCTCGCCGCCGACGAGCGCCACGAGCCGCTGCCGCGCGAGGGCACCGCCGAGCTCGCCGCCCTGGCAGAGGCCTTCAACCAGATGACCGAGCAGCTCGGCGCCTCGCGCGAGGCCGAGCGCAACTTCCTCCTGTCGGTCAGCCACGAGCTGAAGACGCCGCTGACGGCGATCCGCGGCTACGCCGAGGGTCTCGCCGAGGGCGCGTTCGACTCCGACGAGGCCGCTCGGGTGATCAATGTCGAAGCGAGCCGCCTCGAGCGGCTGGTCCGCGACCTGCTCGATCTCACCAGGATGCACCGCAGCGAGTTCTCGGTGCGGAACGAGCCGGTCGATCTCGCCGCGATCGCACACGAGGCCGTCCAGCGCCACGAGGCGGCCGCGTCGCAGTTCGGGGTCGCGCTCGTCGCCGAGGGCGAGTCGGCGTGGGTCGAGGCCGACTACGACCGCCTGCTCCAGGTCGCGTCGAACCTCGTCGAGAACGCGCTGCGGGAGACGCCCGCAGGCGGGATGGTGACGCTCCGCGCCGAAGGGGCCACGCTGCTCGTCGCCGACACCGGCCCCGGTATCGCGGTCGAGGACCTGCCCCGCGTCTTCGAGCGCTTCTATCTGTACGACAAGATCGGCAAGGACCGGCCGGTCGGCAGCGGGCTCGGCCTGGCGATCGTCCGGCAGCTCGTCGTCGCGATGGGCGGAGTCGTCCGGGTGGAGAGCGGCGTCGGCCGGGGCGCGACGTTCGTCGTCTCGCTGCGTCCGGCCTACGGCCGCAGCTTCGAGGTGTCGACCACCTCGAAGTCGGCGCCCGTCAGCTGACCGAGCGCGTGCAGCTGGTCGTTCGACCAGCGCGGACTCGGTGCGCCGCTGACGTACCAGCTCGAGCCGTTGTCGGCCAGGATCATCCCGTACCTCTTCATCGCCGTCGCGACGATGCGCGCCTGCGGCGGCAGCTTGCTGATGTCGACGCTCGCCTTCAGGCGGACGCGAAGCCCCATCGGCGGCAGCGACGGGCTCGAGTCGCTCGACGCCTGATGCCGTGCGGGATAGATGTAGGCGCTCTGCGTGCGCTCGGCGGTGAAGCGCAACGCGTGGTTGATCGCGCCGGTGGCGGCGTCGCCGTCCCAGCGCGCCAGTCCCGGGAGGATCGGCAGGCCGGCTGCGTCGGCCGACGTCCAGCCGGCGGGCCGTAGCGCGTTCGAGCGAAGGTTCCAGATCGCCCCGGAGCCCGCCGCCCAGCCGCTGCCCTGCCGGTGCAGCGCATACAGCTCGTAGAGCTTGCACGAGTCGCGGTCGACGATCAGGGCGTGGCGGTCACCGTCCGTGACTGCCGGTTGGCCCTCGATCGGGACGTTCGCAGGGATCGGATACGGGCCCTTGTCGCTCTCGGAGGCGTACTCGAAGGCGAGGCGCGACTTCGGCGTCTTCTTGCCGTGCACGACGACGTAGGGAATGCCGATCCGCGAGCCGTCCCACAGGCCGGAGCCGAAGTCGGCGTGCACGTGTGAGTCGAGCCCGATCGAGGACACCAGCGCCGCCGAGTTCGCCGCCACGGGCAGCGTGTCGACGCGCTGGTTCCAGACGCTCGTTGCGGGGAAGACGGGACAGCCGCCGAGCGTCGGCGGCGCGGACGAGGCCGAGCCGGCTGCGAGCGTGGCGACAGCGGCTCCGAGGGCGGCGAGAGCCTTCATGGTTGGAGCAGTAGCACCTCCCAGCCGTCCTCGCGTCGCCTGAACGAGTGACGCTCGTGCAAGCGGTCGTCGCGATGACGCCAGAACTCGTAGGCATCGGGGACGAGGCGGTAGCCGCCCCAGCGCTCCGGGCGCGGAGGCTCTACGGGCTGCGCGGCGACCGCGGCTTCGAGCGCCGCCCGCGACTCGATCGGCTGCGACTGCCGTGACGCAGCGGCGCTCCTGCGCGAGGCGGCCGGGCGCGTCGCCCAGTAGGCGTCGGACTCCTCCGGGTCGATGCGCGAGACGGCGCCCTCGACGCGCACCTGCAGGTCGGGCCGGTGAAAGAGCAGCGCCGCGCGCGGATTGGCGGCCAGCTCGCTGCCCTTGCGCGACTCGTAGTTCGTGAAGAACGTGAAGCCGTGCTCGTCGGCGCTCTTCAGCAGCACCATCCGCACCGACGGCCGCCCGTCGGGTGTCGCCGTCGCGAGCGCCATCTCCGACCCCTGCACCCACTCGTGGAAGAGCTCGAGCGGATCGCCGGTCATGCGGGTGCCTCCGGCAGCTCGCGGAGCGACCAGATCGGCGACGGGATCAGCCAGAGGAGCCCGGCGAGCGCGCCGACGGTGGCGATCCAGAGGGTCGGTCGCACGCCGATCGCGGTGCCGAGGATGCCGGCGGTCGTCGTGCCGAGCGGCCGCACGCCGTAGTTGACGACCATGAACGCGCCCGAGACCCGTGAGCGCAGCGCGGTCGGGACGAGTGAGGCCGTGATCGTGCCGGCCATGATGTCCAGCATCATCAGGCCGATGCCGGACGTGAACTCGGCGGCGAACAGGCAGAGCAGGATCACCCAGTGCGGGCCTCCGGCCGCAGGGACGAGCACGAGCGGGAGCGGGAAGAAGACGCAGCCGAGCAGGAAGGTCGGGCCGATGCCCAGCCGGCGGCCGATGCGTCCGGTCACGAACGAGCCGCCGAGCGTCCCCACCGACGCCGCGCCGAGCACGACGCCGAGCGTCGCCGGGCCGACGCCGAGGTTCCTGGTCGCATACAGGATGAAGAGCGCGAAGAAGATGAAGTTGAAGAAGTTCAGCGTGGCGACGCCGAGCAGCTCGGCGCGCATGATCGCGTTGTCGCGGATCCACCGTGCCCCGGCCGCGACGGCGCCCGGCTCCGGCGGCGCGCCCGGCGGCTCCTCCACGTCCATCCAGCCGAGGAAGAGCGCCGACCAGAGGAACGAGCCCGCATCGAGTGCGAGCGCGTACGGTCCACGCAGCAGCGCGACGAGCGAGCCGCCGACGCTGTTCCCGGCGAGATACGAGAACGCGCGGCTCCCGTGCACGAGCGCATTCCCCTCGATGTAGCTGTCGCGTGGCAGGGTTGCCTGGAAGAGCGCGCCGAACGCGACGTTGAAGACGACGCTGAGCGCGCCGGTGCCGAACGCGACGACGTAGAGCTGGGTCCACGAGAGGTGACCGATCGCGTACGCGAGTGGGATCGTCGCGATCAGGACGGCGCGTGCGACGTCGGTCGCGAGCAATGTCTGGCGACGCTTGCCGCGCCGATCGACCCACGCGCCCGCATGCAGCGAGAAAAGCAGGTTGGGAATCAGGTAGAGCGTCGTCAGCACACCCATCTGCCCGGGAGTGGCGTGCAGTGCGAGCACCGCCGTGAGCGGAAGCGCGATCGCGGAGACCTGGTCACCGATCAGCGACACGCTCTGGCCGAGCCAGAGGCGCCGGAAGGCGACGTTCTCGCGCAGGAGCCGCGGGATCGGTGCGCGGCTCAGGATCAATACGCGTCGAGGACGGCGCTGCGACGCGACTCGCGTTCGAGGAACCGGAACAGGAGGTAGGCGCCGGCTGCGTAGGCGACGCCGACGAGCGCCTCGGTGAGCACGAGCCCGGACACGTCGCCGAGCGACGCGCCGGCCGCGACCTCGCGCGCGGCGGCGATCCCGTGCGTGAGGGGCAGGCAGCGGCCGATCGCGCTGAGCGCGCCGGGAAGCTGCTCGAGCGGAATGTTGACGCCGCAGAAGAGCAGCATCAGGAAGTACGCGAGGTTGGCGGCGAAGAAGTAGTCCTTCGCCCGCAGGCCGATCGAGCCGAGCAGCATTCCGAACGCCGTGCACGAGGCCGCCGTCACTGCGACGACGGCGGCGAGTGCCGGCAGCGTGCTCGCACCGGGCCGGAAGCCGAGCAGGACCGCACCGGCGAGGAACGTGAACGCGGATACGAGCAGGCCGTTCGCCAGCACCGGCAGGCCGCGCCCGAGGAAGACGGCCGCCCGGTTCGCCGGCGTCGCGAACAGCGGCCCGAGCGTGCCGTACGAGCGCTCGTTCGCCACGGCCATCGTCATCCCGTAGACCGACGACATCGCGCACACCTGGACGGAGTTGCCGACGATGTAGAAGTCGCGGTTGCCGGCGTGCGCGTACTGCCCGAGCTTCGTGAAGAAGATCAGCTGGAAGAGGGGGCTGCCGAGCATCGTCGGGATGTACATCGCCGGCCGGATCCAGTTGAAGAGCCCGCGGTAGGCGATCACGCCGCCCACGAAGAACACCGAGAACCAGTGCTTCACGCCCCTGGCCGCCTTTCGCTCCCGCCCGGCGGAGCCGGGCTCCGCGAAAGGCTCTCGTCGCTGCCACCCCTCGGCCTTCCGGGCCCGTGCAGAGCACTGTGCCCTCCGGCCGAGTACCGGCAGCGACGAGCCAGGAACGTGAGAAGGCTCATGTCAGGGCGAGGGTCGCGCGGGCGCGGGCGAGGTGCTCGAACCAGTGCATGGTCACGGCCGCGACCGCGACCGACGCCAGGCCGAGCACGGCGAGCATCCCGAGCGGGCCCCAGACGGCGCCGCCGCCGAGCGCGGCATGGCGGATCGCGAGGATGCCCCAGTACGGGGGCAGCACCCAGGAGATCGGTCGCGTCCACCCGGGCAGCACCGACACCGAGAAGACGAGCCCCGACGCCACCCAGACCGGGTACTCGAGCAGGTTCGACATCGCGTTCGCGTACCGGTAGAGCACGAACGTCGAGGCGAGCACGAGCCCGAACAGGCCGAGCGAGAGGATCGCGCCGGGAACGGCGAGCGCGAACAGCCACGGATGGACGAGGTGCAGCGGAACGGCGAAGAGCAGCCGGCCCCAGAGCAGCGTCGCCGCGAGCGAGTAGCCGCCGACGATCGCATTCGCGAAGGTGAACGGCACATAGACGAGCACGAGCGGCGGCGGGGCGGCGACACCGAGCTCGAGCGTTCCCTGCCAGCGCTGCCACTGGATCATCCCGCCGGACGCGAACAGGGTGGTCGACCAGACGCCCATCATCCCGGCACCCAGCGCCGCGTAGAGCAGCGTGCCCGGCCGCCCGCCGGCTCGGAACATGTAGAAGGCGATCGTCGCGAAGATCACCGGCTGGACGCTCGACGTCAGCAGGAAGAACGTCGACGTCGACAGCATCTTCAGGTTCAGCCAGAGGCCGCTCCACATGATCCGCCAGAAGCGTGAGCTCATGCCCGCTCCAGTGTTGCGAACCGGCGGCTCTGGAGCTCGAAGTACCGGATCAGCGCGAACCCGGCGGCGCTGTAGACGACACCGATCAGCGCTTCGCGCGCGAGCAGGCCCTGCACGGCGGCGAGCGACGCACCGCCCGCGACGTCGCGGGCGGCTTCGATCGCGTGTGTCAGCGGCAGGGCGCGGCCGGCGGCCGCCATCCAGTCGGGCAGCGCCGACAGCGGCACGTTCGCGCCGCAGAAGATCAGCAGCAGGCCGACGAGGACGTTCGACAGAACCGCGGTCTCACGGATCCGCAGGCCGAGCGCGGCGTTGATCAGTCCGAGTCCGGTGCACGAGAACGTCGCGACCGCCAGCACCGGCGCGAGCCTCAGCCACGACGAGAGGTGCAGCGTGACGCCGAGCAGCAGCCCGCCCGCGAACAGCGAGAACGCAGCGACGAACACGCCGTTCAGGATCACCGGCACGGCGCGGCCGAGGAACAGCGGCAGCCTTCCTGCCGGCGAGATCAGGATCGGGCCGAGCGTCTGGAAGAAGCGCTCGTCGGCGATCGTCTGGGTCATCGCGAAGAGGCACGGCACCGACGCGTACTGGATCGCGTTGCCGATCACGTAGAACTGATCGGAGCGCACGCCCGCCGCGCGCCCGATGTAGGCGAACAAGAGGATCTGGAAGATCGGCGTGAGGATCAGCGTCGGCACGAAGATCCACAGGCTCAGGAACCCGAACAGCGCGCGGTAGCTGATCAGGCCGCCGACGAAGAAGACCCGCAGGCCCTTCACGTCAGCGAGAGCGTCGCCTGCCGGCGCGCCGAGTCGAGCACCCTGCCGAGCACCGCGACGCCGAGCCCGACGTACACGACGGCGAGCCCGAGGCACATCGCGACGTCGGGCAACCCGTTGCCGCCGAATGCGCCGGCGTGGATCGCGCGCATCCCCCAGGTCGGGCCGAGCGCCCACGAGATCGGGCGCACCCAGCCCGGGAGCAGCGAGATGGGGACGAGGAAGCCGCACACGAGCCACACCGGGTACTCGGTCACCGCGCCGATCGCCCAGGCGCGCCGCGACCGCACGAACGCGACGGCCATCAGGAAGCCGAGCGACCCGATCGTGAGCACGATGCCGAGGATCCCGAGCGCGAACGGCAGCGGATGCACGATCGGCACGTGGATGCCGAAGAGGAAGCGCGCCCAGAGGAGCGTCGCCGCGATGCAGTAGAGGCCGATCGTCGACGTCGCGAGCGTCACCGGCAGCAGCACCAGCGCGAGATTCGTGGGCGACGCAACCAGCAGCTCGAGCGTCCCGAGGCGCCGCTCTCGCTGGAGCGCGGAGGACGCCGACACGCTCGTCGCCGTCCACACGCCCATCACGGCGGCGCCCAGCGCGACCGGGCCGAGCGCGGACGAGCGGCCGGAGCGGAACATGAAGAAGGCGACCGTCGCGAAGAAGAGCGGCCAGAGGATCGCCAGGAAGCCGTCGAAGGCCGACTGCGAGAGCATCCGGAAGTGGAGCAGCCAGCCGAAGCCGAGCAGGCGGAGCGTTCTCACTCGGCTTGCGTCACGAGCGCGACGTAGGCGTCCTCCAGCGTCGGCTCGCGCGAGGACACGCGCCCGACCTCGACGCCGTCGAGCTCGGCCAGGATCGGCGCCGTCAGCTCCCGCTCCTGGTCCGACTGCACGATCAGCAGCTGTGCCTGCTCGCGCTCCTCGACCGTCACTGCGCTGACGCCGTCGAGCGCGCGCAGCCGCGCGAGCGCGTCGTCGCCGACCCCGAACACCTCGACCTCGGTGACGCGTCCCTCGGTGACGCCCGCCTTGAGCTCGGTCGGCGTGCCTTCGCCCACGATGCGGCCCTTCGCGATCACGGCGATGCGATCGCACAGCGCGTCGGCTTCGAACATGTAGTGCGTTGTGAGCAAGACGGTCTTGCCTGCCGCGACGAGCCCGGCGATCGTCTCGCGCAGCTCGCGCGCGCCGACGGGATCGACGCCGATCGTCGGCTCGTCGAGGAACACGACCTCGGGGTCGTGCAGGATGCCGCGCGCGATGTGGAGGCGCTGCCGCATCCCGCGCGAGTAGCCCTCGACGCGTTCCGACTCGCGGCCCTTCAGCCCGACGAGCTGGAGCACCTCGTCTATGCGTGCGCGCTGTTTCGCGCCCGAGACGCCGTAGAGCTCCGCGAAGTAGCGGAGGTTGTCGTACGCCGACAGGCGCTCGTACAACCCGCGGTCGCCTCCGAACACGTAGCCGATCCGCTTGCGCACCTCGCGCGCGTCTTCGACCACGTCCCGCCCGAGCACCCGCGCCTCGCCGCTCGTCGGCAGCAGCAGCGTGATCAGCATCTTGATCGTCGTCGTCTTGCCGGCCCCGTTCGGGCCGAGCAGCCCGAAGAGCTCGCCGCGCTCGACCGCGAACGAGATGCCGCGCACTGCCTGCACCTCGAGCGGCCGCCGCCGGATCACGCCCGTCGTCGTGCGATAGGTGCGCGTCAGGTCGCGCACCTCGATGACCGCCTCGCCCGCCACTCCCTTCTAGGCTAGACGTCGCGGTCAGGCGCGGTCGAGCGTGCCGCGCCGTCGCCCTTCGAGCTCGAACCAGCGAAGCAGCACGAGCCCGACGGCGAGGTAGCCGGCGCCGAGGGCGAGCTCGACGCCCACCTGCGGTCCGACGCTCGAGAGGGCCGCGCCGTCGCTGACCCGGCGCGCAGCCGCGATCGCGTGCGTCAGCGGCAGCCCTTCCGCCGTCACGTGCATCCAGCGCGGCAGCTTGTCGAGCGGCACGTTCACGCCGCAGAAGATGAGGAGCACCGCCATCGTCAGGTTCGCGATGATCGGCACGTCGCGCAGCCTCAGCCCGACCGCGCCCGTGAGCATCCCGAGCCCGGTGCAGGCGAACGACGCGAGCACGACGAGCAGGGCGAGCGCCGGGATCGCCGACACGGACGGCCGGTACCCGAGCAGGAGCACGCCGCCGGCGAAGCCGGTCGCCGCCGTGACCGCCGAGTTCACGAGCACCGGGAAGGCACGGCCGAGGAAGAGTGCAGCCCGGTTCGCCGGCGTCGCGAGGACCGCGGACAGCGTCTGCGACCAGCGCTCGCCGTCGATCGCGAAGCCCATTCCGAACAACGCTGCGAGCGACGCCGACTGCACCGCGTTGCCGACGACGAACCAGGAGTCCGACTCGAGGTGCGCCGTGCGGCCGAGATACGCGAAGAAGAGGATCTGCGTCGTCGGCCCGACGAGCAGCGTGGGGATGTAGACCGCCGGCCGGATCCACGAGAACAGCGCGCGGAAGCTGATCGCGCCGCCGACGAAGAAGATGCGGAACCAGGTCGTCATGTCAAAGAGAGCGTCGCGCGCTGCCGGGCGAGCCGCTCGAAATGGGTGAGCAGCAGGACCGAGAGCACGGTGTAGACGGCCGTCAGGCCCGCGCAGACGAGCAGGGGAGCGGCGACCGGCCCGCCGATCGCCGCGTGGCGGAGCGCGCGCATGCCCCAGGTCGGCGCGAGCGCCCAGGCGATCGGGTCGACCCACCCGGGGAGGAGCGAGATCGGGATCAGCATGCCGGTGATCATCCAGACCGGGTACTCGAGCGCCTGCGAGAGCGCGTTCGCAGCGCGATAGAGGATCAGCGCCGACGCGAGCACGAGCCCGAGCATCCCGATCGAGAGCACGGCGGCGGGAATCGCGACCGCGAACAGGACGGGGTGCGAGATGTGGATCGGGACACCGAACAGCAGCCGGCCCCAGAGCAGCGTCGAGGCGATCGAGTAGATGCCGATGCCCGCGATCGCGACCGTGATCGGCGCCAGCACGAGGATCAGCCGAACCGGCGCGGCGACGAGCAACTCGAGGATCCCCCACCAGCGCTGCTGCTGGATCGCGCCGCCGGCGCTCGTCGCCGTCGTCGACCAGATCCCCATCACCGCCGCGCCGAGCGCCGCGTAGAGGAGCGACGGCGCGTGGTCCGTCGCCCGGAACATCAGGAACGCGAGCGTCGCGTACACGAGCGGCCAGATCGCCGCCGTGACCAGCATGAACGGGGACGCCGAGAGGTTCTTGAAGTGCAGGACGAACCCCATCCAGAAGACCCGGCTGCCGGCGGTCAGGGCTTGGAGCGGGCGCTCGGAGCGTGCGTCGTCCACGACACGACCCTAACCGGGCTCTCGCACGCGGTCTGCGGCTCGCCCTCGCAGCAGCCGAGCTTCCAGCGACAGCGCGGGCATTGCCAGGTTGCGTGGCGCCATTCCAGCTCCGCCGAGCAGCGCCAGCACCGTTCCGAGGCCATCCCGCCAGGCTAGGGGTGCGGGAGGACGTTGGTAAAATGATCGCTCTACAGGGCGGCGTAGCTCAGCTGGTTAGAGCGTCGGACTCATAACCCGAAGGTCGGTGGTTCGAGCCCACCCGCCGCTACTCCTGGTCACTCCTGGTTGAAGTTTCGACGCTGAGCGTCGACCGAGTCAGATCCCGAAGGTCGGCGGTTCGAGCCCACCCGCCGTTACTCTCCTGGTTACTCCTGGTTGAAGTTTCGACGCTGAGCGTCGACCGAGTCAGATCCCGAAGGTCGGCGGTTCGAGCCCACCCGCCGCTATTCCCTAGGGTTCGCGGATGGTCCGGCGACTTGCGGCGGCGGCACTGGTGCTCTCGGTCGCTGCCTCCGGCTGCGGTTCGGCGAGCTCGCCGTGGGTGCACGCCGACCCGTCCGACTCGCTCGCCGATCAGCCGGTCGCGCTCAGCGTGTCGAAGCTCGCTCCGCACGAGACGGTGTCGATCGCGCTCCAGTCGACCGACGCCGACGGGGTTCACTGGGCGTCGAGCGCCCGCTTCCGCGCCGACGCCGACGGCGTCGTCGACCTGACGCGGTCTCGGTCGCTCGGCGGCAGCTACCAGGGGGTGTGGGGGATGGGGCTGGTGGCGTCGCTTCGAACCACGGGCGACGACCCGGCCGGTGGCTACGTCTGGTTCGACACCGGGCCCTCGCGCTTCGACGTCACGGTCCGCGCCCGCGGCCGGGTCGTCGCCAAGGCGAGCTTCGAGCGCAGCTGGAGCTCGAAGCGGCTCACGCATCGCGAGCTCACCGTCGGTTCGGCCGGCTTCGTCGGCGACTACTTCGCACCGTCGTCGGCCGATCCCGCGACCGCCGTTCTGGTCTTCGGCGGCTCGGAGGGAGGGCTCTCGACGGCACTCCTCGCCTCCCGGCTCGCCGCCGACGGCTACCCGAGCCTCGCTCTCGCGTACTTCCGGGCGCCCGGATTGCCGCAGTCGCTCACCAACATCCCGCTCGAGTACTTCCGCCGCGCCCTCACCTGGCTCGCCGCCCGTCCCGAGGTCGCACCGAGGCGGATCGTCGTGCTCGGCGGCTCGCGCGGCAGCGAGGCGGCGACGCTGCTCGGCGTCCACTACCCGCGCCTCGTGCACGGGGTGGTGGCGCTCGTCCCGAGCAGCGTCGTGATCTGCGGGATCGCCGGTGCCGGACAGGGCGGCGGCTGCCTCGGCCCGGCCTGGACGTTTCGCGGCAAGCCGGTGCCGTACACGTACCAGTTCGACGACACCGATCCGACCGACGTCCCCGCCGCCGTCATCCCGGTCGAGCGGATCCGGGCGCCGATCTTCCTCGCGTGCGGCGGCCACGACGCGACGTGGAGCTCGTGCGCCTACAGCCGCGCGATCCTCGGACGGTTGAGCCGCTTCGGCTCGACGGTGCGCCGTCGGCTCGTGACCGAGCCCGTCGCCGGGCATTCCGTCGGCGCCGCGCTGCCCTACGAGCCGGGGAACCTGAAGTTCGACACCAACGTGCCGGCCGACGAGCGGGGCCGCGAGGCGCTCTGGCCGGACCTGCTCGCATTCCTCGACGGGCTCGACTGAGCTTCGCCCGGCCCGCGGTCTACAGAACCATTACGCAGCGCTCGACCTTTCATAACGACGGAGGCCGATGCTTGGTGTATGGGAGTGTGGGCGGCGAGCCTGCTGAGTGCCGTCGGGCTGCTCGGGGTGGCCCCGGCCGCATCTGCGCCGGCCGCCGCGACGCGTCTGCCCGACGTGACCGTCATCGGCGACTCGGTGATGACCGGCGTGATCTGGCACCCGGCGGCCATGGCGGTCGCGCAGAAGGACCTGCAGGTGCGCTGGGAGGTCGCCGTCTGTCGCACGTTGATCGGTGTCAGCTGCCCGTTCGAGGGCGAGCGCCCGCCGACGCTGGTCGATCTGGTTCGCGACGCGGGCCCGACCATGGGCAAGATCGTGGTCGTCGAGGCGGGCTACAACGACCCGGTGTCGACGTACCCGGAGGCGGTGGAGGAGTCGGTCGAGGCGCTGCTCGCCGCCGGTGTCAGGCAGATCCTCTGGCTGAACCTGCGCGAGGTCAGCGAGCAGTTCGTCGAGATGAACCACGTGCTCGCCGCTGCTGCCGACCTGCATCCCGAGCTCCAGATCGTCGACTGGAACCGGTCCTCGAGCAACGAGTGGCACTGGTTCCAGGGCGACGGCATCCACCTGACGCCGGACGGTGGCATCGGCCTCGCGACCCTGATCCACGAGAACGTGTGGCGGGCGATCGCCCCGGCGCTCGTCGTCTCGCCGGCCCCGTTCCCGCAGGCGCGCGTCGGGCAGCCGTACGCGGCGCGTGCGAAGGCGTCGGGTGGGCGCGCCCCCTATCGGTGGCAGTCGGTCGGCGCACTGCCGCGGGGCCTGCACCTGCGGCCCGACGGGCGAATCGACGGGACGCCGCTCCGGCGGGGGCCGGTCTCCTTCGAGTTGCGGGTCACCGACTCGGTCGGTGGCACCACCACCGAGCTCGAGCAGATCCTCGTCGAGCCCGCGCGAAGCTAGAGATGGTTGATCGACAATTGCTGTCGTCGCGGGGCCCCCAGCCGCGGCGGCAATGAATTGTCGATCAGCCATCTAAGGTCCCGCTACACTTCCGCGGCCCTGACGGCAGTGCGTCAGCATGCCTGGGCGTCCACGAACCCTCTTAGAGAGACATGGCAAAGACCGGAGTCAGAGTTGCGATCACGCTCGCCTGCACCGAGTGCAAGCGGCGGAACTACCAGACGATGAAGTCGAAGCGAAACACGCCCGACCGTGTCGAGTTTCGGAAGTACTGCCGCTGGTGCGGTGGCCATACGCCCCACCGTGAGACCCGGTAGATGTCCGAGCTCGGATCAGATCGGCGCGCCGCCAGACGCGCGGAACGCCGTGAGGCGATGAGCGCGCGGCCTCAGCCGCAGCGCGCCTCCCAGCCCGAAGAGCGCCGGCGGTCGAACTTCGTCACCGAGTCGTGGGCCGAGCTGAAGAAGGTCGAGTGGCCGAGTCAGAACCAGGTGATCCAGGGCACGGTCGTCGTGCTCGTCGCCTGCATCGTCGTCGGCGCCTACCTCTACGTGAACGACACGATCTGGAAGCACGTCGTCTCGAAGGTTCTCCTGGGGCAGTAGGCAGATGTTCCGCTGGTACGTCGTCAACACCTACTCGGGCCACGAGAACAAGGTCAAGGCCAACCTCGAGCACCGCATCGAGTCGATGGGCCAGCGCCCGCGCTTCCGTCGCGTCGTCGTCCCGACCGAGCAGGTGATCGAGACGAAGGACGGCCAGAAGGTGCAGACCGAGAAGCGCGTGCTCCCGGGCTACGTCCTCGTCAACATGGACCTGAACGACGACGCCTGGACGGTCGTGAAGAACACGCCGGGGGTCACCGGGTTCGTCGGCGCCGGCTCGAAGCCCCAGCCGCTCTCGCAGCCCGAGGTCGACCGGATCCTCAAGACCGGCGCCTCCGCGGGCGGCGACCGGCCGCGCGCCCAGGTCGAGTTCTCGCTCGGCGAGTCGGTCAAGGTGACGAGCGGCCCGCTCACCGACTTCGACGGCGAGATCGTCGACGTCAACCCGGACCAGCAGAAGCTGAAGGTGCTCGTCAGCATCTTCGAGCGCGAGGTCCCGGCCGAGCTGTCGTTCGACCAGGTCAAGAAACTGGACTAAGGAAAACGCATGGCGAAGAAAGTCCTCACGCTGATCAAGCTGCAGATCCCCGGTGGGCAGGCGAACCCGGCCCCGCCGGTCGGCCCTGCGCTCGGCCAGCACGGCGTCAACATCATGGAGTTCTGCAAGGCCTTCAACGCGCAGACGGCGCAGGAGAACGGCCGCATCATCCCGGTCGAGATCACGGTCTACGAGGACCGGAGCTTCGACTTCATCACCAAGACCCCGCCGGCCGCGGTCCTGATCAAGGAAGCGCTCAGGCTGGAGAAGGGCTCGGCCGAGCCGAACCGCGCGAAGGTCGGCAAGCTCACCCGCGCGCAGCTCCGGTCGATCGCGGAGACGAAGATGCCCGACCTGAACGCTCGCGACGTCGAGCAGGCGATGCTCGTGATCGCCGGCACCGCGCGTTCGATGGGCGTCGAGGTGGAGAAATGAGCACACACGGCAAGCGCTACCGCGAGGCTCGGGGGGCGTTCGACCGCGAGCACCTCTACACGCCGGTCGCGGCGATCCGGCTGCTCAAGGGCGCGCCCGCGGCGAAGTTCGACGAGACGGTCGAGGTGCACATGAACCTCGGCCTGAACGTGCGCCACGCCGACGAGCAGCTCCGCGGCACGATGATGCTGCCGCACGGGACCGGCCGCGAGGCGCGCGTCGCGGTCTTCGCCGAGGGTGAGAAGGCCCGCGAGGCGGAGGAGGCCGGGGCCGACGTCGTCGGCGCAGCGGATCTCGCCAAGCGCGTCGAGGAAGGGTTCACCGATTTCGACGTCGCGATCGCGACGCCAGACCAGATGGGCATCGTCGGCCGCCTCGGCCGGGTGCTCGGCCCGCGCGGGCTGATGCCGAACCCGAAGACGGGGACGGTCACCTTCGACGTCGCCAAGGCGGTCGGCGACGCCAAGGCCGGCAAGCTCGAGTACCGCACCGACCGCGGCGCCAACGTCCACATCCCGATCGGCAAGCGGAGCTTCGGCGAGCGCCAACTGGTCGAGAACTACGCAGCGCTGATCGACGAGATCGTGCGCGCCAAGCCGGCGGCCGCCAAGGGGCGCTACATCAAGAAGATCACCGTGACGTCCACGATGGGCCCCGGCATCCACATCGATCCGTCCATGACGCGGGGAATCGCCGAGGAGCTCGAGGGCTCCGCCGCCGCGAGTGAGGTCGAGGCCACGGCCTAGCTGTTCGCCATCAACGCCCGCGCCGAAGACAGCTGGCAGTCGGATCGACCGACAGAAGACCAGCCGAGGTGGATCGACGACTTGCTGGAACCCTCCAGCGATTCTCGGCCCGCCGCCAGGCGGGCCGACTACGTGAAGGAGGGAGATTGCAGAGAGATGACAAGGAGCGTGTCGTCGCCGAGCTCACCGAGAAGCTCCGCGACGCCGACACGCTGATCGTCGCCGACTACCGGGGGCTGACGATGCCGCAGATCGACGCCCTGCGCGGGAAGCTGCTCGAGCAGGGAGCGAAGTTCTCGGTCGTCAAGAACACGCTCACGCGGCGTGCCGCCGAGGCGGCCGGCGCGGAGCAGTTGCTCGCGCTGCTCGAAGGCCCGTCGGCGATCGCCTTCGTCGAATCGGAGGGCGACCCGGTCGCGGTCGCGAAGGCGCTGGCCGACTCGGCGCGCGAGACGAAGGTGCTCGAGATCCGCGGCGGCATCATGCAGGGCCGCACGATCTCGTCCGCCGACGTCGAGGAGCTCGCGAAGCTTCCGCCGCTCGACGCGCTTCGCGGCCAGGTGCTCGCTGCGGTGATCGCGCCGCTGTCGAGCCTGGCTGCGCTGATCAACGCCCCGCTGCAGAACCTGATCGGGCTGATCGACGCCCGGATCGAGCAGCTGGGGCCGGAAGGCGGCGAGACCGAGGCAGTCGCGGAGCCCCCGGCGGAACCGGAGCCCGAGGCGGCGCCGGAGCCGGAGGCCGAGGCGGCGACCGAGAGCGAATCCCAGGAACCCACTGAAGACCAGGAGGCGTGAACGATGGCAGCAGTCGACACCGTGTTCGAGCAGCTCGGGAGCATGACCGTCCTCGAGCTGGTCGAGCTGAAGAAGAAGATCGAGGACGAGTGGGGCATCACCGCCGCCGCTCCGGTCGCCGTCGCGGCGGGCGGCGCGGTCGCCGGCGCCGACGGCGGTGCAGCCGCCGAGGAGAAGACCTCCTTCGACGTCGTCCTCACCGGCGCAGGCGCCCAGAAGATCCAGGTGATCAAGGTCGTCCGCGCGCTCACCGGGCTCGGCCTCAAGGAGGCCAAGGACCTGGTCGATTCGGCCCCGCAGCCCGTCAAGGAGGGCGTGAACCAGGAGGAGGCCGACCAGATCAAGGGCCAGCTCGAAGAGGCCGGCGCCTCGGTCGAGCTCAAGTAGCAGTCGCTCGACCTCCGGTGCCAGGCACCGCGGTGCCTGGCACCGGGCTCACCCGGCGAGCCGCGCGCGCAGCTGGTCGGCCCACACGCGGAACTGCTTCTGCTCGCAGAGGGCGAGTGCGCACTCGAGCTCGTGGCGCGCCTCGGCCGGGCGCCCCGCGCGCTCGAGCACCTCGGCGAGGTCGATGCAGGCGTTGGCGTGCGCCGCCAGATAGTCGGTGCGCGCGCCCAGCTCGACCGCCTCCCGGCCGATGCGAACGGCCTCCTCGTGCTCGCCGCGCCGCGCCAGCACACGCGCCTTGACGCGCCGCCAGCCGATCTGGGGGTCGAGATCGTCGCGCATCGCCCACGCCTCGGCCTGGTCGGCGAGCGCCTCGGCCTCGTCCGGCCTGCCTTGCTCCAGGACCGCGTCCGCCGCGAGCATCGCCGCCGTCACCCAGTGCCCCCGGTTGCCGATGCGTTCGAGCAGCTCGAGCCCGGGCCGAGCGACCCGCTCCGCCGCCGCGAAGTCGCCCGCGTAGAGCTCCACGTGGCAGCTTTCGAAGCTGATGTTGGCGCGGGCGATCTCGAGGCCGAGCTCGTCGACGATGGCATTCGCTTCGGCGGCCAGCGCTCGCGCCTCGTCGAAGCGGCCCGCCATGGCCTCCAGGTGGATCCGGCAACGAAGCGCCGTGACCTCGGTTCCGCGGTCGCCGGCGAGCTGATCGACGATCTCCGCGCAGCGTTCGGTCGCCAAGTCCACGGGCGTCGCGCCGTGCAGCGAGGCGATCAACACGTAGTTGAGAGCGTGGCTCTCCTGTTCCCGGTCGCCGGCCCGGCGCGCATGCGCGGCGGCCTGCTCGAGGTCGACGATCGCCGCCATCGAGTCGCCCGCCCAGAAGCGCAGCTGGCCTGCGAGGCCGAGCGCGCGGGCAAGGCCGGCCTCGTCGCCGAGCTACTCGAACACGCGCACGGGCCCGGCGAGCATCTCGCGGACCTCGTCGTGCGTCCGGAGCTTCTCCGTGAACATCTCGAGGTGCGCGATCGCGACCGCTGCCTCGGCTTCGACGAGCAGGTCGCTCGGCTGCACCGCGCGCGCGTCAACGCATCGTGCAGCACGGTTCGGGCCCGGTTCCAGTCGCCCGTGTCCTGGAGCACGCGGCCGAGGTGCGGCAGGAGCGCGAGCCGTGCGGGGTCGTCGGCGCCGAGCAGCCCCTCTGCCCGTCCGAGGAGCGCTCGGCGCGCCCGCATGTCGCCCCGGTTGACGGCGCGGCGTCCGGCGGCCGCCAGCCGCTCGGCGGCACGGGCCGCGAGCTTCTCGGCCTCCGGCCCGCCCGGCCCGAGCTCGATCCGGTAGCGGTAGGCCCGCTCGAGGTGGTATCCGACGACCTCGTCGAGCTCGACCAGGTCGGCGCCGTGCTCCGCCGATCCAGAGCGCGAAGCGCTCGTGCAGCTCGGCGCGCGTCGCCTTCGGCAGCGCGTCGTACGCGGCATCGCGGATCAGCAGGTGCCGGAAGCGGTAGGCGTCCTCGCCGGGGAACTGCGGCCGGTCGGGGCGGACGAGCTCGCGGCGGACGAGCGCCGTCAGCGGCGTGCGCAGCTCGACCTCGCCGGCCGTCAGAGCGCCTGCACCGCGCCGCGATGGAACGACCCGCCCTTCGACCGAGCCGCGCTCGAGGACGCCGCGTTCGGTCGGATCGAGCTGGTCGAGCCGGGCCGCGAGCAGCGCCTGGATCGTCGGCGGCACGGTGATCGCGACGTCCGGCGAGTCGCGGACGAGGCCGACCATCTCCTGGACGAAGAGCGGGTTGCCCTCGGCCGCGTCGAGGATCCGGCGCGCGAAGCTCGGGGTCGAGGTCGGCGCCGTCGAGCAGGCCGGCGACGAGCTCCTCGGCATCCGCCGCCGCGAGCGGCTCGAGCAGGACGGTCGTGGCGTTGAGCTTGCCGCCGCCCCAGTTCGGGCGCCGGTCGAGCAGCTCGGGCCGCGCCATGCAGAGCAGGAGGATCGGCGCGTCCCGGCTCAGGTCGGCGACGTGGTCGACGAGGTCGAGGAAGGCCTCCTCGCCCCAGTGGATGTCGTCGAGCACCGCGACCAGCGGCGCACGCGCGGCCTCCGTCTCGAGCAGCCGGCGAGTCGCCCACGCGATCTCCTCGCCCGAGGTCTGGACGCCGCCCTCGCCGAGCACGGCCTGCAGGGCGCGCGCCGCGGCCCGGTCGAAGCCGAGCTCGGCGAGTCGCCGCTCCGGCTCGGCACCGAGCAGCTGCTTGAGGATCTCGACGACGGGCCAGTAGGTGATGCCCTCGCCGTAGGAGAGGCAGGTGCCGCGAACGACCGTCACTCCGTCCAGCCCGTCGAGGAACTCGACGGACGAGGCGCGACTTGCCGACGCCGGCGGCGCCGAGCACGGTGAAGAGCTGGCACGAGCCGTCGGTGACCGCCTGGGCCATCGCTGCCCGCAGGCGCTCGAGCTCGCGCTCCCGGCCGACCATCGCCGAGGCCGAAGCGGCGGCGCGGCGCCGTCGCCGACACCGACTCGAGCCGGAACGCCGCGGTCGCGGCCGCCTTGCCCTTCAGCTCGAGCGGCGTCGACGGGCGCGGAGACGACCGCGTCCCGGACGAGCGCCTCGGTCTCGGCTCCGAGCAGGATCTCGCCGGGCCGGGCCGCCTGCTCGAGCCGGGCGGCGACGTTGACGGCGTCGCCGGTCGCGAGCCGCTCCTCCGTCCCGGTCACGACCTCGCCCGTGTTGACACCGATCCGCAGCTCGAGCGTGGTGCCGTAGTCCCGCTCGAGGCTCTCGTTCAGGCCGGCCAGGCCGGCGCGCAGGTCGGCGGCCGCCCGGACCGCCCGCAGCGCGTCGTCCTCGTGCAGCACCGGGACGCCGAACACGGCCATCACCGCGTCGCCGATGAACTTCTCGACCGTGCCGCCGTGGCGCTCGACCACCCCGCGGGCCAGGTCGAAGTAGCGGGCCATCACGGCCCGCAGCGACTCCGGGTCGAGCCGCTCGCCGAGCGCCGTCGAGCCGGTGACGTCGCTGAAGAGCACGGTCACCGTCTTGCGCTGCTCGGCCGCGGCCGGGGGCGGGGCCGCGAGGGCGGCGCCGCAGGCCTCGCAGAACCGGGCGCCCTCCCGGTTCTCGTGGCCGCAGGCGGTGCAGGCTGGCACGGAAACCGAGTGTAGGGCCTCCGTTTTGCAGGGCCTACGCCTTCTGCTACTTTGCTCTGGTCGGCCCGACGAGGCCCTCGCCGCGTGCTTGCGGCTGGAGGGCTGCTTCCGCTACCGTGGGGGGTTCGCGCCGTACGTCCGGACACGCATCACTGCACGCCTGTCGCCGCTTCTGCTGCACCTCATTTCATAGCCAGTAAGGGAGGCTGTTCTACTTGACCAAGACGGTCACAGCGCCTCGCGCGCGCAAGTCGTTCTCACGTCTGAAGCACGTCCTCGACCTCCCCAACCTGATCGACATCCAGCGCGAGTCCTTCGACTGGTTCCTCGCCGAAGGCCTCCGGGAGACGATCGACGACATCTCTCCGATCGAGGACTACACGGGTACGCTCGCCGTCGAGTTCGGCGAGTACCGGTTCGGGGAGCCTCAGTTCTCCATCCAGGAATGCCGCGAGAAGGACCTGACCTATCAGGCCCCGCTCTCGATGACCGTCCGCTTCGTCAACAAGGAGACGGGCGAGATCCGGGAGCAGACGGTGTTCATGGGCGACTTCCCGATGATGACCGAGTGGGGGACGTTCATCATCAACGGCACCGAGCGCGTGATCGTCACGCAGCTCGTGCGGTCGCCCGGCGCCTACCTGATGGAGCCGAAGGACGCCACCAAGCAGGTCTTCACCGCGAACCTGATGCCGAGCCGCGGCTCGTGGCTCGAGCTCGAGATCGACAAGAAGGGTGTCGTCTACGCCCGCATCGACCGGAAGCGCAAGCTGCCGATCACGACCCTGCTGCGGGCGCTGCCGGCCGAGGACCCGACCACCGGGTTCCAGCTGGACACGTCCACGAACGAGGCCATTCTGGCGCTCTTCGGGGATTCGCACTTCATCCGCAATACCCTCGAAAAGGACCCGACGACGCGCGAGGAAGAGGCGTTGATCGAGGTCTTCAAGAAGCAGCGGCCCGGCGAGCCGCCGACGCTCGACAACAGCCGCAACCTGCTCCGGTCGCTGTTCTTCGACCCGAAGCGCTACGACCTGACGAAGGTCGGACGCTACAAGCTGAACCAGCGGCTCGGCGTCGACGTCCCCGACTCGACCCGGGTGCTCACCACCCAGGACATCCTGGCGCTCGTGCAGAAGCTCGTCGCGCTGCCGCACGCGATCGGCGTGCCGGAGGAGTCGAAGGACTTCGCCGCGGACGCGATCGTGCTCTCGCGCGACCCGATCCGCACCGAGCTCGACGAGTACGAGCACTTCGGCAACCGCCGGCTCCGCACCACCGGTGAGCTGATCCAGGAGGCGTTCCGCGTCGGCCTCTACCGCATGGAGCGGGTCGTCCGCGAACGGATGACGACGGAGGACGTCGACACGATCACGCCGCAGACGATCATCAACATCCGGCCCGTCGTCGCCGCGCTGAAGGAGTTCTTCGGCTCGTCGCAGCTGTCGCAGTTCATGCAGCAGACGAACTCGCTGGACGGCCTCACCCACCGCCGCCGCCTGAGTGCTCTCGGCGCGGGAGGGCTGACGAGGGAGCGGGCGCCGATCGAGGTGCGCGACGTGCACCCGACCCACTACGGGCGGATGTGCCCGATCGAGACGCCGGAAGGCCCGAACATCGGCCTGATCGGCTCGCTCGCGTCGATGGCGACCGTCTCGGAGTTCGGGTTCATCCAGACGCCGTACCGCAAGGTCGCGAACGGCAAGGTGACCGACGAGATCGTGTACCTCGATGCCGCCGAGGAGGCGATGTTCACGATCGCGCAGGCCTCCGAGCGCGTCGACGAGAAGACCGGCAAGTTCCTGCACGAGCAGGTGCTCTGCCGCTCGGCCGAGGGCGAGGCCGTGATCGCGAACGCGAAGGACGTCGACTTCATGGACGTTGCGCCTGCACAGATCGTGTCGGTCGCGACCGCGATGATCCCGTTCCTCGAGCACAACGACGCGAACCGCGCGCTGATGGGCGCGAACATGCAGCGGCAGGCCGTGCCGCTGATGATCCCGCAGGCGCCGCTCGTCGGCACGGGCGTCGAGCACCGCGCGGCGGTCGACTCGGGCGACGTCGTCGTCGCGAAGTCGGCCGGCTCGGTGGTCGAGCTCGACGCGACGCGCGTCGTCGTCGAGGGCCGCGGCACGCGCGAGGAATACGACCTGACGAAGTTCATGCGCTCCAACCAGGGGACGCTGATCCACCACAAGCCGATCGTCCGCCAGGGCGACAAGGTCGAGGCGGGCGCGGTCCTCGCGGACGGCTCCTCGACCGACCACGGCGAGCTGGCGCTCGGCGCGAACCTGCTGGTCGCGTTCATGCCGTTCGAGGGCTTCAACTTCGAGGACGCGATCGTGCTCTCGGAGCGGCTCGTGAAGGAGGACGTGCTCACGTCCATCCACATCCACGAGTACGAGATCGACGCCCGCTCGACGAAGCTGGGCGACGAGGAGATCACCCGCGACATCCCGAACCGCTCGGAGGAGTCCCTCCGCAACCTCGACGACCGCGGCATCGTGCGCGTCGGCGCCGAGGTCGGATCGGGTGACCTGCTGGTCGGCAAGGTGACGCCGAAGGGCGAGACCGAGCTGACCGCCGAGGAGAAGCTGATCCGCGCGATCTTCAAGGAGAAGGCGCGTGAGGTCCGCGACACGTCACTGAAGGTTCCGCACGGCGAGGGCGGCGTCGTCATCGACGTCAAGACCTTCTCGCGCGACGGCGGCGACGACCTGTCGCCCGGCGTCAACGAGCTCGTCCGCGTCTACGTCGCGAAGAAGCGCAAGATCTCGGAGGGCGACAAGCTCGCCGGCCGCCACGGCAACAAGGGCGTGATCTCGAAGATCGTCGCCGAGGAAGACATGCCGTTCCTCGAGGACGGCCGCTCGGTCGACATCCTGCTCAACCCGCTCGGCGTGCCGAGCCGGATGAACATCGGCCAGATCCTCGAGACGCATCTCGGCTGGGCCGCCGCCCACGGCGTGTTCGAGGGCGACGGCGTCGAGGTCGTAAACGGTACGGCGAGCCGCGTGATCAACGCGCCGGCGCCGACGCCGGTCGCGACGCCCGTGTTCGACGGCGCGACCGTCGAGGACGTCGACAACGCGCTGCTTGCCTGGGCCTCGCGCGAGGACAGCCCGATCAAGTTCGTGCTCGACCCGAAGGCCCCCGCGGGCCGGCGGGCCTCCGGCAAGGCACGGCTCTTCTCGGGCCGCTCCGGCGAGCCGTTCGAGCAGGACGTGACCGTCGGCTACATGTACATCCTCAAGCTGCTCCACCTCGTCGACGACAAGATCCACGCACGCTCGACCGGCCCGTACTCGCTCGTCACCCAGCAGCCGCTGGGCGGCAAGGCGCAGTTCGGCGGCCAGCGCTTCGGCGAGATGGAGGTGTGGGCGCTCGAGGCGTACGGCGCCGCCTACACGCTCCAGGAGATGCTCACGATCAAGTCCGACGACACCGTCGGCCGTGTGAAGGCGTACGAGGCGATCGTCAAGGGCGAGAACATCGCCGAGCCGTCGATCCCCGAGTCCTTCAAGGTGCTGCTGAAGGAGATGCAGTCGCTGGCGCTCGACGTCGGCGTCATCTCCGAGGACGGCGGCGAGGTCGAGGTTCGCGAGGAGGACGACGAGCTGCTCCGCGCCGCGGAGGAGCTCGGGATCGACCTCTCGCCCGGCTCGCTGCGCGCCGCTGCGCGGCAGCCGACGGCGCAGGAGGTCGACGAAGGCCAGGACCGCGTCGACTCGGACGGCGAGCTGCAGCTGCCCGCCGACGAGTCGCTCGAAGACCTCGCTGCCGTCGACCTCGACGGCGACGAGGAGCCGGGCGACGACGAGGTCGACGCGCCGGTTGGCGCAGCTGACGAGATCGATCTGGACGACTGACGAAGGAAAGAGGCGAAACACCTTTGATCGACATCAACGAGTTCGACGCGATCCGGATCGGTCTCGCGTCGAGCAAGCAGATCCGCGACTGGTCGTCCGGCGAGGTCACCAAGCCGGAGACGATCAACTACCGCACGCTCAAGCCCGAGCGCGACGGCCTCTTCTGCGAGCGCATCTTCGGTCCGACGAAGGACTGGGAGTGCTACTGCGGCAAGTACAAGCGCGTCCGCTACAAGGGCATCATCTGCGAGCGCTGCGGCGTCGAGGTGACGCGGCAGAAGGTGCGCCGCGAGCGCATGGGTCACATCGACCTCGCCGCGCCGGTCTCGCACATCTGGTTCTTCAAGGGCGTCCCGAGCCGCATCGGGTACCTGCTCGACATCGCTCCGCGCGAGCTCGAGAAGGTTCTCTACTTCGCGGCGTCGATCGTCACGAGCGTCGACAACGAGGCCCGCGCGAAGGACCTGAACGGCCTCGAGGACAAGGTCAAGGCCGAGTCCGAGCGCATCTACGTCGACCGCGACGAGCAGCTCGCCGACCTCGAGAAGCGGCTCAAGCGCCGCCGTGACTTCTTCTCGGCAGGCGCCGAGAAGGGCTTCGACGAGGACGACGACTTCTGGACCCGCGGGCTCGCGACCTGGGCGGAGGAGCAGGCGCTCCCGACGCTCGAGGACGCGCGCAAGCTGGTCGGCGGGCTCTTCCTGGAGCTCGTCCCGCAGATCACCACGGAGGACTCGAAGAAGATCCGCGAGCTCGTCCGCAACGCCGCGATCCGCGACGACCGGAAGCTCGCGCCCCGCGAGCTCGAGCAGGTCGCCGTCGCGGCCGAGCAGATCCTCGCCGCGATCGCTCCGCTCGAGAAGGACATGGAGAAGGCGACCGGCGCGAAGAAGGGTGCGATCACCAAGCACATCCATCGCATCGTCGACGCCCAGCTCGTGGGCGACGAGATCCACGAGGACGACGTCGACCTTGTCGCCGGCATCGACCAGAAGAACATCGAGAAGGCGCGCGATCTCGGCAGCGGGCTGCTGAAGGACGTCGTCGACTCGTGGGAGCAGGGCCAGGACATCCGCGAGCTGACGAACGACCTCTGCCTGCGCACGGACGGGAAGATCCAGAAGGAGGATCTCGACGCGCTCGTGCAGTGGGCGCTGAAGGTTCGCGAGATGTACCTCGACATCGAGTCGCGGCGCGAGGACACCCGCGAGGCGGCGGTCGACTCGGTCCGCCGGCTCGAGCAGACCTGGCAGCTGTTCCGCGACCTCGAGCCGAAGATGGTCGTGAACGACGAGCAGCTGTTCCGCGAGCTGAAGGACCGCTTCGGCTCGCCCTACGGGTTCGGCGTCTACTTCCGCGGCGGCATGGGGGCGGAGTCGATCCGTGACCTGCTCCGCGACCTCGACCTCGACCTCGAGGCGGCGTCGCTCCGCGACACGATCAAGACCTCGAAGGGCCAGAAGCAGCAGCGCGCGATCAAGCGGCTGAAGGTCGTGAACGCGTTCATCAAGTCGGAGAACAAGCCCGACTGGATGATTCTCGAGGCCGTCCCGGTGATCCCGCCGGAGCTCCGCCCGATGGTGCAGCTCGACGGCGGCCGGTTCGCCACCTCGGACCTGAACGACCTCTACCGGCGCGTGATCAACCGGAACAACCGGCTGAAGCGGCTGCTCGACCTGGGCGCTCCCGAGATCATCGTCAACAACGAGAAGCGCATGCTGCAGGAGGCCGTCGACGCGCTGTTCGACAACGGCCGCCGCGGCCGCGCGGTCACCGGCCCGGGCAACCGGCCGCTGAAGTCGCTGTCCGACATGCTCAAGGGCAAGCAGGGGCGCTTCCGCCAGAACCTGCTCGGCAAGCGCGTCGACTACTCGGGCCGCTCGGTGATCGTCGCCGGGCCGAACCTGCGCCTGCACCAGTGCGGGCTGCCGAAGCTGATGGCGCTGGAGCTCTTCAAGCCGTTCATCATGAGCCGGCTGGTCGAGCGGAAGTCCGTCCAGAACATCAAGGCGGCGAAGAAGTACGTCGACTCGATGACGCCCGAGGTGTGGGACGTCCTCGAAGAGGTGATCGCCGAGCATCCGGTGCTCCTGAACCGCGCACCGACGCTGCACCGCCTCGGCATCCAGGCGTTCGAGCCGGTGCTCGTCGAAGGCAAGGCGATCCAGGTCCACCCGCTCGTCTGCCACGCGTTCAACGCCGACTTCGACGGCGACCAGATGGCCGTGCACCTGCCGCTCTCTGCGGAGGCGCAGGCCGAGGCGCGCATCCTGATGCTCTCCTCGAACAACATCCTGTCGCCGGCGAGCGGACGTCCGCTGGCCACCCCGACCCAGGACATGGTGCTCGGGATGTACTACCTCACCTACTCGGAGCACGACCTGCCGTCGCTCGACGCGGCGAAGCTCGACCCGCACCCGCGGCGCTTCGACTCGGCCGACGAGATCGAGGTCTCCCTCGAGATGCGCGGGATCGGCCTGCAGGAGCCGATCGAGTTCCGCTTCAACGGCGAGCTGCACCTGACGACGCCCGGCCGCGTGCTCTTCAACTCGGCCGTCTACCGGGCGCTCGACGAGCTGCTGCCGCCCGACGAGGAGCTCGAGTACGACTTCGTCAACCAGACGCTCGCGAAGCCGGACACCGACCGGTACGTGCTGTCGCTCTCCGACCGGTACGGCGCGCACACCCTGGCGCCCGTGCTCGACACGATCAAGACGCTCGGCTTCCGCTACGCGACGCGGGCCGGTGTCACGATCTCGAAGAACGACATCGTGATCCCGCCCGACAAGGAGAAGATCCTCAGCGGATACGAGAAGCGCGTCGAGGAGGTCCATCGCCAGTACGACATGGGCCTGATCACCGACGACGAGCGGCACGAGACGATCGTCAACATCTGGACGGAGGCCACCGACACGGTCGCCGACGCGATGCAGGAGAACTTCAACGAGCTGAACCCGGTGTTCATGATGGCCAACTCCGGGGCCCGCGGCTCGTTCAAGCAGATCCGGCAGCTCGCCGGCATGCGCGGCCTGATGGCCAACCCGAAGGGTGAGATCATCGAGCGCCCGATCAAGGCCAACTTCATGGAGGGCCTGTCGGTGCTCGAGTACTTCATCTCGACCCACGGCGCCCGCAAGGGTCTCGCCGACACGGCGCTTCGCACCGCCGACTCGGGGTACCTGACGCGCCGCCTGGTCGACGTCTCCCAGGACGTGATCGTCCGCGAGGACGACTGCAAGACCGACGACCACGTCCTCCTGCCGCTCCGCACGTCGGAGGGCTTCAACAAGTCACTGCTCGGCCGCGTGCTCGCGGACGACGTCCACAAGCCGCTCGCCTCGGGCCGGCCCGGGAAGACCGTGCTCGCCGAGAAGGGCGCGACGGTCACGCTCGCGATGCTCGAGGAGCTGGCGGAGGAGCTCGGTGACGAGCTCGACCTGCCGGTGCGTTCGGTGCTCAAGTGCCGCGCGGAGACGGGCGTCTGCAAGACGTGCTACGGCATCTTCCCGGCGACGGGCGAGATGTGCGAGATCGGCGACGCGGTCGGCATCATCGCCGCGCAGTCGATCGGCGAGCCGGGCACGCAGCTGACGATGCGCACCTTCCACACCGGCGGCGTCGCCGGCTCGGACATCACACACGGCCTCCCGCGCGTGGTCGAGATCTTCGAGGCCCGGAACCCGAAAGGCGCCGCCGTGCTGGCGGAGGCCGCGGGGAAGGTCGAGATCGAGCCGACGGAGCGTGGCCCGAAGGTGACGATCTCACCGACCGAGGTCGGCAAGGACGGGGAGCTCGCCGATCCCGTCGAGTACCAGCTCCCGCGCCGGACGCGGCTGCTCGTCGCGAGCGGCCAGCTGGTGGAGCCGGGCGACGCGGTCAACGAGGGCTCGCAGAACCCGGCCGACCTGCTCGCGCTCAAGGGCTCGACGCGGACGGAGCTGTACCTCGTCGGCGAGGTCCAGAAGGTCTACAAGGGCCAGGGCGTGGAGATCCACGACAAGCACATCGAGCTGATCGTGCGCCAGATGCTGAAGAAGGTGCGCGTCGAGTCGGCGGGCGACACCGAGTTGCTGCCCGGCCAGCTCGTCGACCGCGTCGTCCTCGAGCGTGAGAACGCCCGCGTGAAGAAGGCCAAGGGCGAGCAGGCGACCTACGAGCCGCTGATCCTCGGCATCACGAAGGCGTCGCTCGCGACCGAGTCGTTCCTCTCGGCCGCCTCCTTCCAGGAGACGACGAAGGTGCTGACCGACGCCTCGATCGAGGGGAAGGTCGACCGTCTGCTCGGGCTGAAGGAGAACGTGATCATCGGGAAGCTGATCCCGGCTGCAACCGGGCTCAAGCGCTACCGGTCGATCGAGATCGCGCCGGCCGAGCCGATCGTGCGCGAGGCGTACGAGCGGGACACGCTGCTGCAGGCGCTCGAGGAGATCGGCCAGGACGGCGGCTCCGTCGCCGACTTCGGCTCGCTCGGCTTGAGCTTCGGCGGCGAGCCCGGCGCGGACACGACCAACGGGCACGAGGCCGGCGAGGCCGAAGAGGTCCCGGAGGTCGACAGCCCGCTCGACGACTAGTAGTCGGGGAGGGAACCTCCGGTTCCCTCCCCCCAATGCCCCTCCGGAGCGTCTGCGACACTCGCGCGGTGGCGGCGGCCGTCAGGTACATCGTCAACGACGTCGACGACTCGGTCGCCTTCTTCGTGACGCGGCTCGGGTTCGTGCTCGAGCGGCAGTTCGGGCCGAACATGGCGATCGTCAGCCGAGCTGATGCGACCGTCTGGCTCGCGGGGCCTGGCGCGTCGGCGTCCCGGCCGATGCCGGACGGGACGCAGCCCGAGCCGGGAGGATGGAGCCGCCTCGTCCTCACGGTCGCAGGGCTCGACGAGCTGGTCGCGAGGCTGGCGGCGGACGGCGCCGTCTTCCGCAATGCGATCGTCGAGGGCCCGGGCGGCAGGCAGATCCTGGTCGAGGACCCCTCCGGGAACTGCATCGAGTTGTTCGAGCCTGCCTGAGTGCCGGTGCCAGGCACCGGGTCACTCGGAGCTGTCGGCGATCCCGAGGCGATTCGCGAGCTCGTCCGCTTCCGCGAGCGCGGCCGCTCGGTCCGCCTCGGAGAGCCGGTTCTCGACCGCGTAGCTGCGGATCGTCTCCCGCATCCGCGCGCTCTGCTCGCGCGCGCGGAGCTGCTCTGACTGGAGCCGCGCGGCGTCCGAGGCCTCCCGGCCGGCGGCGCCGAGCCGGTGACCGCCGAAGAGCCCGGTGATCGTCCCGATCACGGTCAGCGCGCCGGTCGCCACCGAGGCGACGCCGGTCGCGAGCACGGCGTCCTCGGAGCCGATCAGGAGGGCGATCACGGCGACGAGCACGATCACGAACACGGCGAGGAGGGCGACCATCGCGGCTCTCAGCTCGTCGGTGCCGGGATCCAGCAGCGGCACCAGCCCGTAGCGCTTCGGAGGGAGCTGAACCACCGTCGGAGGCTCCGCGGGGCCGGCGTCCGGTGTGGTGTCGGGCTCGGGTTCCATCCGTCCCCCTTACCCACTTGGCGGCGACCCGAGACGCGGCGCCGGCGAGGCGGCACGTTTGCAGCGCCCAAGCCGTTTCGCTACCATGCCCGCCGGTTCGGTGGGAGCTGTCCGCGGCTCCCCCGGCCATCCGTCTGTATACGACCCGCGACAGGAGACCCGTTCTCAGCATGCCGACCGTCAACCAGCTGATCCGCAAGGGCCGCGCCAAGAAGAAGGCGAAGGTGAAGACCCCTGCGCTCACGGGCGCGCCGCAGCGGCGCGGGGTCTGCACGCGGGTCTCCACGACCACGCCCCGCAAGCCGAACTCGGCGCTGCGCAAGATCGCGCGCGTCCGGCTCACGAACGGACTCGAGGTCGGCACTTACATCCCCGGCGAGGGTCACAACCTGCAGGAGCACTCGGTGGTGCTCGTCCGCGGCGGCCGCACCAGCGACCTGCCGGGCTTCCGCTACAAGGTGATCCGCGCGGCGCTCGACGCCTCCGGCGTCGCCGACCGCAAGCAGGGCCGCTCCAAGTACGGCGCGAAGAAGGCCGGCTGATGCCACGCCGCGCCGAGATCCAGCCGCGCCCGATCGTCGCCGACCCCGTCTACGACAGCCAGCTCGTCACGCAGCTCTGCAACCGCGTGATGCTCGACGGCAAGAAGTCCGTCGCCGAGCAGATCGTCTACACGGCGCTCGAGAAGGTGGGCGAGAAGTCGGGGCGGCCGCCGGTCGAGGTGCTGGAGCAGGCCGTGAAGACGGTCACCCCGGTGCTCGAGGTGAAGTCGCGCCGCGTCGGCGGTGCGAACTACCAGGTGCCGGTCGAGGTGCCGCAGCGCCGCGGGCGCACGCTCGCGCTGCGCTGGCTCGTCACCTACTCGCGCGAACGCCGCGAGAAGCACATGTCCGACAAGCTCGCCGGCGAGATCCTCGACGCGCTCGAGCAGCAGGGCAATGCGTTCAAGCGCAAGGACGACATGTATCGGATGGCGCAGGCCAACAAGGCCTTCGCCCACTACCGCTGGTAAGGACTGGAGACGTGGCAGTAACAGAGACACGGGTGGCGCTGGACCGCGTCCGGAACATCGGGATCATGGCCCACATCGATGCGGGCAAGACCACGACGACCGAGCGGATCCTCTACTACACCGGCCGCACCCACAAGCTGGGTGAGGTGCACGAGGGCGCCGCGACGATGGACTGGATGGCGCAGGAGCAGGAGCGCGGCATCACGATCACGTCTGCCGCGACCACGGCCACGTGGCGCGACCACCGGATCAACATCATCGATACGCCCGGGCACGTGGACTTCACCGTGGAGGTCGAGCGGAGCCTGCGCGTCCTCGACGGCGCGGTCGCCGTCTTCGACTCGGTCGCAGGCGTGCAGCCGCAGTCCGAGACGGTCTGGCGGCAGGCCGACAAGTACAAGGTCCCCCGCATCGCGTTCATCAACAAGATGGACCGCACCGGCGCGAACTTCTTCGCCGCCGTGCAGTCGATGCGCGACCGCCTCGGCGCCAATCCGGTGCCGATCCAGATCCCGATCGGCCAGGAGGACCAGCACCGCGGTGTCGTCGACCTCGTCGAGATGAAGGCGATCGTCTACAAGGACGATCTCGGCATGGAGTTCGACGTCACCGACATCCCGGCCGAGCTCGCGGAGCAGGCGGCCGAGTACCACCACCAGCTGATCGACGCCATCTCGCACTTCGACGACGAAGTGCTGAGCGCGTACCTCGAGGACGAGTTCTCGGTCACGCCCGACATGGTCAGGCGCGCCGTCCGCAGCGGGACGCTGTCCGACGAGATCACCCCAGTGCTGCTCGGCAGCGCGTTCAAGAACAAGGGCGTCCAGCCGCTGCTCGACGCCGTGGTCGACTACCTGCCGAGCCCGCTCGACGTGCCGCCGGTGCACGGCATCGATCCGAAGACCGAGGCCGACGAGGAGCGGGCCGCGTCCGAGGACGCGCCGTTCAGCGCGCTCGCGTTCAAGGTCATGTCCGACCCCTACGTCGGCAAGCTCACCTACTTCCGCGTCTACTCCGGCCGCATCAAGGCCGGCGACCGGGTGCTCAACACGACCACCGGCAAGACGGAGCGCGTCGGCCGCATCCTCCAGATGCACGCCAACCACCGCGAGGAGCGCGAGTCGATCAGCGCCGGCGAGATCGCGGCCGGCGTCGGCCTGAAGTCGACGACGACCGGCGATACGCTGGCGGTCGAGAGCGCGCCGATCGTGCTCGAGCGAATGACGTTCCCCGATCCCGTGATCTCGGTCGCCGTCGAGCCGAAGTCGAAGGCCGACCAGGACAAGCTCGGCAACGGGCTCGCGCGTCTCGCAGAGGAGGACCCGACCTTCCGCGTCACCAGTGACGAAGAGACGGGCCAGACGCTGATCGCCGGCATGGGCGAGCTGCATCTCGAGATCATCATCGACCGCCTCAAGCGCGAGTTCAACGTCGACGCGAACGTCGGCCGCCCCCAGGTGGCCTACCGCGAGACGATCTCGAAGCCGGCCGAGAAGATCCAGGGCAGGTTCGTCCGGCAGACGGGCGGCTCCGGCCAGTACGGCGACGCGATCATCAACCTGCTGCCGCAGGAGCCCGGCGCCGGCTATGAGTTCGAGGACAAGATCGTCGGGGGCAAGATCCCGCGCGAGTACATCAAGCCGATCGACGAGGGCATCAGAGAGGCGATGGGCTCGGGCGTCCTCGCCGGCTACCCGGTCGTCGACGTCAAGGTCCAGCTCATCGACGGGTCGTACCACGACGTGGACTCGAGCGAGCGCGCGTTCAAGATCGCGGGCTCGATGGCCTTCAAGGAGGCGATGAAGCGCGCGAAGCCGAAGCTCCTCGAGCCGATGATGGCAGTCGAGGTCACGACGCCCGAGGACTACCTCGGCGACGTGATGGGCAACCTCAACTCACGGCGCGGCCGGATCGAGCACATGGAGCCGGTCGGCAATGCCCAGGTGGTCAAGGCGAGCGTCCCGCTCAGCGAGATGTTCGGTTACGCCACCGACCTGCGCTCGATGACCCAGGGGCGCGCAGATTTCACCATGCAGTTCGACCGGTACGAGGAAGTGCCGGCGTCGATCGCGAGCGAGATCACCGAGCAGGGCTCGGGGTCCTAAGTCAAAGGAAGGAAGGAATGGCCAAGCAGAAGTTCGAGCGCACGAAGCCGCACCTCAACGTCGGCACGATCGGGCACATCGACCACGGGAAGACGACGCTGACAGCGGCGATCACGAAAGTGCTCGCCGAAGCCGGCCAGGGCAACACGCAGGTGCGTGACTTCGCCTCGATCGACAACGCCCCCGAGGAGCGCCAGCGCGGCATCACGATCAACACCTCGCACGTCGAGTACGAGACGGCGAACCGGCACTACGCGCACGTCGACTGTCCGGGCCACGCCGACTACATCAAGAACATGATCACGGGCGCCGCCCAGATGGACGGCGCCATCCTCGTCGTCTCCGCAGCCGACGGCCCGATGCCGCAGACGCGTGAGCACATCCTCCTGGCGCGCCAGGTCGAGGTGCCCTACATCGTCGTTGCGCTCAACAAGTCGGACATGGTCGACGACGAGGAGCTGCTCGAGCTCGTCGAGCTCGAGGTCAGGGAGCTCCTCTCCAAGTACGAGTTCCCGGGCGACGACATTCCGATCATTCGCGTCTCGGCACTGAAGGCGCTCGAGGGCGACACCGAGTGGACGCCGAAGATCCTCGAGCTGATGGAGGCGGTCGACACCTACATCCCCGAGCCGGTCCGCGACGCGGACAAGCCGTTCCTGATGCCGATCGAGGACGTGTTCACGATCACCGGCCGCGGCACGGTCGTCACGGGACGCGTCGAGCAGGGGAAGATCGAGGTCGGCAACGAGATCGAGATCGTCGGCATCCACGAGAAGGTCGAGAAGACGGTCGTCACCGGTCTCGAGATGTTCCAGAAGTCGCTCGACTTCGCGCAGGCCGGCGACAACGCGGGCGCGCTGCTCCGCGGTGTCAAGCGCGAGGAGGTCGAGCGCGGCCAGGTGCTCGCGAAGCCCGGGTCGATCACCCCGCACACGCACTTCAAGGCCGAGGTCTACGTCCTCTCGAAGGACGAGGGCGGGCGCCACACGCCGTTCTTCAACAACTACCGGCCGCAGTTCTACTTCCGCACGACGGACGTCACCGGCGCGGTCAAGCTCCCGGAGGGTCAGGAGATGGTCATGCCGGGCGACAACACGAACATGGAGATCGAGCTGATCCAGCCGATCGCCATGGATCAGGGGCTTCGCTTCGCGATTCGCGAGGGTGGCCGCACCGTCGGCGCAGGCGTCGTCACCGACGTCCTCAAGTAGCCGAGAGCGAGACGAGACGATGGCACAGGGAAAAATCCGGATCCGCCTGAAGGGTTACGACCATCAGCAGCTGGACCGGTCGGCCCAGCAGATCGTCGACACCGCGCAGCGCAGCGGCGCGACGATCACTGGGCCGGTCCCTCTGCCGACGGAGAAGAACGTCTACTGCGTGATCCGTAGCCCGTTCAAGGACAAGGACTCGCGCGAGCACTTCGAGGTGCGCACGCACAAGCGCCTCATCGACATCCTCAGCCCGACGCCGAAGACGATCGACCAGCTGATGCGGCTCGATCTTCCGGCCGGCGTCGACATCGAGATCAAGCTATGAGAACAGTTCAATTCCGTCAGGTGTCTGACACGACGTGTCAGACACCGCATGTGAGCTTTTGATGGCCAAAGGCATCCTCGGACGCAAGCTCGGCATGACGCAGGTGTTCGATCCGGAGACGGGTCGCGTCACCCCCGTCACCGTGATCGAGGCCGGCCCGTGCCCGGTCGTGCAGGTGCGGACCGAGGAGGCTGACGGCTACAGCGCCGTGCAGCTCGCGTTCGAGCCGGTCGCCGACCGGAAGCTGTCGAAGGGCGAGCTCGGCCACCTCGCGAGGTTCAAGGTCGGCGCGCATCGTCGCCTCGTCGAGTTCCGCGGCGGGATCGACGGCGCCGTCGAAGGCGAGTCGGTGACCGTGGCGGTGTTCGAGCCGGGCGACAAGATCAAGGTCGCGGGCATCGGCATCGGCAAGGGCTTCCAGGGCACGATCAAGCGCCACAACTTCAGCTCGGGCCCGCGCGCCCACGGCTCCCACAACGTCCGCAAGCCCGGCTCGATCGGCGCGTCGGCGACGCCCTCGCGCGTCTTCAAGGGCATGAAGATGGCCGGCCGTATGGGCGGCAAGCGCGTGACCCAGCTCGGGCTCACGGTGCACGAGGTCGACGCCGAGCGGAACCTGCTCCTGGTGAAGGGCGCCGTCCCCGGCCCGAGAAACGGCTTCGTGGAGGTGCGTGGTTGATGGCCGCTCCGAAGGCAGCCATGCTCGATACGAGCGGTAAGAAGGCGAGCGACGTCGCGCTCGAGGAGAGCGTCTTCGCCGCCGAGGTCAAGCCGCACCTCGTGCACGAGGCGGTTCGCTCCGAGCTGAACGCACAGCGCGCCGGAACCTCGGCGACGAAGAGCCGAGGGCTCGTCTCCGGCGGTCGCGCCAAGCCGTGGCGCCAGAAGGGCACCGGCCGCGCGCGCCAGGGAACGATTCGCGCGCCGCAGTTCACCGGCGGCGGCCACGCCTTCGCCAAGCAGCCGCGCCAGTTCGTCCAGAAGGTCAACCGTAAGGCGGCCAAGGCTGCGCTGCGCTCGGCGCTCGCGAGTCACGCCGCGGAAGGGTCGCTCGCGATCGTCGCCGCGTCGAGCTTCGACGCGCCGTCGACGAAGGCCGCGAGAGGGCTCGTCGAGGGCTCCGGCCTGAAGACGCCGCTCGTGCTGGTCGCGAACCCCGACGAGCAGGCGCTGATCCGCAGCTTCCGCAACCTCGAGCGGGTTGCGATCGTGGGGCCGTCCGAGCTCGAGGTGGGCGCCGTCGTCTGGGCGCGTTCGCTGCTCGTCAGCGAGGACGCCCTGCCCCTCGTCACGGGAAGAGCGATCTAGTGGCCCCCTCCGGCACGTCTCGCACGCGTCAGCTCGCTGCACCGCTCCGCGCCGGTGCGTCCTCGGTCGCGTCCGTAGCCTCCGGCTACGAACACTCCCTGCGTCCTTCCGTCGCGGGCGTTTCGCGGCTGCCACGCACGATCCATACCGGAGGGGGCCACTAGTGCACGCGTCGCAGATCCTGCTCGCGCCGATCGTCTCCGAGAAGAGCTATGAGGCGACGACGCGGGGCAGCTACACGTTCAAGGTTCACCCGGACGCACACAAGACGCAGATCCGCCAGGCCGTCGAGGAGCTCTTCTCGGTCAAGGTCGAGCGCGTCAACGTCGTCACGGTCGCCGCGAAGCCGAAGCGGCGCGGTCTCTACCGCGGTGTCCGCCCCGGCTGGAAGAAGGCCGTCGTGCAGTTGCGCGCCGGCGACACGATCGAGATCTTCCAGGGAGCGCAGATCTAGTGGCTCACCACGTCACATATCGCGGCGCTCGTCGCGCGATCACGCCGCGCCATGCGGCGTCCTCAGTCGCGTCCGTGCCCACGGGCACGAACGCTCCCTGCGTCCTTGCCTGGCTTGGTGCTCTCACGCCGAGCATCCACTCATGTAACGAGGTGAGCCACTGATGCCGGTCCGTAGGTTCAAGCCGACGAGTCCCGGTCGCCGCTTCATGACCGTCTCCGACTTCGCCGAGGTGACGAAGTCGAAGCCGGAGAAGAAGCTGACCGAGAAGCTCACGAAGAAGGGTGGTCGCAACAACAACGGCCGCATCACGACGCGTCACCAGGGCGGCGGCCACAAGCGCCGCTACCGGATCGTCGACTTCAAGCGGACGAAGGACGGCGTCCCGGCGAAGGTCGCCGCGGTCGAGTACGACCCCAACCGGTCGGCTCGGATCGCGCTGCTCCACTACGCCGACGGCTTCAAGAGCTACATCCTCGCGCCCGCCGGCGTCCGCGTCGGCTCGGTCGTGCAGTCGGGGCCCGGCTCGGACATCAAGCCCGGCAACGCGCTGCCGCTCGAGAACATCCCGACCGGCACGCTCGTGCACAACGTCGAGCTGAAGCCGGGTCGCGGTGGCCAGATGGCGCGCTCCGCCGGCTCGGGCGTCCAGCTCGTCGCCAAGGACGGCGGCTACGCGACGCTCCGGCTCCCGTCGGGCGAGATGCGCCGCGTCCTGCTCACGTGCCGCGCGACGGTCGGGCAGGTCGGGAACGTCGACCACGGCAACATCACGGGCGGCAAGGCCGGCCGGAGCCGCTGGCTCGGCAAGCGCCCGACGGTGCGCGGAAGCGCGATGAACCCGGTCGACCATCCGCACGGCGGCGGCGAGGGCAAGTCGAAGGGCGGCCGGCATCCGGTCACCCCGTGGGGCGTGCCGACCCTCGGCAAGCGCACCCGCTCGAAGCACAAGGAATCGGACAAGCTGATCGTTCGCGGCCGTCGCCGCGGGAAGGACAAGCGGTGATCGTAGTCTTGACGGAGATCACAGATAGTGGAGGCACCGGCTCGGCCGGTGCTGGAGCGGAGCTCAGATGAGCCGGAGTTCGAAGAAGGGGCCCTTCGTCGAGGAGCGGCTGCTCGGCCGCATCGAGGCGATGAACACGTCGGGCTCGAAGCAGATGGTGCGCACGTGGTCGCGCTCGAGCACGGTCTTCCCGCAGATGGTCGGGCACACGATCGCGGTCCACGACGGCCGCAAGCACGTGCCGGTGTTCATCTCGGAG
Source organism: uncultured Thermoleophilia bacterium (assembly GCA_963786185.1). Lineage (GTDB taxonomy): Bacteria > Actinomycetota > Thermoleophilia > Gaiellales > Gaiellaceae > PALSA-600. The sequence continues at coordinate 61,263 of CAWAYE010000001.1, forward strand.
CAGATGGTCGGGCACAAGCTCGGCGAGTTCGCGCCCACCCGTCATTTCCGCGGGCACGCCGGCGACCAGAAGACCCAGGTGAAGAAGCGCTAGTGGCCGCCGCGACCGACACCGCTCGCACCGTGCAGGCAGTGGCGAAGTTCGTCCACGTCTCGCCGCGCAAGGCGCGCCTCGTCACGGATCACATCCGGGGGCGCAGCGTGCCCGAGGCCCGCACGATCCTCGCGTTCACCGAGCGCGCCGCGGCCGTCGAGGTCGACAAGGTGCTGCGCTCGGCGGTCGCGAACGCCGAGTCGAATCCCGCGCTGCTCTGGAACGGCGACGACCTCGTGATCGCCGCCGCGTTCGTCGACGAAGGCCCGACCATCAAGCGCTGGCGCGCCCGCGCCCGCGGCCGGGTCGCACGCATCCGCAAGCGCACGTGCCACATCACCATTCAGGTCGCACAGGCCTCGGAGAAGGGAGCCTAGATGGGACAGAAGGTTCATCCCGGTGGCCTCCGTGTCGGGGTCATCCACGACTGGAAGTCGAACTGGATGGTCGGCAAGAAAGAGTTCGCCGGCGCCCTGATCGAGGACATCCGGATCCGCGAGCACATCTTGAAGAAGCTCTCGCACGCCGGGCTGTCGGACATCTTGATCCGCAAGGACAAGCAGCGGATCACCATCGACATCTACACGGCCCGTCCCGGCATCGTGATCGGGAAGTCGGGCGTCGAGGTCGACGCGCTGCGCAAAGAAGTGCACGCGATGACGCAGAAGAACGTGCACATCAACATCAACGAGATCAAGCGGCCGGAGCTCGACGCCAAGCTCGTCGCGCAGTCGATCGCCGAGCAGCTGCAGAACCGCGTGTCGTTCAGGCGCGCGATGAAGCGCTCGCTCGCGTCGGCGATCCGGTCGGGCGCCGCAGGCGTCAAGGTTCAGTGCTCGGGCCGCCTCGGCGGCTCGGAGATGAGCCGCTCCGAGCAGTACTCGGAGGGCCGCGTGCCGCTGCACACGATCCGCGCCGACATCGACTATGGCTTCGTCGAGGCCAAGACCCCGACCGGCCGCATCGGCGTCAAGGTCTGGATCAACAAGGGCGAGATCATGCCGGAGGGTTACGGCGTTCCCGGCGGCACTCGCGAGACCCGCCTGGGCGACCAGGACACGGCGCGCCGCCGCGGCGGCGTCACCGAGGGTCTCGGCGCCTCGCGCGAGGCCGGCCGCGGGCGCCAGCAGGATCGCGAAGGGCTCGGCCCGGTTCGCCGCGGCCGTCCCGGCCAGCGCGGCGGGGGGCGCGGACGCGGCCCCGGCGCCGGCTCCGGGTCGACCTCGGGCTCCGGCCGCCCGCCCGCCCAGACTTCCAACCGTCCGCCGTCGGATCGCTCGCGCGGTGCGTCGGCGCCGCGGCGGAGGCCGACCTCCGAGCCGGCGCCGCCGGTCGAGGAGCCGAAGACGCCGCCGGCCGCCGAGACTCCGGTCGAGGCGCCCGAGGCCGTCGTCGAGCCGACGCCGGCCCCCGAGGCGGCTGCGCCCGAGCAGGCGCCCAAGAAGCCCGCGACCCGCAAGAAGAAGGCTGACGACTGATGTTGCTCCCGAGAAGGACGAAGTTCCGCAAGCACCACCGCGGCCGTCGCCGCGGCGAGACCAAGGGCCAGGCGGTCGTGCAGTTCGGCGAGTACGGCATCAAGGCGCTCGAGAACGGCTGGGTCACCAACCGGCAGATCGAGGCCGCCCGGATCGCGATGACCCGCAAGATCAAGCGCGGCGGCAAGGTGTGGATCAACATCTTCCCCGACAAGCCGTTCACGAAGAAGCCGGCTGAGACGCGCATGGGCAAGGGCAAGGGCTCTCCCGAAGGGTGGGTCGCCGTCGTCAAGCCGGGCCGCGTGATGTTCGAGCTGGCCGGCGTCCCGGAGCCGCTCGCCAAGGAGGCGCTGCGCCTCGCGGGGCAGAAGCTGCCGATCAAGACGAAGTTCGTCACGCGTGAGGGTGGTGATCTCTTTGCGGGCTAAGGACATGCACGACCTTTCCGACGACGAGCTCGAGCATCGGCTCGCCGACACGCGCCAGGAGCTGTTCAACCTCCGCTTCCAGGCCGCGACCGGCGCACTCGAGAACACCACGCGACTCAAGCTCGCGAAGCGCGAGATCGCACGGATCCTGACCGTTCAGCACGACCGAAACGTGAAGCAGAGGGTGAAGAGCTAGATGGCTGACGACGAGACGAACATCGAAGAGACGAGTGACGAGACGCCGGAGGCCGTCGAGGAGACGCCGGTTGCTCCTGACGAGACGCCGGAGGGCGATGCCGTCGAAGAGCAGGTGCCAGACACCTCCGTGACGGACGAGGCTGTCGAAGCGCCTGCAGAGGTGCCTGGCACCGATTCGGAGACGCCTGCGGCCGCTGAGGCCGCGGTCGTCGACGCGAAGCCGACGCGCTCCCGCAAGCATGTTCCGCGTTCCGAGCGCCGGCAGCGCCCGAAGCCGAAGCGCGAGCGCCCGGCCACGCGGAAGCCGATCGTGCGCACGCCCAAGCCGGAAGGAGAGCGCGGACAGCGCCAGGAGCGGCGCGGCGTGGTCGTCTCCGACAAGGGCGACAAGACGATCGTCGTCAAGGTCGACGTGATCAAGAGCCACCCGCGGTACAAGAAGGTCGTCCGCCGCAGCGTCAAGTTCCATGCCCACGACGAGGCGAACAGCGCCGCCGTCGGCGACACGGTGCGCATCATCGAGACGCGCCCGCTGTCGAAGACGAAGCACTGGCGGCTCGCCGAAGTGGTGGAGAAGGCGAAGTAGACATGACGGCCATCTCCCACACATCTCGCACGCTGGATGCGGCTGCAAACCGTCGCATCGCTGCGTCCTCGGTCGCGTCCGTAGCTTCCAGCTACGAACACTCCCTGCGTCCTTGCGCTGCTCGGTTTTCGCCGCCCCAGCGCACGATCTGCGTGGGAGGTGGCCGTCCGTGATCCAGCAGGAGACACGCCTCAAGGTGGCCGACAACACGGGTGCCCGTGAGCTACTCTGCATCCGCGTTGCGGGCGGCTCGAGGCGCCGCTACGCGCGTGTCGGCGACATCATCACCGCGACCGTCAAGAGCGCTGCCCCGCAGGGAGCGATCAAGAAGGGCGAGGTGGTGAAGGCCGTCGTCGTGCGCACGAAGAAGCCGTTCGGGCGCGACGACGGAACGCTGATCGCGTTCGACGAGAACGCGGCGGTGATCATCGACAACGCACGGAATCCGCGTGGGACGCGCATCTTCGGGCCGGTCGCCCGCGAGCTGCGCGAGAAAAACTTCATGAAGATCGTCAGCCTGGCTCCAGAGGTGCTTTGAGATGGCGTTGAAAATCAAGAAGGGCGACACGGTGCAGATGCTCACCGGCAAGGACCGCGGCAAGCAGGGCCGCGTCCTCGAGGCGCGCCCGCGCGACCGCAAGATCGTCGTCGAGAACCTGAACATCATGAAGCGCCACCAGAAGCCGCGGCCGATTCGCGACGCGAGCCGGATGGGCGGCACGCAGATGGCGCCCGGCGGGATCATCGAGCGCGCGGCCGTCGTCGACGTCTCGAACGTGATGGTCGTCTGCCCGACGTGCAAGCTGCCGACGCGCATCGGGTATCGCCTCAAGGAAGTGAAGGGCGGCGAGGACGCCGTTAAGGTTCGCGTCTGCAAGCGCGAGGGCTGCGGCCAGGAGATCGACCGGTGAGCACCGCCACTCAAGAGACCTACGTGCCGCGGCTCAAGCAGCGCTACAACGACGAGCTCCGCGGCCGGCTCAAGGACGAGCTCTCGCTCGACTCGATCATGCAGTCGCCGACCGTCTCGAAGATCACGCTCAACATGGGCGTCGGCGAGGGCAAGACCGACGCCAAGCAGATCGACGCGGCGCTCGAGGAGCTGACGATCATCGCCGGCCAGCGCGCTCAGGTGCGCCGTGCCCGGAAGTCGATCGCGCAGTTCAAGATCCGCGAGGGGATGCCGATCGGCGTGCGGGTCACCCTGCGCGGCGACCGGATGTGGGAGTTCCTCGACCGGCTCGTCTCGATCGCGCTGCCGCGCATCCGCGACTTCCGCGGCCTCAACCCGGATTCGTTCGACGGGCGCGGCAACTACTCGATCGGGGTTCGCGAGCAGATCATCTTCCCCGAGATCGACTACGACAGCATCAACCAGATCCGCGGCCTCGACGTCGCGATCACGACGACTGCCGTCGACGACGGACAGGCCCGCGCGCTGCTCACGGCGCTCGGGCTGCCGTTTGCGGCGGAAGGGCAGAGGAGCTAACCGGGTATGGCAAAGAAGTCGCTGGTCGTCAAGGCCTCACGGCCGCAGAAGTTCAAGGTGCGCAACTACACCCGCTGCAATCGCTGCGGGCGCCCGCGTGCGGTCTTCAAGAAGTTCGGGCTCTGCCGGATCTGCCTGCGCGAGCTCGCCCACCAGGGCGTGATCCCCGGCATGACGAAGAGCTCCTGGTAAGAGGAAATCGACGGAATGCTGACCGATCCAGTCGCAGACATGCTCACCCGCATCCGCAACGCCAACAAGGCGCTGCACGATCGCGCCGAGATGCCGAACTCGAAGCTGAAGGTCGAGATCGCCCGCATCCTCAAGGAGGAGGGCTACATCCGCGACTTCCACATCGCCGAGAGCGGTACGCATCCCACGCTCGTCGTCGAGCTGAAGTACGGCCGCGGCCGTGAGCGCGTCCTCACCGACCTGAAGCGCGTCTCGAAGCCGGGCCGGCGCATCTACGCCGGCAAGGACCGCCTGCCGCGCGTCCTCGGCGGCATGGGGACCGCGATCCTGTCCACCTCCCGCGGCGTCGTCACGAGCCGCACCGCCGAGCGCGAAGGCATCGGCGGGGAAGTCATCTGTTTCGTCTGGTAACCACGCATGAGTCGTATCGGCAAGAAGCCCATCGAGGTACCCGCAGGCGTGATCGTCTCGGTCGACCCCGGGCGCGTGACCGTCGCCGGTCCGAAGGGCGAGCTTCGCCAGGTGGTTCCGGTGCGGATCGGGATCAACCAGGAGGACGACACGATCGTCGTCACCCGCCCGACCGAGCGCGGTGAGGATCGCGCGCTCCACGGCCTGACGCGCACGCTGATCGCCAACATGGTCGAAGGCGTCACGCAGGGCTTCGAGAAGCGCTTGGAGATCCAGGGCGTCGGCTACCGTGCGGCTATGTCCGGCACGGATCTCGAGCTGCAGGTCGGCTACTCGCACTCGGTGAAGATCAAGCCCCGCGAGGGGATCTCGTTCGAGGTGCCGATTCCGACCCAGGTGATCGTGCGCGGCATCGACAAGCAGGTCGTCGGGCAGACGGCCGCCGAGATCCGCAAGGTCCGTCCGCCCGAGCCGTACAAGGGCAAGGGCATCCGCTACGAGGGCGAGTTCGTCCGCCGGAAGGTCGGGAAGCGCGCATGAGCCGTAGGCTTGACGGAGGCTCACAAGGAGCGGAGATGGCAGCTTTGCTGCCATCGGAGCGGGTCCTTTGAGCAGTCGCCTGTCGACCCGGGAAGCGCGTCTGCGCCGTCATCGGCGCGTGCGCGGCAAGATCCGCGGCACCGCCGAGCGCCCGCGCCTGGTCGTGTTCCGCTCGAACCGCGGCATCTTCGCCCAGCTCGTCGACGACGACTCCGGGCGCACGCTCGCCGCCTCGTCGTGGCTCGACCTCGGCAAGTCCGGCGGCGGCGACAAGACCGCCCAGGCCGCGGAGGTCGGGAAGGCCCTCGCTGCGGGTGCGAAGAAGGCCGGGATCGATCGCGCCGTGTTCGACCGGGGCGGCTACCTGTTCCACGGCCGCGTCAAGGCGCTGGCCGACGGAGCACGCGAAGGAGGACTGACGTTTTGATCGACGTAGCCGAGACGAGAGAGCTGAAGGAGCGCGTGGTCGAGATCAACCGCGTCGCCAAGGTGGTCAAGGGAGGACGGCGGTTCTCGTTCACCGCGCTGGTCGTCGTCGGCGACGAGGTCGACCGCGTCGGCGTCGGGTACGGCAAGGCGCGCGAGGTGCCCCTCGCGATCTCCAAGGCCGTCGACGACGCCAAGAAGAACCTGTTCACGGTCGCGAAGCACGGGCAGACGATCACGCACGAGTCGCTCGGCGAGTTCGGTGCCGCGCGCGTGCTGCTGCGCCCGGCCTCGCCCGGTACCGGCGTGATCGCCGGCGGCGGCGTCCGCGCAGTGCTCGAGCTCGGCGGCATCCGCGACGTGCTCGCGAAGTCGCTCGGGACGACGAACCCGATCAACATGCTCAAGGCGGCCGAGGTCGCCCTGCGCCAGCTCAGGCGTCCCGAGGATGTCGCGAAGGCGCGCGGCAAGTCGATCAGCGAGGTGCTGCCGTACAAGGCACCGGTGAAGACCGAGGAGGTGGCCGCGAATGGCAAAGCTCAAGCTGACGCAGGTGCGTAGCGCGATCGGCCAGACGCCGCGCAACCGCGGCACGCTGCGGGCGCTCGGCCTCGGCAGGATCGGCAAGCAGGCCGAGCACGAGTCCGGCCCGGTCGTCGAGGGCATGCTGCGCAAGGTGCGCCACCTCGTGAAGGTGGAGGACGCCTGATGGCCGGCGACCTCAACCTCTCCAACTTGAAGCCGGCGCAGGCGCGCAAGGACCGCAAGCGGGTCGGCCGCGGCCTGGGCTCCGGCAAGGGCCGCTACTCCGGTCGCGGGATCAAGGGCCAGAAGGCGCGCGCCGGGTCGCACGCGATGCGCGCCGGCTTCGAGGGCGGTCAGATGCCGCTCCAGATGCGCACCGCCAAGCTGCGCGGCAACACCTCCGCCGACGCGATGCCGATCGGCCCGTTCCGCACGTTCACCCAGGGGGTCAACGTCCGCGACCTCGACCGCTTCGAGGCCGGCGACGAGGTCACGCCGGAGACGCTCAAGGCGAAGGGCCTGATCCGCTCGCTCCGCAAGGACGTGAAGCTGCTCGGCTCGGGCGAGCTGACGAAGAAGCTGACGATCACCGTGCACGCCGCCTCCAAGACCGCGCGCGAGAAGGTCGAGGCCGCGGGCGGGACGCTCACCGTCCTGCGCGAGCCGAAGGAGCGGAAGCCCAAGAACCTGAAGCGGCGCCCCGAGGGGCGGACGAAGGGCGCTCCCGAGGCCGGCGACGAGCCCGCTGCGGAGGACGCCGCCTAGATGCTGAGCTGGCTCGCCAACGCCTGGCGAGTGCCGGACCTGCGGCGGCGGCTGCTCTTCACCGCTGCGATCCTCGCTGCCTACCGGCTGGGCTCGTTCATGCCGGCGCCGGGCGTCGACTCGGCGCAGATCGAGAACTTCTTCAACAACAACGGCGGCTCGCTGCTCGGGCTCCTGAACCTGTTCTCGGGCTCGGCGCTGTCCCGCTTCTCGATCTTCGCGCTCGGGATCATGCCGTACGTCACGGCGTCGATCATCCTGCAGCTCCTGACCGTCGCCGTCCCCTCGCTCGAGCAGCTCCAGAAGGAGGGCGAGGCCGGCTACGCCAAGATCAACCAGTACACGCGCTACCTGACCGTCGTCCTGGCCGCAGCCCAGGCCGCCGGCTACGCGTACCTCTTCCACCGCCAGGGCGCGCTCCCGTCGAATCCTGGCCGGCTCGTGCTGATCATCGTCACGCTGACCGCGGGCACGACCTGCCTGATGTGGATGGGCGAGCTGATCACGAAGCGCGGAATCGGCAACGGCATCTCGCTGCTGATCTTCGCCTCGATCCTCACGTCCGCTCCCGCGGGCATCAACGCCTGGATCAACGGCGGCCCGATGGAGAAGCTCTTCTTCCCGCTGATCGCCCTCGGCGTCGTCGTCGCGGTCGTCTTCGTCCAGGAAGGGCAGCGCCGGATCCCGATCCAGTACGCCAAGCGGATGGTGGGCCGCCGGCAGACCACGGGCGGCTCGACGTACATGCCGCTGCGCGTGAACATGGCCGGCGTGATCCCCGTGATCTTCGCCGCCGCGCTGCTCGCGCTCCCGCAGACCGTCAGCTCGTTCGCGCCGGGCACGCAGTCGTTCGTCAACCAGCACTTCTCGCCGCAGTCGTGGACGTACCTCGGCGTCGAGGCGCTGCTGATCGTGACGTTCACGTTCTTCTACACGGCGGTGCAATTCAACCCGGTCGACCAGGCCGACAACCTGCGCAAGTACGGCGGCTACATCCCCGGCATCCGCCCGGGCCCGCCGACGGCGCAGTACCTCGACCGCGTGCTGACTCGGCTCACGTTGCCGGGATCGCTCTTCCTCGCGATCGTCGCGGTGCTCCCGTCGATCTTCATCAAGCACTTCGGCTTCTCGCAGGCGACCTCGCGGGCGCTCGGAGGAACGTCGGTGCTGATCGTGGTCGGCGTCGCGCTCGACACGATGCGCCAGATGGAGTCGCAGATGATGATGCGCTCCTACGAAGGATTCTTGAGATGACGCTCTCCGTCGCGGCTCGCGCCGGCCTCGCTTGGTTTTCGGCCCCGCGGAGGCACGATCCGCTCGGTCGAGCATCCGCGTGAACCTGCTGGTCCTCGGCCCTCAGGGCGCCGGCAAGGGCACACAGGCCGCGCTGATCGCCGCCGACTACGGGATCCCCCATATCTCGACGGGTGACATGTTCCGGGCCGCGATCGCCGACGGCACGCCGCTCGGGCTGCAGGTGAGCCCGATCCTCGACCGCGGCGAGCTCGTCCCTGACGAGCTGACCGTCGAGCTGATCGGCGAGCGGCTCGCCGCCGGTGACGCCGAGAACGGGTTCGTGCTCGACGGCTTCCCGCGGAACCTCGACCAGGCGCGGGCGCTCGACGAGCTGCTCGAGCGCCTCGGCCGGCGGCTCGACGCAGTCCTGTTCTTCGACCTGCCGGACGAGGTCGCAGTGGCGCGGCTGCACCGGCGCGCCGAGCTCGAGAACCGCTCCGACGACACCCCCGAGGTGATCGCCAGGCGGCTCCGGATCTACCATGAGGAGACCGAGCCGGTCGTCGAGCACTATCGCGCGACCGGACGGCTCGTCCCGCTGCACGCCGGGCGGGAGATTGGCGCAGTCTGGGCCGAGGTGCAGGCGGCGCTCGAACAGCTCGGAAAGGCGCCCGCATGATCATCCGCAAGAGCCAGCGCGAGATCGACACCATGAGCCGCGCCGGCGACGTCGTCGCCGGCACCCTGGCCCTGCTCGAGAGCCACCTGCAGGCGGGCGTCTCGACCGCCGAGCTCGACACGCTCGCGGAGGAGTTCATCCGCAGCCACGGCGGCGAGCCCACGTTCAAGGGCTACAAGGGCTATCCGGCGGCGACCTGCCTCTCGCCGAACGACATGGTCGTCCACGGGATCCCGGGGCCCGGCCGGCTCCGCGACGGCGACATCCTCTCGGTCGACGTCGGCGTCACGCTCGACGGCTTCGTCGCCGACTCCGCCTGGACGTTCCCGGTCGGGGCGATCGCTCCGGGCGCCCAGCGGCTCCTCGACGCCTGCCGCGCGGCCCTGTACGCCGGAATCGAGCAGGCGACGCTCGGCAACGTGATCTCGGACATCTCCCGCGCCGTCCAGGAGGTCACGGAGGCGGCCGGCTTCAGCGTCATCCGGAGCCTGGTCGGCCACGGGGTCGGCCGCTCGATGCACGAGGACCCCCAGGTGCCGAACTTCGTCTCCTCGCACCGCGGGCCGGAGCTCCGCGAGGGCATGACGATCGCGATCGAGCCGATGATCACCGCGGGCGGTCCGGAGGTCTATCTCCACGACGACGGCTGGTCGATCTCGACGTCGGACGGCTCGCTGGCCGCCCACTTCGAGCACACCGTCGCGATCACCGCCGAGGGCCCGCGCGTCCTGACTGCGGCCGCAGGGGTCCTGGTACGATGACCATCCGCGCCGGCAGGCGACTGCCTGCATGCGTCCGCTGTCCCTTTCGAGGAAGCCGAGTCCGATGAAAGTCCGTCCGTCCGTCAAGCCCATGTGCGAGCGCTGCCGCGTGATCAAGCGGCATGGGCGCACCATGGTCATCTGCACGAACCCGCGCCACAAGCAGCGCCAGGGGTAAAGGAGAGCATTGGCCCGGATCGCAGGCGTCAACCTGCCCAACCAGAAGCGGCTCGAGATCGGCCTGACCTACATCTACGGAATCGGTCAGCCGTCGGCCCTCAAGATCTGCCAGGCGCTCGGGCTCTCGCCCGACACCAAGGTTCGCGACCTCACCGAGGACGAGGTCGCCAAGCTCCGCGACTACATCGACCAGAACCAGCAGGTCGAGGGCGACCTGCGCCGCGAGCGCACGCAGGCGATCAAGCGCCTGTCCGAGATCGGCGCGTATCGCGGCCTGCGCCACCGGCGCAACCTGCCGGCCCGCGGGCAGCGCACGAAGACGAACGCGCGCACGCGCAAGGGCCCGAAGAAGACCGTCGGCCGCGGGAAGAAGGCGAAGTAGCGTGGCCCCACCCAGGAGAGCCGCGACCAGGGGTCGCACCCGTCGCCGCGTCCGCAAGAACATCGCGATCGGCCAGGCGCACATCAAGACGTCGTTCAACAACACGATCGTCGCCCTGACCGACCACGAGGGCAACGTGATCGTGTGGGAGTCCGCCGGCTCGGCCGGCTTCAAGGGCTCGCGCAAGTCGACGCCGTTCGCCGCCCAGGTGACCGCCGACTCGGCGGCGCGCAAGGGCATGGAGCACGGCCTGCAGAAGGTCGAGGTCTTCGTCAAGGGCCCGGGGTCGGGCCGCGAGACGGCGATCCGCTCCCTGCAGGCGGCCGGCCTCGAGATCCTCGGTGTGAAGGACGTCTCGCCGCAGGCGCACAACGGCGTCCGCCAGAAGAAGCGGAGGCGCGTCTGATGGCCAGAGACCGCTCACCGAAGTGCAAGCAGTGCCGCCGCGAGGGCATCAAGCTCTTCCTGAAGGGGGAGCGCTGCCTGACCGAGAAGTGCGCGATCGAGCGCCGCTCGTATCCGCCGGGCGAGCACGGCCGCGGCCGGATCAAGCAGAGCGAGTACCTGCTGCAGCTCCGTGAGAAGCAGAAGGCGCGCCGCTACTACGGGCTCCTCGAAACTCAGTTCCGCACCTACTACGAGAAGGCCAACAAGCAGGGCGGCATCACCGGCGAGAACCTGCTGCGCATGCTCGAGACCCGGCTCGACAACGTCGTGTACCGGCTCGGCTTCGCAGCCTCTCGTGCTCAGGCGAGGCAGCTCGTGCGGCACGGCCACTTCCGCGTGAACGGCCGCCGCGTCAACATCCCGAGCTACCAGGTCACGCCGGACGACGTCGTCACCCTGAAGGACGGGTCGACCGCGGAGCAGATCGTCCGCGATGCGACCGACCTCACGGCGGCCGTCGCCCCGTGGCTGCAGGCAGACCACGACGGGCTGCAGGGCACCGTGCTCAAGTGGCCCGAGCGTGGCGAGATCGACACGCCGGTCTCCGAGCAGCTGATCGTCGAGCTCTACTCCAAGTAGCGCCGGCACACGTTTTCAAGCAAGCAGCGAGGAAAGGAAGAAATGGCAGTACGCGCGACCGACTTCCAGGTCCCGAAGATCACCCACGAGGAGATCACCGAGCATCGCGGCGTGTTCGTGATCGAGCCGCTCGACCGCGGCTTCGGCTACACGTTCGGCAACTCGCTGCGCCGGGTGCTCCTCTCGTCGCTCGAGGGCGCAGCCGTGACGTCGGTGAAGATCGAGGGCGTCGCCCACGAGTTCACCACGCTCCCCGGCGTTCGCGAGGACGTCACCGACATCATCCTCAACCTCAAGCAGCTCGTCTGCATCCTCCACGGGGAGTCCCCCGAGGTGGAGGTTCGCCTGACGAAGCGCGGGGAGAGCGTCGTCACCGCCGCCGACATCGAGGCGCCGGCCGACCTCGAGATCCTCAACCCCGACCTCGAGATCGCCAACCTGTCGTCGAAGGGTCGCCTCGAGGTGACCATCACGATCGGGCGCGGACGGGGCTACGTGCCGGCCGAGGGCAACCGCGGCCAGGCGCACACGATCGGCGTCATCCCGGTCGACTCGATGTTCTCGCCGATCAACCGCGTCTCGTACGACGTGGAGGCGGCGCGCGTCGGGCAGCGCACCGACTACGACAAGCTGATCCTCGACGTAACCACGGACGGGTCGGTCGACCCGAAGGACGCGATCGCCGAGGCAGCCGAGATCCTGATCCGGCAGCTGGCGATCTTCACCGACCTCGACCGGATCGAGCACTACCGCGACGGGCTCGCCGACCTCGAGGGCGGGGGCGAGTCGGGCCCGCCGATCGCGAACGGCATGGAGAACTTCCCGATCGAGGAGCTCGAGCTCGGCGTCCGTTCGTACAACTGCCTCAAGCGGGTCGGCATCGAGACGATCGGCGACCTCGTCGTGAAGTCCGAGTCCGAGCTTGCCGCGATTCCGAACTTCGGCAAGAAGTCGATCGAAGAGGTCAAGGAGACCCTCGCCCAGCACGGGCTGACGCTCCGCGGCGGCAGCACCAACGGGAGCGAGTAGCGAGGATCCGTGAGGCACCAGCGGACAGGCAAGAAGCTCGGCCGGGATGCGTCGCACCGCAGGGCGCTCTACGCGAACCTCGCGGGTGCGTTGATCGAGCACGGGCGGATCAGGACGACGGTCACCAAGGCGAAGGCGGTGAAGCCGCTCGCCGAGCGGATGATCACGCTCGGCCGCCGCGGCGACCTCCACGCCCGGCGGCAGGCGACCTCGTTCCTGCGCTCCCGCGACGTCGTGCACAAGCTGTTCGCGGAGGTGGCGCCGCGCTTCAAGGACCGCCCCGGCGGCTACGCGCGGATCGTGAAGATCGGCCCGCGCGCGGGGGATGCCGCCGAGATGGCGTACCTCGAGCTCGTCGACGAGGAATACGTCGCGCAGCAGCGCGAGGAGCGGGCGACCGCGGTCGCCGAGCCCGAGCCGGTCGAGGAGGCGGACGAGGCGGAGGCCGAGGAGGAGCTCGACGAGGAGCCGGAGGCCGACGAGGAGCTCGAGGAGCCGGAAGCCGAAGAGCCTGCCGAGCCCGAGGCCGAAGAGTCGGAGCCGGAGCCCGAGGAGAAGTAGTTTCCGGTGCCTGGCACCTTCGGTGCCGGGCACCTGCCTCGCCGCCGCAACACGAGTCGCGAGCAGACGACACGTGCGAGCATGCGGCCGTGCGCCTTTGGCGGCTCACCCGGATGGGCCACACGGCGCTCGACGGCGCAGGAGCGTCGAAGCACGGCGGCCGCTACTCACCGCCGGGTGTGCCTGTCGTCAACTTCGCCTCGGAGGCGGGGCTTGCCGTGCTGGTGGCTCTCCGCTACCTGCCGGCCGACCGAGCCGATGCGCCGGACGACTTCGTGCTCGGCTGGACCGAGACCGATGCGTTTCCCGAGCGGGTCGGTGAGGTCGGGGGAGACGACGCGATCCGTGCGTGGGTGACCGACTGGCTCCGGGAGCGCCGCAGCCTGCTGGCGTCAGTGCGCTCGGCGGTCCTGCCGGAGGCGGACGTCGTGCTGATGAACCCGCTCCATCCCGATGCCGTACGGGTGCCGCCGCTCGTCACGCGGCCGTTCAGCTTTGCCGAGTGCCTCCATACGCCGCCGATGGCCTAGGAAACGGACCGGTCGTGCGCCTGGGCGCAGAGGCCGCACTCGAGGAGCGTTCCAAGTCGTCGTCTGCGGCCCTCGGCATCGTCGATCCACGCGCCGAGCTGGAACGGGGGCCGGTGGCGCACGTGACGCTGATGGCCGCACGCGAGCTCGGCGACCCAGTCTCCGTGAGCGTCACGGTGGTAGCCGACGATTGCCCGCTGCACCCGGCCAGGGTACGCCGTGCTTACCGGCAGCTCGCCTGCGTCGCAAGGAACAGCTGCCGGCAGCTCGGAAGCCAGCCGTGCGCCCGGACCGCCTTTACAACTGCAGCTACGGCGGCGATCACGAGCTGGGGCTGTCCTTGGGGCGGCGGCGACTGGATGTAGTGCGTGCTGTGCAGCGCGAGCGCATCGACGCTGTCGCTCGAGAGCGCGGCCTCGGCGTCCTGCGCCTCGAGCAGTTTTGCTGTGAGCTTCGGCTCGGTCGACCCGAGAACGACGAGCGGGAGCTTCCCCAGGGACGTGATCGCGGCAGACTCGACGATCGCAGCGACCTTGTCGATGCCCTCAGGAGTCGTCCGGTCGGGAAGGCGCCGTGCGATCTGCGGCGTGAGGTAGGGGAACGTCGTGGCGTCGACAAGGACGGCTCCCGCAGTCGCACCCGGGTACGTGTGAGCGAAGAGCCGCGCGAGAAAGCCTCCCCAGGAGTGCCCCACGACGACGTACGGGGCGGGGATCTTCGCAGCCCTCAGGAGCGCACGGAGCTCATGCACCTGTGTCAGGGGTGTCCGTATCCCGGGCCGAGCGGGCTCGCTTCGTCCCAGCCCGGCGCGGTCATACCCGCAGACCCGCGTTACGCGTGCAATCTGCGGCTGCACCGATCGCCACGTCGCGGTTGTGTCCGGAGACCCTGCATCGAGAACGACTGTCGGGGCTCCGCTGCCGCTGCACTCGTAGTACAACCGATGGCTGTCGACCGTCACGAAGTGTCTGTCCGCCGACACGCCGCGGGCCACCGACGCGGGGCCTGCCGCTGCAGCTGCAACGCCCAGCGCCACGACTACCGCCAAGCGGATCACAAGGAAGGCTAACCCGCGCCAGGTGGTGCCGCGCGAAGCTAGCTACGCGCCGCTGCCGATGAGCGCGCCGACGATTGCGATCACCGCGCCGCCGATCGAGACGGCGAGCAGCGAGCGGCCGAAGCTCGTCTCGAAGAAGCGCCAGCGGATCACCGCGAGGCCGACGAGCTCGAGCGCGACGACGATCACCGCCGCGATCACCGCAGCGTGGTACTGCGGGATCAGGAACGGCAGGGTGTGCAGGATCCCGCCGATGAACGTGCCGACGCCGGTGATCGACCCCCGGACCGCGGGGCTGCCGCGGCCGGTGAGCTCACCCGTGTCCGAGAGCCCCTCGGAGAACGCCATCGAGATGCCTGCGCCGATCGCGGTCGCGAGGCCGGCGACGAACGCGGCGTGGGGCTTGTGCGTGTAGAAGACGATTCCGAAGATCGGCGCGAGGGTCGACAGCGAGCCGTCGATCAGCCCGACCATCGCCGGCTGCACCCGCTGGAGGAGGAAGTGCTCGTTGGACACCGGTAGAGTGTAACTGACGGTTGCCAAGTCAGTAGATCATATGGAATGCCTTACAACAGGGGTCAGGAGCTCCTGACGTGCGCCTGAAGCTAACGGTCGAGTACGACGGCACCGCCTTCAGCGGGTTCGCGGCTCAGCCCGGCCGGCGCACCGTGCGCGGCGAGCTCGAGCGCGCGCTGGCGGCCTCCTACGGCTCGTTCGAGGCGTTCGCGGTCGCGGGCCGTACCGACACCGGCGTCCACGCGCTCGCGAACGTCGTCTCGGTCGAGGTGGCCGGAGGGCCGCCCCCCGACCGCGCCGCCCAGGCCCTGAACACGCTGCTGCCGCCCGACGTCGCGGTCGTCGGCAGCGCGCGCGCGCCGGACAGATTCAACGCCCGCTTCGACGCGGTTGCGCGCTCGTATCGCTATCGCGTGCTGCGGCGCCGCGAGCGCTCCGCGCTCGAGGCCACACGGGCGCTCTGGCAGCCGCGGCCGCTCGACCTCGCGGCGCTGCAGCTGAACGCGAGCGCGCTCGTCGGGGAGCACGACTTTCGCGCGTTCACGCCCACCGACACGCAGCACGACAGCTTCGTCCGGGTCGTCGAGTGTGCCTCTTGGGTCGAGCTCGACGACGGCATCGTCGCCTTCGACGTGACCGCAGATTCGTTCCTGCGCCACATGGTGCGCACGCTCGTCGGGACGATGCTGGAGGGACGCGACGTCGTCCCGCTGCTCTCCGGCCGCCCGCGGGACGAGGCTGGTCCGACGGCGCCGCCCCACGGTCTCTACCTGACCGGCGTTCGGTACAAGTAGGGACGTGCGCTACCCGGTCGTCCTCTTCGACCTCGACGGCACCGTCGTCGACTCCGGCGGGATCATCCTCGCCTCGATGCGGCACGCGACCCAGACCGTCCTCGGCCGCGACTTCACCGACGAAGAGCTGATGCAGAACGTCGGCGGCCCCGGCCTCGAGGCGCAGATGGAGGTGTTCGCACCGGGCCGCGCGAGCGAGCTCGCTCGCGTCTACCGCGACCACAACGAGCCGCTTCACGCCACGCTCGAGGGCTTCGACGGGATCGAGGCGACGCTCGAGGAGCTCCGTGCCCGCGGCCACCGGCTGGGCATCGTCACGGCGAAGCGTCGCGCCACCGTCGACCTCGCGTTCGCGCGCCTCCCGCTCGCGCACCTCTTCGAGACCGTGGTGGGCGGCGACGAGACCGAGCGCCACAAGCCTGACCCGGAGCCGCTGCTGCTCGCGCTCGAGCGACTCGGCGCCGAGCCGGCCCAGGCGGCGTACGTCGGCGACTCGCCCTACGACATGCGGGCGGCGCGGGCCGCCGGCGTCCATGCGATCGGCGTGACCTGGGGCGGCATCCACGACCGGGCGGCACTCGGCGACGCCGAGGTGGTCGTCGACCGTGCCGAGGAGCTGCTCGATGCCGTCTAGGGCGCCCGCCCGCGCCGAGGAGCTGCGCGGCCTGCTCGGGCGGTGGCTCTACGAGTACCACGTGCTCGACGAGCCGTCGGTGGACGACGCGACCTACGACCGGGCGTACGACGAGCTCCTCGCGCTCGAGAGCGAACACCCCGAGCTGGTGACGCCCGACTCGCCGACGCAGCGGGTCGGCGCGCCACCCTCGGATCGCTTCCGCAAGGTGCAGCACCTGACGCCGATGGGGTCGCTGGAGAAGGTGACCGACGACGAGTCGCTGCGGAAATGGGCGGACGACGTCGTCAAGCGGCTCGACTCTCCCTCCGAGACGGTCGCGTACGTGATCGAGCCGAAGATCGACGGGCTCGCGATCAACCTCACCTACGAGAACGGCGTGCTCGTGCGCGGGGCGACGCGTGGCGACGGCGAGGAGGGCGAGGACGTCACCGTGAACCTGCGGACGATCCCCTCGGTGCCGCTGCGGCTGCTCGGCGACTCGCCGCCCGCGTTGGTCGAGGTCCGCGGGGAGGTCTACATGCCGCTCTCCGGGTTTCGCGAGCTGAACGAACGGCTCCTCGCGGCCGGGAAGAAGGCAGCGCCGAACCCCCGCAACGCCGCGGCCGGCTCGCTCCGCCAGAAGGACTCGAAGATCACCGCCGAACGCCCGCTCTCCATGTGGGCGTACGGGATCGGGGCACGCGACGGCGTCGACGTCGACTCGCACGGCCGGACGCTGGAGTGGCTGCGCGCCCAGGGCTTCCCCACGAATCCGTTCGCCGAGCGGCTGGAGTCGATCGACGCCGTTGCCAGGGCGTGCCGCGAGTGGGAGCAGAAGCGCGCGAAGCTCGACTACGAGATCGACGGCATCGTCGTCAAGGTCGACTCGCTCGAGCAGCAGCGTCGACTCGGCGCGCTCCACTCTCGGCCGCGCTGGGCACGCGCGTTCAAGTGGGCGCCGCTGACCGCGACGACCCGGTTGAACGAGATCCGGATCCGTGTCGGCCGCACCGGCGCATTGAACCCGTGGGCGTTGCTCGAGCCGGTCGAGGTCGGCGGCGTCACCGTGTCGCGCGCGACCCTCCACAACGAGGAGGACATCAACCGTAAGGACATCCGCCAGGGCGAGGACGTGATCGTCCAGCGCGCCGGCGACGTGATTCCGCAGATCGTCGGTCCGGCGGGACCGCACCGGCGCGGCACCAAGCCGTTCCGGATGCCGGAGCGCTGCCCGCTCTGCGACACGCCGATCGTCAAGCCCGAAGGCGAGGCGATGCACCGTTGCCCGAATCGCGCCTGCCCGTCGCGCGGGCTCGAGTCGCTGATCAACTGGGTGCAGGCGGCGGCCGACATCGACGGTGTCGGCGAGCAGCTCGTGCGGAGGTTGTGGCAGCTCGGCCTCGTCCGCTCGTTGCCCGAGCTGTACCGGCTCACCAAGGAGCAGCTGCTCGAGCTCGACGGGTTCGCCGAGATCTCGGCGACGAACACCGTGGCGGCGATCGAGCAGTCGAAGCAGATTCCGTTCCGCCGCGTCCTCTTCGGGCTCAACATCCCCGACGTCGGCTGGGTGACCGCGCAGAACCTGGCGCGCCACTTCGGCACCGTCGAGCGCCTCGAGGCCGCGTCGCAGGAGGAGATCATGGAGTGCGAGGGCATCGGCCCCGAGCGTGCCGAGGCGATCGCCGAGTGGTTCGCGGACGAGGACAACGGGGCGCTCGTGGCGGAGCTGCGCGAGCTCGGCCTGCGCTTCGAGTCCGACGAAGGCGACCGGCCGGTCGAGGGCCCGCTGAGCGGGCGCCAGTACGTGATCACCGGCACGCTCGAGTCGCTGACGCGAGAGGAGGCGCGCGCCGCGCTGGAGGAGCTCGGTGCGAAGGTGTCGGACAACGTCTCGAAGAAGACGACCGCCGTGTTCGCCGGCGAGTCGCCGGGGAGCAAGGTCGCGAAGGCGCGAGAAGGCCGGCGTCCCGCTCCGCGACGAGGCGGAGCTGCGCGCGCTGCTCGCCAATCCCTCCTAGGGCGTGACCGCGAGCGCGGTCACGAATCGGTCCTCGGCCTTGTGCGCAGACCAGTACGCGACGGGCGCGCCGTTCTCGAGCACCGCGAAGGCATAGCGGCCGCGCACGTAGCCGGACAGTGCGGAGGCCTCGTTCGTCGTGCCGGTCTTCGCGCGGACCGCGCCGCGCACCGGCGGATCCTGCAGGCGGTTCCTGAGCGTCCCGTTGACGCCGGCGACCGGCAGCGCGCCCCAGACCGTCTCGTGAAGCGACGGGTCGTTCCAGGCGGTCACGAGCAGCGCGGCGAGCGTGCGCACGGTCAGCCGGTCGTCCTGCGAGAGGCCGGACCCGTCGGCGATCCGCACCCCCTGCAGCGGGACGCCGGCTTCGGTGAGCGCCGAGACGACGACTGCGGCGCCGGCGACCGACGTGCCGCCGGTGCCGTGGACCGCGCCGAGCTGCTTCAGGAGCATCTCCGCGGTGAAGTTGTCGCTCTGGCGGTCCATGAACACGATGATCTGCGCCAGCGGCGCCGAGGCAATGCGCGTGAGCGACACGGCGGTGTCGGGAGCCTGCCCGACGGCCACCGGCCCGGTCGTGATGCCCTTGTTGCGGAGCACCTGGCGGAAGCGGCCCGCCGCGGCGAGCGCCGGCCGCAGCGCGACGTGCTTGTCGTAGACGCCGCGGTCGACGACGAGGGCCGAGAGCGGCGAGCACTCGTTGATGAAGAACGACGGCTTCCAGCCCGGAGCCGTGCGGCGCGAGTCGAACCACGACTCGTCGCCGATCACGCGGCCGCTGACGCTGACGATGCCCTGGCGCTTGAGCGCGGCTGCGAGGCGCCTGAGCCCGGCCGACGTGAGCGTCGGGTCGCCGAACCCCTTGAGGTAGAGGTCGCCCTGCCACACGCCGTCGACCAGCCGGCCGCGCCCGAGCACCTCGGTGGGGAACCGGTAGGCCGGCCCGAGCGTGTGGAGCGCGGCGACCGTGAGCGGCAGCTTCTCGTTCGACGCCGGCGCGAGCGACATGTCGGCGTTCCGCTCGAAGACGACGCCGCCGGAGGCGAGGTCGACCGCGATCGCGCCGGAGGTGGCCGCCGACAGCGACGGCACCTCGAGTGCGTGCGCCAGCCGAGTCGGCAGCGGCAGCCGCGGCGCCGACCGCGCGGGTGCGGCCGCCAGCAGTGCGGCGGCGAGCAGAGCAGGAAGCATCCGCATCTCGAGCGCACAGTGTGACCGAGGCGGCGGCGGGGTTTGGGCCTCCACGGCGGCGAAGATGGGTCTACCGGCCCTTGCCGGGGATGGTCGTTCTGTCGAAGAATCGGCAGGCGGCCCACGCGCCCCTGCGAGCATGACTGAGCTCTTCCACCGGATCACGACGCTGATCGACGCCCCCGAGCGCGATCTCGACCGCATCGAGCGGACGCTCACGGACGGCTACGCCCACGCGCTGTCGCTCGAGGGCGAGCGGCTCCGGCTCGAGCGGCGCCTCTCCGAGCTCGCCCGCGGTCTCGACGACGGCGACACCGCGACGAAGACGGACGAGCTGTCGTCGGTCGCGCGGCGGCTCGACGGCAACGCGGGCGACCTGTCGCGGCTGCGGGCCGCACTGGCCGAGCTGCGTCGGCACGCGGCCGAGCTGCGCTAGCGGCTAGACCAGGCCCGAGCGGACGGCGACGACGGCCGCCTGGATCCGGTTCTCGATCTGCAGCTTCATCAGGATGTTCGAGATGTGGTTCTTGACGGTCTTCGGGCTGATGTGCAGGTCGGCGGCGATGTGAGCGTTGTCCTTGCCGTTCGCGATCAGCTTGAGCACCTCGATCTCGCGCTGCGAGAGCTCCGACCTGATCAGCTCGGCGTCGCGACGCGACGCGCTCGTCGCGCGGACGTGCTGCAGCACCTTCGCCGCGATCGCCGGAGAGACGAGTGCCTCGCCGACGGCGGCCGAGTTGATGCCGGCGATCAGGTCGTCGATCGACGAGTCCTTGAGCAGGTAGCCGCACGCTCCGGACAGGATCGCCTCGAGCACGTCGCCGTCCTGGTCGGAGATCGTGAGCACGAGGACGCGTGTCAGGGGGGCGATCATCGCGATCTGGCGTGTCGCCTCGACGCCGCCGATCCCCGGCATGTTGAGATCCATCACGACGACGTCGGGCGCGAGCTCGCGGACCGCGCGCAACGCTTCGTCGCCGTCGTCGCATTCGCCGACGATCTGGACGCCCTGCTCGGACAAGAGCTTGCGCAGGCCCGTGCGAAAGAGGTCGTGGTCGTCGACGAGCAGCACGCGCGGATTGGCGTGCTCCCGGGTGTCTGCTGACTCGCTCACGGGCGGCCCCCGCTCAGTGGAGCGTGATCGTCACGGTGCGCCGGCCCCAGGCCATCGCCTGGGCCGCCGTCGGGAACCAGAGGTCGATCGTCGAGCCGACGACGGCGCCACCCGTGTCCGCTGCGACCGCCTCGCCGTAGCCGGGCACGCTGATGTGCGTCCCGAGCGGGATCACGCTCGGGTCGACAGCAGCGACGCCCCAGCCGACCGGCAACCCCGTCGAGGTGGTGCCGCCGAGCGAGTAGCCGGTCGCACTGACCGTGATCGTCGTTGCTCCCGCGACGACGACCTGCGGCGCGGCGGCGACGTCTGCGGTCGGCGCCGACACCGGGGCCGCGACGATGGTCGCGGTGCGGACATCGGCGACGCGGGCCTCGGCGACGAGCCTCGAAAGCTGCTGCTCGGTGAGCTTGCGCCTCGTCGCGAGCGTCGCGATGTAGGCGCTCCGCGACGCGCGCGCCTGCTCGAGGGAGTGCGCCGTCGCCGCGGCCTCGCGAAGCGCTGTCGCGAGTGCGGCCGACCGCGCGGTGAGGCCTGCGGCGGCGGTGTGAAGATGCGCGCGCGCCGCTTCGAGCTCGCGGAGGACGTCCTGGCCCTGGTTGCTCGCCCGGGTGAGGCTGTCGAGGCTCGTCAGCGCTTCGTCGAGGTTCGTGGCGCCGAACACGATCTCGAGCGGCTCGACGTCGCCCTGCTCGTAGAGCGCCCGCAGACGGGTGGCGAGGCGCGACGAGGCGACCCGCGTGCTGCTTCGCGCCACCGAGAGCTCGTGCCGGAGCTCCGTGCGCTCCGTCCGGAGAGCGCGGGCCTGCGCCTGCAGCGAGCCGAGGTGTGCGTGCGCCGACGCCAGGCGCTGGTCGAGCGAGTAGAGCGAAAGGACGGACGCGCGCGACTCGGCCGCGATGCGGGCGTCGCGCGCGCGTAGCTCGCTCTGCGACGGCCCGGAGCCTGCGCCGCCCACGGCGGGGACGATCAGGACACCCAGGATGAGCAGGGCGAACGAAAGCAGGCGCCGATTCGGCGTGTGTGCCTGCCCAAGCACGGGGCGGGACCGTACCACAGCCTCCCGGAAGGAGTCCCAGACTTCGTGCAGAATTGTTCAAGTTTCGCGCACGTTCGAATTGACGTCCGTCCGAAAACCCTGCTAGCCTGCCCGACTCGTGACGTACCGGCCCCTCCCGGTGCGCCCGTCCCGGCCCCGAACAGGGGGTTGTTATCAGTAGGTTGGGGCAGGCGCCGTACGTTCTCGTCGGGATCTGCGTGGCTCTAGTAGCCGCGGTTCCGGCGTTTGCCGACCCCTCGATCGGGTCGAAGCGCGCCGAGGCACAGGCCGTGATGGGGCAGCTCCAGAGCCTCTCCGACTCGCTCGAGCGCGCGCGCTCGCAATACGACGCAGCGTCGAACCAGCTGGCGCAGACGAAGCGCAGCCTGCGCGAGAACGCCTACGAGCTCCACGTCGCGCGCGGCAACCTGAAGGCGAGCCAGCGCGCGGTCCGCCAGCGTCTCGTCTCGCTGTACACGACCGCGCAGGACTCGACGATCGAGGTGATCTTCGGCGCCAAGAGCCTCGACGACGTGATCAGCCGGATCGACAGTGCGAAGAACGTGACGAGCCTCGACGCCCGGGTGCTCACGGAGGTCACGCAGTTCCGGCACGCAGTGGTGCAGCATCGCCGGCAGCTGGCGATCGCGCGCCACGAGCAGGAGCACCTCGTCGCCGTCCGCGCCGCGGCGAAGCAGTCGATCGAGTCGAAGATCGCCCAGCAGCAGCGGCTGTACGGGTCGATCAAGGGCGAGATCGCCCGCCTGGTGCAGGCCGAGCAGGCCCGCCAGCTGCAGATGGCGCGAGTCGCGGCCGCGCGCGCCACCGTCGAGCGCCAGGCGCAGCAGCAGGCCACCCAGGACACGGTCGTCGGCGCCTCGGTGGTCGCCCCGGAGTCGCAGACGATCGTCGCGCCGCCTTCTACCTACGGCGGCGTCGTCGGCGTCGCGATGTCGCAGCTCGGCACGCCGTACGTGTGGGGCGGCGCCTCGCCGGGAGGCTTCGACTGTTCCGGCCTCGTGATGTGGTCCTACGCGCAGCTCGGCGTCTCGCTCCCGCACTCCACCTACGCGCTCTTCGCGATGGGGGTGCCCGTCTCGCGCGACCAGCTCGAGCCCGGCGACCTCGTCTTCTTCGACGGTGTCGGCCACGTGGGCATCTACATCGGCGGCGGGCAGTTCATCCACGCCCCGCACACCGGCGACGTCGTCAAGATCTCCAGCCTCGACGAGGGCTGGTACACGGCGTCCTACGTCGGCGCGAGAAGAATTCTCTAGCTACCGGGCTCGGGCGTGTAGAGCGCGTCGACCTCGCCGGCGAAGTGATCGAGGATCACCTTACGCCGGAGCTTCAGCGTCGGCGTCACCTCGTCCTCCTCGATGCTGAAGTCGCGGGGAAGGACGCGGAACCGCTTGATCTGCTCGAACCCCGAGCGCTCGCTGTTCACGGCGTCGACCGCCGACTGGACCGCTGCCTGCACGGCGCTCTCGTCGAGCCCGTCGACCGCGTCCGAGTCGACGGTGACGAGCACGCCGATGTACGGACGGCGATCGCCGATCACGACCGCCTGCGAGACGATCGGGTGCGTCTTCAGCTCGTTCTCGAGGTTCTGCGGCGCAACGTTCTTGCCCCCGGCCGTCACGATCAGGTCCTTCTTGCGGTCGGTGATCACGAGGAAGCCGTCCTCGTCGATGTACCCGACGTCCCCGGTGTGCACCCAGCCCTCGTCGTCGAGCGCCTCGTGCGTCGCCGCGTCGTCGTGGTAGTAGCCGGCGAAGACCGTGTTCGAGCGGATCAGGATCTCGCCGTCGGGCTCGATGCGGAGCTCGACGCCCGGTAGCGGCTTGCCGACCGTGCCGAACCGGAACGCGCTCGGCAGGTTGACGGTCGCGGCAGTCGTGATCTCCGACAGTCCGTAGCCCTCGAGGATGAGGATGTCGATCGAGTGGAAGAACTCGGCGATCTCCCGCGCCAGGGGTGCCCCGCCCGCATTTGCCACCTTCAGCCGCCCGCCCAGGCGATCCTTGATCTTCGAGTAGACGAGCCGGTCGGCCAGACGGTGCTTCGCCGCCAGCAGCGGCGGCACGCGCCGGTTCTCCGCGCGGAGCCGCGAGACCTGGCGGCCGACGTCGAGCGCCCAGTTGGCGATCCGGCGCCGCGGTCCGGCCAGCTCCGTGAACTGGCTCAGCACGGCGGCGTGGATCTTCTCGTACACGCGCGGGACGCTCGGGAAGATCGTCGGCCGGACGCGCGGCAGCTCGACGGCCGCCTGCAGCGGATCGGGCAGAAACGCGATCGTGAAGCCGATGTACGCGGCCGACAGGTGCAGCAGCCGTCCGTAGTTGTGCGCGAGCGGGAGGTAGAGCAACATCACGTCGCCCGGCGCCGTCAGGCGCTCGTCCAGCTCGTCGCCCTTCTGCACCATCGCGTAGTAGTTGCGGTGCCGGATCATGCAGGCCTTCGGCGGCCCGGTCGTTCCCGAGGTGTAGATGAACGTGAACAGGTCGTCCTCGTCGATCGAGGCGGCGCGCTCGGCGAGTGCTCCGGGCCGCGCCGCGGCGAACGCGCGACCGTCGGCGCGCACGGCGTCGAGATCCGCGAAGGTGAGGACGTAGCGGAGCTTCGACTCGTCGACCTTGGCGCGCTGCTGGTCGTCCTCGGCGAGCACCCCGACGGCGTCCGAGTGGTCGAGCAGGTACTGGACGTCGCGCGCGGAGCTCGACGCGTAGATCGGCGCCACGACGGCCCCGACGAGCGCGAGCGCGAAGTCGAAGAGCGCCCATTCGAGCGTGGTGCGCGCGACCAGGCCGAACGCTTCGCCCTTCTGGACGCCGAGTGCGAGCAGGCCGTTCGCCAGCTCCTCCACGGCCGTCGCGGCCTCCGCCCAGGACACCTCGCGCCATTCGCCTTCGACCAGCTGGAGGTAGGCCGGCCCGGTGCGCGCAGCGCCCACGCCCTCGAGCCACAGGTTCGCGATCGTCCGGTCGCCGGCCATCGCCCGCAATCTACTCGCAGGGAACCGGTGCTCCGTCACGAATCTGGCCGGTCCCGGATACGATTCACCTGCTCATGCGGACAACCTGGAACGGCTCAGTCAGCTTCGGACTCGTCAACATCCCCGTCGGGCTCGCGCCCGCGACGGCGCCGGCTGCGCGGCAGTCGGACGTCTCCTTCCGCCTCCTGCACCGCGAGTGCGAGACGCCGATCAAGCAGAAGCGCTGGTGCCCGGTGCACGACCGCGAGGTCTCGGGCGACGAGCTCGTCAAGGGCTGGGAGGTCGCGAAAGGACAGTTCGTGATCGTCGAGGACGCCGACCTCGAGGCGATCGAGCAACACGACACCTCCCGCAGCATCGAGATCGGGCGGTTCGTCCAGCTCGAGGAGGTCGACCCGATCTACTTCGACCGCACCTACTTCCTCGTGCCCGCGGCCGCCGAGGCCGCGCGGCGGCCCTACGTGCTCCTGCTCGAGGCGATGAAGTCGAGCGGCGTCGCGGCGCTCGGGCGCTTCGTGCTCGCCGGCAAGGAGAAGCTCTGCCTGATCCGCCCGCTGGGCGAGGCGCTCGCGCTGGAGACGCTGTTCGTCCAGGCCGACGTCCGCGACCACGTCGAGATCGACGAGGCCGTCTCGGGCGCCGAGGTGAAGAAGCCCGAGCTCGACCTGGCGAAGCAGATCATCGACTCGCTCGCCGCGCCCTTCGATCCGGCCGAGCTGCGGAGCGAGTACCGCGAGTCGCTGCGGGAGCTGCTCGAGGCGAAGCTCGCCGGCCAGGAGTTCGAGCTGCCCGTCGAGGCCGAGCCGGCGCCGGTAGTCGACCTGATGGCCGCGCTCCGCGCGTCGGTCAAGGCCGCGTCGGAGAAGCCGAAGCCCGCAGCGGCCAAGAAGACGAAGAAGCCCGCCGCAGCGCCGAGGCGCGCAGCGGGCTCCAGTCGTCGGTCCTAGAGGCTTGATGTGAAATGTCGTGCCCGCGGGGCCGAGCCGCGCCGTGTCTGGCGCACCAGCCGTGGGTGCGTGAGTTTCACGTCAGGCCTTTAACTCGTCAGTGCGAGGCCGGCAGGGCGCCGAGCGCCTGCAGCTGCGCCTGGAAGAGGGTCTTGTCGATCTTCCCGTGGTAGATCGGCACGTGCTCCTCGAGACAGATCCGGATCACCTCGTCGCGGTCGATCCCGACCTCCTTGGAGAGCTCTTCAGGCGTCAGGTGGTTGGCCATGCCGCTCCTTCCGTCGCTTCCGGGAGATAAAAAAAGCCCGCCGCGCTGGAGCGCTGGCGAGCCGGTTCGCGAAGCTCAGTGGCGGCGGGGGAAGGGATCTTCACGCGACCCTCCTGGCGCCGACGAAGCTCATGCCCACACGATAATCGAACCGCGAGACGGACGCGACGTTCGTCTACGCTGTTAGCCGCCTCGCGGGGTGTGGCGCAGCCTGGTAGCGCGCTCCGTTCGGGTCGGAGAGGTCCCCAGTTCGAATCTGGGCACCCCGATAAACGCGGGGGAACCCCATGGTTCCCCCGCGATCCCCCTCCTTCCTCGCTGCTCCGTGGTCGCTCGTTGCGACGGTTCGGCAGGTGTCTTTCTCTTGGGGGTTCGGCCTAGCGGTGGGACGGGCGAAGCCCGCCCCACCGCCTCTAGGGGCCGCATGGGCGGTCGGTTCCAGCGGCGCTCGCAAACTGTGTGATCCGGACCGGGCCCCGCGTCGTGAATCCGACCTTCGTGGCTATGTCCGGGACGATCCCTTGCGGATGGCCAAGGGAGCGAAGCGTGTCGCTTTGCCTCAGCCGGTAGCTGATTGCCGCGCCGGCCGGTCGCGTCCCGATCAGCCGGACGTTGGCGACCACGAGCCGGTCATGATCGCGGGCGCGCGCCTTCAGCCAGCCGGAAACTTGTGCTCGGTTGGAGAAGCCGACGGTTCTTCGGGTCCGGTAGTCGCAGTCGTTTGCTCCCACGTAGCGGACGTAGCGCGGATCGTTCGTGAACCACGTGAGTGCCGCCGCAGGATGATGTGCGTTGAACGCTGCGAAGAAATGGCCGAGCGTGCTGAGTGCGGCTTGCTGTCGGGACAGGTCCGTCCGCGGCGCGGCGGCGCCCCGGCCGCCGTCAGCGGCTGCCACGAGCACCAACGCTGCGAGCGCGGCTCGTCCACGCATCGTGGTCAGATGGTGCCAGGCACGAACGTGCCTGGCACCGGGTTCACGGGCCGGCTGGCTATCGTCGCCGGCGTGGCCGGGCTCCGAGCTGTCGTCTTCGACGTGGACTTCACGCTGGCCAAGCCGGGGCCCGACCTGGGGCCGGAGGGGTACCGGAGCCTCGGGGAGCGCCACGGCCTGACGCTCGACCCGGCCCGCCACGACACGGCGCGGCGGGAGGCGCTCGCCGGGCTCGAGCGCCATCCCGAGCTCGACCACGACGAGGAGCTCTGGGTGCTCTTCACCGAGCGGATCATCGCGGGGATGGGCGGGGTCGGAGACACGTACGCCGCAGCGGTCGAGATGACGCGCGCCTGGGAGCACGCCGCCCATTTCGAGCTCTACGAGGACGTCTCGCCGACGCTTGCCGCCCTCCGCGCGCGCGGCCTCCTGATCGGCCTGCTCTCGAACACGGCCCGCGACCTCCAGGTCTTCGCGGCCCACCACGCACTCGAGGCCGACGCCCTCCTGACGTCGCGGACACACGGGAAGACGAAGCCGCACGAGTCGATCTTCCGCGAGATGCTCGCGCTGCTCGACGTCGCCGCGGGTGACGCGCTGATGGTCGGCGACTCGGTGGAGGACGACATCGAGGGGGCGAGGGCCGTCGGGATGCGCGCCGTGCTCGTCGACCGGGAGGGTCGCTACCCCGATGCGCCCGAGCGCGTCGAGGATCTCGGGGCCCTGCAGGCCCTGCTCACGATCTAACCTATCCCTGGATGCCGGGCTGGCTCATCTGGGCGATCGTCGCAGTCGGCCTCGGCATCGGCGAGATGCTGACGCCCGGGATGTTCTTCCTGGGGCCCGTGGCCCTCGCGGCGGTCGCGGCGGCGCTGGCAGCCGCCCTCGGGGGCGGCGCGGTCGCCGGCCTGCTCGTCTTCATCATCGGCTCGCTCGCCTCTCTTGCCTTCCTCCGGCCGATCGCCCGACGCCACGTCCGCCTGCCGGCGCTCTCCCGGACCGGCACCGACGCGCTCGTCGGCCGCAAGGCGCTCGTCACCCGCCGGGTCGACGAGCACGGCGGCCGGGTGCGGATCGGCGGCGAGGAGTGGTCGGCGCGGGCCTACCTGGGCGACCAGGTGTTCGAGGAAGGTAAGACCGTGGACGTGATCCAGATCGAGGGCGCTACCGCCCTCGTATCCGAATAGGAGGTCGATCGTGGCTGCACTGATCGTGCTCGGCGTGATCGTGCTCTTCATCCTGTTGCTGCTCGCAAAGACCGTGCGCGTGATCCCGCAGGCGCGTGCCGGCGTCGTCGAGCGGCTCGGCCGCTACTCGCGCACGCTCACCCCGGGCCTCACGATCGTGATCCCGTTCATCGACCGGGTCCGGCAGCTGCAGGACCTGCGGGAACAGGTGGTCTCGTTCGAGCCGCAGCCGGTGATCACCGAGGACAACCTCGTCGTCAACATCGACACGGTCATCTACTTCCAGATCACCGACCCGAAGTCGGCGACCTACGAGATCGCCAACCCCGTGAACGCGATCGACCTGCTCACCGTGACGACGCTCCGCAACGTGATCGGCGGCATGACCCTGGAGCAGACGCTGACCTCGCGGGAGACGATCAACGATCAGCTGCGCGGGATCCTCGACGAGGCCACCGGCAAGTGGGGGATCCGGGTCCATCGCGTCGAGCTGAAGTCGGTCGACCCGCCGCCCTCGATCAAGGACACGATGGAGAAGCAGATGCGCGCGGACCGCGAGAAGCGCGCCGCGATCCTGCAGGCCGAAGGCGTTAAGCAGTCTCAGATCCTGACCGCCGAGGGCGAGAAGCAGTCGGCGATTCTCAAGGCCGAGGGGCAGAAGCAGTCGGCGATCCTCGCGGCGCAGGGGCAGGCGGAGGCGATCGGCACCGTCTTCAAGGCGATCCACGACGGCGACGCCGACCCGAAGCTGCTCGCCTACCAGTACCTGCAGGTGCTGCCGCAGATCGCGCAGGGCGACGCGAACAAGGTCTGGGTGATCCCGAGCGAGCTGACGCGGGCGCTGGGCGGGATCTCCGAGCGGATTCTCCCCCGGTCGGGGGACGGCGAGGACACAACCTGAGGGATGCGCGCCGGTCGCGGCGCGTCGAGGATCAGGTGCACGTGCGCAGGCCCGGGCGCCTCCTCAACTCGCTGTTCGTGCTCTCGGCGCTGGCCGTGAGCGGATTGGCCGTGCGCCATTTCACGCGCGCCGGCTGGCCCCTGCACCGCGCGAACGTCTGGCTCGTCGCGCTCGCCGCTCTGATCTTCGTTGCCGCCTATGCGGCCAAGGCCTGGGGCTGGCAGCGGCTGTTCCAGACGACGGAGCGTCCCGCCGTCCTGACCCTCGCCGCCGCCGGCGGCGCGGCGTCCGTGGGCGGCATCGCGCTGCCGGGCCGGTGCGACGACGTGATCCGGTTCGCGGTCGTGCGGCGCTGCCGCCGCCGGCGTGCGAGCTTCGGCGCGGTCATCCTCTCGCTCTTCCTGCTGGCGCTGCTCGACAGCGCCGCGCTCGTGCCGCTCGCCTCGGTCGCCGCGTTCGTCTCGAACGTCGGCGGCTGGCTCCAGGCCGGACTGTTCGTCGTCGCGGCTGCGGGTGTCTGCGCAGCGGGGCTCGTGCTCGGCCTGCACCGGCTGGCGGGATTCAGCCTGCTCGCCCGGTTCCGGCTCGCCCGCTTCGTCGGCGAGCACGCGACCGGCCGCCGGGAGGCCGTCCAGGCGTGGTTCGCCGTCGCGGTCTCCTGGACGCTGCGCGCCCTCGCGGTGTTCGTCCTGCTGGCCGCGCTCGGCCTGGGAACGGACTTCGCGCTGGCGCTCGCGTTCGTCTGCGCGTCCTCGGCCTCGGCCGTCCTGCCGGTCGCACCCGCCGGAGCGGCCGTCCAGGCCGGCGCCGGCGCCGCGATCCTGGTCGCCTCGGGCATGCGCACCGAGGACGCCGTCGCGTTCGGGCTCGCCGCGCAAGCGCTCGTGATCGCCGCCGGCGCCGCGTTCGTGCTCGCGCTCGGTGCCTGGCACCTGCACGGCCGCCTGCTGCCGGCGCTTAAGCCGGCGCCAAGCGTCCCTTAAGCGGCCGCCTCGATCCTGCGGCCGTCATGCGCCGCAGACTTCTCATCGCCGGGCTCGTGCTCCTGGTGCTCGCGCTCGCCGCCCTCGGCCTCGTGTTCGACGCGGGCCGGCGGCTAGGCCTCGTCTCGGCCTAGAGCAGCCGCGGCCTCGGCGAGTGTCAGCACCGGGCCCACGCAGGTGTCCTCGCTTTCGAGCAGGGCGAGCCACTCCCGCTGGGTCCTTGTCCGGAAGAGCGCCTCGAGTTCGGGGAGCCGCGGCTCGTAGCCGCGGCCGGCCAGGTCGGGGCGCTGCAGGAGCTCGCAGAGCCGCTCCCAGAACTTCGGCTCGAGCGCGGCCACGGTCAGGTGACGGCCGTCGGCCGTCTCGTAGATCGCGTAGCAGGCGGCTCCGCCGGTCAAGAGCCGCGGCACGGGCTCGCCGCCGAGCCGGTGTGCGGCGAACCGGTGCGAGCCGTGCGTCATCGAGACGACCAGATGCGTGCCGCGGCCGGTTCGACTCCGCTCGAGCAGTGCGGCGAGCACCTCGACGACGGCTCCCTGGGCGCCGGCGCAGAGGTCGGCGATCTGCACGGGCGGCAGCGCCGGCGCCGTGTCGGCGAGCACCCCCGCGTAGCCGAGGTAGTTGAGGTCGTGGCCCGCGTCGCCGGCCCGCGGCCCTTCGCGGCCGTAGCCCGTGATCGAGCAGAGGATCGCTCGTTCGCCGAGTGAGACCCCGAGGCGCTCGAACACGCCCGGCCGGAAGCCCTCGAGCACGACGTCCGCCTCCGCGAGGACGCGCGGCGGCGGCTCGGAGCGCGCGTCCCAGACGATCCGCTCCTTGCCCTCGTTGAGCGCCCGGTACCACGCCGGTGCCGTCGCCTCGACGGGGTCGCCGTCGGGCGGCTCGATCTTCACGACGCGCGCGCCGAGTCGCAGCAGCTCGCGCGAGGCGAACGGTCCGGGGAGGTACCGGGTCAGGTCGGCCACGGTCAAGCCCCGAAGCGGCTGCACACGCCGATTATGCTGGCGGGCCTTGGCGGGGACGGCGACCGAGCGGCGAAGCGAGCTGCTGCGCGCGGCGGTGCGCGTCTTCGCCGCCAAGGGCTTCGGCGCCGCTCGGGTCGGCGACATCGCCGCCGAGGCGGGAGTCGCGCATGGCCTCCTCTATCACTACTTCCGCTCGAAGGACGACGTCCTCGACGAGATCTTCCGGCGGACCTGGTCGAACCTGGGAGCGGAGCTGCAGCGGATCGAGGCCTCCGGGCCGCCGCTCGTCGGCCAGCTGCGGCAGTTCGCGCAGGTCTACCTCGGGTCGTGGCTCGAGACGCCCGATCTGATTCACGTGCTCGTCCGCGAGGTCGCGCGCAGCGCCGATGTCGCCGCGCGGGTCGGCGAGCTCGAGGCGGTGTTCGCGCCGCTCGAGCGCATCGTGTCGGCCGCGAAGGCGCGCGGCGAGGTACGGGCCGACGTCGACGTCCGGTTCGCGGCGTTCGCCGTGTACGGAGCGCTCGAGGAGATCCTGACCGGGTTCGTCCTCGGGCGGCTGCCGGACGGGCGTGAGGACGTCGAGCGCGCAGTCGGCGCGGTGGTCGACGTCGTTTCGGCAGGATTGGCTCCGTGACCGGCGTCTGCAACCTCGGGACCGCTCCGCTCGGCCAGGCGCACGACCGGAAGGGGTGGCGCTCGAGGTCGACGCGGGTCGCCGATGCGCTCGGCGCCAAGGCGATCGGCGGCAGTGTGTACGACCTGCCTGCCGGTGAGCGGACGTTTCCCTACCACTATCACCATGGGGTCGAGGAATGGCTGATCGTCCTCGACGGCACGCCCGAGCTGCGAACGCCGGCGGGCACCCGGGCTCTCCGCGCAGGCGACGTGGTGTGCTTCCCCTCCGGCGCGGACGGTGCGCACGCCCTCGCAGGCCCGGGACGCGTCCTCATGCTCTCGTGTGCAGCCGGGCCCGCGTCGGTCGCGGTGTACCCCGACTCGGACAAGCTCGGCACGCGTTCGCTCCCGTTCGGGAACCCCGACCGCCTCGACTTCCGCCGCGCCGATGCGGTCGACTACTGGGAGGGGGAGGAGTGAGCGACGTCAACCTCTTCGACGTCGAGGTCACGCTCGACGACGACGACGCCGAGGGGTATCACATCGCGTACCAGCGGGTCGGGCCGCTCGTCGGCGGTGCGCTGCTCGGTCTCTCGGTCTACGAGCTTCCGCCCGGCCAGAGCATCTGCCCGTACCACTGGGAGGCGGGCGACGAGGAGTGGCTGATCGTCCTCGTCGGGCGCCCGACGCTGCGGACGCCCGACGGCGAGCGTGAGCTCGCCGCCTGGGACACCGTCTGCTTCCCGGCCGGCCCGGACGGCGCGCACAAGGTGACCAACCGCACCGACGAGCCGGCGCGCGTGGCGATCCTGTCGACGAAGAACGAGCCGGGCGTGTCGGTCTACCCCGACTCGAACAAGGTCGGCGTGTGGCCGCCCGGCAAGCTGTTCCGCCTGGACGACGCGGTCGACTACTTCGACGGCGAGGTCTAGCTCGCCGAGACAGCTGGTGCCAGGCACATGTGCCTGAAACCTGGGTTACGAACCCTCGACTGCCAGGTGCGGGAAATGTCCCCTGACGCTGTCGGGACGGCCACGCTGAAGCGTTAGCGGCGGGCCACGAAGACGTACTCACGGCTGTCGTCGTCGAGCGGCTCGCCGGCGAATCCGCCATAGAGAGCTTCGAGGCGCAGGCCCGAGACGTCGAGGAGGCCCAGCCATTCGTTCTTGGTTGCCCACCAGAGCGAACCGGTTCCACCATCGTCCAAGGCGATGTCGACCCGGTTGTCGCCGACGCGGTAGTGGATCGTGTGCGGCACGGGGACGCCGGGCGCCGCGTCGGCGTGTCGGCCGTCTATGGCGGATGCGATGTGATGGTCGAAAGCGAACGCGTTCCAGGCGAAGCGGCCGTCAGGCCGAAGCGATGCCGCTACCCGCTCGAAGCAGCGGCGACGAGCGGCCCACGTGGGCAGATGCAGCAGAGACCGCCCAGGGCAATAGATCAACGCCGCGGGCTCCTCGATTTCAAGCTCCCGGATGTCTCCTTCACGCAGGTCGAGCACGACTCCCTCCTCAGCTGCGCGCACTCGCGCCTGGGCGAGCATCGCCGGAGACGAGTCAATCCCTATTACGCGCCTGCCCGTCGCCTGAGCAACCGGGATCGCAACGCGCCCGGTGCCAACTGCAAGCTCGACCAGTGGCCCGTCAGCACCACGGGCAAGCCCGACGTAGAACGGGACGTCAGCAGTGCGAGGCGACCCCTCCTCCTCGTATCGGTCCGCCCAGGCGTCATACCAGCTCGATATGGCAACACCAATCTACGCGCAAACGAGGCGGCGTTCGACTGCGCCAGCGTGCGGCAATGACCCCCGACGGGCTGCGCTAAGGACGGCCAGATGAACGGCGACGGTTGAGCATGCCGGAGGCGCGCCGACGTATCAGCGAACCCACTGATGCCATAGCCGTCCCTGCGAATGACGATGGTGGTGAGGGAAGGAGGCCATTCTGGCCGTGCCAGTCACTTCACCTCAGCGACACCGGTTCTCGCTCCCGGAAGACCCGGGACGGCGCGTAGCGACGCAGTCGCTGCTGATGGTGGCCGCCACGGCAGTCGCGGCTGTCGTCGCCGGGATCGTGGGAACATTCCTACAGTTCGTCGTCTTCGACCTCGAGGAGCAAGAGTTGCTACCCGAGGCTGGTGTGTGGGGCTACCTTGCGGGATTCTTCCTCCTCGCGCTGATGGTGCCGCCCGCTGTCGTGGGGATGGTGCTCGGCGTCCGCGCGCGTCGCCTCGGCGAGCGTCGCCTGGGAACGACAGGGATTGTCGTGAACGCTGTGATCGGGACGTATCTCGTCTTCACGTTCGCCGCCACCCTCCTGTTCGGCTGACGCTCCGTTATCCGCTTCCTCCGGTGCCACACCCACTCGGCTGCGCGAGTGTTCACGAGTGACGCCCGAGTGGCCGCCTCTACGAAGGCGAAGGAAGCCGCAGGCGGTTCAGGGCCGACTGGGCCGCCGCGACGATGCTCCGGGTTGGATGCGACCCGAAATAGACGCGGACGATCATCGAGTAGGCGCGGCGTGGGCCATTGCCCGCCAATTCGTACATCCCTCCCGCGACCCGAACCGGTCCGTCGCAGCAGGCGAGGTGTCTCGCCCGTCGAAGGTCAAGCTGGATCGGTCGTCCGTTCGATGCGGGGGCGTACATGACTGCCCAAACGATGATGCCGCGGGCTGGTAAGTGGGCAAGTGTCTTGTTCGGCGGGTCGGCAGTCGCGTCATCCCTGTAGCGGACGTTCCTCGCAGTCCACGCGGCGGACTCCAGCGGCACGGTCGCATGAGGGCCACGGCCGACGTAGGCCGAGCGTGTGTTGCCGCTCCTGCCCGTCTGCCACCCCGTCGCAGGGCGGAACGAGAGCGGGTGTGCCCAGGGGGCGAGTGCGAGCGCTACGAGAAACGGAATCACGTGACGATTGAACCTACGCTTTGGAGAGTCTCACAGGTCCAACTCGGGGCAAACTCGCATGCGCGAGCGTGCGGGAATGCCTACCTGAGGTGGTTGAGGGTTCGCGAGTCAGGCGGCGACATCCTTGTCCGAGCGCGGGTTCAGGAATGGCTCTTGAAAGCGTAGGAGGAATACGTGCACGCGCAGGCACGAGCCACCGGGTCAGTCAGGGCAGCTCGTCTCCTGCGGACGACCTGAGCGGTTACGGGGTGACGACGCTGTGAAGGTCGTAGAACCCCTGCCGAGCCGGGGGCGGGGCTCCACTCTCCAGGATCGGTTGGACGAACGGCATGAGGGTTCCGTCGATAAAACGCTGCGCGTGTGCCTGGCTCTCCCAGATGTCAAAAATCCGGAATACACCGGCATCCTCATCGAAGCCGGCGCTGTGGCTGACGAGTCCGTCGGGGACACCGGCTGCCATGACGTGGTCGTTGAGGGCGTCGTAGTTCGCAGTGCTTCGATCTTCACCAATAATCGGGAACTCTTGAACGAATGCGACGGCCATCTCGTGCCCTCCTTCGTCGGTTGGCCGGATCGTATGGCAAGCCCGGCTCGTGCGGACAAGTCAGCGAAGGTCGGGGGAAGTACGGTCGCATGCGCGAGTGTTCTTACGCTTGACGTTCCCGCGACGGCGGGACTCGGCGAGTCTCTGCTCTCCGTCACCGCGCAGCTGCGCGTGAGCCCGACTCGCGCTAGGAGGAAGAATCCAGCTCGTGCCGTCCTCTCTAGGTGAGCTCGCGGCGGCCCTCGTCGCGATCGATTCGGTCAACCCGGCGCTCGTGCCGGGTGGCGCCGGCGAGCGCGAGATCGCGTCCTTCGTCGCCGACTGGTGCGCGGCGCGTGGGCTCGAGGTCGAGGTTCTCGGGGAGGAGCGCCCGAGCGTCGTCGCCACGAAGCGCGGCGTGGGGGGCGGTCGCTCGCTGCTCCTGAACGGTCACCTGGACACCGTCGGTGTCGCGGGGATGGAGGCGCCGTTCGAGGCTCGCATCGAGGGGGACCGGCTCTACGGACGCGGGGCGTACGACATGAAGGGCGCGCTCGCCGCGATCCTGCTCGCCGCGACCGATGCGACCGGGTTGCGCGGTGACGTGATCGTGACCCTGGTCGCCGACGAGGAGCTCGCGTCGATCGGCGCCGAGGCGGTGGTCGCGTCCGTGAGCGCCGACGCCGCGATCGTCGTCGAGCCGACCGAGCTGCGTGTAGCGATTGCGCATCGAGGGTTCGTCGGCTTCGAGCTGGAGACCGAGGGCGTCGCGGCGCACGGCTCCCGGCCGGATCTCGGTGTCGATGCGATTGCCAAGGTGGGCCCGATCCTGGTCGCGCTTGCGGAGCTCGATCAGCGGCTCCAAGCAGGCCCGGCTCATCCGCTCGTCGGACCCGCGTCGTTGCACGCCTCGCTGATCGAGGGAGGCCAGGAGCTCTCGAGCTTCCCCGCACGCTGCGTGTTGACAGGCGAGCGCCGGACGATCCCGGGCGAGACCGTCGAGCAGGTCGAACGAGAGCTGCGCGCGATTGCCGGGGACGCCTCGTTGCGGATCATCGCGAGCAGGGATCCGCTCACCACGCAATCCGATCACCCGTTCACCGAGCTCGTTCGCGATGCCGCCGGCGCAGGCGACTACACGGGCGAGCTGTTCTGGACGGACGCCGCGCTCTTCGCCGGCGCCGGCATCCCGACCGTCCTCTTCGGGCCCGCCGGCGCAGGCGCCCACGCGGCCGTCGAGTGGGTCAGCCTCAGCTCGCTCGACCGCGTCCGGGAGGTCATCGGGCGCGTCGCCGCGGCATGGTGTGCCTAGGCGACCATAGAGGCTTAATGTGAAACTTACGCACCCACGGCTGGTGCGCCAGACACGGCGCGGCTCGGCCCCGTCAGGCTTGCCCGTAGCAACCACCACCGGCTGCGCCCGCCGTGTCCGATCCGCTTGGTCTGGCGCATCCCCGCGGGCACGCCGCTCCACATCAAACCTCTAGATAACGACGGTCTCGCGGCGTTCGGCGCCGCGGGCGAACCGCTCGACGTCGAAGGCCCCCAGGTCGAGCGTCGGCGCGCGGCCGGCGACCAGCTCCGCGACGTGCTCGCCGACCGCCGGCGCCTGCTGGAAGCCGTGCCCGGAGAAGCCGGTCGCGTAGAGGAAGCGCGAGACGCGCCCGCTCTCGCCCACGAGCGCGTTGTGGTCGGGAGACACCTCGTAGTACCCCCACCAGGACGACTGGATCGGCAGGTCGGCGAGCACCGGCAGCCGCCGCGCGGCGTGCTCGGCGACGTCCTCGAGGCGCGGCTCCTTGCCGCCGAACACGAGCCCCTGCCCCTCGCGGTGGAAGTAGAAGCTGGTCGAGAAGTCGATCGTCAGCGGCAGCTCGGCGGGCAGGCCGCCGTCGGCCGGCGTGAACCAGAGATGCCGCGGCTCGCCCTCGACCGGAAGCTCGACGCCGGCGAGCGCCGCCACCTCCGCCGACCAGGCGCCGGCCGTGCAGACGAGCGTCGACGTCGCGATCCGCTCGCCGCCCGCCTCGACGCCCTCGATCCGCCCGTCGCGCACGTGCACGGCGGTGAGCGGACAGCCCTGGCGAATGCGCACGCCGCGCTCGGTCGCAGCCTGCGCGTACCACTGCACCACCGACTCCGGCGAGCAGTAGCCGTCGAGGGCGCAATACGTCGCGGCGAGCACGCCGTCGAGCGAGAGCTGTGGGACGAGGTCGAGTGCGTCGGCGGGTGTCAGCTCACGGGCGGGGACGCCGAGCGCCTGCTGCATCGCGAGCGCCGAGCGGAACGCGGCCACGTCCTCCTCGCGGTCGAGCAGGAACAGGTAGCCCCACTGGCGCAGCTCGATCTCGTCGCCCATGCGCCGCAGCTCGTCGAGCGACCGCTGGGCTATCCGCACGTTCAGCTCGTCGCCGAACTGCATGCGGAACCCGCCGGCCGACTTCGCGGTCGACCCGGAGGCGAGCGTGTCGCGTTCGAGCAGCACGACGTCCGTGATCCCGAGCTCGGCGAGGTGCCACGCGACCGAGGCGCCGAGCGCACCCCCGCCGGCGATCACCACCTCCGCCGTCTGCACCGGGTCAGGCCGTGGCGTGGACGGGCGAGAGGGCGGGAGCCCACGAGCAGATCGGCGAGACGTCGCCGTTCCGGCCGTTGAGCCTGCGGTAGCCCAGGGCGTGCTCGGCCTGCATCATCTTGTGGATCTGCGTCGTGCCCTCGTAGATGATCGGCGCGCGTGCGTTGCGGAAGTACCGCTCGATCCCGTACTCGCCGGAGTAGCCGTAGGACCCGAACACCTGGATCGCGAGGTGTGCGGCCTCGAACGCGGACTCGGTCGCGTGCCACTTGGCCAGCGAGGTCTCGCGGGTGTTCCGCTTGCCCTCGTTCTTCATCCACGCCGCCTGCAGCACGAGCAGCTTGGACGTCTCGTACCCGAGCACCATCGTCGCGATCATGTCCTGCACGAACTGGTAGCGGCCGATCGCGTTCCCGAACGTCTCGCGCTCGCGCGCGTACTCGACCGACCGCTCCAGACACGCGCGGACGACGCCGCAGGCGCCCGCGGCCACCGTGAAGCGGCCCTGGTCGAGCGAGTGCATCGCGATCTCGAATCCCTGACCCTCGGCGCCGATCAGGTTCTCCGCCGGCACCTCGACGTTCTCGAAGAACAGCTCGCCCGTCGAGCCGGCCCAGATCCCGAGCTTGTGCTCGGTGTCCCGCGCGGTGAAGCCCTTCATGCCCTTCTCGAGCACGAAGGCGCTGATGCCCTTGTGTGCCGCCGCCGGGTCGGTCTTCGCGAACACGAGCGCGTGGTCGGCGACCGTCGCGTACGAGATCCAGTTCTTCTGGCCGTTCAGCACGTAGACGTCGCCTTCGCGCCGGGCGGTCGAGCGCATCGCCGCCACGTCGGAGCCGGCGCCGGGCTCGGTCAGCCCGAAGCACGCGAGCTTCTCGCCCTTCGCCTGCGGCGTGAGCCAGCGCTGCTTCTGCTCCTCGGACCCGTACTTGAGCAACGAGAGCGAGTTCAGGCCGACGTGCACGGAGATCAGGGTGCGGAACGCCGCCTCGCCGCGTTCGATCTCCTCGCACGCGAGCGCCTCGGCGACGTAGTCGAGGCCCGCGCCGCCGTACTCCTCGGGAACCACGATGCCGAGGATCCCGAGCTCGGCCATGCCTTCGATCAGCTCGAGGTCGAGCTTGTGGTCGATGTCGTTCTGGATCGCGACCGGCAGCACGCGCTCGTCCACGAAGGCGCGGACGGTGTCCTGGATCAGCCGTTGCTCGTCGGTCAGCTCGAAGTCCATCGCGCGCAGCCTAGCCTCCACTAGGCGTCGAACGCGGGCAGTCCGTCGATCGACTCGGCGTTGCGCTCCCGCACGTACTCACGGATGCCGTCCGCGCCCTTGGC
The DNA here is from genome assembly GCA_963786185.1 of uncultured Thermoleophilia bacterium. Taxonomy (GTDB): domain Bacteria; phylum Actinomycetota; class Thermoleophilia; order Gaiellales; family Gaiellaceae; genus PALSA-600. The sequence continues at coordinate 100,249 of CAWAYE010000001.1, forward strand.
GGCGCGCCACGCGTCGCGCTGGGTGCGCTCGCCGGCGTACTCCATGAGCGGCACGCCGTACCCGCACGAGTCGGCGATGCGCTCGACGTGGACGCGGACGACGGCTCTGACCCCGTCGCCCGGATCGTCCGCGGGCAGCACCTCGCCGCGGCCGTGGAGCCGGACGATCCTCGGCGGCCCCTCGAAGGCGCAGAGCATCACGCAGATGCGCCCGTTCTCGCGCAGGTGCGCAGCCGTCTCGGCCCCGCTGCCGACGTGATCGTCGTACTCGACGGTGTGCGCGTCGACCAGCCGGAGCGTGCCGATCGGGCCCTTGGGGGAGACGTTGACGCGGCCGCCCTCGCTCGGCGCCGTCGCCACGAAGAACAGGCGCTGGCGGCCGATCCAGGCCGCGAGCTTCGCGTCGATCTCCTCGTAGAGCTTTCCCATCGTCGACTGGCCGAAATCTACAGGCCTGCTACCGTTTGACTGACCAGTCAATCAGGCGTCAGGAGCCTCCATGAGCACCGCCGAGCACACCGCCACCGGGATCTCGTTCGCCCTCACCGACGAGCAGCGGGAGCTGCGTGCGCTCGCCCGCGAGTTCGCCGCCAGGGAGATCCGGCCGAAGGCCGCCGAGTACGACGAGCGGTCGCAGCATCCCGCCGACCTGATCGCGAAGGCGCACGCGCTCGGCCTGATGAACCTCCACGTCCCGGAGGCCTACGGCGGGCTCGGCCTGCCGTGCTTCGACGGCATGCTCGTCGGGGAGGAGCTCAACTGGGGCTGCTCCGGCGTCGGCACCTCGATCTGCGCGAACGGCCTCGGCGCAGGGCCGGTGATCATCGCCGGCTCCGACGAGCAGAAGGCGCACTGGCTGCCGCGGCTCATCGACGAGCCGATCCTCTGCTCGTTCGGGCTCTCCGAGCCGGGCGCAGGCTCGGACGTCGCGCGCATGGCCACGACCGCGGTGCGGCACGGAGACGAATACGTCCTGAACGGCTCGAAGACCTTCATCACGAACGCCGGCCACGCCGCGTGGACGGTGGTGTTCGCGAAGACCGATCCGGCGAAGGGGCACCGCGGGATCTCGGCGTTCGTCGTCCCGATGGACACCCCCGGCGTGACGATCGAGAAGCACCTCGACAAGATGGGGCAGCGGTCGACGGACACGTCGGCGTTCGCGCTCGTCGACGTCGTCGTGCCCGTCGAGAACCGGCTGGGCGAAGAGGGCGAGGGATTCAAGATCGCGATGAAGACCCTCGACTTCACGCGCCCCGGCACGTCGGCAGGCGCCGTCGGCGTCGCCCAGGCGGCGTACGAGCTCGCCGTCGAGTACGCGAAGGAGCGCGTCACCTTCGACGTGCCGATCGCCATGCACCAGGGCATCAACTTCCTGATCGCGGACATGGCAACGGAGATCGAGGCAGCCCGCCTGCTCACCTGGCAGGCGGCCTGGCTGCTCGACCAGGGCGAGCGCGCCACGCTGCACTCGTCCTTCGCCAAGCGCTTCTCGGCCGACACGGCGATGAAGGTGACCACCGACGCCGTCCAGGTCTTCGGCGGCTACGGCTACATGAAGGAGTACCCGGTCGAGAAGCTGATGCGCGACGCCAAGCTCTTCCAGATCTACGAGGGAACGTCGCAGATCCAGCGGCTCGTGATCGCGAAAGAGATCTTCCTGCCGCGCGGGTAGAGTCGCCGCGTGAGCCTCGACATCGACCTCTCCGGGCGCGTCGCGTTGGTCACCGGCGGCTCGCGGGGGCTCGGACGGGCCGATGCGTTGACGCTCGCCCGAGCGGGCGCGGACGTCGTGATCGCCGACCTGCTCGTCGAGTCGGAGCTCTCGGAGGAAACCGACGCGTATGGGCCGCTCGCCCAGGTCGCGCGCACGCAGGGGCTCGTCCACACCGAGTCGACCGCGGAGGAGATCCGGGGCCTCGGCCGCCGCGCCCTCGCCGTCCGTTGCGACGTCACCGACCGCGAGCAGGTCTCGGCGGCGGTGACGCGGACCGTGGACGAGCTCGGCTCCGTCGACATCCTCGTCAACAACGCCGGCACGCTCGACCACGTCGGCCAGTTCCCGGATCAGCAGCCGGCGCTCTGGGAGCGCGACCTGAGGGTCAACCTGACCGGCGCCTTCAACTGCGCGCAGGCGGTGTGGCCGCACATGAAGGAGCGGAGCTTCGGGCGCATCGTCAACATGGCGTCGGTGGCGGGAACGCTCGGCGGCTTCGGCCAGGCGTCCTACTCGACCACGAAGGCCGGCATCATCGGGCTCACGAAGACGCTCGCGATGGAGGGAGGCCGCCACGGCATCACCTGCAACGCGATCGTCCCGGGCATCATCGGCACCGAGGCCTTCCACATGGCGAACCCGGCGATGAACGAGCGGATCGCGAACCGCACGGTCTTCAAGCGCCCCGGCGAGCCGCAGGACATCGCGAACGCGATTGCCTTCCTGTGCTCCGACCTGGCCGCCTACATCACCGGCGTCGAGCTGAACGTCTCCGGCGGCGTCGAGCTCTTCGTTTTTTAACCAAGGCGACCCGAAAAGGCGGCTAGGATGCCGCGGCCGTGGCCGCCACCTCCTCGGCTATTCGTGCACGTCGTCGCGCCGCCGCGCGCAGACGGTTCTGGACCAGGATCGGCTGGCTGGGCGTGGTCGCCGTGCTGGCTGCGATCGGGATCGGGGTCGTGTTCGCCGGCTCGGCCGACACGCTGGCCCGCGGGACGCGGGTGGCGGGCGTCGACGTCGGCGGTCTCGGTGCCACGCAGGCGCGCCGGACGCTCGCTGCGCGCTGGCAGCAGGTGGCCCGGACGCCGGTCGCGTTCACGTTCGGCTCCCGGCGCTTCGCGATCTCGGCGCGCAGGCTCGAGGTCGAGCCCGACTGGACCGCGGCCGTCGCCTCCGCCGAGCACCAGGGAGACGGGTTCGGCTTCCTGCGCGGCTACCGGCGGCTCGAGCTGAAGCTCTTCCCGGCCCACGTCGCACCGCCGGCGCGCGTCTCGGCGACCGCGCTCGCGTACGAGCTCGACCGAATCGCCGCGGCGATCGACCGTCCGCATCGCGACGCCGCCCTCGTGCGCCGCGGCCTGCGGTTCGTCGTCGTCCCGGGCTCGTCGGGGAGCGTCCTCGACCGCTCCGCAGCAGGTCGGCTGATCGTCGCCTCGCTCGCGTCGTTCTCGCGCGCCCCGGTCGCGCTCCCGGTGCGGGTCGACCCGCCGAGCGTGACGGCTGCGTCGCTGCAGGCCACGCGGGCCGCTGCCGCGACCGCCGTCTCCGCGCCGGTGACGCTGACGGTCGGCCCGACGCGGATCAAGCTGCCGCGCTGGCGGATCGCGACGATGCTCGACGTCGACGGGCCGAGCCACGGGCTCCGGCTCGCGGGCCCGGGCGCTGCGCCCGAGCTTCGGCGGCTTGCGCGCGCTGTCGACCGTGCGCCGCGCGACGCGGACTGGGCGGTCGGCGCAGGCGGGTCGGTGCGTGTCGTGCCGGCGAGGGCCGGGATCACGCTGGACGTGGAGAAGTCGGCGGCGGCGATCCTGGCGGCGGCCGAGCGTCCGGCGAACCGGGTCGCGTCGCTCGTGTATGCCGAGGCGCAGCCGAAGCGAACGACGGCGCAGGCGACCGCGCTCGGGATCACCGGGACGGTCGGCGCCTACGAGACGTTCTTCGGCGGCGAGCCCAACCGCATCCACAACGTGGAGCTCGTGGCGCATCTGGTCGACCGCAAGCTGATCGCTCCGGGAGCGACGTTCTCGTTCAACGGGACGACCGGAGAGCGTTCGGCGGCGAAGGGCTTTCTCGAGGCGCCCGTGATCATCAACGGCGAGCTCGAGACCGGGCTCGGCGGCGGGGTGTGCCAGGTCTCGACGACGGTGTTCAACGCCGCCTTCGTCGCGGGGCTGCCGATCACGGCGCGCACGAACCACGCGCTCTACATCTCCCACTACCCGCTCGGCCGCGACGCGACCGTCAACTACCCGGACGTCGACCTGAAGTTCGTCAACGACACCGGCCACTGGCTGCTGCTGCGCACGTGGGTGAGCTTGTCCTCCCTGACGGTCGCGCTCTACGGCGCGCCCCAGCACCGGCGCGTGGAGTCGCAGACGCAGCCGCTGCGGGTGGTGTCGCCGCCGCCGGTCAAGAAGACGAAGGATCCCGCGCTCGCGGTCGGCCAGACGATCGTCGACGATCCGGGCGTGCCCGCCCAGGCGACGCGCGTCGAGCGGAAGGTCTACGCCCCCTCCGGGAAGCTGCTCTCCGACGAGTCGTGGTCGTCGTACTACCGCGCCGAGCCGAAGCTCGTGCGCGTCGGGACGAAGAAGAAGCCGAAGCCGCCGGCGACCGCGCTCAGCCCGGCCGGGACGGCGCCGACCGCTCCGCACTAGCGATCGCGTCGAACAGCCACGCCGGGACGCGCGTGGGGCGGAGCGTCTTCGCGTCGACCGTGGCGTGTGCCGTCCACCCGTCGGCGATCGTGCGGTCGTCGCGCCGGACGACGTACTCGTAGCGGAAGCGGGCTCCCTTCACGTCGAGGCAGCGGGCGAACACCTTCAGCCGGTCGTCGAAGACGGCCGGCTCGATGTAGCGCGCGTGGGACTCCAGCACGAGCGCCTCGATCCCCTCGTCGCGAAGCCGCTGGTAGCCGTGGGCGAACTCCTCCAGGTATTCGACCCGCGCGACCTCGAACCAGACGAAGTAGCTGGCGTTGTGGGCGATTCCCTGCGCGTCGGTCTCGGCGAAGCGAACCCGGATGTCGGTCGAGAAGCTGAACCCCTCCACGGCGGGATCATGCTCTCAGAACGCCCCGCGAGCGCGGGCTCAGGCCGCGGCGCGCTTGACCGGCTTCTCGTCGAGCACGCGCGCGCACTTGGCGCACACGTGCCGCTCGATCTCGTACGGGATGCCGCGGCGGAGCAGGAGCACGTGCACGCGCTCGGCGTCGTGCTCGTGGGGCTTGTGTGTCGGCTGGTTTCCCATCGCTACCAGGGTACTCGGCAAGCCGTGCCCGATTCCTGAGCAAAGCGTGACGATCGTGTGACAATTCAGACGCCGGCGGGCAGCGAAAGTTGCACGTGCTCGACCAGGCCCGACACGCCGACACCGACGAGACGGAGCGGACCGGGGCGATCGCGAAGCGCGCGGTCGAGCAGGTCGCAGGCGATCGAGCCGATCCGCTCCGCGTCGTCGGTCCCGACCTGCAGCGACGTCGACCGCGTCCGGATCGAGAAATCCGGATAGCGAAGCTTCGTCGTGATCGTCCGCGCGACCTGGCCGCGTCGCTCCAGGTGGCCGGCGAGCCCGACCGCCATCCGCCGCAGCTCGTCGTGCAGTCGCTCGGGATCGCCGATGTCGCGCGCGAACGTCTCCTCGTTGGAGATCGAGATGCGCTCGACGGACAGCTCCAGCCGGCGCGGGTCGATTCCGCGCGCGCGGTCGCGGAGCTCGCGGCCGACCTTCCCCTGCAGCACGCTGCGGAGCTCGCCGTCGTCGAGTGCGGCGAGGCAGCCGATCGTCGTGACCCCCGCCGCGGTCAGGCGCTCCTCGGCGCGCGGCCCGACCCCCGGGAGCAGCCGGATCGGGAACGGGGCCAGGAACGCCGCTTCGCGCCCCGGGCGCACGGCAGTCAGACCGCCCGGCTTCCGGCGGTCCGACGCGATCTTCGCGACGACCTTCGAGCCGGCCACGCCGAGCGAGCACGAGAGCCCCGTGCGCGCGCGCACGATCGCCTGCACGGCCTCCGCGACCGCCCGCGCGTCCTCGAACGTCGGCGCGACCTCGCCGAGGTCGAGGTATCCCTCGTCGATGCCCGTCTGCTCGACGGTCGGCACGATCTCGCGCACGACCGCCCAGACGTCGCGTGAGTAGTCGCGGTACACCGACATGCGCGGGCGCACGAACGTCGCGTGTGGACACCGGCGCAGGGCCTCTGCGCACGACATCGCCGAATGGATGCCGAACCCGCGCGCCACGTAGTTGGCCGTCGCGACGACCCCGCGCCCGTGCGGGTCGCCGCCGACGATCAGCGGAACCCGGCGGAGCGCAGGCTCCTCGAGCTCCTCGACGGCGGCGAAGAACGCGTCGAGGTCGAGGTGCGCGACGATCACCCGAGCAGCGTAGATTCAGCGGCTGATGCGAAGGGTCGTCCTGTCCTCGACCGTCGCGCTCGCCGCCTCCGGGGCGCTCGCGGGGTCGGTGGGCGCCGGCGCGGCCGGCGGCTGTGCGGTCGCGGCTCGGCCGCTCGGCTCTGCGCGCGTCGCCTGGGCCGGGTATGCGGATCGCGGGGCGGTCGCCTATCGGACGCCGGGAGGGACGGTGCTTGCGCGCTTCGGCTCCCGCAACGTCAACGGCTATCCGACGGTCTTCGGCGTCCTCGCGGCCGCGCACGGCCGGGCGTGCGGCGGCCGCTGGTACCGGGTGCAGCTCCCGATCCGCCCCAACGGCAGCACCGGCTGGGTTCGCGCCGCCCTGCTCGAGCTCGAGCCCGTCCGAACGCGGGTCGTCGTCGACCTGTCGGCGCGGCGGCTGTGGCTCTCGAGGAGCGGCCGCCTGCTGCTCCGCGCGACGGTCGGCGTCGGCGCACCGGCGACCCCGACGCCGACCGGCCGCTACTACGTCAACCAGCGGCTCGTGCCGGAGGACGCCTCCGGCCCGTTCGGGCCGGCCGCGCTCGGCATCTCCGCCTACTCGCCGGTGCTCACCTGGTGGGCGCAGGGCGGTCCCGTGGCGATCCACGGCACGAACGAGCCGTGGTCGATCGGCCGGGCGGTCTCGAACGGCTGCGTGAGGCTCCCGAACGCGACCCTGAAGCGCGTGTTCGCCGCGGTCGGCGCCGGCACGCCGGTCATCATCAGGCGATGAGACGCGCCGCCGCCGCGGCCTGCCTCGTCGTCCTGGCAGCGGCCGGAGCGGCGTGGCGGCTCGTCGACGTGAAGCCCGACCCGAACGTGCAGGCGGTCGCGGACGGCTGCCAGCGCGACACATCGAAGATCTACACCGGGTTCGCACCCAACTGGGTGTACGTCAACGACCGCGACTTCCCGGCGTCGGGACCGCCCCCGCCGCCGCGTCTCGTCAGCGGCGTCGTCGCCGGCGCGAGCGGGCTGCTCGCCTCGCGCGTCGCCAGCTCGGACGACCCGATCACCCACCACGCCTACGACGTCAACATCGACGTCCGCGCCGACTCCTCCGACCAGTTCCTCACCGGCACCTCGCGCGACGCGACCGCGGAGCAGGGGACGATCCATCTCGAGCGCGAGTCGTCGGCGTATCCGCCGTGGGCGATGCCGCAGCCGGGAGACCGGCTCGAGGCGTTCGGCTCGTGGGTCTGGGACTGCGACCACTACCTGCCGAACGGCGAGAAGACCGAGTTCCACCCCTTCCGCGGCGCCTGGGTCGAGCGCAGGCCGGGAGCGCCGTCACCCGCCAGCGCCAGGGGCGACGCCGAGGGCGACCTCTATCTCTCGACCGAGGCGACACCTGCCGGCCGTGAGGCCGAGTGCGCGCACCAGACCAAGGGATCCGACCAGTTCAAGTCGTGCTCGCACGCAGCCCCGGACTGGCTGAGCGTGAACGGCAGCTACGCGTTCCCCCTGTGTGCGCCGAAGCCGCGACCGGCCGGAGCCGTGCTGCGCTTCAGCGTGGTCGACCGTGGCAGCGTCGGCGCGCCCGCCGTGTCGGTGACGCCCACGGGAAGCAGCTGCGTCGAGACGCGCCTGACCGTGGCTGCGGCGGCCGGCGCGCGCGTCCTCGTCGCCAAGCAGGTCTACGTGGGCTGGTCGACGGGCGTGCCGGTCGTGCACCTGCGACTCCACTTCGACCGCCTGCTCGTCCGGCGCGCGATGGACCCCTCCTGCTCGCCGGACGACCCGGGCTGCAAGTACAAGAACGAATCGACCCTGCTCGGCCAGATCGCCGCCGCGCCGGGCGAGTGGCAGCTCGAGTGGAGCGTCGACGGCATCTGGGGCCGCTGGCCGGGGACGCTCGCCGCCAGGGACGGCTCGGTCTTCCCCGGCCGCCAGACGGTCGATTTCTACGTCCGCGCCGGACAGCCCTGGACGCTGGTCGCGCTGGCCCGCGAGTGCGACTTCGGCGCGGTGCCGAGCTTCGACGGTCCCGGGCACGCCCTCGTGCCGTGCCCGGTGTCGCCCGAGGTCGGGAACGTCACGGGCGACGACTATCCGGGTGCGGTCACGGTGACGTTCCGATCGCCCGGAGCGAGCCTCGGCACCCACCGCTCGAACGCGTCGACGGCCGGCTCGTCGTGCCCGCCCGCGAACGTGCAGGGCTGCTACCAGCTCGGATACACGGTGAAACGCGTACGCTAGTGGGCCACATGGCACAGAACCGCAACCCACTCTCCCAGCTCGCCTCGCTCGGCGAGGACGTGCTCGACCGGGCGTCGAAGAACCCGGCGGCGTCGCGCGTCCTCCAGGGCGCGAACCAGCTGCGCGAGCGAGTCGACGACCTCTCGAAGCGCGTCAGGGGGCTCGATGCGCTCGAGCGGCGCGTCGAGGAGCTCGAGCAACGGCTCGCGAAGGTCGAGAAGACCCCCAGGCGCACCGCGGCGAAGCCGAAGCCGACGTCCGACGAGGACTAGGCGGCGGCCGGCACCCGGACGCGCAGCGCGCCGGGCACGACCTCGAACAGCGCCGGCGTCGTTCCGACCTGCTCGCCTTCGACCTCGATCGGCAGGCGCTCGCCCGCGTCGACGGCGACGCGCGCGCTGCGCAGCACCTCGACCTTCGGGTGCGTGACATGGCGGCCCTTGTAGATCTTCGGCGCCGTGGTCAGGAAGTCGAGCTTCGACACGTTGCCGATCAGCACGACGTCGAAGACGCCGTCGTCCGGCTCCGCCTCCGGCGCGAGCATCATCCCGCCGCCGTGCCAGCGACCGTTCGCGACGATCACGTCGTGCATCAGCCCGCGGCGCTCGCCGCCGTCGACCGAGACCGTCACCTCCGTGTTCTTCCACGACAGGAACACGCGCGTGAGCCCGTAGAAGAAGGTCACGCGGCCGCCGAGCACCTTCGACATGCCGTTCACCCGCTGCGCGACCGCTCCACTCATGCCGACCGTCCCGACGTTGCCGAACCAGCGCTTCGCCTCGTCGCCGCTCCACGTGCGGTAGGTGACGCGGCCGGCGTCGACCGTCCGCGTGTTCCCGGCGAGGATCGCGCCGACGGCGTCGTCGAAGCGCGTCGCGAGACCGTAGGTGCGGCCGAAGTCCATGCCCGTGCCGAGCGGGATCGTCCCCAGGTCGACGTCGCGCTCCGCGACACCGTTGATCACCTCGTTCAGCGTGCCGTCGCCGCCGACGGCCACGACGAGGCGCGCACCGCGGTCGACGGCGGCGCCCGCGAGCTCGATCAGGTGGCCGGGGCGCTCGGAGAAGAGGGTCTCGCCCTCGAGCCCCAGCAGCGCCGCCCGGTGTGCGAGCTCGGGCCAGCGGCGCCCGGTCCGGCCGTTGTCGGACGCCGGGTTGACGAGGAAGACCGCGTTCTCGCTCACGCGAGGACGCTACGTCTCCGACGTGGCGACTTCGAGCGCGATCCGCGTCATCCGGTCGACGGCGCCGCGCAGCTCGTCGTCCGAGATGCGCTTGAACTCGCCCTCGACGACGATGTCGGAGACGGTGAGCAGGCACCCGCTCTCGACGCCGCGCAGGGCGCTGAGCGTGAAGAGCGCCGCAGCCTCCATCTCGACCGCGAGCACGCCCCGCTTCGACCACCGCTCGTACTGGCCGCCGTCGGGGTTGTAGAAGAGGTCGCTCGAGACGATCGGCCCGACGTGCAGCGGCAGGCTCTGCTCTTTCGCCGCGTGCACCGCTCCGTGGATCAGGCTCCACGCCGCGGTCGGGCAGTGCGGCTCGTTGCCGACGAGGTGCGCTGCCGTCGCGTCGGCCGGCACGGCGGTCAGGGCGACGATCAGGTCGCCGAGCGCGTGGTGCGGCTGGAGACCGCCGCAGGTGCCGACGCGGATCAGCTTCTTGCAGCCGAGCTGGATCAACTCCTCGAAGACGATCGTCGCGCCGGGACAGCCCATGCCCGTGCCCTGCACGGAGACCGGCTTGCCCTGGTAGGTGCCCGTGTAGCCGAGGAGGCCGCGCTCGGAGTTCCGCTGCTCGACGTCCTCGAGATAGGTCTCGGCGATGTACTTCGCGCGCAGCGGATCGCCGGGGAGGAGGACCGCTTCTGCATAGTCGCCGGGCTCGGCGCGGATGTGAATCGGCATGGCGGCGGACTCTATAGAACACCCTCGAGATGACCGTTTTCGAGCCGACGACGCTGGAGGTGCTGGAGTTCTGCGCCGCGTCGCCCGTCGAGCGCGTGTTCCTCGAGGACGTCGCACGCCGCGGGCTCGGCCGGTTCGTGGCCGTCTCGACGACCGGCGGCCCGCTGTCGGCGCTCTGCCACGTCGGCGCGAACATCGTGCCGTCGGGGACCGGCTGCGCCGCGTTCGCCGACACCACGGGCGTCGCCGACGTGCGCATGCTGATCGGCGAGGCGGGCGCGGTCGGCGAGCTCTGGGACGCCGCGCGGGCGAAGCTGCCGCCCGCGCGGGAGGACCGGCCCGGGCAGCCGGTCTTCACGATGCGGACGGCGCCGCCGGCGGGGGAGAGCGGGCTGCGGCTGGCGTCGCTCGCCGACGTCGACCGGCTCGTTCCGGCGTGCGCGGCTGCGCATCAGCTCGAGCTGGGGATCGACCCGCTCGCGCGCAACGGGGAGGCGTTCCGCTGGCGGACCGCGGCGCAGGTGGAAGAGCGGCGGTCGTGGCTCTGGCTCGAGGACGACGTCGTCCTGTTCAAGGCCGAGGCGTCCGCCTGGACGCCGAGCGCGATCCAGCTGCAGCAGGTGTGGACGGACCCGGAGGCACGGGGCCGTGGGTACGCCTCCCGCGGGCTGGCCGACCTGATCCGGCTCCTGCTGCCCGGCACCCCGACGGTGACGTTGTTCGTGCGCGCCGACAACGCACCGGCGATCGCGCTCTACGAGCGCGTCGGGATGCAACGCGAGCTCGAGTACCGGAGCGTGCTCTTCTGATCCGCACTCTTCGCCGTCTGGTCCGGGTCGCGCTGCTGCTCTGGGTGGCGCGCTGGGCTGTGCTCGAGGGCGCATCCCTCCTCGCGCGGCGGCGGCGCGTGCGCTGACACCGTCTCCGGTGCAAGACTGTCGGCTTGGAGCTGCTGCAGCGGATCGAGGCGCACATCCGGCGCCACGACCTGATCGCGCCGGGTGGCGACGTGCTCTGCCTCGTCTCGGGGGGCGCCGACTCGACCTGCCTCTGGCATGCACTCTCGGAGCTCGGTTACCGCGTGGCTGCGCTGCACGTCGACCACGGCCTGCGCGGCGAGGAGTCGGACGCGGACGCGCAGTGGTGCGAGGAGCGTTTCGGCGCCGAGGTCGTCCAGGGAGCAGCGCGCTGCCGGAACGAGGCGGAGCTTCGCGACGTTCGCTATTCGTTCCACGCCGATCGGCTCCGTGCGACCGGTCACACGCTCTCCGACCAGGTGGAGACGGTTCTCTACCGGCTCGTCTCGAGCGGGAACACGAAGGGGATCGAGCTGCGCCGGGAGGACGGTGTGGTGCGGCCGCTGCTCTGCGTGTGGCGCGAGGAGACGGAGGCGTACTGTCGCGAGCATGCTCTCGAGTGGCGCGAGGACTCCTCCAACCGAGACAGCGTGCGCGGCCTGCTCCGCGGCGAGGTGCTGCCGCTGCTCGAACGGATTCACCCCGCCGCCCGCGAGAACGTGCTCCGTGCGCTCGACCGGCGCCGCACGCTGCCGTCGGCGCTCGCCGAGCTGCTCGACGCGCCCGTCGGCTCGAAGCGGGTCGATCTCGGCGGCGGCGTCCAGGCGGTGCGCGAGCACGACCGGCTCTGGCTCGAGCGCGGCCCGGTCGCGCTCGAAGGCGAGGTGACGTGGGGGCCGTGGCGCATCGAGTCCCGCCTCCCGGGCCTTCGCGTGCGCGGCTGGCGTCCTGGCGACCGGCTGGCCGGCCGCAGCAGGAAGGTGCAGGACGTGTTCGTCGACGCGAAGGTGCCGCGCTCGGACCGGGAGGGCTGGCCGCTCGTCGTGCGCGGCGACGAGGTCGTCTGCGTCCCGGGGATCGTCGAGGCCGAGGGGGTGAAGGCGGACCGTGTCGATCACTGAGGTCGAGGAAGGCGTCGGCGAGGTCCTGATCGGCGAAGAGGAGCTGCAGGCGCGCATCCGCGACCTCGGCGCCGAGATCTCCGCGGACTACCAGGGCCGCGAGCTCCTGCTGGTCGGCGTGCTCAAGGGCGCCGTCTTCTTCATGGCCGACCTGATGCGCGCGATCTCGGTCGCGTGCGAGATCGACTTCATGGCGATCTCGAGCTACGGCGCCTCGACCGATTCGTCCGGCGTCGTCCGGATCCTCAAAGACCTCGACATCAACATCGACGGGCGCCACGTGCTCGTCGTCGAGGACATCATCGACTCGGGGCTGACACTCTCGTACCTGCTGCGGAACCTCGAGTCCCGCGAGCCCGCGAGCCTGGAGATCTGCGCCCTCCTGACGAAGCCCTCGCGCCGCGAGATCGACGTTCCCGTGCGCTACATCGGCTTCGAGATCCCGAACCGGTTCGTGATCGGCTACGGGCTCGATTTCGCCGAGAGATACCGAAATCTCCCCTATGTAGGCGTTCTCCGGGACGAGCTGATGCCCGAGGGCGCCTGACGGCCTGGTCGAGGCAGGGTAAAGGGGGTTCGACCGGGAAGATCCAACCGGCTACGCTGAACGAAGAACAAACGTGAACCGTTTCCTCCGCAGCGCATTCTTTCCGCTCATCGTCATCGTCGTGCTGGTGTGGCTCGCCAGCCAGACGCTGATCCACACCGGCGGGACGACCCAGAAGCGCACGACGTCGCAGGCGATCGCGGACGTCAAGAGCGGACTCGTCACCGAGGCGACCTTCAACCCGAGCAAGCGCGCGATCGTGCTCAAGTACGGCGACGGGAAGAAGGCGACCGTGCACTACGCCTCCGACCAGGCGCAGGTGCACTTCCAGGATCTGCTGCAGAGCAAGGGCATCCTCTGGGACTCGAAAGGGACGGGCGGCTTCTCGTGGACGGCGCTGATCGGGAGCTTCCTCCCGTTCCTGCTGCTGATCGGCTTCTGGATCTTCCTGATGAACCAGGTGCAGGGCGGCGGCTCGAAGGTGATGAGCTTCGGCAAGTCGCGCGCGAAGCGGATGGCACCGGACTCGCCGAAGATCGGCTTCAAGGACGTGGCCGGCGTCGACGAGGCGGTCGAGGAGCTCCAGGAGATCAAGGAGTTCCTCGAGAACCCGAAGAAGTTCCAGGCGCTCGGAGCGTCGATTCCGAAGGGCGTCCTCCTCTACGGCCCGCCCGGCACCGGCAAGACGCTGCTCGCGCGCGCGGTCGCCGGTGAGGCAGGCGTTCCGTTCTTCTCGATCTCCGGCTCCGACTTCGTCGAGATGTTCGTCGGCGTCGGCGCCTCCCGCGTCCGCGACCTGTTCGAGCAGGCGAAGCAGGCGTCGCCGTGCATCGTCTTCATGGACGAGATCGACGCGGTCGGCCGCCATCGCGGCGCCGGCCTCGGCGGTGGCCACGACGAGCGCGAGCAGACGCTGAACCAGCTGCTCGTCGAGATGGACGGCTTCGAGATGAAGGACAACATCATCCTGATCGCCGCCACGAACCGGCCCGACATCCTCGACCCGGCGCTGCTTCGCCCGGGGCGCTTCGACCGGCAGATCGTCGTCGACCGCCCCGACCGCAACGGCCGCCGCAAGATCCTCGAGGTGCACTCCAAGGGCAAGCCGCTCGCCTCGGTGATCGACCTCGATTCGCTCGCCGCCGGCACCCCCGGCTTCACCGGCGCCGACCTGCGCAACCTCGTCAACGAGGCGGCCCTGCTCGCGGCGCGGCGAGGCAAGAAGGTGATCGAGCAGGAGGAGCTCGAGGAAGGGATCATGCGGGTGATCGCAGGCCCCGAGAAGAAGGCGCGCCTGCTCTCCGAGAAGGAGCAGCGGATCACCGCGTACCACGAGATGGGCCACGCGCTCGTCGGTCACTTCCTCGAGAACACCGACCCGGTGCACAAGATCACGATCGTGTCGCGCGGGCAGGCGCTTGGCCTGACGATCTCGCTGCCGACCGAAGACCGCTATCTGACCACGCGCAAGGCGCTGCTCGAGCAGATCGCGATGACGATGGGCGGTCGTGCGGCCGAGGAGCTCGTCTTCAACGAGGTCACCACCGGCGCCGCCAACGACATCGAGAAGGTCACCGCTACCGCCAAGCAGATGGTGATGCGCTTCGGGATGAGCGAGAAGCTCGGCCCGCGCGTCCTCGGCCGCAACCACGACATGCCGTTCCTCGGCCGCGAGATGGGCGCCGAGCCGGACTACTCGGAAGAGGTCGCGCGCGAGATCGACGACGAGATCCGGCGGATCATCGAGGAGGGCCACGACGTCGCCACGCGCGTGCTGCGCGAGCACCTCGACGACCTCCATCGCATCTCGCAGATCCTGATCGAGCGCGAGACGATCGACAAGGATCAGTTCGTGGCGCTGCTCGCCGGCGACCCCGAGGAGTCGGTCTTCCCGCCGGAGCCGGAGCCCAGCTCCGAGCCGACGCCCGAGCCCGAGCGCCGGCCGCAGCCGAAGCCGCGGCCGTTCCCGCTGCCGGGCGGCGCGGCGATGCAGCCACCGGAGCCCGAGGCCAGCTAGCTCTAGCTCTCCAGCCCGGTGCCAGGCACCGGGGTGCCCGGCACCGGTAGAAGGAGAGGCGATGCGTCTGACGCAACGCCGCGCGCTCGGTCAGCTGCTGCTGGTCGCGATCCTCTTCGGCGGCACGTGGCCGGCCGGGAAGGTCGCGGTCGACCATCTGCCGCCGCTGACGGTCGCTGCGGCGCGCTTCGTGCTCGCGACCGCGCTCATGCTGCTCGTCGCCCGCGTCCGCGGTCGCCGGATCCCGCTGCCGGCGCGCTCCGACGTTCCGTTGATCGGACTGCTCGGGCTCACCGGGATCGCCGGGTACCAGGCGTTCTTCCTGATCGGGCTGACGCGCACACCGGCGAGCGACGGGGCGATCCTGGTCCCCGGGCTGATCCCCGTCCTGACGACGCTGCTCGCCTGGGGCGTATACGGCCAGCGACCGGGTGTTCGCGTCGGAGCGGGGTTCGCGATCGCGCTCTGTGGCCTGGTGGTCGTCGTCGACCCCGCGGGCGCCGTCAGCAGCCGCCGCCTTGCCGGCGACCTGATCCTCGTCGGGGCAGCGGTCTCCTGGGCGATCTACACGATCCTCGGCCCGAAGCTGATCTCCCGCTCCGACCCGCTCGTCGCGACGACCTACGCGTCGGCGGCCGGTGCGTTGCTGCTCCTGCCGTTCTCGGTGCCGGGCTGGGACGACCTCGCCCACGCAGGGCTGTCGGCCTGGGCCTCGATCGTCTACCTGGCGCCGTTCGGGACGACGCTCGCGTTCGTCCTCTACTACGACAGCGTGCGCAAGCTGGGCGCAGCACGCACGGCCTCGTTCACGCTCCTCGTCCCCGTGTTCGGCGTCTCCTCGTCGATCCTCGTTCTCGGTGAACCGTTGCGCGCGGGGCTGGCGATCGGCGGCATGATCGTGCTCGTCGGCCTCTGGCTCGTCGTGCAGCGCCCGGCACGCGGGCGCGAGGCGACTGAAGCGCCGACGCGAGTTGCGGCGTAAGGGCGCTCGCGCAGGCAAGTCGCCCCGCGTCGAGTCCCTGCTATCGAAGGTCGAGGCCCATGACTGGATTCACTCGACCCCAGAGGCTTGATCTTCGTCCCGTACGTGCCGGCCGCCTACTTCGCGTAGAAGCCCGTCGCGTGTGGCTCGGCCTCGCATTCCATTCGGAGTGCGCCCGCTTCCCGGCCCAAGGCCACGGCGTGCTGAAAGACAGCAGTGCCGATGCCTCGGTTCATCCACTCGGGGTCGATCCAGAGATCGTCGAGCCATAGAACACCGCCTTGCAGGATCGCGCCGACCCAGCCGACCACGTCGTTTCCAACCAACGCTACAAACGCATTCTTCTGCTCAAGACCATCGGGTGAGAAATCGCCGAGCGCGGCCCATTCCCGCACACGCTGTAGGTCGTAGTCCCACGAAGCCTTAGCAGCTACTGCGTTATCGCGCAGCCGCTCACCTTCGTCAGCAGCCGCCCGTCGCACCTCGACGGCATATCCGCAAGTCTGACGCTCTGGGGGTATTGCCGAACACCGGCCCAGACGAGAACTCCGTCGCTTGGACTGCGAGACTCTGCTTCGTGAACGAAGCGAGGCTCGAGGACGCCGGCTCCGGGCTTGCCCCCGTCACGGAGGGGTGGTTTGTCGTCAACGTGCGCGATGCCGAGTGGTTCTCGTCGGAGACGAGGGGCGCTGCGTGTTGGTTCGCCAACGAGTACGGCGAGTCTCCGATCGAGTTCGCGCAGTTCGGGATCAATGTGACCGTCCTCGAGCCTGGCCAGAGCAGCGTCTACCACGCCGAGGCGAATCAGGAGGGCTTCCTCGTTCTGGCCGGTGAGTGCAGGCTGCTCGTCGAGGGCGAGGAGCGCCTCCTCCGAGCCTGGGACTTCTTCCACTCACCTCCCTGGACGGAGCATGCCTTCGTGGGAGCTGGGGATGAGCCGTGTGTGATCCTGATGGTTGGCGCCCATGTAAGTCCGGAAGTGCGGTATCCAGTGTTTGACCTCGCAGCGCGCTACGACGCGAGTGTGGAGAGGGAGACATCCGATCCGGAGGAGGTGTACGCGACGGCCGAGAGGTTCCGGCGAGAGCGGCCGTCGTACTGGTCACGGCTGCCCTGGAGCTAGAGCACTCGCGCAGGTCAGCCCCGAGCCCGTCAGCAACCTGGTCTACGGGAACAGGAACGAAGCGATCGGCTTTCGGCCTGGCCAGCCGAACGAGATGTGGAGCGACGTTCCGTCCCACGTCACGTCAGTCACTACGGCGACGACCACTGCGGCGATCGCGATCGTGCGCGGGCGAGGCATGCTCGAGGCGATCATCTCTGTTCGCACCCGCCTCATGCAGGCTTCGCTGCCTCAGGTGTCTGTTCACCGACCCGACCGGACTAGCCCCAGCCGGAATGAAGACCGAGGCGGAGCGTCCCTGTGCGCCAGCCCGACGGGTAGCGGATGCGGAGCCGAAGCGTCAACCGCTTCGCTGGAGTGCCCGCCCACGACGCCGGTAACCCCATCTTGCGTAGTGGCAGATGCACGAACCCCACCCAGTAGCTGCCGACCGTCTTCGGAGGAGCCAACCGAACCTGCACTCCCGCAAGCGTCGCATCGACACGTATCGCGTGACGGCGCGCAACCCAGACAGCGATGCCCACTCGTCCACACGTGGTGCTGTTCGGACCGGGGCACGCAACGCCCACGTACGGATCGCGAACGAGCCCGAGGCCGAGCGAGAACGCGCTCAGGACGATCGCCGTCAATCCCGCCATCAGCGAAGGGTACGGTCAGCCGTCGTTACGAGGTCCCAAACCGGATCGCTGCTTCGGCGGATGGCTGGCTCCATGGGAGAAACAGGCGCCGACGACCCACACGGCCCGCTTAGCTACCGGCGAGCCCGGCCTGCCAGCTGCTCCAGAGCCGCGCGTAGCGCGCGCCCTGCTCGACGAGCTCGTCGTGCGTGGCCAGCTCGACGAGCCGGCCGCCCTCCAGCACCGCGACGCGGTCGGCCCGCTCGGCGGTCGAGAGCCGGTGGGCGATCGTGACCATGGTGCGGCCGCGCGCGACCGTCGCCAGCGCCTGCTCGACCGCCGCCTCGGTGCGAGGATCGAGCGCAGACGTCGCCTCGTCGAGCACGATCACCGCGGGATCGGCGAGCGCGACCCGCGCGATCGACACGAGCTGGCGCTCGCCCGCCGAGAGGCGGACGCCGCGTGAGCGCACGTCCGTGTCGAGGCCGCCGGGCAGGCGCTCGAACCGATCGAGCGCCCCGATCGCGGCGAGTGCGTCGCGCACCTCGTGATCGTCGGCCTCCGGCCGGGCGAGCCGGACGTTGTCGGCGATCGACCCGGAGAAGAGATGGCCCTCCTGCGGGACGAAGACGATGCGCCGGCGCAGCTCGGCGAGCGACGCGTCGCGCAGGTCGACGCCGCCCAGTTCGACCGCGCCCTCCTGCGGGTCGTAGAAGCGGACGAGCAGCTTCGCGAGCGTCGACTTGCCGGCTCCCGTGGCGCCGACGAGCGCGAGGTGCTCGCCGGCGCCGATGACGAGCGACGCGTCGGCGACGGCCGGCGTGCCGCCGTCGTACGCGAACGTCACGTCCCTGGCCTGTAGCGCGGCGCCGGCCGGCAGTGCGCGCGTGCCGCCGCCCACGCTCACCGGCTCGGCGAGCAGGCCGGCGATCTTCGCGAGGGCGGCGCGTCCGGACTGGAACTCGGTGTACCAGTCGCCGAGGCGCGCGACCGGGTCGAAGAGGGAGATCAGGTAGAGGGCGAACGCGACGATCGTCCCGACCGTGACCCGTCCGTGCCGTTCGAGATAGCCGCCGACGACGAGCACCGACGCGAGCGCCAGCGACTGCGCGAACGCGATCATCGGAAAGAAGCCGACGTTGACGAGCGAGATACGACGCCACGCGGCGACCTGGGCGCGCGAGCGCAGCCGGTAGGACGCGTACCGCTCGGTCTCGCGGCGATAGGACTGGAGGACGCGCACGCCCGTCAACCCTTCCTGTAGCGACGTCATCGTCTCGGCGACGCGATCGCGCAGTGCGAGGAAGGCGGGCCGCGAGCGCTTGCCGTAGCGCAGCGACGACCACACGAGCAGCGGCACCGAGACGAGCATCACGAGCGAGAGCTGCGGCGAGAGGCTGACCAGGATCACGAGCGTGACGACGAAGAGCAGCACCGAGCCGACCACCTCGACGAGCACCAGGCGCGTGAACGTCGTCAGCGTCTGCACGTCGTTCGTCAGTCGCGACACGAGAACACCCGCGCGCGTCTGCTCGAAGAAGGGCATCGACAGCTGCTGGAGCTTGTCGAAGGCGGCGACGCGCAGGTCGCCGAGGAAGCGCTCGCCGGCGCGCGCGCTGCAGAGGACGATCACGCGCTCGAGCACCGGCCGCGAGACGACGAGCACGAGGTAGACGAGTGCCGCTCTGTCGATCGCACCCTGATCGTGGTGCGCGATGCCATGGTCGATCGCGTACTTCGTGAGCAGCGGCGCCGCGAGCGACACCGCCGTCGCGCCGATCATCGCCAGCCCGGCGACGACGATCTGTCGTCGGTGCGGGCGCAGGATCGGCCAGATCTGGTCGCGGATCACGCGGCCTCCCGCGCCGCCAGCGCGAGCAGCGAGCGGTACGCGGCGGACCGTGCGAGCAGCTCCTCGTGCGTGCCGAGGCTCGACCACGCGCCCGGAGTCCACGAGCGCCACGCGGTCGGCCAGCGCGATCGTCGCCGGCCGGTGCGCGATCACCAGCGTCGTGCGTCCGCGCATCACCTGCGCCAGCGCGGCCCTGATCTCGTGCTCCTTCGTCGCGTCGACCGCTGAGGTGGCGTCGTCGAGGATCAGCACCCTGGGGTCGGCGAGGATCGCCCGGGCGATCGCGATCCGCTGCCGCTGGCCGCCGGAGAGGGAGAAGCCGCGCTCGCCGATCATCGTCTCGTAGCCCTCCGGCAGGCGCTCGACGAACTCCTCCGCACCTGCGAGCTGCGTCGCCCGGGCGATCTCGTCGTCGCCTGCGTCCGGCGCCGCCAGCCCGACGTTCCCGCGCACCGTGTCGCCGAAGAGGAACGCGTCCTCGAACACGATGCCGACCCCGCGCCGCAGCTCGGTCAGGCGCAGCTCGCGCACGTCGACGCCGCCGATCGTGATCCGGCCGCGACCGGGGTCGTAGAAGCGCGCGAGCAGGGCGGCCGCCGTCGACTTTCCGGAGCCGGTTGCGCCGACGAGCGCCAGCGAGGTTCCGGCCGGGATCTCGAGGTCGAAGCCGTCGAGCACCGGCTGCTCGTCGCCGTAGGCGAACACGACGCCGTCGAAGCGGATCTCGGCCGTGCTCGGGAAGGCGCGCGCGGTCGGCGACTCGACGACGACCGGCTCGGCTCGGAGGACGTCCACGACGCGCCGTGCCGCTGCGGCGGCGCGCTGCGCCGTGCCGACGCGCTGCCCGATCGTCCGGAGCGGGTTGACGAGCAGCGCCAGGTAGAAGCCGAACGCGGCGAACGTCCCGATCGTGATGTCGCCGTCGATGGCGCGGTGGCCGCCGTACCAGAGGACGACGAGCAGGCCGATCAGCGGCAGCGCCTCGAGCGCGGGCAGGAAGATCGCGTCGACGCTCGCGACGTCGAGCGCCGTCCGGACGACCTCGTCGGACCGGCGCTTGAACCGCGCGGACAGCGCAGCCTCGGCGCCGAGACCCTTCACCACCCGAACACCCGCGATCGCCTCCTCGACGAGCGTGGTCGCGTCGGCGAGCCGCTCCTGGTTGATCTTCGTCCGCTGCGCGTAGCGCTCCGAGTACTTGCCGAAGCCGATGCTGACGAGCGGCAGCGGAGCGAGGACGGCAAGGCCGAGGCGCCAGTCGATCGTCAGGAGCACGGCAGAGGCGCCGACGAGGGTGAGGACGTAGCCGAGCGTGTGGCCGATCGAGTCGAAGGCGCGCGCGACGAGCTCGGCGTCGTTCGAGGCGCGCGAGATCAGCTCGCCTGCGCCGACGCGGTCGTGATAGTGCGAGTCGAGCTCGAGCGCGCGCCGGAAGATCCCGTCGCGCACCTCGGCATCTGCACGCGCGCGATTGCGGATCGCGAAGATGTGACGGAAGGCGCCGGCGACGGCTTCGACGACGCCGAGCACCACCACGCCGGCGCACGACCACCAGAGCGCGCCGTGCCGGCCGTGGACGATCCCGGAGTCGACCGCCCGCTTGATCAGCAGCGGCGCGGTGATCGCGGCCCCCTGCCAGGCGAGCCCGGACACGGCGGCGCCGGCGATCGACCAGCGCAGTCGCCGTCCGATCACACCCAGGTAGCGCCAACCACCGTCCACCCGCGAAAGTATCCGGAGGTGTCAACCAGGCGTGCGATCGAGCTGCGGTTTCCGCGCCCGTCGGTGATGGGCGTGATCAACGTGACGCCGGATTCCTTCTCCGACGGTGGAGTGCACCTTCGGGTCGAATCGGCGGTGACCTCGGCGTGGGGGATGTTCGAGGCCGGGGCGGCGATCGTGGACGTGGGCGGTGAGTCGACGCGCCCCGGTTCGAGCGGTGTCACGGCCGAGCAGGAGCTGGCCCGCATCGAGCCCGTGCTCACCGACCTGACCGGCGCGCCGCTCTCGGTCGACACGTCGAAGGCGGCGGTCGCGCGGCGCGCGCTCGAGCTCGGCGCCGAGCTCGTGAACGACGTCACCGCCCTGCGCGCAGATCCGGAGCTCGCGGAGGTGGTGGCCGAGGCCGGCTGCTACCTCTGTCTGATGCACATGCGGGGAGAGCCGCGGACCATGCAGGACGACCCGGTGTACGACGACGTCGTCTCGGACGTCAAGGCCTTCCTCGAGGAGCGCCTCGGCGCCGCCGTCGCGGCCGGCGTGCGCGAGGAGCTGATCTGCCTCGACCCGGGGATCGGCTTCGGCAAGACCGTCGCCCACAACTTCGAGCTGCTGCGGCGGCTCGACGAGCTCGCCGAGCTCGGCCGGCCGCTGCTGATCGGCGTCTCCCGCAAGAGCTCGCTCGGCCGGATCATGGGCGATCCCGGGGCGAGCACCGGTTCGACCGCGGCCTCGGTCGGCGCCGCCGTCGCCGCGTACGAGCGCGGTGCGACGATCCTGCGCGTCCACGACGTCCGGCCGCACGTCGAGGCGCTGACGGCGGCGCGTGCGGTGGCGGTCGGCCCGTGAGGCGAGGATGAAGGTCGAGCTGGCCGGGCTCGAGCTGCGCGGCTTCCACGGCGTCGGGGAGGACGAGCGCCGGCAGGGGCAGCGATTTCTGTTCGACGTCGTGCTCGAGGTGGGGCAGCGGGGCGTGTCGGACCGGATCGAGGACGCGGTCGACTACCGAGACGTCGCACGCACCGTCGCCGAGGTGAACGAGCGGCAGTTCCGGCTGCTCGAGGCGTTTGCGACAGCCATCGCCGACGCGCTCGAGGAGCGCTTCCAGCCGGAGTGGCTGTCGGTGCGCGTCCGCAAGCCGCAGGTGCGGCCGGCGGGCTACGCGGTGGAGCACAGCGCCGTCACCGTCGTGCGCCCGTGACGCTCGCCTACGTCGGTCTGGGCGCGAACCTCGGCGACCGCGAGGAGACGATCCGCCGGGCCGCCGAGCTGATCGGCGCGCGCCGGCTCTCCTCGTTGCGCGAGACCGAGCCGTGGGGGAGGACCGACCAGCCGTCGTTCGTGAACGCCGTCGCCGAGCTCGAGACGGAGCTCGGCGCCCAGGAGCTCCTGGCGCAGCTGCTCGCGGTCGAGCGCCGCCTCGGGCGTGTCCGGAGGGGCGAGCGGTGGGGCCCCCGGACGATCGACCTCGACCTGCTGCTCTTCGGGGGCCTGGTGCTCGACGAGCCAGGCCTGACGGTGCCCCATCCGTTTCTGCACGAGCGCGGCTTCGTGCTCGAGCCGCTCGCCGAGCTCGCCCCGCTGCTCGAAATCCCCGGAAACGGCACGGTCCAGGACGCCCTCACAGCGTTACAATCAGCCTCGTGAGCCACCTCGACGAGCTCGACGAGTTCGAGGCCGAGGCCGAGCTCCGCCTGAAGAAGGAATACAGCGCGGTCTTCGGCCTCTTCCGTTATTGCGTCCTCACGCAGGACGCCACCTACCTGTGCAACAAGCTCGACCTGCAGTACGTCCCGCAGCCGAGCTACCCGTTCTTCCACCTCCGGATGGAAGACGTCTGGGTCTGGGACAAGAACCGCCCGACCCGGATGATCCCGCGGGCCGAGGTCTACACGTCGAGCGACGTGACGATCGAGGAGCTCCGCGGCGAGGGCGACGAGCCGGTGCTCACCGCCGAGGCGCTCGCGAAGCGCATCGGCGAGGGGCGCAGCGAGATCGAAGACCTCTAGGCGCCGGCCGCACGTAGCGTTGGGACGATGGCCGGCGGCTCGACCAGGCGCAGCGCGCTGCTGTTCGGCGCGATGTGCGTGATCTGGGGGATCCCGTATCTCCTGATCCGGGTCGCCGTCCGCGACCTGACCCCGGCCATGCTCGTGCTTGCGCGCACCACGCTCGGCGCGCTTCTTCTGCTGCCGCTTGCCTTCGCGCGCGGCGAGCTGCGGCCGATCCTGCGCCACTGGCTGCCGCTGCTCGCGTTCGCGGCGATCGAGATCGCGCTGCCGTGGGTCCTGCTGGGGGCGGCCGAGCAGCGTGTGTCGAGCTCGCTGACGGGGCTCTTGATCGCGGCCGTGCCGCTCGTCGGTGCGGTGATTGCGCGCACGACGGGGGCGCGGGAGCGGCTCGGCGGCACGAGCAGCGCCGGATTGCTGCTCGGGCTCGTCGGCGTCGCCGCGATCGTCGGCCTCGACCTGCACGGCGCCAGCGCCGTCGCGTTGCTGGAGATCGCCGCGGTGGCCGTCTGCTACGCGGTCGGCCCGGCGATCCTGCAGCGCTGGCTCGCGGAGCTGCCGGCGCTGGGCGTGATCACGCTCGCGCTGGCAGCGACGGCGGTCGCCTACGTCCCGGTCGCGGCCTTCGACGCGCCCGACCACTGGCCGCGTGCGAGTGTCGTCGCCTCGGTCGTCACGCTCGCCGCGGTCTGCACCGCGATCGCCTTCGTCTTCTTCTTCGCGCTGATCGCCGAGATCGGACCGGTGCGCGCGACCGTGATCACGTACGTGAACCCGGCCGTCGCCGCGGTTCTCGGGGTGACGATCCTCGGCGAGCGGTTCACCGTCGGCATGGGCGTCGGTTTCGCGCTGGTCCTCGCCGGCTCGGTGCTCGCGACGCGGCCGCCTTCCCGACCCGTCGCGCGCGCCCCGGAGCCCGAGCCTGTCGAGGCGTTCGGCTCCTGACGGCGTACGATCCCTCGCCATGCTGCTCGCGATCGACGTCGGGAACACCCAGACGGTCTTCGGGCTGTTCGACGGCGAACGCCTGACCGAGCAGTTCAGGGTCGGCACCGACCGGTCGCACACCGGCGACGAGCTCGCGGTGATGCTGCGGGCGTTTCTCGACGTCGACTCGCTCGACGGGATCGTGCTCAGCTCGTCGGTGCCGCAGCTCGTTGCCGAATACCAGGCGTTCGCCGACCGCTGGGCCGGGACGGAGCTGCTCGTGCTCGGACCGGGTGTGTCGACGGGTGTGCCGATCCGATATGACGACCCGCGCGAGGTGGGGCCGGACCGGATTGCGAACGCGGTCGCCGCTCGGGAGCGCCACGGGGCGCCGGCGGTCGTCGTCGACTTCGGGACGTCGACGAACTTCGACGTCGTCTCGGCGGCGGGCGAGTTCGCCGGCGGCGTGCTGGCGCCCGGCATCGAGGTGTCGATGGACGCCCTGTTCGCGCGGGCGGCGCGCCTCCCCAAGGTGCCGTTCGTCGCTCCCGAGCGCGTGATCAGCCAGACCACCACCGCCGCCCTGCAGTCGGGCCTCGTCTACGGGTTCGCGGGGCAGGTCGACGCGATCGTCGACCGCATCCGCGCCGAGCTCGGCGCGCCCGACGCGCCGGTCGTCGCGACCGGCGGGCTCGCCGACCTGATCGCCCCGCACACGCGCACGATCACCGCCGTCGACCCGGAGCTGACCTTGCAGGGCCTGCGTCTGGTCTGGGCGCGCAACCACGCGTCGAGCTAGGAGATGAAGCGCGAAGAAGAAGAAAGGGGGCTACTGGGGGAAACATGGTTTCCTCCAGTTTCAGCCGCCTCCGTAGATGGAGATCGGCAGCGAGTCGAGCAGGACGTCGTCGTCCGGGTCCGGCAGGTCGCGGAGCAGCCGCTCGAGCACCAGCCGGGCGCCGGGTGCGGCTGCGTGGAGTCGCCGCTCGACCTCGTCGAGCGAGGGCAGCATCACGAGCTCCTGCTTGAACGGGCGCGGGAAGCGGCCGTGGCCCAGGTACCAGCCGTAGAACTTCTTCAGGAAGCCGAACGCGCGCTGGACGCCGAGCTCGCGCACCGTCTCGCGCATGAACAGGAGGAGCTCCGCGACGACCTCGTCGCGCGACGGGTCGCGGACCTCGCCCATGATCTCCGCCAGCACCCACGGGTTGCCCTGCGCCGCGCGCCCGACCATCACGGCGGCCGCGCCGGTCGTCGCGAGCACCGCCTGGGCCCGCGCCCGCGAGGTGATGTCGCCGGAGGCGATCACCGGGACGTCGACGAGCCTCACCAGCTCGGCGGTCAGCGCGTGGTCGGCGGTTCCCGTGTACATCTGCCTCGCCGACCGCGGGTGCAGCGTCAGTGAGGCGGCGCCGGCCTCGACAAGCCGCGGGCCGACGTCGAGACACGTCCGGGAGCCGTTCGCGACGCCGCGGCGCATCTTCACGGAGACGGGCAGCGAGACCGCTCCTGCGACCGCCTCGACCAGCCGGCAGGCGTGGTCGGGGTCGTCGAGCAGCGAGGCGCCCGCGCCGGTCTTGGTCACCTTCTTGACGGGGCAGCCGAAGTTCATGTCGACGATGTCGGCGCCGGCCGCCTCGACCGTCCGGGCCGCCTCCGCCATGGCGACCGGGTCGGAGCCGAAGATCTGGATCGCCAGCGGGCGCTCGTCGGAGCCCACGCGGAGGTAGCCCAGCGTCCGCTCGTTGCGGTGCTGGATCCCGGCGACCGAGACCATCTCGGAGCAGACGAGGCCGGCCCCGAACCGCCGTCCCTGGCGGCGAAAGGCCTGCACGCTGACCCCGGCCATCGGCGCCAGGACGAGCCGTCCGGGGATCTCGACGCCCCCGATCCACCAGTGCTCCCGGAGGTCGATGTTCACGGTTCGTGAATCGTAGCCCGGGTCAGTTGCGCCTCTCCCGGCCTCATCGCTACGATTCCCGCCCGTTTCGACGGGTCAGGAGGCCAGTTGAAGGAAGTCATCCTCACACCTGAGGGCTACGAGAAGCTGAAGAGCGAGATCGACCATCTCCGCGGCGATCGGCGCCGCGAGGTGGCCGAGCGCATCCGGGTCGCGCGCGAGTTCGGCGACATCGCCGAGAACGCGGAGTACGACGACGCCAAGAACGAGCAGGCGATGCTCGAGCACAAGATCGCCCAGCTCGAGGAGCGTCTGCTGTCGGCGCGGGTGATCACGAAGAAGGAGATCTCGAAGGACGCCGTCTCGGTCGGCTCGAAGGTGCGCCTGCGCGACCTGCAGGCGAACAAGACGTTCGAGTACCACATCGTCGGCTCGACGGAGGCGAACCCGGCAGAGAACAAGCTGTCGAACGAGTCGCCGGTCGGGAAGGCGATCATCGGCCACAAGAAGGGCGACGTCGTCGAGGTCGCGGCCCCGCGCGGCGCGCTCAAGTTCAAGATCCTCGAGATCAAGGCAGCCTGAGCCCGGCGAACCCGGTCCACCGGGAAGCCCGGGCTCTACGGTAGGCGGGCATGGAGATCGTGCGGCTCGAGCCGAACCTGTACGGCGCCGCGAGCGCCGTGCTCGCCCGCGCGTTCCAGGACGACCCCGCCTGGATCTGGCTGATCCCGGACGAGCAGCGGCGGACGCGGCTGCTGCCGCCGCTCTTCCGCGCCGGCTTCGACGTGACGGCGGCGGACGTCTGGTCGACGACCGGCGCCGTCCGCGGCGCCGCGCGCTGGCTCCCGCCGGGCCGGCCCGCGGTCCGCGTCGCGGCGACGCTGCGGGCGCTCGTGACGACGCCCGCGCGGCTCGGCCGCGCGACCGGCTCCTTCCTCGCCTACGGGCGGTCGGTCGAGCTGATGCGGGCCGACGTCGCAGGGGGGCCGCACTGGTACCTCGCCGGCATCGGCGTCGACCCGTCGGCCCAGCGCCGGGGCATCGGCGGGGCGCTGCTCGAGCCTGGGCTGGAGGGCGCCGCGCGGCAGGGGTTGCCGGTCGTCCTGCTGACGAACAACGAGGCCAACCTCTCCTTCTACGGTCGGCACGGCTTCGAGGTCGTGCGCGAGGGGGAGACGCCGAAAGGCGGCCCGCGCGCCTGGGCTATGGTCAAGCGCCCATGACGCCGCAGTCGCCGAAGCGCTTCCCGGACCGCGACGAGATCGCGCGTGTCCGCACCGAGGCCGATCGCCTCGAGCCGGGGGCGGAAGCGCCGGAGTCGCGCCGGCTCGCCGGACGCGTGCTCGCTCGCCGTGACCTGGGGAAGCTCGTCTTCCTCGACCTCGTCGACCGGTCGGGGCGCATCCAGCTGCTCTGTCCGCTCGCGCGCACGGGCGAGGTGGACGTCCACCTCGGCGACGTCGTCGGCGCGACCGGCCATCCGACCAAGAGCCGTCGCGGCGAGGCCTCGCTCGTGGTCGACGAGCTCGTCGTGCTCAGCCGCATCCGCGCGCCGTTGCCCGACACCTTCCACGGCCTGACCGACGTCGAGCAGCGCTACCGCCGCCGCTATCTCGACCTGCTGATGAACGAGGAGGTGCGCGCCGACTTCCTGCTGCGCGCCCGCATCGTGTCGGCGGTGCGCCGCTTCCTCGACGAGGAGGGGTTCGTCGAGGTCGAGACGCCGGTCCTGCAGCCGCGCTACGGGGGCGGCTTCGCCGAGCCGTTCGTCACGCACTCGAACGAGCTCGACGTCGACGTCTACCTGCGGATCGCGACCGAGCTCTACCTGAAGCGCCTGATCGTGGGCGGGCTGGAGAAGGTCTACGAGCTCGGCAAGGACTTCCGCAACGAAGGGGTCAGCTACAAGCACAACCCCGAGTTCACCCAGCTCGAGTGGTACGAGGCCTTTGCGGACTACCGCGACACGATGAACCGCATGGAGCGGCTCGTCGAGTTCGTCGCCGGCGAGGTAATCGGGACGACGCAGGTCGTGTTCCGTGGGCACGCGGTCGAACTGAAGGCGCCGTGGCGACGCGTGCGGCTCGTCGACGAGCTCGCCGCTGCCGACCTCTGGTCGCGTGACTTCGACGACCTGAAGCAGCGGCTCGCGGCGCGGGGCCTCGAGGTCTCGCAGGACCGGACCTGGGCGCAGCTCGTCGACAAGGCGATCACGGCGTATGTCGAGCCGCGCCTGATCGAGCCGACGATCCTCTACGACTATCCGATCGAGCTCTCGCCGTTCGCCCGCTCGACCGACGACGACCCGGCGATCACCGAGCGGTTCGAGTTCTACGTCGGCGGGATGGAGCTCGGGAACGCGTTCTCGGAGCTGAACGACGCCGAGGAGCAGGCGGAGCGGTTCTCGATGCAGGCCGAGGAGGGCGCCGGCGGCAACGCGGAGGCCGAGCAGGGCGACCCCGACTACGTCGAAGCGCTCTCGTACGGGATGCCGCCCACCGGCGGCCTCGGCCTCGGAATCGACCGACTCGTGATGGTCCTGGCCGGGAAGGAGTCGATTCGCGACGTGATCCTCTTCCCGGCCCAGCGCGAACGGCGCTAAAAGCGCGAAGGCGCCGAAAACCCTGTCCGCTCGGGCGGCGACACCACACCCGGAGGGGCGAGTACGATGAGCCTCTCGGAAAACCCCCACGACCCGTGTGCGCCGCCCAGGCGGCGAAAGAGAGGTCTTACGAGTGTTCGAACGGTTCACCGAGCGTGCCCGCCAGGTCGTCGTACTCGCGCAGGACGAGGCGCGCGCGCTCAAGCACAACTACATCGGTACCGAGCACATCCTGCTCGGTCTGCTGCGCGAGGAAGAAGGTCTCGCGGCGCGTGTGCTCGAGTCGCTCGACATCACCGTGGAAGAGGTTCGCGCCCAGGTTGCCCGCATCGTCGGGCAGGGCGACGAGGTCACCACGGGTCAGATCCCGTTCACCCCGCGTGCCAAGAAGGTGCTCGAGCTCGCGTTGCGCGAGGCGCTCTCGCTCGGTCACAACTACATCGGCACCGAGCACATCCTGCTCGGACTGGTTCGGGAGAACGAGGGGGTGGCCGCGCGGATCCTGCTCGACTTCGACGCCGACGCCGAGAAGATCCGCAACGAGATCATCCGCATGCTGTCCGGGCCCGGCCGGCGGCAGGGCGGCACGTCCGGCGCGACGAGCGAGAAGGGCAAGAGCTCGAAGCTGCTCGACCAGTTCGGCCGTAACCTGACCAAGCAGGCGACCGAGGGCAAGCTCGACCCGGTCGTCGGCCGGCAGACGGAGATCGAGCGCGTGATGCAGATCCTGTCGCGCCGCACCAAGAACAACCCGGTGCTGATCGGCGAGCCGGGCGTCGGCAAGACCGCGGTCGTGGAGGGCCTCGCGTCACGGATCTCGGCCGGCCAGGTGCCCGACCTGCTCAAGAACAAGCAGATCTACACGCTCGACCTCGCCGCGCTGGTCGCGGGGTCGAAGTATCGCGGTGAGTTCGAGGAGCGCCTGAAGAAGGTGATGAAGGAGATCACCCAGCGCGGCGACATCATCCTGTTCATCGACGAGCTCCACAACCTCGTCGGCGCGGGTGCCGCCGAGGGTGCGATCGACGCCGCGTCGATCCTGAAGCCCGCGCTCGCGCGCGGTGAGCTGCAGACGATCGGCGCGACGACGCTCGACGAGTACCGCAAGTACCTGGAGCGGGACGCCGCACTCGAGCGGCGCTTCCAGCAGATCCGCGTCGAGGAGCCGTCGACGGACGACACCGTGCAGATCCTGCGCGGCCTCCGCGACCGCTACGAGGCCCATCACCGGTGCAAGATCACCGACGAGGCGCTCGAGGCGGCGGCGACGCTGGCGAGCCGGTACATCCAGGACCGGCATCTGCCCGACAAGGCGATCGACCTGATCGACGAGGCTGCGTCGCGGATGCGGATCAAGACGATGACCGCGCCGCCGCGCTACCGCGAGCTCGAGGACGAGATCGAGAAGGTCCGCAAGGACAAGGAGGACTCGATCGAGAACCAGGAGTTCGAGAAGGCCGCGTCGCTCCGCGACAAGGAACGCAAGCTCACGCAGAAGAAGCGGGAGCTCGAGGAGCAGTGGCGCGACTCCGAGCAGACGGAGCAGCCGTCGATCGGCGAGGACGAGATCGCCGACATCGTCTCGATGTGGACGGGGATCCCGGTCTTCAAGCTCACCGAGGCGGAATCGCAGCGGCTCGTCCGCATGGAGGAGGAGCTGCACAAGCGCGTCATCGGCCAGGACGCCGCGATCATCGCGGTCTCGAAGTCGATCCGGCGGGCACGGGCCGGGATCAAGGACCCGAAGCGGCCGACCGGCTCGTTCATCTTCCTGGGGCCGTCGGGCGTCGGGAAGACCGAGCTCGCGCGCACGCTCGCCGAGTTCCTGTTCGGGGACGAGGACGCGATGATCCAGATCGACATGTCGGAGTACATGGAGAAGCACGCCGTGTCCCGGCTCGTCGGCTCCCCGCCCGGATACATCGGCTACGACGAGGGCGGGCAGCTCACCGAGGCCGTGCGGCGCAAGCCGTACTCGGTCGTGCTGTTCGACGAGATCGAGAAAGCGCACCCGGATGTGTTCAACATCCTGCTGCAGATCCTGGAGGACGGGAAGCTCACCGACTCGCAGGGGCGCAAGGTCGACTTCCGGAACGTGATCGTGATCATGACGTCGAACATCGGCTCGGCGTCGATCTCGAAGAACGTCTCGCTCGGCTTCACGCTGTCGAACGAGGAGGGCATCTCCTACGACGACATGAAGACTCGGGTGATGGGCGACCTCAAGAAGGTCTTCCGCCCGGAGCTCCTGAACCGGATCGACGAGATCATCGTCTTCCCGAAGCTGACGAAGGAGGAGATCCTCCAGATCGTCGACCTGCTGATGAACCGCCTGCGCATCCAGATGGCGGAGCACGAGGTGACGATCGAGCTGACGGACGAGGCGAAGGACCTGCTCGTCGACAAGGGCTGGGATCCGACGATGGGCGCCCGGCCGCTGCGCCGCGCGATCCAGCGCTACATCGAGGACCCGCTCGCCGACTTCGTGCTCGGCCGGCAGCTCGAGCCGGGCTCGACGATCCTCGTCGCCCGCAAGAACGACGAGGAGGCGGACATCACGGTCGTGCCGCCGTCGCCGCCGGAGGTGATCGGCGTCGGCGCGGCGCCGGACGCGCCGCCGGAGGACGTCGCTCCGAGCTAGGAACGAGGCTCGGTGCCTGGCACTCCGGTGCCAGGCACCGGTTCTCCTCCTAGGCCGTCGCGGGCGAGACGCGCTCGAGGTAGGCGCACGGCCGGCCGTCGAACGGCAGCGGTGAGCGGCCCAGCCGTGAGACGCGGAGCACCGCGTCCTCGAACTCCTCGAGCTCGAGGATCTGCCCGAGGTACGGCGGCTCACCGTCGCGCTCGACCAGCCGGTAGCCGTCGGCCGCGGGCACGAAGGCGACATAGGACATCTGCTCGCCCGGCTGGTCGGCGGCCCCGCCGGAGCGGAGATGCCAGTCGGCGTCGGTGATCGCCATGCCCAGCCCCTCGATCGACCGGCGCAGGCTCCGTCCACTCTCGAGGTAGGCGTGCTCGGAGGCGGTCAGCCGCTTCGCGAGCTCGGCGAGCCCGTCCCGGATCGCCTGCCCGGTGACCTGGGCCGCGGCATCCTCCTGGGTCTGCCGCTCGAGCACGGCGGCGATCTCCTGCTCGTAGTGCTCGCGGAGCTCCTCGAGCTCGGAGCGTCCGACGCTCGACGCGGCCAGGTGCTCGACCCGGCGTGCGAGCTCGAGGCGCAGCGCGTCCAGGCCGGCCTCGCGGTCGGTGGCCGCCGACGCGAGCTCCCCGACACGTTCGTCGAGCGTCGCGATGTCCGCCTGGAGGCTCTCCATCGTCTCGGTCCAGGTGCCACGGTCGACCGACCGGCCGACCTCTTCGCGGACCGCGGCGATTGCGACGTCGTGGCCCGCGACCGTCTGCAGGGCCGCCGTGAGCTGCTCGCGGACCTGATCGAGCTCGACGCGGCGGTTGGCCGCCTCGGTCGCCGCGAGCTCGGAGAGGCGGCTGTCGAGCTCGTCCAGGCGGCCGTGGAGCGGCTCGAGCGCGTCCGGCCACGCGGCCGCTGCGGCGACGGCGCTCTCGATGCCGTCGAGTCGGGAGTGGAGGACGGCGGTCTCGGCGTGGCGCTCGCCGGCGGCGGCGTCGACGAGCTCTTCGACCTTCTTCATCGGCGCGAGCCCCTCGGCGCGGCGCCCGAGCTTTTCGATCCGGCGGCCGCTCTGCTCCAGCTGGTCGGTGAGCTCGTCGAGGCGCAGGGCGATCGACACGACGCTGTCGGTGCTGGCGGCGCCCGCGAGATCTTCCTGCAGCCGGTCGGCGCGCTCGCGAACCTGCCGGGCCAGCCGCTCGAGCTCGCCCCGCCACTCGTCGGACGGCGGCGGGATCTCGTCGACGCGGACGGCGAGCGCGGCGACGGCGTCGCGCCATTCG
The DNA here is from genome assembly GCA_963786185.1 of uncultured Thermoleophilia bacterium. Lineage (GTDB taxonomy): Bacteria > Actinomycetota > Thermoleophilia > Gaiellales > Gaiellaceae > PALSA-600. The sequence continues at coordinate 132,593 of CAWAYE010000001.1, forward strand.
TTCGCCGAAGACTGTGCGGAGTCGATCTGCACGGCCAGCGCGGCGACGGCACGGCGCCACTCCTCGGTGGCGGCCGGCAGCTCGGCCACGGCATGCCGGAGGTGCTGGAGATCGCGGCCGAGCGCTTCGGCCTCTTCCCGGGTGGCCGCGGCCGTCAGGCGCTCGCCGAGGCGGTGGATCTCGCCGACGAGGCCGTTCAGCTTCTCGGAGCGGCTCTGCTCCGCCGAGTCGCCCGCGTCCAGACGTGCGGACAGGGCATCGAGGGTTGCGCGCGCCTCGGACGTGCCGGCGGTGAGCTCGTTGAAGCGTGCAGCCAGTTCGTCGACCGCCTCGCGCCACTCGTCGTCGGACGTCGGCAGGGCTTCGAGGGCGAAGCGAACGGCGTCGAGCTCGCTGCGGAGCGCATCGGTCTGGTCGCGCGTCGCCGCGCCGGCGAGCTCGTCGTGGAGCTGTCGGACGCGGGTCTCGAGTGCCTCGTGCAGCTGCTGTACCTGCGCTGCGAGCGCTTCGAGCTCGTCGGTGTGCCTGGGCAGGGCGTCGAGACGGCCGCGCAGGTCGTCGAGCCCGTGCCGGAGCGAATCGGCGTCGTCGCGGCTCGCGACCGAGCCCAGTGCGCCGGCGAGCCGCTGGACGCGCTCGGTGAGCGCCGCGACCTCGTCGGTGTGCGTCGGCAGTGCGTCGAGGCGGGTGGAGAGCTCCTTCAGGTCGCGGCGTAGCTCGTCGGCGTCGTCGCGGCTCGCGACCGAGCCCAGTGCGCCGGCGAGCCGCTGGACGTGCTCGGTGAGCGCCGCGACCTCGTCGGTGTGCGTCGGCAGTGCGTCGAGGCGGGTGGAGAGCTCCTTCAGGTCGCGGCGTAGCTCGTCGGCGTCGTCGCGGCTCGCGAGCGAGTCGAGCGCCCCGTCGAGCTTCTGCACGCGCGCCGTGAGGGCGTCGACCTCGTCGCTCGTGTCCGGAACCGATTCGAGGCGGTCGCGCAGCTCGGCGAGGTCGCGGCGAACCGCGTCCACCTCGTCGGACTGCGTGGGCAATGCGTCGACACGGGCCCGGACCTCGTCGAGATCGCGGCGGAGCCGGTCGGCGTCGTCGCGGCTGGCGACGGACCCGAGTGCGCCGGCGAGTCGCTGGACGTGCCCGGCGAGCGCATCGACCTCGTCGGATTTCGAAGGCAGGGACTCGAGGTGGTCGCGCACCTGCTCGAGGTCGGCGCCGAGCCGCTCGACGCGGCCGGCGAGCACGTCGACCTCCTCGGTTGCCGCAGGCAGGGACTCGACGCGGCTGCGCAGCTCGTAGAGCTCACGGCGCAGCTCGTCGGCTTCCTCGCGGCCGGCGGTCGATGCCAGCGCCGCGTTCAACGCTTCGATGCGCCCGGCGAGGTCGTGCAGCTCGGCGGTCGGCGCGGGAACGGCGTCGAGCCGCGAGCGCAGCTCCTCGAGGTCGTGGCGGAAAGCCTCCGCGTGCTCCCGGGTCGGCGCCTTCGCCAGCGCTGCGGCCAACTCCTCGACGCGTTCGGCGAGCTGCTCGACGTCCTGGGTCGGCACGGGCAGAGACGTCAGGGAGTGCTTGAGCTCGTCGAGGTCGTGCCGGAGCGCGTCGGTCTGCTCGCGCGTCGGCGCGGCGGAGACCTCTGCGGCGAGCTCGTCGACGCGGCCCGAGAGCGCCTCGACGTCGGGGCTCGGCCCGGACGTCGTCGCGAGCGACGCGCGCAGCTCGTCGAGCTCGCGGCGCAACGGCTCGGTGCGATCGTCGGCCGTGAGGCCGGCCAGTGCCGCCGCCAGCCCGTCGACGCGCTCGGCGAGCGCGCGGAGCTCGTCGGTCTGGGGTGCCGGCAGCGTGTCGAGCCGGCTGCGGAGCTCGTCGAGCTCGGCGCGCAGGGCTTCGGTCTGGGAGGACGCGGGATCGGTTGCTGAGGCGGCCAGCTCGTCGACGCGCTCGGCGAGCGCGCTCAGCTGCTCGGCAGAGGCAACCTCGCCGATGCGCGCCTCGAGCGCGGCGACGGCCTCGCGCCACTCCTCCGACGGCTGCGCGAGGGCGTCGAGCCGTTCGGAGAGCGCGGTGAGCTCCTCGCGGATCGGTGCAACCGCCTCGTCCGGGACGCCTGCGGCGGCTTCGAGCCGCTCGACGCGGGTCTCGAGCTCTCGGACCGTCGCGTCCGCCTTCGGCTTCCACGTCTCGATCTGATGGCGCACCGGCGCCCGTGCCGGCAGCGGCGCCTGTTCCGTGACGGCGTCTGCGGCCACCCTGAGCGCGCCGAGCGGCGCGTCCGGCGCGGACGGCCCGGGTGACGCGGCCTCGGGAGCGCCCTCCTGCGGCTCGCCCTCGCCTTCGCCCTCGCCGGGTGCGGCTGCCTGGTCCTCCAGAGCGTCCCAGAGCCGCATCCGGGAGAGATCACCCTTCGAGACGAGGATCTCGCCGAGCTTGCGGCCGCTGATCTTCTGCTCGTCGAGCGCCTCGGAGAGCTGGGCGCGCGAGATGAAGCCGCGCTCGACGAAGATCTCGCCGATCGGCCGCTTCGGGGCCGGGTCGTCCTCCTTGCCCCACTCGTCGAGCATCCTGGCCAGCTCGCGCACGGCAGCGTTGGCCGCGCTGTTCTCGAGGGTTCCGCGCGACTCGTTCTCGGCCTGCTGGAGCTCGAGCGCGCTTTCGAGCGCCTCGCGCGTCACGTTGAAGTCGGCGACGAGGATCTCGCCGAGCAGGCGGCCCGTGGCCTCCTGCTCCTTGAGGGCGATCTCGAGCTTCTCCTCGGTGATCAGCCCTTTCTCGACGATCAGCGAGCCGATCAGGCGTGAAGAGATGGCGGACGCGTCCACACGCCCGATATCGGCAATCCCTCGTCCGAGCTATAGCCCCTGCAACAACCAGGCGTTTTCCCGCAGCAGCGGGACGACCGCTCCGTCATGCGTGACGGCGTCGACCGCGACCTCGGGGCCGCCGATCATGAAGTCGGTGTGCACCGACGAGTCGTTGACCCCTTCGATCATCCCGCCCTCGACCGCCTCGGCGTAGGCACCGCCGTAGGCGACGTGGCAGGTCGCGTTCTCGTCGTACAGCGTGTCGAAGAAGGTCAGGCCGGTCTGCCCGATCCGCGACGAGCCGTCGACGAGCGCGACCTCGCCGAGGAAGCACGCCCGCTCGTCGGTCTCGAGCTGGCCCCGGATCACCTCGGCGCCCTCGTCCGCCTCGACCTCGACGATGCGCCCCTCGCTGAAGCGCACCCGCAGCCCGGTGACGATCTTGCCGTACACGGACAGCGGCATCGTCGACGTGACGACGCCCTCCGTCCGGCGGGCGTCGGGGGTGGTATAGACCTCCTCGGTCGGCATGTTCGCGACGTAGACGATCCCGTCGACGGTGGTCGACTCGACCCCGAGCCACCGCGACTCCGGCAGCAGGCCGACGGTCAGGTCGGTGCCCGGCCCGTGGAAGTGGAGCGCGTCGACGCCCAGGCGGTTGAGCGCGGCCGACCTGCGGCCGAGCGTCTCGATGTGCGTATGCCAGGCGGCGACGGGATCGGGCTCGTCGAGGCGCACGCAGTGCTCGACGAGACCCCAGAGGCGCTCGACGTCCGGCTCGCCGAACATCTGGTTCGCCCAGCCCTCGTTCGGCACGCCGACGACCGTCCAGTTCCCGAGCTGTTCGGTGATCTGCCGCGACGTCTCCTCGGCGAGCTCGATCATGCGCGCCTTGCCGACCCGGTCTCCGGGCAGGTCGGCGAGCAGGTCGGGCTCGGCGTCGCCGGTCAGGACGACGAAGGCGGCCCGCTCGTCGCCGAACGTCCGCTCGCGCGACAGCAGCCACGGCGGTGTCCACGAGAGCACGTCCTGGCCGGCGGCCGACTCGATCAGCGCGCGGCGCAGATGGGGGTCGACGTAGCGCACGTCGACGAAGCGCGCGCCGGCGCGATACGCAGCGCGGGCGACCTCCCGGACGATGCCTGCGTGCTCGGGCCCGGCGACGACGTCCACGAGCTGGCCCGCCTGGACGTTCGCTCCGACCTGCACGATCAGCTCCGCGTAGCGCTCCTCGCGCGACTGACTCATTCGGGGAGTTGCCACATGTCGTCGCGCAGCAGCGGAACGACGCGCCCGTCGCGCGTCACGCCGTCGACGTCGACCTCGGGCCCGCCGATCATGAAGTCGGTGTGCACGGTCGACTCGTTGATGCCGTCGTCCGACCCGTCGTCGGCGTGGCCCTCCGAGACCGCGGCGCCGTAGGCGATGTGGCAGGTCGCGTTCTCGTCGAAGAGCGTGTCGAAGAAGATGAGGCCCGTCTGGCCGACGCGCGAGGTCCCGTCGACCAGCGCGACCTCGCCGAGGCGTGAGGCGTTCTCGTCGAGCGTGAGCTCACCGCGTACGATCTCGGCGCCGCGCTTGGCCTGGACGTCGACGATGCGTCCCCCCTCGAAGGTGACCTGCAGGCCCTCGACGACGTCGCCCGCGAGCGCGAGCGGCTTGGTGGAGCTGACGACTCCCTCGGCCCGGCGGGCATCGGGCGTCGTGAAGACCTCCTCGGTCGGCATGTTCGCGACGTAGGGGCGGCCGTCGACCGTGTGGAACAGCGCCGAGGCGAAGCGAGACCGCTCGAGCAGGCCGATTTCGAGGTCGGTGCCGGGGCCGTGATAGGTGAGCCGGTCGAGCTCGAGCGCGTTCAGCGCGGCCGCCCGCCGGTCGAGCCGGTTCATGTGCTCCCGCCAGGCCGCGACCGGGTCGCTCTCGTCGAGGCGGGTGCAGACGGCGACGGCGTCCCAGAGCCGTTCGACGTCGGGCTCGCCGAAGACCTCGCGCGCCCAGCCCTCGTTCGGGAAGGCGACGCCGGTCCAGTTCACGAGGCGCGCGGTGAGCTGGCGCAGCGCGACGCGCGCGACCTCGGTCATCCGCGCACGGCCCACCCGCTCTCCGTCGAGGTCGGCGAGCAGGTGCGGCTCGGGGTCGCCCGTCGTGCCGATAGCGGCGTTCCCGGCCATCGCCTCGTAGCGCTCGACGGACCACTTCGGCGAATGGTCGAGCGCCTCGTCCGGGCCGAGCTCGATCATCGCCCGGCGAACGTGCTGGTCGGTGTAGTGGACGTCCACGTAGCGTGCCCCGGCCGCGTACGCCTGCCGGGTGAGCGCGCGCACCAGCGGGGCGTGCTCGATCCGTGCGCCGATGAAGAGCGTCTGGCCGGCGCCCACGTTCGCGCCGACCTTGACGGCGACGGCCGCGTAGCGCTCGAGCCGCTCGTCTAGTTCCGGAGCTGCCATGCGTTCTCGCGCAGGATCGCAACCGTCCGGCCGTCGGTCGTGACGCCGTCGACGTCCACCTCGGGTCCACCGATCATGAAGTCGGTGTGGATGTTGGAGATGTTCGCCCCGCGCGCTCGCAGCTCGTCCGGCTCGAGGCCGTCGAACTCGGGCACGTCGAAGAGGACGGAAGTCCCGTACGCGATGTGGCAGGCGGCGTTCTCGTCGAACAGCGTGTTGAAGAACGTCAGGCCCGTCCGGCCGACTCGAGACGTGCGGTCGACCAGCGCGACTTCCCCGAGCCGGGTTGCGAACTCGTCGATCGACATCTGGCCGCGCACCGCGTCCGCGCCGGCCGACGCCCGCACGTCGCCCGCCTCGCCCGCCGTGAACGTCATCTCGAGGTCGCGGACGACGGTGCCGCCGAGCGCGAGCGGCCGGGTCGAGCGAACCGATCCCTCGGTGCGCCGCCAGTCCGGCGCGATGAACACCTCTTCGGTCGGCATGTTCGGGACGTGCTCGGCGCCGGCCTGCGTCGTCGTCCCGCCGCCGTTCCAGTTGACGTTCGGCAGCAGGCCGATCGTCAGATCGGTGCCGGGGCCGCGGAAGTGCAGCCGGTCGAGCCGGAGCTCGTCGAGCTGCCGGCAGCGCTCGCGGAGCCCGGCGACGTGCTCGCGCCAGGCGGCGACCGGGTCGGCTTCCTCGAGCCCGACCGAGTCGGAGATCGCCTGCCAGAGGCGCTCGACGTCCGGCTCGCCGAACATCTGCTCCGCCCAGCCCTCGTTCGGATAGGCGGCGATCGTCCAGGCGACCGTGCGCGCGGTCTGCGCGTCGTGCAGCGAGTCGAGCAGCGCCTTCGGGCGCGTCCTGCCGACGCGGTCCTGGTCGAGGTCGGCGAGCAGCTCGGGATACGGGTCGCCGGCGATCATCACCAGGGCGTTGCCCTCGCCGATCGCCTTCGCCTGCACGAGCAGCCAGTCCGGCGTGTCGGTCAGCACGTCGTCGTCCGCGTGCTGGATCATCGCGCGGCGCACATGCTGGTCGACGTAGCGCACGTCGACGTAGCGCGCGCCGGCCTCGTATCCGGCACGGGCGAGGCCCCGGGCGAATTCCGCGTGCTCGACCTGGCCGTTGACGAACAGCGTCTGGCCGGGCTGGACGTTCGCGCCCACCCGGACGATCAGCTCGGCGTAGCGCTTCAGACGATCCACGGCGGCAACAATAGAGAATCCACTATCAGGTGTCGAGCGGGACGTCGTCCCAGCCCTCGCCGAGACCGCAGAGCCAGTTGAGCGCGTGGTGGCGCTCGGCCGCGATCGTCTGGGCCTCGATCAGCTGCTCGGGCGCGAGGTGCCGGTAGATCTTCCCGTACGCGGGGAAGTCGCCGCGCATCGGCGCGGGCAACAGGTCCTGCTCGAAGCCGCGCATCGCGGTCGCGGCGATCAGCTGGTCGAACGTCGAGTAGCGCTCGGGCAGCTCGATGTCGTCGCGCGACTGCAGGGCGGTCGTCCGGGCGCGCCAGTGCCACAGGCGTGCCGACTGGCGCTCGAGGTCGACGTCCTGCGGCTCGCGCTGACGGGCGCCGCCGAGGTCCGTGCGCGCCACCACGGCGGTCTCGAACGGCCGGTCGTACGGAGGCAGTTCCGCGAGCTCGAGCGACCACAGCAGCGTGCCGAGCGCCTCGCCGTGCCACACGGTCGCGACGGCGGCCGGATCCGACGATCCGCCGGCGACGTGCGCGAGCCCCGCCGCGACCTCGCCCTGGAGGGTGCGGCAGCGATCGATCACCTCGCCCTGCGGCCGGAGCTTGGCGCGCGACACGGCGCTGAATCTACTTGCTCGGGAGCTCGCTCCCCGAGCTTGTTGCGAAGACGGCACGGTTGCCGTCGGGACCGGCCGCTACCGTCAGCGCGTGGCGAAGGCGGCGGCCGTCCAGCATGCGTGTACCGAATGCGGCACGGCCTCGAGTCGCTGGCTCGGGCGCTGCCCGGGCTGCGGCGAGTTCGGGACGATGGTGGCCGAGGCGCCGGCGGCGCGCGGACAGCGGCGGCGTGCCCACGCCGCCGAGCCGGCTCGGCGGCCGCCGCTTCGCCTGGTCGACGTCGTCGCGGAGGAGGCCGAGCGCATCCCCACCGGCGTGGCCGAGCTCGACCGCGTGCTCGGCGGCGGGCTCGTGCCCGCCTCGCTCGTGCTCGTCGGCGGCGAGCCGGGGGTGGGGAAGTCGACGCTCCTCCTGAGCGCGCTCGGCGCCGTCTCCACCGGCCGGCGGGCCCTGCTCGTGACGGGAGAGGAGTCGATCGCGCAGGTGAAGCTGCGCGCGGCGCGGCTCGGGGGCTGCGACGACGTCGAGATCCTGGCCGAGACCGACCTCGACCTCGTCTGCGAGACGCTCGAGCGGGAGCGCCCCGGCGTCTGCGTCGTCGATTCGGTGCAGACCCTCTGGTCGCAGGACGTCGGCTCGGCGCCCGGCTCGGTCTCGCAGGTGCGGGAAGCCGCCTCGCGGCTCCTGCGCGTCGCCAAGGAGAACGGCGTCGCGGTGTTCCTGGTCGGCCACGTCACGAAGGACGGCGCCGTCGCCGGCCCGCGCGTGCTCGAGCACCTGGTCGACTGCGTGCTCCAGTTCGAGGGCGACCGCTACCGCGCCCACCGCGTGCTGCGGGCGGTCAAGAACCGCTTCGGCTCGACGAACGAGCTCGGCGTCTTCGAGATGACGGGGGCCGGGCTGGTCGGCGTGCCCGAGCCGTCGGAGCTCTTCGGACGGTCGGAGGCGGGGGAGGTGGGCGCCGCCGTCACCTGCACGCTCGAGGGGACCCGGCCGCTGCTGCTCGAGGTCCAGGCGCTGGTCGCGCCCACCGACCTCGCGATGCCGAGGCGGGTCGGCACCGGCGTCGACCCGAAGCGGCTCGCGATGATCGTCGCCGTGCTCGCCCGGCACGCGGGCCTGCCGCTCGGCGGGGCGGACGTGTTCGTCAACGTCGCCGGCGGTGTGCGGATCGACGAGCCGGGCGGTGACCTCGGGATCGCCCTGGCGATCGCGTCGGCGACGAAGGGCCTGCCGGTGCGGGACGGCGTGGCGGCGTTCGGCGAGATCGGTCTCACCGGGCGCCTGCGGGCGGCCGCCCAGGCCGAGCGCAGGACCGGCGAATGCCGCAAGTTCGGCCTCGCCCAGGTGCTCGCGCCGACCGGAACCCGCGGAGCCACGCTCGAGGCCGACACGCTGCGCCGTGCGCTCGCCGCCGGACTGGGCGAGAACCCAGTCTGAGCAGGGATTTTTTCGCAAAAGCCCTGCAAAAGTGGCGGTTTTCGCGCGGGCGTGCTACCCTAGCAATCCGCGCCGGTGGAGCCTTCAAGGCCACCGGCACTTTCGCGACTACAGACGGAAAGAGGAGCCAGTTTGTACAAGGTCGGTGACAAGGTGGTGTACCCCCACCACGGTGCAGGCACGGTCGTGAAGCGCGAGAAGAAGGACGTTCTCGGCGAGAAGCGCGAATACCTCACGATCAAGATCCTGCACAACGACATGACCGTCAACGTCCCGGCCGACAATGCCGAGCGCGTCGGGCTCCGCAAGGTGATCGACGAAGAGGCGGTCAAGAAGGTCGTCAAGTACCTGACCTCCGGCGGAACCGAGATGCCGAAGAACTGGAACCGCCGCTTCAAGCACAACCGCGACAAGATGAAGACCGGCGACATCTACGAGCTCGCCGAGGTCGTCCGCAACCTGTCGCTGCGCGACGGCGAGAAGGGCCTCTCGACCGGCGAGAAGCAGATGTACGTCAAGGCGAAGAAGATCCTCGCCTCCGAGCTGATGTACGCGAAGAACATGACCGAGGACGAGGCCCTCGAGTGGCTCGAGGAGACCCTCACCGAGGGCGCGAAGCCGAAGGCGGCGCGCGCCGCGGTCGCTGCGAAGACCATGTCCAAGCCGGCCGCGACGAAGACCGCGCCGGCCAAGAAGAAGACTCCCGCCGCCGCCTAGGGGCGGGGCCGGGTGAGCGTCTGGGCCGTTCTCGTCGCCGCCGGGCGAGGGGAGCGGCTCGGCGCCGACCGTCCGAAGGCGTTCGTCCGCCTCGGCCGGCTGCCGCTGCTGGCCGAGCCGCTGCGGCGGCTCGACGAGTGCGAGCAGGTCGACGCGGTCGTCGTCGTGGCGCCGCTCGAGTGGGAGGAGCCCGCGATCCTGCTCGCCGAGGAGGTCGGCGCGAGCAAGGTGACGGCCTGTGTGGCCGGCGGCGAGACGCGGGTCGACTCGGTGCGCGCCGGCGTCGCCGAGGTTCCCGACGACGCGGACGTGATCCTCGTCCACGACGCGGCGCGTCCGTTCCTGCCGCCCGACGTCGTCGCAGCGGCTGCTCGACGCGCTCGCGGACGGCTTCGACGGCGCCGTGCCCGCGCTGCCGGTCGCCGACACGGTGAAGCGCGCGAGCGGCGGCGTCGTCGTCGAGACGCTCGAGCGGAGCGAGCTCGTCACCGTCCAGACGCCCCAGGCGTTCAGGGCTGCGTCCCTCCGGGCCGCGCTCGAGAACGCGAGCGCCAGTCTCGTGCAGGCGACCGACTGCGCCTCGCTCGTCGAGGCGAACGGCGGGCGGGTCCGGGTCGTCGCCGGCGACGAGCGGCTGCTCAAGGTGACGACCGCGGAGGATCTCGAGCGGGTCGCGGCGTGGCTGTAGAGCCGGAGCTCCGGGTCGGCGTCGGCGTCGACGCGCACGCGCTCGTCGACGGCGTCCCGCTCGTGCTCGGCGGCGTCGCGCTCGACCACCCGCGCGGGCTCGCGGGCCACTCCGACGGCGACGTGCTCGCGCACGCGCTGATCGACGCGATGCTCGGCGCCGCCGGGCTCGGCGACATCGGCTCGCTCTTCCCGTCGGGCGACGAGCGCTATCGCGGCGTCTCGTCGCTCGACCTGCTGCGCCGAGGCCTACCGGCAGGTCGTCGCCGGCCGGCTGGCCGCTCGTCAACGCCGACTGCGTGCTGATCGGCGAGGAGCCGCGGATCGCCGCCGCACCGCGACGGAGATGCGGAAGCGCCTGTCGGGCGCCGTCGGCGAGGGTGAGGTGAACGTGCGGGCGACGACGACCGACCGGCTCGGCTTCACCGGCCGCGGCGAGGGCCTCGCGGCCCAGGCCGTCGCGCTGCTCGGCGCTGATGCTCGAGCTCGTCCGCTACGCCGACCGTCCCGACCTGCACGAGGTCCGGTTCGAGACGCTCTCGCAGCGGGCCTTTCCGGCGTTCATGCACCACAACCAGACGGGCACGCGCTACTGGCGGCGGCTCGTCGCGGAGCATCCGGACTTCCAGCTCGCGCTCGTCGACGACGGCGCGCTCGTCGCCGAGCTGCACTCGCTGCCGCTCGCCTGGGACGGCACGCTCGACGAGCCTGCCGCCGGGCTGGGACGACGCGTTCGAGCGGTCGTTCGAGAGCGGCCGGCCGCACGACTGTCTCGCGGCGCTCGCGATCTGGTGCTGCCGGAACGCCAGGGCGAGGGCTTCGCGGTCCGGATGGTCGAGGCGATGCGCGCTGCCGGCCGCTCGCACGGCCTCGCGACCGTGATCGCTCCGGTGCGCCCGACGTGGAAGGCGCAGCTACCCGCTGATCCCGATCGAGCGCTACTCGGCCTGGCGGCGCGACGACGGCTCGCACTTCGATCCGTGGATCCGGCTCCACGAGCGCGTCGGCGGCGAGATCATCGCGCCGGCGCCCGAGTCGATGCTCGATCGAAGCGCCGGTCGCGGGACTGGGAGGAGTGGACCGGCATGCGCTTCCCCGAGGACGGCGACTACGTCGTCCCGGGCATGCTCGCGCCGCTCGCGGATCCGGGGCGGGATCGGCGTGCACGTCGAGCCGAACGTCTGGCTCCGCCACCGGCTCTAGCCGGGGAGCGCCGCCGAGCCCGTCGCGCCGACGACGACGAGCCCGTCGCGCTCGAGCGAGCGCGACCGCCTCGCCGTCCGTCGGCTGCTGCGCCGGCCGCGACCGCGCGCAGCGCGAGCGCGCGGCGCTGGCGGAACGAGCCCTCGAACCGGCGACTGCTTGCGCAGCGGCTCGTAGCGCGAGCCGCGCGACGGGCAGGCCGCCGGCGAGCGGGCAGGCCTCGCAGCGGGGAACGCGCGCCAGGCAGACGGTCGCGCCGAGGTCGAAGAGCGCCTGCGCGCACGCTCCGTCGAACGGCTCGCCCGTGCGCTCCTGGACGCGGCGGACGTTGGTGTCGACCGGCAGCACGTCGCGTCCGAACGCGAAGTTGCCGACGGCTGCGGCGGTGTACGCGCCCGACGCCGGGCAGCTCCGTCAGGTCGTCGGGCCAGCCGTGCTCGGCGACGTACGTGCGCGGCGCGGTGCAGGTTGACGGCGCGGCGGTTGTAGCCGAGCCCCTGCCACTCGACGATCACCTCGCCGAGCGGCGCGGCGGCGAGCGCCTCGACCGTCGGCCAGCGCTCGAGCCAGCGACGCCAGCGCGGGACCACGCGCTCGACCTGCGTCTGCTGCAGCATCACCTCGCTGACGAGGATCGCGTACGGATCGCTGGTCTTCCGCCACGGGAGATCCCTCCCGTTCTTGCTGTACCAAGCCAAAAGTGCTCCTTCACGGCGAGCAGCCTAGACGGGCTTTGTCGTGACCAACAGCCTGCGTCTCCGCCACTTCAACATCACCGGACGCCCCCAACAGCCCGGCCACCGTTTGCTCGCTACTACCGATGACAGTCCAGTGCCTCGGTAGTAGACCCATTTCGAAGCCCTGAAGAGGGGGTAGAAGATGCGGCGTAACGTTGTCGTTGTCGTTGCCGCGATCGCGGCCGGTGTCATCGCGGCTTCGGCATCCGCACCCGCGACACCCACTCGTGCGCCATTGTTCGTCGAGTTCTCGGCGGCGACCGGCGCGCCACTGCCCGCGCTACCGCAGGTGGCGCGGGGCGGCACCGTCTACGCGCTTGCGGATGACGGGCGGGGAGGTTGGTACGTCGGTGGCTCCTTCTCGTCGATCGGTGGTATCGGCTGCGCCAACCTGGCTCACATTGGTGCTGATCGGCGTGTCGACCGTGGCTGGTGTCCGCACCCGAACAACACAGTCCGCGCGCTTCTGCGTGTCGATAGCCGCCTATTCGTCGGTGGGGAAGCCTTCTCCCGCGCAGCAGGAAAGTCACGAGCCAATCTGGCCGCCTTCGACACCGTGAGTGGGCGTTTGCTTCCTTGGAACCCCGCCGTGGAGTCGCGCAACGAGCGGAACGGGTACGCGGGCGTGTACCAACTTGCGCTCAGTCCCGACGGCCAGTGGCTGTACGTGAACGGGATCTTCAACCGCCTGGGCGGCGCCTTCCGCCGCAACTTCGCAGCCGTGGGCGTGCGGAACGGTCGCGCAAGCAGCTTTGCGCCAAACCCAGTAGCCAATGTCCACGACGACTGCGTGACCTCCTTCGCCGCGACGCGGAAACGTGTCTACGCCGCAGGCGCCTACACGTGGATCGGCGGTCTTCGCGCAAGCGGACCGGTCGGCGCGGAGTGGGTGGCGCTGGACGCTCGTACTGGGCGCGCAGTCGGGCGCGCACCGAAGTCCAACGGCGGCCCCTCCGCGATGATGGTCGTCGGCGACACCGTGTATGTCGGCGGCGGCTTCACTCGGGTCGGCGGCGCCGCGCGAACCAACCTCGCCGCCTTCGACGGGGCAACTGGAACCGCCACAGACTGGTCGCCAGCTATCGATGCGAAGCTCTACCCGGAAGCACTCGCTCTCTCAGGTCGGCGAATCGTCGCCGCACTGACCGCCGATGAGTGGAACACAGGCCCGCGCCGTCTCGCAGCCTTTGACCTAAACAGCGCCAAACTCGCTTGGCAGATCCACCTTCCCGCCAGCGGGGCCGTCACGATCGCCAGTAACGGAAAGGCGATCGTCGTCGGAGCCTGAACGCACATACACAGGTTGCGGCGCCGTTGCCGTGAACCCAGACGCGCTCAGGCGTCTGTGAGAGTTGCTGGGTCGGTCCGTCAGGGGCCGTTGCCAGGGTGGTGTCGTCCGTGTCGTTTGTGACTCCTCAGGCGTCGGGCCGCGGTTGTGTGCCTTGCGCAATGAATCGTCCGGGCGTGCACGGCGGCGCCGGTCTGGCGCCCGCTGTTGTTGGCTTGATCAGGAGCTTGTCCGCCTTCGGGGCGTGACCCGTCACAGACCTGCCGCGCGGTTTCCCTGCTCCAGACCGGCGTACCGGACCCTGCGATGAACGGAGGATCGGTCGGGATGCTTGCAGAGCAGGTGGACTACGTGATCGGTGTCGACACGCACCGCGACCAACACACGCTCGCGGTCGTCGTCGCGGCGACGGGTGCGGTGCGTCGCACGGCATTCGGTGGCGGCAGCCGCGCGCGGGTATCGCGAGGCGATGCGGCGTCGCGGATCGGTGGGCGCGCGGCGCGCGTGTCTGGGCGATCGAGGGCGCCGGTCACTACGGCGCCGGCTTCACGCGCTTTCTCGCGGGCCAGGGCGAGGCGGTGGTCGAGGTCGGACGCAGCGTCCGCACGGAGCGGAGGCTGCGCGGCAAGGACGACCCGCTCGACGCGCTCCGGGCGGCGCGCTCGGCGCTTGCGAACGAGGCGCTGACGCTGCCCCGCGCGGGCGAGCGCCAGGAAGCGTTGCGCGTGCTGCTGCTCGCCCGCCGCAGCGCCGTCGACGTTCGCCGGATCGCGCTCGTGCAACTGCGAAGCGTGATCGTGACCGCGCCGGAGAGCCTGCGCGCTGAGCTGAGGCGGTTGCCGACCGGCCAGCTGATCCGACGCTGCAGCCGCTTCCGCCGCTCGAGCTCGAGGACACCCGACGAGCTCGCGATGGTCCTCGCCCTCCGCTCGCTCGCGCGACGGATCGAAGCAGCGACCGGGGAGGCCAACGAGCTCGAGCGCGAGATCGTCGGCCACGTGCGCGCGCTTGTGCCGCAGCTGCTCGACGAGTCCGGCGTCGGTCCGATCGTCGCTGCGCAGCTGATCGTCACCTGGTCACACCGAGGTCGCGTCCGCTCCGAGGCCGCCTTCGCCCGCCTCGCCGGCGTCGCACCACTACCCGCCTCGAGCGGCCAGACGATCCGGCACCGGCTCAGTCGCGGCGGCGACCGACAACTCAACCGTGCCCTCCACACCGTCGTCCTCCACCGCCGCCAGCACGACCCGACGACCAGGGACTACATCGCCCGCCGGATCGCCGAAGGCAAGACCTCCCGCGAAGCGACCCGCGTCCTCAAGCGCTACCTCGCCCGCCACCTCTACCGCGTCATGCAGAACTCGACCCCGCTGACCACTTGACAGTCATAGGAGATTCATCCGGGAACACTGGGCCAGGCGACTGAACGCTACTGCGTTCGTCTAGCAGCGGCCTCCAGTTCGACGTGCTGACGAAGATCGTTGACCGAGCGCGGCCGTACCTGATCTTGAGGCCGACGAGTGACAGAGGCAGCGTCACTGGTGGCCGCCGCCCTCCACATGCGCCGCCGCCGCCGACCGCTCAAGAGGGGTTACGTGCCGCTCAAGACGGGTTACCCACGGCAGTAGTTCTGGGTAACTCGGTCAGCGGAGCCCCTGATGTCTTCCGGGCGGGCGTGCGCGAGCCTCCGAGACGAACGGAGGCTTGATGCGCCGGTTGGCTTTGCTCGCGGGTGCCGTACTGGTTGTGCTGCTAAGCGTTGGTGTGGTGGGCGCGTCTCGGTCGGCGGGGCCGGGGCGTGCGCGGTGGGTGATCGAGGATCTGGGGACGCTGGCCGGCAAGGAGAGTCAAGCGGTTGCGATCAACACGCGCGGTCAGGTTGTTGGTTGGAGCTTGACCGCCTCTGGCGCGACGCACGCCTTCCTGTGGAGAGACGGGAAGATGCGTGACCTTCCGCCGGTCGGCGTCGGTGTCGATGTCAGCGAGGCGGTCGCGGTCACCGACGGCGGAGTTGTGGCGGGGAACATCCATCCGAATCTCAACGACCCCGACAAGCAGGCGGTCCTGTGGCAGAACGGCAAGCTCAAGAAGCTGCCCACACTCGGCGGCATCAACAGCTGGGTGTCGGCGGTGAACCAGCGCGGACAGATCGTCGGGGTGAGTTCCGACAAGGGCGGCGAGACCCACGCGGCGTTGTGGCAAAAGGGCAAGGTGATCGACCTCGGTGTGCGTCCGTTACGGGCATACACGCCCGACGGGGACGTTTTCGGTGCGGTCAGCGATATCAACGAGCGCGGCGAAGTCGTCGGTTGGAAGCCGGTCGTGCGGATCCGCAGCAACGACAATTACGACCTGAGCGAGCGAGCGTTTCACTGGCACGGAGGCCGGTTGACAATGTTTGCAGCCAACGAGGCCGTCGCGATCAATGAGCGCAGCCAGATCGTCGGTGTTGCAGGCGGTCATGCGGTTCTGTGGCAGAACGGCAGAATGACCACCCTCGGCGGCCTACCTGGAAGGCTCAACAGCGACGCTGTCGCGATCAATGAGGCTGGCCAAGTCATCGGTACGAGTTCCGTCAACGCGAGCTACCAGGCATACGGCAGGCGGCACGCGTTCGTCTGGCAGCACGGAAAGATGATCGACCTCGGCGTGCTGCCCGGCCGCACATTTAGCCAGGCGGTCGCAATCAACGAGCGGGGTCAGATCGCCGGATTCAGCTGCACCGCTGGAGAAGAGCGCTGCCGCGCCTTCCTCTGGGAACGCGGGAAGATTTCCGATCTCGGCACCCTCGGCGGGGACGCAAGCCGCGCCGCCGCCATCAACGACAACGGCCAGATCATCGGGTACAGCACCACGAAGTCCGGCCAGCGGCACGCAGTTCTCTGGACGCTCCGGCCGGGCAGTTAGGGAGGCTGCGATGCAGCGCTTGACGATGCTCTTGGCTCTCGTTGCGAGTGTCGTTGTTGCGCTAGGTGTATCCGGGGCGAGTTCTTCGGGTTCTGCGACGGCGCGTTGGGTGATCCGCGATCTCGGAACGCTCGGCGGTAAAGGCAGTGAGGCTGCTGCCATCAATGAGCGCGGTCAGATCGTAGGTTCGTGTGAGACCAGGCGGAAAGACGCTGACGGGCTCCCTGTCAGTCATGCTTGTTTGTGGTCGAACGGCCGGATGCGCGACCTAGGCACCCTTGGCGGCTTTCAGAGCTTCGCAATCGCGATCAACGAAAGCGGCAACGTCATTGGAACGAGCGACATGAGCAGACGGGGCTGGCCGCACCATGCCTTTTCCTGGAAGGACGGCCGGATGCGCGATCTGGGAACTCTGGGCGGCAGCGACAGCACGGCGGCCGCGATCAATGACAAGGGTCAGATCATTGGGCAGAGCGTCACTAAGCACAACGCTCTGGACGGCTTTCTCTGGGAGACGGGGAAGATGCGCGACCTCGGCAGGGACAGGGAGGTCCATGACATCAACGCACACGGACAAATCGTTGGCACGAAGATCACTGCGTTCCTCTGGCAGAAGGGCGCGGTGCAGAGTCTCGGAACCTTGGGCGGCGCGACCAGCGACGCGAGGAAGATCAACGACTCAGGACAGATCGCCGGGATCAGCACGATCAACGACGGCACCGACCGCGCGTTTCTCTGGAAGAGCGGGAAGCTTGTCGAGCTTCCCATGGTTACTGAGAAGGGTGGCGTTTTGCCCGGCTGCGTGGTGTGGGCGATCAATCAAAGGGGGACGGTCGTGGGATCCTGCAGCGCAGCGGCCGGAACCGAACAGCCGCAGCGCGATAGAGAAGCCTGGTCGCGGGCCGTCAGCTGGACGAGCCACGCCGCAGCCCACGCTCTCGGCGCCCCGAGCAGATACAGCGAGGCGGCTGCCATCAATAGCCGCGGCCAGATCGTCGGCTGGAGCGAGACGAGCAAGGGCAGACAGCACGCCTACCACTGGCAGAACAACACGATGACCGACCTTGGCACGCTCCCTGGCGGCAACCAGAGCCGAGCCACCCAGATCAACAATCGAGGTGAGATCATCGGCGTGAGCACCACGAAGACCGGACAAACACACGCCGTCCTCTGGACGCTTCGGCCAGACGGCTAAGTCGATAACGAGTCACTGTCAGGTGTGCGACATACCGAAGCGCGCCTTGGGAAACTTCTGCTGTCAGGCCACTTGAGTTGGTAAGACATGGAGCCGAGGCCCGAGGGAGCGACGTGGATCAGGGTCGGGGGTTTGGCTCAACCTCGCGCTCCAAGCCGCGGATCGCAGCTGCTGCAGCATCACCTCGCTGACGAGGATCGCGTAGGCGTCGCGCGTCTTCCGCCACGGCAGCCCGCGGCCGCTTCGGCCGTACCACGCCAGGAGGAGCTCTTTCACGGCTGCGAGCGTAGTCGCGCGGGCGGCGAGCGAGTCAGTCGTGCCCGAAGCGGACGTCCGGGAGCAGCCGGCGCAGCCGGGGCGGGAGCGCCCAGGCGTGGCGGCCGAAGAGGCGGAGCAGCGTCGGGATCAGGATCAGTCGCACGAGCGCCGCGTCGAGCAGGACTGCAAGGCCGAGGATGACGCCCATCTCCTTCGGCGGCAACGGTCCGGAGAGAGCGAACGTGAAGAAGACGACGACCATCACAGCCGCCGCCGCGAAGATGACGCGCCCGGAGTGTGCGAGCCCGCCGACGGCTGCCTCACGAGGGTCGTGCGAACGATCCCAGTGCTCCTTCGCCGAGGAGAGCAGGAACACCGTGTAGTCCATGGAGATCGCGAAGATCATCGCGAAGAAGAAGACGGGCGCCCACGCGTCCATGAACCCCTGCGGCTCGAAGCCGAGCAATCCGGCGCCGTGGCCGTTCTGGAAGATCAGGCGCCCGATGCCGAAGGCCGCGCCGACGGCGAGCAGGTTGGTGGCGACGCCGAGGGCGGCGAGCAGCGGCGCCTGCAGCGCGACGAGCAGGAGCAGGAAACCGAGCACGAGGACGATGCCGATCACGATGGGCGTCTTCGCGGCGAGCGCGCGCTCGAGGTCGTGGTTCTCGGCGGCGGCCCCGCCGACGAGCGCACCTGCCGGCAGCGCTCCGCGGAGCCGGTCGATCGTCCGTCCGACCGCGCGACTGGACGGGTCGGCGCTCGGTGTCGCCTGAACGAGCGCCAGGCCACCGCTGCCTGCGCGTGGCGACGAGACGTTCGCGATCCCGGGGTCGCGGCGCGCGACCTCCGCGACGCGCGTCGCATCCTTCTGCGGCGCGACCAGTTGCAGGACACCGGGCGCGCCGACGCCGAACGCCTGCTGCACCTGCGTGTAGCCGAGGCGGGAGCCGTCCGTCTTCGGGACGACCTTGATCGACGGCATCCCCGTCCTCAGGCCGAAGACCGGCAGAGCGAGCAGGACGAGCACGAGGGTCGCCGCCGGCCCGAACAGGTGCGGGTGGCGCCAGAGGCGCTCGCCCCAGGCTGCGAAACGCGGCGAGCGGTGCTCGCCGGAGTGCACCCAACGAAGGGCCAACGCGTCGACACGCGGTCCCAGCTTGGCGAGCACGGCGGGGAGCAGTGTCAGCGTCGCGGCGAGGACGAACGCAACGCTGAGCATGATCCCGAGCGCCATCGACCGGAAGGCCGGGCTCGGAACGAGCATCACCGCCGACAGCGATACGAACACGGTCAGTCCGGAAAAGAGGACGGCCTTGCCGGCAGTGTCCATCGTCAGCGCGACGGCGTCACGGACGGATGCTCGCGATCCGAAGTAGGCGCCGCGGAAACGGTGAACGACGAAGAGCGCGTAGTCGATGCCCAGCGCGAGTGCGAACATCAGCGCGAAGTTCATCGCCCAGATGGAGATCTCGAACGCGTGCGTCAGCAGCGCGAGCAGGCCGGCGGAAGCCAGCAGTCCGAGAATCGTCAGGAGGAGCGGGAGCCCGGCGGCGACGAGGGAGCCGAACGCGAGCACGAGGATCGCGAGCGTCAGCGGCCACGAGTAGAGCTCCGACTTCATCATCGCGCTCCGGTTCGCCGCGTTGAAGTCCGACCACATCCCCGACGCCCCGGTCAGGCTGACGGACACCTGTGGCGTTGCGAGCTGCCGCAGCTTTCCTTTGAGGGAGTCTGCGGCGGCGACCATCGCCGTCGGATCCTTCGTCGCCCCGGCCGTGACGAGGGCCGTGTGGCCGTCGCGCGAGATCGAGGAGCCGGGGCGGGGCGGGACGACGGCCGAGACGCGGGAGTCCGCGCGAAGCGTTCGCTCGACCTTCGCGACGACGGCCTGAAATCCCGGCGAGCTCGCTGTCAGCGTCGGCGAATGGACGACGACGAGCGGGGCGGAGCTCGAGAGGCCGGCGAAGTGCTCCTGGATCAGCGTGCGCGCCTGGACCGACTGCGACCCGTTCGCCTGCCAGCCGGCGCCCGACAGCACCGTCTCGACCTTCGGTGCGAAGACGGCGAGGGCGAGGGCGACGAGGAACCAGGAGACGGAGACCGCGCGGATGTGCTCGGCGGCGAAGCCTCCGAGGCGGCCGATCGGCCCGACGGCCTCCGGGTGCTCGGTTGGTGGGGCAGCGGCGGGAACCTCGGCGACGGCCAACGCGAATCTCTCCTTTAACAACTATACAACTAAGTCGTGTGGTAGTATAACAGCAGATGACGGTTCCCCACCCGCTTCCCGAAGACCTCGCCGAGCTGATCGCGCGCCGGTTCCGGGTGCTCGGCGACCCGCTGCGTGTCCGCATGCTCGATCTGCTCCGCGACGGCGAGCTGAGCGTGAACACGCTCGCCGAATCGCTCGACGCCGGCCAGCAGAACGTCTCGAAGCATCTCGCCGTCCTCACCGAGGCCGCGCTGGTCTCGCGGCGCAAGGAAGGAACCCACGTCTACTACGGGATCGCGGACGAGCGCGTCTTCGCGCTGTGCGAGCAGGTTTGCGGCTCGCTGGAGTCCCAGCTCTCGACCCTCGCCGCCGTGATCGGCGGCGCCTCCCAGGAAACGAAGGTGCACGCATGAGTCTCACCGCCACCGCCCACTCGATCACCGGCACGCTTCGCCAGGAGGTCGTGATCGACGGGAAGCACCGCCTGATCACCGACGAGCCCGAAGCGGTCGGAGGCGAGGGCAGCGCACCGGCGCCGCACGAGTTGCTGCCGGCCGCCCTCGCAGCCTGTGTCTCGACGACACTTGTGATGTACGCCCGCCGCAAGGGCTGGGACCTGGGCGAGATCACCGTCGACGTCGACTACGACCACCGTTCGACTCCGCGTCGTTGCACGATCGCGATCCGGCTCGACGGCGACCTCGACCGGGAACAGCTCGAACGGCTGGAAGCCGTCGCAGCGGCGTGCCCGGTCCGGCGCTCGCTCGAGACCGGGTTCGAGATCACCGAGAGCCTCACCGGCGCCGGCCTCGTCGCCGCCTGACCTTCGGCTCGTTCTTAGAGCGAGCGCTGAAGGTCTTCGAGGCGTCGCCGCGTCCGCTCGTCGGCGGGCGTGTAGACGACGATGCGCGTGCCGAGCCGCCGGTCGAGCCACAGGTAGGTGAAGTCGAGGCGAAGCAGCCCGGCCGTCGGGTGCTGGAGGCGCTTGACGCGCCCCTCGGGCGACTCGACGTCGTGACGGGCCCAGACCGCGGGGAACTCGGCCGAGCCCCGGTGCAGCCGGGCGACCAGGTTCTTCCAGGCCGGCTCGGCGACGTGCTCGGCCATCGCGGCGCGGAAGTTCGCGACCATCCGTGCCGCGGTGTCGTCCCACTCGAGGTTCAGCCTTCGCCAGGCCGGGTCGGTGAAGGTGAGCCAGAGCAGGTTGCGGTCCTCGGCGGGCAGCGACGCCACGTGCGGGGCCGCGGTGGCCCAGATGCGGTTGCAGGCGAGCAGGTCGTAGCGCCCGTTCACGGCGATCGCGGGATACGGCTCGAGCCGGTCGAGGAGCAGCTGCACGGTGGGCTGCACCGCGTCGTGCTCGTCGACGACCGCCGTGTCGGCGGCTCCGGCGAGCGTGAACAGGTGCGCGCGCTCGTGCGCGTCGAACAGCAGCGTGCGGGCGATCGCCTCCAGCACCTGCGCCGACGCGTGGATGTCGCGGCCCTGCTCGAGCCACGTGTACCACGTGACTCCGACTCCGGCGAGCTGTGCGACCTCCTCGCGCCGGAGGCCCGGTGTGCGGCGGCGGCGCGTGCGGTGCAGCCCCACCTGCTCGGGTGCGATGCGCTCCCTGCGGCTGCGCAGGAACGCGCCGAGCTCGTTGCGCCGGATCGTGTCGGCAGCGGGTGTCGGAGGCGCAGAAACGGTCGCCATGACGTCAGTATTCCCGTCGGCGTGCGGCTGACGCTGGTGTCGTTGATACCCGGATGATCACGCTCTGGTACCAGGGTAACGCCGCCAGGCATCCTGGTTCGAATGGCTCCACGGACGACGCTCTCCGCGATCGGGCTCGCCACCGTCCTGCTCGGTGCGTTCCTCTCGATCGCCGACTTCTTCATCGTCAACGTCGCGCTGCCGACGATCGATTCCCGCCTGCACGCCTCGAGCGGCACGCTCGAGCTGGTCGTCGCGGGCTACGGCGTGCCCTACGCGCTGCTGCTCGTGCTGGGCGGCCGGCTCGGCGACCTGTACGGACGGCGCCGGTTGTTCATGCTCGGCATGTCGTCGTTCACGATCTTCTCGCTGCTCTGCGGCCTCGCGCCCAGTGCCGCAGCGCTCGTCACCTTCCGGGGCCTGCAGGGCGCGTCGGCCGCGCTGATGGTTCCGCAGGTGCTCGCGACGATCCAGGCGAGCCGGTCCGGGCAGCAGCGCGCGCGGGCGATCGGCTTCTACGGCGCGACGGCGGGGATCGCCGCCGTCGTCGGCCAGGTCGCGGGCGGGGCGCTGGTCGCGGCGAACATCGCCGGCACGAGCTGGCGTCCGATCTTCCTCGTCAACGTTCCGCTCGGGCTGATCGGCCTGGCGCTCGCCTGGCGCACGGTTCCGGCGACCCATTCGCCGGAACCGGTCCGGATCGATCCGCTCGGCACGGTGCTTCTGGCGGTCGCGATCCTCGCGCTGCTCGTGCCGCTCACGGAAGGTCGCGCGCTCGGTTGGCCCGTCTGGAGCTGGGTGCTCCTCGCGGCGTTCGCGCCGGCCGCCTACGCGTTCGCCTGGGTCGAGCGGCGCCTCGAGCGGGTCGGGGGCCACCCGATCGTGCCGCCGTCGCTCCTGCGCCTGCCGGGAATGCACCGCGGCCTGGTGATCGCCTCACCGTTCTTCGCCGGCTTCGGCGCGTTCATGTTCGTCAGCGCGCTCGCGCTCCAGCGCGGCGCCCACCTCGGGCCGCTCGGGTCGGGTCTCGCACTCGTGCCGATGGCGGTGGCGTTCCTGCTCGCCTCGCTCTCGACCGCGAGACTGACGTCGCGCTACGGTCGCCGCGTCATCTCGGCCGGCGCGATCCTGCAGGCGGTCGGGCTCACCGGGCTCGCGCTGACGCTGTTCACCGCCTGGCCGCACGTCGAGGCGGTCAACCTGGCGCCGGCGATGATCGTCGCCGGCTTCGGTCAGGGGCTGATGATGAGCCCGCTCTTCGCCTTCGTGCTCGCCGGGGTGCCGGTCGAGCGTGCCGGCGTCGGGAGCGGGGTCCTCGTGACCACGCAGCAGTCGGCGCTGGCGCTGGGCGTCGCGGCGCTCGGCAGCCTGTTCGTGTCGCTCTCGGCAGCCGACAGCCTCGGGATGCGCGCCGCCTTCGCGGTCGTGCTCGGCATCCAGGTCGCGATCGCGCTCGCGGTCTCGGCCGGCGCGACGAGGTTGCCGGCGCCCGCCGCCCGCCGCGAGGCGATCGCTCCGCCCGTGCTCGCGGCGGCCGTCGAGCAGGCCGCCTGACGCACGTTCTTCTCTAGTGGCTCATCGTCCCGGGGACGTTCCCGACGTTGAGCAGCCCGACCTGGCCTTCGTCGACCGCCGCGAAGGCGTGCGACACGAACGGGTAGAGCCCCGGCGTGTCGATCTTCACGTCGAAGACGGCCCCGCCGCCGGCGGGCACGCTCACCGTCTGCACGTTGCGCAGCGGCTGGTCGGTCAGCCCGGCGTCGACCCACGCCCGGTTGAGCAGCGTGCCGACGATGTGGAAGTCGGTGTCGATCGACGGTCCGGCGTCGACGACCCAGAACCGCACAGTCTCGCCCGGGTTCGCCGTCAGCGGGTGCTTCACGTACTGGCCGGCATAGCCGTTGAACGTCATCCAGTCGGGCATCCGAGCGTGGGCCTTGGCGAGATCGAAGGTCGCGGGAGCCTTCAGGCCGTCGGCGCCGAGGTACCACTCGCTGGCGACGAGGACGTAGTTGCGGTCGGCGTGCGGAAGCACACCGGCCTTCGGCTCGACCACGATCGCGCCGTACATGCCGTTCGCGATGTGCATCAGCACCGGCTTCGTCCCGCAGTGGTACATGAAGACGCCCGGATCGTTCGCGCGGAACGTGTAGCTCACCGACTTGCCCGGGAACACGTCCGCGAATGCCTTGTTCGGGGCGACGCGCGCGGCGTGGAAGTCGACCGAGTGGGGGATCGCTCCGTCGTTCGTCAGCGTCACCTTCACGAGCTGGCCCTGGCGGACGTGGATCACCGGTCCGGGCGCGCCGCCGGCCCAGGCCCACGCGGCATAGCGAATGCCGGGCGCGATCTGGACCGTGATGTCCTTGAGCACGAGGTTGACGTGCGCGAGCGCACCGGTCTGAACCGGAGGCATCGTCGCGGGGTACGGGACGTGCGCGGCTGCGAGGGCGTCGGCGTTCGCCGGCGCGGCTCCCGCGAAGCTGGTCAACGTGCCCGCCGACGTCGTCGTCGCGCTCATGCCGGGCATGCCCGCCATCGACTGCGATGACGCCGACGCGTTCGCCGCTGCGCGGTTTGCAGCGTTCTTCGCATCGTGCGAGTCGACCCAGAGCAGGACGGCGACCACGCCGAGCACCGCGACGAGGAGGCCGAGCAGCAGCGCGGCGGCGCCGAGGATCGCCTCGTTGCCGCCGTCGTTGCGGCTGATCCTGCGTTCGGAGGAATAGGCGGTCATCAGTGGATCTCCTTCGTCGGGAACTTCACCGGACGGTAGGAGAAGCAGCCTGTGCCGACTTCCCGGATTGGCCGCAGACCAGCCTGCGGCTTTCCCACACTCAGACGGGCGGCTCTGGGTCGTACTGGATGTAGCGGCGGACCTCGCGCGCCCGCTCGACGGAATGGAGCCGTGCGACCAGATGCAGCGCCATGTCGATGCCGGCCGACACGCCCGCTGCCGTGACCACCTCGCCCGCGTCGACGAAGCGCTCGTCACGCACGTCGACGCCGAGGTCGCTCAGGCGTTCCATCGATCCCCAGTGTGTGGTCGCGGGCTTGCCGTCGAGCGCGCCTGCTGCCTGGAGGACGAAAGCGCCGGTGCAGACGCTGGTCAGCAGCCCGCCGCGCGCCGCGATCGCGCGCAGCCGGTCGTGGAGGGCGCCGTCGGCGGCCGGGCCGCGGGAATCGCCGCCCGGGACGATCAGCACGTCCACCTCGGGTGCCGTCTCCCAGGTGTGGTCGGCGAGCACGCGGAGGCCCTTGGCGCAGACGACGGGCTCCGTCGACTCCGCCACGGTGAAGGCGGTGACGTCGTCCTCCGGCCACTTGATCGCCCAGGCGGCGATCACTTCCCAGGGGCCTGCCCAGTCGAGCTCCTCGGCGAGCGGGTAGAGGTAGATGCCGATGTTCATCCGGTCAACCTAGTCGGGCGCCTCGGGCCGGCGCGGGGCCGATCTCCAGGTCAGAACACCCACGCCGAACAGGAGCAGCTCGACGAGCGTGATCGCGAGCCGGTTCAGGAGCGTGACCCCGAGTGCGGGCCCTTCGCTCGTGATCGCGAGCAGGAGCCCGTACATCGACGCCTCGCGCGCGCCGAGCCCCGACGGAACGAAGATCACGAGCACCGCGACGATCGCACCGACCGCCGACGTCCCGCCGAGAAACGGGACGGTGGCGAGCCCAGGGTTCGCGCCGAGCGCGTGCAGGAGGAAGTAGACGGCGAACCCGCCGATCAGCCAGGTGCCGCAGTAGAAGAGCAGCAGGCTCAGGGTCAGCGGAAAGGGCAGCGGCTCGATCGCGTTCGCGCCGAACGGGCGCAGCAGCCGGTCCCCGAGCGGGCGGAAGATCCGCGGATGGAGGAGCAGGCCGCAGAGGATCCCGAAGAGGACCAGCGGCAGCAGCGGCGCGTTCACCCCTCGCACCCACGCGAGGCTCACGACGAAGACGATCACGCCCGAGATCGCCGACAGCGCGGCTTCGACGAGGATCGACGCGAGCACGGTCGGCGTGTCCGTCACGCCCGCCGAGCGGCGGAGCGCGACGGCGCGCGCGGCCGGCGTCCAGACGCCGCCCGGCAGGTACTTCGCGAGCATCGACACCATCTCGGCCTGTAGAGCGACGCGGTAGGGAACCTTGATCCCCCAGGCGGCGAGCATGCGGATCCAGCCGAGGATGAACACGAGGTAGTAGACGGCGACCGTCGCGAACGCCAGGGCGAGGTAGCGGAGCTTCGCGTTCTCGAGGGGCGGCCCCGCCTTCGACCATTCGCTCCACACCGCCCAGACGCAGAACGCGACCGTGCCGGCCGCGATCGCGAGCTGAAGGCCGACCGACAGCCTGCGGTGCGCGCGCAGGTACGCCGTGCCTCCGCGAACGCGCGCGGCGAACCGGGTGTAGAGGCCGGGCCTGCCCATCGCGGGAGTCTGCCGGTCGCGCTGGTCGGTCCGAGGGGAAGCATCTACGCTCCGCCGGTGACGCGTGTCCGCTTCGCGCCCAGCCCGACCGGAACGCTGCACGTCGGCAACGCGCTGAGCGCCGTCGCGAATCGGCGGTTCGGCGACTGGCTGCTCCTCCGGATCGACGACACCGATCCCGCGCGGAACCTGCCGGGCGGCGAGGAGGCGATCCTGGCCGACCTGGAATGGCTCGGCATCGGGTGGGAGGAGGGGCCGGTTCGCCAGAGCGAGCGGGTCGATCGCTACCTGGAGGCCGCCCGCTCGGCGGGCGTCGAGCAGCGCTTCGACGGCGTGATGCTGTGGCGCGACGACAACTCGCCGACCTTCCATCTCGCGAGCGTCGTCGACGACCACGACTTCGCGATCACCCACGTGATCCGCGGCTCCGACCACCATGCGAACGAGGATCTGCACGCCGCGCTCCATCGCGCGCTCGGGTTCGAGCCGCCGGTCGTGATCCACCACGGCCTGGTCGTCGGCGACGACGGACGCAAGCTCTCGAAGCGCGCCGACGGCGCCACGGTGGCCTCGTTGCGCGACGCGGGCTACCCACCCGAGGCGGTGCGGGCGTACCTCGAGGAGCTCGGGCTGCCGAAGCACGACGTCCACCTCGACCTCGACCGCATCCGCTCGCTGTCGGTCGAGGCGCTCGGCGCGCTCTCCGACGACGAGCTCGCGCGCCGGCTCGGTGCGCCGGTGGAGGCGGTGCCGCTCGCGCGCGGCGCGCACGACCTCGGCGAGGCGCGGGCGCTGGTCGCAGGCGTCCTCGATCCTGCAAGTGACGGTCTCTCACCCGCTCGGAGCCCCGAGACCCTGGCGCGGTTCGTCGAGCTGCGCGCGCCGCTGCCGGACCACCTGGACAAGGACGCCGCCAAGCTGGTGCTGCGCGAGCTGAAAGCTGTCGGCGGCGACCTTCGCGCCCTCCGCGAGGCATTGACGGGGCGCGACCGCGGGCCCGAGCTCTGGGCGGTGCTGAGTGCGCTGCCGCGCGACGAGGCGATCCGCCGCGCCCGTCTAACCTAGGCCACGTGCGCCTCTACGACACGTTCACCCGCTCGGTGGTCGAGCTGCCGCCCGCACCCGGCCCGGTGCGGATGTACTTCTGCGGCCCGACCGTCTACGCGCGCGCGCACGTCGGCAACGCGAGGCCGTTCCTGGTCGGCATGTGGCTGCGTGCCTGGCTGCGCGCCACCGGCTACGAGGCCACGCTCGTCCACAACATCACCGACATCAACGACAAGATCTACGACGCAGCCCCCGGGGCGAGCGCCGAGCTCGCCGCGCGCGCGACCGCGTGGTACCTCGAGGACACCGGCGACCTGGGCCTCGGGCAGCCGGACTTTCTTCCCAAGGCGACCGAGTCCGTGCCCGGCATCGTCCGGTTCATCGAGGAGCTGATCGACGCGGGACACGCCTACGCGGTGGGCGGCGACGTCTACTACCGCGTGGCCAGCTTCCCTGCCTACGGTCGTCTCTCCGGCCAGCGGCCGGATCAGGTCGAGGAACAGGAGCCGAACGCCCTCAAGGAGGACGCCCGCGACTTCGCCCTGTGGAAGGCGAACAAGCCGGAGACGGAGGACACGTGGTGGGACTCGCCGTGGGGCCGGGGGCGGCCGGGCTGGCACATCGAGTGCTCGGCGATGGCGGAGGACATCTTCGGGCCGGCGTTCGAGATCCACGGGGGCGGGCTCGACCTCGTCTTCCCTCATCACGAGAACGAGGTTGCGCAGTCGCAGTCGCTCGGACATCCGTTCGCGGCGATCTGGGCGCACAACGGGATGCTCCGCTTCACGGGCGAGAAGATGTCGAAGTCGGTCGGGAACGTGACGACGCTGCGCGAGGCGCTGGACGAGTGGGGTCGCGAGACGCTGCTCGTGTTCTTCCTCACCGGGCACTGGCGCAAGCCGATCGACTTCTCCGAGGAGACGATGGCGCAGGCGGCGGCGCGGGCCGAGACCCTGCGCAATGCGTTCACGCAAGAGCCGGCCGGCGAGCCGGACGGCGGCTGGGACACGTTCGCGGCCGCTCTCGAGGACGACTTCGACACTCCGCGCGCGCTCGCGGTCCTGCACGGGTTCGCCTCCGAGCGGCGGCTCGGGCTCCTCCGGCGCGGGCTCGCGATCTTCGGCCTCGAGTCGCTCGCCGAGCGCGAGGACGCTCCTGCCGAGGTCGTCGCGCTGGCCGAGCGCCGCGAGCAGGCCCGCGCCCGGCGGGACTTCGAGACCGCCGACCGTTTGCGGGACGAGCTGGCCGCGACCGGCTGGGAGCTCCGGGACGACCCCGGCGGCGGCTTCACCCTCGTGCGCCGCCCGTGACCCCGGATCTCGTCTACGGCCGCCGTTCCGTCCGCGAGGCGATCCGCGGCCGCCGCGAGGTGCTCGAGGTGTGGGCGACCGAGCGCGCGATCGCCGCCGAGGACTGGCTCGCCGAGCAGAAGCCGAGGCAGAAGCTCGAGCGCGAGCTGTCCGAGCGCGCCGACACCCGCGACCACCAGGGCGTGCTCGCGCTCGTCGAGCCGTATCGCTACGCCGACGCCTACGAGCTCGCGCGTTCCGAGCGTCCGCTGCTCGCCGTCCTCGACCGGGTGACCGACCCGCGCAACCTCGGGGCGGTCTGCCGGAGCGCGGACGGCGCCGGTGCAACCGGAGTCGTCGTGCCCGCGCACGGCTCGGCGGTCGTCACGCCCGCGGTCGCACGGGCGTCGGCCGGCGCCGTCGAGCATCTGCCGGTCGCGGTCGTGACCAACCTCGCCCGCTACCTCGAAGAGGTGAAGAGCGGCGCGCTCTGGATCTACGGCGCCGCCCTCGATCCCGGCGCGACGCCGATGTGGGACACCGATCTCTCGGGCGGCGTCGCGCTCGTGCTCGGGGCCGAGGGCAAGGGGTTGCGTCCGCTCGTGCGCCGCACGTGCGATGCGCTCGTCGCGATTCCGCTCGGCGGCACGGTCGAGTCCCTGAACGTCAGCGTCGCCGCGGCGGTGCTCCTGTACGAGGCGCGTCGCCAGCGCGACGCGCGCTCGTGACGCTGTACCTGTTCGACGGGTACAACCTGCTCCACGCCGGGCGGTACGCGAACGCGCGAGAGCTCGTCGACACGCTTGCGTCCTTCGTGGCGATGCGCGGTGCACGCGGTGTCGTCGTGTTCGACGGCGTTGGCGAGGAGGCCGCACACGGTCCGCTCGCCGTTCGGTTCGCTCCCCACGCCGACACCCTGCTCGAGCGCCTCGCGGCCGACCACCGTCGCCGCGAGCGGGTCGTGCTCGTCACGAGCGACAGCACCGTCGCGGCCGCGTCGGGGATCGAGGTGCAGAAGGTCTCGGCACGGACGTTCCTGCACGAGCTCGCGGCGGCGCCGCTGCCGCCCGCGCCGCCCGCAGGGCTCGCCGGCAAGCTGGACGCGGAGACGCAGGCCCGCCTGGAACGGCTGCGCCGAGGCGAGTAAGCGGGTCCCGCGCAAAAGGGGCTTGTGCTCTTTGCGGGTCCCTGCTAGATTCACCTCAACCTCAGGGTGAGACTTCGCTCAGGCAAGACGGGAGCCTCACCCGTAAAAGCCGTCCAAATCCGGGGGTAACCGCCGTGACCGCCCGCACTGCAACCGCCCACAAGTCGCCGCAGAAGGCTCAACGAGAGCTTGAGGATCTGCAGTTGGTGCTCAAGGCAGCGAACGGCAGCACGGCGGCGATGGACCAGCTGATCCGGCGCTACACGTCGTTCGTGCGCCTGAAGGCGAGCTCGTACTTCCTCGCCGGCGGCGATTCGGACGACCTGATCCAGGAGGGGCTGGTCGGTCTCTACAAGGCCGTGCGCGATTTCCGCCCGGACAAGGAGACGTCCTTCCGCTCCTTCGCCGAGCTGTGCGTGACGCGCCAGATCATCACCGCGATCAAGACCGCGACGCGCCTCAAGCACGCCCCGCTGAACACCTACGTGTCGTTCAGCCACACCCCGGCCGGGCAGGAGACCGAGAGCGAATGCTCGCTCGGCGACGCGCTTCCCGCCTCGCACGTGCACGAGCCGGCGGTGAAGGTCGTCTCGACCGAGGAGCTGCAGGCGCTCGTCGGCTGTCTCTCCTCGACGCTCTCGCCGCTCGAATCCGACGCGCTGCGCCTCTACCTCGAAGGGTCGTCCTACGACCAGATGGCCGAAGCGCTCGGCTGCGACACGAAGACGATCGACAACGCCCTGCAGCGCGTGAAGCGGAAGATCATCACGCACCAGCAGGCGCGTCAGGTTCTGGCGTAAACGCGGCGTACCATTCGAGGCGACGCCGGAGTAGCTCAGCTGGCAGAGCAATCGCCTTGTAAGCGATAGGTCGAGGGTTCGAGTCCCTCCTCCGGCTCTTCGCGCTAGGCGTGCTCGAGCGCCTGCTCGAGGTCGGCCCAGAGCGCGTCGCCGTCCTCGAGCCCGACCGACAGGCGCAGCAACCCGAGCGGGACCCGGTCGCCCTCCCAGCGGTGGCGGCTCTCCATCGACGAGCTCACGCCGCCGAGGCTGGTGCGGTTGGCGATCAGCGTCGTCGCGGTTTCGACCGGCAGCGGGTCGCCCGCGACGTCGAACGAGATCAGGCCGCCGAACCCCGGATAGCGGACGAGCGTCACGGCCGGATGCCGCTCGAGGCGTGCGGCCAGCTCGCGGGCAGTCTCGGTGTGCTGCCGCATGCGCAGCCCGAGCGTCCGCAGCCCGCGAAGCAGCGAGAGCGCGGCGTCGGGGGCCGCGCTCAGCCCGATCCGACCGCGAATCTCTCGCAGCCTCGCGGCCGTCGCCGGGTCGCGTGTGACGGTCGCTCCGAGCAGCGCGTCGTGGTGCCCGGTCAGGAACTTGGTCGCCGAGTGGAGCACGACGTCGGCCCCTTCGTCGAGCGCCCGCAGGTAGACGGGCGTGGACGCGGTTGCGTCGCAGACGACCACACCGGGGTGGTCGCGAGCCGCTTCCCAGTTCGGCACCGTCAGGAACGGGTTCGCCGGCGACTCGACCCACACGACGTCGGCTCCGGCGGGCGGCGCGCCGGTCTGGTCGAACTCGACGACCTCGAGCCCCCAGGCGGCGAATTCGGCCAGCGCGACCCCCGTGCCGTAGTAGGCGCCCTGGGCGAGCGCGACGGTGGTCCCCGGCCGGGCCAGAGTCAGGACGCACGCGGTGACGGCCGCGGTCCCGGAGCCGAAGAGCAGCGCCTCGCCGCCTTCGAGCTCGCCGAGGGCGGCCTCGGCGGCCGCGCCGGTCGGATGGGCGAAGCGCTGGTAGACGAACTCGCGCGGACTGCCGTGCTCGTCGTAGGGCCAGACCGTCGCGCGCTCGAGCGGCTCCACGCCGACGGACTCTACGCGAGCGCCTCGACCGCCTCGGCGAGGCGGTCGAGCTCGTCTTCGGTGTTGTAGTAGTGCACGGACGCGCGGACGACCTCGGGGATTCCGCGCGCGTCGAGATCGAGCCGGGCCGAGGACGCGCCGATCACCGACACGTTGATGCGCTCGGCCGCGAGCGCATCGCGAACGGCGGTCGCGCTCCGGCCGCGGACCGTGAACGTCACGATCGCTCCGAGCTGCTCGCCGCGGTCGGCGACCTCGACGCCTGCCAGCGAGCCGAGCATCGTGCGGAGCTGCGCAGCGAGTGCCCGGATCCTCGCCCAGCCTGCCTCGACGCCCGTGCTCAGCGCGTAGTCGGCCGCGACTCCGAGGCCGACCTTGCCGGCGAAGTTCGTCTCCCAGTTCTCGAAGCGGCGCGCGTCGGCTCTGATCGTGTAGCCGCCGTCGGCGTTCCATTCGGCGGCGTGCAGGTCGAGGAACGGCGGCTCGAGCTGCTCGATCAGCATGCGGCGCACGTAGAGGAAGCCGGTGCCCCGCGGCCCGCGCAGGAACTTGCGACCCGTCGCCGAGAGGACGTCGCAGCCCAGCTCGTCGACGTCGAGCGGCAGCTGCCCGACGGACTGGCAGGCGTCGAGCAGCAGCGGCACACCCGCTGCGCGGGTGATGCGGCCAACGGCTGCAACCGGGTTGACGAGGCCGCTCTGCGTCGGCACGTGCACGAGCGACACGAGGCGCACGCGCTCGTCGAGCAGACGCTCGAGCGCACCGACGTCGAACTGGCCATGCTCGTCGTCGGGCACGACCTCGACCGACGCGCCGGTCCGCGCAGCCGTCTGTTGCAGGGCGATCCAGTTCGAGGCGTACTCCGCGCGACCGGTGAGGATGCGGTCGCCGGGCTCGAACCGGAACGCGTAGAACGCCATGTCCCAGGCGCGCGTCGCGTTCTCGACGACGGCGAGCTCGTCGCGCGCGCCGCCGATCAGCCGGGCGAGCGCGTCGTAGGTGTGCTCGAGCTGGTCGGCCCGCTCGGCAGCCGTCTCGTAGCCCCCGATCGCCGCCTCGCGGTCGAGGTAGTCGACGACTGCGTCGTGGACGACGGCAGGCGGCAGCGAGGCACCCGCGTTGTTCAGGTGGGTGACGTTCGCGCAGCCCGGAGTCTCGGCCCGCAGGCGAGCGACGTCGAGCGTCACTCGTCGAACCTCGTCGCGCCCACGGCCTCGACTCTACGCACTAGGCTCCGGCGGATGGCGAAGGCGGAGAAGCCCGGCGTTCACTCGACCACGCGCGAGAAGCTCGAACGGCTCGGCGAGCTTCGGGACGAGGCGCTCCACGCCGGCTCGGCGAAGTCGGTCGCCAGGCAGCGCGACCAGGGGAAGCTGCTCGCGCGCGAGCGCGCGGAGCGGTTGTGCGACGAGGGCTCGTTCGTCGAGCTCGACCGGTACGTGCGTCACCGCGAGGCGAACTTCGGAATGCTGGAGCGGCGACCGTACGGCGACGCCGTCGTCACCGGCTACGGGACGATCTTCGGACGGCGCGTGTTCGTCTTCAGCCAGGACTTCACGGTTTTCGGCGGATCGCTGTCGGAGGTCTTCGCGGAGAAGATCTGCAAGGTGATGGACCTCGCGGCGAAGTACGGCTGCCCCGTGATCGGCATCAACGACTCCGGCGGCGCGCGAATCCAGGAAGGAGTCGTGTCGCTGGCCGGTTACGCGGAGATCTTCTGGCGGAACGTCCAGTCGTCCGGGGTGATCCCGCAGATCTCGCTCGTGCTGGGCCCGTGTGCGGGCGGCGCCGTCTACTCGCCGGCGATGACCGACTTCGTCCTGATGGTCGAGGGAAGCTCGTACATGTTCATCACCGGGCCCGACGTCGTGAAGACCGTGACCGGCGAGGAGGTCACCTTCGAGGAGCTCGGCGGCGCGGCCGCGCACGCGACGAAGTCCGGTGTCGCGCATCTCACCGCCCCCGACGAGGAAGCCGCGCTCGAGGACGCCCGCTACCTGCTCAGCTTCCTGCCGCAGTCGAACGCGCATCCGACGCCGTACGATCCGCCCGCCGATCCGGTCGACCGCGAGGCGCCGGAGCTCGACCAGCTGATCCCCGACGAGGCGACGAAGCCGTACGACATGAAGGACGTCGTGAAGGCGGTCGTCGACGACGGAGAGTTCCTCGAGATCCAGCCGCTCTTCGCCGAGAACATCGTCTGCGGCTTCGCGCGGCTCGGCGGCTACAGCGTCGGCATCGTCGGCAACCAGCCGAAGGCGCTTGCAGGTGTGCTCGACATCGCCTCGTCGGAGAAGGCCGCCCGGTTCGTCCGCACCTGCGACGCCTTCAACATCCCGCTCGTGACGTTCGTCGACGTTCCCGGCTTCCTGCCCGGCACGGCGCAGGAGTGGGGTGGGATCATCCGCCACGGTGCCAAGCTGCTGTACGCGTACTGCGAGGCGACCGTGCCGAAGCTGACGGTGATCACGCGCAAGGCCTACGGCGGGGCCTACGACGTGATGAGCTCGAAGCACGTTCGCGCGGACTTCAACTTCGCCTGGCCGACCGCAGAGGTCGCGGTGATGGGCCCCGAGGGCGCCGTCAACATCATCTTCCGCAAGGAGCTCGCGGAAGCCGGCGATTCCGAGGAGCGCCGCGCCGAACTGATCGACGACTATCGCGAGCGCTTCGCGAACCCGTACACGGCGGCCGAGCGCGGCTACGTCGACGACGTGATCGAGCCGCGGCGGACGCGTCCGGTGCTGATCGACGCGCTCAGGACGGCGATCACGAAGCGCGAGCGGCGTCCGCCGCGCAAGCACGGCAACATCCCGCTGTAGGCCGGCTCAGGCGGTCGCGAGCGACTGCGGCTCGACGCTCTCGATGAACGCGTCGACCACGTCCGGGTCGAACTGCGAGCCGGCGCAGCGCTCGAGCTCGCGGAGCGCTTCGGCGCGGCGGCGTGCCGGCCGGTACGGGCGGGTCGACGTCATCGAGTCGAAGGCGTCGGCGACGAACACGATGCGCGACCCCAGCGGGATCGACTCGCGGGCCAGGCCCTCGGGGTAGCCGGTGCCGTCCCAGCGCTCGCTCTGATGGAGCACCCACTCGGCGATCGGCTCCACGCCGAGGCTTGCGAGCATCCGGTAGCCGATCTGCGGGTGGCGCTGGAGCAGCCGCCGCTCTTCGCGGGTCAGCGGCGCCGGCTTGCGGAGTACCTCTTCGGGAATCGCGAGCTTGCCGAGGTCGTGGAGGCTCCCGGCGAGCCGCGTCAGCTCGATCTCCTCGTCCGAGAGGCCGAGCTGCTCGGCGATGCGGCCCGCAAACAGCGCGACGCGCTCCGAGTGGCTGCCCGAGTCGGCGTGGCGCGCGTCGACGACTCGGGCGAGCGATGCCGCCGCGCGGATGCGTGCGGGGTGGTCGCCCAGGTTGCGCGACCGGATCGCCGAGAGGTCGGCGACGTCGCGTGCGAGCCGGACCTGGTTCTTGCCCTGCTCCTTCGCCCAGTAGAGCGCGCCGTCCGCCTGCCGGATCAGCGAGTCGCGGTCGCGTCCGTGCTGCGGATACGTGGCGACGCCGGCGCTCACGGTGAGCCCGCCGCCCGGGCTCACGTCGGCCGCCCCGAGCCGACTGACGATCGCCTGCGCGGTCGCGAGCGCGAGCGGTTCGCTCACGTCCGGCAGGAGCAGCGCGAACTCGTCGCCGCCGAGCCGGAACGCCTCTCCGTCGGACCGCAGCCGCGCGGCGACCCGGGAGAGGACCCCGTCGCCCGCCGGGTGGCCGAAGCGGTCGTTGATCTGCTTGAAGTCGTCGACGTCGAGGAGGCACAGAGAGAGCATCGAGCCGTGGTCGCGCGCGTCTGCGATCGCCTGCTCGAACCGCTCGTGGAAGTGACGGTGGTTGCCGAGGCCGGTCAGAGGGTCGGTGAGCGACAGGCGAACCGCGCTCAGCACCCGGTGCGTCGAGCGCTGGTACAGCGAGATCGCCACCAGCGGGCCGGCCAGCGCCGCGAACAGGTACGGAGTCCGTTGCCACAGCACCACGAGCATCAACGCGGTCGACGCCATCAGCGCGAACGGCAGGATCGTCCACCGCAGGTTGGAGCGGATCAGCGCGACGTAGCCGAGCTCAGACCCCGACGCCGAGATGGCGGCGGTGACGAGCAACAGGTTCGTCGTGTAGAGAACGGTCGCCGTCAGGGTGACGTCGAGAAGCAGCGCCGCCGCGCCGTTCCCGTGGACGAGGTGCAGGATCGACCCGGCGAGCGTGCCGACGATCCCGAATACCCCCGCGTTGAAGACGGTCCGGATCAGTGGCTTACGCTCGAGGAGCGCCGTCACCGTCGGCGCGCTCACGTAGGCGAAGGTGGCGGCGGCCCAGCCGAAGAGAACCAGGGCGGCGACTGCGAACACGAAGCCGAGCGAGACGCCGTTCGCGTCCGCGCCCTCCACCGGAACGGGGAAGCGCTCGGCCAGCGTCGAGGCCGCGAGGAAGGCGGCGATCCCGATCAGCGTCGTCGCCGAGGAGTGATCGTGGACGAACCAGGCCGTCGCGGCGAGATACGCGCCGATCCCGACGATCGACACGGGCACGACGACGGCGAGCAGCCTCGCCGATGGACGGGCCGCCCGCGTCACGCGCGTTCCGGGCCTGCTACCAGGTGAAGTTCAGCGAGTCGCACGACACGGCACCCAGGATCGCGGCCAGTGCGATCAGCACGGCGATCACGAAGACGACCTTGGCATTCCACTGGAGCATGTGAGTGTTCCTTCCTGGGAGGATCCGCATCGGGCCTCGATTGTGACCTTCGGGCCTCCGCAGGGGCATCACCCGGACGGGGGAATGAGGGTCGGTGCCACCTGAATCCCTCGAACGGGTGACCGCGGCCGGTGGCCGGTACTGCCCGGTCGCGCGCGTGCGGCGATAGGGTCGCCCGCGATGGAGGTCGAGTTCGATCCGCCTCAGCCGCCGGAGGTCGTGCAGGCGCTCGGGGTGCTCCTCCGGGCCTCCGCCGGCAGCCCCGACCCGTGGTGGCAGGCCGGCCTCGAGGACGCGCTGGAGCCGTTCGACGACGGCGCCGGCTGAGCGCTACGGCGCTATCGCGGCGCGCTCGCGGAACAGTCGCGGCGCGGATCGGGCGTAGTCGAGGCCCGAGACCCACGTGAGCACGAGCGCGACGAGCAGCGTCCACCAGGCGACGTCCGTCCGCCACGCGCCGGCCGCGGCGAGTCCGCCGACGGCTGCGGCCAGGGCCTGGGACCAGGTCTTCAGCTTGGCGAGGTCACGGGCAGCGATCACGATTCCGCGCTCGACGGCCGCCTGGCGGAGCCCGGTGATCAGGAGCTCGCGCGCGACGATCGCCGCCACCATCCAGGCCGGGAAGACGTCCTGGCCGAGCAGCACGATCAGCGTCGCGAGCACGAGCAGCTTGTCGGCGACCGGATCGAGGAGCGACCCGAATTGGGAGGTCCGGCCCGCCCGCCGGGCGATGCGTCCGTCGAACCAGTCTGTCGCCATCGCCGCACAGAACACGCCCGTTCCCCAGTAGTCGTGCCCGTGGAACGAGACTGCGAAGAGCACCACGACGATCGGGACCGAGAGCGCACGCGCGACGGTCAGTTGATCCGCGAAGCTCATCCGCAGGGAGAATACGGTCGTGTTCGGCAAGGTGCTGGTCGCCAACCGGGGTGAGATCGCCGTGCGGGTGTTCCGCACCCTGCGCGACATGGGGATCGCCTCGGTCGCCGTCTACTCGGATGTCGACCGCAGCGCGCTCCACCCTCGCTTCGCCGACGAGGCGTTCGCCCTGGGCGGCCAGACCTCCGCCGAGTCGTATCTGGTGGTGGAGAAGCTGCTCGACGCCGCGGCGCGGTCCGGCGCCGAGGCGGTGCATCCCGGTTACGGCTTCCTCGCCGAGAACGCAGGCTTCGCGCGGGCGGTCGAGGACGCCGGCCTCGTGTGGATCGGCCCGCCGCCGGCGGCGATGGAGCTGATGGGCTCGAAGACGCGGGCGCGCCAGGCGATGCAGGCGGCCGGCGTGCCGATCATCCCGGGAACGACGGATCCGGTCGGCTCGGCCGAACAGATCGTCGCCCTGGGCGAGGAGCTCGGCTATCCGCTCTTGATCAAGGCGGCCGCGGGCGGCGGCGGCAAGGGCATGAAGGTCGTGCGGAGCGGCGACGAGGCGGCACAGGCGTTCGAGTCCGCGGAGCGCGAGGGGCGGGCCTACTTCGCCGACCCGTCCGTCTACGTCGAGCGGTACCTGGACGACCCCCGGCACGTCGAGGTGCAGGTGCTCGCAGACGCGCACGGGAACGTAATCCACCTCGGCGAGCGCGACTGCACGATCCAGCGTCGTCATCAGAAGCTCGTCGAAGAGACCCCCTCGCCGGCGGTCGACGGCGCGCTGCGCACCCGGATCGGCCAGATCGCGGTCGATGCGGCTCGGGCTGCCGGCTACCGGTCCGCGGGGACGATCGAGGGGTTGCTGGCAGCGGACGGCTCCTACTACTTCATGGAGATGAACACGCGGATCCAGGTCGAGCACACGGTCACAGAGCTGGTCGCCGGGATCGACCTCGTGCGGGCGCAGGTGAAGATCGCCGCCGGGGAGCGGCTCGAGCTGACGCAGGACGAGGTTCGCCTGCAGGGGCACGCGATCGAGTGTCGGATCAACGCCGAGGACGCGGCAAATTCGTTCCTGCCCTCGCCGGGGCGGATCACGAGCTACCGCGAGCCGTCCGGGCCCGGCGTGCGGGTCGACTCCGGGGTCGCCGCGGGCTCGGAGGTGTCGCCGCTCTACGACCCGATGATCGCGAAGGTGATCGTGTGGGGCGCCGACCGGGAGGACGCGATCGGCCGCATGCTTCGTGCGCTGGGCGAGTTCGAGATCGGCGGAGTCGAGACGCTCGTCGGCTTCCACCGCGCACTGCTTTCGCATCCGTGCTTTCGCGCCGGCGAGACGTGCGAGGGGGTCGTCGAGTCGAAGGAGCTGGCCGAGGTGGCGGAACAGTTGTCTCATCGGACAACGAGTGTAAGGGCGGCATCGGACGGAGCGGCGAGCGCGGAGCTGGCGACGGAGGCGGAGATCGACGGACGCCGCGTGCGGGTGAGCGTGCGCGTTCCCGAGCCGGGCTATCGCGCACTTGCCCGGCGCCGGCGGGATCGGGTCGCGGCCTCGGCCGACGGCTTCGGAGCCGGGGCCGTGGTGAGCCCGATGCAGGGCACGGTGATCGCGGTCAAGGTTGCGGTCGGCGACGTCGTCGAGGCGGGGCAGGTCGTCTGCATCGTCGAGGCGATGAAGATGGAGAACGAAGTCGCCGCAGGCGGTGCCGGGGTGGTCACGGACGTGTCCGTCGCCTCCGGCGCACCGGTGTCGATCGGGCAGACGATCTGCCTGATCGGGCAGCCCGCCGACGGCTGAAACACTGCCTGCGGCCTCGTGCCGAGTGCCTCAAGGCGCCGGCCCGGGCGGCCGATAAGGGGGTGTGGGCACCCTGCGGTCCTGGAAGCACCACGGCCCGATCCTGGTCGGCATCGCGCTGCTGATCGCGGGCGTGGCCTCGGGCTGCGTCGCGCGGCACGTCGGCCCCGGGGGTGCCGCCCAGCTCGTCGACGTCAACGAGCGTGACTTCGCGATCGTCGCCTCGCCACGCGTGGTGAGCGCCGGTGACGTCGTGTTCCGGGACGACAACCACGGGCCCGACGCTCACGAGCTGATCGTCGCTCGTACAGTCGGAGGCAGTCTGCCTTTCCGCAGCGACGGGATGACCGTGGACGAGGAGGGGCTCAGGCGCCAGATCGTGGGAGCGCTCGAACCGGACGACGCCGGGACGGTCCGCTCGCTGCGCGTCAAGCTCGCGAAGGGGCGCTACGTCCTCTTCTGCAACATGGAAGGGCACTACATGGCCGGCATGGAGACGGTCGTGACCGTCCGCTGATGTTCGGCAGGTTCCGCCCGTTCGCGCCTCGCGCGCGCGTGGCGATCGTCGCGATCGTCCTCACGTTCGTGCTCGTCTCGACTGCCAGCGCGGCGCTCTCGATCTGGTCGACCGGCAAGTCCCAGAACCAGGCGGCGGTGCTGGAGATCGCGGCGAGGCAGCGCACGCTGGCCGAGCGCTACGTGCAGGAGCTACTGCTCGTGCAGAGCGGGAGCGTCGCCGATCCGCGCCACACGGGGTCGATTCTCGCTGCGAGCGCGCGCGTGCTGCTCGACGGGGGCGTCGCTCCGGCCGTCGAGGGCGACGACGACGACGTGGCGATCGGGCCGGCCACGGACCCGGAGGTGCGCGCCGAGCTGCGGCAGGAACAGCGCCTCGTCTTCGATCTGACGTCCTCCGGCGACGCGCTGCTCGACGGCAAGCCCGTGTCGACGGTGCACCTGACGGCCCGCGAGCGGATCTCGACGAGAGACCCGCTCGAGCGCCTCCGCGTGCTCGCGGCGCTGACTTCCAACGTCGCGCTCAA
This sequence comes from uncultured Thermoleophilia bacterium, assembly GCA_963786185.1. Classification (GTDB taxonomy): domain Bacteria; phylum Actinomycetota; class Thermoleophilia; order Gaiellales; family Gaiellaceae; genus PALSA-600. The sequence continues at coordinate 172,170 of CAWAYE010000001.1, forward strand.
CACCGCGCGGACGATGCGGCGCGAAGACCGACGGCAACGTCCGGAGGTCGATCAACCTGCAGGTCGGGCTCGGCGTGGCCGGGATCGTCATCTCGCTGCTCCTCGCGTGGGGGCTGATCGCTGCGACGCGGCGCCAGACGGCGCACTTCCAGAGTCTCGTCACCTCCTCCACCGACCTCGTGCTGGTGCTGGCGGACGACGGCTGCCGCTACGCGAGCGACTCCGTCACCCGGCTGGTGGGACACCCGCAGAGCGATCTGCTCGGCCGCGGGCTGGCCGAGTTCGTGCACGACGACGACCGGGCAGCGCTCTCACGGGCGCAGCACAGCGGCGCCGCGGAGATCGTGGTCTTCCGGATGCGCAACGCGGTCGGGGACTGGCGCCACCTCGAGGCGCACGTCACCGACCTCCGTCACGACCGGCATGTGCGCGGCGTGGTCATCAACGCCCGCGACATCACCGACCGGGTGAAGCTCGAGCGCGAGCTGACGTCTGCAGACTCAGCGCGACACGTTCGCCGCCCAGCTCGTGGAGGCGTTCGAGATGGCGGACGAGGAAGAGGCTGCGTACGACGTCGTCGAGCGCGCGATGGTCGAGGTGATCTCGGACGACGTCGCCGATGGAGCTGCTGCTCTCGGACTCGAGCCGCGCGCACCTCGAGCAGGTGGCCGTGAACCCCGCCTCCGGCGGCCCGGCGTGCCCGGTCGAGTCGCCGTTCGCGTGCGTCGCCGTGCGGCGCGGCAACCCGCTGGTCTTCGAGTCGAGCGAGGCGCTCAACGCCTGCCCCAAGCTACGCGGCCGTGCCGAGGGCGCGTGCTCGGCCGTCTGCGTCCCGATCAGCTTCATGGGCCGCTCGCTCGGCGTGCTTCATGCGACGGGCGCCGACGGCGCGCCGCCGGACGAGCATCAGGTCGAGCAGTCTCACGACACTGGCGGCCCAGGCCGGTGCGCGCATCGGCACCGTGCGCGCGTTCGACCCGCACGCAGCTGCAGGCCTCGACCGACGGCCTGACCGGCCTCCTGAACCGGCGCATGCTCGAGACCGAGCTGCGCGGACGCTGATGCGGCAGCACACACCGTTCGCGCTCGCGATCGGGGATCTCGACCACTTCAAGCAGCTGAACGACACGCATGGGCACGAGACCGGTGACCGGTCGCTCCGGCTGTTCGCACAGGCGACGCGGCGGGCGCTGCGCGACGTCGATCTGATCGGGCGCTGGGGCGGCGAGGAGTTCGTGATCGTGATGCCGGGCACGGACGCGGAACAGGCGGTGACGGTGCTCGAGCGGGTGCGCGGGCAACTGGAGCAGACGCTGCAGGGGCAGGTGATCTTCACCGTCAGCTTCGGCGTCACCGACTCGACGCGGTCGAGCTCGCTCGAGGAACTGATCCAGCTCGCCGATCTCGCGCTCTACAAGTCGAAGGACGCCGGGCGCGACCGCATCACCATCTCGGACGAGCTGCCGCTCACCGTCTACGAGGGCGGACGCGAGAACGTCGGGCACGGTCTCCACGGCCGGACGTTCCGCACCGTCGGCGACGACGATCCGCAGGTCGGCGGCCTCGAGATCGTCTGAGTCGGCGCTCGCGTTCGTCAGAGCGAGCGCTGGTACGCGCGGAACGTATAGGTCGCCCACCCGGCAGTCGCGGCCGACAGCGCCAAGAGCAGCAGCAGATGCCAGCCGACCGAGCTCCACGCGGTGTCTGGGAGCACGACCTCGCGCGCCGCGCGGACGCCCCAGTCGACCGGGTTGAACTTCGCCGCGGTCTGCATCCAGCCCGGCATCTGTGCGCGGGCGATCATCGTCGTCGACAGGAAGAGCAGCGGCAGGCCGATGAAGTTCGCCACGGCGATCATCGTCGCCTCGCGGCGGGTGAGCAGCGCGATCGCCTGCGAGATGCCTGCGAACGCGCTGTTGACGAGGATCGCCGCGACGATGATCGTCAGCCAGCCGAGCACCCCGGTGTGAATGTGCACGCCGAGCGCAAGCGAGACGAGCAGGATCACGACCGCCTGGATCGCGGCGGTCAGCGCCGAGCGCACGATCTGCGACAGGACGATGGAGAACCGCGACGCAGGCGTCGCCAGGAAGCGCTCGACGACCTTGTGGTCGAGGTCGTTGATCATCGACATGCCGCTCCACGTCGCTCCGAAGAAGGCGTTCATGACGACGATCGCGGGCGCGAGGAAGGTGATGTACGAGCCCGTGCCGAAGCCGCCGAGCCGCGTCACGTTCCGGAACAGCTGCCCGTAGAGCACGAGCCAGACCATCGGCTGCACCAGCAGCAGGACGATCCAGATCGGCTCGCGCATCAGGTTCCGTGCCTGCCGGACGGTCATGAACCAGGTGTGGCGAAGGACGCTCATCGAGGGTTGTCGTCCGAGGTGAAGTCGCGGCCCGTGTAGTGCAGGTAGACGTCGTCCAGCGACGGCCGTGAGAGCGACACCGAGGCGACCGCGATCCCGGCGGCTTCCAGCGCGGAGATGATGCCGGGCAGCTCGCGTCCGCCGTTCGAGACCCGCGAGACGATCGTGCGCCCGTCGATCACCTGCTCGGGTCGAGCGCCGACCTCGGCGAGAATGCGACGTGCCTCGTCGACGGCGCCGTTCTCGAGCTCGACGTGCACTGCGTCGCCGCGCAGGCCCGCCTTGAGCTCGGCCGGGGAGCCTTCGACCACGACCTGCCCCTGCGACACGATCGACAGCCGGTCGGCGAGTTGGTCTGCCTCTTCGAGGTAGTGCGTCGTCAGCAGAATCGTGAGCGCCTCGGCGGCCGCGAGGCGCGACACCTCTTCCCACATCGCGACGCGCGCCTCGGGGTCGAGACCGGTCGTCGGCTCGTCGAGGAAGAGCACGCGCGGGCGGTGCACGAGGCCGAGGGCGATGTCGAGCCTGCGGCGCATGCCGCCGGAGTACGTCTTCACGACGCGGTCCGCGGCGTCGGCGATCCCGACGAGCTCGAGCAGCTCGCCCGCGCGTGTGCGCAGGTCGTCGCCCTTCATCCCCTGGATGCGCCCCTGCAGCATCAGGTTCTCGCGGCCGGTTCCGAACTGGTCGACACCCGAGTCCTGCGGCACGTACCCGATCGTGCGGCGGACGGCCCCCGGTTCGCGCAAGACGTCGTGGCCGCCGACCATCGCGAGTCCGCCGTCGGGATGCGTCAGCGTCACGAGGACGCGAACGGTCGTCGACTTGCCGGCCCCGTTCGGGCCGAGCAGGCCGAACACCTCGCCTTCGCGCACGCTGAACGAGACGCCGTCGAGTGCCTGGACGTCGCCGTATCGCTTGCGGAGGTCGCTGACCACGATCGCGTCCACCGCCGACGAGACTAGCGGCGGTCGGCGCGTGTGCGGTCGGTAGAGTGCCGCGCGGCCGATGGACCTCTTCGAGTACCAGGGCAAGCAGCTCTTCCGCGAGTTCGGGATCCCCGTGTCGGAGGGCCGTCTCGCGACGACGGCGCAGGAAGCACGCGCCGCGGCGGAGGAGATCGGCGGACAGGTGGTCGTCAAGGCGCAGGTGCTGACGGGTGGGCGAGGGAAGGCAGGCGGCGTCAAGCTCGCGGAGGACCCGGCCGACGCCGAGGAGAAGGCGCGCACGATCCTGACGCTGACGATCAACGGCCACCCGGTCGAGAAGGTGTGGATCGAGAGCGCGTCCGAGATCGCGAAGGAGTACTACCTCTCGGTTACCTTCGACCGCGGCGCCAAGCAGCCGCTCTTCATGTTCACGACGCAGGGCGGCATCGAGATCGAGGAGGTGGCTGCGAAGAACCCGGACGCGCTCGTCCGCCTGCATCTCGACCCGCTCGAGGGATTCCAGCCGTGGGTCGCGAGACGCCTCGTGTACGGCGCCGGTATCGAGGACGCCGGCGAGCAGAAACAGATCGCGGCGATCGTCGAGAAGCTGTATCGCTGCTTCGTCGAGAGTGACGCGATGCTCTGTGAGATCAACCCGTTGATCGTCACGCCCGAGGGGGAGGTGAAGGCGCTCGACTCGAAGTTCACGGTCGACGACAGCGCCCTGTACCGGCATCCCGAGGTGGCGGCGTTGCGCGACACGAGCGCCGCCGATCCGCTGGAGGCGTTCGCGCGCGAGAAGGGCGTCACCTACGTGAAGCTCGACGGCAGCGTCGGCATTCTGGGTAACGGCGCGGGTCTGTCGATGTCGACGGTCGATGTCGTCGTCACGGCAGGCGGCAAGCCTGCGAACTTCTGCGACCTCGGCGGTGGTGGGGACGCACAGGGTGTCGTCGATGCGCTCGAGGTGATCACGCGCGATCCGCAGGTCAAGTCGATCTTCTTCAACATCTTCGGCGGCATCACCCGCTGCGACGAGGTTGCGCGAGGCATCCTCGAGGCGCTCGACCGCATCGAGATCACGGTGCCGATCGTCGTGCGCCTCGACGGAACCAATGCGGACGAGGGGCTGAAGATCCTCGCCGACGCAGCCCCGCCGAACCTGCACGTCTCGCCGACGATGCTCGACGCGGCGAAGACCGCAGTGGAGCTCGCAGGATGAGCGACGTCTGGAGCGAGCGTGCCGAGGCGTACCGGACGAGCGCGATCCATTCGTCCGGCGACGACCTCGACCTGGTCGTCGAATGGTGCGAGCCCGCCCAGGGCATCACCGTGCTGGATGTCGCCACCGGCGGCGGCCACGTCGCGCGCCGGCTGCGCGAGCGTGGCGCGACCGTCGTCACCGTCGATCCGGCGCCTGGGATGCAGGCCGACACGACGGCCCCCGCCGAGGCGCTGCCGTTCGCAGACGGGAGCTTCGACGCCGTCGCCTGCCGGATCGCGGCACACCATTTCTCCGACGTGCACGCTGCGGTGCGTGAGCTGGCGCGTGTCGCGAAGCAACGCGTGGTCGTCTGCGACAACACCTTCGTCAGCGAAGCTTCCGAGGAGGCCGACCGGCTGCGCGACCCGAGTCACGTTCGCAACTACTCGGTCGCCGAGTGGCACGACCTGTTCGAGGCCGCCGGCTTGCGGGTGACCGACGAGCGCTTCCTCGAGCGTCCGCTCGAGCTCGAACCGTGGCTCGCCCGGGTCGGCTGTACCGGCCCGGACGCCGAGCGCGTTCGCGAGCTGCTGGCTCCGCGCGTCGCGGACGGCTGGATGCAGCTGCCGACGCTCGTACTGCGGGGGATCCCGGCCGGGGCCTGATGGCGATCGTCGTCGACAACGACACGCGGCTCGTCGTCCAGGGCCTCACCGGCTCGGAAGGGCGCTTCCACGGCCTGCGCAACCGCGACTACGGCACGGCCGTCGTCGCCGGCGTGACGCCCGGCAAGGGCGGGCAGGACGTCGAAGGCATACCGATCTTCGACACCGTCGCCGAGGCGGTCGCGGAGGTCGGCGCCAACACGTCGATGATCTTCGTGCCGGCGCGCTTCGCGCCGGATGCGATCTACGAAGCGGTCGACGCGGGGATCGCGACCGTCATCTGCATCACCGAGCACATCCCGGCGCACGAGATGCTGCGCGTCTACACGTACATCCGTCCGAAGGGCGTCACCCTGATCGGCCCGAACTGTCCGGGCGTCCTCTCACCGGACAAGGCGAACGTCGGGATCATCCCGGCGCAGGTCTTTCGCGGTGGGAACATCGGCCTCGTCTCGCGCTCGGGCACGCTCACGTACCAGATCGGTCACGAGGTCGCGCAGCGGGGGCTCGGCAACTCGAGCATCGTCGGCATCGGCGGCGATCCGGTGGTCGGCTCGGGCTTCGTCGACATCCTCGCCAAGTTCGAGGCCGATCCCGAGACGGAGTACGTCGTGCTCGTCGGCGAGATCGGCGGCGACGAGGAGGAGAAGGCCGCCCGCTGGGTCGCCGATCACATGTCGAAGCCGGTCTTCGCGTACATCGCCGGCTTCTCCGCGCCGCCCGGCAAGACGATGGGGCACGCCGGGGCGATCATCTCCGGGTCGGCGGGGACGGCGCAGGCGAAGAAGGATGCGCTCGAGGCGGTCGGCATCAAGGTCGGCACGACGCCGACCGAGGTCGCCGAGCTCGTCGTCGCGGCCGCCGGGAAGTAGCCGTGACGCCGGAGCGTCCACAGATCGAGCAGCCCGAGGGTGACATCCCGTTCGAGCTCGTGACGGAGGACGTGGTCGTCGGCGACGGGGAAGAGGCGACCAACGGCGCCAAGGTGACGGTGCACTACGTCGGCGTCGCATTTCGCTCGGGCGAGGAGTTCGACGCGTCCTGGGAGCGCGGCAAGCCCTTCGAGTTCCGGCTCGGCAAGGGACAGGTCATTCCGGGCTGGGACGCCGGCGTGCTCGGCATGCGGGTCGGCGGGCGGCGGAAGCTGACGATCCCGTCGGCGCTGGCGTACGGCGCCCGCGGCGCCGGCGGCGGCGTGATCGCGCCCCACGAGCCGCTCGTGTTCGTGGTCGATCTGCTCGCCGTCGACTGATCGCCGCCGGCCGCGGAGGCGAGCCGGCGTCACGATCACGTCACACCCCGCGTCGGACGGAGTCGTGGTCGGGCGAGTCATGCCCGGTGGCAGCCACCCTCGAGGAACGGTGACGATTGTGTGCTGGAAGGGCGAACTTGGCTGCCTGGGGAGTCTCTTGGGCGTACGGTTCGGGCGGGTCGTCGTTAGCGCGCCGTGGGCGCCCGGCGGCGATTCGGGGTCGCGACTGCGGCGGAGCGACTCGTCGGGCCCTGCGCCGGGCTCCGCGACCGAGGCCCCGTCCGGCTCGCGCGCAGGCGGGGCGGGCCGGCGGTCTCGTTCGCCGACTCGCGCGTTGCGGCGCCGGATTCTTGGGGTTTTCTTGGGAGATGCTGTGGATGCTCTTGGCCGCGGCGGGTCTGCTTCTCGAAAGGCGGGTACGCGCGAAAGGAGCGAGTCGTGACCGAGTTGCAGAATCCGTCCGTCGAGCCTGAGCCGCATCGCGGCCCCATCGCCGCCGCGGCGGCCTTTCTCCGCCTCGACGAGCGCGAGCTGCGCCTGCGGCTGGCCGCCGGGCGGACGCTCGGGCAGGTCGCGGTCGAGGAGGGACGCCCGGTCGACGGGCTCGAAGCTGCGCTGCTCGCGGATCTCAAGTGGCACCTCGACGCCGATGTCGCCGCCGGCCGAGTCTCGACCGAGCGCGAGGCGCAGATCCTCGCCGCCGTCAAGCGCGGGATCGACCAGATGGTCGAGCGCCGCCGCCGCGCCGTCGCCGCCCCCGCCGCGGCCTGAGCGCCTCAGGCGGTCGGCAGCGCCAGCCGGAAGCGGGCGCCGGTCGCCGAGCTCTCGGCGGTCGCGCGCCCGCCGTGGGCCTCGGCGGCCTCGCGCACGATCGCCAGCCCCAGGCCTGCGCCCGGCTTCGAGCGCGCAGCGGCGGCGCGGTAGAAGCGGTCGAAGACTCGCGGCAGGTCCTCCTCGGCGATGCCGGGCCCGTGGTCGGCCACGACGACCTCGCCGCCGCGCACGGACACCTCGATCGGAGCCCCGGCCGGGCTGTACTTGACGGCGTTGTCGAGCAAGTTCGACACGGCCCGCTCGAGCAGCACCGGATCCGCGTTGACCTGGGTGGGGGAGAGCGCCGTCACGAACGTGACGTGCGGCGACCGGGCCTGCGCGCGCTCGACGGTCGCGGCGACGAGGTCGTCGAGCTGCACCTCCTCGAGTCGGAGCTTGCGCTCCTGGCCGCGCGCGAGCTCGACCATGTCGGCGACGAGGCGCGTGAGCGCGTCGAGCTCGACCGACGATTCTTCGAGCGCATGCTGTGCCTCTTCCGGCGGCAGCTTGCCCTCGCGGAGCAGGTCGACGTTCGTGCGGACTGCAGTGAGCGGCGTGCGGAGCTCGTGCGAGGCGTCGGCGACGAGGCGGCGTTGGGCGCCGACCGACGTCTCGAGCGCAGCGAGCATCGCGTTGAAGCGCGTCGCGAGCCTGCCGAGCTCGTCGTCCGACTGCACGTCGACCCGCTCCGCGAGATTGCCGGTCGCGGCGACGCTGTCGGCGGCCGCGGTGAGCCGGCGGATCGGACGGAGTGCCGTCGCGGCGACGAGCGCAGCGAGGGCGGCAGCCGCGAGAACGCCAATGCTCCCCGTCAGCACCGCCCAGAAGCCGAGGCGATGGAGCGCCCGGTCGGTCGGCTCGAGCGACGTCGCCGTCACGACCGCCCCTCCCCCGGGGAGACCGGCGACCAGCTCGCGTGCGTGCACCTTGGAGACGGTCAGGTTCACGTAGTAGTCGGCGTGCTTCCCGGTGGCGACGCTCTTCGCGGCCTTGCTGATCGGGAGGGGATAGCTCCGCCGGACCGTGTTTCCGCTCGGATCGAGGATCACGTAGGTGGGCTCGAACGGCCGCGGGCCGTGGCTGGCGACGATCTGCACCGCCTGGTTCTGCAGGTCGCGATCGACCTGCGCCAGCAGCTGATGCTTGGCGACGATCCAGACCGCGAGCGACGCGCCCGCGACCGTCACCGCGATCGCCGTCGCGGTCAGCAGCGTCAGCTTGACGCGGAAGCTCACAGCTCTTCGCGCAGCGCGTAGCCGACGCCGCGCACCGTCTGCAGCAGGCGCGGCTCCCCGTCTTCCTCGAGCTTGCGCCGGAGATAGCCGACGTAGACCCAGAGCGCGTTCGAGGTCGCGCCGAAGTCGTAGCCCCAGACGCGCTCGTAGATCTGCGAGCGCGTCAGCACCTGCCGCGGGTTGCGTAGGAACAGCTCGAGCAGGTTGAACTCGGTGCGCGTCAGCTGCAGGCGCCGGTCGCCGCGGAACGCCTCGCGCGTGGAGGGGTCGAGGCGGACGTCGGCGAACGCGAGCTCGTCGCCCGCGGCGCCGGCCCGCCGCAGCAGGGCGCGGACGCGCGCCCGCAGCTCCTCGACCGCGAACGGCTTGACCAGGTAGTCGTCGGCGCCGGCGTCGAGCCCTTCCACCCGGTCGGAGACGGCGTCGCGGGCGGTCACCACCAGCACCGGGACGGCGTCGCCGCGCCGCCGGAGCGACCGGCAGACGTCGAGCCCGCCGACCACCGGCATCAGCAGGTCGAGCACGATCGCGTCGGCCGCGGCGACCGCGTGGCGGGACAGCGCCTCGGCCCCGTCGGCGGCCTCGTCGACCTCGTAGTCGACCCGCAGGGCCCGCGCGATCGCAGCCCGGACGGCGGGATCGTCGTCCACGACGAGGACGCGCGAGCTCATGCCCTGATTGTCCTCCGAATATCTAAGAGTCTGCTTAAGCTTGCGCGAGTGGACGTCGCCCCGGCAGTGGACGAGCGCGACCGGGAGGCGATCAGGCGGCTCTACCCGCTCTACCTCCACGACCTCTCCGAGTGGTCGACCCACTACCGGCTCGACGCCGACGGCCGCTGGCAGCCGAGCTACGTCGACGACTTCCTCGACCGCAGCGAGAGCACCGCGTTCCTGATCCGCGAAGGCGCTGCCGCGGCCGGGTTCGCGTGGGTCGGCGGCGGCGACTTTCCGCGCAAGCGGCCCGACCGCGACTGGCGGCTTGCCGAATTCTTCGTGGCCATGCCGTTCCGGCGGCGCGGGATCGGCCTCGCCGCAGCCGCGCGCGTGCTGGGCGCCTTCAGCGGGACCTGGCAGCTCGAGGTGATCGACGGCAACGAGCCGGCCCTCCGGTTCTGGCGGCGCCTGCTGTCGGCTCGAGGCCCGTTCGCCGAGGAGACCGGTGACGGCGACACCGTGTTCCTCTTTCGTCAGTAGGCTGGGAGGCGATGTCGACGATCTCGTTCGCCCGCGGCATTCCCGCGCCGGAGTGCCTGCCGGTCGCGGAGCTGGCGGACTGCGCCCGCACGGTGATCGAGCGCGACGGGCACACCGTGCTCTCGTACGGCCCGTCGCCGGGGTACGGGCCGCTCCTCGAGTGGCTCGCCGAGCGCCACGGCGTCGAAACGGAGCGGATCTTCGTGACGAACGGCTCGCTGCAGGGGCTCGTCTTCCTCGCCCAGCGGCTCGCACCCGGCAAGCGCGTGCTCGTCGAGCGTCCGACGTACGACCGGCCGCTGAAGATCCTGCGCGAGCTCGGCTCGCAGATCGTCCCCGTGCACTGCGACGAGGACGGGCTCGACCCGGATGCCCTCGAGCAGGAGCTGGAGGCCGGCGAGGCGGCGTTCCTCTACCTGATCCCGACCTTCCAGAATCCAAGCGGCAGGACGCTCGGCCTCGAGCGCCGGCGCCGCGTGGTCGAGCTCGCGGAACGGCACGGCGTGCTCGTGCTCGAAGACGATCCCTACGGCCTCGTTCGCTTCGAAGGTGAGCCGCTGCCGTCGCTCTTCGAGCTCTCGGGCGGGGCGACCGCCTACAGCTCGTCCTTCTCGAAGACGATCGCACCGGGACTTCGCGTCGGCTGGTTCGTGCTGCCCGTGGCCCTCGCCGCGGAGGTCGCGGCGACCGCGACGAGCACCTACATCACGCCGGTCCTGCTCGGGCAGGCCACGGCGCACGAGTTCGTCACGCGCGGCCTGTTCGAGCCGAACCTGGAGCGCATCCGCGGCCTGCTGGGCGCGCGCCGGGACGCGATGCTGGCGGCGCTCGACGGGCAGCTGGCGCACCTGCCGCACTCGCGGCCCGAAGGCGGCTACTTCGTGTGGCTCGAGCTCGACGGAGTCGACGGCGGGGAGCTGCTCGGCCGGGCCGAAGCAGCGGGGGTGACGTTCGTGAAGGGCGCGGACTTCGGTGCGGATTCCGACTCGCTCCGGCTGGCCTACAGCTACGTCTCGCCTGCCGAGATCGGCGAGGGCGTGACGCGGCTCGCGTCAGTGCTTGCGAGCTCGCCGGTGTCGGCGTAGCTGCGGCAGCAGCACGCCGAGCACGAACCCGAGAGCCAGCGAGAGCAGGATCACCCAGATCACCGAGACACGGGTCGAGCCGAAGACGAAGTTCACCCTGGTCCGGTGCGTGTTCAGGGCGACGAAGACGATTCCGTAGATCGCGACGACGGCGCTGCCGGCGAGGCGCAGGTCGGCCGCGCTCGGTCGTCGCCGCCGGGGCTTGGAGCCGGCTCGGGGCGTCAGTTCCGCGTCGGCCATCTCGGCCGCGACTCTACGCCACGGCGGCGGCGGGGACTGCGAGCTGGAGCGGTGGGAGCCGCGGCGGTGCCGGCTGCAGGCGGAGGGTCGCTGCGCGGAAGGTCGGGCAGGGGCGCTCGGGCGACATCGCACAGAGACCGCGTCGGCGGAAGTAGCAATCGTCGCAGCTCAGCGAGTCCTTGGTGGACATGGGGTCCTTCCTGGGGGATCGGCGGGGACGTTCGGGGGTTCGCGGAGCGGGCATCCTACGCCCGCTCCGCACTCCTCTGAAGGGCTTGCCCAAACGGAAAACGTGCACTTTCCGGCGAGTTCGAGGAGCCTCGGGCAGAGGCGTCTTCAGCTCGCCGGAGGGAGCGTCGCCAGGGCGTGCAACGCCTGTGGAAAGGTTTTCACAGGGACGATTCGCAGGCCGTCGGCTTCCTTCTTGGCGTCGCGGGCGTTGTCCCCAGCGGGCACGAGGAAGACGTCCACACCGGCTTCCTTCGCGCCGATCGTCTTCTGCTTGATTCCGCCGATCGGCCCCACCGACCCGTCCGGGAAGAGCTCGCCGGTCGCGGCGACCTTGTGGCCGTGCAGCACGCCCGCCTTCAGCTCGGCGAGGACGTCGAGGGCGAACGCGAGGCCGGCCGACGGGCCCCCGACGCCGCCGGCGTCGATGCGCACCTGGATCGGCAGGTGGACGTCCACGGCGGACTCGAGCAGGATCCCGACGATCGGCCGTTTCGGCGGTGTGGGCGACGCGACCGTCTTCAGTGCGACGACCCGCGTCTGCTTCCCCCTGCGGACCGTGAAGCGCACGATCTGGCCGATCGTCAGCTTGCGCATGCCGTTGAAGACGCCGCGCGGATCGGTCACGCGCGTTCCGTCGACCGCCGTGATCACGTCGTCGGGATCGAGCTTGCCCGCAGCCGGAAGCCCCGGCTCGACCGCGTCGATCAGCGCGCCGACCGCGCGCAGCTCGACCTTGCGCCCGGCGGCCTTGAGCGCGACGGCCGCGGCGATCTGCTGCGAGCGGTGCATGTCCTGCAGGTCGATCTGCTCGCGCGCCTGATCCGACACGCCGGGCGGGTTGACCGCAGACGCGGGATAGAGATCGGCGCCGTGGTGCAGGCCGCCGAAGAGCCGCTCGAGCAGCGTCGCCTTGCGGACGACGACGTCGACGAAGTAGACGCTGCCGCTCGCGGGCGGCTTCCCACCGGGCACCGAGACGAGCGGGGCGACCGGATGCGCGCGGTCCGGCAGGAAGATGTACTGGCTCGAGGGGACGAGGATGAGGGCGAGCGCTACGGCGAGCAGCACCAGCCCCAGCGCGAGCAGGCGCCCGGCTGTCGGCCTGAGCTTCACAGCAACGACCGCGACGAGCCGCCGTCGACCGCGACCGTCGCCCCGGTGACGTAGGCGGCGCGGTCGGAGGCGAGGAAGCAGACGACGTCCCCGAACTCCTGCGGCGTTCCGAGCCGGCCGAGCGGGATCTGGTCGAGCTCGTCCTTCGGCGGCCCGGCGTCGCCGTAGAGCTCGGTCATGCGCGGGGTGTCGATGCGGCCCGGTGCGACGCAGTTGACGGTGATGCCCTTCGGCCCGAGCTCGCGCGACAGCGACTTCGCGAAGCCGGCGACGCCGGGGCGGATGCTGTTCGAGAGCGCCAGGTGCGGCACCGGCTCCTTCACCGCCAGCGAGGTGATGAACAGGATGCGACCGGCCGCGCTGCGCTCGAGGTGTGGCAAGGCGAGTCGGACGACCCGGACGGCGGGGAGGAGCAGCAGCTCGAACGCCGCCTCGAGGTCGTCGTCGGCGATCCCGGTCGCGCTGCCGGCGGACGGGCCGCCCGAGTTCCAGACGAGCACGTCGATTCCGCCGAAGGCCTGCAGCGTCCGTTCGACGAGCCGTTCGAGATCGGCGCCGTTGGTCACATCACCGCGTACGGCGAGCGCGCCGAGCCGGTTCGCGTGGAGGTCGAGCTCGTCTCGCCGCCGGGCGAACATGGCGACATTGGCGCCTTCCGCGGCGAGGGCCTCTGCCGACGCCAGGCCGAGCCCGGACGAGGCTCCGCAGACGATCGCCGTCCTGCCGCGCAGACCGAGGTCCATGTCGCGGCAAGGTACCCCGTCGGGCGGGGGAGGTACGCCGCCTCTCGACCCTGGTAGCCGAAGCGGACAGCTAGAGGCCGAGCGACACGGCCTCGCGCGCGAGCCCGTACGCGGCGAGCCCGTAGGCCGTCCACGCGCGAGGTAGCCCACGAGGAACGGCGGTGTCGCCGTCCGCGCGAACCGATGTCCATCCCGCGGTCTGGTCGACGACGATCGCCCACGCGACGAGGCTCGCGACGAGGAGGGCGGACCCCAGGCCGAGCCTGCGGGCGGTCATGAGAGCGACCTTACGTCGTAAGGACGCCGACGACTTCGCGGACCGCGGCGGCGGAGCTCTGGAGCGCCGCCTGCTCGGAATCGTCGAGGTCGACCTGGAGGATCTGCTCGATGCCGGCGCTGCCGAGCTTCACCGGGACGCCCATGTACAGGCCGTCGATCCCGTACTCGCCCTCGAGGTAGGCGGTGCACGGGAGCACGCGCTTCGCGTCGAGCATGATCGAGTCGACCATCTGCGCGGCGGCCGCCCCCGGCGCGTACCAGGCAGAGGTGCCGAGCAGCTGCACGACCTCGCCGCCGCCCTTCGCCGTGCGCTCGACCAGCGCGGCGATCTCTTGCTCGGACACGAGCTTGCGCAGCGGGACGCCGCCGACGGTGGTCGCCGAGATCACCGACACCATCTGATCCCCGTGCCCGCCCAGCACGACGGCCGCGACGTCCTGGACGGAGGCGCCGGTCTCCCAGGCGATGAAGGTCTTGAGACGCGCCGTGTCGAGGATGCCCGCCTGCCCGAACACGCGCTCCTTGGGGAAGCCGGAGACGTTCTTCGCGACGTGGCACATCGCGTCGAGCGGGTTCGAGACCACGATCAGGATCGCGTCCGGGCTCTGTGCGACGACCTGCTCCGTGACCTGCTTGACGATCTTCTCGTTCGTCTGCACGAGGTCGTCACGGCTCATCCCCGGCGAGCGCGGCAGTCCCGCGGTGATCACGACGACGTCGGAGCCGGCGGTCGGGGCGTAGTCGTTCGAGCCGGTGACGTTCGGCTCGTAGCCGAGCACGGCGCCCATCTGGTTGATGTCGAGCGCCTTGCCTTGCGGCAGTCCTTCCTTGATGTCGACGAGCACGACGTCGGCGTAGTCGCGGACTGCCAGAACCTGCGCGCACGTCGCGCCCACGTTTCCCGCACCGACGACGGTGATCTTGCGCCTGTCGCTCACGACGTGCCTCCCTGGAGCTTCTCGATGATCGCGTCCGCCACCTGGCTCGTCCCGACCGCCGTCGGGTCGTCGCGGGTGGGCTTCATGTCGTAGGTGAGGCTGCGGCCCTCCGCGATCACGGCGGCGATCGCCTGCTCGAGCCGGTTCGCAGCGTCGCCCTCGCCGAGATGACGCAGCATCAGCATCCCGGAGAGCAGCTCGGCGATCGGGTTGACCTTGTTCTGGCCCGTGTACTTCGGCGCCGAGCCGTGGGTCGGCTCGAAGACGGCGACCGACTCGCCGTAGTTCGCGCCGGGGGCGACGCCGAGGCCGCCGATCATCCCGGCGCAGAGGTCGGAGAGCACGTCGCCGTAGAGGTTCGGAAGCACGAGCACGTCGTACTCCTCCGGCCGTTGCACGAGCTGCATGCACATGTTGTCGACGATGCGGTCGTTGAACTCGATGTCCGGATTCTCGGCTGCGACCTCACGCGCGACGCGCAGCCACAGCCCGTCGCTGAACTTCATGATGTTCGCCTTGTGCACGGCCGTGATCTGCCTGCGGCCGTTGCGGCGCGCCCAGTCGAACGCGAACTCGAAGATGCGGCGAGTCCCCGTGATCGAGATCGGCTTGATCGAGATTCCCGCGTCGCGCCAGCGCAGCTGTCCGCCCTTCGACTCGATCCAGGCGATCAGCTCCTGGGCGTCCGGTGTCCCTTCCTCGTACTCGATCCCCACATACAGATCCTCGGTGTTCTCGCGGATGATCACGAGGTCGACGTCGCTGAAGCGGGTGCGCACGCCCGGGTACGTCTTGCACGGCCGCACCTGGGCGTACATGTCGAGCGTCTTGCGCAGGCCGACGTTCACCGAGCGGAAGCCGCCGCCGACCGGCGTCGTGATCGGCCCCTTGAGCGCGACCCCGTTCGCGCGGATCGACTCGAGCGTCTGCTCCGGAAGCGGGTTGCCGCCGTGGTCCTGCATCGCGTCCTCGCCGGCCGGCTGGACGTCCCAGTCGAACGCCGCTCCGGTCGCCTCGAGGACGCGGCGGGTCGCCTCGGTCAGCTCGGGGCCCGTGCCATCGCCGGGAATGAGTGTGACGCGATGCGCCATGGCCGCGCCCGAGCCTACCGATCCGATGGGCGACGCCCGTTCGGTACTGTCACTGGCGGCGTGAGCACGACCAGCGGTTTCAAGCCCGGGCTCGAAGGCGTCGTCGCAGTCGAGACCGAGATCGCCGAGCCCGACCGGGAAGGCGGCCAGCTTCGGTATCGCGGCATCGACATCGTCGACCTGGTCGGCCGCTATCCGTACGAACGGGTCTGGGGGCTGCTGGTCGACGACGACCTCGACTCGGCGATGCCGGCCCCGGAGCCGTACACGCCGGCGCGGCTCACCGGCAGCGCGCCGTCCGACCTGCAGGCGGAGACGGCCCGCTTCTCGGGTGAGTGGCAGCTCGGGAAGCTGAACGAGATCTCGGACGAGCAGGCCCGCGAGGATCTCGGGCGGATCTCGGCGCAGATGATGGGCATCGTCGCGCGTTCGGCCCGCATCGCCGACGGCCACACCGACGACATCTTGCCGAGCGTGGTCGTGCAGGGCACGACGGCGGCGGAGAAGTTCTTGCTGCAGTGGCGCGGGGAGGCCGACCCGAAGGCCGTCCGCGCGATCGACACGTACTGGATCTGCACGGCCGAGCACGGCCTGAACGCATCGACGTTCACCGCGCGCATCGCGGCGTCCACGGGCGCGGACTGCGCCGCCGCCCTCTCCTCCGCCGTCGGCGCGCTCTCCGGCCCGCTCCACGGCGGCGCGCCCGCGTACGTGAAGCCGATGCTGGAGGAGGTCGCGGCGATGGGCGATCCGGAGAAGTGGGTCCGCGACGCGCTCGACTCGGGCAAGCGGATCATGGGGTTCGGCCACCGCGTGTATCGCGCCGAGGATCCGCGTTCGCGCATCCTCAAGGAGACGGCGCGCGAGCTCGGCTCGCCGCAGATCGAGATCGCCGAGCAGCTCGAGGCGGCCGCCCTCGCCGAGCTCGAGCGGCGGCATCCGGAGCGTCCTCTGAAGACGAACGTCGAGTACTACTCGGCCGTGGTGCTCGACATCGCCGAGATCCCGCCGCCGCTCGCGCCCGCGATGTTCGCGTGCTCGCGCGTCGCCGGCTGGTCGGCGCACATCCTCGAGCAGAAGCGGACCGGCCGCCTGTTCCGGCCTTCGGCGACCTACGTCGGGCCCGCTGCACGCACGCTCGCAGAGCTTTGAGTGCGCTCGCCGAGGCGGCGGTCAAGGCCGACGCGCTCGCGGTCGAGGGCAACGAGCGCGAGCTCTCCCAGCTCCGGGCGCAGTTCGACGAGGAGCTCGAGGCCGCGGCGCGCTCGCGGGACTATCGCGAGCGGGCGGTCGCGTTCCGCGCGGTCGGCCAGTTCCGCTTCCGCGCCAAGACGGAGCTCCTGCGCCGCGGGCTCGGCGACGACAGCCCGGCGGTGCGAGGCTCGGCGCTGCTCGCGCTCGAGCTGCTCTCGCGCGACCATCCCGGGGTCGTGAACGACGTCCGCCCGCTGCTGCACGAGCTGGTGGCGAACGACGGCAACGAAGCGGTCCGGCGCCTGGCCGTCGCGTCGTTGAAGAACGGCTCCGCCCGCCCCGACACGATCCAGATCCTCACCAGCCTCGGCGAGAACGACGAGCAGCCGCGCGAGCTGCGGCAGGCGGCGGCGAAGGTCGCGCAGCTGCTGCGCCGCAAGTCGCGCTAGCCTCTAGTCGGAGCGGCGACGCGCGTGCGGGTGCGCGTCGAAGTACACCGTGCGCCGCCGCCGGTCCGAGACGTGCGTGTACAGCTCGGTGGTCGAGAGGTCGGCGTGCCCGAGCATCTCCTGCACCGAGCGCAGGTCGGCACCGCCTTCGAGCAGGTGCGTCGCGAAGGAGTGGCGGAGCAGATGCGGATGCACCCGCTGCGGATCGAGCCCCGCCTTCTCCGCGAGCCGCCGCAGGATCAGGAATGCGCCGGCGCGCGTGAGGCCGCCGCCGCGCGCGTTCAGGAACAGCTCCGGCCGGTGCCGCGCGTCGAGGTACGGCCGACCACGGGACAGGTAGCGGCGAAGCGCTTCGACCGCCGGCCGGCCGACGGGCACGACACGCTCCTTTCCGCCCTTGCCGATCACGCGCACGAGCCGTCCGTCCAGGTCGACCCCGGTCTTGCCGAGCCCGACCGCCTCCGACACGCGCAGTCCCGCGCCGTAGAGCAGCTCGACGAGCGCGTGGTCGCGCAGATCCCGCGGCTGCGTGCCCTGCGCGGCCTCGATCAGGCGCTCGGCCTCGCCGGCGGACAGCGTCTTCGGGAGCGTCCGGGCCCGCCGGGGCAGCGAGACCGCGGCGGCCGGGTTGTCGCTGCGGCGGCCGATGAGCTGCAGGTGCTTGTAGAAGCTGCGGGCTGCAGCCGTGCGCCGCGCGATCGTCGAGCCCGCGAGCCCGTCCGCGCGAAGCTGGGCGAGGCAGCGCTCCAGCTCCTCGACGGTCGCGTCGCCGAGCGGCTTCCCGAGGATCGACGCGAGTCCCTGGAGGTCGCGCCGGTAGGCCTCCACCGTCGCGGGCGCGCGCCGCGCCGCGAGCAGCAGCAGGAAGCTGTCGAGGTCAGGATCGCGGATGGGCATGGTCGTAGACGCGGCGGAGCCGCCGCCCGTCGACGTGGCTGTACATCTGCGTCGTCGACAGCGACGCGTGACCGAGCAGCTCCTGGATCGTGCGGAGATCGGCGCCGCCCTCGAGCAGATGCGTCGCGAACGCATGGCGCAGGCGATGCGGGTGGGGGACGAGGCGCCTGAGCGTCGAGGTGTCGAGTCGCCGGCCGCGCGCCGAGAGGAACAGTGCGTTCTCGGCGCCGCGCGCGAGTTGCGGACGGGCCTCGTGGAGGTACCGGGCGACGAGCCGTGCAGCCTCCTCGCCGAGCGGGACGACGCGGTCCTTGGCGCCCTTCCCCTGGCGGACGTGGACGAGCTCCTGCTCGAAGTCGACGTCGCCGAGATCGAGCGCGACCGCCTCCGCGCTGCGCAGGCCCGCCGAGTAGACGAGCTCGACGAGCGCGCGGTTGCGGCCGGCGAGGGCGCCGTCCCCGTCGAGGCCGTCCACGATCGCGTTCACCTCGACGGCCTTCGGCGCGTCCGGCAGGCGCCGGGGGCGCCGCGGCGCGAGCGACGCGTCCGGTGCGTGCTCCGAGCCGAGCGAGAACCGGATCAGCGCCCGCACCGAGGCGAGCTTGCGCGCGATCGTCGCCGGCGCGAGCTTGCCGCCCGGCCGGGCTCGCCCGAGTTCGGCCACCCAGTCGGCCAGCACCCGCAGATCGACGTCCGCGAGCGGCGAGTCTCGTCCGAACCAGCCGGCGAACTCGGCCAGGTCGGCGGCGTACGCCCGCTTCGTCGCGGCCGACACGCCGGCGGTCGCGAGGAAGCGCTCGGTGGCGGCTGCGACGGTCACCCTCCGCTGATTCGGGCCGCGGGTAGGATCGCCTCCCGGTGGACACCGCCCGCTACCGCCCCCTGGCCGAGCTCGCCGCCCACGGTGCGAACATCCAGCCCGGTCAGATCGTCACGGTCGCCTGCGAGCTGGACCACGCGCCGCTCGTCCGCGAGATCGCCGCTGCCGCCTACGACCGCGGCGCGGAGTTCGTCGATGTCGCCTACTTCGACCCGTACGTGAAGCGCGCCCGCATCGAGCATGCGGCGCCCGACACGATCGAGTTCGTGCCGCCCTGGTACGGCAGGCGCGTGCTCGAGCATGCGGAGCGCGGGGGCGCGCGCATCTCGGTCTCCGGCCCGACCGCCCCCGGGGTGCTCGACGGCCTCGATCCTGCGCTCACGGGCAAGGACCGGCTGCCGTTCCTGCCCGAGATCACGAAGGTCATCTCGCAGCGGTCGACGAACTGGTGCATCGTCCCGTCCCCGCACCCCGCGTGGGCCAAGCTCGTCCATCCGGAGCTCGGCGACGAGGACGCGCTCGAGCAGCTCTGGCAGGAGCTCGAGCACGTGCTGCGGCTCGACACGCCCGACCCCAGGCAGGCGTGGGACGACTGCATGGACAGGCTCAAGGCCTCCGCCGACCGCCTGTCGGAGCAGCACTTCGACGCGATCGAGCTGCGCGGGCCCGGCACCGAGCTGCGCATCGGGATGTTGCCGACGCACCGGTGGATGTGCGCCGACTTCGTCACGCGCGACGGTCTTCGCCATTTCCCGAACCTGCCGACCGAGGAGGTCTTCACGTCGCCCGACCCCGTGCGGACCGAGGGGCACGTCACGGCGACGAAGCCGCTCGTCCTGCGCGACGGCACGATCATCAAGGGCCTGCGCGTTCGCTTCGAAGGGGGCCGCGCCGTCGAGATCGCGGCCGACGAGAACGGAGAGGCGCTCCGGTCGCAGGTCGGCGTCGACGAGGGCGGCCTGCGGCTCGGCGAGCTCGCGCTGGTCGACCGCGAGGGGCGGATCGGGCCGCTCGGCACGGTCTTCTTCGACACCCTGCTCGACGAGAACGCCGCCAGCCACATCGCGCTCGGCAGCGGGTTCGCGTTCGTCGTCGACGAGGAGGACGTGGGGCGCGTCAACTCGAGCGGCGCCCACGTCGACTTCATGATCGGCTCCCCCGAGCTCGACGTCGACGGGATCACCCGCGAGGGCGACCGGGTGCCGGTCCTGCGCGACGGCACCTGGCAGATCTAGGCACGCCCCACACGAACGCCGGTTCCCCTGCCGAACGGCGTTGGCGAGGCCGTACCATGTGAACTCCTCGCATGACCACGACCGAGCTGCCAGCGCGCGTGGATCTGTCGGAGCACGGGATCGATGCCTCCGGCCGCATCTACCGAATCCCGACGACCGAGCTCCTGTACACGCACGCGCTCGCCCGCGGCGAGGGCCGGCTCGCGGAGGGAGGCCCGCTGGCCGTCGACACCGGTCTCCACACCGGGCGCTCGCCCAAGGACAAGTTCATCGTGCGCGAGCCGGGGTCCGAGGATCGGATCTGGTGGGGCGAGGTCAACTCGCCGCTCTCCGAAAAGCGGTTCGAGGGGCTGCGCGAGAAGGTCACGCGGCACCTCGGCGACGCCGCGACGCTCTACGTCGTCGACGCGTGGGCCGGCGCCGACCCGGCGCACCGCATCGGCGTGCGCGTGATCACCGCCCACCCGTATCACGCGCTCTTCGCGCGGACGATGTTCATCGACCTCGAGGACGACGAGCGCGACACGTTCGAGCCGAAGGCGCTCGTCCTGCACACTCCGGACCTCGAGGCGGACCCGGAGGTCGACGGGACGCGCACCGGGACGTTCGTGGTGCTGCATCCGTCGCGCACCGAGGTGCTGATCGGCGGCACGTTCTACGCCGGCGAGATCAAGAAGTCGATCTTCACCGTGATGAACGACCGCTTGCCGCTCGAGGGCGTGTTTCCGATGCACTGCTCGGCCAACGTCGGGCGGGAGGGCGACGTCGCGGTGTTCTTCGGACTCTCCGGCACCGGGAAGACGACGCTGTCCGCGGATCCGTCCCGTGACTTGATCGGCGACGACGAGCACGGCTGGGGCTCGGCCGGGGTGTTCAACGTCGAAGGCGGGTGCTACGCCAAGACGATTCGCCTGTCGCAGGAGGCCGAGCCGGAGATCTGGAAGGCGGCCCATTCCTACGGCACGGTGCTCGAGAACGTGGCGGTCGACGACAACGGCTTCCTCGACCTCGACGATGCGTCCAAGACCGAGAACACCCGCGCCGCCTACAAGCTGGAGCTGATCTCGCACGCGCTGTCCGAGAAGCGGGCCGGGCATCCCCGAGCGGTCGTCCTGCTCACGGCCGACGCCTTCGGGATCCTGCCGCCGATCGCCCGCCTGTCGCGCGCGCAGGCGCTCTACTACTTCCTCTCGGGCTTCACCGCGAAGCTCGCGGGCACGGAGATCGGCGTCACCGAGCCGCAGCCGACGTTCTCGACGTGCTTCGGACAGCCCTTCCTGCCGCAGCCGCCGCTCGTCTACGCGCGGATGCTCGGCGAGCAGCTCGACGCGCACGCGGCCAAGGTCTGGCTCGTGAACACGGGCTGGACCGGAGGCCGCTTCGGCGAAGGGAAGCGAATGCCGATCGCCGCGACTCGCAAGATGCTCGCGGCGGCGCTCGCCGGCAGGCTCGACGACGGCGAGTACCGCAAGGACGACGTCTTCGGCGTCGAGGTCCCGATCGCGGTTCCCGGGGTCGACTCGAAGCTGCTCGACCCGCGCTCGACCTGGCGCGATCCCGCGGCGTACGACCGGGCGGCGCGCGAGCTGGCGCAGATGTTCGTCGACAACTTCGCCTCGCGCTTCGCCGGCGTCGACGAGACGATCTACGCCGCCGGCCCGCGGCCGTAGGCGACGAGATGGCACAGACGCCCTGGCGCGTCGCGCTGATCACGATGGTGCCCTTCATCGCCCGGGGGTACGACACGCTCCTGCGGCAGCTGGGGCACGAGCCGGCCGTCGTGATCACGCCCAGGCGCGCGCGCCCTGGGGCGCCTCCCAACCCGTTCGCCGCCGAGCACGTCGCCGACGATCCGCACGAGCTCGACGTCGTCTTTGCCGCGTCGCGCTCGGCGATCGAGCGCACGCTTCGCTCGTACGAGATCGACCTGGGGCTCTGCACGGGCTTTCCGTGGAAGATCCCCGCAGCGGCGCTCGCCGTGCCGCAGCACGGAATCGTCAACGGCCATCCGTCGCTGCTGCCGCGTCATCGCGGCCCGTTCCCGCTCGCCTGGGCGGTCCGGAACGGCGACCGCGAGGTCGGGCTCAGCTACCACCTGATGGACGCGGCCTTCGACACCGGGAACCTGCTGGCGCAGATGCCGGTGGAGCTCGCCGACGACGACACCTTCGAGTCGCTCAACGCGAAGTTCGAGCCGGCCGCCGGCCAGCTGCTCCCTGTCGCGCTCGGGCGGCTCGCCGCGGGAGATCGAGGCGACCCGCAGGGGGACGGCGGCGAATACGAGAGCGTCTTCGAGGACGACTACCGGTACGTCGACCCGGCGCAGCCTGCGGAGGCCGTGCACCGCCAGGCGCGGGCGTGGAGCTTCGTGCCGCCGATCCCGAACCGCGGTCCGATCCTCGAACGCGGCGGCGAGAAGGTCCGCCTGGCGCGCACCAGCCTCGACGAGGTCGAGGGCGCCGACCGGCTCGACTGCGCCGACGCGCCCGTCTGGATCCTCGAGACGGAGCCCGTGTAGATGGCCCGGCCCGTGTACTGGAAGCCCCGTTATCCGACGCGGAGCATGCGCGAGCGGGCGTGGGCGAGAGCGGACCTCGCGCGTGAGCGTGCGGCCGTTACGCCCTCGCGCCGGGGTGGTCGGCTTCTCGCCCGGCTCCGTCAACTCTTTCGGTAGCGTCCGACAACGTGGAAGCAAGCCACGACGTCCTGGTGGTCGGCGCCGGCTGCGCCGGCATGCGTGCGGCGATCGAGGCACACGATGCCGGCGCCGACGTCGGCGTGATCTCGAAGCTCCATCCGACTCGGAGCCACTCCGGCGCCGCCGAGGGCGGCATCAACGCGGCGCTCGGCAACGCCGGCGAGGACTCATCCGAGTCGCACACCTTCGACACCGTCAAGGGCTCCGACTACATCGGCGACCAGGATGCGATCGAGATCCTGTGCCGAGAGGCGCCGGGCGACATCTACCAGCTCGAGCACTGGGGCGCCGTCTTCTCGCGGCGCGACGACGGGCGGCTCGCGCAGCGCCCGTTCGGCGCAGCCGGGTCGCCGCGCACCGTGTTCGCGGCCGACATCACCGGGCACGTGCTGATCCAGGTGCTGTACGAGCAGCTCGTCAAGCGCGGGATCGAGGTCTACGAGGAGTACTTCGCGTGGAAGCTCGTCGAGAACGACGGCCGCTGCCAGGGCGTGATCTGCTGGGACCTGCTGAACGGCGGGCTCAAGACGGTCGGCGGCAAGACGGTCGTGCTCGCCACCGGCGGGCAGGGTCGCATCTACCGCACGACCACGAACGCCTATGCGTGCACGGGCGACGGCGCCGCGATGGCGCTGCACCTCGGCCTGCCGCTGAAGGACATGGAGTTCATGCAGTTCCACCCGACGACGCTCTACCCGACGGGGATCCTGCTCACCGAGGGCTGCCGCGGCGAGGGCGCCTATCTGATCAACAAGGACGGCGAGCGGTTCATGCAGCGCTACGCGCCGAACGCGATGGAGCTCGCCTCGCGTGACGTCGTCTCGCGCTCGGAGCAGACCGAGATCGACGAAGGGCGTGGCGTCGACGGGTCGGTCTACCTCGACATGCGCCATCTCGGAGCGGCGCGGATCATCGAGCGCCTGCCGGGCTCGCGCGAGCTGTCGATGACGTTCGCCGGCGTCGACCCGATCTACGACCCGGTGCCCGTGCGGCCCGGCGCCCACTACCACATGGGCGGTGTCGAGACGGACAACGACGGCGCCACCGAGCTGACGGGCCTCTACGCGGCCGGCGAGGTCGCCTGCGTGTCGGTCCACGGCGCGAACCGGCTCGGCGGCAACTCGCTGATGGAGACGATCACGTACGGCCGGCGCGCCGGCCGCGCGGCCGCCGAATGGGCGCTCTCGCACACGACGATCGACGTGCCGCAGAGCGCCGAGGCCGACGCGGAGCGTGAGCTCCGCAGCCTCCTCGACACGAGCGAGGGCGAGCGGCCGTGGCAGGTTCGCAACGACCTCGGCTCCTCGATGCTCGAGAACTTCGGCGTCTTCCGGCGCGAGGACCAGATGCTGGCGCAGCTCGACATCATCGAAGGACTGCGCGCGCGCTACGAGCGCGGCGTCGTGATCGAGGACAAGGGCGACGTCTTCAACAGCGATCTCACGCAGGCGATCGAGCTCGGCAACATGCTCGATCTCGCCTGGTGCATGGTGCAAGCGGGGATCGCGCGGAAGGAGAGCCGCGGCGCCCACGCCCGCCCGCACGACTATCCGATCCGCGACGACGAGAACTTCATGAAGCACTCGATCTCACGCTGGGTCGACGGTGCCCCGCAGCTTTCCTACTCGGAGGTGCGCGTGACCACGTACGAGCCGATGGAACGGAAGTACTAGGAGCATGCAGGTCGGACTGAAGGTATGGCGGTTCAACGCGCGGACCGGCGAGCGCGAGCTGGCCGAGTTCGAGATCGACGCGCCCGAGGAGGCGACGCTCCTCGACTGCCTCGACATCGTCAAGGACAAGCACGACGGGACGCTCGCGTATCGCAAGAGCTGCCGGATGATGATCTGCGGCTCCTGCGGCATGCGCATGGACGGCGCGGCCGTGCTCGCCTGCAAGACGCGCATGCACGACATCGCGCAGGCCGGCCACGTGCCGGTGATCTCGGCGATGGGCAACCTGCCGATCGTCAAGGACCTCGTCGTCGACATGACGCCGTTCTGGGACAAGTTCCACAGCGTCGATCCGTTCCTGCGCCCCGGCTACGACGAGCCGCCCGACGGCAAGGAGAACCTGATCCGCCAGGAGCGGATGAACGTGATCCACAAGGAGTCCCTCTGCATCAACTGCGGCTGCTGCGTGTCGGAGTGCAACGCGATGGAGTCCGATCCGCGGTTCCTCGGCCCGCAGGCCCTGGCGAAGGCGATGCGGTTCGTCGGCGATCCGCGCGAGGGGCACAAGATCGAGCGGCTCGAGTCGCTGAACGGGGAGCACGGGATCTGGGAGTGCACCCGCTGCTACTTCTGCAACGAGCGCTGCCCGAAGGGCGTCGACCCGCGCGACGCGATCGCCAAGCTCGGAGCCGAGTCGATGAAGGAGGGCATCGACCGCGACATGGGCGCCAAGCACGCGAAGTGGTTCGTCGTGTCGGCGAAGACCACCGGCTGGCTGCGGGAGACGGAGCTCGTGCCGAAGACGCAGGGAGTCGTCGCGGCGATCAAGCAGACCAAGTTCGCGCTCGATCTCGCGCTGAAGGGAAAGGTGCCGCCGCCCGTTCCGCCGCACGTCGCGAAGGACGTGCGCGAGGCGCGGCGCCTCCACGACCTCGTGCGCGACCAGGGCGTGGCGGGCTACGCCGGCATCGTGCAGGGCGAGCGCGCGCTCGGGAAGCTCGCGCACGGCCACGACTCGGACGACTCGCTCGAGGAGATCTACGCGCGGCCAGGCGCGTTCCCCCGCCCCTACCTGCCGGACGAGAACGGAGACGCCAAGCAATGACGGAGACTGCCGGACTGAAGCGAGTCGCGTACTACAAGGGCTGTCTCGCGTCCCTCTCGGCGAAGGAGCTCGACTTCGCCACGCAGGCGCTCGCGCCGAAGGTCGGGCTGGAGCTGGTCGAGCTCGAGTCGGTGACGTGCTGCGGCGCCGGGGACATCCACGAGGCCGAGCCCGACTACTACCTTCATCTGAACGCGCGGATCCTCTCGTACGCCGCGGCGGAGGGCGTCGACGTCCTGCTCACCGTCTGCAACGTCTGCACGCTGAACCTGCGGCAGGCGAACTTCATGCTGCTCGGCGACACCGAGCTGCGCGCGCGCATCAACGAGAACCTGGTGTCGGTGGGAGTGCCCGCCTACGAGCGCGATGTCGACGTGCGCCATCTGCTCTGGGAGATCGCCGAGGGCGAGGGCTACGAGAAGCTCAAGTCGGCGGCGCATCGCGGCCTCAAGGGCTTGAAGATCGCCCCGTTCTACGGCTGCCAGATCCTGCGCCCGTCGCGGATCCAGGGCTTCGAGGACCCCGACCGCCCGTGGTCGCTCGAGCGCATCATCGAGGCGTGCGGCGGCGAGTCGGTCGACTACCCGGCGAAGATCAAGTGCTGCGGCTTTCCGATCATCCAGGCGCGTGAGGACACGGCGCTCGGGGAGCTGATCCAGCCGATCGAGCAGGCGGTCGAGGCCGGTGCCGACGCGATCGTCACGCCCTGCCCGCTCTGCCACCTCTCGCTCGACGCCTGGCAGTCGAAGCTCAAGGCCGCCACCGGCCGCGACTTCAAGATGCCGATCCTCCATCTGTCGCAGCTCGTCGGGGTCGCGGCGGGCCTCGAGGAGTCGGAGCTCAAGTTCAAGCGGCACGTGGTCTCGGTGAAGCCCGTGCTCGAGAAGCTCCAGGCCTGAGCCGCGGCCTCGAGCTCGGCGCCGCGGCCGGCGCAGCCGCCCTCGCGGGCCTCGGGTGGGGTGCGTTCGAGGCGGGCTGGGTTCGCCTGCGGGTGCTCGACGTGCCGGTGGCTGGGCTGCCGCGCGAGCTCGACGGCACGCGCGTCGCCCACCTCTCCGACCTCCACCTCGGAGTTCCGTCGCGCGGGCGCCGGGCGGTCGAGCGCGCCGTCGACTGGGTGGCCGCGCGCGAGCCGGATCTCGTCTGCGTCACCGGCGACCTCGTCTCGCGGCCGCGCGGCACGGCCGTGCTCGAGCGGCTGCTCGCCCGCCTCGGGTCGCCCTTCGTCGTCCTCGGCAACCACGACCATGCGCTCAGCCGCGATCCGTTCTCGCGCCCGGTCGTGCTCGACGAGGCCGCCGGCGCGCGGCTGCTGCGCGACCAGAGCGTCGAGATCGAGCTTCGCGGTGTCCGCGTCGAGGTCGCCGGGGTCGACCCGCTGTCCTGGGTCGCCCGCCGCGGCAGCGGGTTTGCCGCCTCGGATGCGCCGTTTCGGCTGCTTCTCTGTCACTTCCCGCGCGTCCTCGACTTCGCGGCGCCCGGGCGCTGGCAGCTGATCCTCGCCGGGCACCTGCACGCGGGCCAGATCGTGCTGCCCTACGGATTCGGCAGGCTGCTGCTCGCCCATCCGGGCGCCCGGTACCCCGAGGGCGTCTTCCGGCGCGACGGGACGACGATGCACGTCTCGCCGGGGCTCGGCACGACCTTCGTCCCCTTCCGGTACTTCGCGCGCCCCGAGGCGACCGAGCTCGTCCTACGATACGAGGAGCCGTGGAAGGACACAGCGTGATCTCCTCCGAGGTTCTGGCGCGCTACGCGCTCGACGCGGCCGCCGAGGTCCCCGGCGTGCACACGAAGCAGCGCCGGGGCGCGCGTGCGTCGGGCGGGGAGGTGGAGGTGCACGTCGTCGTCGACTCCGGCGCGAACATCCCGGCCGTCGCCGCGGCTGTGCAGCGCAACGTGCTCGACTACCTCGAGCGCATGACCGACGTGCGGCCGAGCGCGGTGCACGTGGTCGTCGACGACGTCGCGCGCCCCTGATGGCGCCGCGTCTCGCCGGTCTCACGAAGCTCACGCTCGAGACGGCGCCGTCCGTCTGTCACGAGTGCGTGTGGTGGCAGTCGCGCGGCCGTCGCGAGCTCGACAAGGACCGCTGGATGGAGAAGGTCGAGCTCGAGTTCGGGGCGTTCGGCACGGTCTACTACGACGGCGACGGACGTGTCCTCGGTTCGATGCAGTACGGCCCGGCGCCGGCCTTCCCGCGGGCGTACGAGCTGCCGGGCGGACCGCCCTCGAACGACGCGATGCTCGTCACCTGTGCCTACCTCGTCGACCCCTCGAGCCCGTGGGTGCTGCAGTCGCTCTTCCTCGCGGCGATCGGCGAGGCGCGCGAGCGGGGGCTGCGCGGGCTGGAGGCGTTCTCGTACCGCTATTCGGAGGGCGAATCGAACTTCGAGCGCTTTCGCGTGCACCGAACCGTCTTCCCGCTCGACTTCCTCGCCGACCTCGGCTTCTCGGTGCTGCGCTCGGCCGGACGGGTGGGGTTGTCACGGCTCGAGCTGGGCGGCCTGCAGCCGGTCGCCGAGGGCACGCGCGAGAAGGTGCTGCGCGTCGTCAAGGAGGCATTCGCGGTGCCGGAGCCGGTGCCGTCGCCGGCGCCGCGGCCGTAGGATGACCGCGTGCCGCAGCTGAACGCGATCGGGATCGCCGTCTCCGACATGGCGGCGTCGATCCGCTTCTACCGCCTGCTCGGCCTCGACGTCCCGGAGACGCCCGGCGAGGGCCACGTCGACGCGTTCCTCGTCGGCGGCCTCCGCTTCATGCTCGACAGCGAGGACGTGATCCGGAGCTTCCTGCCGGACTGGCAGCGCGTCGACGGCAACCAGGTGTCGCTCGCGCTCGAGTGTGCGTCACCTGCGGAGGTGGACGAGATCTACGCGCGCGTGGTCGCGGCCGGGTTCGAGGGCGAGAAGGAGCCGTGGGACGCCTTCTGGGGGCAACGCTATGCGCTGCTCGGCGACCCGGACGGCGTCCGCGCGAACCTCTACGCCGCGCTCGAGTCGCAAGCCTGACCCCCGCCGGGAGCAGGCGAAGTCACACTCTCGCTACGGCTCGTCACGCTTTCGTGTGTCAGACGTACGTCTGACCGCGGTCAGACCGCTCAGGCGGCTGCGCGCTGCCGGCCGGTTAGCAGCTCGGCGATCTGGATCGCGTTCAGCGCTGCGCCCTTGCGGAGGTTGTCCGCAGCCAAGAAGAGCGCGAGGCCGCGCTCGACCGTCGGATCGCGGCGCACTCGGCCGACCAGCACCTCGTCGCCGCCGCGCGCCTTGCCCGGCGACGGGACGTCCTCGACCCGCACCGACGGCGCCGCCGACAGCAGCTCGCGCGCCTGCGCCGCCGAGAGCTCGTCCTCGAGCTCGAGCCAGACCGCCTCCGCGTGGCCGACCATCACCGGCACCCGCACGCAGGTCGCCTGCACCGGTAGGTCGGGCAGCTCGAGGATCTTCCGCGTCTCGTCGCGGAGCTTCGCCTCCTCGTCGAACTCCTCGCCGTCGAACGACCAGTCCATCCGCAGGTCGTGCTCCTCCTGCGCCTCGCCCCGGAGCCGCTCCATCGCCTGCGCGCCGGCGCCCGAGACCGACTGGTACGTCGCGACGCGCACGCGCACCAGGCCGGCCGCGTCGTGGAGCGGCTTGAGGACGCAGGTCAGCGGGATCGCACAGCAGTTCGGGTTGGCGATGATCCCCTCGTTCTCGAGCGCCCGGTCGCCGTTCACCTCCGGCACCACCAGCGGGACCCGCGGGTCGAGCCGGTAGGCGGCCGACTTGTCGATCGCGACGGCGCCGCCGGCGACTGCATAGGGGACGAGCTCGCGGGAGGCGCCGGTGCCGACCGAGAAGAGGAACAGGTCGACGTCGCCGCGCTGAAGCGCCTCGGGCGTCGCCTCTTCGACCGTCGCCTCGCCGAGCCGCGTGCCCGCGGACCGCGCCGAGGCGAACACGCGCACGTGGTCGAACCCGCGCGAGCGCAGCAGGTCGAGCGTCACCGTGCCGACCGCGCCGGTCGCGCCGACCACGCCGATCCGGGTGCGCTCACGCAAGCTCGAACGCCTCGTGGAGCGCGCGGACGGCAGCGTCGACCTGCGACGAGTCGACATGACAGGCGATCTTGATCGGCGACGTCGAGACGAGCGCCGGCTCGATGCCGAGACCTTCGAGCGTTGCGAACGTGCGCGCGGCGACACCGGGGTGGCTCTTCATCCCGGCGCCGATGACCGACACCTTGCCGAGATCGTCACGCGCCTCCCAGGTCGCGCCGAGCGCGTCGAGCGCCTTCGCGGCGGCTTCGCGATCCTCGGGAGGAGCGGAGAAGACGATCTCGCCCGCGCGCTCCTGCACGATCGTGTCGACGTTCACGTTCGCCTCGGCGAGCGCGGCGAAGAGCGGCGCGCCGGTCGTTCCGCGCGCACGGTAGACGGTCTCCTCTCGCTGGTGCACCACGGCCGAGATGAGTGCCTTCTCCAGCATCGGGTCGTCCTCCTCCGTGATCCACGTCCCGGCGTCGGCCTCGAACGAGGAACGGACGTTGAGACGAACAGTGTGCGTTCGTGCGATCTCGATCGACCGCGCCATCATCACGCCAGCGCCCGAGGAGGCCATCTCCAGCATCTCCTCGAAGCTGACGCGGTCGAGCTTGCGTGCCCCCGGGACGAGGCGGGGATCCGCGGTGAAGATGCCGCGGACGTCGGTGTAGATCTCGCAGGCGCCCGCGCCGAGCGCCGCGGCGAGCGCGACCGCGGTCGTGTCCGAGCCGCCGCGGCCCAGGGTCGTCACGTCCAGCGAGTCGCCGGACACCCCCTGGAAGCCGGCGACCAGCACGATCTCGTCGCGGTCGAACGCCTCGTGGATCCGGCGCGCCCGCACCTCCACGATCTTCGCCTTCGTGTGCGTCGAGTCGGTGACGATGCCGGCCTGGGAGCCGGTCAGCGAGATCGCGCGGTGCCCGAGGTCGACGATCGCCATCGCGACGAGCGCACACGAGATCCGCTCGCCGACCGAGAGCAGCATGTCGAGCTCTCGCGGCTTCGGCCGCGACGACACCTGGTGGGCGAGCGACAGCAGCTCGTCGGTCTGGTGGCCCATCGCCGAGACGACGCCCACGACCTTGTTGCCGGACTCGCGGGCGGCGACGAGCCGCCGGGCCACCCGCTTCAACTTCTCGGTGTCGCCGACGGAGGTCCCGCCGAACTTCATGACGACGACGCCCGGTGCGGGCGGCGCTTGCTCGAGCGTCGGGACCGCCTCGTACTCGGTAACGGCCATTCTGCGACAGTGTAGGCACGCCTTGCGCTATCGCCTGAGAACTCAACGCGACTGGATCGCTCCGGTCTTCGGTGCGATCGGCGTCGCGCTCGTGCCGTGGGCGATCTGGCTGTCCGCCTCGCTGCCGCCCCGGCATCTCACGCATCGCTGGGACGTCGCCTGGACCGGGTTCGACATCGTTCTGGCGGCCTGCTTCGTCGGCACGGCGGTCGCCGCGTGGCGCCGGTCGGCGTGGGTCGCGGCGCTCGCGGCGGCGACCGGGACGCTGCTCGTGATGGACGCGTGGTTCGACGTCGTGCTCGAGAGCCGCGGCTCGGAGACGCGCGCCGCCGTGATCGAGGCCGTGGTCGCCGAGTTGCCGGTCGCCGCCCTGTGCTTCTGGATCGCATACCGCACCGAGCGGTTCCTGACGCTGGCGGTCGGCGTCGCGCTCGGGCGCGAGGATCCGTCACATCTCGCGGCGGCCCGCCAGCGCGCGGCCGAGGGTGACCTCGTCGGCGTACTCGAGGTCGCCCCCGACCGGGAGGCCGCTCGCAAGGCGCGTGACGCGGACACGTCCGCGTAGCCGGTCGGCGAGGAACGCGGCGGTCGCCTCGCCGGTCATGTTCGGGTTCATGGCGAGCACGACCTCCTGGACGCCGTTCGCCTCGACGCGCTCGAGCAGCTCGTCGATGCGCAGGTGGCTCGGGTCGACGCCGTCGAGGGGACTGAGCGCTCCGCCGAGCACGTGGTAGAGCCCGCGGAACTCGTGCGTCCGCTCCAGCGACACGAGGTCGACCGGCTGCTCGACCACGCAGATCAGCGAGTGGTCGCGGCGCGCGTCGGTGCAGATGCCGCACCGCTCGTCCTCGGTGAGGTTGCCGCACTCCGTGCAGAAGCGAACGCGCTCCTTCACGTCCGTCAGCGCGCCCGCGAGGGCCAGTGCCTCGTCGGCCGGGCGCTGGAGGATGTGGAAGGCGAGGCGCTGCGCCGTGCGGGCGCCGATGCCGGGCAGCCGGGTCAGCTGCGCGACGAGATTCTCGACCGAGGGGCTGAACACGCCTGCATTGTGCCCCGGGGCGTCGGCTGGGAAGGACGAGATGGTTGATGCGGCGGCAATGAATTGTCGATCAATCATCTAGAGACCGGGCAGCAGGCCGCCGAGCCCGGGCGGCATCGCCTCGCCGAGCTTGGTCGAGAGCAGCGCCTGGCCGTTTCGCAGCGCCTCGTTCACCGCGGCCGTGATCAGGTCCGCGAGCAGCTCGGGATCGCTCGGGTCGATCGCCTCGGGATCGATCTCGATCTGCTTGATCTCGCCACCGGCGGTCGCGGTGACGGTGACCATGCCGCCGCCGGCGGTCGCCGTCACCGTCTCGTTCGCGGCTTCCTGCTGGAGCTTCTGCACCTGCGCCTGCATCTCTTGCGCCTGCTTCATCAGCGCATCGAGATCGAAATTGCTCATTCGTCCAGCTCCCTCGCGTCGAAGGTGCTCTTCATCAGCTCGAGGACGTCCTCCTCGGCTTCCGGCGCGGCCTCGTCGGCCGAGGCCTCGCCGGCCTCGCCCAGCTCGAAGGCGACGGCGAGCTTCCGCCCCGTCACCTCGTAGAGCGCCTCGCGCAGCATCGCGGCGTTCTTCGGGTCCTCCGCGAGCCGGAGATGGAACGCGGCGGTCTGGGGAAACTCGAGCGTCAGGGTGTCGCCGGCCAGGCCGGCCGGATGGGCCTCGGCCAGCGTCTTGCCGATCGGGATCGAGCGCTGCTCGACCGCCGGCAGGATCGAGCGCCGCCAGGCCTCCTGGAGCTGGCCGAGCTCGACGCCGGGAGACTCCGAGTCCGCAGCGCCGGTCGGAGGCGCTGCGACCTCCGGGCCGGCGGGTGGCGTTCTCGGCTGTTCGACCGCCACGACTTGGCCCTGCTCGAGCCGGTCGAGCCGGAAGGCGAGCGACTCGCGCGACAGGTCGGAGGAGGGCCGCGTCACCTTCACGAGCGCCAGCTCGAACGGCAGCCGCGGGTCGCCGCCCTGCCGCATGTCCTCGACCGCGACCGCGAGCAGGTCGATCAGGCGTACGACCGACGGCGGCGGCAGCTGATTCGCCTGCTCGCGCAAGCGCTCCCGCGACTCATCGGTGACCGGCAGCGACTCCGGGACCTCGCCCATGTGCTGGACGAGCAGCAGGTGGCGCAGGTGCTCGAGCAGGTCGGTGACGAGCCGCCCGAGATCCTGGCCGCGCTCCGACAGCTCCTCGAGGAAGGTCAGCGCGCCGGCGGTGTCGTTGTCGACGACGAGGTCGCAGAGGCGGAAGAGCACCTCGTCCTCGACGGCGCCGAGCAGCTGCAGCACGTCCTGCACGGTGATCGTGCCGCTCGTCGCCGACGCGAGCTGGTCGAGCGTCGACTCGGCGTCGCGATAGGCGCCGCGCCCGCTTCGCGCCAGCAGGTGGAGCGCCGCATCCGGTACGTCGATCTGCTCGCCGTCGGCGATCCGGCGCAGCTTCAGGACGAGGTCGGGAAGCCGGGGCCGCTCGAACACGAACGTCTGGCAGCGCGAGCGCACGGTCGGGAGCACCTTCTGCAGCTCGGTCGTGCAGAAGACGAAGAGCAGGTGGGGAGGCGGCTCCTCGATCAGCTTCAGCAGCGCGTTCCACGCCGCATCGGTGAGCTGATGGGCCTCGTCGAGGATGTAGACCTTCATCCGCCCCTCGACCGGCTGGAGCGCCGCGCGGTCGCGGATCTCGCGGATGTCGTCGATGCCGCGCTGCGACGCCGCGTCCATCTCGATGACGTCGAGCGACGAGCCGGCCGTGATCGCGACGCACGAGTTGCACGTGCCGTCGGGGGTCGCCGTCGGGCCGTGCGCGCAGTTGATCGACTTCGCGAGGATGCGAGCCAGGGAGGTCTTGCCGGTGCCGCGCGGGCCCGCGAACAGGTAGGCCTGGCGCACCTTGTCCTGCTCGATTGCGTTCGTCAGGGTCCGCACGACCGCCTCCTGGCCGACGACCTCCGCGAAGGTCTGAGGGCGGTACTTGCGGTAGAGGGCGGTCACCCGCCGATTGAAGCAGATCCGGCCCCGACGGCCAGCTGATCGGGGCCGGGCGCCTGGGCACGGTCGGCGAGCGAGGCCTGGGGGAGCGGGAGCCGGAGCTCGAACGACGCCCCGCCGCCCTCGTACGAGAGCGCCCGGCAGGAGCCACCGTGTGCGCGCGCGATCGCGGCGACGATCGCGAGCCCGAGACCTGCGCCGCCCGCGCGGCGAGACCGGGAGGCGTCGGTCCGCGCGAAACGCTGGAAGATGTGGTCGAGGTGACCGGGCGCGATGCCTCGCCCGTCGTCGGTCACCGAGATGACGACGCAGTTCCGGTCGCCGCGCGCGGCCAGGGTGATCCTCCCGTAGTCCTCCGTGTGCTGCACCGCATTCTCGAGCAGCGCGTCGAGTGCGCCTCGGAGCCACGTCTCGTCGCCGGCGACGACGACGTCGACGATCTCGCCGAGCCGCCACGCGCGCGGGGCGATCCCCGCCCAGCGCACGAGCACTTCCTCGAGGAACCCGACCAGCGGGATCGGCCCCTTCACCAGCCAGTCCGAGCGTTCCGCCTGCGCGAGCAGCAGCACCCGCTCGACGATTCGCTCCATCCGCGCGAGCTCGTCGAACGCGACGTCGAGCTCGGGAGCGGTCTCGCCGAGCCGCCGCTGCAGGAGCTCGAGGTGGCCGCGCGCAATCGTCACCGGTGTGCGCAGCTCGTGCGAGACGTTGTGAAGCAGCCGCTCTTCCTGCTCGAGCAGGGAGGCCCGCTCCTCGGCGAGCGCCTCGACCGTCGTCAGGGCCTGCGCCCGCCGGCGGGCGTGCCAGACCATCGCGAGGAACATGGCCGACATCAGCGGCACCTCGAACAGCTCGCCCCACAGCTGGAAGCCGTCGAACGCGTCGGTGAGGATCGAGGTGCCCGTGCCGATCGCGACGACGCCGAGCACGGCCCCGGTCGTCCCGAGCCCCCAGACACGGAAGCCGTACAGCAGCGTCAGGCTGATCCAGATGACGTGGAAGGGGATCGTCTCCCACGACGGCGACATGAACATCAGCAGCAGGCAGACGACGGCCAGGGCGCCCCAGCCGAGCTCGAGCAGGTCAGGCCGTCGCCAGGCGATAGCCGGCATGCCTCACCGTTTCGATCGGCCACGCCGGGCCGAGCTTCTTCCGCAGGCGGCGGACGCAGACGTCGACCACGTTCGAGCCGGGATCGAAGGAGTAGCCCCAGACCTCGGACAGCAGCCGCTCGCGGCTCACGACCTCGCCCGCGTGCGCGACCAGGTGGTAGAGCAGCCTGAACTCGCGGTCGGAAAGGTCGGCGCTGCTGCCCTCGGTCTCGGCCCGCCGCCGGGCGAGGTCGAGGCACAGGTGCCCGACCCGGACGCTGGCGCCGTCGAGCGCGTCCCGGCCGTGCCGCAGGTGGACCCGCACCCGGGCCACGAGCTCGTCGAACGAGAAGGGCTTGGACAGATAATCGTCGGCTCCGAGGTCGAAGCTGCGGAGCTTCGTGGGGAGGTCGGAGCGCGCCGAGAGCACGAGGACGGGCAGGTCGGGGCGCTCGCGGCGCAGCTCGCCGAGTAGCCGAAGGCCGTCGAGCCGCGGCAGCAGCAGATCGAGGATGACGAGCGCGTACGGCTCGGCGAGCGCGGCCGCGAGGCCGCGTGCGCCGTCCTCGGCGCCGTCGACGGTGAACCCCTCTGCCTCGAGCCCGAGCCGGAGGAACTCGAGGATCCGAGGCTCGTCCTCGATGACAAGGATCTTCATGCCGCGTTCCGCGGCGAGTCTACGCCTCGGCGCTAGGCCGCGATGCGCGTACGGTCCGACTCGTCCCGGGCGGCCGAGCCCGTCGCCCGGAGCGCGGCACGGGAGTCTCGATCGGCGGTGGTCGCCGACCCGAGCAGCCAGACGATGCCGTACACGACGAGTGCCGCCAGGAAGGCGTTGAGCGTGATGAGTGTTGTGATGGTCATGACGTGCACTGTCACCGCCGCTCATGAGCGCTAGCCCCGAACGGCGTGAGAGTTCGCTGAGAGTCGCGAGATGACACGCAGATGACGCCCAGATGACAGTTTCGTCAGAAAGCTGCGTCGAGCCGGCGAAGGACGTTATATCCCGACCCGGTGAGCGCGAACACGCGCAAGGGCGCGGTCGTTGCGGCTGCCGGGGTCGTCGTCACGGCGCTGATCGCCGTGTACGTGGCCTTTCTCACGAACGGCCCGAACCCCTACCGCCCGGCGGTGGCGAACGCGGCGGGCGGCCGTTCCGTCGACCTCACCCTGCAGACGGTCGCCGCGATCGGCCCGAAGCTCTCGCCGAACGAGAGCTGGGTCTCGTATCTCGTCCGCGAGCACGGCGTCTGGCACCGCAGCACGGTCTGGACGCTGCCGGCGCACGCGCTCGTCCACGTCACCGTCTACCAGTTCGACGGCAAGAGCGGGCTGCGCAACCCGTTCCTCTCGAAGGCGCGGGGGATCGTCGGCGGCGCGTTCACCCTCGACGGGAAGTCGCTGAGCATGATCCCGCCCGACGACGCGTCGCACACCTTCGCGATCCCGGCGCTCGGCGTGCTCGTTCCGCTCGAGGGCGTCGCCGACGACGCGAAGAACCAGTGCGACTTCGCGCCGTGCAGCCTCGCGAACGCGCACACCACGATCACGTTCACCTTCCGCACGGGAAAGAAGGGCCACTACCGCTGGCAGTGCTTCGTCCCGTGTGCGGCCGGCTTCCTCTACGGCTTCGGCGGGCCGATGCAGACGATCGGCTACATGGACGGCTTCGTGAATGTCGTCTGAGCCCGAGACCGTCCGCGGAGCCGGGCACGGCCTCCGGATCGCGCTGATCACCGTCGTCGCGACGCTGGTCGCGCTCCCGCTCGTGATCTGGGTGCTCGGCCCGAACATGCCGCCCGGCAAGGGGACGGACGTCGCGAAGGCGCAGGTCTTCGACAACACCGTGCTGCTGATCGTGATGACGCCGATCACGGCGTTCATCCTCGTGTACCTCGCGTATGCGCTCGTCGTCTTCAGGGCGGGGAAGGACGACGAGCTGCGAGACGGCCCGCCGATCAAGGGCGACCGTCGCCTGCAGGTCGCCTGGCTGGCGGTGACCACGGCGGCGGTTCTGTTCCTTGCGGTCTTCGGCACGGCGGAGCTGCTCGCGAGCAACGGCTCCGGCGGCGGGCAGGGCCCGAGCCCGATCGCGAAGCCGGACGGGGACGTGCTGCCGGTGCAGGTGATCGCGCAGCAGTGGGAGTTCACCTATCGCTACCCGACCTACGGCGGGGTCGAGACCGCCCAGCTCGTGCTGCCGGTCGACCGGCAGATCGCCTTCCACGTCACGTCGCTCGACGCAATCCACTCCTTCTGGGCGTACCAGCTCGGTGTCAAGGCGGACGCGAATCCGGGTGTCGACAACGTCGCCTACGTGAAGCCGAAGACGACGCGGACGTTTCAGGTCCGCTGTGCCGAGCTCTGCGGCCTCTGGCACGGCTACATGTTCGACACCGGCAGGGTCGTCACCGCGAGTGAGTTCGCGACGTGGATCCGGCAGCAGCAGGACCAGTTCCGGGACGTGACGAAGGTGCTGCCGCCGTACGCGACGACCTACAACCCCGATCCGACGGGACGCGCGGGATGAAGCTGCGCCGCCTGATCGGCTTCAACCTCCTCACCGGGATCGTGCTCGGCGTCGTCGGCTTCTACGTCGGCTGGTGGCTCGGCCACCAGGTCCACGCGAAGAGCCTGGACTACATCGGCGACACGAACCAGAACGACATCGCGCTCTTCGTCGCGTACTTCGTCGGGGTGATCGGCTTTCTCGTCGGCCTCGGGTTCGCCAACTACCCGCTGCAGCGGCTGACCGGCCGCCCGCCGAGCGTCCGCGAGAAGGAGACCGCCGGCGTCGGCCGCTACTTCGGCCTCTGCACCGACCACAAGGTGGTCGGCATCCAGTACCTCCTCGGCATCGGCGCGTTCATCTTCATCGGCGGACTGAACGCGATGCTGATCCGCTTCGAGCTGCTCACCCCGAACCAGCATGCGTGGAACGGCAACAACTACCTCACGCTGGTCGGCCTGCACGGCACGATGATGATGGGGATGATGACGAGCGGGATCCTCGGCCCGTTCGCGAACTACCTGCTGCCGATCATGATCGGCGCGCGCCGGATGGCCTTCCCGCGGATCGAGGCGCTGACCTTCTGGTTGTTGATGGCCGCGGGTGTGATCCTGATGACGGCGATCAGCTTCGGCGGCTTCCCGACCGGCTGGACGGGCTACGAGCCGCTCAGCGACCAGGCGAACATGGGGATGGACGCGTACATCGCCTTCTTCGCGCTCGTCGGCGTGTCGATGACGCTGCTCGGGCTGAACATGCTCGCGACCGTGATCACGATGCGCGCGCCGGGCATGACGTGGGGCCGGCTGCCGATGTTCGTGTGGGGCACGATCTCGACCTCGATCCTCATGGTCCTCGCCGCGCCGGTCCTGATCTCGACGCTGCTGATGGTGCTGCTCGACCGGACGGCGCAGACCGGGTTCTTCAACACGCAGGCAGGCGGCAGCCCGTACCTCTACGAGAACCTCTTCTGGGTCTTCGGGCACCCGGAGGTCTACATCCTCGCGCTCCCCGGAATGGGGATCCTGCTCGAGATCCTGCCCGTCTTCGCACGCAAGCCGGTCTGGGGCTACCGGCTCGCGGTCAGCGGCATGCTCGGGATCACGCTGCTCAGCTTCCTCGTGTGGCAGCACCACCTCTTCGTCAGCGGCATCAACGCCGACGTGCGCCCGTTCTACATGCTCTCGACCGAGCTGATCTCGCTGCCGACCGGCTTCATCTTCGTCTGCGCGCTCGGGACGCTGTGGGCCGGACGGATCCGGCTGACGGTGCCGATGCTCTTCTCGCTCGCGTGGCTCTTCAACTTCCTGATCGGCGGCCTCTCGGGTGTCTTCCTCTCCGACGTGCCGAGCGACGTGACCACGCACGGCAGCTTCTTCTCGATGGCGCATTTCCACTACACGATCATGGGCGGCCTGATCTTCGCCTTCTTCGCGGCGATCTACTACTGGGTGCCGAAGATGACCGGCTTCGCGATCAACGAGACATGGGGCAAGGTTCACTTCTGGTTGATGTTCGTCGCGTTCAACGCGACGTTCGGGCCGTTGCTCGTGATCGGCTTTCTCGGGATGCCGCGACGGTCGGTCACGTATGCCGGGTACCTGCAGGGCGCCAACCAGTGGGTGTCGATCGCGGCGTTCGTGCTCGGCTTCTCGATGCTGATCTTCATCGCGAACTTCGTCTGGTCGCAGGTGTTCGCGCGCGTCCCGGTCGGGCCGAATCCCTGGGCGTCGAAGTCGATCGAGTGGCAGTTGCCTTCCCCCGTGCCCGTGCACAACTTCGACCAGATCCCCACGTTCGGGCCCGATCCGTATCCGTACGGCGAGGTGGCCAGCGCGGGCAGCCGGCCGATCGTCGCGCCGGCGAGGCCGATGCCGTGACCGAGCTCGCGAGTCACGAGACCGACTATTCGGTCGTCGAGCGCGAGCCGCCGGACGTGATGGCGAGGAACCTCCACGTCGCGTCGCGGCTCTGGGCGTCGGCGACAGCGCTCTTCTTCTTCGCGTTCCTCTTCGCGTACTTCTATCTGCGCTCGCTGAACGACCACGGGCTGTGGCGGCCCAAGCACGTCGACCCGCCGCAGACGATCGGCGCCGTGGTGACGCTCGGGATCATCGCGGCCGCGGTGCTCGTGCGACTCGGTTTCGGGGATCACCGAGCCGACCGCCGGCCGGCGTGGCGCGCCAAGGGCGCCGCGGCGGCCGTCGCGCTCGTCGCTGCGCTGGTCGTCCAGATCGGGGGCTGGTCAACCCAGGGCTTCGGGCCCACCGACGGCGGCTACGCCAGCGTCTACGTCGGCTGGACGGGCTTGCAGGCGCTCTTCGTGCTCGGCCTCCTCTACTGGCTCGAGACCACGCTCGCGACCTCGTTCCGCTACCGCAAGACCCTGCACGGTGCGCCAGGCCCCGGCGAGGCGTCGGGCGATCCCGACCGTACCGCCCCGGACATCCAGGATCCGCTCTCGCTCGTCCGGCCGACGCTCGAGGCGATGTCGTTCTACGCAGTGTTCTTCGCGGGCATCGCCGTCATTGCCTGGGTCGTCCTCTACGTGCTCTGATGCTTCGCGGCTCGAACTGGCCGCTCCAGTGGCCGCTCGTGGTGATCGTCGCCACCGGTCTCCTCTACTGGCTCGGCGGCACAGCGGGCGTCGCGCGTCGCGACGCGGTCACGCGGGCTCGCGGCGCTGCGTTCTACCTCGGGCTCGTCTCGCTCGTGCTCGCGGTCGACTCGCCCGTCGATGCGTACGCCGACCGTCTCTTCTGGGCGCACATGGTCCAGCACGTGCTGCTGATGATGGTGGCGCCGCCGCTCCTGCTCCTCGGCAAGCCGTGGCCGCGGGCTCTCCGTCCGCTGCCGCTTGCGCTGCGGCGCCCGCTGGCGCGGGCTGCGCTCGCCGATGCGCGGCTCGCGCGCCCGCGGGCCGTCGCCCGCCTGGCCGCGGCGCCCTGGCCGGCGTTCGTGCTCTTCAACGGGACGCTGGTTTCGTGGCATCTCCCCGTGCTCTACGACCTCACGCTTCGCGACGGCCCGGTGCACGACCTCGAGCATGCGCTCTTCTTCGGCACCGCCGTGCTCTTCTGGGTGCACCTCCTGCCGAGCTCGCGACCGCGGCTGACCGCTGCGGCGCGCGTCGCGTACGGGACGGCCGCGCTCCTCGTGAGCTGGGCGTTGGCCGTGGTGCTCGGCCTCGCGACGCATCCCCTGTACGGCGCCTACGCCGCGCTTCCGTCGCGCCCCGGCGGTCTGTCGGCGCTCGCCGACCAGCAACTCGCCGCCGGTGTGATGTGGGTTCCAGGCTCGGTGCCGCTCACGATTGCGCTCTTCTACGCTGCGGCCGTCTGGCTGCAGCCTGCAGGCGGCGCCCGCGCGCGGCCGCTCGCCGTCGACGACCTTCGACCGAGGGAGACCTGATGACCGTTGCCTCGTTCTTGACCGGATCGCTGCTCACGATCCTCCTGCCGGTCGGCCTGCTGCTCCTCGTCGGGATCTGGTGGGTGTGGTCGGTGCGAAGCCGCGAGGAGCGCTAGCCCCGTGCGCCGCCTGACGGCGGCCAGCCTCGCGGCGGCGACGATCGCCGGGATCGCGATCGGCGTCGCTCTGCACGGACGGCTCGTCGCCGGCCGCGCGGCGGCGACGTCTGCGCTGCCCGCCCTCCACGGCCAGGCGACGTGGGGAGCGGGTGTGCGCCCGGCGCCGGTCTTCGCACTGCGGGACCAGCACGGCCGGCGCGTCACGCTGCCCTCGCTCCGCGGCCGGGCGGTCGTGCTGACGTTCCAGGACTCGCTGTGCAAGCAGGCCTGCCCCGTCGAGGGCCGGATGCTCGCCGCGGCGCTCCGCCAGGTGCCGGCGGCGGCCCGGCCGCAGGTCGTGGTCGTCAGCGTCGACCCGGCCGGCGACACGCCGAGGAGCGTCGCGAAGGCGCTGCACAAGTGGCACCTGAACGGCGACGTCTCCTGGCTGCTCGGCTCGCGGGCGCAGCTGCGCCCTGTGTGGCGCGCCTACCAGATCACCGTCCTGCCGGCCGCCGGCGACATCGTCCACTCGACCGCGCTCTACGTGATCGACCGTCACGGCGACGAGCGGGCCGGGTTCCTGCTGCCGTTCGTGCCGGCGCTGCTCGCCGACGACCTCCGTGTCTTAGCTAGTAGCGCTCCCCCGCAGTGACCGCGAGCTGCAGGCGGTTCTCCGGCGGAGCCAGCGGGCACACCCAGCGGGGGTCGTACGAGCACGACGGGTTGTAGGCGAAGTTGAAGTCCAGGACGAGTCCGCCGGCTTGCTCGCCGAGGTCCGATCCCTTCACGGTGTCGAGCAGGTACCGGCACGCTCCGTAGGTCTCGCGCCCGCTCGTGGCGTCGGCGAAGGACACGAAGACGCCGCCGCCGTAGCCTTCGAGCCAGAACAGGTCGAGCGTGCGCTCCTCGCCGCCGAGCTCGAAGCCGGCCCGCGCGAAGCGGCGGAACGTGTACGGGCGCTCCCCCGACGTCGCGATCTCGCGCAGCACGGGCTCCGCCGGCGCGACCGCCGCGACGACTCGAAACGCCGGG
Organism: uncultured Thermoleophilia bacterium; assembly: GCA_963786185.1. Taxonomy (GTDB): domain Bacteria; phylum Actinomycetota; class Thermoleophilia; order Gaiellales; family Gaiellaceae; genus PALSA-600. The sequence continues at coordinate 214,046 of CAWAYE010000001.1, forward strand.
TCGTAGTCGAAGTACGGCAATCCGGTGAATGCGGCGCGCGCGTCCTCGGTCAGCGGCGACTGCGGATGCCTGCGGAAGAGCTCGTCGCGCGCGTCGCGCCAGCGCAGCCAGGCGTGGTGGGGGTCCGGGTCCTCGCGCACGGCCGCGTAGAGGTCGAAGACTCGCCGCTTCCAGTCGAGCAGCGTCAGCTCGCCGAGGGTCATGCTGCGGCCACGGCGTAGATCCTCCGCGCGCCCACCTGGTAGGCGATGTTCAGCCCTCCCGACTTCGCGTAGCTCGTCTGCGGCGGCACGGCGTACGTACTATCGCTCCGCCCGGCCTGGTTTGCGCGTCCGACGGCCTTGCTTTACTCTTTGAAGCGATGAGCCGCGCCGTGAACACGTTTGCCGCCTCGAAGCGCATTGTCGTGTTCGCGCGCCCGCGACACGGCTAGCCGGCGAACCCCCACTCGCTCCCGCCGGACTAGCCCACACAAGGAGAGCGGGATGAGGGCGCAAGGCCTGTACGACCCGGCGTACGAGCACGACGCGTGCGGCGTCGCCTTCGTGGCGCGCCTCGACGCCCGGCCGTCCCACGAGGTCGTCGGGCGGGCGCTCGACGCGCTCGAACGGCTCGAGCACCGGGGCGCAGCCGGCGCCGACGCCGAGACGGGCGACGGCGCCGGGATCCTCGTCCAATTACCGCACGCGTTCCTCGCCGAACGCCTTGGCGACCTGCCGCCGCCCGGGCGGTACGGCGTCGCCGTGTGCTTCCTGCCGCACGACCGGCGCCGGCGCGAGGAGCTCGAGCAGCTGCTCGTCGCCGCCGTGGAGGGCGAGGGACAGGAGGTGCTCGGTTGGCGCGACGTGCCGGTCGAGCCGACGCAGGCAGGCGCGACGGCGCAGCTCCACGCCCCGCTGATCAGGCAGCTCGTGATCGCCGCGCGCGGCGCCGCGGCGGCCGACCAGGACGCGTTCGAGCGCAAGCTCTACGTGATCAGGCGGGTTGCCGAGCAGCGCGCCGGCGCCGACCTCGTCGTGCCGAGCTGCTCGTCGCGGACGGTCGTCTACAAGGGGATGCTGACGGCGCCGCAGCTGCGCCGCTACTTCGTCGATCTGCAGGACCCCGCGCTCGCGAGTGCGCTCGCGCTCGTCCACTCGCGCTTCTCGACGAACACGTTCCCGAGCTGGGAGCTCGCGCATCCCTATCGCCTCGTCGCGCACAACGGCGAGTTCAACACGCTGCGCGGCAACGCGAACTGGATGGGCGCGCGCGAGTCGCAGCTCGCGTCGGAGCTCCTCGGCGACGACCTGCAGAAGGTGATCCCGGTGATCCGGCCGGGCGGCTCGGATTCGGCGACGTTCGACAACGTGCTCGAGCTGCTCGTGCTCTCCGGGCGCTCGCTGCCGCACGCGCTGCTGATGATGATGCCGGAGGCTCACCGGCCCGGTGATCTCTCGCCGGAGCTCGAGGCGTTCTACGCGTACCACGGCTGCCTGATCGAGCCGTGGGACGGGCCGGCGGCGCTCACCTTCACCGACGGCCGCGTGATCGGCGCGACCCTCGACCGGAACGGCCTGCGCCCCGGTCGCTGGCTCGAGACGAGGGACGGCTGGGTCGTGCTGGCCTCGGAGGCCGGCGTCTTCGACGTCCCCGCCTGCGACGTGGTGCGCAAGGGGCGGCTCCAGCCGGGGAAGCTCTTCCTCGTCGACCTCGCCGAGGGGCGCATCGTGCCGGACGACGAGGTGAAGAGCCGCGTAGCCGCACGCCGGCCGTATGGGGAGTGGTTCGAGCGGAACGCCGTGCGGCTCGCCGACCTGCCGCCGCGCAGGGGCCTGCCGTTGTCGCAGCCGCTCCGCAGCCTGCAGCTCGCGTTCGGCTACACGCAGGAGGACATGAAGGTGATGCTCGCGCCGCTCGCTGCGAATGCGGAGGAGGCGGTCGGCTCGATGGGCAACGACACGCCCCTGGCCGTCCTCTCGGAGCGGCACCCGCTGCTCTACTCGTACTTCAAGCAGCTGTTCGCGCAGGTCACCAACCCGCCGATCGACTCGATTCGCGAGGCGGTGGTGATGAGCGTGCAGACGCTCGTCGGATCGGAGCGCAACCTCCTCGCCGAGACGCCGGAGCACGCGCGCCAGCTGGTGATCGACAACCCGATCCTCGACGACGCGCAGCTCGAGCGGCTGCGCGCGGTCGAATCCGACGTCTTTCGCGCCGCCACGATCGACACGACGTGGCCCGTCGTCGAGGGGCCTGAGGGCCTCGAGGACGCGATCGAGAGCGTGTGCGCCGCGGCCGACGCCGCGCTCGCCGGCGGCGCGAACATCCTGGTGCTCTCCGACCGCGCAGTCGGGCCGGATCGCGTGGCGCTGCCGTCCCTGCTCGCGACCGCGTCAGTCCACCACCACCTCGTCCGCGCCGGCACGCGGCTCCAGGCCGGGCTCGTCGTCGAGTCGGGGGAGCCGCGGAGCGTGCAGAGCGTCGCCGTCCTGATCGGCTACGGGGCGGCCGCCGTGAATCCCTACCTGATGCTCGCCACGCTCGACGACCTCGTGTCGGAAGGCATCCTCGAGCTGGCGGCCGGAGAGGCTCGCGCCCGCGCGGTCAAGGCGATCGGCAAGGGCCTGCTGAAGACGATCTCGAAGATGGGGATCTCGACCGTCCCGTCCTACTGCGGTGCGCAGATCTTCGAGGCGGTCGGCCTGTCGCAGGAGCTCGTCGACCGCCACTTCACCGGCACCCCGTCGCGGATCGGCGGCATCGGCACGCACGAGCTCGCGGTGGACGCGCTCGCGCGCCACGCCCGCGCCTATCCCGGGGTCGCGGGGGAGTTCCTGCCGGTGGTCGGGCTCTACGCCTGGCGGGCCGGCGGCGAGCATCACCAGTGGAACCCGGAGACGATCGCGCTGCTCCAGCACTCCGTGCGCCACGGCGGTTTCGAGACGTACGAGCAGTACTCGCAGACGGTCAACGCCGAGTCCGCCCGTGCGTCGACGATCCGCGGGCTGCTGCGCTTCCGCCTTCCCGCCGACGGCGGCGTGCCGCTCGACGAGGTCGAGCCGGCGGCGGAGATCGTGAAGCGCTTCTCGACCGGCGCGATGTCGCTCGGGTCGCTCTCGCGCGAGGCGCACGAGACGCTCGCGGTGGCGATGAACCGGATCGGCGGACGCTCGAACACCGGCGAGGGCGGGGAGGACCCGGCGCGGTTCGGCGACGAGCGCCGCTCGAAGATCAAGCAGGTGGCATCGGGCCGCTTCGGCGTGAACATCGACTACCTGACGAACGCCGACGAGCTGCAGATCAAGATGGCCCAGGGCGCGAAGCCCGGCGAAGGCGGCCAGCTGCCCGGCCACAAGGTCGACGCCTACATCGCCGGCGTCCGTCTGACGACGCCGGGCGTCGGCCTGATCTCGCCGCCGCCGCACCACGACATCTACTCGATCGAGGATCTCAAGCAGCTGATCTACGACCTCCGCTGCGCCAACCCGCAGGCCCGGGTCTCGGTGAAGCTGGTGGCCGAGGTCGGCGTGGGCACCGTCGCGGCCGGTGTCGCCAAGGCGAACGCCGACCATGTGCTGATCTCCGGGCACGACGGCGGCACCGGGGCATCGCCGATCTCGTCGATCCTGCACGCGGGCATCCCGTGGGAGATCGGACTGGCCGAGACGCAGCAGACACTCGTGCTCAACGACCTACGCTCGCGCATCTGGGTGCAGACGGACGGGCAGCTGAAGACAGGCCGCGACGTCGTGATCGCGGCGCTGCTCGGCGCCGACGAGATGGGCTTCGCCACGGCCCCGTTGATCGCGACGGGCTGCGTGATGATGCGCGCCTGCCACCTCAACACGTGTCCGGTCGGCATCGCGACCCAGGATCCGGAGCTGCGGAAGCGGTTCCGCGGCGAGCCGGAGCACGTGACGCGCTTCTTCTTCTACGTCGCCGAGGAGGCGCGGCAGCTGATGGCGCAGCTCGGCATCCGCCGCTTCGAGGAGCTGGTCGGGCGCGTCGACCTGCTCGAGCCGGACGACGCGATCGCGCGCTGGCAGGCGCGCGGGATCGACCTGTCGAACGTGCTGCGCGCGCCCGACGCGCCGGCCGGCACGCCGCTTCGGCGCACGCACTCGCAGGAATCGCCGCTCCACGGTGCGCTCGACCACGACCTGGTCGCGGCCGCGCAGGAGGCGATCGACACCGGAACGCCATTCTCCGGCACCTTCGGCCTCGGCAACGCGAATCGAACGGTCGGCGGCCTGCTCTCGCACGCGGTGACGAAGCGGCGCGGCCGCGGCGGTCTCGCCGAGGGCACGATCCGCCTGCGCCTCGAGGGGTCGGCGGGCCAGTCGTTCGGCGCCTGGCTCGCACCCGGAATCGAGCTGACCCTCGTCGGCGAGGCGAACGACTACGTCGGCAAGGGCCTCTCGGGCGGCGTGCTCGCGGTGCGGCCGCCGGACGACGCCGGTTTCGCGGCGGAGCGGAACGTGATCGTCGGCAACACCGTGCTCTACGGCGCAACGGCCGGACGCGCGTTCTTCCGGGGTCTCGCCGGCGAGCGGTTCGCCGTGCGCAACTCGGGCGCCCAGGCCGTCGTCGAGGGGGTGGGCGACCACGGCTGCGAATACATGACCGGCGGCTGCGTCGTCGTGCTCGGGCCGACCGGGCGCAACTTCGCGGCGGGGATGAGCGGCGGCATCGCCTACGTCCTCGACGACGACGGCACGTTCGCGGCCCGCTGCAACACGGAGCTGGTCTCGCTCGACGGGCTCGAGGACGACGACGCCGACACGCTGCGCGCGCTCGTCGAGGAGCACGCCGAGCGGGCGGGCTCGACCGTCGCGACGGGCCTGCTCGAAGACTGGGACGCCGTGCCGCGCCGGTTCGTCAAGGTGATGCCGCATGACTTCCGGCGCGCGCTCGCCGAGGCGGTCTCGGCCGGCGGCGTCGGCTTCCTCACGCGCGAGACCGAAGAAGCCGCCTAGATGGTCGCTCGGGGGATCGGTCGCGGCGCCCGGCGGCTGCAAGCCAGCTCGCTGGCTGCGTCCTCAGTCGCCCCGATAGCTTTGGCTATCGAGGCTCCCTGCGTCCTTGCATCGCTTGGCTTTCGCGCGCCGGGCATCCACTCCGACCCCCGAGCGGCCATCTAATGGGCAAGCTGCGCGGCTTCCTCGAGTACGAGCGCCGCCCCGCGCCGGAGCGTGCGCCCGGCGAGCGCACGGGCGACTTCCGCGAGTTCGTCGGAACCTTGCCGGTGGTCGGCGTCCGTGAGCAGGCGGCACGCTGCATGGAGTGCGGTGTGCCTTTCTGCCATCACGGCTGCCCCCTCGGCAACCTGATCCCCGACTGGAACGACCTCGTCTACCGCGACCGCTGGCGCGACGCGATCGGGCAGCTCCACCGCACGAACAACTTCCCCGAGCTCACCGGCCGGCTCTGCCCGGCCCCCTGCGAGGCCGCGTGCGTGCTCGAGATCAACGAGGGCGACGCCGTCTCGATCAAGCAGGTGGAGCTGGCGATCGTCAACCGCGCGTGGGACGAGGGCTGGATCCAGCCGCAGCCCGCCGCGCGGCGGACGGGGCGGAGCATCGCGGTCGTCGGATCGGGCCCTGCCGGGCTCGCGTGCGCGCAGCAGCTCGCGCGCGCGGGTGAGGACGTGACCGTCTACGAGCGCGACGAGGCGGCGGGCGGCCTGGTGCGGTTCGGCGTGCCCGAGTTCAAGCTCGAGAAGCGACTGGTCGAGCGCCGGGTCGTTCAGCTCGAGGCCGAGGGCGTCGTGTTCGCCTATGGAGTGGACGTCGGGGTCGACCTCGACGTCGACGAGCTGCGCGCGCGTCACGACGCGGTGGTGATTGCCACGGGCGCACGCGTACCGCGCGACCTGCCTGTGCCGGGCCGCGAGCTTGCCGGCGTGCATTTCGCGATGGACTATCTCTACGATCGTGCCCGGGCGGTCGCGAGCGGTACGCCCGGCGGGATCAGTGCGGCGGGCCGGCACGTGCTCGTGGTCGGCGGCGGTGACACGGGCGCCGACTGCGTCGGGCACGCGCACCGCGAAGGCGCGTCGTCCGTGACGCAGATCGAGCTGCTCGGCGAGCCGCCGAGCGCGCGTCCGGACGACGTCACGCCGTGGCCGCGCTGGCCGATGAAGCTCCGCACCTCCTACGCGCTTGCCGAGGGCGGCGAGCGGGACTTCGCGATCTCGACCACGCAGCTGGCGGGCCGGGACGGCCGTGTCGAGCACGTCCACTGGCAGCGGAACACCGGCGTCCCCCCGTTCGACCTGATGCCCGGCACCGAGGAGTCGCGGCCGGCCGACCTCGTCCTGCTCGCGATGGGCTTCCTCGGCCCCGAGCCCGCGCTGCTCGAACGCCTCGGCGTCGAGCGCGACGCGCGCGGCAACGTCGCCGCAGCCCGCCACCACACGTCCGTCGACGGGGTGTTCGCGGCGGGCGACGCCCGCCGCGGGCAGTCGCTCGTCGTCTGGGCGATCCGCGAGGGCCGCGACTGCGCGGAGGCCGTGAGGGCCTGGCTCGACCGCGGCGCCGAGCCCGCTGCCGAGCCGGGCGCCACTTTCGTTTCGATAGCTACGAGCCGAATCGGCGAGTAAACTGGGGCCGATGAAGCGGACGATGAACGACGTCCACGACGGCAGCTGCGCCGTCGCAGCGACAGCGGAGATCATCGGCACCAAGTGGACGTCGCTGATCGTCCACGACCTCTCGGAAGGGCCTCGCCGCTTCATGGCGCTCGAGCACGCGTGCCCCGGCATCAGCCCGCGCACGCTGTCGGAGCGGCTCGACATGCTGGAGGGGACCGGGATCCTGGTCCGCCGCAGCTATCCGGAGTCGCCGCCGCGCGTTGAGTACGAGCTCACCGAGAAGGGCCGCGCGCTGCTGCCGATCATCCGTGAGATGCGCCGTTTCGGCCACGCCTGGATGGTCGCCGAGCCGGCGCGGCCTCGCGCTACGGCTTCCCGCCGCTAGGCCACGAGTCGTTCGCTGCGCCTATGCTCGGGTGATGGCTGCCGAGCGGGTGCACGGTGACGTGTTCGACGCCGTGGCCGAGGCGTACGACCGGGAACGTCCGAGCTATCCGGCGGAGCTGGTCGATGCTGCCTGCACGATCGCCGCTCTGGACGCAGGGTCACGCGTTCTCGAGATCGGGTGCGGAACGGGGAAGCTGACGGAAGCGCTCGTCGAGCGTGAGCTCATGGTCGACGCGGTCGATCCCGGCCCGAACCTGATCGCCTTCGCACGCAGCCGCGTGCGCGATGCCGACGCCGTCGAGTTCCACGTCGGACGATTCGAGGAGGTCTCTCTGCCGGAGCGGGCCTTCGCTGCCGTGTTCTCGGCCACCGCCTTCCACTGGATCGACCCGCAGGTCGGATGGGCCAAGGTCGCCCGCCTGCTCCGTCCGGGCGGGACGCTCGCGCTGATCACGCACGTCGGCTACTTGAACGACAGCACGGCTGCGGACGACCAAGCGCTCCATGAGGTGTTCAAGCCGTACTGGACCGACACTGCCGGCGGGTACTCGCTTCGCAGCCTCGCCGCGATCCGCGCCGGTGTCGACGAGCGTCGCGGCGACGTCTCCGCCGTCTGGACGTGGCTCGGCCACCACGACCTCGTCAACGCCGACGCCGCAATCCTGTTCGACGACGTCCAACTCACGACCCGTCAGCTGACGCGTGAACAGACTGCGGATCAGGTGTGGGCGCTCTTCGAGACGACGTCGCTCTACCAGCGCCTCGAGCCGAGCGCGCGTGGGACGCTCGAGGCGGAGGCCCGTGCGTTCTTCGAGCGGCGGGGTGGGAAGGTCGGCACGAGCGAGCTCGCGGTTCTCGTCACCGCCCGCCGCTCCGAGTGAGTCGCGCGGGCTGCGCACCATGGCTCGTCGCTCTCGTGCTGGTCGGCGGCTGCGGGCAGTCGAAGCCGGTCACCGGGGGAGCGGATGCTTCCATCAGACAAGACTTGCTCCGCGGCGTCGGACAGATTCGCGCCTCGCACGATCGGAAGACGCTGCGCGCGGAGCTGATCGGGACTCTTGCGCGCCTGCGGCGGGCGCAGGGAACGACGGCGGCCGCACGGCGTGGAAGAGAGCTGGCTGTTCAGGGGTTCGAGGCGACGCTGCAGGGAGTCCGGAGCGAGATCGACTTCGACGAGAACGACAGCGGCGAGGTCGCGGCTGCCACGAGGGATGCAGCACGGGCGGATCGCCACCTCACGCGCGGCGCGAATCGGTTACGTGCCGCCGGGCGAGCGCTCGGCGTGCAGATCGGCGAGCTCAACGGACACTGACCGCCACCGTCAGAGCTTGACGGTGCGTGCGTAGAGCAAGCCCGGCACACCTCCCGCGTCGCGCTGCGCTCGGTCGGCGATCACGTCGTTGCCGGCACGCTGATGGGCCTCGACGAAGCGCTCGATCCGGAAGCCAGCGTGCCCAAGCTCGTTGACGTAGATGGCGAGCGGACGGTGATACGCGTGCTTGGGCAACCAGTCCACCGGAATCTGCTTGAGGTAGCTGTGGTCGAGCAGGTAGTCGGTGAGAATCTCGACGTGTGGGTGGTAGGCGGGGTGGACGATCGAGAACACGAACCAACCTCCGCCTCGCACCACGCGAGCCACGGACTGGATCGTCGGCGCAAGTCCGGGAATGTCCATCAACGCCATGTGGCAGAGGACGCCGTCGAAGCTCGCATCGGCGAACTCCGCCAAGTCCTCGGCGTTCCCCTGGACATAGGCGATCCCGCGTGGATCGGCGGCTTCATGCTCGTTCGCGTAGCGGAGCATCTCAGGCGAGATGTCGATCCCGGTGACGGTTGCGCCGAGGCGGGCGAGCAGTCGTGCGTCCTGGCCTTGACCGCACGCAAGCGAGAGGACGACCTGGCCGGCGACGTCCCCCAACAGCTCTGTCACGACGGGATCGGCAAGGCCGAATCCGTCTGCGTCGAGGACACGGCTGTACGCAGCGGCGACGACGTCGTAGGCGGGCGGAGCGGAGTCCGGCACGAGGGACTTCATATATCAGGCAGCAGCCGCCGCCTCACTCGCCCGAGCCAGGCTGGATCGGTCCGGAGCCGATGAGTTCTCGGTGGTCTGCCAGTCTCTAGCGCGAAACGGATCCGTCTGGAGGCATCGTGAGGTTTCTTCTCTGTTCGTCTGGCATCAGCAACCCGAGCATCCACGACGCGCTGGTCGAACTGCTCGGCAAACCGATTGCCGAGTCCAGCGCGCTCTGCATCCCCACCGGGGTGCAGCCCTTCCCGGGCGGGCCTTCGCACGTCTACCAGTTCATCAGCGGCACAACCCGCAGCCCGATGTGCGGCTTGGGTTGGAAGTCGTTGGGAGTGCTCGAGCTCACCGCGCTGCCCAGCATCAAGAAGGACTATTGGCTGCCTGCTGTCCAGGAGGCTGATGCCCTGCTGGTTTGGGGTGGCAGTCCCTTGTACCTGTGCTACTGGCTGCGGCAATCCGGCCTGGCCGACCTCTTGCCGTCGCTGCGGCCCGAAACGGTCTACGTCGGCACGAGCGGCGGGGCAATGGTGGCGACTCCCGACTTCGGAGGAACCACCTACGACGAGAGTGAACCGCTCACCGGCAGCGACAACGCGCTGGGGCTCGTTGATTTCTCGGTGTTTCCACACCTCGATCGCGAGGATGGCCTTCCGGCCAGCCCTCTGGCCGAGATCGAAGCCTGGGCCGCCGGGCTATCCGTGCCGGCCTACGCGATCGACGACCAGACCGCCATCAAAGTGACAGACGGCATCGTCGAAGTCGTCTCCGAGGGGAACTGGAAACGGTTCACCACGAACGAGAGCCGCTGAGACCTCGCCGTGCCGTTCACGCTCTGCAACATCAAGGAGGATCTGGAGGACATCGGCCACGTGTTCGGCGGCGCGCCGGATCTCGAGTTCCGCGCGGCGACCAAGGCACTCGAGCTCGAGCAATCCGCCCTGAGCTACCAGCGCGTCCCGCCCGGCTATCGCTTTCCGTACGGCCACACGCACCTGAGGCAAGAGGAGGTGTACGTGGTCGTGCGCGGGAGCGGGCGGATGAAGGTCGACGACGAGATCGTCGAGCTCGAGGAATGGGACGCGGTGCGGGTCCCGCCCGGCGCGTGGCGAGGCTACGAGGCCGGGCCGGAGGGCCTCGAGCTCCTCGTCGTCGGCGCGCCCAACCTCGGCGAGGATCCGCGCGAAGACGTCGATGGTCAGCGCGACTGGTGGGCTGACTAGCGGATCGTCAGCTCGTCGACCACGCGGCGCCAGGTGAAGGAGTCTCGACGAGTGAGATACTCCTCGCTCACCCTCGAAGAGGAGTTCCGGTGTCAGCAGAAGAGAACACCCGCCTCGTCCAAAGTGCGTATGAGGCTTTCGGGCGGGGCGACATGGCCGCGCTTGCCGAGGTGATGGCGGACGACATCGAGTGGGTGAATCCCGGCGATCCCGACGACAACCCGAACGCCGGAACGTTCAAAGGCAAGGAAGCAGCCCTAGGCTGGTTTGGTGGTATTGCATCGACCCGCGACTACACGACGTTCGAGCCACGAGAGTTCATCGCCCAGAACGACAAGGTGGTATCGCTGGTGTACGCCGAGGCAACGGTTCGAGACACCGGCCGCGTGTTTGCCAACCACGAGGCACATGTGTGGACGTTCCGGGATGGGAAGCTCGCCCGATTTCAGATCTATCTCGACACCGGAGCGGCGGCTGCTGCCCACCGCGCGGAGTAGCCCGCGCGGGGTACCGGCGTCGTCGGTGTCTCGACAGACTCAGACGTGCAGGGCAGGCCGGTAGATGAGTTCTTGGATGTTGCCGTCGAGCGTCCGGCCCTCGATCAGCTCGAGGTCGAAGTCGCCTGCATCCAGGAAGATGGGGTTGCCTCGGGTCTGTCCGGTGATCACGGGGAAGATCGTCACTTGAAGGCGATCGACAACTCCGGCGGCCATCAGCGCCCGGTTCAGCGACAGGCTGCCGTGCGAGCGCAACGGAACCCTGGACTCCTTCTTGAGCCGGGCAACGATGTCGATGGCGTTGCCGCTAGCGACGGTCGCGTTCGGGAACGCGAGCGGTTCTTCCAGTGTGTTCGACACCACCGTTGCCGGCATGCTCATCATCCGCGTCACCCACGGATCCGCCGCCTGAGAATTCGCGTCAATCGACGCCAGGAACTGCGCAAAGAGCCGATACGTGTCGCCCCCGAAGACCATCCGCTGCTCCTCAGCGAATGAGGCGAGGCGGTGCTCGAGCAGTTCAGGGCCCTGCTTGTCCCAGTAGCCGCCCCAGTCACCGCCGCCCGGGGAGCCAAAGCCGTCGAGGGTTGAAAAGACGTCAAACGTGTAGGTAGCGGCCATGATGCTCTCCTTGAGACGGTGATCGGGTGTGTGGGTTCAGACCGGCAACCCCGCCGCAACTCATCGCGTTCGACGGCTTCCGCATCTGGCCGTGCGAACAGCACCGCGTGACGTCGCCTGGGCCAGTTACGACAGCGACGGGTTCGGGCGCCAGTAGTTTGCGGTAGCTGGCATCGGGGCGGCCCCTGTTGTCAGAGAGCTCCGGTCGAACGATGCTGATGAGGTCGATTCGGAGGTGTCTCCATGGCTGTTGCAGCCCCACCCAAATACGACCAGCCGCCAGAACTCGAGATAAACGCCGAGCCTGTTGACGAGGCGCGCGAATATGCGATCGCGACCCTCAAGCGTAAGCGGAAGTTCGCCCAGGATTCGGCCGCCTACGTCGCTGTCAACGTCTTGCTCTGGCTGATCTGGCTGTTCACCGATCCCTCGACCAACGGCAGTATCCCGTGGCCCGCCTGGGTTACGCTCGCCTGGGGGTTCTTCCTCGCCCTGGACGGCTGGCGCGCCTACGGCAGATGGCCGGCGAGTCTGAATACGCCGATTACCGAGACCGAGATCGAGCGCGAGCTCGAGCGGACGCAAAGTCGCTGAGGACGTCAGCGCGATGGCGAAGACGTATCGGTTGAACGGCGGCGCGCGGCTGATCAACTTCGTGTTCCGGCTGATGACGAGACGCGGCCTCGGGGCGTCCTACCGCTACATCCTCACGGTGCCGGGCCGAAAGACGGGACGCCTCTACTCCACGCCCGTGGATGCGATCGAGGTCGCGGGCGATCGGTGGCTTGTGGCCGCGTACGGGCCTGTGAGCTGGGTGCGAAACGCACGGGCCGCTGGCGAGGTCACGCTCAGTCGAGGTGGGCGCTCCGAGAAGTTCAGGGTCGTCGAGGCAGCCGCGCAGGCTGCGATCCCAGTGCTCCGGGCTTATATCGACGAAATCAAAGTCACCCGTCCGTACTTCGACGCGAACCCAGACTCAGACGACGAGGTCATCGCCGCGGAACTGAAGCAGCACGCCGTGTTTCGGCTGGCGCCAGAGGTAGCTCAGGTGAAGAAGCGCTGAGCTGCGCGAGCGTCCTCTCGCGTGACGCGTGACCGGCCGCCGCTCGATGCCCCGTTAGTCGAAGACCGCGGCTGCCTCCGCGACGGCACGTCGGGCGGCGTACCCGCGGTTGACGGCGTTGACGAGCGCGCGCAGCGACGCCGTGACGATGCTCGGATGTAGCCCGACTCCCCAGACGAGGTCGCCGTCCACGTCGGCCTCGATGTAGGCGGCGGCCGTCGCGTCGGCGGCTGCCGACATCGCGTGCTCGTGGTAGCCGCGGATCTGCACCGCGATCCCGAAGTGGCGCTCGAAGGCGTCGACCAGCGCGTCGATCGGGCCGTTCCCGGCGCCGCTGACCTCGACGGCGGCGCCGTCGGCGAGAAACTCGGCGACGATCTCGTCGCGATCGGCGCTCGAGTGCGTGTAGCGCTCGAGCGCATACGGCGTCGTGTGTGCCAGGTAGTGCTCGTGAAACGCCTCGAGCAGCTCGTCGGCGGTCAGCTCGTCGCCGCGCAGGTCGGTCATCGCCTGCACCTTCTGCGCGAAGTCGACCTGCAGCCCGCGCGGCAGCTCGAGGTGGTGTTCGGTCTCCATCAGATACGCGACGCCGCCCTTTCCCGACTGCGAGTTGACGCGAATGATCGACTCGTAGCTGCGGCCGAGGTCGGCCGGGTCGATCGGGAGGTACGGCACGTCCCAGACCTCCGACTCGGAGCGCTGCTGCGCGTACATCCCCTTCTTGATCGCGTCCTGGTGCGAGCCGGAGAAGGCCGTGTAGACGAGCTCTCCCACCCACGGATGCCGCGGATGCACCGGCAGCTCGTTGCAGGACTCGACGATCGCGCGCGCCTCGTCGAGACGCGAGAGGTCGAGCCCGGGGTCGACGCCCTGCGTCAGCAGGTTGATCGCGAGCGTGATCAGATCGACGTTGCCCGTGCGCTCGCCGTTGCCGAACAGCGTCCCCTCGACGCGGTCGGCGCCCGCCATCAGGCCGAGCTCGGCGGTGGCGACGGCGGTCCCGCGGTCGTTGTGCGGATGGACGCTCAGGATGATGCTGTCGCGCGCCGAGACGTGGCGCTGGAACCACTCGATCCGATCGGCGTACACGTTCGGCGGGAACGCCTCGACCGTCGTCGGCAGGTTGACGATCATCTTCGCGGCGGGCGTCGGCTCCCACGTCTCGATCACCGCCTCGCAGATGCGCAGCGCGAACTCCGGCTCCGTCCCGTGGAAGCTCTCCGGCGAGTACTCGAACGTGATCCCGTCGCCCGCGAGCTCCTTGCAGAGCGCCGTGGCGCGGACCGCGAGCTCGACGATGCCGTCCTCGTCGAGCCGGAAGACGACGCGCCGCTGCGTCGCCGACGTCGAGTTGTAGAGGTGGACGATCGCGCGCGGCGCGCCCTCGATCGCCTCGAACGTCCGCTCGATCAGCTCCGGCCGTGCCTGCGTGAGCACGGCGATCGTCGTGTCCGCGGGGATGCGCTCCTCCTCGATCAGCTGCCGGATGAAGTCGAAGTCGGCCTTCGACGCCGCGGGAAAGCCGGCCTCGATCTGCTTCACGCCGAGGCGCACGAGCAGGTCGAACATCCGCTGCTTGCGCGCCGGGTCCATCGGCTTGACCAGCGCCTGGTTGCCGTCGCGGAGGTCGGTCGAGCACCAGATCGGCGCGCGGTCGACCACGCGGTCCGGCCAGGTGCGGTCGGGCAGGTCGACGGTCGGGTACGGACGGTACTTCCAGTACGGCATCTGCATGAGCTTGCTCCTCGAGTGGACGGACTTCTCCCGGCGGTGCGGGATGCGCGGTACGGATATGTCGCGTCGTCGCCTCCCCTAGCGGGGAAGGAGGGCAAGCGCGATGAGGCCGGCGAGATTGCGGCCGGTGGAGGAGACGCGCTGCCCGAGCTCCGTCACTATCCAAAGCATAGTGTCGGCAGCCGCGCGGCGCAACGCTATCCCTTTTGAAGGTTGACAACGCCGGGGGCCGTGGGCACACTCACCGAACGATGAACCGCACGGCTCAGGCAGTTGAGCTCGGGACGCCCGTCGTGGCGCGCCTGCTCACGCTCGGGCTCGTCATTCTTTCGGTTTTCGTCATTCTCCCCCGCTAGGGGGAGATTTCGCTCACGCGGCCCTGGACGCCGCATACGCCGACTCCCGACCGGGAGACGTGCGCCCGCGAGACCGCGGGCAGATCGACTGAGCGAAAGGAGGAGACCGGATGAACACTGTTGCCTGCCTCGCCGGAGACGGCGTCGGGCCGGAGCTGATGGCCGCGGCGACGCGTGCCCTGGACGGGGTCGCCAAGCTGCACGGCTGGGCGCTCGACGACGTCCACCTGCCGTTTGCCGGCGAGGCCGTTACGCGCTCCGGCCACCCGCTTCCCGCCGCGACCCGCGCGGGCTACCGCTCTGCCGATGCGATCCTCGTCGCGTCCTCGCACGAGCCGGCGCTCGAAGGCGTGAAGGCCGATCTGCAGCTCACCTGGCGCGTGGCCGGCATCCACCTCGGGCCGGGGCGAGACCTGATCGTCGCCGCGCCGGTCGACGAGTGGGCGAACGGCATCGCCGTCGAGCGCGCGTTCACCTGTGCGAGCGCCCGCCGCGGCCGGATCCTCGCTGTCGGCGAGTCGGCCGACTGGCGTGCCGCCGTCGCGCGCGGCCGCTCCAGGTTCGACGGCCTCGACGTGGAGGAGGCAGGCCTCGGCGAGACGCTGATCCGCCTGCGCGAGCGGCCGGAGGAGCTCGACGTGATCGTCACCGAGGCCCAGCTGCACTCCGGCGTGGTGGACGCGGCGGCGCACTTCGCCGGCGCGACCGGCTCTGTCGCCCATGCCTGGCTGCCCGAGGAGGGACCGGGCGTGTTCGCGCCCGGATCGTCCGAGGCCGACGACGTCGCGGGCTTCGGCGTCGTCGACCCGACCGGCATGCTGCTGACCGCGTCTCTGCTGCTGGCCGAGGGCCTCGCGCGGCGCGCGTCCTCGCGGACGCTCGAGCGGGCGGTGGGCGCTGCGTCGAGCGGCTCCGCTCCGCGTGACACGCGGTCGTTCACCGACGCGGTGATCGAGCTGCTGCCGCAGACGCGCACCGACGTGGAGCACTTCGACGAGGTCTGGCGTTGACGCGAGGCCGGCGCATGCTCGGCTCCGACGCGATCCTGCGCGCGCTCGAGCTCGAGGGCGTCGACGTCGCGTTCGGGATCCCGGGCGGCGCGATCCTCCCGACCTACGACGCGGTCGCGCGCGGCACCACGGTCCGCCACGTGCTCGCGCGGCACGAGCAGGGCGCCGGCCACATGGCCGAGGGCTACGCGCGGGCGTCGGGCAAGGTCGGCGTCGCGATCGCGACCTCCGGCCCCGGGGCGACGAATCTCGTCACCCCGATCGCCGACGCGTGGATGGACTCGACGCCGCTCGTCTGCATCACCGGTCAGGTGAAGACGTCGCTGATCGGCACCGATGCGTTCCAGGAGATCGACGCCACCGGCATCACGATGCCGATCGTCAAGCATTCGTGGCTCGTCCAGGACGTCGAGGAGCTGCCGGGCGTGCTCAGGGCGGCGTTCCACGTCGCGCGCACCGGCCGCCAGGGGCCCGTGCTCGTCGACGTCGCCAAGGACGTGCAGGAGGCCGAGCTCGACTTCGTCTACCCGGACGACGTCGACCTGCCCGGCTGGAAGCCGCCGCGCACGGTGCACCCGCGCCAGGTGCGGGAGGCTGCGCTGGCCATCGCCGCGGCGAAGCGTCCGATCGTCTATGCGGGCGGCGGTGTCCTCAACGCCGACGCGTGCGCCGAGCTGCTCGAGCTCGTCGAGTCGGCGCGGCTCCCCGCCGTCGTGACGCTGATGGGGAAGGGCTGCCTGCCCGACTCGCATCCGCTCAACTACGGCGCGCCCGGGATGCACGGCTCGAAGTACGCGAACTGGGCGCTCAACAAGGCCGACCTCGTGATCGCCGTCGGCTCGCGCTTCGACGACCGCGTCACCGGCAAGGTGTCCGCCTTCGCTCCCGGTGCGCAGGTCATCCACTTCGACATCGACGCCGCCGAGGTCGGGAAGATCCGCCGCGCCGACATCCCGGTCGTCGGCCCGCTCGCCGTCGCGCTCACGCAGCTCTCGGCCGAGGTGAAGACCGCGCGAGCGGGACGTGCACCGGCCCACGAGCCGTGGCTGCGCCAGATCGAGGACTGGCGCGAGCAGTTCCCGTTCCGGTACACGAAGAGCGCCGGTGTGCTGAAGCCGCAGACGGCCGTCGAGGCGCTGCGCGATCTCGCGGCAACGCGCACCGAGGACGTCGTGTGGACGACCGGCGTCGGCCAGCACCAGATGTGGGCGATGCAGTACCTCGTCTGCGACCGTCCGCGATCCTTCATCACCTCGGGAGGCCTCGGGACGATGGGCTACGGCGTGCCGGCTGCGATCGGCGCCAAGGCCGCGCGGCCCGACGCGACGGTGGTGTGCATCGACGGCGACGGCTGCTTCCAGATGACGTGCCAGGAGCTCGCGACGGCCGCGCTCGAGCGCCTGCCGATCGTCACCGTCGTGCTGAACAACGGCTGGCTCGGGATGGTGCGGCAGTGGCAGGAGATGTTCTACGCGGAGCGGTTCGCGCAGACCCACCTGACGCACGCCGTGCCCGACTACGCACAGCTCGCGGAGGCCTACGGCTGCGCGGGCTTCACCGTCGAGTCGGAAGACGAGCTCGAGGGTGCGCTCGTGGCGGCGTTCGCCGCGGGGCGCACCGCGGTCGTCGACGTCCGCTGTGATCCGGAGGAGAAGTGCTTCCCGATGGTGCCCGCCGGCGCCGCCGCCGTCGACACGATCGAGGCGCCTGAAGAGGAAGCGGTGGTATGAGCACGCACACGATCTCGGTGCGGCTCGAGAACAAGCCCGGCGCGCTGGCGCGCGTCTCGCAGCTCTTCTCGCGCCGCGGCTACAACATCCAGAGCCTCGCCGTCGGCCCCACCGAGCGGCACGACATCTCGCGACTCACGCTGCGCGTCGACTGCAGCGAGCACTCGCTCGAGCAGATCGAGAAGCAGATGCACAAGCTCGTCAACGTGCTCCGCGTCACCGAGCTCACACCCGACGAGTCGGTCGAGCGGGAGCTCGCGCTGATCACGGTCAGCGTCGCTGCCGATCGTCGAGCCGACCTTGTCGCCCTGAGCCAGGTCGCCGGTGCCCGCGTCGCCGACATCGGCCGGGACGCGATCACGTTCGAGTTCGTCGGCCGCCCCGATCAGGTCGAGGCGTTCGAGGAGCTCGTCCGCCCGTACGGTGTGCGTGAGCTCGTGCGCACCGGGCGCGTCGGGCTCAGGCGTCCCAGCGCGGCGGGGCGCTCCACGACTCCCTCCGTCCAAGTCTGACCCGGAAAGGAACACACATGGCCGACATCCTCAAGGAAGGCAACGTCGAGCTCCTCCACGGCAAGGTCGCGGTGCTCGGATACGGAAGCCAGGGGCACGCGCATGCCCTGAACCTCGCCGACTCGGGGGTCGAGGTCGAGGTCGGGCTGCGCGAGGGAAGCTCGTCTCGCGCCGCCGCCGAGGAAGCCGGCCTGAAGGTGAGCTCGGTCGCCGACGCGGTGAAGGGCGCGCAGCTCGTGGCGTTCCTCGTGCCCGACGGCGCGCAGCCCGCGCTCTACGAGACGGAGGTCGCGCCGAATCTCGAGCCCGGCGCCGCGCTGCTGTTCGCCCACGGGTTCAACGTCCACTACGGCCGTATCGCGCCGCCGCCGGGCCACGACGTGATCATGGTCGCGCCGAAGGGGCCGGGGCACATCGTGCGCCGCCTCTACGAGGAGGGCTACGGCACGCCCGCCGTGGTCGCGGTGGCGCAGGACGCCAGCGGCCGGGCGCACGAGCTCGCGCTCGCCTACGGCGCCGCGCTCGGCGCGGCCCGCGCGGGGATGGTGACGACCACCTTCGCCGAGGAGACCGAGACGGACCTGTTCGGAGAGCAGAGCGTGCTCTGCGGCGGGGTCACGCAGCTGATCCAGCTCGGGTTCGAGACGCTGGTCGAGGCCGGCTACCAGCCCGAGGTCGCGTACTACGAGTGCCTGCACGAGCTGAAGCTGATCACCGACCTGATCTGGGAGGGTGGGATCGAGCGGATGCACTACTCGATCTCCGACACCGCCGAGTACGGCTCCCACGCGGTCGGGCCGAAGGTCGTCGACGAGCACGTGCGCGAGAACATGCGCTCGGTGCTCGCCGCGATCCGCGACGGCTCCTTCGCGAAGGAGTGGATCGCCGAGATGGACCGCGGCCAGCCGGTGCTCGCCGACTACCGCCGCAAGCTGGCGGAGACGCAGATCGAACAGGTGGGCGCGCGCCTGCGGGCGCTCAACGTCCGCGAGGAGGCCGCGGAGGTTCATGGCGGCCGTTGACGTTCCGATTGCCCTGCTCGGCTACGGAACGGTCGGCGCGGCCGTCAACCGGCTTCTGACCGACTCGGCCTCGGACATCGAGCGGGCCACGGGCCACCGGCTGCGCGTGGTGAAGGCGCTCGTGCGCGATCCCGGAAAGGAGCGTGATTACCCGCCTGCGGGCGGTGTGCTCACCGACAATTTCGCCGAGATCGCCGGCGACCCGTCGATCGCGGTCGTCGCCGAGGTGATGGGCGGGCTCGAGCCGGCCGGAGGCTACGTGCTCGAGCTGCTTCGCCTCGGCCGCCACGTGGTCACCGCGAACAAGCAGCTGGTGGCGCGCCGCGGAGCAGAGCTCTTCGCCGCCGCGTCGTCGGCCGGCGTGCAGTTGCGATTCGAGGCGAGCGTGTGCGCCGCGATCCCCGTGATCAAGGTCCTGCGTGAGGCGCTCGTCGTCACGAACGTGCACCGGGTGCTCGGCATCGTCAACGGCACCACCAACTTCATGCTCACCGAGATGGAGGCGGGCAGCAGCTACGACGAGGCGCTCGGCGAGGCGCAGGCGCGCGGGTTCGCCGAGGCCGACCCGACCGACGACGTGTCCGGCGCCGACGCGGCCGCGAAGATGGCGATCCTCGCCACCGTCGCGTTCAAATCGCGCGTCGATCTCGAAGACGTCGCCTACTCGGGCATCGCGGCGATCGATCCGCTCGACGTCGCCGCCGCACGCGAGCTCGACATGGTGATCCGCCTCATCGGCACGGCCCGGCTCGTGGACGGCGCGTTCGACGTCCAGGTGCGGCCGGCGCTCGTCGACCGGCAGCATCCACTCGCCAAGGTCGACGGAGCGTTCAACGCCGTGATGCTGCAGGGCGACGCGATTCGCGAGATCACGCTCGAGGGCCCGGGCGCCGGCGGCATCGAGACTGCGTCGGCGGTCGTCGCCGACATCACCAGCGTGCTCGGCACGATGGGCACCGGCTTCCTGCAGAACGACGCCGCGTGGCGCCAGCTGCCGAAGCTTCCGGCCGGCGAGAGCCGGTCGCCGTTCTACTTCCGGCTGTCGGTCGAGGACCGTCCCGGCACGCTCGCGCGGGTCGCCGACGCGCTCGCCGAGCGCGAGATCTCGATTGCACGGCTGATCCAGCACGCGAACGGCTCGGGCGCCGCGCTTCACATCGTCACGCACGAGGCGCGCGCGGGAGCGCTGTCGGACGCGCTCGACGCCCTCGGGGCGCTCGCCGAGGTGCACCAGCGCTCGCTGCCGCTGCCGGTCGTCTCGGAACGCGGAGTCGCGGGGCTCGGATGGGCGTGACGGCTGCCTCGACGCTGTCGCTCGGCGAGGGCTCGACCCCGCTCGTCCCCGCGGGGCGGCTCACCGAGGAGCTCGGGCTCGAGCTGCATCTCAAGCTCGACGGCCTCAACCCGACCGGGAGCTTCAAGGATCGCGGCATGGTCGTCGCGGTCGAGCGCGCCGCCGCTGCCGGCGCGCGCGCGGTCGTCTGCGCGTCGACCGGCAACACCGCGGCCAGCGCGGCCGCGTACGCAGCCCGCGCAGGGCTCGACGCAGTCGTGCTCACTCCGGCCGGAGCGACCGCTTCCGCGAAGCGCGCGCAGGCGCGCGTGGCCGGCGCTCGTGTGCTCGAGGTGCGCGGCAGCTTCGACGACGCGCTTCGGCTCGCCCGTGAGCTCGGCACGCGCGAAGGCTTCGTGCTCGTCAACTCGCTGAACCCGGACCGGATCGAGGGGCAGAAGTCGGTCTCGTTCGAGCTGGTCGAGCAGCTGGGTGCGGTTCCCGACGTCGTCGCGCTGCCGTTCGGCGGCGGCGGCAACGTCACGGCGGTCGCCGCCGGCTTCGCAGACCTCGGTGCGACGCCGCGGCTCGTTGTCGGGCAGGCGGCCGAGCGGCCGACGACGTGGGCGTCGGCGATCCGGATCGCCGAGCCCGCGCACGCCGGTGAGGTGGACGCGCTCGTCGCAGCCGGGCGGCTCGAGGTGGTCACGCTGGCCGAGGAGGAGCTCGCCCACTGGTGGCGGCGGCTCGCGGCGAAGGAGGGCGTGTTCTGCGAACCCGCGTCCGCGGCGGGCGTCGCCGCGCTCGCCCAGCGCGGCAGTGCGGGAGCCGAGGTCGGGGTGGCGATCCTGACCGGCCACGGCCTCAAGGACGCCGACGCGGTCGACCAGACTGCGGCCGAGCCGGTCGACGCGACGCTCGAGGCGATCCTGGCGGTGCTGGCATGACCCTGCGTGCGCTCGCACCGGCGTCGACCGCCAACCTCGGACCGGGCTTCGACGCCGCGGCGGCCGCGCTCGACCTCTGGAACGAGGCGGTGATCGAGCAGGGCGGGTCCGGCGCGCTCGTCGAGATCGAGGGCGAGGGGGCGAGGGAGCTCGCCCGCAACGCCGGTCATCTGACGCTGCGCGCGTTCGCGTTGCTCGCGCCGATCGACGGCTACACCTTCCGGTTCGTGAACCGCATCCCGCTGGAGCGCGGGCTCGGCTCGAGCGCCGCCGCGATCGCGCTCGGCCTCGTCGCCGGCGCGGCCGCCGCGGGCCGCGACCTCGCGCCCGGCGAGCTGCTCGCGCTCGGCGAGCAACTCGAGGGCCACGCCGACAACCTCGCCGCGGCGCTGCACGGCGGCGTCTTGCTCACCTGGCGCACCGGCGACGGGCGACGCGTCGCCCGGCTCGCGCGGGACCTGCCGCTCGCGCCGGTGCTCGCTGTCCCCGTCGAGCGGACGAACACGGCGCGCTCGCGCAACGGCCTTCCGGCGACGATCAGCCACGAGGACGGCGCCGTGAACGCGGCGCATGCCGCCCTGCTCGGCGCGGCGATCGCCTCCGGAGACGCCGAGCTGCTCGCGTCCGCGTTCGAGGATCGCCTGCACGAGCAGTACCGCCTCGACGACGCCCCGCTGCTCCGGCAGCTCTACGCGAAGCTGCCCACCGGCGCCGCCGGCGTGACGCTGTCCGGTTCCGGCCCGTCGGTGGTCGTGTGGACCGAGGCGGGGCGTGTCGACGAGGTCGCCGACGAGCTGCGGGCGACGCTGCCGGCCGGCACGACCGTGCTGCCGCTGCGGGTCGCCGGCGAAGGGGCGCGGGTGATCCGCGAATGAGCGTGTACGGCAAGTCGCATCCGGCGAAGCGGCAGAGCGCAGCACTGACCGACGGTGTCGATCGCGCACCTGCCCGCGCGATGCTGAAAGGCGCCGGTTTCACAGATGTCGACCTCGCCCGCCCGCTGATCGGTGTCGCGACGACCTGGATCGAGACGATGCCGTGCAACCTCAACCACCGCCTGCTCGCCGGCTACGTGAAGCAAGGGATTCGTCGCGCGGGCGGGACGCCACTCGAGTTCAACACGATCGCGATCTCCGACGGAGTCACGATGGGGACGGCGGGCATGCGTGCATCGCTCGTGTCGCGCGAGGTGATCGCCGACTCGATCGAGCTCGTCGCGCGCGGTCACCTCTTCGACGGGCTCGTCTGCATCGTCGGCTGCGACAAGACCATCCCTGCGGCGGTGATGGCGCTCGCGCGCCTCGACCTGCCCGGCCTCGTGCTCTACGGAGGCTCGATCGCGCCCGGCAGCTACCGCGGCCGCGACGTCACGATCCAGGACGTCTTCGAGGTCGTCGGCGCGCACGCCGCCGGCACCGCCACGGAGGCGGAGGTGCACGCTCTCGAGAGCGTCGCCTGCCCCGGCGCCGGCGCCTGCGGCGGTCAGTTCACCGCGAACACGATGGCGACGGCGCTCGACTTCCTCGGGATCAGCGCGCCCGGCCTGAACGACATTCCGGCACGCCATCCGGGGAAGCCACAGGCGGCGCTCCGCGCCGGCGAGCTCGCGATGGAGCTCGTCGAGAGCGACACGCGCCCGTCGCAGATCCTGACACGCGAGGCGATCGAGAACGCGATCGCGGCGATCGCCGCCACCGGTGGCTCGACCAACGGCGTCCTCCACCTGCTCGCGATCGCCGACGAGGCCGGCGTCGAGCTGTCGATCGACGACTTCGACTCGATCTCGGCGCGCACGCCGATCGTCGCCGACCTCAAGCCCGGCGGCCGGTACGTCGCCACCGACCTGCACGCCGCCGGCGGCGTCGCGCTGGTCGCGCGCGAGCTCGTGCGGGCCGGTGTGGTGAACGAGCAGGCGACGGCAGTCGACGGGCGCTCGCTGCGCGAGGTCGCCGACGGTGCGCACGAGCGGCCGGGTCAGGACGTCGTCGTCTCCTGGGACCACCCGCTGAAGCCGACCGGAGGGCTGGCGATCCTGCGCGGCAACCTCGCGCCCGACGGCTGCGTGGTCAAGCTCGCCGGCCACGAGCGGTTGAACCACCGCGGGCCGGCGCGGGTGTTCGACTCGGAGGAGGACTGCTTCGCCGCGGTGAAGGCGCGCTCGATCGTTCCGGGCGACGTCGTGGTGATCCGCTACGAGGGGCCGGCCGGCGGGCCCGGGATGCGCGAGATGCTCCATGTGACCGCCGCGCTCGTCGGCGAAGGGCTCGGCGACGAGATCGCTCTCGTCACCGACGGGCGCTTCTCCGGCGCGACGCACGGGCTGATGGTCGGTCACGTCGCACCCGAGGCCGCCCGCGGCGGGCCGATCGCGCACGTTCGCGACGGCGATCCGGTCGAGATCGACGTCGAGCGGCGCACGCTCACCCTCGACGTGCCGGAGGACGAGCTCGCTGCCCGAGCCGCCGGCTGGAGCGAGCCGGCGCCGCGCTACGCGAGCGGCGTCTTCGCCAAGTACGCAGCGAGCGTCGGCTCGGCGTCGCAGGGAGCGACGACCCGATGAGCCGCGGCCTGCTGTTCCCGAATCCGATCCCCGGGCCGGCGTCGCCGCCGGCCACGGAACGCCAGGCGCAGGGCGGCCGCGAGCTGCCGGGCCTCGCCGTCGCCCGGGGATCGGTGTCGTCCGGCGAGGAGGTGACATGCCGGTCGAGACGCTGAGGTGCCGCGTGTGCGAGGCCGAGTACCCCGCCGTCGCCAGCGGCAGCTGCCTCCGCTGCTTCGGGCCGCTCGAGCCGGTCTACGACTGGGACGACGTCGCCGCGCGGGCGACGCGCCAGCGAATCTCGGCCGGCCCGCGCTCGCTGTGGCGCTACGAGGCGTTCCTGCCGGTCGCGGCGCCGGCCGACGCGGCCGCAGGCCCCGGCTTCACGCCGCTCGTCCCGGCTCCGCGACTCGCCGAGGCGGTGGGCGTGGCCGAGGTCTGGCTGAAGCTCGACCACACGAACCCGACGCACTCGTTCAAGGACCGCGTGGTTGCGGTCGCCGCCGCGAAGGCCGCCGAGCTCGGCGCCGACACGCTCGCGTGCGCGTCGACCGGCAACCTCGGTAACGCCGTCGCCGCACGCGCTGCCGCGAGCGGGATGCGTTCGGTCGTGCTCTACCCGAGCTCCGTCGAGCCGGAGAAGCTGAAGCAGACCGCGGTCTACGGGGCCGAGATGTACGCGGTCGACGGCACCTACGACGACTGCTCGCGCCTCGTCGTCGAGCTCGCAGGCGAGCTGGACTGGGCCTTCGTGAACGTCAACCTGCGCGCGTACTACGCCGAGGGATCGAAGACGCTGGCGTTCGAGACGGTGGAGCAGCTCGGCTGGGAGTTGCCGGACGCGGTCGTGGCGCCGATCGCCTCCGGGTCGCTGTTCACGAAGCTCTGGCAGGGCTTCGACCAGCTCAAGCGCGTGGGGCTCGTCGGAGGGGAGAGCCCGCGCCTCTACGGCGGCCAGGCGCAGGGTTGCGCACCCGTCGCCCACGCGTTCGCGGACGAGCGGCCCGTGTCGCCCGTGCGTCCCGCGACCGTCGCCCAGTCGCTCGCGATCGGCGCGCCGGCCGACGGAGATCTGGCGATCGCGACGGCGCGCGCATCCGGTGGGGCGATCTACGCCGTTCCGGAGGACGACATCGGGCCGAACATGGCGCTGCTCGCGTCGTTGTCGGGAGTCTTCGGCGAGACTGCCGCAGGCGTCACCGTCGGAGCGCTGCGTGCCGCAGCGTCGGCCGGTAGCCTCGGCGAGAGTGATCGCGTCGTGGTCCTCGTCACCGGAACCGGGCTCAAGACGCCGCAGGTCGTCGAGACGCGCCGTGGCACGGAGATCGCCGCGGACGTCGACGTGCTGCTCGCGAGCCTCGGGGTGAGGGTATGACCGCGCCGGAGCGCCAGGACACCACGCAGCCCGACCCGGTCATCGCGTCGTTCCGGGACGAGATCGTCGCCCTCGACGTCCGCCTGCTCGGGATCGTCAACGCGCGCATCCAGGCGGTCGAGAAGCTGCGCCGCTACAAGGCCGAGCGCGGCATCGCCTTCCTCGATCCGGCCCGCGAGGCCTGGCTCGCGCAGTACCTGAAGCGGGTGAATGCAGGCCCGCTCTCGGAGGAGGGGCTCGCCGAGCTCCATCGCTTCGTCCTCGATCTCGTGAAGCGCGAGGTGCACGATGACTGAGCTCGTCGCGTGCCTGCCGGGTGACGGCATCGGGCCGGAGGTGCTCGACCAGGCCGTGCGCGTGCTCGAGGATCTCCCGGTCGACGTCGAGGTCGTGCGCCTGCCGTTCGGCGGCGCGGCGATCGACGACTGCGGCGAGCCGTTGCCCGCCGAGACGCTCACCGCCTGCCGCGAGTCGAGCGGCGTCCTGCTCGGCGCCGTCGGCGGGCCGCGCTGGGACGGAGGCGCCGTACGCCCCGAGGCGGGCCTGATGGGGCTGCGCAAGGCGCTCGACGTGTACGCGAACCTGCGCCCGGCGACCGGCGACCACATCGACCTCGTGATCGTGCGGGAGCTCGTCGGCGGCCTGTACTTCGGCCGCCGCGGCGTGCTGACCGACGGGACGGTGTTCGACACCTGCGAGTACCACCCGTCGCAGGTCGAGCGCATCGCACGCCGCGGCTTCGAGCTCGCGCGGTCGCGCCGCCGCTCGCTGGTTTCGGTCGACAAGGCGAACGTGCTCGAGACGTCTCGGCTCTGGCGTCGCGTCGTCGACGAGGTGGCGGCGGACTACCCGGATGTCGAGCTGCGCCACGCGCTGGTCGACAGCCTCGCGATGGAGCTCGTCACGAACGCCGACCGGTTCGACGTGATCGTGACCGAGAACACCTTCGGAGACATCCTCTCGGACGTCGCCGCCGCCGTCACCGGCGGGCTCGGCCTCGCGGCCTCGGCGAGCCTCGGCGACGGCGGGCCCGGCATCTTCGAGCCCGTCCACGGCTCGGCGCCGGACATCGCCGGCACCGGCACCGCCAATCCCGCCGCGATGCTCAGGTCGCTCGCGCTGCTGCTTCGGCACTCGCTCGGACGTTCCGAGCTCGCCGATGCGGTCGTCGCGGCCGTCGACCAGGCGCTGGTCAGCCACCCGACGCCGGATCTCGGCGGCGAGGCGACGACAAGCTCGTTCGGCGATGCCGTGCTCGCCTCGCTGGCCGCCCGGCTCGGGGCGGTGGGCCGGTGAGCCTGAGCGTCGGCTATCCGGGCCCGCCGGGGAGCCACAGCGGCGCTGCCGCCGCGATCCTCGTGCCGGACGCGTCCCGCTCCGTCGGGCTGCCGAGCTTCACCGCAGTCGTCGATGCTGCCGCCGCCGCCGAGGTGTCGCTCGGCGTGCTGCCGATCGAGAGCTCGCTGGTGGGGCCGATCGCCGAGACCCACGACCTGCTCTATCGCGCGCCGCTCTCGATCGTGCGCGAGGCGTCACTGCCGATCCTGCACTGCGTGGTCGGCCTGCCGGGCGCGACGCTCGCGGGCGCGAAGGTCGTCCGCTCGCACCCCGCCGCCTTCGACCAGTGCCGAGGGCTGCTGGACGGCCTCGACGTGCGCCGCATCCCCGCAGCGACCACGGCCGACGCCGCGCGCGAGGTGGCGGAGGAGGGCGACCCCGCGCAGGTCGCGATCGCCAGTCGCGAGGCGGCCGAGCACTTTCGGCTCGACGTCGTCGCCGAGGACGTCGGCGACCGCCCGTCCGCGTTCACCCGTTTTGTCGCGCTGGCGCCGTACACGCAGATCGCCGGCGCGGACGGCTGGCGCACCGCCCTGTCGTTCGTGACCGACCACCGGCCCGGTGCGCTGTTCCACGCGCTCGAGCCACTCGCGCGCAACGGCGTGAACCTCGTCCAGCTCGTGTCGAGGCCGCTGCCGAACTCACCGTGGCGCTACCGCTTCGACGTGGTGCTCGACGGCCACGTGTTCGACGGGTCGGTGCGTCCCGCGCTGCGCGAGCTGCGCGCAGAGACACGGGAGTTGCGGCTGTTCGGCTCGTACCCTGCCGAGGCGAAATGAGCAAGCGCACGTTGTTCCGGAAGATCTGGGACGCGCACGTCGTCGCGTCCGGAGGCGATGCGCCGTCGCTGCTCTACGTCGACCTACACCTGGTTCACGAGGTGACGAGCCCGCAGGCATTCGAGTCGCTGCGCGTCGCCGGGCGGCCCGTGCGGCGCCCCGAGCTCACCGTCGCGACGATGGACCACAACGTGCCGACGCTGGACGGGCCGATCACCGACCCGCTCGCGCGCGCACAGCTCGACGCGCTGCGCCGCAACTGCGAGGACTTCGGCGTCAGGCTGTTCGCGACCGGGAGCGGCCGTGAGGGGATCGTCCACGTGATCGGTCCCGAGCTCGGGCTGTCGCAGCCCGGCATGACGATCGTCTGCGGCGACAGCCACACGTCGACGCACGGCGCCCTCGGCGCGCTCGCCTTCGGCATCGGCACGTCGGAGGTCGAGCACGTGCTCGCGACCCAGACGCTGCCACAGGCAGTGCCGCGCACGATGAAGGTGGAGTTCGTCGGGACGCTGCCCTTCGGCCTGTCGGCGAAGGATCTCGTCCTCGCGGCGATCGGCCGGCTCGGCGTCTCGGGCGGCCAGGGGCGCGTGCTCGAGTACACCGGTGAGGCGATCCGGGCGCTCTCGATGGAAGGCCGGCTGACCGTCTGCAACATGTCGATCGAGGCGGGCGCCCGCGCCGGCCTGATCGCGCCGGACGACGTCACCTTCGCCTACCTCGAGGGCAGGCCGTGCGCGCCCGTGGGCGCGGCGTGGGAGGCGGCGCTCGACCGGTGGCGCTCGCTGCCGACCGACGACGGTGCGGAGTTCGACGAGACGGCGATCGTCGACGTCGCGACCTTGAGGCCGCAGGTCACGTGGGGGACGAACCCCGGCATGGTCGCGCCGGTCGACGGCGTCGTGCCCGACCCGGCCGAGTTCGAGGACCCCGACCAGCGAGAGGCCGTCGAGCGCGCACTGCGTTACATGGACCTCGCCCCGGGGACGCCGCTCGTCGAGGTGTCGATCGACAAGGTGTTCATCGGCTCCTGCACCAACGCGCGCATCGAAGATCTGCGCACGGCCGCCGAGGTCGTCGCCGGCCGGCGCGTCGCCGACGGCGTGCACGCGATCGTCGTGCCCGGCTCGGCGCAGGTGAAGCGCCTCGCCGAGGAGGAGGGGCTGCACGAGGTCTTCGAGGCGGCCGGCTTCGAATGGCGGCGTGCCGGCTGCTCGATGTGCCTCGGGATGAACCCGGACATCCTCGCGCCCGGCGAGCGCTGTGCGTCGACGTCGAACCGCAACTTCGAGGGCCGTCAGGGCGCCGGCGGCCGGACGCACCTCGTGTCGCCGGCGATGGCTGCCGCCGCGGCGCTCGTGGGGCACTTCACCGACGTGCGGGAGCTGGGATGAGGGCGCTCCGATCCGTGACCGGCCGTGCGGTCGTCCTCGACCGCGCCGACGTCGACACCGACCAGATCATCCCGAAGCAGTTCCTGAAGCGCATCGAGCGCACCGGCTACGGCGAGTTCCTGTTCTTCGACTGGGTTCGCGATCCGGAGTTCGTGCTCAACCGGCCGGAGAGCCGGGGCGCGCCGATCCTGATCGCGGGCCGGAACTTCGGCTGCGGCTCCTCCCGCGAGCACGCGGCGTGGGCGCTCGAGGACTTCGGCTTCCGCGTCGTGATCGCGCCGTCCTTCGGCGACATCTTCCGGACGAACGCCGTCAACACCGGCCTCGCCCCGATCGCCCTGCCTCCGGACGACGTGGCGACCTTGCGCGCAGCCGTCGCCGAGCGCAACGAGCTCACCGTCGACCTGGAGCGGCTCGAGATCACGCATCCCGCCGGTCTGCGCATCGCCTTCCCCTTCGACGCGCACTCGCAGGAGACGCTCGTCGAGGGCCTGGACGACATCGCGCGCACGCTGAAGCGCGAAGCGGAGATCGACGCCTTCGAGGCGGGCTACACGCCACGCTTCGACCTTGCCCGCGTGCCGTAGGCGAAAGGCGGTGCCAGGCACGAATGTGCCTGGCACCGGTTGTCACCCCGTATTGCGGAGGGCGGCGGCGATGCCGGCGATCGAGCGGAGCAGCGGGAGCTGCGCGGCGGCGTCGTCGGCGCGGTAGCGGCGGAGCAACTCGACCTGGACGGCGTTCATCGGATCGACGTACGGGTTGCGCAGCTCGATCGAGCGGCGCAGGATCGGCTGCCGCTCGAGCAGCCTCGACACGCCGGTCGCCGCCAGCACGCCCGCGACGGCTCGTTCGTGCTCCGCCGCGATCGTCTCGAACAGCGAGGGATCGGAGACGAGCGCGAGGTAGCTGCGCGCGATCGACAGGCTCGACTTCGCGAGCGTCATCTCGAGGTTGTCGACGGTCGCGCGGAAGAACGGGAGTCGTTCGTAGAGGCCGCGTAGCGTCTCGGCGCCGGCAGCCGCGAACGCGGCGCCGCAGCCGAACCACGCCGGCAGCAGCGTCCGGTTCTGCGTCCACGAGAACACCCAGGGGATCGCGCGCAGCGACGAGAGGAAGTCGGCGTCGTCGGGGCGTCGCGCCGGACGCGAGGCGATCTCGAGCAGCGCGAGCTCGTCGACCGGCGTGAACGAGCGGAAGAACTCCACGAACCGCGGCTCGTCCCACACGAAGCGCCGGTAGGTCTCACGGGAGACGGCGGCGAGCCGATCGAGCTCGCGGCGATCCGCCTCGGTCGGAGGCTCGGAGACGCGCTCGGGGAACGTCGCCAGGAGCGTGCCCGCGAGCGCGGCTTCGAGGTTGCGCCGCGCCAGGCCCTCGAGCCCGTACTTGAAGGAGACCGTCTCGCCTTGCTCGGTCAGCTTCACGCGGCCGGGAGGGTGGCCGGGCGGCTGCGACGCGATCGCGGCATGCGTCGGGCCGCCGCCGCGGCCGGCGCTGCCGCCGCGCCCGTGGAAGATCGTCAGCTCGACGCCGCGATCGGCAGCGACCGCGGCGAGCGCTTCCTGGGCGCGGTGGATCGCCCATTGCGCCGCGAGATAGCCGCCGTCCTTGCCCGAGTCGGAGTAGCCGACCATCACCTCGACGTTGTCGCCGCGCTCGGCGACGCGGGCCGCGAAGTCACCGTCGTCGAGCAGCTCGCCGAGGATCGCCGGCGCGCGCTCGAGATCGTCGATCGTCTCGAACAGCGGCACGAGCGAGAGCGTCTCGTCGCCGAGCGTCAACGCCTGCAGCACGTCGTTCGCGCTCGACGTTCCCGAGACGACGAGCGTGTCGACCGCGCGCGACCCGTGCCGCCGGCGCGCGGCGGCAGCCGCCTGCACGGCCTCGCGCGCGCGCTCGGTGTCGAGCTCGCGCGCATGCAGGCGGACGTCGAGCGAGGCGACGTGGAAGCCGAACAGCTCGACCATCCGCTCGAGCCGCGCGACGCGGCCGTCGGCGACGCGGCCGCCGCCGTGCGCGGCCAGGCTCTCGCGGATCGTGCGCAGATCGTCGATCAGCTCGTCCGGCGACTCGTAACCGTCGTTGCCGAGCCGCCACCACATGAACGAGAGCTTGCGCCGGTACGGCTCGAGCTCGTTTCGCGCCCCGATCTCCGCGGCGTACCCGGGCAGGGCCGCCTCGTCGCGGGCGAGCGACGCCTCGAGCTCGTCGGAGATCCGCACCAGCGAGCGGGCCGACGCGATCTCGACCGCCAGTGCGCGCACCTCGGCGAGGTAGCGAGCGAGCGCCAGCCTGCGCGCACGTTCCAGCGCGTCGGCGATCGAGGCCGGCCCGGTCGCCGGGTTGCCGTCCAGGTCGCCGCCGATCCAGCTGCCGAACCCGATCGGCGCCGGCGCGCCGGGAAGGCGTTCCCGCCACTCGCCGAACAGGTCGGTCGCCGCCGACATCAGGCTGTGTTCGAAGAACCACAGGCCGTGCCGGATCTCGTCCGTGACGCGCAACCGGTCGTGGCGGACCTCGTCTGTCTGCCAGAGCAGCGTCACCTCCTCGGCGATCCGGCGCTCGGCCCCCCGGCGCTCCCGGGCCGAGAGGCGGGCGTCGTCGAGCTGCACGAGGATTTCCGCCAGGCGAATGTGGGCGAGCAGCACCGTCCTCCGTGTCGCCTCGGTCGGGTGCGCCGTGATCACGAGACGGATCGAGGTGCCGCGCGCGCGTGCCGCGAGCTCGTCGGCGGGGACGGACCCGAGCGTGCGGAAGGCGTCCTCGAGCGACTCGCGCGCGATGCGTCCGTCTCGCGCGTCCTCGCGCCGCCGCCGCAGGCGGTGGTGCTGCTCGGCGAGATTCGCCAGCTGGAAGTAGAGCCCGAACGCGCGGAGGACGAGCGCCTGTGCCCGCGGCTCCAGGGCGCTGACGAGCCCGTCGCCCGCGACGGTGCCGCCGCGGCGTGCGTCGCGCGTCGCCCGCCGGATGCGCTCGACGAGCTCGAGCAGCCAGGGGCCCTCCTGCTCGACCAGGACGTCGCCGAGGATCGTCCCGAGCAGGCGGACGTCGCGGCGGAGCGGAGCGGCGGTGTCGCTCACGCGGGAAGGCTACGAATGCAGCCCGAGCGCGGAGAGGACGTGGCGCGCGTCCGGGGCGACGGTGGTGACGCGCGCCTCGTCGTGGGCGGCCGCCTCGGGCCGTGCTCCGGTGACGACGAGCACGACGCGACTCCCCGGCTCGACGTCCCCACGGCGCACCGCGTCGACGAGCGCGCCCAGCGCGGCGCCGCCGGACTCGTCCGGGGCGACGCCGCACGTCTCCGCGAGGAGGGCCGTGTGTGCGTGGATGTCCTCGTCCGAGACGGCGACGATCCGGCCACCGGTCGCGCGCGCGGCTCCGAGTGCGAGGTCGCCGTGCGACGGGTTGCCGACGGCCAGCGACGCGATCTGCGTGGTCGCCCGGACCCGGGAAATGCCACGGTCGTCCGCGAATGCGGCGGCGATCGGGCTCGAGCCCTGCGCCTGGGCGGCAAAGAGCCGCGGCAGCGGGTCGTCGACGAGAGCGCTGCGGACGAGCTCCGCGAATCCCTGCGCCAGCTTCGAGAAGAGCATCCCGGTCGCCGCGGGGCAGACGACGACGTCGGGGAGTCGCCACTCCAGCTGCTCGGCGATCTCGAACGAGATCGTCTTCGCGCCCTCCGCGGCATACGGGTGCAGGTTGCCGCTGACGAAGCCCCAGGGGAAGAGGGCACCGAGCTCGCGCTCGAGCCGGCGGCAGTCGTCGTACGTGCCGTCCACCGCGAACACGTGCGCGCCCGGATGGCGTGCGGCGACCGCCGCCGACTCGCCGCCGACCGGGGCGAGCACGATCGCCTCGAGCCCGGTCGCCGCCGCTGCCGCCGCGACGGCGTCGCCCAGGTTGCCCGTCGAGGAGCAGCAGAGCGTCGTGACGGCGTGGTCGAGGGCCGCGGAGGCTGCGATCGTGGCGAGGCGATCCTTGTACGAGCGGGTCGGGTTGCCGTCCTCGAGCTTCAGGTGAAGGTCGATCCCGAGCGCACGCGAAAGCTGCTCGGCCCGGCGGAGCGGCGTCCAGCCCGCGCCGTAGTCGACGCGGGCGCCCGCAGGCAGGAGGCCGTGGTAGCGCCAGATCGACGTCGGCCCGCGGGCGACGTGCTCGCGCGTCATCGCCTCGGCCACGCGCGCCCAGTCGTAGGCGATGTCGGTGGGCCCGTTGCAGCGGAGGCAGGCGTCGGCCGGGGCCGGCGGCGCCACCTGCTCGCAGACCCGGCAGCGCAATGCGAACGGCGTTGTCACGACCCCGTTCTACCCGTAGCCGCCGCCGGCCACCGCCGGCAGCAGCAGGATCGTGGACGTCGGCGCGACGTGCGTGTCGAGGCCCTGCAGGAGCCGCACGTCGTCGCCGTCCACGAACACGTTCAGGAAGCTCGGCAGCACCCCGCCGTCGAGCACCCGGCCCGCGAGCGCCGGGTACTCGGCGACGAGCCGGTCGAGCGCCTCGCGCACGGTGCCCGCGTCGACTGCGACCGACCGGTTGCCGGCGGCTTCCGGACGGAGAACAGGGGGGATGCGTATCTCCGTCACGTGCTTCAAAAGATAAAGTATCGGGGTGGGTCTCGTCGTCCAGAAGTTCGGCGGGACCTCGGTCGGAGACCCCGAGCGGATCGCGAACGTCGCCCGCCGGATCGCGGCGACGGCCGGCTCGGGCGACGACGTCTGCGTGGTCGTCTCGGCGATGGGGGCGACGACCGACGAGCTGCTGGGCCTCGCGCGACAGCTCTCGAGCTCCCCGAACCCACGCGAGCTCGACGTCCTGCTCACCGCCGGCGAGCGGATCTCGATCGCGCTGCTCTCGATCGCCCTGAACGAGCTCGGGCTGGCCGCCGTGTCGTTCACGGGCGACCAGGCGGGGATCGTGACGGACGGCGCCCACGGCCAGGCGCGGATCGTCGAGGTCCGGGTGGAGCCGGTTCGCGCTGCGCTCGCCGAGCGGCAGATCGCGATCGTCGCCGGCTTCCAGGGCATCTCGCCCGGCCGCGACGTCACCACACTCGGGCGCGGCGGCTCCGACGCGACGGCGGTCGCGCTGGCGGCCGCGCTCCACGCCGACGTCTGCGAGATCTACACGGACGTCGACGGCGTCTACACCGCCGACCCACGGATCGTGCCCGGTGCGGCGAAGCTGCCGTCGCTGTCGTACGAGGAGATGCTCGACCTCGCCGCGTGCGGCGCCCGGGTGCTGATGCTGCGCTCGGTGGAGCTCGCCCGCAACGCCGGCGTTCCCATCCATGTGAGATCGTCGTTCCACGACGGCGAGGGCACCTGGATCGTCAAGGAGGAGGACATGCTCGAACGCGCCATCGTTTCCGGGGTCGCGCACGACACGTCGGAGGCGAAGGTCACGATCGCCGCGGTTCCCGACCGTCCGGGCATCGCGGCGGCGTTGTTCCGGCCGCTCGCCGCCGCCGGCATCAACGTCGACATGATCGTGCAGAACGTCTCCGAGGCCGGTCATACCGACATCTCGTTCACGCTGCCGCGCGACGACCTCGACCGGGCCGAGCCCGTCCTGCAGGAGATCGCGACCACGCTCGGCGCCGCCGGCGTGTCAGCCGATCGCCGGATCGGCAAGGTGTCGCTCGTCGGCGCCGGCATGAAGTCCGATCCTGGTGTGGCGGCGGACATGTTCGACGCCCTCGCGGCGGCGGGCATCAACATCGCGATCATCTCGACGTCGCCGATCCGGATCTCCTGCGTCGTGCGCGAGGACGACGTCGAGGAAGCCGTCCGCGCGGTGCACGCGAAGTTCGAGCTCGAGGGCTGAGAGCTTCTAGAGCTTCGAAAGCGGCCGGCGAGCGACGAAGACGTACTCGCGGCTCTCGTCGTCGACCGGTGTGCGCTCGAAGTCGCCGTAGAGCGCCTCGAGCTCGAGCCCCGAGACGTCGAGCAGACCCAGCCATTCGTTCTTCGTCGCCCACCAGAGCGAGCTCTTGCCGCCGCTGTCGAGAACGATGTCGACGCGGTTGTCGCCGACGGCGTAGTGGAGCGTGTGTGGGACCGGCTCCGTCTGGCGCGCGCCGTCGAGCCGCGCGGCGATGTTGTGGTCGAAGGCGAAGACGTTCCAGGCGAAGCGCCCGCCCGGCCGGAGCGAGTCACGCACGCGTTCGAAGGTGCGGCGGCGGTCGGCCCACGTCGCCAGGTGGAGCAGCGCCCGGAACGGGCAGTAGACGAGCGCCGCCGGCTCGGCGAGCTCGAGGTCGCGCATGTCGCCGAGCCGCAGGTCGAGCGCGACACCGCCCTCCGCGGCGCGCGCACGGGCCTGGTCGATCATCGACGGCGAGAAATCGATGCCGAGCACGGGCTTGCCGGTCGCCTGGGCGACCGGAACGGCGACACGCCCGTTGCCGACGGCGAGCTCGACGATCGGCCCGTCCGCCTCCTCGGCGAGGGAGACGTAGAACGGGATGTCCTCCTTCATCTCCGCCGACCACTCCTCGTAGCGGTCGGCGAACTCCTCGTCCCAGCTCATCGCTCGATCCTATGGGAGCAGCGCGCGAAGCCAGCTCTCGACGGCGTCCGCCACGGCCTGGCGGTCACTGCGCAGGCTGTGGTCGCCGCGCACCTGGACGACCGTGCGCCGCGGTCCTGGCGGCGGCATGCCGAAGCGGTCGCCCCGTCCCTGCACGACCAGCACGGGCACGTCGACCGCGTCGAGCTCGGACAGTCGGCTCGGAGGAGGGGCACCGCCGGCGCGCGGCGGCGGGACGAGCGGAAAGGCGAGGCAGAGCACGCCGGCGGCCCCGGTCGCCGACGCCGTCCGGCAGGCGACCCGCGCGCCCGACGAGCGCCCGCCCACCACGACGGGAACGTCCGCCGCGAGTTGCCCGACCACGGTCGTCCACGCCGTGTCGAGCTGGTGCGCCGGCGCCGGGCTCCGGCGCCCGGCGACGCGGTACGGCTGCTCGACGAGCGCGACGCTCAGGCCGGCGGCGCGCGCGGCTCCGGCGGCCGCGGTCAGGTCGGGAGCGGTGACGCCGCCGCCGGCCCCGTGGCCGAGCACGAGCAGGCCGCGGGCGCCGGCTGCGGCGTCGAGGTGGACGAGCGCGCGTCCGTGCGCGGTCTCGACGCTGAGCTCGCGGGCCACGGACGCATTCTCGCTCAGCCGACCTTGGTCTTCTCCCGCTGTTTCACGTGGACGCCCTCGCCGAACTCCTCGATCATCTTCGCGTTGAACGCCGGGAGGTCGTCCGGCTTCCGGCTCGTCACGAGACCGGAGTCGACGACGACGTCCTTGTCGACCCAGTTGCCCCCTGCGTTCCGGATGTCGGTGCGGAGCGTCGGCCACGACGTCACCGTGCGGCCGTCGACCGCGGCCGCTTCCACCAGCATCCAAGGGCCGTGGCAGATCGCGGCGACCGGCTTCCCTTGCTCGAGGAAGTCGCGGGTGAACCGGACCATCCGCTCGTCGCCGCGCATCAGGTCCGGGTTGCCGACCCCGCCCGGAATCAGCAGTCCGTCGTACTCGCCTGCGTCCACGTCGTCGATCGTCCGGTCGACCGTCTGCTTGTTCGCCTTGTCGAAGTGGTCGAAGGCGTCGATCGAGCCCGGCTTCATCGAGATCAGGTGGGTCTCGGCGCCCGCCTCCTCGAGCGCCCTGCGCGGCTCCTCGAGCTCGACGCGCTCGACCATGTCTGCCGCGATGATCGCGATCTTCTTCCCGTTCAGCTTGGCCTCGGCCATGGAAACCTCCTCGTTGTCGCTCTGCGGTTCTCTACCGGAGCGGCCCGAGGCGAAACCTGCGCGGCTGGTAGAACCCGGGAATGATCCCGGCGGAGGAGTTCGCGGCGCGGCGGGAGCGCCTGCTCGGGATCGTCGCCGCCGAGCAGGCGTCGGGCTACGTGCTGTTCGACCAGCACTACATCCGCTACTTCGCAGACTTCGGGTTCCTGGCGACCGAGCGCCCGGTCGCGTTCGCCGGCAACGGCTCCGGAGACGTGGTCGTCTTCGTGCCCGAGTTCGAGGTCGAGCGGGTTCGCGCCGAGACCGGGTTCGAGCGCGTCGAGTCGTATCCCGAGTACCCGGGAGTCGAGCATCCGATGCTGATCCTCGGGCGGGTGCTCGCCGACCTCGGGATCCGCGACGTCGTCGGCGCCGACCAGGACGGCTATCCCGGCATCCTCGGGTACCAGGGCCCGGCGCTCGGCGACGTCACGGGAGCTCGGGTCGTCCCGCTGGCGCAGGCGATCGAGGGGATGCTCGCGCGGAAGAGCCCGGCCGAGCTCGAGCTGATCCGGGAGAGCGGTCGCTGGTGCGCGCAGGCCCACCGCCTGCTCCAGCGCTACACGCGGCCGGGCGCCACCGAGGCCGACGTCAGCCTCCGGGTGGCCCACGAGGCGACTGTCGAGATGCTCGGGACGCTCGGCGCCTCGTTCGGCGGCCAGCTGGCGTCGTCCGACGGCGTCTCGGCCGGCTATCGCGGACAGATCGGCACGCGCAGCGCGTGGGCACACGCGATCGCGCACAACATCGAGTTCCAGGCGGGAGACGTGCTCGTCAGCGAGACCGCCGCCCCGGTCTGGGGCTACAACGCCGAGCTCGAGCGGGCAATGATCATCGGCGAGCCGACCGACCGGATGCGTCGGTTGTTCGACCACACCGTCGCCGCGCAGCAGGTGGCGTTCGGCGCGCTGCGGCCGGGCGTCACGTGCGCCGACGTCGATCGCGCGGTGCTCGGATACTTCGAGGAGCACGGGATCCTGTCGTACTGGCGCCAGCACACCGGGCACGCGATCGGGCTACGCAACCACGAGGCGCCGTTCCTCGACGTCGGTGACGGCACGGTCGTCGAGCCGGGCATGGTCTTCACCATTGAACCCGGGCTGTACGACGACCAGGTCGGGGGTTTCCGCCACTCGGACACCGTTGCCGTCACGCCCGACGGCATCGACATCCTCACCGACTACCCGAGCGACCTCGAGAGCCTGACGATCCCGGCCTGATCGCCGCGTCCAGCAGCGAACGACCAGCGCGCGGCCGTCGCGTGCAGGTCGAGCGCAACCCGCGGAACAAACCGCATGCGGGCCGTCGAGCGGCGCCGTCGTCCGTGTTCTTGCAGAATCCGGGCATGACGAACTACGAGCGCGCATTCGAGGAACGGCCCGAGGTGTACGCGGCGTGGCGGCAGCTGCTGACCGCGATCAAGGCAGGGATGGACGAGCGCCGGTTCGAGCTGGCGACGCTCGCCGCGGCGCGGCGGCTCCGCTCGAGCTACTGCTGCCTGGCCCACGGCAAGGTGCTGCTGGAGAAGTTCGGCGAGCCGGTGCGGGAGCTCGCGCTCGACCACC
The DNA here is from genome assembly GCA_963786185.1 of uncultured Thermoleophilia bacterium. Taxonomy (GTDB): domain Bacteria; phylum Actinomycetota; class Thermoleophilia; order Gaiellales; family Gaiellaceae; genus PALSA-600. The sequence continues at coordinate 251,792 of CAWAYE010000001.1, forward strand.
GCCGCGCGGGGCTCAGCGACGCGGACGTCGCGGTCATGGACTTCGCCGACCGCGTGGTCGACGACGCCACGTCGATCGGCGAGGCGGATCTCGGCCGCCTCCGCGCGCTCGGGCTGTCGGACACGGAGATCATGGACGTCGCGCTTGCAGCGGGTGCCCGTTGCTTCTTCTCGAAGACACTCGACGCGCTCTGCGTCCAGCCGGACTCGAGCTTCCGCGAGCTCGACCCGGAGCTGCGCGAGGTTCTGGTCGTGGGCAGGCCGATCGCCGACTACTAGGACGCTTTCGCCGCCGCGACCCGCTCCGGGCTCCACCTCTCCCAGCCGTGGAAGTGCGAGAGGTCGCCGGAGTCCCAGGCCTCGCGAAGTCCCGGTGTGCTCAGGTCCCAGTCGGGCCGGATCTCGTGCGTGACCGCGCGCAGGTCGCGGCGGAGGTCCTCGATCGAGGGGCGGCCCCAGAACCAGTAGCCGTTGTAAACGCTGTGGATGACGAGGCCCGGCTTGAGCACGAGGGTGTGCGGAATCATCGGGTCGTGCTCGGGATCGGTGTACTCCTGGATGTCGAGGTCCTGCTGGACGGTCCGCTCCGGATCGGAGAGGAAGGGCCACTGGGCGCCGACCGACGCGCGGAACTCCTGGCTCGTGTGATGGTCGTCGGTCGAAATCGTTGCGACCTGGGTGTAGGCGACGGCGATCTGCGGATAGGCGGCGGCCAGCTGGAGGTGCTGCTGGTGCTCCTTGGGGCAGAAGTGACCGCGCGCGAGCGTGAGGATCAACGGGTCGTCGCCCTGCAGCTCACTGAGCTTGCGCATGGTCTTCGTGTGGTCGGGGAGCTCGTAGTCGGGGAAGACGCCGCCGGGCGCGATGTCGGAACGCATGCTGGGCTCCTTGCTCGGTTGGTCGAAGCAGAGGCAGTAAGCCGCCGCGTCGCGTGTTCAAGTCGCTAGATCGTGCCGCCGCCGCCGACCGACGCGGGCTGGGCGAGCGCCACGCGAAGCTTGCCGAGCGCGACTCCCTCGATCTGTCGAGCGCGCTCGGCGGTGAGCCCGAGTCCGGCGCCGATCTCCCGCAGTGTCTGTGCCGGCGCGCCGAGTCCGAAATGCGCTCGGATGACCGCGCGCTCGCGTTCGTCCAGCTCGTCCGTCAGCTCGTGCACTTCCTGGATCTCGAGGTCGTCGAGCACCTGCTGGTAGGCGTGCTCGGCCGCGTGGTCGACGATCGTGTCGCCGACGGTGGCGGTCCACTTGCCGTCTGTGCCGAGGCGCTCCTGCGTGCTCCGCGGCGGGCGCGCGGCGGCCCGCAGACTCTCCACCTGCGCCAGCGTCAAGCCGGTGGCGCGGCTCAGCTCCTCGTCGGTGGGGTCGGCGCCGTCGCTCTGCAGGTGGTCCTCTCGTGCTCTCCTGATCCGCGCGAGGTCGCGCACGGCGCGATCCGAGAGGGCGACGGGGCGAGCCAGCTCGGCCACGAGCTCCTGCATCGCCTTGCGCACCCAGAACGAGGCGTAGCCCCAGAACGGTGTGCCGAGCGCGGGGTCGTAGCGCCGCGCTGCGAAGAGGAGGCCGGCGACGCCTTCCTGGAGCAGCTCGCGGCGCTCGACCCTGCTGCTCTGGAAGCCGCGGGCCAGGTTGCCGATGGCCGGGAGGAACGCCTCGATCAGCGCGCGGGAGGCGTCGGAGTCGCCGCATTCGGCGGCGACCAGCAGGTCACGCTCCTGCGAAGCGGTGAGTCGTCCTTGAACCAATCCGGGCTCCCGTCGGAAGGAGCCGTCATTCTCACGATTCGACTTGGGTTGCCGCGGCAGCGGCTTACTGGACGTCATTCCGGTCAGCGCCGCCACACAGGAGGTCGAGATGAGCAACGTCCAGACGCGAACCGAGACCGGGTCGGCAGGCCCGAGCGCAGGGACGATCGACCTGAAGTTCGAGGTCGTCGTGATCCCCGTCTCGGACGTCGACCGGGCCAAGGCCTTCTACGAGGGCCTCGGCTGGCGGCTCGACGCGGATTTCCCGTTCGACAACGGCTTCCGGGTCGTCCAGTTCACGCCGCCCGGTTCGGGGTGCTCGGTGCAATTCGGCACGAAGATCACGTCGGCTCCGCCGGGGTCGGCCCAGGGCCTCTACCTGATCGTCACCGACCTCGAGGCTGCGCGTGCCGAGCTCGCCGCTCGCGGCGCCAAGGTCAGCGAGGTCTTCCACCCCGGGACGCCGGGCGCCCAGTTCCAGCCCGAGGGCGCGAGTGGTCGTGTCGGCGGGCCCGACCCCGAAGGCGCCAGCTACAGCTCGTTCGCCACCTTCAGCGACCCGGACGGCAACGGCTGGCTGCTGCAGGAGGTGACGACGCGGCTGCCCGGACGGATCGACGCCGCCGAGACCGCCTACGCCTCCGTGGCGGACCTCGCGAACGCAATGCGGCGCGCCTCGGTCGCCCACGGCGAGCACGAGCAGCGCACCGGGGTCGCGGACGAGAACTGGCCCGACTGGTACGCCGCCTACATGGTGGCCGAGCAGGCCGGCGCGGAGCTGCCCGAGTGAGCGACTACGACGTCATCGTGATCGGCGCCGGCTCGCCCGGCGAGCACTGCGCCGGGGCGCTGGCCGCAGGGGGGCTGCGCGTCGCGGTCGTCGAACGCGAGCTCGTCGGCGGCGAGTGCTCGTACTGGGCCTGCATCCCGTCCAAGACACTGCTGCGTCCGGGAGAGGCGGCGCACGCCGCGAACGATGCCTGCGCACCGGCGACCGTGGACGTCGAAGGCGGCCCTTGCCTGGCGCGACTTCCAGGTCTCCGACTACTCCGACGCCGGCCAGGAGCGCTGGCTCGCCGGGGAAGGCATCGACCTGCTGCGAGGGCACGGCAAGCTTGCCGGCACGGGCGTCGTCGACGTCGACGGCACGCGCCACACGGCGGACCACGTCGTCCTCGCCGCCGGAGCCGACCCGATCGTTCCGCCGGTGCCCGGACTGCGCGAGCTCGAAGGCGTCTGGACGAACCGCGAGGTCACCGGCATGAAGGAGGTCCCGCGGCGGCTGCTCGTGCTGGGCGGCGGACCGGTGGGAGTCGAGATGGCGCAGGCCGTGCGCCGCCTCGGCGGCGAGGTGGCGCTCGTCGAAGGCGCCGGGCACGTGCTTCCGCGTGAGGCGGCGCCGCTCGGAGATGCGCTCGGCGAGGTGCTGCACCGGGACGGGGTCGAGCTCGCCGTCAACGCGCGCGCCACGGCCGCGAGGCGCGACGGGGCCGACTACGTCCTCGAGCTCGACGACGGCAGCGAGCTGCGCGGCGACCACCTGCTCGTCGCCACCGGCCGTCGCCCTCGGTTCGAGGGGCTCGGCCTGGAGACGGTCGGCGTGTCCACCGACGGTCACGGAGTCCCGGTGGACGGGCACTGTCGGGCCGGAGAGCGCCTGTGGGCGATCGGGGACGTCACCGGCATCTGGCAGCTGACGCACGTCGGCAAGTACCAGGGCCGTATCGTCGCCGCGAACATCCTCGGCGAGGCGCGTGAGGCGGACTACACGGCCGTCCCGCGTGTCGTGTTCACCGATCCGCAGGCGGCAGCCGTCGGCGAGATCGACGGCCGCTTCAGCGCGACCGTGCCGCTCAGAGACGTTCCGAAGACGTCCACGTACACGCGCGCGTACGCGGAGAGCATCGGCTTCCTGACGCTGCTCAGCGACGGCGAGCGGCTGAACGGCGCGTATGCGCTCGGGCCGGAGGCGGGGGAGTGGCTGCAGCAGGCGACGCTCGCGATCCGCGCCCGCGTTCCGCTGGACGTGCTGCGCGACACGATCCAGCCGTTCCCGACGTTCTCCGAGATCTTCCTCGAGTCGCTGCGTGCACTGCACACGCAGATCGCAAAGGCGCCCGCGCAATCGTGAGGTTCGGCTAGAGCAGGAGCCCGATGAGGATCTGCGCGATCACGATCTTCGCGATCATCGCCAGGGGGTAGACGCTGGCGTAGCCGAGCGAGAGCTCGCGCTCGTCGTCGAGCTGATCCGACGCGTATGCCAGGACGGCCGGTTGCGTCTGCATGCCGGCGAGCACGCCGACGAGAGTGCGCCTCGACAGCCCCAAGACGCGGATGCCCCCGACGAGGAGCACCGCGAGAGCTGTCGTCGTCGCCGCGGCCCCGGTGGCGATCACGAGCAGGGCCGACGGCTCCGTGATCGCGGACGAGAAGGCCGGTCCTGAGCGCAACCCGATGCCGGCGAGGAAGATCACCATCCCGAGCTGGCGAAGCGTCAGGCTGGCCGCGTACGGCGGCTGCCAGACGAACGGGCCCGTACGCCCCACGGCGCCGAGCGCGAGGCCGACGAGCAGCGGCCCGCCGGCCGAGCCGAGCGAGAAGCTCCCACCGGGAAGAGGCACGCTGACGAGGCCCAGCGCCAGTCCGGCGGCGATCCCGACGCTGAACGTCAGCACGTCGATCTCGCCGAGCGCACGGTAGGAGTCGCCGAAGAAGCGAGCGATCTCGCCCATCCGGCCCGGCGGCGCGACGATCCGGATCCGGTCTCCCAGTTCGAGCTGCAGCTCCGGGTCGGCGACGAGGTCGACGTCGCCGCGGCGCAACCGTGTCGCGGAGGCGCCGAAGCGCGCATCGAGGCCGAGGTCGCCGATTCGTAGGCCGGCTACCTTGCGCGAGCTGACGACGATTCGCCGGAAGTCGAGGCCGTGCCGGTCGAGCTCGATCTCCTCGGGCGCGCGCCGGCCGAGCTCGGCGACGACCGCTTCGACCTCGTCACGCGGGCCGACCACCGAGAGCAGGTCGCCGGGGGCCGGCGCGAGGGTCGCTGCGGCGGCGTCGAGCTGCTCCTCGTGCTGCAGCCGGCCGAAGCTGACGCGGCCGCCGTGCCGGTCACGCAGGTCCTCGATCGTCCCTGCGGCCCGTTCGACCAGCACCGTCTGCACCACCAGGTTCGGCGCCCCGGCGCGGAGGCGCTCGCGGCGGAGCAGCAGCCAGACGACGAGCAGCGGCAGCACGACCCCCAGCGGGTAGGCGAGCGAGTAGCCGACGATCGGCTCGGCGGCGAGCTTCTCGAAGCCGCTCCGGCCCTTCAGCGCCTCGATCGCCGCCGCCAGAGCGGGTGTGTTCGTCTCTCCGCCGGCGAACGTGCCGGCGGCGCGGGCGCCGGAGAGATCGAGCAGCTCGTGGCCTGCGACCGCCACCAGCGAGGAGGCGACGACCGCAGCGACGACGAGGACGTTCGCGGCAAGCCCGCGCCGCCGCAGCGCCGCCACGAAGCCGGGGCCGCTCGTGAGTCCGACCGTGTATACGAAGAGCGCCAGACCGAGAACCCAGAACGGGTCGGGCAGGACGAAGCGGTCGTCGATCGCGCCGATCCCGATCCCGGCGAAGAGAACCGCTGCGATGCCGAGCGAGAAGTCCCCCACCCGTACGCGGCCGGCAGCGAAGCCGACACCGATCACGAGGAAGAGCAGCAAGACCGGGTTTGCGACGAGGGTGTCCGAGAGCGAGGCGATCATCGCGCCTGGGAGTCTGCTGACCTGCTCGGCCGGAACTCGAGACGCAGTCGCGCGTCGCCGAACCGGCAGGCGCGAGGCAGTTCCGCCGCCGCTCGCGCTCACGCACAGGTTTCCCGGGCACGATCGCACGAGCGAGGACGAGTGGCAGGAACTCGTGCTCGACCACCTCGGGATCGAGCAACGGGTATTCGAGGGGGAGGACCTCGACCTCGTCGGCCAGATTGCAAGCTCCGAGCTTCTTCGCCGCGGCGTCCTCTTCCCGCCGAACATCCACCTGCTGACGCCGCTGCTCGAGGCCGCCGCCGGCGGCACCGGCGCGACGCGCCACGGATCGGCGTCGCTGTCCTGCCGCCGCGGCTGAGAGGGCGCGGGCGGCGGCCGTGCCCGTTCGCTTCGATCGCGCGGTGGCTCGGTTCGCACGCGACCGCTATCTGGACGTTGGTCTGGAGAGCTCCGGGAGGATCGGCGCCGCTGCCGCCGTCACGATCCGGGCGCCGTTCGTCGACCCACGCTTCGTCTCGGCCCTCGTGCACGCGGGCGGAGCCAGAGGCTGGGGGAGCCGTGCGGCAACGATGCGGGCCGTGGCCGGCGGCGCGCTTCCAGAGCGGCTGCTCGCCCGGCAGAGCAAGGCGATCTTCGACACGGTCTTCTTCGGGGAAGCCACGAGCCGGTTCGCCGATGAATGGAGCGGCGAGGGGCTCGATGCCTCGCTCGTCGACGTGGAAGCGCTCCGGCGAGCCTGGCGCGAGCGCGACCAGCCTTTCCGCACGGCAACGCTGCTCCAGCTCGCCTGGTTGCACGACAACGGCCCGACTGCCGGCTGATTCTCCTGCGACGTCCCAGGTTGTTCGAGGCTCGGGCGGCTACCAACAGCTCCTCGATCTTCTCTCGCAGCAGAGCGGAACTCGGCAGAGCCGTAGCTACTACGGAGGCGGCCTGGCGCCTTCCAGGGCAGTCTCACGGTGGGCCGGACGAGAAGGCCCCATCCCGGTGGGTTGTTCTGTCGATTCCTCCCCCTCGATTCGACACCCTCGCCCGGCCCTCTTCGCACCTCCGGTGGCGACGCCGAGCGCTTCGCGCGCCGTCACCAGCCGCCGCCAGGGCGCACGCCTCTTCGCACGGCGGCGACGGGGATTAGGCTGCGATGGCGAGGAAGCGCTCGATCATGGCATTGACCTGGTCGGGAACCTCGAGCTGGTGGAAGTGGCCGGCCCCGACCGTGATCCCGACCTCCAGGTCAGGTTTGATTGCGGACAGCCGAACGACGTCGGGGCTCGCACCCAACGCCGCACGAAGCAGCAGCGTGGGCACGGCGCAGAGCCTGAGCGCGCCGACGCCGCGAATCACTGCGGTTGCGATCGGCAACGGGGTAGCGCACATCAACTCGACGATCCAACGCGCGAGGTCCTCGTCACGAGCCCCCATGTCCTGGACATAGAGGCGGCGAACATCCTCGCAGCTCGGGCCTTCGAGCTGCTCGGCGAACGAGCTGAACAGTTTGACGGTCTCCGGGAGTGGGTCGATCGGCCCATGGTTGACGAGGACGAGCGCTCGCGGCACTGACGGGTGCCGCGCCGCGAGCTCGACGGCGATCATTCCACCGCTGCTGTGCCGATCACAACCGGCTTGTCGATTCCAACCGCTGAGCAGAACTGTGCGAGGTCGTCCGCGAAGTCGGGGATGGTGTAGCCGCCCTCCGGCTTGTCGCTCCGACCGCAACCGAGCAGGTCGAGAGCCGTCACGGCATGTGTTCGCGCGAAGTGGTCGAACTGCGGCCGATGCAGGACAAACGGAGGTGGGCGCACCTGGGATCGAACCAGGGACCTCTCGCGTGTGAAGCGAGCGCTCTCCCGCTGAGCTATGCGCCCTTCAGGAGGCGAGGATACCGCTAGAACGTCTGGATCGACACCGTGGTCGAGTGTGTCAGCGACCCGCTTGTGCCGGTGATCGTGAGCACGATCCGTCCGCGCCCCGTGTGGACGTTGTTCGACACGACGGTGAACGTCGAGGACGAGGTCGCCGGGTTCGGCGAGAACGAGCCGGAGAGGCCGGCGACGAAGCCGGCGGCCGACAGCGACACCGGCCCGGAGAAGCCGTTGCTCGGTGTGATCGTGACCGTGAAGGTCGTCGACGACGAGGCGGGGATCAGGCGCGAGCTCGGGGAAGCCGAGATCGAGAAGTCGCCTGCCGCGGCGGCCTGGACGACCAGTGTCGCGCCGACGGAGTGCGTCGTCGCCCCGCTCGTCCCCGTGATCGTGAACGGGTAGCTGCCGGGTGCGATCGCCGACGTGCTCACGGTCAGCGTCGACGAGCCCGAGCCGTTGATCGAGGCCGGCGCGAACGTGCCGTTCGGGAGGCCCGACTGGCTGAGCGCGACGGCCCCGGTGAAGCCGTTGAGCGCGCCGACGCTGACGGTGTAGGTGGCGCTCGTGCCCTGCGTCACGGTCCTGCTCCCGGGCGAGACGCCGACTGTGAAGTCGGCGACCGGTGCCGCCTGGACGACGAGCGTTGCCTGCGCGGAGTGCGTCGTCGAACCGCTCGTGCCGGTGATCGTGAACGGATACGTGCCGGGGCCGATCGCCGAGGTGCTGACGCTGAGCGTCGAGGAGCCGGAGCCGTTGACCGAGGACGGCGTAAACGTGCCGTTCGGCAGTCCGGTCTGGCTGAGCGCGACGGTGCCGGAGAAGCCGCCGGACGCGCCGACGGTCACGGTGTAGGTCGCCGTCGAGCCCTGCGTCACCGTCGAGCTGGTCGGCGCCGCGCCGACGCTGAAGTCGGGCGGGGGCGGCGGTCCCGACGTCCCGTTGAACGCGCCGAGGCCGTTCGGCGTACCGAGGCCGGTCGGCCCGTCGAAGCCGACCTTCGCCGTGCAGAGATAGCTGCCGCTGCAGCTTCCGTTGCTGCCGCTCGTGATGTCGTGGAGCGCCGACGGATTCGCGTAGGGCGCCGATCCGTAGTTCGCGGTCGAGGCGTGCCCCGTGAGCGCGTAGAGCGCCGCGATCAACGGCGCGGCGAGGCTCGTGCCGCCGACCTGGAACCAGCCGGTCTGCGTGCCGTACGGCACCGAGTCGTACACCGCGGCGCCCGTGTTCGGGTCCGCGTCGGCCGAGACGTCGGCGATCGTGCGGCGCGCGCATGAGGAGTCGGTCTGCCACGCAGGCTTCGCCACGAACGCGGAGCAGCCCGAGCCGGCCCCCGACCAGGCAGTCTCCGACTTCCACGTGTTGTCGGGGTTGAGGTTCAGCGTCGTGCCGCCGACGCCCGTGACGTAGCGGGAAGAGGCCGGGAACTCCACGCGGTAGCCGTTGTCGCCCGTGGACGCCGTGATCACGACGCCGGGGTGGTTGAAGTAGCGCGTCTCGTCGGTCGTCTCCGACGCGTACTCGCTCGCGCCCCACGAGTTCGAGATCACGTTCGCGCCGAGCGCGACGGCTTCGTTCTCGGCGGCGCCGAGATTCGCGAGCGACGCGCTCGACGCCTCGACGAGGAGGATCTTGCAGTTCTGGCAGATCTGGTGCGCGGTCTCGACGTCGAGAGCGATCTCGAGCGCCCAGCCCGTGTTCACGACGGGATACGTCGTGCCGCCGATCTGGTTCACCTTGCGGAAGCAGCCGTTCGCGGTCGTGCACGCCGGCAGGCCGTAATGCGCGCTGTACGTCGCGAGGTCGCTTTCGATCGTCGGGCTGTCGTACGCGTCGACGATCGCGATCGTCTGCGTCGAGGGTGCGGTCGTCGGCAGCGCATACGCCGTGTGGAACTGCGCGGGCCCGAGCGCGGTCGGAGGAGGCGCCGGGTTGGTCACCTGCGGCGTGCCGACGCTGTTCGTCACGACCTGCGCGTTGCACGCGGCGAGGCCCGCTGCCGGAGCGGGACACGTGCGCACGAACCAGCGACCGCCGGTCGGGTTCTGCATCGGGCCGCTGCCGCCCGCCGCTCCGACGAGTGCTGACGCACCGCCGCTCGCTCCCAGGGCGATGCCGAGCGAGATCGCAGTGACCGCAAGGGCGGTGAACTTCCTCAAGACGGCTCCCCTTTGTGCTCGACGCGAACAGACGACCGCTGTGATCTTAGGCCTGCCGTCGGCGATTGGCACGGGGGGTTTTTGACCAGCGAAAAGGCCGCGGCACCGGTGAGGGATCCTTAGGGCTGCTTCCTCCCGGATCTGACCCGGTTCGGAATCTCACCGCGCCGCGGGCGAAATCAGTGTAACCGGCTCACGCGGGCCGTTTCGGCAGGCACTTGCGGACCGCGGCGAGGTCGGAGCTCGTGAGCGGCGGGCTCGCGTCGGGGTTGCCGCGGACGTCGACCACGGCGATCCCCACGACCGTCGTTCCGCGGTGTCCGAGCTTCGCCGCAGCCCGGGTCGCCGCCGCCGCGCTCGGGTAGAGCGTCACCGCCAGCCCGGTACCGCCGGCCGAGGTGCCGCTGATCCCGCCGGCTGCGGCGGTGACGAGGAAACCGCGCTCGTTGAGGCAGCCGGCGACCGTCTGCCGGTGCGTCCTACCGCACCCGCAAACGGCCAAGACAAGCGCCAGGAACGCGACGAGGCGCATCGCGGCGACGGTAGCGCGACTTGCGGAACCTGCGGATCCGGCGCACAATGGTTCGAGTCCAAGACCTTTCGACGAGGAGGTGGTGCGAAATGAAGGCTGTCCATGAGCTGTGCGAGCCCCGCGCCGCTGCCCGTCGCACCTGCTCCTGAGCGGAGTCGAGTGACGGGCGACGCGCCCGATCACCGACAACGCACGCAAAGGAGCTTCGCTTGACTCTTCCGCTCACGGATTCACCGCTCGAGCGTCTCGGCTGGGACGACGGCTGGGAGGTCGCCTTCACCGAGCACCGTGCAGCCGGGCTCGTCCCCGCCCGCGTCACGGTTCAACACAGGGGGGCCTTCGATCTCGCCGGCGAGACCGGCGAACTGCGGGCAAGCGCGGTCGCGCGGCTGGCGCGCGAGGACGCGCTCCCGGCGGTCGGCGACTGGGTCGGGCTCGACCCGGAGTCGCTACTCGTCGAGGCGGTACTCCCGCGCCGGACGCAGCTCTCACGCAAGGAGGCGTTCCGCGTCACGCGCGAGCAGGTGCTCGCGGCCAACGTCGACGTCGCGTTCGTCATGCAGGCGCTCCCGCTCGACTTCAACGCACGCCGGCTCGAGCGCTATCTCACGATGGTGTGGGAGAGCGGTGCGCAACCGGTCGTCCTGCTCGCCAAGATCGATCTCGTCGACGACGCCGCAGGCTTCATCGCCGAGGCCGAGGCTGTGACCGTCGGCGCCTGCCCGGTGCATCCCGTCTCCGCACGCACGGGGGAGGGGCTCGAAGAGGTCCGCACCTGGTTCAGGGGGAATCGCACCGCCGTCCTGCTCGGTTCGTCGGGCGTCGGCAAGTCGACCCTCGTCAACTCCCTGGCGGGCGCGGAGCTGCTCGCCACGCGGGAGGTTCGCGAGGACGACCATCGCGGCCGGCACACGACGACCCGCCGCGAGCTCGTGGTGCTGCCCGACGGCGGCATCGTGCTCGACACGCCGGGGATTCGCGAGCTTCAGCTCTGGGACGGCGATCTCGAGCAGGCGTTCGGCGACGTGGACGAGCTCGCGCTGCGCTGCCGCTTCGCCGACTGCGCCCACCGCAGCGAGCCCGGCTGCGCAATCCGCGAGGCGCTGCTCGACGGCTCGCTCTCCGCGGAGCGCTGGTCGAGCTACCGGGCGCTCGAGCGGGAGCTGATCGCCCTCGAGACGCGGCGCAACCACCTGATGCGCAAGGAGCAGCAGCGCGAGTACAAGATCCGCGCCCGCCAGCAAAGGAGCAAGGGCCGCTGAGGGTTTGACAACCGCTGCCTCGATGCCTAGCCTGACAAGGCTATGCGTGGCGAGGCATTGAAAGGCCATCTCGATCTCCTGATCCTGGCGGCCTTAAGCGGCGACCCGGCGCACGGCTACGGGATCGTCGAGCGCCTGAAGGAGCGGAGCAGCGGTGTGTTCGGGCTGGCCGAAGGCACCGTGTACCCCGCATTGCACCGGCTCGAGCGGGGCGGCCTGCTTGCAAGCTCCTGGGCGACGGTGGACGGCCGGCGGCGGCGCGTCTACCGGCTGACCGCCCGCGGCCGCTCCGAGCTGGCGGCGCGGCGCCGCGACTGGGCCGTGTTCGCCGGCGCGGTCCAGGCGGTCGTGGCGTGAGCTACCTCGACGACCTGTCGCGGGAGCTCGGTGCAGTCGGCATCCGAGGGCGCCTTCGCGCCCGGATCGTCGCCGAGGCCGACGACCACCTGCGTTCGGATGACGAAGCCCGCACCCGCTTCGGCGCGGCGCACGAGATCGCCAACGCCTTTGCCGCCGAGCTCGGCGCACGCGCGTCGCGCCGTGCCGCGGTTGGTGCCTTCGCGGCGCTCGGCGTCGCCGGGGCCGTGTACGCCGTGTCCTTCGTCGGTGCCTCGTTCGCAGGGACGTCGACAGATGATCCGCCGCTCGCGTCGCTCGCGTTTCTCGTGATCGTGCTGGCGCCGCAACTGGCCTTCGTCGCCGGTGCGCTCGCGCTGCTGCGGGTCTGGCGGCGCCGGCTCGATCGCGTTCTCGCGTCGGGCGAGCGGACGATCATCCATCGGCGGACCGGGCTCGCGCTCGCCTGCGGCCTCGTGACGATGCTCGCGCAGGCGACCTACGCCTTCGAGCTGAGGCACGGTCTCGCGCACTGGTGGGTGAGCTTCACCCTCGTCGGCAGCGTCAGCGCGTTCGCGCTGCTCCTGCTCGCTTCGCTTCCTGCGCTGGGTGCGGTGCGACTGCATCCGCGCGTCGCGGGCGCAGCCGGCGATGTCTTCGACGACCTCGGGCTGCCTCGCTATCGCAGCGACCCGTGGCGGTTCGCGCGCCGCGTCGCGCTGCTCGTGGGGCTCGCGGTCTGGATCGCGGGGATCGCCGCCTCCGACCCGTTCGACGGGGCGCTGCGGGGCGTCTTCGAGGCCCTCGCCTGCCTCGGTGGATTCGCGGTGCTCGGCCGGTTCCTCGGCCTGCGCACCTGACGCACGTCAAGATCCAGGGACGTCGGCTCCGGTCGAATCCATGCTCCCCTCGCCGCGGGCTCTTCCCGACGCGGTCGAGTTCGCCGTGCCCGACCCGGGGCACGAGCTCGACTCGGTCGTGCTCGGACAGGAGGTGTCTCGTCCCCGCCACGGGCCGCCGTTCGCCTGGCGTGACGGCATGTGGCGTCTTCGCTTCCCGCGGCCGCCGGTCGACCGGCTCGAGTACCTGATCGGGGTCGACGGCACGTTCGGCCCCGATCCGCGAAACCCGCTACGGGCGGCGGGTCCGTTCGGCGACCGCTCGGTCGTCGAGTGGCCGGAGTACGCGCCTCCGGCCTGGCTCGAGGCGCCGGCCGACGCAGGTCCCGTCGAGTGGATCGAGCTGCGCTCGCGGCGGCTCGTCGCCCGCGTCAAGGTACTGCTCTACCGGACGCCCGAGGAGCCGCTCGAGACAGCGCCGCTGCTGGTCGTCCACGACGGGCCCGAGTACGCCGAGTACGCGGCGTTCACGCGCTTCCTCGACGCGGCGTACGGCGACGCCCGGATCCCCGCGCTCACGGCCGCGCTGATCCAGCCCGTCGACCGCAACGAGACCTACTCGGCATCGGCGCTCTACTCCGCCGCGCTCGTGCGCGAGCTGCTTCCCGAGCTGGCGCGGCGCGTTCCGCGCGGTCCGCGCGTCGGCATCGGCGCCAGCCTCGGAGCGCTCGCGATGCTGCACGCGCACTTCCGGCACCCGAAGACGTTCGACGCGCTCCTGCTCCAGTCCGGCAGCTTCTTCCAGCGGCGCTGGGACAAGGTCGAGTCGAGCTTCGGCCGCTATCAGCGGATCACGCGCTTCGCCGGCGCGGTGCTGCGCGGCCGGGCGCCGTCCCGGCCGATCCCGGTCGCGCTGACCTGCGGGACAGCCGAGGAGAACCTCGCCAACAACCGCGCCGTCGCGGCAGCCCTCGCAGCCCAGGGGTATCCCGCGCGCCTCACCGAGATCCGCGACGCCCACACCTGGACGTGCTGGCGGGACGGGTTCGATCCGGCCCTCGTCGACCTGCTCGGAGCCGTCCGCTGAACCGGCACGAGGTCACGATCGACGGCGGCACGCTCGTCGCCTACGGCCACTGGGGCAAGCCGTTCGTCGCGTTTCCGTCGGAGAACGGCGAAGCCTGGGACTGGGAGAGCCGCGGCATGATCGACGCGGTCGCGCCGCTGCTCGAGGACGGGCGGCTGAAGCTGTACTGCATCCCCTCGTTCGACCGAGAGAGCTGGACCCGCGGCGACCTGCCGCTCGAGGAACGCGCGCGACGCCACGCGCACTACGAGCGCTGGGTGCTCGAACAGCTCGTGCCGTTCGTCCAGGCCGACTGCCACACGCACGACCTCGGCGCTGTCGGCTGCTCGTTCGGCGCGTACCACGCCGTCAACTTCTGCCTGAAGCGCGCCGACGTGTTCCCGATCGCGCTCGGGCTGAGCGGCGTGTACGACGTCGCCGTCCACGGTGGGGGAGAGCGGGGCGACGCTGTCTACTTCGCGAATCCCGCCGACTACGTCGTCCACCTCCACGGCGACCACCTCGACTGGCTGCGCAACCGGGCCTCGATCCTGCTCGTCTGCGGTCAGGGGCAGTGGGAGGACACGACCGGCGCGCTCGAGTCGACGCGGCGCTTCGGCGAGCTGCTCGCCGGCAAGGGCATCCGCTGTGAAGTCGACCTCTGGGGCCACGACGTGCCGCACGACTGGCCGTCGTGGCGCCGCCAAATCGCGCATCATCTGCCCCGCTTTGTCTAGAGCTCCCTCCAGAATCAGTCTTGTGTCCTCGGAACGAAGCGGATCCTGCAGTGAGCTCTGATTCTCTGATCGGACTGCTCCTCGGCACCGAAGAGGACTGGCCGGCCGCCTTCGAGGCGTTGGTCGCGCGACTCGGCCCGGTCGACGGCCACACGCTGCGCACGGAGCGCCTCGTCAACGAGCCGTTCGACCTCCGCTCCGTCCCGCGCTACGCGCTCGTGATCGACCGGCTCGCGTGGTGGTACGACCTTCCGCGCGCGTGGCTGAAGAAGGTCTCGCTGATGGACGACGTCTATCTGCTCAACAACCCGTTCACGTTCCAGGCGATGGAGAAGCACTCGGCGTACTGCGCGATGATGCGGCTCGGCCTCCGCGTCCCCGAGACGTGGTTGATCCCGCACAAGGTGCCGCCGGCGAACCCGCGCTTCGCGCCGACCGCCGAGCGGTACAACGCGCCGTTCGAGCTCGACCGGATCGGCGCGGCCATCGGCTACCCGCTGTTCATGAAGCCGTTCGACGGAGGACAGTGGGTCGGTGTCTCGCGCGTCGGCAACGTCGACGAGCTCCGCAGCCGGTACGACGAGTCGGGCGAGCGTCTGATGCATCTGCAGAGCGCGCTCGAGGACTTCGACGTCTTCGTGCGCTCGCTGTCGATCGGCGCCGAGACGATGTCGATGTGGTTCGACCCGTCACGGCCGATGCACGACCGCTATCAGGTGCGCCACTCCTTCCTCAGCCCGGTGCTCGGCGACGAGGTCGTGACGATCTCGCGCCTGATCAACGCCTTCTTCCGCTGGGAGTTCAACTCGTGCGAGACGATCGTCAAGGACGGCATCGCCTATCCGATCGACTACGCGAACGCGTCGCCGGACGTCGCGATCACGTCGCTCCACTACTACTTCCCGTGGGCGATCAAGGCGCTCGTTCGCTGGTCGGCCTTCTGTATCTGCACGCGCCGCGAGATGCGCATCAACCAGAACTCGCGCGACTACTTCGACATCGGCGACGACGAGAGTCTCGACTACGACCAGAAGCTGGCGCAGTACCGCGCACTCGCAGACGAGTACTTCCAGATCGATGCGTACGAGGAGTTCTGCGACCGCCACCTGCCGCATCTCGACGAGCTGGCGCACGAGTGGTTCACGTCACCCGACTTCGACGCGGTGCTGGTCCACACGGTGCGCACGACGTTCCCGCAGCACGAGCACGGCCACTTCGTCGAGCACTACCGCGGGCTGCTCGGCGCCTGGGCGCGCGACGACGCTTGACGCCGCGACACCTCGCCGTCAGACTCGACGCGGCGACTGCGGTCACTGCGGCTCCCGTTCCACCGCTCCGAGGGAGGGCTGTGATGACCACCGCAACGATGCTCCGCAAGCTGGGGAAGCTGCCCGTCCGGACGGACGTGCGCACGCTCCGGATGGGCCGCTACGTCGACACCGCGAAGCTGCCCGAGCCGCCCGAGACGCTCGATCTCGCCGATCGAGTCGGCGACTGGCCGATGTACGCGAACGACCGGATCGGCGACTGCACGATCGCCGCAGCGGGCCACATGATCGAGGCGTGGACCGCGGAGAGCCGCGGCGAGGCGGTCGAGGTGTCGGAGGAATCGGTGCTGCGGGCGTTCGACCGGGTGAAGGAGGTCGACCCGATCAGCGGCGAGGAGGGGGCGGTGGTGCTCGACGTGCTGCGCGACTGGCGCCGGCACGGGGTGGGCCGCCACCGGATCGGGGCGTATGCGCGCGTCTCCGTGCACGACCACGAGCTCGCCCGGGCGTCGGCGTGGCTGTTCGGCGGCCTCTACGTCGGCGTCGAGTTGCCGCTGACCGCGCAGGATCAGCAGGTCTGGGACTGGACGGGCACCCTCGCCGGGCCGGCCAAGCCCGGCTCCTGGGGCGGCCATGCGATCGATCTCGTCCGCTACGGGCCCGAAGGCGTCACGGTCGTCACGTGGGGGCGGCTGCAGCAGGTCACCTGGGCGTTCTGGGACCGCTACTGCGACGAGGTCTACGCGATCCTCTCGAACGACTTCCTCCGGGCCGGCCGGGCGCCGAACGGCTTCGATCTCGAGGCACTGAAGGCCGATCTGGCGCTCGTCACGGCGTAGAGGAGGCTAGAAGCGCGCGTCCGACCACCGCCGCCTCCGCGCCGGCTGCGGCCAGCGCGGCGACGTCGGCCCGTGAGCGGATGCCGCCGGCCGCGAGCACGGCCGGCCCGGCCGCGGCAGCGGTGCGCACGAGCTCGAGGTCGGGGCCGGCGAGCGTGCCGTCGCGCTCGATCGACGTGACGAGGCAGCGGACGACGCCCGCGGCTGCCGCGCGCGCGAGCGCGTCCGCGACTCCGAGGCCCTCGTCGCGGGTCCACCCGGCCGTGCGCAGGCGGCCGTCCTGCACGTCGATCGCGACCACGAGGGCGGCGCCGAGCGCGTCGGCCCACTCGCCCGGATCGGGCCAGGCCGCCGTCCCGACGACGACGCGGTCGGCGCCCGCGTCGAGCAGCGCCCACGCGTCCTCCACCGAGCGGATCCCTCCCGAGGCCTGGACGGGAACCGGCGCGCACGCATCGACGGTTCGCCGCACCAGCTCCGGCCGAGTCCGGCCGGAGCGCGCTCCGTCGAGGTCGACGAGGTGGATCCGTCCGGCGCCGGCGTCCCGCCAGCGCTGCGCGAGCTCCACAGGATCGGCTGCGCGCTCGACGACGTCGTCGTAGGCGCCTCGGCGCAGGCGGACAGCCTCGCCGCCCAGGACGTCCACCGCCGGGATCACGTCGATCGGCCCCTCGAACCATGCTTGCGCTTTCATGGTCACATGTTAACGTGCTAACATGCTGACCGGCGATGGCGACCAGGACTCGACACCCGTGGCGGACTCCGGAGATGGAGGCGCTCTTCGACGCCGTCAAGGCGCTCAAGACGCGGGCGGAGGTGGAGCACTTCCTGCGGGACCTGTGCACGCTCTCGGAGCTCGAGGCGATGGCGCACCGGTGGGAGGTGGCGCGCCTGCTCGAGCAGGGGCTGCCCTATCTGGAGATCGCGGAGCGAACGGGCGCCTCGACGACGACGGTGACGCGGGTGGCGCACTGGCTGCGGCACGGCGAGGGCGGCTACCGGCTGGCGCTCGACCGCGCGGGCTCCTGAAGGTCGCGCTTCCGGTCAAGGGCCGGCTCAGGGAGCCGGCGTTCCGCCTGCTCGAGGACGCGGGGCTCGGCCCGGAGCAGCCGGGCGAGCGGGCGCTCGCGTTTCCCTGCCGCAACGCGCCCGTCGAGGTGCTGCTCGTGCGCGCAGCCGACATCCCCGAATACGTCCAGGACGGCGTCGTCGACTGCGGGATCACCGGCCGCGACCTCGTCCGCGAGCGGGCTGCTCGCGTCGTCGAGCTGGTCGAGCTCGGGTTCGGCTCGTGCCGGCTCGAGGCGGCCGTGCCCCAGGAGTCTGCTGCGCAGACGATCGGGGATCTCGACGGGGGCTCGGTCGCGACGGTCTACCCGCGCCTGACGCGCGAGCTGCTGCCTGCGACGGTCGACCTGGTCGACGTGACGGGGTCCGTCGAGCTCGCACCGCGACTCGGCCTCGCCGACGCGATCGTCGACCTCGTCTCGTCGGGAAACACGCTGCGGACGAACGGCCTCCGGTCGCTCGGGACGCTCCTTCACTCCGAGGCGGTGCTCGTCGCCGGCGATGCAGATCGTGCCGGGGCGTTCGCCGCGATGCTGCGCGCAGTCGTCGACGCGCGCCGGCACCGCTACCTGATGCTGAACGCCCCGGAGTCGGCACTGCCCCAGATCTGCGCGCTCGTCGCGCCGCGTGCTCCCAGCGTGCTGCCGCTCGCCGAGTCGGGGCTCGTCGCGGTGCACGTGCTCGTCCCCGCCGCGGAGGTCTGGCGCCTGCTGCCGAAGCTCGAGCAGGCGGGCGGCTCGTCGATCCTGATCGTGCCGGTCGAGCGGATGGCCGCATGACGACGATCGTCGCCGACGTGAAGGCGCGCGGGCTCGCAGCGGTGCGCGAGTGGGCGCTCGAGCTCGACGGCGTCGAGCCGGCGCGTGCGGTCGCCGACGCGGACGGGCTGCCCCGTGAGGCGCTGCTCACGCTGGCCGACCGCGTGCGGCGCTGGCACGAGCTGCAGCGGCCGCGCGACGTGGCGCTGGAGATCGAGCCGGGAGTCGTGCTCGAACGGCGCTGGGTTCCGCTCGACACGGTCGGTGTCTACGCGCCCCGCCGGCTGCTCTCCACGCTCGTGATGTGCGCAGTGCCCGCGCAGGTGGCAGGCGTGCGCCGCATCGTCGTGTGCACGCCGCCGGATGGTGCGCCGCTGATCGCCGCCGCGGCGGAGGCACTCGGCCTCGACGAGGTCTGGGCGATCGGCGGCGCCCAGGCGATCGGCTGGCTGGCGTACGTCGCGCGGGTGGACAAGATCGTCGGGCCGGGGAGTACGTACGTGAACGAGGCGAAGCTCGAGGTCGCGCGCGACGTCCCGATCGACCTGCCCGGCGGGCCGTCGGAGGTCGTCGTGGTCGGCGACGGGGACGAGAACCTGATCTCGCTCGAGCTCGCCGCGCAACAGGAGCACGGCGCCGAGTCGGTCTGCCGGCGCGTCGCGACGCTCGCAGAGGCAGAGGCGATGGCGCCGGAGCATCTCGTCCTGCTCGGCGAGGCCGAGCGCGACGCCGACCGCGTCCGCAACGCCGCCGCCGTGTTCGTCGGCCCCTGGTCGGCGGTCGCCGCCGGCGACTACGCGACCGGCGGGAACCACGTCCTGCCCACCGGGGGCCGCGCGCGCTCGACCGGCGGGCTGGGGCTCGAGGCGTTCCTCAAGCCGGTGACCGTGCAGCGGCTGTCGCAGGAGGGGCTCGCGCGGCTGCGGCCGACGGTCGAGGCGCTGGCGGCGGCGGAGGGCATGCCGGCGCACGCGGCGGCGGTGCGGCGATGAGGGCGCTCGCGCCCGAGTTCGCGCCGTATGCGTGGGCGGCCTCGACCGCGGAGGTCGCGCGGCTGGCCGGCATCGACGCTTCGCAGGTGTTGCGCTTCGACCAGAACACGCCACCGCTGCCGCTGCCCTCGACGCGCCCGGGCACGATCGCGGGCGGGATCGCGCGCGTCAGCAGCTATCCGGCGGACGGCTATGCGGAGCTTCGCCGCGCGATCGCCGGCTACGCCGGCGTCGAGCCCGAGAACGTCGTCGTCGGGGCGGGCGCGGACGACCTGATCCTCCTCTGCGCGCGTGCCTGGGCCGGGCCCGGCGACGCCGTCGCGATTCCCCCTGCGCCGACGTATCCGCTGTATCGCATCGCCGCGCAGCTCGCCGGTGCGGCCGTCGGCGGCAGCGATCCCGTGGTCACGTTCGCCTGCCGTCCGAACAATCCGACCGGCGCGCTCTGCGACCTGCCCGACGCGCGGCCGCTGGTCGTCGACGAGGCGTACTTCGAGTACGCGGGCGTGACGGCCCTGCCGCTGATCGACGACGGCGACGTCGTCGTGCTGAGAACGTTCTCGAAGGCATTCGCGCTCGCGGGTGCCCGGATCGGCTACGCGCTCGCGTCGGCCGACGTCGCGTCCGAGCTCGCGGCGCGGCAGGCGCCGGCGCCGGTCTCGTCGCTCTCGGTCGAGCTGGCGCTCGCGGCGCTGCGGGAGCCGCCGAGTGTCGACGCGGACGTCGAGGAACGGGAGCGCCTCGCCGCTGCGCTTCGCGCGCTCGGGCTCGACCCGCTGCCGTCCGCCACGAACTTCGTCTACATCCCGGTCGACGACGGGCTCGCGCTCGGCGAGGCGCTGCTCCGCAACGGACTCGTCGTGCGCGCGTACGACGGGGCGATTCGCGCGTCGGTGCGCGACTCGGTCGACGACGACGTGCTCGTCGAGGCGCTCGCACGGATCCTCGACCGGCCGGCGCCGGTGGCGTCCGCCGGCGGCAGGAGCAGCCGGTCGCTGCGGGCCACCGCCGAGACGAGGCTGGCCGTCCGGCTCGCGCTCGACGGGGCGAGCAGGGTGCGCATCTCGACCGGCGCCGGGCTGTACGACCACCTGCTCGAACAGCTCGCGTTCCACGCCGGCTTCGACCTCGTGCTCGAGGGCGTCGGCGATCTCGAGACCGGCGAGCATCACACGGCGGAGGACGCAGCGCTCGCTCTCGGCAGCGCGATCGACGTCGCACTCGGCGACCGGCGCGGCATCGCGCGCTACGGCGACGCGGTCGTCCCGATGGACGACGCGCTCGCGCGCGTCGCGGTCGACCTCGGCGGCAGGCCGTTCGCCGAGCTGTCGCTCGAGCAGGATCCGGGCCTCGCGGGGCACATGCTCACGAGCTTCGCCCAGGCGGCGCGCGCCGCGGTTCACGTCGAGGCCACGGGCCGCGACGCGCACCACGTCGCCGAGGCCGCCTTCAAGGCGCTCGGCCGCGCACTGAAGGTCGCCGTCCGCCGCGAGTCGACGGGGCTGCCGTCGACGAAGGGCGTGCTGTGAGAGTTGCGATCTGCCGTTACGGTGCGGGGAACGTGCGCTCGGTCGAGCTGGCGCTGCGACGTCTCGGCGCCGAGATCGTCGACGACGTCGAAGGCGCCGACCTCGCGGTGCTGCCTGGTGTCGGCGCCGCGGGCAGTGCGCTCGCGGGGATGCGGGCGCGGGGCGACGACGTCGCCCTTCGTGAGCGCTGCGCCGCCGGACGCGCGGTGCTCGGGATCTGCCTCGGCCTCCAGCTCGCGCTCGAGCACACCGACGAGGACGGCGGTACGGCGGGGCTCGGGCTCCTGCCCGGGCGCTCGCTGCGCCTCACGGCGGGGCGCGTGCCCCGGCTGGGCTGGGCCGACGTCTCGCCGCTCGGCGCCGCCTTCTACTTCGCGCACTCCTACGCGTGCGAGACGCCGGCTGCGACCGCCTGGTCGGAGGGGATCGTCGCCGAAGCGCGTGCCGGCTCGTTCCTCGGCGTCCAGTTCCACCCCGAGAAGAGCGGCGCCGCGGGCGCCCGCTACCTGAAGCGCGTGCTCGAGGACGTCCGGTGCCTTTCCCCCGCCTGATTCCCTGCCTCGACGTCGCCGGCGGCCGCGTCGTCAAGGGTGTGCGCTTCCAGGAGCTCCGCGACGTCGGCGACCCGGTCGACCTCGGCGCCGCCTACTCGGCCGAGGGTGCGGACGAGCTCGTGTTCCTCGACGTGCAGGCGACGCTCGAGGAGCGCGCCACGCTCGTCGAGCTCGTTCGCCGCGTCGCGGCGCGGGTCCAGATCCCGTTCACCGTCGGCGGCGGAGTCCGCTCGTCGGCGGACGCCGAGAAGCTGCTCGCCGCGGGCGCCGACAAGGTCGCGGTCAACTCCGCCGCGCTCGCACGGCCGGAGCTCCTCACCGAGCTCGCCGGGCGGCTCGGCTCGCAGGCCGTCGTCGTCGCGATCGACGTCGAGCGCGGACGCGTTCGGTCGCACGCCGGCACCCAGGAGACGCCGCGCACGGCGATCGACTGGGCGGTGGAGGCGGTCGAGCACGGCGCCGGCGAGATCCTGCTCACGTCGATCGACGCCGACGGTACGCGCCAGGGTTACGACGTCGCATTGACGTCTGCCGTCGCGGCGGCGGTCGACGTGCCCGTGATCGCGTCGGGCGGTGCGGGGACGACGCAGCACGTCGCCGACGTGCTCGAGGTCGCGCAGGCGGCGCTGCTCGCCTCGATCCTCCACGAGGACCCGGCGCGGCTCGGCGCGCTGCGGCGCGAGCTCCGCGACCTCGGTGTGGCGGTGCGCGATGCCGCCTGACCTTCGTGCGGCGATCGTCCAGGACGCCGAGGACGGTCGCGTCCTGATGCTCGCGTGGATGGACGCCGAAGCCGAGGCGCGAACGCGTGCGACCGGCGAGGCGTGGTTCTGGAGCAGGTCGCGTGAGGCGCTCTGGCGCAAGGGAGAGACGTCCGGCAACACGCTGGCCGTGGAGGAGCTGCGGGACGACTGTGACGGCGACGCGCTGCTCGTTCGCGTGCGCCCGGCGGGGCCCGCCTGTCACACCGGCTCGCTGTCCTGCTTCGCCCCGGGGTTGTGGCGCACGGTGGCGGATCGTGCGGCGCGGCGACCCGCGGGCTCCTACACCGCCCAGTTGCTCGACGCGGGCACCGGCGCGTGCGCGCGCAAGGTGGGGGAGGAGGCGGTCGAGCTCGCGGTTGCGGCGCTCGACGAGAACGACGAGCGTGTCGTCGAGGAGGCGGCCGACGTGATCTTCCACCTCTACGTGCTGCTCGCCTCGCGCGGCATCGACCTGGCGCGCGTGGAGGACGAGCTCAACAGGCGGACTTGACCGGACCCCCGGCTCTCGAGACGGCGACGCGCTCCGAGCGCGCGAGCGCCGCGAGTCGCGCGCGATAGCGGACCATGTCGGCGTGCTGCCAGTCGCCGTGCGTCTGGCAGCGCCACGGCGCATAGCGCTCACGGTGGTACGGGCTGGTGAGGCTCTCCGCGTGTCCGATCACGTTCGGCAGGGAGATCCGGAAGCGGCTCAGCAACCACAGCGTCAGCCGCAGGGACGCCGCGAGCTGTTTGTGGTCGGCAAGGATCGATCCGTCGCTCGTGCCGACGTGCTCGATCCCGATCGCAGTCCAGTTGAGGCCGACGGTGTGGCGGCAGATCGTCCCGAGCGAGACGAGCTGGTAGATCGTCCCGTCCCGGTCGACCACGAAGTGGGCGCACGTTCCCGGACGCTCGCCGAGCTCGGCGTCGGGCGTGTCGGCCGCGAACGTCGCCCAGACGGGCGCGAACGTCGTCGTGGCCGTGTAGTGCTCGACGATCACCCGGGGGCTGCGGAGCCGCCAGGTGTCGAGGCCGTAGTGGCGCTCGGCGTAGCGCGCCGTCTCGGCGCGCCGGTCGGCGCCGAACGGGATGAAGCGCGCCACGATCGGCGGCGCGGGCGGCAGCGCGGCGACCGCTGCGGCGAGCAGGACGGGAACGGCGGGCACGTTTGTAAATGATCCCGGAACCGCCAGCGATCCGCGCCGGATGCGGTTACGATGCGCCCCGGATGCGGCGTCTCGGAGGGGGGTTCCTGGCGGCTTTGGTGCTCGCGGCGACAGCTGCGGCGGCCACTGCGCCTGCGTTGCCGCTGCGCGTCTTCAAGCGGCCCGCCCACGCCTACGACAAGCTGCCGGCCGTCGCCCGCAAGGTCGGGGCCGTCTCGAGCGCGCGTCGCGTCGCCACCGCGCTCGACGCGAAGCGCCGCCCGTACCTGGTGTACGTGACGCGGATGAAGGACAAGTCGGTGTGCACCCTGCTCGTCCAGGCGAGCTCGTACCGTGCGCGCTGCGCTCCGTCGCCCGCGCTCTTCGACCGTTCGCGGCGCACGTTCTCGGTGATCAAGGGTCTGATCGGCGGGATTGCAGCCGACGGCGTGACGAAGGTCGTTCTCGTCGGCACGACCGCGAAGAAGACGATTCCGTTGACCAAGGACGGCGGCTACATCTACGGCTGCCCGGCGCCGACGAATTGCGCCACCTGGGTCCGCGAGGTGCTCGGCTACAACTCGGCCGGGAAGCTCATCTCGCACGAGCGCACGCACTAGCCGCCACGCGAGCGCCTACAGCGGACAGCTGGGCGCCTTGACGAAGCGCGGCGTGACGAGGCACCAGCCCGGCTTCGTGTCGGTCCCGGTGCGCACGTAGATCGACGGTCGGTTCTGGGAGATCCCGCAGACGCGGGTGTAGCCCATCGCGCTCATGCCGCCGAGCTTCCCGGTTTTCTCCCAGCAGACGAGCGGCGTCTTCAGGCCGACCTGCTTGGTGAGGTCGCTGGCGAGCTTGTCGTTCGAGAGCTTGCTCGAGCCACACGCCGCCAGAGCCACGGCGGCGAGTCCCAGGAACGCTGCGCGGGCCTTCATCGGGCCACAGGGTAGCCGGGCTAAAGGCTGCCTCGGGTGGTGCCGATACCCAGGGACGTGAGGATTGGGCATTCAGGCCGGGTCGCTCCCGTACTGGCTCTGCTGGCAGTCGTCGCGTCCGTCGCTTCTGCCGGGGGCAGAGCCGCCCCGATCGGGTTCGCAGCCTTCCAGCCGACGTCCGACGTCCTCCGGGTGTCGCATCACCGGACGGTTCGTCACAAGGCCGCCGCGCACCGGCGCCTCTCGAGCGCGCGCACGGCGAAGCACGTCTCCGGCGCCCCCCGCACCACGGTCTCGCCTGCCCCGCAGCCGACCACGGTGGTGCCCACCGATCCGGCGTGGTCGCAGGAGTGGGGCCTGTCGCTGATCGGCGCGCCCGCTGCCTGGCGCGTCTCGGCCGGAGCGAAGCCCGTCGTGATCGCCGTCGTCGACAGCGGCGTCGACTCAGCGCAGCCCGACCTGCGCGGCGCGCTCGTCCCCGGCGCCGACTTCGCCGACTCGAGTGGCGACACCACCGACCAGTTCGGCCACGGCACGATGGTCGCCGGCGTGATCGCCGCGCGCCCGAACAACGGCGTCGGCGGAGCCGGCATCTGCTGGACGTGCGTGGTCATGCCGATCAAGGTGCTCGGCGCCGACGGCAGCGGCACGGCCGCCTCGATCGCCGACGGCATCCGCTTCGCGGCCGACCACGGGGCGAACGTGATCAGCATGAGCTTCGTCTTGAGCGGCCCCGACGCCGGCGTCGAGTCGGCTCTCGCCTACGCGCACGCGCACGGCGTTCTCCTGATCGCCGCGGCCGGTAACAGCGGCGGCGACACGCCGACCTATCCCGCGTCGTATCCGGGCGTCGTCTCGGTCGCGGCCGTCGACCAGGCCGGCGTGCTCTTCCCGTGGTCGACTCACGGCTCGTGGGTCACGCTCGCCGCGCCGGGCTGCTCGTACACGACCGCGCTCGGCGCCAACTTCGTCACCTTCTGCGGCACCTCGGCCGCGGCCCCGCTCGTGGCAGGTCTGGCCGGGCTCGCGCTCTCCGCCGGCGGCGGCTCGGCCGCGCAGGTCGAAGCCGCGCTCGAGCAGACCGCGGCGCCGCTTCCCGGCTCGGTCGGCAGCGGACGCGTCGACGCGTTGAAGCTGCTGCAGCAGCAGACCGGCCGCTAGCTCAGCCTGGCACCAGACAGACGGAGGGCCCGCTCGCGCGGGCCCTCCGTGTTCCTACCGTTCTGGTGGTGTGCTCGCTACGCGAGCGCCACCCGCACCGACCGGACAGACGGAGCCAGCCGCAGGTTGCCGACGCGAACCTGGTGGTTCGTGGCGACGATCCTGGTGATGACGTGCCGTGTGACCTTCCCGTGCGACTTGCCGATCAGCGTGATGCGGAGCTTGGCGGTCTTCGCCACACCGTTCACGCGGACCATCAGGTACCGGCCCTGCTTGATCTTGACGACGCGAGCCGAAGCGAGCGTCATCGTCTTCGTAGCAGAGGTCGGGATCGTCTTGGCCGTCGGGATCGGAGTCGAGACGGCGACCGGAGCAGCCGTCACGACCGGAGCCGTGGCCGTACCCGACGAGGCGGAGCCGGAGTTGCTCGACGAGCCACCCGCACCGGTCGGCGTGGTGCCGCCACCGGTCGGAGGAGTCGTCGTGCCACAAGCAGCGCCCGTGGTCGGGTTGAAGTCCGTCGAGCGGAAGATGCCGTCGCCACCGTTGCGGGTGCCGACGTTCTCCGACACGACGTCGATGCAGCTACCAGTCGTGCTGCGCACGAAGATGCCGGCCTCGCCGTTCGCACCCGTGCGGACGTTGACGAAGGTCAGGGACACTGTGCCCCAATCCGTCTGTCCACGGGTGTCGTACGCGCCGACCTTCGCGGCGTCAGAGCCGATGACCGGTGCAGAGCCCTGGAACGCCTGGGCGCTGAACTGAACCTTGGCACCTTCGACGGGGTTGCCCTCGAGGTCAAGGATGGTCTCGACGCAGAACGCCTCGTTCGTGCTCTTCGGGATGCAGTTCAACGTCTTGCTCGACGCGAAGTTAACGGTCTTCGCGAGCGCGTTCGACGTCTTGTTGCCACCATCCCAGATGACCGGCTGATCCGGATAGACGGACACTGCCGAGATCGACGAGTGACCGATCGGGGCCGGGCCGTAGATGTCGCAGCGGCCGTTCGAATCCGGCGTCAGGACGATGCCGGAGTCCGGAACGTACTGGACATAGGCCTCACCGTGCTCGTCCGTGTAGACAGCCACGCCCGTCTTGCCGTGAGGCAGCGGGATCGGGTTGCCCAGCACGTCGTAGCAGTCGTTGTAGCCATGGGAGTAGCTGGTGGTGAACGTATCCCAGTAGTCGTAGATGCCAGCAACGTCCTCGGTCGAATAGGTCTTCGTAGCGTCGACCCATCCGAGGAACCCGGTGAAGTTGTTGGAGAACGAGCCTGCGACGCCCGACGTGTTCGGGTCGTCACCAGGCAGGGCCGGCGGCAGGAGTGCCTTGTAGAACGGCGCGTACAGGTTGTGCGCGTCGCCGCTACCGCTGCCGTCACGGCTGTAGATCAGGGACTTGTCGGCCTTCAGGAGCGTGCCGACCGTGCTGTCTGCGCTGAGGCTCACGTCGACGCGAAGCTGCGGCATCGGCGCATCGTCAGCGTTCAGGTTGCCGTCGGAGAGCAGCGTCTGATCGCCGCGGATCGGATCGAACGGACCCATGGCATCGGTCGAGCCGCCATAGATGTTCGAGAACGGTCCGAGGTCAGCATCGCCGTAGAGCGTTCCGAGGCAGTTGTCGACGGCTTCCGTTGCGGCGGGCTTGTCGGTGCAGAAGCTCGACGCGACATGGCCTTCAGTCGTGAGGTCGT
This sequence comes from uncultured Thermoleophilia bacterium, assembly GCA_963786185.1. GTDB lineage: Bacteria > Actinomycetota > Thermoleophilia > Gaiellales > Gaiellaceae > PALSA-600. The sequence goes on from CAWAYE010000001.1 coordinate 278,747, forward strand.
CGTCATGGATGTCCCAGCGCATGGCCGCGGCACCCGGGAAGTTGCTGCCGGTGAGCGAGTCATCGACAGCCATGTGAGTCGCGAGCCAGTTCCAGTCGTCCGGCAGCGTCACCGTGGGGTGACCGAGAGCCGTGAAGGCTCCGCCGAGCGGGAACGTGCCCTTGACCTTGACGTTGATTAGGCCGTTGGCGAAGTAGTTGCCATTCGGGCCCGGGATCGGGTTGAAGATCCCGTTGCCCGTCGGATCGCCGAGGTTCGCACCAGCGACCTCAGTGATGACCGGGGCCTGGTCCGTCATCCAGATCACGAGGAACTGGTGCTTAGCCAGAACATCGAGACCCGGGAACAGACCGAGCAGGTTCGGGCTGACGGCCAGCTTGATGACCGCCAGACCGGGCTCCAGCGACGCGACGTGGACGGCGAAGCAGAGCCGGCCGTTATCCCACTGGCCGACGACCGAGCCGTCGTTGTCGTTCAGGAACACCGGCTGCTGGGCCTGATCGCCAGACCACAGCTCCACGCGGAACTTCCCGCTCAGGTACGACGCAATGCCGCCGCCCTGATTGAAGGCCGCCTCGGAAACGTTGTCCTGGTTCCCGAAACACTTCACGACCTTCACCTGCTCACCGTTCCACGCCACGTACGGAACGTTCGTGGTCTGTGGATCCGGCTGGCCCTGCGGACCTTCGTTGCCTGCAGCGGCCGTGCCCACGCCGATGGCGAGCACGCCGATGGCAGCAACGAGAGCCGCGACGGCCAAGCTGATGCGTAGACGCATCCTTCCCCCTCTCTTCAATCCCTAGAAGTAAGAACCCGACTTGCCAATCGTTGGTCGTGACGTTCACTGGACGGCGCCACGACGAGGGTCTTGCCTGACAATCCCCCCTTTCGACCTGAGAACGAGCCCGCGGTTCGTTCGGCGGGCACGGTTGATGTTCTAGATGGGAAGCCGCGTCAGATCAAGAGTTCGGCGGGTAGTCTTTCGGCCGGAAAAACCTAGCCTCCGCAGGAATTTCCGGGGTTCGAGACTGTGGAAAACCCCACCTTTCGATTCCCGGGCACTGACAGTACATTGAAATGGACGTGCGGCGGCCGATCCTGCTCGGGCTCGTCCTACTCGCGATGCTGCCGGCGCTCGCGACTGCGTCCGCACGCACCGACCCGAACGACCCGAGCTGGGCGGGCGAATGGGGCCCCCGGATCACCCGCGCCTCCGATCTCTGGCAGGTGACGACCGGCGACCCGCGCGTGCTGATCGCAGTCGTCGACACCGGCCTGACGCCGCTTCCGACAGAGCTCACCCAGATCGTCCCCGGCTGGGACATCGTCAACAACGACGCGTCGACGAACGACGACAACGGCCACGGCACCTGGGTGTCGAGCGTGATCGGCGCCCTCGGCAACAACGGCACGGGCATCGCCGGCTACTGCTGGAAGTGCTCGATCATGCCGGTGCGCGTGGCGGCCGGCCGGCAGGGCGGCGCGCTCGCCTCGACGATCGGCGGCGGCATCCGCTACGCGGTCGACCACGGCGCGCGGATCGTCAACGTCAGCCTGGCGTCGAACGGCTTCGACTACGGCGAGCTGGGCGCGGTCGAGTACGCGGAGGACCACGGCGTGCTCGTGATCGGCGCGGCCGGCAACGGCGGCGACACGAGCCCGTTGTATCCGGCGGCCTACCCCGGCGTCCTCGCCGTCGCCGGCACGACCGAGACCGACCAGCTCGACGACTGGTCGACGCGTGGCGCCTGGGTGCAGCTGGCGGCGCCGGGCTGCGAGGAGGTGCTCGGCCAGGACGGCAATCCCGCGTACGGCTGCGGTTCCTCGTTCGGCCCGCCTGCGGTCTCCGGGATCGCCGGCCTGCTGCTGTCGCTCAACCTCGGCCTGACGGCGAACCAGCTCTCCGACGCGCTGCGCGCGACGGCACACCCGGTCCAGGGCATCGGCGGCGGCCGTATCGACGCGTGGGCCGCGGCCAACTACCTCGGGCTCGTCGCGGCGTCGCCTCCGACGCCGACTCCGACACCGGTCCCGGTCACCACGTCGACGTCCTCGCGGCAGGTGCTGCTGACCGACGGCGTCGTCCGCCGCAAGGCGGTCGTCCGTCTGCAGCTCGCCGCCGGGCCGCTCTTCCTCCAGCTGATCGGCCGGACGGTTGCGGCGGACTGCTCGATGAGCTTCCGCGCGGCCGGGATCCTGTACGTCGATCTCCCCGGCGAGCGGGTCGTGCGTAGCCTCGCGGCCACGGTCAAGGCCGGGAACTACAACGTCACGATCAGCTGCCACACCTCGCGGCCCAAGCAGTATTCGCTCGACGCGACCGCGATGTTCCCGAACTAGCGAGCGCTCGCCGTCACCCTCGCACGCCGGTGCGGAACGCATCCGCCCCGCACCGACGGCTGAAGGTGAGGCGATGCGCCGTCACGATGCTTCCACCGCGACGGCGTCCGCCTGCCTCGACTCGACCGCGCGCACCGGGCGCACGAGCCCACGGGAGATTGCCCAGTGACTCGCTTCGATCCGGTTGCGCACGCCGAGCTTCTTGTACGTGTTCGCGAGGTGGAACTTGATCGTCTGGTCGGTCACCCAGAGGATCTTCGCCACCTCCCGGTTGGGGCGGCCCTCGGCGACGAGCCGGAGGATCTCGAGCTCGCGGCGCGTCAGTCGTGCGCGCACGCCTGAGCACGTCTCGGTCGCTCCGGTCTCCTCGAGCTGCGCGGCGTAGGCCTCGGTCACGGCACGCACGAGCTCCGACGCACCGAGGTGCCGGTCGACAGCCCAGTACGCGCCTCCGGCGAGTGCCGCGTCGACGGTCAGCCGGTCCTCGTTCTCGACGAAGACGACGGTGACGAGGTCGGGGCAGCACTTGTGCACCCGCCGAAGCAGGCGATAGAGCTCACGGTTGTCGACCTCGTCCTCGAGGCCGACGAGCAGGAGGTCCGCGTGGTGCGCGTCCGCGAGCTCGGGCGCCCGGCAGAGATCGCCAGAGTTGGCGACCACCGAGACGTTCGAGCGCGTCAGCGCGGCCGTGACGGCCTGCTGCCAGAGTGGATCTGGATCGATCACCACGGCGCGAGCCGCGGTCGTGATTCCATTCCGTTCCCTCATTTCCCCTCTCCTTGCGAAAGTCCGCAGGTACATGTCCGCGATCTGGCCCCGAGTCGAATTCCCGCGACTCGGGAGGGACAGCTCGTGGCGGCGGACTAGCCGGGGCGTTCGAGGGAAAGGCGGCGATGCCACTCGATGGGCACCGCGACGGCCAGGGCCACTCGCGAGGAGAGCCACGGCGGGATGATCGAGAGGACGGCGGCCAGAGCCGCCACCAGCAGGAGTGCGCCGCCTGCCGGGCCGCTCAAGCCGCCGCCGAACGAGAGCGGCGAGTCGTTCGTCGGCGAGCTCGGCGCCGACGGGAGCGACGGCGCTTTGGGCGGCGCCACCGAGCGGAAGGTCTTGAGGCTGGCGTCCGGGAGGACCGGCACCTCGGTCGGCGGGACGAGCGTGACGCCCTGCGCCGGGATGAACGAGTACGGCTGCGGTGACAACGGCGCCGACGGGACGGGCAGCTCGGGGGTCGTGATCAGGTGCTGCACCGCCGCGTTGGTCAGCGTGAGGGCGGCCGCGTGCCGGTGACGCTTCGCCGGCGGCGCGTGCTTCGCCGTGTGCGCGGGCGGCTTCGGCGCCTCGTGCACGACGGGAGCCTGGACGACCGGCGCGGCGGCCGGCGCGGCCGGCGGCGCCGGCGTGGCCGGAGGCACCTGGTCGACCGGCACCGTCACGGTGATCTCCGTGGTCGGTGCGGGCTGCGCAGCGGCGACCGCCGCCGGAGCGGTCGCGGCCGCCGGGGCAGGTGCGGGAGCAGGAGCGGGCGCCGCGGGCGCCGGGGCGGGCGCAGCCGGCGGTGGCGCTGCGGCGGCGGTGGGGTCGGGGGTCGGGGAAGGAGTGGTGCCGGCATCCGGTGTCGTCGACCCGGTCGGCGTCGTCGTGCCGGCCGGAGCGGTCGAGCCGTCGCTGGGCGTCGCGGTTCCGGTCGTGGTCGTGGTGGCGGCGCCGTTGTCGGTCGGCGCCGCGGAGCCGGTCGTCGCGCTGCCGTCTGTCGTCGCCGCGGAGGTCGGGGCCGCGGTGCCGTCGCTCGTCGTCGCCGTGCCTGTGGTCGCGCCCGACGAATCGGTCGACGAGCCGGTCGTCGTCGCAGCCGGCGTGGAGGTCGCGGCCGGGGTCGTGTCGTCGGCCGCCGCGGGGCCTGCGAGCGCGAGCGCGACGGCGCACAGCGGCACGAGCAGCGCTGCTGCTTTCCGCGACCGACCGACCCTCGTCGCTTCCCTCAGTCCCACCGACACCCTCCGATACCCCGCTCCCACCCCTGTTCTTACCAGGCCGCGCGGCCGGACACAACCTTCGCGTTCAAGCCGTCTCCCCACGTGAACTCTACGGGAAACCGGGTGGGACCTTCGCCCGGGGAAACCTAGCCTGCAGTCGAGTCGAAAACGGGGCAGTATGTGGCCGGCGACCGGGATGGGACGCGGTCGCACCGTGATCCGGACAGGGGGTACGAGGGTCGATGGGGGGAAAGCTCGGGCTCGGGGGGCGCGTCGTCCTGGCGGCTCTGCTGGCGGGGGCGCTGCTCTTTGCCGCCGTCGAGCGAGGCAGCGCGGACCCGGTCGGCTACACGGTGTCGATCGGCAACGTCTCGGCGGCGACGCCTGAAGGAGACTCGGCGGGCGCGAACTCGGTCAACTTCCCGATCACCGTCGCTCCGAGCGCCGCGCCGAACGACATCGCCGTGACGTACACCAGCTCCGACGGGCTCGTCCAGTCGTTCACCGTCCCGGCCGGCACGGCGTCGACGACGATGCCCGTCCAGATCAACGGCAACACGACCGGCGGGGAGAACCGCACGCTGACGGTCGACCTCACGGGCGTCGCGTTCAGTCCAGACGGCTCGAACACGACCGACTCGGTCGCGGTCGGTGCCGCCACCGGAACGGCGCCGATCGTCGACGACGACTGGCGGATCGCCAGCCTCGCGTCGAACCCCGCCAACGCGACGATCAGCGAGGCCGGCGGCGCCACGATCGATTTCCAGGTAACGCTCGTCGACGCCGCGAATCCGACACAAGCGAAGAACGCGCCTTCGAACCATCCGATCACGGTCGACTTCGCGCTCGCCGACGGTACCGGCGCAGGGGGCGCGGTCTACGGCCACGACTACCAGACCACCGATCCGGCCGGCAAGAAGACCGGCACCCTGACGTTCGCCCCGGGCACGAGCGTCGTGCACGTGAAGGTGCAGGGGATCAACGACAACGTCTACGGGCTCGACAAGCAGTTCAGCCTGACGCTGTCGAATCCGACGGGGGCGTCGTTCAACGCCGGTGCGACGATCGCCGAGACCGGCACGATCACCGAGTCGACGGCAGCGCCGATCGTCAGCGTCCAGGACTGCGCGACGGTGACGGGCGGCGGCGACGCGACGTTCCCGCTGCGGACGTCGTACGCGAGCCCGGTTCCGGCGACCGTGTCCTGGGCGACCTCCGACGTGAGCACGATCGCCGGCGACTACGACGGCGGCAACGGCACCGCGACCGTGCCCGCGAACAGCCGCGACGGTTCGATCACGATCCACACCCACGCGAACCCGCCATCGGGAGACCGCGTCTTCCACGTCACGATCTCGAACGGCCAGCACACGACGATCCTCACGGCGACCGCGGGCTGCACGATCCACCAGCCGTCGAACGTCGGCACCGACAAGCTGCCCTCGCTCCAGGTCACCGACCCGGCGCCGGTTGCCCAGCCGGCCACGGGACAGTCGCCGGTCAACGCCACGATCAAGATCACGCTCAGCCCTCCGGCCGTGCAGCCGCCGGCGCCCGCGGCCGTGAACGTCCACTGGCAGACGCAGCCGGGGACCGCGACGGCGCCCGGCGACTACACCGACGCGAGCGGCGACCTGCACTGGGACGCGGGCACGTTCGGCCCGCAGTCGTTCACGGTGCAGATCAACCCCTACGACGGCACCGGATCCGGCCCGCAGAAGTTCACCGTCCAGTTCACGACGATCACCGCCGCCTTCGTCGGCGCGAACGCCGCGAACGTGACCGTGGTCCCGCCGACGAGCCCGCCCGTGATCTCGGTCTCCGACGCATCGGCGCTCGAGTCGGCCGGCTCGATCCCGGTCCTCGTCTCGCTCGCTCCGGCGCCGACCGGTCCGGTGACCGTTCACTACGCGACCGCGGACGGCTCCGCGAAGGCCGGCACCGACTACACGGCGGTCTCGGGCACGCTCTCCTTCGCGGCCGGGCAGACCTCGAAGACGGTCAACGTTCCGATCAGCGACGACAACACGCCGGAGCCGAACAAGTCCTTCACGTTCACGCTGTCCGCCCCGACCGGCGGCTCGCTCGGTAACGCGGTCGCGAACCTGACGATCCGCAACGACGACTCCGCGCCCGCTGCGCAGCCGCCGATCGTCACTCAGCCGGCGCCGCCTCAGCCGAAGCCGACCCCCGTCCCGACGCCGCAGCCGAAGACGCCCGCCAAGCACGTCGTCCTGGTGCAGATGCTGAGCGGCCAGAGCATCGTCGACAACAAGGGCTACGCCCACTACATGCTGCGCTGCCCGGTCCCGGCCGTGAAGCGCTGCGTCGGCACGATCGTCCTCGAGGTTCGCGTCCAGCCCAAGAAGAAGAAGGGCGCGAAGAAGGCGCCGCCGCTCAAGACGGTCACCGTCGGCAGCGGCAAGTTCACCATCACCGTCGGCAAGTCGGCATCCGTGAAGGTGAAGGTCTCGAGGCAGGGCCTGACGTTGCTCGAGTCGTACCACCGGATCCGCGTCAAGGCGACGGTGAAGGCGAAGGACCAGCAGAACGTCAAGGGCGTCACCGCCTGGTTCGTGACCGTTCAGGCGCCGGCGCGCCAGATCACCGTCAAGAGCCCGTGATCACGTCGCGGAGCGCGCGCTCCGCGAGCTCGTTCCCGATCGCGAGCGACGCCGTGGCGGCTGGCGACGGCGCGTTCAGCACGTGCATCATCCGGTTCGAGCCGACGATCAGGAAGTCGTCGACGAGCCGGCCGTCGCGTCCGAGCGCCTGGGCGCGGATCCCGGTCGGGCCGAAGACGACGTCGTCGGCCGCCACCCCGGGGACGTAGCGCTGCATGTCGCGCACGAAGGCGCGCTTCGAGAGGTCGCGCCAGAGCTCGCCCGCCGCGACGCGGAGATGCCGGGTTGCGAACCGCCACGATCCCGGATACGCGACCGCGGAGGCCGCGTCGCGCAGGTTCAGCGCGGCGCGGCGGTAGCGCTCGCGCGCGAGCGCCAGCACGGCGTTCGGTCCGGCGATCACCGATCCGTCGAGCCGCTTCGTGAAGTGGACGCCGAGGAAGGGAAAGGCGGGATCGGGGACGGGGTAGAGCAGGCCGCGCACGAGCGTCTGCGACTTCTCCCCGAGGGTGTAGTAGTCGCCGCGGAACGGCACGATCCGGACCGGCGGCCGCTCGCCGGCGAGCCGCGCGATCCGGTCCGACTGCAGCCCGGCGCAGGCGACGACGGCGCGCGCCTCGATCGCGCCGGCGCCGGTGACGATACGGACGGTACGGGAGCCGGTCTCGAATCGCTCGACCGGCCGGCCCGTGAGCAGCTCGCCGCCGGAGGCGACGACGTCGCCGGCGTAGGCGGCGGTGACCGCGCCGTAGTCGATGATCCCGGTTCCGGGCGCGTGCAGCGCCTGGAGGCCGTTCGCGTTCGGCTCGACCTCGCGCAGCTCGTCGGCGTCGAGGACGCGGAGGCCGGCCACCCCGTTCGCCGTCGCGCGACGCTCGAGCTCGCCGAGGCGCTCGAGCTCGGACGCGTCGAGCGCGACGATCAGCTTGCCGCAGCGGACGAAGGGGATTCCGCGCTCCTCGGCGTAGCGCTCGAGCGACTTCTTGCCGGCGGTGCATAGCCGCGCCTTCAGGGAGCCGGGCGCGTAGTAGATCCCCGAGTGGAGGACGCCCGAGTTGTGGCCGGTCTGGTGCAGGCCGGGCTTCGCCTCCTTGTCGAGCACCGCGAGTCTGAGTGCGGGTCGCTTCTCGAGCAGCGCCCGCGCGGTGGCGAGGCCGACGATTCCGGCGCCGACCACGACCACGTCGTAGGTTCTGTCTGCGGCCACGGCTCTGAGCGTAGACGCGGCTGCGGAGAAGAACGCCACCCGGAGAACGATTGACCGCGCAGGAACCGCCAGTACCCTGATCGAAGAGGTCCAGGTCGGAGCGAAGGGGGTTCGGGTGCCACGGCGGTTCGTCGACATGGCCGCAGTGCGCGTGCTGGTTGCGATCGTGCTCGCCGGCGTCGTCGCCGCGGCGCTCGCCTACGCCGCCACCGGCGCGCGCTCCGCACTCGAGGACACGGTGCGGCTGCAGCGACTCGCGGCCGGAGACCAGGTCGCGATCGCGGGCACGACGCTGCGCTGCTCGGTGTCGTCGGCCGGAGGCAACCCGACGACGATCGTCTGCGGCGAGGGAAGCTCGTCGGGGCCGCGGGCGGGAACCTTCGCCTTCGCCGTTGCCGACGCAGCGCTGGTCGTCCTGAAGGCGTCGCCCACGTCGACCCCGGTCGAGGTCGCACGCAAGGCCCAGCCGCCGGTCGTCGGCGCCGCCTACCCCGGCGTCGTCGGCGGCGGGCGGTCGCTGACCGCGCGAGTCGGCACGGCGATGACGGTTGCCGGGACGCACATCTTCTGTGCGGTCACGAAGCTCTCGTCGCGGCCGTACGTGACGTGCGGGCCCGCCGACGGCACCGGGATGTTCCTGCGGCGGAGCTTCGTCGGCGTGGTGTCCGAGACGGAGCTGCTGGTCGTCCGCAAGCTCGCGCAGGACCGCACGAAGACGGTGTTCTCGCGCCGCCAGCCTCCGCGCTGACGCCTGTCGGTTGCCTGCCGGGTGCGGCGTGCTGCATGATCGGCAGATGCGGATGCGCAAAGACCGCAAGCGCGACTTGATCAAGTCCGTCCCGCTCTTCGCCCACTGCTCGAAGAAGGAGCTCGACGCCTTGACGTCGGAGTTCGACGAGGTGGCGGTCGGCGGGGGGAAGGCGCTGGCGACGCAGGGCGAGCCGGGCCGCGAGTTCGTGGTGATCGTCGACGGCACCGCCGAGGTGACCAAGGACGGCCGTCGCGTCAACCTGCTCGGCGCAGGCGACTTCCTCGGCGAGATCGCGCTGATCTCCGGCGGCCCGCGCACCGCAACGGTGACTGCGACCTCGGACGTCGACCTGCTCGTCCTCACGTCGCGCTCGTTCGCGCGCGTGACCAAGGAGATGCCGTCCGTGCAGGCCAGCGTCCTCAAGGCGCTTTCGGAGCGCCTTGCTGCTGACGCGCTCTGAGCCCCGGTCGGGCACTATGCGCCGGTGAAACTGACGGTCGTAGGGTGCTCGCCGGCGTGGCCGAACCCGGGCGGCGCACAGTCGGGGTACCTGGTGGAGAGCGGCGGCGGTCGGCTGCTGCTCGACTGCGGGCCCGGCGTGCTGCCCCGTCTTCGCGCCGCCGAGGGCTGGCCGAGCATCGATGCGATCGCGATCTCGCACTTCCATCTCGACCACTGGGGCGACGTCGTCCCCTGGGTGTGGGGCCTCCAGTTCGGGCCTGCGAGCGGCGGGCCGCATCCCGAGCTCTGGGTTCCGCCGGGCGGCCGTGAGACGCTGGCCCGTTTCGGCGTCGAGCTCGGCAAGCCCGACATGTTCGAGGGCACGTTCGAGATCCACGAGTACGCGGCCGGCGAGCCGTTCGAGGCCGCGGGACAGCAGGTCGTCGCGCACCGCGTCCTGCACTACGAGATGCTCGCCTTCGGGTTCCGCGTCTCGTCGAACGGATCGACGCTCGCCTACTCGGCCGACAGCGGACCGACCGACGAGCTCGTCTCGCTCGCCCGCGACGCCGACGTGTTCCTCTGCGAGGCGACGCTGCTCGCGCCCAATCCCGAGGGCGGCCTGCGCGGGCATCTCTCGGCGGAGGAGGCGAACAACGCGTTCCGGGCCTCGGGCGCGAAGCGGCTCCTGCTCACGCACCGCCCGTCCGAGCGCCCGCTCGAGAACGACTTCGAGCAGGTCTACGACGGCTTCGAGCTCGAGCTCTGAACGAGCCGCGTTAGCGGGCTTCGATCTGGCGGATCCGCGCGGCCATCGCCTCGAGCAGCGGCCAGGCGATCGACGCGTGCTCCTCGACGAGCGGCCGGAACTGCCAGGACGTCAGTCCGTAGCTCTTCCCGTCGGACGTCGCGGTGATCGTCGCGGTCCGGGAGCCGCCGTCGAGCAGGGCGATCTCGCCGTAGTAGTCGCCCGGCCCGAGCGTCCCGCGCTCGGCGCCGTCGACGGTCACGTTCGCGCTGCCCGACTCGATCACGAAGAAGCCGGCCGCGCCCTGGCCCTCGGTGGTGAGAGCCTGGCCCGACTGGAACGAGCGCTCCGTGAACGTCGCGGCAAGCGTGTTGAGCTCGCGGTCGCCGAGCCGCTCGAACAGCGGCACGCGCTTGATCAGCTCGATCGGTGCTGACACAGCCGCCATCGTAAAGGACGGGCGGCCGGAGCGCACCTCGACCGTTCACGCCGGGCCGGGCCACACCCCGATCCGGGCCGAGACCACATCCTGGGCGACGCCGCGCGAGCCGGCGTGGCCGGTGACGGCAGCGAGGAAGTCGTGCCGTTCCACCGCGAGCAGCTCGCACGCCGTGACGGCCGTCACGGTCGCCGTCCGCGGGACGTCGCGGAGGAGCGCGATCTCGCCGACGTACGCCGGCGCCTCCTCGCGCTTGGCCCCGTCGGGCAGGCCGATCTCGATCGTTCCCGCGGTCAGGAGGTAGAAGCGGTCGCCGGCGTCTCCCCGCCGGAACAGCTCCCGGCCGGCCTCGAGCTGCACCGGCACCGCCTCCTTTGCGAGCAGCTCGAGCGTGCCGATCGGCAGCGGCGCGAGGAACGGCACGCCCAGCAGCGCGTCGACCACCTCGCGGTCGACGGTCGCGCCCTCGTCGACGTGGCGCAGCTGCCGCCACGAGAGCGCGGCGAGCACCGGCAGCAGCGCGCCGGTGACGATCAGCGCGGCGCGGGCGCCCGCGACCGCCACCAGCGCCGGCGCGGCCAGGGCGCCGAGTGCCAGCCCGGCGACGAGCGCGCTCTCCAGCACGCCGAAGACGCGCCCCGCGACCGCGGTGGGGGTGATGCGCTGGAGCAGCGTGATCGCCGAGATGTCGACGAGCGTGTTCCCGAGGCCGACCACGCCGAACGCGACGATCGCGACCGGTGTGTTGGTCAGCAGCCCGAGCAGCACGAGCGGCGCTCCCCAGAGCACGATGCCCGCGCCGAGGTTCTGGCCCAGCCGGTTCCTGCCGACGAGGGCCAGCATCACGCCGGCGCCGACGATCGAGCCGATCCCGCTCGCCGCTTCGAGGATCCCGACGCCCGCCGAGCCGAGGTCGAGCAGTCGGAGCGCTGTCACGACGACGAGTACCCCGAGCGCTCCCGCGACGAACGTCTGTGCTCCGTACAGCCCGATCAGCAGGCCGAGCCGCGGCTCGCGGCGGACCGCCCGGACTCCTGCGAGGAGGCCTTCGTGCACGTCGGACGGCGACTCTTCGGCGTCGAGCTCGATCACGTTCGCCGGTCCGTGCACGCGGACGACACGGGACGCGCTCCAGGCAAAGGTCGCAGCGTTGACGAAGAAGACGACGGCGGTACCGGTCGCGGCGAGCAGCAGGGCGCCGAGCGCCGGCCCGACGAACGAGGCGATGCTGTCGATCGTGCTCGAGGAGACGTTGGCCGCCGTCAGCTCCTCCGGAGACGTGGCGAGCGTCGGGAGGAGCGCTCCCTCGGCAGGGCGGAAGACCGTGCTCGACACGGTCGTCAGCACCGCCAGCACGTAGACGGTCGCCGCCGGCCAGTGCAGCGCCGCCGCCAGGCCGATCGCCCCCATGAGCGCGGTCCGGATCAGGTCCGAGGCGAGCATCACGCGCTGGCGCGGGTGCCGGTCGGCGAACGACGCCGCCAGCGGCGCAACCGCTGCACCCGCCCCGAGCCGCACGAACGTGAGGATCCCGACGGCCGTCGCCCCGCCGTGGCGGTAGGCGAAGACCGCGATCGCGATCGCGTAGGCGTAGTTGCCGGTCACCGAGCCCGCGAAGGCGAGCTGCAGGTTCCGGATGTCCCGGTTGTGCCAGACGCCGCGGACGGCGCCGACCGACTCCGAGATCCTCGAGGTGGCGGCGCTCACCGTTCGCAGAATCTCAGTATTTGACGCGGAGGTGAAGCGGGGGGAAGATCCTGGGGCGTTCAAGCGTCTTGTTGTTGTCTTCATGTAGTCAATCGAGGAGGAAGCGCCAAATGTCGGACGAGCAGAAAGACGAGCGGGAAGGCAAGACCGGCGGTCTGTCGAGCGAGGCCGACGTCGAGGCCCACGGAAAGACCGGCGGTCTCTCTTCGGATAAGTCGGCAGCCGCCAACGAGGACGAGAGCGGCGACGACGTCGAGGCGCACTACAAGGGTGGCGGCCTCTCCAGCTAGAGAGTCTGCGGCAAGTAGCGGGGGGAGGGGGCAGGGCCTGGGAGACCGGGCCCTATCTCTGCGCGAGCACCCGCTCGAGCTCGCGGAGCAACGCGATCCCGTCGGCGCGCCGCGAGCCCTCGAGCGCGTCGAGCGCCCTCGCGACGCCGGCGACCGAAGCGACGTCGCCGCCGCCCGCGAGCGCGGCGCGGGCACGCTGAGCGCTCCGCAGCAGGCCGAGCGCGATCGCCGCCTGGCTCGCGAACATCCCGAGCAGCTCCATCTCCTGCAGCGTGAACCGGGCGCGCTGCGGCCGGTCGAGCACCTGTAGCACTCCGAGCGCGAGCTCGTCGTCGAGGAGCGGAACCGCCATCAGGCCCTTCGGGACGTAGCCGGTCTTCTCGGCGACGTCGCGCGCGAACCGCGGATCGCTCTGCACGTCCTCGAGCACGAGCGGCGTCCGCGACGACAGCACCCAGCCGGCGACACCGGTGGTCGAGGGGATCCGGGTGCCGACGAGATCCTGCTCGCCCTCGCCGGAGACGGCGGCGAAGACGAGCTCGTCCGCGTCCGGGTCGAAGAGCAGGATCGACGACGCCTTCGCGCCGAAGATCGCCCGCGCCACGTCGACGATCGAGCGCAGCAGCCGGCTGAAGTGCTCGTCGGATGCGAGGACGCCTGCGGCGACGGCCGCCTGGAGCTCGTCAGTTCTGTCGTTCACCGGTTCCTCCCACGTTCGACGAGATCTGAAAGAGGACGCTCTTCAGCTGGAACGGCGTCAGCCGTGGATGCTTGCTCAGGATGAGCGCGGCGATCGCCGAGATGCACGGTGTGGCGAAGCTGTTCCCGGTCGCGCGAATCGAGCGGCCGCCGATCCAGGCGATGTCGACGTCGACGCCGTGCGCGAAGAACTCGACCGGCGGGCTCGGGTTCGCGTAGAAGCGCAGCGGGTCGGCCTCCTCGTGGCTGCCGACCGAGATCACCGACGAGAAGCGCCACGGGAACGACTCGACGGGCATGTTGTGGGCCGAGGCGACGAGCACCGTGCGCTTGAAGTAGGCCGAGTCGGCGAGCTCGTGCAACGCCTCGCCGAGCCGGCGCTTCGTCGTCGAGAGGCTCATGTTGACGATGTCGTAGCCCTGCTCGACGGCCCAGCGCAGGCCGGCGACGAGCACGTCGCCCGATCCGGTGAAGCCGCCGCCGAGCACGCGCACCGAGTAGATCTCCGACTCGGGCGCGATCCCCCGAATCACGCCGGCGCAGGCCGTGCCGTGGCCGCACAGGTCGCCTTCCTCGTCGGGCTCGACGATCGTCTCGCCGTCCTCCGAGACCTTGATCGCCACGGCGTCCGCGATCGGCCCGACGCGCGGATGGTCCGGCTCGATCCCGCTGTCGAGGACGCACACCTTGACGCCGGCGCCCGTCGCGTCGCCGATCGCCCAGTCGCGATCGACCGAGGCGGGGATCGGGTTCTCGAGCGCGATCCTGGAGACCGCGTCGAGCGGCAGCGACCACGCCGGGAGGTCGTCTTCCTCTTCCTCGACCTGCTGTGCCTGCTCGTGTTCAGCCATGACGGCCGCCGAGTGAGTCGCCTGCGGCCGCCGCCGCGTCGATCGCGTCGCGCGCGCGGGCGAGGCGATCGTCGCCCGGTCGCGCGGCGAGGTTGATCTCGACGAGATGCGCGGCGGCGCGTGCGGCGCCCTCGGACAGTCGCGCTGCGCCGACGAGGTCGGCGTGCTGGTCGGGTGGTGCTGACGCGGCGAGCGCCGCGGCGAGCAGCGCGGTGTCCGCGGCGGCTTCGGCGATCTGCAGCGGCACTTCGGCCGCCCGGCGGAGCACGGCGCCGAGCAGGAAGTCGTGCGTTTCCGAGCCGCCGGGCTGCGCGAGCGCGCGCGTGGCCGCCTCGTAGGCGTCGGCGTCCTCGGCGGCGAATACCGTCAGCCGCGCGGCGAGCGTGTCTGCCTGCGCCGCGGTGCCGTGATCCCCGGTCGCCAGGGCGACCTTGGCGACGAGCGCTGCCGCGAGGGCCGCGGCAGCCGCGGCGGCCGATCCGGAGGCCGGCGTCTCGACGGGCGATCGCAGCGTCTCGAGGAGCGTGGCGAGCCCGAAGCGGTCGGTGAACCGGCTCGTGCCGGTGGGCAAGGGAGCGGGCGCCGAGGTCACATCGCCTGCAGGCGGGCTCGCGCCGTGGCGAGGAGCCGCGGAGTCGGGGAGATCCCCGACTCCGCGAGCGCCGATTCGAGGTTCGCGACGATCTTGGCCCGAAGCTCGGCGTCAGCAGCAGCCCGCTCGAAAAGACGATCGAGCGCTGTCCTCGCGTGCGGCAGCTCCTGGGCCGCCTCGACCCACCCCACTGGAGCGGGCGGCAGAGCCGCGAGCAAACGAGCAATCTGGCCGATGTCGCTATCCAACTCGAATCACCCGGCTACATGACGGGCTGGGGCCTCGGAATCTTCCAGGACCGCCTTCAGCTTGTCGAGGCAGCGTGAGATTCGGCTTGCGATCGTGCCTGCCGGCAGCGACAGGGCCTCCGAGATGACGCGGTAGCTCTCGTCCCGCGCGAAGAAGCGGTCGAGGATCTCCCGGCAGTCCGGGGGCAGGAGCTCGAGGGCGGCGCGCACCGTGAGTGCGTCGTCGAGCTCGCCGACGAGGTCGTCGACCCCGGCCGGCTCGGCGTCGTCTGCGACCGCCTCGCGGGCGGAGGTGCGCAGCCGGTCGATGCAGGTCCGGCGTGTCATCTGCGCCAGCCACGGCCTGATCGCGTCGTCGCTGCGCAGTCGCGGCAGCTGCTCGTAGACCTTGCTGAAGACGTCCTGGAACACGTCCTCGGCGTCGGTCGGGCTCAGCCGGAATCCCTGGACGCAGATCGCGTGGACGTAGCGGGAGAAGCGCTCCACGAGCAGATCCCACGCCTCGCGCTGGCCGTTGCGGCAGCCGGCGACGATCTCTGCATCCGAGCGTGGCTGCGCTGACCCCTCCATGGGCAGAATCTACAGCCGCTCCGAAGGATCCTTAGGCCTTTACCGTGAATTGCGAGTCGACCACCGCAGGCCCATACCGTGGACGTGCCTTCGTGCCGAACGCGGGGAGCACGATCCAGCGATACCGGCCGGGTTTGAACGCGAAGCTCGAGGGCAGGGTGATGCGCGGCGCCGTGACGGTCGAGTCGAAGACCTTCACCCCGTTCCTGGTGAACGTGATCGAGTAGAACCTCGCGTTCGCCGACGCGGGCCACGCGAAGGACCGCGACGGCGAGAAATCCGACCGTGTCGTCGTCTTCGAGGGCGGGGTCGTCGCAGGCAAGGTCGTGCGGGCGGTCGTCTTCGTCGTCTTCGCGATCGTGCCGGGCGGTGGCGTCGAGTGCCCGGCGGCGGTTGTCGCCGGCTGCGTTCTCGTCGAAACGCTCGTCGTGGCTCGGCGCGGGGTGCTCGTCGACGGGGGCTGCCGTTGTGCCTGGGTCGTGACAGGCTGCGCCGGCAGGGACGATGCCGCCGTGCCGAGCCTCGTCGGCGTCGGCGGGACGGGTGGCGGCGTAGCGGCTCTCGACCCGATGAGGCGATGCCACCCGCCGCCGACGGCGAAGCCGGCGACGGCGAGCAGGACCATGACGGGGACGAGGAGGGCCGTCGTGCGTCGGCGTCGTGCCGGAGGCGCTGCTGGCTCCGGCGGCTCTTCCGGGCGGACCGTCGGCTCCCGTTCGGGCGCGGGTGGGGGTGCGATCGGCTCGGCCTGGACGCCAGCCGAAGCTTCGGCCCGGCGCGCGCGCTCGTCGGCGAGCCGATCCTCGGTGAGGACGATCGGGTCGAGGAGGCGTCGCGCCTGCTCCGCCTGCTCGGGCGCCGACGTCATCACCAACTCGGGGCTGATGACGAGATCGCCTGCGTCTCTTGGCGAGTCCGCCGGTTGTGTCAGCGCGCTCTGGTCGACCCGGAGCCCGTTTTCGCCCGCTGTCGAAGCGTTCGGTGGAGTCGTCGACACGCGTTCGACAGTCTGCCAGCGTTGTCCGACGCGCAGACGCCGCGAGCCCGTCGGGAAGGTGGCGCGACTACCGTTGCGTGACGATGCCGCTGCAGAATCGCGTCACCCCGCTGAGCGAGCTGGTGGCCGAGCCCGCACGGGGACTCGTGTACGGCAACCGCGGCTGCCTCCACGACGAGCACGGGCGGATCCGCCGCCGGTTCGCCGGGCGGCGCTGGATCGCGTGCCGGCTCGAGTTCAAAGGCTGGCATCGTGCGCCGCTGCTGCAACCGGGGCGCTTCACCGAGCTTTTCTTCCTCGACGAAGCGACCGCGTTCGCCGCCGGCCACCGGCCCTGTGCGCTCTGCCGCCGCGAGGACTACGACAGCTTCGGCCGGCTCTGGGCGGCTCTGCATCCCGGCCAGGCGGGCGCGGACGCTATCGACCTGCAGCTGCACTGCGAGCGGCTCGAATCGGGCCGGCGGGCGCAGCGGCATCACGACGCCGCGTTCGCCGAGCTGCCGGACGGCGCGTTCGTCCTGCGTGACGGCCGGCCGTGGCTGGTCGCCGGAGGAACGCTCGCGCGCTGGACGGCCGGCGGCTACACCGACCGCGAACCGCGGCCCGCGCGGAGCATCGCGCGTGTCGTGACGCCGCCGTCGCTCGTCGCCGTCCTCCGCGCGGGCTGGTCGGGCGCGGTGCCGCTGCTCCATCCCTCCGCGCGCGCCTAACGCGTCCACCTGGCTTACGCCTGCAGCTCACCGGCGAGCTCCGCGAAGACGGCCGTGTGCCGGTCGACGTCCGCCGCCGAGGTGGCCGGGCACATCAGCGCCATGTTGTGAAACGGCGTGATCAGGATCCCGCGGTTCGCGAGATAGAGATGCAGCAGCTCGTCGAGCTGGTCGTCGGCTGCCTCCGCCGACGTGCCGCCGTTCGCCGGCGGCTCGGGGCAGAAACGAACCTCGGCGCGCGCGCCCAGCGAGACGATGCACCACGGCAGCTTGAACCTCTCGATCACCTCCGAGACGCCGCCGGCGAACCGCTCGCCGAGGGCGCACATCTGGGCAAACGCATCGTCGGTGAGGACGAGCTCGAGCGTCGCCTTCATCGCCGCCGTCGAGAGCGCGTTGCCCGCGAGCGTTCCGCCGACTCCGCCGACGTCCTCGAGGTCGGCACGCGGGTCGGCCGCGATCCGCGCGGCGAGCTCCGGGCGGAGCCCGTAGGCGCCGGCCGGCACGCCGCCGCCGATCGCCTTGCCGAGCGTGACGATGTCGGGATCGAGGCCCCACGCCTGCGTGCAGCCGCCGGGGCCGGCGCTGAGCGTGTGCGTCTCGTCGACGATCAGCAGCGTTCCGGCATCTGTCGCGAGCGCGCGCACGGCGTCGAGGAAGCCCGGCTCGGGAAGGACGATGCCGATGTTCGTGAGCGCGGGCTCCATCAGGACGGCGGCGACGTCTCCGTGCGCGAGTTCGCGCGCGAGCGCCTCCTCGTCGTTGAACTCGACGACGCGCGTCGTCACGACGGGGTCGACCGGCGGCCCGACGTTTCCGGCGCGCGCACGAGGCCCGTCGGGCGTCGCGACCACGAACGTCTCGTCGACCGAGCCGTGGTAGCAGTAGGAGAAGACGAGGATCTTCGGGCGTCCGGTCAGCTGGCGGGCGACGCGAATCGCAAACCGGTTCGCGTCCGTGGCGGTGAGCGTGAACGACCAGCGACGCTCGCCGAACCGCCGCGACAGCTCGGCGCCGACCCAGGCGGCGTCCTCGGTGGGCAGCATCGTCGTCGCCCCGCCGAGGCTCGTGAGCCGGTGGTTGACCGCCGCGACCGTCGCCGGTGGAGAGTGGCCGGCCATCGCCCCGGTGTCGCCGAGGCAGAAGTCGACGTACTCGATCCCGTCGAGATCGGTGATGCGGTTTCCGTGCGCGGCGACGCCGTAGAGCGGGAACCCGCCGGCCCACTTGGCCATCCAGGTCATCGGCACGCCCCCGACGAGGCTGCGCTCCGCAGCCGCATGCGCCGCGCGGGAGCGCGGGTGCAGCGACGCGTACCGCTCGCGCTCGCGGTCGAGGAGGTCCGCACTGGTCACGGATGTGACGGTAGACGGTCAGCCACTCGTCGACACGCCGAAGCCGGCACCCGAGGGCGCCGGCCTTGGCGTGTCACCGAGTGGCTGATCGCTCAGTGGGTGACGACTCGGCCGCTCTGGCGGCGACCGAACTGGATGGCCCAGCCCGCGAGCAGCAGCGCTGCGAGACCCGCGCCGCTCCCGAACAGGATCGTGCTCCAGTCAGTGCTCGACGAGACCGACGACTGCGCCCTGGAGCTCGAGCCGATCCCGAGGGTGCCGGCACGGTCGTCCGGCCGGACGGCCTGCGGGTGGATCGCTTCGGCCTGAGCAACCGCGACTTCGGGGCTCTCGATGCCGCGAACGCCGGCGCGGTCGTCCGGCCGTACGGCCTGCGGCTCGACCGCTTCGGCCTGCGCAACCGTGCGCTCGTAGTTGTACGAGTTCAGATCGGCGGACTGCCTCGCAACCGCACGCTCGAGGACGTCGGGGCCCTGGTTGGCGGACTGCGACGAGGACGCGCGGCGGAGCTGGTGGCTCTGTCCGCTGTAGAGGCTCTTGTCGACCCCGATACCGTGGCTCAGGTACGGGATGACGAGCGGGGAGGTCGATGTGCCGCTGCTCCCGGCGGCGGCCGACACGACCACCAGCCCGAATGCCAGCACGAGCATCCCCACGATCAGCCTCTTCGGTGCACGAACGTGAAACATCGTTCTCCTCCTCTTTCCGATTCGAAGGCCCGTCGGGCCCGGTCAGCGAGAAAGAGCGCGCCGGTGGTCGTCAGATACGTCGAGTTCGCGCGATCAGCCCGCGCCGAGGCAGACGAATCCGGCGAGCGCCGCGTTCGTCCCGCGGAGCCCTGCCTGCGCCGCGGCAAGAGCCGCGGCCGGCGACGCGCCGGCGCGGAGGTAGCCGTGGAAGGTGAGCATGAGCCGCCGCGCGGCCGCGTCGGGCACCGGTACGACGCTCGCGACGATCGCGCGTGTCCCGGCCGCGATGAGCGTGGCGGACATGCCGAGCAGCTCGTCGCCCGGACGGCGCTCCGAGAGTGCGACGTCACAGGCGGACAGGACGAGGACGTCGGGGGCACGGCGCAATCCCTGGATGTCGAGTGTCGTCAGCGGGCCGTCGGCCAGCTCGAGTGCTGAGAAGAGCGGATTGTCGGATCGGAAGCGGCCGTGGCACGCGACGTGGGCAAGGGTTGCGCCGTCGAGGGCAGCGAGCGCGGCTTCGACGGTCGCGGCCTTCCCGGTGAGGACGGTCGCCTCGGCGAACGACGTCGAGAGCTGCTTTACCTCGGCCTCCGCGTGACGGAGCCGGGGACCGGCGATCAGCGTGGTCCTCCTGGCACGGCGCGACGGTCGCCGCCTGAGATCCAACCAGGTCGCAAGCGACGGGGAGACCGTCACCGGTCGTCCCCGGAGCGACGGCACGGCACCCCACGGCAACGCATGAAGCTCGCCCGTCGGGACGATGACGAGTGGTGCGTCGCCGAAGTCCTCGAGCAGCGGAGAGACGAGCATGCGGTCGAGCTCGGTGGCAGCGGCGTGTGCCGTCGCAACCGTCGACGCACGGCCGGCCGCGTCGAGCCCGCCGCGCGCGAGCCGGCGGAGTGCGAAGCGCAACCACTCGAGTTGCTCGGCGATCTGACCTTCGCCGAGCTCGCGAAGCTCGAGCCGGCGCCCGCCGTACGTGATCGCGTGCAGGCAACCGTCCAGCTCCACGTACTCGACCAACGCGTGCTCTTTCAGCTCGCCGAGGCGACCTGCGCTTCGATCCAGCGACGCACCGGCACGACTGCCACGCAGACGACGCGCGCGGGCGCGAATCGTGTCCTCGAGCTCGTTCTGACGGCGGGCGAGGAGTGCGGTGCCTTGCCCTCGCCCCTCGACTTCGATTCGACGGTCGATGACGCGTCGAAGCTCGAGCCGAAGCTCGTTCAGGACGGCGTCCCGGCTCGGCCGAACGGGGGGCAGCCTCAGGGTGTTGCTCCGGAGCGATTCCGCCCACGTGAGGATGTCGGCCGGATCGCCGGTGCCCTCCGCCAGACGCAATCCGATGCGGGAGAGCTCGACGCCTGCGCCCGAAGCAGCCGCGCGCAGCTCGACCCCACCGAACTCGGCACGGTGCTCTTCCAGGAGGCGAAGCCCGCGGCGAAGCGCGCGATAGGCGCCGACGCGATCGCCTTGCGCGGCGTGCAGCATCGCCTCGACGGAGCTCGCCTCGATGCGCTCGGTCGCGGCGATCCGGTGGCCGGAGAGGAACGAGAGCTGTCGAGCGGCGAGCTCGTGGCGGCCGAGAGCGAGCGCCAGCCGTGCGTAGACGAGCCGCGCTCGAGCACGCTCGGCGGGACGCCTGAGCGAGTCGAACGTGGAGACGACTGTCGAGATCGCGTGCAGGTGTGTCGGTTTCGCGGCTCCGCCGGCAGCGGTCGCCTCGAGGATCAGCAGGTCGGCTCGGGCGGTCAAGAGAACAGCCCCACGGGCTCTCGCCGATCGGCGAATCGACCGGCCGATGCGAATCGACTCCTCGTGTCTGCCCACAACGAAGAGCAGGCGGGCGAGCTCGAGGCGTTCCGTGAGCGCACTTGCGTCGGTGCGCGCGCTGTCGAGGATCGCGGCGGCATTCGTCAGGGCCGGCAGTGCCTCGTCGAACAGTCGCGCAGCCAGGAGCACGCGTCCCCGATCGCCGTCGGCGAGCGCCGCGATCCGGGGAGGAAGCTGCTCCGTCTCGATCGATTCGAGCCGGGTGAGCGCTTCGACGACATCGTCTTGCGAAAGCGCGAGTCGCACGAGGAGGAGGTCGACCACCGTCGCGGCCACGCGGGCGCCGACGGACTCCCACAGTTCTCTCGAGGCGCGCAGGTCGACTTCGGCTTCTGAGCGACCGCGGTTCCAGAGGACGAGCCCGCGGGCTTGCAGGAGCCGCGCCTTCCAGATCGAGTCGTTCTCGCGGTCCAGTTGCCTGAGAGCTCGAGTCGTGAAGGAGAGGTCGACGTCCTCCTGGCCGAGATTCGCGAGGACGACGAGACGGACCGCTTGAGCGCGCGCGAGGTCGGCACCGCGCAGGCCGGCGCAGGCACGGTCGATCTCGCGGCGTGCCGATGTGAGCTGGCCGCGGTCGGCGTAGATCCCGGCGAGCAGCCGACGTGCGTACGCGGCCCGCTTCGGGAGCGACGCGCGCTCCGCGATCCGAATCGCAGTGTGCAACGTCTCGAGAGCTCGCGGGTCTGCCAGCTGGTACTGCGCGTAACCGAGCGCATGGGTGGCCGCCGCCCGTGCTTCGGGAAGTCCCGCGGCGGTCGCGCGGCGAAGAAGGTCTTCTGCCCGCGCAGCGGCTTCGCGCGGAGAAGTCTCGACCAGGGCATGGGCGGCCTCGGCTTCGCCGACGAGCGCCTCAGCGTCTTTGTCCACCTCCGGAACGCGCGTTCTCATGGCACGCCTCCTTGCGCGGCGCGGCCGAGCGTCGTATGAACTCCAGGACACGTATCAGAATCGGCTTCGTGGCGCTCTCTTCGGCAACCGAGCCGAGAAGGAGGCTCTCATGCCTGTGGCCCCGCCGAACCTCACACAACTGACCAGTCGCCTGATCGCGGACCCGCGCATCGGCCATCACTTCGGTCCGCCGCCGACGTACGAGCTCGCCGGGTGGGTGAAGGACGAGCTCCTCGTGTCCGAGGACGTCCCCAAGGCCGTCCGCGCTCAGCTCGGGAAGCTGGGGTGGGGGCCGGCGTCGAGCGTTCTGGCGCCCGGCGCCGGGGGGAAGATGCCGAAGCGCGAATCGAGCGTCGTCGACATCGAGATCTGGAAGCCGGCCGGGCCTCACAAGATCGTCGAGGTCGTCTTGACGAATCTGATGAGCGTCTTCGGGAAGCTGCCGAAAGTCTCGCCGAACCATCTGCTCGTTCCGTGCAATCACGGCAGCTACTGCCCCGCGGGGCCGCCCAGACGGGTCGCCGCACAACCGCAGCTGGCGCAGAAGATCGCGCACTTCGCCCCCGGGAGGGACACGATCCGCGTCGTCGTCATCGATACCGGCTACATCCGCCATCCGGCTCTCGAGGCTCGTGCCGCAGCCGGAGGCTTCACCCACGTGCAGGGTCAAGTGATGAACAATCGTGCGTGGGTCCCGAGTCAACCCGACGCCCTCTACAAGGTGCCGGGCGGGGCTGCCGACCTGCTCGATGGGCACGGTACGTTCACCGCCGGGGTGATCGCCGCCCGCTGTCGCCGCGCCAACATCACGCTCGTCGGGATTCGGGCCGTTGAGTCCGCCGCGACCGAATCAGCCGTGGCTCGCGCGATCTATCGTCACGCGAAGGCGGATTTGATCGTCCCGGTCTTCGCCTTCCACTCGCTCATGGGCATCGGCAACTGGACGTTCCAGAACGTCCTGCCGCAGCTCGCACCAGGGTCGCTGGTCGTCTGTCCAGCAGGCAACGAGTCGTCCTCTGCGGCTCATTTCCCGGCGGCTCTCCGCTTCCCCGACTTCCCGGTGATCGGTGTCGGCTCGTTCCGGCCGACGGCGTCAGCGAACCTCAACCTGTCCGATTTCTCCGACTTCGGCAACTGGGTCTTCGGGTACGCCGGCGGCGAGGACGTGGTCGGTCCGTATCTCAATCGCCGCTTCACGGTCGAGGACGGGCCGCCGACCCCGATCTCCTTCAACGGCTGGTCGAAATGGTCGGGGACGTCGTTCGCCACCCCGAAGGTCGCTGCGGCGCTCGCGAACGCAACGCCGAGCCCAGGTCTTGCGCGGGAGGCGGCATTGGCGATGCAGACCGCGGCGCAGAGCGCAGTGCTGTCGTCGGCAGTTGCAGGCGCCTTGACCGGATTGGATCTACGCCCACTGGCCCCGTGACGAACGCCGAACTTCTTGCCGCTGCCGCCGCCGGCGACCAGGCGGCGTGGAACGAGCTCGTCGACCGCTTCTCGAGCCTGGTCTGGGCGACCGCGCGCGCGCACCGGTTGTCGCGCGACGACGCGGCCGACGTCGCGCAGACCACCTGGCTGCGGCTCGTCGAGCACCTCGACCGGATCCGCGACCCGGAGCGGCTCGGCGCGTGGCTCGCGACGACCGCACGCCACGAGTCGCTGCGCCTGATCCGCCGGGGCGGCCGGGAGCAGCCGACCGACGAGGCCGACCTCTTCGAGGCGCCGGACGACGACTCGGTCGACCGCCTGCTGCTCGAGCGGGAGCGAGACGGGAAGCTGTGGCGCGCGTTCGCGTCGCTGTCGGAGCGCTGCCAGAAGCTGCTGCGCATCCTGATGGCCGACGAGCCGCCGAGCTACGAGGAGCTCGGCGCTGCGCTCGACATGCCGGTCGGAGCGATCGGTCCCACCCGGATGCGCTGCCTGGATCAGCTGCGGCGCGTCGCCGGCGTCGCGGAGCTCGGCGCATGATGTATCAGCGGCGCGACCGGCGCCTCTATCAGGGGAGGCCCAGTAACCCATGAACGATCACCCCACCGACGATCCCCTCCTCGGGGAGCTGCGGCGGCTCGCGAAGCGCGTCGACCCGGTACCCGACGACGTCACCGCCTACGCGCGCGCGGCGCTCGGCTGGCGGCGGATCGACTCCGAGCTCGCCGAGCTGCTCTCCGACTCGCGGCTGGCCGCGGGCACCGCCCGCGGCGGGGGCGGCCCACGGTCCCTGACCTTCCGGGCGAGCGATCTCGAAGTCGCCGTCGAGCTCGAGGAGCACGAGGGAGCCGTGCGCGTGCTCGGCCAGCTCGCTCCCGCCGGCAGCGCTGCCGTCGAGGTGCAACGCGACGAGGGCTCGATCGTGGCGAACGTCGACGCGGACGATCTCGGTCACTTTCGTCTCGAGCTCGCCGCGGGCCTGCGTGTCCGGCTGCGCGTGACCCGCGACTCTGCGCAGGTCGTCGAGACGAGCTGGATCGACGTCTAGTCGGTAGAGGCTGCCTCATCCGCGGCGGCTCTATACCACTTAGCTCTGTTACAGAGCTATAATTGCGAAGGTGCAGGCCGGCAGCGAGGAGAACGGTCAGCGCAGGACCGCCGACGAGTTGATCTCCGCCGTCTCGGCGTTTCGCCGCGCGACCCGCCGGCACAGCGGCCGCCCGGTCGAGCTCTCGACGCTGTCGAGCGCCCAGCTCGAGCTGGCGCGGGTGGTTCGGCGCAACCCGGGCGTCTCGATCGCCGGTGCGGCGGAGGCCCTGCGCCTGGCGCCGAACACCGTCAGCACCCTGGTCGGGGAGCTCGTCTCGAAGGGGCTGCTCGTCCGGCGCATCGACCCGTCGGACCGTCGCGTCGCCCGCCTGGAGCTCTCGGAGTCGTGGAAGCGGAAGATCGACGCCTGGCGCGACCGGCGCGTGACGGTGATCGGAGAGGCGATCGGTGCGCTTCCCGTTGCGGAGCGCAGACGGCTCGAGCGCGCGCTGCCCGCGCTGCTTCGGCTCGCCGACGAGCTCGATCGGCCAGGCGCCGCCCGAGCCGCATGAGCGACGTTCCCGCGATCGAGCTTGCGGGTCTCTGCCACCGCTTCGGCGATCACGTCGCCGTCGACGGAATCGATCTACGGGTCGAGGCCGGCGAGGTCTTCGGGCTGCTCGGGCCGAACGGCGCCGGCAAGACGACCACGATTCGCGTGCTCAACACGCTCCTGCCGCTGCAGGAGGGATCGGCATCCGTCTTCGGGCGAGACGTCGCTCGGTCGAAGATGGCCGTTCGGCGCCTGATCGGCTACGTCCCGCAGCAGCTCTCGATCGAGGCGGCGCTGACCGGCCGCGAGAACGTCGCGTGGTTCGCGCGCCTGTTCGACGTCCCGCGCCGCGAACGGCGCGGACGGGTCGACGACGCGCTCGAGGCGATGGGGCTCGGCGATGCCGCCGACCGGCTTGCGGGCACGTACTCCGGCGGCATGGTGCGCCGGCTCGAGCTGGCGCAGGCGCTCGTGAACCGGCCCGCCCTGCTCGTGCTCGACGAGCCGACCGTCGGACTCGACCCGGTGGCGCGCGACGGCGTCTGGGAGCGCGTCGAGGAGATGCGGGAGGCGACGGGGATGACGGTGCTCGTCACGACGCACTACATGGAGGAGGCCGACGCGCTCTGCGACCGCGTCGCCCTGATGCACCTCGGCCGGCTGCGCGCAGTCGGGCGGCCCGACGAGCTTTGCCGCTCGCTCGGGCCCGGCGCGACGCTCGAGGACGTCTTCAGGCGCCACACCGGCGACACGCTCGACGGCGAGACCATGTTCGGGAAGGGAGGGCTCCGTGAGATCCGCCGCACTCGCACGGACCGCACGACGCGTCGGCTGACTGGCCGCCCGACCCCCGCGGTCTGGCGCCGCTTCCCGAGCCGCACGGCGACGTTCTGCCTGGTCGAGCTGCAGAAGCTCAGCCACGACCGGACGGAGCTGTTCACGCGCGCCGTTCAGCCGGTGCTCTGGCTGCTCGTGTTCGGCGAGACCTTCAACCGGATCCACGCGATCCCCACGGGCAACGTCCCGTATCTCGACTTCCTCGCGCCGGGGATCATCGCCCAGTCCGGCATGTTCGTCGCGATCTTCTACGGCATCCAGATCATCTGGGAGCGCGACGCCGGAGTGCTCACGAAGCTGCTCGTGACGCCGACGCCGCGCTCGGCGTTGATTCTCGGCAAGTCGTTCGCGGCCGGCATCCGCGCGCTCGCCCAGGTGGTCGTCGTGTTCGTGCTGGCGGCGATCCTCGGCGTCTCGCTCACGACCAACCCGCTGCATCTCCTCGCGACGATCGTGGTCGTTCTCCTCGGGTCGGCGTTCTTCTCGTGCCTGTCGATGACGATCGCGGGAGTCGTCCTGCGGCGCGACCGGCTGATGGGCATCGGCCAGATGATCACGATGCCGTTGTTCTTCGCCTCGAACGCGCTGTACCCGGTGAAGGTGATGCCGGAGTGGCTCCGTGTGCTCAGCCACGTCAACCCGCTCTCGTACGAGGTCGATGCCCTCCGCGGCCTGCTGATCGGCTCGCCGGCGAACCTCGGGCTCGACTTCGCCGTGCTGCTCGCTGCGGTGCTGCTCGGAGTGACGACGGCGTCGTCGCTGGTCGACCGGCTCGCCCGCTGACGTTTCGCGCGGCCTGTATGCTCGCCCGCATGGAGTGGGTGCCTAGGTAATGCCTGTGCTTTCGCGCGAACGCACCTCCGCCTTCGACCGGACAGCGCTGCTGCGGTACGGCGCGGCGTCCATCCCCGACGGCGACCTCGCCTACCTGCGGCTGCCGATCGGCCAGATCGTCGCCAACGAGGCGCAGCACGTGAGCGCGCTCGCCGGGCTGGTCGGGCGGCCTGCGATCGGGCATGCCTTCGCGCCTTCGCTCTCGATCGACGCGGTGTCGGCGGCCCTGGACGGAAACGAGAGCTGATGCCGAAGCAGCTCTACTCGGCCGGCGAGGCGGCCTCCGCTCTGGGGATCAGCCTCGACACGCTGCGGCGCTGGGACAAGGCGGGGCGCATCCACGTCGAGCGCGACGCGGGCAATCGCCGCGTCGTCGCGTCTGCCGAGATCGACCGGCTCCGGGGAGACGGCGCCGGCTCGCACCTCAGTGCACGCAATCGCTTCAAAGGGGTCGTGACGGACGTGAAGACGGACGGGCTGATGGCGCAGGTCGAGATCGTGGTGAACGAGCCGATCCGTCTGGTGGCGGTCGTCACGCGCGACGCGATCGAGGAGCTGGGGCTGAAGCCCGGCATGCCGACCACGGCAATCGTCAAGTCGACGAACGTGATGGTGCAGAGCTGATGGCCCGCCGGGCGCGCATGCGTCTCGCAACGGCTGCGGCTCTCGCGCTCGTCTGCGTGGCCGCGTCGGCTGCTCGCGTCCACGCGACTGCGAAGGCGCAGATCACGGTCTACGCAGCCGCCTCGCTCACCAACGTCTTCCCGAAGATCGACGCGTCGCCCAAATACTCGTTCGCCGGCTCGAACACGCTCGCCGCGCAGATCCAGCTGGGCGCGCCGGCAGACGTCTTCGCTTCGGCGAACACGGCGTTGCCGAATCAGCTCAACGCCAAGGGGCTTTGCTCGAAGCCGGTGGTGTTCACGCGCAACACGCTGGTGATCGTGGTGCCCAGGTCCAACCCGGCGGGCATCCACAGCGTCTACGACCTGGCGAAGAGCGGCGTCAAGCTCGACATCGCCGCCTCGGGCGTTCCGGTCGGGAGCCACACGCTGCAGATCCTCAAGAACATGAACCTGTCGGCCGCCGTGCTCAAGAACGTCGTCAGCCGGGAGACCGACGTGCGCGAGGTGCTGACGAAGGTCGCGCTCGGCGAGGCGGATGCCGGGTTCGTGTACTCGACCGACGCGAAGACCGTGCCCGGGCAGGTGACCGTGCTGAAGGTGCCGGCGTGGGCGCAGCCGAAGGTCCAGTACGGCATGTGCGTCGTCACTCGCAGCCCGAACGCGATCGGCGCGCACACCTTCGTCGCCAAGGTGATGTCGAAGGCGGGCCAGGCGAAGCTGATCGCGGGCGGCTTCTTGCCCCGCGTCAAGCCCGCCGGGAAGAAGTAGTCGTGCGGCGCACGGCGCTCGGGGTTGCGTGGGTCGGCCTGTCCGTCGTCGCCCTGGCGTTCCTGTTGCTGCCGATCGTCGCGATCTTCGTGCACACGTCCCCGGCCCGCCTGGTCGACCAGCTCTCGAATCCCGTCGTCGAGGACGCCCTGGTCGTCAGCCTGAAGACGAGCGCGCTCGCGCAGCTGCTGATCGTCGTCTTCGGGACGCCGACCGCGTATCTGCTCGCGACTCGCGCCTTCCGCGGCCGTTCGCTCGCGATCACGCTCGTCGAGCTGCCGCTCGTGCTGCCGCCGGCGGTGGCGGGCGTCGGGCTGCTGGCCGCCTTCGGACACTTCGGCCTCCTCGGCTCGACCCTGCGCGTCGTCGGTATCTCGTTGCCGTTCACGCAGGGTGCGGTGACCGTCGCGGTCGCCTACGTGGCGAGCCCCTTGTACGTCCGCCAGGCGATCGCCGCCTTCGAGGCGACCGACCCGAACCTCGCGGCTGCATCGAGGACCCTCGGGGCGGGCCCCGCGCGAACGTTCTTCCGGATCGTTCTGCCCCTGGCCCGCGGCGGGTTGATCGCCGGCCTCGCGCTGTCGTTCGCGCGGGGGCTCGGCGAGTTCGGCGCGACGATCATGTTCGCCGGGAGCCTTCAGCGCGTGACCCAGACGCTCCCTCTGGCGATCTACGCCGAGTTCGACCGGAGCTTCGACACCACGCTCGCGATGGGCGGCGTCCTCGTCCTGCTCAGCGTCGTCCTGCTCGTCACACTCCGCATCGGACTCTCGTGGCAACGCTCACCGTCGACCAGCTCGTCGTCCCTCTTCGGTCTTTCGACCTCGACCTGACGCTCGACGTCGGGCTGACGGTCGCGCTGGTCGGGCCGTCGGGCGCCGGCAAGTCGACGCTGCTGCGGGCGATCGCGGGTCTCGTGAAGCCGCGGACCGGCCGCATCGCCGTGGACGACGACGTCTGGTTCGACGCCGCGCGTGGGCTGAGCCTCGCGCCGGATCAGCGCCGGGTCGGGCTGGTGTTCCAGGACTACGCGCTCTTCCCTCACATGACGGTCCGCGAGAACGTCGAGTACGCGCGGAGGCACCGAGCGGACGACTATCTCGAGCGCTTCGGGCTCGCGCGGCTCGCCGACGCGCGGCCGCCGCACCTCTCCGGGGGGGAACGCCAGCGCGTCGCCCTGGCGCGCACGCTCGCTCGCGACCCGGCAGTGCTGCTGCTCGACGAGCCGATCTCGGCGCTCGACGCGCACACGAAGGCTTCGGTGCGGTCCGAGCTGCACGAGCTGCTCTCCGGCCTCGGGATCCCGACGCTGCTCGTCACGCACGACTTCGAGGACGCAGCCGCGCTCGCAGACCGCGTGAGCGTGATCGTCGACGGACGCCTGCGCCAGACCGGCACGCCGGCGGAGCTGGTCGCGCGCCCGGCCGACGCGTTCGTGGCGTCCTTCACCGGCGCGAACCTGC
Organism: uncultured Thermoleophilia bacterium; assembly: GCA_963786185.1. Lineage (GTDB taxonomy): Bacteria > Actinomycetota > Thermoleophilia > Gaiellales > Gaiellaceae > PALSA-600. The sequence goes on from CAWAYE010000001.1 coordinate 308,243, forward strand.
TGCACGGCGTCGCGGAACCGTCCGCGAACGGCTCGGCGCGGGTCCTCCTCGCCGACGGGACGGTGCTGACGACGGCCGACCCGGCGAGCGGCGCCGTCGTCCTCGCGGTCTACCCGTGGGACATCACGGTCGGCGTCGCGGCGCCGCACGATTCGGCGATGAACGTGATCACCGGCCCGATCCGCAGCGTCGCGGAGCTCGGCAACCGTGTCCGGGTCACGATCGGCCCCGTCACGGCCGAGATCACCGTCGAGTCGCTCGGCCGCCTCGAACTGTCGGCGGGGCAAAGCGCCTACGCGTCGTTCAAGGCGACCGGCACCCGCGTCGTCTCGGCGGGCTAGGCGCGTCGCGCCGTGCGCAGCAGGTACTCCTCCCGGTTGAGCGGGTTGCGGTCGGAGCGCTCTCGTGTCGGGAACGTGCCGCGCAGCTCGCGGTAGTGGTCGAAGCCCGATTCGATGACGCCTTCGCCGCGCGTGAGCGCGGGCAGCTGCCGCTCGAGCTCGTGCACGCGGACCGCCGGGAGCACCGCCTCGACGACGCACAGCGGGCCGCGCCTGTGCGGGGTCTGTGCAACCGCGAGCAGGCGCGCCAGCACCGGGAGGACGGCGCCCAGCGTGTCGGCCGGAATCTCGAGCGCGATCCTGAGCATCGGCTCGCTGACCGTCGTCTCGGCCTGCTCGAGCGCAGCCATCAGGACGAGCGGCGTCAGGTTGCGAAAGTCGCCGGCGGTGCTCGACATGCTCTTGTCGAAGCCCTGGTGGGCGTGGCTCTGGCGCGGGTAGTAGCCCGAGTACGTCATCGTCACCGTGCAGTCGGTGGTCGGCCAGCCGTACAGACCTTGCTGCAGGGTCTCGAACACGGTCTCCTCGACCGCGCGGAAGAACGCGGACGGCATCGACCCGAGCTCGACCTCGAGGCGGAACTCGACGCCCGCGTCGACCGGTGCGGGATCGATCCGAAGCCCGACGCCGGCGAGGAACGGAGTCGAGCCTCCCTTGCCGAGCGGCTCGACCGCTTCGCCGACGCCGACGGGGCGCTCGATGTAGAGCGGCGTCGTCTCGCGGAACTCGACCTCGAGGCCGTACTCGCTCGCGAGCGTCGACTCGATCACCTCTTTCTGGACCTCGCCGTACAACGAGACGAACAGCTCCTGGCGCACGTCGTCCTGGCGCAGGTCGATCAGCGGGTCCTGCTCGGCGAGCTGCGAGAGGGCCGCATGCAGTGCGCCCTTCTCCGCCGGCCGGCGAGGCAGCACCACCGACTCGAGCGTCGGGCGGGCGAACGCCTGCGAGAGTGTCGGCCTCGCCTCGACACCGCCGATCGCGTCGCCGACTCGAACGTCGCTCAGACCCCAGAGCTTCGCGATGCGCCCGGCGACGACCGTCGTGCTCTGCGCGGCCGCTCCCCGGTCGAACACGCTGATCGCCGTGACCTTCGCCCCGTCGCCGCCTCCGTCCGCCGCGAAGCTGAGGCGGTCGCGCACCCGGACGGCGCCCGAGAACATGCGGACGTACGCGACCTTCTCGCCTGCGCGACCGCGCTCGACCTTGAACACGGTTCCGAGCGCGTCGCCGTCGAGGTCGCCGGCCGCGGCGGGCAGCAGCTCGACGATCCCCGACGTCAGCGCGTCGAGCCCGGCTCCCGTGATCGCCGAGCCGAAGAACACCGGGTGCACGAGCGCCTGGTGCGACTGCCGGACGAGCTCCGAGCGCAGCCGGCCTGCCGGGAGTCCGGGTTGGTCGTCGACGTAGGCGGCGAGCAGCTCGTCGTCGTGGTCGGCCAGCGCCTCTGCGAGCCGGACGGCGAACGCCGCATCGTCGACGCTCGACGGGATCGCGACCGCGTCCCGCGTTCCTTCGCCGGCCACCGTGCTCATCCCGATTGCCTCCCGGGTGAGCCGCTCGCCGATGTCGCGGAGCACGCGCGCGGGATCTGCGCCGCGCCGGTCGATCTTGTTGACGAAGAGGAGCGTCGGGATCCGCAGGCGCCGGAGCGCCCGCATCAGCACCCGCGACTGCGCCTGCACGCCCTCGACGGCGGAGACGACGAGGACGGCCCCGTCGAGCACGTTGAGCACGCGCTCGACCTCGGCGATGAAGTCCGGGTGGCCCGGCGTGTCGATCAGGTTCACGGTGACGTCGTCGACCGCGAACGAGACGACCGCGGACTTGATCGTGATGCCGCGCCGGCGTTCGAGGTCGAGCGAGTCGGTCTGTGTCGTGCCGTCATCGACGCTTCCGAGCTCGTCGATGACTCCCGCGGCGTAGAGCAGCCGCTCGGTGAGAGTGGTCTTACCGGCGTCTACATGCGCCACGATCCCCAAGTTGAGCGTTCTCTGCAGCAAGCGTCATACCCTCCGAGGTCATAAGGCTCATCTCGATGGACATGAACGCTGGGCGCATGCTCCGCTCCTTGGCTCGATCGGCGCCGACGTCGTGCTCCGATGAAGCATAGTGGCTCCGTGAGCGAGTTCGTCCTCGACACGCCGCTGATGCGAGCCTTCGTCGGAGACGTCCGGGACGTGATCGCGTCGGCGTCGTCGGCCGAAGAGGCGTGCGAGTCGATCAGGCCGGCGTTCGCGACGCTGCTCGCCGATCCCCACTGGCTTCCCGCCGAGTTCCGAGCGGACGCACCCGCGAGCGGCATGGGCGGCGGCATCGGGCAGTGGCTCCTCTACCGAGCCGGCGACGCGACGTTGTCGCTGTTCGCGCTCGTGATCCCGCCGGGCGCCGCGACGCCGATTCACGACCATCTCGCCTGGGGTCTCGTCGGCCTCTACCGCGGGACGCAGGACGAGGAGGTCTACGCCGGCGAGGGTGAGACCTTCGAGCTGGTCGAGCGGCGGACGCTGCGGCCGGGCGACTTCTACGTCCTGATCCCGCCGCGCGACGACATCCATCGCGTGCGGACGACGTCCGCCGAGAGCTCGGTCTCGATCCACCTGCTCACGAACGACACGGGGTGCGTGTGGCGGCACGCGTTCGACCCGGAGTCGGGCGCAGCGCGGCCCTTCCGCTCCGGGTACGCGAACGTCGCCTGCGACGACGAGGGAACCGCGACGGCTGACGGTGCACGCTCGCTAACGTCGAGCTGATGGAGAACGTCAACCTCGGCAACACGGGCCTGTGCGTCTCGCGCGTGTGCCTGGGGATGATGAGCTACGGGCGGACGCCCGGTCGCGAGTGGGCGCTGCCGGCGGAGGATGCAGAGCCGATCGTGCGCCGCGCCGTCGAGGCGGGGATCTTCTTCTTCGACACGGCCGACGTCTACAACGACGGCAAGAGCGAGGAGATCACCGGCGACCTGCTGCGGCGGCTCTTCGGCACCCGCGAGGAGTACGTCGTCGCGACGAAGGTGCACGGCCAGACGATGCCCGGTGCGAACGGCCGCGGCCTCTCGCGCAAGCACATCCTCGCGTCGATCGACGCCTCGCTCGGCCGGCTCGGGCTCGACTACGTCGACCTGTACCAGATTCATCGCTTCGATCCGCTTACGCCGATCGAGGAGACGATGGCTGCGCTCGACGACGTCGTCCGCGCCGGCAAAGCGCGTTACATCGGCGCGAGCAGCATGTACGCGTGGCAGTTCGCGAAGGCGCAGCATGTCGCCGAGCGGAACGGCTGGACGAGGTTCGTCTCGATGCAGAACCACTACAACCTCGTCTACCGCGAGGAGGAGCGGGAGATGATCCCGCAGTGCATCGAGCAGGGCGTCGCGATCCTGCCCTGGAGCCCTCTGGCGCGCGGCCTGCTCGCGGGGAACCGGACTCGTGAGGGCGGCCGGCTCACCGCCCGCGCGCGGACGGATCGGTTCGGAGACTCGCTCTACCAGCCGGAGCTCGACTTCCAGGTCGTCGACGCGGCAACCGAGGTCGCGCAGGCGCGCGGGATCTCGAGCGCTCAGGTCGCTCTGGCCTGGCTGCTCCACAAGCCGGGCGTCACCGCTCCGATCGTCGGCGCGACGAAGCTCGAGCACCTCGAGGACGCGCTGGCGGCGGAGCCGCTCGAGCTGTCGGAGGACGAGATCGCGAGGCTCGAGGCGCCTTACGTGCCGCACGCCGTGTCCGGCCACTAGAAGCTCACGCACGTAGGATCGAACGATGACGGCGGGGACTCCCCGTGTGATTGATGCGCAGTCACCTGCGGGCGATCGTCCGATCCGCGCCGCGGAGGTGGTCGGCGCACTCTCGCTCGCCACCGATCTCGGCACCGGGCAGCCGCTCGAGCATGCGTTGCGGTCGGCCGTGCTCGCGGTCCGGCTCGGCGAGCTCGCGGAGGTGTCGGCGAAGGAGCTCGCGGACACGTACTACGTCGCACTCCTGCACGCCTCGGGCTGTACGTCGAACGGGCACGAAGCGACGCTGCTCTACGGCGACGACATCGAGCATCGCGCCGCGTTCTACCTCATCGACACGACCAACCCCGCGGAGGTGCTCGGGTTCTACCAGGATCACATCGGCACGGGTCAGCCTCCGGAAGTGCGCGCTGCCTTGATCGAGGAGGCGATCGCCAACGCCGGCCCTCGTGCCCGTGATGCGTTCGCGACGATGTGCGAGATCGCCCAGCGGTTCGCGCGCTGGCTCGATCTCGGGCCGAGCATCGAAGCCGCGCTCGAGTACGTCTTCGCCCGCTGGGATGGACGCGGGTTCCCGAACGCGAGCGGAGAGGCGATCCCGCTGTCGATGCGTCTCCTCCACGTCGCGCGCGACATCTCCCTGTTCCTGACGGCGGCCGGCCCCGACGAGGCACGGGGCGTCATCGAGCGTCGAGCGGGCGCCGCGTACGAGCCGCGGCTGGCCGAGATCGCGCTACGGCACTTCGACGAGCTCCTCGCCGATCTGGACGAGACACGGATGTGGCGGCAGGTGCTCGACGTCGAGCCGTTCCCGCAGGTCTGGATGGGGGGTGAGCGGATCGACGCCGCCTTCATGGCGATCGCCGCGCTCGCCGGTCTCAAGTCACCCTGGCTCCGCGAGCATTCGACCGGGGTGGCCGACCTCGCGGAGGCCGCCGCCTGGCGTCTGGGGCTGCCGGCGGCATCGGTGACACTCGTGCGGCGCGCCGCGCTGGCCCACGACCTCGGCCGGGTCGGCGTGTCGAATGCGATCTGGGAGAAGCCCGGCCCGCTGGGCTTCGGAGAATGGGAGCGGGTTCGTCTCCACCCTCACTTCACCGAGCGCGCGTTCGCGCAGTCGCAGGAGCTCGCCCCGATCGGCGTCCTGGCCGGCTCGCACCACGAGCGGCTCGACGGCTCCGGCTACCACCGGGGCACCCGCGCGCCCGGGCTCGACCAGGCGGCCCGGATCCTCGCAGCCGCCGACTGCTATTCGGCGATGCGCGAGTCGCGGCCCTACCGGCCGGCGCTCGACGCCGGCGTGGCTGAGGCCGAGCTTCAGCGGGAGGCCGAACACGGCCGGCTCGACCCACAGGCGGTCGATGCGGTCCTCGCGGCCGCGGGCCACCGGCCGGCTCCGCGACCCCGCGAGCTTCCGTCCGGCTTGACCGAGCGCGAGCTGGAGGTGCTGCTCGTGCTCGTTCGCGGCAAGTCCAACCAGGAGATCGCCGCCGACCTCAGCATCTCGGTGAAGACGGTCGGGAACCACGTGCAGCATGTCTACGAGAAGGCCGGCGTTCGCAGCCGCGCCGCGGCGACGCTCTGGGCCTTCGAGCACGACCTCGTTCACACGGCGTAGGGCGTTCGCCCCATTCCCACCGGGCAGCCGTGAGCGCAGACTCGCTGCACCATCGGGGTCGAGCAACGGCGCCGAGAGCACAGAGGAGCAAGCGTTGATCCTGGCTACCACACAGGTCGAAGACGTCGACCGCTTCCTGGACATCTTCTCCACGAAGGGCGCCGAGAAGCGCAAGCAGCACGGTTCGAAGGGCGCGACCGTCTTCCGCGATCCGAACGAGCCCGACCGCGTCTGGGCACTCTTCGACTGGGACCCGGAGGGTTGGCAGAGCTTCGTCTCCGACCCCGAGGTGCCGCCGATCATGCAGGAGGCCGGCCACAAGGGCAGGCCGCAGTCGGCGGGGCTCTGCGGCAGTTACGAAGCGTAGTCCGCGGTCACTCGAGATGAGATTCCGGGTCCGGCGAGAGCACGAGCGTGGCTCGCCGGCCGGGATCGTCTCGTTCGAGGTGGAGCGCCTGCCCCGGGAGGTAGCGGCGCCCGTACCGTTCGCGAACGCCCTCCGGCCCGCCCATCCGTTCCAGATCCTGCGCTCGCCGGAGGGCGCGCTCGACGACGCGGTCGAGCGGCAGGTCGATCCAGACGCTGAGGTCGAATGCGCGCTCGTCGCCGTCCTTGAAGAGGAAGCAGCCTTCGACGATGACGACGGTGTTCGGTTCGAGCACGAGCGGCTGCTCGCGCCAGGTGTCGCGCTCCCAATCCGACACGCGCAGCAGCAGGCGTTCCGCGACGCCACGCCGGACGGCCGGAAGGACGAGGTCGAAGAGCTCCGAGTAGTCGAAGCTGTCCCGGTAGTAGCCGAGACCGGCGTCGGCCTCCCGGTACCTGTCCGTCGTCGGGCGCGTGAAGGCGTCACCGGCGAGCACCAGGGTGCGTGCGCCACCAGCCTCGAGACGCAGCCTGAGCGCCTCGGCGAGCGTCGACTTGCCCGAGCAATCGACGCCCGAGATGCCGATCGAGACGCTCCGGGCAAGGCCGTCGCGCAGCGTCAGCACCCGATCGGTGAGCTCGCCGGCCCACGACGCCCTCTGCTCCAGGCTCTGCATCTGGGCCGCAACAGTGCCAGCCGCCGCCCGGCGGGGCGCGGAACGCCGGGGCGCGACTACGGAGCCGCTTCAGCGATCTCCCTGATGCCCCTGCGGATCGTCCGGGGAATGATCAAGTCGACGGAAGGAGCGGTCGCGTGCAGGAGATGCTCTTTGCAGGGCGGGGCGGCGAAGGGGTCGTGCTCGCCTCGCAGCTCCTGGCCGACACGTTCGCGCGTGCCGGCTTCTGGGTTCAGAGCTTTCCCGAGTTCACGGCCGAACGCCGCGGAGCGCCGATTGCGGCGTTCCTGCGCTGGGACGAGACGTCGCCGATCCACCGCCGCTACAAGGTTCGGGAGTGCGACGTCCTCGTCGCCGTCTCTCCCTCGCCGCCGTCGGCGCAGGCGATCGCCACGGTCAGGCCCGGCGGTCTGATCGTCCTCAACCGCGAGACGCGCTTCGAGTGCAAGGGCGACTTCCGGATTGCGCGCGTTCCGGCCTCGCGGATCGCGCGCGACAATCGCGTCCTCTCCTCGGAAGGCCGGCCGATGGGCAACGTGGCCGTGCTCGGCGCGTGTGTGAAGCTGCTGGCGCCGAATGCGCTCCCGTGCCTCGAGCAGGCGATCGCGGCGCGCATGGGCAAGCTGGCCGACGCGAACATCGCAGCCGCCCGGGAGGGCTACGCCCGCTGTACGACGCAGCACACGCTCGCCGGTGACATGCCCGTGGAGTCGACGTCCGGCGTCGCACCGCCCTCCTGGAGCCCGCCCGTCTTCGCCGTCAGCACGACGGACTCCCGCAGCAACCACACCGGCACCTGGTCGCTCGACCGTCCGCTGCTCCTGGACGCCTGCACCGGCTGCGCGCTGTGCGCGCTGTTCTGCCCGGAAGGTGCGATCACGCGGAGCGACGGCGTCATGACCATCGACTACCTCTATTGCAAAGGTTGCGGCATCTGCGAGGTCGTCTGTCCCGTCCGGGACGCGATCGTGATGGAGGAGGTGCGCGCGTGACCGAGACGCTGCCGCACGGACGCGTCGTGTTGACGTCCAACGAAGCCGCGGCATACGCAGTGATGCTCTCGCGCGCACAGGCAATCGGCTGCTATCCGATCACGCCGCAGACGCTGATCGTCGAGCGACTCGCAGACCTCGTCGCCGGACGCGACGACATCGAGTACGCGAATCTGGAGAGCGAGCACTCGATGTTCGGCTACGTGATCGCCGCTGCGCGCGCCGGCGTGCGGACGTTCACCGCCACGTCGTCGCAAGGCTTGCTCTACGCGCACGAGCAGCTCCATCGAGCGTCGCGCGAGCGCGTCCCGCTCGTGATCGTCAACGTCAACCGGGCGGTCTTCGCCCCCTGGAGCATCGAGCCCGATCTCACCGACAGCATGAGCCAGCGGGACACCGGCTGGATCCAGCTCTACTGCTCGTCCGCGCAGGAAGTGCTCGACAGCATCCTCTGTGCCTACCGGATCGCCGAGACGGCGCTGTTGCCGGTGATGGTCTGCGAGGAGGGCTTCCTGCTCTCGCACACGTCCGAGGTGGTCGACATTCCGAGCCAGGACGCGGTCGACGCGTTCATCCCGGCGCTGCACCCGCCGGAGGACTGGCTGCTCGACCCGGCGCGGCCTCGCACGTTCTCCGCGCTGCCGCAGCCGAGGGACTACTACGCGTTCCAGCGCAACGTCGCAGAGGCGATGGACGACGCGCGGAGCGTCATCGCGACCGTCGCGTCCGAGTTCGCGACGCACTTCGGCCGCGAGAAGATCGCGGCACTCGAGCTCGTCGGCAACCCCGACGCGGAGACCGCGCTGGTCACGATCGGGGTGATCGGCGACACCGCGCACGAGCTGATCGACGGTGCCGGCGACCTGCTCGTCGTCCGCGTCCACGCCTACCGGCCGTTTCCGGCCGAGGAGCTGTCCACTGTTCTCGCGCGTGCGTCCTACGTCTCCGTGATCGACCGCGCGGCCGCCTTCGGCTCGCTCGGACCGCTGGGCGCCGACGTGCGGTCGCTCGAGCTGCCGAACGCGAAGGCCGTCACGAACTTCGTGTGCGGGCTCGGCGGCGCGGAAGTGACTCCCACGACGCTGCGCTGGGCGATCGGCCTGACGCGCTCGCAGGAGTCGAGCGCCGCGCCCGTCTACGTGCCGGAGGGGGTGTGACCGATGGCCGCGTGGCTCGATGAGATCGTCTCGGAGCACAGCCGCCTCCTCCCGGGCCACGCCGCGTGCGCGGGCTGCGTGCCTGCGATCAACGTGCGGCACGTGCTCGGAGCGCTTACCGCGGCGAAGCCGGAGTCGAAGATCGTCGTCGTCATCCCGGCGTCGTGCTGGACGATCATCGCCGGCGTCTACCCGGTCAGCGCGTTCGACGTCTCCGTCCACCTGACGCCGTTCGCGTCGGCGGCGGCTGAAGCATCCGGGCTCAAGGCGGCGATGCGGCTACGCGGCGTCGAGGACTCGACCGTCGTCGTCTGGGGCGGCGACGGCTCGACCGCCGACATCGGCTTCTCCGGCGTCTCGGCGGCGGCCGAGCGGAACGAAGACATCATCTACGTGCTCAACGACAACGAGGCGTACATGAACACCGGCGTGCAGAAGTCCGGCGCGACCCCCGAGGGCGCCTGGACGACGACGACGCCGGCGAGCCATCCGAAGACGGGTCAGAAGAAGGACATCGCCAGGATCATGGCGGCGCACCACATCCCGTACGTCGCGACGCTCGCACTCGGCTCGGTGCCGTTGCTCAAGGACTTCAGACGGAAGGTCGCACGAGCCGCAGAGCTGGAAGGCTTCCGGTTCCTGCACGTCCTCGGCGCGTGCCCGCCCGGCTGGCGCTACCCGACCGCGCAGTCGACCGAGGTGACGCGGCTGGCCGTCGAGTCTCGCTACTTCCCGCTCTTCGAGTGCGACCACGGCGAGTGGAAGATCACCGTCCAGCCGAAGCACCCGGTGCCGGTGAGCGAGTTCCTGAAGACGCAGGGACGCTTCAGCCACCTGTCGCCCGGTCAGATCGCGACGATCCAGTCGCACGTCGACGAGCGGTGGGAGGAGCTGGCGGCTCTTTAGGGCGTGCCGTCGCCCGTCTGACAGAACTGCGTCCGCGAGCGGTTCAGGCAGAGCAGTCCGAGGAGGCTGCCGTCGTCGTCCAGCACGATCACGCGACGATGCGGTGCGGCGCTTGCACGTCGGAACGCCACTTCAGCCGACTCCGTCGGCGCGATCGTCTCGGGGTGCGGTTCGGCATGGACGATCGCCGTCTCGTCGGCGAGGGCGTCGTTCGGGAGAGCGGTGATCGCACCTCGGAAGGCGCGCCCGTCGGCCAGGAGCACCATCTGCACCTTGGGGTTCTCGAGGAGTGCGCGAACCTCCGCGACCGTGGCATCGCCGGGAAGCGTCTTCGGAGCGCGCAGCATCACGTCGGCTGCGACTCGACCGTCTCCGATCGTCGGCTCGGCGACCACGAGCAGATTCTACGGGACGACCCCCGCCGATCTGCAGGTCCGTAGCCCGGGCGATCAGCCGGTCGAGGCTCGGATCAGGGTCGTGCGGCTCGCCGCCGTAGCGAGAGCCGTAACGGGCGAGGCGCTCACTCGATCAGGCGGTGCGCTGGCGTGTCCACCACGCTGCGAACAGGATCAGGATCGCGGCGAGGCCGACGAAGAGGCCGGTTTCGGTGAGTTGGAGCGGCCAGAAGTGGCTTTCGGGCTGGTAGACGACGTGGAAGACGGCGTTGCTCATTCCGGGTGCCGCGAACTTCTGAGAACTGAAGAAGAAGCCGCTGCCGCCGAGGATGTGGTGGCCGTGGATGGTGGCCTCGAGGCTGATGACGTGCGCGTTGTCGAGGACGTTCGGCTGCTGGGCGCCCTTGTAGGTCGCCTTCAGTGGTGCGACGAGGTGGTCTCGTAGCGAGTAGTCGACAAGGATGCGCGCGGCGAAGTAGCCGACGAAGGCAACGGTGAGCGAGGCGGCTGCGCGTCGCCAGATTGCTCCGAGAGACAGGGCCAGGGCGAGCGCGAAGAGTGTGTAGCCGATGACGACGGTGCCGGTGGTGTCGTAATTGCCGGTTTCGAGTCGTCCGTCGATGTGGACGCTCGGAGTGCGCCACCAGGTGAAGAGCAGGATCAGCGCGCCGGCGGCGAGGACTGCAGCGACGACCGGCAACCCAAGCTTGCCGAGCAGCCAGCGGCCGCGGGTGATGCTCTGCGTCCAGGCGAGGCGGTAGGTGCCGTGCTCGAGGTCGAGAATGAACGGTGCGGCGAGCAGGACGCCGATCAGGCCAGGGACGAGCGTGAACCAGTTGGCGAGGTCTAGGAGCGACTGGAAGTGCTGCCGAAAGTCGCCGAGCTTCTGCCCGCAGGTTGGGCCGCTATTGATGGAGAGGCACGCGGCGAGCCCGTCCTGGTGGTAGGCGTTCGCCATCTGGATGCCGGTCGGGACGAGGAACGCGGCAAGCAGGACGAGGAGGCCGACGGCGATCAGCGTCTCGGTCCGCTGCAGGCGCCAGCTGACCCAGGTCACGACTGAACCACCTCGAGGGCCGACGTTGTCGACGCGCCATTCCCGGGTCGGTAGCCGAGGTAGGCCAGCACGATCTCTTCGAGGTCGATCTCGTGCTGCTCCCAGCAGCTGTCGTAGACGTGCCCGTTGGCGTGCACGAGCAGCGTCGTCTGCCGCTCGGTGTGGCTCTCGCGGATGACGTCGTGAACGCGCGCGACGCTCGCGGCGTCGCTGCGTGGACCGGTCAGCAGCCGGTGGCTCGCGACGATCTCCGAGATCGATCCGCTCAGCTGCGTGGCGCCTTGGGCGAGCGTAACTAGCTGATCGCAGACACGCTCGAGCTCGGCGACGATGTGGGACGAGAGAACCACCGTGATCCCCTCGTCGACGACGACCTCCATCACTGCATTCAGGAACTCGCGGCGCGCGAGCGGGTCGAGCGCGGCCACCGGCTCGTCGAGCAGCAACAGCCGTGGCTGCTTCGCGAGCGCCAGCGTCAGGGCGACCTGTGCCTGCTGGCCGCCGGAGAGCTGACCGATCTTCTGCTTCGTGGAAAGGCCGAGACGCTCGACTCGCGAGGCGGCCATCTGCTGGTTCCAGCTCGGGTTGAGCTTGCGCCCGTACCTGAGGGTCTCGGCGATCGTCAGGTTCCGGTGCAGGGGATGGTCCTGCGCGACGAAGCCCAGCCGCGGCAATACCTCCTTCGCGTTGCGCCTCGGTGATTGCCCGAACACCTCGACGACGCCGCTCGTTGGCTCGACGAGTCCGATCACCATGTGCAGGAGCGTCGTCTTGCCGGCGCCGTTCGGCCCCACAAGCGCGGTCACCGACCCGGACGGGATCTCGAGCGTGCAGTCGCGCAACGCCCACTGCGAGCCATAACGCTTGCCAAGCCCGGACGTGCGAATCGCGACGGAGTCGTTCACGCGACCCTCGAAACCGCCGACGGCCGCACCGCCTCGGCAACCAACGCGGCGATCCCCTCGTCGTCGAGGCCTGCCGCGCGTGCCCGCCCGACCCAACGGTCGATCGCGGACCGCAGCCCTTTGAGATCGTCCGGGGGCGGCGAAACAGGATGGGCTGAGACAAAGGTGCCCACGCCTCGCCGTCCCTCGATCAATCCCTCGAGGTCGAGTTGCCGGTACGCGTGGAGGACAGTGTTCGGGTTGATCGTCAAGCGCGTGACGACCTCCTTCACCGTCGGCAGCTGATCCCCCGGCCGCAGGATCCCCAGCCGGATTGCCTGCCGCACCTGCTGCACGAGCTGCAGGTACGTCGGCACGCCAGACTTGCCGTCCAAGTGGAACTCGATCACCGCGCAGACCACAAATAACTAGCCATCTAGATAATCAGATAATACAACTGGCTTGCGGCACGTCAAGAGGAGGCGTGGGACTGATGGAGCTAGGCGGGCTCGAACCGCCGACCTCCTGGGTGTCCGACCGAGGGGCTACCGCGGCTGGGGCAGATAGCTGTTGTTCACCCAGAGGTGCCCGGTCGCGGGGTCGGCGGCGATGCCGGTCGCGTGCACGCCGGTCGGGAGCGGAATCGACGTCCGTTCGCGGCCTCGCAGCTTGATCCGGTCGACGAACCTCCCCGCGGCGACCCAGATCGAGTCGCCGAGCTGCACCGCCTGCGTCGGGTGGCCGTTGAGCCCGAGCGGCTGCTTCGGCTTCCCGGTCTTGGGGTTGATCTGGGTGAGCGTCGCACCCTCCTGGTCCATCAACCAGAGCGTCGGGCCGCTCTGCGTTCTGATCTCGACGAGGTGCCACGGCTGCTCGTCGAAGTGAAACGTCGTCGCGTGCCGCGTGCGCGTGTCGTACCGCAGCACCTCGTGGTACTCGCATTCGCAGATCCAGACCTTGCCCCCCGTCGGCAGCACGATCGACGTCTCGATCGCCCCGGTGTCGAAGCGGCCGGTTACGCGGTTCGTCGCCGGGTCGATCCGGTCGAGCGTCCCGTCCGGCTGGAGAACCCAGACGGCGCCGTCGCCGACGACGATGGCGCCGTTCTCGATGTCACCCTTGAGCTGGATCCGAGCGACGGGCCGGCCGCTCAGCTCGTCGAGTCGCTGCACGCCGTTCAGCGTCGTGACCCCGTAAGACCCTTTCGCGACCACGATGCTCCGCAGCAGCCAGATCGACCCGAATCCCACTGCGCCGTCGATCGACCCGAACGGCGCTCGGGTCACACGTTGCACGCGTCCGCTCGACATGGAGCGAACCACGATCCGGTCGCCGTTCAGACCGGCACGCTCCCAGAGAGTCCCGGCGACCGCGAAGAGGTTGGCGCCGCACGGGCATCCGAGCGTTCGGTCGCGCAGGGTCCGAACGACCTGGCCGCTGTGAGGATCGAGCTGGAGGAGCGTGATCCTCCCCGGCGGCGTCGACGACCCGCGGGTCGCGAAGATGCCGCCGGCCGCGGCCGCCGCGGCGAGCAGCAGGGCTGCTGCGGCGACGAGCACGGTGCGGCGTCGCCGAATGCCGGGTGCGAGGCGTGCAAGCCGCTCCGCTGCCACCTCTGGAGCCAGCGGCGGCGGCAGCGCGATGTGGACCGACCGCAGCCGATGCGTTCGCCACCGGCCCTCGACGCCCTTCAGCTCGTGCTCACCGGCGTCGTCGAACGTGGCGCCCGACCCGGTGACGAGCTCCTTCACGGTGCTCGTCACCATCACCTCTGCAGGGCCTGCGAGCGCCATCGTGCGCGCGCCGATGTGAACCCCGATGCCGCCGAGCGTCCCGTCGACCTCCTCGACCTCACCGACGTGGATGCCGCTGCGGACGTCGAGGCCGATCCGCTGCACCGCTTCCGTGATCGCCGCTGCGCCGCGCAACGCATTCACCGGCTCTGCGAACGTCGCGAAGAAGCCGTCGCCCGAGGTGTCCTGCTCCCGCCCACCGTGCCGCTTCAGCTCCTGGCGCACCGCGGCGCGGAAGCTCGTCAGCACGACCCGCCAACGCGTATCTCCGAGCTCGGTGGCGAGGGCGGTCGAGCCGACGACGTCGAGGAAGAGCACCGTCATCAGCCGGCGGTGCACGCTTGAGCGGGGCATCGCTCGATTATGTGCCGAGGCGCCTCCGGTTACCAGCCCTGCCCGAAATGATGGACGCGCGGCACGTGACGAGAGGCCCCCTGGGGGGCCTCTCGTCCTTCGCACGTGGGGTGGGGCTAGCTTGCGGCCGCCCGGTCATAGAGCGTGACCGCCGCGCGGGTCAGACCGTCGCGGAGGGCGGCCGCGTCGGCATGGCCTGCGCCGGTGATCTCGAGCAGGTACTGGAAACGTCCTGCCGTGAAGGAGATCGCGATCTGCACTGTCGATGCGTTCGGCAGCGAATAGCCGTGGCTGCCGGGGATCTCATCTACCGTGAACTGTGAGAAGGCGCCGCCGAGCGCGCGTGCCTGGTTGAGCTCCGACTGCGTCTCGCGCCGAGCACCTGCCGCCGAGCGGTACTGGGCGACGATGCTCCAGCCCTGCGTGCCCGGGCTGGACGAGCGGAGCGGCTCGCGCAGCCCGTTCAGGAACCCGTTGTTCGACAGTGCGGCGGCCGAGCGGGTGTGCATCGCCCACTGTGACGGTGTCGTGACGGCGACGGGGCACGTCACCGACCAGAAGCCGCGAAGGTCGCTGAGCTGGAGGACGCGGTTGTAGAGGGCTGCCGTCGACGACGTCGCGTCGGGCTGGCTCGGCGTCTGGGCCAGGGCGGCGCCGCCGGCTGCCAGTGCGATCAGGCAGGTGGTTGCGATCAGGGCGAGCTTCGTCGAATGCCGTGCAAACATGACCATCCTCCTTGTGTCGTGAGTCCGGTTTGCGTGCGTCGTGGTCATGTGAGCGACGGTAGGAGAGGTCGCTTGACGGGTCGCTCGCCCGCACGACACACGAAGTGTCAAATGGACGACACTCGGCGTAGACTCAGGCGATGGAGTGGCAGCTCCTCGCTGGTGTTCCGGCTGATCTACGTGACCGCCGAACGGCGCGTCCTTCGTCGACTGCTCGAGGTCTCCGAGGCGTACGGGGGAGCCTCGCCAGGCGCCGAGATCCCGCTGACCCAGGAGCAGCTCGCCGCGCTTGCCGGAACATCGCGGGCCACCGTCAACGCCGTTCTCTCGGCGGAGCGCGAGCGAGGCACGCTGAGCCTGCAGCGCGGGCGAACAACGCTCCACGACCCGGCTGCGCTCGCCCGACGCGCGGGGATCGCCTCCGAGCGACGATGATTGCGGACGACTTGATGCTCAGAGCTTGACCATCGCGGCGTGAACGGATAGCACTGCAACCGATGGAGGTTCCGGAAGAGACTCGTGAGCTCGTGGATGTGACGATCCGCGTCCGCGAGACTTCTCCGGGGGCTTTCGAGGCGAACTTCAGCCCGAAATCACCGACGCACATGGCCCGGCAAGGTTTTACCGTCGACACGAAGCGAGGGGCTAGAGGGAAGAGTCTGCCGCAAGTCCTCGACTGGGCCGAGGGGTATTGGCGCCAGAACTACCCTGCTTCCTAAGTGGGGACGGCCAACAGAACTGGCCCTGCAACCCGGACTCTGTTTGCCTAGGCTCGTGTCGTCTCCCGCGCCCGGAGGCTCGATCGACGGACTTCGGGCTTTCAGCCGGAACCCTGGCCGCAGGGCCAGTCTTGCGAGAGTACTCCCTTTCTGCGTTGACGGCTCTCGACCCCCGTCACGGTCGTTCTAGTCGTCTGCTCGCTTAGCTGGGGTCTGGATTCGAAAACGTTGCCTGCTCGTTCCGACTGCTGACGCGGTGCGTGAGCACTCGGTCGATGATCCCGTATGCGACGGCTTCTTCTGCGCTCATGAAGTAGTCGCGTTCCATGTCCTTGGAGACCTTCTCGAGCGGCTGCCCGCTGTGCTGCGCGATCAGCTCCTCCATCCGCCGCTTGAGCGCGATCGTCTCCCGCGCCTGAATCTCGATGTCGCTCGCCGCGCCCTCGAAGCCGCCCCCGAGCTGGTGGATCAGGATCTTGGCGTTCGGGAGCGCCATCCGTCTCCCCTGCGCGCCGCCGGCAAGAAGGAGTGCTGCCACCGACATCGCGATTCCGACGGAGATCGTCGCGATCGCGGGCTTGACGAACTGCATCGCGTCGTAAATGGCCAGGGCGGCGTAGACGGAGCCGCCGGGGCAGTTGATGTAGAGGGCGATCTCCTTGTCGGGATCCTCCGACTCGAGATGCAGCAGCTCGGCGATTGTCAGGTTCGCGATTTCCTCATCGACGGGGCTGCCGAGGAAGATGATCCGATCGTTGAGGAGACGTGAGTAGATGTCGAAGGCACGCTCGCCGAACGCGGTCTGCTCGACCACCATCGGAATCTGCGGGCTCATGCGGAGTCCTTACTGCCGGGGTCGACACCTTCATAGCACCGTAGGTCGCCTCGTTCAGGGCGGTGCGCGAACTGACCCAGGTCAGTGATCGTCTGCAGGCTGCGGCGAACGCGCTCCGGACGTCAGTCTGAACTCGGACTCTCTGCCTCCGTCATCCGCAAGAGGCTCTACGAGGCAACCGTCCTGTGCGGCTAGGGGGTGTAGCGTTGGTCAGGATGACTGATCCTGTCTCGTGGTTGCAGATCGGCCAGGGGTGGAACGTCGTCAGTTCGGATGGCGTCATCGTCGGCACAGTGGCGCAGGTCGAGGGTGACAAGAACAGCGACATCTTCGATGGCTTGGCCGTCGAGTCCATGCAACCGACGCAGATCCGTTATGTGCCCGGTGAGAAGGTCGGTGCGATCTATCCCGGCGAGGTGACCCTCACCCTCGCATCTGCCGACCTCGACACGCTCGAGTCGTTTCAGGCGCCGCCTCCGCAGACGACCTGGTTGCCGGGAAAGGCACCGCTTACGACTCGAATCTCGAGCTGGCTACGCGGACGACGTTAGGGCCCGCGCGCGCGCGTGGTGTCTGACATCGGCCCGAAGGCCTTCGCGCAGGGAAATTGTGGGGACGAATCGCTGCAACCTCAGCTATCGCGCCGGATCAGAGTCAACTCACCATTCGACTCACCGATGAGCCGTTTCCGCGCGAGTCGGGCGGCAGAAACGGCTTGAACATTGATGGAGCTAGGCGGGCTCGAACCGCCGACCTCCTGGGTGCGATCCAGGCGCTCTCCCAACTGAGCTATAGCCCCGGGCGGGGCACAGTTTAGCCCGACTCGGGGGCGGCGGCCGGGGGCTCGTGGCCCTCGAACAGCCTGCCGTCGCGGATCCGCTGCGCCATCTCCTTCGACTCGGCGCGATAGGCGGAGCCGTCCTCGAACTCGATCACGGGATACGCACGCTGCCCGCTCAGTTGCTCGACCCGGACACGCTTCCCGCGTCGCAACGGGCCCTTCACGAGCTCGTACTCGACGCCCTGCTCGTCGAGCGCCTTCTGCACGCGCCCGCACGGATGACCGTCGAGCTTCACCCAGAGATTGCTGCAGCGGTGCAACTTCACGGTCACGGACGTCCACGCTATGCGGTTTCGGGCCGGATGGATTTACCTCCTGCTCACACAGCATTCAAGCCTTCTTTCCCACTTGCGGGAACCGGACCTGTTCCGAACGACGGAAAGGGGAACTCGAATGAACAGGAAGAAGACTGCGTCGATCGTGACGCTCCTGAGCGCCGGCGCCGTGACGGCGCTGGTCGTGGCGGGCCTCTCGCAGGCTGCGAGCCCGCCGGTCAACCAGTCGCCGCCGACGATCTCCGGGAAGGCGCAGGTCGGCGAGACGCTGACCGCGTCGAACGGCACGTGGACCGGTGCGAATCCGATCACGTACACCTACAGCTGGCGCCGCTGCGACCAGAACGGCGGAAGCTGTTCCGGGATCAGTGGGGCGGCCGACAAGACCTACGTCCTGAAGGCGGTCGACTCCGGCAACACGCTGCGCGTTCGCGTCACCGGTAAGAACACGGACGGCTCGAACTCGGCGACGTCCGTGCCGACGGCCGTCGTGGCTGCGGCGCCGACGCCGCCGCCGACGACCAAGGACGGGTGCCCGACGAGCGGCTCCGGCACGCTCGACATCGCGACCATCTCGGCACCTGCACGGCTGCTGATCGACGGCCAGCAGGCTTCGCCGACGGTGATCCAGCGCACGGCGACCGACGTCACGCTGAAGTTCCACGTCTCGGCGTGCGGCGGCCGCTCGGTGCAGGGCGCGATCGTCTACACCACGGCCGTTCCGTTCGAGCAGTTCAACGTCCCGGCCGAGGTCGCGACGGGTTCTGACGGCTGGGCGACCATGTCGTTGCACCGCGCGTCGCGGTTCCCGGCCTCGCCGCGCCAGCAGCTGCTGGCCGTGTTCGTCCGTGCCCGCAAGTCCGGCGAGCCTTCGCTGGGCGGCATCTCGACGCGCCGCCTGGTGTCGTTCCCGGTCAACCTCAACTCGTGACCTGAGGCGCTCCGCGCGCGCCGCCGTACGATACGGCGGTGCGCGCGGTCGCCCTCGACGTCGCCGGGGCGGCCCGGCTCGCGGAGCGACCGGAGCCGTCCGGGGCCGGCGAGCTGGTTCACGTGCGGGCCTGCGGCCTGTGCGGCTCGGACGTCGAGAAGCTCGGTCGCCCGGCGCCGGGCGGCCAGGTGCTCGGGCACGAGGTGGCCGGCGAGCTCGACGACGGGACGCGCGTGACCGTCATGCACCGCGTGCCGTGCGGGACGTGCGAGCGATGCCTGGCCGGGCTCGGCTCGACGTGCGTCGAGTTCGCGGAGCTTCGGATCGAACCCGGCGGCTTCGCGGAACGGCTGCGCGCGACGCACGTCGTCCCGCTCGGGGACGCCCTCGGCGAGCTCGACGGGATCTGGGTCGAGCCGCTCGCGTGCATCCTGCGCGCCGCCGACCGCGTCCCGCGCGGCGTGGTGCACGTCGTCGGCTGCGGCGCGATCGGGTTGCTCTGGGCTCAGGTGCTGCTTCGCCGTGGCGACCGGGTGACCGCGTCGGATCCACGGGCCGACCGCGCGCGCCGCGCCCACGAGCTCGGGGCCGCGCCGGTCGCGGGCGAGGTCGACGCCGCCGTCCTCACCGCGCACGGCGGTCTCGAAGCGGCGCTCGACACACTGGCTCCGGGCGGCACGCTGCTCGTCTTCGCCTCGCCCGCGCCGGCGTCGCTCGACGCGCTCTACCGTCGCGAGCTTCGCGTCGTCGGTTCGCGCTCGGCGACACCCGAGCACTTCGCCGCCGCCGTCTCCCTCGTCCCGGCGCTGACGCTGCCGCCGGTCGAGGTGCTGCCGCTCGAGCGGTTCGCCGAGGGTGTCGAGCGTTACCGGGCCGGCGCGGTCTACAAGGTCGCGTTCACACCGTGAAGGCGGCCCGCCTCCACGCACCGGGCGATCTCCGCATCGAGGACGAGCCGCTTCCCGAGCCGGGGCCGGGCGACGTGCTCGTCCAGGTGGAGGTGGCGCTGACCGACGGCACCGACCTGAAGACGTTCCGGCGCGGCCATCCGCTGCTCGCACGGACGTTGCCGGCGCCCTTCGGGCACGAGTTCTGCGGCCTCGTCGACGGCAGGCGCGTGGTTGCCGCGAACAGCGCGCCGTGCGGCGCGTGCGCCGGCTGCGAGCGCGGCGAGCAGTGCCTCGACCTCGTCTTCGTCGCCGGGGCGTACGCCGACTGGGTGCTCGTGCCGGCGCGCATCGCCGCCGTCAACCTGCACGAGGTCCCGCCCGGGCTCGCGCCGGAGGTGGCGGCGATGGTCGAGCCGCTCGCCTGCTGCCTGCGCGGGGTCGGCCGCGCCGGGATCGAGGCCGGGCAGGCCGTGGCGATCCTCGGCGCCGGGCCGATCGGGCTGATGCTCGCCGCCTGCGTCGCCGACGCCGGCGGCTGGCCGGTGATCGTGGGCGGGCGCGAGGAGCGACGCGCGCTCGCGGACTCGTTCGGGGCCGAGGTGGGCGACGGGCGCGGGGCGGACGTGGTGATCGAGGCGGCCGGAACCGAGCAGTCCTGGCTCGACGCCGTCGAGCTCGTGCGCCCGGCCGGCACCGTCGTGCTGTTCGGCGGGCTGCCGCGAGAGGCGCGTCCGGCAGTCGACGCCTACCGGCTGCATTACGAGGAGCTCACGCTGCGCGGCTCGTTCCATCACACACCCGCGACCGTCCGGGCCGCGCTCGGCTTCCTCGCGAGCGGCGCCTATCCGTGGGAGCGGCTCGTCACCCATCGCGTGACGCTCGCCGAGCTGCCCGCGTTGTTCGCCGACCCGCCGCGCGACCTGCTCAAGGCGGCGGTGGTTCCCTGAGGACGCTGACCCGGCAGGAGCTCAATCGCACGCTCCTGCTCCGGCAGTTCCTGCTCGAGCGCACGCGGCGGCCGTTGCTCGGGGTGATCGGGCGGCTCGTGGCGCTGCAGGCGCAGTACGCGCCGTCCCCGTACGTCGCTCTCTGGTCGCGGCTCGCGGGCTTCCGCAAGGAGCAGTTGACGGACGCGCTCCGGAACGGCTCGGCGATCAAGTCGGGCGTCATGCGGGGCACGTTGCACGTCGTCACCCGCGAGCTCTACCCGTTCGTCGAGGCGGCGCACATCGAGTCGCAGCGCGGCCGGGTCGCAGGGCTCGGCGCCGATCCCGAGGCGCTGCTGGCGGCGTGGCCCGACGGCCCCGTCGACGATCCCGTCGCGCTCGCCGGCCGGCTGCTCGGCACGGAGGATCGCTGGACGATCGCGTTCACCTTGCGGGCGATGCCCTGGGTGCGGACCGCCCCGCTCGGCGACTGGCCGCACACGAAGCCGTCGCCGGTGCTGCCGTGGCGCGAGCCCCTCGCCGCGCCGGCGGACGGCGCCGCGCGCGTCGTCCGCGACTACCTCGCCGGCTACGGGCCGGCGGCGCGCGAGGACATCGAGCAGTTCACCTCCTTCAAGGTGAGGCAGATCGCACCGGCGCTCGAAGGCCTGCGGACGTTCTCGGACGAGGCGGGCCGCGTCCTCTACGACTTGCCGCGCGCGCGGATCGCCACGGGTGACGCGGCTGCTCCCGTCCGCTTCCTGCCGCCGTTCGACTCGATCATCCTCGCGCACCGCGACCGTTCGAGGATCCTGCCCGACGAGTACCGCGACGTCGTGCTCCGCCGCAGGAACGCGACGACGCTCGCCACCTTCACGGTCGACGGTCTGGTCGCGGGCGCCTGGCGGTCCGAGCGCGTCCGTGGTGCCTGGCGGATCGCCTGCGACCCCTTCGCGACCCTCCCCCGAGCAGCGCGACGTCTGGTGGACGACGAGCGGGACGCGCTCGAGCGCTTCTACAACGGCTGAGCGGCGGTCAGCGCCAGGCGACGACGAGGATCGCGATGCACGCGATCGCCGCGAACGCGACGACAACCGCATTCGCGAGCAGTGCGCGCTGGAGCGCACGGGACGTGCGGTCGTGCGGAGCCGCTATACCGGTCTGCCCGTCGGAGGCCTCCGAGTCGGTGAGCACGCGCACGATCAGCTGGTTGAGGCTGATCTTCTCGTCGTCGGCCCGCCGGGCGAGCGCGGCGTGCAGGCCCTTCGGCATGCGCAACAGCAGGCGTCCACTGTGGGAGACGTCGGCCTGGGCCATCACGTCGGCGCTGCGGCGGAGCTTCCCCCTGGGCACCTGACGGGCAGGAGTCGCCATCTACCGAGCGTAGCGGCTGGGCTCACCTACTTCCAGCCGACGTCGCATCTTGGCCATCGCCGACTCGAGCAGCCGCGAGACGTGAGGTTGCGAGATCCCCAGTGCCGAAGCCACTTCCGCCTGGGTGCAGTCGCAGAAGAAGCGCAGCAGCACGATCTGGCGCTCCCGTGGGTCGAGCGCGCGCGAGGCGCGGCTGACCAGGGCCCGGGCGAGGGTGACCTCGTCCAGCGCCGGCCCGTCGGGCGCGGCCTCCGCGTCCACCAGCTCGAGCGGCCTGCGCGCCGTCGTCGCGCGAGGGTCGGCGCGGCCGGCGCCGCCGGCCGCCGCGCTACGGCGTGCCTGGGCTTCCTCGGCCTGGACGCGCCGCGGGAGCCGCACCAGCGACGCCCGGTCGCGCAGGTGGCGGCGCACCTCGCCTTCCACGCAGCGTGCGAGGTACGCGCGCAGCGTCACGGCGCGCGCCGGGTCGCTGCGGTCGACCGCGCGGACGAGTGCGAGCGCACCGACCTGCTCCAGGTCCTCCCGCGCCTCGCCGAACTGGGCGAACCGGCACGCCACGTCGTGCACCAGCGGAAGGTGCGACTCGATCAGGAGCCGCCGCGTCTCGCGTGCCGAAGCAGAGTCGACCGCCGCCACGGAACGATCGTAAACGTTGCGCGCACATTTCTCCACTAATTTTTCGTATTGAGTGCGCATGCATCGGGTAGATCATTCGTTGGATGCGCGGCCCATCGAGTCCTCGTCGTCAGGCTGCCGTGATCGGGGCGGTGCTCGTCGCTGCGGTTGCGGTGCCGAAGGCGTATGCCGACGACGCGGCGGCC
This sequence comes from uncultured Thermoleophilia bacterium, assembly GCA_963786185.1. Taxonomy (GTDB): domain Bacteria; phylum Actinomycetota; class Thermoleophilia; order Gaiellales; family Gaiellaceae; genus PALSA-600. The sequence continues at coordinate 330,853 of CAWAYE010000001.1, forward strand.
GTGCCGGTCGACGGCGCTGCACTGGCCGCCGTCGCGATCTCTGCCTCGACGCCGGTCGTGCCGCAGGCGCCGCCGGTGCCGGTTGTGCCGGAAACCCCGGCAGTACCAGTAGTTTCACCGGCGATACCACCGCCGGTATCACCACCGCCGCCGCTCCCTCCCGAGACAGGCTCCCCGGCGGAGCTGCCGCAGGCTCCAGCCGGGGAGCCGCCCGGCGGTGGACTCGCGCCGCAGCTGGGGCTCGAGCGCGACGCAGCCGGACGAAGTGGGAAAAAGCCGACGAACATTTCAGGCGGTATTACATCGAAGCGACGCGTGATACTACCGGGATCGCAGACCGGTAATGCTTCGCAGAACTCGAGTGGGGCTTGCCCGCAGAGCGCGGGCTGCACGATGCCCGACCCCTCACCGTGGGCAGCCGCCGCAGCACACGTCCGCGGGAGGGTGCGCGAGCTTCCGTCGCCGGGGGTCACGGCGGCGGGACTCGCGCGCGGGCGTACAGGGCACGACGGCGCCGAGCGTGACCGGGCGAAACGCGCGCGCCCGGCTCCGGGCGCAGGCCGCACGCCGGCGCCGCTCGTGCCCTCTCAGCCCGGCAGGTCGCCCGAGGCGCCGCCGCCGGCTGCTCTCTCCTTTTCCTCCCCGGGTGCGCACGGCACCGGCAGCTTCACGGTCTCCGCCTCCGTGAGCCGGTTCGGTGTCGAAGCGGCCCGTGCGCTCGCGCCAGCCGCACGAAGTCCGTCGGTCCCGTTGCGGGGGCGTGCGCGCGACGATCGGTTGGACCGGCCCGGCTGACGCGCGAGCGCGCCGAGACCGATCCTCGGCCGTGGTGACGATCGCGGCCTCACACCGATTGAGCGAAGGAGGAAGAAATGCGCAAGTTGATCATTGCGCTCGTGCTGACGACAGCCGTCTGTCTGACCTCGGCTGCCGTCGCCTTCGCCGACGTGGGACCACCGCCAACACAAGCGGCGATCCAGTCGGCGTCGACGTCGCAAGCAGCAGGTGCGGCGTCGAGCGCAGTGCAGTCCCAGCCGACCAACACGAACATCTCGGTCCGGATCCTCAGCCCGGGCAACGACGGCAGCGTCTCTCAGAGCAACGACGCCAACTCGTCGGCCAACGCGGGGAACTCCGCATCGACGTCGCAGTCGGCGACGCAGTCCCAGCCGGGCAGCGGTGTCCAGTCCGCGGTTCAGTCCGCCGGAACGGATCAGCTCGCCGCGGCGCTGTCCGAGGCGAAGCAGTACGGCGCCTCGAACCTGAACGTCCCCGTCCGCATCCTGAGCCCCGGCGACGGTGGCTCGGTGACGCAGTCGAACACGGTCGGCTCCACGGCGAACGCCGGGAACGACGCTCGGACGCGGCAGACGAGCACGCAGTCCCAGGGCTCGTCGTGCGGATGCAGTGGTGCGCCTGGCGTGCAGAGTGGCACCCAGACCGCCGACACGAACCAGGGCGCGCTGGCGGCTTCGAAGGCCGTCCAGATCGACCCCTCGAACACGAACATCTCGGTGCGGATCCTGAGCCCCGGGAACGATGGAGACGTCACCCAGTCCAACTCGGTGACCTCGGACGCCAACGCCGGCAATCGCGCCTCGACGGAGCAGCGCGTTTCGCAGGGCAAGGCGGGCGAGAGTTGTGGATGTGAGGCAGCCGCGACGACGCCGGCCGCGACGCAGCCCGATGCTGCGACGCAGCCCGCAGCTGTGACGCAGCCCGACGCTGCGACGCAGTCGGACGCCACGGCGAGCCAGCCGGTGAGCACTGCTGGGCAGACGGACTCGGCCGTCGCGCCCTCGAGCTCCCCGTCGATCGGCGTCCAGGCCGCGGGCCAGGACGCGTCAACCCACCAGGCTGCGATCGCCGGCTCGTCCGCCGAGCAGTCCGGTGCCTCGAATGCCAACTACCCCGTGCGGATCGGTAGCCCGGGCGACGGCGGCAGCGTCGACCAGTCGAACGCGGTGACCTCTGAGGCCAACGCGGGCAACTCGGCGTGGACGGGACAGTCCGCCAACCAGACGAGCGGCGGCAAGTCCTGTGGTTGCAACAGTGGTATCGGCATCCAGGCAGCAGCCCAGAAGGCGGAGACGGATCAGGGCTCCCTGGCACTGTCGAAGGCGATCCAGCAGTTCGGCTGTGGTTGCCGCGAGACCTCGCGGTGCGGGTGTGGCGACACGCCTCGCTGCGGTTGTGGTTGGGACGGCGGCTCGGGCAACACGAGCTCGCCGGTGCGCATCTGGAGCCCGGGGACCGACGGGAGCCTGACGCAGTCGAACACCGCCGATTCGTCGGCGAACGCGGGGAACCGCGCGGGCACCAGGCAGGACGCCACGCAGCAGGCAGGAAGCGGCGGCGGTCTGCAGATCCAGGGCCTCGGACAGGAAGCGGGCACCGGGCAGGGCAGCTTGGCCGGTTCGCTCGCAGGCCAGGGTGGCGCGTCCAACGACGCGGCGCCCGCCCGGGTCGGAAGCCCGGGTGGGGGCGGCTCGGTCGACCAGTCGAACGACGCCACGTCGGCGGCCCGCTCGGGCAACGACGGCTGGACGTCGCAGACCGGTAACCAGGTGATCGGCAGCAGTCCGTGCGGCTGCCTCCGCCTCCCGATCCAGGCGATCGGCCAGCGCGCCGAGCTCGATCAGCTCGGGCTCGCCGACTCCGCCGCCTTCCAGCTCTTCCCGAAGAACGACTCGTCGCCGGTTCGCATCGGCAGCTACGGCGACGGCGGGTCGGTCGGGCAGGAGAACAACGATGGTTCCCAGGCCGATGGCGGGAACCGGGGCCGGACGAACCAGTCGGCATCCCAGCTGACCTGATGCCGGCTGCCACGCGGGGAGGGCTCCGTGCCCTCCCCGCCGCTGGCTTGCCGGGTGCCGAACGGGAGGAGTAGGCTGCGCGAGACTGCGAAAGTCGCAAAGAGCGAGGTTTGATGAGGGGGCGGCCTGGAAGTGTGCTCCTGCGGCGATTCGCACCGCTGGCCGCGGTGGCAGTCCTGCTCGCGCCGGCTCAGGCGCTCGCCGCGACGCCCGCGCCCGATCGGGCGCCGTCCGCGCCCGGCGGCCTCGCCCCCGATCCGGTGCCGGGGTCGACTCCGACGCACCCGGCCGCGACAGTCCCGGCGACGCGACGTCCGGTCTACGTCGCGCCCGCGCACACGGTGACGACGAAGACGCGGTCGGTGCCGAAGCAGCACGCGCCTGCGCGTCCCGCTCGCAAGCCTGCGGTGTCCAAACGCGCTTCCGTCCCGGCCGCCTTCGCGCTGCCGCACGTCGCCGTTCCGGCGCTCGGAACGGTCGCGCCCGCGCGAGCCTTGCGCGGCCTCGACGTGCTGCTCGCCAGCGTCGCCCTGTTGCTCGCCGCGGCGGCAGCCGGGTCGGGCGCGCGCCTCGTCTCGGTGTACAACCGTCGGGCGGGCACGACATGAGGCGCCTCGCGCTCGGAGTCGTACTCGGGCTCGCGATCGTCGTCGCGCCGTCCGCCGGAGGCGCCGGCTCGCCGATCAGCTACTCGATCACGTCGGGCACACCCGGTGACAACGGCTGGTACCGCAGCGCGGTCGTCGTGCATGTGACCGTCGACAACACGGTCACCAACTCCGACTGCCCGGTTGCCAAGACGTTCAACACGAGCAGCGACGCCCTCAACTGCACCGCCACCGACAGCCAGGGCGGCAACTGGCAGCTCTCGCTCCAGTTCAAGATCGACACGGACGCGCCGACCGTCTCGTCGGCATCCGTCGACCGCGCTGCCGATTCGAACGGCTGGTACAACCACCCGGTCTCGATCACGTTCGTCGGGTCCGACGCCACGTCCGGGCATCGCGTCGTGCACGACGGTGCCGTACAGCGGGCCGGATTCGGCAAGTGCGACGGTCGGCGGCACGTGCCGCGACAAGGCGGGCAACACGAGCAGCGCCGCAGCGTTCGCGGTGAAGTACGACTCGACCGCGCCGACGGTGACGGCGAATCCCGCGCGCGCGCCCGACGCGAACGGCTGGTACTCGCACTCGGTGCAGTTCACGTTCGCGGGGAGCGACAACCTCTCGGGAATCGCCTCGTGCAGCCAGCCCGTCGCGTACGCGGGGCCGGACAGCGCGTCCGCGTCCGCCGCCGGCTCGTGCGTCGACCAGGCGGGGAACACCGGCAAGTCGTCGTCGACCTTCCACTTCGACTCGACCGGCCCGAAGGTGACGGCGTCGCTGGCGCGCAAGCCGGACGCCAACGGCTGGTACACGCGTCCGGTCGTCGCGAAGTTCAGCGGCACCGATGACATGTCCGGGCTCGCCTCGTGCGAGTCGGCGAAGACCTTCAAGGGCCCCGACGGTGCCGCCGAGAAGGTCAGCGGCACGTGCCGCGACAACGCCGGCAACGTCGCGACCGGCGCAGTCGACATCCGCTACGACGGCTCCAGCCCGCGGCTCGGCAAACTCGCGGCGGCGATCGGCGACCACAGCGCGACGCTCACGTGGAAGCGTCCGGCCGACGTCATGTCGGTCGAGATCAGGCGGCGCCCGGGACGCGGCTCGGCCGCGTCGTCGGTCGTCTTCCGAGGCCGCGCGACCAGCTTCCGCGACACGAAGCTGCGCGTCGGCGTCGTCTATCGCTACACCCTCACGAGCCGCGACGCGGCGGGCAACAAGGCCGTCGCCTCGCTCTCCGCGACGCCGCGCACACTGTATGCACCGGCGCCGGGCGCCCACGTGCGGGCCGGCGTGAGCCTCGCCTGGGTGGCGACACCCGGCGCGCACTACTACAACGTGCAGCTGTTTCGGGGCTCGCAGAAGGTCCTGAGCACGTGGCCGGTCACCGCATCGTTGCGCCTGCCGCGGGCGTGGACCTATGCCGGCAAGACCTTCAAGCTCGCGCCGGGCACGTACCACTGGTACGTGTGGCCCGGCGTCGGCGCCCGCTCGGCCTCGCGCTACGGCACGCTGCTCGGCGGCAGCTCGTTCGTCGTCCGCTAGACCGCGAAGAGCGTGAGCTCTGGCTCGCGCACGCCGCGCAGCACGTCGAGGTCGACCTCGACACAGGCGATCCCGCGGCTGTCGGCGAGCGCGATCGCCTGCGGCTTGATCGACTGCGCTGCGAGCACGCCTCGGCACGCCGCGCGGGCGCTGTCGACGCGGATGCAGTCGAGGTAGCGGCTCAGCTGCTCGACGGCGTCGATCGTCCCGATCCGCTTGATCTCGACCGCGACCCAGCCGTCGTCGGCGTCGCGGCACATCAGGTCGACCGGGCCGACATCGGTCGCCCACTCGCGCTTCACCAGGCGAAGGCCGTACTCGATCTGCTCCGGCCGGTCGGCGAGCAGCAGCTGCAGGTCGCGCTCGACGCCGTCCTTCTGGAGACCGGCCGCCTCGCCCATGTCGTGCGACACGTCGGAGAGCACCTCGAGCAACCGGATCTCGAGCCGGTCCTCGGAGCGTCCGGCGCGCTTGCGCACGACGAGCAGCTCACCCTCGTCCTCGAGCACGGTCGGCGGCGTCATCCAGTTGAGCGGCTTGTACCCGCCGGCGTCGGCGTGCACGAGCACGGAGCCGTCGTCCTTCAGCATCAGGAGGCGCGTCGAGGCGGGCAGGTGGGCGGTCAGCCGACCGGTGTAGGTGACCTCGCAGCGGGCGACGATCAGGCGCATGGGGCGCGAACCCTACTGTCCCTTTCGGACAGTTCTGAACGCCTGGGGCGCCTCGGGAGCAGGCGACCGGCGGCTCGCATTTCTGCTTTCGCCGGCGAGACGTTAGGTTCGGCTTCTACCGGGCACGAGGGAAAGGGTTTAGCTGGACGTTCCTCCTCGGGCCGGGCTGGGTGGTCGGCTGGGGGAACGGGTTGATTCTGGGCTACCTGATGTACCGCACGCAGCTCGTGCCGCGGCCGTGGCCCTGGCTCGGGCTCGTCGGCGGGCCGCTGATCATCATCTCGGGAACGATCGTGTTGTTCGGAGGGAATCCCGCGACCTCCACGATCAAGGGCCCCGCGTCGATTCCCGAAGCCCTGTGGGAGCTCTTCCTCGGCGTCTACTGCACCATCTGGGGCTTCAGACCGTCGTCTCCGATCCTGCAAGCCGCCGGCCGCGAGGATCGTCCGGCGACGTCGGGCGCAGCACCCGCGTAGCGATCCGTCGGTGACCCGGGGCGCGCGTGGAACCTAAGGCCGACGAGCGACGTAATAGCCACATGGCACGAGGGTTGCTGCTCGTGGCGCTCCTGGGGGCCGTGCTCTGCCTTGCAGTGCCCGCCTTCGCCGCCGCGCCGAACTACATCCTCGTCAACGGACGCGGACTCTCGCACCCGGTTCTTCTCGCGGACTGGCAGCAGAATCTCGAGATTCTGCTCGCGGTCGGCAACGCTCCCCGCGCCCGCGGCCGAGCAATCGCGAACCTGCATGCGCGGGCACGGTTCGACCTTGCCGAATACTGGGCCTGGGGACGACGCCCTCGTCCGACGAGTCCGGCGCAGGCGTCACAGCACGGCTCGTTCTACCCGGCCCACGGATCGAAGCCCGCAGTGGTCGTGCTCCAGGTACGGGGGGTCGTCGTCCCGAGGCTGGCCCCCGCATTGCTCCTCGAGGTCTTGGCTCGAAAGGGCGTCCCGACCCAGGCTTAGGCCCTCGCAACGGTGCCAGGCGCCGCGCGGAATCGTCGCTGAGCAGCGGAAAACGGTGCCAGGCACCGAACCCACTCGGCGCTCGGGCCGGGGTCGTCCAGGTCGGGGTCGGTGTGCCTGACCCGCACCCACCGGTGCAGCCCGAGCCGGCACCGGAGTCGCTCGGTGGTCAGGGCTGGGGCAGGGCGGGTCGTGGGAATGGATCGAGGCTACGCGCGCCGGATCAGGGTCATGCCGTCGCGCACGCTGAGCAGCACCTGCACCGAGCGGGGGTCGGCGGCGACGTGGTCGTTGAAGATCACGATCGGGCCTTCGCCGGCGACGACGCGGCCGCTCCAGAGGGTGTTGTCGGCGACGATCAAGCCACGCTCGCTGAGGCGGGGGAGGACGGCTTCGTAGTAGCCGACGTAGCCGTCCTTCTCGGCGTCGAGGAAGACGAAGTCGAACGTGCCCTCGAGCCTCGCCACCGTCTCGAGCGCGGGCCCGACGTGCAGCGTGATCTTCGAGCCGTGCGGCGACCGGTCGAAGTAGCGCTGCGCGACCGCCGCGCGCTCGGGGTCGAGCTCGCAGGCGTCGATGTGACCGCCCTCGGGCAGCGCCGCCGCCATCGAGAGCGCCGAGTGCCCGCTGAACGTGCCGATCTCGAGCACGCGCTTCGGCTGCGCCGCCCACACCAGCATCTCCAGGAAGCGTCCGGCGACCGGCCCGGTGAGCATGCCCTCCGCGCCGAGCGTCTCCCGGGTCTCCTGCGACAGCTCGGCCAGCAGCGGGTCGTGCGGCGCGGTCAGCCGCTCGACGTACTGCTCGATCTTCGGATCGACGATGTCGGCCACTAGCCGCGCTCCACCCGCGAGCCGCCGACGATCGCGTCGGTGCCGTCGTCGAAGCGCACCCAGGCCTTGCCCTTGCCGTCGTAGTCGGGCGACCAGACGATCAGCGTCGCGTCGCTGCCGTTCGCACGCACACGCTCCTGGCCCTCGGGCTCGACGCCGCGCCAGACGCGGATGAAGGGGTTGTGCTCCCACTCGCGGCCGATCGTCGTCTCGTCGGTGTGCCCGGGCAGGACGCGGCGCTCGTGCGGCATCGACATGTAGACCTCGAGCACGGCGCTCTTGATGTCGTCGAAGTTGCCGCCGCCGACCGCATCCTTGAAGAGCGTGTCGCCGGAGAAGACGACCTCGTCGTCGACGACGAAGCACACCATGTCGTCCGAGTGCCCCGGCGTGGGGATCGCCTCGACGATCAGCTTGCCCGTCTCGAGCGAGCCGCGCTCGACCGGCAGCCCGAGCTCTTCCTCGTGCTCGACGTGGTCGGCGTGCGAGTGCGTCCGGAGGACGTGGGTGGGCGTCACCCGCCACTCCTCGGCGGCCCGGAGCAGCGGCTCGAGCGGCGCCCCGGAATCGACGAACACGGCGGTCCCGCCGGGCTCGTCCGCCACCAGGTACGCGTTCGAGAGCCACCGCGGATCCATGCTTCGAGCGACCAGCACGCCGATAGGCTAACGGTGCCACACGACCCGAGGAGTTGACCGCCGTATGCCCGGCCTGATGGGACGCGCCACCGTGATCGTCAAGTCGAAGTTCTCGAAGCTGCTCGACCGCGCCGAGAACCCGAACGAGACGCTCGACTATTCCTACGAGGAGCAGCTCCGGCAGCTCCAGAACGTCAAGCGCGGCATCGCCGACGTGACGACCGCCAAGAAGCGGCTCGAGCTCCAGTACACGACGATGCAGCAGCAGGTCGACAAGCTCGACGGCCAGGCGCGTCAGGCGGTCGGGGCGGGCCGCGAGGATCTCGCGCGCGAGGCGTTGGCGCGGAAGGCCGCGGTCCAGGGACAGCTCGAAGGGATCATGCAGCAGGGCCAGCAGCTCGAGGCCCAGCAGCAGAAGCTGATCGAGGGCGAGAAGACGCTCCAGACGAAGGTCGAGTCGTTCCGCACCCAGAAGGAAGTGATCAAGGCGCAGTACTCCGCCGCGGAGGCGCAGGTGCGGATCGGCGAGGCGGCGACGGGGCTCGGCGAGCAGATGGCGGACGTCGGGCTGGCGATCCAGCGCGCGAAGGACAAGACCGAGCAGATGCAGGCGCGCGCGAACGCGATCGACGAGCTGACGACGTCGGGCGCGCTCGAGGACTACACCTCGTCGGGCGACGACATCGATCGGCAGCTCGCGCAGCTGTCGCAGGGAGCGCAGGTCGACGACGAGCTCAACAAGATGAAGGCCGAGCTCGGGCAGGGCGGCGGCGACGACGCGCCGAAGGAACTGCAGGATGGGGAGGACAAGGGGAAGACGCCATGATCGTGCGCGTGCTCGGAGAAGGTCAGTGGCGCGTCGACGACTCGCTGCGCGAGCGCCTGAACGAGCTGGACGCGGACGTGGCGAAGGCGCTCGACGCCGGCGACGCCGATGCGCTCTCGCGCTCGCTCGGCGCGCTCGCCGACGCCGTGCGCAACGGGGGCGAGCCGCTGCCCGCGGAAGACCTCTCGGTCTCGGACGCGATCGTGCCGCCCGCCGACCTCTCGCTCGACGAGGCGCGCGAGCTGATGTCCGACGACGGCTTCATCCCGGATCTCCCCACGCCCGCATGACACGCGAGGTCGTGCTCGTGAGGCGGCCCGAGGGGGAGCCGCGCGAGAGCGACTTCGAGCTTCGCGACGCGGACGAGCGCGAGCCCGGCCCGGGCGAGGTCGCGGTGCGCAACGTCCTCGTCTCGGTCGACCCGTACATGCGCGGGCGCATGACCGGAATCCGCACCTACGTCCCGCCGTACGAGGTCGGGGACGTCGTGGACGGCGCCAGCGTCGGGCGGGTGGTCGCGTCGCGCCACGACGGGTTCGGCGAAGGGGACTGGGTGCAGTCGATGCTCGGCTGGCGCGAGGGAGGCGTCGTCGACGGGGAGCGGCTCCGCAAGCTCGACCCGGCGCTGGCGCCGCCGTCCACGGCGCTCGGCGTGCTGGGCATGCCCGGCTTCACGGCGTGGATCGGGCTGGTCGAGATCGGGCGCGTGAAGGAGGGCGAGACGATCTACGTGTCGGGCGCGGCCGGGGCTGTCGGCTCCGCCGCGGCGCAGCTCGCGAGGCTGCAGCGGCTGCAGGTGATCGGAAGCGCCGGCTCGGCCGCCAAGGTCGAGTGGCTCCGCTCGCTCGGCATCTCGGCCTTCGACTACCGGGAGACGTCTGCCAAGGAGGCGCTCGCCGACGGGATCGACGTGTACTTCGACAATGTCGGCGGCGAGCAGCTGCAGTCGGCGCTGTTCGCGCTCCGCCCGTTCGGCCGCGTGGTCGCCTGCGGCGCGATCTCGCGCTACAACGACGCCGGTCCGCAGCCGGGGCCGCGCAACCTCGGGCTGATCGTCACCAAGCGCCTGCGGGTCGAGGGCTTCATCATCCTCGACCACATGAGCCGTTTCCGCGAGTTCCTGCAGGAGGTCGGGCCGCTCGTGCGCGACGGGAAGCTTCAGTACCGGGAGACGATCGTCGACGGGATCGATCAGCTGCCGCACGCGTTCTCGGGGCTGTTCCACGGCGACAACGTGGGCAAGATGCTCGTGCGCGTCGGCCCGGACTAAGAAGCTCTAGGGTCGCGCGAACGCGATCTGCGTCGAGCCGAGCAGCTGCTGGGGGACGATCGTGAAGCGGCAGAGCTCGCTCTGGTGCGAGGACGGCACGTCGATCGAGCCCTGCCACGAGCTCAGCCCGCCGATCTTCCGCACGAGCACCGTGCGCCCGTCGAGCAGGATCCGAAGCCTCGAGGTCAGCTTCGGGAGCAGCGTCAGACGGAGCTGGCCGCCGGCGCAGCCGTAGACGTCCACCTCGGCCGGCTGCGTCATGTCGCCGTTCGGCTGCACCGACATCGTGTACAGCGACAGCCGCGGCCGCCCGTCGAGCCGCCAGAGCGTGAGCCCGCTCGTCGTCGTCCCCTGCTGGGCGAGATGGGCGACCGGCGTGCCGACAAAGCGGTGCGCGTCGGTCGCGACCACGTAGCGCGTCGGGATCGGCAGCCGCCCGTCGGGGCCGAGCGGCGCGCGTCTCTGCGGCATCGGGCCCGGGACGGTGTACGGCACGGCCGAGACCACGTTGGTGATCCGGTCGTTCCAGAACCGCTGCTGCCACGGGATGTTCAGCTCCTCGCCGTCGTAGAGGTACGTGACGTTGCCGTCGACGGCGCGGTCGATCCAGTCCGGGGTCGGCCCGAGCAGGTCTGCCTGGCTCGTGCGCACGAGCCCGCTGACCCTGTTCGACGCGACCACCGAGCTCGTCACCAGCAGGGCGAGGACAACCGCCGGGAGCACGAGGAGCAGTCGCTTTGGAACGAGCACGAAGAGCGCCAGGAGCACCAGCGTCGCGACGGTGACGAGGTCGGTCGGCTCGAAGCGATGCAACCGCTCGATCAGCGCGAGGTCGAACGTGTCGGGAAGCGCCGCGACGGCGCTGAGGCTGTTCCACGGCGCCAGCACCGTCGCCGCGAGCACGGCGAACGCCACGAGGGTCGCGGTGACGAACCGCCCCGGCGCGCCGCGGGCGAGCCACAACGCGAACACACAGAAGAGCAGCGGCGGGAGCGACGCGAGGTCGCGGCCGAGCAGGTGCGGCGAGAACCGGGCGGAGAAGAACCCGACCTGGGCGACGAGGATCGCGGTCGCCGCGACCGTGACCGCGAGCAGGGCGCGCGCACCGTCGTCGCGCTCGCGTCCGCGGAGGGCGTCGACGAGGAGCACGGCGAGTGCGGCGACCGGCAGCACCCCGACCGCGACGACGACGTACGCGAGGTGGTCGTACGTCAACCCGAGCCCGCGGCCGATCGGGTAGCCGCCGCTGACGGTCGTCGAGTACGCGCCGAACAGCCCCGGCCTGGCGAGGCCGGCGACCAGGCCGATGCCGAGGACGACCCAGACCGGCGTGAACGCGCGCAGCCGGGAGGCGTCGCGCGACAGTCCGGCGTCGACCAGGATCGCGAGCGCGAAGACGGCCACGAACGCGACCGCCTGGGTCCGCGTGAGCAGCGCCACCGCGATCAAGGCGAGGGCGACCGCCTGATCCCGGCGCGTCGCGCTGGTCACCGCACGCGCGATCGCGAGCAGCGTCAGCGCGGCGACCGGATAGAACACGACCTCGGTCATCACGAGCCCGGAGTAGAGGAGGAGCGGGGAGGCCAGCGTCAGCGCCGCGGCGGCGAGCGCGAAGCGCCCGGGCATCACGCGGCGGCCGTAGAAGAACACCGGCAGCGCTGCGAGCGACACCAGCAGCGCCTGCACCGGCTTCAGCCAGGCGTCTCCGGTGGTGAACGAGCCGACGGACAGCGGCAGCCCGGCGACGACCGGATAGAGCAGTCCGTAGCCGGCGCCCTCGCCGTGGAGCAGCGGCAGCGAGCCGTCGTGGTAGAGACGAAGGGCGCGCTGGGCGTAGGTCGCCTCGTCCGGCATGATCCAGAGGCCCGCGAAGCGCCGGGCGGCGAGCCAGTGCAGCAGCGTCGAGAGCCCGACGAGGCCGCCGAGCGCAACGAGCGCTAGATCGGGGCGTCGAACAGCGCGAGCCACCGCGTCAGGTCTTCCTCGATCGGTAGCTCCTTCTCGAGCTTGGCCTTGAGCTCCAGCTCCGTCGCGTTGTCTCGCTTCTGGTCTCCGGTGGGGACGAACGGCCAAAACGCACCTCGCTTGAATCCGTAGATCCAGTAGACGGGATGCTCGCCTCCCGTAAAACGAAACGCCGCCGCCAGGAGCTGCGGGCCGAATCCCTTCGCGGTCAGCTCCGACCGCGACCGTGTGCACGGTCGTGACGACGTCCTCGAGCTCCTGGTCGTGGACGATCAACCAGTCGAAGCCGTACTGGTCGCTCTTGCGCTCGACGGTCGAGCCGGACTGCTGGGCGACCGCCTCGACGAGCTGGTCGACCTCGTCGAAGGCGCTGCGGAACTCGCCCGACGACTGCGGCTTGAACGCGATCGCGCCGTCGCCGCTCGGTGTGAGCCCCAGCTCGACCTGCAGCGTGACCGCCGCCGTGGTCAGCGCGAACAGGCGGTCGTCCCGCGGCTCGGCCAGCTTCTTCTTGCCGAAGAGCGCATCGCGCAGACCCATCCGGGCAGGCTAGCTCAGGCGACCGGGCGGCCCATCTCGCGCGCGATCTTGGCCAGTGCCTCGATCCGCTTCTCGAGCGGGGGGTGATCCATGAAGAGCTCGGCGGTGGCGGACTTGACCTTCGCCGGGACGATGAAGAACGCGTTCATGCCCTCGACCTGGCGCAGGTCGCGGTTCGGGATCAGCGTCATCTGCGACGAGATCTTCTGCAGCGCGCTCATCAGGTACTCGGGCGCGCCGGTGATCAGAGCCGAGCCGCGGTCGGCGCAGTACTCGCGGTAGCGCGAGATCGTGCGGATCAGGATGTAGCTGATCACGTAGACGACCGCCGAGACGACGAGCACGATCAGCCAGAGCGGCGGGCCGTTGTTGTCGCGCCGGTCGCCGCCGCCCCACATGCCGGCGTAGAGGCCGAAGCGGGTGAGCAGAGCCGCGAGCATCGCGAAGAAGCTGGCCACGGTCATGATCAGCACGTCGCGGTTCGCGACGTGCGAGAGCTCGTGGGCGAGGACTCCCTCGACCTCCTTGGGCTCGAGGCGGTCCCACAGGCCGGTCGTCACGCACACGGCGGCGTGCTTCGGCGAGCGGCCGGTCGCGAACGCGTTCGGCACCGGCGTGTCCATGATCGCGACCTTCGGCTTCGGGAGGTCGGCGAGCGCACAGAGCCGCTCGACCATGTCGTGCAGCTGCGGCGCCTCCTCCCGCGTCACCACCTTGGCGCCCGCCGCGCGGAGCGCCAGCTTGTCGGACGTGTAGTACTGGAACACGGCGATGCCGACGACGATCAGCAGCATCGGCACGAGGCCGACGTTGAAGAGGTTGAAGAGGACGACCGCGAAGACGACGTACAGCAGGCCGAGCAGCCCGGTCGTCACGAGCATCCGCAGGGTCAGGCCTGCGTCCCGTCCATATGAGCGGCGCTTCATGGTGGCCATTGTAGGGATGGGGTCGGTCCTGCTGATCGCGCTTAACGCGGTGTCAACAGCGCGCGCCGCCGGCCCCTGCATCCGCATGGGGGCTGCGTCGGGAGGGGCACACGGCCTCGTCGCCCTCCGCCCCGGCGCCTCGGTGCCGGTCGGCGGAACTGACTGCCACGTGAGGTTCTTCCTCGACCGGATCGGCGGGTCGACGCTGTACGCGCTCACCGTTCGCGGCCCGGGGTGGACGGGAACGGTGCACTCTCCGGCGACGCGTGTCGACGGCCTCGTCGGGCTGCCGGAGATCCGCGACGGCAACCTCGCCGGGGGCGGGCACGCGAACCTCGCGACGCTGCGGGCGCGCCTCGACCACGGCCGGGAGAACGCGACGGGCGTGCGCGTGCTCCTCGCGGTGATCCTGATCGCCCTGGCGCTGATCGCGCCGCGGCGCGCGCTCGTCGGGTTCGCCGCTGCGATCGGCGCGGCGCTCGTGCTCTCGGCGTTCGGCTGGACGAGCCTGCCCCTGCTCGCGCTGCTCACGCTGGCGGGGACACTGCTGCCGCGGCGCACGCTCTGGCTGTTCTTCGCCGTCTACCTCGTCGTGCTGGTCGTGTCGCCCGCGACGCAGTCGCTCGCGCTGCTCGGCCCGCACCCGTGGGGCGGCGGCCGCTTCTACGGGATCTCGAACGAGCTCGAGACGCTGCTCCTGGCGCCGGCGCTCCTGCTCGGCGTCGCGGCGGCGCCGCTGGTGCTCGTCACGGTCGGGTGGAGCAAGGCGGGCGCCGACGGCGGCGGGATCCTGGTGCTGCTCGCCGCCTACGCCTGGCTGCTGCCGCGGCCGCGACGGGTCGGAGCAGGGAACAGAGTGGCACTTGCGTGGGGCGCGGCCGTCGTGGCGGTCGGCCTGGCGCTCGTGGCACTCGACGCCGCGACCGGCGGCCACAGTCACGTCACGCACGCCCTCGGCGGCGGCCCCGGGCGGCTCGCGCACGACCTCTGGCACCGCGCCGGCGTCTCCTGGCACGGCGCGACCGGAACCCCCGGCCGCACCGTGCAGTGCGTCGTCTGTCTCGCCGTGCTGGCGTGGGTCGCGACACGGCGGCCGCGCGTGCGCGTCGTCGATGCGCTGCTGGTCGGGCTCGCCGTCTCCCTCGTTGCAAACGACACGCCGCAGGACGTGCTCTTCTGGGGCGCGGTCGCGGCGGTCGCGCTCCGGCGCGCCGTATATGCTCACCGCCCGATGCGCCGGACCGCGCCGCTGCTCGCCGTTCTCCTGTTGGTCGTGGCCGCCGGCTGCAGCACCTCCAAGCCGGGCGAGAAGACCGCGCAGCCCCTGCCGTCGACCGTGATCGGCACGGTGCCGGCCGCGACGACGACGGCGACCGCCGTCCCCGCGATCTACAAGAACGGCGACCCGACCGCGGGCAAGCAGGTCTTCGAGACGGCCGGCTGCAAGGGCTGCCACACGCTCAAGGACGCAGGGGCGACGGGCACGGTCGGGCCGAACCTCGACCAGATCAAGCCGCCGCTCTCGATCGCGGTGCAGCGGGTGACGCTCGGCAAGGGTGCGATGCCGTCGTTCAAGGGTCAGCTGACCGACAAGCAGATCGCCGACGTGACGGCGTACGTCGTCAAGGTGACCGGCGGCAACGCGAACGGCTGAGCCTCTCGCTCCCCGACGACTTCCCGCGCGGCGTTCGCGTCGTCGCGACCGACTTCGACCGCACGCTCGTGTGGCAGGACGGCAGCCTGCAGCCGCGGACGCTGCATGCGCTCGCACGCGCGAAGGAGGCCGGCCTGCACGTCGTCGTCGTGACCGGTCGGATGGTGCAGTCCGTGCGGCGCGCCCTCGAGCCCGCCAACCTGCACGATCCGGTGATCTGTTACCAGGGGGCGGTCGTCACGGATAGCGAATGGCGCTGGCTGCGGCACGAGCCGATTCCGCTCGAGCTCGCGCGCGAGGCGATCGCCGCGGTGGGGGAGGAGGGTTACTCGCCGAACGTCTACGTCGACGACGTCCTCTACGTCGCCGCCGAGACCGAGGCGGCGCGGAACTACGCGAGCTTCCAGCACATCGAGATGCACGTCGTCGGGCCGCTGCTCGACTGGCTCGCGGAGCAGCCGACGAAGCTCGTCTGCGTCGGCGACCCGGCGGCGCTCGACGGTGTCGAGGTGCGGCTGAAGGCGCGGTTCGGCGATCGCCTCTACATCTCGAAGTCGCTGCCGTACTTCCTGGAGCTGGCGGCGCCGGGGGTGACCAAGGGCGCCGGGCTCGACTTCCTGGCGGCGCACATGGGATTCACGCGGGCCGAGACGATCGCCTTCGGCGACGGCGAGAACGACGTCGAGCTCGTCGAGTGGGCCGGCTACGGGATCGCGGTCGAGAACGCGCACGAGCGCGTGAAGGCGGTGGCGGACTGGATCTGCCCGCCGGCGTCCGAGGAAGGCGTCGCGCAGGTGCTCGAGGCGCTGCTCGCCCCGCGCTGACGTCGCGCTACCGCGGCGACGAGTACGAGCCGGGCGGCATCAGGCCCGGCACGATCCTGAGCGAGAGGTGCGCCCGCAGTACCGACTCGAACTGCGCGGCCGTCGCGAGCCGCGGGTCCGAGTAGCCGGACTCCTGCCCCGCGTGCGGGTCGGCCCAGAACGCGAACTGGTCGGCCAGGATCTCGGTCAGGGGCGTGCAGACCCCGCTCGTCCGCTCGCGGTAGCAGGACTGCCACGCCGGCGACCGTGCGAAGAGAGCCTGGAACGCGGGGATCGCGCCGGCGTCCAGGCCGTAGAACTGGACGATGTGGCCGAACTCGTGGAGCGCCACGAAGCGGGCGGTGGCAGGGTCGGCCAGGTGCTGTGGGTTCATGACGATCACCGGGTGGCTGCCGCTGCGCGCGCACGAGCTCTCGCGGCGGTCGCAGCCGGCGCCTGCCGACACGGCGACGAGCCCGTCGAGCAGGCCGGCGACCCGGCGGTAGAGCTGCGGCGCCCGGGTGAAGGCGGCGGTGAACTCGCGCCGGTCGCTTGCGCTCATGCTCGGCTGGAACTGCCAGCTGCGCCGCGCGACGGCCGTCGGAAACGGCGGTGTGCGGAGGGAGAACGACGTGTGGTCGAGCTGCAGGCGGTAGCTCGTGCCCCACGCCAGCGGGAGCGCGGGAAGCAGGATCGAGACCATGTGTGCGCCGTCGAGCCCTGCGCTGCTGAGCGCCGTGACGTTCGCGAGCGGACGTCCTCGGCCGTCGAGGAGA
Organism: uncultured Thermoleophilia bacterium; assembly: GCA_963786185.1. GTDB lineage: Bacteria > Actinomycetota > Thermoleophilia > Gaiellales > Gaiellaceae > PALSA-600. The sequence goes on from CAWAYE010000001.1 coordinate 347,685, forward strand.
CGTGCCTGTGTGGTCCGCGCGCCGGGAACGAGCAGGCGCAACGTGCCGGCGAAGTCGATCGGCTTCGACAGGGCCACGGTGCCCGCGAGCCTCGTCGCCGGGTCGAACACGAACACGACGACGTTGACGCCCGCGCTGTTGACGGCCGTGGCGAAGCCGGTGACCCGCGGGTCGCCCACGTACGTTCGCAGGCCGTTGTCGAGCGGGGTCGCGAGCGCCGAGTCCGAGAGTCCGAGCAGCTCGAGCTTGCGCTTCGATCCGCTCAGGTAGTCGTAGTACTTCTCCGGGTCGATCTTGCCGCTCGCGTCCAGGAACGCGGCGCACGATCCGGGGCACGTGATCGCCTGTGGATGGGCGAGCAGCCCGGCGATCGTCGCGGCGTTCGGGTCGACCCGGAGGGCCGGCAGGCCGAGCTTGGCGCGGGCGGCCGTGAGCGCCGCCGCCGCGTTCGGCGTCGCGTGCGCGCGCGGGGTCGTCGCCAGCACGGCGAGCGAGAGCGCGAGGGCGAACAGGGCCCTGGGCACGTGTCGGACGGCCGCCACACGAAGCGGATCGGAGATCGAGCGCCCGTTGTTGATCCCCCGGCGTGAGGATCGACCGAGGCCGCGCGGTCGGACGCGAGGCGCTTCTAGACTCAACGCGATGATCGACCTGCGCGCTGCACGCCATGATCCCGACGCGGTTCGGGCCGCGCTCGCGCGCAAGGGCGCCGCGGCGGCGTTCGACGAGCTGCTCGCCGCCGATCGTGCCTGGCTCGAGCTCGTCCCGCAGGTCGACGAGCTTCGCGCCCGGACGAAGCCGAAGGGCAAGCCGACGCCGGAGCAGCTGGAGGAGCTGCGTGGCGTCAAGGCGCAGCTGCAGGAGCTCGAAGAGCGGCTGGCTGCGGCGGACGCTGCGCGCCAGGAGCTGCACGATCGCGTCCCGAATCTCCCGGCCGAGGACACGCCGGACGGTGCTGCGGAGGAGGATGCCGTCGTCGTCAAGGAGTTCGGCGAGCCGCCGACGTTCGCGTTCGAGCCGCGCGACCATCTCGATCTCGCCGCCGCGCACGGCTGGATCGACGTCGAGCGCGCGGCGCGCGTCTCCGGCTCGCGCTTCGTCTACCGCGTCGGCGACCTGGCGCTGCTCGAGGTGGCGCTCTACCGCTGGGCGCTCCAGCGGATCGTGGCGAAGGGGCATGTGCCGATGCTGCCGCCCGTGCTCGTGCGCGACGAGGCGATGTACGGCACCGGGTTCTTCCCGTCGGAGAAGGGCGACTTCTACGAGGTGCCCGAGGACGGCCTCTACCTCGTCGGCACGTCGGAGGTGCCGCTGGCCGCGTTCCACCTGGGCGAGGTGCTCGACGAGGTGCCGCTCCGCTACGTCGCGCTGTCGACGTGCTTCCGGCGCGAGGCCGGCGCCGCCGGCCGCGACACGCGAGGGATGTTCCGCGTGCACCAGTTCGACAAGGTGGAGATGTTCGTCTTCTGCGAGCCGGAGCGCTCGCGCGACGAGCACGAGCGGCTGCTCGAGATCGAGGAGGAGCTCGTGCAGGAGCTGGAGCTGCCGTACCGCGTCCTCAACATCGCCGCCGGCGACCTCGGCTCCTCGGCCGCGAAGAAGTACGACATCGAGGCGTGGTTCCCGGGGCAGTCCCGCTACCGCGAGATCACCTCGACCTCGAACACGACCGACTACCAGGCCCGCCGCCTGAATGTGCGCTTCCGGCGCGAAGGCGGCGGCCCGGAGCACGTCCACACGCTGAACGGCACGGCAGTCACGGCGCGGGCGATGATCGCGATCCTCGAGAACTTCCAGGACGAGGACGGGTCGGTCTCGGTTCCGGAGCCGCTGCGGGAGTTCGGGGCTCCGCAGCGGCTCGGGGCCGCCCCGGTCTCCGCCGTCGTAGGCCTCCCTGTCGTCGTGATCAGGGGTAGCGTGTGAGGCGTTTCGGGGATCGAGGACGCGGGGACCAGATTCGGCGGAGACGGGTTAGCGTAGGGAGGGCGTAGCCGCTAGCCGGACCGCATCACCTGCAGAGAAGGTCAGTCACGGGAGGAACTTGGGGTACTCCGAGAGGCACGAGTCGGCGTCACTTCACACGTATCTCGCCACTCTGCGGCGACGTGCGTGGATCATCGCCATCTGCGCCATCACGGTTCCGGCCGTGTCGTACTTTCTGTCCCAGCGCCAGACGCCGCGATATGCGGCCAGCGCCGACGTGTACATCAACCAGCAGAACCTGGCGGCGGCCCTCACGGGCATCAACACGACGGGCAGCCTCAGCGGACAAACGCAACCCCTTGACACGGAGGCAAGCCTTGCTTCGGTTCCAGACGTGGCAGCGCGCGCCCTTGCGCTGGCGAATCTCCACGATCGTTCGCCCCAGGCCCTGCTGGGCGAGACGGCGGTCACTCCGAACGTCAACACGAACATCGTCAGTTTCAAGGTCACCGATGTGTCGCCGACCACGGCGACGCTTCTCGCAACCTCCTATGCGAAGGCGTTCACGCGGTACAGGAATGAACTCGACTCACAACCGATCGTCCGGGCGAGGCAAGAGGTGGAGGCGACGATGGCGAGCCTTGCCGCCGACGGTCGAAAGGGCTCAGCACTCTACGAGAACCTCGCCGAAAAGGATCAGCAACTTCAGACACTTCAGACGCTCAACGACGTCAAGCTGCTGTTCCGCACGCTCCCTGTTGTTGCGCGCACCCGCGCGGATGCGTGAGTCTCCCACCCGATGATGCGCGACCACTGGAGGGAGCTCGCCTTCTGGCGCTGGTGGTGGCGCAACCGCGTGCCGTTCGCGACGAAGACGCTGCTCGCCCTGCTCCTGCTCGGCGGCATCCTCGCGGGCGGCTGGTTCGCCGCCGGCGGGCTGCCCTCGGCGAGCGCGAGCTCTGACGGTTCGCGGACCGTGGTGCGGACTGTGCAGCGGATCGTGACGGTGCACGAGCACGGGAAGGTCGTCGTGCAGCGTGTGCCTCGGACAAGAACCGTCTACGTCGCGAATCGGGCGCGCACGACCACGGTGACGGTTCGTCTCGCCACGACGGCTTTCGCGACGACCACCGTCTCCCGCACGCTCGCGCCGCGGAAGCCGGAGACCGTGACCGCTCCGACCAAGACGGTCGTGAAGACCGTGACGAAGACGAAGGTGAAGACCGTTCCCGACGTTCAGTGGAAGGTCATCACGATCGTGCAGAAGCCTGTCACCGTGACGGTGACGACCACCGCGCCGTAGCCTGCCGCCGTCCCAGGCGGTACAACAGGGCCACGGCGGGGTGCCGGAGCGGCCGAACGGGGCGGTCTTGAAAACCGCTGAGCCTTCACGGGCTCCCTGGGTTCAAATCCCAGCCCCGCCGCTCAGCTTGCACCGAGAGTGGATCCGGGGGCGCGGACGGTAGAAGCTGTCCTTCGATGGTCGCGCAGGTGAGAGCCGTTGTGCTCGGGTCGCTGGTGGTCGCGGTCTCCGGTTGTGGGAGCGGAGGCTCCCATTCGACGGCGGCTGTGCCGCCGCGGACCGTCGCACAGGTGGAGCAGGCGTTCGCGCGGGAGGGGATTCGGCTCCGGCCCGCTCTGCCGGTCGGGAACCTGCCGTCGCACCCGACGCTGTTCGGCCCCTGGAACCTGACGGTCGAGGTCTACCCGTCGACCGCGGCGGCGTCCGCCGTGAGCATCGGCATGTTCATCATCGGGACCGGCGGAACACCCCACGCTGCCGCCGTGCGGAACGTCGTCGTCGAGTGGACGGGCAGAGACCGGCCCGCTGTCCGGGCCGCCGTCGCGCGGCTCGGGTGAACACGGACGCCCGCCGATGACCTGGACGGCGCTGATCGCGAAGAACCTCCTCCGGCGGCCCGTCGCGTACGGTCTTGACGGCGGTCGGCGTCGGGCTCGGGGTCGGCCTGATCGTGGCGCTGCTCGCGATCACGAACGGCGTCCACCGCACGGCGGCCGACCTCACGCACGTCGGCGGCGCCGACTTCGGCCTCTACCAGTCGGACGTCTCCGACTTCACGCGCTCGCTGCTGCCCGAGACGATGGCCGCCCAGGTCGCCGCCGATCCCGGCGTGACGGGCGTCGCCAAGGTGAAGCTGCTCGTCGTGCGGCGGCACGCTCGTCTTCGGCCTCGACCCGGCAGAGTTCGCGTACAGGCGCCTGGTGCGTGCAGCGCGGCAGGCGTCGGCGCGGTGCTCGCGGGCGACCATTCGGGAAAGGACGTCGGCGAGACGTTCAGGCTCGAGGGACGTCCCTTCACCGTCGCGGGCATCTACCACTCCGGCGACCGGTTCGAGGATCTCGGCGTCGTGCTGCCGCTGCGAACGGTCGAGTCGCTCGCGACGCGGCCGGGCGAGGTCACCTCGATCGGCGTCACGGTCAAGCCTCGACCACCGAACGCGAAGGCGGTCGCCGCGCGGCTGCAGCGCCGGTTCCCCGGCGTCGCGGCGATCACGGAGCCGGGACAGGCGATCAAGGTCGACACCTCGAGCCGCTTGATCATCTCGACCGGCTGGATCGTGTCGATCCTCGCGCTGATCGTCGGTGGCATCGGCGTGCACGAACACGATGGCGATGTCGGTGTACGAGCGGACCCGCGAGATCGGCATCCTGCGGGCGGTCGGATGGTCGGTCGCCCGCGTCGCGGCGATGATCGTCTCGGAGGCCGTCGGCATCTGCCTGATCGCACTCGGCAGTCGGCTGCGCGCTCGGAGTCGTCGCCGCGGAGGTGTTCGTCGGGCACAGCGAGCTGTCGGGGCTGATCAGCCCGAGCTATACCGCCTCGACGTTCGTCTGGGGTCTCGCGTTCGCGCTCGGCGTCGGCTTGTTCGGCGCGCTCTACCCGACCTGGCGCGCGGTCAGGCTGTCGCCGATCGAAGCATTTCGGCACGAGTGACGCCGTCGCGGAGCCGGAGTACCCGGTCCGCGAATCCGGCGACCTCCTCGTCGTTCGTCACGAGCAGGATCGTCATCCCACGATCGCGCCGAATCGCTTCGAGCAGCTCGACGACCTGCCGTCCGTTCGCCGAGTCGAGCGCTCCCGTCGGCTCGTCCGCCAGGAGCAGCCGCGGATCGTTGGCGAGCGCGCGCGCGATCGCGACCCGCTGGCGCTCGCCTCCCGACAGCACGGCCGGCCGCGCGTCGGCCCGGTCCGCGAGCCCGACCTCCGAAAGCAGCTCGAGCGCTCTGCGCTCCCTCGCCCGCCGGTCGCGGTGCCCGAACATGGCGATCTGCACGTTCTCGGACGCGGTCAGCGACGGGGAGGAGGTTGTGCGCCTGGAAGACGAACCCGATCGTCTCACCGCGATAGGCCGTCGGGTCGCGCAGCGACGCGAGTGGCACATCGTCGACCTCGATCGTTCCGCCATCCGGTCGGTCGAGCGCGCCGACGAGGTTCAGGATCGTGCTCTTGCCCGACCCCGAGACACCGGTGAGCGCGACGAACTCCCCGGCCGAGAGCTCGAAGGTGACGTCTCGCAGCGCCGCGATGCGGCCGTCTTCGAACGACTTGCGAACGTGCCGGAGCGCAACGGACGCTCCTCGCTTCACGAACGCGGGACGACCGGGTAGTTGACCACCTTGCGGACGCCGCCGACGACGACCGTCACACGGAACGTGAGCGGGATGCCGCGCGAGCTCGCCGGCCAGATGATGTAGTCCTTGAACGTGCCCTTGATCGGCACGTTCGTGATCTTCTTCGTGGTCTTCCCGAACTCGACGGCATGGGCTCCGCCGATCGGGTCGACGATCGCCTCGCTGAGCCTCGCAGCGACCGGTTTGCCGCCCCGTGTGACGGTGATCGTGTAGTTCCAGTGGACGTTGATCTTCGGGGTGTGTCCCGGCGCCTTCACGGCGACCTTCACGGCTGGGCCCGCCGGGCCGAGCAGGCCCGCGGCAAGCAGCACGGCGAGCGCGAGCTTCACGCCGCCACCGTGACCGCTGGATCGACGAGCACGGCGAACGCGGGCTGGGAGAGCACCTCAGCGGAGCATACTCAGAGCGGGCATTTTGCTTGCGGGCGCAGATGCCGCGAGCGTCACCAGATCGTTGCAGCGGACTCGCCGGATGGTTGCTACGGTCCGGATGGGGATGAGGTGGTCGTTGGTGATCACCGTTGCGTCGCTCTTGCTGTTGGTTGCGCCCCAGGGCCCAGCTGCAAACGCCGCGACGGGCTTGCTCGTCGGTGTGTCGGATGACGCCTTCGAGTGGAAGACCGCGCCCATGGCTGCCGCCGCCGGCGACCTCGGCCTGCGCGCGGTTCGCGTTGCGCTGACCTGGACGCCGGGACAGCGGCGCCTCTCGACGAGCGACGTCGGTGCGCTCAGCAACGTCGTCTTCGGTTCGCACATGCGGGTGGTGCTCGCGGTCTTCAACCAGGGCGACCCTCCTCTCGACGACGGGGGGCGCGATGCCTACTGCTCCTACGTCGCGGACGCCGCCGCCCGCTTCCCGCAGATCAACGACTTCGTGATCTGGAACGAGCCCAACTTGAGCGGCTTCTGGCGGCCGCAGTTCGGGCCGCCCGGGCAGAGCGCGCCCGAGCAGTACGAGGCGCTCATCGCCCACTGCTACGACGTGCTGCATTCGCTGCGCTCGTCGATCAACGTGATCGGGCCCGCGACCTCGGTGTGGGGGAACGACAACCCGAACGCGTTCGACAACATCTCCCACTCGCCCGCGACGTTCATCCAGGGGATAGGAGCGGCGTACCGCGCGAGCGGGCGGATGACGCCGCTGTTCGACACGTTCGGCGACCATCCGTACCCCACCAGCTCGAACGAGCGCCCGTGGACGGTGCACGCGGACCCGGCGATCATCTCGATCGGCGACCTTCCCCGGCTCGTCTCGACGATCGACCAGGCCTTCGGCGGGACCGCCCAGAAGGTGCTCGAGAGCGGCCTGCCGCTCTGGTACCTCGAGACCGGCTACCAGACGACGATCGCGCCGTCCAAGAGCTCGCTGTACTTCGGCGTCGAGAACTGGCCCGGCGCGGTGCCCGACATCGTGTCGCCCGAGCCGGCGCCCGCGCATCCGCCCGACACCAGCCCGGCGCCCGACCAGGCGACGCAGCTCGTCGACGAGTTGCGCACGACCTACTGCCAGCCGTACGTGGCCGCCGACTTCAACTTCATGCTCGAGGACGAGCCGTCGCTCGGCGGCTGGCAGTCCGGGTTGCTCTGGGCGGACGGGTCGCGCAAGGGCTCGTACGACGCCTTCAAGGCGGCGGTCGCGCAGGTGAACGCGGGCACGGTCGACTGCAGCCAGGTCGCCGGCGCGCCGCTGGTGAGCGTCGCGGCGCCCACGGCGACCGCCCCGACCGGCGGCTCGCCGCTGAAAGCAGCTGCTCCGCCGAAGCGGAGCATCACCAAGGTCACGTACCTGAGCGGTCGTCGCGCGGCCTTCGGCTTCCTTCGCCTGCGGGCCCGGCTCACGCGCGGTGTCGCGGTCAGCAAGCAGACGATGCCGGGCCGGCAGCTCCTCTTCGTCGTCGGAAAGACGGGCTACCTCGCGACGACGAACAAGGCCGGGATCGCCCAGGTCGTCCCGCAGCCGCCGCTCCCGGTCGGGCGAGCCCGCGTCGCGATCAAGTTCCAGGGCGACCCGGCCGACCTCGCGTCGGGCCTGCGGGTGACGACGAGGATCGTCAACTCGCCCGCGCTCGTCCGGTCGAGAGGCACGCTCAGCCTAGGCGACGGACGGACGCTGCGGCTGCGCGCGTCGTCGGACGGCAGGACGGCGAACGGCACGTTGCTGCTCGCGGGTCGCGGCCCGGCGCGGTCGATCGCCGTTCACGCACTCGGCCTGCGTCGCGACGGGGCGGGGGTCTACCTTCGCGGGACCGACGCCGCCAGGCGGCGCTACCTGATTCACCTCGTTCGGCTTTCGCACGGGCACACCCGGATCGACGTCGTCGGCGGCGTCTCGTTCAGCGCGACCGTGCCATCGCAACGACTCACCCTCGTCCGGCGCTGAGCAGGCCGGACCTCAGCGCACAGGCCGCATGCTGCGGGCCAAGCCGAGCCCGAGTGGGGCGAGAGCCGCCGCGGCAGCGGCCACCCAGGGCCCGCCGACGAGCAGTCCCACGACGCCAAGCACGGTCACGGCGATTGCCCTGATCGTACGGAGTTCGGAGCGGCGGGCTTCGATCCTTGAGCGAAATGCCGCTCTGTGCGGAATTGCCGGGGCAACGCGTCGAGACCCGGGCTAGAGTCCCGCGGCGGCGAATGAGGGACGGGTGGAAGCATCTCGCGTTCTGGCGCGCCTTCTGGCGAGACCGGGTTCCGTTCGAGGAGAAGGTTGCGATCGGGGTCTTTGCGCTGGCCGCCGTACTCGTCGCGGGCTGGATCGTCGCCGACAACCTCTCGTCGGCGAGCGCCAGTTCGGGCGGCGGCTCAACGCAAGCGCTCACCACCGAAACGGTGACGCGGGTCGTGACGGTTCACGACCGCGGCCGGGTGGTCACCGAGAAGGTGCCCGTCGTCAAGCGCGTCGTCGTGCACGAGAAGCGGGCACCCACGCGGAGGACGCACACCGTGCTCAAGACGAGCACCATCTTCCAGCGGGTGCCGTCCTACATCACCCATGTCGTGACGGCTCCGCCGCGCACCGTGACCGAGGTCGTGACGCAGACGGTGCCGCAGGTGCAGTGGAAGACGCTCACGGTCGTCGAGACTGTGACGATCACCGTTCCCTCGGCGCCTTAACGCGCCTGACACGAACCCGGGCGTAACGTCGTGGGCGGACGTCTGTCTGCCGATACGAGAAACGTGCCCGACGACTCCTCACGCCCGTACGGCCGCCGAGCATTCCTGCTGCTGGTGGCGGGCGGCGTCTCCTCGCTCGGCTGGGCGGGCTGGGCCTCGCGGCCGCTCGCCCCCGTCACGTCCGCCTTCTCGCAGCTGCTCGGGAACCTCTTCCCGATCGGCGGCTGGCGTATCTACACGATCTCGGGGTCGATGCCGATCTTCGACGAGCGCTCCTGGCGGCTCGAGATCACCGGGCTGGTGCACCGGCCTCTGAGCCTCTCGTACGCCGACCTGCGCGCGCTGCCGCGGGCAGAGCAGGTGAGCGACTTCCACTGCGTGACCGGCTGGTCGGTCGGCGGGGTCCGGTGGGCCGGGGTTCGCTTCGACGACCTCCTCGCCGCAGCCGAGCCGCTGCCGCAGGCAAAGGCGATCCGCTTCATCTCGCTCGAGCAGCCGTACGAGGACTCGCTCACGCTGGAGCAGGCTCGCCTGCCCGACGTGATGCTCGCGTACGACCTCGACGGCAAGCCGCTGTCGCGGCCGCACGGCGCGCCCGCGCGGGTCGTGATTCCCGAGATGTACGGCTACAAGGGCGTGAAGTGGCTCACGCGGATGGAGCTCGTCGCGGAGCAGCCGACCGGATTCTGGGAGCAACACGGCTACGACCAGAACGCCTGGGTCGGCCGCTCGAACGGCTATGACAGCTGACCAGGTCCGCGTTCCGCGCTTCGGACGCACGCTGCGCGCCGTGCACTGGGTGCACGCGACGGCGTTCCTGATCCTGCTCGGATCGGGGCTCTGCCTCTATCTGCCGACGCTCGCCGAATCGGTCAGCCGGCGGCCGCTGCTCAAGGCGATCCACCTCTACACCGCCGTCGCCTGGGTGGCTGCGCTCGCGCTGATCGCGATCTTCGGCAACCGTCGCGAGCTGCGGCGCGCCGCGCGGGAGATCGACCGGTTCGATGCCGACGACCGCGGCTGGCTGCGGGGGCGCGGTACGCCGCAGGGCTGGCTCAACGCCGGGCAGAAACTGAACGCGATCATCACCGCCGCGTTCTCGGTGCTGTTCGCGATCACGGGGTTCTTCCTCTGGTACGGCGAGCGCGACACGCGCTTTCGGCTCGCCAACGCGCTGCTCGTGCACGACTGGCTGATGTACGTCTCGCTCTTCCTGTTCGCCGGTCATCTGTATCTCTCCCTCGTGTATCCGAGGACGCGCCACGCGTTGAGCGGGATGACCCGAGGCTGGGTCGACGAGGACTGGGCGCTCAGACATCATCGGAAGTGGGTCGAGGGCCTGCGCGAGCCGCCGGCCGGCTGAAATCTGTCATGCAAGGTCTCGGGTGCCCGCCGGGTCTTCTGGTGGCCACGTTCCCTTCCCCAGGAGGCCTTCCATGAAGCGGTTGATCCTGTTCGTCGTCGCCCTCTCGGCGCTCGCCGCACCTGCCGGCGCGCTCGCGAGCGGCGTCGTCTTGAAGGTGCAGCCCTCGCGGCACCTCGTCGCGGTCGCGCGGACCCCGTCGAGCGTCGCGCTCGTCCACACGCAGTCCGCGTCCCGGCTCAAGGTCGGCCAGCGCGTCGAGCTCACCTCGCGCACGCTCAGGAACGGCACGCTCGCCGCGTCGCAGGTCCGCGTGCTCGGGCGGTCGCACAAGGTCCGCTTCCGCGGCCTGCTGCTCGCGCGCTCGCACTCGAAGCTCGTCGTCTCCGCGGGCGGCGCGGTCATCAGCGTGCGGACTGCTGTGCGCACGACCGCATCCGCCCGCGACACGACACCGGCTCCGACGCCGGGGTCGCAGGTCGACGTCACGGCGACCGTCGGCGCGACCGGTGACCTCGACGAGGACAACGTCACCGTCTTCACGCCCACCTCGCCCGGCGGCAGCATCGAGGGGAGCCTCACGCTCGGCAGCGGCACGATCTCGGTCACGTCGGAGCACATGTCGCTCGTGATCAACGTGCCGACCGGCTTCGACCTCACCGGGTTCGTCGCAGGCCAGGACGTCTTCGCCACGTTCTCGCAGCAGGCGGACGGCTCGCTGCTCCTCACCAAGCTGTCCGGCGACGCCAACGCGCAGCAGGCGGACGAAAACCACCACGACGGCGGCGACCATCACGGAGGTCACGACGGCGGCGGTGACGGCCACGGTGGCGACGGTGGGGGAGGCGGCGGGGACGACTGAGGTAATCCGATCGACGCTCTGCGTCGATAGGAGCGATGTGAGTCCGCTGCTTCTGCGCCGGCTCTCGGACGAGAGCCTCGGCCGCCGTCTCGCCGCCGGCGAGGCGGCGGCCTTCGACGAGCTCTATCGACGGTACGTGCATCGCCTGGCCGGCTACGGCGCGCAGCTGCTCGGCGACGCCGCCGACGGGGACGACGTCGCGCAGTCCTCGCTGCTGAAGGCGTACGGCGCGCTTCGCGACGGCCGCGTGCCGGATCGCGTCAAGCCCTGGCTGTTCCGGATCGCGCACAACACCGCGGTCGATCTCGTCGTCCGCCGTCGCGAGATCCCCGCCGAATCGCTCCCCGAGCGCGCCGCGCCCGAGCGCGGCGCCGAGGGGGGCGCGCTCGTCGCGGCGCTGGCGTCGCTGCCCGACCGTCAGCGGCACGTGTACGCGCTGCGCGAGGTGCACGGGCTGCGCATCGATGAGACCGCCGCCGAGCTCGGCCTGACGAACGCGCAGGTCGAACAGGCGCTGTTCGCGGCGCGCAACCGGCTGGCCGAACACCTCGTCTTCGGCGACCGCCTGAGCTGCGTTGCGGTTCGCAGGCTCGCCTCGGGCCCGCTCGAGTCCGACGAACGGCGCGCGCTGAAGACACACCTCCGGTCGTGCGCCGAGTGCCGGCGCTGCGTGCCCGCATCCGGCCGGGTGCTCGGCGTGCTGCCGGCCGGCCCGGCCGACTGGCTGCGCGCGCTGCCGGGACTGCTCGCGGGCGGCGGCGCGCCGGCGGCCGTGAAGGTGGGCGCGGTCGTGGCGACCGCCACGCTGGCGACCGGGGCGCCGATCGCCTACGACATCACCCGCGACCAGAGCCCGCGCCACGCGCTCGCCGTGCCGGCGGTCCGGCATCACGTCGCGAGGCCGAGGGCCAGGCCGCCTGTGCACCACCCGAGCGTCGTGGCCCGCGTGCCGGTTGTCCCGGCGCCCGAGCTCGTCTCCGAGACCCACCGCACGACGGAGCACGTGAGCGCGCCGAAGCAGGTCGCTGCCCCCCGGGCGGAGGAACGCCACCGCGGCCGCGGACCCGGCTCCGGCTCGGAAGACCGGCGCTCGCGCGAGGACTCCGGGCCGTCCGCCCCGGCGGCGGTCGTCACCACGACCGAAGACCACCACGACGGCGCTCCGAGCATCACGACCGTCACAACGACGGACGGCTCGCCGGCGGTCGCGCTTTCGACCGGCGACGGCGGCGGGTCGAGCTCGGGCTCCGGCTCCGACGGCGGCGGCTCGTCGGGTGGAGGCGGGAGCGACGGCGGGTCCGACGACGGCTCCGGGTCGGGCCACGTCAACTAGAGGCTAGGCTCGAACCGTGTCGCCGCAACGACTCGCAAGCGGCGCAGGCGTCGTCGTGCTCGCCTGCTGGCTCGCCGGGGTGGCCGGCTGGCTGGGCACCTCTCCGACCGTGAACTGGGCGTTCTTCCTCGGCGGGATCGTGCTGGTCGCGTCAGGCGCCGTTCTTCCGGGTCGCGAGTAGCTCGGCCATGATCTCGAGCGCGATCTCGGCAGGGCTCTCGCCGCCGAGGTCGAGCCCGATCGGCCCGCGCACCGCGTCCACGAGGTCGCCGAGCTGCTCGCGCCGCTTCTCCTGCGCGCGGCGCGAGCCGAGCGCGCCGACGTAGAACGCGCCGCCCTCGACGCCGCGCCGGAGCGCAGGCAGGTCGAGCCGCTCCTCGTGGACGAGCGAGACGACCGCCGTGTCCTCGTCGACGTCGATCGCGTCGGGCCACTCCACCAGCAGCTCGTCGGCGCTCGGCACCCGCTCGCGCGTCGCGAGCCCGGTCCGCGGGTCGACGACGACCGTGTGCCAGCCGAGCGGGCGGGCGAAGGCGCAGAGCGCCTCGGCAATGTCGCCCGCACCGACCGCGACCAGCCGCGGCTGCGGTGCGACGGATTCCACGAACACCTTGCGGGCGTCCTCCTCGCGCAGGTGCGTCGACGAACGCGTGTCGTCGTGCCAGCGGTCACCGACGCCCTCGCCGGCGACGACGACGTAGCTCGTTCCCCGGACGATCGGCGGGGCGCCGCCGAAGCGCTCGACGAATACGTCGATCTCGCCGCCGCACGGCAGGCCGACCGTCCACGCCTGCTCGTCGGCGATCCCGTACGAGATGAGCTGGGGCGGTGTGCCGTGCAACACCGGCTTGGCGCGTTCGGCGACGTCCGCCTCCACGCAGCCGCCGGAGACCGAGCCGAACAGACGCCCCGACGCCGTGATCGCGAGCTTGGAGCCGAGCGGGCGCGGCGCGCTACGGCTTCTCGCGACGACGGTCGCGAGCGCCACCTCTTCGCCTTCGCTGCGCCATTGCTGTGCGCGCGCCAGCACCTCGTCCATCGACCGATCATGCTAGTCCGATGGACTCGCTGGACGACTTGCTCCGCCGCGTCGACACGGGCGAGCTCGGCGACCCGCTGCCGGTGCTCGCGTACGTCGCGGGAGGCTCGGTGGTGGTCGACGCAGACGAGCTGAACGGCGCACGCCGGCGTGCGCTGCTGCTGCTGGCGGCCGGCGGCGACCCGCACCGCGAGCTCGAGGTCGACGCGCGTGCGGTGAAGGCGCTCGCCGCCGAGCTCGACGACGTCACCCGCCGCGAGCAGCTGCGGCACGGCCTCGACCGGCTCGTCGTCCGGGTCCGCGACCTGCCGCGGGCGCGCGAGGCGGCGTTGTTCCTGGCAGCCGACCAGGACCTCGCGTGGCGGCTCTACGCGCTCGCGCTGCTGGCCGAGGAGCTGGCCGAATGACCCCCGCCGTGGTCGCGGCGAAGCGCGCCGGCATCGAGTACCGGCTGCACGAGTACGAAGGGGTCGACGTCGGTGACGGCGACTACGCGCTCGCGGTCGCCGCCGCGCTCGGCCGGCCACCGGGCCGCCTGTTCAAGACGCTGGTGGTCGACGTCGGCGGCACGCTGCGCGCGTACGTGCTCCCGGCCGACCGGCAGCTCGATCTGCGCTCCGTCGGCAAGCGGGCCGTCCTCGCCGACCGCACCGCCGCCGAGCGCGCGACCGGCTACGTCATCGGTGGGATCAGCCCGCTCGGCCAGCGGCGGCCGCTGCCGACGACGGTCGACGCGTCGGCGCTCGACTGGGAGACGATCCTCGTCAGCGCGGGGCGGCGGGGACTGCAGATCGAGCTCGCGCCGGCCGATCTGATCCGGCTCACCGGCGCCGCGGTCGCGGAGCTCTCATGAGCCCCACCAGAAGCTCGTCGCGATGACGACGTAGAAGCCGACCAGCACCACGCCTTCCTGCCACGTCGACTCGCCGTCGTTCACGACCAGCGCTCCGAGCACGGCGATCACCAGCAGCACCAGCGCGAGCAGGGGGGAGAAGACGAGCGTCAGGTGCGCGGTGAAGGCCAGCGACACGAAGACGAGGACCGGCGTCAGGGCGAGCGCGACCTGCAGCGAGGAGTTGATGATCACCGAGATCGCGAAGTCGGCCTGGTTGCGTGCGGCGAGCTGCACGCCGACAACGTTCTCGACGGCGTTCCCCGCGATCGCGACGATCACGAGACCCGCGAACGCCTGGCTCATGTGCAGCGTGTGGATCGCAGGCGTGAGCGCTTCGACGAACCAGTCGGACGTCAGCGCCGCCGCCGCGCCCGCTGCGGCGAGCACGATGCCCGTCAGAGCTCCGCTCCACCGCGCCGGCTCGTGCTCCTCGCCGGCCGTCGACCGGAGGAAGGACGGCAGCGTGACGACGAAGACGAGCAGCAGCACACCTGCGCACACGAACGAGAGCGCATGCTCGTGCTCACGCGCCGACGTGTGGAGCGCATGCGTCAGCGACGGCATCGCCATCGTCGCGGCCGCGAGCAGCGTGAGGGTGGAGATCGTCCGCGCCCGCTCGGAGCTGAACTGCTGCGTGCCGTGGCGGAGCCCGCCGACGATGAACGCGAGGCCGAGCACGAGCACGCTGTTTGCGAGGATCGACCCCACGAGCGCCGCCTGGACGACGCCGACAAGTCCCTTGTTCAGCGCGAACAGCGCGATGAACAGCTCGGGCAGGTTTCCGAGAGCCGACTGCACGACGCCGGCGCCGCCCGAGCCGAGCCTGGCGCCGAGCTGGTCGGTCGCATGGCCCACCTGGCGCGCCAGCGCAGCGAGCGCAACCGCACTCAGCGCGAAGGTCGTCACCTCTCCGAGCGAGGCGTAGTGGCAGATTGCGGCGATCGCCACGAGCGCCGCCGTGACCCCCAGCTCGACGGCTTCGCGACGGGTCATGAGGCGGAGGAGTGTATTTCTCCCGATTGGGGTACCGCGAACGAGGGCTCAATCCCCAAACGGGTCCGTCGATACCTCCACCAGGCGTGCGTACTCTCATACTGCTGCCCCTGCTCGCGCTCGCATGCGCGGTTGCAGCTGCTGCCCAGGCATCGCAGCTCGTCGACCGCAACGCGCACGACGTCTCGCTCGCGGTCAACGGGAAGGGCGAAGCCCTGCTCACGTACTCGGCCGACGGCAAGGCCAGGCACGTGCTGGCGTGGGGCGCGGTCAACGCGATCGCGCCGACCCCGTCGCGCAAGCAGCTCGCCTTCGACCTCGACTACGCCGGCGGCTGGGGCAAGTACCACCGCGACTACTGGAAGACCTTCGGCAACGCCTGCGGTGCCTACGACGGCCCGGCGCTCGCGTGGAAGGTCGTCGCCTGCAAGGCGCCGGACGGTTCCTACTGGGCCGTTCAGGCGTGGCAGCGCGGGCTGCCGAACTACGGGCTCACGCCGTCGGGCAGCCAGGGTGCGTGGGAGCTTCGGCTCTCGCACTGGACCGGTGCGCTGCCCGTGCTCGACATCTCGACCGACTGGTCGTGGCACCGCTTCGACCACCTCTACGGCACGCTCACGTATGGGGGGACGGCGGTCTACGGCTTCCGGTCGACGGCGAGCGGCAACCCGCTCGACACGTTCGGTCGCAACGTCTACGTCGACACCTACGACTCGCGGTACGGCGCCGGGTGGCATCGCGAGAACAGCTTCCTCACGCACACCGGCACCGGGGCCTTCTGTTACAGCTTCAACCCGCACGGCAGCAGGCCGGCCGGCAAGGGAGCGCACTACCGCGCGACCGTCGAAGGGCCGGGTGTGACTCCGGACGTGATGTGGCAGGGCGCCTCGCCCGGCTCCTACCGCCGTGGGGCTGACTCGGCCGCCAACGCCGCGATCGCGCGGCTGGGCGATCGGCAGTGCAAGCCGAACTGAGCTCGAGCCGCTACATCTAGATCCCCGTTTTGGGGGAAGGCCCGCGGCACACGCGCCCCGACACTGCGCTTGTCCCCATCGTGCGGCGAAGGAGATCACCCATGCTTCATTGGAATCGGCGGATCGTCGTCTTGACCGCGCTCGTGCTCGGCACGAGCGTCCTGGCGGCCGTCGGCGCAGGCATTCACTGGGCCATGGCCACGTTCCTCGGCTAGGCGCGGGCGATCGAAGACGTGGCGACCGTGGCCGGGGTCTCTCCCCAGAGCATCGACCGGCGCGGACGCGAGGAGCCGGGGGCACCGTCAGGCGCCCACCGGCTCCTCTCTTACGTCCTGGTGGTGGGGGTCGGCGCATTCGCGATGACCGTCGTCGGCGGGCTGATGCTCGCGACGTCGCACGCGTCCGGCTCGACGTGGCTGTGCCTGGGCGCACTGCTCCTCGGCTCGGCCTTCGTCGAGGCATTCCCGGTTCCGATCAAGGGCGTTCGGGCCGGCGGCATCTCGTTGGCGGCGATCTTCATCGTCGCCACCGGTTGTCTGTACGGCTGGGGGGCTGCCGCGATTCTGGGCGCGATCACGCGCGGAGCGATCGAGTTGTTGCAGCGGCG
Source organism: uncultured Thermoleophilia bacterium (assembly GCA_963786185.1). Classification (GTDB taxonomy): domain Bacteria; phylum Actinomycetota; class Thermoleophilia; order Gaiellales; family Gaiellaceae; genus PALSA-600. Next base: position 364,438 of record CAWAYE010000001.1, read on the forward strand.
CCCCTGGCTGAAGCTCACCTACAACACCGCGGTCTACGCGATCTCCGGCGCCGGCGCCGGCGCGATCGCCGGGTACAGCGCCGGGACGAACAGCATCGGCTGGTTCGCGCTCGAGGTGCTCGCCGCGGCCGGCACGTTCTACGTCCTCAACGTCGTCCTCGTCGCGCTCGTCGTCGGCATCGCGAGCGGCCAGAACCTCGGCCTGACCGTCGTGCAGACGGTGGAGTCGACGTTCGTCGCGTTCGCGACGATGGCGTCTGTCTCGATCATGCTCTGCGTGCTCTGGCAGCGTTCGCCGTTCCTCTCGGCGACGCTCGTCGGGCCGTTCCTCGCGATCTCGCTGTACCAGCGCTCGGTGCTCCGCGCGCTCGAGGCGATGGAGCTCGCGCTGACCGATCCGATCAGCGGGCTCGGCAACCACCGGTACTTCCACCAGGAGCTCGAGCGGCTGCTGGACGACACGGACGAGGCGGGGGGCTCCCTGACGCTCTGCCTCTTCGACGTCGACGAGTTCAAGTCGATCAACGACCGCCACGGCCACCCGGTCGGCGACCGGATCCTCGCGCTCGTGGGCGAATGCCTGCGGGACGCGGGTCAGGCGTTCCGGCTCGGCGGCGACGAGTTCGCCGTGCTCAGGCACAGCGGCAGCGAGGCGGACGCAGTCGACGTCGTGAGCCGCGCCGTTGCGCGGGTCGGCCGGGCGAGGACCGAGCAGGGCCTGAACGTCGCCGTCTCCGCCGGGGTCGCGACCTACCCGTCGGCCGGTCTCGAGCGCGCCGATCTCGTCCGCGCCGCCGACAGCGCGCTCTACGCGGCCAAGGCCGAGGGCAAGGCGGCGGTCCGCGTCTTCAGCCACGGGGTGATCGATCTCTCCGTGCGCCGCGCCGAGGACGGCGACCGTCGCGCACGGTTGCGCGCGGCGGCGTCGCTGGCCGGCGCCATCGACGTCCGTGACGCGTACACGGGAAGCCACTCGCATGCGGTCGGCGAGCTCGCCGCCCGCATCGGCGACTGCCTCGGGCTGGCCGCCGAAGAAGTCGAGCTCCTGCGGATCGCCGGCCTGCTGCACGACCTCGGCAAGGTCGCCGTGCCGGAGCACATCCTCTCGAAGCCGGGGCCGCTGACGGCCGACGAGCACGAGGCGATCGCCGTGCATCCGCTCGTCGGCTACCGGATGCTGACGTCGCTGCGCATCGAGCCGGTCGCGACCTGGGTGCTCCACCACCACGAGCGCTTCGACGGGAACGGCTACCCGGACGGGCTGGCGGGCGAGGACATCCCGATCGGCTCCCGCATCCTGCTCGTCGCCGATGCGTACGAGGCGATGACGACCGACCGCCTCTACCGCTCGACGCGCACCGCCGACGACGCACTCGCCGAGGTGATGCGCTGCGCCGGCACCCAGTTCGATCCGCTGGTCGTCGACGCGCTCGCGATGGTCGTGGCGCCCGAGCTACCGATTCCCGCGAGCAGCGCGAGCATCTAACCTCGTCCGGTGGACGAGGAGCGGGGTGCCGAGCAGCGAGCGTTGTTCCGACGGTGGCCGGCCGGAGTGTCGGTCGTCGTCGCCGAGGTCGACGGCCGACGTGCCGGGCTGACGGTCTCGTCTCTGGTCTCGCTGTCGCTCGAGCCCAGCCTCGTCGGCGTCTCGATCGCCCTCGAGGCGTCGCTGCACGAGATCCTGCGGTCGGCCGACGAATGGGCCGTCTCGATCCTGGCCGGCGACCAGGCGCACCTCGCGCAGCACTTCGCGCGCAGCGTTCCCCCGATCGCGCTCTGGAACGGCATCGAGGTGCGTGAGGACGATCCGCGGCTGCTGGTGGGGGCGGTCGGCTGGATCGTCGCGCGCACGGTCGACCGCATCGTCACCGGCGACCACAGCTTCTTCGTCGGCGAGGTGGTCAGCCTCGAGGAGGGCACGGCCGCGGATTCGCTCGTCTACGTCCACCGCGGCTACCACGCCTCGTGATCGAGGCGGTCGTCTTCGATCTCGACGGCATCATCGTCGACTCGGAGCAGGTGTGGGACGAGGTTCGCGTCGAGTACGTCCACGGTCTGGGGCTGCCGTTCCCCGAGCGCGCCACCCGCGACATGATGGGCATGAGCTCGCCCGAGTGGTCGCGGTACCTGGCCGAGCAGGTCGGCGTGCCGGGGACGCCGGACGAGATCAACGCGGCCGTCGTCGAGCGCATGCTCGCCCGCTACGCGGACGGGCCTCCGTTCATCCCGGGCGCGCTCGAGGCCGTGCGGCGGCTCGCCGGGCGGTGGCCGGTCGGCGTCGCGTCGTCGTCGAACCGCGAGCTGATCGACCTCGTCCTGCGCGAGGGCGGGCTCGAGGACGTCGTCCGCGTGTCGGTCTCGTCCGAGGAGGTCGCGCGTGGCAAGCCGGCGCCGGACGTCTACCTGGAGGCGACGCGCCGTCTCGGCGTCGAGGCGAACCGCTCCGCTGCGGTCGAGGACTCGCACAGCGGCATTCGCTCGGCGAAGGCGGCCGGCCTGCGTGTCGTCGCGATCCCGAACCAGCACTTCCCGCCCGACGACGAGTCGCTCGCGCTCGCCGACGTCGTGCTCGCCTCGATCGACGAGCTGACCGTCGACGTCGTCGCCTTCTAGAACTCGATCGTCTCGCCGTCCGCCGGAACGAGGACGCCGTCGATCGCGCGGTACGCGTCGCGGCGCTCGACGCAGTGGTTGATCGCCTCGAGGTGCACGACGACGATGCGGGCATCGGTGGCGTCCCTGAGCGCGCGAACGTCGTCGACGTCCATCACGATCGGGTCGCCGTCGACGAAGCGCGCGCCGCTGCCGTTCACGACCACGGTGTGAGGCTGGTGGCGCTCGATCGCCTCGGCGACCTCGTCGCACCAGATCGTGTCGCCCGCGACGTACACCCCGTCGAGCACGAATCCGGAAACGGGGCCGAGGTCCTCGGCGGTCTCACCGGTGCCGTGTTGGCCGCCGGTGCGCGCGACGTCGAGACCGAGCCAGCCGCTCGGGTCGTCGGTTGCCGACGAGAAGCCCTGCTCGCGCAGCTCGGTGAGGCTGCCCGGCTGCGTCAGCATGGGGGTCGACGACGGGATGAGCTCGGCGGCCCGCTCGTCGAAGTGATCCTCGTGCAGATGGGTGACGACGACCCCGTCGACGCCGGCCACGACGTCCTCGGCCGGCATCGGCAGCGGCACCAGCGGGTTCCGGAGCTCGTTCTCGGTGTCCTCGACCGGCGGCCGGGCGCCCGGATCGTCGAGCATCGGGTCGATCAGGATCCGCTTGCCCGACGTCTGGAGCAGCAGGGTCGAGTGCCTGACGAGCGTGAGCCTCACACGCGCCCCAGGAGAACGCAGCCGTTGTGGCCGCCGAGGCCCATCGCGTTCGACAGCGCGACGTCGACCTGCGTCCGGCGCGCCTCGTTCGGGACGTAGTCGAGGTCGCACTCCGGATCGGGCTCGCGGTAGTTGATCGTCGGCGGCAGGACCCCGTCGCGGAGCGCGAGCGACGCACATGATCGCCTCGATCGCGCCGGCCGCGCCGAACGTGTGGCCCATCATCGACTTCGTCGACGAGACCGCCAGCCGGTAGGCGTGGTCGCCGAACACCTGCTTGATCGCCTTCGTCTCGGCGGCGTCGCCGAGCGGTGTCGACGTGCCGTGCGCGTTGATGTAGCCGACGCGCTCCGGCTCGACGCCGGCGCGGTCGAGCGCAGCCGCATCATCGCGGCGACGCCCGTCGCCTCCGGCTCGGGCTGCGCCAGTGATGTGCCGTCGTTCGACGCGCCGTAGCCGAGCACCTCGGCGTAGATCGTCGCGCCGCGCCGTCGGCGTCCTCGCAGTCCTCGAGCAGCAGCGCTCCGGCTCCCTCCGACATCACGAACCCGTCGCGGGTCGCGTCGAACGGACGCGATGCGCGCGGCGGGTGCTCGTCCTCGATCGCCAGCCCGCGCATCGCGGTGAAGCCGGCGAGGATCAGCGGGACGATGCAGGACTCGGTGCCGCCGGCGATCACGGCGTCCGCCGCGCCGCGCTTGATCATCTCGGCGGCCTCGCCGATCGCGTGCGAGCCGGTCGCGCACGCGGAGACGATCGCGTAGTTCGGGCCCTTGATCCCGAGCGAGATCGCGAGCTGGCCCGAGGCCGTGTCGACGAGCACGTTCGGCAGGAAGTTCGGCGAGACGCGGTCGGGGCCGCGCTCGCGCAGCGTGTCCGCCTGCTCGACGATCCCCGTCACGCCGCCGATCGCCGAGCCGAAGATGACGCCGACGCGCGTCGGGTCGAAGCCGCTCAGGCCGGCGTCGGTCGAGCGCCTCGCGGCCCGCCAGCGACGCCGAAGAGGACGTTGCGCTCGAGCTTGCGCGCCTCCTTCGGCCGAGACGACGTCTCCGCGGGTCGAAGCCCTTCATCTCGCCGGCGATCCGCACGGGCAGCCCGTCCGTGTCGAACGCCCGGATCCAGTCGATGCCGCTCTCGCCCGCGAGCGCCGCCTTCCACGTCGTCGGCGCGTCGAGGCCGAGCGGCGAGACCACGCCGATACCGGTGACGGCGACGCGGCTCATGCCGCGAAACCGTACGCTTCCCGCCGAGGTGCGCCGCTGCCGACCGTTCCCGTTCCCGCCGATGGAGGCGCGAGCTCGTCCGCGAGCTGCCCGAGGGCGACGGCTGGCAGTACGAGCCGAAGTGGGACGGCTTCCGCGGCGTGCTCGAGAACGTCGGACGGCGAGCTCGCGCTCTGGTCGCGGAACGAGCGGCCGCTGCTCCGCTACTTCCCGGAGCTGCGCCCGCTCGGCGAGCTGCTCGCCGCCGCGCTCCGCGCTCGACGGCGAGATCGTGATCGTGCGCGACGGCGCGCTCGACTTCGACGCGATGCAGATGCGCCTGCACCCGGCCGAGTCGCGGATCCGGCGGCTGTCGGCGGAGATCCCGGCCGAGTTCGTCGTCTTCGACGTGCTCCTCTGGGACGGCGAGCCGGTCTGGCAGCTGCCGCTCGCGGAGCGCCGCGCCGCGCTCGAGAAGCTGGAGGGCTTCCGCCTCTCGCCGGCGACCCGCGACCTCGCCGAGGCCGCGCGAGGCTGGCTCGACCGGTTCGAGGCGCTCGGGCTCGACGGCGTCGTCGCGCAAGCGGCTCGACGTCGCCGTACCTGCCCGGCTCGCGCGACGGCGTCGTCAAGGTGAAGGAGCACAAGACGGCCGACTGCGTCGTCGTCGGCGTCCGCTGGAAGGGCGAGCGCAGCGCCAGATCGCGACGCTGCTGCTCGGTCTCTACCGCGACGACGGCGGGATCGACTACGTCGGCTCGTGCGCCGTCGCGGCGACGGATGCGCGCCGAGGTCGCGAAGCGGGTGCTGCCGCTCGTCGAGGAGACCCCGAGCAGCGCGTTCTCCGAGCCGAACCGCTGGGGCACCGGCGAGCTCGAGGAGGCGCGCGTGCGGCCGGAGCTCGTCGTCGAGGTGCGCTACGACAAGGTGCAGGGCAACCGCTTCCGCCACGGCACGAAGCTGATCCGCTGGCGCGACGACAAGGACCCGGCCGACTGCACGTGGCGCGAGCTGCGCCCGCCGCGCGAGCCGGGCGCGCGCCGGGATCGAGTCACTCCTCGGTTAGCTCGAGCCCGAGCTTCTCGAAGCGCGGGCGCAGCGAGGGCGCGCTGCGCCACATGCCCGCGCATCGGGTCGCCGGCCTCCGCGATCCGCGCCGCGCATCGTCTCGCACCGTGAACGCCGCCGGCTCGACGGCGGCGACCTCGTCCCAGCGGAGCGGCGCCGAGACGCGCGCGTCGGCGGTCGGCCGGACCGAGTAGGCCGACGCGATCGTCCGGTCGCGCGCGTTCTGGCCGAAGTCGACGAAGACGCCGATCGCGGTCGGCGACGCGCCAGGTCGTCGTCGCGACGCGCTGGTCGCCGATCCGCCGCTCGACCTCCTCGGCGAGCGCCTTCGCGAAGCGGCGCACGTCCGGGAAGCGAAGCTCGGGCCGGATCGGCGCGAGGATGTGCAGGCCCGTCGCGCCCGACGTCTTCGGATACGAGCGCGAGCCCGAGCTCGTCCATCACCTCGCGCACGACGAGCGCGATCTCGCGGACGAACGGCCACTGCCCGTCGGTCGTCGGGTCGAGGTCGATCAGCAGGTAGTCGGGCTGCTCGATCTCGGGCACGCGCGAGTGCCACGTGTGCAGCTCGATGCAGCCGAGGTTCGCGACCCAGGCGAGCGCGGCGGCGTTGTCGACGATCGCGAACACGGTCGAGTGGCCGCTCGGGAACGTGCACGAAGCACCTCGTCGACGTAGTCCGGGTGCTTCGCCGGCACGCGCTTCTGGTGGAAGAAGTCGGCGTCGACGCCGTTCGGGAAGCGCTTCATGTGGAACGGCCGCCGCCGCAGGTGGGGGAGGGCGAGCTCCGCGACGTCGAGCGTAGTAGGAGACGAGGTCGCCCTTCGTCAGGTCCTGCGCCGGGAAGAAGAGCTTGTCCGGGTTCGAGACCGGGACGTCGACGCGACCCACGCGCATCCAGCGAGTATCGTGAAGTCGTGTTGGAACGGGGCCCGTTGACCGACGTGACGCTCGAACCGCTCGACGACTACCTCGTCGTCGAGCCGCTCGAGGACAGCGAGACGGCGAGCGGGCTGATCGTGCCGGTGAACGAGGCGACGCAGATCCGCACGGGCATCGTCGCGGCCGTCGGCCCGGACGTCTCGGCGGTCGAGCCGGGCGACAAGGTGCTCTACCCGCGCGACGCCGGCTGGGAGGTGCGGCTGGCACGCTCGTCGCACCGGGTTCGCGTGCTCAAGCGCGAGGACGTCGTCGCGCGCGTGCACGACTGAGGAGCCCCTCGAGACGTAGGCCCGCCGGAGGCGGGCCTACCTGAGCGGAGAGGGAGGGATTTGAACCCTCGACGCACCTTTCAGCACGTACGCGATTTCCAATCGCGCTCCTTAGACCGCTCGGACACCTCTCCGAGCGACGGGCAGCGTAGCCGGTCGTCAGCGGGCGCGAAGCGCGAGGACGGCCCGGCTTCCCTCGCCGCCGACCACGATCACGTCGTGCGCGCGGGCGACGGCCGCCGGCTCGGCGAGGCCGTGCGGCAGGCGGGCGGCCACGGTCACGCCGCCCGTCCGGGGGTCGATCCGCAGCACCGTCGCCACGGGCACGCCGGCGCTCGTCTTGCCGCCGACCAGGTAGAGCGCGCCGTCGAACGCCACCAGCGCCCCGTACGCGACGGGTGACGGCAGCTTGCCCACCCGGCGAACGGTGTGCGCTCGCGGATCGACGGCGAACACGTCGTTGCTCTCGCCCGCGGTCGTCAGGCCGCCTGCGACGTAGATCGTCCCGCCCAGGGCGGCGACGCCGGCGTAGCGCAGGCCGGCCGGCAGTCGTGCGGCGGTCGAGGTGCGGCCGGAACCGTCGTAACGAAGGACCGCGCTCGCGAACCGCGAGCCCGTGTAGCCGCCGACCAGAAAGACGCGACCACCAACGACCGCGGCGCCGAGATCGGACAGCGGCTCGTCGAGGTGGGCGACGACGCCGGCCCGCCGCGCGAGGGGGTCGATGCGTACCACCGTGTCGGTGGAGACCGACTGCCCGCCGCCGAAGACGTCCACGCTGCCGCCGACGAGCGCCGCCGCGGCATCGTGGCCGGGCGCGGGCAGGTGGAGCGCCGGCTGCAGGCTGCCCGGCTTGCCGACGAGGACCTGGTCGGTCGACGACCCGGAGACGAGCCCGCCGGCGACGACGAGCCGTCCGTCCGGCAGCGCTACCGCACTCGCACGTGACAGCGCCGCGGGCAGCGTGCCCACCACCCGCGCGGTCAGCGCACCCGCCGCCCGCGCACCGGTGGCCCGCGCAGGCGTCCGCCGCGGCGCTGCAGCGGACGCCTGCGCCGGCAGCAGATCGAGGCCGTCCGGCTTGTTCAGGTAGCCGGGTGCGGTCCCCGGTGCGCCGTTGTGCCCGTACGACCAGACGATGCGCTTCGTCCGCGGATCGATCACCACGATGCGGTGGTGCCAGTCGTCCGTCACCGCGATCATGCCGTTGGGCCAGCGGACGGCCAGCGACGGCCGGTCGAGGGCGCCCGGGCCCGACGTCGGCCCGTACGTCCAGACGATCCGCCCGTCGCGGGTGAGCTCGTCGACCCGTCCCGGCGTGTTGAAGCCTGCGACGAGGATGTTCCCGTTCGGCAGGAGTTGCGCGTCGGACGGGTACGTCGTCGGCGTGCGCACCGTGTACAGCAGGTGGCCGGACGGCGAGATGCGGTCGACCCAGCCGCCGATCTCGGTGACCAGGACGCCGCCGTCCGCGAGCGGCGTCGCACCGTTCGGCGAGGCGAGGCTCGCGGGCGGATCGTGCCCGCAGGAGCCGGCATGTCCGAGCTCGCGCACGACCCGCTTCGCGTGGTCGATGAAGAGGACTCGGCAGTTCTTGATGTCCGCGATCATCATCAGGCCGTTCCGCAGGACGTACGCGTCGTCGGGATTCGAGAGATAGCCGAACGCCGAGCCGGCGACGCCCGGGTGCCCGAACGTCCACGCGATCCGGTGCGTGCGCACGTCGACGATGCTCGCCGTCTCGTTGAACTCCTCGTTGATCGAGACGGCCCGGTAGCCGGGCGTGAAGAACGCGTCGTCCGGGTCGTGGAACGACTGGCCGGGGCGGACGTCGCCGGGGCGCGGGAAGCGCCAGACGATGCGCTTGGACGGCGAGACGATCAGCAGGCGGTCGTTGTTGCGGTCCGCGATCAGGACGTAGCCGGGAACAGGCCCGGGGCCGACGTCCGGCAGGCCGAGGAGGCGCCGGGCCGGCGTGACTCGAACCGTGGTCGCGGCACGGTGCGTTCGCGTGTGCGTGACGGGGCGCGTCGCCGCCGACGGAGCCCCCGCCGTGGAGCCGCACGCGCCGACCGAGGTCGCGAGCAGTACCGCGGCGACGAACCGGCTAGCGGTCGTGCCCGTGATGACCCGCGGCCCAGGTGGCCCACTCGTGGGCCGCAGGGAGGCCCACGATCGCGACGACCAGCCCGGCGACGATGGCACCCGCCACAGCGTACTGCCGGAGGCGCACGCCGGCGAGGGACGTCGTCAGCTCGGCGCTCACCAGGCGCGGGAGCTTCAGCACGTGACCGAGCACGTGCAGGCCCATCGCCCCGAACCAGACGACGAAGCTGGCCTTGTGCGCCCCGACGATCAAGCCGTGCCGTGGGTGGACGACCGCCAGCAGGACGCCGCTGCCGAACAGCACGAGCGTCGACGCCACGACGAACGGGGCGACGAGCAGCCGCATCAGCGGCGGCGGCGGCCCTTTCGACAGATACGCCGCGTCGCGCAGGTAGTAGCGGGCGAAGCGCCAGCCGGTGCTCCCGAGCTTCAGCAGCACCGGCGGGATCAGCATCAGCCCGAGGAAGACGTGCACGCTCATCAGCGGGTTGATGAAGGGAATCGTCGCGCCCTCGGCCGCGAGCAGAATCAGGAGCACCACGGCGTTCGTCGCGGTGAGCCGCGCGTTGCCCTCGGTGCCGCCCCGCAGGATTCCCGTCCGCACGGCGGGCAGGAGAACAGCGTCGCATGAGACCGCGATGAGAGCCCCCGGCGACGGCCCGCGGTACCAGGAACAATCAGGAGCGTGCGGGTGTTGGTCGTCGAGGACGAGCCGAAGATGGCGGCGCTCGTCGCGCGGGCGCTGCGCGAGGAGGGTCATCCCGCGGACGTCGCCGGTCGTGGGCGACGATGCGCTCTGGATGGCGCAGGCCGCGCCGTACGACGCGATCGTGCTCGACGTGATGCTGCCGGACTTCGACGGCTTCGAGGTCCTGCGCGAGCTGCGCCGGCGCGAGGTCTGGACGCCGGTGCTGATGCTCACCGCGCGCGACGCGGTCGACCGACCGCGTCGGCGCGCTCGACTCGGGAGCCGACGACTACCTCACGAAGCCGTTCTCGTTCGCCGAGCTGCTCGCGCGTCTGCGCGCGGTCGCGCGCCGCGGGCCGATCGACCGGCCGACGACGCTGCTCGTCGGCGACCTCCGGCTCGACCCGGCCGACGCGCCGCGTCTGGCGCGGCGACACCGAGATCGAGCTCTCGACACGAGAGTTCGCGCTGCTCGAGCTGTTCATGCGCCGCCCCGGCCAGGCGCTCTCGCGTTTGCAGCTCCTCGAGGGGGCCTGGGACATGGCGTTCGAGAGCCGCTCGAACATCGTCGACGTCTACGTCCGCTACCTCCGGGAGAAGATCGACCGGCCGTTCGGCCGCGCGTCGATCGAGACCGTGCGCGGGCGTCGGCTACCGCCTCCGGAAGGACGGCCGGTGAGAGCCGCTGCCGATCCGCGTGCGCCTGACGCTCCCGTTCGCCCTCGGCGATGGCGCTCGTGCTCGCGGGGGTGGGCGTCGTCATCTACCTGCGCGTCGGCAGCGCGCTCCTCTCGTCCGTCGACCAGAACCTGAGAGCGCAGGCGGCCGAGGCGGTGTCGCACGCGCACGAGGGGCGGACCCTGCTCGATCGGGACGTCAGCGACGGGCCGGCGATCGCCCAGGTCGAGCTCGCGAACGGGACGATCGACGACTCGTCACCGGCGACGCTGCCGCCGTTGCTCGACGGCTCGCAGCTGCGCAAGGTGCTCGCCGGCAAGCGCGTGTGGCACACGACGACGGTCTCGGGGCTGCGAGGCGAGTGGCGACTCGTCGAGGTGCCCGTGCGCGTGGACGGCCACAGCGCCGCGCTGGTCGTCGGACGCTCGGTCGCCGCGCGCACCGAGACGCTGCACCGGCTGGCCCGCGAGTTTCTGCTCGCCGCGCCGGCCGCGCTGCTGATCGCGATCCTCGCCGGCTACGCGCTGGCGGCGGCTGCGCTACGCCCGGTCGAGGCGATGCGGCGGCGCGCGACCGCGATCAGCGCGTCGACGCCCGGACGGCGCCTGCCGGTGCCCGCCGCGCGGGACGAGATCTCGGCGCTCGCCGTGACGCTGAACGACATGCTCGGCCGGCTCGAGGCGGCGTTCGAGCACGAGCGCCGCTTCGTCGCCGACGCGAGCCACGAGCTGCGGACACCGCTGGCGCTCCTGCGAGCCGAGCTCGAGCTCGCGCTGCGCCGGCCCCGCTCGCGCGCCGAGCTCGAGGCGGCGGTTCGCTCGGCCGCGGAGGAGACGGAGCGCCTGACGCGGCTGGCCGAGGACCTGCTGCTGATCGCCCGCTCCGACCAGGACGGCATCCCCTTGCGGCCGCGAGCCGGTCGGAGTCGCCGGCCTGTTCGAAGCGGTGCGCGACCGCTTTGCGCCCCGCGCAGTGCTCCTCGAGCGCGAGCTCGACGTCGATCGAACCGTCGATGCGCTGATCGAGGCCGATCCGCTGCGCCTCGAGCAGGCGCTCGGGAACCTCGTCGACAACGCGCTCGTGCACGGCGCCGGCGCCGTCACGCTCTCGGCGAGGGCGAGGGACGGCGTGATCGAGCTGCACGTCGCCGACCGGGGAAGCGGTTTCCCGGCGGCGTTCCTGCAGCGCGCCTTCGACCGGTTCAGCCGCGCGGACGAGGCCCGCACCGCGCCGGGAACCGGCCTCGGCCTCTCGATCGTGGCGTTGATCGCGCGCGCGCACGGCGGGGAGGCGCACGCGCGGAACGATCCCGGCGGCGGCGCCGACGTCTGGCTGACCGTGCCGCTGCGCACTGGTCTCGCCGCCGAACGGCGACCCGTGCCGCCACTCGCCGCCGGCGTCTAGACACTGCCGGTGCTCATCGCCGTCTCATCCGGCGGCGCAACAGTGCCGGCATGAAGACCGATCCTGCAGCTCTGCGGCGCGCGATCGCCACGCGCGACGCAGCAGCGACCCGCGTTCGCCGCCTGACCGGTGTGGCGGTCGCCGGAGCGGCCGCGCTGACCGGCGTCTTCACCGCCGTCGCGTCGAACTCGACCCATCCGCGCAAGACCGTCCACAGGGTCGTCGTCCGCTCGGCCGCGCTGTCGCGCAGCAAGCGCGTCGTCGCGCCGGTCCCGCACCTCGTCGCGGTCGAAGGCTCGCAGAGTGCGCCGCCGCCGCCGCGAGAGCTCGCCGGTGGCACCAGTCGGCGTTCCGGCCGACGCGGCTCCCGTCGTCGTCAGCGGCGGCTCGTGATCGGCCGCTCCGCCTCGTTCGCACTCGGCACGTCGGCGGTCGTCGCCGTGACGGAAGCGGAGCTGCTGCCACGCGCCCGTGAGCTGCTCGCCGCCGACCTCGACGCGGTCGATCGCTCGTGCAGCCGCTTTCGCGCCGACTCCGAGCTCGTCGAGGCCAACCGGCGCTCGGGTAGCGAGGTTCGTCTGAGCGCCGAGCTCCACCGCGCGGTACGTGCCGCGCTCGACGCGGCGGCGGCGACGGACGGGATCGTCGATCCGACGCTCGGCGCGCAGCTGTGCGCGCTCGGCTACGACCGCACGTACGCGCTCGTCGAGGCTCGCGCCGGTTGGCGGATCGACGCCTGCGAGCGGCCGCGGGGGGCGTGGCGCCTGGTCGAGCTCGACGACGAGCGACGCGTGCTGCGGGTGCCGCGCGGCGTCGAGCTCGACCTCGGCGCCACCGCCAAGGCGCTCGCGTCGGATCGGGCGGCGAGCCGCATCGCAGCCGAGACGGGCGTCGGCGTGCTGGTGTCACTCGGCGGCGACGTCGCGGTTGCGGGACCACCTCCGGACGGCGGCTGGTGCGTGCTGGTCGCGGCGGCGCACGACGATCCACTCGACGGCGACGGGCAGCGTGTCGCGATCACCGAGGGCGGCCTCGCCACCTCCAGTACGAGCGTGCGCCGCTGGCAGACGTCGCGCGGCGAGATGCATCACGTGCTCGACCCGCGCACGGGGCTCTCTGCTGCCCGTGTCTGGAGCTCGGCGACCGTCGCCGGGCGCACGTGCCTCGAGGCGAACGTCGCGAGCACGGCGGCGATCGTCCTGGGCGAGCAGGCGCCGTCCTGGCTCGAGCAGCGCGGCTTTCCGACCCGGCTCGTCTCACACGACGGCGACGTCGCGACGATCGCCGGCTGGCCGTCGGCCGGAGCGGGTCGTTGATGCTGCTCGCCGCCGCAAGCAACGCGAAGACGCTCTGGTTCGTGACGCGCGGGAGCGGCGTCGTCGCGCTGCTCCTCCTGACCGCCTCCGTGCTGCTCGGCGTCGTGGTCGCACTGCGGTGGCGTGGGAGGGAGTGGCCACGCTTCGCAGTCACGAACGCGCATCGAAACCTCACGCTGCTCTCGATCGTGTTCGTTGCGATCCACGTGATCACGACCGTCGCCGACGGCTACGCGCCGATCTCGCTGACCGCGGCCGTGGTGCCGTTCGTCTCTCCGTACCGGCCGCTCTGGCTGAGCCTCGGCGCGATCTCGTTCGATCTGCTGCTCGCGCTCGTCGTGACGAGCCTCGCCCGTCGCTGGGTGAGCGCGCGGATCTGGCGGGCGGTGCACTGGGCCGCGTACGCGGCGTGGCCCGTGGCGCTGCTCCATTCGTTCGGCACCGGCAGCGACGCCCGCCTCGGCTGGCTCGCCGCCCTCGGTCTCGGCTGCCTGGCCGCGGTCGCGCTCGCGGTGCTCGCACGGGCGGCGCTCGGATCCGGCCGGCCGGAAGCGCGCGCGCTCGCCGCCGCCGCCGCGCTCGCCGCGCCGGTCGCGATCTTCCTCTGGTACAGCGGGGGACCGCTCCGGCAGGGTTGGGCCCGCCGGGCCGGGACGCCGACGACCCTGCTCGCGCGCACCGCGCGTGCGACGAGCAGCGCCTCGCTCGTCCGCGCCGCAGCGGCGCCACCGACGTCGTTCGTCTCGGCGCTCAGCGGCCGCATCTCCCGGACGGACGCGGCGGGCGGTCTCGTGACCATCCACATCTCGGTTCGGCTGCGCGGCGGCCCGCACGGGGCGGCACGGATCGACCTGCGGGGAGTGCCGGGCGACGGAGGTGTCGGCCTGACCGCGAGCGGCGTCTCGTTCGTTCCCGAGACCACGCGCCAGGTCTACACCGGGAAGGTGGTCGGGCTCGAGGGGTCGCAGGTCGCGGCCGACGTGCGTGACGCAGCGGGGGACCGGCTCCAGCTGCAGTTCTCGCTGCGCCTCGACGCCGGCGGCGGAACCGTGGCGGGGCTGGTCACGGGAGCGGCGGTCGGGAGCGGCGGATGACCGGGGCGGCCGAGCTGCACGCCGCGTCGGCGCCGCTCGGCCCGGAGCGGCTGCTCGCCGGCATGCGCGGCGACGTGCCGATGACGCTCCGCGCGCACCTCGATCGCTTCGGCGAGCTGCCGGGACACGCAGATCTCGCGCACCTGGTCGCGGCCGCCGGGCTGCTCGGCCGAGGCGGTGCGGCGTTCGCCACCGGCACGAAGCTCGCGAGCGTCGCCGCGCGGCCGCCGGCCCGTCGTCGTCGTGAACGGCGTCGAGGGCGAGCCGGCGAGCGGGAAGGACAAGGCGCTCCTGCGGCTCTCCCCTCACCTCGTGCTCGACGGGGCGGTCGCTGCGGCGCGCGCGCGTCGGGGCGCGCCGAAGCGGTCGTCGCCGTTGCCGACGACGCGCGCTCCGAGCTGGCGGCCGTCATCGGAGCGCTCCGCCAGCGGCAGCGAGACGGCGTCGACGTGCGGGCGGTCGCCGTTCCCGGAGGATTCGTGAGCGGGGAGGAGACCGCGCTGCTCCAGGCGCTCGGGGGCGGCCCGGCTCGACCCACGCTCAAGCCTCCCTACCCGTTCGAGCGCGGCCTCCGAGGTGCTCCGACGCTGGTGCAGAACGTCGAGACGATCGCGTACGTGGCCTTGATCGCCCGCTTCGGCCCCGAGTGGTTCCGGTCGGCCGGCGCGGCCGAGTCGCCCGGGACGTCGCTGGTGACGCTGTCCGGAGCCGTTCGCCGTCCCGGAGTGCACGAGATCGAGCTCGGGTCGTCGCTCGGCGATCTGATCCGGCGTGCGGGCGGCCTGGCGGAGCCGGTCGAGGCGTTCCTCGTCGGCGGCTACTTCGGGCGCTGGGTCACGGCCGGCGAGGCCGCTCCGCTCCGCCTCGTGCCGAAGGTGCTCGGCGCCGGCGCGATCGTCGCGCTGCCTGCCTCCACGTGCGGGCTGCGCGAGTCGGCGCGGGTCGCGCGCTATCTCGCGCGCGAGAGCGCAGGACAGTGCGGCCCGTGCGTGCACGGGCTCGACGCGATCGCCGGTGGGGTCGAGCGACTCGTCGACGGAGATCTCCGCGCGCGCAGGCAACTCGAGCGCTGGGCCGGGCAGGTGCGGGGCCGAGGTGCCTGCCGGCACCCGGACGGCGCCACCGGATTCGTCCTGAGCGCGCTGTCGGTGTTCGCGCGCGAGGTCGAAGGACACAGCCGGGGCCACTGTTCGCGCTCGGACCGGCAGGTGCTGCCCGTGCCGCGGAGCCGCCGGTGAGGTCGAAGCCTCGCATCGCCGTCGACCCGATCGCGTGCGACGGCCACGGCCTCTGCGCCGAGCTCTTTCCCGAGCGGATCGCCCTCGACGACTGGGGCTATCCGATCGTCGATCCGACGCCGATCGCGGGGCCGCTCGAGCGTCACGCGCGTCGCGCCGTCGCGCAGTGCCCGAAGGCCGCCCTGCGGCTCGCGGCAGCAGTGTCCGCGGCGAAAACGCGATAGCCCAGCCGGTACAGTTGCGGCCTTGTCCGCCGAGCGACTGCGCGCGTCGTGAACCTTCAGCCGCACCGGTTGTTCGGCCGGCGGCGCGGTGACCCCCGGCCCTCGGCCCGTCCGCGGCCGGAGCGGCTGCTCGGCACCTCGCCGGGCCTGCGGCGCGGCCTGATCGTCGGATCGATCCTCTCCGTCCTGCTGCTCGCGGTCGTCTCGGCGCTGCTCGCGTGGCGCCAGTACGACTCCGGCAAGCGCCAGGCGCTGACCGACCTCGACGCGCGGGCGGTGGCGGTGAACGCGATCCTCGACGTCTACTTCTCCGACCAGATCAATGCGCTCGACGCCGTCGCCAAGGCTCCGGCGATCGTGGGGCGCAAGCCGGTGGTCCTCCAGGCGTACCTGCGCCGGCTCGGCCGGGGGAAGAACGGGCTCTTTCCGGGTGGGCTCTTCTGGGTCGACCGGCGGGGCCGCGTGCAGGCGAACGGCGTCCTGCCGCGCTCGCGGGGCACGAGTGTCGCGAACCGGCTCTACTTCCAGCAGGTCGTCCGGACGGGCAAGCCGTACGTGAGCTCCGGCCTGATCGGACGGCAGACCGGCCAGACGATCGTCGTGGTCGCCGTGCCGACGAGAGGCGCGAACGGCGAGCTCAACGGCGTCCTCGGCGGCCGGCTCGCCTTCAACACCGGAGGCACGCCGAGCAAGCAGTCCCTCGCGCTCGGCTTCGGCAACCTGACCATCGTCGACCGCAATGGCCGTCTGCTGAAGCCGGGGCTCCCGCGTGTCGAGAACACCGGCCTGCTCCAACGGTTCCGGCGGCAGCGCGCCGGCACCATCGCGTCCACCGAAGGCCTGGACGGCTCGGGGGATCACGCCGTCGTGTTCGCGACCTCCCGAGCCTCGAACTGGGTGACGGTGCTCGACGAGCCCCGCTCGACCGTGTTCGCGTCGGCCTTCCACTCGTTCGTGCTCCAGCTCGCGTCGATGGGGGTCTCGGTCGCGCTCGTGCTGGCGCTCCTGACGCTGCTCGTGCGCCGCGCGAGCCGTCGTGCGAGTGAGCGAGACGTGCGGGCGCGCTCGTGGACGCGGTTGACGCGACGGCTGATGTCGGCGATGGCCCCCGAGGCGATCACGGTGGCGCTGCTCGACGCCCTGATGCGCGCGTTCCCCGATGCCATCGCGTTCGTCGCGATCGGTGACGCGGAGTCGCCGCTGCGCGCCGTGTCCGGTGCACGTGCAGCGCCGATCTCGGCGGAGAGCACCCTGCTCGCACGCGAGCTCGTCGAGCTCGGGGACGAGGCGCAGAGCTTCCGGGTCGACCGGCACCCGAGCCTCGCGGCGTTGCGGCGTCTGCCCGGGGGCTTCCGCGGCCTCCACGTGGAGCCGGTCCTGAGCCGCGACGGAACGCGGCTCGGAACGGTCGCGCTGCTCAGCGGTGCCATGCATCTGAGCACCGACGACTGGGACGTGCTGGCCACCTTCGCCGCGCAGGCGGCGACGGCCGTCGAGCGTACCGAGGCGTTTGCGCACGAGCACGAGCTGTCGCTCCAGCTGCAGCGCGCGCTCCTGCCGGACGCGCTCCCGGCCGTGCCGGGCGTGCGGCTGTCGGGCGACTACCGCGCCGGCACCGCGCAGCTCGAGGTCGGCGGCGACTGGTACGACGCCGTGCAGCGGCCCGACGGCGTTCTGCAGCTGTGCGTCGGCGACGTCAGCGGACGAGGCATCGCGGCCGCGACGGTGATGGTGGGACTTCGGAACGCGTTCGACGCCTACGCGCTCGAGTACGTCTCGACGGCCGAGATCCTGAAACGGATGCTGCGGCACGTCCGCGACGGTGAGT
The DNA here is from genome assembly GCA_963786185.1 of uncultured Thermoleophilia bacterium. Lineage (GTDB taxonomy): Bacteria > Actinomycetota > Thermoleophilia > Gaiellales > Gaiellaceae > PALSA-600. The sequence continues at coordinate 381,818 of CAWAYE010000001.1, forward strand.
TCGTCACCGTCGCATGCGTCAGCGTCGATCTCGCGAACGGGCTGCTCACGTACTCGCTGGTCGGCCATCTGCCTCCACTCCTCGTCGATCGCGATACCGGCGAGGTGAGCAGGCTCGACGCGGCAGGCGCGCCGCCCTTCGGCGCTGTCGAGCTCGACGACATCACCGAGATCACCGTTCCGCTCCCGGAGCGCTCGACGCTCGCCCTCTACACCGACGGGCTCGTCGAGCGGCGTGGCCGTGATCTCCACGAGGGCATCTCGACCCTCGCCGCCGTGCTCGCGGAGGACGCGCCGCCCAGCGCCCGGGAGACCGTTGCCCGTGTGTCGCAGGCGCTCGGAGAGACGACCGACGACATGGCACTTCTCCTGGTTGGGTTCGAGGGATCCAGGGCAAGGACCAGTATCGACGTTCCTGCTGATCCCTCCTCGCTGCCGGAGATCCGACAGCGACTGCGTGCCTGGCTGGCGGCCCTCGAGCTCGACCGGGCGACGGTCGAGGAGGTCGTTCTCGCAGTCAGCGAGGCCTGCAACAACGCGATCGAGCATGCACGGCCGAGCAGCGACGGAGCGATCAACGTTCAGCTCGATGCCGGAACCGAGCACTTGACGGTGAGGGTGCAGGACCACGGCCGCTGGCGCGAGAGCAACGAGCCTGGAGACCGTGGCCGCGGTCTTCCGCTGATGCGTCGGCTGATGGACTCGGTGGAGATCGAGCGCGGCCTCGACGGGACGCGGGTGACCTTGAGGCGAAGCCTCGTGGCTCGCAGGCGCGCCGGGCTGAGGAGCGTCGTGCGGCCCGCCCCGGAACCGGGTACGGTCGCGTCGTGAACGGCCGCCGTGAGTGAACCGCTGCACGAGATCAAGTCCACTCGGTCCGGCCACGCCTTGATCGTCGAAGTCGTCGGCGAGATCGATCTCGGGACGAGCGGCGAGCTCGAGTCGGCGCTCCTCGCCGCACCCGGGGACGCCGGCCGCGTCGTCGTCGACCTCGCCGGCGTCACCTTCCTCGACTCGTCTGCGCTCAACGCGCTGATCCGGCAGGAGAAGAGGCTTGCCGCCCACGGGACGGAGCTGACGCTCGTGATCCCGGCGGGGACGCCCGCCCAGGCGATCTTCGAGCTGACCCATCTGAGCGGCACGTTCGCGATCGTTCCGACGGTCGACCAGGCCGTCGCCTAGGAGGGATTGGCGACATGCAGGTTGTGCCGCCGGGCCGCGCTGCTCGCCCCGATGCTGCGTCCTCGGTCGCGCCGATAGCTTTGGCTATCGGCGCTCCCTGCGTCCTTGCCTCGGAACGAGCATCGCACCCCGCCGACGAACGGCATCCCGCCAATCCCTCCTAGGAGGGATTGGCGACATGCAGGTTGTGCCGCCGGGCCGCGCTGCTCGCCCCGATGCTGCGTCCTCGGTCGCGCCGATAGCTTTGGCTATCGGCGCTCCCTGCGTCCTTGCCTCGGAACGAGCATCGCACCCCGCCGACGAACGGCATCCCGCCAATCCCTCCTCGCGCGGTTTTCGCGACGCCGATCCGTGGAAGGACAGCGTCGCCGGGCGCCTGGACTTCGCGGACCGGCCGAACTGATCGAGGGGGTCTCGAGTGGCGATTGACTCGCAGCGTCTGGACACGCTCGCGCGAGAGGGGCAGTCCGAAGCGAAAGGCGACTTCCGTTGCGTCACGTGCGGGTACGGCGCGATGTCGGCGGCGCCGCCCGTCCGGTGCCCGATGTGCAGCGGGACGAACTGGGAGCCGTTCGTGTGGCTTCCCGCGGCCCAGCAGTAGAGGAAGAGAGCGGAGGGGGAGGGATTTGAACCCTCGACCGACGGAACCGCCGGTAACGGTTTTCGAGACCGCCGCATTCGACCGCTCTGCCACCCCTCCGCGCGGGCCACAGCGTAGCGGCGCCGGTGCCGGGATTTGCCGGGGCCTTCGCTAGGATTCGCGCGCCCGGAGAAGTGGCCGAGTGGCTGAAGGCGGCGCCCTGCTAAGGCGTTAGGTGGGGAAATCCCTGCCTCGAGGGTTCGAATCCCTCCTTCTCCGCTCCGAAAGCCGCCCGGCGAGAAATCACCCTTCCGAGCTATGGCAGGCGGAGGCGACCTCCCACACCATGCGGTTTGCCGGCTCCCCCTGACACTGTCCGGCACTTGTACGGCCTGCGGCGACCCGCTCAATAGAGCGGGTTCGCTGTTTCTCGGGGCAGTTTCTCGCGCTTCTAGTGCGTCGAGGTGAAGACGAACGCCGCGACGTCCTGGATCTGCTTCGGCGTCAGCTGGCCCTTGAACGAGGGCATCGGGCCGCCGCCGACCTCGACCTGGTGCACGATGCGGGCCTCCGGGGGCTTCAGCTGGTCGAGGTTCGGCCCGACGGTGCCGGTCGAGCCCGCCGCCTTCAGCGTGTGGCAGGCGGTGCAGCCCGCCGAGGCGAACACCGCCTTCCCGGCGGCCGGGTCGCCCTTCACCGCGGGCGCTCCACCGCCGGCGCCGCCCGTCGTGGTCGTCGCGGGCGTGGTCGAGGTGGTCGCCGGCGGCGCCGCGCTCGCCACCTCTTTCTTCTCCCTGCCGAGCGTCAGGACGGCGGCCAGCATCGCGACGAAGAAGCACGCGACGACTGCGACGTACCAGCCCATGTGGCGCCCCGGGAAGTTCGGGTTGCGCGACGGCAGGACGAACGACGACACGAGCGCGAACGCGATGAACGCGCAGCCGAACGCGAGCAGGCCGATCTTCTGGCCGGTCGACAGGCCGGCGATCACGAAAGAGCCGTGCAGCACCATCGCGGCCGGAACCTACCGCAAGCGGCGGCCGCAGGCCGCCGTCATCCCATCCACGCGCCGTTGTTGTGGTCGATGGCCTGGCCGGTCACGCCGAGCGCGTCGTCCGAGAGCAGCCAGGCGACCGTGGCGGCGATCTCGGGAGGCTTGCTCATGCGCCGCAGGGGAACCTCGCGCATCGCCTCGGCGAACGCCTCCTCGCGCGTGCCGGACATCGCGTCGAGGCCCTGCCACGCCATCTCGGTGTCGACCCAGCCGGGGCAGACCGCGTTCACCTGGATCCGCCGCGGGGCCAGCTCGGCCGCCAGCGCGCGGACGAGCCCGAGCAGGCCGGCCTTCGAGGCGCAGTAGCCGGTGTAGCCGCGGACGCCGATGCGCGCGAGGATCGACGCGACGACGACGATCCGGCCGCCGTCCGGGAGCAGCGGCTCGGCGGCGCGGCAGCACCAGTACGTGCCGAGCACGTTCGTCTGCACCAGATCCTCGAAGCGGTCGCCGCCGTCGTCGTCCGGTCCGTTCGGGCCGCCGATCCCGGCGTTCGCGACGAGCGCGTCGAGCGGCTCGTCGAACGCCGCGAGCACCTGCCGGCGGTCGCGGATGTCGCAGGCGCGCACGGTCGCGGCCGGCAGCGTCTCGCGCAGACGCTCGGTGTCTCGCGCCACGAGCGTCAGGCGCGCGCCGTCGGCGTGCAGCCGCCGCGCGATCGCCCGGCCGATGCCGGTCCCTCCCCCCGTGACCACGACGTGCTTCACCGAGCGCGGGACGCCCAGGCTGCCAGCACCGCCTGCTCTTTCGCGCGAGCGAGCCCGGCGGGACGTGGATCGGACTGGTCGTGCTGCTCGCCTGCGATCCACTCGAGCGTGGCGGCCACGGTCTCGATGAGCGGACGAACGGCGAGCCCGGCTGCGAGCGCGCGCTCGGACGGCGTCGACAGCATCGCGGCGTACGCCGGATCGTGGAGCCAGAGCGGCAGCTCCATCCACTCGCCGACCTCGTGCTCGACGAGGAACTCCGGGTCGACCCACACGACCTCGGCGTCGGAGCCGGCTGCGACGCGGCACGTCTCGATCAGGTCGCCGCGCGTCGTCGGCGGCGCGACCGCGTTGAACGTGCCCGCGAGCCGCTGCTCGGCGGCCTCGACGATCCACGCCGCGAGGTCGCGCGCGTCGATCACCTGCGCGGCGGCGCCGGCCGGCGCGGGGGCGAGCACCGGGCCGGGATCGAGGAACCGCTCCGGCCAGTAGGCGAACCGCCCGGTCGGCTCCCAGGGCCCCACGATCAGGCCCGGCCGCACCACGAACGCCTCCGGGAACCGCGCCCGGACGGCATCCTCGCAGAGCGCCTTCAGCGGCCCGTAGGCCGGGCTCCGGTATTCCTCGGTCTCCTCCTCCAGCGTCGCGACCGGCGCGTCCTCGCCGGCCGGCGTCGACAGGTCGGCATACACGGAGACCGACGAGACGAACTCGTAGTGGCCGACGTCGCCGAGCGCCTCGATCGTCGCGTCGACGACGCGGGGCACGTAGCCGCTCGTGTCGACCACCGCGTCGAACGCCCGGCCGCGCAGCGCGCCCAGGTCGCCGCCGCGGTCGCCGTGCAGCTTCTCGACGTCCGGGAACAGCTCGGGTCGCGTGCGTCCGCGGTTGAAGAGCGTCACCTCGTGGTCGCTCGCGAGCGCGGCGTCGACGACGTGGCGGCCGAGGAACAGCGTGCCGCCGAGAACCAGGATCCGCATACGCTCAAGCGTATGGTCTGGTTCGTGCGCCATGCGCAGGTCGTGCTCGAGCTCGAGCGCCCGGCCTCGGAGTGGCGGCTGTCGGCCGCCGGGCACACGGCGGCGGAGGCTCTCGCGCGCCGCCTCGCACCCGTCCCGCGCGTGGTCTCGAGCCCCGAGCCGAAGGCGGTCGCCACCGCCGAGTCCCTCGCCCGGCTGTCGGGTGTCGAGCTCGAGCTCGACGAGCGTCTCGGCGAGGTTCGCCGCGACGCGAACCTGCCGGACGCCGAGTCGCACCGCGCCGCCGTCCGCAAGTACCTCGCGGGCGGCGAGGTCGCCGGCTGGGAGCGCCGCCCGGAGGCGTCGGCGCGCTTCGCGGCGGCGCTCGCCGGCGTCGACGGCGCGGCCGTCGTCACGCATGCGACCGTGCTCGCACTCTTCCTCGACTACGACTTCGACGCGTGGGCCGCCATCGACCTGCCCGACGTGATCGAGTGGCAGCCGTGATCCGCCCGCTCGAGCCCGCGGACTACGCGCAGGTGATCGGCGTGGTCGACGAGTGGTGGGGAGGCCGCGCGATGGCCGCGATGCTCCCCAAGCTGTTCTTCGTCCACTTCCGCGACACCTCGTTCGCCGCCGAGGACGGCGGGCGCGTCATCGGCTTCCTCTGCGGGTTCCGCTCGCAGACGCACGCCGACGAGGCGTACATCCACTTCGTCGGCGTCGATCCCGAGCAGCGCGGCCGTGGCGTCGCGCGCAGCCTCTACGAGCGCTTCTTCGAGGCGGTCGCGCCGCGACCGGTCGTCCGCGCCGTCACCTCGCCGCGGAACGAGCGGTCGATCGCGTTCCATCGCGCCCTCGGCTTCGAGGTCGAGCGGATCGACGAGAGCTACGACGGCCACGGCGAGGCGCGCGCGCTGCTCGTCTGGCGACGCAGCTGAGGATCCTCCCCCGAGCGAGGGATCCGAGGCGCGCGCGGGGGAGCCGACGATCTAGCGGAGGTGCCGCCGCTCCCCGTCTACCGTGGTCCGTTCGGCACGGCCCAGGCCGAGCGCCTGCTCTGGCGTGCCGGCTTCGGCCCGCGCAAGGGCGAGGCCGAGGCGCTCGCGAAGCTCGGCTTCGCGGGCGCGGTGCACGCGCTCGTCAACCCCGGCTACGAGAAGCTGGTCGGCCCGAAGCCGCACGACGACAAGGGCCGGCCGCTCGCCCCCTACTCGGCGTGGGGCCACGACCACGCCTGGTGGCTCGACCGGATGGTGCGCACGAGCCGGCCGCTCGTCGAGCGGATGACGCTCGTCTGGCACGACTGGTTCGCGACCTCGAACGACGGCGTCGGCAGCCAGAAGCTGATGCTCGAGCAGAACGAGCTGTTTCGCCGCCACGCGCTCGGGTCGTTCCACGACCTGCTGAAGGACGTGACCGCGAACCCGGCGATGCTCGAGTGGCTGAACGGCCTCGAGAACGAGAAGGGCTCGCCGAACGAGAACTACGGCCGCGAGATGATGGAGCTCTTCACGCTCGGCGCCGACCGCGGCGCCTACACCGAGCGCGACGTCCGTGAGCAGGCGCGTGCGCTGACGGGCTGGCAGAACCGCTGGAAGCGCGGCGTCGGCTCCTACGACTTCCACTTCGACGCGGCGCGCCACGACACGGGCATGAAGCGCGTGTTCGGCAAGACCGGGAACTTCGACTGGCGCGACGCGTGCAACCTCTGCCTCTCGCACCACATGCATCCGTCGTTCTTCGTGCAGAAGCTGTGGAGCTACTTCATCCCGACGAAGCCCGACCACGGGACGCAGTCGGCGCTCGAGGCCGTCTACAAGGACGGCTACCAGATCAAGCCGGTCGTCAGCGCGATCCTCAGCCACCCGGCGCTCTTCACGGGGCCGCGGCTGATGAAGCCGCCGATCGTGCACACGGCGGGGCTGCTTCGCCGCCTCGGCATGGGGATCACGACCACGGACTGGGCCTGGATCGGCGACCTCTCCGGGCAGCGCCTCTTCTACCCGCCGAACGTCGCCGGCTGGGACGACACGCGCTGGCTCGACACCGCGACCTTCCGCGGCCGCTGGTACGCGGTGCAGCGGATGCTGCGCGACAGGACGCTCGACCCGCAGAAGGCGAAGGAGCCGTACGACGCGAAGAAGCTCGTGTCGCGCGCCCTCGACTTCTGGAACGACCCGCAGCTGTCGACCGGTACGCAGGTCGCGCTGCTCCGCTTCGCGAAGCACGCGCTCGCCGACGCCGGCAGCGCGGACTGGAAGCAGCAGCAGTACCCGGTGCTCGTCCAGAACGCGCTGCGGCAGCTCGTCGCCATGTCCCCCGACCTGCAGACGGCATGAACGACACCTCGAAGCGCATCGTCTGCGACGAGTGCACCCGTGCCGACCTGTTCCGCGCGGCCGCCGGCCGGGGGCTGCCGGCGATCGAGCCGGGCATGCCGCTGCCCGCCGGCACGGGCCTGTCGCGGCGCGGCTTCGTGATGCGCTCGCTCGGCCTCGCGCTGTCCGTCTACGGCGCCGGGCGCCTCGTCGCGTTCGACGAGGGGATCGCGAATGCGGCCGCCGCCGGGCCGAAGCCGATCCTCGTCACCGTGTTCCTGCAGGGCGGCGCCGACTCGCTCTCGCTGCTCTACCCGCAGGGCGATCCGCTGTACCCGAAGTACCGCAAGGCGCTCGCCGTCACCGGCGGCACCGCGTTCACGGAGGACGCGCGCCTCTTCTGGCACCCGTCGCTGACGCCGCTCTCGCAGCTGCACGACGAGGGCAAGGTGTCGGTGCTGCCGGCGGTCGGCTACGACCATCCCGACCAGTCGCATTTCACGTCGCGCCATTACTGGGAGGTCGGCGCCACCGACCCGCGTCTCCTCACGGGCTGGCTCGGCCGCTACCTCGACACGATCGGCTCGCCGGACAACCCGCTGCAGGGCCTCTCACTCGGCGGCTCCCTGTCGCCGTCGCTCGCGACCGCGCGCATGCCGGTCGCGACGATCGACGCGCCCGGCCAGTACGACTTCTGGACGCCTGGAGTGTGGGGCGTCGGTGCAGGACCGGATGCTCGACGCGATCGGCGGGCTCGGTGCGGTGCGCTCGCACGACTCGGCGTTCGCGACCGCCGCGAACGCGGCGCGGCAGTCCGACCGGCTCCGCCGCCAACTCCAGCCGTTCGCGGGGAAGAAGCTCACGCCGCCCGTCCCGTACCCGCAGTCCGACGACTCGTTCCCGACGCAGCTGTCGGGGCTCGCCGCGATGATCGCGGCCGGCCTCCCGCTGCACTGCGTGTCGCTGGAGGCGAGCGGGTCGTACGACACGCACGCCGACCAGACGACAGAGCTCGGGCCGGCGCTCGACACGACCGCGAGCTCGCTGCTGGCGTTCCAGCGCGACCTCGAAGCGCGCGGCATCGCCGACCGCGTGCTCACGCTCGTCTGGAGCGAGTTCGGGCGGCGCGCTCAGGAGAACGGCTCCGGCGGCACAGACCACGGCGCGGCCGGCTGCGGCTTCCTGATCGGCACCCACGCCGCGGGGACGCAGGTCGGAGAGTTCCCGGGCCTCACCGCGCTCGACCCCGACGGGAACCTGAAGGCGACCGCCGACTTCCGCGGCGTCTACGCGGCGCTGCTCGAGCAGTGGCTGCACACGGACGCCGAGCGCGTGATCCCGGGCGCGCGCAAGTTCCAGCGGCCGACGCTGGTCAAGTGAAGCTCGCCCTCGCCGCGGTCGCGCTCTTTCTCGCAAGCACCGGTCTCATGCACGCGGCTTCACCGCCCCCGTCGCGCGTCCAGGTTGCCGCGCGCGAGTACTCCTTCACGCTCTCGCGGCTCCGCGTCAAGGCCGGCTCGGCGGTGGTCGAGCTCGTCAACTACGGCCAGGACGGACACGACCTGCGGCTCCAGCGCGCCGGCTCCCGGCACATCGCCGGCATCGGCGAGGTGGGGGCGGGCACCTTCGTCGACCTGTCGCTGAAGCTCGCCCCGGGGCGATACTCGCTCTGGTGCTCCGTCGCGAACCACCGGGCGCTCGGGATGCGCGCGACGCTCGTCGTCGTCAAGCGCTGAGCGTCGACGACGTCGGCGACCCGGCCGGCATGCCCGTCGTGTACCTCCACGGCGGCGGCGACTCCCGGCTCTCGCGCCATCCCGACGACGAGGCGACCGCCGCGCTCGGAGTGCGCCTGCTGGCCGTCGACCGCTGCGGACCGCGCGTTCGCACGCGCACGCTGCTCGGCTTCGCGGCGGAGGTGCTCGCGCTCGCCGACCGGCTCGACGTCGAGCGGTTCGCGGTCGTCGGCTGGTCGGCGGGCGGACCGCACGCGCTCGCGCTCGCCGCCGCGGCGCCGGAGCGGGTCACGCGGGTCGGCCTCGTCGCGTCGATGCCGGTGCCGGACGGCCTCGGCGCCATGCCGGGCCCGGTGCGCGCGGCGATGCGGCTCGCGCGCGTCTCGCCGCGGCTCGCCGTCCGGGGGCTCGAGCGCTGGGGGCGGCAGGCGACGCTGCCGACCGGGGCGCCCGAAACCGACGAGGCGTATGCCCGCGGCCGTGTCGAGGGCTTCCGCCAGGGTGGCGGTTGGCTCGCGCACGAGCTTGCGTATCTCGGCCGCCCGTGGGGCTTCGCGCTCGCGGACGTCCGCAGCCCGGTGACGCTCTGGTGGGGAGACGCCGACCGCGTGACGCCGCCGTCGATCGGCGCGGAGTTCGCGCGCCGCCTGCCGCAGGCCGAGCTGCGCGTCGTCGCAGGAGCCCACCAGCTGCTCTTCCAGCGCTGGAAGGAGATCCTCGCCGACGCAGCCCGGCCGTAGACTCCAACGCCATGAAGACGATCGCCTCCCTGTTCGCCGTCACGCTCGCGCTGGCGCTCGTCGCCGCCGGCTGCGGTTCCAAGAAGCACGCCGCGACGACTACGACCGCGCCGCCGTCCGCGTTCAAGGTCGGCCTCTCGACCGACACCGGCGGGCTCAACGACCGCAGCTTCAACCACCTCGCCTACGTCGGCCTGCAGCGCGCCCAGCACCGGCTCGGCGTGCAGGGCCGCGTCGTGCTCGCGAACTCGTCCTCCGCGTACATCCCGAACCTGACCGCGCTCGCGCGCCAGGGGTACGACCTCGTGATCGGAGTCGGCTTCACGGAGATCCAGGCGATGGAGGCGGTCGCGAAGTCGTTCCCGAAGACGCATTTCGCGATCGTCGACGTCTCGAACGCCGACGAGGGCAAGCTCCCGAACGTGGAGGGGCTGCTCTTCAAGGAGCAGGAGGCGGGCTACCTCGCCGGCTACGCCGCCGGGCTCGCCGCGAAGCAGCGAGGCGGCAAGGCCGTCTCGACCGTCGGCGGGCAGAAGCAGCCTCCGGTCGACCGCTACATCGCCGGCTTCCAGGCAGGCGCGAAGGCCGCGAATCCGGGCGTGCGGGTGTTGAACGACTACTCGAACGACTTCTCGAACGCGCCCAAGTGCAAGGAAGTCGCGCTCAACCAGATCGCGGCCGGCTCCGTGGTGGTCTTCCAGGTCGCCGGCGGCTGCGGGCTCGGCGCGCTCGACGCGGCCAAGGAGAAGGGCGTCTGGGGGATCGGCGTCGACGCCGACCAGGGCTACCTCGGCTCGCACGTCCTGACCTCCGCGCTCAAGCGCGTCGACACCTCCGTGTACGACGCGATCCAGGACGCGAAGGCCGGGAAGTTCAAGGGCGGCAGCGACGCCGTCTACGGAATCGACATCGCCGGCGTCGGCATCGGCAAGTTCTCGGCGAAGGCGCCCGCAGGGATCCAGGCGGCGGTCGCCAAAGTCGAGCAGCAGATGAAGGCGGGCAAGATCACGAACATCCCGACGATCGTCAAGTAGCTCCGGCGATGCCGAAGCTGACAGACGAGCAGGTCGCGATGCTCCGCGCGAAGAACTACGCCGCCGTGGCGACGCTCGGCGCCGACGGCGCTCCGCAGACGACGATCGTCTGGATCGACGAGGAGGACGGCCGGCCGGTGTTCAACACCACCAACGCCCGCGCGAAGGGCCACAACCTGAAGCGCGACCCGCGGCTCAGCGTGCTGGTCTGGGAGCGCGACGACCCGTACCGCTACTTCAGCGTGGACGGCGTCGCCGAGCTCGAACAGGATGAGGGGGCCAACCACATGCACGGGATGTCGCGCAAGTACCGGGGGAAGGACTGGCACACGCCGGTCGACCGGCTGATCGTGCGCGTCACCCCGAAGCGGATCTACGACTACCACGACGACTAAGCTCTGCATAGATGACTCACGCGTATTCTCCGACGATGTCCAAGGCCGACCTCCGCGCCGCAGCGCGCGATCACCTCTGGCTGCACTTCACGCGTATGCACGGCTACGAGCCGCCCGTGATCGTGCGCGGCGAGGGCTGCTACCTCTTCGACGACGGGGGCAAGCGCTACCTCGACGCGCTCGCAGGCCTCTTCTCCGTCAACATCGGCTACTCGTACGGCGAGGAGATCGGCCAGGCCGCGCTCGAGCAGATGCGCCAGCTTCCGTTCTACACCAACTGGTCGTACGCGCACCCGCGCGCGATCGAGCTGGCGGCGACCGTGGCCGAGCTGACGCCGCCCGGTGTAAACCGTGCGTTCTTCGTCTCCGGCGGCTCCGAAGCCGTCGAGTCCGCGTGGAAGCTCGCGCGGCAGTACCACACGGCGCGTGGAGAGCGACGCTGGAAGGCGATTGCGCGGCGCACCGCGTACCACGGCACGACGATGGGCGCGCTGTCGATCAACGGCATCCCGGCGTTGCGCGCACCGTTCGAGCCGCTGGTCCCCGACGTGGTGCATGTCCGCAACACGAACCGGTACCACCGGCCGGCGGACGAGACCGAGCAGGAGTTCACGGCCTTCCTGCTGGACGATCTCGACGAGGCGATCCAGCAGGCGGGCCCGAACACCGTCGCGATGGTCATCTTCGAGCCCGTGCAGAACGCCGGCGGCTCGTTCACGCCGCCGGCCGGGTACTTCCAGGGGGTGCGCGAGATCTGCGACCGCTATGGGATCCTGCTCTGCGCCGACGAGGTGATCACCGGCTTCGGCCGGCTCGGCGACTGGTTTGCCAGCAACCGCTACGACATCCGGCCGGACCTGATCACGAGCGCGAAAGGCCTCTCGTCGTCGTACGCTGCGATCGGCGGCGTGTTCATCGCCGACAAGGTCTACGACGCGTTCAAGAGCGACACAGAGATGTATGCGCACGGGATCACCTTCGGCGGCCACCCGGTCGGCTGCGCCATCGCGCTGAAGAACATCGAGATCATGAAGCGCGAGCGAATCGTCGAAGGTGTCGCCGAGCGCGAGGCCGAGTTCAAGGCGAAGCTCGAGACGCTGCTCGACCTCGAGATCGTCGGCGACGTGCGGGGCGCGGGCTACCTCTGGGCGCTCGAGCTCGTCAAGGACAAGGAGACGCGTGCCACGTTCGACGAACACGAGTCGGAGACGCTGCTGCGCGGGTTCCTCTCGCCGGCGCTGTACGAACACGGGCTGATCTGCCGCGCCGACGATCGCGGCGATCCGGTGGTGCAGATCTCGCCGCCGCTCATCGCGGACACGCAGCAGTTCGACGAGATCGTCGGCATCCTCGGCGACGTGCTCGGCGAGGCCTGGGAGCGTGTCGGCGGTCGTCGCAAGGCAGCTCGCTCCGAGTCGCTCGTCCGCCAGGGCACGAGCCCCACGCAATAGCTGCGGTCGGCGTGCCGTCCCGTCGCGCGTGATCACGATCTGCGACGTCGGGCCGCGCGACGGCCTCCAGAACGAGCCGGACGTACTGGCGCCGGCCGCGCGCGCAGAGCTCGTCTCGCGCCTCGCGGCCGCGCGGGTACCGCGCGTCGAGGCGGTGTCGTTCGTGCGCGGCGACCGCGTGCCGCAGATGGACGGAGCGGAGGCGGTGGCCGCCGCGGTGGAGCGCCGGCCTGGGACGGAGCTCTCGGGGCTCGTCCTCAACGAGCGCGGGTACGAGCGGTTCGCGGCGTCGGGGCTCGACCGCGTCAACTGCACGCTCGCAGCGACGGAGACGTTCAACAGGCGCAACGGCAACGCGTCGCTCGACGAGGCGGTCGAACGGGTCGGTGCGATCGTCGCCCAGGCGACGGTGCCGGTGACCGTCACGGTCTCGTGCGCGTGGGGCTGCCCGTTCGAGGGCGAGGTCGACCCCGCCGTGGTCGCGGCGCTGTGCGAGCGGCTCGTCGCGGCGGACGAGCTCGTTCTCGCCGACACGATCGGCGTCGCGACGCCGCGCCGCGTGGAGCGGTTGCTCGAGCGCGTGTCGATCCTCGGGCGGCCGCTCGGGGCGCACCTCCACAACACGCGGAACGCCGGGTACGCATGCGCCTGGGCGGCGCTCGCCGCCGGGGCGGTGCTGCTCGACGCGTCGGTCGGCGGCCTCGGCGGTTGCCCGTTCTCGCCGCAGGCGACCGGCAACATCGCCACCGAGGACCTGGTCTGGCAGCTCGAGCGTGACGGCGTGGCCACGGGCATCGACCTCGACCGCCTGACCGCGACGTCGCGCTGGCTGGAGGGGCTGCTCGGCCGGCCCCTGGAGGGCCAGCTGTACCGCGCCGCCCCCTGGCCGGCGCCGTAAACGCCCGCTCGGAGCAGGGACGTCACGCTTCCGTGACGTTGGCGTGAGCCTTTCGTGTGTCAGACGACAGTCTGACCGCGGTCAGACCGCGGTCTGACCGCGGGCCCTCGCGACCTGCGAGGCTTCGCCTGACCTGTTCGACTCGATCCTCCACCTGCTCTGGAGCTCGCCGCAGGCGTACCTGATCGTTCTCGCCCTGTCCGCCGGCGACGCGGTGCTGCCGGCGCTGCCGAGCGAGACCGCGGTGATCCTCGCCGGCGTGCTCTGCACGACCGGGCCGAAGCTGACGCTCTCGTGGGTGGTCGCCGCCGCCGCGGTCGGCGCGTTCGTCGGCGACAACACGTCGTACGCGCTTGGCCGCTACGCCGGCAAGCCGATGCAGCGGCGCTTCTTCTCCGGCGAGCGGAGCACGCGTACGCTCGCGTGGGCGAGCGGACACCTCGACGAGCGCGGCGGCATGCTCGTCGTGGTCGCGCGCTTCGTCCCCGGCGGCCGCACTGCCACGACCTTCACCTGTGGCCTGACGCACTTCTCGTGGCGCCGGTTCGCCTCCTTCTCGGCGCTCGCAGCGATCCTCTGGGCCTTCTACGGCAGCCTGCTCGGCTACTTCGGCGGCCACGCGTTCGAGGACAGCCCGCTGCTCGCGGTGCTCGTTGCGCTGGCGATCGCCTTCGCGATCACCCTCGCTGTCGAAGGCGTGCGCCGGCTCAGACGAGGAGCTTGACGAGCAGGATGATCAGCGCCGCGAACAGCACGAGCCCGGCCAGTCCGGCGAACGCGATCCCGAGCCCGCTCAGCGCGAGCTTCGTCGGGATCCCCGTAGGGTTGGGCTTGTCGCCGCTGCCGCCGGCGAACGCGCTCTCGAGCTGACGCTCGACGTAGTTCGTGATGCGCTCCTCGAACCGCGCCGCCAGCTCGTCGCCGCGATTGCGCGGGTGCTCCGTCTTGAGCGGCTTGTACGCCGCGTTCCGGCCGTCGACGGACAGCTCGTAGATGTGCTCGTGCTGGACGTCCTTCAGGTTCTGCTCGCCGAGGTCGTGCACGGCCGCGCCTTCGGGCAGCTGATTGCCGAGCAGCGCCCGCGTCGTCTCGGAGACGAGGATCTGGCCGCCGTGGCCCGCCGCGGCGATGCGCGCGGCACGGACGACGTCGATGCCGAGATAGCCCTCCTCGCCGACGTGCGGCTCGCCGGTGTGCAGGCCCATGCGAACGCGCACCTCGTTGCCGTCGGGCCACACGTGCGAGCGCAGCGCGCGCTGCGCGTCGACGGCAGCCGCCGCGGCGTCGCGCGCGCGCAGGAACGAGTAGAAGAACGCGTCGCCCTGCGTGTCGATCTCCGTGCCGCCGTGTGCGCCGAAGGCCTCGCGGACGATCCGCCGGTGGTCGGCCGACACCGTCGCGTAGACGGCGTCACCGAGCTCTTGCAGCAGCCTCGTCGAGCCCTCGATGTCCGTGAAGGCGAACGTGACCGTTCCACCGGGGAGCTGTGGCACCGGCCTACGCTAGCGGGGTGAACCGGCTCGCGCGAGAGTCATCGCCCTATCTGCTCCAGCATGCGGAGAATCCGGTCGACTGGTACCCGTGGGGGCCGGAGGCGCTCGGGCGCGCGGCCGCCGAGGACCGTCCGATCCTGCTCTCCGTCGGCTACGCCGCGTGCCACTGGTGCCACGTGATGGAGCACGAGTCGTTCGAGGACGCCGCGACCGCGCGGCTGATGAACGACAACTTCGTCTGCATCAAGGTCGACCGCGAGGAGCGCCCCGACCTCGATGCGGTCTACATGGACGCCGTCGTCGCGCTGACCGGCAGCGGTGGCTGGCCGATGACGGTGTTCCTCACACCGGCCGGCGAGCCGTTCTTCGGCGGCACCTATTACCCGCCCGAGCCGCGGCACGGCCTGCCCGCGTTCCGGCAGGTGCTGCTCGCGATCGCGGAAGCGTGGCGCGACCGGCGCGCGGACGTCGAGCGCTCCGGCGGCGAGCTCGCGGCGCACCTGCGCGAGGGCGCCCGGCTGCAGGCGTCTGCAGAGCCGCTGTCGGAGTCGCTGCTCGAGACGGCCCAGCACGGGCTGGCGGCCGGCTTCGACGCGCGCGAGGGCGGCTTCGGCCGCGCACCGAAGTTCCCGCCGGGCCCGGTGCTCGAGTTCCTGCTGCGCCGCGGCGAGGAGGAGATGACGAGGGCGACGCTCAACGGGATGGCACGCGGCGGCATGTACGACCTGGTCGGCGGCGGCTTCCATCGCTACTCGGTGGACGAGCGCTGGCTCGTGCCGCACTTCGAGAAGATGCTCTACGACAACGCCCTGCTCGCCTCCGTCTATCTGCACGCGTGGCGGCGCTTCGGCGACGAGCGCTACCGCGCAGTGGCCGAGCAGACCCTCGACTACCTGCTGCGCGAGCTCGCACTCGAAGCGGGCGGCTTCGCGTCGGCGCAGGACGCCGACACGAACGGCGTCGAGGGTCTGACCTTCACCTGGGCGCCGGGAGAGGGCGCGCCGCCCGAGCTGCTGCAGCCGTTCGAGCACGGTCGCTTCGTCGTGCGCGGCGAGCTCGACGACGCGACCCAGGAGAGGCTGTTCGCGATTCGCGAGACCCGGCCGAAGCCGCTCCGCGACGACAAGGCGATCGCGTCGTGGAACGGGCTCGCACTCGCCGCCCTCGCAGCCGGCGCACGCACGCTCGAACGGCCGGACGTGCTCGCCGCCGCCGAGCGCCTCGGGGCGTTCCTGCTCGGGCCGCTGTCGACGGGCGAGGGGCGGCTGCACCGCACGTGGCGCCGCGGCGTGGGCAAGGGAACCGGCTACCTGTCCGACTACGCGGACGTTGCGTACGGGCTCCTGGAGCTGCACGTGGCGACCGGCGACCCGCGCTGGCTGCGCGAGGCGCACCGGCTGGCGCTGCTCGCGGTCGACCTGTTCGCGGTGGCCGACGGCGGCGGCTTCGTCCAGGTTCCGGCCGACGGCGAGCGGCTGGTCGCGCCGAAGGTCGAACTGGACGACCACCCGACTCCGAGCGGCAACTCGATGCTCGCGTACGTCCTGCTCCGCCTCGGGCGGATCTGGGGCGACGCCGACCTGGAGCGGCACGGCGTCGGCGTCCTCCGCCTGGTCGCCGACGTCCTGCCGAGGACGCCCTCGGCGTTCGGCTGGGCGCTCGTGGCGCTCGACCAGTACCTCGCCCCGCACCGCGAGCTCGCGATCGTGGGGCCGCCGGACGCGGCGGTGGCGCGGAAGGCGGTCGAGCACGCCGCGCCGACGGACGTCGTGGCCTTCGGCCCCGCCGACGACGTGCCCCTGCTCGCGGGCCGTGGGCTGGTCGACGGCCGTCCCGCCGTCTACGTCTGCGAGCGATTCGCGTGCAGCCTGCCGGTGACCGACGCGGCGGCGCTGGCGTAGAGTCCCGGCGCGATGGCGCTGCTCGAGGTTCGGAACGTCACGCGCCGGTTCGGCGGCATCGTGGCGATCGACGATGTCTCCCTGGACGTCGACGCCGGGCAGATCGTCGGGCTGATCGGGCCGAACGGCGCGGGGAAGACGACGCTGTTCAACGTCGTCACGCGCCTCTACAAGCCCGATGTCGGCGAGCTTCGGTTCGACGGCAAGAGCCTGCTGCGGACACCGCCGTATCGCATCGTGCGCCGTGGAATCGCGCGGACCTTCCAGAACGTCGAGCTCTTCCGCACGATGACCGTGCTCGACAACGTGCTCGTCGGCGCACACACGCGCACGGGCGCCTTCGGGGGCCGAGCGGCGCGGACGCGCGCGTTCGAGATGCTCCGGTACGTCGGGCTCGAGGACGTGGCCGGGCGCCCGGTTGCCGGGCTGCCGTTCGGGACGTTGAAGCGCGTCGAGCTCGCGCGCGCGCTCGTCGCCGAGCCGCGGCTGCTGCTCCTCGACGAGCCGGCGGGCGGCCTCAACCACGAGGAGGTCGGCCAGCTCGGCACGTTCGTGCGGAAGCTGCGCGACGACTTCGACCTCACCGTGCTGCTGGTCGAGCACCACATGGGTCTCGTGATGAGCATCGCGGAGCGCATCCACGTGCTCGACTTCGGACGCAAGATCGCGGAGGGGACACCGCAGGAGGTTCAGCGCGACGCCGCCGTGATCGAGGCGTACCTCGGCGCCGAGTCGTGACGTCGCTCAGCTGGGAGGGGTGTCTGAACGTGCGCGACCTCGGCGGGCTGCCGACGGTCGACGGCCGTACGACGCGGCTCGGCGCGGTGATCCGCGCCGACAACGTGCGCAACCTGACGGAGAGCGGCTGGCGAACCCTCGCCGACCACGGCGTCGTCAGGCTCGTCGACCTGCGCTGGCCCGAGGAGCTCGAAGGCGAGCCGCCGCCTGGCGCCGAGGTCGAGGTCGTCCACGTGCCGGTGCTCGGCGACTCGCTGGACGCCGAGTACATCGCAGAGCTCGACGCCAGCCTCGACGCCGCCGGTGACGTGACCGACCACTACGCCTGGTCGTATCTCGACTTCCTCGAGCGTTTCAGCGACCGGTTCGGCCGCGCTCTCGCCGCGATCGCGGCTGCCGACGGGACGGTCGTCGTGCACTGCGCCGGCGGCAAGGACCGGACGGGGCTCGTGTCTGCGCTGCTGCTCCGGCTCGCCGGGGTCGAGGCCGACGTGGTCGCCGCCGACTACGCGGTGTCCGAGGTCAACCTCGCACCGCGTGGCCCGGCATGGCTCGACTCCGCACCGAACGACCTCGAGCGCGAGCGCCGGCAGAAGCTGATGCGGACGCCGGCGGAGGCGATGGTGCGCGTGCTCCACGAGCTCGACCGCCGCTACGGCGGTGTCCCCGGCTACCTGCGGCGCGCGGGCCTGGACGACCGGCAGCTCGACCGTCTGCGGGAACGCCTTGTCGCTGCTTGAGCTGCGCGAGGTCGAGGCGCGCTACGGCGCGATCAAGGCTCTGCACGGTGTGACCTTCGCGGTCGCGGACGGCGACTTCGTCGCGATCCTCGGCGCCAACGGCGCCGGCAAGACGACCACGCTTCGCGCGATCTCCGGCAACGTGAAGACGTCCGGGGAGGTGCTGCTCGACGGTGAGCGCCTCGCGCGCCGCACGCCCGAGGGGATGGCGCGACGCGGCGTCGCCCACGTCCCCGAGGGGCGCGGGACCTTCTCGACGCTCTCCGTGCTCGACAACCTGAGGCTCGGCGCGTGGGTGCAGCGCGGCCACTCGGCGCGCGACCTCGCGCACGTCTTCGAGTTCTTCCCGAGGCTCTTCGAGCGGCGGGAGCAGCAGGCGGGAACGCTCTCCGGCGGCGAGCAGCAGATGCTGGCGCTCGGGCGCGCGATGATGGCGCGGCCCCGGCTGCTCCTGCTCGACGAGCCGTCGCTGGGGCTCGCGCCGCTCGTCGTCCGCGAGATCTTCGTGGCGCTGCAGCGCATGAACGACGCGGGGACGACGATCGTCGTCGTGGAGCAGAACGCGTCGCTCGCACTCGGGGCTGCTCAGCATGCGTTCCTGCTCGAGGCGGGCCGCGTCGTGCTCGGCGGCGGGGCGGCCGAGCTCCAGGCCGACGACGCCGTGCGGCGCTCCTACCTCGGCTACTGATGGCGAACTTCCTCCAACAGGTCGTCTCGGGGCTCGCGTCGGGCGGCATCTACGGCCTGCTCGCGCTCGCGATCGTGCTGATCAACCGGGCGACCGGCGTCCTCAACTTCGCCCAGGGCGAGATGGCGACGCTCTCGGCGTTCGTGTGCATGTCGCTGGTCGAGCACGGCTGGGCCTTCTGGCCCGCCTTCGGCGCGACGCTCGTGCTCTCGTTCGGCGGCGGCGTCGTGCTGCACGAGCTGGTGATCCGCCCGCTCGAGGGCGGCCCCGTGCTCGGCATCGTGATCCTGACGATCGGCCTCCTGATCGCGATCAACGGCCTCGACACGTGGATCTGGGGCGGCGCCGCGCGGCAGTTCCACGGCCCGTTCTCGACCGCTCCGATCCGGATCGGAGGCGTCGCCTTCTCGAAGCAGGACCTCGGCGTGATCGCCGTCGCGATCGTCTGCGTCGCCATCGTCGGCATGTTGTTCACCCGCACCAAGCTCGGCCTCGGGATGCGTGCGGCCGCCGTCAATCCCGTGGAGGCGCGCCTCGTGGGCGTGCGGGTCGGCGCGATGCTGGCGGTCGGCTGGGGCCTGGCGGCGGCGCTCGGCGCGATCGCCGGCGTGATGGCGGCGCCGTCGCTCTTCCTCGAGCCGAACATGATGCAGACCGTCCTGCTGTACGCCTTCGCGGCGGCGGTTCTCGGCGGCGCCGAGTCGCCGCTCGGCGCCGTGCTCGGCGGTCTGCTGCTCGGCGTCCTCCTCAACCTCGTCGGGACGTACGTGCACTGGATCGGCGGCGAGCTCCGCCTCGCGACCGCGCTCGCGGTGATCCTGGCAATCCTGCTCGTGCGCCCCTCCGGCCTGTTCGGCCGCGTGCTGGTGAGGCGCGTATGAACCGCGTGCCGCTTCGCGCCGGAGCCGTCGGCGCCGCTGTCGTCGTGCTGCTGCTGCTGCCGTTCGTGCTCTCGGAGTTCCGGACCGTGCAGCTCGCGACCGTCGGCGCGTACTTCATCGCCGTCCTCGGCCTCGACGTCCTCACGGGCCACAGCGGCCAGGTGTCACTCGGGCACGGAGGGTTCATGGCCGTCGGCGCCTACACGACGGCGATCCTGATGGCGAACCACGGCGTCCGTGACCTCTGGACGATCCCGATCGCCGCCGGCGTCGCCGGCGGGCTCGGGCTCGTCGCGGGAGTGCCCGCGTTGCGGCTCCGCGGCTTCTACCTCGCCCTCGCGACCTTCGGCATCGCGATCGCGCTTCCGACGATCCTGAAGAAGTTCGACCACTTCACGGGCGGGTCGACCGGCATCACGCTCTTCGGCAAGCCCACGCAGACCGGCCACGGCGCCGGCGCGACGATTCTCGGGCGGCACCTCACGAACGACACGTGGCTGTACGCATTGACGTGGGCCGTCGCCGTCGTCCTCTTCCTGGTCGCGTGGGCACTGCTCGAGTCGCGCTTCGGCCGCGCGCTGCGCGCGGTCCGGGACAGCGAGGTCGCGGCGCTCGCCTCCGGCCTGAACCGGTCGGCCTACAAGGTCGCCGCCTTCGGAGTGTCCGCGGCCTACGCCGGCGTCGCCGGCGCACTGTTCGCGATCAACATCGCGTATGTGAGCCCGGACACCTTTCCGATCACGCTCTCGCTGTACTTGCTCGTCGCGGCCGTCGTCGGGTTCTTCGGCTCGATCTGGGGGGCGCTGCTCGGGGCCCTCCTGATCCAGTTCCTGTCGGACCTGGTCGGCGTAATCCCGCACGTCGACCCGAAGCAGGCCGGGCCGACGACCTTCGTCTTCGGGCTGCTCCTCGTCGTCCTGATGCTCGTGCTGCCGCTCGTCGTGCGGCTGGCCGCCGCCGTCGGGGATCGCCGCTACCCTCGTTGAGGAGATGGGGAGGGTCTTGCCGCCGGCCACGCTCGTCATGCTGCTCGCGCTGGTCCTGGCCGGGGCCGGGGGCGCCGCCCCTGCCGCCACGCCGGGGGTCACCTCGAGCGAGATCGTGGTCGGCTCGAGCGGCCCCTTGACCGGCGAGGCGGCCGCGGCGGCCGGCGTCCTCCGCGGAGCCGAGGCGTACTTCAAGTACGTCAACGGCCGCGGCGGCATCTACGGCCGCAAGATCAAGTTCACCTACCTCGACGACGCGTACGACCCGTCGAAGGCGGTGCAGAACGTCCGCCAGCTCGTGCAGCAGAACAACGTCTTCGCGCTGTTCTCCGTCGTCGGCACCAACAACAACCTCGCGATTCGGGACTTCGTGAACGCGGCGGGAGTGCCGCAGGTGTTCTCGGCCTCCGGCGCGACGACGTTCGGCCGCGACTACGCGAAGTACCCGTGGACGATCGGGTTCCTGCCGACGTACGCCGGCGAGGGAGAGGTGTACGCGCGCAACATCCTGGCCTCGAACGCGACCAAGGCGAAGATCGCGATCCTCTACCAGTCGGACGACTACGGGCGCGACCTGCTCGGCGGCTTCCGCAAGGGTCTCGGCTCGAAGGCGCGCAAGCTGATCGTGCAGACCGTCGGCTACGACCCGACGAGCACCGACGTGCAGTCGCAGGTGGCGCAGCTCAAGGCGAGCGGCGCGAACACGTTCTGCATCTTCGCGTTCGGCAAGTTCGCGATCCAGGCGTTCGTCTACGCCGACAAGCTCGGCTGGGATCCGCAGATCTACGTCAACGACGTCGCGTCGGCCTCGTCGATCATGCGGCTCAACCCGCAGAACACCGCCGAGGGCGCGATCTCGATCCTCTGGGGCGAGGACCCGGCGACGCCGAAGTTCGCGAAGGACCCCGGCGTCAAGCTCGCGGCGACGATCATCAAGAAGTACCTGCCGGGAGGCAACACCTCCGACGGCTTCCTGGTCGCCGGCATGGCCGAGGCGTACTCGTTCGTCGACGCGCTCAAGGCGGCCGGCAAGAACCTGACGCGCAAGGGGCTGATGACCGCGGTCACGCATCTCGACGAGACCGCCAACCCGTTCGTCGCGCCGGGCATCGCGGTGCGGACGACGCCGTCCTTCCGCTTCCCGGTCGCGCAGGTTCAGCTCCAGCGCTGGCACCAGGGGCACTGGGTGCCCTTCGGGCCGATCGTCTCCGCCAAGCCGTAGCGCATCCGAGGGAGGAGGTCGGCGCCGCCGGCCGAAGTCTCCGGTCCGGTGCGTCGTACAGCGACCCTCATCGCCCTGCTCGCGTTGCTCGGGCCGGCAGCGGCCCATGCCGCCGTGAACCCGCAGATCGCGGGCCTGCAGGTCGCGCTGCGTGCCCACGGCCTCTACCTCGGCGCGATCGACGGCGTCGCCGGCCCGAGGACGTCCGCGGCGGTGCACGCGTTCCAGCGCAAGAAGGGGCTTCCCGTCGGCATCGCCGACCGGCGCACCCGGCTCGCCCTGGGCCCGCTCGGCCGGCCGCTGTTCGGGTCGCGCGTGCTCAAGGCCGGCGACTTCGGCTGGGACGTCGCTGTGCTCCAGTTCCTGATGACGAGGCGCGGCGTCTATTCCGGGGCGCTCGACGGGTACTTCGGGAGGGAGACCGCGGCGGCGCTTCGCCGCTATCAGAAGCAGCTCCGGCTGACCGCCGACGCGGTCGTCGGTCCGCACACCCTGTCGGCGATCGTGAAGCGAGACGCCGTCCCGGTGCGCACGCACGCGCCGGCGGCCGCTGCGATCTACGTCGTCCGCGCCGGTGACAACCTCACCGAGATCGCGCGCCGCTTCGGCACGAGCGTGCCGGCACTCGCCTCGGCCAATCACATCGACCCGGCGAAGCCGATCGTGATCGGTGCGCGGCTGAAGGTCCCCGCGCGGCCGGCGGCACCGTCGCTCGTCGCGCAGCAGGGCAACGTCCGCGGGATCCTCGACGCCTGGTCGAGCCGGCTCGGCGTCGACGTCCATCTCGTGCGCGCACTGGCGTGGATGGAGTCCGGCTACCAGACGCGGCTCGTCTCGTCGTCGGGCGCCGTCGGCGTGCTGCAGACCCTGCCCTCGACGCGCGAGTACGTCGAGACCGTCCTGCTCGGCAGGGCGGCGCCGCACACGGTCGACGGCGACGTCGAGATCGGCGTCGCCTACCTGAAGCACCTGCTCGACGTCTTCCACGGCGACGAGCGACTCGCCCTCGCCGGCTGGTACCAGGGAGAGCGCGCCGTCCGCACCCACGGCCTGTACACGGTCACGACGCCGTTCGTGGACGACGTGCTCGCGCTGCGCGAGCGCATGTAGGCGACGTCTCTAACATGGACCGGTGGAGCTGCTCCGCCGACCACTCGCCGAGCTGGAGACCGAGGCGCGCGCGGTCCGCGAACGTGCGCGCGGCACGCTCGTGACGTACAGCCCGAAGGTGTTCGTGCCGCTGACGAAGCTCTGCCGCGACGTCTGCCACTACTGCACCTTCGCCCATCCGCCGCGCCGCGGCGAGCGCGCGTTCATGACGATCGAGGAGGTGCTCGAGGTGGCGCGCGCAGGCGCCGCAGCGGGCTGCCGAGAGGCGCTGTTCACGCTCGGCGACAAGCCGGAGCTCCGCTATCGCGCGGCACGCGAGGAGCTCGCCGCGCTCGGCTGCGACACGACGATCGCGTACCTCGAGCTCGCTGCCCGGGCCGTGCTCGAGGAAACCGGACTGCTGCCGCACTTGAACCCGGGTGTGCTCACCGCGTCCGACTACGCGCGCCTGCGCCCGGTGTCGGCGTCGATGGGGCTGATGCTGGAGAGCGATGTCGGAGCGCCTGCTCCTTCGCGGCGGGCCGCATTTCGGCTCGCCCGACAAGCGGCCGGCGGCGCGGCTCGAGGCGATCCGGCTCGCGGGCGAGGCGCGTGTGCCGTTCACGACCGGCTTGCTGATCGGGATCGGCGAGACGCGCGCGGAGCGGCTCGCCACGCTCGAGGCGATCGCGGTTGCGCATGCGGAGCACGCTCACGTGCAGGAGGTGATCGTCCAGAACTTCCGCGCCTGGCCGGGCACGAAGATGGCCGACGCCGCCGAGCCGACGCTCGAGGAGCTCCGCTGGACGGTCGCGTGTGCGCGGCTGCTGCTCCCGCCCGAGGTGTCGGTCCAGGCGCCTCCGAACCTCACGGGGGAGTTCGCCTCGCTGCTCGACGCCGGCATCGACGACTTCGGCGGCGTCTCGCCGGTCACGATCGACCACGTCAACCCCGACGCGCCGTGGCCCGAGGTCGAGCAGCTGCAGGCGGCCTGCGCGTCGCGCGGGCTCGAGCTCGCGCCCCGGCTGACCGTCTACCCGCGCTATCTCGACGCGACGTGGGTCGACCCCGCGGTCCTCCCGCGGGCGCTGCGGCTCGCGGACGCGCTCTCGCTCGCCCGTGAAGACGACTGGTCGGCCGGAGAGACGGCGTCGGTGCCGTTCGTCGTCCGCCGCGACGCGCTCCCGGTCGACAGCGGCGACGAGCTGGGGGAGGACGAGCTCGTGCGGTTGTTCTCCGCGCGCGGCGAAGAGCGCCAGCGCGTGCTCGCGCGCGCGAACGAGCTGCGGCGGGAGATGAACGGCGACGTCGTCACGTACGTCGTGACGCGGAACGTCCAGTACACCAACGTCTGCTACTTCCGCTGCGGCTTCTGCGCGTTCTCGAAAGGGAAGCTCGCGGCCAACCTGCGCGGCGCGCCGTACCTCGTTCCGCATGCCGAGATCGTCCGCCGCGCGGTCGAGGCCTGGGATCGCGGCGCGACCGAGATCTGCCTGCAGGGTGGGATCCACCCGTCGTTCGACGGCGACTACTACGCGTCCGTCGTCCGTGCGATCAAGGACGCGGTGCCCGACCTGCACGTCCACGCGTTCAGCGCGCTCGAGGTGTGGCAGGGGGCCGAGACGCTCGGCGTGGACCTGCCCGCGTACCTCGCGCGCCTGCGTGACGAGGGGCTCGCGTCGCTTCCCGGAACGGCCGCGGAGATCCTCGACGACGAGGTGCGCGCGGTGATCTGTCCCGACAAGATCTCGACTGCGCAGTGGCTCGGCGTGCACGAGGCTGCGCACCGGGCAGGACTGCGGTCGAACGTCACGATCATGTTCGGCCACGTCGACGGGCCGCGCAACTGGGCGCGCCACCTGCTCGCCGCGCGCGAGCTACAGCGACGGACCGGGGGCTTCACCGAGTTCGTGCCGCTTCCCTTCGTGCACATGGAGGCGCCGATCTACCTGCGCGGAGGCGCGCGGCGCGGACCGACGTTCGGCGAGCTGCTCTCGATGCACGCCGTCGGCAGGATCGCACTGCATCCCTGGTTCGAGAACGTGCAGGTGTCCTGGGTGAAGGCGGGCCCGCGCGGCGTGGTCGAGGCGCTCAACGCCGGCGTCAACGATCTCGGCGGCACCTTGATGAACGAGTCGATCTCGCGCGCGGCCGGCGCCGGCTGGGGGCAGGAGCTCGCACCGGAGGAGATGGAGGCGCTGATCCGGAGCGCCGGCCGCGTGCCGCGGCAGCGCACGACGCTCTACGGCGAGGCCGGGCCGGAGCGCGTCCGCGCGTCGTTCGGCGCAGCGCCGCTCGCCGAGCCGAGCAACCCGCACGTCAACGAGGCGGGTCTTCCTCGGCGGCGCCGCGTGGTCAGAGCCCGGGTGGCGGCCCCCTGACGGGCCGCCCCCGCGGAAAGGCTCAGAAGCTGCCGGAGCAGCTGACCGCCGGGCCGACGACGACGCCGGTGCCGGCGTGGCCGGGGTTGCCGGCGTAGCGTTCCCCAGCGTAGGTTCCTCCGCATTCCCTCACTCCTTTCGGTTCTCCCGCCGCGGGCCGCGGCGCTCTTCGGAGCACTGGCGGCGCGGTGCGCGCGCACAATGACCGAACGCGTGATTGCGGCGGCTAGGCCTCGAGCGCGAGCAGGTCGTCGACCGTCTCGCGGCGCCTGATCAGGGTCGCCTCGCCACTGCCCACCAGCACCGCCGGCGGTCGCGGCACGGCGTTGTAGGTGGAGCTCATCGCCAGCGTGTAGGCGCCGGTGACCGGAATCGCGAGCAGGTCGCCGCGCCGCGGCTCCGGGAGCTCGACGCGCTCGATCAGCACGTCGCCCGACTCGCAGTGCTTGCCGGCGACCGCGAACGGCGCGGCGGGCTCCTCGTCGAGGCGGTTCGCGAGCACCGCCGTGTAGCGCGCCCCGTACATCGCCGGGCGCGGGTTGTCCGACATGCCGCCGTCGACCGCGACGTAGCGGGTCGCCGCGCCCGTCTCCTTGACGACGCCGACGGTGTACAGGGTGACACCGGCCCGCGAGACGAGCGACCGGCCCGGCTCGAGGATCAACCGCGCCTCGGCGAGCCCCTGCAGGTGCCAGGCGCGGTCGAGCTCGCCGGTCAGCCCGCCGACGAAGTCGCCGATCGTGAAGCTCGGCTCCTCGGGGACGTGCTTGACGCCCAGCCCGCCGCCGAGATCGACGATCCGCGGCGACCAGCCGAGGTCGGCGCGGGCGCGCGCGGCGAACGCGGCCAGCCAGTCGACCGTCATCAACGCGGCGCCGAGGTGGAGGAGCTGGGAGCCGACGTGCACGTGCAATCCCTCGCAGCCGTCGAGCGCGCCGATCGCGGCCAGCGCGTCGTCGGGCGAGAGCCCGAACTTCGAGCCGTGATGGGCAGTCTTGACCGCTTCGTGGGTGTCGGCCTCGATGCCCGGCGTCACCCGCACGAGGGTGCGGCGGACACCGGCGGCGGTCGCCCGCTCGACCTCTCCGAGCGAGTCGATGACCACCAGTGCGTCCTCGGCCGCGGCGAGCCGGAGCAGGTCGTCCTCCTTGTTGTTGCCGTGCACCACCAGCCGGTCGCCGGTGAGCCCGGCGCGGCGGGCGAACTCCAGCTCCCCGACGGTCGACACGTCGGCGCCGAGACCCTCCTCGGCGAAGACGCGCATCACCGCGACCGACGGGAACGCCTTCGTGCCGTAGACGACAAGCGCCTCCGGGGCGGCCCCACGATAGGCGCGCGCCTGCGAGCGAAGCGTCGCCTCGTCGTAGACGACGACCGGCGTCCCGAACATCCGTGCGAGCTCCGAGGCCGGGACGCCGCCGAGCACGAGCTCGGCGCCCGACACCGAGGCACCGTCGGGCAGGAGCTCGTCGATCGGCGTTCCGATGGCTGGCTGTGTCACGGATCCATGGTTACACTGATTTTCGTGAGCCTGCTGCTTACGTGACGTAGGGAGCAAGCGCGGCCTTCGGCCGCGACAGCCTCCCCAGGCCTCTCACATGAGAGGCTTTTTCATTTCTGGAGCCGAGATGGAACGCTACGACCCACACGCAATCGAGAAGAAGTGGCAAGAGGTCTGGGAACGCGAGAACGCGTTCGCGGTCGCCAACCCCGCGCCCGGCGCCGAAGGCGGCCGGCCGCCCTTCTACATGCTCGAGATGCTGCCGTACCCCTCCGGGTCGCTGCACATGGGGCACGTGCTCAACTACACGCTCGGCGACGTCGTCACGCACTTCCGTCGCCGCAGCGGCTACTCGGTGCTGCGGCCGATGGGCTTCGACTCCTTCGGGCTGCCGGCCGAGAACGCCGCGATCAAGGAAGGCGGCAGCCCCCTCGAGATCACCGAGCGCAACATCGCCTCGATCACGAACCAGATGCGCCGCATGGGCTGGGCGATCGACTGGGACCGCGAGGTCTCGGCGCACGAGCCGTCGTACTACCGCTGGACGCAGTGGCTGTTCCTGAAGCTGTACGAGCACGGCCTCGCGTATCGGAAGCAGGCGCCGGTCAACTGGTGCCCCAACGACCAGACCGTGCTGTCGAACGAGCACGTCGTCGACGGACGCTGCTGGCGCTGCGGCGCGATCGTCGAGGCGCGGAACATGGAGCAGTGGTTCTTCAAGATCACCGCCTACAGCGACGAGCTGCTGGACGACCTGAAGACGATCGACTGGCCCGAGCGCACGAAGAAGATCCAGACGCAGCACATCGGCCGCTCGGAGGGCGCCGAGCTGCTGTTCAGCCTCGACGAGCTCGACCGCGACGTCGCCGTCTTCACGACGAGGCCCGACACCGTGTTCGGCGCGACCTTCTTCGTCGTCGCGCCCGAGTCGCCGCTCGTCGACGAGCTGGTCGAAGGCACCGAGCTCGCAGACGAGGTGCGCTCGTATGCCCGCATCGCTGCCGCTCGTCCCACCGAGGAGCGGGCGTCGCGGGAGAAGACCGGTTTCTTCACGGGGCGCTACGCGATCAACCCCGCGAACGGCGAGCGGATGCCGATCTGGGTCGCCGACTACGTGCTGATGGAGTACGGCACCGGCGCGATCATGGCCGTTCCAGCCCACGACGATCGCGATCGCGAGTTTGCCGAGACGTATGGGCTACCGATCGTGCCGGTGATCGACGAGGACGGCGCGCTGATCAACTCCGGCGAGTTCGACGGGCTGCCGTGGCGTGACGGCATCCGGGCGATCGTCGCCTGGCTCAGCGAGCACGGGAAAGGGAAGCCGGCGATCAACTACCACCTGCGCGACTGGAGCTTCTCGCGGCAGCGCTACTGGGGCGCCCCGATCCCGATCGTCTACTGCGAGGACGACGGGCCCGTTCCGGTTCCCGAGGACCAGCTGCCCGTGCTCCTGCCCGAGATCGAGGACTACCGCCCCAAGGGCGAGCCGCCGCTCGCGCAGGCGACCGAGTGGATCAACGTTCCGTGCCCGCGGTGCGGCAAGCCGGCCCGGCGCGAGGCCGACACGATGGACACCTTCGTCGACTCGGCCTGGTACTTCGTCCGCTACACCGACCCGCACGACGACCAGGCGGCGTTCGACCGGCGCCTCGCGGACTACTGGCTGCCGATCGACCAGTACATCGGCGGGATCGACCACGCGAAGGGTCACCTGCTCTATTCGCGCTTCTTCATGAAGGCGCTGAACGATCTCGACCTGATCGGCGTGCGCGAGCCGTTCCAGCGCCTGTTCCACCAGGGCTGGGTGCGGCTCGGCGGCAAGCGGATGTCGAAGTCGCAGGGCGGCGTGACCCCGGACGAGCTGATCGACCAGTACGGCGCCGACCCGATTCGCATCTACATCCTCTTCCAGGGCCCCGCCGACCAGGACATCGACTGGTCGCCCGACGGAATCGAGCCGATGGCGCGCTTCATCAGGCGGCTGTGGCGGGTCGTGCACGAGGCTGCCGCACGCCCCGAGTCGCCAGCCGGCGTCGACTCGCCGCTCGCGCGCAAGGCGCACGAGACCATCGCCCGGGTCACCGACGACATCGAGCGCCGCTTCGTCTTCAACACGCCGGTCTCCGCGGTGATGGAGCTCGTCAACGAGCTCTCGAAGGCGCCCGAGGACCCGGCCGCGCGCTTCGCCGCCGAGACGGCGGTTTCGCTGCTGCAGCCGTACGCTCCGCACGTCGCGGAGGAGCTCTGGGTGGCACTCGGCCGCGAGAAGCTCTGGCTGGAGCCGTGGCCCGCGGCCGATCCGGCGCTGCTCAAGCGCGAGACGGTCGAGCTGGTGCTCCAGGTCAACGGCAAGGTGCGCGACCGTGTCGAGGTGCCCGTCGGCCTGTCCGAGGCCGAGCTGATCGCGCGCGCGAAGGCGTCGCCGAAGGTGCAGGCGCACCTGAACGGCGACGAGGTGCGCGCGATCGTCGTGCCGGACAAGCTCGTCAACCTCGTCGTCTAGCGCGCCGCGCCGGCACGGCCTGTTCGGCCGCCTGTGGACGGATTGGCGCGCTTTCGACGCGAAGGCGTTACCCACGCGTGACGGTTCGACCGGCACCGTGCGGTGGTGCCCACACCACGTCTTTCGGTCGGCCGGCGCCGACTCGCCGCTCTCGTCCTCTTCGCCGTCGTCGGGCTGGTCGTCGTCTGGCGGCACGCCAATCCCGGCGCCCCGGCGGCCGGCGCGGCGCTCCCGGTCGCCCCTCTCCGGCCGAGCGCGCCCGCCGTGCCCGCCGCGGTGGGCGGGGGAGCGCGGCCGCTCGTGGTCGACGTCGTCGGCGCCGTTCGCCGGCCGGGGCTGTACCGGCTGCCGCGCGGCTCGCGGGTGGCGGCGGCGATCGCGCGAGCCGGCGGTCTGACGCGGCGGGCCGAGCGCACCGCCGTCAACCTCGCGGCGCCGCTCGCGGACGGCGAGCAGGTCGTCGTGGCAGCCCGCGGCTCGCCGGCGACGGACGCGGGCGTCGCGGGCGGAGGCGCCTCGAGCGGACCGGTGTCGCTCAGCTCGGCGAGCGCCGAGCAGCTCGACACGCTGCCCGGCGTCGGCCCGGTGACGGCGCAGAAAATCGTCGCGTACCGGCAGGAGCACGGTCCGTTCACGTCGGTCGCGCAGCTCGACGCCATCCCGGGCATCGGGCCGGCGCGGCTCGACGAGCTTCGGGGCCTGGTGGTGCCGTGAGCCGGCCGCTTCCCGCACACGTCGTCGCGGGCGCCGCTTGCGCCGGGCTGGCACTGTCGCTCGCCGTTCGGGCGCAGCCGCGCGGTGACCTCGTGCTGCTCGGGATCGTCCTCGGCGTCGCGTCGGCGCTCGCCGCACCGCCGGCGGCGCGCCTTGCGGTCGTCGGAGCGCTCGTCGCGGGGCTCGGCTGGTGGTGGGGCGGCGAGCGCCTGGCGGCGCTCGACCGGAGCCCGCTCGCGCGTCACGTCGGCGAGGCGAACTGGTTCGACGTCGAGGTGACGTCCGAGCCCCGGATCGGCCGCTTCGACCAGAGGCTGTTCGGACGCGTCCACCGCTTCGGGCCGACCGGGCTCGACGAGCGTGTCCAGCTCGAGCTGCCGCTGGGCCGGGCGCCGCCGCAGGGAGCCCGCATCCGCTCGCTGGCCGTCGTGCGGCTGCCTCGGACCGCCGAACAGGGCGGCGGCGGGTTCGACGAGCGCGTCTGGCTGCGGCGCCAGGGGGTTCACGTCGTCCTGCGCGTCGACGAATGGACGGTCGTCGGACACCGTGGCGGCGTCGCCGGGGCAGGCGACCGGCTGCGCGACTGGCTGCGCCGATCGGCTGCCGTCGGCCTGCGCGGCGAGCGTCGAGCGGTGATCGAAGGCAT
The DNA here is from genome assembly GCA_963786185.1 of uncultured Thermoleophilia bacterium. GTDB lineage: Bacteria > Actinomycetota > Thermoleophilia > Gaiellales > Gaiellaceae > PALSA-600. The sequence goes on from CAWAYE010000001.1 coordinate 412,360, forward strand.
CGTGCTCGGAGACGACCAGGGGCTGTCCCCAGGGCTCCGGACCGCGTTCAGGCGCTCTGGGCTCTACCACCTTCTGGCCGTCTCCGGGCAAAACGTGGTCCTGATCGCGGGCGGCGTGCTCGCGCTGATGCTCCTGCTCGGGCTGCCCCGCGTCGCGGGTCATCTCGGCGCGCTCGCGGCGATCACGGGCTACGTGCTGGCGGTCGGGCCGCAGCCGTCGGTGGTCAGAGCGGCGGTGGCGGGAGCCGCGGTGTCGATCGCGTGGCTCGCAGGACGCGAGCGCGACGGCTTCCACGTGCTCCTGCTGGCGGCGGCCGTCCTCCTGGCGTGGAACCCCTACACCCTGCTCGATCCGGGCTTCCAGCTGTCCTTCGCGGCCGTCGTCGCGATCTTCGCGCTCGCGCCTCGCCTGCTCGAGCGGCTCCAGGGCTATCCGCTGCCGCAGTCGGCGCGCGTCGCCTTCGCGATCTCCGCGGTCTGCGGCCTCGCGACGGCACCGGTGCTCGCGCTCAGGTTCGGCGCCGTCCCCGTGCTCGGCATCGTCGCGAACGGCCTCGTCGAGCCGGTGGTCGGACTGCTGCTCGGGCTGGCCTTCGCGACGGCCGCGGTCGATCCCGTCGCACCCGAGCTGGCGCGGGTGCTGGCCTGGGTCGACGGCTGGCTCGCCGCCTACGTGGCGGGGTGCGCGCGGCTCGTCGGGGCGGCGCCGTTCGCGCAGCTGCACGGTGCAGGCGCCGTCGTCGCGACGGCCGGGCCGCTGCTGCTCACGGCCTATGCTTGGCGACGGTGGCGGACGAGCTGAAGCCGGCGTACCTGATCGCGGGAACCGACCGTCCCAAGGTCGACCGGGCGGTCGCGCGGCTGCGAGGCCGGTTCGATTCCGACGCCGTCGAGCTGCTCGCTGCCGGTGACACCGACGGCGCGTCCGCGGTCGCGGCCTGCAACGCCCTCGGGCTCTTCGGGGCCGGCGAGCGCCTGATCGTCGTCGGCGGGGTCGAGGCCTGGAAGGCCGACGATGCCAAGGCCGTCGCCGCGTATCTGTCCGAGCCCTCCCCGGGCACGGTGCTGGCGCTCGTCGCCGGCGAGCTGAAGAAGGACGGCCCGCTCGCGAAGGCGATCGGGTCGAGAGGCGAGGTGCTGATCTGGGACACGCCGGCGCGCGGGCTCGAGCGCTGGGTGGCCGAGCAGTTCAAGGTCCGCTCGACGACGGCCGACCCGGAGGCCTGCCGGCTGCTCGCCGAGCTGGTCGGCGACGACGTCTACGACCTCGCCGGCGAGGTCGACAAGCTCGCGACCTGGGCCGACGGCGATCCCGTGACCGCGGCTGCGGTCGAGTCGCTCGTGGCGCCGCGCGCCGGCTCCCCGGCGTTCGTGCTGACCGACGCGTGGGGCGCACGCGACGTCGCCGGCGTGCTGAGGGCGTCGGAGCGCATGCTCGAGCGGACCGGCGATCCCCGCTCCCGAACGATCCCGCGGGTGGTCGGAGCGCTGGCGAACCACGTCTCGCGTCTCCGCTCGGTGCAGCGTCTGGACGCCGAAGGGGTCGAGTCGAAGGACGCGGCGTCGCGGCTGAAGCTCCACCCGTTCTACGTGCGGAAGCTCTACGCGCAGGCGCGGAACTACAGCGCCGACGAGCTCCGCGGCGTCACGGTGCGGCTCGCCGAGCTCGACCACGCGCTCAAGGGCGGCTCTCGCCTCGCGAACGACCTCGAGCTCGAGCGCGCGCTCGTCGACATCACCGGGCGCTAGGAACCGACGGGACGGCTAGGCGTCGGAGCCGGTGCCCGACGCGAGCCGGGCGGCCTGCGACTTCTTCCGGGCGCCGGTGTTCCGGTGGATCGCGCCGCGCGAGACGGCACGGTCGATCAGGTGAGCGAGGCTCGTGTGCGCCGACTCGATCTCGTCGGCGTTCTTGTCCTCGACCGCGGTCGCGAGACGCTTCGTCAGCGTCTTGATCGTCGACCGGTAGCGGAGGTTCTCGAGCCGCTCCTCGGCTGCGATCCGCACACGCTTCTTCTGCTGCTTGATGTTGGGCATCGTCGAAGAAAAGCCCGCTCGAGCGGGCGCAGCGATGGTACCAGAGCCCTGCCGCAGGCTGTTGGCGCGCCGGGGAACCGGCTGGGCCGCTCCCTATGCTCCTGCACGTGGACGCCGCGCGCCTTGCTCTCGAACGCGAGAAACGGCTGCGTGCCCGGAACGAGCGCCGCCGGGCGCAGGGTCAGCCGACCTGGGGCCCGGTCGACTCGCTCCCAGTCGCGGCCGAGGCCGCTCCGCCGGGGGTCGACGCGACGCGTCGACGCCTCGGGGTCTCGACGATCATCTTCTCGGTCGCGACCGCCGTCTCGCGTGTCGTCGGCCTGATTCGCGAGATGGTCGCGACGTACTACTTCGGCGCGCGCGGGCCGATCAACTCGTTCACGGTTGCGTTCCAGCTCCCCAACCTGGTGCGCGCGCTCGTCGCGGACGCCGCGCTCTCCTCGGCCTTCGTGCCCGTCTTCAGCGAGCTGCTCGAGAAGGGCGAGCGGAAGCGTGCTTGGCGTGTCGCCTCCTCGCTCTTCTGGTTGATGCTGCTCGGTCTCGGCGGGCTCACGGCGCTGCTGATGCTGACCGCGCCGCTGCTTCTGCGGCCGTTCCACGCGAGCGATCCGCAGCTGGCGGTCGGGCTGGCCAGGGTGCTGTTCCCGATCGTCACCCTGCTCGGCGTCTCGGGAATCGTCGTCGGCATCCTCAACTCGTACGACCACTTCACGGTGCCCGCGCTGACGCCCGTCTTCTGGAACGTCGCGATCATCGTCGGGCTCGCGATCGGAGTGCCCTCGGTTCACGGATCCGACGCCAAGCTCTACGTCTACGCCGCCTCGATCCTCGTCGCAACGTTCGTGCAAGTGCTGCTCCCGCTGCCGTGGCTGCGCGGACGCGACGACCGGCTGCGACTCGTCATCGACTGGCGCGACCCGGCAGTCGCCCGCACCTTCAAGTTGATGGTGCCGGTCACGCTCGGCCTCGGCCTGATCAACGTGAACGCCCTGATCGACACGTTCTTCGCCTCGCGGTTCCTCGACCGCAACCTCGCCCCGACGGCGATCAACAAGGCGTTCCTCGTCTACATGGTCCCGCAGGGTGTGTTCTCGGTCGCGATTGCGACGGTGCTCTTCCCGTCGCTCGCGCGGCACGCCACGCGCGGAGATCTCACCGCGCACGCCGCGACCGTCACGCGTGGGCTGCGCCAGATCGCCTTCCTCCTCGTGCCCGCGTCCGTGGTCTCGGCCGTGCTCGCGGATCCGATCGTCCGCCTGCTCTACCAGCGCGGCGCGTTCAAGCCGGGGCAGACGACGGTCGTCGCCGGAGCGCTCGCCGCCTTCGCGCTCGGCCTCACCTTCAACGGGATGATGCTGATGCTGAACCGGGCGTTCTTCAGCCTGCAGGAGAACTGGATCCCGACGATCGTCGCGCTCGCCAACCTCGCGGTGAACGCCGTGCTCGACGCCGTCTTCTACCACTTCGGCGTCTGGGGCATCCCGCTCTCGACCGCGGTCGTGAACATCTGCGGCACGGTGGCGCTGCTCGTCCTGCTGCGGCGTCGCGACGGTCCGCTCCACATCGGGGCGACGACGTCCGCGGTCGTGCGGATGACCGTCGCCGCGGGTCTGCTCGCCGTCGTCGCGTGGCCGGCGTGGCGCGGCCTCGACTCGACGCTCGGCCGGTCGTGGCCGGCTCAGATCGTGTCGCTCGGCCTGGCGGTCTCCGCCGGCACCGCCGTCTACCTCGTCGCATGCTCGGCGCTCCGGGTGCGTGAGATTCAGGCGCTACTCTCCGTGCGGGGCCGCCGACCGTAGCGGCCCGTCGCATCATGGACCAGGCCCACATCCGCAACTTCTCGATCATCGCGCACATCGACCACGGCAAGTCGACCCTGGCCGATCGCATCCTGCAGCTCACCAACACGGTGTCCGCGCGCGAGATGCGCGACCAGGTGCTCGACTCGATGGACCTCGAGCGCGAGCGCGGGATCACGATCAAGGCGCAGGCGGTCCGCGTCCAGTGGCGCGGCTACGAGTTCAACCTGATCGACACGCCTGGTCACGTCGACTTCACCTACGAGGTCTCGCGCAGCCTGCAGGCCTGCGAGGGCGCGCTCCTGGTCGTCGACGCAGCCCAGGGAATCGAGGCGCAGACGCTCGCGAACGCGTACCTCGCGATCGAAAACGACCTCGAGATCGTGCCGGTCGTGAACAAGATCGACCTGCCGCAGGCCGACCCCGATCGTGCCGCGGCCGAGGTCGCCGACTTGATCGGCGAGGACGCCGACCGCGTCCTTCGCATCTCCGCCAAGACCGGCGAGGGGGTCGCCGAGGTGCTCGACGCGATCGTCGAGCGGATCGGCGCGCCGGCCGGGGAGCCCGAGGCGCCGCCGCGCGCGCTGATCTTCGACTCGTCGTACGACCAGTACCGAGGGGTGGTCGCGTTCGTGCGCGTGGTCGACGGTGTGTTCCGTCGCCGGGAGTGGCTCCGTGCGATGGCGCTCGGCACGCGGTTCGAGGCGCACGAGATCGGCTTCATGTCGCCGGCGATGCGTCCAGTCCCCGAGCTGAGAGCCGGCGAGGTGGGCTACGTGATCACCGGGCTCAAGGACGTCTCCGAGCTGCGCGTCGGCGACACGCTGACCTCGGACCGCTCCCCGGCCGCATCGCCCGTCCCCGGCTACAAGGACGTCAAGCCGATGGTGTTCGCCGGGCTCTTCCCAACGGACTCCGACGACTATCCGGAGCTGCGCGACGCGCTCGAGCGGCTGAAGCTCAACGACGCAGCGCTGTTCTACGAGCCGGAGACGTCGCAGGCGCTCGGCTTCGGGTTCCGGTGCGGATTCCTCGGGTTGCTGCACATGGAGATCGTGCGCGAGCGCCTCGAGCGGGAGTTCGACCTCGATCTGCTCGTGACCGCGCCGAACGTCGCCTACCGGATCCGGATGCCGAACGAGGACGACTGGCGGGAGGTGCACACGCCGTCGGATCTGCCCGACGGCGCGGAGGAGGTCGAGGAGCCGTACATCAAGGCGTCGATCATCGTCCCGAAGGAGTACGTCGGCGCGATCATGGAGCTGAACAACGACCGGCGCGGCCGCTTCGACCACATGGAGTACCTGTCTCCGGAGCGCGTCCACCTCCTGTACGAGCTGCCGCTCGGCGAGATCGTCCTGGACTACTACGACCAGCTGAAGTCGCGCACGCGCGGATATGCAAGCTTCGACTACGACTTCGACGGATTCCGGCCTGGGACGCTGGTGCGGGTCGACGTGCTCGTCGGCGGCGAGCCGGTCGACGCGCTCAGCCTGATCGCGCACCGCGAGTTCGCCTACGAGCGGGGCAAGGCCCTCGTCGAGAAGCTGCGCGAGGAGATTCCGCGGCAGATGTTCGACGTTGCGATCCAGGCGGCGATCGGCGCCCGTGTGATCGCGCGCGAGACCGTGAAGGCGCGCCGCAAGGACGTGCTCGCCAAGTGCTACGGCGGCGACATCTCGCGCAAGCGCAAGCTGCTCGAGAAGCAGAAGGCGGGCAAGAAGCGGATGAAGCAGGTCGGCGCCGTCGAGGTTCCGCAAGAGGCGTTCCTGGCGGTGTTGAACCTCAACGAAGGGTCGCGCAAGCAGTGACGCGGTCCGCGCGCTCGACGGGCGTGCGGCACCTGTACGTCCACCTGCCGTTCTGCTCGTCGCGCTGCGGCTACTGCGACTTCGTGACGGCAGTCGGGCGACGCGGCGAGCACGGGCGGTACGTCCGCGCGCTGCTCGTCGAGCTGGATCGGGAGCGCAACGTCCTGGCGGCCCCGCTCGACACCGTGTACCTGGGCGGCGGCACCCCGACGTTCACCGAGCCGGCCGCGCTCGCGGCACTGCTCGCCGGGCTACCACCGTCCGCCGAGCTGACGGTCGAGGCGAATCCCGAGACCGTCACCGCCGAGCTCGCCGCCGCGCTGCGGCGCGGGGGCGTCGACCGGGTCTCCCTCGGCGTCCAGAGCTTCGATGCCGGGCTCCTGCGCGTGCTCGACCGTGTTGCCTCGTCGGACGACGTCCGACGGGCCTTCTACACTTTTCGTGATGCCGGATTTGACAACATCTCGCTCGACCTCATCTACGGGATTCCGGGCCAGGAGCCCGCCCAGCTCGCCCGTGACCTCGCCGAGGCACTCGCGCTCGGGCCCGAGCACGTGTCGGCGTACGAGCTCGAGGCGAAGCCGGGCACACGCTTCACGCACGCCCACGGCGCGGAGCTCGTGCGTCAGGCCGAGGCGATGGAAGGCTATTTCGAGGAGGTGGTCGACACCCTGACGGGCGCCGGGTACCGCTGGTACGAGACGGCCAACTTCTGCCGTGCTGCCGACCGGGACGGTGGGCGCGATCTCCGCGCTCGGCACAACCTCGGCTACTGGTTGGGACATGACTACCTCGGGATCGGCGTCGGAGCCGTGGGGACGGTCGCCGGCCGGCGGATCCGGAACACGCCGTCGCTCGCCCGCTACCTGGAGGCGCTCGAGCGCGGCGCCGATCCGCCCCGGGCGGTCGAGGAGCTCAGCGTGCCGGTCCGGGCAGCCGAGCGGGTCCTGCTCGGCCTGCGCCTCGACGAGCCTGTGGCCCTGGCCGAGGTCGTCGACGCGCTCGACCTCGAGGAGCTCGAGCGCCTCCAGGGTGCGGGGCTCGTTGCGACCGCCGGCGGGTCGCTGGCGCTGACGAGACGCGGGCGCTTTCTGGGCGGCGGCGTCACCGCCCGCCTGCTCGCTCCTACCATGAGCACATGAGCCAGGCGCTCTCCGAACGGCAACGGGGAATCCTGCGGCGCGTCGTCGAGGAGTACGTCGCCACCGGGCAGCCGGTCGGCTCGCGTGCGCTCGTCGAGCGGTCGGGGCTCGCCGTGTCCCCGTCGACGGTGCGGGGCGAGCTCGCCGAGCTGGAGCGGATCGGGCTGCTCACGCACCCGCACACGTCGGCCGGCCGGGTGCCGACCGAGGCCGGCTACCGGCTGTACGTGGACGGGCTGCTCGAGCACCAGGAGCCGCGGGCGGGCGACTTCCCGCTCGGCCTGCCGCTCGCACGCGCCGAGGTGGAGGATGCGCTGCAGGGGACGACCGAGATGCTCGCGCAGGTGACGCGGCTGCTGGCGCTCGTCTCCGCGCCGCCGCTTCAGGCTGCGACCGTCCGGCACGTCGAGGTCCTGCTCTTGCAGCCGCGCGTGGTGATGACCGTCGTGATCACGTCGCTGGGCGGTGTGACGAAGCTTCGCACCGAGTTCCCGGACGAGGTCGACCCCGGCCTCGTGACCTGGGCTGCCGAGTACGTCAACGAGCGGTTGCTCGGCGCGCGGATCGGCTCGCGCGCCGTCCGGCTTGCGTTCGAGGAGCCGTCGCTGTCGCCGCCGGAGCGTCGGTTCCTGGACGCGGTCCGGCCGTCGTTCGACCACGCGGCCGACGAGGGGCGCACGCTGTTCGTCGGCGGCGCGGCCGGTCTCCTCGACGAGCTGCGCGAGGACGAGATCGGCGCCTACCGCAGCCTGATGGACGCGCTGGAGAAGCGCGCCGCGCTGCTCGACGTGCTCGCGCAGCAACTCGATCCGCGGCGCCCCTTCGCGCGCGTGGGCGAGGAGCTCGAGCAGCCGGGCCTTCGTGAGCTCGCGCTCGTCGGCGCGACGTACGGCGTCGCCCACCGCACGCTCGGCACGGTCAGCCTGCTCGGACCGCTGCGCATGGACTACGACAAGGCTCTGCGGTCGGTGCGGGCAGCCGCGCGCGAGTTGTCCCGCTACGTCGAAGACGTCTACGCGGACGAGTGATGGCACAGAGCGAGCGCGACCTCTACGAGCTCCTCGGCGTCCGCCGCGACGCCGACGAGGTGACGATCAAGAAGGCTTTCCGGAAGCTGGCCCGCGAGCTGCACCCGGACGTCTCCGACGATCCGGATGCCGAGGTTCGCTTCCGTGAGACCGCGGAGGCCTACGAGGTCCTGACGAACAGCGAGACGCGTGCGCTGTACGACCGCTTCGGGCACGCCGGTCTCCGCTCCGGTGGCTTCACGCCGACGAACTTCGACGTCGGCGGGCTCGGCGACCTCTTCGCGACGTTCTTCGGCGAGGAGCTGTTCGGCGGTCGCGGGCGGCGCGCGCAGCGCGGGGGAGACATCGCCGCCGAGATCGAGATCTCCCTCGCCGACGCGGCGCGCGGGACGACGGTCGAGGTCCCGTACGAGGTGGCGGTTCCCTGCGCGACGTGCGGCGGAGACGGCGTCGAGCCGGGGACGACGCCGATCGCCTGCGGCCGCTGCGGCGGCACAGGCCGGTTGCAGCAGATGTCGCGCAGCGTATTCGGCGAGTTCGTGCGCACCCAGGCGTGCCCGACGTGCGGTGGTGCCGGCCGGCTCGTCGAGCACCGGTGCAAGGCATGTGACGGAGCGGGCCGCGTCGTCGAGCGGCGGACGCTCGACGTGAAGATTCCGCCGGGCATCCACGGCGGCCAGAGGATCCGCGTCTCCGGCGAGGGCCACGCCGGCGCGCTCGGCGGCCGGGCGGGCGACGTCTACGTCCGGGTGCACGTGCTTACCGATCCGCGCTTCGTGCGCGAGGGCAACGACATCTTCTCGCAGGTCGACCTCACCGTCGTCCAGGCGGCGCTCGGCGTTCGCGTGCGGGTCGAGACGCTCGACGGGGACGTCGAGCTCGAGCTCGAGCCCGGCGTCCAGCCCGGCGACGTTCGCGTGCTACGCGGACGCGGGATGCCGGTTCTGCAAGGGTTCGGCCGTGGCGATCATCGCGTGCTCGTGAACGTCACCGTTCCGCGGCGCCTCTCCGACGAGCAGCGCCGACTGCTCGCCGAGTTCGACGCGGCGAGCGACGAGCACACCTATCGCCACGATGAGAGCTTCTTCGAGAAGCTGAAGAGCGCATTCCGCTGAGCTCGCTCCGTCGCGTCGCCGTCGAGATCCGCGACTCGCGCGTCGAGGAGGCGCGCGCCGCCATGATCGCGTTGTTCCCCGGCGGCTTCGAAGAGGTGGAGCGCGACGGCTCGACGGAGCTCGTCGCCTACACCGACGCCGCCGGCGAAGAGCGCGTCTGGCACGTGTTCGGCAGCGCGCAGGCGACCGACGTCGAGGACGGCTGGGAGGACCGCTGGCAGCGCTTCCACAAGCCGGTGCGGGTCGGCAGGCTCTGGGTCGGACCGCCGTGGGAAGACCGGCCGGAGGGCGTCCTGTCGGTCGTGATCGATCCCGGTCGCGCGTTCGGCACCGGCGCGCACCCGACCACGCAGCTCTGTCTCGAGTTGCTGCAGGAGGTCGACGTGGGCTCGCTGCTGGACGTCGGCTGCGGGTCCGGCGTGCTCTCGGTCGCGGCCGCGCTGCTGGGGTTCTCGCCGGTCGTCGGGATCGACGTGGAGGTCGCGGCGGTCGAGGCGACGCTCGCGAACGCCCGCGAGAACGGCGTCCGCGTCGACGCCGAGCTCGTCGGCGACGGCGACGTCCTGCCGGCGTCCGCGATCGCGGTGGCCAACATCTCGCTCCCGGCGGCGGTGTCGGTCGCCGCCCGCGTCGAGGCGGGTGTGCTGATCACGTCGGGATACCTGCTCTCGGACGATCCGGCGCCGAGCGGCTGGTCGCGCGTCGAGCGGCGGGTCCGCCAGGGCTGGGCCGCGGACGTGTATCGGCGCGTCTGACACGTCAGTACGATCCGCGCGTGGCGTCGTTCCGCGTCGACTTTCTCGGGTGCAAGGTCTCCCACGCCGATGCACAAGAGGTGCGCGAAGCCCTGCTCGCGGACGGTCATGTGGAGTGGGACGATCCGCGCGCCGACGTCGCGGTGATCAGCGGTTGCTGCGTCACGAACGAAGCGGTCGCGAAGAGCCGCAAGGCCGTCGCACGCGCGGCGCGGGACCACACGCGGGTCTACCTGACGGGCTGCACCGCCAATCTTCCGCCCGCTGCGCTCGAAGGGCTTCACCCCGGTGTGACGGTCGTCCGCCGGCGCAGCGAGGAGACGGCAGCCTTCGTCGCGGGCGACGTCGGCGCGATCGGCTGCGTGCAGGCCGATGCGCGTCTGGACCGCGTGCGCGCCTTCGTGAAGATCCAGGACGGCTGCTCGTTCTCGTGCAACTTCTGCGTGATCCCGCTCGTCCGTGGCGCTTCGCGCAGCCGCAGCGCCGGTGCCGTGCTGCGGGAGGTGGGGCGCCGCGTCGAGCAAGGTCACAAGGAAGTCGTCCTCACCGGAATCAATCTCGGCTGCTTCCGGGACCGCTCGGCCGGGTACGACCTTCCGCGGCTCGTTCGAGAGGCCGGCGCGACACCGGGCCTGGAGCGGCTTCGGCTCAGCTCGATCGAGATCAACCACGTCGACGACCGGCTGGTCGCCGCGCTGCGTGAGACGCCGACTGTGAGCAGCCATCTGCACGTCCCGCTCCAGTCCGGTGACGACGGCGTTCTGCGCGCGATGAAGCGCCGCTACACCGCGGCCACCTATCTGAGGCGTCTTGCACCGCTCGCGGACTTCAACCTCACGACCGACGTCATCGTCGGCTTCCCGACGGAGGACGAAGCTGCGTTTGCGAACACGCTCGACCTCGTCGCGCGGGCAGGGATCTCCGCGGTGCACGTGTTCCCGTATTCGCCGCGGCCGGGCACCGCCACCGAGCACGACGACCGCGTGCGTCCGGACGTCAAGCGTGAGCGCGGAGCGCGATTGCGGGCCCTCTCGCGCGAGCTCTCGCGGCGCCGTTGGGCCGGCAAGGTCGGCTCGACCGACGTGGTGCTCGTCGACCGGCCCGGTCGTGGTTACGGCGACGACTACACGCCGTGGCTCGTCGACGCCCCCGTCGGCGAGCTGGTGGCCGTTCGCGCCGCCGCGGTGACGGAGGAGGGCCTTCTTGCCGCCTGACCCCGACTGCCTCTTCTGCCGGTTGTTCCGGGAAGGCGACCACGTGCACCGCGGCGACGGCTTCGTCGCGATCGCCGACATCGCGCCGCAGGCGCCCGTACACCTCCTCGTGATCCCCGAGCGGCACGTCGACACCTTCCGCGAGGTGGCCGAGTTCGGTCCCGACGAGTCCGCACGTATGCTCGCATTCGTCGCCGAGACGGCGAAGCGCGTCGGCTTGAACGACTACCGTGTTGTCGTCAACGTAGGACCGAGCGCGGGCCAGACGGTCTTCCACCTCCACTGGCACGTGATGGGAGAGCACTCGTGACGCTGATCACGCAGATCGAAAACGAGGTGAAGGAGGCGATGCTCGCCCGCGACGTCGCACGGCGCGACGCGCTCCGCCTCATCCTCTCGAGCCTGCGCTCGGCGGAGAAGGACCTGCAGCGCCCGCTGTCCGGCGACGAGGAGCTGCAGGTGCTGCAGCGCGAGCGCAAGAAGCGGATCGAGGCGGCCGAGGCGTTCCATGACGCGGGTCGCGGCGAACAGGCGGCGAAGGAGGAGGCCGAGCTCGCGATCCTGCAGGAGTTCATGCCGGAGCCCCTGTCCGAGGAGGAGCTCGAGGGGATCGTCGACGACGCGATCGCCGAGAACGGCGCGACGTCGCTCCAGGACATCGGCCGTGTGATGGCGGACGTGATGCCGCAGGTGGCGGGCCGCGCGGACGGCTCGGCCGTCAGCCAGCTCGTTCGCGAGAAGCTCGCCTAGCCCGAGCCGCCGCCCGCAGGCGGTCCGCTGGCGACGAAGTCGCGGCGCCGGACGAGCGCCGCCGCCAGCACGGCTCCGCACGCGGAGACGATCGCTGCGAGGACGAGGATGTGGTTGAGGCCGGAGATGAACGAGGTTCGCGCGACCTCGGCCACGCGCCCGCGCTGATCGCTCGGCACCGACGCGATCGCGCTCTGCGCACGTCCGCTGGCGAGTTGCGCCGCGATCCGATGCGCGCCTGGGAGGCCCGAGAGCCCGGACTCGACGCGGTCGGTCACGCGGCTCGAGAACACCGCGCCGAGCGCTGCGATGCCCGTGGCGATCCCGAGCTGGCGGAACGTGTTGTTGATCCCGGACGCCATGCCCGCGCGCTCGAGTCTCACCGTCGAGACGGCGGTCGACGCGAGCGGCGCGTTGACCATGCCGATGCCGACGCCGCCGACGAGGAAGCCCGGCAGCAAGGTCGTCCAGCCGGAGGACGCCGTGATCCCGCTCATCAGCCACAGCGACAGCGCGCACAGGGCGAGGCCGCCGCCGAGGAGCAGCCGGATCGGCAGGCGCGTCGACAACCGGCCGGCGATCGGCGCTGCGAAGAACGAGATCACGCTGAGCGGCAGGAACCGGACGCCGGTCTGCAGCGGCGACAGGCCCAGCACGTTCTGCAGGTACAGCGTCAGGTACAGGAACATCGCGAACAGCGTCGACGAGATCGCGAACGCGGTCACCTGGGCGCCGACGAACGCCGGCCGGCCGAACAGCGAGAGGTCGATCATCGTCAGCCGCGGGCGCGCCTGCGAGGCGACGAAGAGCGCGAGCAGGACCGCGGCGGCCACGAACAGCGAGACGATCGGCGTGCTCGACCAGCCGTGGTCGCTGCCCTCGATCAGGGCGAGGATGAGACACAGCAGTCCAGCGGTCAGCGTTACCAGGCCCAGCGGGTCGAGGCGGCTGTGCTCCGGGTCGCTCGACTCGCGCAGCTGCGCGAGCGAGAGCAGGATCGCGCCGGCGCCGATCGGGATGTTCACGAGGAAGATCCAGCGCCAGGAGAGCCAGGAGGTGAGCATGCCGCCGGCCAGCGGGCCGATCGCGACCGCGGCGCCGATCGTGGCGCCCCAGATCCCGAACGCCGTGCCCCGCTCGCGGCCGTGGAACTCCTGCGAGATCAGCGCGAGGGCGGTCGCGAACATCATCGCGCCGCCGACGCCCTGGACGCCGCGGGCGATGATCAGGAAGAGCGGGTCGTTCGCGGCGCCGCAGGCCGTCGACGCGAGGGTGAAGAGGACGATCCCGACGAGGAACAGCCGCTTCCTGCCGAAGAGGTCGGCCAGGGCTCCGGCGGTCAGGACGCAGGTCGCGAGCGCCAGTGCGTAGGCGTCCACGACCCACTGCAGGTCGGAGAACGAGGCGTGCAGCGAGCCCTCGATCGCGGGGAGCGCGACGTTCACGATCGTGATGTCGAGGAGGAGCATGAAAGTCGCGGTGCACACCGCGAGCAGCGTCCACCACTTCCGCTCCATCGGCGGAACATAGACGGACGCGCGGGGGTCAGGCGGAGGTTCCGGAGCGCGGCCTACACTCAGGCCGGATGCAGGAAACCTTCGACGTCTCGAACGCGGTCGCCGCCGAGCTGGCCGGCGTGTCCGACGGCGTCCTCGACGCGCTCCGCGAGCGCCTCCACTGCACGATCCGCCTGCGCGGCAACCAGCTGACCCTCGAGGGCGAGGATTCGCAGGTCGCCGAGGCGCGCTCCGTGCTCGGGGAGCTGGTCGACCTCGTCGAGGGCGGCCATCAGATCGGCGCGCACACGGTCGACGCGGTCCTGGGCGCGCTCGCGAGCGAGACGGACGTCCGTGAGGTCTTCGACCACGTCGTCTGGCGGCATCGCGGCAAGCGCATCTCGCCGAAGACGGTCACGCAGAAGCGGTACGTCGACGCGATCCGGCGGTCGACCGTGACCTTCGGGATCGGGCCCGCGGGCACCGGCAAGACGTACCTGGCGATGGCGCTCGCCGTCTCCGCGTTACACGAGCGTGAGGTCGCGCGCATCATCCTCACGCGGCCCGCGGTCGAGGCGGGGGAGCGGCTCGGCTTCCTGCCGGGCGACCTGATGGCCAAGGTCGATCCGTACCTCCGTCCGCTGTTCGACGCGCTCTACGACATGCTCGACCCCGACCGGGCGAACAACCTGATGGAGCGCGGGACGATCGAGGTGGCGCCGCTCGCGTTCATGCGCGGGCGGACGCTGAACGACAGCTTCATCATCCTCGACGAGGCGCAGAACACCTCACCGGAGCAGATGCAGATGTTCCTGACGCGACTCGGCTTCGGGTCGAAGGTCGTCGTCACCGGCGACGTCACGCAGATCGACCTGCCACGCGAGCAGCGGTCGGGCCTCGTCCACGTGCAGGCCGTCCTGACCGACATCCAGGGGATCTCGTTCATCAGCTTCGGCCACCGCGACGTCGTTCGCCACAAGCTCGTGCAGCGGATCGTCGAGGCGTACAAGGAGCACACGGACGAGCGCAACCGATGACCGAGCTCGTGATCGAGGTCGACAACCGGAGCGGGCTGCCGGTCGACGAGGATGCGGTCCGCGAGCTCGCTCGGACGGTGCTGCAGGCACAGGAGGTCCCGGCCGGCGACCTCGGCATCGCCTTCGTCGACGCCGACGAGATTCGCGCGCTGAAGCGCGACCACCTCGGGATCGACGAGGCCACGGACGTGCTCTCGTTTCCGATCGACGGGATCGCCGAGCTGCCGGCAGGCGTTCCGCGTCAGCTGGGCGACGTCGTCATCTGCCCGCAGGTGGTGGGGGACGAGTGGAGGAGGCCGCTCGTCCACGGGCTGCTGCACCTGCTCGGCTTCGACCACGGGACGGCGATGACGGGGCTCGAGGAGACGTTCGCGTGAGCACCCGCCGCGCCCCGAGCGTCCTCGACTCCTTCAACAACGCGTTCGAGGGGATCATCCACGTCCTCCGCACGCAGCGGAACATGCGCATCCACTTCGCCGTCGCGTTCGTCGTGATCGTGCTCGCGCTGATCGTGAACGTGACCAAGCTCGAGCTGATCGCGCTGCTGATCTCGATCACCTTCGTCCTGATCGCGGAGATGATCAACACAGCGGTCGAAGGCGCGATCGACATCGCGACGACCTCGTTCGACCCGATGGCGAAGCTCGCGAAGGACATCGCCGCGGGCGCCGTGCTGCTCGCGTCGGTGAACGCGCTGGCGATCGGCTACCTCGTGTTCGCCGGCAAGGTGGCCGACCGCTCGGCCGACCTGCTCGACCGCCTGCGCCAGGCGCCCGCGGAGCTGACGCTCGTGGCTCTCGTCCTCACCGTGATCTGTGTGATCGCGCTCAAGGCGTACACCGGCCGCGGGACGCCCCTGCGAGGCGGCCTGCCGTCCGGACACGCGGCGGTGGCGTTCGCGTGCTGGATCGCCGCGACCTACGTGGCCGGCGGCACGCACCGGTTTCTGGTTTCGTCGCTCGCGTTGATCATGGCGTTCCTCGTTGCGCAGACGCGGGTCGAGTCGGGCGTCCACTCGGCGCTCGAGGTCGCCTCGGGCGGGCTGCTCGGAGCGCTCTCGACGCTCGTCGTCTTCCAGGTGTTCTCGTGAGCGACCTCGTCGCGAAAGCCGAGGCGGTTGCCGCGAACGCGTATGCCCCGTACTCGCGGTATCTCGTCGGCGCGGTCGTGCGGACAGTCGACGGCCGCGAGTTCGCGGGCGTGAACGTCGAGAACGCTGCGTATCCGCTCGGCGTCTGCGCCGAGAAGTCCGCGATCGTCGCGGCTGCCGTCGCGGGTTGCCGTCCGGGCGACCTGGCCGCGATCGGGATCACCGCATCGCCGTGCGGCGGCTGCCGCCAGTGGCTGCACGAGTGGCGCATCGGCGAGGTCAGCTTCCGCCGCGACGACGGCTCGATCGCGACCTGGGCTGCCTCCGAGCTGCTGCCGGACACCTGGAACCTTCCCGAATGAAGTCCGGTTTCGCGGCCGTCGCCGGGCGCCCCAACGTCGGCAAGTCGACACTTGTCAACGCCCTCGTCGGGTCGAAGGTCGCGATCGTCTCGTCTGTTCCGCATACGACGCGACATCGGATTCGCGGCGTGTACACGAACGACGAGGCACAGCTCGTGCTGGTCGACCTTCCAGGCTGGCAGCGTCCGATCGACACGCTCACCGAGCGCATGCAGCAGCGTGTCGACGAGACGATGAGCGACGACGTCGACATCGTGATGCTGGTCGTCAGCGCCCGCGACCGGATCGGTGCAGGCGACCGGTTCGTGGCGCGGCGCGTGTTCGGCCTCGGCGTCCCGGTGATCATCGTCGTGAACAAGGTCGATCGGCTGAAGGCAGGTCACATCGCGTCGCAGATGAAGCAGGCGGCGACGCTCGGATCGTTTCACGCACTGCATCCCGTCAGCGCGACGACCGGCGACGGGATCGAGGAGCTGCGCAGCGATCTCATCTCGCTGCTCCCGGAAGGGCCGCTGCTCTATCCGCGCGAGACCGAGACCGACCTGCCGCTCGAGGCGCGCATCGCCGAGGCCGTGCGGGAACAGGCGCTGCGGCTGACGAAGGAGGAGGTGCCGCACGCCGTGACGGCCGAGGTCGTCTCGATCGACGACCGGCACGTGCACGTTCGCCTGTACACGGAGACCGAGAGCCAGAAGCAGATCCTGATCGGCAAAGGGGGGACGATGGTGCGCGAGATCGGCCGGGGAGCACGCCCGTTCGTCGAGCGGCTCCTCGGCCA
The DNA here is from genome assembly GCA_963786185.1 of uncultured Thermoleophilia bacterium. Taxonomy (GTDB): domain Bacteria; phylum Actinomycetota; class Thermoleophilia; order Gaiellales; family Gaiellaceae; genus PALSA-600. Next base: position 428,774 of record CAWAYE010000001.1, read on the forward strand.
TCCCGTGTATCTCGAGCTGCAGGTCAAGTCGGCGCCCAAGTGGCGCCGGAACGAGACGATGCTCGAGCGTCTCGGTCTCTAGCGCACGGCGGAGATCAGCCGCGCGAGCCGTTCGCGCTCGGCGGCGGCGGGCCAGTAGCGCGCGAGCGTGCGCTCGGCTGCGGCCTCGGCCGTCGGCTGCGCCTCCTCGGCGATTCGGCGGCCGGTGTCGGTGAGCACGACGAGGGCGAGGCGCGCGTCGCGCGCATGCGACTCGCGGGTCACGAGCCCGATCCGCTCGAGCGGCTGGAGCTGGCGCGCGACGCCGGAGGGAGTCACCCCGAGGCGGTTGGCGAGCTCGGCCCGCCGGAGCTTTCCGCCGGGCGCGTCGTACAGCTCGAGCAGCAGGGCCAGGTCGCCGAGCGCGATCCCGTGTGCGCCGAGCGCCGCGTCGACATCGCGGGTCACGATCGTGCGCGTGAGCGAGAGGTCGAGGACGGTGTTCAGGTTGGTGTTCGTCGGTTCCATGACGGCAGCATATCATTGACCGGTCAACGAGAAGCGCGCAAAGTGGTCAGACACACGTCTGACCGCGGTCAGACCGCGGTCAGACGTGTGGCCTAGGCCGCCTTGAGCGTGGCCTGTCCGGGACGCCAGCCGGCCGGGCAGAGCTCGCCCGTCTGGAGCGCCTGGACGACGCGGAGCGTCTCGTCGGCGCTGCGGCCGACGCTCGCGTCGGTGACCGCCGTGTGGCGAATGATCCCGTCCGGGTCGACGACGAACGTCGCGCGCAAGGCGGCGCCGTCCTCGAGCAGGACGCCGAAGCGGCTGGCCAGCTCCTGCGACGTGTCCGCGATGACGGGATACGCGAGGTGCTCGAGCCAGGGGTTCGTCGTGAACCACGCGCGGTGCACCCACCAGCTGTCGGTGCTCGCTGCGACGACGCGTGCGCCGGCACGTTCGAACTCCGGTCGCAGCTCCTCGAACGCGGCGAGCTCGGTCGGGCAGACGAACGTGAAGTCGCGCGGATAGAAGAAGAGGACGAGCCAGGATCCGAATCCGGGCAGATCGACCGTCACCGGCTCGGGCTCGCCTTTCAGGTACGCCTCGGCCGTACAGACGGGCGCAGGCCCGCCGACAAGTGCGCGCATTGGTTTCGAACCTCCTTCACGACCCCTCGTGTTCTGTCAGCGACTGTAGGACGCGGTCCGCGCGCCGTCGTCGGCGCGGAGGACGATTCGGCCTCGTCAGCGAGGACGACCTCGTCGAGCGTGGCGGCCGCTGGTGCAGAGCTACACTCGCCTGATGGCGCAGGCGCCGGTTCTTCCGCGTGGCTTCGAGCTGCCGCTCAAGCAGCGCCTGCCGCGAATCGGGTCGATCGACCAGGTCGCGGTCGAGGCGCGCGCCGGCGAGCTCGCGAAGCGGAGCATCAAGAAGGACGCGAAGGTGTGGGCGCTGGAGCTGGCGATCCGCTGCTGCGACCTGACGACGCTCGAGGGCCAGGACACCCCCGGCAAGGTCTCCGCCCTGTGCTCGAAGGCGGTCCGGCCGGATCCGAGCGACCCGAACATTCCGTCGGTCGCGGCGGTCTGCGTCTACCCGAACCTCGTCTCCACCGCGGTCGAGCGGCTGCGGGGCACCACCGTGAAGGTCGCGTCCGTGGCGACCGCCTTCCCGAGCGGCCAGAGCCCGCTCGACGTGAAGGTGCGCGAGACCGAGGAGGTCGTCGCGATGGGGGCCGACGAGGTCGACATGGTGATCGACCGCGGCGCGTTCCTCTCCGGCCGGTACGCGAAGGTCTACGACGAGATCGTCCGCGTGAAGGAGGCCTGCGGCGAGGCGCACCTGAAGGTCATCCTCGAGGTCTCGGAGCTCGGCACGTACGACAACGTCCGCCGCGCGTCGCTGCTCGCGATGGCTGCGGGCGCCGACTTCATCAAGACGTCGACCGGGAAGCTACCCGGCGCGGCGACGCTGCCGGTCCACCTCGTGATGCTCGAGGCGATCCGCGATGTGCACGCCGAGACCGGCCGCAAGGTCGGCATGAAGCCGGCCGGCGGCATCCGCACGTCGAAGAACGCGATCCAGTACCTCGTGCAGGTGCACGAGACGCTCGGGCCCGACTGGCTGACGCCCGATCTCTACCGTCTCGGCGCGTCGAGCCTCGTCAACGACATCCTGATGCAGCTCCGCAAGGAGAAGACCGGCGCGTACCAGTCGAAGGACTACTTCACCAATGACTGACGTCGAGAAGCGCGCCGACCGCTCGCCGGTGCCGGTCGACTGGACGTACGCGCCCGCACCCGAGAGCACCGACATCGTCACGCTCCGCGACCGCTACGGGCTGTTCGTGGGCGGCGAGTGGGTGGCACCGAAGTCCGGCGAGTTCTTCGACACGATCTCGCCCCGTGACGAGGCCCCGCTCGCGAAGGTCGCTCAGGCGGACGAGCGCGACGTCGTCGCCGCCACCGAGGCCGCACGCGAGGCGTCGTCCGCGTGGGCCGGCCTCCCCGGCTCCGAGCGCGCCAAGTACCTCTTCCGGATCGCGCGCATCCTCGCCGAGCGCTCCCGCGAGTTCGCCGTTCTCGAGTCGCTGAACGGCGGCAAGCCGATCAAGGAGTCGCGCGATGTCGACCTGCCGCTCGCCGCCGCCCACTTCTTCTACTACGCCGGGTGGGCCGACAAGCTCGAGTACGCGTTCCCGAACCGCACGCCGAGGCCGCTCGGCGTCGCCGGCCAGATCATCCCGTGGAACTTCCCGCTGCTGATGCTGTCGTGGAAGATCGCGCCGGCACTCGCTGCGGGGAACACGGTGGTGCTCAAGCCGGCCGAGACGACGCCGCTGACCGCGCTGCTCTTCTGCGACGTGCTGCGCCAGGCGGAGCTCCCGCCCGGCGTCGTGAACATCGTCACCGGCGACGGCCGCGCGGGCGCCGCGCTCGTCGATGCGGACGTCGACAAGATCGCGTTCACCGGCTCGACCGAGGTCGGCAAGGCGATCCAGCGGCGGCTCGCGGGCACCGGCAAGAAGCTCACGCTCGAGCTCGGCGGCAAGGCCGCGAACATCGTGTTCGACGACGCTGCGCTCGACCAGGCCGTCGAGGGAATCGTCAACGGCATCTACTTCAACCAGGGCCACGTGTGCTGCGCCGGGTCGCGCCTGTTCGTGCAGGAATCGATCTACGAGCCCGTCGTCGAGAAGTTGAAGCGCCGCATGGCGACGCTTCGGGTCGGCGATCCGCTCGACAAGAACACCGACGTCGGCGCGATCAACTCGAAGATGCAGCTCGAGAAGATCGAGGAGCTGGTTGCCGCAGGTCGCGAGGAGGGGGCGGAGATCTACCAGCCGCCGTGCGTGCTGCCGGAGAAGGGCTACTGGTTCGCGCCGACGGTGTTCACGAACGTCGCGCAGAGCTACCGCATCGCGCAGGAGGAGATCTTCGGGCCCGTGCTCTCGGTGCTGACGTTCCGCACGCCCGACGAGGCGATCGAGAAGGCGAACAACACGCCGTACGGCCTCTCGGCCGGGATCTGGACGGAGAAGGGCTCGCGCATCCTCTGGATGGCCGAGCGCCTGCGGGCCGGCGTCGTGTGGGCGAACACGTTCAACCGGTTCGACCCCACGAGCCCGTTCGGCGGCTACAAGGAGTCGGGCTTCGGCCGCGAGGGCGGCCTGCACGGGCTCGAGCCGTATCTCGCCTTCGACGACTGATGGCACGCCTCCCCGTCAAGAAGACCTACAAGCTCTACATCGGTGGCGCGTTCCCCCGTTCGGAGAGCGGGCGCACGTACGAGGCCGAGGGCCAGAACGTCGCGCGCGCCTCGCGGAAGGACGTCCGCGACGCGGTGTCGGCCGCCCGCGCGGCCCAGGGCAAGTGGGCATCGGCGACGGCCTACAACCGCGGCCAGGTGATCTACCGGATCGCCGAGATGATGGAGGCGCGCACCACCGAGTTCGCCGACTTCTGCAGCGGCCGCGACGAGGTCGAGCGCTCGATCGACCGTCTCGTCTGGTACGCCGGCTTCGCCGACAAGCTCGCGCAGGTGATCGGCTCGTCGAACCCGGTGGCCGGGCCGTACTTCAACTTCACGATTCCGGAGCCCACCGGTGTGATCGCGCTGATCGCACCCGACGTCCCGCCGCTGCTCGGGCTCGTGTCCCGGATCGCACCGGCGCTGACGGGCGGCAACGCGGTCGTCGCCGTCGCGTCGGAGACATCACCGCTCGCGGCGATCGAGCTCGCCGAGGCGCTCGCGACCAGCGACGTGCCCGGCGGCGTCGTGAACCTCCTCACCGGCTACCGCGCCGAGCTGGCGCCCTGGCTGGCGTCGCACATGGACGTCAACGCGATCGACCTGACCGGCGCCGACGGCCTGCGCGCAGACCTGGAGACCGCCGCCGCCGAGAACGTCAAGCGCGTGGTCGTCGGCAAGCCCGACGGCCAGTCGCTCCACGACATCGCCTCCTTCCTCGAGCTGAAGACCGTCTGGCACCCGATCGGCGTATGAGCCGTAGGCTTGACGGAGGCGACCCAGGAGCGGAGGCGCCGGCCTTGACGGCGCCGGAGCGGGAATGAGCGCGTTCGACCACGTCGACGAGATCGTGCCGCTGCAGATCTGGCCGGGCGTCGTCGCGCGTTCCGCCACCGGGGACGAGACGACGTTCTCGTACCTCGAGCTCGAGCCGGGCACGCACGTCCCGGAGCACTCCCACGTCAACGAGCAGGTCGGCGTGCTCGTGTCCGGATCCCTTCGCTTCAGGATCGGCGACGAGGAGCGCGACCTCCGGCCCGGTTCGACCTGGTGCATCCGCGCCCACGTCCCTCACCAGGTGTGGGCGGGGCCCGAGGGCGCCGGCCTCGTCGAGGTGTTCGCGCCCGCGCGCGACGACTGGGGTGACCGGGAACGCCTCGAGCCGTCCCATCCTTCGCGCTTTCCGTGACGTCCGGCCCCGCCTGCTCTACCCTGTCCGAAGCAGGTGCCCGTGTTACGACGTCTCAGCCAGCGAATCTCGGAGGGTGACGGGATCGCGATCATCGTCTGCGTCGACGACGTGGACGGCGCGCGGGCGGCCGAGGCCCAGGGGGCGAAGGCCGTGGCGCTGCGCAGCGCGGTGAGCGGCATCCGGGAGGCCACGACGCTGCCCCTCCTCTGGATCGGGCGCGGGACCCCGGTGGACGCCGACGCGGTCTGCGTCAGGCCCGACGACGAGTTCGAGCACGAATCCGTCGAGGCGGTCGTCGACGTCCGCGACGAGGAGGAGCTCGAGACGGCGCTCGAGCAGATCGACCCCGAGATCTTCCTGTTGTCGGCGAACGACGCCGACGACGACGCGGATCCGCTCGACGCGGTGCTCGAGCTGCTGCCGGACGTGCCGGCGGGCAAGCTGGCGATCGCCCAGGTCGACGTCTCGACCCGCGAGGAGGTGCTGGCGCTCGAGCGCGCCGGGATCGACGCGGTGCTCGTGGCGGGCGGCGAGGTCTCGAACCTCGTGGGCCATCAGCCGCTCGAGGTCTGAACACCGCCCCAGGGCGTCTACGATGGCCCCGATGAGAGCGCTGCTCGCGCTGGCCGTCCTCGTGTGCGTCTGCGGGCTCGTCGCCTCGGGCTGCTCGTCCGAGGCGAAGCAGGCCACGGCTGCACCGGCCGCACCGGCGAAGCTCGCCTGCCCGGATCGCCCGAGCTGGCAGCACCTCGCGGACCGGGTCAAGGCGCCCGTGTACTGCCCGGCATGGCTGCCCGACCCGCTGATCGGCGCGATCGGCAACCGCTGGAACAACATCGACTCGGTCTCCGCCGACCGGAGCTACCTGGAGAGCTTCGTCTGGCAGGAGACGGGCGGGGGCGCCGCCGGCGGTGAGCTGCACGTCAACCTCCGCGGCTACCCGGGCGTCACGAAGATCCCGACCTGCCGGACCGGAGGCAGCGAGAGCCGCAACGTCCCGTGCTTCGCCGATGCCCACGGCCGCGTCACCGAGCGCGGGATCACCGCGACGCTCTACACCGTGAACCAGGACGCCGACGAGTGGCACGCATTGCTCCTCTGGCGCCGGTTCGGGAACCTCTACACGCTGTCCGAGCACGTCGCCCCGCCGCTGACGTTCAACCACGTCGTCCGCTACCTCCACCAGGAGCTGCGCTCGCTCGTGCTCGTCCGCCCGGCCGCGGCGACCTGATGAAGCTCACCCGGAGGCAGGTGCTCGCCGGCGCCGCCGCCGGCGTCGTCGGTGCGGGCGGCATCTACGAGCTCGTCGACCAGCTGACGACGAGCTCGCCGAAGCGGCCCGCCGACGTCAAGGCGCCGCCCGAGCAGCATTTGCTCGACGGCGTCCGCGTCGTCGAATCCGACGGCATCGAGGTGCTCGTGCCGCCCCTGCACCACGAGATCCGCACAGCGAGGCTCACCGCCGACCGGTCGAACCTCGCGGACGCTCAGGCAGAGCTCGCGCACACGCTCGCGGGGCTGGACGCCGACTACGTCCCGTCGCCCGCCGGCCTCGGCGTCACGGTCGCCTGGGGGCTGCCGTATTTCCGCCGCCTCGTCCCCGACGCGACGCGGCGCCGGCTTCCGCACGACCGACGCGCCGGCAAACCGGTGATCTTCGACGCCCATCGCTTCCCGAGCGATCCGCTCGACACGCGGCTCGAGTCGAATGACGTCGCGATCCTGCTGCGCTCCGACCTGCGCGAGCACATCGACGACGCCGCGAAGCGGCTCGACGACACGAAGCTGTTCGAGCTCACCTCCGTCCGCCGCGGCTTCGCGGGCGGCGGGTTCGACGGCGGCCAGTCCCTGCCGAAGCGGCTCGCGCTGGCGGCGGGCGTCCCGGGGGCCGAGCTGATCCCGGACACCTCCGAGCTCTTCCTCGGGTTCACCTCGACCCAGAAGGCGGGCATGGGCCCGGGACTGATCGCGAACTTCGAGACGCTTGGCTACGTCGACCTGCGCGGCAGCGACTACTTCCGGGGCGGGACGCACATGCACCTGTCCCACATCCAGGAGGACATCGAGTCGTGGTACCTCAACTTCGACTTCGACGAGCGCGTGGCGACGGCGTTCCGGCCGAATCTCCGCGTCCGGCCGGACGTGCAGACGGTGCGCCAGGGCCCGCGCGACGTCTCGGACAGCGCGGCCGTGCGGCGCGACTACCGCAGCGCCCGCAGGATCGGCCACAGCGCGTCGATCCAGACCACGTCTCGCCTGCAGCAGGACTTCGTCGCCACCGACGGCACCGTCTATCCGAAGGGCTCGGCGGTGCCGATCCGCGCCGACTTCAACACGCTCGACAACCCGTTCGCCTGGTCGGTTCGCTCCGACGAGATCGGCGCCGCCCCGGCCGCCGGCGTCCACTTCGTCGTGTTCAACCCGACCGGCGACGACTTCCGCCGGAACAGGCTCGCGATGGACGGGGTCATCCCCGGAGGCAAGATCCCGCTGCCGCCGCGCGACCGGAACCAGGGGTTCAACTCGATCCTGCAGACGACGCACCGGCAGAACTACCTGGTGCCGCCGCGGCGCCACCGCAGCTTTCCGCTCGCGGAGCTCTGATCAGCCGAAGAAGGTCCGTGCGACGTCGTACCAGGCGTCGGGCACCGTCTTCAGCTCGGCCGTCGCCTCGGCGAGCGGCACCGAGATCACGTCGTCGCCGCGGAGCGCCGCCATCTGGCCGAAGGCGCCTTCCGCCACCAGATCGGACGCCTTCAGCCCGAAGCGCGTCGCCAGGATGCGGTCGCGCGCCGTCGGGGTGCCGCCGCGCTGGATGTGGCCGAGCACCGTGACGCGGGTCTCGAAGCCGGTCCGGTTCTCGATCTCCTCGCCGAGCTGTTCGCCGACGCCTCGCTTTGCGAGCAGCTTGTGCCCGAACTGGTCGACCTCGCCCTTGTCCTCGGCGCCGGGCAGCTCGCAGCCCTCGCTGACCACGACGATCGAGAAGTTCTTCCCACGCGCGTGGCGGCGGCGGATCTCGCTGCACACCTCGTCCAGCTCGACGGGCTTCTCGGGAATCAGGATCACGTCGGCGCCGCCCGCGATGCCGCTCATCACGGCGATCCAGCCGGTGTGGCGGCCCATCACCTCGACGACCATCACGCGGTTGTGGGACTCGGCCGTCGTGTGCAGCCGGTCGATCGCCTCGGTGCAGATCTGCACAGCCGTGTCGAACCCGAAGGTGTAGTCGGTTCCCGAGAGGTCGTTGTCGATCGTCTTCGGCACGCCGACGACGGGTGCGCCGAAGTCGGCGTGGACGCGTGCGGCCACGCCGAGCGTGTCCTCGCCGCCGATCGCGACGAGCGCGTCGAGCTGCTCGAACGCCACCTTCACGCGCTCGATGCCTCCGTCCAGCTTGTACGGATTCGTGCGGGTCGTGCCGACGATCGTCCCGCCACGCGGAAGGATCCCGGAGATCTCCTGCGGCCCGAGCGGCTGGAACAGCTGATCGACCATGCCGCGCCAGCCTTCGCGCACGCCGACGACCTCGTCACCGCGCTGCCACGAGCGCCGCACGACCGCGCGGATCACCGCGTTCAGGCCAGGACAGTCGCCGCCGCCGGTGAGGACTCCGATGCGCATCGGCTCGAGTCTACGCGTGCAGTGCGAAGCGAAGTCCGACAGCGAGCTGCGTGCCGTATTCGCCCTTCGCGTTCGCGTACGAGTGGTACGCGACGGTCACTCCCACGCCTCTGAGCTCGCGTGCGAAGGCGAGCGTCTGCGCCGGCCGGAACCAGTGACTGTGCGCCGGCCCCGTCGACAGGAAGAAGCGAACCCGGTCGGCGCGCAGCGTCGCGGACTCCGTGTGCGCGAGCAACGTCGGGCTATTGGCCGCGAGCACCGTGTGCGAAGCGTGCTTGAGCGGGCCGTCCTCGAGCGGGACGACGTACCCGCTCCACGACTCGACGGTGCCGAACAGACCGGGATGTCTCAGCGCGATGTCGATCGCCCCGAAGCCGCCCGCCGACAGACCCGCGATCACCCGGCCGCGGGCGGCCGCGAGCGTCGGCAGGTGCGCGTCGACCCAGGGCACGATCCGGTCGGCAACGCCCGCCGCCCACGGACCCGCCCATTCGCCGTTGTAGCGGTCGCTCGGGCCCGCCGCGGGCATCACGGCGATGAACGGCCGCAGCGTCCCGGAGGCGATCGACTGGTCGGCGAAGCCGACGAGCCCGGTGCCCGACGGGTACTCGTCCGGTGAGCCGGGCATGCCGTGCAGCAGGTACACCACCGGGTAGCGGCGCCCTGCGCTGAAACCCGGCGGAAGGTAGACGAGGCCGGGGCGCAGCTCCCCGGGAAACACCCCGCCCAGCACGCGACCACCCTGAGGACCGGTTTGCACCTGCGTGAACCCCGGAAGGATCAAGGCGGTGAGCAACGCCGCGACAACGGGCACATGTCGAGGGTAGCGGCGCTCGTCGCGGTGCTCGCGACGCTCGTCGGCGTCGCCGCGGTACCGGCCCCGCAGACGCGGCTCGACGTCGCGTTTCGCTCCGCCGCCCTGAAGGCGACGATGCACGCGCGCGTCGTCCTGCCCGACGGCTACTCGTCGAGCTCACGGCGCTATCCCGTCGTCTACTTCCTGCACGGGCTGCCGGCGACGTCGATCAGCTACGCGCAGCTCGACTGGGTCGCGGATGCGCTCGCCGGCACCGGCGAGCCTGCGATCCTCGTCGCGCCGCAGGGCGCCCGCGACGGCGACACCGACCCGGAGTACCTGGACTGGGGGCAGGGGCGGAACTGGGAGACGTACGTCTCGAGCGAGCTGGTCGACTACGTCGACGCTCACTTCCGGACGCTCGCGAGCCGCAGCGGGCGCGCGCTCGTCGGCCTCTCGGCGGGCGGGTACGGCGCGGCTGCGATCGGCTTCCACCATCTCGGCCGGTTCGCGGCGATCGAGTCGTGGTCGGGGTACTTCGAGCCGACCGACCCGACCGGCCGCGTCAAGCTCGACCGCGGCTCGCAGGTCGCCAACAACCGCGCGAGCCTGCACGCCCTGGTCGGCACCGATTCGCGTGCGATCAAGTCCGCGCGTCCGTTTTTCGCGTTCTACGTCGGCAACGGCGACACGCGGTTCCGCGCCGAGAACGTGCAGCTCGACCGCGAGCTGAAGGTCGCCGGGATCGCCCACACCTTCGACGTCTATCCCGGAGCGCACACCACCGCCCTCTGGAAGCGGCACGCGGTCGCCTGGCTGCGGCTGGCGCTGCACCGGCTCGCACCGGCGACGCCGTAACGGCCGCGTAACACACGCTCCACCCGCGGGAAACCTGCGCGGCAATACAACGTCTCCGTGGTCGCTCCCACCTTCCCTCGGGCGCGTGCGTCGTGGGTCGCCCTGCCCCTGCTCGCAGCGTTTCTGGCGGTGGGCGGCGTCGCGGTCTACCGCTACCTCGACAACTTCTGGCTCTATCGCGGCTTCCGGCCGCCGCGCGACCCGGCGTGGGTCACCGTCCGCGGCCGCACGGTCCGTATGTACGTGACGAGCGCTGCGCTCGGCGGGCGCAGCCAGCCCGTCGACGTGTTCCTGCCGCCCGGCTACGCGGCGCATCCACACCGCCGCTACGGCGTCATGTACCTGCTCCACGGGGTGCCGGGGCGGCCCGGGGCATTCCTGCAGACGGTGCGCATGGGCGTGGTCGAGGACGAGCTGGTTGCGCTGCACAGGGCGAAGCCGCTGCTGCTCGTGATGCCGTTCGGCTCGTCCGGATCCTTCACCGACAAGGAGTGGGCGAACGGGGTCGGCGCGAACCAGGGGTGGGCGACGTTCGTCTCCCGCGACCTCGTCCGCGCGGTCGACGCGCGCTTCCGCACGATTCGGTCGCCGCGCTGGCGCGCGCTGGCCGGGCTGTCCGAGGGCGGCTACGGCGCGCTCAACATCGGCCTGCACCATCCCGGCGAGTTCCACGTCCTCGAGAGCTGGTCGGGGTACGCGCGCGCCGCCGACATCGGCTCGATCTTCGGCCACCGGCGCGCCCTGCTTCGCGCGAACAGCCCGCTCGACACGCTCGCCGCCGCGTCGCCGGCGCTCCGCAAGGCGGGCGTCTACGTCTGGTTCTACAGCGGCAGCGACGACCGCTTCCGTTCGCAGAACGCCGCGTTCGCCGCGGCGCTCGCGAACGCGAGGATCCCGCATCGCTTCCGTGTCGTGCGCGGCGGCCACAACTGGGCGCTGTGGCGCGGCAACGCGTGGCGGGCGTACATGGTCGCGTCGCGCCGTCTCGGAGGCGTGCATGCGTAGGGCGGCCGCGGTTCCGCTCTCGCTCGCGGTGGTGATCGCCGCAACCGGCTGGCTCTACGCGACCCGGGGGCTGGTCGGCGTTCGACCGCGCGTCGGCGAGGCGCTCCCGCTCGACGAGCTCGCGCGCCATTCTTCGATCTCGCTCGCGACGTTCGTCGCGGTCTGGGGCACGACGGCGCTGCTGCTCGGCGCGATCGCGCGCTGGGCGCGCGTCGCGCGGCTCGTCGCCGCCGGCGTGCTCGCGGTCGGCGTGGGGGCGTGGCAGTACGCGGCGCTCGCCTCGTCGATCGCCGTCGTCCGCCAGATTCCCGCGCAGCAGGCGCTCGACGCCGCGGCGAGCTCGTCGTCGGTCTATGCGGCGGCTGCGATCGCGGCGCTCGGCGGGGCGTTGGTCGCCGGCCCAGGCGGACGCCGGCCGGTCGGGCCGCTCCTGATCTCCACGCTCGTCGCGTTCGCTGGCGCCCTCGACCTCGTGCACGGGATCCTGCCCGGCGAGAACGAGGGCGTCGTGCGCGCCCTCACCCCGGACGCCGTCGGTCCGCTCACGCGTGCCGCGGCGACACTGGTGGGGCTGTCGCTGCTCGTCGCGTCGCGCGGCCTCGCGCGCCGCCGCCGCCGCGCCTGGCGCGTCGCGACCGCGCTCGCCGCAGCATCGGCGACGTTGCACGTGCTGCACGGCCTCAACAGCGGCACGCTCGCCTCGACCGTTGTGCTCGTGCTCCTGGTCGCCCGGCGGGAGTCGTTCGACGGGCCGGGGGCGCCGGACTCGCGGCGCGTCGTGCTCGCGCGGGCCGGGCTCGTGCTCGCCACGATCGCGGTGTTCGGCACGACCGCGCTGTGGCTCAACCGCATGGTCGCCGATCAGCCGTTCGGCCCGCGCTTCGCGCTCGACGAGATCGCCGCCGGTGCGCTCGGCCTCAACGTCGGGGGCTCGCCGCATCTCGGCGGGTCGTTCGGCGACTGGTTCCCGCTCGCGCTGGCGCTGCTTTCGTCCTGCGGCGTGATCTGGGTGATCGCCGGGTTCGTCGCGCCGTGGCGCCATCGCGTGCTCCAGCTGGTACGCGAGCGCGAGCGGGCGGCCGAGCTCGTCCGGGCATTCGGGACGGACACGCTCGCGCCGTTCGCGCTCCGGCGGGACAAGGCGTACTTCTTCGGCGAGGGCGAGCGCTCGTTCCTGGCCTACCGCGTCGTGCACGGCGTCGCGATCGTCTCGGGCGACCCGATCGGCGCCGACGACGATCTCCCTGGACTCGTCATGGCGTTCGTCGCCCATGCGCGGCGGCGCGGCTGGCGCATCGCCGTGCTGGGCGTGTCCGAGAGCCGGCTCGACCTCTACCGCAGCCACGGGCTCAACGCGATCTACCACGGCGACGAGGCGATCGTCGATGCGGAGGAATTCTCGCTGGAGGGGCGAGCGATCCGGAAGGTCAGGCAGTCGGTGCACCGCCTCCAGGCCGCCGGGTACACGGCGTCGGTGCTGCGGCCCGGCGAGCTCGGCGACGACGTCCGGGCCGGGCTCGAGGAGATCGCCGAGAGCTGGCGCGGCGACGAGCCCGAACGCGGATTCGTAATGGCGCTCGACGCACTCGACTCGCTCGCCGGCGAGGACGCACTCTTCGTCGTCGGCGCAGATCCTGCGGGCCGTCCCGCCGGCTTCCTGCACTTCGCGATCGCCGGGGCGGGGCGCTCGCTCTCGCTCTCGTCGATGCCGCGCCTCCGGTCGGTGCCGAACGGGTTCAACGAGTGGTTGATCTGCGAGAGCATCGCGTGGGCCCGGGCGCACGGCTACGAGCGCGTGTCGCTCAACTTCTCGCCGTTCGCGCAGCTGCTCTCGCCCGGGGCGGAGCTGACACCGCTCCAGGGGATGCAGCGCCGCGCGCTGCTCGCGCTGAAGGGGCACTTCCAGCTCGACAACCTGTTGCTCTTCAACCGCAAGTTCTTCCCGGCCTGGGAGCGGCGGTTCGTCGTCTACGAGCACCGCCGCGACCTTCCGCGCGTCGGCATCGCGGCGCTCGCCGCGGAGGCGTACCTGCCGCTGCGCGGAGGCCGCCGTTGACGCTCGCCGCCGGGCTCACGCTCGCGCTCTCGTCGACGGTCGCGCTGAACCTGGGGTGGGTGGTCCAGCACGGTGCGGTCGCGGAGTTGCCTCGGCTGTCGCTGCGCCGGCCGGTGAGCGCGCTGGCCGCGCTGTTGTCGAGCCCGCGCTGGCTCGCCGGCTTCGCGACCGGCCTCGCGGGCTGGGGGCTCTACATCGGCGCGCTCGCGCTGGCGCCGCTCTCGCTCGTCCAGGGCATGTCGGCGGGCGGCATCGGCCTGCTCGCGCTCGCGGCGCAGCGGCTGCGCGGCGCCAGGCTCGCGGCGCGCGAGCTCGCAGCGGTCGCGCTCTCGGTCGGCGGGCTCGTGCTGCTCGCCGCCTCGCTTGCGGGAGGGATCGTGCACGGTCGCACGAGCACCGTCGGAGGCGTGCTCATCTGGCTCGCCGTGTCGGCAGCCGGCGTCGCGCTTCTCGCCGGTCCGGTCGCCCGCTCTCTTGCCGGCGGCGCCGGCCTCGGCCTCGCCGCGGGGACGCTCTATGCGGCCGGTGACGTGGCGACGAAGGCCGTCGTCGGCGGTGAGATCGCCCTGGTCGTGGCCGTCCTCGCCGCGCACGGGGCAGCGTTCGGGGCCCTGCAACTCGCCTTCCAGCGCGGCGGCGCCCTCGTGACTGCGGGACTGAACACCTTGGCGACGAACGCGCTCCCGATCGTGGCCGGCGTGGCCCTTTTCCACGAACGCACCCCGGGCGGAATCGCCGGCGCGGCCAGGCTCGGGGCGTTCGTGCTGGTCGTCGCGGGGGCGGTCCTGCTGGCCCGCGAGAGCGTCGCCCCACCCGCCCACGGCTAAAGGGGAGTGCGTTTTTCGCCGATCCGGGGTACGGTATGCCTCGTTCGAGGTACCCCTCCGCCTCGAAAACCCCTCGAAATCCCCAGTGATCGCCGTCCGAACGCCCCTGTACAACTCTGCGATGCGTCGCAGCGCGGCCGCCGTGGCGGTCATCTGCGCAGGCCTCGTCGTCGTCGCCACGTCCGCGGCCGGCGGCAAGTCGCAGACCGTTCGCTTCGGCGTGGCCGACGACACCGGCAAGTACGCGGACGACGGCGGAGCCGCCTTCTTCGGCCAGATCGCCTCCCTGGGGCTGCGCGACGACCGGATGACCGTTCTCTGGGACGCGGCGCATCCGCTGCAGGTCGTCGACCACGCCTTCCTCGACCGCTCGATCGCGGCGGCTGCTGCCGCAGGGGTCCAGGTCAGGCTCGCGGTTCGCCCGGCCTCGGCGTCGGGCATCGGGCTGTCGGCGGCGCGCGCGCAGTCGTTCGCGAACTTCGTCGGCTCGCTGGCGCAGCGCTATCCGCAGGTGCGCACCTTCGTGATCGGCAACGAGCCCAACCAGCCTCGGTTCTGGCAGCCGCAGTTCGCCGGCGGCAAGCCGGTCGCTGCCGTCGGCTACGAGCGTGCGCTCGCGGCCGCCTACGACGCCGTCAAGGCCGTCGACCCGACGCTGACCGTCGTCGGCGGCGTCCTCTCGAGCCGCGGCAACGACGACCCGCACGCGTCGAGCAACGCCTCGACGTCGCCGGTCCGCTTCATCCAGTCGCTCGGCGTCGCCTACCGGGCGAGCCGCCGCATCCGGCCGTTGATGGACGAGTTCGGCTACCACGCGTACCCGCGCTCGAACCAGGACTCGCTCGCCCGCGGGCTCGACTGGCCCAACGCGGGCTTCTCGAACCTCGCACGCGTGAAGCAGGCCCTCTGGGATGCATTCGGCGGCACAGGACAGTCGACGGTCGAGAGCGGGCTTCGCATCTCGATCGACGAGATCGGCTGGCAGACCGCCGTTCCGGCGGCGGCGCAGTCGGCGTACAGCGGCGCCGAGACGGTCCCGGTGACGTCGGACGCGGCGCAGGCGACCGTGTACGGGCAGATCGTCGCGAAGGCTGCGTGCGACTCGTCGATCGCCTCCGTCCTGTTCGCGCCGTTCGTCGACGAGTCGCAGCTCGCCGGGTTCCAGAGCGGGCTCGTGCGTGCCGACGGTTCGAAGCGACCGTCGTTCGAGGCCGTGAAGTCGGCGCTCGCCCACGGTGTGCGCTGCGCGGCGAAGCCCGTCAGCTGGAGTCATACGAACAGCGTGGTCGGCGCCCGCGCCCTGTTCGGATCGGCGAAGGGAACGCACTGGTGGAAGCAGCGCGTCTGGAACTTCGGCGTGCGCGTCGGAGAGGACGCGACGTATCGCGCGTCGATCGTCCCGGTGGCCGGTCGCGGTGTGCTTTCGGCGAAGCAGGCGCTGACGACGAAGCCGACGCTGTCGACGCGAGGCCACGCGAAGGCCGCCTGGACGCCGCTCGTGCGCTTCCCCTTGAAGCGCCTCACGCCGGGCCGGTACGCCTACATGATCGACCTGCGCGCTGCGATGGCCCCGGCCCGCGAGCGCGTGTTCGTCTCCCGCACCTTCATCGTCCGCTGACGCGGCGGTCGCGGAGGGATTAAGGTCGGGCCGTTGGTGAGCGCAGAGCCACACGGCGGAACCGGCCCGGTCGACGTCCGCCTCGAGCAGCTGACGAAGCGCTTCGACGACGTCGCGGCGGTCGACCAGATCGACCTCGACGTCGAGCGCGGCCGCTTCTTCGCGCTGCTCGGCCCGTCCGGCTGCGGCAAGACGACGACTCTGCGGATGATCGGCGGGTTCGAGGAGCCGACGTCGGGGCGGATCTTCCTCGACGGCCGCGACGTCGTCGATCTCCCGCCGTACCGCCGGGACGTGAACACCGTCTTCCAGTCGTACGCGCTCTTCCCGCACCTCTCGATCTTCGAGAACGTGGCGTTCGGGCTGCGGCGCAAGGGGCTCAAGGGCCAGGAGCTGCGGCAGCGCGTCGTCGAGGCGCTCGAGCTCGTCGGGCTCGCCGGCGTCGAGAACCGCAAGCCGCGCCAGCTCTCCGGCGGCCAGCAGCAGCGGATCGCGCTCGCGCGCTCGCTCGTCAACCGCCCTCGCGTGCTGCTCCTCGACGAGCCGCTAGGCGCGCTCGACCTCAAGCTGCGCAAGGAGATGCAGCTGGAGCTGAAGCGGATCCAGCACGACGTCGGCATCACCTTCATCCACGTCACGCACGACCAGGAAGAAGCGATGACGATGGCGGACCGGATCGTGATCATGAACGCCGGCCGGATCGAGCAGGCCGGCTCGCCCGACGACCTCTACGAGGGCCCGCGCACCGCGTTCGTCGCGAACTTCCTCGGCGTCTCGAATCTCCTCGACGGGGTGCTCGCCGGCGACGATCGCGTCCGCCTGTCCGACGGCACCGAGGTGCGTGTGCCGAAGGAGGCCCTCGCGGGGCGCTCCGGCCCGGTCTCGATCGGGATCAGGCCGGAGAAGATCCGCGTCGGCGAAGATCACGCGAACAAGCTGTCCGGCCGGATCACCGAGACGGCCTACATCGGCGTCTCGACCCAGTACCTCGTCGACACCCCGGCCGGGTCCGTCGCGTTGTACGTCCAGAACGACCGCCCCGGCGGGGCAGGCATGCACGAAGGCGACACGGTGTCCCTGAGCTGGGACCCGGAATGCACCTTTGTCATCGAGAGAACGGAGACCTTGGAATGACCGAACGGATCGACCGGCGCGAGCTGCTGCGGCGTGGGGCCGCCGGCTCGGCGCTACTCACCGTTCCCGGGCTGCTCGCGGCCTGCGGCGGCGGTGGCGGCGGCATCAAGGGCACGGCCGGTTCCACCGGCGCGGCAACCACCACCGAGAGCCGCACGCTCGCCAAGACCCTCAACTTCTCGAACTGGCCGCTCTACATCGACATCGACGAGAAGACGAAGAGCCACCCGTCGCTGAAGCAGTTCACACAGGCGACCGGCGTCAAGGTCAACTACACCGAGGACATCAACGACAACCCGTCCTTCTTCGGGAAGATCGAGGGCCCGCTCGCGCACGGGCAGTCGATCCACCGCGACATCATCGTGATGACCGATTCCTCGGGCTTTCCGCAGCGCATGATCGAGCTCGGCTGGCTGTCGAAGCTCGACAAGTCGGCGATCCCGAACCTGAAGAACCTGATCCCGAACCAGCAGCACCCGTCCTGGGATCCCAACCGGGACTACAGCCTGCCGTGGCAGTCCGGCATGACGGGGATCGGCTACGACCCCAACAAGGTCGGGGGCGACGTCACGTCGATCAAGAAGCTGCTCACCGATCCGAAGCTGAAGGGCAAGATCACCCTGCTCACCGAGTTCGCCGACACGATGGGCCTCGCGGCGCTCGCCAACGGCGACGACCCGTCCCACGTCACCGACGCCTCGTTCAAGCGCGCGATCGACCTGATCAAGAAGGCTGTCAAGTCCGGTCAGGTCCGGCAGTTCACCGGGAACGACTACGCGCCGCTGCTGGCGAAGGGCGACATCTGGGCGTGCTTCGCGTGGTCCGGCGACATGGTGCAGCTCAAGGCCGACCATCCGAACCTGAAGTGGGTCGTGCCGGACGAGGGCGCGATGATCTGGACCGACAACATGCTGATCCCGAAGGGCGGCAACGTCTTCACCGCCTCGACCTACATGAACTTCTACTACCAGCCGAAGATCGCGGCCGAGGTCGAGGACTACGTCAACTACATCTGCCCGGTCGCCGGCGCCGACAAGGTCCTGCTCAAGACCGATCCGTCGATTGCCAAGAACCCGCTGATCTTCCCGACCAAGGCGATGCTGGCCAAGGCCCACCAGTACGACCCGAAGGCGGTCAACAACAAGGACTACAAGCAGCAG
This sequence comes from uncultured Thermoleophilia bacterium, assembly GCA_963786185.1. Classification (GTDB taxonomy): domain Bacteria; phylum Actinomycetota; class Thermoleophilia; order Gaiellales; family Gaiellaceae; genus PALSA-600. The sequence goes on from CAWAYE010000001.1 coordinate 446,776, forward strand.
TTCCAGCACCTGATCGGGGCGTGACGGGCGCTTGCGGGCCCTGAACGTCCTGCGCAAGCGCTCGGGCGCGCCGTACCTGCTGCTCGCACCGGGGCTGGCCTGGCTGATCGTCTTCTTCCTGGTCCCGATGTACTACCTCGCGGTCACGTCGCTGCAGACGGGCTCGCTCGAGGTGGGGTACACGTTCAGCTGGGCGTGGGGCAACTATCGCGACGCGATCACGACGTACCACACCCAGTTCGTCCGCTCGCTCGAGTACGCGGGCATCGCGACGCTGGTCGCGCTCGCGGTCAGCTACCCGCTCGCCTACTGGATCGCGTTCCGCGGCGGTCGCTGGAAGAACCTCTTCCTGCTGCTCGTGATCGCGCCGTTCTTCGTCACGTACCTGATCAGGACGCTCGCCTGGGAGACGATCCTCTCCGACAGCGGGCCGGTGACCAGCTTCCTGCGCACGATCCACGTGCTCGGGCCGAACGGAAGGCTGCTGGCGACCTCCGTCGCCGTGATCGCAGGCATCACCTACAACTTCCTGCCCTTCATGGTGCTCCCGATCTACGTGAGCCTCGAGCAGTTCGACGCGCGGCTGCTCGACGCTGCCCACGACCTCTACGCGAGCCGCGTCTGGTCGTTCCTGCGCGTGACGCTCCCGATGTCGTTGCCGGGCGTGTTCGCCGGGACCCTGTTGACGTTCATCCCGGCGGCCGGCGACTTCATCAACGCGCAGCTGCTCGGGACGCCGGGGCAGTACATGATCGGGAACGTCATCCAGTCGAAGTTCCTGGAGCTGACCGACTATCCGCAGGCCGCAGCACTCTCGTTCGTGCTGATGGCCGCGATCCTCGCACTCGTGCTCGTCTACGCGCGGCTGCTCGGCACGGAGCGGCTGACCGGGTGACGAGCGCGGCGCAGGCAGCCCCGGCGATCGCCGTGCCGCGGCGCAAGCTCGGCGCGTTCGCGCGCCGGCATGTGCTCACGGTGTTCGCGGTGCTCGTTCTCGTCTATCTCTTCCTGCCGGTCTCGGTCGTCATCGCCTTCGGCTTCAACAACCCGGCGGGGCGCTTCAACTACACCTGGGACGGCTTCACGTTCAACAACTGGCTGCACCCCTTCGCGGTGGCGGGCATTCGCAGCGCGATCGAGATCAGCCTCGAGATCGCACTCCTCTCGAGCCTTGCCGCGACCGCCCTCGGCGCGCTGATTGCGCTCGCGCTGGCGCGCTACTCGTTCCGCGGGCGGGGCATCGTCAACACCCTGATCTTCATCCCGATGACGACACCGGAGATCGTGATGGGCTCGTCGCTGCTGACCCTGTTCCTGAACCGGAACGTCGCGACCGGGTTCGGAACGATCCTGATCGCCCACATCATGTTCAACATCAGCTACGTCGTCGTGACCGTGAAGGCGCGGCTCGCGGGCTTCGACCGGCATCTCGAGGAAGCCGCGATGGATCTCGGCGCGACGCCGCTCGTGACCTTCCGCCGTGTCACGCTGCCGCTGATCGCGCCGGGCGTGATCGCGGCCGGACTGCTCGCGTTTGCGCTCTCGATCGACGACTTCGTGATCACGTACTTCAACGCGGGCGCGACGACCACGTTCCCGCTGTTCGTCTGGGGCGCTGCGCGCGTCGCGACACCGCCGCAGATCAACGTGATCGGCTCGCTGATCTTCGTGGTCGCGGTGGGCGGGATGATCGTCAACCTGCTCGTCCAGCACGCCCGCGCCCGGCGCTCGAACGCCTGACGGCCACCCTCGTCAGACGGGGCCAAGGTGGCGTATCGTCCCTCTTTCTGCGTGACTACAGGGGAGGTGGGCGGATGAAGGCACTTCCACAGCGGCTGTTCGCGCTCGGTTGTGGTGTCCTGGCGTTGGCGGCGGTGGCGGCCGGAGGCGCGGCCGCGGCTCCCGTGCCGACGGTCTCGACCGTCGTCTCCGGTCTCGACAACCCGCGCGACCTGGCCTTCGGGCCCGGCGGCCGGCTCTACGTCGCCGAGGCCGGGAGCGGCGGCTCGGAATGCACGTCCGGCGGCCCCGAGGGCGAGGCTTGCTTCGGTGCGTCGAGCGGCATCAGCCTGATCAACCAGGCGAACCACACGGCCGCCCGCATTCTCGACGGAATGGCGTCCAGCGCCGGGGCCGACGGCTTCGGGGCGACCGGCGTCGACGGGATCTCGGTCGGACCGCACGGAGTCGTCTACGGGATCCTCACCGAGTCGTCCGATGCAGTTCCCGCGGACGTGCTCTCGCCGGAGCTCGCGTCGCTGCTGCAGGCAGAGTTCGGCCGCTTGATCGCGGTGAGCTCCGGAGGCGGTTTTACGACCGTCGCGGACGTCGGGCACTACGACTTCACCTGGGCCGGGATCCACAAGGATCTGGTTCCGGATCAGTTCCCGGACGCGAACCCGTACGGCGTGCTGTCCGTTCCCGGCTACTTCGGGACGGAGCACTGGGTCGTCGACGCGGGGGCGAACACGCTCGATTTCGTGAACTCGCGTGGGTCGGTGAGCGTCGTCGCGTTCTTCCCGAATCCTGCGTTCACCGACGCGGTTCCGACCTGCGTCGACCGCGGGCCGGACGGTGCGCTCTACATCGGCGAGCTGACCGGCGGCGGGAACCCGCCGGGATCGTCGATCGTCTGGCGTTGGAACGGGCGCGGGTCGCTTCAGGCCTGGGCGACCGGCCTGACCGCGGTGACCGGTTGCGGCTTCGGGGCCGACGGCCGGTTCTACGCAGCCGAGTTCTCGACGCTCGGTCTCGACAACGCGGCTCCGGGCACGGGCGAGCTCGTGCGCGTGCCGCCGCACAGCACGAGCCCGGTCACGGTGGTCGGCGGCCTGTCCTTCCCGGGCGGCTTCGCAGCCGGCGCGGACGGGTCGCTCTACGTCTCGAACTGGAGCATCGCGCCGGCGTACACCGGCCTGGGCTCGGTCAAGAAGGTCACCCTGCCCTGACGAAGCAGGCTGGTGCCGGCCGCCGTGCGCGGCCGGCACCAGCCCGGGCTTCAGATCGCGGTGCCGGACGCCGATAGGCGGGGTGTGCCGACCTTCGCGAGGCGCCGACTCCTCTGCCTGCTCGCCGGAGTGATCGGTGTGACCTGCGTGGCGACGGCTGCCTGGGCCGGCGGCGACAAGGAGCAGGTCCACCTGAACGCCAAGGACCAGGCCCACGCGCTCGGCGCGGTGCTGAAGCGTGCCGACCTCGGCTCGGCCGCCGGCTGGACCGGGGGAGCCAAGAAGCCGGATCTGTCCTCGTCGCCGCCCTGCGCCGACTTTCACCCGAAGCAGTCCGACCTGGTGCTGACCGGCGCGGCCGAGACCGACTGGAAGCATGCGGGCCTCGAGATCGACTCCGAGGCGCAGATCCTGCGGACGCCCCGAATGGTGCGCCTGGACTGGCAGCGCAGCGTGGTGTCGCCGAAGCTACTGCCATGCCTCCGCGAGGCCTTCACGAAGGAAGCCGGCTCCACCGCGAAGGTCGTGTCCGTGCACAAGGTCTCGTTCCCGCACCTCGCCACCCACGCGGCGCTGTTCAGGGTGCTCGTCGACGTGACGTCGAACGGCACGACCGTCCGGATTCGCTCGGACGCGATCCTGATCGGCCGCTCGCGGACCGAGCTGACCGTGACCGTGACGTCGCTCGATTCGGCCGCTGCCAGCGTGTACCCGGCCGAGTTGCAGATCTCCCGGCTGCTCGCGAGCCGGATCAGCGCGTAGCGACCCGGTAGATCCTGCCCGTCGCCCAGTCGCCGACGAGCACGGCGCCGTCTGCCGCCGTCGTCACGGGCAGCGGGTTCGCGATACCGGTGAGAAACGGCTGCGGCGTTCCCTTGAATCCGCCTGAGATCTCGGCGAGCGGGACGCGCAGCACCTTGCCCGTCTGCCACTCGGCGACGAGAGCAGAGCCCCGGAAGCGCCCCGCGAGCTGCCCGGTCAGCACGGTGAGGCCGCCGGCCGCCGCGTGCGGGTCGAGCACGGCGATCGGTGCGGGCACGTCCCGGCAGGCCGTTCCGCCCTGGCCGTAGCACGCCGGGAAGCGCCAGTTCTGCCCGGGCTCGACGAGCGCGAGCCAGTCGCCCGGGGTCTTCGCCCCGAGATCGTCCCGCTGGTTCATCGTCACGAGCAGCCGGCTCGTGCCCGGGTAGAAGGCCAGCCCGTACGCCGCTCGGATTCCCCGCGCGACGATGCGGAGGCCCGAGCCGTCCGGCTCGAACGACACGATCGTCGCGGCGAACCTCGACGCCGGGTGGCAGTGGTCGCACGTCGACGAGATGCCCAGCAGCAGCCTCCCGCCGGGTGCTCGGACGAGGTTGTTGTTCTCGCCGCCTGCGACCGGGCCGGAGAGGACGGTGCGGTGCGTGCGGAAGCTCCTGCCGGTGAAGCCCGAGTAGCGGGTGACGGCGCCGAGTGAGCTGACGTAGAGGTCTCGCCCGACCCAGACGAGCCCGAGCGGCCCCCGCGGGCCTGCAACGACCCTGGTCGCGCGCCCGCCGCCCCTCGGCACCAGGAACACCCCGTCGCCTCCGTGGGCCGTGGCGCCGGATGCGGTCGCCCAGAGCCGTCCGCGGCCGTCGAACGCGAGCGCGGACACGTGTTCGACTCCGCGCGCGTACACGCCGGCCGTGAGCCCGGCCGGCCCGCGCAGGCCGGCGCCGATCGCGTGCACGCCTGCCGCGGAATGCGACCCGCCGCACGCGCTCGTCAGCGCCGTGAACGCGGCGACGAGGGCGATCGAGCTTCGAAGCGGACTCTGCATGAACGCACATTCCACGCTCAGGCGCGTGGCGTGGAATGGGGATCGACCAGCAAAGCAGAACCACCGAAAGGCGACGAATCGATGAGAGCCCGCCTGATGCTCGAGCGGCGCTGCGGGGCGCGCGGGGGACGTAAAACGCCCCCGGCCGAGGTTTAGCTGTCCCTCGTTCGAGGGATGTCTCGCACGTGGCCTGCGGCAATTCGCCACGAGCGGTACGGCGCCTCACCGTCGTTTCGCTCCTCCTGATCGTTCTGGCACTCGGTGCGCCGGCTGCGGCGCTCGCGGGCGATCTGCTCGGCGGGATCACGCAGGCGACGGCGCCGCTCACGCAGACGCCCGCCGCCGCCCCGGTCGTCGCGCCGGTCACGGCTGCGGTGGCGCCGGTCACGGCTGCGGTGGCGCCGGTCACGGCCGCGGTGGCGCCGGTGACGCAGACGGTGGCGAACACGGTCGCTCCGGTGACGCAGGCGGTGGCGAACACGGTCGCTCCGGTGACGCAGGCGGTGGCGAACACGGTTACGCCGGTCACGCAGGCGGTGGCGAACACGGTTACGCCGGTCACTCAGGCGGTGGCGAACACCGTGGCTCCGGTGACGGAGACCGTGGCGACGACGGTGGCGCCGGTCACCGGCGCCGTCGCGCAGGCCGCCGCGCCCGTGACCACGACGACGACGCAGGTGGTCGCCCCGGTTACGCCCAGCGTCGCGACCTCCGCCCAGCTTCCGACCCCGACCGCATCCTCCTCGACTTCGAACCCGACCAAGGCCGCCACCACGGCGGCGACGCCTCCCGCCCAGGAGAGCTCCAAGCCGGACGCGTCCCCCTCCTCGACGCCGGAGCGCTCCGCCGTTCGGACCGATGCCGTGCCGGCGGTGCCCGCCGCTCACCCGGTGGCGGCTGCGACGCCGGCGGCATCGGCCGCGGCGCCGGACGTCCAGCGCTCGCTCCACCGTGACGCGGCTGCTGTCCGGCCCGCGCGCTCGCATTCGGCCGCCGCTGCCGCTTCGAGGCCGGCCGTCCTGTACCTGTCGGCTCCGTCGCCGGGAACGTCCGCAACTCGGGCTGCCGGTGGCGCGGCGTCGGTCGGACACGCCGTCTTGCTGCCGCCGTTCGCGCCGTTCGCCCCGTCCGCTCCGTCGGGCCTCTCGGCGCTGCTCGGCGGTTCTGCTTCCAGCTTCTTCGGATCGGGCCTGATCGTGGCCCTCGTCTTCCTCCTCGCGCTCGCACTGCCGAGGCCCGGCCGCTGGCTCCGGCCGCTCCATGGCCTCGTCCTGGTGCCTGCGCCGCTCGCACCGGTCGAGCGACCCGGCTAGGTCGCGGCTTCCGCACGTGAATCGGCGTCGGCTTCAAGTCGACCGCCGGCGCCATCGGAAGCAACGCAACCACAAGGAGAGAAGAGATGAAACGAATCGGACTGCTGCTGGCAGCGGTGCTGACGCTCGCCCTCTGGGCCGGCGCGGGCACGGCGGCTGCCGACGGCGGGCTGCCGCTGATCGGCGGCGGCCAGGACAACGGCCAGTCGAACCACGCAATCGTCGTTCAGAACGTGGCGGCCGGGAACACGATCCAGGGGATCGGGAACCAGGCTGGCTCGAACGGCGCGGTCGCCGTGGCCGCTATCGACCAGACGAACGTCGATCAGTCGAACGGCCAGGATCCCGGCAAGTCGCAGAACTGTGGCTGCGAGCAGCCGGGCCCCGGCCCCGTCGGGCAGCCCCCGATCGGGCCTCCGGGCGGCCCGGCGTCGAACGTGGCGCCCCCGCCCGGCCCGCCCTCGGACGGGCAGGACCCGTCGGGCGACCAGCAGAACGGCGCGATCGTCGTCCAGAACGTCGCCTCGGGCAACACGATCCAGGGGATCGGGAACCGGGCGGGTTCGAACGGCGCGGTCGCAGTGGCCGGTGTCGACCAGTCGAATACCGATGCCCAGGGAACCGACGGCAACCGCTGTTCCTGCGGTGACAGCGGGCCGTCGAAGGACCAGGGCTCGTCGCCGGATCAGCAGAACGGCGCGATCGTCGTTCAGAACGTCGCGTCGGGCAACACGATCCAGGGCGCTTTCAACCACGCCGGCTCGAACGGCGCGGTTGCGGTGGCCGACGTGGATCAGCAGAACGTCGCCGGGAGCCAAGGCGACTCGAAGTGGAGCAAGGGCGGGGACGGCGGGAAGGGCAGCGACCAGTCGAACCACGCGGTCGTCGTCCAGAACGTCGCCTCCGGCAACACGGTTCAGCTGATCGGCAACAAGGCGGGCTCGAACGGGGCCGTCGCAGTCGCCGGTGTGGACCAGCAGAACGTCGCCGGGAGCCACGGCGACTCGAAGTGGAGCCAGGGCGGGGACGGCGGGAAGGGTGGCGAGCAGTCGAATCACGCGCTCGTCGTCCAGAACGTCGCCTCGGGCAACACGATCCAGGGTGCGTTCAACCACGCCGGCTCGAACGGCGCGGTTGCGGTCGCCGACGTGGATCAGCAGAACGTTGCCGACCACGGCTCCACCTGGAAGGGCAAGGACGACGGCAAGGCCGGCAAGGACTGCGGTACGTGCGAGCAGCCCAAGCCGGAGCCGAAGCCGTGTCCGAAGCCGAAGCCGGAGCCGTGCCCGAAGCCGAAGCCGGAGCCGTGCCCGAAGCCGAAGCCGGAGCCGTGCCCGAAGCCGAAGCCGGCACCGTGCCCTCCGCCGAAGCCGGAGCCCTGCCCCGAGCCGAAGCCGGCACCGTGCCCGCCTCCGAAGCCGGAGCCGTGCCCGAAGCCGAAGCCGTGCCCTGAGCACGGGCAGATGCAGCCGGGCGGACTTCCCGGTGGACTGCTCGGTGGGCTGATCTAGCCGAGAAAGGAGAAACGGGTGGGCGGCCAGCCGCGGCGGCCGCCCACCCGCCTACCTCTCGCGCCGCGGGGCGGCGACGAGATCCCTGGGCCGGCCGCACGGCGGCACGCCAAGAGGCTTGCGAGGCAAGGCTCCGACCTGGTACCTTGCGATACATGGCACTTGGCTCTCAGCGGCGAACGGAGCTGCTCCGCGGCGTGCTCGATCTTTGCCTGCTGGCGGTGATGGACGAGGGGCCGGCGTACGGTTACGAGATGACGAAGCGGTTGCGCGACCGCGGTCTCGCGATCGTCGGCGAGGGCTCCATTTATCCGCTGCTGGGACGTCTGGAGCGTGACGGTCTCGTGGAGACATACCGGGCCGCGAGTAACGGTGGGCCGCCGCGGAAGTACTACCGCCCCTCGAGCACGGGGCGGCTGGCACTTGCGCTGGGCGTGTCCGAATGGCGAGCTGCCCGCGACGCCGTCGATGCGGTACTCGCCCCTGTCAAGGTCGAGGTGGCCCCATGAGTGATTTCGTCGAGCAGTGCCGCGGGGAGTGGAGGCGCCTCGGCGTCCCCGATCCGCTCGCCGAGGAGATGGCGGCAGACCTGGCCTCCGACCTCCGCGAAGCCGAGGCCGAAGGCGTCTCCGCCGAGGAGCTGCTCGGAAGCAGCGCCTTCGATCCGCGTTCCTTCGCAGCCACCTGGGCGGACGAACGGGGGATCATCCCGGCGCGGCCGAGCCGAGGGAACGGCAGCCGCAGACCGCTCGTCCTCGTCGCGTTCACCGCCCTCGCAGCAATCGCAGTGATCGTTGCAGGGCTGCTGCTCCTGACCGGTCGGCCCACGGTGGCAGTCGCCACATCCGGAACGAAACGACCCCAGCTTCCCTTGCCGCCGGCGGGCTCGTTCTTCCCGCCCGGCTCCAGCCGGCAAGTCCTCCACGCAAACACCTCCGCCCCGGTCGAGTTGATCCTGCTGTTCCTCGCGATCGTCGCCCTCGGCTTCGCTGCATGGCTGTGGCTGAACTGGAGCCGCTCGCGGCCACCAACCGCCCCCGCCTAGCGCCCCTACGCATCGATGCACGTGCAGCGGTTGACAGCCGTAGGATCGTCCCGCGGCCCGGGCGCTCCCGCTCGGCCGGAGCCGGAGGAGACACATGCCGACCGTGATCGCCCACCACGACGTGAAGGACAAGGATCACTGGCTCGCGTCACCGAAGCGCGAGGAGTTCTTCGGCCCGCTCGGCGTCACCAACATCCGGACGTTCGTCGATCCGCAGAACTCGAGCCGGGTTGCGGTGATGATGGACGTCCCCGACATGGACGCCGTCATGGCCGCGATGGAAACCGACGGTGCCGGCGAGGCGATGGCGCACGACGGCGTCCTGCCCGAGACGCTGGTGCTGCTCGTCGAAGCCTGACGGAGCACGGCGGCTCGACCGCCGCAGGTGCCGAAGGTGGGAATCGAACCCACACTCCCCGGAGGGAACCGGATTTTGAGTCCGGCGCGTCTACCAATTCCGCCACTTCGGCCGGCGCGTCGATCGTAGCCGTCTGCCGCGGCGGGCTGGTTTTCCCCTGACAGGAGGACTTTTCTCCGTGAGGCGGTTAAAGTCGCCCGAACCGTGGCCGCCGACGCCTCCGCACCGACGCTCGCAGCGCGGATCCCACGCCCGGGAGCCGTGTCCCTGGTCGGGCTCGGGTTCGTCGCCGCGTTGCTGTTCTGGCTCGCGGTCAACCTGGTCAGGACCCCGGGCGACTTCTTCGAGGTCATGCTGATCGGCTTCACGACCGGGTGCGTCTACGCGCTCGTTGCGCTCGGCTACACGCTCGTCTACGGGATCCTCGAGCTGATCAACTTCGCGCACGGCGACGTGTTCATGCTCGCCGGCATGTTCACGATCACCTTCTCGACCTCGTTCTTCAACCTGCACAGCGGTCAGGGGATCGTGATCGTCCCGATCGTCTTCGCGACGCTCTTGCTGGTGATGCTCTCGTGCGGGCTGATCAATGCGACGATCGAGCGGATCGCCTACCGGCCGCTCCGTGGAGCGCCGCGCCTGGCGCCGCTGATCACCGCGATCGGGGCGAGCTTCATCATCGAGGACGTGGGGCTGGCCTGGAAGGGGCCGACCTACGTCACGGCGCCGGACGTCTTCCCGCATTCGTCGGTGTTCTCGATCGGCGGCGTCGACTACACCTGGAACAAGCTGCTCGTCGTCGTGATCACGGTGCCGGTGCTGCTCACGCTGCTCTGGCTCGTCCAGCGCACCCGCCAGGGGAAGGCGATGCGCGCGACCGCCCAGGACATGGATGCGAGCGCGATGATGGGCATCAACGTCAACCGGACGATCTCGTTCACGTTCGTGATCGCCGGCGCGCTGGCCGGTGCCGCCGGTGTGCTCTACGCGCTCTACGTGACGACGGTGCGCTACGACCAGGGCTTCCAGCTCGGGCTGATCGCGTTCACCTCGGCCGTGCTCGGCGGCATCGGCAACCTGCCCGGCGCGGTGCTCGGCGCACTCCTGATCGGACTGATCCAGGCGTTCAACGAAGGGCTCAACTGGCATGCGCCCGGGTCGGACTGGACGCAGTCGATCGTGTTCTCGATCCTGATCCTGATCCTCGTATTCAGGCCGGAAGGGCTGCTGGGCGAGCGGACGCCCGAGGGCGGATGACGGAGCCTGCGGCAACGCCGGCCTCCACGGGCCCGGGCGAGGAGATCGGGCTCCGCAACCAACTCCGCGCTCGCTGGCGCGCGCTGCCGCTCCTCCAGCGCGCCGGCATCGCGATTGGGCTCGCGATTGCCCTGGCCATCCTCGCGTTCTTCGTCGACCACGCACTCGCCGTGGCCGTGCTCACCATCACGGCGCTGTTCTGGATCCGCAGGCTGCCGCCGCTGCCGTACCGCCTCGCCGCTCATAGCGCACTCGTCCTGATCTTCCTGATCGCCGGCCCGCGGTCCTTTGCCGCCGTCCTCGCGATCGGCGCAGCGCTCACGTGGTTGCCGGATCGGGCGCGGACGTATCTCCTGCCGCTGACCGCGTTCGCCCTCGCCGTGCTCTATCCGTTCTACCAGCCGAAGATGTTCACGATCCCGGTGTTCGGCGTGTGGCCGGACGTCGCGACAGGCGTCTACATGCTCGTGTTCGTGATGATGGCCGTCGGCCTGAACATCGTCGTCGGATACGCGGGCCTGCTCGACCTCGGCTACGTCGCCTTCTATGCGACCGGCGCCTATACGGCCGCCTGGTTCGCCTCGCTGCAATTCCCGCATCAGCACTGGCACCTGGGTGCCGTCGGCATCACCCCTGACCTGGCAGGGATCCACGTGACGATCTGGCTGCTCCTGCTGCTGGCAGGCGTGTTCACTGCCCTGGCGGGGATCGTGATCGGCCTGCCGACGCTGCGGCTCCGAGGCGACTACCTAGCGATCGTCACGCTCGGCTTCGGCGAGATCCTCCCGCAGATCGCCCGGAACGGCGACAACCTGTTCGGCACGGGCTTCAACCTCACGAACGGCCCGAACGGCATCACGCCGCTCGACTCGCCGGGATTCGGTCACAAGCTCTCCGACCTGACCGGAGGATTCCTGCCGGCGAACTATCTGCAGTGCTGCTCGGCGAAGTACCTCGGCCATCAGATCCAGTCCACCGACGTGTTCTTCTGGACGGCGATCGTCTTGCTGCTGATCACGGTGTTCTGCTCGCTCCGTCTGCAGTACTCGCGCCTCGGTCGGGCGTGGATCGCGATTCGCGAGGACGAGACCGCGGCCGCGGCGATGGGCATCCCACTGATGCGCACGAAGACCTGGGCCTACGCGACCGGCGCCTTCTTCGGCGGTGTTGCGGGCGCCTACTACGCGGCCTTCAAGAGCGCGACCTTCCCTGGCGACTTCTTCTTCAACATCTCGGTCTTCATCCTCTGCATGGTGATCCTCGGCGGCATGGGGAACATCTGGGGGGTGATGGTCGGCGCCGCGTTCCTTGCCTATCTGAACCAGGAAGGGCTTGCGAACACGGGAGCGTGGATCAACTCGAACGTCCGCGTCGGCGGCTGGCACCCGAATCTCGACGTGCCGCTCTACGCGTCCGGCATCTACGGTCTGATCATCCTGGTCGTCATGCTCTTCCGTCCTGAGGGACTGATCCCGTCACGACGCCGCGCGGCCGAACTGCACGAGGGTGTGCACGACGAGCCGTTGTACGACATCACGGCGGCGGGCGCATGAGCTCGAACGGCGACAGCGCCGGCGCCGACGTTCTCGTCGCCGCAGGTGTGCGGAAGGTGTTCGGCGGTCTCGTCGCCGTCAACGACGTCGACTTCACCGTTCCGCGCGGCAAGATCGTCTCCCTGATCGGGCCGAACGGCGCCGGCAAGACGACCTTCTTCAACATGCTCACCGGCGTGTACAAGCCGACCGCGGGCACGATCACCTTCCTCGACGAGGACGTCACAGGCAAGCCGCCGCACGCGATCACGCAGCGTGGGATCGGCCGCACGTTCCAGAACATTCGGCTCTTCCAAAACATGACGGCGCTCGAGAACGTGCTCGTCGGGCGTCACGCGCGCATGCACGCCAACCTCTTCAACTCGATCCTGCGGACGCCGTTCGTGCGGCGCGAGGAGAAGGCCGCGCGGGAGCGTGCGCGCGAGCTCCTCGACTACACGGGACTCGAGCGCAAGTCCCAGGAGGTCGCGCGTAACCTCCCGTACGGCGACCAGCGCCGGCTCGAGGTGGCCCGGGCGCTCGCCACCGACCCGCAGCTGCTGCTGCTCGACGAACCGACGGCGGGCATGAACCCGCAGGAGTCGGCGGAGTTCACCGCTTTCGTCGGCGGCCTGCGCGAAGCGGGAGAGCTGACGGTGCTGATGATCGAGCACGACATGCGCGTGGTCATGGGCGTCTCCGACCGCGTGTCGGTGCTCGACTACGGCGAGAAGATCGCCGAGGGGAGCCCACGCGAGGTGCAGCAGAACGAGCGTGTGATCGAGGCGTACCTGGGCAAGGCGGCCGTCGAGGACATGAAGCGGAGGGGGCTCTCGTGACGAGCACGAACGGCGGCCCGATCCTCGAGCTCACCGACGTCCACACGTACTACGGCTCGATCCAGGCGCTCAAGGGCATCTCGATCGAGGTGCGCGAAGGCGAGGTCGTGACGCTGCTCGGGGCGAACGGCGCCGGCAAGTCGACGACGCTGCGCTCGATCAACGGTCTCAACCGTCCGCGGCAGGGCTCGATTCGTTTCCAGGGACGCGACATCACCACCGTCCCGGCTCACGAGATCGTGAAGCGCGGCATCGCCCAGTCGCCGGAGGGCCGCCGTCTCTTCCCGCGGATGAGCGTGACCGAGAACCTCGAGATGGGCGCCTTCCAGCGCTCGGACCGTGCCGGTATTCGCGAGGACATGGAGCGCGTCTTCGATCTCTTCCCGCGCCTGCAGGAGCGGCGCAGCCAGCACGCCGGGACGATGTCGGGCGGCGAGCAGCAGATGTGCGCGATCGGCCGCGCGTTGATGGCGCGCCCGAAGCTGCTGCTGCTCGACGAGCCGTCGCTCGGCCTCGCGCCGATCTTCGTCGAGCGGATCTTCGAGATCATCAAGACGATCAACGAGCAGGGAACGTCGATCCTGCTCGTCGAGCAGAACGCGCTGATGGCGCTCGACGCCGCAGACCGCGGCTACGTGCTCGAGACCGGCCGGATCGTGCTCGCCGACAAGGCCGAGGCGCTGAAGACGAACGACGAGGTCCGCAAGACCTACCTCGGCGAGTCGTAGGTCGCCGCGCCCTCAGGCGTCGCGGCGTACCGTCGCCTCGCGGCCGAAGACGAGCGCGGCGGCGGTCCACACGGCCAGCACGATCACTGCCGTGCCGGCACCGATGGTCAGGTTGGGGCTGTTCGACGTGCGCGGGGCGAAGCTCAGCGCGGCGGCGACGTCGATCGCTTTCCGGGCGGAGCCGAGCGCGTGGATGCTGATCAGGATCTGCGAGATCGCCGCGTTCCAGGCGACGAGGACACCGACGGCCACGCGCGACGGGATCAGGGCGGTGAGCCCGACGCCGAGCACCAGCGAGACAGCGCCGTACGAGAAGAGCGCCGCCGCGTAGCCCGCGATGTCGTGGGCGCTCGACGTCGGCCGATCGCCGGCGAACGCATAGCTCGACGCGACGGCGATGACGAAACCCGCCGCGAGCAGCGGCAGGTAGACGAGAAGCGCGCCGGCCGGGCGCACGTAGAAGAGAGTGCGCCGGGAGCGACCCGTCACGACGAGGTCGCGGAACACGCCGGCAGACATGTCCTGTGAGCCCGCGGTGGTCCCGATGATGATCCCGGCGACGCTTCCGAGCGTCGCGAGCAGATACATGATCCCGTCCAGGTTGTGGGCGCCGCCGGCCGGTCCATGCGTGTCGGGTGAGCTCGCGTGGAGGATCACCAGGAGCCCGTCCGCGAAGATCATCACGCCGACGGTCAGCACGGCAGACCAGGCCATCAGGCCGCGTCGCCTCCTGAGCTTCAGCACCTCCGCGCCGACGAGCCTCATTCGTCCTGCTCCAGCCGCGACGTGATCTGGAGGAAGCGCTCCTCGAGGGTCACGTGAGCGGGCTCGAGCCGCGACACGGCGATGCCCGCGACGACGAGCGCCCGGTTCACCTCCGCCGCGGCCGCCGCGGACGTGAGCGCGACGCGCAGCGTGCCGTCGTCGTCAGCAACCTCGCGCACGTCGTCACGCTCGCCGAGGACGCGGCGGGCCGCCACCTCGTCGTCGACCTCGATCGTCAGCTGCGGCTCCGCGCCGCCGGCGATCTCGCCGACCGGTCCCTGCGCGACGATCTTCCCGCGGTCGACGATCGCGACCTCGTCGCAGGTCTTCTCGACCTCGTCGAGCAGGTGCGACGACAGGAACACGGTGCGACCCTCGTCGACGAACGCCCGAATGAGCTGCCGCGTCTCGAGGATGCCTGCGGGGTCGAGCCCGTTCATCGGCTCGTCGAGGATCAAGAGCGCCGGGTCGGCGAGCAGGCAGCGTGCGATCCCGAGGCGCTGCCGCATGCCCAGGGAGTACGTCTTGACGCGCTCGTCGGCACGGTGCTCGAGCCCGGCGCGCTCGAGCGCGGAGCCGATACGCCCTTCGGCCGCGCGGTCGCGTGCTGCGGCGACGATCGCGAGGTTCTCGCGGCCGGTGAGGTGAGGATGGAACCGCGGCTCCTCGACGATCGCGCCGACGCGCGCAAGCGCCTCGCGGCGCCGCGCGGGCTGCGGCAGTCCGAGCAGCGACACCGTGCCTGCCGACGGCCTCGTCAGTCCGAGCAAGGTGCGGATCAGCGTCGTCTTGCCGGCTCCGTTCGGGCCGAGGAAGCCGAAGGCGACGCCGCCGGGCACGACGAGATTCACGCCGTCGATCGCACGCCGCTGCCCGAAGGACTTCGTCAGCTGTGTGGCCTCGATCACCGCGTCCATCGCTCCGGACCGTACCCGTCGCGTCGTCCCGGTGGGTGATCCAGCCTCAGCCCCCGCCGACGACGAGCGGGAAGTAGGGCGGGGAGAGGAGGTAGCCGATCCGCTCCGCTCCCCGTCCGTGTGCCATCTCGACCGCGGCCCCGAGGCCGTGCACGCCGACGAAGCCGAGCTGTCTCGCGGCCTGGGCGTCGCGGCACCCTGCGATCAGCACCGCGCCCAGCCGCTCCGCGGTTGCCGCGCACGCTCGCCACTCGACGAACGGCTGCAGGGGATGCGATGCGCGACCCGCGCGATACTCGGCGAGGGTGCGCTCGTCACGCGCAGCGGCGCGCTCTGCTTCGTGCAGCGCGTCGGCGTCGCCGGCGGGGCGCGGGTCGAAGAAGAGCGCGCGATACGGAGTCTGGGTCGGCCGCGGGAAGCGGCGCTGGAACGGATGGACGAGGATCGCCGTCCCGCCGGCCGCGATCGGCGGCCTGTTGCGCCACAGCCGCAGCGCGTGCCCGAGCCCGAGGTACGCCGCGCTCACCGGGTTCGGCCGCTCGCGCGGCAGGAACGGCGTCGTCGGGGGTATGCCGATCACGATCGCGTCGACGGGCTCGGCCAGCTCGACGCCCTTGAAGAGCGTTCCGCGCAGAAGTGCCTCGGCGTGCGCGACCGACGGCGGCCCGCCGAACACCGCGGCCGCCGTGATCTCGCGGGGCAGGCGCTCGAGGCCCCGTCGCCTCACGCCGACGGGCGCCCACTGCAGCAGCCGCTGCAGCCGCGAGCCGAGCAGCCGCTCGATCGCTGCCTGGTCGAACGGATAGCCGGCGATCGGGCCGGTGAGCTGCGGGGTGTCGAGCACGAGCGACACGCCGAACAGCCCGACACGCGCCGCGAGTCGCCGCTCGACCTCGCGGGCGAGACGCCAGGCCGGCGAGGTGCTCGGCTCGAGCAACGACGGCGTCGCCGCCTGCAGCAGCGACTCGCGCCCGGTCGCGTTGAGCAGCGCCGCCGGGCCGCCGTGCAGGACGGTCTCCGCGGCGGTCACGGTCACCACGACGTCCGTCTCGACCAGCGCGCGGTTCACGCGCAGCCAGACGTCGTCGACGTCGCCGAGATCGACCAGGTCGTCCGCTTCGACGTCGTGCACGATCAAGCGCCCGCGGAAGCGGCGCCGGAACTCGGGCGTCACCAGCGACCCGATCTCGCGCGGAGTCGTGCGGCGCAGCAACCCGCCGGCGACGAGGATCGTCACCTTCTCGACGCCCATGCGCGCAAGCTCGTCGGCGACGGCGGCGATGGCCGTGTGCCTCGGCCCGGTCGGTGCGCCGGGAATCGGGAGGACGGGCTGCTCGATCACGATCGTCGCCGTCCCACCGCGACCGACGAGGTCACGGAGCGGTGGCCCCGCCAGTGGGAACGCGAGCGCCTCGCGCGCCGCTGCGGGAACGTCGCCGAGCTGAGCGGGCGGCCGCCGCGGCCGCAGGACGACGTCGTCCGGGCCCGCTTCCGCGACCACGAGCCGCGCGTCCGCGAGCAGCGGGATGCGCGTCACGCGATCAGGCGGTGCAGGCGGAAGAAGGTGGGACGAAAGCCCCGCGCCGTCCAGAAGCGCGACGAGAGCAGGTTCGTGACCCGCCAGTCGGTGACCATCGCCTCGTAGCCCCGGCTGCGGGCCCAGGCGAAGCCGGCCTGCGTCAGCGCGAGCCCGGCGCCGCTGCCGCGGACCTCGGGATCCGTCACCGCGAAGCCGAGGAACGACATGCGCTCGGGGCGGGCCAGCCCGTAGTGCACGGCCGTCGAGAGCTCGAGCGGGCAGACGATCAGGTTGCCGACGATGCGGCCGTCCTGCTCCGCGACCAGCGACCCGATCGTCGGATCCGCGATGTCGCCGAGGATGTCCGCCCGGCGCTCGGCGGGATCGTCGTCGGCCGGGGGCAGGCCCGAGAACACCGGCGTCTGCCGCTGATGATCCTGCAGCTCCGGCTCGAGTGCGATCAGCTGCTCGATGTCCCGCTCCTCGACCTCGCGAACGCCGTCGGGCCAGCCGACGGCGGGCAGCTCGCGGATCCCGTACGCGTGCTGATGGCCGAAGCCCAGCCTGAACCACGCGTCGACGAGCTCGGCGTCGGTCGCCGGGACGACTGCGAAGTGGGCCTTGCGCCCGGCGTCGACCCACCCGGCGGCGGCGGCCGCGTAGAGGTCGCGAACGTCCTCGGCCCGCTCTGCGGCGTGCCCGGCCGGCTCGACCCATTCGTTCGGGCCCCAGACCGCGTCGTCCTTGCGGGTCCCGATCAGGTACGCCGCGACCCGGCCGTCGCGTGTCGCCGCGACCCCGTCGGCACCGTCGCGTCCCCGCAGCTCCTCGATCGCCGCCCGCGCGGCCGCCGGCTGTTCGTACGCCGGCGGGAGGAGGGGCTCGGCGGCGCGGTGACGGCGATGCCGGTCGGCCAGCAGCGCTGCCGCCCCGTCCAGGAACTCGTCCGAAAATGGGTGGATCTCGAGCCTCGGCACCGCGGCGTGACGATACCGTGGGCCTTGTGCCGAAGACCCTCACCGGGGCCGAGCTGCAGCTCGACGACGCGCCCGCGCGCGGCTCCGACCTGTTCCTCGTCGACGGCAACAATCTCGCCTACCGCGCCTTCTTCGCGTTGCCCGAGGAGCTGCAGACGACCGACGGCCAGCCGACGAATGCACTGCTCGGGTTCACGAACATGCTGTTCAAGCTGCTGGCCGACTACCGGCCGAAGGGCGTCGCCGTCGCGTGGGACTCGCGGCCCGTCCACCGCGCCGCCGTCGCGGAGGCGGCGGACGTCGTCTACAAGGAGGGTCGCCGGCCGATGCCGGAGCTGCTGCGCGAGCAGTTTCCTCACTTCCGCCCGATCGTCGACGCCTTCGGCTACCGCAACCTCGAGTTCGAGGGCTGGGAGGCCGACGACGTGATCGCGACGCTGGCGACGCGCGCGGACAGCAATGCGATCAAGACCTGCGTCGTCTCGACCGACCGCGACGCGTTCCAGCTCTGCAGCGAGAACGTGTGCCTGATGATGACGCCGCGCGGGGTGGCGGACGTGAACGTGTACACACCCGAGCGTGTCGAGGCGCGGTACGGAGTCACCCCCGAGCAGGTGCCCGACTTCATCGGCCTCAAGGGCGACACGAGCGACAACATCCCGGGCGTCCCCGGAATCGGGGACAAGACCGCCGGACAGCTGATCGCGCAGTACGGCTCCGTCGACGGCGTGATCGAGCACGCGGAGGAGCTCTCGCCGGCGCGCCGTCGGAACATCCTCGAGCACGCCGACCAGGCGCGCGTGTCGAAGGAGCTCGCGACGATGCGCCGCGACCTCGACATCGATTGCGACCCCGCGGAGCTCGTCCTGTCGCCGCCGGACCGGTCGCAGCTGAA
Source organism: uncultured Thermoleophilia bacterium (assembly GCA_963786185.1). Lineage (GTDB taxonomy): Bacteria > Actinomycetota > Thermoleophilia > Gaiellales > Gaiellaceae > PALSA-600. The sequence continues at coordinate 465,181 of CAWAYE010000001.1, forward strand.
GGAGATCTTCCGCCGCTTCGAGTTCCGTGCGCTGCTGAATCGCGTCGACGAGCTCGACGAGGCGGTGCCGTCGGCGCCGCTCCAGGTGACGGGGATCGAGGTGCCGTGGCGCGAGGGCGAGCTCGACTTCCGCGGTGTGGTCGGCTACGCGGCTTCCGGCGACCGCGCCGCGGTGGCGGCGGGCGACGAGGTCGTGGTCGGACCGCGCCCCGCCGGCGATCTCGCCGGTGCCGAGCTCGTCGTGCACGACGCCAAGGCGAGCGGGGTCACGGCGCGCGACGACACGCTGCTCGCGGCGTACCTGATCGATCCCGGCAGGGCGTCGTACGAGCTCTCCGACCTGGCGGCCGAGTACGGCGTCGAGCTGCTCCCCTCGCCCGACACCGAGGAGGAGACCGCGGCGCTCGTCCGGGCAGCCGAGACGCCGCGGCGGCTGATCGGCCCGCTGCTCGAGCGTCTCGAGGAGCGGCAGCTGACCGGCCTCTACCGGACGATCGAGCTGCCGCTGTCCGCCGTGCTCGCGCAGATGGAGGCGAGCGGCGTCCGCATCGACACGTACCGCATGGGCGAGATCACGGCACGTCTGACCGAGCGAGTCGAGGAGCTCGAGGCCCAGGCGTACGAGCTCGCCGGCGAGGAGTTCGTGCTCGGCTCGCCCCAGCAGCTCGGCCGGGTGCTGTTCGAGAAGCTCGAGCTCACCGCGGGGCGCAAGGGGAAGACGGGCTACTCGACCGACGCGAAGGTGCTGCGGGCGATCCGTGCCGACCATCCGCTCGTGCCCGTGGTCGAGGAGTGGCGCGAGCTCACCAAGCTGCTCAACACCTACCTGCGGCCGCTGCCGTCGTTGATCTCGGAGTCGGACGGCAGGTTGCACACGCACTTCAACCAGACCGTCGCCGCAACGGGGCGCCTGTCGACGTCCGATCCGAACCTGCAGTCGATCCCCGTGCGAACCGAGCTCGGTCGCGAGATCCGCTCCGCGTTCGTCGCCGACGACGGCCACCGCCTCCTGTCGGCGGACTACTCGCAGATCGAGCTCCGGATCCTCGCCCACGTGTCGGGTGAGCCGAAGCTGCGCGCCGCGTTCGAGCGCGGCGAGGACATCCACACGGCGACGGCCTCGGAAGTGCTCGGCGTCGACCCGGCGGCGCTGACCTCGGCGCAGCGCTCGATCGCGAAGATGATCAACTTCGGGATCGTCTACGGCATCTCGGCGTTCGGATTGTCGGAGAACCTCGAGATCCCGCGTGACGAGGCGCAGCGCTACATCGACGCGTACCTCGCGCGCTTCCCGCACGTCCAGGATTTCATCGCGCGCACGATCGAGCAGGCCGAGCGCGACGGCTACGTGACCTCGCTGCTCGGCCGGCGGCGGCTGGTGCCCGAGCTGCGCGCGTCGAACCGGCAGACCCGTGGCTTCGGGGAGCGGGTCGCCGTGAACTTCGTGATGCAGGGCTCGAACGCCGACATCATCAAGGTCGCGATGATCCGGATCGCGCGGCGGCTGCGCGAGGAGGGGAGAGGCGCGCGGCTGGTGCTGCAGGTCCACGACGAGCTCCTCCTCGACGTCCCCGAGCCGGAGGTGTCGAAGGTGCGGGAGCTCGTCCGCGCCGAGATGGTGGGCGCCTACGACCTCGACCCGAAGCTCGCCGTCGACGTGGGCGTCGGCGACAACTGGGCAGAAGCGAAGTCGTAAGCCGTGCGATTTTCGGGCCAATCGGCCGACCTGGCTATACTTCGCGGCCGCTTTGGCTAGCCACGATCTCATGCAGCAGGAGCCGGGCGTCTGGGTCGAAGGCCCCGACGGCGAGCTGATTCCGGACTACGAGTCGACCTTCCCCGAGATCAACGAGGGGCAGGTCGTGCACGGCACCGTCGTGCGCGTCGACAAGGACGAGGTCCTCGTCGACATCGGCTACAAGTCGGAAGGCGTCATCCCGGTCTCCGAGCTCTCGATCCGCCGGTCGGTGAACCCGTCCGACGAGGTCACCCTCGGCGACGAGATCGACGCGCTGGTGCTCACGAAGGAGGACGCCGAAGGCCGGCTGATCCTCTCGAAGAAGCGGGCGCGCTTCGAGCTCGCCTGGAAGAACATCGAGGGCGCCGCCGAGTCGGGCGAGCCGGTGAACGGCCGCGTGATCGAAGTCGTGAAGGGCGGCCTGATCCTCGACCTGGGCGTGCGCGGGTTCCTGCCCGCGTCGCTCGTCGACATCCGCCGCGTCCAGGACCTCGACGAGTTCCTGGGACAGGAGCTGCGCGCCAAGGTGATCGAGCTCAACCGTTCGCGCAACAACGTCGTGCTCTCGCGCCGCGCCGTGCTCGAAGAGGAGCGCAAGGAGCAGCGGCAGCAGATCCTCGACAAGCTCCAGCCCGGCGACGTCGTCGAGGGGCAGATCTCCAACATCGTCGACTTCGGCGCCTTCGTCGACCTCGACGGCATGGACGGGCTGATTCACATCTCGGAGCTCTCCTGGTCGCACGTCAACCATCCGTCCGAGGTGCTCGAGATCGGCCAGAACGTCGAGGTCAAGGTGCTCGACATCGACCGCGACCGGCAGCGCATCTCCCTGGGTCTCAAGCAGACGCAGAGCGACCCGTGGCAGCAGGTGCTCTCGAGCTACGACGAGGGCGACGTCGTCGAGGGCCGTGTGACGAAGGTCGTCACCTTCGGCGCCTTCGTCGAGATCCTCCCCGGTGTCGAAGGGCTCGTGCACATCTCGGAGCTCGCGCAGCATCACGTCGAGAACCCGCGCGAGGTCGTGTCGCAGGGCCAGCCCGTGAACGTGAAGATCATCGAGGTCGACGGCGATCGCCGCCGCCTCTCGCTGTCGCTCAAGCGCGTCGAGGACACGGACCCCGTCCAGCCGCGTGCCGACGGCGCCGAATCGGTGCATACCCGGCCGAGCCTCGACCTCTCCGAGGACGTGTTCGCCGACGCTCCTGCCGAGCCCGTCGCGGAGGCCGCGGACGAGTCCGAGGAGATCGAGGCGGACGCCGTCGAAGAGGTCGACGAGGAGCCGGAACCCGCCGCCTCGGCCGACGTCGAGCCCGAGGCCGTCGTCGAGGAGTGACCCGCCCGGTCGCCGTCGCGATCACCGGCGGCATCGGGAGCGGGAAGAGCGAGGCCTTGCAGGCCTTCGCGCGGCACGGCGCCGCGACGGTCTCGAGCGACGAGATCGTCCACCATCTGCTGCGCTGGGACGAGGTCAAGCGCAAGATCGTCGAGCGCATCGGCAACGGCGTGGTCGGCGACGACGGCGAGATCGACCGCGGCGCGCTGGCGACCGCGGTCTTCAACGACCGTGAGGCGCTGACGTGGCTCGAGGAGCTCCTGCACCCTCTGGTCGCGGCCGAGTACCTGAGGTGGCGGGACGACCTGTCGCAGCTGCCGGATCCGCCCGCCGTCTGCGTCACCGAGGTGCCGCTGCTCTACGAGGTGGGCGGCGAGGAGCGTTTCGACAAGGTCGTCGTGATCACCGCGCCGACGAAGCTGCGACGCGCACGCTCACCGGTCGCGACCGACGAGCGCGAGAGCCGGCTGCTCCCGGACTCGGAGAAGACGAAACGCGCGGATTTCGTCTACAAGAACACCGGAACGCTGGAGGAGCTCGATCGGTTCGTCGAGTCGGTGATGCGAGAGCTGCAGGCCGGGTGAAGCGCGCCGTCCTGCTGTTGCTCGTCGCGATGCTCGTCGCTCTCGCGGGTGTCGTCGTGTACGTCGACCGTACGAGCCCGCCGTGGTACGAGCGGCTGCGGTACCCGCTGCGGTACTCCGAGTTCGTGCGCGTGCACGCCACCGAGCATCACCTCGATCCGGCGCTCCTCGCGGCGGTCATCTACCAGGAGTCGAAGTTCCGGCCGAGCGCCGTGTCCTCCTCGGGAGCGATCGGGCTGATGCAGCTCACGCCGTCGACAGCCCGCGGGATCGCGATCCGCACCGGCGGCAGCGCGTTCCGGACGCAGGATCTGTACGACCCCGAGCTCAACATCCGCTACGGCGCGTGGTATCTCGACAACCTCTTCGAGAAGTACGGCGGCGAGCGGCTCGTGCTCGCCGCATACAACGCCGGGCAAGGGAACGTCGACCGGTGGCGGGCACAGGGCGTCGGGATCCAGTTCGCCGAGACGCGCGCGTACATCAAGCGCGTCGAGCATCTCCAGTCCGTGTACCGGCGGGCGTGGAGGTCGAAGCTCTATCCGTCCGCTGGTTAGCGTGGTCGGGTGAGCGCGCTGCTCGAGCTCGCGGAGAACGCGAACACCTACACGCCGCTCGGCCCGGCCGACGAGCGCGACGTCACCGACCGCTACGTGCTCTGGATGGGGCGCGGCGACGCACCGTCGTGGAACGTCGCACAGCGCTTTCGGCTGCGCGACGACGAGCTCGACCAGGTGCGGGAAGAGATCCACACCCGGCTGCGGGCGAAGGGCCGGCTCGCCTGCACGTGGGAGGTCGGCACGCACGCGACGCCGGGCGACCTCGTCGACCGGCTGCTCGAGCGCGGCCTCGTCGACGACTCGACACCGCTCGCGATCGGCATGGTCCTCACCGAACCGCCGGCCGGGGGCCGCCCGGACATCGAGGTCCGGGCCGCGACGACACCGGACGAGAAGCTTGCAGCCGCGCGGATCGCGGCGATCGCGTTCGGGATGCCCGAGCCGGAAGCGGTCTCCGACCGGGAGGACGACGGCGGCGACAACGTCGTCTACGTCGCGTACGTCGACGGCGAGCCGGCGGCGCGAGGCACCGCGTCGTTCTCCGCGCACGGGGTCACCCTCTTCGGGGGCGCGACCCTGCCGGACGCGCGCGGCCGCGGCGCCTACCGCGCGCTCGTCGCGGCACGCTGGGACGAGGCCGTTCGCAGGGGCACGCCGGCGCTCGTGACGCAGGCCAGCCCGATGTCGCGGCCGATCCTGGCGCGGCTCGGCTTTCACGAGGTGTGCGAGATCCGCATTCTCCTCGACGAGTTCGGGCCGGCCGCATGAGGGTGCCCGCCAGTCCCGGGCCTCGGCGGCGCGGCGGCGGCGAGCCGTCTAGGGTGTGCGCCCATGCGCTTTCGGCCCGGGAAGACGCTCGACACCAGCCAGATCGAGGACGAGCGCGGCGCCTCGCGCGGCGGGTCGTTCGGCGGGCCGGTCGCGCTCGGCGGCGGCGGCCTCGGGGTGGTCGGGGTCGTGATCTACCTGCTCGTCGTGCTGCTCGGGGGTGGCAACTCGAACGCCTTGAACGGGCTCGACGGGGTCACCGTCGCCTCGCCGCAGCAGTCGCCGTCCAGCACGATCGGGGTCGACTGCCGGACGGGGGCCGACGCGAACACGCGGCAGGACTGCCGCATCGTCGCGGACGTCAACTCGGTGCAGGCGTACTGGAAGGGCTACTTCCAAGCGCACGGCAAGCCGTACCAGCTCGCGGACACCGTCTTCTTCACCGGCTCGACCGACACGGGCTGCGGCCCGGCGACGACCGACGTCGGGCCGTTCTACTGCCCCGTCGACAAGAAGGTCTACATCGACCTCGGCTTCTACGACGAGCTCCACGACAGGTTCGGCGCGCAGGGCGGCCCCTTCGCGGAGGCGTACGTCATCGCACACGAGTACGGCCACCATGCCCAGGACCTGCTCGGCAGCCTCAAGCCCGGCAGCTCGCAGGGTGCGAGCAGCCAGTCGGTCCGCACGGAGCTGCAGGCCGATTGCTACGCCGGCGTCTGGGCGCGCCATGCCGTCGCGACCGGGTACATCGTCGATCTGACGCAGCAGGACATCAACGAAGGGCTCGACGCGGCGGCCGCGGTCGGCGACGACCGGATCCAGTCCGAGGCGCAGGGTCAGGTCAACCCCGAGACGTGGACGCACGGATCGTCGGCGGAGCGGCAGAAGTGGTTCCTGACCGGCTACCAGCGTGGCGAGCCAAGCGGGTGCGACACGTTCAGCGGCTCGTTGTAGGCTGACGCTCGCAAGCGACGAGGAGGGGCGCCATGAGCGCGACCGACGTTGCTGCGGCATCGCTCCACGGACGCAGGGCGCTGGCCGAGGCGCTCCGGCACGTCGGCGTTCGAGAGAGCCCACCCGGCTCGAACCGGACGATGTTCGGGCGCTGGTTCGGAGTCGACGGCGTGCCCTGGTGCGCGATCTTCGTCTCGTACTGCTTCTCGGTCGGCGCGGGCGTCACGCTCTGCCGCCGCTGGCACGGCGCCGGCGTGTATCCGCGCGGGGTGTGTTACGTGCCGACGCTCGAGACGTGGCTACGGGCGACGGGCCGGGGTCTGGACGCCGACTGCGCTCCCGCGCCCGGCGACGTCGCGGTCTTCGACTGGGACGGCGGCCTGCCCGACCACGTCGGGATCGTCGTCGGGCGGCGCGCCGACGGCGATCTCGACACGGTCGAGGGCAACACGGCGGTCGGCAACGATTCGGACGGCGGCGCGGTCATGCGGCGCCGCCGGCGTCTCGCGCAGGTGTCGACGTTCGGGCGGCTCTAGCCGGCGCGCTCGGCGCGGACGAGACCGGTGCGCGCCCAGACCGCGAAGAACGCCAGCAGCCCCGCCGCGATGGCGAACGCGGCCGCGACCTGCGTCGGCCGACCCTCGATGAAGCCGCGCCCGGCCTCGAGCAGGAACGTGAGCGGGTTGAGGCGGGCGACGTGGTGGAGCCAGCCGCGCAGCAGGTGCAGCGGCACGTAGACCGGGGCGAGGAACAGCGCGAGGAAGACCGGTGTCTGCATCAACGGGGCCGCCTGCACGGTGCGCAGCCGCATCGCGACCCCGCACGCCCACAGCATCCCGACCTGGTTGAAGACGATCGCGAGCCCGTACAACCCGAAGAGATCGATCCCGCTGCCGCCCACGTGCATCCCGGCGACGAGCGCGACGATCGTCAGCACGACGGCGATCATCAGCCAGCGAACCAGCGCCGCCAGGCCGTAGCCGAGAATGATCCCGGTCCGCTGCGGCGCCGACACGAGCAGGCGCTTCGCGAACCCGCGCTCGAAGTCGCGCGCGATGCCGAAGCCCGTGAACACGCCTCCGAACACCGCCGACTGCAGCAGGACGAACACGAACTGGAACGCGGTGTAGCCGCCGGTGAAGTCGAAGCCGGGGACGTGCCGGAGCCGCGACAGCCCGCCGGCGAACGCGACGAAGTTCATCAACGGGAACAACATCGGCGGCAGGAAGAGCGACGGGTTCTTGAGCAGAACCGTCGTCTGCCTGTACGCGAGCGCGGAGGCGACCTCGAGCCGCGAGCTCACGTTCGCGTCATCCTCACGCGGAGCTGTCGCGTCGCGAGCAGCATCGACACTGCGTTCAGCGCGACCATGAAGCCGAAGCCGAGCGCCAGGGCCTGGCCGTTCCAACCCTCGATCACGAGCGACCGCATCGCCTCGATCAGGTAGCTGACGGGGTTCACCGTGGCGAGGTCGCGAAACCAGCTGACCTCGATCAGGTTCCGCGGGAGGTTCATGCTCGAGACGAGCAGCAGGAAGAAGAGCAGCGGGAACATCGACTGGACGCCCTCGCCCGGAGCCCGTGCGGAGCGCGAGCCAGAGCCCGAGCGCCGCCGAAGCCCGCCGCCGTCCCGAGCGCGAGCAGCAGGATGAGCAGCGCTCCGCCGACGCCGGCGTCGATGTGCACGCCCGCCGCAAGCCCCACGCCGAGGTAGACGACCGCCTGCACCGCGCCCAGCCCGAGCGCGCCGCCGATCTGTCCGAGCAGCAGCGCGCTGCCGCGCACCGGCGTGAGCGCGAGCCTGTTGAGGAAGCCGGTGTCGATGTCGCGCGCCAGATCCGTTCCGGCGATGCCGGACGCGAAGAGCGCGCCCTGCAGGAACGAGAACGGCAGGAAGAACGACAGGAACGAGTTCGTCGGGAAGCCGGGCAGGTGCGTCGCGGCGCGCAACCCGTTCGAGTTCACCGCCATCAGGATCAACGGGAACGAGAGCGGCGGGATCCAGGTGCCGGGCTGTCGGGCCGTGCGCAGGAGCGAACGCTGCGCGATCAGCAAGACCTGGCCGGCGGCCTCGCTCACCCGGCCTCCTCGTCGGCCCCTTCGAGCGTGTGGCCGGTCTTCGCGAGGAACACGTCGTCGAGCGACGGCGAGTGCAGGTTGATCTCGGCTGCGCGCAGGCCGCCCTGGTCGAGCGCCCGCACGACGTCGGCGAGCCCGCCGTGGCCGTCGAGCCGAACCGCGGCGGCGCCGGGGCGCGCGGCCGTCCCGGTGCCGAACGGCGCGAGCAGCTCGCCGAGCCGCCCGAGCTGCGCGTGATCCTCCGGCACGACCTCGACCGTCGACTTCCCGATCTCGGCCTTCAGCATGGCGGGCGTTCCCTCGGCGACGATGCGACCGTGGTTGATGATCCCGACCCGGTCGGCGAGCACGTCGGCCTCCTCGAGGTACTGGGTCGTCAGGAAGACGGTCACGCCCTCCTGGCGCGCGAGCCGCCCGACCTCTTCCCAGAGCGCTGCGCGACTCTGCGGATCGAGGCCGGTCGTCGGCTCGTCGAGGAAGAGGATCGCCGGGTTGTGGATCAGCGCGAGCGCCAGGTCGAGGCGCCGCTTCATGCCGCCCGAGTACGTGCGCACCTTGCGGTCGGCGGCCTGCGTCAACCCGACCCGCTGCAGGAGCTGCGTCTGCAGCGACAGGCGCCGCTCGCCGCGGATGCCGTGCAGCGAGGCCTGCAGGCGCAGGTGCTCGCGCCCGCTCAGGAACGGGTCGAGGGCCGTCTCCTGCAGCGCGGCGCCGATCCGCGAGCGCACGGCCGGGCCATTCTTGACGACGTCGAACCCGGCGACCGTCGCCCTGCCGGAGGTGGGCGGCAGGAGGGTGGTCAGCATGTGGACGGTGGTCGACTTGCCGGCCCCGTTCGGGCCGAGGAAGCCGTAGATCTGGCCGGGCTCGATCGCCAGGTCGATCCCGTCGACGGCGCGCACGTCCTTGAACTGCCGGACGAGCCCCTCGACGACGATTCCCTCGTCCCGTGCCGACATATCGAAAAACCTATCGTGATTGCCGTGCCGTGCCGTTCCGGCGCTACACTTGAGGGCGCAACTATGGCGAGTTCACCGGCAGTCACCGTCGAGCTCACGGGCTGGCTCACCTTCCTGCGGGCCCATGCGGCGATCACGCGCGAGATGTCGGCCCAGCTGCAGCGCGAGCACGGCCTGACCCTGAACGACTACGAGGTCCTGCTGCGCCTGTCGCGCGCGGAGGAATCGATGATGCGCCGCGTCGACCTCGCACAGAGCGTTCTCCTGACCGCCTCCGGGATCACCCGGCTGCTCGAGGGCCTCGAGCGCTCGGGGCTCGTCGAGAAGGCGACCTGCGCCTCCGATGCACGCGTTTCCTACGCGAAGCTGACCGACAAGGGCCGGCGGAAGCTGCGGGCTGCCGCCGTCACGCATCTCCGGGGCGTGGACGAGCTCTTCACGGGGCGGTACTCCGACTCGGAGCTCGAGACGCTCGCTCAGTTGCTCGCGCGGCTGCCGCTCACGGGAGCCGCCGTGCCCGACTGCGGCGCGTAGGCGACCGCGCCTTCGAGGTCGCGGGCGAGGCGCCGGAAGGGGCCCTCGGCGGCGAGGAGCTCGTCGAAGCGGCCACGCTGCGCGATGCGTCCGTGCTCGACCACGAGGATCTCGTCCGCCCGCCGGACGGTCGCCAGGCGGTGGGCGATGATGATCGACGTCCGGCCGTGCAGAAGCCGGTCGAGCGCGCGCTCGATCAGGATCTCGGTCGGGCGGTCGATGTTCGAGGTCGCCTCGTCGAAGATCAGGATCCGCGGATCGGCGAGCAGTGCGCGCGCGATCGAGATCAGCTGGCGCTCGCCGGCCGACAGCCCGGCGCCGCCCTCGCGCACCGGATGGAGCAGGCCCTCTTCGAAGCGCCGCGCGATCCGGTCGACGCCGACCGCGTGCGCAACCTCGGCGACGTCCTCGTCGGTCGCCTCGGGCTGAGCGAAGCGGATGTTGTCGGCGATCGTGCCGGCGAACAGGAACGGGTCCTGCAGGACGACGCCGAGCTGACGGCGATAGGAGCGCAGCTCGAGGTCGCGCAGGTCGTGTCCGTCGATGCGAATCGCGCCGTCGTCCGGGTCGTAGAAGCGGCCGACCAGCTTTGCAGTGGTCGATTTGCCTCCGCCCGACTCGCCGACGAGCGCGAGGCAGCCTCCCGCGGGAACGTGGATGTCGATCGCGTGCAGCACCGGCTCGGCGCCGTACGCGAACGTGACGCGGTCGAGGCGAAGGTCGCCGTCGATCGCCAGCACCTCGGCGCGCGGCAAGTCGCGGATCTCCGGCTCCGTGTCGAGAACGGTCGTGATCTTCTCCATCGCGGCGCCGGCCGACTGCACCTGGCCGTAGAGATCCGACAGCTCCTGCAGCGGCTGGAAGATCAGGTTGAGCAGGAAGACCGAGGAGACGAGGGTGCCGATCGTCAGCGTGTCGTCCGCGATCATCCGGCCGCCGACCCAGAGCACCGAGGCCATCGCCACCGCGCCGAGCAGCTCGATGCCCGGGAAGAAGAGCGAGTTCAGATACTGCGCATGCGTGTTCGTCTCGCGGTTCGCGGCATTCGCCTTGTCGAACTCGGCGAGGAAGGCGCGCTCCCGGTTGAACGCCTGGATCACGGCCATGCCGGAGACCGATTCGGCGATCTGGGCCGTCATCGACGCGATCGTCTCGCGGACGCGCAGGAACGCGGCGTGCGAGCGCACCTGGAACCAGCGGGTCAGCACGAGCGTGGGCGGCAGGATCACGAGCGCGACGAGCCCCAGCCGCCAGTCGAGGATGAAGAGGCCGACGATCGCCGCGAGCAGCGTCAGCGTGTTGACGACGAGCGTCGTCAGGCCCTGGGAGAGGACGTCGGAGAGCGCGTCGACGTCGGAGGTGAGACGCGCGATGATCCAGCCGGCCTTCTGCCCGGAGAAGTAGCGCAGCGAGAGCGTCGTCAGGTGCTCGAAGAGATCCCGGCGCAGGCCGAGGACGACGTCCTGCCCGACCCGTGCGAGGCCGCGTACCAGCGTCGTCTGGAGGATCCAGGCGACTGCGTTGATGCAGAGGTAGAGGACGACGTCGCGGCCGAGCCGGCCGCGATCGTGCGCGCGCATCCCGCGGTCGATCGCATCCTGGACGATCAGCAGCGCCGTGACCGGCGCCGCCGCCTGGCACACGCCGATCGCCGCGAGCACGGCGACGCGTCTCCGGCGCCCGCGGAGGTAGCGGGTGAGGCGGGTCAGGCCGACGCGCTTCTTCCTGCTCACGCCGCGAGCACCTCCTCGCCGAAGAGGCTCGTGAACACACCGCCGCGCTCGAGCAGCTCCATCGGCTTCCCCTGCTCAACGATTACGCCGTCGTCGATCACGACGGCGCGGTCGGCGATCAGCACCGTGCTCAGCCGCTGCGTCGCAACCACCACTGTGCGTCCCGCGAGCGCGGGACGGAGGTTGGTGGTCAGGTGGCGCTCAGTCTGCGTGTCGACCGCCGACATCGGGTCGTCGAGCACGACCACGCGTGCGCCGGCGACGAGCGCGCGAGCCAGCGCGACGCGCTGCCGCTGGCCGCCGGACAGGTTGACTCCGCGCTCGCCGATCAGGGTGTCGTAGCCGTCCGGAAGCTCGGCGGCGAACTGCGCCACCCCCGCGGCCTCGCAGGCGGCGACGACCTCGTCCCACGGCGCTTCGGGCCGCGCGGCGGTCAGGTTGTCCCTGAGCGGGATCGAGAACAGGATCGGCCGCTGCGTGACGAGCGCGACGGCCGAGCGCAGCTCGTCGAGTCGCAGCTCGCGCAGGTCGACGCCGCCGAGCAGCACGCGTCCTCCCGTCGGGTCGTAGAAGCGAGGAACGAGGTTCAGCAGCGACGACTTGCCGGCGCCGGTCGGCCCGCAGACGGCGACGACCTCGCCGGGAGCCACCGAGAGGTCGATCCCGGACAGCACCTCGCTGCCGGTGCCGTACGAGAAGTGGAGATCCTCGAAGGCGATCGCCAGCCCGCCCGGGGGCAGCGACGACGGCTGCGCGGGCTCCGGGATCGTCTCGATCCCCTGCAGCCAGGCGAAGCTGCGCGACGCCGACGCGGTCGCGCGCTGGGCGAGCGACAGGATCCAGCCGAGCGCTTCGAGCGGCCAGACGAGCTGCAGGAGCAGTTGGTAGAAGAGGAAGAACTCGCCGTAGGTGAGCGTGCCGCCGATCACCTCGTGGCCGCCGAAGAGGACGACGGCGCCGATCGAGATCGTCGGCAGGAAGAGCAGCCCCGGCAGGAAGGCGGCCTCGACGCGGGCCTGCCTGAGCACCCCGTCGCGCACCGCCTCCGCCTTGGTCGTGAACCGCGCCTGGACGTCGTCCTCGCGTCCGAACGCCTGCACCATCTCGATCCCGACGACCGCCTCGTCCGCCGCCTCGGTGACGTCGGCCTTCAGCTGCTGCACGTGCCGCGAGATCGGCATGACGCGCCGCGCGAACATGAACGCGAGGACGCCCACGAGCGGCATCGCGATCAGCGCGATCGCCGCGAGCTTGACGTTCACCAGGAAGAGGACGACCGAGATCCCCGCGATCATCATCAGCGACTGGATCCCCTGGGTCATGCCCCAGCCGATGAAGTACCGGATCGGATAGAGGTCGTTCGTCGCGCGGGAGACGACCTGCCCGGTCGCGTGGCGGTCGTAGAACGCACGCGGGTAGCGCAGGTACGCCTGGTAGAGCAGCTCGCGCATCCGCCACTCGACGCGGATGCCCGTCCGCGCGGTCGCGTAGCGGCGCGTGAAGTTCAGCAGGAAGCGGGCGACGGCGAGGCCGACGACGGCGAGCAGGTACGGCCAGAGCGCCGCGCGGTGGCCGTTCGTCGGCGCGATCGAGCTGTCGATCGCGTGCCGGACGACGATCGGGATCGCCAGCGAGAGGCCGCTGTAGACGAATGCGCAGACCAGCCCGACCACGACCAGGCGTCCTTGCTCGCGCCAGAGCCGCGCCATCCCCTTCGCGGTGGCGACGCTTCCGAGGTCGGGTGGATCGACCGAGAGCTGCTGCTGCCCGCTCACCATCGCAAGCTACCAGCCGCCCCCGGATTGGTTAACCAGGTTAAGCGGGCTGCGGAAGCGGGGCCGTCCGTCCGCCGGCGGCGAGCCAGCGGAGGCCTTGCACCGTCCAGCCGCCCAGTGCCAGGACGATCAGACCGGTGACGAGGAGCAGGAAGAGGATGCGCCGCTTCATGTGGATGACCCTAGGGCGCGGGTCGGCCGCCAACATCGGTCGCGGGGATGATTCCGCCTCGACCGCGGGGATGAGGCGTGCTCAGCCGGCGACGGGCGCAGCAGCGTTGTCGACGAGGGCCGTGACCTCGAGGAACTCGATCACGGGTGCGACTCCGTAGAGCCCGGTGACGCGCTCGCGCAGCTCGTCGCCGAAGAACGCCCGAGCGGCATCGGCCGACTCCCAGAGGTAGACGTTGACCGCCCGGCGACCCGGCTCGTCGATCGTGAAGGCCTTCAGCCGGAGCTCCGGTAGGCCCTCGAACGCCGACCGTGCCTTCTCCGCAACCTGTTCGATCCGCTCCCGGTCGAAGGAGCCCTCGTCGTACTGGAACGTCACCGTCACGCCGGTCATCTCCACCTCCGTCGCTCGCACTCCGGCTGATTCTACGACCGGTCAGGAGCGGCGCGTCAAGCGCCTGCCGAGCCTCGCCACACCGAGCCCGGCGCCGGCGAGCGCCGCCGTCGCCACCCCGAGGAGATTGGTGGTGATGCACGTCCGGCAGGCGTTGCAGCAGGCAGTCGCGAGCGGCGCGTGCTCGCCATATCTGGCGGCGGCCTGCGTCACGCGAACGGTCGCGAACTGCTTCATCGCCCCATTCTACGACGGCTTCGCGCAGCTCGATTTACCGCGGCTTTACATGTCGTCGCAAAAAGCCCCATCAGCGTGCGTGATGGTCCAGGTGACCGTGACCGCGACCTGGGGAGGCGTGCGTTTTGCAGCGACGGCGGCGTTTGTCGCGCTTCTGTCGGCGCTGCCCGCCGGGGCCGCGGTCACGGTCGCTCCGACTGCGACGACCGGCGTCGCGAGCCAGCTCGGCCCGACCGGCGCCACGCTGAACGGCACCGTCAACCCCGGCGGCAAGACGACGACCGTGACCTTCGAGTACGGCACGGACCCGACGAAGCTCACGAAGACGGCGAGTTCCAGCCACACCGGCAGCGCCGACGTCGCCGTGAGCGCCAAGCTCACGGGCCTGGCCCCGGGGACGACCTACACGTACCACGTGGTCGCGTCGAACAGCGACGGCACCGCGAAGGGTCTGGACGGCACGTTCACGACGTTCTCGCCGCCCGGCGCCGTGACGGGTTCGGCATCCGGGGTGACCGCATCCTCGGCGACGCTGAACGGCTCGGTCGACGCCAACGGGCGCCCCACCACCTGGTACTTCGAGTACGGGACGTCGACGAGCTACGGCACGAAGACGGCTGCGAAGAGCGCGACGGGCTCGACCGCGACCTCCGTCTCGGCGTCCGTGACGGGGCTGCAGGCGGGCCGGACCTACCACTTCCGGATCGTCGCGACGTCGGACGGCGGGACGACGAGCGGCGCCGACGCGACGTTCACGACGAGCGGCTCTCCTGCCGTCAGCACCGGCGCGGCCTCCTCGATCGCGCCGACGACGGCGAAGCTCAACGGCACCGTGACGCCGAACGGACTGGCGACGAACTGGTGGTTCGAGTACGGCACGACGACGGCGTACGGCACGCGCACCCCGACCAAGAGCGCGGGCTCCGGCTCGACCGCGCAGAAGGAATCCGCCTCGCTGACCAAGCTCAAGGTCGCGACGGTCTACCACTACCGCATCGTCGCCTCGAACAGCGCCGGGGCGACGGCAGGTGTCGACCGCACGTTCTCGACGTCGGTGCCGCCCGTCGTCCAGACCGGAAGCGCGCAGAGCGTCGCCGTCGGCACGGCGACGCTGACGGGCTCGGTCGATCCGAAGAGCCGCTCGACCACCTGGTGGTTCGAGTACGGCACGTCCACCGGGTACGGGTCGAAGACGTCGGCGCAGAGCGCCGGCTCGGGCTCCGCGGCGAAGAGCGTGAGCGCGGCGCTCAAGGGCCTGGCCAACGGCACCGTCTACCACTTCCGGCTGGTCGCGAAGAGCGACGCCGGCACGACGAACGGCGCCGACGCGACTTTCCAGACGGCCGGCGTCACGCTGGCGGCCGCCGCACGCGAGCTCGTCTTCGGGCGGACCGTGGCCCTGCACGGCTTCGTGCCGATGCACACCGCCGGGCAGGCGGTCACGATCTTCGCGCAGGCATACGGAACGGGCTCGTTCCAGTCGGTCGCGGTCGTGCTGACCGCTGCGGACGGCTCCTGGGCGTACCTCGCCAAGCCGACGATCGGCACGTCGTATCGCGCGAGCTGGCAGGGCGGCGCGAGTGCGACGGTCGACGTCGGCGTGCATCCGGCCGTCGCCTTCGCGCGTACCGGCCGTCGCTTCACGGTTCGCGTTCGCGGCGTGCATCCGTTCGCCCATCGCGTCGTGCAGCTGCAGCGGCGCACCGCGGCCGGCACCTGGGTGACGGTGAAGCGCGTTCGCCTCGGCGCCCGCTCGCGCGCGGAGTTCAAGGCGACGCTGCCGCACGGCGTCTCGTCGTTGCGGATGGCGATCAGCGTCAACCAGGCGGGAGCCGGGTACCTCGGCGGCAAGAGCCGGACGATCGTCGTCGTCCGCCCGTAACAAACTGGTATCAGTCTCGGCTCTGAGCCCGAGCTCTCAGGATCCGTCCCCGGTCAGCCCGGAACGCGCGCGCCGTCGGGCGGCACGCCGCCGGGCCGTCCGGCAGCGCCGTCTTGCGGCGCTGGCGGTGCTCGTCGCCGTCGCGGCGGCGGTCGCGCTCGGGCTGAGCCACGCCTTCCCGGCACGAGGCGGGGTGCCTGTCGTCGTGCCGCAGCGGAAGGCCGCGGTCAAGCCTGCGTCGCCGAAGCGCGCGGTGCCCACGGGAACCGTGACGATTGCGTGGGGCGGGGACACCGTGCTCGGTTCGATGTACGGACTGCCGCCGCAGCAGGGTCGCACGATGCTCGCCAACGTCGCGCCGGTGTTCAGGGCTGCGGACGTCGGCTGGGTCAACCTGGAGGAGGCGCTGTCGAACGGATCGACGTCGAAATGCTCCGGCTCGACGCCCGGGACGTGCTACGCGTTCGGTGCGCCGATGCGCTACGCACTCGCGCTGCCCGCGTCCGGCATCCGCATCGTGAATCTCGCGAACAACCATGCCGACGACTACGGCGCGGCGGGCCAGGCGTCGACGCTTGCCGCGCTGCGGACGGCCCACGTCGCCTGGGACGGGAAGCCCGGGCAGATCGAGGTGATGCGGATGCACGGCATCAGGATCGCCTTCCTCGGCTTCGCTCCCTACAAGTGGGCGGCGCGCCTCGATCGGATTCCCGCGGCGGTCGCGCTCGTCAAGCGGGCGGCGACAGAGGCGGACCTGGTCGTCGTCGCGATCCACGCGGGGGCCGAGGGCTCGACGGCGATGCACGTCCCCGCCGGAACCGAGTTCTTCCTCGGGGAGAACCGGGGTGCGAGCCGGGCGTTCGCGCATGCGGTGATCGACGCGGGCGCCGATCTGGTCGTCGGCTCGGGACCGCACGTGATCCGCGGCGTGCAGTGGTACCACGACCGCCTGATCGCCTACTCGCTCGGCAACCTCGCCGGCTGGCGCACCTTCGGCATGGGCGGGACGCTGTCGGAGTCGGCGATCATCACGGTGGCGCTGCGCGGCGACGGAACCGTGACAAGCGGCAAGTGGACGTCGCTGCTGCTGCAGCCGCCGGGAATCCCGTCGCTCGACTCGACCGGCACGAGCCTGCGGCTCGTCCAGCAGCTCTCACGCGAGGACTTCGGCGCGGCCGGCGCTCGCTTCGACGCCGACGGCGCGCTCGTCGTCGCGTAGCGCGTGCGATAGGTTCGCGCGGATGCGCCGCCACGAGCTTGCGCTCGGCGTTCTCCGTCTCGGCTTCGCCGGCGCCGGCGTCGCGGCGATGGCCTACATGGCGGCGGTGCTCGAGACCGCGCTGTTCGGCAACGGGGTCGTGCTGCTCGTCTGCTTCGGTGTGGCGGCGCTGGCGATGGTGCTGCTCGGAAATCGCCGCGCGCGGCCTACAGGCGCTTCTTCAGCAGGCTGAAGGCGCCGCGAATCACCTCGCGCTGGATCGTCTTGCCCTCGCGGGAGTTGAGGAAGTCGGTCAGGCCGCCGCTCGCGGGCTTGGGCTTGGCCCTCGAGGCGCGTGTCGTCTCCTTCGGCTGCTCCGGCTCGGCCGCAGGCTGAGCCTCGACGCGCTGGGCGAGCTGCTCGGCCGCGCTCTCCTTCTCGAGCCGCGTTCCGTACTTCGCCCACAGCGACGACGCCTTCGCCGTCTGCGCGACGTTGGCGGACGACGTCATGCTGGAGCGAGGCGCGCGCAGGCGCGTGTGCACGACGGGTGTCGGGATGCCTTTGTCGGAGAGGATCGTGACGACCGCCTCGCCGGTGCCGACCTCGGTCAGGAGCTTCGCGAGGTCGTAGAAGTCCGACGTCGGGTACGTGCGAACGGTCTTCTTCAGCGCGTCGGCATCGTCCGGGGTGAACGCACGGAGGGCGTGCTGCACGCGCGCGCCGAGCTGGCCGAGCACGTCGGTCGGCAGGTCGGTCGGAGACTGCGTGACGAAGAACACGCCGACTCCCTTCGACCTGATCATGCGCACGGTGCGCGTGACCGAATCGACGAACGACTTGGTCGCGCCGTCGAAGAGCAGATGGGCTTCGTCGAAGAAGAAGACGAGCTTCGGCTTCGGCTGGTCTCCGATCTCGGGCAGCTGCTCGAACAGCTCGGCGAGCAGCCACATCAGCGCGGTCGAGAAGAGCACCGGCTTGTCCTGCACGGCGGCGAGCTCGAGCGACGAGATGATCCCGCGCCCGTCCGGCGCGGTGCGCAGCAGATCCGCGATCTCGAGCTGCGGCTCGCCGAAGAACTCCTTGCCGCCGCCGTCTTCGAGCTCGACGAGCGAGCGGAGCAGGACGCCGATCGTCTGGCTCGCGACGCCGCCGATCCCGGTCAGGTCGGCCTTGCCCTGGTCGGAGTCGAGGTACGTGAGCAGCGCGCGCAGGTCGGCGAGGTCGACGAGGCCGAGCCCGTGCTGGTCGGCGAAGCGGAAGAGCAGCGCGAGCGACTGCTCCTGCGTCTCGTTCGCACCCAGCACCTTCGCGAGCAGCTCCGGCCCGAAGTCGCTGACGGTCGCGCGGATCGGGACGCCGTCGCCGATCCCCCCGAGCGACAGGAACTCGACCGGGTACGACGTCGGCTGGTAGGGAAGGCCGAGATCGGCCATCCGTTTCGGCGCCGGGCCGTCGGCCGCACCCGGATCCTCGAGCCCGGACAGGTCGCCCTTGTAGTCGGCGGCGAAGACCGACACGCCCTGCTCGGAGAGCTGCTCGGCGAGCAGCTGCAGCGTGCGCGTCTTGCCCGTTCCGGTCGCTCCGGCGACGAGCCCGTGCCGGTTCATCATCGCGAGGGGCATGCGCACGACCGCGTCCTTGTCGAGCTGCCCGTCGAGCACGCCGAGGCCGAGGTCGAGGGCGGGCCCGTCGACGGCGTAGGCGCTCGTGATCGTGGTCGCGAACGTGTCGGCGGCGGTTGCCACGGACGGAGCGTACTGGGTGCGGACGCGGGCTAGTGGGGGGCGAGGAGGGAGCCGGGCGGTGAGCTCGGATCGAACTCTGCGTACGCCAGCACCACGAGCCGGTCGCAGTCGCCGCGGCCGCATTCGCACACGAACTGAAGGACGTCCCAGGCGGCGGCGCCGAAGCGGCCGGCCGTCTCGAAGACCGACTGGTTGGCCACGCGGCGGAGCTCCGCGCCGCCGGTCGCCGACAGCGGTAACACGGTTGGTCTGGCTCCTACCGGCACGGGCGCATCCGGGTGGTTTCCGCCGCGGAGGCCGCTAAACGCGCGTACGCTTCGGGCATGCGCCAGGCCGCCGGATGCCGCAGCGCGCGCCCGAATCTCTTCGCGCGGATCGTCAGGGCGCTCCTCGGACGCGGGCCGCGGCTCGAGGATCGCAGCACGTGGGGCGACCCGCCGCCCGACATCGGCGTCCGGGAGCCTCGCCGCCCTCGGCCTGCGCGCCCGGGCGGAGCAGCCGTGCTCGATCCGCCGACCGATTTCCGGTAGGACGCGGCAGCGGGTCAGAGCTCGGCGAAGGCTGAAAAGAGCTCGCGCGCGGCGGCCATCGCAGTCGCGAGGTTCGTCAGGCGCATCCGCTCGTTGGGCGCGTGCACGTTGCCGGACGGGACGTCGAACCCCGAGACGACGGCGGGGATGCCGAGCCGTTCGAGCAGCGGCATGATCGGGAGCGAGCCGCCGCTGCGGAGGACGAGCGGCCGCCTGCCAGTAGCACGCTCGAACGCCCCGAGCGCGAGCTTGACCGCCGGCGAGTCGGGCGGGGTCAGCCCGGGGTCGCACGAGGCGACGACCGAGACGTCGAGCTCCGCGCCCTCCGGCAGCCCGGCGCGCAGGAGCTGCTCGATCGCCGGCAAGAGGCGCTCCACGGTCTGGCCGGGGGCGAGTCGCAGCGAGAGGTTCGCGCGCGCCGCCGACGTGACGATCGTGCGCTGCAGGACGGGCGAGCCGCCTTCGATGCCGTTCACGTCGATCGACGGGAGCGCCCAGGTGCGGAGGTAGAACTCGTCGGCCGCGGCGCGATCGGCGGGAACGGCGCCCTGGGCTGCGAGCTGGTCGGCTCCGGCCGGCAGCATCCGCCATTCGTCCAGCTCCGCCGGGGAGGGCCGGTCGATGTCGACCTGCAGCGCGTCGGCCAGGCGTCCGTCGCGCGGCAGCACGTTCGCCAGCGCTCCGACGAGCACGTGCAGCGCGTTCGACGCGGCACCGCCGTAGACGCCGGAGTGAAGGTCGCGAACGCCCGTCCGTGCCTCGAGATGGAGGTAGAGGGTGCCGCGCGTCGCGATCGTCAGCACAGGCGTCTCGTCGTCGAGCATCGAGGTGTCGAAGATCACGCACGCCTTGGCCGCTCCCGCGGTCTCCTCGAGGTAGTCGACGATCGAGGTGCCGCCGACCTCCTCTTCCGAATCGAGGCAGAACCGGACGTCCACGGGCAGACTGCCTTCGGCGGCGAGGTCGAGCGCGGCGCGCAGCAGCGCCCACAGCTGGCCCTTGTCGTCGGCCACGCCACGCGCGTAGAGCCAGCCGTCGCGCACCTCGGGGGCGAAGGGATCGCTGTCCCAGAGCTCGAGCGGCGCCGGCGACTGGACGTCGAAGTGGCCGTAGCAGAGGACGGTCGTCGTCCCCTCGTCCCGCCGGCTCGCCCTGACCAGCGCATCCACCACCGGACGGCCGGCCCGCTCGACGATCTTCACGTCGCCGCCGTTTCGCCGGATCAGCGCGGCGAGCCAATCGGCCGTCGCGCGGACGTCGGCGGCATGTTCCGGATCGGCGCTGATGCTCGGAAATCGCAGCAACTCGCACACTTCCGCGAGCTGGGTCGGGGAGAGAGCAGAGCCCGCCATATGCGGGTTATTGCATTTCCTGGATTCCGGGGACGCCGTTGCGACATACTTGACGTCCCCCCGGGACTCCGTTCGAACGGAAAGGATTTGCATGCGAAACCTCTGGAAGGCGGCTCTCGCGGCCGTGCTTGCGGCGCTGATCGTCGTCGCAGTTGCATTCGGTGCGCGAGCGCACAAGAACGCGAACGACACGCTCGTCTTCGCCTCCTCGGCCGATCCGGTCGCCCTCGACGGCGCCCTGATCTCCGACGGCGAGTCGGGCCGGGTGATCATCCAGATCTACGAGGGCCTCGTCGGCCTCCAGCCCGGCACGACGAACGTGGTCCCGAAGCTCGCGACGAGCTGGAAGTCGTCGCCGAACGGGAAGTCCTGGACGTTCACGCTTCGCAAGAACGTCAAGTTCAGCGACGGCACGCCGTTCGACGGCGCTGCGGTCTGCGCGAACTTCAACCGTTGGTACAACTTCACAGGCTCGTTCCAGAACCCGAGTGCCACCTATTACTGGCAGACCGTCTTCGGCGGGTTCAAGACCTACGACCCGAAGTCGGGCGCGCCGAAGGGCAGCCTGTTCAAGAGCTGCTCGTCGACCGCGACGACGGCGACGATCAACCTGACGGCCCCGTCCGCGTCGTTCCTCGGCGCGCTGGTCCTGCCGTCGTTCTCGATGGAGAGCCCGACGGCGATGACGAAGTACGGCGCCAACGAGGGCTCGGTCGACGCCGACGGCGTCTTCCACCCGACCGGCACGTACGCGACGCAGCATCCGACCGGCACCGGGCCGTTCATGCTGCAGTCGTGGACGCGCGGCGACAAGCTCACCCTCGTCCGGAACCCGAACTACTGGGGCACCCCGGCGAAGCTCAGCACGTTGATCTTCAAGCCGATCGCCGACAACGCGGCGCGGCTGCAGGCGCTGCAGAACGGTGAGATCCAGGGCTACGACCTGGTCGAGCCGCAGGACATCCCGACGATCAGAGGCGACTCGAACCTGAAGCTCCTCTCGCGTCCGCCGTTCAACGTCGGCATCGTCGGCATGAACCAGTCGATGCCGCCGATGAACAACCTGAAGGTGCGCCAGGCGGTCGCGTACGGCCTGGATCGCCAGAGCGTCGTCAAGGCGTTCTACGGCGGTCGCGGCGTCGTCGCGAAGGAGTTCCAGCCGCCGAGCCTGTTCGGCTACTCGAACACCGTCAAGCAGTACACCTTCAACCCGGCCAAGTCACGCGCGCTGCTGAAGGCCGCCGGCCTGAAGCTGCCCGTGAAGATCACCTTCTGGTATCCGACGAGCGTCTCTCGCCCGTACATGCCGGATCCCCAGAAGAACTTCGAGGCGTTCTCGGCGAGCCTCACGAAGGCCGGCTTCAAGGTCGTCCCGCACGCCGCGCCGTGGAACCCCGACTACCTCGGCGGCGTCCAGGCCGGCAAGGCGCAGGTCTACCTGTACGGGTGGACGGGCGACTACGGCGATCCCGACGACTTCGCCGGCGTGTTCTTCCGGACGCCGCAGAAGCAGTGGGGCTTCAACAATCCCGCGATCTTCAACATCCTCACGAAGGCGCGCGACGAGTCGAACCTCGCGAAGCGGACCGCCCTGTACAAGCAGGCGAACAACATGATCATGAACTTCCTGCCGGGCGTGCCGTACGTGCACACGAGCCCGGCGCTGGCGTTCCAGAAGAACGTCAACGGTTACGTGGCGAGCCCGGTCGACATCCAGTTCTTCTCGAGCGTGTCGATCGGCTAGACCCGATGCCCGTCTGTGGGGCCGGCGAACGCCGGCCCCACAGGTTCGGCCGCTCGAAAGGAGGCCCGGTCCCCTCGAATGCTCCGGTTCGTCGTCCGCCGCATCCTGCTGCTCGTCCCGATCCTGCTCGGGCTCTCGATCCTCGTCTTCGTCTGGATCAGAGCGCTGCCGGGGAGCCCGGCGCAGGCGTTGCTGGGCGAGCGCGCCAGCACCGACACGATCCGGCAGATCGACCACCAGTACGGGCTCGACAAGCCGATCTACGTGCAGTACTGGAAGTACCTCTCGCAGACGGCACAGCTCCACCTGGGCACGTCGATCACGACGAGGCAGACCGTGCTGACCGAGATCGGCCAGCGCTTCCCGGCGACCGTCGAGCTCGCGGTCGCGGCGGCGATCTTCGCGATCTCGATCGGCATCCCGCTCGGCTTCTTCGCGGCGAAGCGGCACGGCCAAGTGTTCGATCACGTCTCGCTGGCGATC
The DNA here is from genome assembly GCA_963786185.1 of uncultured Thermoleophilia bacterium. GTDB lineage: Bacteria > Actinomycetota > Thermoleophilia > Gaiellales > Gaiellaceae > PALSA-600. Next base: position 487,939 of record CAWAYE010000001.1, read on the forward strand.
TCCCTGTTCGGGATCTCGATCCCGATCTTCTTCCTCGCGCTGATCCTCAAATACATCTTCGCCGTGCGGCTCGGGTTGCTACCGACGGTGGGGCAGATCTCGGTGTTGATCAACATCCCGCACCCGACGAACTTCTATCTCCTCGACGCGTTACTCGCCGGCAATCTCGGTGCGTTCTGGGACGTCGTGAAGCACCTGATCCTGCCGGCCGCGGCGCTGGGATCGATCCCGCTCGCGATCATCACGCGCATCACCCGCGCTGCGGTGCTCGACGTCCAGAACGAGGACTACATCCGCACCGCGCGCGCCAAGGGGCTGCCGCCGCGCACCGTCGACATGCGTCACGTGCTGCGAAACGCGCTCCTGCCCGTCTCGACGATCGTCGGCCTCCAGGTCGGCCTGCTGCTCTCCGGCGCGATCCTCACCGAGACGGTGTTCTCCTATCCGGGGATCGGCTCGTGGCTCCAGCAGGCGATCGCCAACCGCAACTACCCGGTCATCCAGGGCGGGATCCTGTTCGTCGCGATCATCGTCGTGTTCGTGAACCTGCTGGTCGACATCTCGTACGCGCTGATCAACCCGCGCATCCGGCTGGGAGGGAGGTAGCGATGTCCGTTGCGGAGCTCGAATCGGTCGAGATCGCGATGGAAGGGCAGGGCGGGCTCTGGTCCGAGGCGTTTCGCCGTCTGAAGCGGAACCCGAGCGCGATCATCGGCTTCCTGCTCGTCTCGGTCTTCATCATCGTCGCGCTGTTCGCGCCGCTCATCGCCCCGCACGATCCGCGCGCGCAGGATCTGAGCCTGATCACGAGCGGCTGCTGCCCAGGCCCGTCGGCGCATCATCTGCTGGGAGTCGACGACCTCGGCCGCGACGAGCTCTCGCGCATCCTCTACGGCGCGCGGCTCTCGCTCCTGATCGGCATCGTCGCCGTGTCGGTCGGCCTCTCTCTCGGCATCGTGCTGGGCGCAGTCTCCGGCTTCTTCGGGGGCTGGGTCGACAACGTGTTGATGCGCCTCGTCGACATCATGCTCGCGATCCCGGGATTCCTGATGGCGATCGGGATCGTCGCGCTGCTCGGCCCCGGGCTCTTCCAGGTGATGATCGCGATCGGCGTCGTCAACATCCCGATCTTCACGCGCCTGCTGCGCGGGTCGGTACTGGCCCAGCGGGAGAACGACTTCGTGCTCGCCGCGCGCGCCGTCGGCGTCCGGCGGCGAAAGATCCTCGTGTCGCACGTGCTGCCGAACTCGATCTCGGTCGTGATCGTCGCCGGCACGCTCGCCCTCGCGACGGCGATCATCGACGCCGCCGGGCTGGGCTTCCTCGGCCTCGGGCCGCAGGATCCGGCGACGCCCGAGTGGGGCAACATGCTCACGAGCACCGTCCGCTATCTGCAGACGGCGCCGTTCCTCGCGATCTTCCCCGGCGTCGCCATCGTCGTCTCGGTGCTCGGGTTCAACCTGATCGGCGACGGGCTGCGCGAGGCGCTCGACCCGAAGCTGCGGGGGCGGGCGTAGTGGCACGCACGCCGCTGCTCGTCGTCGATGGGCTGGAGGTCCGCTTCTGGACGAGCAGAGGGATCGTGCACGCCGTCAACGGCGTCTCGTTCGACATCGCGCCGGGCGAGACGCTCGGCATCGTCGGCGAGTCCGGGTGCGGCAAGAGCGTGACGTCGCTCGCGCTGCTCGGGATCCTCCCGCGCGCCGGCCGCGTCACCTCGGGAAGCGCGCGCTTCGACGGCAACGAGCTCACCAGGATGAGCGACTCGCAGCTTCGCTCGATCCGCGGCCGGCAGATCGCGATGATCTTCCAGGACCCGATGACGAGCCTGAATCCGGTGCTCACGATCGGGCGCCAGCTGCGGGAGCCGCTCGAGACGCATCTCGGGTTGAACAAGAAAGGGGCGCTCGCGCGGGCTGCGGAGCTGCTCGACCAGGTGGGCATTCCGAAGGCGCGCGCGCGGCTGGGCGACTACCCGCACCAGTTCTCGGGCGGAATGCGTCAGCGGGCGATGATCGCGATGGCGCTCGCGTGCGAGCCCAAGCTGCTGATCGCCGACGAGCCGACGACGGCGCTCGACGTCACGATCCAGGCGCAGATCCTCGACCTCCTGCGCGAGCTCGTCGCCGAGCGCGACACGGCGCTGATCATGATCACGCACGATCTCGGCGTCGTCGCGGGCATCTGCGAGCAGGTGAAGGTGATGTACGCGGGCACGTTCGTCGAGAGCGGCCCTGCGGAGCAGATCTTCGGCCGTCCACGGCATCCGTACACGCTGGGGCTGCTCGAGAGCGTGCCCCGGCTCGACGCCCGACGGTCGGCTGCGCTGACGCCGATTCCCGGTGCACCGCGCAACATGCTCGACGCTCCGACGTCGTGCCCGTTTGCGCCGCGCTGCCGCTTTCGGCAGAGCCGCTGCGACGCCGAGCTGCCGCTGCTGCGCGAGCTCGAGCCGGAGCACGCGGCCGCCTGCTTCTTCCCGGTCGACGAAGATGCGTGGAGCCGCAGCCGGCTCGTGAGCGCGCAGTGAGCACGCCGCTCGTCGAGATCGACGATCTCCGCGTCTGGTTCAAGGTCACGAGCGGCGTCGTGCTCGACCGGCACGTCGGCGACGTGAAGGCGGTCGACGGGGTCACGTTCTCGATCGAGAAAGGGGAGACCGTCGGGCTGGTCGGCGAATCCGGCTGCGGCAAGTCGACGCTCGGCCGCGCGATCCTCCGCCTCTATCACCCCACCGGCGGCCGGGTCGTGTTCGCGGGCCAGGACATCACCAACGCCTCCGAGAACGAGCTCCATCCGGTCCGCCGGAGGATGCAGATGGTCTTCCAGGATCCGTACGCGTCCCTCAACCCGCGGCATTCGGTCGGGCGGATCGTCGGCGAGCCGCTACGCACGCACGGCCTGGCGACGCGCAGGGACGTCGGCTCCCAGGTGACGCGGCTGCTCAGCGTCGTCGGCCTGCCCACCGACGCGGCGAACCGGTTCCCGCACGAGTTCTCCGGCGGGCAGCGCCAGCGGATCGGCCTCGCGCGAGCCCTCTCGTTGAACCCGGATTTCGTCGTGTGCGACGAGCCGGTGTCGGCGCTCGACGTCTCGATCCAGGCGCAGATCGTGAACCTGCTCGAGGACCTCCAGCGCGAGTTCCAGCTCACGTACCTCTTCATCGCGCACGACCTCGCGGTCGTCCGGCACATCTCCACGCGGATCGTCGTGATGTACCTCGGCAAGATCGTCGAGATCGCGCCCGCCGACGACCTGTACGAGAACCCGCTCCATCCGTACACGATCACGCTGCTCTCGGCGATCCCGATCCCCGATCCCGAGGTCGAGCGGAACCGCCGCGCGATCCGCGTCGGCGGCGACCTGCCGAGCCCGATCGACCCGCCGGCGGCGTGCCGCTTCCACACGCGCTGCCCGTTCGTGCAGCCGACCCGCTGCGCGGACGAGGAGCCGGAGCTGCGCAGCGTCGGCGGCCACCTGGTCGCCTGTCACTACGCCGAGGCGGTGAAGGCGGGGCAGATCACGCCGAAGGAGCGGGAGCCGGTGCTCGAGCCCGGCCCTCAGCCCGCCGCGTACATCCCGCCGCCGACGTAGGGCTCGTCGTCAGGAGGAAGGTCGTGCGGTGGCGTACTCCTCGGCCGCCTGCTGCTGGAACTCGAACCCGACGAAGCGCTCGTCGCCGAGGATCTCTGCATCGTGCCCGGGCTCGATCACGTACGCCTCGCCGGGCCCGATCTCGAGAACCGTGCCGTCGTCGTGGGTGACGCGCATCCTGCCCGCCTGCGCAACGCCGACGTGCCGGTGCTGGCAGCTGTCCGTCCCCGCGACGGGCTTCACACAGTCGGACCAGCGCCAGCCGGGCTCCATCGTGAAACGGGCGGCGGAGGTGCCGCCCAGATGCACGACGTCGACACGCGTCTTGTCGGGGGTCCGACTCTCGTCCGGCGAATCGAAGTGCCGCTTCTCGACACCAGCCATCCCAAGCCTCCCTGATCGAAGTACGGCGGACTATCTCACTCCGCCGCGGTCGTGTCCCCTCGTGCGGTGCTCGCTCGTCGCTCCTACGACAACGACATGCAGGAGGGAGCACGATGAAGATCGCAGTCACAGGGGCCACCGGGCGGGTCGGTCGCCACGTCGTCGACGTCCTCGAGGCCCAGGGTCACGACGTCGTTCCGATCTCACGTTCGAGCGGCGTCGACGTGATCACGGGAGAGGGGCTCGCGCAGGCACTCGCCGGGGTGGAGACCGTCGTCGATGCGGCGACGCAGGCCCTGCCCGACCAGGACGCGGCCACGGCGTTCTTCGAGACCTCGGCGCGCAACCTGCAGGAGATCGGCGAGCGGGCCGGCGTGCGGCGAATCGTGCTGGTTTCGATCGTCGGAGCGGACCGCTACTCGGGTGGCTTCCTCGCGGCGAAGGCCGCGCACGAGCAGGCGCTCAGGGCCGGGCCGATCCCGGTGCGCATCCTGCGCGCGACGCAGTTCCACGAGTTCGTCGCGCAGATGGTGGAGTGGGGCACGCAGGGCAACGTGATCTACGTGCCGAGGCTGCAGACGCAGCTCGTCGCCGCCCGGACTGTCGCCGAAGCCCTCGCCGGCCTGGTCGACCGCCCGGCGGGCGCGCCGATCACCGAGATCGGCGGCCCGCGCGCGGAGAGCCTCGTCGAGATCGCGAGACTGCTGGTCTCCCGGCGCAGCGACCCGCTCCCGGTCGAAGAGGTGAGCAACCCGGCCGATCCCGACCGCGAGCTCAACGAGAACGGCGGCCTGCTTCCCGGCCCGGAGGCGACCCTCGCGGGCCCGACGTTCGAGGCGTGGCTCGACGCCCAGAGCTGAAAACGGGCGCCGATGACCGGCTAGACGAGGCCGCGGGCTGCCCAGGCCCGAGCTGTCGACACGAACGGTGCTGCCGGCAGCAGCTCGCGGCAGCGTTCGCGCAGCCGAGCCTGCCGCCCCGCTTCGAGACCAGCCGCGTAGTGGCCGGCGGGTCCCACGCCGAGCGTGAAGGGCTCCCACCACTCCTCGAAGCTCGGATGCTCGACGTCGACGGAAAGAACGCCCTCCTCGACGCCGTGCAGCCCGGCTGCTCGGAAGAGCTGCGCCAGGTGCCCTTCACGGGCCCCCGCGAGCTGCGACTCGTCTTCGATGTCGCGATCGAGCTCGCGCGCCGCCTCCCAGAACACGCCGAGAGGCCCCTGTCCGCCGGCGTGATCCCACACACACGCTGCCACGACACCGTCCTTGCGCGTCACGCGCATCATCTCGCGAAGTCCCCTGACCGGGTCCGCCATGAAGTGAACGACGAGTTGTGCCAGGGCGGCGTCGAACGCCTGGTCTGCAAACGGCAGTTGCTCCGCCGCAGCGCGTTGCACGGTGACCCCGGGGTAGCGCTGCTGAGCCGCCGCGACGAACGGTTCCGACGGATCGACGGCAGACACGGCGTCCGCTCCGAGCCGCCTGACCAGCTCGCCGGTGAGTGCACCCGGGCCGCAGCCGACATCGAGGGCTCGCTGACCGACGGTGATCATCGCGAAATCGGCGAGCTGCGGGGCGAGCGGCAGCGAATACCTGCCCATGAACCGGTCGTAGGCGTCCGCACCAGTCGTGAAGCTCACCGGCGGAATCTACGCCTCTGCACCTACCGAACCGTCGCGGCTATGGGGCGAACCGAGTATTGCGCGAACCGCGGCCTACCCGACCTGGTGGCTGAAGCGCTCGTGATCTAGCTGCACCCTGAGGCGAGCGCGAGCGCCCGACAGACCTCTCCCATGCGCTCGACCGATAGGCGAGTGATTCGGGAGCGGAACAGCTCTTTCGGGACGAGCGTGAGATTGTCGAGCGACAGAGCACACTCCTCGGGCATCCCATCGGCCGCGTCGAGCGCGACCTCGGTCGGTATCTCGCGGATCGTCCGCGTCGCCGGCACCGCGAGCACGGCGTTGAGCACGGGAATCGCGGCTTGACGTGTGAGTACGAGGAAGGGGCGTCTGCCGGCGTCGGGGTGTTCGACCCACCAGATCTCGCTGCGGGTTACCAGGGCTCGGCCTTGATTGCCGCGAGCGCCCCCGCAAGCGCCCAGGGATCTTGATCGGAGGCAGGAGTGCGCTTGTAGCCGTCGACGATCGCGGCGTCGACGGCGGCGGCATCGCCCGTCCCGAGGAGCAGGTCGATCGCCTCTCTGACGAGGTCCGATCGGGAACGTCCCGAGGCTGCGGCACGTTCGTCGAGCGCGGCAAGGCGGTCGTCGTCGAGTTGGACGAGGGTCTGCCGCCGAGGCACCACCATATTATGCCATATGGGTCGGTCAGTCGCGAGCGGTTCGCGTAATGCCCGGAACGCCTGCGAAGCGAAGAATCCCCGTAAGAGCGGGGATTTCAAGGTGGGCCGAACCGGGTATTGCGCGAACCGCGAGCTGTTCATCGTCGGTGCGCCGCTCGTGCTCATCTGACTCTTCGGGACATGGCCCAGCCGAGAGCCTCGGCACGATGGGCGAAATGAAGTTCCGCGAGCTCATTCGGTTGCTCGAAGACGATGGGTGGCGCCTCGTGACACAGCGCGGTAGCCATCAGCAGTACGAGCATCCGACGAAGCCTGGCAAGGTGACCGTCGCCGGGAAGCCCGGCGCCGACGTGCCGAAGGGCACGGCAGCGAATATCCTTCGTCAAGCAGGACTACGGAGGCTGAGCTGATGAGCGAATACCTGGTCGTAATCGAGCACGAAGGCGAGTCTTGGGGCGCCTACTGTCCCGACCTGCCCGGCGTCGGCGTCGTCGGCGACTCCCAGGAAGAGGTGGAGCAGCTCATCCGTGAGGCAATTACGTTCCATCTCGACGGCCTTCGCCGGGCGGGTGAGCCGATCCCGGGGCCGACCGCAGTCGGGACGACGCTCGTCGAAGTCCCCGCTGCCTGACCGACCGCGGATGCGGTTCGCACAATGCCCCGGACGCCTCACTTGCGGAGGAATTGCTGCACTGAGGCACTAACGACGATGGAGCGTACCGGGATCGAACCGGTGACCTTCGGCTTGCAAAGCCGACGCTCTCCCAGCTGAGCTAACGCCCCTGAAGCAGCCGCATCGTAGCTCCTACCTCGGCAGGAAACATCCGGCCGCCGCGGGCGAGCGCCGCAGGCCGAGCGCGACGAGCGCCTCGCGCGGCGCATCCGGCTCGCAGTACGGCGGACTTCGCGATCAGGGTCAGCCACGGGTGGCCGCCGAACCGGCCCTCGAGCGCGCGTCCCGCGAGCCGGAACGACCAGTTGGCCAGCGTGACGACCGCGCCGTGCCGGACGGCGGCGACCGGGCTTCGCTCGAGCACCTGGATCTCGGCGCCCGCGGTTCGGCAGTCGAGCTCGTAATCGGCATGCACGGCCCGCGAGCAGGTCCAGGGACCGCGGCGGCCGCGCTCGATCGCCGCGATCGCGACACGTGCGCGCGGGCACGAGATGCCCTTGACCGAGCGGACGGGATCGAAGCCGTTGACCGTGTGCGCGAGGCCGCAGAAGCGAGGGGTGGGGAGAGGCGGAGGAGACGGCGGCGGGGTGGCGCACGGAGCGCCGCAGGCTGCGACCACGATCGGCCGCAGGAACGCCGCGAAGCCGACCGCGCCCTGGTAGTTCAGGTGGGCGACGTCGACGAACCAGGAGGGGTTGGCGGCCGCGACCGGCGCCCAGTCGGCGACGGTCAACCGCGGCCAGCGGGCGGGGGCCGCGCGGATCAGCTGGTTGATCCGGATCCAGGTCTCCTGGTTCTCGGCCAGCGTCACCCAGACGACGTGCTGCACTCCGGCGGCGGCGAGCTCCGTCATCACCTGGTCGAGGCCGGTCGCGTAGGCGTCGACGACGTCGTTGTAGCCGACGTCGATCACGACCTCGGGCCCGAGCTGCGGGCCGAGCTCCTCGATCGTCTGCAGCGCGCTCGGCGGATGGTCGCTGTTGTCCGCCGGGCAGCCCGGATCGACGAGCTTGCGACAGGGCTGGGCGAGCAGCTGGAGGTCGAGCCCGGCCGACAGCGTCTGCAGCGGGCCCGGGTTGAACAGCAGGACGCCGGCGACGGAGTCGGTGATCAGCGTGACGCGGGGTGGGTCGGCGCGACCCGCCCCGGCGCCCAGGAGCGCGACCAGCCAGACGGCGGCGACGGTGCGGGCGAGCAACACCTCGGGTACGACCGTACCCGAGGTGTGCGGCCGGCTACGCGGCTCTGGAGAGCCGCTCTTCCTGGCGGGCGCGCTGGATGATCAGGTCCCGCTCGCCGAAGCGGAGCGTGGCGCGGGCCTGACGCTGCTCGTCCCACAGATCGGCGATCTGCTCTTCGAGCGCCTTGTGCTCCGCCGTCAGGGAGGCGTCGTACCCCTCCGAGAGGCGCCGCATCACGTTCACGCGGCGGTCCGAAAGCCGGTCGATCTCCCTCTTGATTTCGGTCAGCGTGCGCATGAGTCGTAAAACGGCGTCGTCCTTCCCTCTATTCCTGGGTCAGCCGTACCCCAGCTCCTCCAGGCGGTCCTCGTCGATTCCGAAGTAATGGGCGAGCTCGTGGAGGACGGTGATCCTGATCTCGCTTTCCAGCTCTGCCGGATCCCTAAACGCCTCGACGAGCGGACGGCGGAAGATCGTGATCTTGTCCGGCAGATACGGGTGCGTCTGCCAGAGCCCGAAGAGGTCGGAATCGTCCGGATCCTGCTCCTCGACCACGACCGCCACGTTCTCGAGCGCCGCAGCGAGCTCGGCCGGGAGCGAGTCCAGGGCGCGCCGGACGTGCTCCTCGAAGGTCATGTCCGCAGCCGTAACGGCTCCCGGACCTGGAACAGCCGCACGGTGAGCGCGCCGAAGAGGAAGCCGCCGACGTGGGCGGCGAAGGCGACGCCGCCGCCCGACGAGGGCTCGGTCATCGAGAACCCGCCCTGCCACAGCTGGAAGACGAACCAGAACCCGAGGAAGAAGACGGCCGAGACCGGGAAGGGCAGGAACCCGAAGAGCAGCGTCACGACGCGGGCGTGCGGCAGCACGACCAGGTAGGCGCCGAGGACGCCGGCGATCGCGCCGCTCGCGCCGACGTTCGGGATGCTCGCTGCGCCGACGCCGGCGTAGTGGAGCGTCACCCACGTCTGGGCGAGCGCCGCCGCGAAGCCGGAGGCCAGGTAGAAGACGAGGAAGCGGAACCGCCCCATCACGTCCTCCACGTTGTTCCCGAAGATCCACAGAAACAGCATGTTTCCGAGGATGTGGACCCAGCTCGCATGCAGGAACATGCCCGTCAGCGCGCCCTCGGGCCACACGAGATGGTGCACCGCCTGGCCGGTGCAGGGCCCGCTGACGGCGCACGGATAGAACGCGTAGTCCTCGACGCGCCCCGAACGTGCGCCGAGCTCCCACAGCCAGACACCGACGTTGGCGGCGATCAGGGCATAGGTGACGAGCGCGGGCCGCCGCGTCGGCGCGTTGTCGAACAGCGGCAGCATTCGCTAGTGCTCGTCGCCGAGCAGCTCGCGCAGCCGCCCGAGCGCGGTGAACATCCGGCTCTTGACCGTGCCGATCGGCACGCCGAGCCGCTCGGCCAGCTCGGACTGGGTCAGCCCGCCGTAGTAGGCGAGCTCGAGCGCCTGCCGCTGGTCGGGCGGGAGCTGTGCCAGCGCTGCCTGGACGGCCCGCCGGCGGTCGCGGATCCAGGCATCCTCGTCGGTCGCGCCGCCCGCGACGCCGGCGGCCGAGTCGTCCTCGAGCGGTTCCGTGCGCCGCCGCTGCTCGCGCCGGACGACGTCGACGGCCCGGCGGTGCACGAGCGTGAGCAGCCAGGTCGACGCCGTTCCGCGGATCGGATCGAAGGACGCCGCCGTCCGCCACGCGGCGAGGAACGCCTCCTGGACGGCGTCCTGCGCCAGCTCGGCGTCGCGGAGGACGCGGAGCGCGATGTTGTAGGCGACCCGTCCGAACCGGTCGTACAGGGCCGCGAGCGCGTCGTCGTCGCCCCGGGCGACGAGCGCCAGCAGCGCCTCGTCCGGGAGGTGTGCGACCGACGGCGGCATCGGCGGCCAAGCCTAAAGGCCTCCGGGCCGCCCCGTCAGCGGGCGGGGTCGACTCAGAACACGTACGGCACCAGTGTCAGCGCGCCGAGCACGTACCACAGCCCGAAGCCGAGGCTGAGCGCGCCGAAGGCCGGAACGACCCGGCCGAAGGCCCGCTGCATCTGCGGACGGCCGAGCACGTAGCCGAACCCGGTGGACAGCAGCGCCATCGAGATCGCCGTGCACACGGCGAACAGCGCCAGCGCGACGAGCGCAACCGTGTGGCTCCGGATGGCGGCCAGCAGGAGCACGCCGACGCCGCCGCTGCCGCCGACCCCGTGAACGAGGCCGATGCAGTACGCCTGCCACGGCGTGCGCTGCGGCGGCACGCGGAGGTGCGTGTGGTCGTGGGCGAAGGCGCCGCTCCTCCAGCGGCGCAGCAGCCAGAGGGCGAGCGCCATGATCACGAGGCCGATCGTCACCTCGGCGCTCTGCTCGACGCGGTCCGGCAGATAGGCCTTCCAGAGCACGATCGGCACCCCGAACACGAGCAGCGACGAGGCATGGCCGAGCCCCCAGGTCAGGCCGAGACGGGTCGCGCGGCCGCGGCCGTTCGTGACGAGCGTCGTGACTGCGGCCAGGTGGTCGGGGTCGCTCGCATGCCGCAGCCCCAGCAGGATCGCGACCGCGACCACGACGGTCAGCGTCGCGCCGTCCGAGAATTGCGCGACCCAGGTGTCGAGTCCGAACATCAGATGCTCACTTTCGGGAGGGCCCGCGCGACCATAGCCGCGCCGGCGATGACGATGACGAGCGCACTCAGCGCGGGGAGGACGGAGAGCAGGCGGCCCTTGCCGTCGAAGCGGGCGAAGGCGCGCTTGGCGAGGACGGCGACGAGCCCGACGCCGGTGATCGCGGCGGCGAGGCCGATGCTGAACGCGACCACGAGCAGCATCCCGAAGGCGACGCGGTGCAGGGAGATCGCGGCGAGCAGGACGACGAGCGCCGACGGGCACGGCAGCAGCCCGCCCGAGATGCCGACCGCGAGCAGGCTGCGGCGCTCGCCGTGGCCATGGTCATGGTGGTGGCCGTGGTGGTGGGCATGCGCGTGGCGGGCCCGGCCGGCGAGCACCACGAGCCCGACGACCACGACCATCAGGCCGGCGCTGAGATCGAGCCAGGGATACAGGCGATCGGGGACGATCCACTGCGAGAGGAGCAGCGTCACGCCGCCGAGGGCGAAGACGCCCGCCGTGTGGGTCGCGGTCGTGATCAGCCCGAGCAGGGCTGCATGCCACGGCGTCCCGCGCGAGCCGACCATGTACGCCGACACGATCGTCTTGCCGTGGCCCGGCGACAGCGCGTGCGCCGCGCCCCAGAAGACGGCGAGCAGCAGCGAGACGAGCACGACCAGGGCGCTCAGATGCCGTTGCCCGATCAGGGCGGCGAAGCGCGAGTCGGCGACCCGGTCGGGAGCTGCGAGCGCCTTGCCGCTGAGCAGCGCCGGCGGGGCGTCGTGGCTCGGCACGAGGACGCCCGACGCGTGCGTGACGTCGAGCGGGCTGCGCAGCAGGTCCTTCGGGTACGCGCGGAGCTCGTCCGACGTGGAGCGCGCGTCTGCGCCGAGGACGATCTCCTTCCAGCCGATCCGGTCGGCGTAGTTGCGGTCGTCGACCGCGACCCGGGCCAGGCCCGCGACGCTCGGCCCGGCCAGGATGGCCTGGAAGCGGGTCGTGTGCAGACCGGCGGCGCCGAGTGGGTGGGCGAGCGCCGTGCGCAGGACGTGCAGCTGTATCGGCCGTCCGTCGACCGACACGCGCAGCGCGCCGATGCGGATCGGGACGTGCTGCAGCGTGGGGATCTCCGCCATGTCGACCACGTAGCGGACGTACAGGCGGTCGCCGGCGACCTCGACGCGCGCGAAGCGGTTGATCGTGAAGTTGCCGAGCGGATGCGCCGAGGCGACCGCCGCGGGCACGAGCAGGTAACAGACTGTGACGAGCAGCAGGAGACGCTTCACGACTGCACCATCCGTTTCAAGGTCGGAGCCCAGAGGAGCGAGAAGCTCGGGTTGAGCGCGGCGGCCCGGCGAGCCCACGGAGCCGGGGCATGGCCGAGGCAGCGCTCGATCATCGCGCGATGGAAGAACTTGGCGGCGTCCTGCGTCCCGAGGCGAAGCGCGAGGTTCGAATAGTGCAACGCCTCGCCGCAGCGGCCGGTCCGCTCGAGCGCCCAGGCGAGCACGTCGGCGCCGTCGATCGACGGCCGTTCGCGCTGCGCCTTGCGCGCGAGCGCAAGCGTCGCCTCGAGCCTGATCCCGTGGTCGACGTCGAAGAGCGCCGTCTCGAGGTCGGTGCGGACGCCGTTCGACTCGAGCAGGCGGCGGATGCCGTCCTCGGTCGCGTACTGGACGCGGGCGGCACGCTCGTGGCCGGTGACGTGCAACAGGTCGCCGTACAGCCCGACGAACTGCGGCAGCGGGATCGTCTCGACCGCGCGGCGCTCCAGAATCGTGGCGTGGGCGAGCTTCCCGCGCGCCTCCTCGACCTGCGCGAGCGCGTCGAGGGCGTAGACGTAGCCGGGGAACACGCGGAGCGCGCCGCGAAGGTAGGCGGTGGCCGCGCCCAGGCGTCCCTGCGACAGCTCGAGCTTGCCGAGCTGCGTGTCCGTCCAGGCGAACGGCTCCTTCTCGTCGGCTGCGGCATCGCGGGCGAGCAGCAGCGCCTGCCGTGCTCCGCCGACCTTTCCGAGCAGCTCACGCGCGTAGGCGATGCGCGAGTACGACGACACGCCCGGCTTGAGCCGCGCCATCGTGTCGAAGGCGGCGAACGCGGCCCGGTAGCGGCCGAGCTCGAGCAGCGCGTCGCCGACGACGCCGTAGTTGCGGGCCGTGGTCGGCGAGACCGCGAGCGCCTTCCGGCCGAGCTCGAGGCCCAGTGCAAACTCGTGACGCGAGAGTGCGAGCGAGGCGAGACCGCTGACGGCGTCGAGATCGTGCGGCGCGAGCCGCAGAGCTCGGCGCAGCACACCGTCCGACTTCACGTAGTAGGACGGGTCGCCGGTCTCGCGGGCGCGCTGCTGGTACGCGAGGCCGAGCAGGTCGAGGCCCCGGACGTTGTCCGGCCGCGAGCGCAGGCCGGTCTGCAGCTGCAGGACGAGCGCTTGCGTGTTCCCGGCCGCGAAGCCTGCCGCGAGCGTCTCGCTCTGCGCGGACGCCTTCGGCGCCGGGGTGGAGCTCCCGTGCTCGGTGAGGCCGCCGAGGAAGAGGGCGGCGGCGGTGATCGCCGCCGCCGCCCCTGCGACCAGAAGTCGCCTGTGCCTCACTACTTCTGCTCCCCGTGGGTGTCGTCCGCGCCGCTGAACGGATCGGCGACGTAGGGGAACGCGCTCATCGCCTTGGTGTCGCCGCTGTTCACGCCGTCACCGAGCGGGAGCTTCTTGCCGGCGAGGAAGCCGCCCACCGCCTGCTCGGCGATGTCGACCACGTCGTCGTTCAGGCGCCGGCCGTTCGGCCAACCCTGGTTGTCGCCGCCGAGCACGCCGAGCCGCGAGACCTTGTCGGCCGGAGTCACCGGGACGGACAGGTTGATGCGCAGCTCGTCGGCCGGGGTCGAGCCCGTGAACGTCACCTTCGGGATGCCGGTCAGCAGCACCTGGACGAGGTCGTCACGGTTGGTCTCGGGCGCACCGAGTGAGTAGAGCTTGTTGATGACCGCCGCCAGGATCGGCGACTTGTAGTACTTGACGAACCGAGCGTCCTGGGACGGCGCGATCCGGTTCCAGAGGTCCTTCAGCCCGGTCGGGATGATCACCTCGTTGATCAGCGGGTTGCCGAGGCGCGAGACCTGGACCCACTGACCGCGGCCCTTGCCGCCGACGCTGGCGCGGCGACGATCGGCCGCCGACCAGATGCCGATGGCGTGCGAGGCGGTGTCGACCTGCGAGATCGGGATCTGCAGGGCGATCGTGTGGACGGCGTAGCCGGCGAGGAAGTCCTTGCCGCCGCCTGCGTCGCCCGTGCCCTTGCGGATCGCGAGCAGGTCGAAGATGTCGCCGACGTCCGCGAAGAACGGGTCGTCACGCTGCCCGGCGAAGACCTGCCCGCCGCCCTGCAGCGGTGCGACGGCCTTCATCGCCAGCGAGTGGTAGTTCGGCGTCGACCGCGGGCCGATGTTGTCCGGCGGCGTCGACGCACGTGCGATCACCGTCGACTTGCCGTTCTCGACCTTCGTGACCGTGTACGGCTGCACGGTGTCGCCGAGGAAGAACGGCCCGATCTTCCGCTGGAACTGGAAGTAGTAGGTGACGTCGGGCTTTCCGTCGCCGTTGCGATCGACGTAGATGTCGTACCGCGCGGTCGGCGAGAACGTGTAGTAGTTCGGGCCCGCTGCCGGATCCTCGCCCGGGATGAAGTTGCTGACGACCGTCAGCGTGTCGGGCTTGTCCGGCGACCGGAACGCGTACAGGTCGGTGTTGTCCGCCGACGGGTCCTCGGAGATGAGCGGCGCCTCGCGGTGACTCGAGGCGCCGGCCGTGCTCGGCCCGGAGCCGTGGTTCAACGCCCCGACGAGGGCGAGCGTCAGCAGCGCCGCCGCCCCAAGGGCGACTGCAACCTTGCGCATGAGGGTGGTCCTCCTTCTCGACTTGAGCCCGGCGACTGCCTGGTGTGCCGGGGTGAACGCGCGTGATTCGCGCAGTTCCGCCGATCGGTTCACTCGTTCGAGTGAACCCTAGGCGGCGAGCCCCTCGCGCACGCGCGCGGAGACCGAGGCGAGCTCCAGCGTCGCGCCGGAGACGTCGCGCAGGAGCTCGTCTGCGGTCGGGCCCTGACCGAGCGACCACAGTTCCCGCAGCAGGTCGCCGGCAGGCTTCCGTGCGAACCAGTCGGTCCCGAACTCGTCGCGCAGGAAGTCGCGCAGCTGCGCCTCGAACGCCCACGACCGCAGGTAGCCGGTGACGTAGAAGCTGCCGTCGATGTCGTCCAGGTAGCTCTCCGGGTTGATCGGCAGCTTGAGCGCGTCGCCGAGCAGCTCGACGTAGCGGCTGCGCATCGTCGTCAGGTCGTCCGTCTGGAAGAACTCCATCTCGTACAGGAGCTTCGCGCAGTAGCGGCGGATGAAGTAGAGGAGCGACACCGCGCCTTCGTGCGCGAGCTCGGAGACCTTCGGCACGTCGAGGCGCCGGTTCAGCCACGCCGGCTCGGTGACCAGGTGCTCGAGGAGCATCGCCCAGCCCTCGGTGACGGCCATGTCGCCGATGCGGCGCGCCTCGAAGCCGGCGTCGGCGGCGGTGTTGCCGAAGTGCTCCGCGTGGCCGGCCTCGTGGAACAGCGCTTCCCAGTCGTCCTTGCCGCCGATCGGCTGGATCACGAGCATCACGCGCTCGGGGACCTCGATCGGCGCGCAGAACGCGCGCGGCGACTTGTTCGGGCGAACGTCGACGTCGAGGTGGATGTTGTCCTG
Source organism: uncultured Thermoleophilia bacterium (assembly GCA_963786185.1). GTDB lineage: Bacteria > Actinomycetota > Thermoleophilia > Gaiellales > Gaiellaceae > PALSA-600. The sequence continues at coordinate 503,401 of CAWAYE010000001.1, forward strand.
CGAGCGCAGGTCGATCCCGAGGCCCTGCAGCGTCGCCTCGAGGGCGGGGATCATCGCGCCGTTGGGATAGATCTTGTCGAGCTCGGGTGCGCGGAACAGGCGGCCGACGTCCCACGGCCCGGCGTCGGCGAGCCCGATGCCGAGGCGTCCGCGAAAGAGCCGGTCGCCTTCCGTCTCCCACAGCTTCTCGGTCTCGTCGAGCACCTCACGGCACTCGGCGTGCAGCTCGTCGAGCCGGAAGCCGAAGCGCTTGTACAGCTCGTAGTAGTTCGGCGCGCCGAGCTGGAGCACCGCCTCGCGGTCGATCGCGTGCGCCTCGAGGTACACGGGATTCAGGTGCTCGTCGAGCAGGCGCACGCGCTCCGCCTCGAGCCGTTCGCGCCGGTCGCGGTCCGGCTCGTTCGCGAGCGCGACGCGCAGCATCCGGTACGGGATCGTCTCGCCGTCGACCGTCGTCTCCAGCGACGCCTCGACCGACGCGGCGCGCGCCTGGTGCTCGCGCGTCAGGTTCCCGAGGAAGCCCTCGCACGCGAAGCGCCAGAGCTCGGTCGGAGCCGGCGCGAGCCGCTGGGCGGTCTCGAGCCGCGTCAGGTCTTCGTGGCGCTCGTAGATCGACTCGACGTCGAGCGTCTCCTTGTGGCCGGCGTAGTGGAGGTAGTACTCCTCGTCGAGCTCGGCGATGAAGCGGTCCGCCTCGTCGCGGAAGACGTCGAGCTCGCGCTCGGTCGGCGTTTCGACGAACATCGACCCGTAGGATAGGCGCCCGTGCACGAGCTCACGGTCAGCACCGAGCGACGGACGCAGCTCGTCGACATCACGCGCGCGGTTCGCGACGCGGTCGCCGGCGCCGCGGGAGCCGCGGTGCTCGTCTACGTCCCGCACACGACTGCGGGCGTGACGATCAACGAACACGCCGATCCGGCGGTCGCGCGGGACTTCGAAGCGGCCCTCGAGCGGATGGTCGGCGACGACTGGGGCTGGCAGCACGTCGAGGAGGGTGAGGAAAACGCGCCGTCGCACATCCGCGCCGCGTTGATGGGCCCGCAGGTGCTGATCCCGCTGCGGGACGGCGAGCTGACGCTCGGCACCTGGCAGGGCATCTTCTTCTGCGAGCTCGACGGGCCGCGGACGCGCTCCGTGTACGTCACCGTCCTGCAGTAGCGAACGATTGCCGGCACCGGGGTACGAGCGCCGCCTGCCTGCGGCTAGCCTCCGGCAATGGCCGCGCCCGTCCAGCGTGACCAGGAGCTCGAGCTCACGGTCGACTCGCTCGCCTTCGGCGGCAACGGCGTCGCGCGGCTCGACGGCTTCGTCGTCTTCGTCCGCCGCGGGCTGCCCGGCGACACCGTCCGCGCCCGCGTCACGAAGGTGCAGCGGCGCCACGCCGAGGCGATCGCGACCGACGTTCTCGCGCCGGGGCCGCAGCGGGTCGAGGCGCCGTGCGCGCACTACCCCGCCTGCGGCGGCTGCCGCTTCCAGGATCTCGCCTACGCGGCGCAGCTCGCGGCCAAGGAGCAGTGGGTGGCCGACTCGCTGCAGCGGCTCGCCGGCCTCGCCGACCCGCCGCTCGAGCCGATCGTCCCGGCGGCCGCGCAGTTCCACTACCGCAACAAGATGGAGTACTCGTTCGCGCCTGGCGAGGACGGGCTCGTCCTCGGCCTGCACCGGGCCGGACGCTGGGACGAGGTGCTCGAGCTCGAGCGCTGCTGGCTGACGACCGACGCTCGGCAACCGGATCCGGAACCGGGTCGCCGAGTGGGCGCGCGAGGAGCGGCTCGACCGCCTACGACCAGGCAGACGCAGGAGGGCTACCTGCGGCACCTCGTCGTGCGCGAGGGCCGCAACACCGGCCAGGCGCTCGTGCAGCTCGTCACGCGCGCGCGGCGAGCGCTTCGACCGCGAGCGGCTGATCGAGGTGCTGACCGAGATTCCCGAGGTGCGCTCGATCCACTGGTCGGTGAACGACGACGTCGCCGAGGTGACGAACCTGCCGACCGAGCTCCTCTGGGGCGAGGACGCGATCGAGGAGGAGCATCGGCGGCCTTCGCTTCCGCGTCCGCCCGAACGCCTTCCTGCAGACGAACACCGAGATGGCCGAGCGGCTCTACGAGCTCGCGCGTCGAGGCCGCCGCGCTCACCGGCACGGAGACGGTCTACGACCTCTACTGCGGCATCGGCACGATCGGCTCTCGCTCGCGGCGGCGACGCGCTGACCGTGTGGGGGATCGAGATCTCCGAGGAGTCGGTCGCGTGCGCGATCGAGAACGCCGAGCTGAACTCGATCGGGAACGCGGCGTTCTTCGCCGGCAACGTCGGCGAGGTGCTGCGCGACCTGCGCGAGCGCGCGGGCGAGCCCGACGTCGTCGTCGTCGACCCGCCGCGCGCCGGCCTCGCCGGCAAGGCGCTGCGCCGGCTCGGCGAGATCGCCGCGCCGCGGATCGTCTACGTCTCGTGCAACCCGACGACGCTCGCCGGCGACGCGAAGCGGCTCGCCGACGACTACGGCTACCGGCTCGTCCGTGCACGGCCGGTCGACATGTTCCCGCACACGCCGCACGTCGAGTGCGTGTCGCTGCTCGAGCGGCAGCCGTGACGACCTGGGTCTGCAAGGCCTGCGGCACCCAGTATCCGGCGGCCGACGCCCCGCCCGGCGCCTGTGCGATCTGCGAGGACCCTCGGCAGTACGTCCCGGCCGACGAGGGCCAGGTGTGGCTGCGGTGGAGCGAGCTGATCGACGCCCACGACGCGGACGTGCGCGAGGAGGCCGGCGTCCTCGGGATCGGCATGAGGCCGTCGTTCGCGATCGGCCAGCGCGCGCTGCTCGTGAAGAGCGCGGGCGGCAACGTGCTCTGGGACTGCGTGCCGTATCTCGACGACAAGCTGATCAAGCGCGTCGCCGGCGAAGGCGGCCTCGCCGCGATCGCGATCTCGCACCCGCACTACTACTCGGCGATGGTCGAGTGGGCCCACGCGTTCGGCTGCCCGATCCTGCTGCACGAGGACGACGGTGCGCACGTCGCCCGGCCGGATCCCGCCGTTCAGCTGTGGAGCGGCGAGACGCACTCGTTCGGCAGCGGCCTGACCTTGATCCGGTGCGGCGGGCACTTCGCCGGAGCCCAGGTCCTCCACTGGGCCGACCGGCGCATCCTCTTCTCGGGTGACGTCGTGCAGGTGATCCCCGACCGCCGCTTCGTCAGCTTCATGTACTCGTATCCGAACCTGATCCCGCTGCCCGCGTCGAAGGTCGAGGCGATCGCGAGCGCGCTCGCGCCCTTCGAGTTCGACACGATCGTCGGCGCGTGGTGGGGACGAGTCGTTCCCGACGGATCAGAGGTCGTGCGCCGCTCCGCCGCCCGGTACGTCCGTGCCGTCAGCGAGCCGGGGCTGCCCTCGTAGCCGGCGCCAGAGCAGGTCGGCGTTCGGCAGGAGGAAGCCGAGCGCGATTCCCGGCAGCGCGGGCAGGCCGGACAGGTCGAGCCAGACGGTGAGCGCGATCGTCGCGCCGAGCGAGGCCACGAGCGCGAGCCACGTCGGCAGGACGCGCAGGCGAAACGCGCCGCGGCGCCGAGGAAGAGGGCGAAGAAGAGCAGGTCGGGCAGGCCGAGGTTCGCAGCCGCGTGCTCGCCCGGAACGGGAAACGCGAACGACAGCACCGTGAAGACGTGCTCGTGGTGCTCGACGATCTGCTTCGTCGGCCCGCGCCAGACCGAGTACGCGTCGACCCACGGGATCACGCACGCGACGAGCACGACCCACGAGAGCTCCTCGAAGTAGCGAAGGAACGCACCAGCCGAGCAGCGTCGCCGCTCCGAGGCTGGCGAAGTTCGCGAGGACGTTGGCGTGCACGACCGTCGAGCACGGCGGCGAGGACGGCGAACGCAAGACCCGCCGCGCAGCAGCCACCTCGCGCGGCGGAGCGGCAGGGCGAGCAGGACGAGCGCGAACGTCGCCGGCAGCAGGACGCAGGCGATCCAGGCGACGTCCCACCACAGGCCGGCGTTCCACAGCTGCGAGGAGACGTCGTCGTAGGCGAACAGCGCCGCGAAGATCGCCGCCGCTAGTACGGCGGCAGCGCGGCCCACCAGGGGCCGACGGGCTTGAAGGCGTTCCAGAACGCGGTCTTCGCCGAGCTGCTCGTCGAGCGACGAGTCGATGTCCGGGACGACGAGCGCCTCGATCGTCGGCGTGAAGCGCTGCAGCTCGCCCAGCGTGCTCTCGAGCGGCCGCGAGAGCGGGAAGGCGAGCCCGTTCACGAACTCGAGCGCGTCGTCGCCCATCACGACGACGAGCTTCGGCTGCGACGATCCGGAGCTCGCGCCGCAGCCACTCGGCCGCCACGCGTCCACGTCGCCGCCTGCGAACTTGACGCAGTTCGTCCCGAACACCTCCGACGCGTCGACGCGGAGCCGCTCCAGCGACTTGATGATCGCGTCGCCGGCCCGGCCGTGGAAGGCGACCCCTCCTGGAGCTCCGGCGTCTGCGGCCCGTACTTGAGCAGGAAGATCGTCGGCGAGCGGGTGCCCGGTCGGCTGCGCGGCGAAGCCCCCGTCGGCCGCCTCCGCGATCTCGTGCTCGAGGCGGAGGATCTCGGTGATCGCCTTGTCGAGGTACCGCTTGTAGATCTCGTCTGTCGTCACGGCGGCGGCACGGCGGCACCGGGGTCCTTTCTCGCCTAGCGGACCTTTTCCTTGACCTGGGCCATCCACTTCAGGCTCTGGAGGTACGCGAGCGACTTCGGCCGGCGCAGGATCTCGGCGCTCCGCAGCGAGATCATGAACTCCTCGGGGTCGCGGAACGCGCGCATCCGCAGCGCGCCGGTGCCGACGCCCTGGAGCACGTGCGCGTCCGAGCCGGCGCCCATCGTCAGGTCGTACTTGCGGGCGAAGCGGAGCGCCTCGTCGTTGTGCGCCTCGAAGCAGCAGGCGCGCGTTGTAGACCTCGAACACGTCGATGTCGGCCAGGTGGCGGTGCAGCGTCGCGGGATCGGGGATCGAGTGCATGCCGGTCGAACGGGTGCGGCACGTAGACGAGCCCGCCCTGCTCGCGGATCGCGGCGATCGTGTCGGCGAACGGCATCCCGCGCGGGATCTCGCGCTCGAGGAAGAGGCCGATCACCTCGCCCTGGTCGTCGGTCTTCACCTCCTCGCCGGGGATCACGACGAGGTCGCGGCCCGCGCGTCGTCGGCGGTCTCGAGCGCGCCGCCGAAGACGTTGTGGTCGGTGACCGCGATCGCGCCGAGCCCCTCGGCCTCGGCGTGGTCGACGAGCTCGGCCGGGTCGATCGCGCAGTCGAACGACCACGAGGTGTGCATGTGCAGGTCGGCGACGATCCAGCGGCCGGTCGGCGAGCGGGTCGGCCTGGGGACGGCGGCGGCGGCGGCGCAGCGGCAGGTTCCGTAGAGGTCGTCGAGCTGCGCGGCGACGACCGCGAACGTCGCTCGCCTCGGCTTCGGCGCGAGCGCTTCGCGCCCTCGCGCTCGCGCAGCGCATCGTCCTCGGCCAGCCGGGCCGCGGCCGCCGCCGCGAGCTCGGGCTGCTCCTCGACGCCCTTCGGCGCGCGATCGCGCAGCCGGCCGCCTCCGCCTCGAGCAGCGAGCCGCGGCAGGCCGTCGATGCCGGGCACGAAGATCGCCGCTCGTGCGAGCAGCGGCGCGCGCGCTGCGCCGTCGCGCGCCGTCCGCACCTGGACGCGCGTCGCGAGGTCGCGCGGGATCGCGGGCCGTCCGATCAGCGGCCTCGTGCGCAGCAGCACGGCCTCCCAGCCGGGCAGCTCGCGCAGCGCGCGCAGCACGCCGCGGGCGACGACGCGCTCGTTCGGCCGGAGCTCGACCACGATCGTCCGCTCCTTCGCGCCGGGCGCGAAGCAGCGTCGGGTCGACGCCCGGCGAGACGATGCGGTAGTCGCCGGGGAAGCGCTCCTCCGCCGCGTCCCGAACGGCTCCGACAGCGCGATCAGCGCATCGAGCCGGGCGAGCAGCTTCTCGCGCTGCGAGCGCGCGGGCGGGTAGCCGAGCCGTTCGGCCGAGGCAGAACGTGGCGACGGCGAGCGCGTCGCTGTCCCGCAGCGCGAGGTACGAGAGCGACGGCAGCGCCGGGCTCGAAGCCGTGGACGACGTCGAAGCCGCCCTGGGCGAGCGCCTGGCGCAGGTTCGCCCGCACGCCGACCGGCACGCCCATCTGCGAGCGGCGCGAGATCGGGACGGCCGGCCCGACCGCGATCACGTCCGACGGCGCTCGCCGTGCATCAGCGCCCGCCGGCCGGCCAGCAGGTCGGCCGCGCGCGTCGAGGGTGCGAGCACGGTGACCTCGTGGCCGAGCGCCCGCAGGCCGACCGCGACGCCCGCGACGTGCTCGTTCACGTCGTGGGGCTGCGACCACGCAAACGGCGTCACCAGGCAGATGCGCATCGCCCCGAAGCCTAGCGACCTCGGGGCGATGCGGCTTCCGCTGCTCAGACCTCTGCGGGAGCGGGAGCGGCGATCTGCCGCCGGTTGCGCTCGATGAACTCCTCGACGAGCTCCATCGCGTCGTCGTCGAGGATCTGCCGCGGCGGCGACTTCATCAGGTACGAGCTCGGCCCTTCGAGCGCGCCGGCGATCGCCGTTGTTCAGCGCGAGCTTCGCGAGCCGGACGGCGTCGATCACGATGCCGGCCGAGTTCGGCGAGTCCCACACCTCGAGCTTCAGCTCGACGTTCAGCGGCACGTCGCCGAAGCTCGAGCCCTCCATCCGGATGTACGCCCACTTGCGGTCGGTCAGCCACGGCACGTAGTCGGACGGGCCGACGTGCACGTTCTTGGCGCCGAGGTCGTAGTCGAGCATCGACGTGACCGCGTTCGTCTTCGAGATCTTCTTCGACTCCAGCCGCTCGCGCTCGAGCATGTTCAGGAAGTCGGAGTTGCCGCCGACGTTCAGCTGCATCGTCTTGTCGAGATGGACGCCGCGCTCGCGGAAGAGCGTGGTGAGCACGCGGTGGGTGATCGTCGCGCCGACCTGCGACTTGATGTCGTCGCCGATGATCGGCACGCCCGCCTCTCGAAAGCGGTTGTGCCAGTAGTCCTCGCGCGCGATGAAGACCGGCATGCAGTTCACCATCGCGCAGCCGGCATGCAGGATCTGCTCGGCGTACCAGCTTCGTCGCGTCTTCGGAGCCGACTGGGAGGTAGTTGACGACCACGTCGACCTGCCGCTCCTTGAGGATCCCGACCACGTCGTCGGTCTCGCCCGGCGCCTTCTCGACGATCTGCGACAGGTACTTGCCGATGCCGTCGTGCGTCATGCCGCGCGAGACCTTGATGCCGGTCTGCGCGACGTCGGCGAACTTGATCGTGTCGTTCGGGTGCGCCCACATCGCGTCGGCGAGATCGACGCCGACCTTGCCCTTGACCACGTCGAAGGCCGCGACGACTTCGACGTCGCGGATGTGGTACCCGCCGAGGTTGACGTGCATGAGCCCGGGGACGAACTCGTCGTCCGTCGCGTCGTGGTAGTAGGTGACGCCCTGCAGGAAGCGAGTTGGCGCAGTTGCCGACGCCGATCAGCGCGACGCGCACCTTCTCCTGCGAGCGGCCGTTGCCGTTCGTCTCACTCACGATGATTGTGCCTCCATCAGTTGCTTGCGGACGTGCAGGATGCGCTGGACGACCGTGATCCACGCCGTGCACGCGAGCAGGACGATCGCCCACGGCAGCACGCCCCAGGGGGCAAGCACGAGGCCCGCCGTGATCACGACGACGCGCTCGGCGCGCGAGCCGATGCCGACGTCGCCGCGCAGGCCGAGCGCCTCGGCGCGGGCGCGTGTGTAGGAGACGAGGAACGAGCCGGCGACCGCGGCCATCGCCACGACGACGAAGACCGGTGGTGGTGGCGGGCGAAGACGTACGCGATCGCGGCCAGCATGAAGCCCTCGCTCACGCGGTCGGTGGTCGAGTCGAGGAACGCGCCGAACGGCGTCGTCTTGCCGCCGGCCCGGGCGAGCGCACCGTCGAGGATGTCGAGCATCGACCCGACGACGAAGACGACGGCCGCCGAGCCAGAAGAAGAGGAGCTCGTTCCGGTCCTCGAAGAGGACGAGGATCGAGGCGACCGCGCAGAGCGTGACGCCGCTCGCAGTCAGCGCGTTCGGCGTGACGCGCGTGCGCGCGAGGCCGACCATCGAGCGCGACGCGAGCGTGCGCGCGCCGGTCGTGTAGCCGTGCTTGATCGCGGCCGCTCTGGTCACCCGCGGGACCGTAGCACCGGTTCCGCCGGCCTCCTGTCCATCGTCGGCAGGCGGTCGGTTAGGCCGGACGAGCGGCAAGGACGGTGCGGATGCGCCGGTTGTAGACGATCGCCATCGCGACGAGCGCGACGACGATCCCGGCGACGCAGTCGAGCCAGAAGTGGTTGCCGGTCGCCATCACCGCGAACCAGACCCAGGCCGGCCAGGCCGCCCAGAGCGCCTTGGCCCACCACGAGCGGCTGACGCTCAGCAGCACGACGCCGACGATCAGCGCGTCGCCGGCGTGGAGGCTCGGCATCGCCGCGTACGGGTTGGCGGCGAGCGGACGAGGCCGTCGCGGTGCGTGTCGACGAAGCCGACGCCGAGCAGCCGCGGCGGCGCGGTCGGCATCACGACGTAGCCGAGCAGCCCGATCATGTTCGCGAGCAGGATCGAGTTGCGGAAGCCCGTGAACGCCTCGTGCCGTCGCAGGTAGACCCACAGCAGCGCGAGGCCGACGACGGTGAACTCCGAGTTCCAGTAGGTCCAGGACACGAGCCGTCTCGAGCCAGTGGCGCTGGTCGACGAACTGCTGGAACGTCAGCTCGTAGAGCCGGTGGAAGACGTGCGTCTCGAGATCGACGACGCGGTAGCCGTTGTCGAACGCCTTGTCGGGATTGCGATCGGCGATGCCGCGCGCGATCTGGTAGAGCACGGCGAACCCGAACCAGATCGCCAGCTGACGGCCGAGATCCGCCCACCCGCGCGGCAGATACCTGCGGCCTGCTGCAACCACGTTCGACACGACCGGACGAATTGTAGTGGGAGCTGCGGAGGCGGGCGAAGCGGGCGACGGCGGGCGGCTAACCGCCGATGTAGCTCATCTCGACCTTGTCAAGCCGTTCCGTGGCCGCCGAGCGGAGCTCCGAGTAGCGGTCCGCGCGCGTGCCCCAGACCCGTCTCAGGGCCTCGTCGAGCTCCTCGTCGGTGGCGCCGCTCCGGATGAGCGCGCGCAGGTCGTGCCCGCGCACGGCGAACAGGCAGGTGTAGAGCTGGCCCTCGGCGGAGAGCCGCGAGCGGGTGCAGTCGCCGCAGAACGGCTGCGTGACCGAGGCGATCACGCCGATCTCGCCCGCCGCCGTCCACGTAGCGCTACCGTCGCGCGACCTCGCCGCGGTACGCGGCGTCGACCGGCTCGAGCGGCGAACTCGGCGTTGACGGTCGTCGACGATCTCGGCGGCCGGGACGACGTCGTCCATGCGCCAGCCGTTCGTCGCGCCGACGTCCATGTACTCGATGAAGCGGAGCGTGTCGCCGGTCTCGCGGAAGTGGCGCGCCAGCGGGACGATCTGGTCCTCGTTGACGCCGCGCTTGACGACGCAGTTCACCTTCACCGGCAGGCCGACCGCCGCGGCGGCGTCGATGCCCGTCGAGCACGCGCGCGACCGGGAAGTCGACGTCGTTCATCGCCCGGAACGTCGCGTCGTCGAGCGAGTCGAGGCTGACCGTGATCCGCTCGAGCCCGGCGTCCGCGAGCACCTGCGCCTTGCGCGGGCAGCAGCGAGGCGTTGGTCGTCAGCGTCAGGTCGGCGCCGAGCGGCGCGAGCATCGCGATCAGGCGCTCGAGGTCGCGCCGGACGAGCGGCTCGCCGCCGGTGATCCGGAGCTTGTGCACGCCGAGTGAGACGAACCGGCCCGCGCAGCGCGCGCGATCTCCTCGAACGTCAGCAGCTCGCGCCGGTCGAGGAAGACGTAGTCGCGCCCGAAGACCTCCTTCGGCATGCAGTAGATGCAGCGGAAGTTGCAGCGGTCCGTGACCGAGATCCGCAGGTCGCGCAGCGGGCGGCCGAGCGTGTCGAGCCGTCTGCACTCGCGCCAACGTGTAGCGGCGACGAACCGCTGTTGAATCGTGCCGGTGCCGGCCCTCCTCGCTCTCGTCGCGGTCACCGCCGTGTGGGGCGTCACGTTCGTGCAGGTGAAGGACGCGGTCGCGATCTATCCGCTGTTCGCGTTCCTCGCGCTGCGCTTCGCGATCGCGAGCTGCACGCTCGCCGCCCCCGGCGCCGCGCGCGGCTGCGGCGCTCGGGCGCGGCGGGCGTCGCGGCGGCGCGCGCTCGCGGGCGCCCTGCTCGCCGCGGGCTACGCGCTGCAGACGCTCGGGCTCGAGCGGACGAGCGTCTCGAGCGCCGGCTTCGTCACCGGGATGTACGTCGTCCTGACGCCGCTGCTCGCGCTCGCTGCTCTTCCGCTGACCGGCTCGCCGGCGGCGCGACTGGCTCGGCGTCGTGCTCGCGACGCTCGGGCTCGCGCTGCTCGCGGGCGTCCACGGCGGCTCGGTCGTCCGGCGACCTGCTCGTGCTCGCCGGCGCCGCCGTCTACTCGCTCCAGATCGTGCTGATGGAGCGGTACGCGCCGCGCTACGACGCGCTCGCGTTCACGCTCGTCGAGATGCTCGCCGCCTTCGCCGGCTGCTCGCGTCGCGGTCGGGCCGGCCAGCTCGAGGTGCCGCACGGCTGGACGGTCTGGGGCGCGCTGCTCGTGACCGGCGTGTTCGCGAGCGCGCTCGCGTTCCTCGTGCAGACGTGGGCGCAGCGGCGGACGAGCGCGACGCGCACGGCGCTCGTCTTCACGCTCGAGCCGGTGTGGGCGGCGTTCTTCGGCTTCACGCTCGCCGGCGACCGGCTCGGCGCGCGCGGGCTGGCTCGGCTGCGTCGTGATCATGGCCGGCATCGTCCTGGCCGAGCCCGCTGCGGCGGACGTGCTCGCGCGACTCGTGCGGCGGCCCCGCCTCTCGTGACCGCGTCCTCCTGGCGCTCGCCTCGGCGGCGTTCTTCGGCGCGATGACGGTGGCGATCCGGATCGGGCTGCGCGGGGGCGAGGCCGGCGCGGCGGCGCTCGCGACCGTGCTGCCGGCGCTCGGCGTCGCGCTCGTCGCGTCGGCGTTCCGCGCCACGACTACACGGACGCGTGGCCGTTCCTCCTCGCCGGGCTGCTCGCGCCGGGCGGCTCGCAGATCCTGTTCACGCTGGCGGTCCGGGAGGTCGGCGCGTCGCGGACGTCGGTCACCGTCGGCGCGGCGCCGCTCTTCGCGGTCGCGATCGCGCTCGTCTCCTCGACGAGCCGGTGCGGGCGCCGCTCGCTCCTCGGCGCGCTCGCGATCGTCGGCGGCGGCGTGCTGCTCGCCGCCGAGCGCGACCGGCCCGGCCACCTCCGGCCCGCGGGCTCCTGTTCGCCGCTCGGCGCGGCGGTGCTCTTCGCGGTCCGCGACAACCTCGTCCGGGCGCTGCACGCGCACGCGAGCCCGGAGACCGCCGCCGCGGCCACGCTGCTCGCCGGCACGGTCGTCGCCGCGCTCTGGACACGGCGGCCTCCGACCCGCGGCGAGCTCGCCCGGCTCGCACCGGCCGGCGTGCTGTTCGGGCTCTCGTACGTCTGCCTGTTCGAGGCGTACTTCCGCGGCCGCGTGACCGTCGTCTCGCCGCTCGTCGCGACCGAGTCGCTCTGGGGCGTCGCCCTCTCGGCGCTGCTCGTCCGCCGCTCGGAGGGGATCGGCCGCCGGCTCGTGCTCGGCGCCGGCCTGATCGTGGCCGGCGGCGCGGTGATCGGCGCCTTCCGCTAGGGGTCGTCGCCTTCCGTTAGGGGGTCAAACCCGGGTCTGACCCCGACGGTGGCGTCCCTGGCCCGAGATCTGATCGCGGCGAGCGGTGCGGCGATCGGCGCCTTCGGGTAGGGGTCGGACCCGGGTCTGACCCCGGTGGTGGCGTCTCGCAAGAATCTGCTACAACTCGGCTTAGATTTTCTCTACGTAAGCCACCTAAGGAGCTGTTCATGGCAAAGACGATCGGCATCGACCTCGGCACGACCAACTCGTGCATGGCGGTGCTCGAGGGCGGCGAGCCGACCGTGATCCCGAACGCCGAGGGCGGGCGCACGACGCCGTCCGTCGTCGGGTTCACGAAGGACGGTCAGCGGCTCGTCGGCGCCCCCGCGCGCCGGCAGCAGGTCACGAACCCCCAGAACACGATCTTCTCGATCAAGCGCTTCATGGGCCGGAAGTTCGACGAGGTCTCGGAGGAGATGAAGATCGTCCCGTACGAGGTCGTCAAGGGCCCGAACGACGACGTGCGCGTCAAGGCCGGCGGCAAGGAGTACGCACCGCCGGAGATCAGCGCGATGATCCTGCAGAAGCTCAAGACCGACGCCGAGGCGTACCTCGGCGAGACGGTCACCGACGCGGTGATCACCGTCCCGGCGTACTTCAACAACGCACAGCGCGAGGCGACGAAGGACGCCGGCAAGATCGCCGGCCTCAACGTCCTGCGCATCATCAACGAGCCGACCGCGGCCGCGCTCGCCTACGGCCTCGACAAGGAGGGCGCGGACCAGACGATCCTCGTCTTCGACCTCGGCGGCGGCACGTTCGACGTGTCGGTGCTCGAGCTCGGCGAGGGCGTGTTCGAGGTGAAGTCGACGAACGGCGACAACCACCTCGGCGGCGACAACTTCGACAAGGCGGTCGTCGACTGGATGATCGCCGAGTTCAAGCGCGACCAGGGCATCGACCTCGGCGCCGACCCGATGGCGCTGCAGCGCCTCTACGAGGCCGCCGAGAAGGCGAAGATCGAGCTGTCGAGCACGATGACGACGCAGATCAACCTGCCGTTCATCACCGCGACGCAGGAGGGGCCGAAGCACCTCGACCTGCAGCTGACGCGCGCGAAGCTCGAGGAGCTCGCGCACGATCTGCTCGAGCGGACCGTCGAGCCGACGAAGCGCGCGCTCGCCGACGCCGGCCTGCAGGCCTCCACGATCGACCACGTCATCCTGGTCGGCGGCATGACGCGCATGCCGGCCGTGCAGGCGAAGGTCAAGGAGCTGATCGGCAAGGATCCGCACAAGGGCGTGAACCCGGACGAGGTCGTCGCCGTCGGCGCGGCGATCCAGGGCGGCGTGCTGAAGGGCGAGGTCAAGGACGTGCTCCTGCTCGACGTGACGCCGCTGTCGCTCGGCATCGAGACCAAGGGCGGCGTGATGACGCGCCTGATCGAGCGCAACACGACGATCCCGACCCGCAAGGCGGAGGTCTTCACGACGGCCGAGGACAACCAGCCGTCGGTCGAGGTGCACGTCCTGCAGGGCGAGTCGGAGATGGCGACCTACAACAAGACGCTCGGCAAGTTCCAGCTCGTCGGCATCCCGCCGGCGCCGCGGGGACTGCCGCAGGTCGAGGTCGCATTCGACATCGACGCCAACGGCATCATCAACGTCTCGGCGAAGGACCTCGGCACGGGCAACGAGCAGCAGATCCGGATCGAGGGCGGCTCGGGCCTGAAGCAGGACGAGATCGACCGCATGATCAAGGAGGCCGAGGCGCACAGCGGCGAGGCCCACCGGCTTCGCGAGCTCGCTGATGCGCGCAACGAGGCCGAGTCGCTCGCCTACCAGATCGAGAAGTCGCTGAAGGAGCAGCGCGACAAGCTCGACGAGAGCCTCGCCTCGACGGTCGAGGGCCGGATCATGGAGCTGCGGGCCGTGCTCGACTCGGGCGACGTCGCCGAGATCAAGGCGAAGACCGACGCGCTGCAGGAGGCGTGGACGCAGGCCGCCTCGGCGCTGTACGCGCAGGCATCGGCGCAGCAGCCGTCCGGGAACGGCGGCGAGTCCGCCGATGCCGACCACGAGGTGGTCGAGGACGCCGACTACGAGGTGGTCGACGAGTGACCGACGCGCACGAGGAGCGTGTCGAGCCTGTCGAGGAGGCCGAGCCGGCGCCCGAGCGCGATCCGCTCGCCGCGGTGACGCGGGAGCGCGACGACTACCTCGACGCGCTGCAGCGGCTCAAGGCCGAGTTCGACAACTACCGCAAGCGGGTGGCGCGCGACCAGCAGGAGCTGGCTGCGCGCGCCCACGAGCGGCTGGTCAAGGAGCTCGTGCCGGTGCTCGACGATCTCGAACGCGCGCTCGAGGCTGCGGCGCAGCACGAGGAGGCGAAGCTCGAAGAGGGTGTGGCGCTCGTGCACCGCTCGCTCGCCGATCTGCTCGCACGCGAGGGTCTTGTCGAGGTGTCGACCGACGGCCGCTTCGACCCGCACATGCAGGAGGCACTGCTCTCCCAGCCGTCCGAGGAGGACGAGGGAACCGTGATCCAGGTGCTGCAGAAGGGCTACCTGCTCGGCGACCGCGTCCTGCGGCCGGCGCGCGTCGTCATCTCCGCCGGTCCGCCGCAGGAGAACGGTGGCTAAGTCGCTCTACGAGTCGCTCGGCGTCGCCAAGAACGCGAGCCCGGACGAGCTGAAGAAGGCGTATCGAAAGCTCGCGCGTCAGTACCACCCGGACAAGAACCCGGGCGACGCGGAGTCAGAGGCGCGCTTCAAGGAGGTGCAGTCCGCGTACGACGTTCTCTCCGATCCGGAGAAGCGCAAGGCGTACGACACGGTCGGCACGACGAACGGCCGCGTCGGCGCGCCGGGCGGCACGACGTTCGACTTCGGCGACTTCGATCTCGGCGACATCTTCGGTGGGCTGTTCGGGCGCGGTCGCGGTGGGGGCGCCGGCCCGGCGCCGCAGCGCGGCCAGCGGGGCAACGACGTCGAGGTCGAGGTGCGGGTCTCGTTCGAGGACGCGCTCAAGGGCGTGCAGACGACGGTGCCGGTCCAGCTCGAGCTCGCCTGTCACACGTGTCACGGCACCGGCGCGGCGCCCGGCACGGCGCCGACGACGTGTCCGCAGTGCGACGGCACCGGCGTCGTCGCGACCTCGCAGGGGTTGTTCGCGTTGCAGCAGCCGTGCCCGCTCTGCCACGGGATGGGGACGATCGTCGAAACGCCGTGCCCGACCTGCCACGGCGCGGGGCGCGAGCGGCGCACGAAGCGGTTCACCGTCAAGATCCCCGCGGGCGTCAAGGACGGCACGCGGATCAAGCTGCGCGGGAAGGGCGAGGCCGGCTACGGCGGCGCGCCCGCCGGCGACCTGTACGTCGTCACGCGCGTCGAGCCGTCGAACGTGTACGAGCGGCGCGGCGACGACCTGATCGTGCAGGTGCCCGTGTCGTACCCGACCGCCGCGCTCGGCGGCACGGTCGAGGTGCCGACGCCCGACGGGGCGGTGTCGCTCAAGGTTCCGGCCGGCTCCGAGGACGGGAAGCTCCTGCGCATCAAGGGGCGCGGCGCACCGCGCCTCAAGGGCTCAGGGAAGGGCGATGTGCTCGCGCGGCTGCGCATCCAGGTGCCGAAGCGCGTGAACAAGCAGGAGCGCGAGCTCCTCGAAGAGCTGCGGAAGGCGACCGGCTGATGGACGACCGTCCGCGCTACATGATCTCGGTGGCCGCCGACATGGTCGGCATGCACCCGCAGACGCTCCGCATCTACGAGCAGAAGGGGCTCGTGCGTCCGCAGCGCACGGCCGGCAACACACGTCTGTACTCGGACGCCGACGTCGAGCGGCTGCGTCTGATCCAGCGGCTGACGACCGACGTCGGTCTGAATCTCGCGGGCGCCGAGCGCGTGCTGCGGCTCGAGGACGAGCTCGACCGCATGCGCCGGCGGCTCGAGCGCATGGAGCAGGAGATGCGCCGCGCGCTCGACGAGGTGCACCGCTCGTACAAGCGCGAGCTCGTGCTGTACCGCTCGCCGCAACCACCCACGACCAGGAACTAGGGACCCCATGGACTTCAACAAGCTCACGATCAAGGCGCAGGAGGCAATCGCCGCGGCCCAGGGGCTCGCCCTGCGCCACGGCAACCCCGAGCTGACGCCCGACCACCTGCTGCTCGCGCTGCTCGAGCAGGAGCTGTTCGCCGACTGGCGCGGCCTGCGCGCGGAGGGCGAGCGCAAGGTCGCAGCCCTGCCGAGCGTGCAGGGCGGCACCCAGCAGCCGGGGCCGTCCGCGTCGTTCACGCGGGTGCTCGACCGTGCCGACGCGGAGCGCACGAAGCTCGAGGACGAGTACGTGTCGACCGAGCATCTCTTCCTGGCGCTCGAGCCCGTGCCGCGCGACGAGATCGTCGCGTGGATCGAGCAGGTGCGCGGCGGCCAGCACGTCACGTCCCAGAATCCCGAGGGCAGCTATCAGGCGCTCGAGAAGTTCGGGCGTGACCTGACCGAGGCGGCCGAGTCGGGGAAGCTCGACCCGGTGATCGGTCGCGACGAGGAGATCCGCCGCGTCATCCAGATCCTCTCGCGCCGCACCAAGAACAATCCGGTGCTGATCGGCGAGCCCGGCGTCGGCAAGACGGCGATCGCCGAAGGGCTCGCGCAGCGCATCGTCGCGCGGGACGTGCCCGAGGGGTTGAAGGACCGGCGCGTCTGGGCGCTCGACATCGGCGCCCTCCTCGCCGGGTCGAAATACCGCGGCGAGTTCGAGGAGCGCCTGAAGGCCGTGCTCACGGAGATCCGCGAGAGCGACGGCCGGATCGTGCTCTTCATCGACGAGCTGCACACGATCGTCGGTGCCGGTGCGGCCGAAGGGGCCGTCGACGCCGCGAACCTGCTCAAGCCGATGCTCGCGCGCGGTGAGCTTCGCTGCATCGGCGCCACGACGCTCGACGAGTACCGCAAGCACATCGAGAAGGACGCGGCGCTCGAGCGGCGCTTCGCGCCGGTGTTCGTCGGCGAGCCGTCGGTTGCCGACACGATCGCGATCCTGCGCGGGCTGAAGGAGCGCTACGAAGCGCACCACGGCGTGCGCATCCGCGACGCCGCGCTCGTCGCGGCCGCTGTGCTCAGCCACCGCTACATCGCCGACCGCTTCCTGCCCGACAAGGCGATCGATCTCGTCGACGAGGCCGCGTCGCGGCTGCGGATCGAGATCGACTCGAGCCCGCTCGAGCTCGACGAGGCCAACCGGCGCGTGACGCAGCTCGAGATCGAGCTCGCCGCCGAGCCGGACGACCGCGAGCGCCTCGAAAAGGAGCTGGCGGAGACGAAGGAGCGCCGGGACGCGCTCGCCGCGCGCTGGGCGCGCGAGAAGGCGGTGCTCGAGCAGGTGAAGGAGGCGACGCGGCGGATCGACGAGCTCCGCATGGAGGCCGAGCGCGCCGAGCGCGAGGGCAATCTCCAGCGGGTCGCGGAGATCCGGTACGGCGAGATCCCCGAGCTCGAGCGGCTGCTCTCCGAGCGCCCGCGGGACGAGGACCTGCTCGTGAAGGAGGAGGTCGACGAGGACGACATCGCGACCGTCGTCGCCCGCTGGACCGGCATTCCGGTCGACCGGCTGCTCGAGGGCGAGACGGAGAAGTTGATCCAGATGGAGGAGCGGCTGCACCAGCGGGTGATCGGCCAGGCCGAGGCGGTCGCCGCGGTCGCGAACGCGCTGCGGCGCGCGCGCACCGGGCTGCAGGATCCGAACCGGCCGATCGGCTCGTTCGTGTTCCTCGGGCCGACGGGTGTCGGCAAGACGGAGCTCGCGCGGGCGCTCGCCGAGTTCATGTTCGACGACGAGCGCGCGATGGTGCGGCTCGACATGAGCGAGTACCAGGAGCGGCACACGGTCGCGCGTCTGATCGGCGCGCCGCCCGGCTACATCGGCTACGACGAGGGCGGCCAGCTGACCGAGGCGGTCCGCCGGCGGCCCTACTGCGTGCTCCTGCTCGACGAGATCGAGAAGGCACACCCCGAGGTGTTCGACGTGCTCCTGCAGGTGCTCGACGACGGTCGCCTGACCGACGGCCAGGGCCGCACCGTCGACTTCCGCAACACCGTGCTGATCATGACGTCGAACATCCGGAGCGCCGAGGCGATGCGCGACGTGTTCCGGCCGGAGTTCCTGAACCGCATCGACGAGATCGTCGAGTTCGCGCCGCTCTCGCGCGAGCAGCTCGGGGAGATCGTCGGCCTGCAGCTCGAGCGGCTTCGCGCCCGGCTCGCAGAACGCGGGCTCACGCTGGAGCTGACGGATGCCGCGGCGGAGCTGCTCGTCGAGGCGGGCTGGGACCCGAGCTACGGAGCGCGTCCGCTGAAGCGGGCGATCCAGCGCCTGGTCGAGAACCCGCTCGCCCTGCGACTGCTCGAGGGCGACTTCACGGACGGCGACCTCGTGCGCGTGGACGCGCAGGGCGGCGAGCTGTCCTTCACCCGCGCCGAGGCGCCGGTCGCGGTCTGAGAACCGGTGCCGGGCAGGTTGGTGCCTGGCACCGGTCTACGCCTACGCCTGCGGCGGCAGCTCGACGTCGTCGAGGAAGTCGGCGCCCTCCTGGTCGGGCGGCGCGCCGTAGGCGAAGACGACCAGCTCCTCGTCGGACTCGTTGCGCAGCTGCAGGGCGGTCATCGGCTGGACGGCGACCACGCCGCCCGGACCCAGGTCGACCCGCTCGGGCCCGTCGCCGAGCAGCATCGTCGCCGTGCCCGAGACGACGACGAAGACCTCCTCCTGCGCGCGGTCGCGGTGGCGGCGGCCCGTCGTGTGGGCCGGATAGCGCCACAGGCGCGCGCGCGAGTGGGTGAGTCCGA
Source organism: uncultured Thermoleophilia bacterium (assembly GCA_963786185.1). Classification (GTDB taxonomy): domain Bacteria; phylum Actinomycetota; class Thermoleophilia; order Gaiellales; family Gaiellaceae; genus PALSA-600. Next base: position 522,045 of record CAWAYE010000001.1, read on the forward strand.
CCGCCGAGGTGAGATCGCCGAACCTGCGCGCCGCTGCCTCGCCCTCCTTCGGCGGCCGCTCCTGGAACGCGAGCGCCGCCGGGTCGATCCACTGATATCCCATCGTGCGATCGTAGACTCTCGGCGTGCGCGAGCTCGCTTCCGTTCTGTGGCACGCGCTCGACGCGTGATCCTGGTCGTCGCTGCGACGGCGCGCGAGCTCCGCGGCCTCGACGGCGCCGCGACGCTCGTCTGCGGCATCGGCCCGGTCGAGGCCGCGCTCGCGACCGCGACCGCCCTGGCGGAGAGCAGGCCCGACGCGCTCGTGCACATCGGGATCGCCGGCGCGGCGAGCCTGCCGAGCACGACGCTCGTGCTCGGCTCCGAGGCGGTCTACTGCGACGTGCTCGATCCCCTCTCGACGGTGAGCCGCGTCGAACGCGTCCAGCCCGACGCGCGTCTGCTCGCGACGGCACGGCGCGCACTGCCGGCTGCCGAGGTGATGCCGATCGCGACGACCGGCCGCGTCGGCGGCGGCGCCGCCTGCGAGGTCGAGGCGATGGAGGGCTTCGCCGTGCTGCGGGCGGCGGAGCTGGCGGGCGTGCCGGCTGTCGAGCTGCGTGCGGTCTCGAACGCGGTGAACGAGGCCGACCGGAGCCGCTGGAGCATCGACGCCGCGCTCGACGCCCTCGCGTCGGCGGTGCCGGTCCTGCTCGAGGCGATCGATGCCTGACCTGCCGGCGCCGCTGCCGCCGCGCGAGCGCACGGTCGGCCAGTTCGTCGCCGAGACGATCCGCGCGTACGGCGAACGGTTCTGGCGCGCGCTGCCCCTCGGCGTGCCGATCGCCGCGTCGACGCAGGTCTCGCTCGGGCACTCGGTCAACGCGTACACGCTCATCCAGCTCGCGTTCGTGCCCCTGATCGCCGCCGCGTTCGTGCGCGCCTGCACGCTCGTGCACGGCGCCGGCGCGACGCTCGCCGCCTATGCCTGCGCCGTGCTCGTGTTCGCGCCGGTCCCGATCCTGCTGCGCGTGTTCGTGCTGCCGAGTGTCGCGTGGCTGGCGCTCTTCGGGCTCGCCGTGCCCGCGGCGATGATCGAGCGCCTCGGCTTTCGCGCCGCACTCGCCCGCGGCCGGGGGCTCGGGCTCGCCGACTACGTGCACGCCCTCGGGTCGCTCGCCGCGCTCGTGATCGTGGTCGCGATCTCGGAGTTCACGCTGATCGAACTGCTGCGGACGCAGGGCGACAACGGCCAGCGGCTCGCGCACCTGCTCGCGGACCTCGTCCTCAGCCCACTGCTCTATCTGGGCGGCGCCCTGCTCTATCTCGACCAGGCGGCCCGTGTAGGGTCCCGCCGGACGAAGCCCCGTCGCACAACGCAAGGGAGAGGACGCGATGCCGATCTTCATTCTCCTGTCGACGCTGACGCAGCAGGGCGTTCAGACCCTCAAGTCGAACCCTGAGCGGCTGCGCCAGGTGAACCAGGACGTCGAGGAGCTGGGCTGCCGGGTGATTCACCAGTGGGCGACGCTCGGCGAGTTCGATTTCGTCAACGTCGTCGAGGCGCCGGACATCGCCACCGTGGCGAAGGTCTCGGTCGCGCTCGGCTCGCGCGGGTCGACGAGGATCCAGACGCTGCCGGCGCTCGAAATAGAGGAGTTTTTGCGGACGCTCGAATAAGAAATGGTCCGAAAGGGTCGTTGCCGCTTGGCGTAGCGGCACGGAAACTGAGAACTGCGGCGCATGCGAGATCCGAGAATCGACGAATACGCGCGGCTGCTCATCGAGCGTTCCGTTCCGGCGCGGCCGGGTGCGGAGATCGTGGTGCGGTCGACGCCACTCGCGCGGCCCCTGATCGAGGCTGTCGTCGAGCAGATCGCCCGCAACGGCGCCCATGCGCTGCTCCAGCTCGCGTTCGAGCTCGTCGGCGGCCCGTTCGCGCGCGAGGCGCCCGTCGACGTGCTCCGCGAGGCCTCCCCGCTGCAGCAGACGATCTGGCGCGAGGCGGACGGCTTCGTGATCATCTGGGCGCCGGAGAACGCGCGCGAGGGCGCCGACCTCTCGGAGGAGCGGCAGGCGGCCGTCCAGGAGTCGCTGCGGCCGATGCGCACGCGCACGATGGCGATGCAGGTCCCGTGGGTGATCGCCGAGTATCCGACGCCGGCCGGTGCACAGGACGCGGGCATGACGCTCGGTCAGTACGAGGAGTTCATCTTCGACGCGGTGCTTCGCGACTGGGACGCGGAGGGCGAGCGGATGCGACGGATCGCCGATGTGTTCGACGCGACGAACGAGGTGCGGATCGCCGGGCCCGGCACCGACCTGACCGTCTCGCTGGCGGGACGGCAGGGGGCGGTGGACGCCGGCTTCATGAACATGCCGGGAGGCGAGGTCTTCTACTCGCCGGTCGAGGACTCGGCGGTCGGGACGATCGAGTTCTCCGAGTTCCCGGCGGTCTACCTCGGCCGTGAGGTGGCGGGAGCACGGCTCGTCTTCGAGGAGGGACGCATCGTCGATGCGACGGCACGTGCGGGCGAGGAGCATCTCGTCCGCATGCTGGACACCGACGACGGCGCGCGACGGCTGGGCGAGCTCGGCATCGGCTGCAACCCGGGCATCCAGCAGTACATGAAGAACGTCGCGTTCGACGAGAAGATCGACGGCACCGTGCATCTCGCGGTCGGCAACTCCTACACGTACACCGGCGGGACGAACGTGAGCGCGATCCACTGGGATCTCGTCAAGGACCTCCGCCGCGACGGCCGGCTGTACGCCGACGGGCGCCTCGTGCAGGAGAACGGGCGCTGGCTGCTCTGATCCGCCAATCCCTCCTAGAGCGCGGCGGCGATCTCGCCCGCCAGGCGGGCGTTGCCGACGATCAGATCGCGGTTCGCGCGGAGCGTGCGCCCGCCGCTCTCGGCGTGGAGGAACGACAGCACGAACGGCGTCACCTGCTGCCCGTGGACGCCCTGCGCGGCGGCGTCGGCGAGCGCGCGCTCGATCAGCGGCTCGACGTCGTCGAGGCTGTCGTCCGGCGGTCGTCCCAGGAGCAGCCCGCCGCCGCCGAGCTGCCAGTGAGCGGCTGCCACCTGCGCCGCCTCGGCGGCGGAGTCGACACGGGCCGATACCGGCGGGCCGCCGGCAGCCGCGTAGAAGAGCGGCAGCGTGTCCGTGCGGTAGCCGAGCACCGGCACGCCGAGCGTCTCGAGCAGCTCGGCGGTCGCGGCGACGTCGAGCAGCGACTTCACGCCCGACGACACGACGAGCACGCGCGTTCCTGCGAGCGCCTGCAGGTCGGCAGAGACGTCGGGCGGCCTCGGCCAGCCCCGGTGCACGCCGCCGAGCCCGCCGGTCGCCATCGTCCCGATGCCGACCCGGCGGCAGACGGCGAGCGTCCCGCCGACCGTCGTCGCTCCCGGCACGCCGTGCACCACGGCGGCCGCGAGGTCGCGCGGGCCGAGCTTGCGGGCCGAGGCGTCGAAGCGCTCGAGCTGGTTCTGCGAGAGGCCCACCTGCACCTCGCCGTCGAGCACCCCGATCGTGGCCGGCACGGAGCCGCCCTCGCGGACGGCCTGCTCGGAGGCCAGGCCGACCGCGACTCCTTCACCGGGAGGGAAGCCGTGGGCGACCAGGGTCGTCTCGAGCGCAACGACGCCGCGCTCCTCGCGCAGCGCCTCCTGTACCTCCTCGGAGACGTGGATCACGGCATCGCCCCGAGCGTCGCGCAGCAGCGCGCGGCCGACTGCAGGCCGAGGGCGGCGCCGCCGACGAGGAACCCCGCGGCGAGCGCGTCGCCGGCGCCCGTCGCGTCGACGACCGTCGTCGCGACGGCCGGGTAAGCGCGCCCGTCGACGACGATCCCGGCGACGCCGCGCTTCAACACCAGTTGCGTGTCGAGCGGACCGAGAGCGTCCCGTTCGCGCTCGTTCGCGAAGACGACGTCCGGTGCGAGCTCGCGGACGCGGCGCCGGAACTGGTCGTCGGCGAGCGTGAACGTGGACACGTCCACGGAGATGCGTGCGCCGCGCGGCCGCGCCAGCTCGACGGCGCGCGCCGCAGCGTCGGAGATCGGCTGGGCGAGCAGCGCGTAGCCCGAGACGTGGAGCACGTCGCAATCGAACCACGCCTCGTCGAGGTGCTGCGGCTCGAGCCCGGTCGCCGCCCCGCGGTCGGACGCCATGGTGCGGTCGCCCGACGACGCGAGGGAGACGACGACGCCGTTCCGCCCGCCTGCCGGACCGACGACCTCGACGCCGAGCGCGCGCACCTGCCCGGTGACGAGCTCGCCGGCCGGGTCGTCGCCGCGGCGGCAGACGAGCCGGGCCTCGGCGCCCAGCGCGCACGCCCAGGCCGCGACGTTCGCCGCCTGGCCGCCGGCGCCGGTCCTGATCGCGGCGACGCGGTCGTCGCCGGGGACCAGTGGCTCGTCCAGAGCGACGATCACGTCGAGGATCAGGTCGCCGATCGTGGTGATGCGCACGCGTACGATGCTCGCATGGAAGGCACCGGGCGCGGCGGCAGGCTCCGCTCGTTCGCGATCGGCGGTCTCCTCGGAGCCGCCGGCGCGATCGCGACCGCCCGGCGTGCGGGCTCGCGCGAGCGCCGCCCGCGCGGCGTCCCGTCAGGGCTGGCGGCGTTCGAGGATGCGCCGTGCTTCGCCGAGGCGGTCGGCTCGCAACGCCGCTCCGACGGCGACGCCCCCGCACGCCCCGACTCCACTGCGTAGCGACGCCGGGGCCTCGCGCCCGGGACGAAGCTCGGTCAGGACGGCCACGACCGCGACCACCGCCGCGACGAGCACGATCTCGGCGCCGATCGAGCGGACGATCGCGCCGGGCCGGCCGTCGACGCGGCCGCGGCTCCGGCCGGCAAGCGCGAGCAGCGCCACGAAGATCGCGGTCTTCGCGAGCAGCGCCCGGCCGTAGGCGGTCGACCACAGGTGTGAGACGCCGCCGAGCTCGGTCGCGGCGCGGCCCGCCCCGGAGAGGGCGAGCAGCACGACGGCCGCCAGGGCGGCCGACGAGAAGCGCCGCAGGACCGCCCGCCGCTCCCACGTGTCGGCCGCCGACCGGCGCAACACCCACAGCGCTGCGACGAGGCCTCCGAGCCAGACCGCGGCCGCGAACGTGTGCAGCACGTCGAGCGCCGGCGCGAGCACCGTCGGCTGGTCGCGGTCGAACGAGTGCCCCGCGAGCGCGGGCGCGACGACCAGCGCGAGCGCGCAGACGCCCGCGACGGCGAGGAGCGGGGGGTAGAGCGGGGCGAGTGCAGCGGCCGCCGCCCCGGCCAGCGTCACCCCGAGCGCCACCTCGAGGACGAGCGCGAAGCGCGTGCCCGACGCCGCCTCCGCCGTGAGCCCGCTCGCCCCCAGGAACGCTGCCAGCAGCGCTGCGAACAGCAGCTCGGCGACCGGGCGGCGTTGCCGGGCGTGCAGCAGCGGGCGCGCGAGCAGTGCGAAGACGGACGCGCCGGCCGCGACGAGCAGGCCGAGGTCGTAGAGCGCGCGCAGCGCCACGTCGCCCGGGCCGGCGGCTGCCGACGCCGAGAGCACCGGCCGCGGGTGCGACGTTCCCGCGCCGACCGCGAAGGCGATCAACCCCTGCTCCTCGTGCCCGTCCTCGGAGACGACGCTCCAGCGGACCGTGTACGCGCCCGCCGCAAGCCCATGCTCGAGGGGCAGCGTCAGCGAGCGTCCGCGTGCCTGGGCGGGCCCGGCCAGCACCGACCGGCCGGTGTCGTTCGCCACCGCGGCGTTGCCCCGGGCCGCACGCACGGTGTCGTCGAACTCGACCTCGACGGCGCGCGGGGCCTGCGCCCGGCGCGACCCGTCGGCCGGCACCGTACGGACGAGCCGCGCGTGCGCCGCCGCAGCCGCCGGAGCGGCGAGGGCCACGACCGCGAGGAGCACGAGGGCGCGCGCCACCGTAGGCGAGCGTACCCGCTGCTAGCCTTGCCGCTCTCCATGCCGATCTACGAGTACAAGTGTCCGAATGGACATCTGATCGAGGTGATCCACGGCATGACGGAGGACGGTCCGAGCGTCTGCGAGGTCTGCGGCGAAGGGCCGCTGCAACGCGTCCTGCACCCGGTCGCCGTGCACTACAAGGGGTCGGGGTTCTACTCGACCGACTACGGCCGCAAGAAGAAGGCCGCGGCGAAGGAGGGCGGCTCGTCGTCCGACTCGTCGTCCGGCGACTCGTCGAGCTCCGGCGGCTCGTCGGACTCGAAGGGCGGCGGCGAGACGAAGAAGGCCGCGGAGGCCTAGCCTCTAGTTCACCACGGTCGACGCAGCTTGCGCCGGCCGGCGATCGCCTCGAGCACGAGCAGCAGCGCGACCGCGCCGACGACGGCGAGCAGGAACGGGCCGAGGTGCCACCCGAAGTGCACCTTGTGACCCAGCGCGACGTTCCCGATCAGGCCGCCGATCAGCGCGCCGACGACGCCGACCGCGACGGTGCCCAGGCAGCCGACCGCCTGCCGCCCCGGCGTGAGCGCCCGTGCGACGAGACCCGCGAAGAGCCCGAAGAGCAGGAACGAGATGATCCCCACGGCGTCGGGAGCCTACTGGAGCGTGTGCCCGATCACGCAGCCCGGCTCGAACTGGCCGGTCGGCGGCTGCGGCGCCGAGCGGCCGAGGAACATCGCGATCGTCGTCGGGTTGTCCTCGCTCGGGGCGCCCGTGCCCCCGCCCCCGAAGTCGCCGCCGAGCCGGCAGTGCACAGAGCTGCCGTCACCGGCACGGAACTTCACCCAGCCGAGCTGCAGCAGCTGGCCCGCGGTCAGGTCCGTGGTCAGCGGCTTGACGAAGGACGATCCGGAGAACGGCATCCGCAGCAGCGTCCCGAACGAGGTGAACTTCGACGCGACCGCGTTCAGCACGGCCTGCTGGCGCGCACCGCGCGTGAAGTCGGTCTCGGACGGGTCGAGCACGTTCTCGCGGATGCGCGAGTAGATCAGCGCGCGCTGGCCGTTCATGTGCTGGTTCCCCTTCTGGAACCGCCAGCCGGCCCACTGGTCGCACCGGGCCTGCGTCGCGTAGGGACAGTCGAAGCGGTTCGACCGGATCGCCTTGGGCACGTTGACGTCGATGCCGCCGAGCGCGTCGATCAGATCCTTGAAGTCCGCGAAGTTGACGACCATCACGTGGTCGATCTGCAGGCTCGTGAAGTTGCGGATCGTCCGGATCGCAAGCGCCGGCCCGCCGATCTGGAAGGCGGCGTTGATCTTCTGCGTCCCGCCGCCCGGGATCGGGACGACGAGGTCGCGCGGGATCGAGAGGTAATACAGACGGTGGTGCGACGGATCGGTGCGCAGGAGCAGGATCGAGTCCGAGTGGCGGTCGCCCTCGCGGCCGCCGATCCGCGCGTTGTCCGTGCCGAGCAGCAGGATCGTCGTCGAATGCGAGATCAGCAGCCCGCCCTGATCCGTGAGCGCCAGCCGCGCGTTCGGATCGAGCCGCTTGTTGGCGTCCGAGACGCCGCCCGAGAACGCGATCCAGCTCGCGACCGCCCAGACGACGATCAGCAGCAGGAGCGCGAGCGCGCTCAGCGCGACGATCCGGCCGCGCGTGAGCCGCCGGCGTCTCGGCAGCGCGCCGGGGCCGCGGTAGTCGGCTGCGGCGTCGCCCGAGCGGCGGTCGGAGCGGGGTTGCCGACCCGGCCGAGCCGGCGCCGGAACCTTCCCTTTGACGCGACCGCCTCGGTAGAGCCGATACGGCTTGGGATCGGGCGCCATCCGGCGCGTTAGGTTACCGGCGGCGTGCCGGCAAACCGTGTGATCGGCGTCGACGTCGGCGGGACAAAGGTTCTCGCCGGCGTCATCGACGCGGACGGAGCCGTGCACGAGACGATCGAGCGCCCCACGGTGACCACCTCCCAGGCTGCGCTGCTCGACGAGCTCGCGGAGGTCGTGCGCGCGCTGCCGCACGAGGAGGTGGCAGCGGTCGGCTTCGGAATCCCGTCACGGATCAATCACCGCGACGGCATCGCTCTCGGCGCCGTCAACATCCCCCTGCGCGACGTCGCCTTCCGCACGGAGATGGGGCGCCGCCTCGATCTGCCGATCGCGATGGAGAACGATGCGAGCTGCGCTGCGTACGCCGAGTTCCGCCACGGCTCCGGGCAGGGCGTCCAGAACTTCGTGATGCTCACGCTCGGCACCGGCGTGGGTGGAGGCGTCGTGGCGATGGGCCGCCTCTTCCGTGCGTGGACCGAGCTCGGCCACATGGTGATCGTCGAGGACGGGGCGCCCTGCGCCGGCGCGTGCTCCGGTCGCGGTCACGTCGAGGCCTACTGCTCGGGACGAGCCGTCGACAAGGTCGCGAAGACGCTGCTCGGCCCCGACGCCTCCGCCCACGACCTGGTCGCCCAGAAGCATCCCGCGCTCGCCGAGGTCGGTCACCACCTGGGGGTCGCGATCGGGTCGCTCGTCAACATCTTCGGCGCCGAGCGGGTCGTGATCGGCGGCGGGTTCGGTGTGGCCGCGTTCGACCTGCTGCTCCCGGCGGCCCGTCTGGCCGTGCTCACCGAGGCGCTCCCTCCGTCCGGCCAGGACCTCGAGATCGAGGCCGCCGTCCTGGGCGCCTCGGCCGGTCTGATCGGTGCGGGCCTGATCGCGTTCGAGGCGCTCTCCTAGGCCGCGCATGCCGCTCGCGGTCTGCGCGACGCCGATCGGCAACCTCGAGGACGTGACGTTGCGCGTGCTCGCTGCGCTGCGTGACGCCGACCTCGTGCTCGCCGAGGACACGCGCCACACGCGCACATTGCTCGACCGCCACGGCATCCGCGCGACGCTGCTCTCCTACCACGAGCACAACGAAGCAGCCCGGGTGGCCGAGGTTCTCCCACGGCTCCAGGCGGGGGAGCGCGTCGCCCTCGTCTCGGACGCGGGCCTCCCCGGCATCTCGGACCCCGGCGCCCGGCTGGTGCGCGCCGCCCGCGACGCCGGCGTCGAGGTCGCGGTGCTGCCGGGCGCGTCGGCGGCGACGACCGCCCTCGTCGCGACGGGCGCCGGCGAGACGCGCTTCGCGTTCGTCGGCTTCGTGCCCCGCAAGGAGGGGGAGCGGCGCGCGCTCTGGCAGGAGCTCGCCGGCTGGCACGGCCCCGTCGTCGCCTACGAGTCGCCGCGCCGCCTGCCCGCGACCCTGCGGTCGCTGGCGCAGCACGATCCGGCGCGGCCGGTCGCCGTCTGCCGCGAGCTGACCAAGCGGTTCGAGGAGGTCGTCGAGGGCTCCGCCGCCGAGCTCGCGGAGCGGTTCGCCGAGCCGCCGAAAGGAGAGATCACGCTCGTGCTCGGCGCGTCCGCTGCCGCTCCAGACCTGTCGGCGGCGCTCGAGGGCGTCCGCGAGCTGGTCGCGGCCGGGACGCCTCGGCGCACCGCAGCCGAGGTCGTCGCGCGGGTCAGCGGCCTGCCGCGCAACGACCTGTACCGCGGAACTCTGTGACGATTTCGTCAACTCGTTTGACGCCCGCGGTGGCTCGCGCCTACCGTTGTCGCATCGTTTCCTGAGCTGACAACAACCCGAGCACGGGAGGTGCGAATGCGACGCTTCGTCCCGCTGGCCGTCCTGGCCGCGCTGTTCTTCGCTCCGGCCGCCGCGGCCTGGACCTGGCCCGCCGACGGCCCCGTCGTCCAGCCGTACTCGTTCGACCCTGCGCACCCGTACGCGGCGGGGCAGCATCGCGGCGTCGACGTCGCAGGCGACCCGGGCTCGACGGTCGTCGCGCCCGCAGCGGGCTCGGTTTCGTTCGCCGGCACGGTGCCCGGGTCGGGAACGAGCGTCACGATCCTCACCGCGGACGGCTACGCCGTCACGCTCACGCACCTCGGCTCGCTGCTGGTAGCCCGCGGAGCGAGCGTCGCCGAGGGAGACGGCGTCGGGACGATCGGTGCGGGCGGCGACGCAGAGCTCGCGGTTCCGTCCGTGCACCTGGGGATCCGGACGGCGGCCGACGAGCAGGGCTACCTCGACCCGCTTTCGTTCCTGCCCGCCCGCGTCGCCGCTCCGGCGCCGCCGCCGGCTCCTGCTGCGGCCTCGGCGGCTCCGCCGCCGCCGACGGCCGCAGCGGCTCCCGACCCCGCACCGCCCGCGGTCGCCGCCGCGGCGCCGGCGCCGCCGCCGGAGGCTCCGACGCAGCCCGGCGAGGCGGCGGAACCTCGGGTCGTCGAGGCGACGCCCGCCCCGGTTGCGACGCCCACGGCGGACCCGGTTGGGGCGCGCCTGGGCGCCGGTGGTCGTCGCACGGCCGGCGCGGCGCGCGTGGCCGGGGCCGGCTCGCGCGCCACCCGTGCGGCAGGCGTGCACGCACGCGCTTTCGTGCCGAGCGCTCGGCGTGGGCAGCCGCTTCCCGTCCGAGCCCGACCGGGCGTCCCCGCTGCGGTCGCCGCCGCGCCTTCCCGGCAGGTCGTTCGCGCCGCCGCGCCGCACCACTCGACGCTCGCAGTCTCGCCGCCGGCCGCCCGCGGCGGAGCGCCGGCACCACGCGTGCACGGTGTCGCGCCGGCGTCGGCCGACGTCCGTCGCGCCGCGGCACCCGGGCGGCGCCGGCTCGTCCCCGGAAGCCCTGCGCCGGCCGCGTCGCCCACGCGCCATGGAGTTCCCGCCGGCCGCTTCGTGCTCGTGCTGCTTGCGGCGGCACTGCTGCTCGCCGGTGCCGTCTCCGCGGCAACGGGCCTGCGCAGACGCGTTCGTATGATGGGCGCCGGTGTCGAGCACCCGGAAGAAGGTCTTGGTGGCGCCCGCCTGGCCGTATGCGGCGGGCCATCGTCACCTGGGTCACGTCGCGGGCTTCGGGGTCCCCTCCGACGCGTTCGCCCGCTACCACCGCCTCAAAGGGGACGACGTCCTCATGGTCAGCGGGACGGACGAGCACGGTACGCCGGTCATGGTGGCCGCCGATCGCGAGGGGAAGTCCTACGCTGAGGTCGCCGACTACTACAACGACTCGTTCCGACGCGATTTCCGCCGGCTCGGCCTCTCGTACGACCTCTTCTCGCGCACCACCACGCTCAACCACGAGCGGGTGACGCAGGACCTGTTTCGGACGCTGTACGAGCACGGGGCGATCGTCGAGCGCACGATGCTCGTCTCGTTCTCGCCGACGACGGGCCACACGCTGCCCGACCGGTACATCGAGGGCACCTGCCCGATCTGCGGCTATCCGGAAGCGCGCGGCGATCAGTGCGACAACTGCGGCAACCAGCTCGACCCGACCGATCTGATCAATCCGCGCTCGAAGATCGACGGCTCGACCCCGGAGTTTCGCGAGACCAACCACCTGTTCCTCGACCTGCCGAGGTTCGCCGACAGGCTGCGCGAGTGGCTCACCGGGCACACCGAGTGGCGCGCGAACGTCCGGAACTTCTCGCTCGCGCTGGTCGACGAGCTCCGCCCGCGCCCGATCACGCGCGACCTCGACTGGGGCGTCCCGATCCCGGTCGAGGGCTACGCGGACGACCCGAAGAAGCGCATCTACGTCTGGTTCGACGCGGTGATCGGCTATCTGTCGGCCAGCATCGAATGGGCGTCGCTCACGGGCGACCCGGACGCGTGGCGAGCCTGGTGGCAGGACGACGACGCCGAGCACGCCTACTTCCAGGGCAAGGACAACGTCGTCTTCCACACGGTGATCTGGCCGGCCATGCTCCTCGGCTACGACACGGGCGGCGTCTACGGCGCCGGCAGGCCGCTCGAGCTCCCCGACAACGTGATCGCGTCCGAGTTCCTGACGATGGAGGGCAAGCAGTTCTCGACGAGCCGGCAGCACTCGATCTTCGTCGGCGACTTCCTCGACCGGTACGACCCCGACCCGCTCCGCTACTACCTGGTCGCGGCGGGGCCCGAGACGCAGGACAGCGACTTCACCTGGTCGGAGTTCGTGCGCCGCAACAACGACGAGCTGCTCGCCAACTGGGGCAACCTCGTCAACCGGACGCTGACGAACGCGCAGCGGAACTTCGGCGCCGTCCCCGAGCCGGGTGATCTCGTCGCCGCCGACGAGGCGCTGCTTCGTGCCGTCGACGGCGGGTTCGCCACGGTCGGCGCGCACATCGAGCAGGGCCGGTTCCGGGCGGCGCTCGCGGAGGCGATGCGGCTCGCCTCGCTGGTCAACCAGTACCTGTCCGACCAGGCGCCGTGGGCGCTCGTGAAGACCGACCGCGCACGCGCCGGAACGGTCCTGTACGTCGCGCTGCGTACGGTGGACAGCCTGAAGACGCTGTTCACGCCGTTTCTCCCGCACACGTCGCAGGTCGTCCACGAGCTGCTCGGCAACGACGGCGTGCTGGCTGGGCCACTCGAGTTTCGCAGCGTGACGGAGGAGGGCGGGCGGACGCACGAGGTGCTCACCGGCAACTACTCGTCGTGGGTGGGCAGCTGGGAACCGAGCACGCTCGCGCCGGGACAGCGCCTGCTGGAGCCGAAGCCGCTCTTCCGCAAGCTCGACGAGTCGATCGTCGACGAGGAGCTGCGCCGGCTGGCCGGCGGTGCCGACGTCGAGTGATCGACACGCACGCGCATCTCGGCGACGACGCGACCGAGGTGCTCGACCGCGCCCGCGCCGCCGGCGTCGAACGCGTGATCGCGATCGCAACGACGGTTGCCGACGCCCGCGCGACGCTTGCGATCGCCGACGCCAACGACGGCGTCTACGCCTGCCTCGGCATCCATCCGCACGAAGCGGCCTCGGTCGACGGCGTCGCGATCGACGAGCTGCGGACGCTGTTCGACCATCCCAGGGCCGTCGGTGTCGGCGAGACGGGCCTCGACTACTTCCGCGACTACGCACCGCGGCCGGCGCAACGGCTGCTCTTCGAGCAACAGCTCGCGCTCGCTCTCGACCTGGGCAAGCCGGTCGTCATCCACACGCGCGCCGCCGACGACGACACGCTCGAGCTGTTGCGCCACCACGCAGGCCCGGTCGTGTTGCACTGCTTCTCGGCGCCGGCCCTGCTCGAGCCCGCGCGCGAGCACGGCTGGTACGTCTCGTTCGCCGGCAACGTCACCTACAAGAACGCGTACGAGCTGCGTTCGGCGGCCCGTGCGGTTCCGGCCGACCGCCTGCTCGCGGAGACCGACAGTCCGTACCTCGCACCACAGCCGGTTCGCGGACGCCGCAACGAGCCCGCCTTCGTCGTCCACACGATCGCCGCCCTCGCGGAGGCGCGCGCGGTCGAGGTGAACGAGCTCGCCGCGCAGATCGACGCGAACGCCGCCTCGGTCTTCGGGCTGTGACCGTTCGTCCGCGCAAGGCGCTCGGCCAGCACTTCCTCGTCGACGAGAACATCCTCGGTGTGATCGGGCGCCTGGCGGAGCTTGCTCCCGACGACGTCGTGCTCGAGATCGGGCCCGGCCTCGGCGTGCTCACCCGGTTCCTCGCCGAACGCGTCTCCGTCGTCCACGCCGTCGAGGTCGACCGTAGGCTCGAACGCGAGCTCGTCGGCATCCCGCGCACGCAGCTTCACTGGGGTGACGCGCTCGCGCTCGATCCCGGGACGCTCGCGCCGCCGCCGAACAAGCTGGTCGCAAACCTGCCGTACAACGTCGCGACGCCGCTGGTGGTCGAGAGCCTCACCAACGAGGGGCTCGAGCTCTGGTGCGTGATGGTGCAGCGCGAGGTCGCCGACCGCTTCTTCGCGCTGCCGTCGACGAAGGCCTACGGGGCGGTGTCGGTCCTGCTCCGGCTCGCGACCGAGCGCACCGGCTTCCACCCGGTGTCCCGCGAGGTCTTCCGGCCTCGCCCGAACGTCGACTCGGCGCTCGTCGCGTTCCGCCGGGTTGCGCCGGCCGCGCGCCCTGCCGTCAAGCGGCTCGTCGAGGCGGCGTTCTCCCACCGGCGAAAGACGCTCGCGAACGCGGTCGCGCTCGCCGGCCTGGTGCCCCGCGAGCGCGCCGTCGAGGGTCTCGCCGCGATCGGCCGGCCGGCCGCCGTCCGGGCGGAGGCGCTCGAGCCGCACGAGTTCGTCGCGCTGGCGGAGGCGCTCGGATGATCGGGGAGGCGCCGGCGAAGCTGAATCTCGCGCTCGTCGTCGGCGGGCTTCGTCCTGACGGCCGCCACGACGTGCTGACCGTGCTGCAGCGGCTCGACCTCGCGGACTCGATCTCGGTCGAGCCCGCCCAGTCGACGACGGTCGCAGGGTTCGCGAACGACACGCTCGTGCGCCGTGCTCTCGACTCGCTCGCCGCCCCGCACGGCTGGCGGGCCGTGATCGGCAAGCGGATCCCGGTCGCGGCCGGCCTCGGCGGCGGGAGCTCCGATGCGGCGACGGCACTCCGGCTCGCGAACGCGCAGCTCGAGCAGCCGCTGACCGCGGAGGCGCTCCACGAGCTCGCAGCCGGCCTCGGGGCCGACGTCCCGTTCTTCCTGCGCGACGGGCCGCAGCTCGGAAGCGGCGACGGCACCACCCTCGAACCGGTGTCGATCCCGCCCGGGTTCGCGGTGCTGCTCGTGCTGCCGCACAGCACGGTCAAGACCTCGACGCGCGACGTCTACGCGGCGTACGACGCGCGTCGGGGCGGCTCCGGGTTCGAGGAGCGCGCGCGGGCGGTCCGCTCGAGCGTCGCGCACCTACAGGCCGCCCGGGACCTGGCCCAACTGCCGCCGAACGACCTGGCGACGTCGCCGCACACCGCGCAGCTCGAGGCAGCGGGCGCCTACCGGGCCGACGTGAGCGGCGCCGGCCCGATCGTCTACGGCCTGTTCGACGACGCCGGCGCCGCCGAGCGCGCGCGGGACGCCGTGGCGGGGATCGGCGAGACCTGGATCGCCAATCCTGCGTGGTAGGTTGACGACCCATGTCGTACGCGCTCGAGCATGGATCCACGGGGCCTGGACGCTGGCTCCGCGGCAAGCGCCTCCGGATCACGTTCTGGATCGCTGCCTTCGAGGCGCTGCTCTACCTCTTCCACGTCCTGCACTGGTGGGAAGCCGTCGTGCTGGCCGCCGTCGCGGTCGCTTTCTGGTGGTACACGGGGAGGGCGCACCGGTCGGACGTCGTCCGGAGCGTGAGCTGGATCCTGGCGGCGTCGCAGCTGCTCGTCCTCTGCGTTCCGCTCGCGCTCGGGCTGGTGAAAGCAGTCGCGATCGCGGTCGTCGCCGTGTTCGCGGTCGTGGCGCTGATCTTCCTGTTCACCGAGCGTCACTAGTCCGACCCCCGCCTATACTCGGGCGGCAGTGGGGCGTAGCCAAGCGGTAAGGCAGCGGGTTTTGGTCCCGCGATCCCAGGTTCGAATCCTGGCGCCCCAGCCATCTCGCTGACGCGACGACGACATGCCCGATCCGCCGCTCGCAGCCCTGATCATGGCCGGAGGCCTCGGCACCCGGATGCGCTCCGCCGTGCCCAAGCACTTCCACCCGATTCTGGGGCGCCGCCTGGTCGACTGGGTGATCGGCGTCGCGCTCGAGGCCGGCGCCGCGCCGGCCGTCGTGGTCGCCTCCCCGTCCGGCAGCGACCAGTTCGAGGGCCAACCGGTCACGGTCGCCGTCCAGGAGGAGCCGCTCGGTACCGGCGATGCGGCGCGGTCCGCGCGCAACGCGCTGGCGGCGTATGCCGGTGACGTGTTCGTGCTCTCCGGCGACACGCCGCTGCTCACGGCGGAGCTCCTGCAGGAGCTGCTCGAGACCCACCGCGCCGAGGGAGCCGCGGCCACGATCCTCAGTGCCAAGCCCGCCGATCCGCGGGTCTACGGCCGCATCGTGCGCGGCGCCGACGGCTCGGTGCTGCGAATCGCCGAGGGCACCGACGCGACACCGGAGGAGCTCGCGATCGACGAGATCAACTCCTCGATCTACGCGTTCCGCTCGGACGCGCTCTGGCCCGCCCTCGAGCGCCTGCAGCCCAAGAACGTCCAGGGCGAGCTGTACCTCACCGACGTGATCGCGCTCCTCGTCGAGGCGGGCGAGCCTGTCTCGGCTCACGTTGCCGGGAACTCGGACGAGACGGAGGGCGTGAACACGCGCGTGGAGCTCGCGCACGCCGCCGCCGTGCTGCGCGACCGCATCAACGAGCGGCACATGCTCGCCGGCGTCACGATCGTCGACCCCGCGTCGACGTGGATCGAGCCGACGGTCGAGATCGCGGAGGACGTCACGATCAGCCCGTTCACGGTGCTGCGCGGGCGCACCACGATTCGCACGGGTGCCGACATCCAGCCGCACACGGTCGCGGTCGACGCCGAGATCGGGGAGCGCGCCGTCGTCGGTCCCTTCTGTTACCTTCGCCCTGGAACGAGTCTCGGCGAGTCCTCGAAGGCAGGCACCTACGTGGAGATCAAGAACTCGCGCATCGGTGACCGCACGAAGGTGCCGCACCTCTCGTACATCGGCGACGCGGACATCGGCGAGGACACGAACATCGGCGCCGGCGCGATCACCGCGAACCTCGGCCACCGGCGCGGAGAGCCGAAGAAGCGGACGACGATCGGCCGCAACGTCAGAACGGCGATCCACAATGGGTTCATCGCCCCGGTGGAGGTCGGAGACGGCGCATGGATTGCGGCAGGTTCGGTGATCACGAAGGACGTCCCGCCCGGGGCGCTCGCGATTGCGCGGCAACGCCAGGAGAACAAGGAGGGGTATGCAGCCCGTCAGCAGCGCAACGACTGAGCTCGCCCTCCCCGGCCTCGAAGGGCCGGAGACGTTGACGCAGCCGGCGCCCGGCCACTGGATCGAGCGCGGGCCGCAGAAGCGGCTGATGGTGTTCAGCGGCCGGTCGCACCCGGCTCTCGCCGAGCGGATCGCCGACCAGCTCGGCGTCGAGCTGGGGGAGATCGAGCTCCACACCTTCGACAACAGCGAGGCGTACTGCCGCTACTGCGAGTCGATCCGCGGCGCCGACCTGTTCCTCGTCCAGACGGGCAGCCCGCCCGTCGACCAGCACCTGATGGAGCTGCTGCTGATGATCCAGGCGGCCAAGCTCGCGTCGGCCAAGCGGATCACCGCCGTGATCCCGTGGTTCCCCTACGCGCGGCAGGACCGCAAGGCGAAGCCGCGCGAGCCGGTCTCGGCCCGCCTGGTCGCCGACATGCTGCAGCTGGCCGGCGCCGACCGTGTGCTCACGATGGACCTGCACGCGGGCCAGATCCAGGGCTTCTTCACCATCCCGGTCGACCACATGACCAGCCTGCCCCTGTTCGCCCGCCACTTCCGTGATCTCGGGCTCTTCGGCGAGGGCGTCGTGTCGGTGGCACCCGACGCCGGCCGTGCGAAGCATGCGGTCCGCTTCGCGGAGATGATCGACGCCGACTTCGCGATCATGCACAAGACCCGTCCCTCGCACGACCAGGTCTCGATCACCGAGGTCACGGGACGCGTCCGCGACAAGATCGCGATCATCGGCGACGACATCACGACGACCGGCGGCACGTTGATCGCGGGCGCAGATGCGCTCAAGGCGCACGGCGCCACCGACGTCTGGGTGTTCGTCACGCATGCGCTGCTGTCCGACGAGGGCCTGAAGCGGCTGAGCAAGGCCGGTCTCGCCGGCATCGTCACCACCGACACCGTGCCGATCGACCCGATCGCCAAGCCGGACAACCTCACAGTGCTCACGGTCGCGCCGCTGCTCGCCGAGACGATCATGAACGTCTTCGCCGACGACTCGGTCAGCGCGATCTTCGGCGGCGAGAACCAGCTTTTCTGACCGAACTGCTCGACCGCCAGTCGCCGACGTTCTTCACTCCCTGCCACCTCGCTCGCGTGCTGATGGCCTCTGCTATCTCGGAACGGAGCGCGAAGCCGCCAATGCCGAACACTCTCGATCTCGCGGCACGCCTCGAACGGCATACCCTCGCGGCAGCCGTCTTCGTCGGCGGGTGCCTCGGCGCCTTGGCGCGGGCCGGACTCGACCGAACCCTGCCAGCTGATCACGTATGGCCCTGGGCGACGCTCATCGCCAACCTCGTCGGCACGGCACTCCTCGCCTGGTTCGCGACACGGCTTCAGGAACGTCTCCCGCCAACCACCTACTGGCGACCGCTGCTCGGCACTGGGCTCTGCGGGGCGCTCACGACCTTCTCGACTCTCCAGATCGAGGTGATCCGTCTCGGCCGGGACGGCCACGAGGCCCTTGCTGTGGCGTACTTCGCTGTCACGCTCGTCGCGGGGCTCGTGACGATGTTCGTCGTCACGCGACTTGTGCGCAGGGCGAGGATTCGGTGAGCCTAAGTGCCTGGATCGGCCTCGCCCTCCTTGGCGGCGTCGGCGCGTTGCTCCGCTTCTGTATCGACAGCCTGATCTCGGCGGGCCGCGACGGCGAGTTCCCGCTCGGAACGTTCGTCATCAACATCGTTGGCACGTTCGTCCTTGGGCTCCTAACGGGCGCACGGGTGACCGGCACCTCGCTCTTCATGATCGGCACCGGTCTTCTCGGCTCCTTCACCACGTTCTCGACGTGGATGCTGGAGACGGAGCGTCTTGCAGAAGATGGCGAAGAAGCCGTCGCGTCCGCGAATCTCGGGTTCAGCGTCGTGGCGGGGCTTGCAGCCGGTGCAGCCGGTTGGGCGATAGGGGCGTTGTTGTGACCGAGGACTGCTTGAAGCTCACGATCTACTTCGGTGAAAGCGATCGCGTTGAACGGCACCTGTTGTCGGACGTTCTGCTGGCTCTGTTCGAGAAGGCGGGCATTCAGGCGGCCGTTCTGTTGCGAGCCACGGAGGGGTTTGGCCTCAAGCACAAGCTGCACACGCAGCGGCTGCTCACGCTGTCTGAAGATCTGCCGCTCGTGGCCATTGCCGTTGACAACCGGGAGAAAGTCGAGTCGCTTCTGCCGGAGGTCCAGCCGCTCGTCGAAGGCGGGCTCATCACGCTCGAGCGTGCCCGAATCGTCGCTGGTGACGTGACGAGGGCGGAGCTTCCCGAAGAGCTTCACGAGGCGACCAAGCTCTCCGTGTACCTCGGCCGTGCCGAACGGGTGAACGGCCGCCCCGCCTACGTTGCGGCTGTCGACCTCCTCCGCTCGCACGGCCTCGACGGTGCAACCGTCCTGCTTGGTGTCGACGGCATGACGCACTCTGTGCGACGCCGAGCGAGGTTCCTCTCTCGCAACACAGACGTGCCGCTGATGATCGTCGCCTCGGGCTCCGGCGAGGTCGTTCAGGCGGCGCTTGCACCACTTGGCCACCTGCTCGGCAATCCGCTTCTGACGCTCGAGCGCGTTCGCGTCTGCAAGCGCGACGGCGTGCGTCTCGCCGAGCCTCGGCATCTACCCGAGACGGACGATGCAGGCCTTGGCGTGTGGCAGAAGTTGATGGTGCATGCCGCCGAAGATGCCCGGCACGGAAGCCACGCCCTGTATCTGCAGCTGATCCGCCGCCTACGCGAAGAAGGCGCGGACGGCGCGACAGCACTGCGCGGGATCTGGGGCTATTCCGGCAGCCGCGACCCACACGGCGATCGGTTCTTCTCTCTTCATCGAGGAGTCCCAGTCGTCACCGTCGTCGTCGATCAGCCAGACGCGATCCAACGCTGGTGGCGAGTGATCGACGAGGTGACCGATGAGGCTGGTCTCGTCACGAGCGAGATGGTTCCCGCCTTTCATGCTGTAGCCCCCGAGATCCGCAGCGGTGGCTTACGTCTTGCTCGGCTTCGCTACTGAGCAGGCTCAGATAGAGGTTGTCAGGACTCGTCGCTAGAGTGAGACCGGCTGCAGCGGGGTGAGGCCCCCGCCTAACCGCTCCTCGGAGCCAATGGCCTCTACCAACTGAAACGAGCTTCAGGAGGTAGAGCATTGAGCGATCTAGCGGTAGCAGCACTTCTTGCGGGCACGATCTTCGTGGCTTCGATGATCTCCGTCGAGGTCGGCTTCTCTGTCGCTCTGATCGAGTTGGCCGCCGGGTTCATCGTCGGCAACGCCTTCTCGGTTTCGATCCCGGGCTGGCTCGCCTTCCTCGGCTCGTTCGCCGGCGTTGTGCTCACGTTCCTTGCGGGTGCGGAGGTCGACGTCCCGCAGTTTCGGGGGGAGTGGCGAGCGTCGCTTTCAATAGGACTCGTTTCTTTCGGCGCGCCCTTCGTCGTCGTCGGACCCCTCACCTACTTCGCCCTGGGTTGGAATCACCGGCAAGCGGAGATCGCCGGGATTGCGCTCTCCACGACGAGCCTTGCTGTCGTGTACGCGGTGCTTGTCGAGACAGGGCTCAACCAAGCGATCGTCGGCAAACGGATCATGTCGGCGACCTTCGTCACGGACTTCGGCACCGTCACAGCCCTCACGATCCTCTTCATCAAGCCGACGATCTGGATCATCCCGTTCGCCGCCGTGTCTCTGACGCTGATCTTCGGACTTCCGAAGCTGGCAGTTCCATTCTTCGCCCGCTACGGCAACCGGGTCATCGAGCCGGAGATCAAGCTGGTCTTTGCCAGCCTCTTCCTGCTCATGTGGCTTGGCGCACGGGCGAACTCACAGGCCGTACTGCCTGCGTTCATCCTAGGGCTGGTCATGAGCCAGCACTACGTCCACCACCGAACGGAGCAGCAGCGGATGCGGGTCGTAGCCTTCGCGTTCCTTACGCCATTCTTCTTCCTCAAAGGTGGCATGAACGTCTCGGCACACGCACTCTGGGCGAACCTCGGCATCCTGGCGCTTCTGTTCGTGTGGAAGATGGTTCCGAAGTTCGCGGGCGTCTATCCGCTCGCGCGGCGCTACACGGCGCCCCACGCAACGTTCACGACACTTCTCATGAGCACCGGCCTGACGTTCGGAACGATCAGCTCGCTCTACGGGTTGAACGCGGGAATCATCAATCGCACGCAATTCTCGCTGCTCGTGGCTGTCGTCGTCCTGTCGGCGATCGTGCCGACGGCGGTCGCACAGCGGTACTACCAGCCGCACGCCGAGCAGGAGGTCTTGCACGGCCAGGCGGCGGTCGCACCCATGCCCCCTGCGGCTGCGATCGGAGCCGCCGATGAAGTTGAGGTTGCCTGATGCCCTTCGACCGCATCCTGGTAGCGATAGACGGCTCAGCCTGCTCTGACCGCGCCTATGCCAAGGCACTCGAGCTGGCGCTGCTCACCAACGCACGTGTGACGGCCCTCGCCATCGAAGGGCCGCTTCCCGCATACGCGGCGACCATCGGCGAAGTCGAGGAGGTGAAACGCGAGAAGGACGAGTTCTTCACGCGACTCGCGGGTCGCGCCAAGCGTCAGGCGACTGACGCTGGCGTCAAGATCGACGTGGATGTACGAGCGGGTCATCCGGCCGAGTTGATCTCAGGCGTCGCGAGCGACGGCGGCTACGATCTGGTCGTCCTCGGTCATCGCGGCCACTTTCTGCGCGACCACCTCCTCGGATCGACGGCCGACCGCGTCGCCGAGCATGCACCCTGCCCCGTGATGATCGTCAGGTGAATCGTCGGTAACGGTCGCGAGCTCCCACGGGGCCGCGACGCCAGCCTGGCAAGATACCCCGGACGGGTATAGAATCAGGTCGTTCGTCGATCTCGGAGGGAAGGCGCTGAGCACCGTCACCACACACCGAGCCAAGCGCGAGCAGACGACGCTCGCACTCGAAGGAATGACCTGCGCCTCCTGCGTGGCGCGGGTCGAGCGGGCCCTCAACAAGGTCGAGGGCGCCGAGGCGACCGTAAACCTCGCAACCGAGACCGCGACCGTCAGCTTCGATCCGAGCCTCGTCGCTCCCGAGGAGCTCACGGCGGCCGTCGAGCGGATCGGCTATCACGCCCGGCTCCGCGACGAGCACGCGGCCGACCATGCACACCACGACCACGACGCGCCACCGCTACGGCTGGCAGTCGCGGTCGTTCTCGCGGCGCCGCTCGTACTGACGGCGATGGTGCCCGCGCTCCGGTTCTCCGGCTGGGGCTGGGCGTCGCTCGCGCTGGCGACGCCGGTCGTCTTCTGGAGCGGCGAACAGTTCCACCGGGCGGCATTGCTGAACGCGCGCCACGCCGCGGCGACGATGGACACGCTCGTCTCGATCGGCACGCTCGCCGCCTGGGGCTGGTCGGCGGTCGTGCTGCTGTTCGGGCTCGACGCCGACGGCTACTTCGAAGTCGCCGCGGTGATCACTGCGCTCGTCCTGCTCGGCCGCTTCCTCGAGGCGCGTGCGAAGCGCCGCTCGGGCTCGGCGATCAGCGCTCTGCTCGAGCTGGGCGCCAAGGACGCGCGCGTGCTGCGCGACGGAGAGGAGGTGCTCGTCCCGGTCGAGCAGCTCGTCGTCGGCGACCTGTTCGTGGTCAGACCGGGGGAGAAGATCGCGACCGACGGCGTCGTCGTCGAGGGGACGTCGGCTGTCGACCAGTCGATGCTGACCGGCGAGCCCGTCCCGGTCGAGGTCGGCCCGGGCACCGCGGTCGCCGGCGCCACGATCAACGCCGCCGGGCACCTGGTGGTCCGTGCGTCGCAGGTCGGCGCCGGCACCGCGCTCGCGCAGATCGCGCGCCTCGTCGAGCGGGCGCAGGCGGGGAAGGCCCCCGTGCAGCGCCTCGTCGATCGGGTGTCCTCGATCTTCGTGCCGGTCGTGATCGTCATCGCGCTCGCGACGCTCGCCGGTTGGCTGCTCGCCGGGGCGGGCGCGGCAGCGGCGTTCACAGCCGGAGTCGCCGTCCTGATCATCGCCTGTCCCTGCGCGATGGGTCTGGCGACGCCGACGGCGCTGCTGGTCGGCACCGGCCGCGGCGCCCAGCTCGGCATCCTGATCAAGGGACCGGAGGTGCTCGAGCAGACGAGACGGATCTCGACGATCGTCCTCGACAAGACCGGAACGATCACCGAAGGGCAGCTGACGCTGGTCGACGCGTTTCCGGTGTCCGCGTCGCGCGAGGAGCTGCTGCGGCTCGCCGGCGCCGCGGAGTCGGCGAGCGAGCATCCGCTGGCGCAGGCGGTCGCGCGCGCCGCCGCGAGCGAGGGCGCGCTTCCGGCCGTTGCCGAGTTCCGCAACCACGCGGGGCTCGGAATCGAAGCACTCGTCGAGCAGCAGACGGTCCTCGTCGGACGGCCGTCGTTCCTCGCCCGGTGGGCGATCGAGGTCGCTCCGGCTGCGCGCGCCTGGCAGGCAACTGCCGAGGAACGAGGGCAGACGGTGATCGCAGTCGCCTGGGCTGGAGCGTTTCGCGGGCTCCTCGCGCTCGCCGACACGTTGAAGCCGACCTCGGTGGAGGCGATCCGGGAGCTGAAGGCGCTCGGTCTGACTCCGGTCCTCCTCACCGGCGACAACGCACGTGCCGCCCAGGCGATCGCCCGTGAGGTCGGGATCGAGCACGTTCGAGCCGAGGTGCTTCCGTCGGAGAAGGCTGCCGAGGTCGAGCGGTTGCAGCACGGCGGTGCAACCGTGGCGATGGTCGGGGACGGCGTCAACGACGCACCGGCGCTCGCGCAGGCCGACCTGGGCCTCGCGATCGGCACCGGCACCGATGTCGCGATCGAGGCCTCCGACCTGACGCTCGTCTCAGGCGATCTCCGGGCCGCGGCGGACGCGATCCGGCTCGCCCGCCGCACGCTCGCCACGATCAAGGGCAACCTCTTCTGGGCGTTCGCCTACAACGTCGCTGCGATTCCGCTCGCTGCCGCCGGCCTCCTGAACCCGATCATCGCCGCGGCGGCGATGGCGTTCTCGAGCATCCTGGTCGTCACGAACAGCCTCCGGCTGCGGCGCTTCCGCACCGCGAGAGAAGGAGCCAGATGAGCACCCCCGGCTATCACGAGCAGAAGGAGGCGCTGGTCAAACGCCTGCATCGGATCGAGGGCCAGGTGCGGGGCATCGAGAAGATGGTCACGGACGATCGCTACTGCATCGACATCCTCACGCAGATCGGTGCCGTCACGACCGCGCTCGAAAGCCTCGGCTTCCGGATCCTCGACGAGCACGTCAAGCATTGCGTCGCCGGTGCGCTCGCCTCGGGCGACGAGCACGAGGCAGAGGCCAAGGCAGGCGAGCTGCTCGAGGCCGTGCACCGCTTCGCGAAGACGCGGTAGCCGCGACGCCACTTCCCGGGTAGTCCGGGGTTTCCCACAGCACGATCCGCCGATCCCCGGATGTCCGGGTGACCCGCCGGAGCGATGGTTGCGTCGACAGAAGAGGTGATTTTCATGACCACGCACGCGCTCGAACCGCGCGTCGGCTTTCCTGCCCACCTCCCGGCGGCCGCTCGCCGGCAGATCCCCTGGCTCGGAGCGGGCCTGGCCGGTGGGTTCCTCGTCCCGTTCGTCCTCGCCGATCGTCTGAGCCTGCCCAAGGATCTCTACTACGGGATCTACGGCGCGCTGGTGATCGCCTTCCTCGCCGCCTGGATTCGCGCCACCGAGCGTCCGTGGCGGGCGACGGTCAGGCGGCACTGGCGCCTCGCCGTCGTGCTCGGCCTGCTGTTCGGCGCCGTCCTCGCGTTCATCGTCCTGAAGGCGGACGCGACTGCCCGTCCGGGTGGTGCCGGCCTCGTCGGAGCGGTGCTCTGGCGCGGGCTCTTCTACGGAGCCATCGACGGGCTGTTGCTCTCGTCGTTCCCGATCCTCGCGGTCTTCGGCGCCTTCGCGGACACCCACCTGGCGCAACGTCGACGCGGAAAGGCAGTCATCGGCGTCGTCGCCTTGATCGCGTCGTTGCTGATGACCGCCACGTACCACCTCGGCTACAGCGACTTCCGCTCCGAAAAGCTCCGTTCGCCGCTGGCGGGAGACGTGCTCTGGAGCGCGCCGACCCTGCTGACGCTGAACCCGATCGGCGCACCGATCGCGCACATGACACTGCACACGACCGCCGTCCTCCACAGCTACCACACCGACCTCTTTCTCCCGCCGCATCGCTGAGCTTTTCGAGCCGGAGCGGCTACACTGCTCGGCCGTGCCCGGAGAGCGTCACAAGCTGGTGGTCCAGAACCGCGTGGTGCTCGGCTCCGCCGAGTCGCGCCGGCTGCGCAAGCAGGGGCTGATCCCCGGAATCCTGTACGGGCGCGAGGAGCCCGTCGCGATCACGGTGCCCGAGCGCGACCTGCGAAGCGCGCTCACGACCGAGGGCGGCCTGAACGCCGTGCTCGACGTCGTCGTCGACTCCGGGAAGACCCATCCGTCGGTGCTCAAGGAGTTCCAGCGCGACCGCGTCCGCGGCGTGATCACCCATGTCGACCTGCAGGAAGTCCGCCTCGACCAGGTGATCCAGTCGACCGTGCCGGTCACGCTCGTCGGCGAGCCCGCCGGCGTGAAGGAGGGCGGCGTGCTCTCGCAGGTGACCACCGAGGTGAACGTCGAGGCGCTGCCGATGGACGTGCCGCAGCATCTCGACCTCGACGTCTCCGAGCTTGCGATCGGCGACATCGCGCGGCTCGAGGCGCTGCGCGTCCCCGAGGGCATCAAGCTGCTCGACGACCCCGAGACCGTCCTGGCCAGCGTGACGCACGCGCGCGTCGAAGAGCCGGAGGTCGAGGAAGCACCCGCCGAGGGCGCGGTGGAGGGTGAGCCCGCCGCCGAGGAGCCCGCGGCCGAAGCCGACGCCGCCGCCGAGGGCGACGGCGAAGCCGAAGGCTAGGCGGCGATGCGGCTCTGGCCGCGCCGCCACGGCACCTCGCTCGACCTGCTCGTCGCGGGCCTCGGCAACCCGGGCCGCGAGTACGCCGCGAACCGGCACAACGTGGGTTGGCTGGTCGTCGACGAGCTCGCGCGCCGGCACGGCGGCCAGTGGCGTGCGAAGTTCAACGGCCGGCTGGCCGAGATCCGCATCGACGGGCACAAGGTCGCGCTGCTCAAGCCGGAGACGTTCATGAACGACTCGGGCCGCGCCGTGCAGGCGGCGGTGCGGTTCTTCAAGCTCGAGCCCGATGCCGTTCTGGTCGTGCACGACGAGAGCGACCTCGAGCTGGGGCGCCTGCAGCTTCGCCGCGGCGGCGGCCTGGCCGGCCACAACGGCCTGCGGTCCGTGGCGCAGCAGCTGGGCGGGCCCGACTTCCTCCGTCTGCGCGTCGGCGTCGGCCGTCCGGAGCGCGGCGACCCGCGCCCGCTCGCCGACTGGGTGTTGTCCGACTTCGCGCCGCACGACGACGCGGAGGCGATCGTCGGGCGTGCGGCCGATGCCGTCGAGGCGCTCGACGCGGATGGGCTCGACGCCGCTCAGCGGCGGGTGAACTGATGGATGCCGCGACGACGACACCCGTGCTGTCGGGCCTTGTCGAGCGGCTCCGCGGCGAGCAGCGGCTGCAGGACTACGTCGCCGCCTTCCCGGAGCGCGCCCGCGTGTCCGAGCCGATCCTGCCGCTGCTGCTGGCGGCGCTGCACGCCGAGCTCGGCCGCGGGCTGGTGGTGCTGTTGCCGGAGGACGCCGACGCGAGGGACGCAGCCGAGGCCGCCGGCTGGTTCGCCGGCGAGGACAGCGTCGCGCTGTTCCCGTCACGCGGTGTGCACTACGGGTCGGGGCTCGAGCCGCCGCCGCACCTCGTCGGCGAGCGTGCGCGCGCGCTCGAGGTGCTCGAGCGTGGGGGACTGGTCTGCGCGTCGGCGGTCGCCGTCGCCGAGGGTCTCCCGCCCGTCGACGTCAGACCGTCGCCGCTGCGCGTGTCGCCCGGGGACGAGCCGGGCCTCGACGCGCTCGCCGAGCAGCTCTCCTCGGCCGGCTACGAGCGGGTCGAGCGCGTGGAGGAGCGGGGGCAGTTCGCGGTGCGCGGCGGCCTCGTCGACGTCTTCGGCACGACCGGCCGCGAGCCGTTCCGCATCGAGCTGTTCGGCGACGAGGTCGAGCAGATCCGCGCGTTCTCGCCGTTCACGCAGCGGGCGCTGCGGCAGGTCGACGAGGCCGTCCTCTACCCGGCGGCCGAGCGCCGCCGCGAGCTGCGGGAGCTCGACCTGGGGCCGGAGGAGGGCGAGGAGCCGCCGCCCGTTCCCGGCGACCTCGTGCCGGCGTTCGACCGGGCGCCCGACCTCGTGTGGGAGCCCGCCGACGTCGCGAACGTCTGGGCCGAGGAGTCGCTCACGCCGGTCGACCTCACGGCCGCCGCAGAGCTCGGCCCGCTGCCGCAGGGCCAGCGCTTCAGCTTCGACGCCCAGCGCCCCGCGCTCGCCGCGCGCGGTCTCTCCGAGGCCGAGAACGAGCTCGGCGGGCTGCTCCGGCAGGAGCTCGACATCGTCGTCACGTTCCCGCACCGCGGCGAGGCGCTGCGCCAGCAGCAGCTGCTGCGCCGCGTCTCCGCGTCGATGCTCGAGCCCGGCGACGGTCCGGCCGGACTGACGTTCGCCGTCTCGCCGGCGCGGCGCGGCTTCGTGTGGCGCGACCTCGGGCTCGCGCTCCTGCCCGACACCCAGGTCTTCCGCAAGCGGCCGCCGCGCGCGACCGCCGCGCCCGGTCGCGCGCTCCAGAGCTTCTCCGACCTGCGCACGGGCGACTACGTCGTGCACGAGGATCACGGCGTCTCGCAGCTGCTCGGATTCGAGACGAAGGAGGTCGCGGGTGTCACACGCGACTACCTGCTGCTCGCGTTCCGGGGCGACGACCGCGTCTACGTCCCGCACGAGCAGATCGGCAAGGTCAGCCGCTACATCGGCGCCGACTCCCGGGCGCCGACGCTCTCGAAGCTCGGCGGCAAGGCGTGGGACAACCTCAAGTCGCGTGCGCGCGAGCACCTCCGCGAGCTGGCGGGCGACCTCCTCCAGCTCTACGCGCAGCGGCAGACGCAGCCGGGCGTGGCCTACGACGTCGAGAACGAGTGGGTCGAGCAGCTCGAGGCGGAGTTCCCCTATCGCGAGACCGACGACCAGCGGACGGCGATCGAGGCGGTGAAGGAGGACCTGGAGGCGCCGCGGCCGATGGACCGGCTGGTCTGCGGCGACGTCGGCTTCGGCAAGACCGAGGTCGCGCTCCGCGCGGCGTTCACCGTCGCCGTGTCCGGCCGGCAGGTGCTGATGCTCGTGCCGACGACGGTGCTGGCACAGCAGCACTGGAACACCTTCCGCGACCGCTATCGCGACTTCCCGGTGCGCGTCGAGATGGTGTCGCGCTTCCGCAAGCCCGCGGATGTGAAGCAGGTGCTGCGCGACTTCGCCGAGGGCAAGGTCGAGGTGCTGATCGGAACGCATCGCGTCCTCTCCCGCGACGTGATCCCGAAGGAGCTGGGGCTCGTGATCGTCGACGAGGAGCAGCGCTTCGGCGTCGCGCAGAAGGAGCTGCTGCGCCAGCTGCGTCTCGAGGTCGACGTGCTCGCGCTGTCGGCGACACCGATCCCGCGCACGCTGCACATGTCGCTCTCGGGGCTCCGCGACATCTCCGTGATCGAGACCCCGCCCGAGGGACGTCGGCCGATCCGCACGTACGTGGGCGAGCTCGACGACGACCTGATCAAGCAGGCGCTCGAGCGCGAGGTCGCGCGCGAGGGGCAGGCGTTCTACCTGCACAACCGCGTCGAGACGATCGAGGAGGCGGCCGAGAAGCTGAAGCGGTTGTGCCCGAACCTGCGCTTCCTCGTCGCGCACGGCCAGATGCGCGAACGCGAGCTCGAGGACAAGATGCTGACCTTCCTGGCCGGCGACGCGGACGTGCTCGTCTCGACGACGATCATCGAGTCGGGCCTCGACATCCCGCAGGCGAACACGCTGGTGGTCGAGCGCGCCGACACGCTCGGGCTCGCGCAGCTCTACCAGATCCGCGGACGCGTCGGCCGGAGCGACGTCCTCGCGCACGCCTACCTCTTCTATCCGGATCAGACGGAGCTGACGCCGGAGTCGCGGGCGCGCCTCGCCACGCTCGCCGACCACACGGAGCTCGGCGCCGGCTTTGCGATCGCGATGCGCGACCTCGAGATCAGAGGCGCCGGCGACCTGCTCGGAGCGGAGCAGTCGGGCCACGTCGCCGCGCTCGGCTTCGAGCTGTACGTCGAGATGCTGCACGAGGCAGTGGCCGAGCTGAGCGGCCAGCGCCGGATCGCCGCGCGTCCGGTACGCGTCGACGCGCGCGTCGACGCGTACGTCCCGGCCGGGTACATCGCCGCCGAGGCGCTGAAGATCGACCTGCACCGGCGCATCGCGCTCACCGAGTCGGAGGACGACCTGCACGAGCTGCGGGTCGGCACCGAGGATCGCTACGGCCCGCTGCCGGACCCCGTTCAGAACCTCTTCTCGATCCAGGAGGCGAAGCTGAAGCTCGCCCGCCTCGGCGCCGACTACCTCGTCTTCCGAGGCGGCCGCGCCTCGGTCGGCCCGGTCGTCCTGGGGTCGGTCGAGCTGCGCGAGCTGCGCTCCCTGATCGACACCGCGGTGTACTCGACGGGCACCCGCGAAGTGACGTTAAGGCACGGTGAATTCAAGGCTGCGCTCGATTTGGTCGATGCTATGCTGGCCGCGCGCCGGGCGGCCTGAGCGGCGCTTTTCTATGCAGAAGCACATGTTCAGACTCTCGATCCTGCTCGCCGGTGCGGCGCTGCTCGCCGCGTGCGGCGGCGGCGGTTCGGGCTCGCTCTCGGGCAGCGACGTCGCCCTCGTCGGCAAGTCGCACATCACGAAGAAGCAGTTCGACGACCTGATGGCTCAGGCCAAGCTGTCGTTCAAGCAGAACGGCCGTGCCTTTCCGAAGGCGGGAACGACGGAGTACGCGGCCGTGAAGACGCAGGTCGTGAACCTGCTCGTCCAGCAGTCCGAGCGGCAGCAGCGCGCCGACTCGCTCGGCATCAAGATCACCGACAAGCAGGTGTCCGACCGGCTCGACCAGATCAAGAAGCAGTACTTCGGCGGCAGCCAGAAGAAGTACCTCGCCCAGCTCAAGAAGCAGGAGCTGACGGAGGCGCAGGTGCGCGAATCGATCAAGGGCCAGCTGATCGCCACGGCGCTCGAGAACAAGGTCACCAAGTCGATCAAGGTCTCGGACGGCGAGGTTCACGACTACTACCTGCAGCACTCGCAGGACTACGCGAAGGCGCAGTCACGCGACGTGCGCTACATCCTCGTCAAGTCCAAGCAGACCGCCGACCAGCTGTACGGACAGCTCAAGAACGCCCCGGACAAGACCTGGTGCACGCTGGCGAAGAAGTACTCGCTCGACCCGAGCTCGAAGTCGAGCTGCGGCAACGGCAACTTCAGCAAGGGCCAGACGGTTCCCGAGTTCGACAAGGTGCTCTTCTCGGCGCCGAACAGGAAGGTGCACACGCCCGTCCACAACGCGCAGTACGGGTGGTTCGTGATCGAGCCGACCTCCATCATCCACCCGCGCAGCGTGACGCCCGAGAAGACCGTCGCCGCGCAGATCCGGCAGACGATCCTCGACCAGAAGAAGACCACGGCCGTCAACGACTGGGCGACCGGGCTCACCAAGAGCTTCTGCTCGCAGGTCTCGTACCAGGCCGACTTCACGCCGAGCCCGGATCCCTGCACGGCCGGCACGACCACGAACGCGACGACCACCGGCTAGCGCGAGTAGGTTCTCGCCGTGTCTCTTGCCGGCGCGCTCGTCGAGCTTCAGGAGCTGACCGAGCGTCTGCGCCGCGACTGCCCGTGGGACCGCGAGCAGACGGCCCGCACGATCGTGCCCCACACGGTCGAGGAGGCCTACGAGGTCGCGGACGCTGCGCTTGCCGGAGACGACGCCAAGCTCCTGGACGAGCTGGGTGACCTGCTCTTCCAGTGCGTCTTCCTCGCGCTGACGCTCCAGGAGACCGGCAGCGGCGATCTCGAGCAGGTGATCCGCGGCATCACCGAGAAGCTGATCCGACGGCATCCACACGTCTTCGGCGACGCGGCGGCGGACAGCGCGGGCGCGGTGCGCGTCCGCTGGGAAGCGGTCAAGCGCGAGCAGGAGGGCCGCGAAGGCATCTTCCACGACGTGCCGGAGAGCCTGCCGGCGCTCCTCTATGCGCGCAAGCTGCAGCGGCGTGCGAGCAGTGTCGGCTTCGAGTACCCCGACCTGGCGGGCGCGGTCGCCGATCTCGACGACGAGCTGCGCGAGCTCCGGGCCGAGCTGCCGGGCGGCGAGCCCGTCCCCGAGCGCGAGCCTGCTCCTGCCGTGGCCGCCGAGCTGGGTGACGTGCTGTTCGCGGTCGTGAACGTCGCGAGACGGCTGAACGTCGACCCCGAGCTCGAGCTCCGCGCCGCCGCGAAGCGATTTCGTGCCCGCGTCGACCTCGCGGAGCAGCTCGCGGCGACCGACGGCGTCGACTGGACGTCGCTGCCGCTCGACGAGCAGGACTGCTACTACGACCAGGCAAAGCAGAAGGAGGCTGGCCGGTGACGAGCATTGCAGCGGTGATGGGTCGGCAGGTCGTCGACTCGCGTGGGAACCCGACCGTCGAGGTCGACGTGGTGCTCGAGTCCGGTGCGCGCGGCCGCGCGGCGATTCCCTCCGGCGCCTCGACGGGTGTGCACGAGGCGGTCGAGTTGCGCGACGGCGGGCCCGAGTGGGGCGGCAAGGGCGTGAGCCAGGCGGTTGCGAACGTGAACACGGAGATCGCCGGCGCCGTCCGCGGTCTCGACGGACGCGACCAGGAGTCGCTCGACCGGACGCTGATCGAGCTCGACGGCACCCCGAACAAGGGGCGCCTCGGCGCGAACGCGATCCTCGGCGTCTCGCTCGCCGCCGCGAAGGCGGCGGCGGCCGAGGCCGGCCTGCCGCTCTGGCGTCACCTCGGCGGCGACGGCGCCGCGACGCTGCCCGTGCCGATGATGAACGTGATCAACGGCGGCGTGCACGCCGACAACTCGATCGACCTCCAGGAGTTCATGGTCGTCCCCGTCGGCGCGTCCTCGTTCGCGGAGGGACTGCGCATCGGCGCCGAGGTCTACCACGCGCTCAAGCAACTGCTCCACGAGCGTGGGTTCGCGACCGCCGTCGGCGACGAGGGCGGCTTCGCGCCGGATCTCGAGTCGAGCGAAGCCGCGATCGAGGCGATTCTCGCGGCGGCCGAGCGCGCGGGCCATCGGGACCGCGTCGTGATCGCCCTCGACCCCGCGACGAGCGAGGTCTACCGCGACGGCGCGTACCGCTTCGAGGGCCGGACCGAGACCGGCGAGTCGATGTCGCGGTTCTGGGCCGACATCGTCGACCGCTACCCCGTGGTCTCGATCGAGGACGGCTGCGCCGAAGACGACTGGGACGCCTGGGCGCACCTGACCGCCGAGCTCGGCAGCCGTGTGCAGCTGATCGGCGACGACGTGTTCGTCACGAACCCGGAGCGGCTCCGCGACGGGATCGCGCGCAAGGTCGCCAACTCGGTGCTCGTGAAGGTCAACCAGATCGGGACGCTCACCGAGACGATCGAGACGGTCCGGCTCGCGCACGACGCGGGCTACACGGCCGTCATCTCGCACCGCTCGGGCGAGACCGAGGACGCGACGATCGCCGATCTGGCGGTCGCGCTCGGGGCGGGGCAGATCAAGACCGGTGCGCCGGCGCGCTCGGATCGCGTGGCGAAGTACAACCAGCTGCTGCGGATCGAGGAGGAGCTGGGCTCGCGCGCGCGCTATCCGGGCCGCGAGGCGTTCTCGCGGGGCGGCTGAGAGCTGCTAGAGCTCCTTCGCCAGGTTCACCCAGGTCGACGTGACCTCCATGCCGACCTTCTCGTAGACGCCGAGCGCACCGGTTCGCGAGTCGGTCGACAGCTCGGACCGCGTCGCACCGTGCGCTCGGGCCGCTCTGAACGAATTCGCGAGCAGCGCGCGCGCAAGGCCGCGGTTGCGCTGGTCGCGCCGCGTGGCGAGCTTCTCGACGTAGCCGCAGTCGTCGGCCACGATCACGAACGCGGCCGCGACCGCGGCGCCGTCCGGGTCCGCGACCACCCGCAGGTGCCACGGCTCGAAGCCGGGCCGGAGCCAGACCTGAGCGGCGAAGTCCTCGAAGGTCTGCCGTTCGCGCGCCGACCACTCGAGGAATGCGTCCTCGATCACCGTCCACACCGCGCGGCGGTCGGCCTCCGACTCCGCGGCGCGGATCGAATACCCGGCCGGCAGCGGCTGCGACGCGATCTCCGCGCCCGGCGGGAGCTGCAGGACCCACGAGGTCCAGCGCGGCCGGTACCCGAGTGCCGTCAGGAGCCGCTCGCCCGCAGAGCCGACCGGCACCGGCATGCCGACGACCGGCGAGCCACGCTCGCGCGCCAGCCGCTGCGTCCAGCCGGCGAGGGCGGTGCCGAGGCCGCGCCCACGGTGGTCGGGGCGGACGGCGACGAAGCCACGGTCGGGGAACGCCAGCTCGGCGTACGCGACGAGCTCACCGCCGTCGAACACGCCGACCGTGCTCGACGGGACGTCGTAGGAGGGCCGCTGCCAGTCGGCGACGACGTCGGCCTCCTCGATCGCGACCTCGCCGATGTCGTGCAGCTCCTGCGCTCCGATCAGCGCCGCCACAGCCCCGGCGTCGCCGTGGTGGAGCGGACGTTGCTCGAGCCCGGCGGGAAGCTCCACGGCCGTGCTCGAGCCTACGCCGCTTCGCGGAGGCCCGGCGCGCCGAGCAGCAGCTCGAGCGACGCGAGCGTCTCGCGCGCGGTGCGGCGGAGGCCGACGTGACGGACGACGCCGCCCTGGTCGACGATCATCGTGATCCGGCGGTGCTCCTTGACGCCGGTCAGCACCGGGAAGCGCACCGGCTCGTCGCCGTACAGGCTCGCGGTGTCGTGCCAGTCGTGCGGAGTGGAGACCATGACGACGGCGCCGTTCGCCGCGAACGCTTCCTCGAGCTCTGCGAGCTCGCGGGCGTCGAACCGGCGTGCCCCGAAGGAGACGATCAGCCACGTGCCGCGGTACTCCTCCAGCGAGATCTGACGCCGCGGCTCGCCGCGCACGAACGCGTCGGCAATGAGCCTCGGTGCCGCGCTGCCGATCGAGATCATCATGCTCGGCACCGTACGCCGCCCCCGCCCGCGGGGCATCGTCGCGGCGGACGATCTTCGCGTCGTTCCGGAGGACGAGCTCCGGCGGCTCGCTAGTCTGAGGCGCAGATGTCGGTCGAACGCCGGAGGACGAAGATCGTGGCCACGATCGGGCCCGCGTCCTCGACACGCGAGGTCATGCGCGCGCTCGTCGAGACGGGTGTCGACGCGGTGCGGCTGAATCTCTCGCACGGCACCCACGCGGATCACGCGGCGGGCGCCGAGGTCGTCCGCGCCGTGCAGGCGGAGTCCGGGAAGCCGCTCGCGGTGATCGCCGACCTGCAGGGCCCGAAGCTGCGGATCGGCGACCTGGCCGCGCCGCGCATCCTGCTCAAGGACGAAGAGGTCACCGTGGTCGGCGAGCAGCACGCCGTGGACGGCGAGCTTCCGATCGCGCCCGAGGTGATCGGCGAGGTGCTCAGCCCGGGCCACGACGTGCTGATCGACGACGGGCTCGTGCGCCTCAGCGTCGAGGAGGTCGCGAACGGGCGCGCGCGCTGCCGCGTGGTGGTCGGCGGCGAGGTGAAGTCCCACAAGGGCGTCAACCTGCCGGGCGTCCCGATCCCGATCCCCTCGCTGACGAAGAAGGACCTCGACGATCTCGAGTTTGCGCTGTCGCTGGGCGTCGACTACGTGGCGCTCTCGTTCGTGCGAGCCGCCGCGGACGTGCGCGACCTGCACGAGATCATCCGCCAGCACGGCTCGGCCGCGCGCGTGATCGCGAAGATCGAGAAGGCCGAAGCGGTCGAGGTGCTCGACGAGGTGCTGCACGAGGCCGACGCGGTGATGGTCGCCCGCGGCGACCTGGGCGTCGAGATCGGGGCCGCGACGGTGCCGCTGCTCCAGAAGCGGATCATCCTGCGCTGCCTCGAAGCCGGGAAGCCCGTGATCACCGCGACGCAGATGCTCGAGTCGATGACCGAGCACGCGGAGCCGACCCGGGCCGAGGCGAGCGACGTCGCGAACGCCGTGCTCGACGGCACGTCGGCGGTGATGCTGTCGGCCGAGACCGCGACCGGCAACTACCCCGTCGAGGCCGTCGCCACGATGGACCGGATCGCCCGCGCCGTCGAGCCGTCGATGGGCTACCGGCATCAGATGCCCGAGCCGGGCGACGAGACCACGGTGGGCACGGCGATGTCGAACGCCGCCTGCGACCTGGCCGAGGCGCTCGGCGCCCGAGCGATCCTCGTGCCCACCTTCACGGGCAGGACCGCGTCGGCCGTCGCGCGGCTCCGGCCGCGCCGGCCGATCGTCGCGCTCTCGCATCATCAGACGTCGGTCCAGCAGCTGGCGCTCGAGTGGGGAGTGACGCCGGTGCTGATGCCGCAGACCCACGACGTCGAGGATCTCTGGGCCAGGTCGATCGAGTCGGCGCTGGCCTCGGGCACGGTCGACTCGGGCGACCGCGTCGTGCTCACCGCCGGGACCGCCGTGAACCTGCCCGGCTCGACCAACGTGATCAAGGTCGACGTCGCGTAGCGACCGTTGACGGCCGGCGCCTACTCGATCCCGGAGGTGCAGCGGCTCGTGGCGACGCTCGTCGCTGCGAAGCCCGGCGGGAAGGTCGCCGAGATCGGCACCTCGTACGGGGACGGCGCCAGGGCGATCGTCGCCGCGCTGCCCGCGGGAGCGACGTTCGTGACCGTCGAGCTCGATCCCGGGCGCGCCGCGCAGGCGCGGGCCGCGCTCGCCGGCACGGCCGCGGAGGTGCTGGAGGGCGACTGGCTCGATCTGCTGCCGCCACGCGCACCCTTCGACGTCGTCTTCGCCGACGGCGGCTCGGCCTACGACCGGGTCGCCGACCTGCTGGCGCCGGGGGGCATCCTCGTCAAGGACGACCTGACGCCGGGCCGGCCGGTCGAGGGAGACGCGACGCGCGAGGCGCTGCTCCGCGACCCTCGGCTCGTGGCGACCGAGCTGCTCGTGACGCGGGAGATGGCGGCGATCGTCGCCGTCCGGCGCGTGTAGGGATCGGACGCCGGCCGCCGAACCGGGACACCATGCTGCGCCGTCTGAGGGGAACACGCCTGCTGGCGGCAGGCGGGCTCGTCCTGCTCGCCTTCCTGTACTGGAAGCCTGCGCACGCCTACCTCCACGCCAAGCGCGAATTGCAGAGCAGGCGCGCGGAGGTGCAGACGCTCCGGGCCGAGCGGGTCCGGCTGCAGCGCCGGATCGCCCAGGCCGGAACCGGCGACGAGTTCGTCCGCGAGGCACGCCGCCTCGGGCTCGTGAAGCCCGGCGAGAAGCTCTTCATCGTCAAGGGCATCGCCGCCTGGCGCAAGAAGCACTAGCGTCGCGGTCGTGAACGATCGCGACGTGGTCGCGCGTCAGCTCGGCCGTGAGCCGCGCGCCTTCCGGCGCGTCGCCGTCCGCTGTCCGTTCGGTCGGCCGGCGGTGACCGAGCAGGCGCCGTTCGACGAGGCGGGCCGGCCGTTCCCCACCCAGTTCTACGTCACCTGCCCGTTTCTCGTGGCGGCGATCTCGCGCCTCGAGGCGGCCGGAGGCGTCGAGCGGTACTCGCGCGCGGCCCGCGAGGATCCCGAGCTCGCGGCGAGCGTCGCTCTCGCCGACCGCGAGCAGCGCCGGCTGCGGCCCGAGCTCGACGCCGGAATCGGCGGCTCGACACGCGACGGCAGCCTGAAGTGCCTGCACGCACACGCCGCCTTCGCGCTCGCGCGGCCGGGCTACGAGCTCGGCGACCGGGTCCTGGCCGAGCTGCCCGCCCTCTGGCCGGCGACCTGCTGTACTGCTTGACCGTGGACGTCGACCTCGCGCGCCACCAGTGGGACGACGGCCGCCGGCGGGTCGAAGCCGCGCGCGGGGAGGCGGCGCGCTACGCCACGCTGGTCGGTCAGGTCGACGCCGTCGTCGCCGCGTTGCGCGGCCGCGTCGGGCAGACGTTCACCCTCGCCGAGCTCGCGGCGGCGTACGACGGCGCCGACGGGTGGGTGCGCGACCTGCTCGACGACGACGACCCCGAGGTGGAGCCTGTCACCGAGGCGGGGACCGTCACCGACGCGGCGTTCTACAACTACGCGCGCGGCGCAACGGACTACCGTCCGTGAGCGAGGCGGCGACCCGCCCGAGGCGGCGTCCGCCCAGGCGACGCCTCGGGCTCCTGCGCCCGGTGCTCGCGGCCCTGGCGCTCGTCGTCGCGTTCGTGGTCGGAATCGCGATCGGGGAGTCGCTGCACGACAACCCGAAACCCGGCGGGACGCAGACGATCGTGCGCACGCTGACCCCGCTGCGCCTCGTGCCGGCGGCCCGCCCGACGGTCACCGTGACCGTGCCGAAGCCATGACCGTGTTTAGGTACACGCAGCTTTGGATACTTTTTCGAGATGGCGTCTCCTCGGCCCACGCGCGGCGACCCGGACTGGCTGACGCTCGGCCAGGCCGCGAGATTCCTCGGGGTCGCCCAGTCGACGATCAGGAAGTGGTCGGACCAGGGCCGTCTGCCGGCGTTCTACACGCCCGGGCGGCATCGGCGGTTCCTGCGCACGGACCTCGAGGCGTTCGTCGACCGGTCGGGCCCGGGCTCGCTCGAAGAGCGCGGGCCGCTCGTCCTCGTCGTCGACGACAACGCCACGCTGCGGGCGCTCGTGCGGGTCAACCTGGAGCGGGAGGGGTACGACGTGATCGAGGCCGGCAGTGCT
The DNA here is from genome assembly GCA_963786185.1 of uncultured Thermoleophilia bacterium. Lineage (GTDB taxonomy): Bacteria > Actinomycetota > Thermoleophilia > Gaiellales > Gaiellaceae > PALSA-600. The sequence continues at coordinate 559,451 of CAWAYE010000001.1, forward strand.
GACGAGGCGCTCGCGGCCGCGGCCGACCAGGCGCCGGCGCTCGTCCTGCTCGACGTCGTGCTTCCGGGCCTCGACGGCTGGCAGCTGCTCCAGCGGCTGCAGGAGCGCCACGGCGCGATCCCGGTGATCATGTTCAGCGGCCAGGTGGACGCGTCGAACGCCGACGCCGAGGAGCGGGGCGCGCGGGCCTTCATCGGCAAGCCGTTCGACCCGCAGCAGCTGGTCGACCGCGCGAAGCAGCTCCTGCCCGCGTAGCTCCCGTACCCGGCGGTCAGAGCTCTTCGAGCGCGCGGAGCAGGCCGCCGCCGATCACGGCCAGGCTTGCGAGCAGGCTGATCCAGATGCCGATCCCGCGCCCGTCGGCCGGCAGCACCGCGTCCGGGATCGAGATCACGCGGATCATCACGAAGACCGTGGCCAGGATGCCGAGCGCCAGCACGAGCAGGCTCTCCGGCAGCGAGGGCGGCAGCTCGAAGCCGAGCTCGCGGAAGACGACGAGCCCGAGCACGATCAGCCCGATGAAGAACACGAGCTTGCCGAGGATGCCCGTGTGCCAGCCGATCACCGCCAGCTTGATGCCGACGCCGGAGCCCGCGTACCAGTCCATGAAGGTCGAGAGGGCGAGGATCAGGCCCGCGATCCAGGTGACCCGCTCGCCGAGCGCGTAGAGGCCCACCGGCGCCGGCGCCACCTGGTCGTCCGCGGGTGCGCGCGTCCCCGGGGCGTCGATGTCGAAGAAGTCGGGGGGTTCCACAGCGGGGAGTATGGGGCCTTCGTCAGACGCCGAACAGCGTCTGCACCTGGTGCCATGCCGCCAGTGCGATCAGCGCTGCCAGGAAGCAGAGCACGAGCAGCGCCCACCAGAAGCGCAGGTCGGACCGGCGCGCGGCATGGCGCCGTTCGACCCGGGCGCGCCGGCGTGCCCGCTCGCGGCGGTACGCCCGCTCGATCGCGAGCGGGTCGAGCGAGGGCGTGTCGTCGCTGAGCGCAGGCGCGCTTCCGCGGGCAGGGCGGGCCACGCGTGGATTCTAGGCAATATCAGCACGACGATGGACGACGAGCAGGGGCGCCCGCCCGTAGAGACGCTGGCCGCCGCCGCAGCGGGCGTTGCCGCCGCGGGTGACTTGCCGACCGCCCTCGAGGTGCTGGCCCGGGCGGCCCGGGCGGCGCTCGGGGCGGACGCGGTCGTGCTCCGGCTCGCCGACGCGGACGGCCGCCTCGAGGCGCGGGCGTTCGCCCCGGCCGGATCGACGCTCGGGGCGGAGCTCGCCGGCACGCGCTCCCCGGCCGGGGAGCGCGACCGGCGCGGGGCTTCCGAGGCCACGGAGCGTGTGGCCGCGCGGACACGGGCCGCCGGCCTGCTCGCCGTGCCCGCGCTCGTCGAGGGCCGGGTGGTGGGCCTGCTCGAGGCGATTCGGGTCGCGTCGACGTTCTCGCCCGCCGAGCGGTCGTTCGCGGAGCTCGCCGCCGCGCAGCTCGCGCTCGCGATCCGGGGGCTGGCGCCGGACGAGGCACGGCGTCGCCGCGGCGACCGCCTGCTCGGGCTCGCGGGCGACGCGCTGGCGGCCGCCGGCGACGTCGACCGGTCGGCGCGGCAGGCGGTCCGGATCGCCGTCGAGGCCTCGGACGCCCAGGCCGGGGCCCTGTGGCGGCGCGGCCCGCTCGACGGGCCGGTGCTGGCCGCGTCGCAGGGGCTGCCGGACGACCTCGTCGGGGCGGCCGCCGGGCTCGCCGCGGACGTGCTGCGTGAACGGCCCGCGCCCGCGCACACGCTCGAAAACCGGTTTCCGGTGACGCTGCGGCACGTCGCCACGCTTCCGCTCGGCCAGACGCCCTCCGGCGTCCTGCAGCTGTTCTTCGGCCAGGACGACGCTCTCTCGGCCCACGAGCTGCGGGCCCTCTCGTCGTTCGCGGCGCGCTCCGCACACGCGCTGCGCGAGGGCGAGCGGGTCCGGGCGCAGGAGGGGGAGCTCGAGCGGACGCGCGCGCTCCTCGGCCTGATCGGCGACGCGAGCTCGCGGCTTTCGCTCGCGCACACCATGGAGACGGTCGTCGAGCGGCTCGGTCACCTGTTGCCCGTGGAGCGCCTGGGCGTCTACCTGCTCGACGAGGACCTGCTGGCTGCGGCCGGGGGACGGGCGCTGCCGCCGGACCACCTGAAGGTGGCGACCATGGTGCTCGAGGCGCTGCGCGGGCCGCTGCGCGCACGCGCCTCCGTCCAGGTCGTCGCAGGCGGCGACGAGGCGGCGCTCGAACGCGTGCGCGACGCCCTGCGCGGGACCGGCGAGACCGCGGTCGTCGCGGCGCCGCTGCGGCGGGCCGGCGAGCCGATCGGCCTGCTCGTCGCCTATCCGCGGGTCGGCTCGCTGGGCCCCGCCGACGAGGAGCTGCTCGCGGCGCTCGCGTCGCAGCTCGCCGTCGCCGTGCAGAACGCACGCCTCCACGAGCAGTCGCAGCAGCTGTTCGAGGAGCGCTCGACGGCGCTCAGGTCGGCGCGCGAGACCGGACGGCGGCTCGTCTCCCTGTACGAGATCGCGAACGCGTTCACCGAGAGCCTCTCGCTCGAGCGCACGGTCGACGCGATCGGAGCGACCGTCGTCGACGCGCTCGAGGTCGACGCGGCGGTGGTTCGCAGCCCGGACCAGCGTGGAGACGTTCTCGTCCCACAGTCGATCCACGTCGCCGACGAGCGCCACGAGGGCGCGCTGCGGTCGCTCCTCGACCGCCCGCAGCCGGTCCGCTCGCCGCGCACCGCCGGCCCCGAGCTGCTCGACGCCGCCAAGGCGCGCCGGCTCGGCGACGCGCACGCCCTGCTCGTGCCGTTCCTCGAGCGGGGCTCGACGGCCGCGGTCGTCCCGATCGTGGGCCAGGGCGAGCTGCTCGCCGAGCTCACCGTCGTCTCGCTCGATCCGGCGCGGCCGATCGGCCGGGAATCCCTGACGACCGCCCGAACGCTCGCGCAGCAGGCGGCGCTCGCCTTCGAGAACGCGCGGCTCCACCAGCAGCTGACGCACTTCGCCGAGACGATGCGGAAGTCGCTCCTGCCGCAGGAGCCGCCGTCGGTGCGCGGCCTCGACGTCGGCTACCGGTACGAGTCGGCGGCGCAGGTCGAGGTGGGCGGCGACGTCTTCGACTTCCTGGAGTTGCCGGACGGCCGCCTGGCCGTGGTGCTCGGCGACGTGACCGGGCACGGGATCGACGCGGCCGCCGAGATGGCGATGGCGAAGTTCGTCTTCCGGTCGCTCGCGCGCCGGCATCCCGAGCCCTCGGAGTTCCTCGCCCGCGCGAACGACGTCGTCGTCGCGGAGATCACGGGAGGCGCCTTCATCACGATGGCCTATCTCGCCGCCGACCCCGGCGGCCGGGTCGGTGTCGCGAGTGCCGGCCATCCGCGCCCGCGACTGGTCGACGCCGACGGCCGCGTCCGGGAGCTCTCGTGCGGCGGTCTCGCGCTCGGGGTCGCCCCCGACCAGACCTACGACGAGGTGCAGGTCGAGCTCGAGGCCGGCGCGTCGGTCGTCGTCTACACCGACGGCGTCGTCGAGGCCCGGCGCGACGGCGAGCTCTACGGGCTCGAGCGTCTCGACTGCGTGCTCGCCTCGTCGGCAAACGCCGGCGCGCAGGCGCTGGCGGACGCCGTGATCGCCGACTGTCGCGCGTTCGCGGCAGGAGAGCTGGACGACGACTGTGCGATCGTCGTGATCGGCCGCCCGTGAACCTGCGCCGCACCGACGGCCCTCCGCTCGTCGTCGGCCATCGCGGTGCCGCCGCCCGCGCGCCCGAGAACACGCTCGACTCGCTCCGTGCCGCGGTCGCCGCGCGCGCCGACGTCGTCGAGTTCGACGTCGGCCCCGACCTCCACCTCGCCCATTCCGATCGCGAGCGCCCCGCCGATGCCGTCGCGCTCGACGATGCGCTGGCCTATCTCGCCGCCACGGGAGTCGCCGTTCACGTCGACGCGAAGCGACCGGGGTACGAGCAGGAGCTCGTCGACGCGGTCCGCCGTCACGGGTTCGAGGACCGGGCGTTCATCTCGACCGCGTTCGCCGCGACGACGCGGCGGCTCGCGCAGCTGGCGCCGTGGCTGCCGCGGGCCATCGGCTACCCGCACGACCGGTACGGCGTCTCGCGCCTCCGCTGGCCGCCGCCGGTCGCGCGCGCCGGCGCCGCCGCCCTCCGCGCGGCGATGCCGGTCCGCGTGCCGCTCCTCCTCCGGCAGTCGCGGGCGAACGTGCTCTCGCTCCACCACACGCTCTGCTCCCGGGCGGCCGTGGCCGCCGCGCACCGCGCCGGTGCGCCGGTGGTCGTCTGGACGGTCAACGACCGGGAGCGGGTGCGGCGCCTGGCGGGCTTCGGGGTCGACGCGATCGTCTCGGACGATCCTGAGATGGCTCGGGAGGCGCTGGCTACACTGGGTCGTCCGTGAAGCGGCTGTTTTTCCCTGCACTCTTCGCTGCCGGCTTCGTGGCCGCCGGCACGTTCACCGGAGCCGTGATCGCCGACGTCACGACGACCGGCCCGACCACGACGGCCCCGACGACCACCGTCGCACCGACGACGACGGTCGCGACGACCACCGCGGCGACCACGACGACGGCGGCTCCGCCGGCGGCGGTGATCCCGGCGGGTGTCCGGGTCGCGGGCGTCCGGGTGGGCGGGCTCACGCCCGCCGAGGCCGTCTCGGCCGTGCAGGCGGCGTTCGTGCGGCCGCTCAGTGTCGTGGTCGACCGGAGCACGCTGACGATCGCGCCGCCGGACTTCGCGTCGGCGTACATCGCGACGGCCGTCGCCCGGGCGCGGATCTCCGCACCCGGCACGAACGCGCACCTGGTCGTCGCCGTGCGCGGTGCGCCGCTCCGGGCGTGGGCGAGCGCGGTCTCGCACCGCTTCGCGCGCAGCGCCGTCGACGCCGAGCTGACCTTCCGGAACGGCCAGCCGCGAGTCACGAAGGACCGGCCCGGGCGCTCGCTCGCCGTGCAGGGTCTCACCGCGCGCGTGGCCGCCACTCTGCAGGCCAACTCCCGCCTGCCGGTCCGCGTCCGCACGCGCCCGGTCGACCCGGCGGTCGCGGCCGACAGCTTCGGCTCGGTGATCGTGATCAACCGGTCGCTGAACCGCCTGACGCTCTACCACGGCGCGCGCTACGTGCGCTCGTTCGCCGTCGCCACGGGACAGGCGATCTACCCGACGCCGCAGGGCACCTTCCACGTCGTCGTGAAGTGGAAGAACCCGTGGTGGTATCCGCCGGTGAACGACGCCTGGGCGCGCGGCCTGAAGCCGGTGCCTCCGGGCCCGAGCAATCCGCTCGGCACCCGGTGGATGGGCCTCTCCGCGCCGGGCGTGGGCATCCACGGCACCGACGAGCCTTCCTCGATCGGGTACAGCGCGTCGCACGGCTGCATCCGGATGCAGGTGCCGGACGCCGAGTGGCTGTTCGAGCACGTCGACGTCGGCACGACGGTCCACATCATCTGATGCGGCCGCTGCGGGCCGTCGCCGTTGCCGCGGTGGCCGCACTGCTCGCGCTGCTCGTCTGGGACGTCGCCCATCAGCAGGGCGCCGGCATCGCGGCGAAGGTCGATCGCGGCGAGACGGTCGCGGCGCCCTCGACGCGGCTGCCGCGGCTGGAGGGCGGGTCGACGTTCGACCTCGCCGCGTACCGCGGGAAGGTCGTCGTCGTGAACTTCTGGGCGTCGTGGTGCGTCGAGTGCAAGCTCGAGGCGAAGACGCTCCGCGACGCAGCGGTGCGCTGGCGCGGCAAGGCGGTCGTCGTCGGGATCGACACGAAGGACCTCTCGTCCGCGGCGAGGCGCTACATGTCGCACTACGGCGTCAACTACGGCGTCGTGCGCGACGTCGACGGCTCGACGAGCGACCGCTGGGGGGTGACCGGCTACCCCGAGACCTTCTTCGTCGACCGCGCCGGCAACGTGATTCCGCCGCACGTCAACGGCCCGATCCCGGCTGCGCAGCTGAACGCAGCGATCCGGCAGGCGACCCGCTCGTGAGCGTGCGTGCGACCCTCCGCGTCGTCGCGGGAGTCGCCGTCGCGGCTCTGGCGGCCGTCCTCGTCTGGCACGTCACCCACCAGCCTCGTTCCGTCGCACCGCAGGTCGCCCGCCATCAGATCGTCCGTGCGCCGGCCTTGTCGCTCGCCCGCCTCGTCGGCGACGGCACGCTCTCGCTCGCCTCGCTGCACGGCAAGGCGGTCGTCGTCAACTTCTGGGCGTCCGACTGCGCGCCCTGCAAGCAGGAGATGCCGCGCCTCGTCTCGTTCGCGAAGCAGTGGTCGTCGCGAGGGGTCGTCGTGGTGGGCGTCGACGTGCTCGAGCAGTCGAAGGGGCCGGCGCGCGCCTTCAGCCGCCACTACGGTGCGACCTACCCGATGGTCTTCGACCCGACAGGGTCGACGGTCGACCCGTGGGGCGTCGGGCAGGGCACGCCGCAAACCTTCTTCGTCGACCGTCAGGGCAGGATCGTCGACCACGTGCTCGGCCCCGTCTCGTCGCAGGCGCTCGTGACGGGCGCCCGCCGCGCGCTCAGCTCATGAGGGTCCTCGCCGGCGTGCTGCTCGCGCTCGCGTTCGCGGCGCCGATCCTCGCTGCCGCTCGCCCGAGCGAGTCGGAGCTCGAGACGAAGCTCGTCTGCCAGACGTGCCACGAGACGCTCGACCAGTCGAACTCGCCGCAGGCGCAGCAGATGAAGGCGGAGATCCGGCGCCGCATCGCGGAGGGGTGGAGCGAGCAGCAGATCCTCGACGAGATGGTCGCGAACTACGGGCCGAGCGTGCTCTCGACCCCCGCGACGCACGGCTTCGACCTGCTCGCGTGGGTCCTGCCGATCGGCGGGATTCTCGCGGGTGCCGCCGGCCTGGCAGGTGGCGCGCACTACTGGACGCGCCGCCGCCCGGACGAGCGTGCCGACGACGGACCGGAGCTCGCGCCCGAGGACGAGGCGCGCGTCGACGCCGAGCTCGCGCGGTTCGATGCTTGAGAAGGTCCCCGTCGCGTTCCTCGCTGGGCTCGCGTCGGTGATCACCCCGTGCGTGCTCCCGCTCGTCCCGGGGTACCTCTCGGCGTTGTCGGCCGTCGAGGTGTCGAGCCTCGGCGAGCAGCGCGTCGCGCGCCGGGTGGTCGCCGCGAGCCTGCCCTTCATCGTCGGCTTCACCGTCGTCTTCGTCGTGCTCGGAGCCGGCGCGGCGGCGGTCGGCAGCGCGGTCGACAAGCGATCGCAGCTCGAGATCGCCGGGTTCGTGTTGATCGTGATCGGCCTCGCGTTCCTCGGCGTGCTGCCGTGGCCCGAGCGCGCTGTCGCCCCGGGGCTCGTGCAACGCGCCCGCGGCTCCGGCTCGCGGCTGCTGCTCGGCGGCGCGTTCGCGGTCTGCGCGGCCCCGTGCATCGGAACCGTGCTCGCCTCGATCCTGGTCCTCGCGTCCTCGTCGGGGTCGATTGCCCGCGGCGTCGTCCTGCTCGCCGCCTATTCGCTCGGGCTCGCGGCCGCGTTCGTTCTCGCCGGGATCGCCTTCGCGCACGCGATGCGCGTCTTCCGCTGGGCGCGCGACCACTACGGGATCGTGCGCGGAGCGTCAGGCGCCACGCTCGTCGTGCTCGGCCTGCTGCTCTTCTTCAACCGCGACTGGTGGCTGCGCGTCGCGCTCGACCAGGTGTTCACGCGGATCGGGCTCGGCACGGTCTAGCGCGTCGACGAGTCCCTCCACGTCCAGGCCGCGGTGGCGGGGCGCGAACGCGGCGAGTCGCCTGAGCGCCTTCCGGCGCTGGCTCTCCGCCGCGACCGGACGGCCGCGACCCCGCTGGTAGGCGGACACGACGACGTGCACCAGTCCCTGGAAGAAGTCACGTTCCGCCGGCTCGCAGGCCCGCCACGCCAGCTCGAACGCTTCGTGCGCCTCGAAGTATTCGCCCGCCCGGGCGAGGGCGAGCCCCCGCTTGTATTCGGGGGCGACGGTGCTAGATTCGCGGTCGGGCATGGCGACGATCCTGTTGTGTGGGGTCGACCTCTTGATCAGGAGCAAGCTCGAGGCGCTCGTTCCCGAGCATCGCTTCGAGACGGTCGACGGCGTCGACCCTCCCGATCTGGTGATCGCGGACGTGGCGCGTCTCGACCCCGACGACGTCGCCGACCGCTTCCCGGACGTGCCGATCCTGGGCTTCACGAACCACACGGACACGGCGGGATTGCGGCGTGCTCACGCCGCCGGTTTCGACCAGGTCGTGGCCAAGTCTGCGCTGTTCGAGCGCGGCCGCGAGCTGATCGACCGGCTCCTGACGTCGGTAGAGTAGGCCCCGATGACGTACATCATCGCGGAGCCCTGCATCGACATCAAAGACCGTTCGTGCGTCGATGTCTGCCCCGTCGACTGCATCCACGAGTTCGAGCGCATCCTCGTGATCGACCCCGAGGAGTGCATCGACTGCGGAGCCTGCGAGCCCGAGTGCCCGGTCGAGGCGATCTTCCCCGAGGATGCGCTTCCGGAGAAGTGGAACGCGTTCGTTCCGGTCAACTACGCCTTCGCCGAGGGCGCCGAGGCCGTGAACCGGCTGACGAACGAGTACGCGACCGAGCACAACGTCCAGAACCAGCCTCTGGAATAGCGAACCACGAAGGCCGGTCCAGCGAATCCGGCTCGAGGATCTATGGCCGACAACCCGCACGAGCTTTCCGCGCTTTACGCCCTCGACGTCTTGGACGACGAGGAACGCGCCGGTTTCGAGGCGCATCTCGAAGGGTGCGCCGAGTGCCAGAGCGCGCTGCGCGGCCTGCGCGAAGCGGCCGGTGGGATCGGGTTCCTGGCCGAGGGGCCGGCGCCACCCGAAGCGCTGCGCGGCCGCATCCTCGAGCAGGCGCGGGCCGAGCCCTCGAACGTCGTGCCGTTCAGGCCCCGCCGCTCGCTCGCGGTCTCGGTGGCGGCCGCCGCCGCGGTGGCGGCTACGGCCGCGGCGGTTTCGCTCGGCGTCTGGGCCGCCTCGCTCCATCACTCGCTGTCGCACGAGCGTGCGGCCGTGCAGATCCTCGGCGACCCTCACGCGCGCCGCGTGCCGGTGCAGGGTGCGACCGGCGAGGTGGTCGTGACGCCGTCCGGCGAAGCCGCACTCGCGGTCGACCTGCCTGCACCTCCCTCGGGCAAGACGTACGAGGCGTGGGTGCGCGACGACGGCGTCCATCGCGACCGGTTGTTCGACGGGAAGTCGGCCGTGCTCGAGCGGCGGCTGCACGCCGGCGTGACCGTGTTGGTGACGCTCGAGCCCGCAGGCGGCGTCGATGCGCCGACCTCGACGCCGGTGCTCAGCGCGAACGTCTGAGCGCCGCGCGTTCGCCTTGCGCGCGCGTTTTCCTTTCCAGCAACGTGCGCGCGCATGCTTGTCGTCCGCATTGCACGTTAGAAACCCACGTGGTAGGGAATCGTGCACGCGGAATGCGAACAGGAGGTCGTAGATGACGCAAGAGGATTGGAGCGGGACGGGATCGACGGACGAGACGTCCGCCGACTCGATCGGTGAGTCCATCGACACGGCAGAGGAGACGCCCGCGCCGATGTGGGGGACCACCACCCTCGAAGAGACGTCCGTCGACGAGATCGCCGAACCGGCGCGCGCCGTTCCTGCGGCGACGCGCTCGTCTTCGCGGTCCGGGACGCGCTCGCGCTCCAGTTCGCGCAGCGGCTCGAAGGCCAAGTCGTCCGGGGCGAAGAAGAAGGCTGCCCCGAAGCGGAAGGCAGGCGCCAAGAAGTCCAGCGCCAAGAAGGCAAGCGCCCGCAAGACGACCGCCCGCAAGTCGACAGCCGCGAAGAAGAAGACGGCCGCCCGCAAGACGACCGCGAAGAAGAAGACGGCCGCTCGCAAGACGGCCGCGAAGCGGAAGACGGCGGCCCGCAAGACGACGGCCCGCAAGACGGGGGCCCGCAAGACGACCGCGCGGAAGAAGACGGCTGCCCGCAAGACTGCGACACGCAAGACGGCGGCCCGCAAGACCACCGCGCGGAAGAAGAAGACGGCCGCTCGCAAGACCTCGACTCGCAAGACGGCGGCGCGCAAGGCGGCGCCGAAGAGGAAGACAGCGGCCAAGAAGAAGACGGCAGCCCGCAAGACGACCGCACGCAAGAAGACGACCGCTCGCAAGACGACCGCCCGCAAGGCGGCGACTCGTCGGCCGGCGTCGCGCTCGCGTTCGTCCTCGCGGCGCAGCTCCAGATAGCACCCTCGGCCGAAGCCGGGCCTCGCGGCGTCTCGCGAGGCCCGGCGAAGCCGCGCCGCCGGCTAGAGACGCTTCGCTATCGTCGGGCGTGGTGCAGCCGAGGACACTCGACCACGTCGCGTTCTGGGTGAGCGAGCGGGAGCGCAGCGCGGACTTCGCGCAGCGCCATCTCGGCATGCACGCGATCGTCACCGAGGAGAACTTCACGCTCCTCGGCAGCGACGCCCGCCGCGGCAAGCTGACCCTGTTCGACGCGGAGGGCCCTCGCGACCCCGGGCCGTTCAAGCACGTCGCCTTCCGCGTCGCCGACCTCGCCGCCGCCCGCGCGGCGCTTCCGCCCGGCACGCCGGAGGTCTTCGGGATCGGCGACGGCATCGACGTCACCCTGGTCGAGGCCGCGACCGACGTCGACTACGACCTCGATCACGTCGCCCTGTGGTCGCCGGACCCCGCCGCGACGGCGCGGGACTATGCGCGGTACGGCTTCGAGCCGGCAGGGCGGGCCCGGGTCGAGGTCGGCGGTGCGTACATCGAGCTCCACGAGGGCCCCGTCGCGCCGTCCGAGCGGCCGTTGCTCAACCATCTCGCGGTGCTCGTCGACTCAGCCGACGAGGTCATCGCCGACGCGGCGGACCTCGCGATCGAGGTCGAATCGGTCGTCGACGCCGCGAACACCTATGCGGCCTTCCTCGTCGGCCCCGAGCGCGTCCGCATCGAGTACGTCGAGCACAAGCCGACATTCAGCCTCAAGTAGTCATCGCCGGCGGCGGGATGTCCGGCCTCGTGGCCGGTCTCCGGCTCCGCGAGCTCGGCGTCTCGGCGGCCGTGCGCGAGAAGGGGTCGCGGCCGGGCGGCTCGATGCTGCTCTCGTCGGGCGTGATCTGGCGACACCGCGAGTGGTCCGACTTCCGCCGCGAGTGTCCGGACGGCGACGAGCCGCTGCAGCGGCTCGTCTGGAGCCGTCTCGACGACGCGCTCGACTGGCTCGAGGCGCAGGGAGCCGAGCCGACCGCGCGCGAGACGGGGAACTCGCTCACGACCGGCCGCCGCTATGCAACCGCCGCGCTGACGCGCGTCCTCGCCGAGCGAACTGCGGTCGAGCTCGAGTCCGGCGTGGCCGAGGCGTCGCAGCCGCTCCTGCTCTGCAGCGGCGGCTTCGGCGGCTCGCGCGAGCTCGTCGCCCGCTACATCCGGCCCGCGGCGCCCCTGATGCTCCGCGCGAACCCCTGGTCGGCCGGAGACGGGCTCCGCATCGGCCTCGCGCGCGGCGCCGCGCTCAGCGAAGGCCTCGACGAGTTCTACGGCAGGAACATGCCCGACGCGCCGCTCGAGGAGCACGAGTTCGTCTCCCGGTCGCAGCTGTACGCGCGGTTCGCGCGGATCGTCGACGAGGACGGCGTCGAGTTCTTCGACCGCGCCGACGTCTCCTGGTCCGAGACGAACGTCGTCCGCGCAACCGCCCAGCGGCCGCACGCGCGCGCGTACTACCTGCTCGACGAGCCGGCGCTCGCGGAACGCGTTCGCGGGCGTCCGGTGGCCGAGCTGGTCGACGCGGCGCCCGCCGAGGCGCGCGTGCCCCTCGACGGGTTGCCGTTCCCGTCTCCGGACGGGACGGTCGCGGCCGTCAGGGTCGCCGCGTCGGTCACCCACACGATCGGCGGCCTCCGCATCGACGAGCGGGCACGCGTGCTCGACGACGCCGGCCGTGCGGTGCCCGGGCTGTGGGCGGCGGGCGTGGACGCCGGCGGCGTGGCCACGGGCGGGTACGCGAGCGGCCTCGCGCAGGCGCTCGTGCTCGGCCTCGCCGCGGCCGAGGACATCGCTGCGAGTTGCTAGAGGCTTGAGGCCTCTAGCTCTTGCCGACCGAGAAGGCGCAGGGCCGGCGGTCGCCCGGCAGCGGCGACGCGCCGATCTTGGAGACGACGATCGTCCGGCCGTCCTCCTCGAGCTCCTGGCCGACCCGCGGCAGCTCGCCCTGCGCCTCGCGCAGCGTGTAGCCGGCGGGCGACCAGACGAACAGAACGTAGTCGGTGCTCCCGAACGTGCTCATACCCCGGAATCCTAACGGCGGGTCGCGTAGGGAGGGAGCGTCACGACGACGTGCGTCCCGCCGGCGTCGGAGGCCTCGACCGCGACGATTCCATGCAGCTGCTTCACGCGCTCCTCGATCGCCTCGAACGACCGGCGCCGGCGCTCCGGCTCGGCGTCGTCGGAGACGACGGTGGTCACGCCGCCGCCCGGCGCCTCGGCCATCGAGACGCGGATGTGGGTGGGAGGGCCGCGCCGGACGGCCTGGTCGAGCAGCTCGCGGATGATCGTGTAGACCGCGACCTGTGCCGACTCGCCGAGCCCGTCGGCCTGCTCGACGTCGACGTCGATCCTGATCGCGTGCGCCTCGCCGAGCTGCGACGCGAGCGCCTGCAGCGCCGCTCCGAACCCCTGGTCGCGCAGCACGACCGGCTCGAGCGCGAACGAGAGGTCACGGAGCTCGCGGATCGTGGAGCGCTGGCGCTCCATCGCGCTCGTGAGCACGCGCTTGGCGTCGTCGGCGTTGTCGCTCTCGATCGCGTGCAGGACGGCGTCGAGCATGAGCGCGATGCCGGAGAGATTCTGCACCGGGCCGTCGTGCAGGAAGAGTGCGATCCGCCGCCGCTCGTCCTGCTCGGCGGTGATCAGACGGTCGAGCGTCTCGCTGCTTGCGGGCGGCTCAGTCAATGATCGCTTCACGCAGCGCGATCGCCACCGCGTGCGTACGCGTGTCGGCTTCGAGCTTCGTGAGGATGTGGCGCACGTGGCTCTTCACGGTCTCGGCCGAGATGAACAACCGGCCGGCGACGTCCGCGTTCGAGAGCCCGTCGGCGAGCAGCTGCAGGATCTCGCGCTCGCGGGTCGTCAGCATGTCCGTCGAGTCCTTGCCGGCGAGGAACGCCGGCATCAGCGCCGGGTCGACGTAGCCTTCGCCCTGCGCGACCTTCTCGATCGCGCGCACGAGCGTCTGGTGCGGCGCTTCCTTGAGGATGTAGCCCTTCGCGCCCGACTCGAGGCCGCGGCCGAGCAGCGACCGCTCCGAGTACGCCGTGAAGATCAGGACTTTGGCGTCCGGCACCTTCTCGGTCAGCAGCTTCGTCGCCTCGAGCCCGTCCATCCCGGGCATGCGGACGTCCATGATGATCACGTCGGGCTTGCGGCGCTGGGCGAGCTCGAGCGCGCTGGCGCCGTCGGACGCCTCGCCGACGACGCGGATGTGCGGTGCGCGCGAGAGCGACAACCGGAGGCCTTCGCGGACCACCTCGTGGTCGTCGACGATCAGCGTGGTGATCTCATCGGGCATGCGAGCGCCCAATCCTAGTGGGAAAGCAACGACAGCTGTTCTGGGCGGGCCGGAGGGGCGAGCGGGGCGGGGCGGCGGTCGCGGATCCCGTGGTCGCGTGCGAGCCCGCGCACGAGCTCGCGCACGGGGTCGGCCTCGCGGGCCGGCAGGTAGGCGCGCCCGGCGTACAGCCGCTCGTAGTCGGGCAGCAGCTCCGGCCAGTCACGCTCCAGACACGCCAGGAAGTGCTCCCGCGTCCCGGGCTTCAGGTAGAGCAGGTTCGCCCAGATCCCGCACGCGCCGGCGTCGCGCGCAGCCTTGACGACCTCGCGGAGCCGCTCCGGCCGGTCCGACAGGCCCGGCAGGATCGGGGCCATCCCCACCGAGACGCGAATGCCGGCGCCGGTCAGCACCGAGAGCGCCCGCAGGCGTTGCCGCGGCGGCGCCGTGCCCGGCTCGGTGGTGCGCCAGACGCCCTCGTCGAGCGTCGGCACCGAGAACGTCACCGAGACGCGCGCCCGTCGGGCCGCGTCAGCGAGCACGTCGACGTCGCGCACGATCAAGGGGCCGCGCGTGATGATCGCGAACGGGTTCGCGGCTGCCGCCAGCACCTCGAGGCACGCGCGCGTCAGCCGGTAGCGCCCCTCGGCGGGCTGGTACGGATCGGTCGCCGCCCCGATCGCGATCTCTCCGCCGCTCCACGACGGGCGCGCGAGCTCGGCGCGGAGGACGGCCGCCACGTTCACTTTCACGCGGATCGAGCGTCCGTAGCGGTCGTCGGAGGGGCGGTCGGCGCGCTGCTCGAACGCGCGGACGTAACAGAAGGTGCAGCGGTGCACGCAGCCCATGTACGGGTTCAGCGACCACTCGAACGGCATCCCACGGACGCGGTTGAGCGCGTTCCGGCACGGTTCCTCGCGGTAGGCGGCCCGCATCGGTGAAGCATAGAACAGACGTTCGTGTCCGGCGGGAGCGCGGGTATACTCGGGATGCTGATTCGCGTGGACGACGATCTGCCGCCCAGTACGCGTGCGCCCTCGGGGCGCAGACGATGAGCCTTCTCCTCGAGTTGCTGGCCCTCGCCGCCCTGCTCGTCCTGAACGGGTTCTTCGTCGCGGCCGAGTACGGCCTGGTCACGTCGCGGCGGACGCGGATCATGGAGCTCGAGCATCAGGGCAACCGTCGGGCCCGGCGCGTCCTCGGCATCACCTCGGACCCGCCGCGGTTCATCGCCGCGATGCAGCTCGGCGTCACGATCTCGTCGCTCGGCATCGGCGCCCTGGGCGAGCAGGTGCTCGCGCATCGGTTCGACGCGCTGATGGCGTCGTTCCTCGCCGTGATCGTGGCGCTGCTGATCGTCACGTACCTGCACGTGGTGATCGGCGAGCTCGTGCCGAAGGGGATCGCGCTCGGCCATCCGGAACGGACCGCGCTCTGGGTCTCGTCGCCCGTGCGCGCGTTCTTCGTGCTGCTGCGGCCGCTGATCTGGCTGCTCGAATGGTCGACCGAGGCGCTGCTACGCGCCCTCGGGCTCGAGCCGCCCGGCTCGGAGAGCGAGGCGCACTCCGAGGCCGAGCTGCGCATGCTCCTCTCGAGCTCCGCCGAGCAGGGCGAGATCGAGCACGGCGAGCAGGAGATGCTCTACAAGGTCTTCGACTTCGCCGACAAGGAAGTCGCCGACGTGATGGTGCCGCGCCCCGAGGTGGCGGCGATCGCGATCTCGCTGCCGCCGGAGGAGGCGCTCCAGGCCGTCCTCGACTCGCCGTACACCCGGTACCCCGTCTACCGGGAGTCGCTCGACGACATCGTCGGCGTGCTCCACGTCCGCGATCTGGTCGTGGCGATCTACGACCGCGGCCTTGCCGCGGTCGACCTCGAGGAGATCGTCCGGCCGGCGTACATGGTCCCGGAGACGAAGCACCTGGCGGCGCTCCTGACCGAGTTCAGGCGCACGAACCAGCACCTCGCGATCGTGATCGACGAGTACGGCTCGACCGAGGGCATCGTCACCCTCGAGGACCTGCTCGAGGAGATCGTCGGCGAGATCGAAGACGAGTTCGACCTGCCCGACGAGACGGTCGAGCGCGTCGACGACCACACGATCAGGATCGACGGCACGTTCCCGATCGACGACTTCAACGAGCGCTTCGACGCCGCGCTGCCGGAGAACGGCTACCACACGGTCGCCGGGTTCGTGTTCGGCCGCCTCGGGCGCGCCGCGCAGCCGGGAGACGAGGTCACGCACGACGGGTTGGAGTTCACGGTCGAGTCGGTCGAGGGCCAGCGCATCGACCGGCTGAGCGTCACGTTCAAGCCGTGGCACCGCCCGGCGGACGACGCAGACGAGAGCGCGACGTAGACTCCGGCGCGTGAGCGAACCGGTCGACCAGCTGCGGCAGAACGTGGAGCGCACGCCGCCGGCGCCGGCGGAGTTCGCCGCCTACCTCGACAAGGTGCGCGACCGCGCGTACACCGTCACGGACGAGGACGTCGAGGCGCTGAAGGCGGCAGGCTTCTCCGAGGACGAGATCTTCGAGCAGACGGTGGCGGTCGCGATCGGCGCGGGGCTGCGGCGGCTCGACGCGGCGGCGAGGGCGATCGGATGAGGCTCTCCGTCGTCGAGCAGCGGGCACGCGCCGGAGGAGTCGGCGGTCCTCGACGCTGATCCGCGAGCGGAGCGGCAACGAGCCGCTCGGCGTGGTGAAGACGCTGCTCTACCGGCCCGAGCTGTTCGGGACGCCGTTCTCCGAGGCGCTCGACCACGTGATGCGCGGCCCGTCCGACTGGAGCCCCGGTGAACGCGAGCTGTTCGCAGGCTTCACGTCGCTGCTCAACCAGTGCCCCTTCTGAACGGGCTCCCACGGCGCAGTTGCGTCGTACGCCCTCGGTGAGGAGGTCTGGCAGGCGGTCGTCGACGACTGGCGGACCGCGCCGCTCCGGCCGGAGCTCGCACGCGACGCTCGCCTTCCTCGAGCAGCTGACGCTGCGTCCCGACGAGCTGACGCCCGCCGACGCCGACGCGGTGCGGGCGGCGGGCGTCTCCGATCAGGCGCTCCGCGACGCGGCGACCGTCTGTGCGGCCTCTTCAACATGATCGTGCGCCTCGCCGACTCGCTCGGCTGGGACGTCCCGGCGTGGGAGCGCCTGCAGCAGCGCGCGCCCGCGATGCTCGAGGGCGGCTACGGCTGACCGCGATCGGCAAGCGCTGAGCTAGCTGCGCTAGCGCTAGCCCCAGGACTCCTCCGTCATCGGCCGCAGGGCGGTTTCCAGCAGGCGGAAGCGGCGCGGCCGCTCGAGGGCGAAGACGACGACCTCGGCGACGTCGTCGGCGGTCATCATCCCGGGCAGCACGTCCGTCGTGCGCCCGCGGCCGGGCTCGAGCGCGAAGTCGGTCGCGACGCCGCCGGGGCAGATGTTCGTGCAGCGGATCCCGTGCTCGCGGAGCTCGTGGTCGAGCGCGCGGGTCAGGCCGACCTGCCCGAACTTCGACGCGCAGTAGACCGCCTCGTTCGGCAGCCCGCGCCGTCCCGCCTCGGACGCGAGCGTCACCACGTCGCCCTCGCGGCCGAGCATGTGCGGCAGCGCCGCTCTGATCGCGTAGACGGTGCCCTTGAGGTTGACGTCGAGCATCTCGTCGAGGTGCTCGCGCGAGAGGTCGAGGAACGCGCCGTACGCGCCCACGCCCGCGTTCGGCACGACGATGTCGATCCCGCCGAACGCGGCGGCGGTGTCGTCGCAGAGCCGGGTGAGCGCGTCGAGGTCGCGCACGTCGCACGGCTGCGCGACGGTCCGCTCGAGCCCGAGGTCGTCGCCGCTCCGCGACGCGAGCCCGAGGTTGACGCCGCGCGCGTGGAGCATGCGCGCGAGCGCCGCGCCGATGCCGCGGCTCGCGCCGGTGATGACTGCGGTCTTGCCGTCGAGGATTCCCGCTCCGGCGCCGGCAGAAGCCGCCGCCTTCGCTCTTTGGTCGCCTCGGTCGAGCCTACGGCTCATGCTCATCGATCCTCCAGAGGTCGCAGGGCGGGGTAGAGCTTCCGATAGCGCTCGTAGCCGTCGTCGTAGGCCCGCATCCACTCGTCGTCGGGCTCGATGCGATCGCGTACGCGGACGCAGCGGCTCACCGCTTCCCCGGCGTCCGCGAACACGCCCGCACGGACGCCGGCGAGGAGCGCAGCGCCGAGCGCCGATCCCTCCTCGGACTCCATCCGCTCCAGCGGCAGTCCCAGCACCGAGGCGACGATGCGGAGCCACAGCTCGCTCCGGGCGCCGCCGCCGGAGACGCGGCCGACCTCGGCCCGCACGCCGAGTGCGCGCAGCAGCTCCAGCGAGTCTCGCAGCCCGTAGGCGACGCCTTCCAGCGTGGCCCGCCAGAGCGCGCCGCGATCGTGGCGGAGCGAGAGCCCCGTGAACGCGCCGCGCGCATCGGGATCGGCGTGCGGCGTCCGCTCGCCCGCGAGGTACGGCGCGAACAGCAGGCCCTCGGTGGTCGGAGCCCACCGCGCCGCTTCGTCGTCGAGCACGCCGAAGTCCGCGTCGAGCTGCCGCCGCACCCACGCGAGCGAGCCGGCCGCGCTCAGCATCACGCCCATCGCGTGCCAGGTGTCCGGGACGGCGTGGCAGAACACGTGGACGCGCGCCTCGGCGTCGGGTGCGTACGATGGAAGCACGGCGAAGACGACTCCGGACGTCCCGAGGACGACCGAGACGAGCCCGGTGGCGATGATGCCGACGCCGAGCGCGGCGGCGGCCTGGTCGCCGGCGCCGGCGATCTCGGTCGACTTCGTGGGCTGCCGGCAGCCACGCGTGGGGGATCTCGAGCGCGTCGAGCACCTCGTCCGACCAGCGGCGGCGACCGACGTCGAAGAGGAGCGTGCCGGAGGCGTCGGCGACGTCGATCGCGTGCTCGCCGGTGAGGCGGTAGCGCACGTAGTCCTTCGGCAGGAGGATGTGCCGGATCGCGCGCGTGGACGTCCGGCTCGTTGGCGCGCAGCCAGAGCAGCTTCGGCGCGGTGAAGCCCGGGAGCGCGCGGTTGCCGGTCAGCTCGATCAGGCGGTCGAGGCCGATCCGCCGCTCGATCTCCGCGCACTCGGCGCGCGGTGCGCTGGTCGTTCCAGAGGATCGCCGGGCCGCAGCACCTGCCCGTCGCCGCCGAGGCACGACCAGGCCGTGCATCTGCCCCGAGAGGCCGACCGGCCCCTCCGGCAGGCGCGCGAGGCACGACTGGGCGGCGCGCCACCAGTCCTCGGGATCCTGCTCCGCCCAGCCCGGCCGCGGGCGTCGAGAGCGGATACGCCTCCTCGGCGGTCGCGAGCAGCTCGCCCTCGGGCGAGATCGCGACCGCCTTCGACGCCCGTCGTCCCGACGTCGAGGCCGATCAGGGCGCCGGCCGCTCCGGCGTCGGTCACGCGCCGAGCGCGGCGTACACGAGCTCGTAGGCGCGGACGGCGTCCTTCGCCTGCTGCGCCTCGCGGAGCGCGGCCTCGTCGATCCGCCCCGCGACGCCGTCGATGAAGCGCCACTGCAGCACCGAGCGCTTGACCGCGCCGACGGCGTCCTCGGTGTAGGGATAGAGGTCGAAGCCGAGCCGTTCGCCGTTCTCGCCGTACCCGGCCCGCCGCAGCTCGAGCGCCAGCTCGAGCGTCTCCATGAACGCCGTCGCGCCGACCATGTTGTCGTCGTCGAACGTGCCCCAGCCGGAGTTCGCGTGCTGGTGGCCGAGCAGCCCCTCGGCCGCGAGCAGGCGCCGCGTACTCGGCCAGGTTCTCGCCGTTCATGATCAGGTGCTGCCAGTCCATGTTGACCTTGACGTTGTCGAGGCCCTGGCCGCGCAGCGTGTGGATCACGTGCAGCGTCATCCCGACGTTGCGCATGAAGATCTTCATCGCCGGCTCGGAGTTCTTGTGCTCGAGGAAGACCGTGACGCCGCGCTCGCGCGCGTGCTGCGCGGCCTGGCCGATCCCGTCGACGAAGCGCGCCCACGACTCGCCGTAGGGCGTCTGGAACGGGTAGTTGTAGCCCTCGATCCCCGGCCAGATGATCATCTGCGCGCCGACCTCGGCCGCGAGGTCGATCGCCTCGCGGGTCAGGCGTAGCGCCTCCTCCCGGGTCGCGTCGTCGGGCGAGGAGAGGCCGCCCTTCGCCGAACCGCGGGTCGAGGTGCAGGCCGCTCGCCAGGCAGTAGATCCCGTGGCCGTCGAGCGCGGCCCGGACGTCGTCGAGGTTGTCGCGGGAGAGCTCCTGCGGATAGTGGAACTCGTAGTCGTCGATCAGGTCGCCGAGGCCCTCGACGGCCGTGCGGACCTTGCTGACCGTGGTGGCGCCGGCCAGCTCGGGCTTGTAGCCGCCCGGGTTGAACCGCGTCGCCATCGCCCCGAATGCCCAGATACCGAGACTCGTCTTCATCGGGCGAGCCTAGCTTCCCGGCTCCACTGCTGCTTCCGACTTGACTCCAGGCCCATTATCGGGGAACTTGACTCCTCACTCACCCCCCACCCAGCGACAAGTGAGGAGACAACTTTGAAGAAGGTTCTCAGCAGGCCAGTGGTCCTGCTGCTCGTGGCGGCCATCGGAGTGACGGCGGTGATCGCGGCGAGCGCGATGGCAAGCACCAAGAAGAAGGCCGCGAACATCCAGGTCTGCGTCCTGCTCCCGGACACGAAGTCGTCGGTCCGCTGGGTGCAGTTCGACGCCCCCGATTTCGCCAAGGCTCTGAAGGCCGCCGGTGTCACGTACTCGATCACCAATGCACTCAACGATCCGCAGAAGCAGAAGGCGCAGGCCCAGGCGTGCCTGGCTGCCGGCGCCAAGGTGGTCGTCGAGACTGCGCTCGACAACGGCTCGGCGGCGTCGATCGAGAAGCTCTTCACGTCGAAGGGCGGGAAGGCGATCGACTACGACCGGCAGGTGACCGGCGGCACGGCGTCCGTCTACGTCACCTTCGACGGCAATGCGGTCGGGCGCGCACAGGCGAACGGCATCATCGCCGCCATGAAGGCGAAGGGCACCTACGCCAAGAAGCCGGCTCGTCGCCGAGCTCTGGGGCGGTCAGACCGACCAGAACGCGTTCTGGTTCAAGAGCGGGAACGACGACATCCTGAACCCGCTCTTCAAGAGCGGCACGCTGAAGAAGGGGCCGCAGCAGTTCGTGCCCGACTGGCTCGCAACCAACGCGGGCCCGATCTTCGCTCAGATGCTGGTCAAGACGAACAACAAGATCGACGCGGCGATCGCGGCGAACGACAACATCGCCGGCGCCGTGGTCGCTGACCTCAAGGCACGTCACCTGCCGCCGATCCCGCTGAGCGGGCAGGACGCGACGCCTCAGGGCGTCCAGTACATCCTCGCCGGCTGGCAGACGGGCACGGTCTACAAGTACGTGCCCGACGAGGCGAACGCCGCAGCCGCGGCTGCGGTCGCACTCCTCAAGGGCCAGAAGCCGAAGTCCAACACGCACCAGGAAGAACGGCGGCCAAGAACGAGCCGACGTTCGCGCTCCCGGTCGTCTGGATCACGAAGGCGAACTACACAGCGTCTCTTCACGGACAAGTTCCTGAAGAAGAGCGACGTCTGCATCGGCGCGTACAAGAAGTACTGCAAGTAGTCGAAGCAAGCTCGGCTCGGTGGAGGCGCCCGGTTGGGCGCCTCCACCGACGTTGTGGTAGGAAACGCCCACCGTGAACGAGACCCCGCTTCTTCGAACTGCGTGACATCACGAAGTCGTTCGGCTCCGTGCAGGCGCTGACGGACGTCGACTTCGAGGTTCGGAGCGGCGAGGTGATGGCGCTGGTCGGCGACAACGGCGCGGGGAAGTCGACCCTGGTCAAGTGCGTCGCAGGCACGCATTCCCCCGACAGCGGCGAGATCCTCTTCGAGGGCAGGGATGTCCACATCCACGGGCCGAAGGACGCCGCCAAGCTCGGGATCGAGGTCGTCTACCAGGACCTCGCCCTCTGCGACAACCTCGACGTCGTCCAGAACATGTACCTCGGCCGCGAGGCGCACGACCGGCTCCAGCGCCTGAAGGAGCCGATCATGGAGCAGAAGACGGCCGAGACGCTGAAGTCGCTCGCCGTGACGACGATCAACTCGATCCGCCAGCCGGTCGCCACGCTCTCCGGCGGCCAGCGGCAGTCGGTCGCGGTCGCGAAGGCCGTGCAGTGGAACTCGAAGCTCGTGATCCTCGACGAGCCGACCGCCGCGCTCGGCGTCGCGCAGACCGAGCAGGTGCTCGCGCTCGTCAGACGTCTCGCCGAGCAGGGCCTCGCGGTCGTCATCATCTCCCACAACCTGCACGACGTCTTCGAGACCGCCACCCGCATCACCGTCCTGCGCCTCGGACGGAACGTCGGCGTCTACGAGCGTGCGAAGACGACCCAGCAGGAAGTCGTCCACGCGATCACCGCGGGCGTGCCGACGAAGGTCTCTGGCATCCCGGCGACGGCTGGCGTCGACGCCGTGAGCGCCGACCGACGTCGTCGGGCAGGACACACCGCCCGCCCCGGCCGCCGAGGAGGAGCCGGCAGGTCTGGCCGGCCTCTACCGCCGGGGCCTGGACAACGTCAAGTCCGGCAACCTCGGTGTTCTCCCGATCGCGATCGGGATCGTGTTCATCGTCGTCTTCTTCAGCTTCAAGGCGACGAACTTCTTCACCGCGGAACAACTTCGACAACATCATCGTCCAGATGGCCGGCGACGCCATGCTCGCTTACGGCGTCGTCTTCGTCCTCCTGCTCGGCGAGATCGACCTTTCGATCAGCTACGTGGCCGGGATCGGCGCGCTCACGGTCGCGGAGCTCCAGCTGCCCGGCAGCGGGCATCAGATCAACGGACTGCTCGCGATGGTCGCCGCGGTCGGGGTCTGCGCTCTGATCGGCCTCGCCCAGGGGTCGATCGTCGCGTTCGTGGGCGTGCCCTCGTTCGTCGTCACGCTTGCCGGCTTCATGATCTGGCAGGGCGTGATCCTGCAGAAGCTCGAGCAGCCGGGCTCGATCATCATCCAGGACCGGTGGATCAACTACACCGCCAGCTACTACTTCTCGGACGCGGCAGGCTGGCTCATCGCCGCGCTCATCAGCGGCGTCTACGGGTTAACTGTGCTCGGCGGCGTGATGGGCAAGCGGCGGGCCGGAGTCCCGATCGGTCATCCAGGGCTCGTCGTCGCCAAGCTGATCGGTGTCGCCGTCGCGGCCTTCGTGACGGTCGCGATCTGCAACCACGCGAAGGTGCCGCACGGGCTGCCGCTCGCAGGCGTCCTCGTTGTGTTGTTCCTCGTCATCCTGACGTTCCTCGCGAAGCGGACGACGTTCGGCCGTCACGTCTACGCCGTCGGCGGGAATGCCGAAGCCGCCCGGCGAGCGGGTATCAACGTGCCGCGCATTCGCATCCTCGTGTTCATGATCTCGAGCGCGATGGCGGCCGTCGGCGGCATCATCCTCGCCGCGAACGTGAACTCGGTCGACCTCAACTTCGGCGGCGGCACGCTTCTGCTCAACGCGATCGCAGCGGCAGTGATCGGCGGCGTGAGCCTCTTCGGCGGCCGCGGCGAGGTGCGCGCGGCGTTCCTCGGCGCGCTCGTGATCGCCACGGTCTCGAACGGGCT
The DNA here is from genome assembly GCA_963786185.1 of uncultured Thermoleophilia bacterium. Taxonomy (GTDB): domain Bacteria; phylum Actinomycetota; class Thermoleophilia; order Gaiellales; family Gaiellaceae; genus PALSA-600. Next base: position 582,572 of record CAWAYE010000001.1, read on the forward strand.
CAACACAGCCGGATACGCGACCGGCGTGATCTACATCGTCACGGGCGTCATCCTGCTGCTCGCCGTCACGCTCGACACGATCGCGCGCCGGCTGCAGGTCCGCAGCGGCCGCTGACGCGGCGCGCCGTTCAGCGGCCGATCGTGCCCGCGGCGTAGCGCCCGGCCAGCGTCCGAGCGTGCTTGCCGACGGCGGTGCCCACGGCCCGGCCGGCGACGACGTCCGGAGGCGTCACCGTGCCGCCGAGGAGGGCTCCACGGCTCGCCTGCGCGGCGGGGTGCGCGAAGGAACGGCCCGTCAGCGCCGAGAGGACCTCGGCGGCGGCGTAGGCGAATGCGCTGTTCTCGGCGACCCATCCGGGTGAAGCCGGCGTCGCTGTGGGAGGTGTCCAGCGGGTCCCGAGGATCCAGCGGCCGCCCGACAGCACGGCCACCTGGCCGATGTCGGCGGCGAGGGCGGCGTGGCGCTGCCCGGGTGCGCTGGAGGCGTGAGTGACGAGCTCGATCAGGCCCGGAACGAGCGGCAGCCCGTCCGCGGCGTACGAGGGAGCCTTCGGATCGCTCGACTGCCCCTCGAAGGCGAGGTAGCGGATCATCGAGATCGGGCGGGGCGACTGGTACGTGCGCTTCGCGTCCCAGGCCTCGATCGCGGCGTCGGAGAGCGCGCCGTTGAGCGCCAGGTAGAGGCGGACGTCCTGCGCGAGCCGTGCCGTCGCGTCTCCCGTGCGCGGGAGCGAGTCGGCGGCGAGATTCCACGCGAGCGGCCCGCCGTCCACCGCCGGCTTCGGCTTCCCGGCCGTCGACCGGATCACGTCGAGTGCCGCCTGCTTGTACGCCGCGCGCGTCGGATCGCCGAGCGGCGGTGCGCCCGAACAGACCGCTGCGCGCCTTGGCCGACCGCGGCACCGCGAACCCCCGCACATTCCCCCACTGGGCGCCGGTGAAGTCCTGGATCTGCGCGGGAACGGCGGCGAGGCCCCGCGCGGCGACGTGCGAGAGGGCGAGCGGCTGCCAGAAGGTCGGGTCGTGAACCGTTGAGCCGGGTTCGCTCACGACGAGCGGGGCGTTCTGCGGCACGTAGCTCGGGTCGACGTAGTGGAGACGCTCGAGCGACCCGTCGTTCTGCCCGTATCGAATCGCAGCCGCGGCGATGCGGTTGCCGAGCGCGGCCGGCGAGTCGCCGGACGTGCTCGTGAACGCCGGTGAGTAACAGAGCGAGCGCAGGCGCCCCGTCAGGAGCGCGAACGTCCGGTCGAGGTTCGCATCGAACGACGCGCGCCAGAGCAGCAGCCGGTAGGCGGCGAAGCTGATCGCCGTCCCGCGCGCGGCCTGCACGTCGGGGGCGCTCGCCCGGGCGTTGACGAAGAACTCGCTCGCCTTCGCGTCGTAGGCGGCCCAGGCGTCCCAGATCGCGGCCGAGAGGTGGAAGAGGTCGCGCGCCTGGACCGGTGAGGAGGCGCCGTCCTGCCGGAGCGCCGTGACGGCGGTCTCGTCCCAGACCTGGGCGAGCGAACGGCCGTGGAGGTCGGGCGGCGTGCAGCCTGCGAGCAGGGACGTCCGTGCGGGCGCGACGGCCGGGGCGACCCGTGACGGGGTGGTGATCCGGAGGATCTGGTTCGTCCGGACGTTCGCGAGCACGCTCGTCGCCCCGTCCGGATAGCGCACGGTTACGCGGGCGGCGGTTGTCGCGCCGCCGAGGCCGAAGTGGAGCCGCGGGTCCTCCGATGAGAGGTAGCTGCTCCCGGTCTCGAGCCGGCGGACGGCGCGCGTGCCGTCCGGCAGCACCACCGTGACGACCGCGCCGGGCGAGAACCGCGACAGCTGCACGTCCAGCCAGTGGCCGCTCGGGCCGCTCGAGCGGAGGAGGACGAGCCTGCCGCCGATCGTGTTGATTGCGATCTCCATCCGGCCGTCGTTGTCGACGTCCGCGGCGGTGAGACCGCGGCCGTTCAGCAGCAGGCCGCCGCCTCCGAGCATCGACCGCGCGTCGCCGAAGCGCTCGGATCGTGTCCGGCCGCCGACCCGGCTGAGCACGCGGACCGCTTCTGCGTCGCGCTTCAGGCTCGTCACAGGGATCGCACCTGCGGCGAGCACGAGATCCGGCGTGCCCGAGTTGGTGAGATCGACCCACGACGCGCCCCAGCCCGCGAAGTCGGTGCCGAGCGCCCGGTCGAAGGACGGGCGTGCGTTCCCGAACGTGCCGCCGCTTGCGCGCTGCTGGAACGCCGCGGACGGCTCGTTCCGCGAGTTCGTAACGAAGAGACCGAGGCGGCCGCCGCCGGCGTCGCTGGTTGCGACGCCCATGCCGGCGTACCGGTCGGCGACTCCTTCGGCGAGCCCGCGCTCCTCGAAGCGGAACCCGAGCCCCGCCGGGTCGGCCTGCGCGCCTCCCGGCCAGGGCACGTTCTCGTAGAGCTGATTCGGGTCCTCGTCGTCGGCGACGTAGAGGTCGGGACGGCCGTCGCCGTTGACGTCGGTGAACACGGCGCCGAGGCCGTGCCGCGGCTGCGCGGACTCGAGACCGGCCTGGATGCCGACCTCGCGGAAGCGCGCGCGGCCGTCGCCGTCGTTGCCCTCGTTCAGATAGAGCAGGTCGCGCACGCCGGCGAGGTCGGTCGGGAAGCCGGCGGTCGAGTTCGGCACCGGCGTGTTCGGATCGGTGTAGCCCGCGACGAACACGTCGGGCCGGCCGTCGCCGTTCACGTCTGCGACGGCGGCGCCCGCGTACCACCCGCTGGCGATGAGGCCCGCCGACCGGGCGCCCTCGGCAAACGTCCCGTCGCCCTCGTTCCAGAGCAGGTCGACACCGCCGGTCGTGGTCACGACCAGGTCGGTTCTGCCGTCGCCGTTCAGATCCGCGGCGACGCACCCGTCGCCCTGCACCTGCAGATCCGCATGCGCCTTCGCGCTCACGTTGGAGAACCTGCCGTGGACGTTCTCGAAGAGGGCCGTTCGCGGCAGGCCGCCGTGCGCCTCCCAGGCCGCCGTGTCGGCGCTCGAATAGGAGTTGACGGCGAAGAGGTCGATCCAGCCGTCGTCGTTGTAGTCGAGCCAGCAGACTCCGCCGCCCATCATCGCCTTGTAGTCGTTCGAGATTCCGAACCGGAACGACCCCTGCCGGAAGTCCAGGCCGACCTGCGCCGCCACGTTCTGCAGGCGCACGCCGCCCGCGCTCGCCTCGAGCACGGGGGCCGGGGTGGGCCTGGTCACCGGCGTCTGCGCGGCCGCGGTTCCCGACGCGACGATCAGGAAGCGCGCGCCCTTCTGCTGCAGCTGGAACGTCCGCGTGAACGCCGTCGCCGGATAGCGCCGGACGGCGGCCGCCGGGCGGCCCCGGTAGTCGACCCGCAGCATCGTCCCGGACGCCCGCGCCACGACCGTCGGCGGCCCCTGGCCCTGGCCGGGCTTCAGGGTCAGGACGAGCTGGTCGACGTGGTACGCCGGCACGGCGATCGGGACGTCGACCGCGCCCGAGATCTGCTGTCGCAGCGAGACGAGCGAGCTGCTGCCGGCCGTCTCCGCCGCGAGCACGAGGTCGTGGTCGCGGAGCGCGTCGGCCTGCAGCCGCAGGTCGCGCACGAGGTCGCGGGCGATCTCGAGCGCGTGCGTACGGTCGATCTGCGTCGACACGCCGGTCGAGTGCCGCACCGTGACCTGCGGGAGCTCGTCGGAGTTCGTGACGGGCGCGGCGGTGGCAGCGGGCGAGGGGCTGACCGCGACGAGCACCGCCGCGTAGGCGGCCAGCGCGCCTGCGCCCGACAGCGCGACGGTGCGGCGCGAGAGCCGCGGCAGTGGGCGGGGCAGGAGCGCGAGCACCGTCTGCCCGACGCAGACGATCGCCAGCGCGCCGAGCAGTGCGACCTTCGACCAGTACTCGGTGCGCATCGGCGCGATCAGCAGCGTGGCGACGATCGCGATCGCGGCCGCGTACTTGACGCGCGCGGACGGCCCGCGGGGCGCCGTACGCGGATCCGTGATCATGAAGAAGAGGAAGACGAGGATCTCGGGCGAGGTGACGAGCACCCACCAGAACGAGAGCCCGCGCAGGGGGCCGAGGTGCCAGCGCGCGGTCAGCTCGTGGTTGGCGGCTGCGAGGACGGCGAGCCCGGCGGCGAAGGTCGCCCAGAAGGCCAGCGCCACCCGGAGCAGCGACAGGCGCGACAGGATCGCGAACCCGCCCGTGAGGATGACCGCGAGCGCGAGCACGAGCCAGAGCGACATCGGCCCCCACCAGAAGTCGAGCGGCTCGGCCTTCGACACGGGCAGCACCAGGAAGCAGAGGACGAGCCCGATGTTCGACGGGTTGAAGGGATGCGCGCCGCGCCACCTGATCGCGTACTTCGAGAGCAGCGACACGGCCGCGGTCGCGGCGAAGATCCACCAGCCTCGCGTCGACCACCAGTCGCCGTGGCGCGTCCCGGGCACGCGCAGGACGAAGGCGACGCCGTTGCCGGTGAGCATCGCACTCGCCGGCCACATCAGCACGCCCTGCTTGCGGACCGCGATCCCGACTTCGAGCACGGCGCAGGTGAGGAGGCAGATCAGGATCTGCGCGATCGAGACGCGGAAGTGGAAGCCCACCTGCCCGATCACCTGCAGCGAGATGATCGTCGCCGCGAGGTGCAGCCGCGGGTCGGTCAGCTTCGGCAGCAGCACCGGATAGGCCTTGCCGCGGATCGTGAGCGTCGGTGGGCCCGCCGAAGCAGGTGCGGCGTGGGCGCTCATCGCTTGGCCGATCCTAGCCGCGCTTGCAGGGGCTTCTTGACCTCCTTTGCACAATGAAGCGTGTGTCCTCGGGCCGTCTTAGGATCTGCCGATGCTGCTTGCACACGCCCAGGCGATCGTCGACACGGTCGTGGCCGAGGCCACGGGGCCGGTCTCGGTGTTCGTCGCCGACGCCCACGGCGAGCTCGTCGCCGCGGCGACGATGGACGGCGCCGCGCCCGACACGCGCCTGAACGCCCGTCGCAAGGCGTACACCGCGGCCCGCAGCGACGCCCGCACGACGCGCGAGCTCGCCGAGAAGGTCAAGGACGACCCGGTCGAGCGCGCGAGCTTCGACCCGTTCTTCACGTTCTTCCTCGGCGGCATCGCCGTCTTCGACGGCGAGGAGCGCGTCGGGGCGGTCGGCGTGAGCGGCCTGCCCGGCGAGGAGGACGAACGGCTGGCGCTGCTCGCTATCGAACGATCTGCGGATCGGTGAAGACGTCGAGCTCGTCGCGGCTCCGCGTCGAGAACTCGGACACGATCGCACCTTCGGGCCCGGCGCGAAACGAGTGCAGCGTGTCCGGCGGGATCGTGTGCTGCTCGCCGGGCCGCAGCACGATCTCCGGGCCGTCGCCCACCTGGAGGTAGACGATCCCGCTCCGGCAGCGGAACGTCTCCTCCTTGCCGGGATCGTCCCCGACCGGCGGATGCCGGTGCTCCGGGCACGCCTGGCCGGCGAAGAGGACGAGCTCCTTCGCGCAGACGCGCTCCGTGTTCACGTAGACGACGATCTGCAGCCCGTACTCCTCGAGCCGCCCGAGCCCGAAGTCGGCGACCTCGATCCGGTTGCGCTCGGCATCGGTCAGGACGATGCCCGCTGCCTCGAGCGATGCCGCAGCCCGCTGCCGTGCCTCGGCGGGCGTCACAGCTCCACCGCGCTGCCGGTGGTCGCCGAGCGGTAGAGCGCCTCGAGCGTCCGCGCCTGCGCGAGCGCGTCGTCCCGGCCGAGGAGCGGCGTCGCGTGACCGCGGATCGCGTCGCTCAGGTTCTCGAGCTCGAGGCGGTAGGAGTCGACCTGCTCGACCTCGATCCGCTCGACCTCTCCGCCGCGCCGGAGCTCGATCCCCGGGCGGCGTACGTGCCACGGATCGTCGACGAACAGCGAGCCCTCGCTGCCGATCGCCTCGAGCTCGTCCCGCTCGACGAGCGCGGTGCCGCAGTCGAACGTCGCGATGACGTCGCCCGGGAAGCGGAGGATGCCCGTGAACACCCAGTCGGTGCCGGTGGGGCCGAACCAGGCCTCGCCGTAGACGCGCTCGGGCTCGCCGGCGAGCAGTCGTGACCCGCTCACGTCGTAGCAACCGACGTCCATCAGCGCACCGCCCTCGACCTCGGTGCGCAGGCGGATGTTCGACTCGTCGTAGAGCGAGTAGCTGAACGTGGAGCGGATCAGCCGCAGCTCGCCGATCGCGCCGTCCTCGACCAGCTTCCGCAGGCGAGCGGTCTGCGGGTTGTGGCGGAACATGAACGCCTCCATCAGGAAGCGGTCGACCCGCTCGGCGGCGTCGAAGGCGGCGGCGACCTCGTCCGGATGGCGCGAGATCGGTTTCTCGCAGAGCACGTGCTTGCCCGCTTCGAGCGCGCGGATCGTCCAGTCGACGTGGAGCGTGTTCGGGAGCGGGATGTAGACCGCCTCGATCTCGGGGTCCTCGAGCAGCGCCTCGTAGCTGCCGTAGCTGCGCTCGAAGCCCCACTCCTCCGCGAACGCGGCCGCACGGGCGGGCTCGCGGCTCGCGACCGCCGTCAGCCGAACCTTGGGAGACGCCTTCGCTCCGGGAATCAGCTTGCGGTTGATGTCCGCAGTCGAGATCACTCCCCACGACACGGGGTCCGGCACGTTCGCGCTCCTTTCGCTTCCGGGCGCGCTTACTATCGCCAATGGTGGACATCGGCGTCGGCATGCTCGGGTACGCGTTCATGGGGAAGGCGCACTCGAACGCGTTCAAGAAGATCGCGTACATCACGTGGCCGCCGCCGCTCGAGCCGAAGCTCGTCGGCATCGCCGGCCGGAACCGCGACGCGGTCGAGGAAGCCGCGCGGCGCTACGGCTACGAGTACGCCACCACCGACTGGCGCGACCTCGTCCGCGACGAGCGGATCGGGCTCTTCGACAACGGCGGCCCGAACTCGCTGCACGCGGAGCCGACGATCGCCGCGGCCGAGGCAGGCAAGCACGTGATCTGCGAGAAGCCGCTCGGGCGCGACGCCGCCGAGAGCTACGAGATCTGGCAGCAGGTGGCCGCCACCGGGGTCAAGCACCTGTGTGCGTTCAACTACCGCTTCGTCCCGGCAGTGCGGCTCGCGCGGGAGCTGATCGACGCGGGCGAGCTCGGCGAGATCCGCCACTTCCGCGGCCGGTACCTGCAGGACTGGGCCGACGATCCGACGCTCGACACCTGGCGCTTCGATCCCGCCGACGCCGGCTCGGGTGCGCTCGGCGACCTGGCCACGCACGTGATCGACCTCGCGCGGTTCCTGAACGGGGAGATCGCGACCATCGGCGGCTTCCTGAAGACGTTCCTGCCGGGCCGCCGGGTCGACGACGCGCTCGAGGCGACGGTCGAGTTCGCCAACGGCTCCGTCGGCACGATCGAGGCGACGCGGTTCGCGCTCGGACGCCGGAACGCGTTCCAGTGGGAGATCAACGGCGCCAAGGCGTCGCTCGCGTTCGACATGGAACGGCTGAACGAGCTTCAGGTGTTCCGGGCAGACGGCGATCGCGCCCGCGGCTTCAAGACCGTGCTCGTCTCGGAGACCGACCACCCGTTCTGGCAGCACTGGTGGCCGCCGGGACACATCATCGGCTGGGGCGACACGTTCGTGCACGAGCTCCATCACGTGCTCGAGGCGATCGCCACGGGCGGCGACGTCGCCCCGTACGGCGCGACGTTCGAGGACGGCTACCGCGCCGCCGAGGTCGCCGACGCGCTCGTCCGCTCCGGCGCGTCGGGCGCCCGCGAGACCGTCACCTATCGCAGCTAGAAGAGGACGAGCGTCGCCTTGCCGCCGCGGTAGTCCACGGCCTCTTCGAAGCGGTCGAGCGGCAGCCGCAGCCCGATGAAGTCCTCGAGCAGGCCGGGCCAGCGCGCCCGCACGCCGGCGAGCGCGGCGACGGCCTGCAACCAGTCCGTGCGGTGCGCGTTGACGCTGCCGAAGACGACGCGGTTCTCGAGGATCGCGTCGACCCCGAGCACGGGCCCGTCGAGCGTGACCCGGCGATCGCGGCCGTCGATGCCGAGCAGGCACGCGACGCCGCTCCGCCGTAGCAGCGCGAGCGTGTCGGCCATCAGCTGGGCGTCGCCCGCAGCTTCGATCACCAGGTCGAACCCGCCCGTCTCGCCGCGGAGCGCGTCGAGCGTGGTGCGGCTCAGCGAGACGTAGCGGGCGCCGGACGCCTCGACGAGCGTCGCGCGCGGGTCGCCCGCGGGCTCGAGCGACGCGGTCCAGACGTCCACGCCGGCGAGGCGCAGGAGCAGCGTCGCCAGCGCGCCGATCGCACCGGCGCCGATCACGAGCGCGCGCTCGAGCTGCCACGGCTGACGGCCGCCGATCGTGTTCACATGCCTGAGAGCCCGCGCGCAGATCGACGTGGGCTCGGCGAGGACGCCGAGCCGCCCCAGCTCGCGCGGGATCCGGACGAGCTGGGCCGGGTCCTCGGCCACGAGCTCGCGCGCGAAGCCGTCGAGGCGCGTGATGCCGCGTTCGACGTAGTCGCCGGTGAGGCACGAGTCGGGGGAGCCTTCGGCGCACGCGAGGCAGTGCCCGCACGAGCGCCGCACCGTCGCCGTCACGAGGTCGCCGCGCGCGAAGCCGTGTCCGTCCTGCTCGACGATTGCGAGCGACTCGTGGCCGAGCACGAGCGTCCCGCCGCCGGCGGGAGGGACGCCGAAGAGGCCGTGCACGATCTCGCGGTCGGTTCCGCAGACGCCCACCTCGAGCACGCGCAGGAGGACCTCGTTCGCCATGGGAGTGGGGGCCGGCACCTCCGCCACCCGCGTCGAGTGCGGCACGCCCGGCTGCGTGACGAGCGCCTGCACTCAGCCGCCGGTTCGCAGGACCGCCCCGTCGGCTGCCGAGCCGACGAGGGCGCGGTAGCGGCCGAACACGCCGGTCGCGTAGGGCAGGGGAGGGAGGCGCCACGCTTCGAGGCGCTGCGCGAGCTCGTCCTCGGACAGCTCGAGCCGCAGCGAGCCGGCGTCGGCGTCGATCTCGATCACGTCGCCGTCGGCGACGACGGCGAGCGCGCCGCCGCGTGCCGCCTCCGGCGACACGTGGCCGACCATCAGCCCGCGCGTCGCGCCCGAGAAGCGGCCGTCGGTCACGAGCGCGACCGACTCGCCGAGCCCGGCGCCGACGACCGACGCGGTGACGCTCAGCAGCTCGCGCATCCCCGGCCCGCCGGCGGGGCCCTCGTAGCGAACGACGAGCACGTCGCCGGGGCTCACGCGTCCGGCGCGCACGGCGCCGGCGCAGTCCTCCTCGCAGTCGAAGACCCGCGCGGGGCCACGCTGCGCCCGCCGGGTGCCCGCGAGCTTCACGATGCACCCGTCCGGCGCGAGGTTGCCGCGCAGCACGCGCAGCATCCCCTCGGGGCGAAACGGCCGGTCGGCGGGGAAGAGGACGTCGCCGTCCGGCTCCGGGCTGTCCCGCGCCGCAGCGGCGAGGGTCGTGCCGTCGACGGTCGGCGCCGTGCCGTCGATGTGACCGGCGCGTGCGAGCTCCGTGATCAACGTCGCGGTACCGCCCGCCTGCTCGAGCTCGACCGCCGTGTGCCGTCCCGCCGGCGCGAGGCTCGCCAGCACCGGTGTCCGCCGCGCGACCGTCGCGAGGTCGTCGAGCGTCAGCTCGACACCCGCCTCGCGCGCGATCGCCAGCAGGTGCAGCATCCCGTTCGTCGACCCGCCCGCCGCGGCGATTCCGGCCATCGCGTTGAGCAGCGCGCGGCGGTCGAGGAACCGCCGGGAGCCGACGCCGTGTCGCGCGAGCGCGACGGCGAGCTCGCCGGCGCGCGTCGCCGCCGGCCGCTTGCGTTCGAGATCGTCCGCCGGAATCAGGCCGTCGCCGACGAGCGCGAGCCCGAGCAGCTCGACCGCGACCGCCATCGTGTTCGCCGTGAACAGCCCGGCACAGGTGCCCGGGCCCGGGCAGGCCGCCCGCTCGAGCGCATCCAGGTCGCTGCGCGCGATCAGGCCGCGCTCCTCGGCCGCAACCGCCTCCCAGACGTCGAGCACCGTCACCGGCCGCCCGGCCAGGCGGCCCGGTCGCATCGGGCCGCTGTAGAGCAGGACGGCGGGCGTGTCGAGCCGGGCGAGGGCCATCAGCGCGGCCGGCGTCGTCTTGTCGCACCCGACGAGACACACGAGCGCGTCGAAGTCATGGGCGTGCGCCATCAGCTCGATCGAATCGGCGATCACCTCGCGCGAGATCAACGACGCGCGCATCCCGGGCGTCCCCTGTGACTGGTTGTCGGAGACCGCGATCGTGTTGAACTCGAGCGGGACTCCGCCGGCGGCCTCGACGCCCGCGGCAGCGGCGCCCGCCAGGTCGCGCTGGTTGAGGTTGCACGGCATCGTGCCCGTCCAGGTCGACGCGATCCCGACGATCGGCCCGCCGAGACGGGCCGGATCGATCCCCAGTGCGCGAAAGTGCGCGCGGGCCGGCGCGCGCTCGACGCCGTCGGCGAGCGCCGCGCGGGCGCGGCGACGGAGCGCTTCCTGCGCCGTCGACGTTTCGCCCGCCACCGTCCGAGTCTACGCGGGAGCCGCCTCGAGCCTGCGCACGCTCGGCGTCGCCAGCATCGTCGTGGTCATCGTGAGGGAGAGAGCGGCGGCGACCCAGAGCGTCGCCGAGGCGCCGATCGCCGCGGCGGCGGGCCCTGCCAGCACGAGCCCGAGCGGCTGGAACGCGAGCGAGCCGAACCAGTCGTATGCGCTCACCCGTGAGAGGGCGGCCGGCGGCACATGGCGTTGCAGCGTCGTCTCCCAGAGCGAGTTCGAGATCATGTTCCCGGCGCCCGAGCAGAACGCCCCTGCGCAGATCGCGACCACGGGGGCGCGCAGCGCGAGCAGCGCGATCGGCACTGCGAACCAGCCGAGCATCGCCGACCCGAAGAAGAGCGGATGGCGGACGCTGATGCGCAGCGCGACGAAGCCGCCGACGAGGGCGCCGACGCCGAGGCTCGTGACGATCGCCGCCCAGGCGCCGGGGCCTCCCAGGTCGGCCTTCGAGATCACGGCCCCGAGCACCACGAAGATCGAGCTCGTCATGTTCCCGAGCGCCGCGCCGAGGATCACGACCCAGACCCACGTCCGCGCGACGACCTCCCGCCAGCCGTCGCGCAGGTCGGCGAGGAAGGACTGCGGCGGCAGGGTGACGTGCGGCGGGAGCCGCAGCTGGGCCAGGAACGCGGCGCTGACGCCGAAGCTGGCCGCGTCGATCGCGAGCGCCCAGCCCGGTCCGACCGTCGCCACGAGGACGCCGGACAGCGCGCTCCCGGCGATCCCGGTCGACGCCATCGCGAGCCCTCTCAGGGCATTCGCCTGCTGGAGCCGCTCGGCGCTGACCGTGAGCGGGGTCAGGCCCGTCGACGCCGGGTTGAAGAAGGCGGTCGCGGTTCCGGAGAGGGCCTGGAGCACGACCAGCTCCCACAGCTGCGCGTGGTGGGTGAGCACGAGCAGCGCCACCGAGCCCTGCGTGCCGAGGCGCATGACGTCCGCGGCGAGCATCACCGCCCGGCGCGGCAGGCGGTCGGCGAACACGCCGCCCACGAGCAGAAACGTGACCAGCGGCGCCGTCTTCGCCGCGAACACGTAGCCGAGGTCCGTCGCGGATCCGGTCAGGTCGAGCACGGCGAACGCGAGCGCGACGCTGGTGAGCGCGTCGCCGAAGAGCGACACGATCTGACCGGTGAAGAGCAGGCGGAACTGCTGCTCGCGGAGGGCCGCGAGCGACTTCAGAGCTTCTTGCCCGGGTTGAGCAGGCCCTTCGGGTCGAAGACCTGCTTGAGCCGCAGATGCAGGTCGTAACCGGTGGGGCCGAGCTGCCGTTGCAGCTGTCCGCGCTTGAGCCAGCCGATGCCGTGTTCGCCCGACACCGTTCCGTCGAGCGAGTGTGCGAGCTCGAAGAGCTCGTGGCACGCGTCGTCGGCGCGCTGCTCCTCGCCCGGCTCGTCGGGGGAGAAGAGGAAGGTGGCGTGGATGTTGCCGTCGCCGGCGTGGCCGAACGACATCGCCGGCACGTCGTGGCGCTCTCCGATCGCGATGGTCTCGCGCGCAACGTCTCGGAGCCGGTCGAGCGGGACCGCGATGTCCTCGCTGAACGCTCCGCCGCGCTGCGCCAGGATCGCGAACGCGACTCCGGCCCGCCAGCGCCACAGCGACGCGACCTCGTCCGCGGACTCCGGCGCATGCACGGCGGCCGCGTCCTCGGCGAGCGCCTCGCGAAGCTCGGCGGCGACCCGCGCCGCCTCCGCCGCCGAGCCGTCGGCCTCCGTGATCACCATGAACCCGGCGTCGTGCGGCAGGCCGAACGGATACGTGTCGCCGGAGACCCGGAGCGTCTCGCCGTCCATGTACTCGATCGCCGCCGGCACGACCCCGGAACCGAGAACGCGCTCGATCGCGCCGATCCCGGCGTCGGCGTCACGGTAGAGACCGATCACCGGCAGCTCCAGCTCGGGCGCCGGGACCAGCCGGAGCCACGCCGCCGTGATCAGCCCGAGTGTGCCCTCGGAGCCGACGAGCAGGCTCTTCAGGTCGTACGCCGCGACGTCCTTGCGGAGCGGGCCGCCGACCGAGACGATCTCGCCGGGCGGGACGACCGCCTCGATCCCCGTCACCCACTGGCCCGTCACGCCGTACTTGAACGCATGCGGGCCGCCGGCGTTGCAGGCGATGTTGCCGCCGATCTGCGAGATCTCCGCCGCGCCCGGATCGGGCGGGAAGCGCAGCCCGCTCTCCCGGGCCAGTCGCTGGACGTCCCCGGTCGTGACGCCGGCCTCGACGTGCATCCGCCAGAGCAGCGGATCGAACTGCCGGACGCGGTTCAGCCGTTCGAACCCGATCACGACGCCGCCCTCGACGGGGATCGCGCCGCCGGCGAGGCCGGTCCCGCCGCCGCGGGCTGTGAGCGGGACGTCGTGGTCGTAGCACCACCGCATCACCGCGGCGACCTCGTCGACCGTGGCAGGAAGCACGACGGCGTCCGCGCGACCGACGACGCCCCGGCCCATCAGGTCGCTCTGGAAGCGGCCCTGCGGCTCGAGCAGTGCGGCCGGCGGTACTACCGACGCGAGATCCATGGCGGCGAGCGTACCCTGTCCCTCGGCAAGTTCCACCAACCGAGGAGATCAGCTTGAAGATCGTCTTGCTCGCCGCAATCTGCGCGGCACTCGTCGTTCCCGCCGCCTTCGCGTCGCCCTCCGCGACGACGCTGACCGGCACGGTCGGCCCGGGCTTCACCATCACGCTCAAGCAGGGCTCGAAGGCCGTGAAGTCGCTGAAGGCCGGGACCTACGTCTTCAAGATCAGCGACAAGTCGAACATCCACAACTTCCATCTCAGCGGCCCGGGCGTCAACAAGAAGACGACGGTAGGCGGCACCGGCTCCAGCACGTGGACGCTGAAGCTGAAGGAGGGCACCTACAAGTTCGTGTGCGATCCGCACGCGGCGATCATGAAGGGGTCGTTCAAGGTCACGTAGGCGTTGCGTCGTTCTCTCGCTGCTCGCGGCGGAACAGCGCGAGCAGCGAGGGAACGAGGATGCTTCGCACCACGAACGTGTCGAGCAGGATGCCGACCGAGAGTGCGAATGCGAGCTCGCGCATCGGTCGGAGCGGGATCAGCGCGAGCATCGCGAAGCTTCCGGCGAGCGCGACGCCGGCGGTGGCGATCGTGGCCGACGCCTCCGGCGCCGCCTCGGCGATCGCCTCGCGCACGGGGAGCCGTCGCGAGGCACGGCGGATGCCGCCGACGACGAAGAGGTTGTAGTCGGACCCGAGCGACAGCAGCAGCACCGCGGCTGCGAACGGCACGTAGTAGGTGAGGTCCTCGTGGCCGAGGAGGCCCTGCATCACCCAGGTGAGCAGGCCGAGCGTCGCCGCCAGCGCGAGCACGCTCGCCGCCAGGAGGTAGAGCGGCGCCCAGAGCGCGCGCAGAAACAGCGCGAGCAGCGCGAAATTGACGAGCACGACCGCGGCTCCGACTCGGAAGCCGTCGTCGCGGACCGCCGTGACGGTCTCCTGCGCGAGCGCGGTGTCGCCCGCATACGACACGCGCGCTCCGGCGAGCCCCGAACGTGCGAGCAGTCCCGGCACGCGGGCGCGCAGCCGGTCGAACGTCGCGATCGCATGTGAGCCGAGCGGTTCCTGGTCGAGGACGACCGCGAACCTGGCCGCGCGTGCGTCGCGCGTCACCGAGAGCGGGAGGTCGCGCCGCGCGGGCTGCTCGCGCGGGCCGATTACGGTCGCGACGCCGGGCACGGCGTCGAGTGCCTCCTCGAAGCGGACCAACGCCGGTCGGCGGTTGCCGAGGTCTCCCTCGAGCAGCACCTCGGTGGGCGAGACGATGCCGGGGGCGAAGCCGCGGGCGGCGTCGTCCGCGGCGACCTTGACCTCGGCGCCGCTCGGCTGGCCGCGAATCAGCGTGAACCCGAGGTGCGCGCGCACGAGGCCGAGAGCGGCGACCGCGAGCGCGGCCGTCACCAGCACCGTGAGCGCCGCGGACGCTGGGCGCGCCGTCAGCAGACGCCAGAGCCGTGCCCGCAGCTCCCGCGGCTCGGCCGGCGTCGACGGGGACGGCCAGAACGCCGCCGGACCGAGTAGCGCGAGCAGGCCGGGCACGAACGTCAGCGCCACGGCCAGCGAGACGAGCACGGTCAACGCCATTCCCGGGCCGAAGGAGCGGAAGACGTCGAGCCGGCCCGCGACGAGCGTCAGCGAGCCCAGCGCGACGATCAGCCCCGCCGTCAGCACGATCGGGAGGTTCTCGCGCGTCGTCTCCTGTGCCGCCGCGAAGCGGCCGTGACCCTCGCCGAGGCGTCGCCGGATGCCGGCGAGGAAGAAGACCGAGTAGTCGGTCAGGAGCCCGAGCAGCAGTGCGATCAGGATCGGCTCGACCTCCTTGGGCACCGTCCGGTGCTCGTGCTGCCCGAGCCAGGCGAGCAGATGGATCGACACCGTGTACGAGATCCCTGCTGCGGCGAGGACGACGAGCGCCGGGCCGGGCGCGCGGAACGTGAGCAGCAGGACGAGCACGACGAGTGCGATCGTCGCCAGGGTCACGCGCGGCAGCGCATGCTGGATCCGGTCGAACTCCGACGTGCGCGCGGGCAGGGCGCCGGTGCGGAGGCCGGGCGGGTCGAGGCGCTCGGCGTACGACTTGGCGAGCGCGAGCTGCGCGCCCGCGGTCACGCCCTGCGCGAAGTAGAGGTAGGTGATCGTCGTCGTGCGGTCGGAGGAGACGAGCGGCGCCGCGAAGGCGACGTGCCGCAGCGGCTGCGAGCGGCGGCGGTCGACGGCGACTGCGAGCTCGGCCGTCCGGCGGAGTTGCGCCCGCGTGAGCGGTCGGGCGGCGTGCTGGACGACGACGACGCGCGTGAGCACGGTCGAGCCGAACAGGCGCTCCTCTCGCAGCTGGGCCGAGACGGCGGACGCGCCGCCCGGCACGAGCCCCCCGAGCGGGCTCGCCCGGCTCGCGTCGAGCGACGGCAGGTAGTGCGCCGCCGCGACCGCAGCCAGGATCCAGAGCGGCACCAGCACCACGCCGAGCCGGACGGCGATCCACGACGCGACCCGGACCATGCGGGCCCTGTTCCCGGCACGCGCGGGCGCGAACCGGGCTCAGGCGTCGGTCAGGGCGATCTCCTCGACGAGGTCGCGCGAGACGCGCCACGCCCGGAGCTCGTCGTGGGCGAGCGAGTAGATCAGGAACGGCCGGCCGGCCCAGAGCCCGGAGAGCTCCCGGTCGGTGCGCGACGGCTCCGGCTTCGTCGCCGGGTGCGAGTGGAAGACGGCCAGCTCGAAGCCCTCGTCCTCGAGGAACCAGACGGCGGGGTCGATCTCGAGCTCGTAGCGGTAGGGCGAGGCGAGTGCGTTGCGCCCGCGCACGTAGCGGTCGGCGACGCCGTCGGCGAAGACGAGCACGCCGCAGCACTCGTTCGGGGCCTCGCCGGCGGCGTGCGCGCGCAGCTCCTCGCGGATCGAGGCCGGGATCACCACCACAGCACCTCCTCGTCGATCTCGCGTCCGCTCCAGAAGTCAGCCGACAGGTACTTCCAGCCGCCGTCGGCGAGGATCGCGACGATGACCGCGCCCTCCGGGAGCTCGTCCGCGATCCGCCGGGCGACGTGGACGACCGCGCCCGAGGAGACTCCCGCGAACAGCCCCTCGCGCTCGAGCAGCAGGCGGGCTGCGGCGGCGGCCTCGGCGTTCGAGACGAGCAGCTTGCGATCGAGCGCGGCGACGTCGAGGATCGGCGGGACGTAGCCGTCCTCGAGCGAGCGCAGTCCCATCACGGGGTCGCCCGGCAGCGGCTCGGCCGCGACCACCTGCGCGCCGGGGAACGCCTCCCGGATGCGCGCGCCGGCGCCCATCAGCGTGCCGCCGGTGCCGAGGCCGGCGACCAGGGCGTCGACGCGCAGCAGGTCGCGGGCGATCTCGGCGCCGGTGCCGTCGTAGTGGGCGCGGGGGTTCGCCTCGTTCGCGTACTGGAACAGCATCACGTAGCGGTCGTCTCGCGCGGCGAGCTCCTGTGCGACCCGCACCGCGCCGTTCGAGCCCTGGTCGCCGGGCGACTCGACGACCGTCGCGCCGTACAGCTCGAGCAACGCGCGCCGCTCCGGCGTCGCGTTCGCGGGCATCACGCACGTGAGCCGGTGGCCCTTGAGCTTCGCGACGAGCGCGAGCGAGATGCCGGTGTTGCCGCTGGTCGGCTCGAGCAGCTCCTGTCCGGGCTCGAGCTGCGCGGCGTCGACCATCGCCAGCGCGACGCGGTCCTTGATCGACCCGGTCGGGTTCTGCCCCTCGAGCTTCACGTAGATCGTGCGTCCTGCCGGCGAGAGGCTGCGAAGCTCGACGAGCGGCGTGTCGCCGATCAGGTCGAGCAACGATGCTGCTACCACCGTTCCCTCGCGTTCAGGAGGACGCGAGGGAGCCGCCCGCCATGGCGGGCAGAAGGATCACCGTGGAGCCCGCGGCGACCGGGGTCTCCAGGCCGCTACGCGTGCGCACGTCCTCGCCGTCGACGTAGACGTTCACGAACGGCTGCAGCTCGCCCTCCTGGTAGACGCGCGAGCCGAGCGCGGGCAGTCGTCTCGCCAGGTCCTCCATCACCTCGCGGACGGTCGCGCCCTCGGCCTCGACCTCGCGGACACCGCCGGCCTCGCTACGGAGGACCGGCGGAACACGGACAAGGGTCATCGTGCGCAGAACTCGACGTAGTCGACGTACTCGGTGATCGTCGGGTGGTCGCCGCACACCGGGCACTCCGGATTGCGCTCGATCCGCACCTCGCTGAACTCGGTCGCGAGCGCGTCGAAGAGCAGCAGCCGGCCGACGAGCGGGTCGCCGATGCCCGCGGCGAGCTTGATCGCCTCGTTGGTCTGCAGCGAGCCGATGATGCCGGGCAGGACGCCGAGGACGCCTCCCTCGGCGCACGACGGAGCGAGCTCGGCCGGCGGCGGCTCGGGGAAGAGGCACCGGTAGCACGGCCCCTGGTGGGGCGAGAAGACCGTCACCTGTCCTTCGAACCGGTAGATCGAGCCGTGGACGACCGGGATGTCGTGCCACACCGAGGCGTCGTTGACGAGGTAGCGCGTCGGGAAGTTGTCGGCGCCGTCCACGATCAGGTCCCAGCCGTCGGCGAGGATGCGCTCGACGTTCTCGGAGGTCAGCCGCTCGCGGTAGGTGACGACGTCGACGTCGGGGTTCAACGCCTCGATCGCGCGCTTCGCCGAGTCGACCTTCGGCGTGCCCAGCGTGTCGAGCGAATGCGCGACCTGCCGCTGCAGGTTCGTCTCGTCGACGATGTCGCCGTCGACGATCCCCATGCGGCCGATGCCGGCAGCCGCGAGGTAGAGGGACGCGGGGGAGCCGAGGCCGCCGGCCCCGATCAGGAGCACGCGGCTGTCGAGCAGCTTCAGCTGGCCGGCTTCCCCGATCTCGGGGATCAGCAGGTGGCGCGAGTAGCGCGTGCGGCGCTCCGGCGACAGCGTGCGCGGCATCACGATCTCGCCGCCGTTGCGCTTCCAGTCCGTGAAGCCGCCGGCGAGCGAATGCGCCGCTCGGTAGCCGAGCTCGTCGAGCGTCTTCGCCGCGAACGCCGAGCGGTTCGCCGCTGCGCAGTAGAGGACGACGGGTGTGCTCTTGTCCGGGACGACGCTCTCGATCCTCGACTCGAGAAAGCCGCGCGGGACGTGCACCGCGCCGGGCAGGTGTCCCTCCTGCCATTCGTCGGCCTCGCGGATGTCGACCCAGACGGCGCCGTCGAGGGCGGCGGCTTCCCGGGCGTCGACCTCCGAGATCTCCGCCTTCGTGCGCTGCAAGAGCTCCCTGTACGTGGTCATGACTAGTGAAACGGTAGCGATACCGGGGTTCATTCCCGCCGCCCGTCATCTACCTTGCCGCCGTGACGCCCTCGGCCCGTGTGCGCGCAGTCGCCGTGCTCTCCGCAGCGGCTGCGGCGGCGGTCGTGGCGGGTGTCGTCTGGGCCACGGGGGAGAACCCGCCGCAGCCGAAGGCGCGCTCGTGCGCTCCCCGGCAGCCGTACTTCGTGCCGGGCGTCGCCTCTGCGCACGCGGAGGCGATCCGGCACGCCTTCACGCTGTCGCCGCGTCGGACCGCGGAGGCGATCGAGCCGCTCGCGCAGCAGGCGACGGCGGATCCGGTCGTCCAGTTCAACTACGCGCTCGCGCTCTTCTGCGCGGGCTACCTGGCAGATGCGGGCCAGGCGTTCGCCGCGGCGAAGTCGAGCGGTCGCGACACGTTCTACGAGATCCGCGCCGACTCGATCATGCACCCGCAGTACTTCGACCAGGGGTATCCGACGTTCCAGCCCGACGGCACCGACGTCGCGCCGCTCCTGCGCCGAGGGATCGCGGCGCAGCAGGCCGGCCGTCAACACACGGCCGAGCGTCTCTACGCGCGCGCCGCGCGGCTGCATCCGGACGACGACCAGGCGCAGGTCGCAGCTGCTGTGGGCCGCTTCGACGAGGACAACCTGTCGGCGTCGTTCTCGCGACTCGGCCCACTCGTCAAGCGTTTCCCGGGCAGTGTCTCGGTGCGGTTCCACCTCGGCCTACTGCTCGCGTGGACCGGTCAACGCGCGCAGGCGGAGACCGAGTTCCGTGAAGCGAAGCGCCTCGCGCCGTCCTCGACGCTCGGCCGGGAAGCGAACGTGTTCCTCACGCGTCTAGTCAGCGACAGGACCAACGGAACACCAAGATGAGCCGGGCGGCCCTGGCGTCCGTCCGGCCCCGATGCGACAGTTCCGCATCCGGCGAAGGGGAACGATGGGAACGAGGGCCCGCCAGACCGTGGAAGTCGAGGAAGCGCCACAGCCCGACGGGGGCGAGGTCGACGACGCGGCGGCCGAGACGGACGTCGAGGCCGAGCTGTACGCGGCGCTCGACG
Source organism: uncultured Thermoleophilia bacterium (assembly GCA_963786185.1). Lineage (GTDB taxonomy): Bacteria > Actinomycetota > Thermoleophilia > Gaiellales > Gaiellaceae > PALSA-600. Next base: position 601,962 of record CAWAYE010000001.1, read on the forward strand.
AGCTTCACGCCGACGACGTCGAGGATGCCGCCGAAGTCGAGTTCGAGTTCACCACCGACTCGCTGCAGCTCTTCCTGAAGGACGTCGGTCGCGTCGACCTGCTGACCGCCGCGCAGGAGGTCGAGCTGGCGAAGCGGATCGAGCGGGGCGACCATCGCGCGAAGCAGGAGATGATCGAGGCGAACCTCAGGCTCGTCGTGTCGATCGCGAAGCGCTATCGCAATCAGGGGCTGCCCTTCCTCGACCTGATCCAGGAGGGGACGATCGGCCTCGTGCGCGCCGCCGAGAAGTTCGACTGGCGCAAGGGCTACAAGTTCTCCACGTACGCGACGTGGTGGATCCGCCAGGCGGTGGCGCGGGCGCTCGCCGACAAGGCGCGCACGATCCGCATGCCCGTCCACGTCGTCGAGAAGCTGAACAAGATCGTCCGCACCGAGCGGAAGCTGCGCGCCGAGCGCGGACGGGAGCCGCTCAACGCGGAGATCGCGGTCGAGCTGGGGATGACCGTCGAGGAGGTCGACGCGATCCGGAGGACCTCGCAGGTGCCCGTCTCGCTCGAGAAGCCCGTCGGGGACGAGGAGGAGTCGGAGTTCGGCCACTTCATCGAGGACGACAGCGCCCCGCTGCCCGACGAGGCCGCCGACACCGCGTTCCGGATCGCGGCCCTGCAGAAGTGCCTCTCGGCGCTGTCCGCGCGCGAGCGACGGGTGCTCGAGCTCCGGTACGGGCTGAACGGCGAGTCGCCGTGCACGCTCGACGAGGTCGGGCGCGCCTTCCGCGTCACGCGCGAGCGCATCCGCCAGATCGAGAGCCAGGGCCTGAAGAAGCTGCGCGCGCTCGCCGACAGCGAGAAGCTCAGAGACGTCGCGTAGGTAGGCTCCGCCGCGTGGCCGAGCCCTGGTTCGACGAACTGGCGGAGTTCCTCCGCATTCCTTCGATCAGCGCAGACCCGTTGCACGCGAGCGACGTGCTCAAGGCGGCGACGTGGGTGTGCGACTTCATCACCGCCGCCGGTGGTCAGGCCGAGGTCGTCGACTGGCACGGACAGCCGCTCGCGATCGGCGAGCTCGAGGCGTCGCACGGCGGCCCGGCGCCGACCGTCCTCTGCTACGGGCACTTCGACGTCCAGCCGCCGGACCCGCTCGAGCTGTGGGATTCGGATCCATTCGAGCCCGAGCTGCGGGGCGAGTATCTGTACGGCCGCGGCACCGTCGACGACAAGGGTCAGCTGTACATGCTGCTGGCGGCGGCGCGCGAGCTCGCGCAGGCGGGCGAGCTGCCGGTGAACGTGCGCTTCTGCTGCGATGGCGAGGAGGAGACCGGCGGCCACTCGATCGTCGAGTTCCTGAAGGCGGACGAGCGTGGGGCGGACGCTGCGATCATCTTCGACAGCGGCATGATCCGGCGCGATCTGCCCGCGTTCAACGTCGCGACGCGCGGCCTCGTCTACTTCCACCTGACGCTCCGCACCGGCGAGCGCGACCTGCACTCCGGGATGTACGGCGGCGCCGCGCTGAACGCGGTGCACGCACTCGTCACCACGCTGAACGGCGTGATCGCGCACGACGGAACGCTGGCCGAGTCGTTGAGGGAGGGGATCGCGTCGCCGACGACCGACGAGCTCGCCGGGTGGTCCCGGCTACCGGCAGGGGCCGACGAGCTCCGGGAGCAGGGTGCGCGTGCGAAGGACGATCGTGCCGAGTCCGACTTCTACCTGCGCACGCTCGCCGAGCCCGCGATCGACGTGAACGGCGTGCAGGGCGGCTCGCCGTCGCTGCAGAAGACGGTACTGCCCGTCGAGGCGACCGCGAACCTCTCGATCAGGCTCGCCCCCGACCAGGACCCCGACGTGATCGCGGCGGAGGTCGAGCGCCTGCTGCGTGGCGCCGCGCCGCCCGCCGCCGACCTGACGATCGAGCAATGGTCGTCGGCGCGGCCGGGGCGCGTCTCGCCCGGACGCCAAGGCGATCCAGCTCGGGCTCGACGCGTTCGAGAAGGCGCTCGGGACGCGACCGTCGCTCGTCCGGTCGGGCGGCACGCTGCCGATCGTCCCGGCGTTCACCGACAAGGGGATCCCGGTCGTGATCACCGGGTTCGGCCTGCCCGACTCGCAGATCCACTCGCCGAACGAACGGCTGATCGCCGAGTACGTCGACCGCGGCATCGCCGCCGGCCGCGAGCTCTTCCTCGCGTTCGCCGAGCTCTGAGCACGGCGCCGCGGCCGGTACGAGACCGGCCGCGGCGGGTCGCTCGGGGGAGAGAGGGCTACGACTGGGTGGACGGATCGCCGGGCTCGTGGTCGCCGACGTGCTTCGCCGCCGTCGCCTCGACCTGGGCGAGCGTGGCCGCCCGCGGTGCGCGCACCCGGATCGTGATCCGGTCGCCGGCCTGCAGGTGCGACGCGTCGATCACCGTCGGCACCTTGCCCTGCCAGAGCAGGAAGATCGTGCCGTCGTCGTACGAGAACGACTGGTCGAGCGGCTGGCCGAGCATCGACTGCAGGCCACGCCAGTTGCCGCTCGTCACGTGCAGGGCGATGTGGCCGCCCGACTGCGGGCCGGTCACGGTGCCGACGTAGAGGTAGAGCGGCCGCGAGGCCGGGTGCGTCACGGCGCCGTGGTCGCCGACCGTGCCGGCCGCGGTCGCCTCGATCGTCGCGAGCGACGAGTTGTGCGGCGCGCGGACGTTGACCTGGACGTCGTCACCGGTCTTCAGGTCGGCCACCGAGCCGACGTGGGGAACTCCGTGCGACCAGACGAGGATCTCGGTCGACGAGCCGATCGTGAACGACTGATCCTGGGACTGGCCGATCAGCGCGCGCAGCGCGGTGTGGTTGCCGCCTTCGACCTGCACCTGCACGTTGGTGGAGCTCGCGTTCAGGAGGTCACCCCTGAACTGGAAGAGCTGGCCCTTGGGGCCGCCGGTCGCCGTTGCGGCGACGACGGCGAACACCGTGGCGGCGAGCGAGAGGGAGAGAACGAGACGATGTGTCATGGTGGAGATCCTCCTGCCGTTCGAGTCGGGTCTTGACACCAGGGACGATCTCTCTGCCGCGCAAGGCGCCCGTTCTCGTCACGTAAGCCGTAGGCAAAAGATCTGGACGCACTTCACGGGCGCAGGTGCGCCGTGGCTCCCACGGCGGCGGGTTGTGCACCCAGCGGCCGGCGACCATCGTCGCCACGACCTGCGCGTCGAGGTCGTCCCACGGGTCGCGGTCGAGGACGACCAGGTCGGCGAGCGTAGCCCGGGACGAGCCGCCCGCGCCGGCGCTCGTCGCCGCGACGAGCCACGCCGGCGCGACGCACGTCGCCTCGAACGCCTGCTGCGACGGTGAGCGCCTGCTCGGGGTGCCAGGCGGTGCGCTCGTCGATCGTGCGTCGGACGCCCGGCACGGATGCCGGCGAGCGGGTCGAGCTCCTCGATCGGCGCGTCCGAGCCGTTGGCGACGACGCGCCCGGAGTCGAGCAGCGAGCGGTAGGCGTAGGCGCCGTCGGTCTTGCCGGCCCAGAAGCGGTCGGCGAGGTCGCGGTCGGACGGCGCGTGCGAGAACTGCACCGAGCACCGCGACGCCGAGCGTCGCGAAGCGGGCGAGATCCTCGGGCGCGAGCAGCTGCGCGTGCTCGATCCGCTGGCGCAGCCCGAGCGGCTCCCAGTCGGCGCGCGTCGCCTCGAAGGCGTCGAGCGCGTCACGGTTCGCGCCGTCGCCGATCGCGTGGACCGCGACCGGGAACCCGGCCGCCGCGCCGGCGCGCACGATCTCCGCGAGCTGCTCGCCGCTCGTGATCTCGACGCCGGAGCCGTCGAGCATCAGCGCCGTCTCGCGAGCCGAGCGTCCCGTCCATGAAGACCTTCAGGTACCCGAGCCGCAGCAGCGGGCTGCCGAGGCCCGAGCGGAGCCCGAGCGTCGCGCAGCGCTGGCCGACCCGGTCGTGCGGGACCGACTGCCAGACGCGCAGCGTCAGCGAGCCGGCCTCCTCGAGCCGCTGCCAGAGCCGCAGCGCGCCGAGCCAGCCGTCCTTGTCGTGCACGGCGGTGACGCCGCGCGCTGCGCGCGAGCCTGCAGCGCCGGCGCGCATCGCCTCGACGTACTCGTCGTCGGCGCAGCGCAGGTAGCGGTCCTTGAAGCGCCAGGCCGCCTCCTCGCGCAGCACGCCCGTCGGCTCGCCGTGCTCGTCCCGCTCGACGACGCCGCCCGCGACCTCGAGGTCGCCGTTCCCGCGAGCGCGAGCGCAGCCGAGTTGAGCCACAGCGAGTGGTAGTCCTTCGCGATCAGCGCCGCCGGCGTCGCGCCGGTGATCGCGTCGAGATCGTGTCGCGGTCGGCTCGACCGCCGGCTGCCAGTCGCCGCTCCGCCAGCCGTGGCCACGCAGCCAGCGCCCCGACGGCGGGCGACGGCGCGGCGCGGATCCGCGCGAGCGCCTCGTCGAGCGAGCTGCAGCCGTCGAGCGTCACCTCCGTCTGGGCGAGCGCCCAGGTCGGGAAGTGGACGTGCGCGTCGGTGAGCCCGGGCACGACGACGCGGCCGCCGAGGTCGACGACCTCGGGCGAGGCGAGGGCCGTCTCGTGCACGCCGACTCCACCGGCGATCGACGTCGCCCGCGATCGACGAGCGCGCGCTGGTCGGGATCTGCGGGTCCAGGGTGCGGACGAGGCCGTTCTCGAGGATCACTGCGGGCGAATCTACCCGCCGCCGGCGGCGACGATCACCAGCGTCATTCCGGCGAACGCCAGCAGTGCGGCCGAGACGGTCAGGGTGAGGATGCGCACGGAGATGGCCACGGAGCGGATATCGGCAGGGTCGCGATTACACTAGAGCGCCGATGAGCGCCTTCGATCCGCTGACGGAGGAGCAGCGGGAGATCCGCGAGCTCGTGCGGACACTCGCGCGTGAGCGGATCGCGCCGCGGGCGGCGGAGATCGACAAGAGCGCCGAGTTCCCGTGGGACGTGGTCGAGCTGTTCCGCGAGAACGACCTCTTCGGGATCATGTTCGACGAGGCGTACGGCGGCATCGGAGCGAGCGCGCTGCTGACGCTGGTCGTGATCGAGGAGCTCTCGAAGGTCTGTGCGACGAGCGGCCTGATCGTCGCCGTGCAGGAGCTCGGCTCGCTCGGGATCAAGCTCGCCGGCAGCGAGGAGCAGAAGCAGCGCTTCCTGCCCCGGCTCGCGAGCGGCGAATGGCTCGCCGCCTACGCGCTTGACCGAGGCGGGGTCCGGCTCCGACAGCGCCGCGATGCGCACGACTGCACGACGTGACGGCGACGAGTACGTGCTCGACGGCGCGAAAGCGCTTCATCACGAATGCCGGCGTCGCGTCGGTGTACGTGGTGTTCGCGAAGACCGACCGCGCGGGCGGCCACGGCGGGATCTCCGCCTTCGTCGTCGAGGCGGATGCGCCCGGGTTCGAGGTCGGGCGGATCGAGCCGAAGATGGGGATCAAGGGCTCGACGACCGGTGAGCTCTTCTTCAACGCGTGCCGCATCCCGGCCGCCAACCTGCTCGGCGCGGAGGGCGAAGGCTTCAGGATCGCGATGCGCATCCTCGACCGGTCGCGGCCGGGAATCGGCGCCCAGGGGCTCGGGCTCGCGCAGGGCGCGACCGACTACGCCGTCGAATACGCGCGCTCGCGGGAGACGATGGGACAGCCGATCGCGCACCATCAGCTGATCGCCGGGATGCTCGCCGACATGGAGACGAAGTGCGAGGCGGCGCGCGGACTGCTCTACAAGGTCGGGCGGATGATCGACGAGGGGACACGGGCGCCGAGCTGACCAAGCTCTCCGCGATGGCGAAGCTCTACTGCACGGACGTCGCGATGGACGTGACGACGGACGCGGTGCAGATCCTCGGCGGCTACGGCTACATCTCGGAGTATCCGGTCGAGCGGATGATGCGCGACGCCAAGATCACGCAGATCTACGAGGGCACGAACCAGATCCAGCGTCTCGTGATCGCGCGGGAGATGCTGAAGGAGAACCGCGCCTTTCTCCTCGCCGGCGTCGGCTGAGGTGGCGCTCTTCCGACCGTCCGAGCACGAGCCGCTTGCCGGCGAGCCGTGGGATCGAGGGCGCGTGCGCGACGCCGTCGCGTCGATCGTCAGCGACGCCGACGGCGCGTGCGACGGCCGCTTCTGGCGCGACCACCCGCGCGACGACTGGCCCACCTTCCCGCCGGGGCCGACCACGATCTACCTCGGCTCGGCCGGGATGTGCTGGGCGCTGCACCGGCTCGGGACGTCCCTGGACGTGGCGGCGGTGGTCGGGCGGGCGCTCGAGCACTACCGCGAGCATCCCGACTTCGCGCCCGAGGTCGGCGACGAGCCGAGCGTCTGGATGGGCGAGAGCGGCCTGCTGCTGGTCGCGCGGATCGTCGGCTCGGCGGCCGCCGACGACGACCGCCTGGCGGCCCGGATCCACGAGAACCGCGCCAACCCGACCTGGGAGCTGATGTGGGGGTCGCCGGGGACGATGGACGCGGCGCGCGCCTGTGGCTTCGACGAGCTGTGGCGCGAGAGCGCCGACCTGCTCTGGGCGGCGTGGGACGAGGAGACGAACCTGTACACACAGGACCTCTACGGGCACGTCGCGCAGTACCTCGGCCCGGCGCACGGGCTCGTCGGCAGCGTCAACGCGCTCCGCGGATTCGTGCCCGACGACGTGCTGCGAGCCCGTCTCGGCGCGGCGCTCGGCCAGACCGCGCAGCGGGACGGGGAGCTCGTCAACTGGCCGCCGACCGTGGCGGAGACCCGGCCGGAGAAGGCGCGCGTGCAGTGGTGCCACGGCGCGCCGGGAATCGTGGCGACGGTCGGCGACCTGCTGCCGCTCGACCTCGCGCTCGGCGGTGGCGAGCTGACGTGGCTCGCGGGCCCGATCGAGCGCGGCCCGGGGCTCTGCCACGGCACCGCGGGGAACGGCTACGCGCTGCTGAAGCTGTTCGCGCTCACCGGCGACGAGCGTTGGCGCGACCGCGCGCGGCAGTTCGCGATGCACGCGATCGCGCAGGTCGACCGCGAGCGCGCGGCACTGGGGCGCGGGCGCTACACGCTCTGGACCGGCGACGTCGGCGTCGCCCTGTACCTGCAGTCCTGCCTCGACGACGACCCACGCGTGCCGACGGTCGACTTCTGGTGAGCCGGTGAGCCACGAGGTCAAGCTGTCGAGCGCCGACCGTGTGCTCTTCCCGGGCGACGGCGTCACCAAGGGCGACCTGTTCACTTACTACGGCGACATCGCCGAGGTGCTGATTCCGCACTTGCACAGCAGGCCGTTCACCCTGAAGCGCTGGCCCCACGGCATCACCGGCGAGGCGTTCTTCCAGAAGCAGGCGCCGAGGGGGATGCCGGCATGGATCCCGACGCGACAGTTCGTCACGCATCCTCGCGGCGCCAAAGGCGAGACCCGGCTCGTGGACTTCGTGCTCGTGAACGAGGGAGCGGCAGCCCAATGGGCGGTTCAGCAGAACTGCATCGACATGAACGCGTGGTACTCGCGGATCGACAAGCCCGACCGCCCCGACTTCGTGCTCTTCGACCTCGACCCGCCGGAGGAGGAGAACGCGTTCGCGCTCTGCATTCGCGTCGCGCACTACGTGCACGACGCGCTGGAGCGGCTCGAGCTGCGCTCGTATGTGAAGACCAGTGGCTCGGACGGCATCCACGTGCTCGTGCCGATCACCCGCCGTTCGACGTTCGAGGACACCTACGCGTTCGCCGAGCTGCTGTCGCGGCAACTCGAGGCCGCGCACCCCGGCGAGGTGACGACCGAGTGGCTCAAGAAGAAGCGTTCGGGTGTGCTCGTCGACCATCGCCAGAACGGGTGGGGCAAGACGATCGCGTCCGTGTACTCCGTTCGGCCGAAGCCGGGTGCGCCCGTGTCGACGCCGCTGCACTGGGACGAGCTCACCGAATCGGTGCGCCCGCGCGACTTCACGATGGCCGTCGCGCTCGAGCGAGTCGCGCGGCACGGCGACCTCTTCGAGCCGGTTCTGCGCGGCGGGCAGGCGCTCGGGCCGGCGCTCCGGAAGCTGCGGGCCGATGCTTGAGTCGTAGGTGCCTGGGTCGACCGGCGGCGTCCGCAGCGCGCCCTGCGCGCGCTCCAGAGCGGCTCAGGACGTTCCGGCACGCGCGCGCAGCTCGGCCTTGTAGGCCCGCTTCGCAGCCTGGTAGCGCTCGAGCGCCTCGGGCGAGTCCACGTCTCCGAGGGTCGGATGGCTCGGGACGAGCGGCTTCGCGACGGCGACGTCGAACCGCTTCGCGAGCACCGACCCGAGCGCGGTGATCTTCATCGGCCCGAACCCGGGCAGCGCGCCGATCCGCTTCTTCAGGTCGGCTCCGTCGGCCGCGTCGCGCCAGATCCGCGAGGCGTCGCCGCCGTAGTCCTCGGAGACGACGGCGGCCAGGTCGCGCACGCGCTCGGCCATCGCGCTCGGGAAGCGGTGGATGGCGGGGCGCTCGGCGAAGAGCGGTGCGAGGTCGAGCGCCGCGAGCTTCCGCGGATCCAGCGTCCGTGCCCGTTCCCTCAGCACGTAGGGCCCGGCGAACGCCTTCTGCACCGACACCTGCTGGTCGATCGCGAAGCCGACGAGCAGCGCGAAGGGATCCTCGGCGAGCAGCTCGCACGCCTTCGGGTCGTCGGTGAACCAGAGTGCCTCGGGCACGACCCGATCCTACGCGGTCAGCCGCGGTGGACGCCCATCGTGATCGAGCCGAGGTAGCCGGTCTTGTTTCGCTTCATCGCGAGGAGCGAGCGCTTGCCGCCGTTCACGAAGATCGAGTCGTTCGCGTTGCGCGTGTCCCGGCTCGGCCGAGCCGAGTACGGCGCGCGCTTGTACGCCGCGTCGGTGACGGCGTCGTCGAAGAAGAGCTGGCCGGTGTGCACGACGCTGGCGGCGCCCTCACCGAAGCCGGAGTAGACGCCGCCCGCGTCCGCGTGCCAGATGTCGACGGCGGCGCCCTTGATCGGCTTGCACGACGACGCGTCGACGACCGAGAGGTCGAGCTGAAGCGGGCGGCGTGAGCACGCACGTGACGAGCCCCGAGGAGACAGCGGCGGGCCCGTCCCCGCCGGCGGCCTCCGCCGCAGTCACCCCGCCGCCCGCTGCGGCGGCGACAAGCGTCCCCAGCCGGGCCAGGGATCCCCGTCGAGTGAGACGCTCGTCGAAGCTCATGAGGGGCACGCTAAAGGGCGAATCCGTGAGCCGGATAGGAGCAAGTACGCTGGAGCCGTGGATGCGCTGAGCGTGTTCTCGCCGGTGACGCGCGCCTGGTTCGAGCAGACGTTCGACGCGCCCACGCCCGCCCAGGAGCTCGGCTGGCCGGCGATCGCGTCCGGCTCGCACGTGCTGATCCAGGCCCCGACCGGCTCCGGCAAGACGCTGACCGCCTTCCTGTACGCGCTCGACAGGCTCGCCTCGTCACCGGGCAAGGGCCTCCGGGTGCTGTACGTCTCGCCGCTCAAGGCGCTCAACTACGACATCGAGCGCAACCTGCGCGGCCCGCTCGCCGGCCTCGACTCGGAGGTGCGGGTTGCCGTGCGCACGGGCGACACGCCGGCGAAGGAACGGCGCGAGCTCGTCGCTTCCCCGCCCGACATCCTGATCACGACGCCCGAGTCGCTCTACCTGATGCTCACCTCTCAGGCGCGCGAGACGCTGCGCGGAGTCCAGACCCTGATCCTCGACGAGGTGCACGCCGTCGCCGGGACGAAGCGGGGCTCGCATCTCGCTCTCTCGGTCGAGCGCCTGCAGGCGCTCGCGGACGGCCCGTTCCAGCGCATCGGCCTCTCGGCGACGCAGCGGCCCCTCGAGGAGATCGGCCGCTTCGTCGCGGGCGGACGGCCGATCGAGCTCGTCGACGCCGGCACGCGCAAGGAGCTCGACCTCGAGGTCGTGATCCCGGTCGAGGACCTGCGCGAGCTCGGGTCGGTGGCGTCGCTCTCGCATCCCGCTCCGGCAGACGGTCAGGAGATGGACATCGGCACCGAGCGCGCCGGCCGGTCGATCTGGCCGTCGATCTATCCCGAGATCCTGCGCCTGGTCGAGGAGCACCGCTCGACGATCGTCTTCGTCAACAACCGGCGGCTCGCCGAGCGCCTCGCCTTGCGGCTGAACGAGCTGGCCGAGCGCGAGCTCGCCCGCGCGCACCACGGCTCGCTGGCGCGCGAGCAGCGCGTGCTGGTCGAGGAGGACCTGAAGGCGGGACGGATCCCGTGCCTCGTCGCGACCTCGAGCCTCGAGCTCGGCATCGACATGGGAGCCGTCGATCTCGTCATCCAGGTCGAGTCGCCGAAGTCGGTGGCGCGCGGGTTGCAGCGAATCGGCCGCGCCGGCCACGAGCTGGGGCAGGTGTCGAAGGGCCGGATCTTCCCCAAGTTCCGGGCCGACCTGCTCGAGAGCGCCGTCGTCGCGCGCGCGATGCGCGAGGGCGAGATCGAGGAGACGCGCATCCCGCACAACCCGCTCGACGTGCTCGCGCAGCAGATCGTCGCGATCGCGGTCGACAGCGAGATCGCGGTCGACGAGCTTCACGAGCTGATCAAGCGCGCCTATCCGTTTCGCGATCTCTCGCGTCCGCAGCTCGAGAACGTGCTCGACATGCTCGCGGGCCGTTACCCGTCGGACGAGTTCGCCGAGCTGCGGCCGCGCATCGTCTGGGACCGCACGGGCGGCACGATCCGGGCGAGGGACGGCGCGAGGCGCCTCGCCGTCACGAACGCAGGGACGATTCCCGACCGCGGCTTGTTCGGCGTCTTCCTCATCGAAGGCGGTGGCCGGGTCGGCGAGCTCGACGAGGAGATGGTGTACGAGGCGCGGGCGGGGCAGACCTTCCTGCTCGGCGCGTCGACCTGGCGGATCGAGGAGATCACCCGCGACCGCGTGCTCGTGTCGCCGGCGCCCGGCGTGCCCGGCGCCGTGCCGTTCTGGAAGGGCGAAGGCGTGGGGCGGCCGTTCGAGCTGGGGCAGAAGATCGGCGCCGCGTCGCGCGAGCTGTCGGCGCTCGCCGAGCCCGCGGCGGCGGATCGCCTGCGCGAGGAGTACCACCTCGACGACCGCGCGGCGCGCAACCTGCTGACCTTCCTGCGCGAGCAGCAGGACGCGACCGGCGCCGTCCCGTCGGACCGGACGATCGTGATCGAGCGCTTCCGCGACGAGATCGGCGACTGGCGGGTCTGCATCCTCACGCCGTTCGGCGGCCGCGTGCACGCGCCGTGGGCGATGGCGATCGCAGCGAAGCTGCGCGAGTCGCACGGGCTCGAGGCGCAGTCGATCTGGTCGGACGACGGCATCGCGCTCCACTTCCCCGAGGCGGACACGCCGCCGCCCGTCGCCGAGCTGATCGTCGATCCCGCCGAGGTCGAGGATCTCGTCGTCGCCGAGCTCGGCGACACCGCGCTGTTCGGCGCGCGCTTCCGGGAGAACGCCTCCCGGGCGCTGCTGATCCCCCGGCGCCGCCCCGGCGTGCGGACCCCGCTCTGGCAGCAGCGCCTGAAGGCGCAGTCGCTCCTGCAGGTCGCGCGCCGCTACGGCTCGTTCCCGGTCGTGCTCGAGACCTTCCGCGAGTGCCTGCAGGACGTATTCGACCTGCCGGCGCTGCGCGGCCTCCTGCGGTCGCTCGAGACACGGGAGATCGACCTCGTCGAGATCGAGACGCAGTCCGCGTCGCCGTACTCGGCGTCGCTGCTCTTCGACTACATCGCGACCTACATGTACGAGGACGACACGCCGCCGGCCGAACGCCGCGCCCAGGCGCTGAGCCTCGACCGCGACCTGCTGCGCGAGCTGCTCGGGCAGGAAGAGCTCCGCGACCTGCTGGACGCCGACGCAGTCGACGAGGTCGAGCGCCAGCTGCTCGGCTCGCCGTCGACGCCCGACCAGCTGCACGACCAGCTGCGCGTCCGTGGTGACCGGCGGCCCGGCGAATACGACGCCGCGCTCGCCGAGCCGCTTCTGGCCGAGCGGCGTGCCGTCGTCGTTCGCATCGGCGGCGAGGAGCGCCTGATCGCGGCCGAGGACGCCGGCCGCTACCGCGACGCGCTCGGCGCGATGCCCCCGTCCGGCCTGCCCGACGCGTTCCTGGAGGGTGGTCCGGGCTCGCTTCGCCAGCTCGTGCTCCGCTTCGCGAAGGGACGCGGGCCGTTCACGACCGTGCAGGCGAACGAACGCTTCGGTCGCGACGTCACGGCGCAACTGGCAGCGCTGGAGCAGGACGAGCTGCTCGTCCGAGGCGAGCTGCGGCCGGGCGGAACCGAGCGAGAGTGGTGCGACCCGGACGTGCTCAGGCGCCTGCGGCGCGCCTCGCTCGCCGCGCTCCGCCGCGAGGTCGAGCCGGTCGAGCACGAGGCGCTCGCCCGCTTCCTGCCGGGCTGGCACGGCATCGGCCGCCGCGCCTCGCTGCGCGAGGCGCTCGTCCCGCTCCAGGCGCTGCCGCTCCCTGTCGCGCTGTGGGAGACGGGGGTGCTGCCGCGCCGCGTACCCGGCTATCGGCCCGAGCATCTGGATGCGCTGTGTGCGAGCGGGGAGGTGATCTGGCTCGGCGCGGGGCCCGACCGCGTGGCGTTGTACTTCCGCGAGGACGCCGCCGCCCTCGGCCGCGTCCCCGGGTCGCCGCCCCCCGGCGGGCCGGCACACGACGCGCTGCGCGCCGTGCTGGCGCACGCGCTCCACTGGGACGAGCTGATCGGCGAGTCGGGTCTCGACGAGGCCGAGGCGCTGCCCGCGCTCTGGGACCTCGTCTGGGCCGGCGAGGCGACGAACGACGCCTGGGCGCCGCTGCGCGCGGCCAGGCGGAACAGCCTCCCCAATCAGGAGCGGCGGCCGCGGCGGTTCTCGCGGCGACGCGTCGGCGCGACGTTCGCGACGCAGGGCCGCTGGGCGAAGACGGAGCGGCTGTTCGCCGCACCGCCGGACCGGCGCGCGCTCGCCGAGCTGCTGCTCGAGCGACACGGTGTCGTCACGCGCGACGCCGTGCGGGCCGAAGGGATTCCGGGCGGCTACGGCGCGGTGTACGCGGAACTGCGTGCCCTCGAGACCCTCGGTCTCTGCCGGCGGGGGTACTTCGTCGAGGGCCTCGGCGGCGCGCAGTTCGCACTCGGCGGGGCGGTGGAGCGCCTGCGCGAGGTCCGCGAGCGGGTCGACGAGGCGCCGCTCGTGCTCCCCGCGGCCGATCCGGCGCAGCCCTACGGCGCGGTGCTGCCGTGGCCGAAGCGCGCCGGCGCGCGCGCAGCGCGCGTCGCCGGAGCGCTCGTCGTGCTCCGCGCCGGCGAGCCGCTGCTCTACGTCGAGCGCGGCGGCCGCTCGCTCGTGCCGCTCCGCGACCCCGACGAGGAGTGGCTCGTTCCCGCGCTGGCGGCGCTCGTCGCGCACGTCAGGGCCGGCGGCGCGAAGCGCCTGGCAGTGGAGCGGTTCGACGGCGCGCCCGTCGCCGAGTCGGACGCGATGGCGCTGCTCGTCGACGCCGGCTTCCTCGCCGGCCCGCGGCGCGCCGTGCTCCGCCCCTAGAAGCCGGCTTCCGACGCGAGCCGGTCGACGAGCGCCGCGGCCGGGAGCGCGCGGGCGAGCCGGAACGACTCGCCGGCCCAGAGGTTGATCCCGTCGGCGTCACCCGCCGCCCGCGCGGCTGCGCGGAGCGGTGCGGTCAGGTGATGGACGTGGGGGTACGCGGCCGGAGCGTCGACGTGCGCGCGCATGAACGCGTTGACGATGCCGCGCGCCCGCCGGCCGGTGAACGCACGTGTCACGGCGGTGCTGCCGCCGGCGGCGAGCGCGCGGCGATGGGGCTCGCTCGTCCCGGCTTCCGGGCACAGCAGGAAGGCGGTCCCGAGCATGGCAGCGCGCGCGCCGGCCGCGAGCACGGCTGCGATGCCGGCGCCGTCGGCAATCCCACCGGCCGCGATCAGCGGCAGCCGGACGTCCGCCGCGATGAGACGTACGAGCGCGACGGTGCCGAGCTCGCCGTCACCGTCGTCGGTCCAGCCCCCGCGGTGGCCGCCGGCCTCGGTGCCCTGGAGGACGAGCGCGTCGGCTCCTGCCGCCTGCGCGGCGAGCGCCTCGTCGAGCGAGCTCACCGTGACCCACACGTGCGCGCCGGACGCACGCAACCGGTCGACGACCTCGGTGCACGGGCAGCCGAACGTCGTCGAGACGACGTCGACCCCGGCTGCACACACGACGTCGAGCTTCTCGGCCCACTCGTCGTCGTCGAAGACCGGAGCCCCGAGCGTGACGCCGCGACGCCGCGCCTCCGGCTCGAGCTTCGCCGCGTAGGCCGCGACCGCCGCATCGTCGACCGGCACCGGCCGGAGGCAGAACAGGTTGACGCCGAGCGCACCGGACGTGAGCGCACGAGTCGTGCGCAGCCCGTCGGCGAGCTGGTCCGCGGTCAGGTACCCGCCGGCGAGGAAGCCGAGGCCGCCGGCGTCCGTCACGGCGGCTGCGAGCTCCGGTGTCGAGGGGCCTCCGGCGAGCGGGGCGAGCACGATCGGGTGGCCAAGCGCAGGGAACCTCACGCAGGTGCGATTCTGCCGTCCGGCGGTACCGTGGCGCAGTGCCGGAAGGGGACGCGATCCACCGTGCCGCCCGTCGTCTTCAGGTGCTCGTCGGCCAGCGCGTCTCGGCGACGTCGCCGCACCCGCGCGCGCGACCTTCCCGCGTCGCCGAGACGGTCGACGGCCGTCGGCTCGAGTCGGTCGAGGCGCTCGGCAAGAACCTCGTGCTGAGGTTCGAGGGCGGCATCGCAGTCCGCTCGCATCTCCGCATGTCGGGGCGCTGGACCGTGCAGCCGGCCCGCACCGAGCGTGCCGGCCTGCCGTGGCTCGTGCTCACGGGCTCGCAGGACGAGGCGGTGCTGTGGAACGGGCCGGTGCTCGAGCTGCACCTGCGCGCGCTCGGTCGCGTCGGCCCGGACATCCTCGCGCGCCCACCGCGAATCGACGAGATGCTGGCACGGCTGCGCGGCGCCGACCCGACGCGCACGCTGGGCGAGACGCTGCTCGACCAGTCGCTCGTGTCGGGCATCGGGAACATGTGGCTGGCCGAGATCCTCTGGGCCGTGCAGCTGTCGCCCTGGCGGCGGCTCGGCGAGGTCACGGAGGACGAACGGCGCGCTGCCCTCGAGACCGCGGCGAGCATGATGAGCGCCGCCCTCGACCGCGGCCGCGCCCCGCGGCGGAACGCCTACCGCCGGACCGGCCGGCCCTGCCCTCGCTGCCGGACGCCGATCGCCGCGCGCGGGCAGGGCGACGCGAACCGCATCGCCTACTGGTGCCCCGGCTGCCAGTCGTAGACCCGGTGGAGTAGGAGAGCACGCCCGCGGCGCGTAGTAGGGCGGGTGGCGCTGCGTGCACCGCACCTCTACGAGTCCCTGCGCTCCTTCTGCCTCGCCGCGTTCGCAGCCGAGCGCGGGGCGCAGATCCCGTTCGCGTTCGAGGAGCACCCCTCGCCCGGCGGGCCGTCGCTCTACGAGTACCGGCCGCTCGTGCGCGGCTTCGTCGACGAGCAGTCACCGACCCTCCGGCGGCTGCCCGACGCGCGCAACGCGATCGACGACCTGAAGCGCGAGCCGGCGGCCGCGATCTTCGCGCGCGCGCACGCCGGCCTCGGGAAGGACTCCGACGACGCGCTCTTCCGGTCGATCCTGTTGCCGATGCTGACCTGGACGGCCGAGCGCTGCGGTGGCTTCGACTGGAACGACGACGCGTTCGACGCCGCGTACGCCGATTTCGAGCTCTCGCTCTTCGGGACCGCGCGCACGTACCTCGCGCTCGCCCCGCTCGTGGGCGTGTCGGCCGGCGCCGACGTCGACCTCGGCGGCGGGATCCTCCTGCGCCCGGCGGTCGCGGGAGAGCTGTCGCAGCTCTGGCCGGAGGCACAGGGTCTGCTGCCGCCGGAGTTCGGGCGCGACGTCGACCGTCTGCTCGTGCTCTCGCTCGGGCGCGAGTTGAGCGCCGACGAGGACGCGCCGGACGCGGCCGCCGAGCTCGCCGACGCCGTCACCGCGCTTCGCCTCGCCACGTCCGGGGCGATCGCCGCAGGCCCCGTCGTCTTCGAGCGGCTCGACTATCGCCCGCTACGGATCACCCCGATCCTCCCGATCGCCGGCACGCAGCCGCGGGGTGAGCCGATCCGCCTCGACCAGGTCCGGGGACGCCTGGCCTCCGACCTGCGCGACCGGCTCACGCTTGCCGATGCCGACCGGCGGCTCGGTGAGGCGCTCGACCGCTGGGAGCTCTCGCTCTTCGCCGAGGAGCCGTTCCGCTCGGCGCAGATCCGCGAGAGCCTCGACTGCCTCCTCGGCGAGGACGGCGGCCCGTGGGCGTCGGGCATGCGCGCGGCCGTGCTGCTCGAGGACAAGACGCGTGCGCGCAGCGACCTCGTCGCCGAGCTGCGCGCCGAGCGGTTGCATGCGAACGCGCGCGATTCGGTGCGCCGAACGCTCGTCGAAGCGCTGCTGCACGGGAACCGCGAAGAGCTCGTGGCAGCGCTGGACGAGACCTTGCTCGGCCTCCGGCCGCGGCCTGCGTCGACGCTGCGCGTCGCCTGAAAAGACCGAAAGACGGCCCGGAGCCGTCACATCTTCCCGGCTACGGTCGGCGCATGGACACCGCAGCACGCCTGCTTGCGCGACTCGAGCGAGTCGAGCGGCTCGACGCCGCGAACGCGGCGCCCGCGGCGATCCTCGCCGAGCTCCGCGCCCTCGTCGCGGAGGCCGAAGCCTGGGCTCGGACGGAGGGCGACGAGCACGGGCTCCGTGCGGTCGCCGAACTTCGCCGGCGAACGGAAGGATTGTCCTAGAGCGGCCCGAACTGGCGATGCAGATGGGTCTCGCGCGCCTGCTTCCGCGTCCGAACGTTCGACCTCCGAGCGGGGCTGCGCCTGCCGCCGCCCAGGTGATCGCGCTGGCGAACCAGAAGGGCGGCGTCGCCAAGACCACGACGACGCTCAACCTCGGTGTGGCGTTCGCCGAGCAGGGGCATCGCGTGCTCGTCGTCGACCTCGATCCGCAGGGGAACCTGACGATGTCGCAGGGTTTGAACCCGGACACGATCGAGCGCTCGATGTTCGACGTGCTCGTCCATCGCCTGCCGATCGAGCAGGTGATCGAGAAATGCGAAGTCGACGTCGCCGTCTCGTCGATCGATCTCGCGGGCGCCGACATGGCGCTGTCGAGCATGATCGGCCGCGAGCGCGCGCTCGAGAAGGCCCTTGCGGCGATCAAGGATCGCTACGAGTACATCCTCATCGACACGCCGCCGTCGCTCGGCCTGCTCACGATCAACGCGTTCGTCGCCGCAGACGGCGTGATCGTGCCGGTGCAGACGGAATACCTCTCGCTGCGCGGGCTCGTGCAGCTCGAGAACACGCTCGCGATGGTGCGCGAGAACCTCAATCCCGACGTCCGGATCATCGGCATCGTCCCCACGATGTACGACAAGCGTCTGACGCACTCACGCGAGGCCGACGAGATCCTGCGCGAGAACTTCGGCGATCTCGTCTACTCCACCCGGATCAGGAAGACGGTCCGCTTCGCAGAGGCTCCGGTGAAGGGCGCGTCCGTGCTGGCCTACGACCCGAACGGGGAGGCCGCCGCGATGTACCGTGACCTGGCGAAGGAGGTGCTCGATGGCGAGAAATCGCGCCAGTATGCGTGAGGGCCCACTGGCGGATCTCTTCCGGGCGACCGAGGCCGCCAAGCGCGGAGGGAAGGACGAGCAGCCGGGGCAACAGCAGCTCCCGACCGAACCGGTCTCGTCGGAAGGCGAGCCCGAGCCGGCACCGCTGCGCGTCGCGGCGCCGGCCGTCGTCGTCCCCGACGACGTGCCCGAGCCGGTCGCCAAGCGCCCACCCGCGCGCTGGCTCGACCCGCTCCCCGACCCACCGGCCCGGCTCGAACGCGCGCGCGAGAGCACCTCGTACCTGGCCGTGATCCGCGTGGTCGGCGTCGGCGGCGCCGGCCTCAACGCCGTCGACCGCATGATCGACGCAGGGATCACGCAGGTCGACTTCGTCGCCGTCAACACCGACATCCAGCAACTACAGATGTGCGACGCGCCGACGAAGATCCACATCGGCAGCGAGCTCACCGAGGGCCTCGGCTCCGGCGCCGATCCCCAGATCGGCCGCAACGCCGCCGAAGACGGCTACGACTCGATCAAGCGTGCGCTGCGCGGCTCCGACATGGTGTTCGTGACGGCAGGCGAGGGCGGCGGCACGGGTTCCGGCGCCGCGCCGATCGTCGCGCGCATCGCCCGCGAGCTCGGCGCGCTGACCGTCGGCATCGTGACGATGCCGTTCAAGTTCGAAGGGTCGCGCCGGCGCAAGCAGGCCGACGACGGCGTCCAGGCGCTGCGCGAGGCGTGCGACACGCTGATCGTGATCCCGAACGACCGGCTGCTCGAGGTGCTGGACAAGTCGACGTCGATGCTCGAGGCGTTCCGGATCGCCGACGACGTGCTGCGGCACGGCGTCCAGGGCATCTGCGACCTGATCACCAATCCTGGGCTGATCAACCTCGACTTCGCCGACGTGCGGACGGTGATGAAGGACTCGGGGTCCGCGCTGATGGGCATCGGCTACGCGACCGGCGAGGGCCGGGCGCGAGAGGCGGCCGAGCTGGCGCTGCGGAGCCCGCTGATCGAGACGGAGATCACGGGCGCGCGCGGGATCCTGCTCTCGATCGCTGGCGGCGACGACCTGACGCTCTACGAGGTGAACGAGGCCGCCGAGGTGGTCCGCGAGTCCGCGACCGACGACACGAACATCATCTTCGGAGCGACGATCGACGATCGGCTCACCGGGCAGATGTGGATCACGGTCGTCGCAACGGGCATCGGCGGTGCGCGCGGGTCGCGGCGCGGGACGTTCGTCACCGCGGCCTCGGGCGGCAGCGGCGAGATCCTCGAGCCGCCGTCGTTCCTGCGCGAGACCTGAGCTAGCGGCTTTAGGTCAGGTTGAGGACGACGGCGCCGACGAGCGCCGCGAGCGCGGCCGACCCGCCGGCGGTTGCGACCCGCAGCGTCCAGCGGCGGTACGCCGGGCGCGCCTGCGCCAGGTAGAGGATCCCGAACGACCCGGCGGCGATCGAGACCGCCGATTCGAGCGCCTGCATCGCGATGCCGGCTCCGAGCGCGTCGGACATGCCGATGCCGCGGCTGGCGAGCACGACGGCGACCGCGCCGCTGCCGATGCCCACGGCTCCGGGGGTGATCGGGAACGCGGCGGCGACGTCGAGCGCGGGTGCGATCACGAGCGCCGCGAGCACCGGATGCGGCAGCCCGAGCGCGGCCGCGACCGCGATCGTGCCGCCGAGGCGCGCCCCGGCCATCGCGAACGTCCAGCCGAGCACGGTGGCGATCGTCCGCGGCGAACGTTCGAGCGCGGTCAGCCCGGCGAGGAATTGGGCGACGCGAGGATGACCGAGCCGGCCGGAGAGCAGGCCTGCGAGGGCCAGCACGCCGACGAAGCCGCAGAGGACGAGCACCGGCCACCACGGCAGCGCGCCGGTCGCCGCCGCCACCACGACCAGCACCGAGAGCGCCAGGCAGCGGGCGGCGCTGAGCGCCGCGTACACGCCGCCGGCCGTCCAGAGCCGGCCCGGAGCGTCGATCGCGCGCGAGCAGAGGGCAATCTTCACGGCGTCGCCGAGCTTCGCGGGTGCGAAGCAGTTGACGAGCGACCCGATGCCGAGGCGCGCCGCGGCCTGGCGGGGGCAGATTCGGGCGCCGGCCGCGCGAAACGCCGCGGTCCAGGCGCCGACAGTGCACGCGAAGCCGGTCGCGAACGCCGCGGCGGCGAGCCAGAGCCAGCGCGGGTCGGCCGAGCGGAGCGAGGAGACCGCCGCCGTCAGGTGCGCCCGCGCGGGGCCGGACGACACGGCGACGAGCGTGAGCGCAAGCACTGCGGTTGCGCAGAGGAGAAGCTGGGGGCGAGTTGGCTTCATGACTCGGGCTTCGTCACGTTGTACGTGCGACCTCGCATCGAGAAGGTTGCGAAAGCGTGAAGATTCGAAGGCGTATGAACGAACTCGGCCGAAACAAGCCGTCCCGGGAGATGAACGAGGTATGAACGGCGCCGTCGCGGCCGGACACCCCCTGACGGCCGAGGCCGGCGCGCGCGTCCTCGCGGAGGGCGGGAACGCCGCCGACGCCTGCGTGGCGGCGGCGTTCGCGGCGTGGGTGACCGAGAGCCCGCTGACGGGGCCGGGGGCCGGGGGCTTCGCGCTCGTCCGCCCGGCGGACGGGCGCCCGCCGCGGGTCGCCGACTTCTTCGTCGCCGAGCCGGGCCTCGGACGGCGCGTCGAGAGCCCCCTCGAGATGGAGGCGGTCGACATCGGGTTCGGCGGGGCGAGCGAGACGACGCAGGTGTTCCGGGTCGGCGGTGGGTCGTGCGCGGTTCCCGGCGCAGCAGCGGGCCTCGAGGCCGTGCACCGGGCCTACGGCAGCCTCCCGTGGCCCGAGCTGCTCGCGCCGGCGCGCGAGCTCGCGCGGGACGGGGTGCAGCTGAACCGCGCGCAGGCGCACCTGCACGCGATCCTCGATCTGATCCTGCGCTACGACGCGGAGGGCCATCGGCTGTACAGCCGCGCGGACGGCTCGCGGCTGCAGCCCGACGACGTGCTGCGGCTGCCCGACCTGGCCGCGACGCTCGAGCTGATCGCCGCAGAGGGCGCGTCCGGCCTCTATCGCGGCGAGCTCGCCCGTCAGGTGGTCGCGACCGTCGAGGCAGCAGGCGGGTCGCTGAGCGCCGAGGATCTCGCGGCCTACCGCGTGATCTGGCGGCGGCCGGTCGGCGCGCGCTTCCACGGGTACGACGTCCTCTCGAATCCGCCGCCCTCGTCGGGCGGGATCCTGATCGCCTACGGCCTCGCGATCCTCGAGCAGCTCGGCGACGCGGACAGCGGCAGCGCTGAGGCGATCGCCTCGCTGGTCGGCGTGATGCGCGAGCAGGCCCGCGCCCGCGGCGGCGGGTTCGCGAGCGGCCTGCGCCGCGGCGGGCTCGCGCAGCGGCTCCTGGCACCGGCCGCCGTCGCCGAGGCGGTCGGGCGGATCCGCGCCGGCGCAGACGGCGCGGCGGAGCACGCGCCCCCCGGCGGGACGACGCACGTCTCGGTCGTCGACGCCGCGGGCAACGCCGCGTCGCTGACCGCGTCGACCGGCTCGGGCTCGGGCGTGATCGTCCCGGGCACCGCGGTGCACCTGAACAACATGCTCGGCGAGTTCGACCTCGTCGGCGACTCGGAGCCGGCGGCGGGCCGCCGCTTGACGAGCATGATGGCGCCGACGATCGTGGTCGGCGCCGGGGGACCGCGCCTCGTCGTCGGCAGCGCCGGCTCGATCCGCCTACGCGGGGCGATCATGCAGGTGATCGTCAACGTGATCGAGCACGGGCTCGGCGTCGAGGAGGCGATCGACCGGCCGCGCGTACACGTCGACGAGCCGCACGTGCACTGCGAGGGCGGCTTCGACGAAGCGGCGCTCGCCGAGCTGGCCGAGCGGGGCTACGACCTCGTGCGCTGGCGGCGCCGCAACCTGTTCTTCGGCGGCACGAACGCGGTCGAGGTGCTGCCGGACGGTACCGAGGCCGCGGCCGGCGACGCCCGGCGCGGCGGCGGCGGCGTGGTCGTCGACTGAGAGCGAGAAGCTCTCACAGGATGACGTTCGTCGATCCGGGTGCGATCGGCGAGTGCGATGCAAGGACGCAGGGAGGCCCGATAGTTGAACTATCGGGCCGACCGAGGACGCCGCAGCGTGCCGCCGAGCGCGGCCGGGCGACACAAGCGCTCATCCTGTGAGAGCTTCTCTCTACGGGGAGGCCTTGCCGTTGCGGCTCGCGAGCTCACGGAGCTCGCGCTCGCGGCGCATCGCCTCCACCGACAGCTCGAGCAGCTCGACGAGCCGCGACATCCGCAGCCGGGGTGACGTCGAGGCGAGCAGCTCCTGCTTCGGCGCGGTGCCGAAGTCGACCCGCGCCGCGAGCTCGAAGTCGAGCAGCGCCGACTCGGGGTCGGGAAGGTCGACGTCGCTCTCGGCGACCTCCGCGAGTCGGCGGAAGAGCTCGAGCGCGCGCGCGGCGTCGGCCCGGTCCGGCTGTTCCGGCTCGTCCGTGACCGGCTCGACGAGTGCGGTGGTGTACGACCTGCCGCCCGTCAGCTCGAGCAGCCGGAACCGCTCGCGCCCCTCGATCACGATGTTCATGCGGCCGTCTTCGAGCTCCTCGAGCACCTGGATCACCGCTGCGCGGGTGCCGATCTCGTGGACCGCTCCGTCGCCCGTCGCGAGCACCAGTCCGAACTCGCCGTCCGACTCGACGCACTCGGAGACGAGCTCGCGATACCGCGGCTCGAAGATGTGCAGGGGGATCCGCTCGGTCGGGACGAGGACCAGCGGTAGGGGGAACAGGCCCAGCTCGGCCACGTCCTGGGAAATCTACGAGAGCGGGTAGGGTCCACCGCGATGAGCAGCCAGCCCGTCGGTCTCCCCGATCCGTTCTTCCGCCCCGCGGTGGAGCGATTGCGCCCCTACGAGCCGGGGACGCCGATCGAGGAGGTGCAGCGGCAGCTCGGGCTCGAGCGCGTGGTGAAGCTGGCGTCGAACGAGGGCCCCTGGGGGCCGTTCCCCGCCGCTCTCGCGGCGATGGACGCGGCCGCCTCCGAGCTGAACCGCTACCCGGACGGCGGCTCGTTCCGCGTCCACGAGGCCCTCGCGGGGCGGCACGGCGTCGGCGCCGACGAGATCTGCGTCGGTGCGGGCGCGGACGGCTGCATCGACCTGCTCAGCCAGGCGATCCTCGATCCCGGCGACGAGGTCGTCTGCAGCTGGCCCTCGTTCCCGAGCTACGTCATCTACGCGCGCAAGCAGGGCGCCGAGGTGCGCACGGTGCCGCTCGTCGACCACCGCTACGACCTCGACGCGCTCCTCGAGGCGATCTCGCCCCGAACGAAGCTCGTCTACATCTGCCATCCGAACAACCCGACCGGGACGATGAACACGACGGACGAGCTCGATGCCTTCTTCGCGCGCGTGCCCGGCCACGTGCTCACCGTCGTCGACCAGGCGTACTTCGAGTACATCGACCGGCCCGACTATCCGGACGCGGTCGAGCGGTACGTGAAGGGCGGCGCGCGCGTGTGCGTGCTGAGGACGTTCTCGAAGATCTACGGTCTCGCCGGGCTGCGGATCGGGTACGCGGTCGCGGCGCCCGACGTCTGCGCATCGCTGGCGAAGGTGCGGCGGCCGTTCGACGTCGCCTCGCCGGCGCAGGCGGCCGCGCTCGCGAGCATCGACGCGAACGACGAGCTCATCCGCCGCCGTGCCGCGAATGCCGAGGGCCTGGCGCACCTGGAGTCCGTGCTCCGCTCGCGCGGGCTCGAGCCGGTTCCGTCGGTCGGCAACTTCCTCTACGCCGAGACCGGCGGCGAGGCGGCGGAGCTGTACGACCGCCTGATGCGGGAAGGAGTCGTCGTGCGGCCACTCGGCGGCTTCGGAGCTCCCACTGCGGTTCGAGTCACGGTCGGCTTGCCCGACGAGATCGACGCGCTGGCCGCGGCGCTCGACCGCGCCTTCGCCCGCGCGTGACGTCCGCCGCGCACGCGGCGTCGGAACGCCACAACCGCCTCGCGGTGCTGCGCCGCCTCGAGTTCCGCCGGCTGTTCGTCGCGAACCTCACCTCCGGGGTCGGAACGTGGCTCGCCCTGCTCGCGCTCCAGGTCGACATCTACGACCGCACCCACTCCGGCTGGTGGGTGAGCGGCCTGCTGGCGGCCGTGATCGTCCCGGCGATCCCGCTCGGCCTCGTGCTCGGCCCGCTCATCGACCGCCTCTCGCGCAAGGGGCTGATGATCGGCTCCGATGTGGGCAGGCTCGCGGTGTTCGCGGCGCTGCCGTTTGCGAACAGCGCCGGCGCCATCGTCGCGCTCGCGGTCCTGGCGGGCGTGGGGAACGCCTTCTTCCGGCCGGCCGTGATCGCCGGCGTCCCGAACCTGGTGAGCGACGACGAGCTGCCCGACGCGAACGCCATGCTCCAGCTCGTCGAGTGGGGCACGACGGTCGTCGGCGCCCTCGCCGGCGGCGCGATCGTCGCCGCGTCGGGGCCGCAGCTCGCCTACTGGACGAACGCCGGGACCTTCGCCGTGTCGGCACTCTTCGTGGCGACGATCCCGGGCCGGCTCCTCCAGAGCGAGCGGTCGATGGGGCGCGGGCACTGGGCCGACATGCGCGAAGGGTTCGACGCCGTGCTCGGGTCGCGGCTGCTGACGACCGTGCTCGTCGCCTGGACGATCGCGCAGATCGGGATCGGGTGCATCAACGTCGGCGAGATCTTCCTGGCGCGCCGTGCGTATCACACGAACACGCTCGGCTTCGGGGTGATGGTCGCCGCCGCCGGTGTGGGGCTCGTGATCGGCGGGCTCTGGTCGCGCTCGGCCGCGGCGTTCCTCGGCATGCGCTCCGCGTATCCACGCGCGATGCTCGTGTTCGCGGCGGGGACGCTCGGCGCGGCCGTCGCGCCGACGGTCTGGGTGGGTGCGGTCGGGATGCTCGTCTACGGCCTCGGCAACGGCGTCGCCGTCGTGCTCAACATCACGCTCGTGCAGCGCGGCGCGGCCGACAACATCCGCGGACGCGCCGTCACCTCGATCATCGCGGTGAACTACGCGGTCCTCCTCGGCGTGTTCATCGCGGTCGGGCCCGTCACGAACGCAATCGGCCCGAGAGCCGTCTACGCGATCGGCGCCGGCTCGATCCTGGTCGCCGCGGCGGCGGCCGCGTGGCTGCTGCGAGGCGAGCCCTCGGCATGACCGCGCGGAGGGACTGGACGCGTGAGCGCCTCGGCGAGGCGGTTCGGGCAGGAGACCGGCGTGCCCTCGCGCGGGCGATCACGCTCGTCGAGAACGGCGACCGACTCGCCTACGAGGTCGTGGCCGATCTCTATCCGCACACCGGTCACGCCTACTCGGTCGGGCTCACCGGCCCGCCCGGAGTCGGGAAGTCCAGCCTCGTCTCGGCGCTCGTGCGGCTCGTCCGCGCGCGCGGGGAGACCGTCGGCGTGATCTCGGTCGACCCGTCGAGCCCGTTCACGCAGGGCGCGCTGCTCGGCGACCGGATCAGGCTCTCCGACCACTTCCTCGACCCGGAGGTCTTCATCCGCTCGATGGGGACGAGGGGGCATCAGGGCGGGCTCGCGGAGACGACGCTGCAGGCGCTGCTCGTCCTCGACGCGGCGGGCAAGGATCTCGTCTTCCTCGAGACGGTGGGCGCGGGACAGAGCGAGGTCGGCGTGCTCTCGATCGCCGACACCGTCGTGCTGGCGCTGATGCCGGGGTCGGGCGACTCGATCCAGGCGCTGAAGGCGGGGATCATGGAGATCCCGGACGTGATCGCGATCAACAAGAAGGACCATCCGCTCGCGCAGACGATGCTCAGCGAGGTGCGGCAGGCGCTCTCGCTGGGGCCGAAGGACGGGTGGCGGCCGCCGGTCGTCCTGACCGAGGCGCTCCGCGGTGAAGGCGTCGACTCGCTCTGGGAGAAGATCGCCGAACATCGAGCGTGGCTCGAGGCGGAAGGCGAGCTCGAGCGGCGCCGGCGGCGGAACCTGGCGCGCGAGGTCTTCCAGGTGGCGTCGATCCGGGCGCGGCGCCACCTCGAGGAGACGGTGCGCGACGACCCCGACCTGCGGCGCCTGCTCGACGACGTGCAGGAGCGCCGCCTCGACCCGCTCACCGCGGTTCGTGAGATCCTCGAGCAGGTGTTCCGGATTGGCTGAGACCCTCGCGCCGCCCACGCTGCGGGAGATCGAGGCGGCGCGCGTCCGCATCATCGACCGCATCCGCGTGACGCCGGTGTTCGGCTCGGAAGCGCTCACCGCGCGCACCGGCCGCCAGGTCTGGCTCAAGGCCGAGAACCTGCAGCGCACCGGGTCGTTCAAGATCCGCGGCGCCTCCAACAAGCTCGCGCTGCTCGACGACGCGCAGCGCGCCGCCGGCGTCGTTGCGGCGAGTGCCGGGAACCACGGACAGGCAGTCGCGCGTGCCGCGCGGGAGCTCGGGATCAAGGCGACGGTGTACATGCCCGAGGACGCGCCGATGGCGAAGGTCGAAGCGACCCGTTCGTACGGCGCCGAAACGGTGCTCGCCGGAGCCGGCTTCGACGAAGCGGTCGAGGAGGCGCTCGAGCAGGCGCGCGTGTCGGGCGCCACGTTCCTGCATGCGTTCGAAGATCCGGAGGTGATCGCCGGTCAGGGGACGATCGGGCTCGAGCTCGCCGAGCAGCTGCCCGACGCCGAGACGTTCGTGGTCCCGATCGGTGGCGGCGGTCTGGCGGCCGGCATCGCGATCGCCCTGCGCACCCTCCTCCCGGATGCGCGCCTGGTCGGCGTGCAGGCCGGCCGGTTCGGGCCGACGATCGCCGACGGCATCGCGGTCAAGTACCCGGGGACGCTGACGATGCGGATCCTCGACGACGTGCTCGATGCGCGGGTGGACGTGCTCGACGACGAGATCGCCGACGCGATCACCCTGCTGCTCGAGCGCGCGAAGCTCGTGGTCGAGGGTGCCGGAGCGGCGTCGGTCGCGGCGCTGCTCGCCGGCAAGGTCGAGGGCGACGGCGGCGTCTGTGCGCTCCTCTCGGGTGGCAACATCGACCCGACCCTGCTGATCTCGGTGATGCGGCACGGGCTCGCGCTTGCGGGGCGCTACCTGGTCGTGCGCACGCGGATCGCGGACCGGCCCGGCGCGCTGGCCGAGCTGCTCCAACTGGTCGCGACGGAGCGGGGCAACGTGCTCTCGGTGGGTCACCACCGCGAGACGGGCGTCCAGGTCGCCGAGACGGGCGTGGAGCTGACGGTGATCACGCGCAACGAAGAGCATTGCGAGCGCCTCTGCGAAGCGCTCGAAGCGCGAGGCTACGTGCTCGACCGCCTCGGCTAGCCTCCGCAGCGCCTGAACGACACGACGTCGCCGTCGAAGGTGGCGACGCCGCCCTCGGCGACCGCCCGCACGTCGAAGCCCTCGCGCTGGAGCAGCGACGCCGCGATCGTCGCGCGCGCGCCCGACTCGCAGACCGTCACGACCGGCTTCGAGCGCTCGAGCGCGCCGGGGCCGAGCTTGCGGAGCAGCCGGTACGGGATGTTCTTCGACCCGGGGATGTAGCCGCCGTCGCGCTCCGTGGACTCGCGGACGTCGATCACCTGGACGTCGCCGCCGTCGAGGAGCTCCTGAAGCTCGGTCACGTCGACTGCGTCGAGCGTCTGCGGCGACTCCGGCGCGAGCACGTAGCCGGCGAGATCGAGAATGCCGACCGCCCACAGCTTGCGGGCTGCGGCGAGCGCCTCGTCGCGCGACGCCGCGTGCAGGACGACGCGCTCGCCGTCGACGAGGACGAACCCGGCGCGCGTGCCGAAGGACGAGCCCGACTCGGGGACGTTGATCGCGCCGGGGAGATGGCCGGCGGCGTACTGGCGGAACCGGCGTACGTCGAGCACGGTCGCGCCGCCGGCGTCCGCGAGCTCCGTCGGCTCGGCGGGCCGTGCGACCCACGGGCCGCGGTTCAGGCCGACGACCTTCTCGGTCGTCGGCGGCCGCGGCGCCGAGACCGACGCCGACTCGAGGACGAACTCCTGCACGTCCCGGAACCGCAACGCGGGATTCGCCTCGCGCTCGCGCCCGATCGTCGACGAGCGCTCGGCGCTCATGTTGCTGCCGCACAGCGAGCCGGCGACATGCCCCGGGAAGACTTCGACCCCGTCGCCGAGCTCGGCGAGGCGGGCCAACGACCCGAACAGGTCTTGCGCGCCCTCGCGCGCGGCGACGGCGAGGTCGGGCCGTGCAGCGTCGCCGACGAACAGCGAGTCGCCGGTCAGCACGATCCGGTCGTCCACGACGAAGGAGCAGTGCTCGGGCCGGTGCCCGGGCGTGTGCAGCACGCGCACGCGGGTCGCGCCGACCTCGAGCACGTCGCCGTCTGCAAGCGGGGTGAACTCGTACTCGGGCTCAGCGATCGCGTGGATCGCGACGGGCAGGCCGTGCTCGAGCGCGAACCGGCCGTGCCCCGAGACGTGATCGGCGTGCGTGTGCGTCTCGAGCACGCGTTCGATCTGGACGCCTTCTGCCGCTGCCGCCTCCAGGTAGGGCGCGATCTCGAACGACGGGTCGACGGCGACCGCGACGCCTGCGTCGCCGTCGCCGACCAGGTACGAGGCGCAGCCGAGATCCTCGTCCACGAACTGCCGGAAGAGGAGCACGGCTGCGAGGGTAACAGGGTGCTACGTCGGAGGCCGCTTGAGCCACAACGAGAGCGCGGCGAAGCCCGCGCCGAGCGCGAGCGCGACGCCGATCACGCCGACGACGAGGGCCGCCTTGGCCAGCGAGCGGGCGCTGTCGCGCCCGGAAGCCGCCGAGACGACCTCGAGCGGCACCCGGTAGGTGGCCGACTTTCCCTTGCGGTCGCCCACGACGACGTTCAGGAGCACCGTCTCGGCGGTGCCCGGCGCCGTGGCGCGAACCCCGAAGCGGGCGAACTCGCCGACCGGGACCGTGCCGCCCCACCAGGTGACCGCCTGGCCGGTCCGAGACTGGCGCCAGCCGGCCTTCGCCTCGGCGTCGCCGAGCACGAGGTCCTGGGGGATGCCGATCGTCACGTGGTCGATCCCGATCCGGTCGTCGAGATTCGGCACGGAGACCGTCAGGTCGACCTGCGCGCCGGCGTCGACCGTGGAGGGAGCGATCGACGGGCGTGTCGGGGCAGCGGCGGTCGCGGGCGCGACCAGGAGAGTCGCGACGAGGAGCGCCGCGCTAGAGGCCCAGGTGCTTCGCAATGACCATCCGCTGCACCTCATTCGTCCCTTCTCCGATCTCGAGGATCTTCTGGTCGCGATAGAGCCGCGAGATCGCATACTCGTCCATGAACCCATAGCCGCCGTGGATCTGGAGCGCCCAGTTCGCGACGCGGTGCGAGAGCTCTCCCGAGTAGAGCTTCGCCATCGCGGCGGTCTGCGCGAACGGGCGTCCCTGGTCCTTCTCCCACGCTGCCTTGTAGACGAGCAGCCGCGCCGCCTCGATCTCGGTCGCCATGTCGACGAGCTTTTCCTGGACGGCCTGGAACGCGGCGATCGGCTTGCCGAACTGCTGCCGCTCCTGCGCGTAGGCGAAGGCGAGGTCGTAGCAGCCCTGCGCGAGGCCGACTCCCATCGCGGCCACCGAGATGCGGCCCCCGTCGAGGATCTGCAGGAACTGCCGGAACCCCTCGCCGCGCGGGCCGAGCAGGTTCTCCTCCGGCACGCGCACCCCCTGGAACGACAGCTCGCGGGTGTCCGACGCGCGCCAGCCGAGCTTCTGCATCGGCGCGGAGATCACGTAGCCCGGCGCGCCGTTCGGGACGATCAGGTTGGAGATCTCGTCGTCGCCGGTGAGCGCGGTGATCGTCACGCACGCGCTGATGTCGGTGCCGGCGTTGGTGATGAAGATCTTCGAGCCGTCGATCACCCACTCACCGTTCTCGAGTCGCGCAGTCGTGCGCGTCGCTCCGGCGTCCGAGCCGGCGTTCGCCTCCGTCAGCCCGAACGCGGCCAGCTGCGAGCCCGTTGCGAGTCCCGGCAGCCATCGCCGCTTCTGCTCCTCGTTGCCGAACAGGTAGATGGGGAGCGTGCCGAGCGAATGGTGCGCCGCCACCGTGATCGCCACCGACGAGTCGATGCGCGTCAGCTCCTCGACGCAGATCGCGTACGACAGCGTGTCCGCTCCTGCACCGCCGTACTCCTCCGGGATCGTCATCCCCATCAGTCCGAGCTCGCCGAGCTCCGCGACGAGCTCGTACGGGAACCGCTTCTCGCGGTCGAGCTCCTCGGCGACGGGTGCGACCCGCTCGAGCGCGAAGCTCCGAACCGTCTCGCGAATCAGCTCGTGCTCGTCGGCGAGGTCGAAGTTCATCCGGCGGCGAGCGCCTGCGCAAGCTCGACGATCAGGCGCACGCCGTAGCCCGTGCCGCCCTCGTCGAGGATGTAGTCCGGGCGCTTGCGCTGGACGTATCCCGGTCCCGCCATGTCGACGTGCGCCCACGGGCCGTCGCCGGCGAACTCCTGCAGGAACATCGCGGCGAGCACGGGCGAGCCTTCGCGCAGCTCCGAGGAGTTCTTCATGTCGGCGAACGTCGAGTCGATGTAGCGGCGGTAGCGGTGGTGCAGCGGGAAGCGGCAGCCGAGGTCGCCGCTGACCACCGTCGCCCGGTCGACCTCCGCGGCGAGCTGGTCGTCGTTGCAGAACCAGCCGGCGATCAGATCGCCGAGTGCGAGCGACATCGCCCCCGTGAGCGTGGCGAAGTCGACGACGTGCGTGGCGCCGCTCGAGCGCGCGTGATGAAGGGCGTCCGCCAGGACGAGGCGGCCCTCCGCGTCGGTGTTGGTCACCTCGATCGACTTGCCGTTCGCCGCGCGGAGCACGTCCCCGGGGCGGTAGGCGGTGCCCGACTGCACGTTCTCGGTGGCAGCGACGACGGCGATCGTGCGGATCGGGAGCCCCAGGTCGGCGATCGCGGTCGCGCCCTCGAGCACGGCCGCGCCTCCGGCCATGTCGCCCTTCATGTCCTGCATGCGGAGCGGAGGCTTCAGCGAGACGCCGCCGGAGTCGAAGGTGATCGCCTTGCCGACGAGGCCCAGCGTGACGTCTGCACGCGTCTGCGGCGGGTCGTAGCGCAACACGATCAGCTGCGGCTCCTCGCCGCTCCCAGAGGCGACGGCGGCAAGGGCGCCCATCCCTTGCGCCTCGATCCAGTCGCGCCCGTGCCGCTCGACCGTCACGTGCTCGATTGTGGTGCCGGCGGCGTATGCGGCAAGCGCGGTGGGCGTCAGGTCGTTCGCGGGCCGGTTGACGAGATCGCGCGCAGCGCGGACATGACGCGAGACCGTTGCCTGGCGACCCGCCAGCTCGTGGAGCTCGGCGGGCGCATCGAGCGCGAGTACGACTTCGCGGCGGACGTCGTACCCGTCCTTGAAGAGCCCCGCGTCATAGGCGCCGAACGCCGTTCCCTCGACGTATGCGCGCACCTGCTCGGCTGCGTCGACGCCGAGCGACTGGTCGACCGTCCAGGAGACCGTGCCGCCGTCGGCGCGAAGCGCCCGCGCGGCCGTCGCGGCAGCCGTGCGCAGGCCGTCGCCGTCGAGCGGGGCAGGGACTCCCACCGCCAGCTCGGTGTCCGAGCGGCGAAGCTCGCCCGCTGCGGTTCCGGGGACCGCGCGGCCTCTGACGTCGCCGGCGGCCGCCGCTCTCAGCTCCAGCTGCATCGGGCCGCGATGCTACCGAGGAAGCGGCGCGTGCGCGTCGAAATCGTGCATCGCCGATGGCAGCGCAGCCGGACGAAGGCCTCCTTCGCCAGACCGTCGAGAGCCTCAGCGAGGAGATCGGCCGGATCGTCGACGAGCGGCAGCGGTTGCGCGCCGAGAACGCCGGCGCGGCGGTCCTCGAGGAGAACCGGCGGCGTCTGGCCGACGCGCAGAGCCGGCTGTCGCACCTGCTGATCGCGCGGCACCTGCCCGTCCGCGGCGTCGCCTGACGGCAACCCGGGTTCGGTAGCGTCCACGCTCCAACCACGACGCAAGGAGCTGGAGCGAATGGCAGCCAAGGACTTCTTCGACAGCCTGCCCGGGCGGGTGGACGCGGACAAGCTCGCGGGCATGAGCAACTCTTACCTGTTCGACATCGAGGGCGAGGGGCAGTGGGTCGTCGACGTTCGCGACGGCGGTGTGACCGTGAGCGAGGGCGCGGGCGACGGCGACGCCGACGCCACGATCAGCACGTCGAGCGACACGTTCGGCGAGATCGTCGCCGGGAACCAGAATGCGACCACCGCCTACATGACGGGCAAGCTCAAGATCAAGGGCGACATGGGCGCAGCGATGAAGCTGCAGAAGCTCTTTTAGGAGGGATTGGCGGAATGCAGGTACGGCGTCCCGCCAATCCCTCCTAGCTCTTGCCGCGTCCCAGAACCGCGGCGATCAGGCGGTCGACGCGAGCCCAGACGGCGTGCTGGACCCCCGGGCCGGTCTTGTAGACGGAGTCGTGGGTGGCGCTGAAGTTCGCGTTCGAGTGGATCACCGCGCCGTGGAGCTTGGTCGCCGGGAAGCCGTCCGCGACGAGCCGCTGCGCGAGCTCGAGCGCGCCGGCGTTGCCGACCGAGTGGTCGTGGTCGCCGACCCAGATGTAGATCGGCGTGGCCGGCGGGACCAGACCGAGGTTCGTGTCGGGCTCGAACGACGGGTTGATCAAGCCAGGGAAGACGGCGATCACGAGACGCGGGTCGAGATACGCGGCGGCTTCGACGGCGAGCCGTGCGCCGCGTGAGTGCCCGAGCAGCACGAGCGGCAGCTTGCCGTCGCCGAGCTGCTGGACGCCGCGTTCGGTCGCGCCGACGATGTTGTCGCGCGCGTACGGATCGGGAGGCGGCTGCTCGTAGCGCGGGAAGACGACGTCGTATCCGCGCGAGGCGAGGTGCGCCTGCCACTTCGTCAGCTGCTCGTTCGGGTTGCGAGACAGGCCGTGCAGGAAGACGACGACGGCGCGCGGCTTGCCCTTGGCGTGCACGAGCCAGTACGCGTCCTTGCCGTAGCCGATCGGACCGACGAACCGCGCCTGCCAGGCGTTCCCGCCGCAGCCCGTCACCGCGAGCACGGTCAGCGCGAGGCTAAGAGCGCAGCTCGACCAGCGTCTCACCGGCTGCAACACGATCTCCTTCCTGGACGTGGACCACCTCGATCACCGCGTCGTACGGCGAGACGAGCGGCGTCTCCATCTTCATCGCCTCGAGCACGATCAGCGGTGTGCCGGCGGCGACCGTCGCGCCGGCGACGGCGAGAACGCGGATCACGGTGCCCGGCATCGGTGCCGCGACGAGCGCCGACCCACCGGGTGTGCTCCGGTGCTGGTGGGCGGTGGCGTCGACGTCCGGCGGCGCCTGCACCGACGCGGGCGGCAGGTTGAGCCGGAACGGACTGCGCCAGGGCGCCGGGGCGATCTCCGCCGGGTACGCGGAGAGCGGGGGATGCTCGACGAGGAACGCGGTCGTCGTGTCGCCGGCACGAAGGGCCGGATGCGCGACGAGCCAGCGGAGGAACGGCAGGTTCGTGGTCACGCCGTCGACCACGACCTCTGCCAGGGCGGACGCGAGCCGGTCGAGCGCCTCCTCGCGGGTCGCGCCGGCCGCGATCAGCTTCGCGATCATCGGGTCGTAGCTCGTCGGCACCTCGTCGCCCTCGGCGATGCCGGCGTCCACGCGGATCGAGGTCGGAAGCCGGAGCCGCTCGACGCGGCCGGCCTGGGGCAGGAAGGTGCGCGGATCCTCTGCGTAGAGCCGCACCTCGACCGCGTGTCCCTGCTGCTGCGGCCGCACGTCGAGACGCTCGCCGTCCGCGATCCGCAGCTGCCAGTCGACGAGGTCGACGCCGGTCACCGCCTCCGTGACCGGGTGCTCGACCTGGATCCTCCCGTTCAGCTCGAGGAAGAAGTAGTCGCGTCCCTCGAGCACGAATTCGGCGGTCCCCGCGCCGACGTAGCCGATCGCGCGGGCGAAACGGACGGCGGCATCGCCGAGCTGGCGGCGCAGGGCAGGGTCGAGCGCCGTCGACGGCGACTCCTCGAGGACCTTCTGGTGCCGGCGCTGCACCGAGCACTCGCGCTCGCCGAGCGAGATCACCGTGCCGTGAGCATCGGCGAGCAGCTGGATCTCGACGTGCCGGGGTCGTTCGAGGTAGCGCTCGAGGAAGACGCGCTCGTCGCCGAACGCGGCCTTCGCCTCGCGGCGCGCGGCGGCGACCGCCTCGTCGAGCTCGGCGGCCGAGCGGACGACGCGCATGCCGCGCCCGCCGCCTCCCGCCGCCGCCTTCACGATCAGCGGCGGCTCGGTGCCCGGCGGCACCGTCGGCACACCGGCCTCCTCCGCGATGCGCTTCGCCTCCGCCTTGTCGCCGCCCGCTCGCAACGCCTGCGCCGGCGGCCCGATCCAGCGCAGCCCCGCACCGTCGACCGCCGCCGCGAAGTCGGCGTTCTCCGCCAGGAAGCCGTATCCGGGGTGGACGGCGTCGGCGCCCGACTCGCGGGCGGCGCGGATGTGCTCCCCGGCGTCCAGGTACGACCGGATCTCGACGACGTCGTCGGCGGAGCGCGCGTGCAGCGAGCCGCGGTCGTCGGGGGCGACGACGGCGACGGCCCGCAGGCCGCGGCCGCGCGCCGCCCGGAAGACGCGCAACGCGATCTCCCCCCGGTTGGCGACGAGGACTGCCTTCACCCGCCGGAGGCTAGCCAGCGACGGGTCATGGTCAGGGTGAGGAGGCAGATCGTCGCCAACGTCAGGTACGGCACGGCGTCGGTGGTCGCGTGGGCGAGCGCTCCGCCTCCCGCCGCTCCGAGCGACTGGCCCGGCGCCCAGGCGAGGTTGATCAGCGCGAAGGTGTAGCCGTAGCCGAGGCCGCGTTCCTCGGATCGGTGGGTGAGCATGGTCATCGCCGGCGTGAAGAACATGCCGAACGCGACGCCTCCGGCGACCACGACGGCCGCGAGCACGAACCGGCGGTCCGGCCACGGCAGCACGGAGGCGACGGCGGCCGACGCGACCAGCCCGGCGACGAGCGGGGGCAGCGTGCCCACGCGGTCGGAGAGGTGCCCGAGCAGCACGTTGTTCCCCGCTTCGAGGGCCGCCGAGCAGAGGAACGTCGCGCCGATCGCGACGGCGCCGAAGCCGAGGGCGGACAGGCGCAGCGGCGCGAGCACCGACAAGGTGCCGAACAGCAGCGACGGCAGCACGACCAGCCAGCAGCCCGCCAGCATCTGCGGGTCGCCGAGCGCCCGCACGAGCTCGCCGAAGCCCTGGGCCTCGCCGGCCGCCTGGTCCTCCGTCGCGCCGGCCCACGCGACCAGCGCGAGGGAGAGCACGCCGACGACCGCGAACGTCCAGCCGATGCCGGCGACCGATGCGACCCCGCCGAGCACGGGGCCGAACAGCGCGCCGCCGACGGCGGTCGCGAAGGCCGTGCCGATCAGGCGGCCGCGGCGGCCTGCCGGCGCGGCCGCGACGAGCCACGCCATCGCGCCGGTCCAGGAGAAGGCGCTGGCGAGCCCCTGCACGAACCGGGCCGCGTCGAGCTCCCACGCCTGACCGGCGATGCCGAACAGCACCGTGCATGCCGCCACGATCGTGAGCCCGAGCAGCACCGTCCGCTTCGCGCCCGCGCGCGCCGCAACGATCCCGCTCGGCAGCGCGCCGACGAGCGCTCCGGCCGGATACGCGGCGGACAGAACGCCTGCGCCCGTCTTCCCGAGGTTCAGCTCGTGCGCGTAGTGCGGCAGCAGCGGTGTCAGCGCTGCGAAGAAGAGCGTGTCGAAGAACACGATCGCGCTCGTCAGCAGGAGTAGCCGGCGCACGAGTTCGAGTCTACGATCGGAAGATGCACTCGCCGGCGGGCCGCCACCCTGCCGCGTTCGCCGTGAGGGTCTGGCTGGCAGCGCTCGTCGCCCTGCTCGTGCTGCCGCCCTCGGCGGGCGCGGGCACCGTGTTCCTGCTCGACGGACGCGGCTGGGGCCACGGCGTCGGTCTGGGCCAGTGGGGTGCCGAGGGTTATGCGCGCCACGGCGACGCGTACGAGCGCATCCTCGCGCACTACTACCCGGGCACGGCGCTGTCGCTGGTGCAACCGCGCGCGGTACGCGTTCTGCTCGAGCGCGGCCGGCCGTCGGTGCGCCTCGGGTCGGCGGCTCCGTTCCTCGTGGTCGACGCACGCGGCAGCAAGGTGCACCTGCCGGCGCGCGCCGTGGTCGTCGGCCGCCGGTTCATGCAGCGTCATCCGCTGTTGCGGCAGCCGCTCCGGTTCGAGCCCGGCGTGAGCCCGCTCCTGGTCGATCGCACCGCGTACCGTGGCGACGTCGTCGTCAAGCGCCGAGGCGACGGGCTGATGGCGGTCAACGTCCTGCCCCTCGACCGGTACCTGCGCGGCGTGGTCCCGTGGGAGGCCCCCAAGGGCTGGCACGTCGCGACCTACGAGGCGCAGGCGGTCGCCGCGCGCTCGTACACGCTCGCGACGCTCCATCCGCGCGAGGACTTCGATCTCTTCCCCGACCAGCGCTCGCAGATGTACGGGGGCGTGCCGGCCGAGCGACCCGAGACGAACCTCGCGATCGGCGCGACGGCCGGCCGCGTGCTCACGTACCACGGCCGGATCATCACGGCGTACTACTTCTCGAGCTCGGGCGGGCGGACGTCGGCGATCCAGGACGCGTGGCCGGGGATGAGCCCGGAGCCGTATCTCGTCTCCGTTCCCGATCCGTACGACTACATCTCACCGCACCACGTGTGGCCGACGCGCGAGCTGACCGCGGCTCAGGTCGGGTCGGTC
The DNA here is from genome assembly GCA_963786185.1 of uncultured Thermoleophilia bacterium. GTDB lineage: Bacteria > Actinomycetota > Thermoleophilia > Gaiellales > Gaiellaceae > PALSA-600. Next base: position 638,315 of record CAWAYE010000001.1, read on the forward strand.
CTGCACGTGCGCGGGGTCCGTGACGCGCGTGTCGTCGTGAACTCGTCGCGGCGCGCACAGTCGGTGCGCGTGCTCGGGGCGACCGGCTGGCGATCGTTCCCCGCCGCTGTCGTGATCGACCGCTTCAAGCTCGGTTCGAACGACTTCGACCTGAGCGCGCTGACGCTCGACGCACCCGCGAAGCCGGCGCTGTTCGGCACGCACCTGCACGTCACCGGCTGGGTGCGCGGGCTCGGCAAGGCGCGCGTCCAGGAGCTCACGGCCGCGGGGTGGCAGACGGTCGCGCACGTGCACGCAACTCCCGCCGGCCGGTTCGCCCTGTCACTGCGTGCGTCGCGCTCGGTGGATTTGCGACTCGCGTACAACGGCGTCGCCGGCGACACCGTCCCGTTCAGCGTCGAGCCGCGGGTGTCGCTGAGCGCGGACGGCACCAGCCTCCACGTGCGGGTCGCACCGCGGCTGCCGCTTCGGGTCGAGCGGCTGACGCGGAACGCGTGGCGCCCCGTCGCGCGCGCGAACGGCGTCTTCGACCGCTCGCTCAGGCCCGGCAGCTACCGCATCGCGGTCGGCGGAGGCGCCGGCTACACCGCGACCGTGTCGGCCCCGGTCGGCCTGCACCGCTGACGGCGGCACGAAGGCTTGGCGAAAGCCGAGCCGCGGGTTGGCCCGCGCTTTGCCTGGCTCGCCGTACGGTGATCCACAGGCACTCAGCACGACACTAGAGCCGAAAGGAGTTCGCAATGCGCACGCTCTTGATCGGTCTCGCCGTCGCCGCGATCGTCTTCGCGGCCTCCGGGGGACACTTCCTCTTCTTACCGCTGCTCTTCGTCCCGCTCGGCATCCTCACGCTTCGACGACGGCGGCAACACTCGCACTCCTGACCGACCCCCACAACCCTGAGCCGCCGGACCGTCGTCGGTCCCGGCGGCTCAGCCAGTTCGAGTGGCTCACGTGCGGGAGCGCCAGCTCGGCGGGCGCTTCTCGAGGAACGCCCGCAGGCCCTCCTGGCCCTCGGCACTCGTCCGGCGCTCCGCGATCAGCTCGGCGGTCTCGGCGGCGGAGTGGGGCGCCCGCGCGAGCGTCTTCGCGACGCGGGCCGCCTCCGGCCCGGCGGAGAGCAGCTCTGCCACCACCGCCTCGACCGCCGCGTCGAGCTCGGCGGCGACCTCGTGCACCAGCCCGATCCGGAGCGCGACCTCGGCGGAGAACCGCTCGCCGGTCACGAACCAGCGCCGGGCCGCCGACGCGCCGATCTTCGCCAGCGCGAACGGCGAGATCACGGCCGGGACGATCCCGAGCTTCACCTCGCTGAACGCGAACTCGGCGCCCGGCTCCGCGACGGCGACGTCGCTGCAGGCGACGAGGCCGCAGCCGCCGCCGAGCGCGTGGCCCTGCACCCGCGCGACGACCGGCGCGGGGCACCCGTCGATCGCGTCGAGCATCGCGCGCAGGCGGAGTGCGTCGGCGACGTTCTCGGCGTGCGTGAGCTCGACCGACGAGCGCATCCAGGCCACGTCGGCGCCCGCGGAGAACGACGGGCCGTCGCCGCTGAGCACGACGGCGCGCGCGTCGCCGACGTCGGCGAACGCCTCGGTCAGCTCCGCGATCAACGCGGCGTCGAACGCGTTGCGCCGGTCCGGCCGCGCCATCGCGACGCGCAGGACGGGGCCGTCGCGCTCGACGCGCAGCGCGCTCACGACTCACGCTCGAACGCGAGGCCGAGCCCGGCAAGCTCCTCGGCGACCGACACCGTGGCGTCGAGGTCGAACAGCTCGACGATGTCCGGCTCCTTGCCGATCAGCCTACGCACGCGCGACGGCGGCGGCTGGTCGGCGGCCGCGTGCGAGTCCCACACGGAGAAGCCGCCGAAGCGCTCGGTCGTCTCGTCGGAGCCCCACGCCTCGAACAGCAGCCCCGGGGCCGGCGGGGACTCGTCGCGCAGCTGGTCGCGAAGCTCGGCGACGGTCGTGAGCGAGTCGGCGAGGTTCCAGAGGACGAGGCGGACGACCATCGCGGCCCCGAAGCCTAGAGGTAGAGGCCTCTAGAAAGGACCGCGAGGCTCGTAGCTGCCGCGGCGCGCGCCGACGGCGATCATCGAGACCCCGTCCGGCCCCGCGACGATCTGCCGGGTCGTCTCCGGGTCGAAGCGGAGGAACGTCCCGACCGAGACCGGGATGCGCTCGCCGTCGACGATGTACGTGCCGGAGCCGCGGACGATCACGTTGACCTCCTCCTGGCCGGAGTCGGTCTCGTCGTGCTCCCGTCCCTCCATGTTCGGCGGCAACTCGAACCAGTTGATCCCGAAGGCCTCGGCGCCGAGCACGCGCCGCACGAACCGGACGGCCCCGCCTGGGCCCGAGCCCTCGAGCTCCGCTACATCGACGATCGAATATCCCACCCGGGCGACCCTAACGCCTCGCGCCTACATGCGGAAGATGCCGAACCGCGTCTCGGCGACCTCGGCGTTGAGCGCGGCCGAGATGCCGAGGGCGAGCACGCGGCGCGTGTCGAGCGGGTCGATGATCCCGTCGTCCCACAGCCGCGCCGTCGAGTAGTAGGGGTTCCCCTCGGCCTCGTACTTGGCGCGGATCTCCTCGGGGTCGGCGTCGCCGACCATCGTCAGCACCGTCGCCGCCTGGTCGCCGCCCATCACCGAGATGCGCGCGTTCGGCCACATCCACAGCTGGCGTGGGGAGTAGGCGCGCCCGCACATGCCGTAGTTGCCCGCTCCGAACGAACCGCCGACCACGACGGTGAACTTCGGCACCTCCGCGCACGCGACTGCCATCACGAGCTTGGCCCCGTCGCGCGCGATGCCGCCGGCCTCGTACTCCTTGCCGACCATGAAGCCGGTGATGTTCTGCAGGAAGACGAGCGGCACGCGCCGGGCGCAGGCGAGCTCGATGAAGTGCGCGCCCTTCTGCGAGCTCTCCGCGAACAGGACGCCGTTGTTCGCCAGGATCCCGACCGGGTAGCCCTCGATCCGCGCCCAGCCGCACACGAGCGTGTCGCCGTAGAGCGCCTTGAACTCGTCGAAGCGCGAGCCGTCGACGATGCGCGCGATCAGCTCGCGCGCGTCGAGCTGCGTGCGGTGGTCGTCGGGGATGAGGCCGTAGAGATCCGACGGATCGACGGCGGGAGGCTCGGCCGGAGCGATCGTCCACGGCGGCTCCGGCCTGCGCACCTGTGCGTCGGCGACGATCCGCCGAGCGATCGCGAGCGCGTGCTCGTCGTTCGTCGCGAAGTGGTCGGCGACTCCCGACTGTCGCGTGTGCACGTCGGCTCCGCCGAGCTCCTCCGCCGTGACGTCCTGGCCGGTTGCCGCCTTCACGAGCGGCGGCCCGCCGATGAAGATCGTGCCGGTTCCCTGCACGATCACGGTCTCGTCGCTCATCGCGGGCACGTAGGCGCCGCCGGCCGTGCACGAGCCCATCACGACCGCGATCTGAGGGATCCCGAGGGCCGACATGCGCGCCTGGTTGAAGAAGATGCGCCCGAAGTGGTCGCGGTCGGGGAACACCTCGGCCTGGAGCGGCAGGAACGCGCCCCCCGAGTCGACCAGGTAGATGCAGGGGAGACGGTTCTGCTCCGCGACCTCCTGGGCGCGGAGGTGCTTCTTCACGGTGAGCGGGAAGTAGGTGCCGCCCTTCACGGTCGCGTCGTTCGCGACGATCACGCACTCGCGGCCCTCGACGACGCCGATGCCGGTGACGATGCCCGCGCTCGGCGCCTGGTTGTCGTACACGCCGAACGCGGCCAGCGCGTTGAGCTCGAGGAACGCCGTGCCGGGGTCGACGAGGCGGTCGACGCGTTCGCGCGCGAGCAGCTTGCCGCGACCGCGATGGCGCTCCCGCGCGCGCTCGTCGCCACCCATCGCGACGGATGCGCTGCGCTCGCGCAGCTCGGCCACGAGCGACGCGAGCCGCGCCTGCCGGCGGGAGAAGTCGTCCGTCCGCTCGACCTTGGTCTGCAGCAGCCCCATCAGGGTCGGGACCCTAATCGTTGCGGGAAAGCCCGGAGTTGAAAATCCGGCGCATCGGGCATCCTGAGGTCATGCGTTCGAAGCGACTGCTTCTCCTCGCGGGCGCCGTCGGCGGGGCCGCCGTCGTTGCCGTGGTGCTGATCCTGGTCGCGTCCGGCGGCTCGTCGAGCGCCACCACGACCACCGTCCCGACGACGTCCACCTCGACACCGGTGTCGGTGTTCGCAGGGGTCCCGCAGCGCGGCGACACCCTCGGCAGGGCCGACGCGCCGGCGACGCTGGTCGTCTACGAGGATCCGCAATGCCCCTACTGCCGGGATTGGTCGGTGGGCACGCTGCCGACGATCGTGCGCGACTTCGTGCGACCCGGAAAGCTCAAGCTCGTCTATCGCGGGATCGGCATCCTCGGCGCGAACTCGCAGCCGGGATTGCGGGCGATCTTCGCCGCCGGGCAGCAGAACAAGCTCTGGAACGTCGCCGCCGCGCTGTACGACGCCCAGGGGGTCGAGAACAGCGGCTGGATCACGACCTCCGTGATCCGCGATGCCGCAACGGCCGCGGGGGCGAACGCCGCCGCGATCCTCGCAGCCTCGCCGTCGAACGCCGTCAGCGCCGACCTCGCCGCCGCGAATCAGGAGGCGCTCAAGTACGGCGTCCCGGGGACGCCCGCCTTCCTGATCAAGCGTCCGCCCGCGCTGCCCCGCCCGCTCAACGTGACGAGCCTGTCCGCGGACACGTTCTCGGCCGAGCTCGCCGCCGCCCTGCAGTGACGCGGCTGCGCGCGGCGATCCTCGCCGCCTCGGCCGTCGGCGCCGCGATCGCGGCGTACCTGACCTACACCCACTACGGCCAGCTCGCCCCGATCTGCACGAGCGGCGGGTGCGAGACCGTGCAGCGCTCGAAGTACGCGGAGGCTGCGGGTATCCCGGTCGCGCTGCTCGGGCTCTTCGCGTACGTCGCGCTGGCGGCGACGGCGTTGCGGCGTGGGGCGGCGGCTGCGACGGCCGGAGTCGCGCTCACACTCGCCGGCGCCGCGTTCAGCGCCTATCTGCTCTGGGCGCAGCTCGGGCCGATCGGCGCGATCTGCCAGTGGTGCATCGCGAATGACGTCGTGATCTCGATCGCCGCGCTGCTCACGCTCGCCCGTTTCGCGACCGAAGACGCCTAGCATCACTCGAACGAGGGTTACGGCCCTGCGCCGCGTGCCGATGCCAGCTCCGAGGGCAACACGAGCGGAGCTGAACGACGAACTCGAGACTGACTGCGGCGCTTGTCTGTGCTGTCGTGCTGATCGCGACGGCGGGCGGTAGCGCGCGCGCGAGCGTCCTGCTCGGCGACCGTAACGTCACGAACGCCTCGCTCGCCGTCGACGTACGCGGGATCGCCGTCGTCAGCTACACCACCGCCGCGGGAGTCCAGCGTCACGTGCTCGCGTGGGGCGCCGTCAACGCGCTCGCACACCAGACGAGCCCGACCGACGTCCAGACCGCGTTCCAGTTCGACTACTCGGGCGGCTGGAAGAGCCACCAGGACGCGAACTTCTGGAAGACGGTCAAGAACGCGTGCAAGCCGTACACCGGCCCGGCGCTTCCGTTCTTCGTGGCGGGGTGCACCGCTCCCGACGGGAGCTACTGGGCGCTGCAGAGCTGGCAGCGGAACCTGCCGATGCGCGGCTTCGCTCCGTGGGCCGACGCGCAGAAGGCGATCGAGCTGCACGTGTCGCACTGGAGCGGGAGCCTCCCGGTACTCGAGATCCACCAGCACTGGACGTACGGCGGTGCGCAGCAGGGCTTCTTCGGCCGGCTGATGTACAACGGCCAGCCCGTCTACGGGACGCGCTCCGTGTCGGCGACGGTCTCGGACACCTGGGCGCGCAACATCTACATCGACGCGTACAACTCGGACTACGGGCCGGGGTGGAAGCACGACACGGCGATCTCGACGCATCCGGGCAGCGGCGGCTTCTGTTACACGTTCGTGCCGCAGGCGCCGCCGGCCGGCTATCCGAGCACGAGCCCGAACGGCAACGGCCTCGGCACGAGCTACCGGATCACGGCGATGGGCCCCGGCGTCACGCCGATCGTGCAGTGGGCCGGCGCCAGGCTCGGGCCGTTCGACGCAGCGACGAACGCGGTCGCGACGCAGCAGTTCGACCAGATCCTCGGGGGAGACGCGCACTGCGCGGCCGAGCGCTGATGCACGAATGCTTTACAAATGCGGAGGAGTTTCCGCCCCCGGGCGCGAAGGGATCTCCGCGCGGCCACTGCCCTCCCCCCGGCCGCGCACAGGGGCCGTGCCCGGCGCCGCAAGCGGGTGCGGCCCCGCTCTTTCTTTTCACCGTTTGGCTTCGGCCCGAGTCGGCAATGCCCTCGGCAGCGCCGCCAGGTCTCGAAGCCGCCCAGTTGGGGCCGGAGCCTTCGGGCTCATGTGCCCCTGGGGCCCCGCCCGGCCGCAGGGGCGGGGCCCCACCTCTCTCGAGAATCGGCAGTCGTGACGAATCCGTTCGAACCACGTTCGCTGTGGTGGCGCCGTCTCGGAGCGAAGCCGGTGAGCCCGTAGCGAGTTTCGCGGCCTGGGCTGACCCGCTCAGCGTGGCGTGAGGCCCGCTCGACGCGCCAGTGCCGCGGGATCGAGCAACGTCGTCCGGCCGCGGCGCAGGCTGAGCGTCTTGCGACGGCGCTCGGCGGACAGCACCGCATTGACCGTCGCCCGCGACGCGCCGGCAAGGGCGGCGAGCTGCTCCTGTGTCAATGGGACCTCGGTGCCGGAGACCGCGCCGCCGTACGCCTCGGAGACCTCCAGCAGGCGTCGCAGCACGCGCCGGTCCGCGGTCACGTAGTGGGCGTCGCTGAGCAGCCCATCCATACGCCGTAGCTCCTGGGCAAGGAGGACGATGAGCACCCGATCGACCTGAGGGTGCGTGCGGCGCAGCTCGTCGAAATCGTCGCGGTACACCGCCAGGGTCTCAGCGGTCTCGAGCGCCTGCGCCGTCGCCGACCGGCTCCCGCTCGTGACCAGCGCGAGCTCTCCGAACAGATCGCCTGGCCCGCGGATCGCGAGGAGCACCTCCTCACCAAGCTGCGTCGTCCGGCGAATCGCGAAGCGGCCGGTCGAGATCAGGTGCAGCGAGTCGGCCGGGTCGTGCTCGTGAAACACGACCTCGCCACGCCGGAAGCTGCGGCGGCGCGCGATCGAGAGCACGCTGCGGGCCTCCTGCTCCGGCACGTCCGCGAGGAGCTTCCAGCGCATGCGCCGAAGTCTACGGAGAGTGTCGTGCATTTGACACTTCATCGGTCGAACCGCAGAACGACATGCAAATCCGACGCTCCTATCGTCGCTCGTGTGCTCAAGACCCCAGACACCGGAGCACACGAGACAAGGAGGAGGACCATGTTCGTCCGGCACTCAACGAAGCTCGCCATCCCCGTCGTCGCCTGCATCCTCTCGCTGGTCGCCGGCGGCGCCGCCCTCGCGCGGACACCCGGCGATCCGGTCGCGACGAGCCCGACGGCTCCCCTGTTCAGTCGAGTGCTCACCCGGGAGTTGCACGGATTCACCTCGACCCTGTGCCCTGTCGCCGTCGCGACGGCCGAGCAATGGGGCACGAACGCAGCCTCCTCGTCCGAGCTGCGTCACAACGGCTTCGTCGACGGTCTCCGCGAGCCGCTCCGGTCCACGAGCTCGGCGGCCGTCGCATACAGCTCCGTCGCTCAGTTCGACTCGAGCGAGGGAGCGAGGAACGAGCTCGCTGCCGGGCTCGAGAGCATGCGGCGCTCGGCGGGCGCGCTCGGGACGTTCCGCATCCCGATTCCAGGCGGGTACGGCTTCTCGCGCTCCAGGCACATCGGCGTCGCCTTCACCGACGGCCGCTTCCAGTACCTGCTCGAGCTGGACGGCGTGGGGCGTGCCGAAGCCGCAGTGCTTCGGGGCCGCCTGGTCACGGCGGCGCTTGCGCTCTACCGCAAAGCGCACTAGCTGGAGCTCGAGGGCGAGGTGAGCGGCGGCCCCGCCTCTCGCCTCGCCCGAGCTTTTCAGGCGAGCGCGCGCGATGGATGCTTGAGTGATGCCGGACAGGGCCGGCCGCCGTTCCTGACGACTGTCCTCTTCGTCGACGTCGTTGGATCCACGGCGATCGCATCCGTGCTCGGGGACGCGCGCTGGCGCGGGATCCCGATGCGGTTCCGGCAGGTCGTTCGTGCCCGAGTGGGCGGGCCGCTCGACCCGAAGGCGTATGCGGCGACGTTCCGGCTGGCGCTCGAAGGGCCGGGGTGGAGGGCTACGTGCGGCCGCTCCACGACGGACGGCACGCGGCGATCACGAACGCTGCGGCGGCGGGAACGTCACCGGCCGCGTTGATGGCGCGTGCCGGGCACTCCGACCTGGCGACGACGCAGCGGTACATCGACCTCGCGGCAGAGGTGTTCCGGGACGAGGCGGCGCTGCTCGAACGGCGGCTGTGGGGCGAGTCCGGTACCGAGAACCGGTAACAAGTCGCCGCTTCGTTGCCTGCCGAGACGGCGGAAGAGGCGGCGTAGCAGCACCTTCGCTAACAGGGGCGGCAGGACTCGAACCTGCAACCCCCGGTTTTGGAGACCGGTGCTCTACCAATTGAGCTACGCCCCTCGGTTCGCGCGCGAAGTGTAGCCCCGGCCCGCGAGTAGCATCGAGCCCGTGCCCATGGTGGTGCTGTTCACGTTGCTGACCGTCGGCTTCGGCGGGATCGCAGTCGGCAGCGCCTCTGCCGGCCGCTGGGTGATCGCCTTCGCCGCCGGCGCCCTGGCGGCCTGGATGGCGACCTTTGCATGGGCGGCACTGAGGAAAACGCGGTCTTAGGTCGTATTCTCCCCTGGTGGCGACGGGCACGGATACGCAGTCTCTCTGGGTCGAATTCAGGCGAACGCACGACAAAGGGCTCCGCGACCGGCTGATCCTCACGTACGCGCCGCTCGTGAAGTACGTCGCCGGGCGCCTCGGCTCGGGGCTGCCGGCGCACGTCGACGAAGGCGACCTCGTCTCCTACGGGCTGCTCGGGCTGATCAGCGCGATCGAGCGGTACGACCCCGAGCGCGACATCAAGTTCGAGACCTACGCGATGGCGCGGATCAAGGGAGCGATCATCGACGAGCTGCGCGCGCTCGATTGGGTGCCGCGCTCCGTGCGCTCGCGGGCGCGCGAGATCGAGCGCGCGATCGCCGAGCTCGAGGCGCGCATCGGTCGCGCCCCGACCGACGACGAGATCGCGTCGAAGATCGGCATCTCGGTCGACGAGCTCGAGGATTCCCTCACCGACATCTCACGGTCGTCGATCGCTGCACTCGACGAGTTGTGGTCGGCGACCGGCGAGGGCGACCAGGTTTCACTGCTCGACACGATCGAGGACACGACCGGGCCGCGCCCCGCCGAGGCGCTCGACGAGACCGAGCTGCGCGAGGCGCTCGCGGACGCGATCGCGCGCCTGCCCGAGCGCGAGAAGCTCGTCGTGACGCTCTACTACTACGAGGAGCTGACGCTCCGGGAAATCGGCGAGGTGCTCGGCGTCACCGAGTCCCGCGTCTCGCAGCTGCACACCAAGGCCGTTCTGCGCCTGAAGGCTCGGCTCGCGGGCGCCGCGGCGCGCATGTAAAGCGAACTCCTACCCGGCTCACAGGCTGCGCTAAGGATCGGCCGCGAGGCTTGATCTCGTGGAACCCTCCTCTCGGATCGTGAAAGCCCGCCGCCGCGTCCGTCTCGCCCGCTATGCGATCGGGGCGGGCGCGGTGACGGGCTTCGCGGTCTTCGGCGCCGCCGTTCGGGACGCCCACCCGGCGAGCTCGCATGCCGGCGGCGTGGCGACGGTCGCCAGCACGGCGACCGCCGACGAGAGCGATTCCTTCGGTTTCGGCAACGCGTCGGTCGGCGATCCCGGCGGCGCGGCTCCCCAGGTCCAGAGCTCGGGCTCATGACGTCCTTCCGCGCGATGGGCTGCGCGATCGAGCTCTCGGCCGACAGCGACGAGGTGCGTGCTCTCTTCGACGAGCGCGACCGCCGCTTCAGCCGTTTTCGCCCCGACTCCGAGCTCTCGTGCCTGAACCGCATCCCGGCGGGCGCGGCGCTCGTCAGCAACGAGTTCTCGCGCATGCTCGGGCATGCGCTCGGCGCGTCCAGGTCGACTGGGGGCCTGGTGACGCCGACCGTCGGCGCGGCCGTGGCGGCAGCCGGCTACGACGACGACTTCGAGCGGTTGCCCGCGGACGGGCCACCGGCGCAGCCCGCGCGGGTGCCGCCGCCCGGGTCGCTGTCGCTCCGTGGCCGGCTGCTCGTCCGCGCCGAGCCGATCGAGCTCGATCTCAACTGTGTCGTCAAGGGAGCGACCGTCGACGACGCGCTCGCGCTGCTCGGCGGCGGCTTCGTGGCTGCCGGCGGTGACGCGGCGACCTCCACGTCGCTCGTCGTCGGGCTGCCCGGGGGCGGCGCCGTCACCCTGCACGGGGGCGGTCTCGCCACCAGCAGCGTCGCGAACCGTCGCTGGCGGCGCGGGGGCGTGGTGCAGCACCACCTGATCGACCCGGCGACCGGGCGCCCTGCGCAGGTGCCGTGGCTGCACGTGTCCGTCGCCGCCGGGAGCTGCCTCGCGGCCGACGTGGCCGCGAAGGCCGCGCTGCTGCTCGGCCCGGCGGGGCCGTCGTGGCTCGACCGTCGCGCGCTTCCAGGCCGCTTCGTCGACGAGCAGGGTGTCGTCCACCTCAACGAGACGTGGCGCCAGTCGGTCCCGCGGGAGCTCGCTGCATGAGCATGAGCCGTAGGCTCGACGGAGGCTCAGCAGGAGCGGAGGTGCCGGCTTCGCCGGTGCCGGAGCGGGGATGAGCTCCGTCGCGTGGTACTCGGCGCGCTCGGCCGGGATCGTGGCGTACCTGCTGCTGACGACCTCGGTCGTCCTCGGGCTGGTGATGTCGACGCGCGTCAAGCTGAGCTGGCCGCGCTTCGCCGTCGAAGAGGTGCATCGGTTCCTGGCGCAGCTGACCGGAGTCTTCGTGGTGATCCACGGCGGCTCGCTGCTGCTCGACCGCGTGGTCCCGTTCTCGCTCGCCCAGGAGCTCGTTCCGTTCACGTCCTCCTACCGGCCCTTCGCGGTCGGTCTCGGCGTCGTCGCGGCCGAGCTGCTCGCAGCAATCGGGATCACGAACGCGCTCCGCCGCCAGATCCCCCACCGCCTCTGGCGGCGGGCGCACATGCTCACCATCGTCGTCTGGCTCGGCGCGACGGCACACCTGCTGCTCGCCGGCACCGACCGCTCCGATCCGTGGCTGCTCGGGCTGACGGCGGCGGCGGTCACCGCGGTCGGCCTCGCGATCGCGCCGCGGTTCGCGCAGGTCGCGACGCACGCGAACACTGCATAGGATTCGGCGACCCCGTCACGCCGCCAGGAGGACCTGATGCCCATCGAAGCCGGGAAGATCCGCAACGTCGCCGTCGTCGGACACCGCGGGACCGGGAAGACCTCGCTCGTCGAGGCGCTGCTGTTCCAGGCGGAGGCGACCAACCGGCTCGGATCGGTCGAGGCGGGGACGACGGTCTCGGACTGGGAGGAGGACGAGCAGCGACGACAGATGTCGTTGTCGGCGACCCTCAGCCACTGCACGTGGCAGGGACGCAAGATCAACCTGATCGACACCCCCGGCGACTCCGGCTTCCAGGCCGACACGGTCGCCTCGCTCCGCGTGGTCGAAGGAGCGCTCGTGGTCGTCTCCGGCGTGATGGGCGTCGAGGTGAACACCGTGCGCGTCTGGAATCGCGCCGAGGAGCTCGCGCTGTCGCGTGTGATCGTCGTCAACATGCTCGACCGCGAGCGCGCGGATTTCTACCGCGTCCTCGGCGCCCTGACCGAGCAGCTGTCCGATCGCTGCGTGGCGATCCAGTTGCCGATCGGCGCCGAGCACGAGCTGACGGGTGTCGTCGACCTGCTGCACAACTGCGCGTACCTCGATCCGGCCGGCGGCCGGGAAGGGGATCCCGTGGAGATCCCGGCCGAGCTCGCGGACACGGTCGCCGAGTACCGCACCAGGCTGCTCGACGCCGTCGTCGAGACCGACGAGGCGCTGATGGAGCGCTACCTGGGCGGCGAGGAGATTCCCGCGGACGACATCGCAGCCGCACTGAAGAACGCGGTCACGCAGGATCAGATCTATCCGGTCGCCTGCGGCGTCGCGACGAAGAACCTCGGCTCCCACGCGCTGCTCGACCTGCTGGTCGAGGGTGTGCCGAGCCCCGCGAAGAAGGGCTCGCCGATCGAGACCGACGCCTCGATCGCGGCCTTCGTCTTCAAGACCGTCGCCGATCCGTTCGCGGGCCGCATCTCGGTCTTCCGCGTCTATGCCGGCGAGGTCAAGGGCGACACGACGCTCGTGAACCACCGCGACCACTCGAAGGAGCGCCTCGGCAGCCTGATGACGCTGCAGGGCAAGGATCACGAGAAGGCCGACGGGTTCGGGCCGGGCGACCTCGGCGCCGTCGCGAAGTTGAAGGACGTGCAGACCGGCGACGTGCTCGTCGACGCGGAGCACGACCTCGAGCCGCCGCCGCTCGGATTCCCCGAGCCGGTGATGAGCTTCGCGGTGACCGCCAAGACGAAGGGCGACGAGGACAAGGTCGCGCAGGCGATCCGGCGGCTCGCGGAGGAAGACCCGACGCTACGGCTTCGCCGCGACCCGCAGACGGGCGAGGAGCTGCTCTCCGGGATGAGCCAGATCCACGTCGAGGTCGCGGTCGAGCGCGCGAAGCGGCGGTTCGGCGTCGAGATGGAGCTGCACCAGCCGCGCGTGCCGTACGTCGAGACGATCAAGGGCTCGGCGCGCGCGCAGGGCCGGTACAAGAAGCAGACCGGCGGCCGCGGGCAGTTCGGCGACTGCCACGTGCTGCTCGAGCCGCTCGACGGCCACATCGGCTACGAGTTCCTCGACAAGATCGTCGGCGGCGTGATCCCGCAGGGGTTCCGGTCGGCGGTGGACAAGGGCATCCAGGAGGCGATGCAGCACGGCGAGCTCGCCGGCGCGCCGGTGCAGGGCGTGCGCGTGTCGCTCGTCGACGGCTCCTACCACTCGGTCGACTCGTCGGAGATGGCGTTCAAGATCGCCGGTTCGATGGCGTTCCGCTCGGCGTACGAGAAGGCGGAGCCGACCTTGCTCGAGCCGATCATGGAGCTCGAGGTCACCGTGCCCGACGACTCGGTCGGCGCGATCAACGGGGATCTCAACTCGCGGCGCGGCCGGCTGCACGGGATGGAGCCGAAGGCCGGCATGACCACGATCAAGGCCGAGGTGCCGATGGCAGAGGTGCTCTCGTACAACCAGGCGCTCACGTCGATGACCGGCGGCCGCGGCGACTACAGCATGCATTTCCTGCGCTACGAGGAGGTTCCGGCGCACATCGCGCAGAAGCTGATCGAGGCGGCGAAGAAGGAGAACGAGGCGGTTCCCGCCTGACGGCCTGCGAGCGCGCTACCCTCGAACGGCCATGACGCGTGTGACCAGGGTCACCGTCGAGCGCTCGTGCGCGATCTGCGAGCGCACCTTGCTGATGGGCGAGCGCGCCGTCCGCTTCTCGCCGGACGGCGGCAGCGACTACGTCGACGTCTGCCCGCTCTGCCAGGAGACGGCTGTCGAGCACGGGTGGATCCGCGAGGGCGCGCCCACCTCGCCGACCGTGGCAGTCACCCGCCGGCGGCGCGCCCCGGGCGGCTGGCTGTCGTCGTTCATCAACCCGCGCCCGCGCGCGGCCGAGCAGACGGTCGCCTCGGAGCCGATCCTGCGCCGGCTGAGCGACCACGAGCTGGCAATGGTCGAGGCGGCCGACCTCTTCAACGCGTCGCAGTACCGGCGCACCGTCAGCGGCATCGCCAAGTCGCTCGGCGAGCCGACGGTCTCGGTGGTCGTGCTGTCGGGTGTCAACTCGGAGGTCGTCGTCACCGTCGCCTGGGATATCTCGTGGTACCAGTACCGCGTCTCGCCCGATTCGGAGAACCCCGTGCGGCTCGAGGGCCGCGGGCACGACCCGGCGGGCCTCGAGGCGTCGTTCACCGATTGGAATGCGCACATGGCGGAGGACGGCCGCCTCGTGCCGGACATCGCACGGCTCTAGTTCCCAGTTTGCGTCCGCGGACGCTCGACCTAGACTGAGCGCGTGATCTACTGCGTGATCCCGCGGGAGCTCGAGGACGAGCTCTTCGACAAGATGGTCGAGTACTACAAGGACAACCCGAACGTGACGGTGATTCTCGACCGGCGCGACGGCCCCAATCGCCGTGCCGGGCAGGAGGACGGGTCGTTCAAGGAGCGCCGCGAGACGCGCGACCGGCGCCGGATGCGGATGCCCGGGACGTTCCCGCCCGACCCGCCCACCGAGTAACCCAGGCTAGGATCGCGGCCATGGCGACCGCGACCGCAACCTTCGAATCGCTCAACCCCTCCACCGGCGAGGTGATCGAGACCTTCCCGCGTTCGACCGCCGACGACGTCGCCCGCGCCGTCGACACTGCGCGGGCGTCCTTCGAGGAGTGGCGCCTCGTGCCGGCGCCCGAGCGCGGCAACATCCTCTTCCGCTTCGCGCAGATCCTCGAGCGCTCGAAGCCCGAGCTGTCCGACCTGATGACGCGCGAGATGGGGAAGGTGAAGGCCGAGGCCGGGGGAGACGTCCAGGAAGCGATCGACATGAGTTACTACATGGGCGGCGAGGGCCGCAGGCTCTTCGGCCAGACGACGCCCTCGGAGCTCCGCGACAAGTTCCAGATGAGCGTGCGGATGCCGGTCGGTGTCGTCGGCGCGATCACGCCGTGGAACTTCCCGATCGCGATCCCCGCCTGGAAGCTCACGCCGGCGCTCGTCTGCGGCAACACGGTCGTGCTGAAGCCGGCTGAAGACACGCCGCTGCTGGCGCAGCGCTTCGTCGACCTGCTGCACGAAGCCGGGCTGCCGGAAGGCGTCGTCCAGGTCGTTCACGGCTACGGCGAGGAGGCGGGCGACGCGCTCGTCCGGCATCCCGACGTGCCGATCATCACCTTCACGGGATCGCGCGAGACGGGCGTCGCCGTCACCAAGGCCGCGGCCGACCGGCTCAAGCACGTGCACCTCGAGCTCGGCGGCAAGAACGCGATCATCGTCCTCGACGATGCCGACCTCGACCTCGCCGTCGACGGGATCGCCTGGTCGGCGTTCGGCACGGCCGGCCAGCGGTGCACCGCGGCGTCGCGCGTGATCGTGCAGCGGGGCGTGTACGAGGCGCTGCAGACGAAGCTCGTCGCGCGCGCCGAGGCGATGCGGATCGGCGCACCGTGGGAGGACGACACCGAGATCGGGCCGGTGATCAACGAGGCCGCGGTCGAGAAGATCCACTCCTACACCGGGATCGGCGTCGACGAGGGGGCGAAGCTCCTCACGGGAGGCGAGCGGGTCGAGGGCCACGGCTTCTACTACCGGCCGACGGTGTTCGCCGAGGTCGACCCGCAGATGCGGATCGCGCAGGAGGAGATCTTCGGGCCGACGACCGCTCTGATCCCCGTCGACTCGTTCGACGACGCGGTGCGTGCTGCGAACAGCGTCGAGTACGGCCTCTCGTCGTCGATCTTCACGCGCGACGTCAACAAGGCGTTCCGCGCGATGCGCGACCTCCAGACCGGCATCACCTACATCAACGCGGGCACGACCGGGGCGGAGGTGCACCTGCCGTTCGGCGGGATGAAGCAGACCGGCAACGGTCATCGCGAGGCCGGTCAGGCGGCGCTCGACGTGTTCACCGAGTGGAAGTCGGTGTACGTCGACTACAGCGGCAAGCTGCAGCGCGCGCAGATCGACAACGTCGAGTGAACCGGAAGCTGGTGGTGTTCGTGCCGGCGGCGTCCCTCGACGCGGTCCGTGACGCGGTGTTCGCCGCGGGAGCGGGGCGGATCGGCGACTACGAGCGTTGCTCGTGGTACACGGAGGGAACCGGCACGTTCCTCGGCGGCGCCGGCACCTCGCCGGCGGTCGGCGTCGCGGGTGCGGAGGAGCGCGTCTCGGAGCTCAGGCTCGAGACGGTGTTCCCGGCGGCGCGTCAGGGGGACGTGCTCGCTGCACTGCGTGCCGCGCACCCTTACGAGGAGCCGGCGTTCGACGTGTACGAGCTCGTCTCGTGAAGGCGCGCCTGTTCACCGACGGCGGCGCCCGCGGCAACCCCGGCCCGGCGGCGTACGGCTTCGTGCTGGAGGCGGACGACGGGACGGTGCTGGCCGCCGAGGGCGAGGCGATCGGCGAGGCGACGAACAACATCGCCGAGTACAACGGCCTGATCGCCGGGTTGCGGCGCGCGGTGGAGCTCGCCGTGCCCAACGTCGAAGTCGTCTCCGACTCGGAGCTGATGGTGAAGCAGATGCGCGGCGAGTACCGCGTCAAGAACAGTGCGCTTCGTGAGCTGCACGACGAGGCGACACGGCTTGCACGCAAGCTCGTGCACGTCGAGTATCGGCACGTGAAGCGCGCGCACAACGAGCTGGCGGACAGGCTCGTCAACGAAGCGCTGGACGCGGCATGACGGTCACCCATCCTTTCGGTCGCGCGATCGAGGCCGACGACGAGGCGGCGGCGCTCGCCACGCTCGCCGACGACGTCGTGTTCCGCAGCCCGGCGGTCTACCAGCCGTACCACGGCAAGGAGCAGGTCGAGCAGATCCTGCGGCTCGTCGCCACGGTGTTCGAGAACTTCCGCTACACGAACGAGTGGCGCGACGAGCGCACGACGATCTTGTTCTTCGAGGCGAACGTCGGCGACCGCGAGCTCCAGGGCGTCGACATCCTCGAGGAGAACGACGCCGGGCAGATCGCCGCCTTCACCGTGATGATCCGGCCGCTCTCGGGCCTGCAGGCGGTCGCGGCGACGATGGCCGCCCGCCTGGGCCTCGCCTGAGCGGCGGCTATACTTCCGCCGCTTCGCGGATGTAGCTCAGTTGGCTAGAGCGTCTGCTTGCCATGCAGAAGGTCGTGGGTTCGAGTCCCATCATCCGCTCTAGAAGGCCCCGCAAACCCGGGTTCTTGTTTTCTCAGGGGCAACGTGTGTCCCCGATGTATCCTCATTCTTCTGACGAAACTCCCAGCATCTGTCGATCTGAGCGGTGCCGCGCGGGACGCGGCCGTCGCGCATGTCGGTCGCGCGCCGCTGCTCGATCGTCTGGGTAGTGACGTCTTCGAGACGTATGTAGCGGCAACGTCTACGTGCAAGAGCGCGCCAAGGGGCGCGTCTGGTACATGCGCGTGCGTCTCCCATAACGGCGGCGAAGAGCGGCGTGCAATCGGCCCCGAGTGGAGCTAGCCCTCCTGTGCCGTGCCCCCGGCCGTTTCCGCGGCGCGGGGGCTTTCAACAGGACAACGCGAAGTCTACTGGCCGGATGCGTGCAGGTTCGCGTTTGTGTCCCTGTTGGCCGGTTGTCATTCGCCCGTGAAGCAAGCATCGGCCGGGCCGGGGCCTTTGGGTCCGCACAGCGCGGGCAGGCCGCCAGGTATCGAAGCTGTGGCTCCCGGGCATACACTCGGGCAGACAGACGAAATGACAGCCCGGGAAGACACGGCGCTCATCGCTGCTCAACTGGCCGAGCTGACGCTGACCGTCGAGAGAATGGCGAACCAGCTCACGGCGCTCCACGAACGCGCTGACCGGGAGCAGGTACGCGCCGATCGCCAGCACGAGCGCACGCAAGTCCAGCAAGAGCGGATCGACCTTGCGGCGCGAGAACTCGCCGACGTCAGCGAGCGTCTGCAAGCTGCCGCGAACGCACTTCGAGAGGCAGTCTGATGGGTGAGCCCAACACGGGGCTCGAGGGAAAAGTTCTGGGGGCTTCCAAGATCGAGATCGCTCCGCGGGTGGAGGCTGACCTGCCGGTGCTGTTCGGGCTCGCGATCGCTACGTTTGGCGGTCTGCCCGGCTGGAGCGACGAGCGGGTTCTCGACGTGTTGAACAGCGATGTGATCTTCGTCGCGCGCGAGGACGATCAACCTGCAGGCTACGTCGCCTTGCGCTCCGACGAAGCAGGGATGGTGGTCGTCGAGCAACTCTTTGTCGCGCCCGGCCACGAGCGGCGTGGCATCGGGCACCGGCTGCTCGCCTACGCAGAGGGGTATGCGATCGCGGAGCGCGCGCAGTCGCTTCAGGTCGTCGTGGAGGAGAGCAACGAGCCGGCTCGCAGCTTCTACAAGCGTTCGGGCTTCGTGCCGGTGGAGCCAGAACTCGTCGAACTCGTTCTCCCACACGACTAAGCGGAGTTCAGCACGTCTGATACCTGGGCTGTGCGCCGATCTGGCGTGCGCAGAAGGTTCGGATTTGTGTCCCAGTTTGTGTCCCCAAACAGCCTGATTCACCCTCACCTAGCCTCACGTTGACCGACGCTGTTTGGCTCAGCTAAAACCCGGAGCGTCCGGGCGACTCGTGCAGCAGCGAGGTGACGCTGACGACGCGTCGGCGCTAGCCGTCGTCGTCTTCAGTGGGCGGTGGAGCGCCCTTCTTGGAGGGCAGCCGGCATTTGGCTGACGAGGGGGCACCTCTTGCGCGAGCTGCAAGCGGCAGACCTCGATCAGTGCTGGGACGGTGTTCGAGTCGTGGCGGCTGTCGATGCGGGAGCGGCTCTGCGCGTTGGCTGTTCGCCGGTGAGAAGCGCGGCGTACAATCTACCCACCGCAGCCTCGGCACCGCACGGACGCCGCGACTTGTCGATAGTCGAAAAAGGAAAGTCGGCGGCGCATTCAGGCGCAGGTACATATCTGGAGTACCGCAAGTCCGCGCTCTCAACTGGCTCGCAGGCGGGAGAATCCGATGGCCACACGCTCGCTGCTCGACACTCGCTCGGATGCCGACTTCACGCTCTTTGCGGGCGAGCGGTTCGTCTCGCTGGAAGAGATCCCGGTCGCCCGCCCAGCGCGCCTGCCGTCGGCGGAGAAGGCGCTCTGCCGTCTCGCCCGAGTAGACACGATCAGAAAGGTCGGATGCAGCGGGCCGTTGATCAGCGCCCTCCCAACCGAAGAGAACGCCGGGCACAGCGCGCTCGACCTCTTCCAGGCTGTCTTCGGGCGTGACTCGCTCTTCTGCGCGCTAATCCTCGCCCCATTCTTTCCCGAGCTGCTGGAGCAAACAGTGCTGCATCTGGCGGCCTGGCAGGGCCGCAGCTACGTGCAGCGCCGGGAAGAGGAGCCAGGGCGGATCGCCCATGAGCTACGCGAGCCGGACGAGGATGAGCTTGCCCGCCAGCTCAGTGCAGATTCCGGCTGGCAGTGGCCCTACTTCGGCGCGATCGACTCGACCGCGCTTTTTGTCACCGCAGCCTGCCACGCCGCCCGGCACCGCCCGGCCTTCATGGAGCACGAGTTTCGCGCCCGGCTGGCGCCGTTTGAGCTGCGCACCGTTCGTGATGCGCTCAGCGACGCGCTTGCCTGGATCTGCGAGCGGGTCGAGCACGACGGCAACGGCCTGTTCACCTGGCAACGCGCCTTCCTCGGCTCGCTGGAAAACCAGGTCTGGAAGGACAGCTGGGACTCCTACACCCATGCTGACGGAACGATCGCCAACCATGATGGGCCGCTGGCGTCGATCGACACGCAGGGGCTGGCCTACGACGCGCTGCTCGACGCGATCGAGCTTGGCCGCAATCTCGGACGTGGCGTTGCGACGCCGCGGCTGCAGGCGGTCGCCTCGTCGCTGCGTGAAGCGACCCGCGACCTGTTCTGGGTTTCCGAACCGGAGGGTGGCTTCTTCGCGCTCGGCGTCGACCGCGACCCGCAGAGCGGCGCGCTGCGACCGCTTGCCGTTCGCGCCTCAAACATGGGTTGGCTTCTCTCCTCACGGCTCCTCGATGGACGTGACCGCGAGACGGTGCGACGGCGCACGCGAACCGTCGAACTGCTGCTGTTGCCGGAGCTGCGCGCCCGCTACGGCATCCGCACGCTCTCAACCAGGGAGAATCGCTACCGACCGCACGCCTACCATAACGGGAACGTGTGGCTGTTCGACTCCTACGCGACCGCGCGCGGTCTTGACCGGCACGGCTTCCAACACGAAGCGCGAGCGCTGGAGGGGTCGATCGTGGCCGCCTGCCGCGCGACCAACCGCTATCCCGAGTTCGTCGCCGGCGACGATGCACGCGACCCCTACTGTCGCTTCATCGTTGATATCTGCAGCGAGCGGGACGGGCGCGGCAACCGGATCGCCCAGCCTCCCCAGGAGCTGCAGGCCTGGACGGTAGCCACGGTGATCGCCATCCGCCGCAACGCCTCGGCGCGTCGCTAAAGCACGCGCGGAGCCGAAAGGCCGTCCGCAGTCTTCGGCGTTGCGCCCTGCTCGTAGCCTTGCCCGCTCGTTCGGATGGAGGTACAGGGCCCCGGTGGGTACGGAACGACGGAGCGAGCTGTTTCGGCGCTACGAGGGGAATCCGATCCTTACGGCGGCGGACTGGCCGAGCACGGTCAACGCCGTCTTCAACCCGGGCGTCTCCAGGCTCGACTGAGAGACGTTGCTCCTGGCGCGGGTCGAGGAGCGCACCGGGATTACCCATCTCGCCGCCGCCAGCAGCGCCGACGGACTCACCGACTGGAGCGTCGACCCCGGACGCGTCTCGACGTCGCCGAGACACGCCGCGCACATTTGGCTGCTTCTCTACGACGGCGTCCACACAACGAGCGCGGGATCGGTCTACCGGCTCGGCCTCGCCCTCCTCGATGCCGAACACCCGACCGTGTGCTCGCGCGCTCGAGCGAGTGGCTGTTCGGGCCGGATGCCGACTACGAGCGGGTCGGCGACGTCGACCAGGTTGTCTTCTCCTGCGGCTGGCAGCTGCTCGACGACCGGGACGCGATCCGCATCTGCTACGGCGCAGCCGACACGTCGATCTGCGTGGCGACGGCCAGCCAGTCCGCGCTGCCCAACTGGCTCGCCCGCCACTCGGAATGAATGGCGTGCAGTCTCCGACACCGTTGGCCCGTCATTCTCCCTGCGGCGGATCGCCGACATCCTGCATCGGTGGTTTCCCCGATGCCTGTGCGGTGACCCGGGCCGAGCATGACGGCAGAAGGAGGTGCGCGATGGCCATCGTCGAGTGGGCACCCTTCATGGAGCTCGACTCGATGGGCGCCGCATGCGGCGCCGGCTTGAGGAGTTCGGTGTCGCGCCGGCTCTCCCTCCTGCAACCGACATCTACGAGACCGACGACGAATACGTCGCGAGGCCGAACACGGTCGCGATCACGAAGGGCTGACGCGCAAAGGGGGCGGGGCTCGGTGCCCGCTCCCGCTCGCGCGAGGAAGGAGTGAGCGATGTCCAGAGAAACGCATCGGTGCTCGGTCGACGGTTGTCCGAACCTCGCCGCCTACGAGGTCTTCCTCTACGACTTCGACACCACCGAGGGCGCGATCCTCTTCCGCCAGGACGACAGCTGCGCCTTCATCTGCGTCGAGCACGCGATCGACAACGAGCGGCAGGCCGGGGGCGAACGGCAGCTGCACACGGTGGTCGCTTACCCGTACACCAATCGCGCCCGTGAACCGGGCCTCACCATCTACCGCCAACAGGAGCCCGCTTATGTCGCCTGAAGCCACAGCAAAGCAGACGAAGCCCGGTGACCTCCTCGTCGTGGCCGGCCATCGCGTCGGTGAGAACGAGCGCGCCGGCGAGATCCTCGAGTTGCTCGGCGATGCCGCCCACCGGCACTACCGCGTCCGCTGGGACGACGGCCACGAGAGCATCTTCTACCCGGGCAGCGACGCACTCATCCGGCACAAGACCAGAAAACACAAGGAGACGAGATAAGCGCACACACCAGCACCGAAGACGCTCCTCGACGGGCTCGACCGGGCGAAGATCGCGTACGAGCTGATCCCACATCGTCGCACCGACTCCGCCCGACAGCGCCGCGGCCGCCGGAGCCGGCTGCGCGAGGCATGAGCGTGTCCGGGAAGCGGATTCTGTCGGCAGCCGTCGTCGGCTCGCTCTGCGCGACCGCAGCGCTGGCGATCGCGGTCCTTCTCTTCAGCGAGTTCCATCGGACGCAGGGACGGATCCTGGGCACGACGGCGTTGATCGCGCTTGCCGGGCTGTTGGCGCTGCCGGCGGGAATCCTTCTCGACCAGCGGCGCGCAGCCCGGCTCGCCAGGGTGCTCCTCACCCTCGCCGTCGCCGGCTCCGCGCTCGCGCTGGTCGCGATCTGGACGAACAATCCGCCGGACGAGCTCGGGAAGGCGATCGTCACCGTCGTGGTCTTCGCGCTTGCATCGACGCTGACCGCGGCGCTTACGGCCCGACGCAACGATCGCGATCCGCCCTCGGTCCGCCGTCTCTTCGCTGCCGCCGTCGCCCTCGCGCTTGTCGCCGCGTCCATGGTCGCGCTCGCCGTATGGGCCGAGGTTGGCAGCGAGTTGTACTTCCGTTTCCTGGGTGCGCTCGTCGTGGGCGACGCGCTCGCGGTCGCGCTGCAACCGATCCTCGCGCGGGCCAGCCGCGCGCCGACGATTCACCGGCTGGAACTGCTCGTCGATCCGGGTGGCGAACGGCTGGTCGAGGTTGCGGCCGAGAGCTTCGCCGCCGCCGCAGCCAAGGCGATCGCGGCCGCCGAGCACGACGGCGCCAACGTCCTGAGGGTCCAGCGCACACCACCGCCGACGGAGACCACGCGGCCGGCCGGGCGCGGCCTCCGTCGGCGAGCGCCGGGACGTGCACCTCGCAGTGGTCGCGCGTGCGACGTCGAGCGTCGAGAGGATGCCGACCGCCGGTCAGTCGACGGATCGAACACGGGAGATGCGCGACCCGCTCTCGGCGACGACGTGTGCCGGGTGCGCGAAGACGCGTCCCGTCGGATCGAAACCAGACGCCTTCGATAGTTCGCGTCGTGGCGTCGACGGGCCGAACCGGGTCGCGCGGGTGCATTCCGGGCACGACGACCTCCTCGTGCGGAGCCGCCTGACTGTTTGGTGTGCCGGGGGCGGCGGTTCGGTGGAACCCCGATGCGCGAATCGCGGCCTTCCTCGACCCTCGTCCTGAGAAGGAGGTGAGCCGTGCGCACGAAGCGGTTGATGTTCGTGCTTGTGGTTGCCTTCGCGACACTCGCGTACGCCTCGGTCGCCGCGGCGGAGTCCGGCCCCATCCGGCCGCCGCACAAGACGACGCCTGTCACGAAGCAGGTGCCGGCGTCCGCGATCGTTCCGAAGACGGTGGCGATGCTGCCCGGCGCAAACTACCCGTGGGTACAGCCGATCTGGACGCGCGTGGACGGGGTCTTGCTGCCGGTCCTGCCGCACCGCATTCAGGTGGCATTCACTCAGCCACCGGCCTCGACTCCGATCGACTGATTCGTTGGCATACCGGTGACCGACGAAAGGCCCCGACAGGCCTTCGTCGATCGCGGTGGAAGCGTGTATGTCTGTGCAGAAGACGCCGTACAACTCGGCCGGGCGCGCTTCGGTATCCCGTGTTGAAGGTCGAGACGCACTCTCCCATGGCGCCCGGTCAGCGTGTATTCGGCGCGCGCCAGGAGCGCCTCGTGATCTTCGCGTGCTCGGCCGGCTCGTTCCTAGCGGCGACGAGACCGTCCTCGAGCGCGATCGCGGGAAAGCCAGAGCCGCGTCGCCGTGTCGACGATCAAGATCGGCCCGATGTCCGGCCCCTGTTCGCCTGCGATCGTGCGCACGGCGAGATCCGCCCCCTCCTCGTCATCCGCCGTGGCCAGCACGCGGAGCACGCGCGCGCCGAAGCGGTTGCGGACGACCTGACAAACCTCGTAGCGCTCGCCCTGCGGCGCGCTGTCCCGCGTCGCCCCAGTTCCCCGCATCCGGAGGCGTGTCATGGCTACACGAGCATCGCGGCGGGAGCGGCCACGCGCATCGGAGCATTCACTGACTGTCGAGCGACCTTGCTCGCCGCCCGGCGCGCGTGCGTCAGCGAACGGCGCGTAGCTGCAGGAACAGCCAGGCGGCCGCGACGGCGGGGACGCCGAAGATGATTCCGAGCACCCAGTGACCGCTGATCAGGAACAGGAGCGCCAGGAGCACGAGCACGGCCGCGCCGAGCCCGACCCGCCGGAGCGTGCGTTGACGCGTCTGCGAGCGGCCGCCGACGCTCATCGAAGGACCTGTTCTCCCTGCATCTCCGCTGGGACTATCGCAGACGCAATCCGCTGTAAGCACGAACCGGCTCTGGGATCTCGTGGTCCGAGCCGGCTCTAGTCGAGCACGGAGCTGCCGGCGTCGGCGATCCGGCCCGCGAAGCCTTCGTCGTCCGCGCAGAGCCGTTCGAACTCAACGCGGTCGACCGCCAGTGCCCGGACGTCGCTCGTCGTCCGCACGCGCGCCGTCCGCATCCCGTCGTCGGAGAGCAGGGCGCGCTCGCCGATCACCGTTCCGGGCCCGAGCTCGCGCGTCCCTTCCGGTGCCTCGACGACCACGGTTCCCTCGAGCAGGACGTAGAGGCCGGTTCCACGCTGGCCGGTCTCGGTCAGCGCCTGGCCGGCGGCGAACGTCACCTCGGCGCCGACCGTCTCGAGTGCGCGCAGGTCGTCCTGGTTCATGCGCTCGAGTATCGCAAAGAGGGCGGGGCCGACTCGCCGGCGGGCGGCGGCAGGCTACCCTCGGAGGCCGTGTCCGACTCGAACCTCGCCCGCCGCGACGATCTCCGCAACGTCGCCATCGTCGCCCACGTCGACCACGGCAAGACGACGCTCGTGGACGCGATGCTCTGGCAGTCGGGCTCGTTTCGCGAGAACCAGGACGTCGGCGAGCGCGTCCTCGACTCGACCGACCTCGAGCGCGAGAAGGGGATCACGATCCTCGCCAAGAACACGGCCGTCCGGCTGGGCGCCACGAAGATCAACATCGTCGACACGCCGGGTCACGCCGACTTCGGCGGCGAGGTCGAGCGCGGGCTGACGATGGTCGACGGTGTGCTGCTGCTGGTCGACGCCTCCGAGGGGCCGCTGCCGCAGACCCGCTTCGTCCTCCGCAAGGCGCTCGAGGCGAAGTTGCCGGTCGTGCTGGTCGTGAACAAGGTCGACCGCAGTGACGCGCGGGCCGAGGAGGTCGTCGACGAGGTCTACGAGCTGTTCCTCGACCTCGACGCCGACGAGTCGCAGATCGAGTTCCCGATCGTGTACGCGAACGCCCGCGCGGGGCGGGCGGGCTTCACGCCCGACGAGCTCGCTCCCAACCTCGGCCCGCTCTTCGACACCTTGATCGCAACGATCCCGGCGCCGGCGTACGACCCCGGGCATCCCCTGCAGGCGCTGGTCACGAATCTCGACGCGAGCCCGTACGTCGGCCGCCTGGCGCTGCTCCGGATCCACCACGGCACCCTGCGCAAGGGCGCACGCATCGCCTGGTGCCGGGCCGACGGGACGATCGAGCACGCCCGCGCCACCGAGCTGTACGTGACGGAGGCGCTCGAGCGGGTGCCGGCACTCGAGGCGGGGCCGGGCGAGATCGTCGCCCTCGCCGGACTGCCCGGCGTGACCATCGGCGAGACGATCGCCGACCCCGACGACCCGCGGCCGCTGCCCGTGACCACGGTCGACGAGCCGAGCCTCTCGGTCACGATCGGCATCAACACCAGCGTGCTGGCCGGCACCGAGGGCGACCGGCTGACCGCGAGCCAGGTCAAGAGCCGCCTCGACCAGGAGCTGGTCGGGAACGTCTCGCTGCGCGTGCTGCCGACGTCGCGGCCCGACACGTGGGAGGTGCACGGACGCGGCGAGCTGCAGCTCGCGGTGCTCGTCGAGCTGATGCGCCGCGAGGGCTTCGAGCTGACGGTCGGCAAGCCGGAGGTGCTGACGAAGGACGTGGACGGCGTGAGCAGCGAGCCGATGGAGCGCGTGGCGATCGACGTGCCGGAGGAGTACGTCGGCGTCATCACCCAGCTGCTCGCGCTGCGGAAGGGCCGCCTGCAGCAGATGGTGAACCACGGCACCGGCTGGGCGCGCCTCGAGTACGTCGTGCCCGCGCGCGGGCTGATCGGGTTCCGAACCGAGTTCCTGACCGAGACGCGCGGCACCGGCATGCTGCATCACGTCTTCGACGGCTGGGAGCCGTGGCACGGCGAGCTGCGGATCCGGCCGACCGGCAGCCTCGTCGCCGATCGCCGCGGGCAGGCGACGGACTACGCGATCCAGGCGCTGCAGGAGCGCGGCTCGCTGTTCGTCGAGCCGGGCGACGAGCTCTACGAAGGCATGATCGTGGGCGAGAACTCGCGCTCCGAGGATCTCGACGTCAACGCCTCGAAGCCGAAGAAGCTGACGAACGTGCGCGCGGCATCCGCCGAGGTGTACGTGCGCCTGATCCCTGCGCGGAGACTCTCGCTCGAGCAGGCGCTCGAGTTCATCCGCGACGACGAGGCGGTCGAGGTGACGCCGAAGTCGATCCGGCTCCGCAAGCTCGAGCTCTCGGCTTCCACGCGTCAGACGATGGCGTCGCGCAGCAAGCGCGAGCGGCTCACGTCCCAGAACACCTAGGGCCTACGGCAACGCGAGCAGGACGTACGCCTGCACCGCGTCGGCCTTGCCCTTGATGCGCAGGCCCGTCTTCGCCTCGACGACCGCCCCGTCGGGCAGCCGCCCGTAGGTCTCGGCGCCGATCAGCACGCCTCCGGCGGGAGCGAGGCTCTCGAGCCGCGAGCCGGTGTTGATGGTGTCGCCGACGAGGGGGTAGGCGACATGGCCGTCGCCGCCGACCTCCCGGAGCACCGCCTCACCGCTGTTGACGCCGACTCGCAGCTTCGGCCAGCCCGGATGCTGCTCGGTGATCGCGCCGAGCTCGCTCTGGAGCGCGAGCGCGGCGCGCGCGGCGCGCAGCGCGTGATCGGGCTGGTCGCCCCTGCTGTTGAACGTGGCCGCGATGCTGTCGCCGATGAACTTCTCGAGCTCTCCGCCGAACCGCCGGGTGATCAACGGCGCCGCGGCGCCCCAGTACGCGTTGAGCATCTCTGCGACCTCGGCCGGCTGCGACCGCTCGGAGAACTGCGTGAACCCGACCAGGTCGCCGAAGAGCACGCTGATCTCCTGACGGCGCTCGCGCGTCGTCGAGAGGTAGAGATGCCGGTAACGCTCGTCGCGCCATTCACGGCGAACGGCGATGCCGATCGTCACGTAGGCGAGCATGATCAGCACGTGCCACTCCCACCAGCTGGCGTGCCACTTGCGCTCGCCGGTCAGGGCGACGCCGATCATCGCCTCGGCGAGGAGCAGGAAGCACGCGACGACTGCGAGGGGGAGCAGCTGACGGGCGCTGCGAAAGAGCTTCCAGTAGCCCGCGGCACTCACCGCGTAGGTCACGGTCCCGACGACCGCCATCACGGTGAGGAAGCTGCCGCGGGCCGCTTCGCTGTCCGGCGAGCGGAGCGGCGGCAGGTCGGCGATCGTCCAGAGGAACCAGCCTCCCATCGCGATCGGGATCGTCGAGCGGAGCAGCGTGCGATTCCGGACCACCCAGGGACCGATCCCGGGGCGGACGTCGACGAACGCCGATGCGAGCGCGAAGGCTGCGCTGACGAGCAGGCCGACGGAGATGGCGACCTGGAAGCCGGCGTGGTCGTCGGTGACGAGGACGCCCGGCGTGCCGAAGGCATGCAGCCCCATGAACCCGCCGGTCGCCATGAAGGCGAGTGACAGCAGCAGCACGCGGGCGTCGCCGCGCCGGTTGGCGGCCTCTCCTGCCGTGAACCCGAGCCCGAACGCCAGCGCCCCGACCGCGCCGAAGACGACGAAGTGGGCGCGGTAGTTCTCGAAGTGGGGATCGAGCTGCTTGCGCAAGAGCAGCGACGCGAGTCCGACCAGGGGCAGCGCGGCCGCGGCGGCCCAGATCAGGATGACTGCTGCTGATCGCGCTCGCTGGCGCGCACCTACCTCGTCGGCCATCCCGTGACGTTAGGGTCAGACTTCCCGTCGCGAAACCTGACCGCGGATGATTTCCCTGTCGTCCTGGAGAACGATCTTGGAAGGTTTGCGGGCTCCCGCGTCCCCACGTGCGGCTTTTCCCGCATGCAGCGGCGGTCGCCTCGCCGATCGTGAGACGCATGACGTCGCTCCCCCTGACGATCGGATCCCGCGTCCGGGCACCTGGGCGCAGCGTGGCCTGGACAGCCGCGCTGGGCGCCGTCCTGCTCGTCTACGGAGCGTGGCAGGTCCTCCGGTACGCGCCCATCGACGGGGCGATCGTGGGGGACGCCTTCTTCTTCCCGGTGAGTGCGGCGGCGGTCTGGACGGCCTGGCGTGCCTCGCGTCGGACGCGCTGCTGGCGCGGCCTGGGGCGCGCCTGGCGGCTCGTGGTGCACGGACGGCTAGTGAAGGCCCTCGGCGTGCGCGTCGCGGTCGACGACTTCGGTACCGGCTACAGCTCACTCGCATATCGACGGCAGTTCCCCGTCGACGCGCTGAAGATCGACCGTGCGTTCGGCGCCGGGATCGCGGTCTCGGATCACGCGGCGGCGCTGCTGCACACGCTCGTCAAGCTCGGCAAGATCCTCGGTCTGGAGGTCGTCGGAGAACGGATCGAGACGGAAGGCCAGCTCCGGCAGCTCCGCCTCGAGCAGTGCGACGTCGGCCAGGGCTTCCTCCTCAGCAGGCCGCTCGCCGCCGGCGAGACCGAGAATCTGCTCGCGGAGCAGTTCGCGCCGGACGACTCAGTAGTTCTCCGGCTGGCGATCGGAGAGACGACCGATGCGCTCGAGCTCGATCCGGCCGACGCTGTAGCCATCTGAATCGAAGGGAGGCTGACGATGAAACGGATCCTGATCGCAACCGACGGTTCCCGCGCCTCGCGTCAGGCCGTCCAGCGCGGCCTCGACCTCGCGTCCCAGGAGGACGGGGAGGTGTACGTCGTCCACGTCGCCCCGGCCGTCGACGTCGTTCCCGGCAACGGCTTTGGGATGACGGGCGCGATCGCCCACACCATTTCGGCGGCAGATCGCGCGCCGCTCGACGCTGCGGTCGAGCTCGCAGAGCAGCGCGGCTTCGACGTCGCGCCGGTACTGCTCACGGGTGATCCCGTGAACGAGATCGTGACGTTCGCCGACTCGGAGGACGTCGACCTGATCGTGATCGGCTCACGCGGTCACGGAGCGCTTGCGAGCGCGATGCTGGGAAGCGTGTCGCTCGGCGTGCTCCACGAGACGCGCCGGCCGGTGCTCGTCGTCCGCGACGTCCCGGCCTCGGTCGCTGCCTGACGACTGAACACGCGAGGCCGGGCCGGCGCGGGCCGGCCCGGCCTCGGGCTGCGGAGAATCCGCAACGCGTTACCGCACGTTGCCGCAGCACGTTCCGCAGTGCCCCTGATGGCCCGGGGCGGCCTCGGCCCGACACTCCGACAAACGCTACGGGATCGAAAGGAGTCGGGCCATGCGCACCAAGTTCTTCGAATTCGGAGGTATCGCAGCGGCGATCGTGCTGATCGCCTTTGGGATCACCTCGATCGTGATGGGCGTGAACGGACGCGACACGGTTCGTTCGAGTCTCAAGCAGGAGGCAATCGTCGGGTCTCCCGACATGAACAAGACCGCGATCGCCGCGGAGGCCAAGAAGGCCGGCCTGCCGGCGTCGCTCAGCCTCCCGACCGCGAACATCGCGGGGAAGCCCATCACCACCGGCAAGCTCGCACGCGAGTTCGCCACGTACATGCGGATCCACACCCTCGAGGCCAGCCGCGGACTGACGTATTCGCAGATGCCGCGCTACGCCACCGCCGACGGCAAGGGCACCAACGACGCGACCAAGGCGCTTCAGTCGGAGGGTCAGCCCGTGAGCAACGCCGCCCGCGATCTGTGGGTGACCGAGACGGCGCTGACGACCGCGCTCAACACCAGCTACATGGCCGAGCAGCTGTCGCTGTTCGGAGTCGTGGTCGGAGTCGCGCTGCTCCTCGCGGGCATCGGCTTCGGGGTCCTCTCACTCGGCGGTGTCCTTCGCGGCCAGCCGGCGTTCAAGGCAGGAGTTTTCGCCAGGCCCACAGGAACTCCCGCGGCGCCCGTCGCGTAAGCGACCCGACTCCACCGCAGGAGCTGGAGGGCCGCCGCAAGGCGGCCCTCCTCTTTCTCCTGTGCTTACCCGTCGAGCAGCTGGTGCTCGAGCGCGTAGCGAACGAGCTCGGCGCGGCTCTGCAGATTGAGCTTCTGCATGATGTGCGCGCGATGCGTCTCCGCGGTTCGCACGGAGATGTAGAGCTGCTTGGCGATCTCCTGGTTCGTATGCCCGAGCGCAAGCAGGCGGAGGACCTCGTGTTCCCGCTCCGAGAGCGGATCGTCTCCGGCGCGGCGCTCCGCCTCCGCCTCGGCGGCGAGCATCCGCGCGCCGAGCTCCGGACTGACGTACTGCCCGCCGCGCGCGACCTCGCGCACGGCTGCGACGACCTCGGTGTCGGCGGCTTCCTTGAGCACGTAGCCGGTCGCACCGGCGGCGAACGCCTCGCGCACGTACCGCGGGTCGTCCTGCATCGAGAGGATGAGCACCTTCGCGTCCGGGTTTTCGTGGCGCAGCGCCGGCAGGACTTCGAGCCCCGTCTGGTCGGGCATCACGACGTCCATCAGCAGGACGTCGGGCTTGAGCGACCGCGCCTGGAACACGGCTTCGCGCCCGGTGCCGGCCTCGCCGACCGGCTCGATGTCGGGCTCCTTGTCGAGGAGCAGCCTGATTCCCGAGCGCACGACGGCGTGGTCGTCGACGATCAGGACCCGGATCGGATCGGCCATTCGCGGGACGTTAGCTGCAGCGTCGGAGCGAGGAGATCCGTGGAAAGCCGCAGCCGCCGTGTGGGGGAGCGGCGAGGCGGCCCTTCGGGTGCCGCCCTATCGTCCGTGAAATGCGCGAGTACGCAGTCCTGTGGAGCGGCGAGGACGGAGAGCGTTCCGGCCGCCTCCGCGTGCTCGGCGACCGCTTCGAGCTGTCCGATCGCGACCGGGAGCTCGTCGTGGCCTTCGCCGACCTCGTCGACGTCTCGATCGGGCGCACCCAGGCCGACCGCCTGCGCGGCCTGCCCGTTCTGTGGCTTCGGCTCCGGGACGGTCGATCCCATCGCGTGGCCAGCCTTCAGGGCCCGGGGATTCTCCACGAGCTCTCGCGGCTCGCCGGCGGCGCGACTCCCTAGACCACCGGGCCGGTGGGCCCGTCCTGCGGCAGCGGGACGTGGGCGGCGATCGTCGTCCCGGCGCCCGCCGTCGACTCGACCTCGAGCGTCCCGCCGACGAGTGCGAGGCGCTCGCGCATCCCGACCACGCCGAGCGCGTCCTGACGGACCTCGTCACGCGAGAAACCGCGGCCGTCGTCCTCGACCACGGCGGTCACGCCGGCGTTCCGCGAGGCGACGACGACGCTGACGTGTCGTGCGCCGGCGTGCTTGATCACGTTGGTGAGTGCCTCCTGGACGACGCGATAGAGCACCGTTTCGCTCTCTGCCGGCAGCCGCCGGGTCGAGAGCGTCGCCTCGAGCTGCGTGTCGATGCCGGTCCGGCTCTCGAAGGTCTCCACCAGCCGCTCGAGCGCGGGTACGAGGCCGAAGTCGTCGAGCGCCGTCGGTCGGAGCTCGACGGCCAGCCGGCGGACGTCCTGGAGCGCCTGGACGACGAGGTCACGGACCTCGGACTCGGCTTCGACCGCCGCGTCCTCGCTCTCGGCGCTGCGGATCGCCTTCAGGCCGAGGAGGATCGAGGTCAGCGCCTGGCCGGTCTCGTCGTGCAGCTCGCGGGCGAGCCGGCTGCGCTCGAGCTCCTGGGCCTCGACGACGCGGCGGACCGTGTCCCGCGCGACGCGCTGGGAGAGGTCGACGGCGACGGCCGCCCGTGCCGCGAAGATCTCGGCCAGCCGGAGGTCGGCATCCGTGAAGCGTGGATCGGGCCCGAGCTTATCGTGCACGGCGACGATCCCGATCGCGCGCCCGCGGGCGACCAGCGGGACGTACAGGCCCGTGCGCAGGCCCAGGCGGCGCGCTTCGTCCTGATCGGTCTCCGGGTCGTCCACGACCGAGTCGACGCGGGTGCTCTGGCGTCGCTCGAGCACCCTGCCGCTCTTCGAGCCGTGGCGGCTGAGCAGATCCCCGAGCAGCTCCGACGGCTGGTCGCCGTCCGCCGCGGCGATCCGAAGCGCATCCTCGCCCTCCGGCAGCGCGATCAGCGCGAGGCGCGCCCCGATCAGCTCGCGAAGGCGGCGGCAGACCAGGTCGAGCAGCACCTCCAGCTCCGACTCCTCGACCAGCGCCCGAACGACCTCGTGCAGCGACTCGAGCTGGCGCGACCAGCGCGTTGAGGCTTCGTACAGGCGGGCGTTCTCGATCGCGACGGCAGCCTGCGCCGCGAGCAGGGTCACGAGCTCCTCGTCGATGACGTCGAACTGGGCGCCGCCCTCCTTCTCGGTCAGGTAGAGGTTCCCGTAGGCGACGCCGCGCAGCATGATCGGCACGCCGAGGAAGGAGCGCATCGGCGGATGGTGCGGTGGGAACCCGACCGAGCGCGGATCCTCACCGAGGTCGGTGAGCCGGAGCGGCGACGCATCGCGGATCAGCACGCCGAGGATGCCGCGGCCCCGGGGCGGGTCGCCGATCGAGGCCGCGGTGCCGGCGTCGATCCCGTGGGTGAGGAAGCGCTCGAGCTCGGTTCCGCTGGCGTCGATCACGCCGAGCGCCGCGTACTTCGCGCCCGTCAGGCTCGCGGCCGCCTCGAGGACGCGCTCCAGGACACCCTCCAGCGAGAGCTCGGACGTGAGCGCGATGCCTGCGTCGAGGAGCGAGCGCAGGCGGCTCTGAGCCGTGCCGGCTTCCACCCCGGCGAGGATACCGCCGTTGTTCCGTGCGGAAAACCCGCATGCTGCTCCGCGTCGGCTCCGATGGCGGCTGCCCTTGGCGGCCCCCACACTGGGGGTGTCCGAAAGGAGGCACGAGATGTTCAAGACGGTCATCTGGGCGACGGACGGATCGGCGGCTGCCGATCACGCGCTGTCGTTCGCCAAGGAGCTCGTCGCCGCCGGGAAGGGACGGCTGCTCGTCGTCCACGTCGAGGAGCACTTCTACGGCGGGCGGATGAGCGGTTACCCGGTTCTCGCCGACGAGGAAGAGCTCGAGGTCAAGATCCGTGCTCAGGTCGAGGAGTTGCGTGCGGCCGGCATCGATGCGACCCTCGAGATCGTGCGCGGGCACCCGGGCCATTCGGCGCACGCGATCGCCGAGCTGGCGCGCGAGCACAAGGCCGAGACAGTCGTCATCGGCACCCGTGGACTCGGGCCCGTGGCGGGGCTGCTGGTGGGAAGCGTGACCCAGCGGTTGCTGCACACGGCGCCGTGCCCGGTGCTCGCAGTTCCGGCCCCGAAGCCGGCGTCGAACGGTGAGCCCACTCGCAAGGTCGAGGAGGCGGTCCCTTCGTGAATGTCGCCGCCGCAGACGAAGTGGTCGACGTCGTACTCAGAGACGGCGGCACGCTTCGTCTGCGGCCACCGACGTCGGCCGACTCGGCCGATCTGCTCGAGTTCTTCGCGCGGCTGTCGGATCGCAGCCGCTACCTGCGCTTCCACGGCGTGAGGCGCGTCGACGATGCGCTCGTGGCGCCGCTGGTCGACGAGACCGATCCGAGCATCCGCGCGCTGATCGGGACGCTGGAGGGACGGATCGTCGCCCTGGCGAGCTACGTGCACCTCGGCGGGAGCACCTCCGCCGAGATGGCGTTCGCAGTGGCCGACGACCAGCAGGGCCGCGGCATCGGGACACGGCTGCTCGAGCAGCTGGCGATGCGCGCCCGCGCCGACGGCATCGATCAGTTCGTCGCCGAGGTCATGGCGGACAACCGGCAGGCGCTGGGAGTGTTCGCCGACGCGGGCTTCGAGGTCGCCCAGCAGTTCGAGCAGGGCGAGGTCGAGCTTCGGTTCCCGGTCGAGTCGACGGAATCGCTCCAGGCGCGGATCGAGGAGCGCGACCACACCGCGGTCGTCGCCTCGCTACGACCCTTCTTCGAGCCGAAGACCGTGGCGGTGATCGGCGCGTCGCGGCGCCGTGGCTCGATCGGCGGCGAGCTCTTTCGCAACGTCCTCGACGCCGACTTCACCGGCGCCGTCTATCCGGTGAACCGGAACGGCGACTCGGTCGCCGGCGTCCGCGGCTACCGGACGGTCGCCGAGATCGACGACACGGTCGACCTCGCGGTGATCTGCGTGCCGGGCGAGCAGGTGATCGAGGCGACAACCGGCGCGCTCGACGCCGGCACGCGCGCGATCTGCGTGATCTCGTCCGGTTTCGCCGAGACCGGCTCCGAAGGCGCCGAGCGCCAGCGGCAGCTGCTCGGTCTCGTCCGAGCGCACGGCGCGCGCCTGATCGGTCCCAACTGCCTCGGCCTCGCGTCGACCGGCATCGGGCTGAATGCGACCTTCGCGCCGCGCGCGCTTCCGACGGGGCGCATCGGCTTCTCGTCGCAGAGCGGCGCGCTCGGGCTCGCCCTGCTCGAGCAGGCGACCGAGCGTCAGCTCGGCTTCTCTTCGTTCGTCTCGATCGGCAACAAGGCCGACGTCTCCTCGAACGACCTCCTCGAGTGGTGGGAGGACGACGAGGGGACCGAACGTCGTGCTGCTCTACCTCGAGTCGTTCGGCAACCCGCAGCAAGTTCGCGCCGCATCGCGCGACGCGTCGCCCGCCGGAAGCCGATCATCGCGCTGAAGGCCGGCGCGACCGCGACCGGTGCGCACGCCGCAAGCTCGCACACCGCGGCGCTCGCCGGATCCGATGCTGCGGCCGACGCGCTCTTCCGCCAGGCCGGGGTGATCCGCGCACGGACGCTCGAGGAGCTCGTCGACGTCACGGGCCTGCTCTCCAACCAGCCCCTGCCCACGGGGCGGCGGGTCGCCGTCGTGACCAATGCCGGCGGCCTCGGCATCCTCTGCGCCGACGCCTGCGAGGGAGCCGGTCTGGAGCTGCCCGAGCTCGCCCAGGCGACGCGGCAGAGCCTGCTCGCCGCGATTCCGGCGGAGGCGAGTGTGGCGAACCCGGTCGACCTGCTCGGGTCTGCGACGGCGGCGACGTACGAAACCGTCCTGCCGCCGCTGCTCGCCGACCCGGGGATCGACGCGCTGATCGTCCTGTTCGTGCCACCGGTGGTCGCCGACGCCGAGGACGTCGCCGAAGCGATCGGTCGCGCCGTCTGCGGTGCCGGCGCCGAGAAGCCGGTGCTCGCGGTCGTGATCAGCCGCGACGGCATTCCCACCGCGTTCCGCGAGCCGGGCTGCGGCGTCGCGACCTTCCTCTACCCCGAATCCGCGGCGCGCGCACTCGGTTCGCCGCCGAGCGCGCGGACTGGCTGCGGCGGCCCGTCGGGGAGCCGACCGCTCCCGCGCCGGTCGACACGGCCGAGGGACGCGCGATCGTCGAACGCGCGCTCGCGACGAGCGAAGACGTCTGGCTGGACGCGGGCGCGACCCGCGCGCTGCTGAGCGCGTACGGGCTGCCTGTCGTCGACGAGTTCGTCGCTCCTTCGGCGGACGAGGCGGTCGACGCCGCACGCAGGCTCGGGTATCCCGTCGTGATCAAGACCGCCGCCGCCGGCGTGCACAAGACCGAGAGCGGAGGCGTCAAGCTCGATCTCGCGAACGAGCGCGAGGTACGCGAGGCGGTCGTCGCCGTCGGCTTGCCCGTGCTCGTCCAGCCGTTCATCTCCGGGGGAACCGAGCTGCTCGCGGGGGTCGTCCAGGACCCGGTCTTCGGCCCGCTCGTCGCGTTCGGGCCCGGAGGCGTGCTGGCGGAGCTGATCGGCGGTGCCGGCATCTGCCTCGCGCCACTGACGCGGTTCGAGGCAGAGGAGCTGGTCCACGGCGGCAAGGCGGGAATGCTCGTCCGCGGGTTCCGCGGGGCCGAGCCGGCCAACGGCGAGGCGCTCGTCGAGCTCGTCCTTCGCCTCTCGCAGCTTGCGGTCCACGTGCCGGAGATCGCCGAGCTCGACCTCAATCCGGTGCTCGCCGACGCGAACAGATGTGTTGCGGTCGATGCCCGCATCCGCGTCCGCTCGCTGGTGCGACCTCAGTCGGTCAAGGGCTGGTGAGTCCTCAGTAGACTCGAGTCGAGGTGTCGGGCCACGACAGGGAGAACGAGGTGAGCGCCCCCGGCGCAGCCGCCGTCCAACTCCTTGCCGCCGCCCACCCGTTCGACATCGAGGCGGTGAAGAGGCGACTCGAAGCCGGGTCGGGCGGATACGAGATCGTCCACGCGTCGCCGGGGCTCGAGGTCGGCGTCTACGTGCTCGTCGCCCCCGAGCCGGACCGCCAGCAGCCGCACGCGGACGACGAGATCTACGTCGTCCTCGAGGGCGGCGGCACGCTCGACGTGGAAGGCACCAAGGTGGATCTGCGCGAGGGCCACGCGGTGTTCGTGCCCGCGGGGGCGGAGCACAGCTTCACCGGCTACGAGCGCCTCAGCGTGCTCGTCATCTTCGAACGCCGCGCGCAGTGAGCTCGGACGAGCACGCGCTGCTCGACGCGTACTGGCGCGCGGCGAACTACCTCTCGGTCGGCCAGATCTACCTGCTCGACAATCCGCTGCTGCGCGTGCCGCTCCAGCGCGAGCACATCAAGCCGCGCCTGCTCGGGCACTTCGGCACCACTCCCGGGCTGAACCTCGTCTACGCCCATCTGAACCGCGTGATCCGCGAGCGCGACGCGAGCGCGATCTACATCGCCGGACCCGGGCACGGTGGGCCGGGCCTGGTCGCGAACGCCTACCTCGAAGGCACCTACAGCGAGGTGTACCCGCACATCCGACGCGACGAGGAGGGGCTGCGCGAGCTGTTCCGCCAGTTCTCGTTCCCGGGCGGCATCCCGAGCCACGTCGCGCCGGAGACGCCCGGATCGATCCACGAGGGTGGGGAGCTCGGCTACGCGCTCGCCCACGCGTTCGGGGCAGCCTTCGACAATCCCGAGCTCGTCGTCTGCTGCGTCGTCGGCGACGGCGAGGCGGAGACGGGGCCGCTCGCGACGAGCTGGCACGGGACGAAGTTCCTCAACCCGCGCGCCGACGGCGCCGTCCTGCCGGTTCTGCACCTGAACGGGTACAAGATCGCGAACCCGACCGTGCTCGCGCGGATCCCCGAGGACGAGCTCCTCTCGCTGCTGGACGGGTACGGCTGGCGGCCGATCGTCGTCGCCGGCGACGATCCGTCGCTCGTCCACCGCGCGCTCGCGGCGGCCCTCGACGACGCGTTCGACGCGATTGCGGGCTTCCAGCGGGCGGCGCGCACCGGCGGCGCCACCGGTCGGCCGCGCTGGCCGATGATCGTCCTCCGCACGCCGAAGGGCTGGACCGGGCCGAAGGTGGTCGACGGGCTGCCGGTCGAGGGCACCTGGCGCTCGCACCAGGTCCCGCTTGCAAACGTTCGCGACAACCCCGAGCACCTCGAGCAGCTCGAGGAGTGGCTCCGCAGCTACCGGCCCGAGGAGCTGTTCGACGAGCAGGGCGCGCTCGCCGCCGAGCTGGCAGCGCTCGCGCCGACGGGTGAGCGCCGCATGAGCGCGAACCCGCACGCGAACGGCGGGGTGCTCCTCCGCGATCTGGCGCTTCCCGACTTCCGTGAGTACGCCGTCCAGGTCGAGCACCCGGGCACGACCACGAGCGAGGCGACCCGCGTGCTCGGCACCTTCCTGCGCGACATCGTGGTCCGGAACCCGGACAACTTCCGCGTGTTCGGCCCGGACGAGACCGAGTCGAACCGTCTCGGCGCCCTCTTCGAGGTGACGTCACGCGCCTGGGACGCCGAGACGCTGCCCACCGACGATCCGCTGACGCCCGACGGGCGCGTGATGGAGGT
This sequence comes from uncultured Thermoleophilia bacterium, assembly GCA_963786185.1. GTDB lineage: Bacteria > Actinomycetota > Thermoleophilia > Gaiellales > Gaiellaceae > PALSA-600. Next base: position 676,061 of record CAWAYE010000001.1, read on the forward strand.
GCTTTCGGAGCATCTCTGCCAGGGCTGGCTCGAGGGGTACCTCCTGACCGGAAGACACGGTCTCTTCAACTGCTACGAGGCGTTCATCCACATCGTCGACTCGATGTTCAACCAGCACGCGAAGTGGCTGAAGACGACCCGCGGGATTCCCTGGCGCCGGCCGATCGCGTCCCTCAACTACCTGCTCAGCTCGCACGTGTGGCGCCAGGATCACAACGGCTTCTCCCATCAGGATCCCGGCTTCATCGACCACGTCGTGAACAAGAAGGCCGAGATCATCCGCGTGTACCTCCCGCCGGACGCCAACTGCCTGCTGTCGGTCGCCGACCACTGCCTGCGAAGCCATCAGTACGTCAACGTCGTCGTCGCGGGCAAGCAGCCCGCCCTCGACTACCTCTCGATCGACGAGGCGATCGCGCATTGCACGCGCGGTCTCGGCATCTGGGGCTGGGCCTCCAACGAGGGGGAGCACGAGCCCGACGTCGTGCTGGCGTGCTGCGGGGACATTCCGACGCTGGAGACGCTCGCGGCGGCGGCGATCCTGCGCGAGCGTCTGCCCGACCTGAAGGTGCGCGTCGTGAACGTGGTCGACCTGATGCGACTGCAGCCTGCGTCGGAGCATCCGCACGGCGCCACCGACGCCGAATTCGACGCGCTCTTCACGGCGTCGCGGCCGGTCGTGTTCGCGTACCACGGCTACCCGTGGCTGATCCACCGCCTGACGTACCGCCGAGCCAACCACGACAACATCCACGTGCGCGGGTACAAGGAAGAGGGAACGACGACGACCCCGTTCGACATGGTGATGCTGAACGATCTCGATCGCTTCCACCTCGTTCTCGACGTCATCGACCGTGTTCCAGGTCTCGTCGACAGCTCTGGCCCGCTGCGGCAGGAGATGGTCGACGCGAGGCTGCACGCCCGCCAGTACACCCGTGAGCACGGGGAGGACGACCCCGCGATCAGCGACTGGACCTGGCCGGGCTGAGGCAGGCTCGCGTGTGCAGACTCCGCCGATCCTCACCGAGGGCCTGACCAAGCACTACGGCTCGACCGTGGCGCTCGAGGACCTCGATCTCGAGCTCGCGCCGGGCGAGATCTACGGCTACCTGGGCCCGAACGGAGCGGGGAAGACCACGACCATCCGACTGCTGCTCGGCCTCCACCGCGCGACGAGCGGCCGCGCCGAGCTGTTCGGGCACGACGCCTGGACCGGGGCGGTGCGGGCGCACCGGCGCGTGGCGTACGTCGCCGGCGAACCGTTCCTCTGGCCGGCGCTCACCGCGGAGGAGACGCTGGTGTACCTGGAGCGCCTGCACGGTGGAACCGACCGGGCCTACCGCGAGCTTCTGGTCGAGCGCTTTCGGCTCGAGACGACGAAGAAGGTCAGAGCCCTGTCCAAGGGCAACCGCCAGAAGATCCAGCTCGTGGCCGCGTTCGCGACGCGCGCGGAGCTGCTGATCCTCGACGAGCCGACAAGCGGGCTCGATCCGCTGATGGAGCGCGCGTTCCGGGAGACCGTCGGCGAGGCGAAAGAACGAGGACAGGCGGTCTTCCTCTCGTCCCACATCCTCAGCGAGGTGGAGGCGCTCTGCGACCGGGTCGGCATCCTGCGGCAGGGCCGGCTGGTCGATCAAGGCACGCTGGCCGAGCTCAGGCATCTGTCGGCGCAGACGGTAGAGGTGACGTTCTCCGAGCCAGCCCCGGCGCTCGCGGCACCGGCCGGCGTCACCGCCGAGCTCGTCGACGAGCGGACGGTCAGGTTCGAGGTGAGCGGCGCGATCGGGCCGCTGCTGGAGCTGCTCGCCCGCCAGCCCGTCCTCACGATGACGAGCCGTCAGCCGTCGCTCGAAGAGATCTTCCTGCACCACTACGACGGCAGCGGCAGTGAGGGCGGCTAGCGCTCTCGCGCGCCGGACGTTCGGCGACGGCAAGGTGGCGGCCGTCGCGTTCGCGTTCATCCTCGCCGCCATGGCCTATGCGAACGCCGTGGGGTACCGCCACTCCTACCCGACCGCGAAGGAGCGGCTGGCCCTCGCCCGTACGTTCGGGGCGAACAAGGCGGTCCAGCTGTTCTACGGCCGGCCGCACGACCTCCTGACCGTCGGCGGCTACGCCGCCTGGCGGCTGGCCGGCTTCGGCTCGATCCTCGTTGCCGTCTGGGCGGTGCTGGCGGCGGTGCGGCCGCTTCGGGGCGAGGAAGACGCCGGGCGGCAGGAGCTCGTGCTCGCGGGTGTCGTGGGCAGGCGGCGCGCGTACGTCGCGGCCCTCTGCTCGCTCGCGGCAGGCGCCGCCGTCCTCTGGGGCACCGTGCTGGTCGCGCTCCTCGGCGCGCGGCTCTCCGTTTCCGGATCCGCCTACCTCGCCCTGGCGACGGTCGCCCCGGTGCCGGTCTTCGCCGGGGTCGGCGCGCTCGCGAGCCAGGCGGCCGCGAACCGGCGGGTGGCCTTGCAGCTCGGTCTCGGGGTGGTGGGAATCGCGTATCTCCTCCGGGTGGTCGCCGACATCGCAGGCGGCGCCGGACCGCTCCGCTGGGCGACACCGCTCGGCTGGGTCGAGGAACTTCGTCCGTTCGCCGGGCCGGATCCGTCGCCGCTGCTCCTGGTCGGAGCGCTCGGCGCGATCCTGCTCGTCGCCGCGGGCGTCCTGGCCGCTGGGCGCGACGTCGGCACCGGGCTCCTGCCGGCGACGGACGACGCCGCTCCCCGGTTGGCGCTCCTCTCCGGGCCGACCGGGGAGGCGCTGCGCGCCGAGCGCGGCCCGCTGCTCGCCTGGTCGGTCGGCACGGCGGTGTTCGCCGCGGTCGTGGGCCTGCTCTCGACCGCCTTCTCGAGCGTGAACCTCTCCAAGCAGCTGCTGGACGAGCTGAAGAAGCTCGGCGGCACCTCGATCACGAGCCCCGCCGGGGCGCTCGGCTTCTACTTCCTCTTCTTCGTCCTCCTGATCAGCCTCTTCGCCTGCACGCAGATCGCGGCGGTGCGCCGCGAAGAAGCCGACCAGCGGCTCGAGCTGCTGCTCGCCTTGCCGCTCGGCCGCGCGCGCTGGCTCGGCGGCCGGCTCCTGCTCGCCGCGGGCGGCGCCGTCGCGCTGGCGCTCCTGGCCGGCGCCGCCGCCTGGGCCGGCGCGGCGGCCGAAGGCGCCGGCGTCAGCCTGCCGAGGCTGCTCGAGGCGGGCGCCAACTGCCTGCCCGCGGCTGCCTGCTTCCTCGGCCTCGGGACGCTTGCCTACGGCGTCGCTCCCAGGGCGAGCGCCGGCATCTCATACGGCCTCGTCGTCGTCGCCTTCGTCTGGCAGCTCTTCGCGGCGCTGCTCGGAGCTCCGCACTGGCTGCTCTCGGCGACCCCGTTCGCGCACGTCGCCGCCGTGCCGGCCCAGCCGTTCAGGGCCGTGGCCGCGCTCACGCTCCTCGCGGTCGGCGCCGCTTCAGCCCTGCTCGGGCTCGCCGCGTTCGCACGCCGCGATCTGGCCGGCGGCTGAGCGACGTCGCGCCCGGCACGATCAGTAGGAACTCCGAGGGGCATCGGGGCGCCCCCGGACGCGAAGGGCCCGCGTTGGTGGAAGCGTGGAAGCCGAAGGAGGCCGCCATGTCCGTGATCGACCCCGTGAAGCGCGGAGACACGATTCCCGACCGGGCCCGAACGCCGGTCGGCCGCGTCGCGCTCCTGGGCTCGGACGAGAACGAGGGCACCGTCCTGCTGGCGCGGCACTGGCGCAGATCGGGTCTGCAGGTCGACATCGTCGATGCGGCCACCGCACTGGCCACGACGCGGCCCGGCGACCTCGTCGTCGGCCGACTCGACGTCCTGCCGACACTCGACGGCGTCGAGCCCGGGCTGGTCGCCCTGTTCCTGCTCGAGCGGCGCGGTCTCCGCGTCGTCAACGGCGTCGAGGGCGTGCTGAACGCCCACGACAAGCTGCGCACCGCCCGCCTGCTCGCGCGCGCCCATCTTCCGCACCCGGCCACCGTCGTCGTCCGGGGAGAGGCCCGCGACGTGCCGTTGCGGCCGCCGGTGGTCGTGAAGCCGCGCTTCGGCAGCTGGGGACGAGACGTCTTCCGGTGCGACGACGCCGCTGCGCTCGAGCGCTGCCTGTCGGACGTCCACGACCGGCCGTGGTTCCGGAGGCACGGCGCGCTCGTCCAGGAGTTCCTGCCGAGTGGGGGGCGCGACCTGAGGGTGCTGGTCGGCGGCGGGCGCGTCGTCGGCTGCGCAGAACGCGTGGCGGCGGCGGGCGAATGGCGGACGAACGTCTCCCTGGGAGGCACGCTGCGGCCCGGGGCGCTCACCGACGACGCCGGCGAGCTGGCACGAGCGGCCGCCGCGGCTGTCGACGCCGATCTCGTCGGCATCGACCTGCTGCCGGTCGAGGGGCGCGGCTACGTCGTGGTCGAGCTCAACGCCGCCGTCGACTTCGACGAGACGTACTCGATGGGCGACGCGAACGTCTTCGAGCGGCTCCGCGCCGCGTTCGGCCTCAGGGCGTAACGGCGCGAAGACGGTCGAGGAGCCCAGCGGCGAAGCCGTGGCGACGGTGGTCGTCACGAGCGAAGCGCAGGCCCGACGCGTCGACCGAGACGACGCCGGGGACGAGGGAGACGAGGTGCCGGACGAACTCGCACGCCGAGCGGGTGTCGACCAGGCCGTCGAGGCGGACCTTGCCGTCCTCGACGACGACGTCGATCGTCGACGGATCGATCCAGAGCGTGCGGCTCAGGACGTCGTCGCGGATCTCGACGCGAATCTCCTCGTCCGACCGGGTGAACGCTTGCACGATGTCGGCGCGGGTCACGATTCCGACCAGGCGGCCGTCTTCGACCACCGGCAGCCGGTTCACGCGTCGCGACACGAGCAGGCGCGCCGCCTCGGCGACCGGCTTCTGCGGCTCGATCGTGACCGGCGGGAGCGTCATCGCGTCCGCCGCCGTCTGAGCCTCGCGTTTGAGCGCTGCGCTCTCGTCCCAGCCGAAGAGCCAGTTCGAACGGACGCCGGGCTCGAGCGAGACGCCTCTCGCCTTGGCGACGATGTCCGCCTCCGAGACGACGCCGAGCAGGATGCCGTTCGCGGTCACCACAGGGACGCCGGAGATGCGGCGAGCGTGCAGCAGCGCGGCGACGTCCTTGAGCGACATCGCCGGCGAGACGCTGACGACGTCCCGGGTCATGATCTCTCCGACCTTCACAACCGAAGCGTGCCCGGGCCGGGAGGGAGGAGCATCCGGACCGTCGCCGATCCGCCTGCGGGGAAGTACAGACGGGCCGCGGGAATCTGTGGGGAACCCGCAGGACGCTTCCGGGACGAGACGGACGGCAACCCGGCCGCTCGGGGCGAAGATCAGGGCATGAGCATCTCGATGGATCCGCCTCCCGTCCACCTCTTCCTCGACCAGTGGCGGGGCGAGATCCTCGAGGCGGCGACCGCCGCGCTCGTCGCGGCCCGGATGCCTCACTACGCCGCGGCCGGCCCGGCGGAGTCGCGGGCGAAGCTCGAGGGGCTGTTCGAACAGCTGCGCGCCGCAGCCGCGACCCGGCGTCTGACCGAGCCGCTCGACTACGTTCGTGCCCTCGCGCACGAGCGGTTCTCGGCCGGCTACGACCTCTCCGAGGTGCAGACGGCGATCAACCTGCTGGAAGAGGCGGCCTGGCGGGCGGCGTTCGCGCATCTCGGCCCCGATCGGTACCTGGAGACGCTCGGCGTCGTCAGCACCATCCTCGGCGCGAGCAAGGATGCGCTCGCCCGGGAATACGTGGCGCTGGCGACGAACAGCAGCGCTCCCGAACCGGACGTGCAGGCGCTGTTCGCGGGCACCGACGGGCCGTGGCCCGGCGGGATCGCGCCGACGACGGCCTGACGCGCCGGAACGGGCTGCGGGATTGCCGCGACATCGCTCGGTGTCCGTGCGGAGGCGGCCGGGTGCGGGCTGCGCGACGCTTCGGTCGAGATGACCGCCAGAGCCGTCGAGCATGCCAGCCTGGAGCTGCGCGACCTGCGGAGGGAGGAGTGGGGGGACGCCGCCCTCGCCCTCGTCGCCTTCGCGCTCGCGCTCGGGGCCACGGCCGCACGGCCCGACCTGGCGCTGCCGCTCTTCCTCGGCGCGGTCTTCGTCGTCTGTCGGGCCGTCGTGATCGGCTGGCGTCGCTGGGACCTGCTCGACCGGCTGGTCTGCGAGCGCGCCGCGTACACGATCCCCGAGGTGCAGGCTCGCGGCGCACAGCTCGTCAGCATGGAAGCGCGCCGCACGCTGAGCAGCTCCATCCAGTGGCGCCTCGAGCTCGCCGAGAACCCCCGGGTCGCCGTCGCGGCGGACGAGCTGGCGGCGCTCGCCGACGAGCTGCTCGACGAGGAGCTGGAGCTCGACCCCGTGTGCGCCGCCGCGTGCTCGCACCTGCTGACCGACGGCATGACGAGCCCGCTGCTCAATCGCGAGCTCCCGCTCGAAGACGTCCGGTCGCAGGTGTTTCAGATCCGGGAGGGCTTCCACCGCCACGCGTGACGGTTCCTCCGCGCGCGCGGTCGACCTGCGGCTTTTCCACCTCGCGATCAGTGGGGTCGCCGATGTCCGGGCCGCGCCCCCGGGGCGACAGTTGGCGCAACGAGAGAGAAGGGGCGTCGCATGGCCAGGGTCAATCTCGCCGGACGCGCCGGCAGGTGGAGCGCAATGCACTGGAAGCGTGCAGCCTTCGGTTGGCTCGCGCTCGCCACACTCGCGGTTCTGATCGGTGGTGCGGTCGGTGCGAAGCAGATGAAGGACTGGGCCGTCGCGAGCGGCGAATCGCGCCGCGCCGCCCAGATCCTCGATCAGGCGAACTTCAAGCTGCCGGCGCGCGAGAGCGTCCTGATCCAGTCGCAGACGACCACGGTCGGCCAGGACGCCTTCGTCGCAGCCGTTGCGACCCTCGTCCAGACCCTTTCGAGCCAGCCGAACGTGACGAACATCACGTCGCCGGTCGACCATCCCAATGCCGGGCTCATCTCGCGCGACCGGCATTCGGCGCTCGTTCAGTTCGACGTCAAGGGCGCGGCCGACAAGGCGAAGGACAAGATCGCGCCGATTCTCGCGGCCGTCGACGAGGCGCAGGCCGCGAATCCGAGCGTGATCATCGAGGAGTTCGGCGAAGCGTCCGTCAACTACCAGGTCGACCAGCGGTTCGAGAGCGACATGACCCGCGCCGAGCTGACGTCGGTGCCGTTGACGATCCTCATCCTCGTGCTCGCCTTCGGCGCGCTCGTCGCCGCCGGGCTCCCGGTCCTGCTCGCCTTCAGCGCGGTCCTGGCCGCGACCGGGCTGAACAGCCTGGTGAGCCACCTCGTGCCCACCGACCAGCAGACCTTGAGCGCGGTCATCCTGATGATCGGGATGGCGGTCGGGATCGACTACTCGCTCTTCTACCTCCGGCGTGAGCGTGAGGAGCGGTACGCCGGCAGGTCGGCCCACGACGCGCTGCTGCGGGCCGCGCGGACGTCGGGACAGGCGGTGCTCGTCTCGGGCGCGACGGTACTGATCGCGATGGCCGGGATGTTCGTGTCGGGCAACTCGCTGTTCACGACGATCGGACTCGGGACGATGATCGTGGTGCTCGCGGCGATGATCGGCTCGCTCACCGTCCTGCCGGCCGTCATCCACCGGCTGGGCGACTCCGTCGATCGGCTTCGCATCCCGATCTTCCGCGGACATCCGCGCGACGACGGGCCGTGGGGACGCTTCGTCGGCGGCGTCCTGAGACGGCCGGCCAAGGCGACGCTGCTCGCGGGCGGCGCGCTCGCCGTCCTGGCGCTTCCCGCCTTCGGCATGCACACGAAGCTGCCGAACCTCACCGACTTCCCGCGCGACCTGAAGATCGTCCGGACGTACCAGCGGATTCAGCAGGCCTTCCCGGGGTCGCAGACTCCGGCCGTGGTCGTCGTCAAGGCGCCCGACGTGACTACCCCCCAGATGCAGCGCGCCTACGGCTTGTTCCGCGAGCGGGCGCTGGCCACGCACGAGCTGTTCGCGCCGTTCACGCTCAACGTGAACCCGGACCGGACGGTCGCGTTCATCGACTTCGCGATTGCCGGCAACGGCGACAACAACGCATCCGTGGCCGCTCTGCACACGCTCCGCGAGACCGTCATTCCGCCGATCGCGAAAACCCTGCCGAACACGGAGGTCGCGGTCGCCGGCATCACCGCGGGGACCTACGACTTCAACCACCAGATGCGGTCCCGGCTGCCCTACGTCTTCCTGTTCGTCCTCGGCCTCGCCTTCGCGCTGCTGCTGCTGACCTTCCGCTCACTCGTGATCGCGGCGACGGCGGTCGCGCTCAACCTGCTCTCCGTCGGGGCGTCGTACGGAATCCTGGTGGCGGTCTTCCAGCACGGGTGGCTTGCCGACGTGTTCGGATTCCAGACCAACGGTGCCATCGTCAGCTGGCTGCCGCTGTTCCTGTTCGTCGTGCTCTTCGGCCTCTCGATGGACTACCACGTCTTCATCCTCAGCCGGATCAAGGAGTTGCACGACGACGGTGCCTCGACGGACGACGCGATCCGACTCGCGATCACGCGGACGGCAGGGACGGTGACGAGCGCCGCGATCATCATGGTCGCCGTGTTCGGACTGTTCGCGTCCCTGAGCCTGATCATGATGCAGCAGATGGGCTTCGGGCTCGCCGTCGCGGTCCTGATCGACGCGAGCGTCATCCGCGCGGTGCTCGTTCCGGCGGTGATGAAGCTGCTCGGCGAGTGGAACTGGTACCTCCCGAGCTGGCTCGAGTGGCTCCCGTCGCTGTCGGCCGAGGGTGAGCGCACGCCGCCGCCGCCGCGCCCGGGGCCCGTGGTGCCCACCCACTGATCCGCCAATTCCTCCTAGGCGGTCCGCCGGCGCAGGGTCGCCGCGCCGAGCGCGAGCGCGAGCAGCACCGCGCCGACGACGACCGCAACGTCGAGACCGAATCTCGAGCCGTACGGACCGCCTCCGGCGACCTTGGCCAGAGCGTCGTAGGCGTACGTGAGAGGCAGCGCGTCCGAGACCGTGCGCAGCCAGCCCGCCATCTGGCCGCGATCGACGATCAGGCCGCAGAGCAGGAACTGCGGCAACACGACTGCCGGCATGAACTGGACCGCCTGGAACTCCGTCGTCGCGAAGGCGCTGACGAAGAGGCCGAGCGACATGCCGAGGACGGCGTTCGCGACCGCAAGGGCGACGACGCCCCATCGCGGCCCGGCGACGTCGAGGCCGAGCGCGCCGAAGGCGAGCGACGAGACGACGACCGCCTGCACGACGGCGACGAGGGCAAAGGCGGTCGCGTACCCCGCGAGGAGCTCGAGCTTGCCGATCGGCATCGTCATCAACCGCTCGAGCGTGCCCGACGTCCGCTCTCGGAGCATCGTCACCGACGTCACCACGAACATCGAGACGAACGGGAAGAGCCCGAGCAGCGGGCCGCCGACGTGCTGGAAGACGAACGGCCGGCCCGCGAAGATCTCCTTCAACAAGGTCTCGAGCAGGCAGGGGACGCCGACGATCAGCAGGAGCGTGCGCGGATCTCGTCGCAGCTGTGCCAGGACGCGCAACGTCGTCGCGGGGATCCCGCTCACGCTCAACCCCGCTCCTCGACGAGGCGAAGGAACACGTCGTCGAGCCGGGTCTCCCCGGTGCGCGCTCGCAGCTCGGCCGGCGTTCCGGCGGCGATCAGCTCGCCGCTGCGGAGGAGCAGCAGGTCGTCGCAGCGCTCCGCCTCGTCCATCACGTGGCTCGAGACGATGAGGGTGCTGCCGGCATCCGCCAGCCGGTGGAAGAGATCCCAGAGGTCACGGCGAAGCACGGGATCCAGTCCGACGGTGGGCTCGTCGAGCACGAGCACGTTCGGGTCGCCGAGCAGTGCCGCCGCGAGCGAGACGCGCGCGCGCTGACCGCCGGACAGCCGCTCCACGACGCGCGAGGCGGCGTCTCCGAGGGCGACGGTCTCGACGACCTCGTCGACGCGTGACCGGCGCGCCCCGACGACCCTCGCGAAGTAGCGCAGATTCTCTCGCACCGACAGATCCGTGTACACCGACGGTGCCTGCGTCATGTAGCCGACGCGCCGGCGCAGCGACGGGGTTCCGGCGTGTGCGCCGAGCACGGTGACGCTTCCGCCCTCGATGCGCTGCACTCCGACGATCGCGCGGAGCAGCGTCGACTTGCCGCTCCCGCTCGGGCCGAGCAGGCCCGCGACGCGACCCGTCGCCACCGACAGGGAGAGGTTCTCGAGCACGCACACGCCTCCGCGCACCACGCGCAGCGAGTCGACCAGGATCGCGCGCCCGTCGTCGCCGTCGAGTCCCGGAGCGCTCACCCGAGCGGTGTATCAGGCGGCGACGACGCGGGCGACGTCGAGGGAGGAGATGACCCCGACGGGCCGGTGCGTCTCGCGGTCGAGGACAGCGAGGTGGGAAGAGCTGTACTCGGACATCAGCTGCGCGGCCCGCTCGAGCGAGTCGTCGGCGAAGACGTGGACGAGCGGCGTGACGGACGAGTCACGCGCCGTGCGCCGGTCGATGTCTCCGCGTGCGGCGGCGACCAGGTCGAGGTCGGAGACGAGCCCCCAGAGCTCGACCGTCTCGTCGTCCTCCACGCCGTAGTCGAAGACGTAGACGGCGTGAACGCGCCGGTCGGCCATCAGCGCGGCGACCGACCTGAGCGGTGTCTCCGGGCTGCAGCTGATCAGGCCGCTCGTCATCGCGTCGGCGACGCGGGCGACGAGGGGCGAGCCGTCGGTCTTCGGGGGTGGTGCGAACGAGGTCATGCCTGCATCCTCACCGGGTCCCGGCGGGCTGCCATCCGTGGCGACCCGGATACGCCGATCGGGGTCGTCCCGCATGCGCGGCCGCCCGTGCGGTAAAGCCGCACGCCGATCAAGGCGATCCCCGATTCCGCCTCCGGTCGCTCGGCGCACGCTGGAAGTGCCGAAGCGTGAAAGGAGCACACCATGAAGACGATCCTGCTGGCCACTGACGGATCCCACGGCGCGCAGCTCGCGACGCAGGAGGCGATCGGGCTCGCGGCTGCGACGAACTGGCCGCTGCGGATCGTCGCCGTCTGGGAAGTGCCCGCGCTCGAGCTGTCGATGGCGCCGCTGCTGTCTGCCGAGCTCGCCGACGAGGCGCGTGAGCGCGGCGAGCACGCCCTCGGCGCAGCGATGCAGGCGGCGACCGACGCCGGTGTCGAGGCGACCTCCGAGCTCCGCCACGGCGATGCCGGCGAGCAGATCCTCGCCGTCGCCGAGACCGTCGACGATCCCCTGATCGTCGTCGGCTCGCACGGTCGGGGCGCGCTGGCGCGCGCTCTGCTCGGGAGCGTCTCCACGCAACTCGTCCACGCAGCCAACTGCCCGGTCGTCGTCGTCCGCGGGCGTGAGCTCGCCGGGGGCGCCGGAGCTCAACACACGGATCGCAAGGAGGCGTTGAGATGACAGCCGTCGCCGAAGCCACCCAGTACATCTTCGACTTCGACGAGCTGGCGCCGAGAGGGCGCGAACAGCTCGGCGGCAAGGGTATCGGCCTGGCGGAGATGACTCAGATGAAGCTGCCGGTCCCCGCCGGCTTCACGGTCACCACGGACGCCTGCCGCGACTACCTCGAGAACGGCGGCCTGCCGGCCGGGCTCGACGACGAATTGACGCGCGCACTCGCTCGGCTCGAGCAGAAGACGGGCAGGCGCTTCGGCTCCGCGGACGACCCGCTGCTCGTCTCGGTCCGCTCGGGCGCCGCGATCTCGATGCCGGGGATGATGGACAGCATCCTCGACCTCGGGCTGACGGACGCCGCCGCCGAAGGGCTGTGCCGCACGTCCGGCAATCCCCATTTCGCCTACGACTCCTACCGCCGTCTCATCCAGATGTACGGCGAGGTCGTCGACGGCATGGACGGCCGCCTCTTCGAGGACGCACTTGCCGCCCTCAAGTCCGAGCGTGGCGTCGAGACCGACACGGAGTTGAGCGCCGACGATCTCAAGGCCCTCGTCGAGACGTTCAAGCGCCTGTACGTCGAGACGCTCGGGCACCCGTTTCCGCAGGAGGCGCGAGCCCAGCTCCGGGCCGCCGTCGAAGGTGTCTTCCACTCCTGGCAGAACCCGCGCGCGCGCGTCTATCGCCGCCTGAACGACATCCCGGACACGATCGGGACCGCGGTCAACGTCGTGGAGATGGTGTTCGGCAACTCGGGCGAGCGGTCGGCGACAGGTGTTGCGTTCTCGCGCGACCCGGCGACCGGAGAGAAGGTCGTCCGCGGCGAGTTCCTCGTCGACGCGCAGGGAGAGGACGTCGTCGCCGGCATCCGCGCACCGAGACCGCTCGAGGAGCTCGCCGACGTCCTGCCGGACGCCTACGGCCAGTTCTGTACCGCGATGGAGACGCTCGAGCGCCACTACCGCGACATCCAGGACGTCGAGTTCACGATCGACCGCGGACGCCTCTACATCCTGCAGACGCGCTCCGCGAAGCGCACCGCCGCGGCGGCGCTCCGCTCGGCAGTCGAGATGGAGCGCGAGGGGCTGATCACCCGCGAGGAGGCGGTGCTGCGTGTGGAGCCCGCTGCGATCGACCACGTTCTGCATGCGACCGTCGACCCGCGCTTCGCCGGGCACGTGGCCGCGACCGGCATCCCGGCCTCGCCGGGAGCGGCCGTCGGCGCCGTCGTCTTCGACGCCGACGTCGCCGCCGAGCGTGGTGCGAAGGAGGCGGTGATCCTCGTCCGGTTCGACACGACGCCGGACGACATCCACGGCCTCGCCGCCGCGACCGGAATCCTCACGGCGCACGGAGGGATGGCCTCTCACGCCGCCGTGGTCGCCCGGGGCATGGGCAAGCCCTGCGTCGCCGGCTGCGCCGCGCTCGTCATCGACGAGAGCGCTGCGCGCTGCACGATCGGCGGCCTCGTGGTTCGCGAGGGCGAGCTGATCACGGTCGACGGGTCGAGCGGTCGCGTCATCGTCGGAGCCGCCGACCTCGTCGAGCCGGAGCACAACGTCGACCTCGAGACCGTGCTCGCGTGGGCCGACCGGTACCGGACGCTCGGCGTTCGCGCCAACGCCGACACGCCGGCCGACGCGCAGCGTGCGCGTCAGTTCGGCGCCGAGGGAATCGGCCTCTGCCGCACCGAGCACATGTTCTTCGGCGAAGAGCGCCTGCCGGTCGTGCAGGAGATGATCCTGGCCGAAGACGAGGCGTCACGGCGCGCCGCCCTCGACCGTCTCCTGCCGTTTCAGCAGTCCGACTTCGAGGCGATGTTCGAGGCGATGGAGGACCTGCCGGTGACCGTCCGCCTGCTGGATCCGCCGCTGCACGAGTTCCTGCCGGACGAGGACGAGGCCACGAGCCCGCGGATGCGCGAGCGCATCCGGTCCCTCCGCGAGGTCAACCCGATGCTCGGGACGCGGGGCTGCCGCCTCGGCCTGCAGTGGCCGGAGATCTACGAGATGCAGATCCGCGCGATCGCGCGGGCCGCCACCGCGGTTCGGAAACGGACCGGGAACTGGCCGGAGGTCGAGATCATGCATCCGCTCGTCGCGTACGCCGAGGAGCTCCATCGCCTGAGAGAGCTGACCGAACGCGTCGTCGCCGAGGAGGCGCCGGATCTCCCCTATCGCTGCGGAACGATGATCGAGCTACCGCGTGCGGCGCTCTGCGCAGGCGAGATCGCCGAGTACGCCGACTTCTTCTCGTTCGGCACGAACGATCTCACCCAGACCGCGCTCGGGCTCTCCCGCGACGACGCCGAGGGCAAGTTCCTCACCGGGTACCTCGAGCAGGGGGTGGTCGAGCACAACCCGTTCGAGACGCTCGACCAGGACGGAGTGGGCGAGCTCGTCGCGATCGGTGTCGAACGCGGCCGGGCGACGAAGCCGCAGCTCAAGATCGGCATCTGCGGCGAGCACGGCGGCGACCCCGAGTCGATCGCGTTCTGCCACCGGATCGGGCTGGACTATGTCTCCTGCTCGCCCTTCCGGGTGCCGCTCGCCCGGCTGGCGGCTGCCCAGGCAGCGCTCAGCGAGCAGGGCACGACGTACGACGTCGCCGGCGGCTGAACGGCAGATCGCGAAGCGACATTCGGACTGACCAGAGGAGGTAGAAGATGAAAGCGCTCGTGTACCACGGCCCGGGGCAGCGCTCCTGGGACCTCGTCCCCGACCCGACGATCCTCGAGCCGACTGATGCCGTCGTCCGGATCGACTCGTCGACCATCTGCGGCACCGACCTGCACATCCTCAAGGGTGACGTGCCGGAGACGACGCCGGGCACCGTCCTTGGGCACGAGGCCGTCGCCACGATCGTCGAGATCGGTTCCGCCGTCACGACCGTCAAACCGGGCGACCGCGTGCTCGTCTCGTGCATCACGTCGTGCGGACGCTGCCGCTTCTGCAGGGAGGGGCACTACGGGCTCTGCACGGGCGGAGGGGGCTGGATCTTCGGGCACCTGATCGACGGCCTGCAGGCCGAGCTCGCCCGCGTCCCGTTCGTCGACACCTCGGTCTACAAGGTGCCGGACGGGCTCAGCGACGAGCAGGTGCTCTTCCTCGCCGACATCCTTCCGACTGCCTACGAGGTCGGTGTCCTGAACGGGCGCGTCGAGCCGGGCGACACGGTCGCCGTGGTCGGGGCCGGCCCGATCGGCCTCGCCTCGATCATGACCGCGAGGCTGCACTCGCCCGGACGGATCATCGCGCTCGATCTCGCCGACTCGCGGCTCGAGCAGGCGCGTGAGTTCGGGGCCGACGTGGTGATCAACAACGGTCGCGAGGATGCGGTCGCGCTGGCGATGGGCCTGACGGACGGGCTCGGAGTCGACACGGCGATCGAAGCGGTCGGCGTGCCGGAGACGTTCGAGCTCTGCACCGAGCTGATCAGGCCCGGCGGACGGGTCGCGAACGTCGGAGTCCACGGCCATCCGGCGACGCTGCATCTGGAGAGGCTCTGGATCCGCGACGTCCTGATCACGACCGGGCTCGTCGACACCTCGACGACGCCGAAGCTGCTTCGCCTGATCGAGGGCGGCCGGCTCGACCCGACGCCGTTCGCGACGCACCACTTCGCGCTCGGCGAGACCGAGAAGGCCTACGACGTGTTCGGCGCAGCCGCCGAGACGCACGCGCTCAAGGTCGTGCTCTCGGCCGTGCCGGTCGGGCACGAGCTCGTCCCCGGCGAAGAGCAGCTGGTCGGCGCTCACTGACCGGCTGAGGGAGGGTCGAAGCGCGTCACCGGCAGGTGGTGACGCGCTTCGACCGCCGGGCGCCGCTGACGACCTGCGGCCAAGATGCGGTCCGGTCGGTGCCGACGCGGATGCGGGCGCCGCCGCTACGGTCGATGCTTGAAGCATGCAAGAGCTGGGTCCTCTGAGCGTTCAATGGCGGGCCGCCCTCGATACCGCCGAGGACGCGCTCGCGGCCGTCGGACGGTCCCACCGCGCAGTGACGTTCCCGCCGGGTGAGCTCGCCGACCGCTCACGGCACCTGCTCGGAGAGCGGGCGGGCGTCCAGGACGACCTCGAGGCTCTCTCGCAGCTCACACGCGACACGCTCCACCGCCGGCTCACCGGGCCTCGGGCGACCGCCGACCTGATCGGCCTCGACCGCGGTGTCACCGCCTGCGTCTTCGACCTGGACGGCGTGCTCACTCCGAGCGCCGCCCTGCACGCCGCCGCGTGGCAGGAGGCGTTCGACGAGATTCTGGGTCAGCACCACGAAGCGACGCACGACCAGCTCGGCCCCTACCGGCCGTTCGACCTGCAGCGCGACTACTTCCGCTACATCCACGGCAAGCCGCGGATCGAAGGGGTGCACGCGTTCCTCGCCAGCCGCGGCATCAGGCTCCCGGAGGGAACGGTCGACGACCCGCCCGGCGCCGACACCGCTCGCGGGATCGCCGCCCGGAAGAACGAGGCGCTCCGTCACCGTCTGGAGGCCGACGGCGTCGCCGCGTTCGAGGGGTCGGCCCGCTACCTCGAGGTCGCACACGAGGCCGGCCTCGGCTGCGCCGTCGCCTCGGCGAGCGCGAACACCGGGGCGATCCTCGCCCGCTCGGGCCTCGACCGGCTCGTCGACGAGATCGTCGACGGGCAGATCATCACGTCCGAGCAGCTCGCCGCCAAGCCGGCGCCCGACTGGATCCTCGCCGCGTGCCGGCTGCTCGGGGTGGATCCAGGCAGCGTCGCGACGTTCGAGACGACAGGGTCGGGTTTGGAGGCCGGGCTCGCGGCAGGCGTCCGGCGCGTCCTCGTGGTCGACCGGTCGGGGAGAGACGCCGAGCTGCTCGCGCAGGGCGCGAGCCGGGTCGTCCCCGATCTCGGCCGGCTGATCGACCCCTCGCTCGGCTGATCGCGCCGCGAAGCACCGGAGCCCTGCCGCTCGTCGCGGCAGGGCTCCGGTGAGCAGTGCTCGGCTCAGACCAGCGCGGGTACGAGCACGCGCTGGGCGAGGTCGACGAGCCGGTTCGAGTAGCCCCACTCGTTGTCGTACCAGGCGACGACCTTCACCTGGGTGCCGTCGACGACGGCCGTCAGCTGCGAGTCGAAGATCGCGGAGTACGGCGACTTGACGATGTCGGAGGAGACGAGCGGCTCCTCGCTGTAGGCGAGGATTCCCTCGAGCTCACCCGTGTCGGCCCGGCCCGCGACGATCGCGTTCACCTCGTCGACGGTGGTCGGGCGCTCCACCTCGAGCGTGAGATCGACCAGGGATCCGGTCGGCACCGGCACGCGGACGGCGTACCCGAGCAGCTTGCCGGCGAGCTCCGGGATCACGAGCCCGAGCGCCTTGGCCGCTCCGGTCGTCGTCGGGACGAGGTTGCACGCGGCCGCCCGTGCCCGCCGGTAGTCCTTGTGCGGACCGTCGAGGAGCTGCTGGTCGCCCGTGTACGCGTGCACCGTCGTCATCAGCCCGTGGCGGATCCCCAGGCCTTCGTGCAGCACCTTCGCCACCGGCGCCAGGCAGTTCGTCGTGCACGAGGCGTTCGAGATGATCCGGTGCCGCTCGGGGTCGTACGCCTCCTCGAAGTTGACGCCGAGCGCGACGGTCACGTCCGGATCCTTGGCCGGCGCCGAGACGATCACCTTGCGGGCGCCTGCCTCGAGATGGCGCGACGCGTCCGCGCGGGCGCGGAAGCGCCCGGTGGACTCGATCACGACGTCGACCTCGAGCTCGCTCCACGGCAGCTCCGCGGGATCGGCGATCCCCGGCGTGGCGATCTCCCGTCCGTTCACGACGATCGCTCCGTCCGCCGCCTCGACCGACCCGCGGAACGGGCCGTAGACGGTGTCGTGACGGAGCAGCTGCGCGAGCAGCTGCGGATCGGCGACGTCGTTGATCGCGACCCACTCGATCGCAGCTCCGCTCTCCTCGGCCGCGCGGAACATCGCCCGGCCCGTGCGCCCGAAGCCGTTGACGGCGACACGAACGCTCATAGCTACACCTCCTGTCGGAATTCGTCTGCGGGCGGCCGCACGATCACGACCGGACAGACCGCGTGATGGACGCACTGCTGGCCGACCGATCCGAGCAGCAGGCCTGCGAAACCGCCGTGGCCGCGGGAGCCGAGCACGAGCAGGTCCGCCTCGCGTGACGCCTCCGTCAGCACCGCGGCAGGCGCACCGGAGAGTGCGCGGCTCTCGACCGCCACTCCGTTCGACCCGGCGAGCGCCTCGGCGACCGCCGCGTCGACGATGCTCTGGGCGTGCTGCTGCATCTCGTCCTCGTCGAGCAAGTCGGACGGGACGTAGCCGAGGCCGACGACGGGTGGGCCTTGCCAGGCATAGACCGCCCGCACGCCCGTCTTCCGCAGGCGAGCCTCTTCGGTCGCCCAGCGAATGGCGTCCCGCGACGACTTCGATCCATCGACACCGACGACGATCACGTGATCACCTCCTTCGTTCCGCTTACCTCCATCGTGGGTGCGCTCCGGGCGTCCGGCATCGGGACCGGAGCCGATCGGGGTTCGTAGAAGTCCGCAACACCGGGCGTCAGACGCTCGTGTTCGGAAATACTCGAAAGCGTGACCGTTCTCGTCGTCAACGCCGGGTCGACGTCCCTGAAGCTGTCGCTCGTCGACCAGGAGGAGCATTCGGAGCCGGTCCGGCGCCTCGAGGACGCTGCCGGCCGTATCGGCGCCGTCGCCCATCGGATCGTCCACGGCGGCGCGAGCTTCGGCCGGCCGTGCGTGATCGACGACGAGGTTGCGGGGCGGTTGTCGGAGCTGGTGGATCTGGCCCCGTTGCACAACGCGCCCGCCGTCGACGCCGTGCGCGCCGCCCGCGAGGCCTTGCCCGGCGTCCCGCACGTCGCGGTGTTCGACACGTTCTTCCACGGCACGATCCCGAGTCACGCCAGCACGTACGCGCTGCCCGAGCGGTTCCGCGAGGAGTGGGGGATTCGGCGCTTCGGCTTCCACGGCCTCTCGGTCGCCTGGACGGTGTCCAGGGTCCCGGCAGCACGGCTCGTCGTGTGCCATCTCGGCGGCGGCTGCTCCGTGACCGCGGTCCGCGACGGGCGTTCGCTCGACACGACCATGGGCTTCACACCCCTCGAGGGCGTGCCGATGGCGACCCGGGCCGGGTCGGTCGATCCCGGCGCGCTGCTGCACGTGCTCCGGCGCGGGCTGGTGACGGTCGAGGAGCTCGACCACGCGCTCGAGCACGAGTCGGGCCTGCTCGGGCTGGGCGGCAGCAGCGATCCGCGGGACCTGCGCGGCTCCGAGGCGCTCGACGTCTACGCGTATCGCATCGCCACCGCGATCGGCGGGATGGTCGTCGCACTCGGAGGGCTCGACGCTCTCGTCTTCACGGCCGGGGTCGGTGAGGGCTCGGCCGACGTGCGCGGACGCATCGTGTCCCGGCTCGCGTTCCTCGGAGCCGAGCTCGACGAGGCCGGGAACGCAGCGGCAGCCGCCGACGCGGAGATCTCGAGCGCAGCGTCCCGGGTGCGAGTCCACGTCGTGCACGCGCGCGAAGACGTCGTCGCGGCGCGCCTGACGCGCGAGCTGCTCCCACGCGGTTCGGCATGATGCCCGGATGACGGGCTCGACGGACGAACGGCTCGCGCGGGCGACGTCGCTCCGCGAGGACGAGAAGCTCGACGAGGCGCGCGTGCTGCTGCTCGAGCTCCGTGCTGAGCGGCCGGACGACGCGCAGATCGCGGTTCAGACCGCGTGGGTGCACGACAGTCTCGGGCTCGAGGACGAGGCCGTCGCCCACTACGAGGCTGCGATTGCCGGCGATCTCTCCGACGAGGAGCTTCGCGGTGCGCTGCTCGGGCTCGGGAGCACCTACCGTGCCCTCGGGCGCGACGCCGACTCGGAGCGGACGTTTCGCAAGGGAATCTCACGCTTTCCCGACCTCGCCGCGCTTCGCGTGTTCGCCGCGCTGACCGACTACAACCTCGGCCGTCCCCGCGAGGCGGTCGCGGAGCTCGTGAAGGTGCTGGTCGAGACGAGCTCGGATCCGTCGATCCAGCGCTACCGGCGCTCGCTCGCCGCGTACGCCGACGACCTCGACCGCAGCTGGCTGGCGGAGGTCCCGTCGCCCGTCACCGAGGCGCCGCTCGACCGGACCGAGTACGGATTGCTCCCGGACGGCGACGGCTGGTTCGTCCTCAATGCGCGCGACGCGGCCTGGCGCCACGCGGACGGGCGCACCGCCATTTGCGACTTCGAGGGGAAGCCCGGCTTCCCGCAGCTCGGCATCAACGTCAGCGTGCTGCAGCCGGGCGAGACGATGGCGATGTACCACTGGGAGGCCGACCAGGAGGACTTCCTCGTGCTCGACGGCGACGCGACCCTGATCGTCGAAGGAGAGGAGCGCCCGCTTCGCCGCTTCGATCTCGCGCACTGCCCCGCCGGGGCGAGGCACACGATCGTCGGCGCCGGTTCGGGGCCGTGCGTGGTGCTGGCCGTCGGCGCCCGCGACCGCTCGGTCGGCCCGGCGTGGGGCGGCTACACCGTGGACGAGGCAGCCGCCCGCCACGGCCTCAGCGTCCAGCAGGACACGACCGACCCGGACGAGGCCTACGCGCACCTGCCGGCCCGCGGGCCGGCGCGGTATCGCGAGGGCTGGCTGCCCGACTGATCCGGGCAGGCGCCGCTCAGGGAAGCTTGACCCGCGCGAGGCCGGCCGGAACGGCCGACCCGAGCTGCGCGGGCCACGACGCCAGGTCGACTGCGCCGCCCGGAACCGCCGGGAAGCGCGAGAACGACTGCCGCTGGTTCTCCCAGATCGCGACCGTCTTGCCGCGGACCGAGGCCGGGAGGGTCATCGAGAAGACGCCGGTCGCGGTCGGCCACTGCTCGGCGACCGGCCTGACGACGCGGCCGCCGGCGGTCACGCCGACGACCAGTCCTGAGTAGACCGCACCCGCGTAGGCGGTCGGCGTCGAGAGCGTGTAGTTCGCGCCGGGGCCGAGCTTCACGTTGAGCACTGCGCTCTTCAGGCGCGTGAAGTTCGCGTTGACGCCGAGCGTGCCGCCGTAGGAGACGCCGCCCGACGCGACGCCGACGCTGAGCGGCACCGGGTCGTCCGACGACTCGTCCGCCGCGGAGTAGAACGACGTGTAATGCCCGTTCGCGTCACTCGCGGACGAGTGCGTCCAGAAGTCACGATCCTGCGTACGCGTGATCACGACCGCCCCCGGCACCGGCTTGGCGTCGACGTCCGTGATCGTGCCGCTGAGCTGGTAGGTGAGGAGCCGGACGAGTGGGGGGCCGTGCCCGGCCGAGTTGCCGACCGTGCCGGTGACACGCACGGTGCCGTTCTTCAGCACGCGCGCGGAGAGCGCGTGGACGCCGTAGCCGACGCTGAAGCCGCCCGGCGCGGCGAGCAGGGCGGACTGCTGGCCCGCGCTCAGCGCATGGCCGCCGACGGTTGCGCCTGCCAGTCCCGTCACGCGGACCTCGTGGCGGCCGGGCAGCGTCGTGTCGACGTCGTACGAGAACCTCCCGTCCTTGCTCGTCGCGCGGGGAACCGAGTACCCCTCGACGGTGACGCGCGCTCCGGCGACCGGAGCGCCGTTCAGGGTCACGCGTCCCTGCACGGCCTGCACGTTCGAGGTCGCCGCCGACCACGGCCGCACCGTGAGCGGCGCCGGTGTCGCGATGCGGGCCGCACCCTGCGGCGCTGCACGGCGCCTCGGGACGAACGCGCTCGCCGTCGTGCGCAGCGGGGCAGGGTGGGACGCCTGGAAGGTCGCGAGCTGCGGGGCCGGCGACTGCGTCGCCGAGCCGCCGAGCGAGAACACCTGGAGCTGGGTCGCCGTCCCGCCGTTCGACGACGTCGGCGTCCCGCCCGACGTGATCGCCACGTACTCGGTGCCGCCGACGGAGTAGATCGACGCGCCGCCGGCGATCTGGTGGCCGGTCTGGAACGTCCAGAGCACCTTCCCGGCCTTCAGGTCGAACGCCCGCAGGACGCCGTCGCCGCCGCCCGCGAAGCCGAGGCCGCTCTCCGTGGTCGTCACGCCGCCGCGCTCGGGCTCCGGCGTCGCGAACTTCCACACGCGCTTGCCCGACGAGACGTCGATCGCGCTGATCGAGCCGTGGTCGTGCCACCCGGGCAGGACGGAGCCGAAGTTGCCGTTCTCGAGCCCGAGGAACACGTCGCCGAGCGTGAACTTGCGCTTCTTCTGCGTCGGCGTCAGGTTCGCCTGCGTGTCGAGCGCCGCCGTCTCGGCCGCCGCGTTGAAGACGTAGTTCGTGTGGGGGTCGTAGGACGCCGGCGAGTAGTTGACCCCGCCGAGCGACGACGGGAACACCGCGACCGACTTGCCCGCCTGCAGCGTCGGATGCTCGGTGCGGTCGATCACCTTGATCCGCTGGTAGATCGGGCGCCCCGTCGCCGCGTCGTAGGCGAACCAGACTCCTTCCATCGTCGCCACCGAGACGATCCGCTCCTTCTTGCCGCCGACCCTCGCGGTGTAGACGAGGGGCGGCTGCGCGGTGTCGTACGACCACTCGTTGAACGCCATCTGCTGCTGCCACCAGCGCATGCGCCCGGTCGCCAGGTTCACGGCGATGATCGAGTCGGCGCGCGGGTTCGAGCCGGGCCTGATCGAGGCGAAGTAGAGCGGGGTCGCGGAGCCGGTTCCGAAGTAGAGCGTGTTCGTCGTCGTGTCGACGGTGGTGGGTGTCCACACGACGCCGCCGCCGGCGAGCGTGGAGTTGCGCCGCCACTGCATGCCGGCGGGCGGGATCGTCCAGAAGGGGTTGGGCCACGCCGGCGTGAGATCGGTGTGGTACGCCATCACGAAGCCGCGGACGCCGTACTCGGAACCGGCCGCGCCGAGGATCAGCCGGTGGTTCGCGCAGACCGGAGCACTCGTCTCGGAATAGCCGTAGCTCGACGACGCGCCGGGCACCGCCTTCGCGATCGGGACGCGGCGCTCGAGGCGCCCAGTCGTCGGGATCGAGCGAGGCGATCGTCATGTCGAGGGTCAACACGAACACGTGGCCGTCGCACAGAGCGACGCCGCGGTTGGCGACGATCCCGAAGTTGCGGAAGACGGCGACGTTGTCCGGGGTCCAGCGCCACTTCACCTTGCCCGTCGTCGCATCGAGTGCCCAGACGTTGTCGTCGTTCGTCGTCACGTACAGGGTCCCGTTCGCCTCGACCGGGTACGACTGCTCGCCCCGCCGGACGTTGGCGTCGATCGTGTGGAAGTCGACCGTGAAGCTACGACCGAGCTGGTCGACGTTCCCCGGAGTGATCTCGGTGAGCGGCGAGTGCCGGATCTCGTCGGGCGTGTTGCCGAAGCCACCCCAGCCGACGTCGGCGCCCGCGTCCCGACGCGCGGACGCAGACGCGAGCATGACGCAACCGGCGACGGCCAGGAGGAGTGCCGCGACCGCCGCGACGCGAGCCCGATAGTCCGTCAAGCCGTCGATCGTACGCTTGCCGGCCGCCACCCGCCAGGGAGGACGGACGCCGCCACCAGCAGCAGCGCCAGCGCGGCGACGTACGGGGCGAGCGCCGTCGTCTTGTGCGTGCGGGTCGAGCTCGGCGCGGTTGGCCCGGAGCCGACCAGGCTTCGGAGGTACGTGTCGGCGCCGCCGAGGTTCGCCGCCTCGAACGACCGGCCGTCGAGCGTCGTCGCGACGGCGGCGAGCAGGGCGCGGCTCGTCGGATCCGGCTGGTACGCCCGCTCGGGGCTGCCGTCACTGTCGTAGACGGCCTCGTGCGCCCCCCATACGTGCACCGCCAGCAGCCGGTACCGGCCCGACGGGCCGAAGTCGTCCGCGAGGCCGCCGACGCTGACCGGGTTGCTCTCGCCGTCGGTGAGCAGCACGACGATCCGGCGCGTGACCGCGCGCGTGAAGTAGTTCCCGGCCGGGATGTCCGAGAGGGCGTTGTACGTGGTCGCGCGGGCTGCGGACGACGACGGCGGCGGGCTCTCGATCTGCACGGAGCGCCGGGCGACGGCGTCGAACGTGTCGACGTCGGGGACGGGGAGGAGGTCGGGGAGAACACGGTCGGTGAGGGTCGCGATCCCCGACGAGACGTGCGGGATCGAGGCGCGCAGGGCGATCGCCGCCTCGGCGGCCCGGTCGAGCCGCGTCGGGGAGGCGGGCCTCGCCGACGCCGCCATCGAGCGGGACGTGTCGATCACGAAGAGCACCTGGACGTCTTTGCGCACGTCGGTGCGCGCGCCGCGGGTCAGCGCCGGTTGCGCGGCAGCCAGGCCGAGCAGCGCGATCCCGGCGGTGCCGGCGGCCAGGCGCAGCGCACGTGCGCGCCGCGGCGGCGCGGCGAGCCCGAGTGCGGAGCGGACTGCGGCGACGCGACGCTGCCCCAGGAGCATCGCCGCGGCGGGCGCGAGGGCGGCGAGGATCACCAGCGAGCCGAGCGGCGTGAGCAGCGTCATCAGTAGCCGGAGCCGGCGACGCCGGCGCCGGCGCCCTTGCGGCCCTCGGCGTCGATCTGCCTGCCCGGGCCGGGACTGATCCGGATGCCCTTCGTGGCGGACAGCCGAAGCAGGAGCTCGAGGTCGTACTTGGCGATCTCGTTGGTCGGATCGGTGCGGATCGCGTCGTCGAAGTCGAGGACCGCCTGGTTGAGCTGGCTCGGACCGCCGCCCTCGCCGACCGCGCTGAACGCGAGCACGCCCAGCAGCGTGCGCGCCTGTGAGCTCCGGTGGGGATCGCTGTCACGGGCGACGGCGCCGAGCGCGTCCTGCGCCTGGCCGCGCGCGGTCGACGCGTCGAGTGCGTTGTCGAGCCGGAGCTGGATGCCGGCGCTCAGCCGGTAGAGGCGAAGCGCGCGGCGGTAGGTGACCTGCGACTTGACGTCAAGCACGGACGACGCGGTGTGGCCGAGATGGGTGGGCGGCGTCCAGGTCGCGCGTGACGGTGCGGCGGCGTAGACGGCATCGCCGCTCTCGAGCGACGGGGGCCACGAGCGCACGTCGGCCGCGAGCAGCGCGACGAGGATCGCCAGCGCGAGGAACGCTGCGGCCAGCACCAGCTTGACCGCGGTCACGCGGCTCTCCAGTCGAGGCGCTGTCGCCAGAGGGTGAGGATCGCGAGGGCGCCCGCCGCGGCCGCGGCAAGCATCACCAGTGAGGTCGGAAACGGCGTCTGCTCGTGCGGCGCCGCCTGCTGGAGGGTGGGCGCGTTCACGATGGCCGTGCCGGGCGGCAGCAGCCGCTGAAAGAGCTGGGTGTCGGCCGGCGAGGCGTTCAGGCCGACGATGCGGACGGGCACCGCGTCCCGCCGGTAGGCGAGCAGCACGGTCGTGAGCTTCGTGAGGTCGTTGGGCGAGTCGGAGAGGTCGCTGACCAGCACGACCGTGGCCCGCTGCGAGCCCGACGTCGCGAGCCGGTGCGCGAGGTCCATGCCCGCGGAGATCCGCGTGCCGGCGGTGAAGTCGCGCTGCCAGGGGTTGTGCGGGAAGTTCGGCAGGAAGCCGGGCGCCTGCTGGGTGGGCAGCGTGAAGTAGCGGACGAGCGGCGAGAGGTCGGCCGACGGCGTTCCCGGCGGCAGCGCTTCGTACGCCTCGTCGGAGAACACGATCAGGCCGAAGCGGCGGCCGCTGTCGGCGAGTGCCTGGAGCGTGCCGCCGATGCGCGAGTAGGTGTCGGTGGAGATGCTCGCCGAGAGATCGAGCACGACGACCGTCTGCGCGTTCGACGGCAGCTGGACGATCGTGCGGGTGCCGGGGTCGCGCGCGCGGAGCAGGAAGGCGAGGACGAGCGCGACCGCGACCACCGAGAGGACGACGGCGGCGAGCCGTGCGGTGCGGCCGTCCGCGATCAGCCGGCGGGCGTCGGTGAGCGGGATCGCCGTCACGTTCCGCCTTCGATCCGGCCTGCGAGGTCGGTGGCGCTCTCCGGGGTCGGCGCGGGCCTCGACCAGGCGAGGTCGCGGGCCGGCTCGGCGGCGTCGAGGCCGCGGCGGTCGAGCACACGCGCGAGGTGCCCGAGCGCACGGCGGCGGTCGGGCGTCGAGCGGGCCTCCGACTCGTGGAGGCGGCGGAGCGCGAGCTCGAGCGCGTCGAGCTCCTCGGGCCGCCGGCGGCGGTGGACGATCGCGACCACCTGGCGATACGCGAGCAGGACGCCGCCGGCTGCAAGGATCACGGCGAGTGCGTCGAGCAGCACGGCGAGGAGCCGCGGCGCGATCCGATAGGTGGGCGGCGCCGGCACGGTGTCGGAACGGAGCGGCGGCGCGTCGTGTTGGAGGTCGGCCACGGTCACGCGACTGCCGACGAGGAGCGGCGGCCACGCCGCCGTCACCTGCCGCACTCGGCCGTCGATCCCGGAGACGTGGGCGGCGACGACCGGCAGGTGGACGCGGGTCTCCCCGGGCTTGGCGATGCACGCGTCGACGACGCACGCGGCCGGGATCGCGATCGAGATCACGGTGGCGTGCCCGCGGCTCGTCCGGGTCGTCCTGGTGGGGCCGAGCTGCGTCAGCGGCGCGACGCCACTCGTGAGGCGGAACGTGCCGGGCAGCACCGAGCGGTCGTCGAGCCGGACGGCGATCTGCACCGTGACCGGATCGCCGAACTGGACGGCGGGAGGAGCGAAGCTGGTGCGAACGGACGGAGCGGCCGCGGCGTCGCTGCGCGGCGCCGACGTGTCGCGGCCGAGCAGCAGCACGCCGGCTGCCGCGACGGCGGCCGCGGCGAGCACCGCGGCAGCCCGGATCAACGTGCCCACTGCAGCCGCCTCCGCTCCTCCGCCCACGCCGCGAACGCGTTGTCGATGTCGATCGGGTCGCTCGAGTCGACCAGGATCGGGCTGAGCCCGAGCGAGGAGAGCTCCGCGACCAGCGCGGCGTACCGCGCCTCGTGGTCGACGCGGAGCTTCTCGGCCTGGCCGCGCCGCAGCCGGACGAGCGCCGTGCGCCCGCCGCGCGGGTCGGCGACCGGGACCGAGACGCCGGCGACCGGCGGGAAGCTCCGCTCCCAGAGCGGATCCTGGATCACGACCGGCACGACGTCCCAGCCGTGACCGAGCGCGTCGAGCCAGGCCTCGACGGACGGAGGCGCGAGGAAGTCCGACAGCACGAACACGAAGGTCCCGGCCGGCAGGTTGGCGCGCCGCCGGCCGAGGAACTCGAGCGCGAGGGAAAGCGTGTCCTCCGGCGCGTCGAAGCCGGCGAGCCGATCGCGCTCCGCCACCTGCCACGTGCGTTCGCGCCGGCCGGGCGGCAGCCACCACGCTTCGCCGCCGGCGAAGTCGAGCGCCGCGACGTCGGCGCGCGCAGCCTCGGCGCTCGTGACGATCGCCGTCGTGGCCTCGCGGAGCGCGTCGCGCTTCGCCAGCCACGGCAGCGGACTGGGGTAGAGGCCCATCGCGGGGCGCCGGTCGAAGACGAGCGCGACTCGCGGGGCCTCGTCGGCCGCCTTCGAGCGGATCACGAACGCGTCGCTCCCGGTCACGGCCGACGCCCGCGCGGTCGCGAACCAGTCGATCGCCGACACCGGATCGCCGGGCTCGTACGGCCGGTGGGCGATCACCTCCGACCCGGGGCCGCGGCGGCGGCCCGGCAGGTCGCCGAACGGCAGCCCGGTGCGGCGGCGCCGCGGCACGAGCGGGAAGGTTCGCCGCTCGCGGGTCGGCATCGGTCAGCCGTCCCAGCCCGGGGCCGGCGGCGGTGCGAGCTCGAGCGTGCGGTCGCGGATCTCGGCGAGCGCCGCCTCGCGGCCGAGGCCGCGGGTCTCCGCGAGGAACGCGGTGGTGAGCACGAGACGGTGGCCGAGGACCGGCAGGAAGAGGCGCTCGACGTCCTCCGGCACGACGTGATCCCGTCCGTGGAGGAGCGCCCAGGCGCGCGCCGTCCGCTCGAGCGTGAGGCTGCCGCGAACCGATGCGCCCAGCGCGACGCCCTCGACGTGCCGGGTCGCGCGCACGAGCTCGACCGTCCAGCGCAGCACGAGCTCGTCGACGTAGACGTGCTCCGCGGCGCGTTGCAGCTGCTGCACCTCGTCGGCGGTCACCGACGCCACCAGCGCCTCGATCGGGTGTCCGTGGCGCTGTGCGAGGACGATCGAGACCTCCTCGTCCTCGGCCGGGTAGCCGAGCGCCGCTCGCAGCGCGAAGCGGTCGAGCTGGGCCTCCGGCAGCGGGAACGTGCCCTCCTGCTCGATCGGGTTCTCGGTGGCGATCACGAAGAACGGGTCGGGAAGCTTCCGGGTGAGGCCGTCGACGGTCACCTGCCGCTCGGCCATCGCCTCGAGCAGCGCCGACTGCGTGCGCGGCATCGCCCGGTTGATCTCGTCGACGAGGACGACGTTCGCGAACACCGGGCCCGGCCTGAACTCGAACTCGCGGGTCCGCTGGTTGAAGATCGAGAGGCCGGTGACGTCCGTGGGCTGCAGGTCGGGCGTGCACTGGAGGCGGGCGAAGTCGCCTCCCTCGATCGTCTGCGCGAGGGCGCGCGCGAGCATCGTCTTGGCGGTGCCGGGGACGTCCTCGAGCAGCACGTGGCCGCCCGAGATCAGGGCGGACAGCACGAGCACGACCTCGTCGTGCTTGCCGACGACGACGCTCTCGATGCTGGAGACCAGGCGCCGCGCGGTCTCGCGGACGGGGTCGAGCTCGGCGACCGGCTCGGGTGCGCGCGCCTGTGCCACCAGGAGAAGGTATCGATTCGTGAATCGAGACCGATCGATGTTTTCGATCGGTCCGGCGGTCAGCTTCTCGAGGGCGGTGTGATCGGGGTGGCGCGGTCGAACGCGCTGTAGCTGTCGTGCATGAAGTGGGCCGTCGTCATCATCTGCATCCTCAGCGTGCGAGACGTCTGCTTGTCCACGACGATGCGGAACCAGGCCGGGGACTTCGGGTCGAAGAACGAGACCACCCAGGCGGGCCGGCCGGCAACCGTCGAGCTGCCGAGCACGTGGGCGTTCCGGACTGCCACCCAGAACGGCACGGGCTGGGTGATCCGTGCTGTCTGGGGCGATTCGATCCACTTGCCGCCCGGCGCCTTGTCCCAGCGGCGACCGCCGATGATCACGCCGGCATAGCCGCCGAGCACCTGGTACGCGGCGCGGTCGGGCGCTGCGACGCGCCAGCGGCTCGTGATCGTGTGCTTGGGGTCGGAGCCGAGATGCTCGACGTAGGCGAGCGAGCGCGACGAGCGCCACACACGGGTTGCGTTCGCGACGATGGTCGTCGCATCCGGCGCGGGCCAATCGGCCGGAAGCGCCTGGTGCCACGTCGTATCGAGCCCGCCCCCGCGCACGACGACGTCGATCGCGTGGACGCCGGCCGACGGCAGTGACGCGCGGTAGCAGCCGGCGCCGCAGGCGACGGCGGTCGCGCGACGGCCCGCCGCGGTGAAGCGGACGCCGAGCCCGCTCGTGCCGCTGCCCGTCTGACCGACGACCGATGCCTGGAGGGAAAGGCGGTTGGCCGCCGGTGCGACGGCGAGGGCGAGCACCGTGCCCCCGTCCTGGTGCATGAACACGGTTCCCGTCGGCGGCGCCGCGGGGAACCTCTGCGGCGGAGTCGCGGCGGGCGTCTGCAGCCCGGTCGTCGTGGTCGAGCCGACGGGCCCGGGTGTTCGGTGCAACAGGTCGACGACGACGATCAAGGCGAGTGCGCCCGCGCCGAGCGCCGCGACCGCGGCGAGCAGCCGAAGGCCGACGGCGGTCAATCGACGTCGCCGGGAAGCTGCGGGCCGATCCGAAGGGAGCCTCGCCCGCCCGGGACGGTGAGTCGAGCCGTGACCGCCGCGAGGGCGAGAGAGCGCGCCGTCACAACGATTACGTTAGCACCACGTGCTTTCGAGACTCGCTCGCGCGACCGTCCTCGGCGCATCCGTGATCGTCGCCGGCTGTGGCGGTAACCATGCACAGTCGACCTGGCCGCAGCCGAACCATGACCTTGCCGGGACGCGCGCCGCCGCGGGCTCGAGGCTCGACGCCGGCAACGTCGCCGGCCTGCGCGTGCGCTGGCGGTTCGCGCTCAGCGGTCGGCCGGGCTTCTCCGGCATCTTCGCGTCGACGCCCGTGTCGGACGGCAAGACCGTCTACGTCGAGGATCTCGAGAGCACCGTCTTCGCGATCGACGCTGCGACGGGCCGGCTGCAGTGGCGCCGGCCGTTCGGCGCGGCGAACGACGGGCCGAACGGCCTCGCGCTCTCCGGTCCCCGCGTGTTCGGGGCGACCGACGCCGACGCGTTCGCGCTCTCGAGGGCAACCGGCCGGTTGCTCTGGCAGCGGCATCTCACGAACCGGGCAGAGCAGTTCATCGATGTCGCACCCGTCGCATGGAAGGGGCTCGTGTTCGTGAGCACGATCGGCTACCGGCCCTATGGACGCGGTGCGATCTACGCGCTCGAGGCCGCGACCGGGAAGGTGCGTTGGAAGTTCGTCACGGTCGAGCATCCGTGGCGGCATCCGCTCGAAGCCGGCGGCGGCGGCCTCTGGTATCCGGTCTCCGTCGACGCGAGCGGCCGGCTCTACGCAGGCAACTCGAACCCGACGCCGTGGGGCGGGTCCCCGAAGCTGCCGAACGGCGCCGCCTTCCCTGGGCCGGTTCCGTACACGGACTCGCTGATCGTGCTCGACGCGCGGACCGGCCGCCTGCTCTGGTTCGACCAGGTGACACCGCACGACGTGCGCGACCACGACTTCGAGGCGACGCCGATCCTCGCGTCCGTCGGTGGCAAGGACGTCGTTTTCGGGGCCGGGAAGGCAGGGGTCGTGATCGCGTGGAACCGGAGCACGCACCGGCGCCTCTGGCGGACGGAGGTCGGTCTGCATTTGAACGACGTGGGCCCGCTGCCGCGCCGACGGGTGACGGTGTGCCCGGGGTTGCTCGGCGGCGTCGAGACGCCGATGGCCTACGCCGCCGGACGACTGTTCGTGCCCGTGGTCGATCTCTGCGGCTTCGGCAGCGCGACCGGGCGTCAGGACGTGAACACCGTCGACCCGGTCCGCGGTCGCGGTCGGCTCGTCGCCCTCGACGCCGCCACGGGCCGCGTCCTCTGGCAGGCGAGGTTCGGCTCCCCCGACTTCG
The DNA here is from genome assembly GCA_963786185.1 of uncultured Thermoleophilia bacterium. Lineage (GTDB taxonomy): Bacteria > Actinomycetota > Thermoleophilia > Gaiellales > Gaiellaceae > PALSA-600. The sequence continues at coordinate 706,514 of CAWAYE010000001.1, forward strand.
GTTGCGCCACGGTCTCCGCCGACGTCGTGTTCACCTCGACGTACGACGGCACGGTCTACGCACTCCGCACGCGAGACGGGCACCTGCTCTGGCGCACCCGGATGACGGCCGGCGTCAACGCGTGCCCGACCGTGCTCGGAGACATGCTGCTCCTCGGTTCGGGGATCCGCCACCCGCACGGTCCGGCGCCCGAGCTCGTCGCCTTCGGCCTTCGGTGAGCGCGCGTCCTCGACGATCCGAACAGCTGTGGAAGACGGACGACGTGCATTCCGTACGCGCGCGTCATATATTGACGAGTCTCATCCCCCGGTCGTCGGAGGGGCCGCTGCCTCGACACCCGCCACGTCCGACCAGCATCGCAACAGGAGGCACTCGATGCACCGATTCCGTTGGCCAGGTTGGACAATCCTGATCGCGCTGGCGGCAGCCGGCGTGATCCTCGTGTCGAGTGCGTCGTCGTCGCGTGTCGTGACCAAGGCGATCACTCCCTCGCCCGTCTGGACAGGCGCGCAGCTGAGCGCTCCGGCCGGCGACAACTGGCTCGAGTACTACGGCGGGCTGACGGGTGATCGCTACTCGTCGCTCAAGCAGATCACGACGGCGAATGTCGGACAGCTGAAAGAGGTCTGGCACATGAGCCTCGGCACCTGCAGCGCGGCCATCATCGCGGGCAACCCGGTGATTCCCGGCGCACCGAAGGGGGCGGCCGGAAACCCGACGAACTGCGGGTCGATGGAATCGAACCCGGTCGCGGTCGACGGTGTGCTCTACACGACCAACGCGCCCGTGGGGGAGACCTTCGCGATCGACGCGGCGACCGGCAGCATCATCTGGAGCTGGACGCCGTCCTACGCGGGCGAGCTCCTGAACAACGGAACGCAGTTCACGCCCGGCACCGGCGGGCGCCGACCCGGCGTCGCCGTCGGTGAGGGGAAGGTCTTCGTCGGCCTGCCCGACGGCCGCATCGTCGCCCTCGACCAGGTCACCGGCAAGGAGGTGTGGGAGAACTCGGTCGGGTCGTACAAGTCCAACGCGAAGATCTCGGCCGCTCCGATCTACGTCAACGGCATGGTCCTCTCCGGCGACGCCTCGGGCGACAGCGGCGGACCGAGCGCCTCGCTCCATGCCTTCAGGGCGGCCAACGGCTCGGCGATCTGGAGCTGGACACCGATCCCGTCGCCTGGGCAGCCCGGCGCCAAGACCTGGGACAACAGCGGCAAGACGGGCAACGGCAGCACCCTCTACGGCGGTGGCTCGTTCTGGGAGTCCCCGCTCGTCGATCCGGCCCACCATCTGGTCATCGTCGGCACCGGGAACCCCGAACCGTGGAACTCGCGCGGCGCCGGGATGAACCTGTACGTCGACTCGATCGTCGCGCTCGACCTCGAAACGGGCCAGCTGAAGTGGTACTTCCAGGGAGTCCACCACGACATGTGGGACTCCGACTTCCCGAACAACGGCGTCCTGTTCACCGGCAAGTACAAGATCAAGGGCAAGCTGGTCTCGCGGCCCGCCGTTGCGTACGTCAACAAGGTCGGGATGACGTTCGTGCTCGACCGGTTGACCGGCAAGCCGTTGATCCCGGTCAAGGAGACCCCGGTTCCGCAGAACAAGTCGGCGGGTGTCAACACGTGGCCGACGCAGCCGGTTCCGGCTACCCAGAACGTCCTGTTCAACCCGATCGGCAAGGACGGGATCCCCTGCACGACCCCCGACGCGGTCACGAGCCTCGGCGTCCCGTACGCCACGGCAACCGCGCCCGACGGCAAGCCCTACAAGATCGGTTGCGCGTACACGCCGTACGACACGACGCAGTACGTCGTCACGCCGTTCGAGATGATGGACTGGCCCGCGAGCTCGTACAGCCCGGAGAACCACACGATGTTCACGTGCGGCGTCTCCGGTCGGGCGACGGCGCAGGAGCAGATCCCCGCCGCCTCGCAGGTCCCCACCTCGTTCGGCGGCCTCGGCGCCGCCCGGCTCGGCGTCGGTGACGGCTCCACGCCGAACAGCAACTCGGGCAACTTCAGTGCGCTCGATCTGCAGACCGGGAAGCTGACGATCCACCAGCACTGGCGGGCCATCTGCTACTCCGGCTCGGCGAACACCGCCGGTGGGGTGACGTTCGTCGGACACTTCGGCACGGGAGACGGCTCGAAGGGCGACGGTTACCTCGAGGCAGTCGACACCAAGACCGGCAAGTCGCTCTGGACGTCGGCGTCCATGCCCTACCCGGTGGCCGCTGCTCCGATCACCTACACGGTGAACGGGAAGCAGTACGTGACCGTCGAGGTGGGCGGCGCCGGCCACAACGACGTCACACGCCCGTTCGGTCTCCTCGACCCGCGGCGCGTCCGTGGCGACTACGTCTACACGTTCGCACTGTCGTAGCCAATCGGGCGCTGAGGGGGCGGGCCGCAGCACTGCGGCCCGCCTCTTCTCCCGCCTTAACCGCCGGCGGCGACCCAGTTGCTAGGCTCACGTGCAGGTAAGGTTTCGAACCGAGGAAGAGGGGGCTCTATGCGTCGCGGAGTGACGGTGTTGGTGCTGTCGATGATCGCTGCCGCCGGCCTCGCCGCCGGCGTGCTCGCGGCGGCGGGTGGCGCCGGCAGCGCCAAGAAGCCGGTGGCCGTGACGGTCGTCGCCAAGGAGTTCAAGTTCACCTTGTCGAAGCGGAGCGTGCCGGCGGGGAGCACGGTCGTCTTCACGATCGTCAACAAGGGCAAGATCTCGCACGACTTCAAGATCAACGGGAAGAAGACGAAAACGCTCTCGCCGGGCAAGTCGGCGAAGCTGACGATGAAGTTCACCAAGAAGGGTCGCTTCGCGTACCTCTGCACCCTCCCGGGGCACGCGTCGGCGGGCATGAAGGGCTCGTTCGCGGTCGGCGTGACGCCGGCCAAGACGACCACTCCCACCTCGACCGTGACGCCGACCACGACGCCGACCACCACGCCGACGCCGACCGGGCCGATCGGCACTGCCCAGACGACCGTGACGGTGAACATGATCGACTACTCGTACCAGCTGTCGCAGTCGTCCATCCCGTCCGGACAGGTCACCTTCGTGATCCACAACGTGGGCAATCAGGTGCACAACTTCAACATCCTCGGAGTCAAGGCCGGCGCGCAGATCGCGCCGGGCACGTCCGAGACCTGGACCGTCGGGCTCCCGGCGGGCACCTACAACTACCAGTGCGACGTCCCGTTCCATGTCGACCAGGGAATGGTCGGGCAGTTCACCGTCACACCGTGACCGACTGCGTGTAGCTCGACGACGTGAGGTGAGACGCACCGGTCTCACCTCACGTCGTTCGGCAATCAGCGTCTGGGTGAGCCGGCGAGCGCGGCACGCCGAGCGGCTCCCCACCTTCGTCTAGGCCCACGCCAGCCACCCCCGGGCGGGGGATGCCCAGGCCCCGTGCGCAAACGACGCTGCGGCTTGCCCGGGCACGGCCCGGTGCGGCACGTTCTGCGGCTATGTGGAGAGGCGAAAAGACAATGCGTCTAGTCCGGACGCTGACCATCATCGGGGCGCTCGTGGGTGTCACCGTGGCCGGGGCCGGGGCGATCGGCGCAGTCTCCGCGTGGCACCGCGACGTCGACCGGGCGAAGCTCGAGCGGTTGATCAGCTCCACCCGGTCGAGCTCGCTGCGCGAGCGCTCGATGCTGGCCACGGCGGCCAACCTCCACGGCGAGGGCGCGCGCCGGGCAGCGGCGTCGGGCTTCGGCGCCGTCGCCGCGACGCAGACGCAACGGCTCGTCGAGATCGCGGAGCTGGCGCCGCCGGGTCGCTCCGACGAGCTGCTGGCGGCGGCCTCGCTGCACGATCAAGCCCTCGCTCTCGCCTCGCGTGCGTTCGCCGTCGGTGCGTCGCCGGCCGCCCGTCCGACGCGTCTTGCGGCTGCGACGACAGCGCTGCGAACGATGGACGCCCGGCTGAGGGCCGGCAGCGACGCGGTATCGGCCACCGCGTGGCCCTCCGGCGCGTGGGAGATGCTCGAAGCCTTCGCGCTCGCCCTCGTCGCACTGATCGGCGCCTGGCGCCTCGTGCAGATCGCGCGTCTGCTCGCCGGACTGCGCTTCGCGATCGAGAGCCGGCGCGAGCTCGAACGGCTCCACGACGCGGCGCACACGGACAGCCTCACGGGTCTCGGCAACCACCGGACGTTCTACGACCACCTCGCGCGCGAGATCAAGCGCCGCGGCACGGTGGGTGCGACGTTCAGCTTGCTCGCGATCGACCTCGACGGGTTGAAGCGCATCAACGACGAGCACGGCCATCTCGCCGGCGACGAGTACATCAAGAAGGTGGCGGTGTCGATTCGCATGGAGGTCGACCGGATCGGCTCGGTCTACCGCACGGGCGGCGACGAGTTCATGGTGCTGTTGCCGAACCGGCGTGCGTGGAGCGCGCTTGCGATCGCACAGAACATCCAGCGCGCCGCGACCGACGCGACCGGACAGCGGGCGCTCAGCGTCGGAGTGACGGAGTCGGTCGGCACCGAGGGGGCGCGCATGCTGATCAACCAGGCGGACGTCGCCCTCTACGAGGCCAAGCGCAACTCCCTGCTGGCGGTGATCTACCGGCCGGGTCTCGAGGCCGCCAGCACGAAGACGGTCGACACCACGTTGCCGACGGCGAACCAGCGGGCGCTCGCCGCCGCGCTGGCGCACGCCATCGACGCGAAGGACAGCGGCGAGCGCAACCACTGCGAGACCGTCGCGGAGCTCTGCGTCGGCATGGGCCAGCGCATCGGGATTCCCCCGGGGCAGCTCGAGCGGCTCCGCCTCGCGGGGCTCGTCCACGACGTCGGCAAGATCGGGCTGCCGGATGTGATCCTGCAGAAGCCGGGCGCGCTCGAATCCGGCGAGCGCACGGAGCTGGAGCAGCACGTCACGATCGGCCACGCGATCCTGCTCGCCGCCGACCTCGACACCGAGGCGGAGTGGGTGCTGCATCATCACGAGCGGTACGACGGCACGGGGTACCCGGCGGGCCTGGCGGGTGAGGAGATCGCGCTTGCCTCTCGCGTGATCGCGATCGCCGACGCCTACGAGACGATGACCGGCGGGCGGCCGTACCGCAGCCGTTTGACGAGCGAAGAGGCGCTCGCCGAGATCCTGGAGCACAGCGGCTCGCAGTTCGATCCCGATTGCGTCGAGGCGCTCGTCGACCTGCTCGGGCACGCCGCCGCGGTGCCGGCCTCGCGCTAGAGATCGGGATCCGGCTCGGGCAGCCGGCTCATGAAGTTCGTGTGCAGGATGTGCAGTGCGTCGGGGAGGTCGGGCGACGCCAGCGCGTCCTTGTGCAGGAAGCCGACTGCGCCGGCCTCCTCGGAGCGGGCGATGTCCTCGTACTCGCCCGAGCCCGTGTAGACGACGACGTGCTGCTCGGCGTTCTGCGCATGGATCGCGCGGGTCGCCGCGAGGCCGTCCTGCCGCGGCAGTCCGATGTCCATCAGCACGATGTCTGGTGTGTGCGCCTCGGCCAGCCGTACCGCCTCGTCGCCGTCGGCGGCGCGTCCGACGACTGCAAACCGTCCATCGGCGTCGAGCAGTTGTGCAACGAGCTCGCTCAGACGGTCGTCGTCCTCGGCGATCACGATGCGTAGTCGCTCGCCTGTCACGGCCGCAGAGCCTTGCACACCGAACCGTAGGATGCGGTGATGGTCATCGACGGCCACAACGATCTGGTCCTTCGCCGTTGGCGCGGGGAGCCGTCGTTGCACATGGATCTCGATGCTGCGCGTGAGGCCGGCTTCTCGGGCGGCTTCTTTGCGATCTACGTGCCCTCACCCCATCCGCCCAATCCGACCGAGATCCCGTATGCGGTTCCGCTGGCCGACCCGATCCCGCAGGAAGAGGCGGCGCGCGTCGCGGGGGAGCTGTACGCGACGCTGTGCGAGCTGCCCGTTCGCCGTGCCGTGTCGGTGGACGACTTCCGCGAAGGTGAGATCACCGCGATCGTCCACCTGGAGGGCGCCGACCCGCTGGCGCCCGACCTGTCCGATCTCGAGGAGTGGTACGACCGCGGTGTCCGCTCGATCGGGCTCGTCTGGTCGCGGCCGAATGCGTTCGCAGAGGGCGTGCCGTTCGTCTTTCCCGGCTCGCCGGATACGGGCGCGGGGCTGACCGACGCAGGGCGGGCGCTCGTCGAGGCGTGCAACCGGCTGGGCATCCTCGTCGACCTCTCGCACCTGAACGAGGCGGGCTTCTGGGACGTCGCGGACCTGAGCAGTGCGCCGCTCGTCGCCACGCACTCGAACGCCCACGCGCTGTGCGCTTCCTCGCGCAACCTCACGGACCGGCAGCTCGAGGCGGTGCGCGCGTCGGGCGGCGTCGTCGGCGTCAACTTCGCCGTCAGCTTCCTGCGCGAGGACGGCAGCGAGGACCGCGATACGCCGATCGCGGAGATCGTTCGTCATGTCGACTACCTGTCCGGACGGATGGGAATCGACCACGTCGCCTTCGGGTCGGATTTCGACGGTGCGACGGTGTCCGACGAGCTCGGGGGTGTCGCTGGCTTCCCGAAGATCGTCGACGCACTCCGCGACGCAGGCTACGACGACGACGCGGTCGACAAGGTGACGCACGGCAACTGGCTGCGCGTCCTCGACGAGACGTGGCGTCGATGAGGATGCGCCGGCTCGGTCCGCTCGAGGTCACGGTCGTCGGCCTCGGCTGCAACAACTTCGGCGGCCGGATCGGCGAGGCGGAGACGCGCCCGGTGATCGACGCCGCGCTCGACGCCGGCGTCACCTTCTTCGACACCGCGGACATCTACGGCAACGCGGGCGGGAGCGAATCGCTGATCGGGGCGATCCTGGAAGGCCGTCGTGACCGGGTCGTGCTCGCGACGAAATTCGGGAAGCCGATGGGTGACGGCGCGGAGCGGCGCGGCTCGCGGACGTACATCCACGGCGCGATCGATGCGTCGCTACGGCGGCTTCGGACCGACCACGTCGACCTGTACCAGCATCACGAGGAGGATCCGGAGACTCCGCTCGAGGAGACCTTCGAGGCGCTCGCCGAGCTCGTCGCCGCGGGCAAGGTCCGCGCGGTCGGCACGTCCAACTACGCACCGCGGTCACTCGAGCGCGCGGCTGCGATCGCTGCCGAGCTCGAGCTGCCGTACGTCTCCGAGCAGAGCGAGTACTCCTGGCTCGAGCGCGGCGCCGAGGACGAGCTCCTCGGCACGTGCGAACGGCTCGGGCTCGGGTTCATCCCGTACTTCCCGCTTTCGAGCGGTCTGCTCACGGGCAAAGTGACCCGCGAGCGGCCGCCGGAGCCCGGCACGCGGCTGCACGGGAGCCGCATCGACGAGCGAGAGCTCGACCGTGTCGAGGCTCTCCGCGAGTGGGCCGAGCGCCACGGCGCGACGCTGCTCGAGGTCGCGATCGGCGGCCTCGCCGCCGTCACCCCGGTGGCGTCGGTGATCGCCGGCGCGACGAAGCCGGAGCAGGTCCGCGCGAACGCGGCGGCCGGCGCCTGGGCGCCGACTGCCGACGAGCTCGCAGAGCTGCTCGCGCTCTGACTGCTACAGGTTCGCGCGCGTGCGGTGTGTCTCGGCCTGCTCGTCGAGCGGGCGTGAGGCCGCGAGCAGGTGGCCTCGCGCCGCCCACGCGTGCGCCGTCCCGCTCGGCACCTTCCCGTCACGGAAGTGCTCGGCGGCGCGGCGGCAATGCGCCGCGCCGCGCTCGAGCTCGGCGGCCGCCGTGTCGTAGAGGCGTGCCGCTTCTTCCAGTCGTGCCTGAACGTCCGCCGGGACCTCCACGTCAGTCGAGCTTCGCGACGACGTGCTTGATCTGCATGTACTCCTCCATCGAGTACGCCGACATGTCCTTGCCGTAGCCGGAGCCCTTGTAGCCGCCGTGCGGCATCTCGGACGTGATCGGGACGAGGTGGTCGTTGATCCACACGGTGCCGAACTGCAGCTTGCGCGCGGCGTTCAGCGCACGGCCGACGTCGCGCGTCCAGACCGACGCGGCGAGCCCGTAGCTGACGTCGTTCGCCCAGGCGATCGCCTCGGCGTCGTCGGAGAACTTCTGCACCGTCACGACCGGCCCGAAGACCTCCTTCTGGACGATCTCGTCCGACTGGGAGACGTCGGTGACGACGGTCGGCTGCACGAAGTAGCCGCGGTCGCCGTTCGTCCCGCCGCCGGTGAGCACCGTCGCGCCCTTGGCGCGCTCGAGGAAGCCGAGCACGCGATCCTGCTGATCCTTCGAGATCACCGGCCCCATCTCGATCTCGTCGCCGTCCGCAGGGTCGCCGACCTTCAGCGACTCCACCGCCGGCACGAGCGCCTCGAGCAGGGCGTCGTAGATCTTCGGTCCGGCGATCACGCGCGAGCCGGCCGTGCAGTCCTGCCCCGAGTTGGCATAGCCGGCGATCTTGATCCCCTCGGCGACCGCCGCCGGATCCGCGTCGTCGAAGACGACCATCGGCGCCTTGCCGCCGAGCTCGAGGTGCACGCGCTTGAGCGTGTCGGAGGCGTTCCTGGCGATCAGCTTGCCGGTGGCGACGTCGCCGGTCAGCGACACGAGCCCGATGTCCGGGTGCTCGACGAGCCGCTGGCCGGTGGGAACACCGTCGCCCGTCACGACCTGGAGCACGCCTTCGGGCAGCGCGTCCCGCGCGAGCTCGACGAAGCGCAGGAGCGAGAGCGGGGTCTGCTCCGACGGCTTCAGGATCTGGACGTTGCCTCCGGCGAGCGCCGGGCCCAGCTTCCAGACGGCCATCATCAACGGGTAGTTCCAGGGGCAGATGCCGGCGACGATCCCGATCGGCTCGCGGCGGATCATCGACGTGTAGCCCTTGATGTACTCGCCGGTCGACTTGCCCTCGAGGTTGCGTGCGGCGCCGGCGAAGAAGCGGAGGTTGTCGGCTGCGAACGGCATCTCCTCGCGGGCGAGGCCGATCGGCTTGCCGACGTTCCGAGACTCGACCTGCGCGAGCTCCTCGGCATTGTCGGAGATCACGTCGGCGAGCTTCAGCAGGAGTGCGGCTCGCTCGCCGGGCGTGGCCTCGAGCCACTCGGGCAACGCCGCCTTGGCGCGCTCGACGACGGCGTCGACCTCGTCGGCCGACATGTTCGGGACGGAGCCGATCGACTCGCCGGTGGCGGGGTTGACGACGTCGAGGGCCGCTTCGATGGTTGCCATGTTCCAGCCTCCTATTCGGTACGAAGGATCCCAGTCTCGCGGGTCAGGCGTTGGGCGATCGCAACCGGGACGATCGTCAACAGGATCACGACGAGCGCGACCACGTTGATGACCGGGAGCTGCTGGCCCTGACGCAGGTTGTCGAGGATGAAGATCGGAAGGGTCGACTGCGCGCCGGCGGTGAACGTGGTCACGATCACCTCGTCGAACGAGAGCGCGAACGCGAGCAGTCCGCCCGAGATGAGGGCGGTCGAGAGGACCGGCCACGTCACGTACCGGAACGTCTGCCAGCCGTCGGCGCCGAGGTCCATCGAGGCCTCGTACAGCGAGGGCGCGGTGCGGCGGAGGCGCGCGAGCACGTTGTTGTAGACGACCACGACGCAGAACGTCGCATGCCCGATCACGATCGTCCAGATCGAGAAGCCGATCCCGGCGAAGACGTAGAACGAGTTCAGCGCCATGCCGGTGATGATGCCGGGCAGCGCGATCGGGAGGACGAGCAGGAACGACACCGACTCCCGGCCGAAGAACCGGAAGCGGTGGATCGCGAAGGCGGCCATCGAGCCGAGCACGATCGCCACCGTCGTCGCGATCAGCGCGACCTCCGCCGAGAGCCTCAGCGAGTCGCGGGCGTCCGGGTTCGACCACGCGACGTGGAACCAGTGAAACGTCCAGCCCGGGATCGGCCAGCTCTGCACGTTCGAGCTGTTGAACGCGTAGACGCCGATCAGCACCAGCGGGATCCAGAGGAAGGCCACGACGAGCCCGGCCCAGATCCACAATCCGATCCTGGTAGAGCGCTTCTCCATCAGAGCGCCTCGAACGCGCCGAGCCGGCGCGCGATCACCAGGTAGACACCCATCACCGCTACGGGGATCGCCGCGAGCGCGGCCGCGAACGGGATGTTCGCGTTGATGCCGATGTTCTCGTAGACGACGTTGCCGATGAAGCTGGAGCCCGTGCCGCCGACGAGCAGCGGCGTGATGAAGTCGCCGAGCGTCAGCGAGAACGTGAAGATCGACCCGGCGACGATGCCCGGCAGCGCGAGCGGGAGGATCACGGAGCGCAGCGTGCGGAAGCCGCGCGCACCCAGGTCGCGCGAGGCTTCGATGTAGGAGTGGGGGATCCGCTCCAGCGACGCGTAGACCGGCAGCACCATGAACGGCAGCCAGACGTACGAGAACACCAGCCACATCGCCCAGTTCGTGTAGGCGAGGTTCGCCGACGGCAGCCCGAGCTCGCGGAGGGACCAGTCGAGCGCGCCGCCGCCCGAGAGGATCGTCTGCCAGGCATAGATGCGGACGAGGTAGCTCGACCACAGCGGCAGCAGGATGGCGACGAAGAGCACACCGCGGATGCGCGAAGGGGCGACGCGCGCCATGAAGTAGCCGAGTGGGAACGCGATCACGGCGTCGGTGATCGTGACCGCGGCCGCGATGCCGATCGTCCGCCCTGCGATCCGCAGGTACGTCGGATCGGAGAACGAGAGGATCTGCCGGAAGTTGTCGAGCGTCCAGTGGTGGACGAGCTTGCCGGTGAAGGAGTCGACCGTCCACAGCGACGAGACGAGCAGGATCGCGAGCGATCCGAGGTACACGACCCCGAACGCGAGAACAGGCGGCCCGAGCAGCGCGATCGCCTTCAGCCACGGCCGCCGCCAGAGCGTTGCGCCCAGCAGGAGGCGGGCCCGCCGGAGCGGCGGGCCCGCCTCCTGGGAAGGCTGGACGTCGACGGTCAACCGGCTAGCCGGTGATCTGCGTCCACGCCCGTTGCCAGGCGTTGTAGTCCATGCAGTCGTTCCCGGACTTCCAGCCGCACTGCGCGACCGGGGTCTTCCAGAACTTGATCTTCCCGTAGTACGCCGCGGGCTCGTTCAGGTGGTACTTCGCGCACGAGCCGGCCTCGAGCTTGTTCATGTACGAGCACGCCTTCGGATTGACCGGCGTCTCGCCGAACACGAGCGCCTGCTTGGCCTCGACCGCCGGCGTCGTCGCGTACTTCATCCAGAGGTACGCGCAGTTGGGATGCGGCGCCTTCTTGGCGAGCATCCACGTGTCGGCCCAGCCGGTCGTCGGCAGCGGGACGATCTCCTTGATCGGCGCCTTCGTGCCCTGCAGGATCAGCGTCTGGTAGGGCCAGCCGGCGCCCATCCACACGTCGCCGTTCTTGAACGACGTGATCTCGTCGGTGGCGTAGTTCCAGTAGCGCTTGAGCAGCGGCTTCTGCTGCTTGAGCAGCGACACGGCCGCGTTCAGCTGGTCCTTCGTCAGCTCGTACGGATCCTTGATTCCGAGGCTCGGCTTCGTCTGCTGCAGGTAGAGCGCCGCGTCCGCGATCTGGATCGGGTTGTTCGGCACCGTCAGCTTGCCCTTGTACTTCCCGGAGTAGACGGCCGACCAGCCGGTCGGCGCCGGCTTCACCTTCTGCGTGTTGTAGATCAGCGTGTTCGGGCCCCACTGCACCGAGACGCCGTAGTGGACGCCCTTGACCGTGTTGTGCGCCGGCGACTTGAAGGCCGGCAGGAAGTCCTTCCACGACGGAATCAGGTTGACGTTCACGGGCTGGACGTCGCCGCCGTAGACCAGCCGCAGGCTCGCGTCGCCGGAGGCCGAGACGAGGTCGTACTGGCCGCCGCCACCGCCGCCGCCCGAGCGCATCAGCGCGACCATCTCGTTCGAGCTGCCCGCGTCCTTGCGATGGATGATGCAGCCGGTCTGCTGCTGGAACTTGTCCGCGAAGCTCTTGTCGCTGTAGGCAGTCCATTCGATCAGGTTCAGCGAGCCCTCACCCTTGCCGATGGCCGTCGGCAGGCTGCTGCCGTCGCCGCGCGACACGGCAACCGCCGGTACGACGAGCGCCGCGACGAGCGCGATCAGGAGCAGGTGGATCGTGCGGAGCCTTCTCATGGTGTTCGTCCTCCTTGCAGGGGGGTCTTCTGCGTAGGTTCGATCGCGAATGTGTGCTCGGGCCGCCACGTGAGCCGCACGGGACGACCGCGTTGCTCGAGCGCCTCGGCGGAGGACGACTCGAGGTTCTGCTGGAGCGCGACCAGCTCGCCGCCGCCGTCGAGCTCGACGATGTACCGCGTGACGGCGCCGAGGTAGACGACGTCGCGGATGTGGCCCGGTTCGCCTTCGCCGTCGCCCGAGCCGACCAGGCGCACCTTCTCCGGCCGGACGGTGAACCGGCGGCCGTCTCGCTCGAGGATGTTGGACGTGCCGACGAACCCGGCGACGAACTCGGTGGCCGGTCGCTCGTACACGTCGGCAGGTGAGCCGACCTGCTCGATCCGGCCCTCGTTGAACACGGCGAGGTGGTCGCTCATGGTCAGCGCTTCCTCCTGGTCGTGCGTCACGTACAGGAAGGTCATGCCGAGGTCCTGCTGCAGCGCCTTGAGGAACACCTGCATCTCCTGCCGGAGCTTCAGGTCGAGCGCTCCGAGCGGCTCGTCGAGCAGCAGCACCTTCGGGTGGTTGACGATCGAGCGTGCAAGCGCGACCCGCTGTCGCTGGCCGCCCGACAGCTGCACTGGCTTGCGTCCGCCGTAGCCCTCGAGCCGAACCATTCGCAGCACCTGTTCGACCTCGGCGGCGCGCGTCCGCCGGGCGACGCCCTTCACCTTCAGCCCGTAGCCGACGTTCTCGGCCACCGTCATGTGCGGGAACAGCGCGTAGTCCTGGAACACCGTGTTGACGTCGCGCGAATAGGGCGGACGGTGGGTGATGTCCTCGCCCCCGAGCACGATGCGCCCCGAGTCGGGCTGCTCGAACCCGGCGATCATCCGGAGCGTCGTCGTCTTGCCCGATCCCGACGGGCCGAGCAGGGTGAAGAACTCGCCTTCCGCCACGTGCAGGTCGACATCGTCGACCGCGACCACGTCGCCGTACGTCTTGCGCGCCTGTTCGACGCGAACCTCAGCCGCCAAGGCACTCCTGGAGGATGTCGAGGCCGCGGTCGAGATCCGCGTCGGAGACCGCGAACGGCACGAGGATCCTGATCACGTTCCCGTAGATGCCGCACGAGAGCAGGATCAGGCCGCGTTCCCGTGCCGCTGCCGTGACGCGCGACGCCTCGTCGCCGGTCTGCTCCGGAAGCTCGAGCGCCAGCATCGGCCCGAGGCCGCGCACGTCGGCGCCCTCGGGCGCGATCGTCTGCAGGCGCTCGCGCACGTGTTTCCCGATCGCTTCCGCACGCGGCCGCAGGCCGGGCAGCGCGTCCAGCACCGCGATCGCGGCGGCGCACGACACCGGGTTGCCGGTGAACGTGCCGCCGAGACCGCCCGGCGGCACCGCGTCCATCACGTCCGCGCGTCCGGTCACCCCGGCGAGCGGGAGCCCGCCGCCGAGCGTCTTGCCTGAGACCATCAGGTCGGGCTCGACCCCGTAGTGCTCGATCGCCCAGACCGGGCCGGTGCGGCCGCAGCCCGACTGCACCTCGTCGTCGACGTAGAGGATGCCGTGCGCGTCGAGCAGCTCCTGGAGGCGCTTCGGGAAGTCGGCGGTCATCGGGATGAAGCCGCCCTCGCCCTGCACCGGCTCGAGCACGGCGCACGCGACCGACTCGGGGTCGACGTCGCCCTTGAACAGGCGCTCGAGGGCGTCGATCGCGTCGTTCTCGCTGACGCCGCGGTACGCATAGGGGGCCGGCGTGCGGTAGACCTCCGGCGCGAACGGCCCGAATCCCTTCTTGTAGGGGACGACCTTCGACGTCATCGTCATCGCGAGCAGCGTGCGGCCGTGGAAGGCGTTGTCGAACACGATGACCGCCGGACGCCCCGTCGCGACCCGGGCGATCTTGACGGCATTCTCGACCGCCTCGGCGCCGGAGTTCAGCAACAGGGACTTCTGGCTCGTGCCCCGGCACGGCGACAGCTCGGCCAGCCGGCGACAGACCTCCACGTACGGCTCGTACATGCCGACCATCGCGCACTGGTGGAGGTAGCGGTCGACCTGCTCGTGCACGGCCTGGACGACGGCCGGCAGGGAGTGCCCGACGTTCGCGCAGCCGATGCCGCCGGCGAAGTCGATGTACTCGCGCCCGTCGACGTCCCAGATCCGGGCGCCCTCGGCCCGGTCGACGAAGATCGGCGGCGTCGAGAGCCCACGGGCGACGTACCGCTCCCGCCCCTCCTGGAGCCGCCCTGTCGCTGTGCGCTCCTGCAGGGACACCGCAGCGCGACTGTATACGGCGCTCCCGCGCCGGGCCAGTGAGCCGGAGGGCGGCGCCGATACGATGCCCGGCCTCGGGCGCCTTGGCCGAGTGGTTAGGCAGCGGCCTGCAAAGCCGTTTACAGCGGTTCGAATCCGCTAGGCGCCTCTCCTGTTCTCGTCAGCGCAGACCGGCGCACTGCGCTCCTACCCGAGGGATGGCGGTTCTTCGCACGAGCTTGGCGAAGTCCGCACGTCTGCTTGTCCGATCCAGATCCCGGCCCTGGCCCGGCCGGCACTAGAACTGGGTGCAGCTACTGACAAGGAGGACGACCATGACCAGGACACTCAGCTTCGATCACACGCCGAAGCTGCTTGCTTCGCGACAGAGCGGGACCGCGGAGGTCGCGCTGTTCTGGAGCAAGCGGAGGCACCGGGCCGCCGTCGCAGTCGACGACCAGGCGACCGGCGAGCACTTCGAGCTGATGATCAACCCGGACGACGATCCGCTCGATCTCTACAACCATCCGTACTCGTATGCGGCCACCCGGCATCTGATCGGGAACGCTCGCGCCGGGTGACGCTCGTGGCGGGCTGCGGGATAACCCGGATCCGGGATGCGAGGGACCTCCGATGCCTGCGATCGGCGGTGGGGAGATCGTGGAGTCGGGCCTCTGCCGGCCACGCCGGCGGCCGGCCCCGAGTCAAGCGAGTGAAGGGATCTTCGTGGCGTCAGCCGATCGTCCAGGACCGCTGACCGCGAGCCGCCGCCAGCTGTTCGCGCTGGCAGCCGTGCTGGCGGCGACGTCGCTGACCGGTGTCGCGGCCATTGCCGGCCTCACGCGAACGGTTCCGGCTGCGCCCACGTCACCGCAGGTCGGACAGACCATCACGCCGGCGGGGCCGACCCAGCCCCGTCGCGTCGAGCCGGGAGACTGAGATGAGGAACGTCTGGGCCACGGTGTTTGCGACCTGGGCGCTCTTCGCCGTGCTCGCAGTGCTCGCGTGGACGCGCCCGCAGCCGGCGCCTGCGCCGTCCTCGATTCCCGGGGCGGTCGTCGTCACGGACAAGAACGGCAAGACCCATCTCGTCGTGGTGCAGGGGGCGGCATCCACATCGCATGCGACGACCCGCACCTCGCCGGTTCCGGCGGGATGATCGCCGCTGCGACAGCGGGAGCACCGGTTGCGTGGCTCGTCGCCCGTGCCGCGGGGCTCGTCGCGTTCACGTTGCTCGCACTCTCCACGGCGCTCGGCCTCGCCCTCAGCACGAGGCTGCTGGGGACCCGGCGCACGAAGCCGCTCATGGGTTGGCATCAGACGCTCATGTGGACTGCCCTTGCGATGCTCGTTCTTCACGGAGCGGCGCTCGCGGTCGATCCCGTGATGCGTTTCGGCGTCAGCGGCGTCCTCGTTCCGGGGCTCGCGCCGTGGCGGCCTCTGCCGGTTGCCGCGGGAATCGTCACCGGCTGGCTGATGCTCGCACTCGCCGCCTCGTTCCACGTTCGGCGTCGCATCGGCCAGCGGCGCTGGCGTCTCCTGCACTACGCGAGCTTCGTCGCCTTCGCCTTCGGCCTGTATCACGCGCTCAACGTCGGCACAGACCTGTCGGGAAACCGCGGACTGGTCTTTGCCGGGGTCGTGGCCGCGCCGATCGTGTGGCTCGTCTACGCGCGCCTCTTGATCCCGCGTCCGGGACCGGCTCGAGCGTCCGTGCAGCGCCCGACGCCTCCGGCGGTCCCCGCGACAATCCCGCCGCTCTCGACCGAGAAGCGCCGCGCCCCCGTCTCGGTATGACGTGCTTCCTCCGACGCGAGTCGTTTCGGGCGATGGGCACCAGTTGCACCGTCGCGGTGACCGCCGAACCACGGGGCGCGCCCGACGCCCGTCGCGCACTCGCCGCGGCACGAGTCGAGGTCGCCGCCTGCGAGCGCGCACTCTCGCGCTTCGACGCCTCGAGCGACCTGTCGCGCCTCAACCGTGCGGCAGGATCCTGGGTGGACGTCGACGCACGCTTGATCGAGGCGCTCGAGGCCGCGGTTCGAGGGCGGATCGACACGTGGGGGCTGTTCGACCCGTCGATCCTCCCGGTGCTGGAGGCCGCCGGCTACGACCGGTCGTTCGAACAACTCGTCGAGCGAGACGCCAGATCCGTCGAGGGCTGGCGGGCCGACGCGCGCATCGACGTCGACCCAGAGGCAGGACGGGCTCGGATCGCGCGGCGCGCGGCCGTCGATCTGGGCGGGCTCGGCAAGGGCTTTGCTGCAACGCGCGCGGTCCGGGCGATGCGGGCCGAATCGCCCGCGCTCGTGGGCGCGCTCGTCGACCTCGGCGGCGACATCGCCGTCTGCGGCGTCCCACCCGAGGACGGGCCGTGGCGCATCGACGTCGACGACCCTCGCTCGCCGGGCTCGGTGCTCGGCGTGCTCGAGCTCACCGACGGCGGCGTTGCGACGTCGGGGCGGAACACGCGGCGCTTCGGGCCCGGCCGGAAGCTCCATCACCTGATCGACCCGACCTCGGGCATGCCCGCGGCGGCGGGGCCGCTCGCCGTGACGGTCGCGGCAGCGAGCGCCACGGAAGCCGAGATCTACGCAACCTCGCTCGCGATCGCCGAGGTGGGCCGCGCGCGGGAGCTGCTCGCGTCGCGACCGGACGTGTCGGCACTGCTCGTACCGACGGTCGGTGCGCCCGTCGTGGTGGGCCGCCTGCCCATCGCTCGGAGTCGTCCGGCTGCACGGCTCGTCGTCAACACCCAACCAGGACGGTTCGCATGGCAATGAAGAACTCCAACCACGCGCTGACAACGCCGCGCGTCGCGATGCTCGTGATCGCCGCCGCCGCACTCGCAGGCTGCGGAGGAGGCGGCGGCGGTAGCGGAGGCATCGCTCGGTCGCCCGGCGACTTCATCCGGCAGGTCACGAGGCAGTTCTCGCTCGGACAGACCGGCCCGCTCTGGGACACGCTCCATCCCGGCGACCAGGCGGTCGTCAGTCGCGCCCGCTACATGGCCTGTCAGACGACTTCCGGCTTCGAGCTGAAGAAGTTCCGGGTGCTTCAGACCTATCCCGACACGGTCGAGGTCGCCGGAAAGCCGACCCAGTCCACGGCGGTCTCCGTCCGGGTCACCTCCGACGACGGCGTGACGACGGCGACCATGCACGCCGTCCGCCTCAACGGGAGCTGGCGGTGGATCCTTTCGCCTGCCGACTACGCCGCCTACAAGCACGGGAAGTGCCCCTCGTCCTAGCCGGTCTCCGTCCCTCGTTCAAGGGATGGCGATGCCCCCGTCCACGGCCGACTCCATCCGAACAGCTGTCGACATAGACGGGGGTCTGGCATGAGACGTTCTGCGGCGGGCGGGTCCTTCGTACTCGGCGCCGGGCACGGGGGTCTCTCTCTCGCACGGCGCGAGAGCGCACTGCTCGTTCTCGCAGCCCTGGTGCTCGTGCCGGCGGTCCTGCTCGGCGGTCGCACCTTCGGGCTTCCCTCGCTGGTCGAGCGGGGCCTCGCCTGGCTCGTTCCAGGGCACAGCGCGACCCAGCCGGCTCCCGCCGGCCCGGTGCAGGCCACCACAGGCGCCGCGCGGACCGGTGAACGGAGCCAGGTCGTCGCGCGGACACCGGCCTCGACCTCGGGCGCTGCCTCGTCGAGCTCGCGGAAGCATCGAGCTGCCGAGGCGGGCGTCAGCGCCGGGGGGCGTGACGGCGGCCGCGTCGGCGTCGCTGCAGCCGCTCCGGGCGCCGGCGGCACAGGCACAGGCGCCGGCGGCGGGGCGACCGGCGGGACCGGAGGCGGCACGGCCGGCGGAGGAGGCTCAGGCTCCGGAGCAGGGTCGAATGGGGGCACGCAACCCTCGCCCTCCGTCGGTGCGCAGGGCGGAACGATCGGCGTGAGCGGCAACACGGGCAACTCGACGCCGGTACCGGTCGGCGTCAACGCCGGCGCGTCCACGTCGGGCGTTTCGGCAGGTGCCTCCGTCGGCGGGGCATCAGCCGGGGTCGACGCGCCGCTGTCGGATCCGACCCAGGCGCCGACCACGACGCCCACGGCAACGGTCTCGTCCGTGACGACGCCCGTCACGACGGTGCCGACGATCACGACGCCTCCACTCACCACGCCGACCCTGACGCTGCCGAAGCTGCCGTGACGCCGACGGCGACCGGGGGACGTCTACCGACGCAGCGCGCGCCGCGCCTGGTGCTGCGCTTCGTCGTCGTGACGGCGATCGGGCTGGTGCTCGCCGGCGTCGGCGTCGCGGTCGTCGTCGACCACGCGATCGCGAGACAGACCGAGCGGCAGGCCGTGTCGCGGGTCGTGGTCGCTACCCATGCGCTCCTCGACCGCCAGCTGCTTTCGTCCGACCTCGCCCGCAGGCCTTCCGTCGCGCGGCAGCAGCAGCTCCGGAGGCTGTTCTCCGCCCGCTCGCTCGGCGCCGACACGCTCGGTGCGACGCTGTACTCGCGGAGCGGGGTGGTCTTCTCGTCCGTCCCGGGCCGGCGTCAGGCCGTCGACCCCGGACTCGTCGAGCGCGCCCGTGCGGGGCGCGTGATCTCGACAGTCAGCTCGACCGACTCCGGCCCGATCCTGCGGACGTTCCTGCCCCTCGGGCTGACGAACGGCGCGACGGGAGGAGTCGTCGAGGTCGACCAGAGCTACGCCCCGATCGCCGACGCGGCGCGAAACTCGGCGCTCGTCGTCGCGGCGATCCTCGAGGGCCTCCTGCTCGTCCTGATCGTCCTGCTCGTCCCGGTTCTCTCCGGCGCGGCCGCCCGGCTGCGCGACCACCTCCACGAGCTCGACGCGATCGCGAGCCACGACGAGCTGACCGGCCTGCTGAACCGTGCGGGCTTCCGCCGCTCGTGCGAGCAGGCCCTCGCGGCCCCACACGCCGCCGGCGCCATGCTGGTCGTCGACGTCGAGCGCTTCCGCGAGGTCAACGAGACGATCGGCTCGGAGAACGGCGACCGCCTGCTCGCCGAGGTGGCGAGCCGGCTTCGTGGCGCGTTCCCGGAGCGAGCGGTCGCACGAATCGGCGAGGACGAGTTCGGCGTCCTCCTCACGGCGCGCGATCGCTCCCGCCTCGACGAGGTGGTCGACGGGGTCCGAGGCGCGCTCAGGGCGCCCTTCTTCGTGGACGGGATCGAGATCGGGCTCGAGGTGCGCTGTGGCGCGGCCGAGTACCCGGAGCATGGCAGCGACTTCGATTCGCTCGTTCATCACGCCGGGCTGGCGCTCTCCCGCGCGGCCGAGGTGCGCGAGCCGCTCGCCGTCTACCTGCCCGACCCGGCCAAGGGAGACCTCGCCCGTCTGCGCCTGAAGGGCGAGCTCAGGCAGGCCCTCGGCTCGGATCAGCTGCTCGTCTACTACCAGCC
The DNA here is from genome assembly GCA_963786185.1 of uncultured Thermoleophilia bacterium. Classification (GTDB taxonomy): domain Bacteria; phylum Actinomycetota; class Thermoleophilia; order Gaiellales; family Gaiellaceae; genus PALSA-600. The sequence continues at coordinate 726,202 of CAWAYE010000001.1, forward strand.
TCAGGCCGACCTCGCGACGCGGTCGATCCGCGGCGTCGAGGCGCTCGTCCGCTGGCGTCATCCGACCCGCGGCCTGCTCAGTGCCGGCGAGTTCATCCAGACGGCGGAGCAGAGCGGGATCATCAGCGAGCTCGGCCGCTTCGTCCTCTCGGCCGCGGTCGAGCAGTGGCGCGAGTGGAAGCGAGACGGCCTCACGATCGACATGGCGGTCAACCTCTCGACAGTCGACCTGCTCGACCTGACGCTGCCCAGCACGATCACGGACCTGCTGATCGAGCACGGGATGCCAGCCGAGTACCTCGTCCTCGAGATCACCGAGCGGACGCTGCTCCACGACGAGCAGCAGGCGCGGAAGGTGCTGCGTCAGCTCGACCGGATCGGCGTGCGCCTCTCGATCGACGACTACGGCACCGGCTACTCCTCGCTCGCGATGCTGAAGCGGCTGCCCGTGCAGCAGGTGAAGATCGACCGGAGCTTCGTCAGCGGCATCCCCGGCGACCACGAGAACGACGAGATCGTGCGCAGCACCGTGCAGCTGGCGCACATCCTCGGAGCGACGGTCGTCGCGGAGGGGATCGAGACGTCGACGGAGCTGAACCGCCTCGCGGTGCACGGCTGCGACATCGGCCAGGGCTACTTGATCGGCCACCCGCTGCCGGCGGACCAGCTCGCCGCGCTCCTACGGGCGCGGCGGCCGACTGCCGACTCCCCGCTCGCGCTGGTGCACGCGGTCTTCTAGGTCTCTCTGCGCCCGAGCAGCGAGCTCTCGAGCACGTAGAAGAGCGTCAGCGCGGCGAAGAGCGTCACCGCGATCCACGACGAGATCAGTGCCGTGAGCGTCGCGATCCCCCATGAGGGAAGCCCGGGAATGAACGCTCTCGTGATCCCGCTGACGACGCGCTGGTCGGCGTCGGCGCGGATCAGCCTGCGCCCGATCGCCGCGTAGAACCAGAGCAGGAGGTACATCAGCGACATCGCCACCATCGTCAGCCCGTAGAAGATCGCCGCGGTCGTCGCCTGGCTGTCGTGCAGATGCTCGGCGAGCACGCGGGTGGGGAACGGCACGAAGGCGATCACCATCAGGAACAGGACGCTGATCGCGAGCAGCGTGCGGTCGGCACGGTCGATCAGGTCGAACACCGCGTGGTGGTTGATCCACATGACCCCGATCGTGACGAACGACACCGCGTAGGCCGCATACGACGGCCACAGCTCGGCGAGCCCGTGGACGAGCGACCCGTGGTCCGGCGGGAGGTTGACGTCGAGAATCAGGAGCGTTGCCGCAATCGCGAAGACGCCGTCGCTGAACGTCTCGAGCCGCGCCGTCTGCACCGCGCGAGCCTAGCGCTCTAGGATCGCTGCGTGAGCTTCTCCGGGTCGCTGGTCCAGAACGCGATCTACATCGCGCAGCAGCCGCCCGAGTGGCCGATCACGGCCGACGACTGGGAGCGCGCGGCGGCGGCGAAGCTCGACCCCGCTGCCTACGGCTACATCGCAGGCTCCGCGGGTGCCGAGACGACGACCCAGGCGAACCTCGACGCGTTCCGCCGCCACCGGATCCGGCCGCGCATGCTCTCCGGGAACGTCTCGCGCGACCTGTCGGTCGACGTCCTCGGCCTGCGCTCGCCGGCGCCGTTCCTCTACGCCCCGATCGGCGTGCTCTCGATCGCCCACGAGGAGGCGGAGCCGGGCGTCGCCGCGGCGAGCGCGTCCTCCGGCGTGCCGATGGTGCTCTCCGGCGCGGCGACGCACTCGCTCGAGGAGGTCGCGGCGAGCGGTTGTCCGCGGTGGTACCAGCTGTACTGGCCGAACGACCGTGAGCTCTGCGAGAGCTTCGTCTCGCGGGCGGAGGCGGCCGGGTACTCGGCGATCGTCGTGACCCTCGACACGCTCACGCTCGGCTGGCGCCCGCGCGACCTGCGCGCCGCCTACCTGCCGTTCCTGCAGGGCGAGGGTTGCGGCGTCTACTTCAGCGACCCGGTGTTCCTCACCCGGCTCGCCAAGCCGCCCGCCGAGGACCTGCTCACGGCGGCCGCCACGATGCTCACCCATTTCCCGAACCTCGGGCTCGCCTGGGACGACCTCGACTGGCTGCGCGCGCAGACGTCGCTGCCGCTGCTCGTCAAGGGCATCCTGCGTGCGGAGGACGCGCAGCGCGCGCTCGACCACGGCATCGACGGCGTGATCGTCTCGAATCACGGCGGGCGGCAGGTCGACGGTGCGATCGCCGCCCTCGATGCGCTCGTCGAGGTGCGGAGCACGCTGCCGTCGGCGGTCGTGCTGATGGACGGCGGCATCCGCTGCGCCGCCGACATCGTCAAGGCGCTCGCGCTCGGCGCCGACGCGGTGCTGCTCGGTCGGCCGTACGTCTACGCGCTCGCCGTCGGCGGCCGTCGCGGCGTCGAGGAGCTCACGCAGAACCTGATGGCCGAGCTCGACCTCACGCTCGCCCTCGCCGGCGCGGCGTCGGTGCGCGAGCTCGACAGGTCGTGGTTGACCTCGGCGTAGTCCTCGCCGCGCCGGGCCAGGTCGCGCTCGAGGAGATCCGTGTCGACGAGCCTCGAGCCGGCGAGGTGCTCGTCCGGATCGAGGCGACCGGCGTCTGCCACTCAGACCAGCACGTGATCGACGAGGACGGCTGGGGTCACGCGCTGCCGGTGCTGCTCGGGCACGAGGGCGCCGGCACCGTCGAGGCGATCGGCCCTGACGTCGCGGCGCTCGCCGTCGGCGACCGTGTCGTCCTCGGCTGGAAGCCCGCGTGCGGCAGCTGCCAGGCGTGCCTGCGCGGTGCTCCTCGCCGCTGTCGCAAGCCGCCCGCCGCCGTGGGCCGTCTGCATCGGAGCGACGGCGACGTGCTCACACCCGTACTGCGCACAGGGACGTTCGCCACGCACACCGTCGTCCCGGCTGCCGCCGCCGTGCGTGTGCCGCGAGAGCTTCCGGTCGAGCAGGCGTGCCTGGTCGGCTGCGCGGTTGCGACCGGCGTCATGTCCGTGCTCGAGACGGCGAAGGTCTGGCCGGGAGCCCGCGTCGCCGTGATCGGCTGCGGCGCGGTCGGGCTGTCGGCGATCCAGGGTGCGCGCATCGCCGGCGCCTCGGAGATCCGGGCGATCGACGTCGATCCCCGGAAGGCGGACCAGGCGCGTCGCTTCGGGGCGACCGACGTCGAGCCGGGCCCGGTCGACTTCGTCTTCGACGTCGTCGGCCGCCGCGCGACGTTCGAGCAGGGTCTCTCGCTGCTCGCGTCGGGCGGCACCTATGTGCTGATCGGCCTGTCGCCGGCCGGCGAGCGCGGGGAGCTCGAGCTGCCGTGGCTGTTCGCGAAGCGAGCCACGATCGTGGTCTCCCACGGCGGCGATCATCTCCCGCAGGAGGACTTCCCCCGTCTCGCCCAGCTGGCGCTCGACGGCGAGCTCGACCTCGCGGCGATGGTGACCCACACCGCTCCGCTCGCAGGTTGGCGCGACGCGCTCGAGGCGATGCGCGAGGGCGACGTGATCAGGACGGTGCTCACGCCGTGAGCAACCTCGACCTCTTCCGGCGAATGATCGCCGGCGAGGCTCCCGGCGCTCCGATCGGAGAGCTGATCGGGATGCGCATGACCGCCGTGGCCGACGGCAGCGCCACCTTCGAGCTCGAGGCCGGGCCGCAGCACTCGAGCCCGCCCGGGACGCTGCACGGCGGCATCCTGTGCGACCTCGCCGACGCGGCGATGGGCTGTGCAAACGCGACGCGGCTCGGCGAGGGCGAGACGTTCACGACCGTCGAGCTGAAGATCAACTTCCTGAAGCCGGTGTGGTCGGGCCGGATCACGGCCGTCGGCTCGGTCGTCAAGGCTGGGAGGACGATTGCGCTGACCGACTGCCGCATCACGGACGAGTCGGGGTCGCTGGTCGCCTACGCGACATCGACGTGCATGACGCTGCGGGATTAGGATCGACCCGTGGACCTGCGCGACACGCCCGAGGAGGCTGCGTTTCGGCAGGAGGTGCGCGGGTTCATCGAGCGGAACCTGCCGGACGGGTCGAAGGCGCGCGGCGCCCGCCGGTTCGAGGACGCGGACCGCGACTGGAGCCAGAAGCTCGGCGAGGCGGGCTACGCCGGCCTGACCTGGCCGAAGGACTACGGCGGCGCGGGCGCGCCCTACAGCCACCAGGCCATCTTCCTCGAGGAGCTGGCGCGGGCCGAGGCGCCCTCGCATCTCGGCGTGATCGGCCTCGGCATGGCCGGGCCGACGATCATGGCGTGGGGCACGGAGGCGCAGAAGGATCGCTACCTGGCGAAGATCCTGAGCGCCGAGGAGATCTGGTGCCAGGGCTTCTCCGAGCCGGACGCCGGCAGCGACCTGGCAGCCGCACGCACGCGCATCGAGGACCGCGGCGACCATTTCCTCGTCAACGGCCAGAAGGTGTGGTCGTCGTTCGCCCACATCGCCGACTTCTGCATCCTCGTCGGCCTGGGGCTCCCGGACGAGCCGCGCTACAAGAACCTGACGTACGTGATCGCCGACATGCACGCGCCCGGGGTCGAGGTGCGGCCCCTCGTGCAGATCACCGGGCACCCCGAGTTCAACGAGATCTTCTTCACGGACGTGCGCGTCCCGAAGGAGAACCTGCTCGGCGAGATCGGCGGCGGCTGGCAGGTGGCGATGACGACGCTGCTGCACGAGCGAGGCACGCTCGGCTTCGCGCTTGCCGCCACCCTCGACGTCGCCGTGCGCAAGCTGCTCGCGCTCGCCAAGGAGCGCAACGTCACCGATCCGATCTTGCGCGACCGCATCGCGCGCGAGTGGGTGGAGCTGCAGGCGCTGCGCTACACGAACTACCGCGCCCTGACGACGCTCGAGAAGACCGGCATCCCCGGGCCGGAAGGATCGGCGTCGAAGCTCGTCTGGTCGGAGAACAACCAGCGTCTGACCAAGCTCGCGCTCGAGATCCTCGGCTCGCACGCGCAGCTCACCGACGGTGGCGGCTACGCCGACGGGTACTGGCAGTACCAGCAGCTCCGCTCGCGCGGGAACACGATCGAGGCCGGCACCAGCGAGATCCTTCGCAACATCGTCGCCGAGCGCGTGCTCGGCCTTCCCCGGAGCCGCTGATGGACCTTTCCTTCACCGCCGAGCAGGACGACCTCCGCCGCGAGGCCCGGGCCTTCCTCGAGGCGAACCCGTCGCCGACCCTCGACCAGCTCGCGTCGCTCGGCTGGGTCGGGGTCCTCCAGAGCGAGGACTTCGGCTTCCTCGACGCCGCCGTGCTCTTCGAGGAGCTCGGGCGCGTCCTCTACGACGGCCCGTACGTGTTGAGCGAGGTGGCGGGGCAACCCGGCGAGGAGGTGTGGTCGATCGAGATCGACGGCTTCGTGCCGTATCTCGACCAGGTCGACCGCGTGCTGACGCCCGACATGCACGGATGCCCGGCCCTGGGCGAGCAGGTCGCGACCGTCGACGAGACGCTGCGGCTCGGGCGGTTGACCGCGAACGGCGCCGGTGCGGCGACCGGCGCGTGGGTCGACGTGCGACGCCGGCTGCTCGCCGCGCTCGCGCTCGAAGCGGTCGGGATCGGGTCGAAGGCGGTCGAGCTCGCGATCGCCTATGCCGGCTCGCGCGAGCAGTTCGGCAAGAAGATCGGTTCGTACCAGGCGATCTCGCACCCGCTCGTCGACGCGTACGTCGCGGTCGAGCTCGCGCGCTCGCTGGCGTACTGGGCTGCGTGGTCCGTGGCCCTGCAGGACGCGGGTGTCGACCTCGCGGTCGCGGCTGCGAAGTCGCAGGCGGCGGAGGCTGCGGTGCTCGCGTGTGAGCACTCGATCCAGGCGCACGGCGGCATCGGGTTCACGTGGGAGCATCCGCTGCACCGCTACTACAAGCGCGCCCTGTGGCTCGAGGGCGCGCTCGGGTACGGCCGCGAGCTCCGCGCCGAGGTGGCCGCATCCCTGCTTGCCTCGTAACCGGAGCCTCGACCGGCATCGGCCGCACGACCGTCGAGCGCCTGCTGCGGGGCGGGTGGACGGTGCATGCCTCGGTGCGAGGCGCCGGCGACGCGCCCGCGGGCGCGAACGAGCTCGTCTTCGACGTCACGGACGCCGAGGCGGTCGCACGCGCGGCGGCCGGGATCGAGCGCCTCGACGGCCTGGTCGAGAACGCGGGCATCGCGGTCGCCGGCCCGCTCGAGTTCCTGCCGCCCGAGGAGGTCACCCGCCAGCTCGACGTCAACGTAGTCGGCCAGCTGCGCGTGCTGCAGGCATTCCTGCCGGCCCTGCGCAGCGCGCGCGGACGCGTCGTGATCGTGGGGTCGGTCGCCGGGAAGTCGGCGCTGCCGTTCCTGGGTGCGTACGCGATGAGCAAGTTCGCGCTCGAGGCGATGGCCGACTCGCTGCGCGTCGAGCTGCAGCCGTGGGGCATGCACGTGGCGATCGTCGAGCCGGGCACGATCGCGACCGCGATCTGGACGAAGCGGCAGCGCGTGGCCGAGGACCTGCCGCCCTCAGCCGGCGAGCTCTACGGCGCGCGGCTCGCGAAGCTGCGCACCCTCGCGGCCGAGCGCTCGTCGCGGCACGGCGTCCCCGCCGAGACCGTCGCCGCCGCGATCGAGCACGCTCTCACCGCGGGAAAGCCGCGGACCCGGTACGTCGTCGGGCCCGACGCCAAGCGGCGGGCGAGGCTGCAGCACCTCCCGGACCGGCTGCGCGACCGGATGCTGACGCGCTTCCTGTTCGGGTCGTAGGATCTCGCCCATGGGCTACTCCGTGAACTCCCTGGACGCGCTCGGCGAGGGCTACGGCTTCCGGAAGATCCGGAAGCCGCTGGGGGTCGACGCGTTCGGGGTGAACGCGATCGTCTTCCCGCCGCGCTACGACGGTCCGAATCACTACCACGACACGCAGGACGAGCTCTACTTCGTCCACCGCGGCACCGCCACGTTCGTCGTTGACGGAGAGGAGCACACGGTCGGGGAAGGCGGCCTCGTGCACGTCGAGTCGACGACGCACCGGAGCATCTCGAACCGCACGGACGACGATCTCGTCGTGCTGGTCGTCGGCGGCAAGGGCGGCTACGTCGAGCGCGACGGGCAGCTCGTCGGCCCCGAGGACCTCGCGAAGCGCCAGGGGCTCTCGTGATGGACGGGCTGATGATGGACTTCCAGCTGACGCTCCCGACGCTGCTCCGCCGCGCGGAGTCCTACTCGGGAAGCGCCGAGCTGGTCACGCGCCTGCCCGACCGCAGCTTCGGGCGCAGCACCTACGCGGAGTCGTGCCGGCGTGCCCGCGCGCTCGCGGTGGCGCTGCGGCAGCTCGGGCTGCAGCCCGGCGATCGCGTCGCGACGCTGTGCTGGAACCACCTCGTGCATCACGAGGCGTATCTCGGGATCCCGTGCGGCGGCTTCGTCCTGCACACGCTCAACCTGCGCCTCCACCCGAACGACCTGGCATACATCGCGACCCACGCAGGCGACCGCGCGGTCATCGTCGACCGGAGCCTCGTTCCGCTCCTCGACCAGTTCAAGGACCGGACGAACATCGAGCACGTGTTCGTCGTCGAGGACGGCTATGAGGAGCTGATCGGCGGCGCCGACGCCGACGACTGGGAGGACCCGGAGCTCGACGAGAACGCCGCCGCCGCGATGTGCTACACGAGCGGCACGACCGGGCAGCCGAAGGGCGTCCTCTACTCGCACCGCTCGACGATGCTGCACACGCTCGGCGTCGCCGCGGGAAACCCGATGAGCCTCGGCATCTCGGATCACGACGTGATCCTGCCGGTGGTACCGATGTTCCATGCGAACGCCTGGGGCTATCCGTACCTCGCGACGATGCTCGGCGCGAAGCTCGTGTATCCGGGACCGTTCCTCGACCCGGAGAGCCTGCTCGATGCGTTCGTCTCCGAAGGCGTGACCTGGACCGCCGGCGTCCCCACGATCTGGCTCGGGATCCTGCAGCTGCTGGACGACAACCCCGGCCGCTGGGATCTCTCGAGGATGAAGGGGATGCTCGTCGGCGGCTCCGCCGCGCCGCGCTCGATGATCGCCGGCTTCAAGGAGCGCCACGGCCTCGACGTCGTCCACGGCTGGGGGATGACCGAGACGTCGCCGGTGGCCACGACCGCGCAGCTCCCCGGCGAGCTCGCGACCGCCGATCCCGACACGCGCTACGACTTCATCGCGATGCAGGGCCGTCCGCTTCCCCTGGTGGAGCTGCGGCACCGCGACGCCGCGGGCACCGTGCTCCCGTGGGACGGCGAGGCGATGGGTGAGCTCGAGACCCGCGGGCCGTGGGTGGCGGCGTCGTACTACGCGACGCCCGAGCAGAGCGACCGCTGGACCGACGACGGCTGGTTCCGCACCGGCGACGTCGTCACGATCCACCCGCGCGGCTTCATCCAGATCAAGGACCGCGCCAAGGACGTGATCAAGTCGGGCGGCGAGTGGATCTCGTCGGTCGAGCTGGAGAACGCGCTGATGTCGCATCCTGCGGTCGCCGAGGCGGCGGTGATCGCCATCCCCGACCCGAAATGGGACGAGCGGCCGCTCGCGGCGGTCGTGCTCGTCGAGGGCAGGTCGGCGACCGCCGACGAGTTGCGCGAGTTCATCGCGCCGCAGTTCGCGAAGTGGTGGCTGCCCGAGCGCATCGAGTTCGTCGCCGAGATTCCGAAGACGAGTGTCGGGAAGTTCAGGAAGACCGAGCTCCGCGAGATGTTCGCCCAGCAACCCGCGGGCACGCCGTGATCAAGACCGTCTGGCTCGACAACCCGCCGGTGAACGCGGTCAACGCCGGGATCATCGACACGCTCTGGCGCGAGCTCGAGCACCTCGACGACGACGTCCGCGTGGTCGTGCTGCGCGGGACGGGCGAGCGGGCGTTCTCGGCGGGGGCGGACATCGGCGGCTTCGAGGGCGGCAGCGACGAGGGCAGCCGTCCGGCCGGCATCCAGCCGGTCACGGATCTGATCGAGCAGGCGCCGGTTCCGGTCGTCGCCGCGATCCACGGCTACTGCCTGGGCGGCGGGCTCGAGATCGCGCTGGCCTGCGACCTCCGGATCGCGCACGCCGACGCCCAGCTCGGCTTCCCGGAGGTCAACCTGGGGCTGCTCCCGGGCGGGGGCGGCACGCAGCGGGCGCCGCGCCTGATCTCGCCGGGACGCGCGCGCTGGCTGATCATGTCCGGCGAGCGCATTCCGGCACGCACGGCCGAGGCGTGGGGGCTCGTCGAGTTCGTCGTCGAGGATCTCGAGGCGGGGATCGCGCGGTACGTCGAGCCGCTCGCGAAGCAGTCGCCCCATGCGCTCCGGCAGATCAAGTCGCTGCTGCGGGACACGCGCGACGAGCGGAGCGACGAGCGCGAGGTGCAGGCGTTCGCGGCGTGTCTCACCTCCGAGGACGGGCAGGAGGGCGTCGCCGCGTTCCTGGAGAAGCGCGAGGCGCGCTGGACCGGACGGTGAGGGCTGCCGTCCTGAAGGAGGTCGGGGGCGACCTCCTCGTCGAGGACGTGCCGGAGCCCGAGGGGGACGCGATCGTCTCCGTCCGCGCGGCGGGCGTGAACTTCGCCGACCTGCTGATCCGCCGGGGGCTCTACCCGCAGATGCCCGAGCTGCCGTTCGTGCCGGGCTCGGAAGTCGCCGGCGAGCTGGACGGCCGCCGCGTGCTCGCGTTCACCCGGCTGACCGGCGGCGGGTACGCCGAGCGAGCCGCCGTCGATCCGGATTGGACGTTCCCGCTGCCCGAGGATGCGTCGTTCGCAGCCGGCGCAGGCTTCCTGCTCACCTATCTCACGGCGTTCATCCCGCTGCATCGCCAGACGCGCGTGCTGCCGGGCAGCACCGTGCTCGTCCACGCCGGCTCCGGCGGCGTCGGGTGCGCGGCGGTGCAGCTCGCGAAGAACCTGGGCGCGCACGTGATCGCCACCGCCAGCACGCAGGAGAAGCGCGCGGTCGCGCGCGACAACGGCGCCGACGTGGCGCTCGGGTACGACGAGCTCGACGACGTCCGGGCGGACGTCGTCATCGACCCCGTCGGCGGTGAGGTGTTCACACGCTCGCTGTCCCTGCTCAACCCGCTCGGGATGGTCGTCGCCGTCGGGTACACGACCGGGCTCTGGGAGGACCCGAGCGTGCAGTGGCTCGTGGGACGCAACGTCGGCGTGGTCGGGGTGTACCTTGCGCGCCTGATGAAGCTGCAGCCGGGCTTCGTGCGCGAGTGCGCGCTCGAGCTGCTGGCGATGTGGACGCGCGGTGAGATCGATCCCGTGATCGGCTCGCGCTTCGCGCTCGAGGATGCCGACGAGGCGCATGCGCTGATCGCCGACCGCAAGCATGTCGGCAAGGTCGTCCTCGAGCCGTGAGAGCGCTCGTCACCGGCGGCGCCGGTGGCATCGGCCGCGCGATCGGCGCGCGACTCGAAGCCGAGGGGTACGAGGTCGAGTCGCTCGACCTCGTCGACGGGTTCGACGTGACCGACTCGCAGGCCTGGGAATCCGTCGGGCCGGTCGAGCTCGCCTGCCTGAACGCCGGTGTGCTGACCGGCGAGGGCGACGTACGCCGGCTCAGCGACGAGCAGTACCGGCGTGCGCTGTCAGTCAACGTGGACGGTGTCGTGTTCGGCGTGCGCCGCCTTGCGCAGGTGATGGAAAGCGGCGCGATCGTCGTCACCGCGTCGCTCGCAGGGCTGACCGGGATGGCGAGCGACGCCGTGTATTCGCTCACCAAGCATGCGCTCGTCGGATTCGTCCGCAGCGTCGCGCCGCAGCTCGAGCCCGTGAGGATCAACGCCGTGTGCCCCGGGATCGCGGACACGCCGATGATCGACTCCCAGCGGGCGGCGTTCGCGGCCGCAGGCTTTCCGCTCGTCGATCCGGCCGATGTCGCGGACGCGGTCTGGCGTGCGGCGACGAGCGGCCGGAGCGGGGAGGCCTGGTTCGTGCAGCCCGGCCGCGAGCCGGCGCCGTTTCGGTTCCCGACGCTGCCCGGCCCACGGCGGGACGGCGAGCGCGTCGGCCTGCCGCCCGCCGGCTGACGCTCAGTTCAGCGACGGGTCGACGGGCATGTGCTCCATCAGCGCGAAGGCGCCGCCCTTGCGCTGCAGCACTCTGCGCCAGAGCTCGTCCGGGTCGGCGGCGAAGGCGTCTTCGGGCTCCGCGTCGACCACGATCCAGGACACCTCGGCGAGCTCGGCCTCGAGCTGGCCGGCGCCCCAGCCGGAGTAGCCGGCGAACAGCCGCACGCGCACGATCGACAGCTGCTCGGGCTCGGCTTCCGCGGGCATGAACCCGAGACTGCCGACGATCGGCGCCGCCGCCTCGTCGACGTCGTCGAAGTCGGCGAGCACGATGAGGGCGTCGGGCTGCACCGGGCCGCCGACGAACACCGGGTCGCCGGCGCCGGGGACGCCGTCGAGCGACGGCACGGCCTCGGCTGCGCGTGTCGCGGACGGCCGGCTGAGCACGAGCCCCATCGCGCCCTCGTCGTCGTGGTGCGCGATCAGGACGACCGTCTTGCGGAAGTTCGGGTCGATGCAGCGACGGCGACGAGACGAGCAGCTTTCCGCGCAGGGACTCCACGTCAACGAAAGTCCCACCCGTCGCCGTTCGCAAACGCCTTCAGGACGCGACGGGCGACGACCATGCGGTGCACTTCGTCCGGGCCGTCGTAGATCCGGCCGGCGCGCGCGGTGGCGAGCATGTGGCCGAGCGGCGTCTCGTCGGTCAGGCCCCGCGCGCCGTGCACCTGGATCGCGCGGTCGATCACGTCCTGCAGCGCCTGCGCGGCGTAGAACTTGATCGCGGAGATCTCGACGCGCGCCTCGTCGCCGCCGTCGATCTTGTGGGCGGCGTCGAGCGTCATCAGCCGGCAGGCCTGGATCTGCGCGTAGCTGTCGGCGATCCAGTTCTGGACGGTCTGCTTCTCGGCCAGCGGCCCGCCGAACGTCTCGCCGCTCGAGCGCGTACGAGCACATCAGCGTCGAACGCGCGCTGCATCTGGCCGAGCCAGCGCATCACGTGGTGGATGCGTCCGGGGCCGAGGCGCTTCTGCGCGATCAGGAAGCCTTCGCCGACGGCGCCGAGCGTGTTCGCGACCGGCACGCGCACGTCCGTGTAGCGCACCTCGCAGTGCGTCGACCAGCCGCGGCCGGCGTGCCCCATCACCGGCACCGCACGGACGATGTCGACGCCGGGCGTGTCGACCGGGACGATGATCTGCGACGCGCGGCTGTGCGGCGCCGCCTCGGGATCGGTGACGGCCATGACGATCGCGAAGGCGGCACCGTCGGCGCCCGAGGAGAACCACTTGTGGCCGTCGATCACCCAGTCGTCGCCGTCGCGTACCGCGCGCGTGCGCAGGGTGGTCGGGTCGGAGCCGGGCACCTCGGGCTCGGTCATCGAGAAGAACGAGCGGATCTCGCCCGCGACGAGCGGCTGCAGCCACCGCTCCTTCTGCTCGGCGGTGCCGAACAGGTGGAGGATCTCGGCGTTGCCGGCGTCCGGCGCCTGGCACCCGAAGACGAGCTGGCCCCAGAGCGAGCGGCCGATGTGCTCGTTCAGGTACGCGTAGTCGAGGAAGCCGGTGCCGGTGCCGCCGGCCTCGGGCGGCACGTGCGGCGCCCAGAGCCCGAGCGCCCGCACTTCGCCGCGGAGCTCGCGCACCAGCGCGTCGGCGGCGTCGTCCTCGCGGTCGAGGATCGACTCGTTCGGAAGGACGCGCTCGTCCATGAAGGCGCGCACCTGCGCGAGCCGCTCGGCGGGCGGCGCCCAGTCGGTGACCGTCATCCGTCTAGCATCGCACGATGCGCCTCGGCTTCTACATGGGATACGCCCAGCCGGGCACGAATCCGCTCGAGCTGATCGAGCTCGCCCGCGAGGCGGAGCGCCTCGGCTACGACTCGGCCTGGGCGGCCGAGGCGTGGGGCGTCGACGCCGTCACGCCGCTCGCCTGGCTCGGCGCGCTGACCGACCGCATCAAGCTCGGCACGGCGATCATGCAGCTGCCGGGCCGCTCGCCGGCGAACGCCGCGATGACGGCGGCGACGCTCGACCTGCTGTCCGGCGGGCGTTTCCTGATGGGACTCGGCACGTCGGGGCCGCAGGTCGTCGAGGGCTGGCACGGCCAGGAGTGGGGCAAGCCGCTCGGGAAGATGCGCGAGTACGTCGAGATCGTGCGGGCGGCGCTGCGGCGCGAGCGGCTCGAGCATCACGGCGCTCACTACGACATCCCGGTGCACGGCGGCACCGGCCTCGGCAAGCCGCTGCGGCTGATGGCTGCGGCCGCTGCGCGCGGAGATCCCGATCTATCTCGCGGCGATCGGGCCGAAGGCGGTCGAGCTGGCGTTCGAGATCGCCGACGGCTGGCTGCCGATCTTCTGGTCGCCGGAGCAGGCGCGGTCGGTGTTCCCGCTCGACCGGGTGCGACCCGGCTTCGACATCGCCCCGTGCGTCCCGGCGCTGCTCACCGACGACGTCGAGTCGGGCCGCGCGGCGCTCAAGGAGTACTACTCGTTCTACATCGGCGGCATGGGCGCGCGCGGGACGAACTTCTACAACGATCTGTTCGCGCGCTACGGGTACGAGGCGGAGGCGCGCGAGATCCAGGAGCTGTTCCTCGGCGGCCAGCAGCGCGAGGCGGCCACGAAGGTGCCGGACGCGTTCGTCGACGAGGTCGCGCTCGTCGGTTCGAAGGAGCGGATCGCCGACCGCCTGGCCGCGTGGCGCGACTCGGGCGCGACGACGCTGCTCGTCTCGACGCGCGACCTCGCGACGCTGCGGGCCGTCGCCGAGGCCGCGACGTAACCCCGGCGGTCTGACCGCGGTCAGACCGCCGTCAGACCGCGGCGCTCGTGACGCGTCGGCCCAGGCGGGCATGTCGTCGCGCAAGTGTGAGCCGACCTTCGTAACGCGCTCGGCGAGCCCGGGTGCAGGGAACTTCATGCGGGACGAACGGTTTCGTCACCGTCTCGTTGCGCATCCGTGTGTCAGACGTAGGTCTGACCGCGGTCAGACCGCGAGGACGGTGGCCGGCAACCGGGGCCTGACCCCGGGGCTAGCCGCCGAGGGCCTCGAGCGCGGCGGCGGCCAGGGCCGGGACGCCCTGCTCGAAGATCGCGGCGCGCGTGTCCTCCGCGCCGAGCTCGCCGCGCATGATACCGGCCGTAGATCGCCTCGCAGAACACCGCCGCCTTCCAGAGCGCGAGCGCCTCGAACCACTCGAGCGGCCCGACGTCGCGGCCCGTCGCGCTCGACGTAGCGCTCGACGAGCTCGGCCCGCGACGGGAAACCCGTCCGACGCCGTGACCGGCGACGACCCGAGCGCGCTCGGGCGGCCGCCCGGCTCGCTGTACGTCGCGAGCAGGTAGCCGACGTCCGCCCGCGGGTCCCCGATCGCCCCCATCTCCCAGTCGAGCACCGCCTCGATCCGCGTCGGCTCGTCGCGCGCGACCATCATGTTCCCGAGCCGGTAGTCGCCGTGCACGACGGTCGGCGCGAGCGGCTCGGGCACCGCCGACCGCGAGGCGCGCTGCCGACCTCGTCGACGTCCGGAATCGGCCGCGTCCGGTTGATCTCCCAGAGCTGCGTGAACCGGCGCACCTGCCGCTCGAGGTAGCTGCCCGGCCGTGCGAACGCGGCGAGCGCGGGCAGCGACACGTCGGCGGCGTGGATCTCGACGAGCGTGTCGACGAGGTCGCGCCCGAGCGCGGTGCGGGCGTCTGCTCGTCTCGAGGCCCGGCGGCAGCGTCTGCGTGACGACGTGGCCGTCGAGGTAGCGCATCACGTAGAAGGGCACGCCGAGCACGATCTCGTCGTCGCACACGGCGACGATCTCGGCGAAGCCGGTCGAACCCGCGCGGCGCGAATCGCGAGCTGGAGCCGCGCCTCGCGCACCATGTCGTGCGCCGACGGCGGCAGCGGCGGGCGCGGCGGCCGCCGCAGCACGAACCGCTCGTCGCCGCGCTCGAGCAGGAACGTGAAGTTCGAGCCGCCGCCGTCCCCGATCCGCTCGGCGGTCGCCGGCCCCGAGCCGAGACCGTGCGCGTCGAGGAAGCGCTCGACGCGGTCGAGGACGATCAGCGGCGTCCACGGCGTCGATGCTATGCCGCCGCGATCGCGACGACACCGCCGAGCGCGACCGCCACACCGAGCTGCTGCGCACGCGTGAGCCGCTCTCCGAGGAGGAGGTGCGCGAGCACCACGGTGACCACCGGGTACAGCGAGCCGAGCACCGAGACCAGCGCCAGCAGGCCGTGGCCGCTCGCGAACGCGAACAGCGCGTTGGCCGAGACGTCGGCCAGCCCGACCGCCGCCACGGCAGCCAGTCGACCGCGCGCGGGATGCGCAAGCGGGGTGCGCGCGCACGACCGCGATCGCGAGCGAGCAGCGCGAGCGAGCCGACGCGCGCGCCGACGAGCGTCGAGCAGCGCGTCACCGTGGCGGCTGCCGAGCCCGAGGAAGTAGACGAAGAGCCCGAGCGCGACCGCGGCCGCGAGCGCGAGCAGCACGGCGTGGCCGCGTTCGCGGGCGACGCGGCGCGCCGCTCCTCGACCGACGCGAGCACGGCACCGGCGAGCGCGGCGACGGCGCCGACGAGCGCGAGCCGCGACGGCCGTTCGCCGGTCGCGATCGCGATCGCCGAACGGCACGACGGCGCCGCACGCGGCGATCGGCGAGACGACGCTCATCGTGCCGAGCGACAGCGCCTTGTAGAACGCGGCCAGCCCTGCACCGCCGCCGAGCCCGCGAGCGGAGCCCGAGCGCGAACGAGCGCCCGTTCGACCTCGCCGCGGACGCCGACGACGACGACCAGCGCGACGAAGCCCGCCGCCTGCGAGACGATCGTCACGCCGAAGCACCGGCAGCCGCCGTGTCAGCGACCCGCCGGAGAAGTCGGCGACGCCCCAGACGACCGACGAGCCGACGGCGAGGACGAGCGCGAGGGCGCCCAGCCGGATCGCGACCGCTAGAGGCGCTCGACGAGCATGGCCATGCCCTGCCCGCCGCCGACGCACATCGTCTCGAGCCCGATCGTCCCGTCGAGCGTCGTCGAGGTCGTTCAGCAGCGTGTTCATGATCCGCGCGCCGGTCATGCCGTACGGGTGGCCGAGCGCGATCGCGCCGCCGTGCGGGTTCAGCTTCTCGCCGAACGGATCGACGCCGAGCTCGCGGCAGACGGGCAGCACCTGGGCGGCGAACGCCTCGTTCAGCTCGATCACGTCGACGTCGTCGATCGTCATGCCCGCCTGCGCGAGCACCTTGCGCACCGCCTCGATCGGGCCGACG
This sequence comes from uncultured Thermoleophilia bacterium, assembly GCA_963786185.1. Classification (GTDB taxonomy): domain Bacteria; phylum Actinomycetota; class Thermoleophilia; order Gaiellales; family Gaiellaceae; genus PALSA-600. Next base: position 742,453 of record CAWAYE010000001.1, read on the forward strand.
CCCATGATCTCCGGCTCGACGCCGGAGACGCTCGACGCGATGATGCGCGCGCGCGGCGCGATGCCGAGCTCGCTCGCCCGCTCGCTCGGACATGACGACGACCGCCGCGGCGCCGTCGTTCAGCGGGCACGAGTTGCCCGGCCGTCACCTTGCCGCCGGGCTTGAACACCGGCTCGAGCGCCGCGAGCTTCTCGAGCGTCGACGACCGCGCGCGGGCCGTCGTCCGCGACCGACGCCCGTCGTACGGCGTGATCTCGCGTTCGAAGAAGCCCGAGTCCTGCGCGGCGACCGCACGCTCCTGCGAGCGCTGCGCGAAGCGGTCCATGTCCTCGCGCGAGACGTCCCAGCGCTCGGCGACGTTCTCGGCGGTCAGGCCCATCGGGATGTAGACGTTCGCGATCGGCGCGTCGTCGCCGAAGAGCGCGGGATGGAGCTCCTCGTCGCGACTTCGGGTAGCCGTCGACCTGCGAGATCGACTCGACGCCGGCCGCGACGAACGCGTCGCCCTCGCCGGCCTTGATCGCGTGGAACGCCATGCGGATCGTCTGCAGGCTCGATGCGCAGAACCGGTTGACCGTCGTGCCGGGCACGGTTGCCGGCAGCCCGGCGAGCAGCGCGACGCGCCGCCCGAGGTTCATCCCCTGCTTCGCCTCGCGGGAAGCCGCAGCCGACGATCACGTCGACGATCTCCTCGCGCGGCAGGCCGGGCACCTTGTCGAGCGCGCGTGCGGACCGCGAACGCGCCGAGGTCGTCCGGCCGCACGTCGACGAGCGAGCCCTTGGCGGCGCGGCCGATCGGCGTGCGCGCGGCGGCGACGATGACGGCGTCTGGCATGCGGCGGCATCTTGCCCGGTGGGCGGAGGGCCGGCGCAGCCGGCCTCCGCCCACCGGAGCGGCCCGTGCTACGGGCAGCCTGCGGCCGTTCGATCAGCTTGCCGAACGGCTCGAACACGCCGTTCTGCAGCTGCACGAGCGTCACCTGCGAGATCGGGTACTGGTACCGACCCTTCGTGAGGATCGTCGACGCCCGGCAGCACGAACGGGTTCGCGTTCTTGGTCGCGCTCGAGAAGCTCATCTTCGCGCACGACCTGTCATCAGGCCGGCCCGCGTGAGGTTCTTGCCGGCCGCCTTGAGGACCTGCACGGTCGTCCACGCCTTGGCGACGCCGTAGAGGTTGAGCGGGTCGTTGGCGTTCCCCTTCGGGTCGTACTTGCGCCATGATCTGGCGGTACAGCTTCATCCCCGGCGCCTTGTTGTAGATCGGGTTCGCCGGGTCGAGCAGGTAGTTGACGGTGATCGTGCCGTCCGTGATCGTCGGAGCCCGACTCTGCGTCGCGATCGTCAGGAACGGATCGGTCGCGGACACCGAGTTCGTGATCACGTTCGCCGGGTGCCAGCCGAGCTTCGTCGCGATCACGTACGACTGGATCGTCGCCGGTCGGGGTGACGAAGATGACGAGCGTGTCGGCGCCGGACGCCTTCAGCTTCGCGATCTGCGCCGCCGGGTGTCGGCGCGCGTCACGTCGAACGGCTCGGCGTCGACGATCTGCGACGGTGTGCCGACCCGAGGCCCGCCTTCAGCCCGCTCAGGTAGTTCGTTGCCGTAGTCGTCGTTCTGGTAGACGACGCCGAGCTTCGCGTTCGGCAGGTTCTTGCGCGACGTACTTGCCGTAGATCACGCCCTCCGCCTCGTAGTCCGGCTGCCAGCCGATCGTCCACGGGTACTGGTCGCGTAGTCGTGGTCGAACGTCGTCGCGCCGGTCGAGACGAAGAGCTGCGGCACCTTGTTGTCGTTCAGGTACTGGCGCGACCGCCGTCTGCGGCTCGGTGCCGAGACCGCCGACCAGCGCGAACGCGTGATCCTGCTCCACGAACTTGTGCGTGAGCTGGACGGTGTTCGCGGGGTTGTAGCCGTCGTCCTCGTACTTCCAGACGATCTTGCGGCCGTTGACGCCGCCGTGGGCGTTGGCGTACGAGAAGTAGGCGCCCATGCCTGCCGGGATCGGGGCGTAGCCCGAAGCCGGCCCGCTCAGCGGGAACGTACCCTCGAGCAGGATCGTCTTCGCCGTCACGCCCGGCGTCGCCGTCGACGTCGCCCCGGCCGTCATCGACCACGGCGGCCGAGCCCGGCGAGCGCCGACGGCGATCAGCAGGAACGTTCTTCTTCATTCGTCTTCTCCTTTACGGAGTCGACCTGGGGGGAACTGCCTGGGCGCGACTATAGGCTCGGCGGAGGCGAAAGAGGAATGCCTTGCGCCGCGGAGCGACCCGATCCGCCGCAGCAGCCCGGCGATGCCCGCCGGGGCGACGAAGAGCACGAGCAGCAGGACGCCGCCGTAGATGACGAGCGGGGAGCCCGGCGCGTGGGTGTTCACGGTCACGCTGGTCACGCGGCTGAACAGGTGCACGAGCCCCGGGCCCCAGCTGATCCGGATGAACTCGACGAAGAGCGCGCCGAACAGCATCCCGCCCTGAGCGAGCCGGCGCCGCCGATCACGATCCCGGTCAGCAGCAGGATCGAGAGGTCGATCGGGAAGGTGTCCGGGTTCACGTAGGTGATGCCGATCGCGAACAGCGCGCCGGCGACGCCGCAGAAGAACGCCGAGATGCCGAACGCGAGCGTCTTCGTCGCAGCCGTCGAGATGCCGTTCGCCGACGACGCGATCTCGCTGTCGCGGACCGCGCGGAACGCGCGCCCGAACCGGCCGTGGACGACGGCATACGCGAGCAGGAGCATCGCGAGCGCGACGATCCACGACACCACGTACAGCCAGAGCGACGGGTTCGAGCGGATGCCGAACTCCGAGCGGAGCTGCGGCAGCGTTCTTGCCGGTGGTGCCGCCGGTGAAGTCCTGGAAGCGCTTGAGCAGGCCGATGAACGAGAGCGGGATCGCGAACGTCGCGAGCGCGAGGTAGGGGCCGGCGAAGCGCGTCGCCGGGATGCCGAAGGCGAGCCCGACCGCGCCGGCGACGAGCCCGGCGACCGGGATCGTCCAGAGGTCGCGCCAGTGGTGGTCGACGACGAGGATCGCCGTCGTGTAGGCGCCGATGCCCATGAAGGCGCCGTGGCCGAGCGAGATCTGCCCGGTGAACCCGGTGAGGATGTTCAGGCCGAGCAGCGCGATCAGGTAGATCGCGACGAACGCGAGCTGGTACGTCCGGTAGTGCGTGAACACGAACGGCGCGGCGACGACGCACGCGACCAGAGCACCACGAACCCGGCGAGCCCGAGCGGCGGCCTCATACGCGCCTCACGATCGCACGGCCGAACAGGCCGGCGGGGCGCAGGAGCAGCACGACGAGCAGCACCACCAGCGCGACGGGGAGGCGGAGCTCGGGCGCTCACCGCAGCTGACGTAGGTGCCGAGCAGGTTGAGCCCGACGCCGAGCGCGAGACCTCCGACGACCGCGCCGACGGGGCTCTCGAGACCGCCGAGGATCGCCGCGGCGAAGGCGTAGATCAGCACCGCCTGCATCATGTTCGGGGTCAGGAACACGCTCGGCGCGACCATCATCCCGCTCACCGCGCCGAGCGATCGCCGCGAACCCCCAGCCGAGCGCGAGCAGCCACGAGGTGCGGACGCCGAGCAGTCGCGCCGCCTCCGGGTTGACGCGCGCCGGCGCGCATCGCGAGCCCGAGCTTCGTGAAGCGGAAGAACCGCCAGAGGACGAGCACGCACGCGATCGTCACGCCGAAGGTGCCGAGGTCCTGCTTCGAGATGTGAACGCCCGCCGATCACCCACGTGGACGTCGGGAAGGGGCTCGGGAAGAACTGCAGCTGCGGCGACCAGATCCACGCGGCGAGGCCGTTCAGGATCACGAGCAGGGCGATCGTCGCCATCACCACCGTCAGGACGCTTGCCCGCTCGAGCGGACGGATCACGACTCGCTGGATCCCGACGCCGCCGACGAACGCGATCCCGAGCGTCGCGAAGAACGCCCACCAGTACGAACGCCGGGCCGTGCCCCATCAGCGCCCAGGCGATGTAGGTCGTGAACATCGCCATCTCGCCCTGCGCGAAGTTGATGACCTCGGTCGCCTTGTAGATGAGGACGAGCGCGAGCGCGAGCGAGCCGTAGATCGCACCGTCCGCGAGCCCCGACACGACCTGTTGGAAGAACTGCTGCATCAGTACCCGAGGTACGCGGTCCTGACCGCGTCGTTCGCCTTCAGCTCGTCCGCCGTCCCGGCGACGGCGACGCGTCCGGTCTCGAGCACGTAGGCGCGCCGCGCCGCGGCGAGGGCGATCGCCGCGTTCTGCTCGACCACGAGCACGGCGAGCCCTTCCCGCTCGTTGAGGTCGGTCACGACCCGGTACACCTCGCGCGTCACGAGCGGCGCGAGCCCGAGCGACGGCTCGTCGAGCATCAGCAGCCGCGGACGCTGCAGGAACGCCCGCGCGAGCACGAGCATCTGCTGCTCGCCGCCCGAGAGCGTGCCCGCCTGCTGGTGGCGGCGGGGCTCGAGCCACGGGAAGTACGTCAGCACGCCGGCGAAGTCGGGTCGTCGACGGTGCATGTAGGCGCCCATCCGCAGGTTCTCCCAGACCGTCAGCTCCGCGAAGATGCCGCGACCTTCCGGCACGTGCGCGATGCCCGCCCGCGCAACCGCCTCCGGACCGGCACGGCCGAGGCGACGGCCGCCGAGCACGATGTCACCGTCGCGGCGCACGGTGCCGGAGACCGCGCGCAGCGTGGTCGTCTTGCCGGCGCCGTTCGCGCCGAGCAGCGCGACGATCTCGCCCGGGTCGACGGTCAAGCTGACTCCGTGGAGGGCCTGGACTTGCCCGTAGCGGGCCGAGACGTCGTCGAGCTCGAGCAGCGGCGCCATCGGGGGCGCTAGCTTCTCACGCGTGGTCGTGCTCGAGGAAGGGATCCGCCGTCTGACGTTCCCGCTGCCCTTCGGGCTCGACCACGTCCACTGCTACCTGGTCCGCTCGAGCGGCGGCTACCTGCTCGTGGACACCGGCCTCGGGACGCGCGACCCGGGCGGGCGCTGGCAACCGGTGCTCGACGAGCTCGACGCGCCGATCGAGCTGGTCGTCGTCACCCACCTGCACCCCGACCACGTCGGCGGCGCGAGAGACGTCCAGGAGGTCACGGGGGCGGCGGTGGCGCAGGGGCGCGAGGACTACGCGCAGTGCGTCGCCGTCTGGGGGCCGGAGCGGTCGGCTGAGAGGCTCGCGTCGTACTGGGTCGCGAACGGCATGCCGCCGACCGAGGTCGACGGGGTCGTCGGCGAGTCGTCGCGGCTGGCCGACGCGGTCCACTTCGCCGAGTCGCCCCAGCTGCTCGACGCGGGCGACGAGGTCGACGGGTGGCGCGTCGAGCTCTTTCGCGGCCACGCCGACGGCCACATCGTCCTGATCCGCGACGACGTCCTGATCGCCGGCGACTCGATCCTCGGCGGGATCACGCCGACGATCGGCCTCTACCCGAACTCGCGTCCGGATCCGCTCGCCGACTACTTCGAGACGCTCGAGAAGATCGAGCGGCTCGCGCCTCGCGTCGCCTACACGGGCCACAAGGGGGCGATCGACGACCCGGCCGGGCGGGCGCGCGAGATCCGTGCCCATCACGACGAGCGGCTCGACGCCGCCGTCGCAGCCCTCGACGGGAAGCCCTCGACGGCGTACGACGTGTCCCTCGCGCTGTTCGCGCAGACGCTCTCGCCGGTCGAGCGGCGCTTCGCGATCGCCGAGTCGCTCGCACACCTCGAGCGTCTGGTCGGTGACGGCCGGGCGGAGCGGGCCGACGGGGGGTACGTTCGCGTCTGAGCGATACCATCGAGAGCGTGAAGCCGCTTCGAATCGGCGTTCTCGCGCTGCAAGGCAACTTTCGCGAGCACGTCCGGATGCTCCAGAGCCTCGGGGCCGAGACGGTCGAGGTGCGCAAGCCTGCCGAGCTCGAGGGCCTCGACGGCCTCGTCATTCCGGGCGGCGAGTCGACGACGTTCATGCGCCTGATGCACCTCTACGGCCTCGACGAGGCGATCGCGCGTTTCCCCGGGGCGGTCTTCGGCACCTGCGCCGGGATGATCGTGCTCGACGGCGCCCATCTCGGGCTCATCGACCTGACCGTCCGGCGAAACGCGTTCGGGCGCCAGGTCGCGTCGTTCGAGGCCGATCTCGCGGTCGAGGGCGAGCGCGAGCCGATGCGCGCGGTGTTCATCCGCGCGCCCTGGATCGAGGAGCTCGGGCCGGAGGTCGAGGTGCTGGCCGAGCTGGACGGCCGCGCGGTGCTCGCCCGCGAGGGGCGATTCCTCGTCGCGTCGTTCCACCCCGAGCTGACCGGCGATACACGGCTGCACGAGCGATTTCTGACGATGGCGAAGGAGGAACGGCTTGTCCGGGCATAGCAAGTGGTCGTCGATCAAGCACAAGAAGGGCGCGGCCGACGCCAAGCGCGGCCAGCTCTTCTCGAAGCTCTCGCGCGCGATCCTCGTCGCCGCCAAGGAGGGCGGCGGCGACCCGACGAACAACCTCGCGCTCCAGAACGCGATCGAGAAGGCGAAGTCCTACTCGATGCCCAGGGACAACATCGACCGGGCGATCGCCAAGGGATCGGGCGCCGACGCGGATGCAGACGCGTTCGAGACGATCGTCTACGAGGGCTACGGGCCGGAAGGCGTCGCGCTGATCGTCGAGGCGCTCACCGACAACCGCAACCGCACCGCGGCCGACGTCCGGCATCTCTTCGCCAAGCACGGGGGCAACCTCGGCGCGACCGGCGCGGTCGCCTGGCAGTTCGAGCGGCTCGGCGTCGTGGTCGTCGCGGCCGACGGCGCCGACGAGGAGGAATTGCTGCTGGTCGCGGCCGACGCCGGCGCCGACGACGTGCAGCCGGACGGGTCGACGTTCCAGGTCACGGCGCCGCCCGAGGCGCTCACCGCCGTGCGGGGCGCGGTCGAGGGCGCCGGGTTCGCGATCGAGTCCGCCGGGCTCCAGCTCGTCCCGAAGACGACCGTGTCGATCGACGACGAGGCCAAGGCGCGGCAGGTGGTGCGGCTGGTCGAGGCGCTCGAGGAGAACGACGACGTGCAGGACGTGTACGCGAACTTCGACATCCCCGAGCGCGTGCTCGAGGCGGTCGCCGGGTAGATCTGCCGCAGGAACCGTCCGGGGCAGCGCCTAACCTCTCTCCGTGAAGGTCCTCGGCATCGACCCAGGGACGGCTGCATGCGGGTACGGGATCGTCCACGGAAGCGGCGGGCGCCTGCGGGCCACCTGCCACGGGTGGTGGCAAACCCCGGCGGGAATGCGAACGGAGGCGCGCCTGCTCACGATCTTCACGGGCGTCCAGGAGCTGATCGCCGAGCACGCGCCGGATGCCGTCGCCCTGGAGGAGTCGTACGTCGGCGCAGACGCCCGCATCGCACTCTCCGTCGGCCAGGCGCGGGGAGCCGTCCTCGTCGCCGCGTCGTCCGCCGGCGTCGCGTGCGCCGAATACGCGCCCGCCCGCGTGAAGCAGGCCGTGTGCGGCTACGGCCGGGCCGACAAGGCGCAGGTCGGGAAGATGGTGCGTGCGATCCTGGCCCTCGACGAGGTGCCGCGGCCCGATCACGCGGCCGACGCGCTCGCGGTCGCGATCTGCCACGCCACCTCGCCGCCGCTGCTCCGCGCAGCGTCGTAACGCAGGATTCGGCGCGTTCCCTGCGAACACCCGGGCGGCAAGCTTTGCCGGACAACCGGTCGCTCAGGAGGTGGCAGGCATGAAGGTGTGGCAGAAATACCTGGCCGAGCTCTTCGGGACGTTCATCCTCGTCTTCGTCGGGACGACCGCGGTGGTCGGCTCGGTGCGGACGGGCATTCCGCCGCTGCTGACCGCGCCGTTCGCGTTCGGGCTCGCGCTGCTCGCCGGGCTGTACGCGTTCGCGGAGGTCTCCGGCGGACACTTCAACCCGGCCGTCTCGCTCGGGCTGTTCCTCGACCGCCGGATCACCGCGACCGACCTGTTCGGGTACTGGCTCTCGCAGCTGGCCGGCGCCGTGCTCGCGTCGCTCGTGCTCCTGCTCGCGACCTCGAAGCACGACGTCGCCGGCACCGCGACGACACCGTCGTCGAACGGCACCGCGCTCGTGATCGAGATTGCGTTCACCGCGATCTTCGTCTGCGTGATCCTGCAGTCGACGAAGGCCGAGCGTCATGTCGGCACCGCGTTGCTCGCGATCCCGCTGACCCTGGTCGCAGTGCACTTCGCGGCGATCCCGTTCAGCGGCTCGTCGGTCAATCCCGCTCGCAGCTTCGGCCCGGCCCTGATCGGAGACCGGTGGACCGGGTTCTGGATCTACCTCCTCGCGCCGCTCGCCGGTGCGATCATCGGCTGGCTCGTCTACACGATCGTGGTGCTCGGGGACACGAACCTCCGCGACGACATCGAGCTGGCCGAAGCAGAGATCACCGGCGCGGTGTAGCGGCTCTCGCATCGGTGCCAGGCACGAAGGTGCCTGGCACCGATCGGCTAGGCTCGCCTCGAGATGACGATGGTGATGGTCCGTGGGCGTCGCCGGCAGCAGGCCGGCCGGACGCCATCTCCTCTGCAGTAGCAGCCTCGCCGAGGAGATCGTCCGTGACGCCGGGATCCGCGACGGCGAGCTCGTCGTGGACATCGGGGCCGGGAGCGGCCTGCTGACGCGTGCGCTGCTAGGGGTCGGCGCACGGGTGGTCGCGCTCGAGCCCGACCCACGCTTCGTCACGCGCTTGCGGCGTGCGTGCCCGGCCGCGCGCGTGATCGAGGCGGCCGCGCCGGCCGCCGGCTGGCCCACCGAGCCGTTTCGTGCAGTCTCGAACCTTCCCTTCGCGGCGAGCGCCGAGATCTGCCGGGCCCTGCTCGGGGACCCGCGGCTCCCGCTCGCGTCCGCGGACCTGATCGTCGAGTGGGATCTCGCCGCCAAGCGCGCCCGGCTCTGGCCGAGCACCGCCGCCGGGGTGGTGTGGGGCGCCTGGTACGAGCTGAGCGTCGTGCGGCGGCTGCCGCCGGAGCTCTTCGTCCCGAGGCCCTCGGTCGCCGCCGGCGTGCTCCGCGCGACGCGCCGGCGGACGCCGCTGGTCGAGCCCCGGCAGGCACGCGCGTTCGAGGCGTTCGTCCGTCGCGGCTTCCCCCGGGGCGGCCGCGAGCTCGACGCCTACGCCTGGGCGCGGCGCTTCCGGACAAGCGAGGAAGGAACGTCCGTTCGCACCCGTAACGTGATGCCATGATCGCGCGCCTGCGAGGCAGGATCGCCGGCCGGTCCGGGGCCGGGCTGGTCGTCGACGTCAACGGCGTCGGCTACCTGGTGCACGCGGCGCCGTCGGTCGCGCGGCTCGGATCGGGTGAGATCACCGTCGAGACGCACACGATCGTCCGCGAGGACGCCCTGCAGCTGTACGGGTTCGCGACCGCTGAGGAGCGGGAGCTCTTCGAGCTGCTCCTCGGCGTCTCGGGCGTCGGGCCGAAGGTCGCGCTCGCGATCGTCTCCGGGTCGACGCCGGCCGAGCTGCGCCGCGCGATCGCGCGCGACGACGTGAAGCGCTTCCAGGCGATCCCCGGCATCGGCTTGAAGACCGCGCAGCGCGTCGTGCTCGAGCTGAAGGAGAAGCTCGCCGCCGTGACCGACTCCACCGATCCGAGCGAGGAGCTCCGTGCCCGTGACGCCCTCGTCGAGCTCGGCTGGACCCTGCTCGACGCCGAGCGTGCGCTCGCCGAGGTCGACCCGTCGCTGCCGGTCGAGGAGCAGGTGCGCTCGGCGCTCCGGAGAGCGGCGTGACGCAGTTCCTCGCGCCGGTGCTCGCCGACGCCGAGGAGGAGGTCGAGCGGTCGCTTCGCCCGCGCACGCTCGACGACTTCGTCGGCCAGTCGCGCGTCAAGCAGCAGCTCGAGATCGCGCTCGAGGCGGCGAAGGCGCGCGCCGAGGCGCTCGACCACGTCCTGCTCGCGGGGCCGCCGGGGCTCGGCAAGACCTCCCTCGCGCAGATCGTGCGCAACGAGCTCGGCGTGGGGATCCGGCAGGTCGCCGGCCCGGGCCTCGAGCGGAAGGACATCGCCGCCATCCTCACGTCGCTCGAGCCGCGCGACGTGCTCTTCGTCGACGAGATCCACCGCATGAGCCGCGCCGCCGAGGAGATCCTCTACCCGGCGCTCGAGGACTTCCGGCTGGACATCGTCGTCGGCCAGGGGCCGGCCGCGCGGACGCTGACGCTCGACCTGCCGCCGTTCACGCTCGTCGGCGCCACGACGCGTACGGGCCTGCTGACGACGCCGCTCCGCGACCGGTTCGGGCTGACGTTCCGCCTCGACCTCTACTCGGCCGAAGAGCTGGCAGCGATCGTCCGCCGGTCGGCGCGGATCCTCGGCGTGGAGGTCGACGGAGCCGCCGCCGAGCTCGTGTCCGCCCGCTCGCGCGGCACGCCGCGGGTCGCGAACCGCATCCTCCGGCGCGTGCGCGATGTCGCCGAGGTGCGACACGAGGGCGTGGTGACCACCGCCGTGGCGGAAGAGGCGCTCGCCTTGCTCGAGGTCGACGGCGCCGGGCTCGAGCGGTTCGACCGCGAGCTGCTGCGCGCGCTGGTCGAGAAGTTCGGCGGCGGCCCGGTCGGGCTGTCCACGCTCGCCGTCGCGCTCGGCGAGGAGGCCGAGACGATCGAGGACGTCTACGAGCCGTACCTGCTGCAGCTCGGATTCCTGCACCGCACGCCGCGAGGACGGGTCGTCACCGAGCTCGGTCGCGCCCACCTCGGCGCGTCACGCGACGAGTCGGCGCTCTTCTAGCGGCTGCCGTCCGCGGCGCCGAGAGGCGGCTCTTACGGGGTGAACAGCTTCCAGTGCCCTTCGGTGACGACCTCGACGGTGCCCGCGGTCACTTTGATGGCGGTGTCGTCGCAGATCGCGTAGGCGGGGTTCCCCAGGCCGGCAGCCCATCGCTCCGCCTCGGCCATCGTGTTCTCCGGCAGCGCGGGGTGGTCGACGTGCGGGAAGATCGAGAAGTCGACGACGCCGAGCGTGCTGTCGTCGCCGCTCTGCGGCCTCCACTGGACGAAGTCCTCGCCGATCCGCGGCGTGAGCACCATGCTGCCGGCGCTGAACCCGACGTAGACCGTTTCGTCCAACGAGGGGAGGAGGTCGGCGAGACCGGACTCCCGCATCCAGTGGCCCAGGTACAGCGCGTCGCCGCCGTTCACGAGCAGCGCGTCCGTCTGGCGCACCCAGTCGATCCAGCGGTCGTCGATGCTCGGGAGCGCGGTGAGCTCCAGGATCCCGATCGACTTCCAGCCGAGCCCGGTCATGGGCTGGTCGGACTGCCCCGTGACGAACCGGTACGGCCCGGCTGGGCCGACCATCGGGTGCCCGTACGCCCCGGTCGGGATGCAGAGGACGCTCGACTCGGCAATCGGCTTCCCGAGGAGCCCGACGAGCGCCTCGTGGATGCTCGCGTTCTTGATGCCGGCAGAGGTGAGAAGAAGTTTCAGGGGTGCTCCTTCGCTCGCGTGGTGAGTTGGCTTGCTCAGTGAGACTGCGCCGGCGCGCGTAGATCATCGGTCGCGCCGCCGGATCGGCGGGTGAGGGCGACGAAGTACGGCGCGACGAGCAGCGCCATCACGTCGAACCACACGTACCCCGACGCGACGCCGCTCGGCGGGTTGCCGTCCGGGATGCCGAGCCCGGGGAGGTCCTTCGCCCAGTGCCACGTCCCGATCGCGGTGCCGTAGAGCTCGAGCGACGCGACCACCAGGAACACGCCCGCGTAGATCGCCCGGTTGCGGCCGCGCCAGAGGAAGAGGAGGAGCAGCGGGACGCCGACTGCCCCGGCGACGTCTCGGCGCGGGAGGACGGTGAGCCCGAGCAGGCCCCACGTCGCAGCTCCGACCGCTGCGGTCGCGACCAGCGCGCGTGTGTGCCGGCGGAGCGCTGCCGCGAGCGAGAGGCCGGTCAGGTACACGAGGCCGTGCGCCGGCGGGACGAAGAGCGGCAGGTTGTGCAGCCGGTAGTGGTAGACGCCCCAGATCAGGGAGCCGGTGACCTCGCCGATCGTGGCGAAGCACACGACGCCGAGTGCCTGCACGCGTCGCTCCGGCGAGACGCGGCTGAGCGCCGCGAACAGCACGGCCCACGTGAGCACGCCGAGAGCGAGCTGCTCGTGGTACGTGGCGTCGTGGTCGAGCGCGAGGAGGCCGGCGAGGTACGCGGCGCCCGCCGCCGGCGCTAGGGCCGGAACTGCAGCTCGTGCCAACTGGGCACCGGCGCCAGCTCGAGCAGCGGCCGGCCGCCGCCGCCCGGGTGCTGGTATGCGAACTCTGCCTCGCCGTCGTCCCACACGACCTCGAGCGCCCCGCGCTTGACCTGGTGGTCGAGCCAGGCGCCGCGGAAGATCAGCTTCCGGAGCCAGTACACGAGCGACTCGTCGTCGACGAGCGAGATGCGCTCCCAGTGGCGGACGAGGTAGCGGCCGAGCTGCGAGAAGGGCTCCTCGATCACGCCCGACGCGGCGAGTGCGACCAGGTCGGCGGTCTCGTCCTCGTCGAGCTCCGGCGAGGGCACGACCCCGAGCTTGACGGCCGCCGCGATCACGCGCCCTTCGAAGTCGGTCGAGCTGAAAGCGAAGCGGTAGCCGAGGAACTCGACGATGTAGTCGTTCCCGGAGCTGTAGTTGGCGTCGGGTACCGGCAGCGCGTCAGGCACGATCTCATGGTAATGAACCTCCTGGCGGACGCATCCAGATGGGAACGATTCGTGATCCTCGCGCCGGCGCTCGTGCTCGGGGCAGGGCTCGTGCTCGGCGTCCTGATCCTGCTCGGGCGCGCGTTCGTCGCGACCGTGCGCGAATCGGGTCACCCGCGCTGGGTGTGGGGCGGTGTCGCGGTGCTCGTCGGGCTCGTCGTCCTGCTGACCTGGCTCGGGGTCGAGCTCCCTAGAGAATGACGACCTGCGTGCCGACCGGCACCCGCTCGAACAGCCACTCGGCGTCGGGCACCTGCATGCGGATGCAGCCGTGGGAGGCGCTGTAGCCGATCGACGTCGGCGCGTCGGTCCCGTGGATGCCGACGCCGGGCGCGTTCAGGCCCATCCAGCGGGTGCCGAGCGGATTCGACGGACCGGGCGGGACCGGCTTCAGGCCCTTCGCCCAGCTGTCGTAGGTCGGCGGGTACCACCAGGGGTTCCGCTGCTTGTCCATGACGTGCCAGAGGCCGCTCGGGGTGGGGTAGATCGCCTGGCCGGTGGCGACGCGGAACGTGCGGACCGGCGCCCGGCCGTGGTAGAGCGTCAGCCGGTTCGCGCTGCGTAAGATCACGATCACCGGTCCGAAGTTCGCGACCGTCCGCTTCGGCGCGACCGGGTGCGTGAGCAGGATCATCGGCCGCCGGTCGCCCGAGCGCAGCGCCTGCGTGAGCGCCACGCGCATCGTCCGCTCGTCGACGGCGCGGCCGCGCTTCGCCGGGCTGAACACCGGCCCGTCGGCGGTCGCTCCGGTGACCGCGGCGCTGACGGGCGCTCGCGCGAAGCGGTGCTGGAGCTTCGTCACGACCGCGGCGATCTTGCTGCTCGACAGGTGGGTCGGCAGCTCGATCGTGCTGCCCGGCGTCGCCGCCAGGGCCGAGGAGACGGCCGCGTCGACGCTCGAGCTTGCGCCCACCTCGTCCGGGGAGACGTGGACGAGGCCCGCCGGCGTCCGGATCGTCACCGGACGGGCGAACGCCTGCTCGACGCGCGAGCGCGCGGGCTCGGCGCTGAGCCCGCCGACCCGCACACCGGACACCGAGACGCCCGCCCGGACGAGCGGCGTCGGCGTCGATGCAGGGGCGGCGGCGCAGGCGAGACCGGCAGCTGCGGCGATGGCGGCGAGCGTCCTCAGCACGGGGACCGCATTGAACCAGGTTTCCAGGGGTTTTTCGACTGCTCCGTCCGACGAGGGCCGTACGGTGGTCCGCCGCCATGGCAACCGCGACCTGGAAGCTCGAATCGTGCGTCTACGACGAGGTCCGCGGACTGGCGGAGGAGCTGGGCGTCGACGAGGTCACCGCGTCCGTCCTCGTCCGCCGCGGCTACGGCAGCGTCGACGCCGCCCGCTCGTTCCTCGAGGGCGCCTTTCCGGGGCACGACCCGTTCGCCCTCGGCGACATGCGCGAGGCGGTCGACACGATCGTCGCGGCGGTCGACGCCGGGGCGCGCATCTGCGTGCACGGCGACTACGACGCCGACGGGATCTGCGCCACGGCGCTCGCCGTGCTGCTCTTCCGAGAGCTCGGCGCCGACGTGGCCTGGCATCTCCCCTCGCGGTTCGAGGAGGGCTACGGGCTGAACGGGCACACGCTGACGCGGCTGGCGGAGGAAGGCTTCGACCTGGTGGTCACCGTCGACTGCGGCATCACCGCGGTCGCCGAGGTCGAGCACGCGCGGTCGCTCGGGCTGGCCGTCGTCGTGACCGACCACCACCGCCCGGCGGAGACGTTTCCGGCGTGCCCGGTGGTCGCCACGCTGAAGGGCGACTACCCGTTCTCGGGGCTGTGCGGGACCGCCGTCGTCTGGAAGCTCGCCGAGGCCCTGCTCGGCGCCGGTCACCCCTTTCTCGACCGTCACCTCGACCTGGTCGCGCTCGCGACGGTGGCCGACGTCGTGCCGTTGCTCGACGAGAACCGCGCGATCGCGCGCGCGGGCCTGCGGCGGCTCGCGCAGACGGCGAAGCCGGGCCTGCGCGCGCTGATGCGTGTCGCGCACGTCGACCCTGCCGCCGTCGACGAGTCGAGCATCGGCTTCCGCCTGGCGCCGCGGATCAACGCGTCCGGCCGTCTCTGCCGTCCGGAAGCCGCCCTCGCGCTGCTGCTGACGGAGGACGCCGACGAGGCGGCGCGGCTCGCCGAGGAGCTCGAGGGCCTGAACCGGGAGCGGCAGGCGGTCGAAGAGCGAATCCTGCGCGACGCCGTCGAGCAGATCGAGTCGTGGCCGGAGTCACGGCGCGCGCACCGCGGCTACGTGGCGGCAGGCGAGGACTGGCACGAGGGCGTGATCGGGATCGTCGCCTCGCGCCTCGTCGAGCGGTACAACCGGCCGGTCGTCCTGATCGCCGGCGCGGAGGGCAACTGGAAGGGCTCGGGCCGGTCGGTGCCCGCCTTCGACCTGCACGGCGCGCTCGGTGCCTGCTCGGCGGAGCTCGAGCGGTACGGCGGTCATCGCGCAGCCGCCGGGCTCTCGATCGACCCGGAACGCGTCGCGTCGTTCGCTCGCGCGTTCGCCGCGCATGCCGACGAGGTGCTGTCGGACGAGGACTTGCGCTCGTCGACCCGGATCGACGCGATCGTTCCCGGGTCGAAGCTGACACTCGGCCTCTGCTCGGAGCTCGCGAGGCTCGCGCCGTTCGGGCTCGGCAACCCCGGGGTCACGCTGCTCGTCGACGGCTGCGAGCTCGCCGACCTGCAGACGGTCGGGGACGGGAAGCACCTGCGCTTCCGCGTGCGCCAGCGCGGACGCGACGCCGGCTCGGCGATCGCGTTCGGGCAGGGAGCGCAGCTCGACCGTCTGCGTCGCCCCGGCCGCTACGACGTCGCGTTCCGGCTCCAGGAGAACCGCTGGAACGGTGTCTGCGCTCCGCAGCTCGTCGTTCGCCGTGTCTTCGACGCCGACGACCGCTACGACGGCCTCCGCGAGTGGCTGGCGGAGGAGTGGCGCGCGGGCGAGTCGGAGTGGTCGCCGGAGGCGCGCGCGATCTTCGGCGAGCTGGAGCTGGCGGAGGGCGCGAAGCGAAGCCTGCTCGAGTCACCGAGCTTCCGCGCGCTGCTCGAGGCGCCGCCGCGCCTCGCCGAGGCTGCCTAGGCGACGCGCCCGAGGGCGACGCGGCTGCGGCGCGGCTTTTCGGCCGCAGGCCTGGTCGCAGCGGCATCGAGCTCGCGCAGGACGCGGGCGATCCGGATCAGCTTCTTGGTCTGTCGGCGTCGTGCGAACACGGCTTTCGGCTTTCATCGTGGGGAGCAGGAGTCCTTCGCGCATCCCACTCGCGGGGGATGAGGGCCGAAAGGCCGGGGGTACACTGGCTTCATGGCTGTCCTCGAGCGGCATCAGGACCTCGTCGAGGAGCTGGTCGCCGAGGTCGAGGCGTACAAGGACGACGTCGACCGGGCGCTGCTGACCCGCGCCTTCGATTTCGCCGCGCATGCGCACGCCGGACAGGTGCGCCAATCCGGCCAGGAGTTCATCTACCACCCGTGGGGCGTGGCGAAGATCCTCGCCGGGCTTCAGCTCGACGAGCCGACGCTCGCGGCGGCGCTCCTGCACGACGTCGTCGAGGACACGGGCACCGACATCGAGGACGTGCGCGCCGAGTTCGGCGGCGAGATCGCGAAGCTCGTCGAGGGCGTCACCAAGCTGACGCGCGTGCAGTTCCAGAGCCGCGAGCACGCCGAGGCGGAGAACTACCGCAAGCTGATCGTCGCGATGGCCGAGGACGTGCGGGTGATCCTGATCAAGCTCGCCGACCGCATGCACAACCTCCGCACGATCGAGTACCTCGGGAAGCAGAAGCAGGTGCAGAAGGCGCGCGAGACGCTCGAGGTCTATGCGCCGCTCGCGCACCGCCTCGGCATCCACGCGCTCAAGTGGGAGCTCGAGGACCTCTCGTTCCAGACGCTGCATCCGCGCAAGTACGAGGAGATCAAGCAGATGGTGGCGGAGCGGCGCGCCGACCGCGAGGAGCACGTGCGCGAGGCCGCGATCGTCCTGCAGAAGGAGCTCGACAAGGTCGACATCCCGGCGGAGATCTCCGGTCGCGCGAAGCACTTCTACTCGATCTACGACAAGATGGCGAAGAAGGGTCGCGAGTTCAACGAGATCTACGACCTGACGGCGATGCGGGTGATCGCCGAGCGCGGCGGCGACGAGGGAACGCGCGACTGCTACGGCGCGCTCGGACTGATCCACTCCCTCTGGAAGCCGATGCCGGGGCGGTTCAAGGACTTCGTCGCGATGCCGAAGTTCAATGGCTATCGCGCGCTGCACACGACGGTGATCGGGCCGCAGGGTCGGCCGCTCGAGATTCAGGTGCGCACCCGCGAGATGCACGAGACGGCCGAGTTCGGTGTCGCCGCGCATTGGCTGTACAAGCGCGGCGCGAAGCAGAAGGACGCCGAGTGGGTCGCGTGGGTGAAGCAGCTGATGGACGAGGGCACGACCGACGAAGCCGATCCGCGCGAGTTCATGAAGGCGTTCCGCACCGACCTCTTCGACGAGGAGGTGCACGTCTTCACGCCGAAGGGCCAGGTGAAGACGTTGCCCGCAGGCTCGACTCCGATCGACTTCGCGTACGCGGTGCACACGGACGTCGGCCATCGCACGGTCGGCGCGAAGATCAACGGGCGCATCGTCCCGCTGCACTACCAGCTGAAGAACGGCGACTTCGTCGAGATCCTCACGTCGAAGCAGGGCCGCGGCCCGTCACGCGACTGGCTGTCGCTCGCGAAGAGCTCCCGCGCCCGCAACAAGATCCGTCAGTGGTACTCGCGCGAGACGCGCGAGGAGACCGAGCAGAAGGGCCGTGACGCGCTCGAGCACGCGTTGAAGGGGCAGAACCTGCCGTACGCGAAGCTGCGCGGCTCGCCGACGCTGGCCCAGGTGATCCGCGAGGTCGGCTTCAAGAAGGCGGACGACTTCTACGTCGCGCTCGGCTCGGGGAAGCTGCAGCCGGGCTCGATCGTCAACAAGGTGATCCAGCGCCTGAAGACGGAGCAGGTCGTCGAGGAGGCGGCGGTCGTCACCAAGCCGACGAAGTCGCGTCCGGTGCAGGGCGCCGAGATGGGCGTCGTCGTGCCGGGCGTCGAGGACGTGCTCGTGCGACTCGCGAAGTGCTGCACGCCGGTTCCGGGCGACGAGATCATCGGCTACATCTCGCTCGGCAAGGGAATCACGATCCACCGTGGCGACTGTCCGAACGTTCGCGCCCTGCGCCGGAACCCGGAGCGGCTCACGCCGGTGTCGTGGGACGGCGCCACCGCGGCGAAGAGCTTCCGGGTGCAGATCGCGGTCGACTCGTGGGATCGCCCGCGCCTGCTCGAGGACGTCGCGCGCACCTTCGCCGAGCACGGTGCGAACATCGTCAGCTATGTCGGCTCCGTCGAGGACCAGCTGGCGAAGAATCGCTACACGGTCGAGGTCGGAGACGTGAAGAGCCTTCGCACGCTGTTGAACGCGCTGAAGAGCATCGACGCGGTGTTCGACTCCTACCGCGTCACGCCGACCTAGTGGAGAATGTCCATCCGGTGGCCGCCGCGGGGTTCTCCGCGGCCGCCGACGTCTACGAGCGCGCGCGCCCGAGCTACCCGTCCGAGGCGGTCGGCTGGCTGGCGAAGCGCGTCGGCCTCCACGCGGGCCGAACGGTGGTCGACCTGGGGGCAGGCACCGGCAAGCTGACGCGGCTCCTCGTCGCGACGGGCGCCCGCGTGATCGCCGTCGAGCCGGTGCCCGAGATGCGTGCCAAGCTGCGCGAGGCGGTGCCAGGCACCGAAGCATTGGCCGGATCGGCCGAGGCGCTGCCGCTGCCCGACGACGGCGCCGACGTGGTCACCGTCGCGCAGGCCTTCCACTGGTTCGACCTGACCCGAGCGCTGCCGGAGATCCATCGAGTGCTGCGGCCGGGCGGCGCCCTGGCGCTCGTCTGGAACAGCCGAGACCTGACCGATGCGCTGCAGGGCCGGCTCGAGCGGCTGCTGATTCCGGCGCGCGAGGCGCTGCCGGCGCAGCTCGAGCGGCGCTGGCGGGGCGAGCTCGAGCGGTCGCCGCTCTTCGGGCCGCTCGACGTCGAGCGGTTCTCATTCGGGCAGGAGTTCACGGTCGACGATCTCTGCGAGCGCGTCAGCTCGACGTCGTTCGTCGCAGCCATGTCCGACGGCGACCGCGAGGAGCTGCTCGGGTCGGTGCGCGAGCTGGTGCGCGGCGTTCCGGAGCCGTTCCCGTTCCGCTACGTGACGGAGGTCTTCGTCACCGTCTCGCAGTAGTCGTCAGAGCTCGGTGCGCTGAAACGCCCCGATCTGGCGGCGGAACGCCTCCGGCACGGCGACGGGGCGCCGGTGTGCGAGGTCGATCAGGACGAGTGTCTGTTTCGCCGTCGCCATCAGGACGTCCTCGCCGTGCCCGTCGTCGGCGAGCCGGTAGGCGGCGTGGTCGTAGGTGATGCTCGTCGTGCCGATCCGCTCGACCCGGACGAACACCTCGAGCAGGTCGTCGAACCGCGCCGGCGCGTGGTACTCGACGGTCGAGGCGCGCATCGCGAAGTCCGCCGGCCCGAGCTCGGCTCGGCCCAGGTGACGATGGAACTCCGTCCGGGCGAGGTCGAAGTACGGCATGTAGCGGCCGTAGTAGACGACGCCCTGCGCGTCGGTCTCGGAGAAGCCGACGCGGAGATACGCCGCATAACAGAACGGCGGCCGCCGGTCGGTGACGTGTCCGAGCTCGATCATGCCGCTCAGCCGCGGATGACCCCGAGGACCTCGTCGCGCTTGGCCTCCATCTGGGCCTGCGAGCGCGCTTCGAGGTTCAGGCGCAGCAGCGGCTCGGTGTTCGACGGTCGCACGTTGAAGTGCCAGTCGGCCGCCTCGACCGACAGCCCGTCCAGATGCGAGACTGTTCCTTCCGGCCCGAACCGTTCTTCCAACCGCGCGAGCGTCGACTCCACATCCGCGACGGGCGTGTTGATCTCACCGGTGATGAAGTAGAGCTCCCGGAACGGACGCAGGAGCTCGCTGAGCTTCCCGCGGCGCGAGATCAGGTCGCACATCAGCAGGAACGGAACGGTTCCCGAGTCCGCCTGGGAGAACCCACGGAAGTAGTAGTGCGCCGACACCTCCCCGGCGAACACCGCGTCGATCTCACGCATCCGCTGCTTGATGAACGCGTGCCCGACCCGGTTGACGAACGCCTCGCCGCCCGCGCGCTCGATCGCCTCCGGCACCGCCCAGGACGCGCGCACGTCGTAGATCACCTTGCCGCCAGGCTCCGCGGCGAGGATCGATTCGGCGAAGAGCGCCGTCACGAAGTCACCGGGGACGAACTCGCCCGAGTCGTCGACGAAGAAGCAGCGGTCGGCGTCACCGTCGAAGGCGACGCCGAAGTCGGCTCCCTCGGCGAGCGTCTTCGCGACGATGAACTCCCGATTTTCGGGAAGCAGCGGATTCGGCTCGTGGTTCGGGAACGTCCCGTCCGGCTCGAAGTAGCACTCGACGACGTCGAGCATCGGCAGGCGCTCGAGCACCGGCGGCAGCATCGTCCCCGCCATCCCGTTGGCCGCGTCGATCACGACGCGCAGCGGGCGGATCGCGTCGACGTCGACGAACGACAGGACGCGGTCGACGAAGCGTGCCCAGATGTCTTCCGGCCGGACGGTGCCGGGCACCGCTTCGCGCCACGTCGCGGCGAGCGCACGGTCGCGGACGTCGAGCAGGCCGGAGTCACCGCCGACCGGCAGTGCCCCCGCGCGCACGATCTTCATGCCGGCGTACTGCTTGGGGTTGTGCGACGCGGTAACCGCGATGCCGCCGTCCAGGCCGAGGTCGCCGACGGCGAAGTAGACCATCTCCGTGCCGACGAGCCCGAGATCGAGGACGTCCGCGCCGGCGTCGGCGGCGCCGCGGCGCACCGAGTCGGCGAGCGAGGGTGACGATACGCGCATGTCGTGACCGACGGCGATCCGCTTCGACCCGAACTGGTCGACGTACGCCCGCCCGATCGCGTACGCGCCCACCTCGTCGAGCTGCGACGGGTACAGGCCGCGGACGTCGTACGCCTTGAAGATCTCCGGCGCGAGCACGCGCGGGACGATACGCGGTACGCGGCGCGGGGAGGGCTTGTGACGACCGCCGCGAACCTGAGAGACTCAGGGCCAACCACTCGCGCGAAAGGGACGCTCGATGGACAAATTGAAAGCACTTTCACTTGGTAGACAGCTGGTGCTGGGGGCCGGTGTGCTCCTGTTCCTCGACTCGCTGTTGGACTGGCAGCAGGTCTCGTTTCTCGGTCACAGCGCCGGCCAGAACGCGTGGCACGGGTTCTGGGGCGTACTGCTCTGCCTGATGACGATCGTGGTCGTCGCCTGGGTCGCCGCCCGCGCCTTCGGCGTCGAGATCCCGGGGAATCTGCCCGAGGGTCTCGCAACGCTGGCACTCGGCGCGCTGATCCTGCTCTTCGCCGTGATCAAGGTTCTGAGCGACGACGCCGTTCACTGGCCGGCCTACATCGGGATCGTCCTGGCCGCCGTGCTCGGCTACGGCGCGTGGCTCTTGTTCCAGGACAGCGGCGAGTCGTTGCCGTCGATGCAGACGGGCGGCGGCTCGGCCAACACCACCGCCAACACCACCGCACCTCCGCCCCCCGCAGCGCCGCCGGAGGACCCGGCCGTCTAGGGGTCGCCCTCGAGAATCAGCCGGATCGCCTCGGTCGAGGCGGGATCCGGCGACTCCGAGATGACGGTTGCCGCGCGCTCGAACCGCGACAGCGCGTCGCGGAGCGGTTCCGCTCTGAGTGTCCCTTCGCCGTAGGGGAGATGCTTGGTCTCGTTGCGGTTCGCGAACTGGATGTCGGAGAAGTGGATGTGGAAGGGTGCGCCCGGCTCGAGCACCTCGTCGGCCCGTTCGAGCGCCTCGGCGAACGGCTCGGCCGTCGTGTACGCGCCGTCGGAGGTCGCGTGCATGTGGGCGAAGTCGAGCACCGGGCGCACCCAATCCAGACGCGACGCGATCTCGACGACGTCCTCCAGCGAGCCGAGCTCGCGCACGCGGCCCATCACCTCGATGCCGAACGGCACGGCGCGGCCCTTGCCCTCGAGCCGTTCCCGCAGCTCGCCGAGCTGCTCGCACACCGAGTCGATTGCCTCCTCCCGTGTGCGCCCGAGCAGGAACCCCGGATGGAAGACGACGACCTCGGCGCCGGCCGCCACGGCGATGCCGGCCGAGTGGTCGAGCATCCCGACCGCCATGTTGAGCTTCTTGCCGCGCTCGGCATGCCCCATGAACCCCGCGATCGGCGCGTGGACGCTCAGCACGATGTCGTGCTCGGCGCAGAGGCGGCCGAAGGTCTCGGCGTACTCGTAGTCCATCCAGAACCGGCCTTCGAAGTCGATCTCGCAGGCCGAGTGGCCGTGCTCCAGGAGCGCCGCGACCGCGCTCTGCGGGGTGTCGCGCGCGGGCACCCGGGCCGGGCCGAAATGAAGGCGGCGAGCCATCGACAGGGCGACCAGCCTAGCCCCAGTGGGTTCCGTCCGACCCTCTTCCTACCCTTTCGACCATGCCCACGCACCCGTCTCGTATCGATCTGCTCGAGCTCGACATCGACCTCCGGCTCGCCGATCTCTGGCGGGAGGCCGCGGGGATCAGCGACTGGACGCTCGACGTGGTGGCCGCGTTCATGCGGGCCGCGTACGGCAAGGGGTACTGCGACGCGCTCACCGAGGAGTCGCCGGGGTCGCTCTGCGCCGAGCACGGCTACCGCGTGCCGGGGCGCCGACCCCAGCCTGCCCCGACCGACGCCTAGCTAGACTCACCGCGTGTCCACGCGCAGCCCTGCGCGGCTGATCGTCGCCCTCGCAGTCGCGTCCGTCCTGGCGATCTTCCTGCTGTACACGGCGATCGCCGGGAAGTCGACGCCGCAGTTCAACCCGAGCCAGCTCCAGGGGCACAGCGGCATCGTCTCGGTCGTCGGCGTCGTCGTCGCGCCGATCTCGGGCGACTCCCACAGCGCCGGCGGCCTCCGCTTCGGGCTCCGCGACCGCGGCAGCGCGAAGGGCGCGGTCGTGCCGGTCGTCTACCACGGTGACAGCCCGCCGCCGCTCTTCAAGGCGACACGCGAGGTCGTGGTCAGCGGCACGTTCACGGGCAGACGCCTCGACGGCACCGGGCTCGTGACGAAGTGCCCGTCGAAGTACACGGCGCAGCCGAAGGCCTAGGTGGCTGACCTCGGCCGCGCAGCGCTCGTCGTCAGCTTCGGGCTGGCGCTCTATGCCTGTGCGGTGGGCGCGTTCGCGGCGCGGCAGAACCGGCGACGACTCGCCGACTCGGCGCGCAACGCGCTGCTCGCCTGCTTCGCCTCGACGCTCGTCGCGGCCGCGGTGCTGGCCACCGCGCTCGTCCGCCACGACTTCTCGTTCGCGTACGTCGCCGCGCACACCAACCGCACGCTGCCCACGGTCTATGCGCTGAGCGCGTTCTGGGGCGGCCAGGAGGGCTCGCTGCTCCTCTGGCTGCTCGTGCTCACCGGGTACGGAGCGCTCGCCGTCGCCGTCAACCGGCGTCTGCTGAGAGACCTCGTCGCGTGGGTCGTGCCGGTTCTCGGCGGCATCGCGACCTTCTTCTCGTTCGTCCTCGTCGCGGTCGCGAGCCCGTTCGACACGCAGACGGCTCCGCTCGACGGCGCCGGGCTGACCGCGAGCCTGCAGAACCCCTACATGGTCGCGCACCCGCCGATGCTCTACCTGGGCTACGTCGGTCTCTCGATCCCGTTCGCGTTCGCAGCCGGCGCCCTGCTGTCGGGGCGCGCCGACGAGCGCTGGATCGTCGCGACCCGCCGCTGGACGCTCGCCGCCTGGACGTTCCTCGGCTTCGGCCAGCTCCTCGGCGCCCACTGGGCCTATGTCGAAGTGGGGTGGGGCGGCTACTACGCCTGGGACCCGGTCGAGAACGCCGCGCTGATGCCGTGGCTCGCCGCGACCGCCTTCCTGCACTCGGTGATGGTCCAGGAGCGCAAGGGGATGCTGAAGATCTGGAACATGGTGCTCGTCGCGCTCGCGTTCGAGCTCTCCGTGTTCGGCACGTTCCTGACGCGCTCCGGCGTCGTGAACTCGATCCACTCGTTCGCGAAGAGTCCGATCGGCGGCTGGTTCCTCGCGTTCGTCGTGATCTCGTCGATCTTCTCGGTGGCGCTGATCCTGTGGCGGCTGCCGCTGCTGCAGGCGCGCACCAGGCTCGAGTCCGCCCTCTCGCGCGAGGCCACGTTCCTTTACAACAACCTGCTCCTGGTGGCGCTCTGCCTGACCGTGCTCTGGGGGGTTCTCTTCCCGATCGTGACGGAGCTCGTGAAGGGCGAGTCGCGGACGATCGGCCGTCCGTACTACGACTTCTTCCTCCGCACGTTCGGGCTGCCGCTGCTGCTGCTGATGGGAATCGGCCCGCTGATTGCCTGGCGGCGAACGAGCGCACGCGCGCTGATCAAGAGCCTGACGTGGCCCATCGCCGCGGCGATCGCGACGGGCATCGCGCTGATCGCCGGCGGGGCGGGATCGTCACGCCCGGGGCTGATCGCGTACACGTTCTCGGCATTCGTGGTGGCGGCGATCGTGGTCGAGCTCGTCCGCGGCACGCGCGTCACGGGCTCGCTCCTGCGGCTGGTCTCGCGGAACCGGCGCCGTTACGGCGGGTACGTCGTGCACTTCGCGATCGTCCTGCTGGCGATCGGCGTCGCCGGCTCGAGCGCCTACGGGCGTTCGTCGGA
This sequence comes from uncultured Thermoleophilia bacterium, assembly GCA_963786185.1. GTDB lineage: Bacteria > Actinomycetota > Thermoleophilia > Gaiellales > Gaiellaceae > PALSA-600. The sequence goes on from CAWAYE010000001.1 coordinate 766,885, forward strand.
GCAGGCGCTGCGGCCCGGCCAGACGATGACGGTCGGCGGCTACTCGCTCACCTACCAGCGGATCACCCACCCGCCGAACGGGAACGCCTCCGAAACGCGCGCCGTGCTCGACGTGAAGGGTCGGTGGAACGGAACGCTGCAGTCGGGCCGCAACACGTACCGCAATCCGCCCGAGACGTCGAACGAGGTCGGTATCCACACCGACTGGCTCCGCGCCGAGGATCTCTACGTAATCACCGACGACATCCGCCCGAGCGGCGTCGTGTACTTCAAGGTGCTCGTGAAGCCGCTCGTCAACCTGATCTGGGCGGCCGGCGTCGTGTTCCTGCTGGGGGCGGCGGTCGCGCTGTGGCCGGACGCCCGTGAGCAGCGCCGGCTCGTGCTCCGCCTCGCGCCCGCGCGCGCGTGACCGGCCTCGCGCTCGTCCTCGGCGCCCTGCTCGCGGCGGCGGCGGTGCTGCTCGTCTGCCTGCCGTTCCTGCGCGACCCGTCGCCCGCCGACGACCGCCTCGACGCTCCGACCGACGAGGACGAGTACCGCCTCGGGCTCGCCGAGGAGCGGGACCGTGCCCTGGCGGCGCTGAAGGAGCTCGAGTTCGACCATCGCACCGGCAAGGTGGGGGACGACGACTACCGCGAGCTGGTCGGCCCGCTGCGGCGGTCGGCCGCCGAGGCGCTGCGCGCGCTCGATCCTCCGCCGCAGGAGTAGCCCGCCGACAGGCGAAACCACGTACATGCAGCGACTCTTGGGCGCGCTGGTCGCGCTGCTCGTCGTCGTGGCGCCGGCGCACGGCGACGACTCGACCAGGAAGCAGCAGCTCGACTCGCGGATCGGGACGCTGCAGGGCCGGTTGTCGTCGCAGCACCAGCAGGAGGCGTCGCTGCGCGCCGAGGTCTCCGACTACACCACCCGGATCCGTGCGCTCGAAGCGCGCGTCGGCGACGTGTCGCTGCGGCTGCAGACGCTCGAGGCCGACCTCGGACTGCACCAGCACCGGCTCGACGCACTGAACGCGCTCTTCCGGCTGCAGTCGGAGCGGCTCACGTTCCTCCGGCGCCAGGCGGCGATCGCGACGTCGCGGCTCGACGAGCGGCTGGTCGACATCTACGAGTCCGACGCACCCTCGACCTTCGAGGTGTTTCTCGGCGCGCGCGATCTCGACGACGCGATCGACCAGGTGCAGTTCCTCTCGGAGATCGGCGTGCAGGATCGCCGTGTCGCGGGCGAGGTCGCAACCGCACGCGTGCAGGTGCGGGCCGCCCATGCCAGGACGACGACGCTGCGCACGCGCGTCCACTCCGAGACCGCGGTGATCGCTGCGCGCACCGCACAGACGCGCGAGATCCACGACCAGCTGGTCGGCGCCCGCAACGATCTCTCGTCGTCGCGGCAGCAGAAGCTCGTCGACCTCTCTCAGCTCACCGCGTCGGAGCGCGCCGAGGCGAGCGAGATCGACGCGCTGCGCGCCTCGAGCCAGTCGCTCGCCTCATCGATCCGCGCCGCACAGGGCAACGCCTCGAGCACGGCGCCGTCCTCGTCGGGCCTGATCTGGCCGGTCTCCGGGCCGATCACGAGCCCGTTCGGCTGGCGGTGGGGCCGGATGCACGAGGGCATCGACATCGGCGTCGGGTACGGCACGCCGATTCACGCGGCCGCCGCCGGGACGGTGATCTACTGCGGCTGGGAGTCCGGCTACGGCAACCTCGTCGTGCTCGACCACGGTGGCAACCTCGCGACCGCCTACGGCCACCAGGAGCGGATCGCGGTCTCCTGCGGCGAGCAGGTCGCGCAGGGTCAGGTGATCGGCTACGTCGGCTGCACGGGCCACTGCTTCGGGCCGCACCTGCACTTCGAGGTCCGGATCGGCGGCAACCCCGTCGACCCGCTCGGCTATCTCTAGAGACCGGCGGTCTGGAAGAGCAGGAAGATGTTGAGCGCGATGATGGCGGCTGCGATCACGGCCGCCGCGGCGGTGGTGAGCTTGTGGTTGACGAGCAGTCCCATCACGTCGCGGCGCGCCGTGAAGTAGACGAGCGGCACCAGCGCGAACGGGATGCCGAACGAGAGCACGACCTGTGAGATCACCAGTGTGCGCGAGGGGTCGAGCCCGATCGCGATCACGACGAACGCGGGCGCCATCGTCACCAGCCGCCGCAGCATGATCGGGATCTGCCTGCTGATGAAGCCCTGCATCACCACCTGCCCCGAGAGCGTGCCGACGGCGGAGCTCGACAGCCCCGACGCGACGAGCGCGAGCGCGAAGAGGGTGCTCGACGCGCCGCCGAGGATCGGCTGGAGCGTGCGGTGCGCGCCTTCGAGCGAGTCGACGTCGCGATGACCGCTGCCGAAGAACGTGCTCGCGGCCATCACGAGCATCGCCATGTTGATCAGGCCGGCGATCGTCATCGCGATCAGGACGTCGACCCGCGTGTAGCGGAGCAGGGTGCGTGCATCCTGGTCGGTCTCGGGGACGAGCCGGTCCTGGGTCAGAGCGGAGTGCAGGTAGATGACGTGCGGCATCACGGTCGCGCCGAGGATCCCGACGGCCAGAAGGACCGAGTCGGAGCCGCTGAAGCCCGGGATGACGGCGTGCCGGCCGACCTGGGAGAGGTCCGGGTTCGAGAAGATCAACTCGCCCAGGTAGCACGCGCCGATCACCCCGACGATCGCGGCGATCACGGCTTCGAGCAGACGCACGCCGAACCGCTGGAGACCCAGGATCGCGGACGCCGCGATGCCGGTGATGATCGCCGACGGGAACAGGCCGAACCCGAACAGCAGGTGGAACCCGACCGCGGCGCCGAGGAACTCTGCGAGGTCGGTCGCCATCGCGATTGCCTCGGCCTGCAGCCACAGTCCCAGTGACGCGCGACGCGAGAGCCGGTCGCGACAGACCTCAGGCAGGTTCATCCCCGTCGCGATGCCGAGCTTCGCCGACAGCGTCTGGATGAGCATCGCCATCAGGTTCGAGACGACGATCACCCACACCAGCGTGTAGCCGAACTTCGAGCCGCCGGCGATGTTGGTCGCGAAGTTTCCCGGGTCGATGTAGGCGACGCAGGCGATGAAGGCGGGGCCGAGGAACGGGAGGATTCGGAAGCGCGTGCGGTGCAGTGCCTCGTCGACGGTCTGCAGACCTTCGGGCAGCACGTCTCCGCGACTCGCGATCACACCGCTATTTTAGCCATGACTAAAACTCCGGGAAGGCCAGGTCCGCGGAGCCTGATCCGGGTCCGGGGCCCGGTTCGTCGATGCCTGGCAAGGGCGCGGGCCGGCCCGTCGAGTCGATCCAGACGTGGCACCGACGCCTGCCGCAACCGACACGAGCGCCGGTCCACCCGCATGGTTCTGCGCCGAGCGCCACCGTTTCCTGGCTGCGCGGGCCATGTCGGGTGGCTGCCGCCCCGACGTGTCGCCATCCGGCATGGCTCCCGCTAACACGGCTCAGAGCGCAGGCGCAACCCGGGCCTGGGCGGAGGGCGGACGATGCGCGTCCGGCTAGACGAGCAACTGCCCTAGGGGGCGCTGCGAACGAGCCGGAGGTCCGGCAGGTTGCGATGCTGCTCGTCCAGGTCGAACCCGTAGCCGACGAAGAACTCGTCGGGAATCGTGAAGCCGACGTAGCGAACCGGAAGGTCGTCGACGAGCCGCCGGTAGGGCCGGTCGAAGAGGATGGCCGCGTGCAGGGAGGCGGGGCTCCGCAGCCGGAGCGACCGCACGAGGTAGTTCATCGTCAGCCCGGTGTCGACGACCTCGTCGACGAGGACGACGTGACGGCCTTCGATCTCCTCGTTGAGGTCCTTCAGGAAGCGGATGCCGCCGTGGTCGTCGTCCTCCTGCCCGTAGCCGGCGAGCTCGACGAAGTCGAGCGCGTGATGGATCGGAACGGCGCGCGAGAGGTCGCAGATGAAGGGGATCGTCGCCTTCAGCGAGCCCACCAGGATCGGCTCGAGGCCCTGGTAGTCGCGTGCCAGCTCGGCGCCGATCTCCCCGACCCGGGCCGCGAGCTCGCCGGCGGCGAGAAAGACGTCCCCGATGCGGGGGTCGTGGAGGCCGGGCTCGCTCAGGATGCCTTCTGCAGGCCGAACCGAGCCGCGAGCCGCTCGAAGTCGCGCTCGTAGAACAACTTGATCTTGACCTCCGGGTAGAGCTCGCGCAGCCGCCGCAACTTGCGGTTCTTGCGGGTGACGAGAGACTGCTTCATCACCGTCACCTCGAGGTAGAGATCCTGCTCCGGGAGGTAGAAGTCGGGGCTGAACGCCTCGACCACGCGGCCCTCCTCGTCGCGTGCCAGGACGAACGTCGTCGGCTCGTACTGCCATGGGATCCCGTACCAGTCGAGGATCTTCGCGTACTCGAGCTCCGCCGGGTTGGCGAACCGCGGCGGCTCCTTTCCGCAATATGCCTGGAAAACCGGTGTTTCCGGCGTCACCAAAACCAGGGTAGCAGCGACCCCGGATGCTCCCCGGCGGACGTAGAGTCCCCGCACATGGAATTCACGCTGGCGCACCTGTCGGACATCCATTGCGGCGACCCGCATTTCGTGCCCGATCTGATGGAGCGGGCGATCGCCGAGATCAACGACCTGAAGCCCGACGTGGTGGTCTGCTCCGGCGATCTGACCACGTTCGGCTTCAAGGAGGAGTTCGCCCGCGCGCGGCGCTACCTCGACCGGATCGCCTGCGAGGCGCTCGTCGTCGTGCCGGGAAACCACGACTCGCGCAACGTCGGGTACGTGCACTTCGAAGAGCTGATCGGCGAACGCAACTCGGTCGTGCGCAAGGGCGGGGCGACGGTCGTCGCCGTCGACTCCACCGAGCCCGACCTCGACCACGGTCAGATCGGGCGGGGCACGTACAGCTGGATCGAGCAGCAGTTCGCCGAGCCGGCGGAGCTCCGCGTCTTCGTGCTGCACCACCACCTGCTGCCGATTCCCGGGACCGGGCGGGAGCGGAACGTCGTCTACGACGCCGGCGACGCAATCGAATGCCTGCAGCGCGCCGGTGTACAGCTCGTCCTCTCCGGGCACAAGCACGTCCCGTACGCATGGAAGCTCGAGGATCTCTTCGTCGTGAACACGGGCACCGTCTCGACCCTGCGCCTGCGAGGGAACACGCGACCTTGTTACAACGTCGTCGAGGTCGAGGGCACACACGTCGCCGTCTGGCGCCGCTATCCGTTCCACGGGCAGGAGCTGATCATCCAGTTCGACCTGCGCACCGGCGAGTACGAGAAGTACACGGGACGGATCGAGCGCGAGGTCAGCTCGAGAAGGTGAGCATCGTGCGTGCGGTCGCCCTGGTCGACGGTGAGCACTACCCGGACGTGGTGCGGGATGCCCTCGAGCAGCTTCCGTACACGTGGGTGGGCGTGATCGTCGTCGGCGGGGAGGAGAAGCTCCGCGGCTCGCCCGACTACGGCGTTCCGATCGTCGACGGGCTCGCAGGCGCGGAGGCGGTCGTCGATCTGTCCGACGAGCCGGTGCTGGGTCCGGCCGAGCGCCTGCGCTGGGTCTCGCGCGCGCTCGCCGAGGGCCTGCCGTACATCGGTGCCGACTTCCGCTTCGAGCCGCCGCGCTTCGAGCCGTTCGAGCTGCCGTCGATCTCCGTGATCGGGACCGGGAAGCGGGTTGGCAAGACCGCGGTGACCGGGCACCTCGCACGGCTCCTCGCGCGCGACCGCGCTGTCGTGGTCGTGGCGATGGGTCGGGGCGGGCCGGGCGAGCCGGAGGTCGTGGAGGACGTCCCGACGGTCGCCGACCTGGTCGCGCGCTCCCGGGCGGGCCGGCACGCTGCCTCCGACCACCTCGAGACCGCCGCGGTCTGCGGCGTGACGACGATCGGCTGCCGTCGTGCCGGCGGGGGTCTCGCCGGCGCCGTGTTCACGTCGAACGTCGTGGCCGGAGCCCGCCTCGCCGCCGAGCGTGCGCCGGACGTCGTCGTCTTCGACGGAAGCGGCGCGGCGATTCCGCCGATCGCGACCGACCGCCGCATCCTCGTCGTCGGGCCCGACCAGGACCCCGACGCCTACCTGAACACGTACCGCCGGCTGATCTCCGACCTGGTGATCGCGGTCAACTGCCGCGTCGACGGCGCGATCCCGGTGACGCTCCGGCTTCGCCCGGCCGAGGCGCTGGCCGGTCGCGTCGCGGTGTTCACGGCCGGCGGCTCCGATGTCGCGCATCTCGACGGCGACGTCGTCCACGTCTCGACCAACCTCGCGAATCGCTCGGCGCTGACGGCCGAGCTCGCGACCGTCGAGGCCGACACGTATCTCGTCGAGGTGAAGGCGGCGGCGATCGACCTGGTCGCCGAGCACGCGCTGGCGCACGGTCGCCGGATCGTGCTCGCGGCGAACGACGTGGTCGCGCTCGACGGCGACCTCGACGGCGCGCTGCTCGATCTCGTCCCCGCCGGAGTGCGCGCATGAGCCAGCGCCGTCACGGCGATCCGCTGCCGCTGGGCGACGCCGAGCTTCCGTACTCGAAGGGAATGATGGCGCGCGCTCTGATCGCCGTCGGGATCAGCGCCGACCGGGCGTACAACCTGGCCCGCCGGATCGAGGTCGACCTCGCCGAGCGCGACGAGCGGACGATCGACCTCGGGCGCCTGGAGGAGCTCGCGCGCGAGACGCTCGGCGACAACGAGGGCGAGCGCGCCGTGCAGCGGCTCCGCCGGCTCGCCGACCTGCAGTCGCTCGACGTGCCGCTGATCGTGTTGATCGGCGGCTCGACGGGCACCGGCAAGTCGACGATCGCCGCCGAGGTCGCACACAGGCTCGGCATCACGCGGGTGACGTCCACGGACTTCATCCGGCAGACGATGCGTGCGTTCTTCTCCGAGGAGTTCATGCCAACGATCCACCGGTCGAGCTTCGAGGCCGGCGAGGCGGTCGTGGGGGAGGTGAAGGGCGACCCGACGGTCGTCGGCTTCGTGGAGCAGTCGCGTCACGTCAGCGTCGGTGTCGACGCGGCGATCCGGCGGGCGCTGACGGAGGGCTGGTCGATCGTGCTGGAGGGCGTCCACCTCGTGCCCGGCCTGGTGCCCGCCGAGGTCGAGGGCGCGCTCGTCGTGCACGCGATCGTCGCGATTCCCGACGAGGAAGCCCACCGGATGCACTTCCACGTGCGCGACGCGGCGACGGGCGGTATTCGGGCGATGGACAAGTACCTCGACCGGCTCGACGACATCCGCACGGTGCAGGCGCACCTCGTCGAGCGGGCGATCCGCGAGGGCGTCCCGGTGGTCGAGAACGCGAACGTCGAGCGGACGATCGACGAGGTCGTCGAGCTCGTGCTCCGCGCCGCCGACCGGGCGCGGCAGACGGTGTAGCTACCCTCCAGGCATGCCGACTACCGAAGAGGTCGTCGAGGCGCTGCGCCAGGTGGAGGATCCCGAGCTCGGGATGGACATCGTCGAGCTGGGGCTCTTCTACGGGGCGGAGGTCGAGGGCGAGGACGTCAAGGTGACGTACACGCTCACGTCGATGGGCTGCCCCGCCGGAGCGATGATCCAGGAGGACATCGAGCGCGTCGTGCGCGAGATACCCGGCGTCGCGGACGTCCAGAGCGAGCTGACCTTCGACCCGCCCTGGACGCCCGACCGGATGTCCGACGACGCCAAGTTCATCCTCGGCTTCGGCTAGACACCGAGGCCCTTCCCAAGCCTCCGCGAAAAGCGGATACTTTACGACACGGAGTCGGATGAGTGTTCCAGGGGCCGGGCCGTAGGCGTCGAGCCAGGCACACCCTCTGACGGCGGATATTCTCCGGCTCCGTTCTGCCCGTCACCCGGTGCCGGGCACCGTGGTGCCTGGCACCGAATGTGAGGGCACGGCGCCGGTAGGGTCAGGCGGATGAACGACGCGCCCGCGGAGCTGGCCGCACTCCGAGCCGAGATCGCCGCCGTCGACCGCGCGATCCTGACGGCGCTCAACCGCCGGCTTGAGCTGGTCACGCACGTCCGCGACCACAAGGAGGCCACGAGCGTCCGCTTCGTCGACGCCGAACGCGAGTCGGCGCTGCTCCGCGAGCTCCAGGGCATGAACCGCGGGCCGCTGTCGGAGCGCGGGCTCACGGCGGTCTTCTCGGCGGTGCTGGACGTGATGAAGCAGGAGCTGCAGGTCGAGCGGCCCTCGCCCTCGCAGCCCCGCCCGCAGGCAGTCGGCGTCGATCGCCTCGCGATCGTCGGCACCGGGCTGGTCGGAACGTCGGTCGGGCTCGCCGCAGCACGGGCCGGTGTCGCCTCGGTGACCGCCTTCGACGCCGATGCCGCCCGCCTGAGCCAGGCCGCGACGAGAGGCGCGTTCGCCGCACGGCCGAATGTGGCCGAGGCGGTGGCGGACGCAGACCTCGTGGTGGTGGCGGTGCCCGTCGGCGCCGCGATCGACGCGGTGCGCGCGTCGCTGGCGGCCGCGGCGCCCGACGCGACGGTGACCGACGTCGCCTCGACGAAGCGGGCGCTTGCCGACGCGATCGACGATCCCCGCTTCGTTCCCGGCCACCCGGTGGCAGGTGGGGAGACGAGCGGCCCGGACCGGGCGGCGGCCGAGCTCTTCGACGGGGCCACCTGGTTCCTGACACCGCGCCCGGTGAACGACGCCGGACGGGTCGAGGCGCTGGAGCGGTTCGTGACGGCGCTCGGCGCGCGTCCGGTGCGGCGCGACGCAGCCGAGCACGACCGCCTGCTCGCCCTGACGAGCCACCTCCCGCATGCGCTCGCGAACGCGCTCATGCGCGTCGCTGCGAATCAGGAGGGCGCGCTCGAGGCCGCCGGCGCGTCGTTCCGCGAGATGACGCGCGTCGCCGGCGCGAACGCGGCCGTCTGGACCGACATCTTCGTCGAAAACGGCGATCTGATCGCGCGCGCGGTCGCCGCGCTGCGCGCCGAGCTCGAGTCGGTCGAGCACGCGCTGGCGGAAAGCGACAGGGCGTACCTCGAGGGATCGATCACCGCGGCGCACGAGGGTCGCAACGAGCTGATCTCGCACGCGTACCAGACCGAGGCGGGTCAGCTCCACCGCATCCGGATCCGCGTCCCGGACCGCCCGGGCGTGCTCGCTCGGATCACCCAGATCCTCGGCGCCGCCTCGGTCAACATCGAGGACTTCGAGCTCCGCCACGTCTCGCCCGAGTACGGCGGCGTGCTCGTGATCCTGGTCGCAGGCGCGGACACCGCCGAGCTGGCACGGACGCTGCTCCGGCACGAGGGCTACGCGGCCGCCTGACGGTCAGGCGGGAATCCGCAGCACGATCTTCCCGAACTGCTCGCCCGCCTCGAGCCGCTCGTGTGCCGCCGCAGCCTCGGCGAGCGGGAAGACGTGGTCGACGACGGGTCGCGCCTTGCCGGCGGCGACCAGGTCGTAGGCGCCTCCGAAGTCCTCCGGCGTGCCCATCGTCGAGCCGAGGATCGACAGCTGCTTCCACCACACGCGGTGCAGCGCGGCCGGCGGGTTCGGTCCCGTCGTGGCACCGCAAACCACGATCCGGCCCTCGGGGCGAGCGGCGTCGAGCGTCCGCTTCCAGGTCGCCTCGCCGACGTCGTCGACGACCACATGCGCGCCGCCGCCGGTCAGCTCCTTCACCGCCGCGACGACGTCCTCCGTCGCATGGTTCAGGCCGGCGTCCGCGCCGAGCTCGCGGGCGCGCGCGAGCTTCTGGTCGCTCGACGAGGTGACGACCACGCGGGCGCCGAGGGCCTTGGCGATCGCGAGCGCGGCCGTGGCGACGCCGCCGCCGATGCCCCACACGAGCACCCATTCGCCCGGCTCGAGGTGCGCGCGCGTGACGAGCATCCGATACGCGGTCTCGAAGACGAGGGGGAACGCCGCCGCCTCCTCGAAGCTCAGGTCGTCGGGGATCGGATGCACGAACTCGCGCGGCACGGCGATCAGCTCGGCGTGCGTGCCGTCGGTCGTCTCCCCGAGGATGCCCATGCGGCCGCCGCGCACGACCGCCGGGTTGAGCACGACGCGGTCCTCGGTTCCCGCGATCACTCCGGCTCCGTCGGCTCCAAGGATGCGCGGCTTGGGAACGGACGGTAAGCCCTTGCGAATCCACACGTCGAGGTGATTGAGCGAGGCGGCGCGCAGCTCGACCAGCACCTCGCCGTCGCCGGCCACGGGATCTGGGACGTCCTCGTAGCGCAGCACCTCGGGCCCGCCGTCCGCATGGATCCTGATCGCCTTCATGCGGGCATGATCCTCGCATGAACGTCGAGGACCTTCGCCGGCTGGCCGACGAGCTGGGGCTCGACGCGATCGGCGTCGCCCGCGCGGAAGCCTACGCCGACACGGAGCGCCACATCCGCGTGCGCCGCGAACGTGGGTTGTTCGCCGGCATGCGCTTCACGATGGCGCAGCCGGAGCGCTCCTGCCATCCCGAGATGCTGCTCGACGGTGCGCGCAGCGTCGTCTCTGCCGCCGTCTGCTACTGGGTGCCCGAGCCGCCGCTCGAGGTGGGGGAGGGCCGGCTCGCGCGGTATGCGTGGCACGACCACTACGACGAGCTGCGCACGAAGCTCGCGCGCATCGGTGAGCTGCTCGGCGGTAGCTACCGCGTGTTCGTCGACGCGAACCAGCACGTCGATCGCGAGGCCGCCGCGCGGAGCGGAGTCGGCTTCTACGGGAAGAACACGATGCTGATCACCGAGCGCCACGGTTCGTGGGTCGTGCTCGGCACGCTCGTCACGGACGTCGACCTCGAGCCGACCGTGCCGCTCGACACCGACTGCGGCGACTGCCGCATCTGCATCGACGCCTGCCCGACGGGTGCGCTCGACGATCCCGGCGTCCTCGACGCGACGAAGTGCCTGTCGTACTGGACGCAGGCGCCGGAGGCGATCCCGGAGCCCTACCGCGCGGCGCTCGGCGCCCAGGTCTACGGCTGCGACATCTGCCAGGACGTCTGCCCGTGGAACCGCGGCGTCCAGAAGCGGCGGGGCGGAGACGACGAGGACAGCACCGGCCACGTCGACCTGGTCGCGTGGCTCGAGGGCGACGGGCGCGCGCTCGTCGAGCAGTACGACCGCCTTTACGTCCCGCGCAACGATGCGCGCTGGCTCCGGCGCAATGCGCTGGTCGCGCTCGGCAACATCGGAGACGACGAGCAGCGCGAGGTGCTCGCACGTCATGCCGAGGGCGAGGACGAGCTGCTCGCCGAGCACGCCCGGTGGGCACTCGCGCGGCTGGCCTAAGGCGCGGCTGCCAGACCGGCGAGCCGTGCGTCGACGACGTCGTCCCCGGCTGCCCGCGCCGCTGCGTGACCCGTGACGGCGGCGAGGAAGTCGTCGCGCAGGAGCTCGTACAGGTGCGAGTCGACTCTCGCGGTGACCGTCGCCGTGCGGGGGATGTCCCGCAGAAGGGCGATCTCTCCGAAGTAGTCCGGCGCGCGTGCGGTGGTGTGCGCGCCCCCGGCGTCGACGTCGAACTCGCCGTCGGCGACGATGAAGAAGCGGTCCCCGCTGTCGCCGCTGCGGATCACGCAGTCGCCCGCCGCGACGGCGACCGGTGTCAGATGACGCGCGAGTCGTTCCTTGGCCGAGAGGGAGAGCGGCTTGAACATGGGCACCTGCTCGATCAGCTCGCGCTCTTCGGTCGGGGCGATCGCGAGGTCCAGCCGCCTGAGACGGCCGTAGGCGGCGAGAGAGACGAGTGGCAGGATCGCTCCGACGAGCACGAACGCCGGGCGCGGCCCCAGGACGCCGACGAGCGCGGGAGCCGCCAGCGACCCGACGGCCACGGCTCCCATCGCGAGCCCCCAGAAGAGACCGAGCGCGCGCGTCAGCGCGGCGTCCGGGATCGTTCTCTGCAGCAACGTGAACCCGGCCACGTCCTCGACGCTGTTGGCCGCGCCGACGACGACGAGCAGGACGAGCGCGACGGCAAGCCCTGGTCGGGGGGCGATCAGCGCGATCGGCACGCCCCACAGGGCGAGCGACAGGGCGAACGACCCGACGAGCCGGCCGCCGCGCAACGTCATCGCTGCGACCGCCCCGACGAGCCCGCCGACGCCGATCGCCGCGGTCATGTAACCGACCGCAGCCGCGCCCGCGTGGAACACGCGGAACGAGGCCACGACGATCAGCACGTTCAGGCAGCCCCGGACGAAGGTCTGAACGACCATCAGCCCGATCACCAGCCGCGGTCCGGGGAGCTGCGCGACCACGTCGAGCCCTGCGCCGAGGCTCCGGAACGTGTCCGCGGTGGTGCCGATGCCCCTGGGCTCCTCGACCCGGCCTTCGACGCGCACCCATGCCAGGAGGCCTGCTGCGACGAGCGCCGCGACCGCCGCCGCGGCGAAGACGACGCCGGTCGAGGTGACCGCGAGCGCGAGGCCGGCGATCAACGGTCCGACGAGCGTCCCGACGCTCTCCAGCGTCGAGGTCGCACCGTTCGCGGCGATCAGCTCCTCCGGCGTGCGCGCGAGCGAGGGGAGCAACGCCTGCAGCGCGGGTCGTGTCAACGTCGCCCAGAGGCCGACCACCGCGGCGAACCCGTAGACGAGGTAACGGCGGTCGGCGAAGGCGGCGGCTGCCGATGCCGCCAGGGCGACTGCGCCGATCAGCGTGACGCCGAGCAGGAAGCGGTCCCGGCGATAGCGGTCGCCGAGCGAGGCTGCGAGCGGCGCGACGACGGCAGCCGGCAGCAGGCGAAGCAGGCCTGCGACGCCGACCGCGGTCGCGCCGCCGCCGCGGTAGGCGAAGACGCCGAGCACGACGAAGTGCGACCACTCGGCGGCGATCGACCCGCCCCAGGCGAGCTCGGCCCGGCGGATGTTCGGGTTGGCGGCAGCGACGCGAACGGCCGACAACGTCTCGCGGACGCGGCCCATGGCGCGATTGAACGCTGCGCAGCCGCGCGAAGCAACCCGCCGCCGGGGCGCGCGTCGCGTCTAGGTGCGAGCGCGCGAGGGCCGGAGCTCGCTGGCGAGCTCGCGTGCGCGCTGCGCCACACGGGCTCGCAGCTCGTGCGGTTCGAGCACGATCGCTTCGCCGCGATACGAGACCACCTCGCCGACGAGCCATTCCGCGCTGCCGACGGCCTTCTCCGCGAGCGCCGAGCCGTCGACGAGCGGTGTCGCTCCCTTCTCGACCTCCCAGCGCGCGACGGCGGGCGAGTACCAGATGCGCGCGGTGGTCGCCTGCTTCAGCTCCGAGGGGTCGAAGCCCTCACGGGGCACGAACGTCTTGCGCAGCAGCTTCGCCTTGCGCATGCGGTCGAGCCGGTAGGAGCGCGGCTGGTCGCGCTCGACGTCCCACGTGTGCACGTACCAGTACGGGAGCCTGCGCTCGATCGCGTACGGCTCGACGGTGCGCGTCGCAACCTCCTGCTCCTCCGGCTTGAGGTACTCGATCTCGACGAGGCGATGCGTGTCGATGCCGGTCGTCAGCGTCGCGACGAGGTCTTCCTCCTCGCCGGCGTGCGGCTCCGGCGTCTGCGACAGCTCGAACTGCCCGAACGTCTCCTCGAGCTTCACGCGCACGCGCTCGAGCGGCGAGTGCGCGCCGGCGGCGATCATCGGCCCGACGAACTCGAGCGCAAGCCTGATTGCCCTTGCCTCGAGCGGCGTGAGGCGCGGCGGCCGGCGGAACGTGTCGCCGAAGAGCTCCTTGTCGACGTGCACCTCGCCGCCGCGCAGCTCGGCGTACACGGCGTAGCAGCCGCCGCCGAAGTTGACGAGGTTGAGCAGCGACAGGTGCTCCTCGAGCTGCTCCGGCGGGATCGAGAAGCGCTCCGCCAGCTCGGCCGCCGGAATGACGCCGCTTCGCTCCTCGCCGCAGGCGGCGAGCAGATAGGCGAGCAGTGACTGCAGCACGCCGAACCGCTCCGGTGCGACCGGGCCGGCCGGGCGGTCGGCCGCCGCTGCGACGACTCCCGGCTTCGCCGGGCCGGCGGGCGTCGGAGGCGCGCCCTCGTGCGCTGCGCGGGCGGCGCGCGCGCCCTCGACCACGAGCCGGCGCAGCTCCGAGGGCTCGAGCGGCAGCGCGCGTCCGTCCTGCCGGAGGATCCAGCGCGCGAGCAGGTTCGACGAGGCATACCGGGTCGAGAACACCTCGCCGTTGACGTCGTTCCGCTCGCCGCGGTACGCGCGCTCGACCCACCAGGCCGTGTCCGGCGCCACTTCGATCTTCGCCTCGCCGACGTCCTCGCCGAACTGCCATTCGGCGCGCCCGCGGTACTGCTCGACGTCGAACTCCGCCGGCAGCCGGAAATCGCGTTCGCGCCGCGTCGCAAACCGGATGTCCGAGCGGATGCGCGAGACGCGGAAGGTGCGGATGTCTTTCCGGTCGAGGTCGTGGCCGATCACGTACCACGAGCCGTTCTCGGGAAGCAGGGCGTACGGGTTCAGCGTGCGCTCCTGCTCGCTGTCGCGGTAGATCGACCAGTAGCGGAACTTCACGGTGCGCTGCTTCGAGATCGCGCCCTCGAGCTTGCCGAGCCGCCCTTGCAGCTCCGGCGAGTAGTCCGGATCGCGCACGAGTGCACGCACCGCCGTCCCGGTGGGGGGCGCCGCGAGGCTGCCGGCCGACCGTCCAAGCGCGAGGTTCTGCAGGGCGAGGCGAAGCGGCTCGGCATACGCGAACCGGCCCTCGAGGAGATAGAAGCAGGTCTGCAGCGCGGCGAGCTCCTCGTCGTCCAGCTCGAGCTCGGGCAGGAAGTACCGCTCCGAGCGCAACGTGTACAGCTCCTCGCCGGTGAACTCGTCCCGCTGGCTGTCGAGCGGAACCCCGAGTGCGACGAGCTCGGCGCGGTCGGAGTAGAAGCGTCGTGCGAACGCTTCGTCGCTCATCTCCTGGTAGCCCTCGACGTTCGACTTGATGTCACGCGCCGTCAGCGGTCGCCGCTCCGCCATCAGGAACGCGACCAGCGAGAGCTGACGAATCAGCTTGTCGGTGTCATGACTCATCTGAGCTTGGCGAGCTTACCGCTCGCGCTGCTCTGGCTCGTCGTGCGCGGTCAGGCTGCGACGCGGCTACGTTCGAGATGCTGATGTGACGGGCAGTAGTCGCGCTCCGGCAGCGGCGTGCGCTGGCACGGCTTGCCCTTGCGCGTGGTCGCGCGGCAGCGCGCGACGCCGCCGTCGAACGCACCTGCCTCGATCTGCTCTTCGACGAAGCCCACGGCTGCGCTGACGCCCTGCGACACGGCCCAGGCGACCTGCGCCTGGACGTTGATCGGGAAGTAGCGGCGAATGTCGCCGAACAGCGCGCGGTCCGGCTTCGCGAAGTAGTGGGGGTCTGCCGCCAGCCGTTCCATCGTCCCCTCGCAGGCGACGAGCACCTCGCGGCGGTACTCCAGGCGCGTATTCGGGTCGGCGTACGGGTCGATCAGGTCCCTGATCGAACGGTAAATCGCGCGGGAGTACTGATACATGCAGTGCTGGATATGCAGGATCCGCTCGTCCATCGGCGTCTCGTATTCTCCTTCAGATTCGAGCAGCAGCCCAGTGGCAGGCGTGAGATTCCTCGATTTCCTCTGCGACCCGTGGGCCACTCTACACCGTCCCTGCTGCTGTTACAAATGTTTTCCGAAATGAAAACGGTCTAGCGGGCGATCTGCCGCGAGTACGCGCCCGCGAAGCCGGCTCCCCGGACGGTCTGGACGGCAGTGTCCGCATCTGCCTTCGAGGCGTAGATGCCCGCAAAGACGACGAAGTAACCTGGCTGGAGGCTCGCAAAACGGCTGGAATCGATCACGCCGACCTGGGCGAGGCCGGCCTTGGCGGCCGCCGTGGCCTTGTCGAGCGCCTGGCGCCGGCCGGTCGTCTTGGGGAAGGAGACGAGCACGATCGTCCAGCCGTTGGCGTTTCGGGGCCAGGTCGCCCGGCCCGGCCGGGCGCCGCTCGGCTCGGGCGCCTTGGGCAGCTTGCCCCGGCCGACCCGGGCGCGAAGCCTGCTGGGCGGCTCGGCGGCCGGCGCCCGGACGGGAATGGCGGCGGTGGCTGCGTCGAACGGCGGCGGGCCGCCCGCGGCGCGGTGGCCGCTGACGACGACGGCGGCGGCCGTCCCGGCCGCGGCGACGAGGAGGGCCAGGAGCGCCGTCCACACGAAGTCGCCCGGATACCAGCCGAACAGCCGCAGCCAGCGGCGGCGCAAGGCGGGCACGGCGCCGCGGACGCCGGGCAGCAGCAAGCCGCAGTCGAGGCAGTACTGCTGGTCGGCCGTCCGGCGTGCGCCGCAGCGTGGACACGTCTCGTCAGTGCCGGCGATCGCGGCGCCGCGGTCGAGCGGAGCCGCCTCCGGGCCGACGGCCACGGGTGGCTACGCCTCGGCGCCGGGCCGGGCGGCGAACACGGTGTCCTCGGACGGCACGTCGGGGCCGGGGGAGGCGGCATCCTCGAGCGTCCGGCCGCAGTTCGGACAGAAGTGCGAGCCGCGGAGGATCGGCGCACCGCAGGCGCAGCGGCGGGCGTGGCGCTGCGGGTGCAGGAGGTCGTCGATCTCCGCGAGCCTGGCGTCGATCCCGACGACGCCGGCGCAGCGCTCGGCGAGCAGATCCTCGCGGAAGCCGCCGCGCCGGTACATCTCGACGAGCAGGCCTCCCAGCTCGAGCAGGGCCTCCTCCCGCGCGCGACGGAGCAACCGACGCTCGCGGCGCAGCACCCCCGGCTGCGGGCGTCGCGGCGCGATCCCTTCGGCCTCGGACCGCGGGCGACGGAGCGGCGACATGCGTCGCGATTCTAGACGTCGATCACGACGAGACGCTCTTCGGTCATCTCGTGCACGGCCCACGCGGGGCCTTCCTTCGTGTTCCCCGAGGCCTTCACCCCGCCGTACGGCATCTGGTCGGCGCGGAACGTGGGTGCCTCGTTGATCGTGACGCCGCCGAACTCGAGCCGGCGCGCTGCGTCGAGGCAGGTGCGGAGGTCGCGCGAGAAGACGGCTGCCTGCAGGCCGTACCGAGTCGCGTTCGCCTGCGCGATCGCCACGTCGAGGCTGCTCGTGCGGGTCAGCGTCACGACCGGCCCGAACACCTCCTCGCATTGGACCTTGTCGGTCGACGCCGGGGCGGCGATCACGGTCGGCTCGAGCAGGCCGTCCTGCGTCTGCTCGCCGCCCGCGAGCACCTCGCCGCTCGTCTCGTGGATCCAGGAATGGACGCGGTCGCGCTCGTCCGGCGTGATCAGCGGGCCGACGTCGGTGTCGTCGTCAGCCGGGTCGCCGACCTTCAGCGCTCGGACGGCGGGGACGAACGCGGCGACGAACTCGTCCCACGCCTCGTCGGCGACGAAGATCCGCTGCACGGAGATGCAGCTCTGGCCGGCGAACGAGAATGCGTTTGCCGCCAGCTTCGCGGCCGTTCCCGCCGGCGCGTCGCCGCACACGATCGCCGGGGTGGCGTTGCCGAGCTCGAGCTTGACGCGCTTGCGGTGCGCACGCTCCGCGAGGCCCCAGCCCACCGTGCCCGACCCGGTGAACGTGATCAGCTTCACCCGCTCGTCGTCGACGAACTGGTCGCCGATCGCCGATGCCGGTCCGGCGACGACGTTGAGCCACCCCGCCGGGAGGCCAGCCTCCTCGGCGAGCCCGGCGAGGAAGAGCGCCGACAGCGGCGTCGTCCCGGCCGGCTTCAGCACGACCGGGCAGCCGGCTGCGAGGGCGGGCGCGATCTTGTGCGCGACCAGGTTGAGCGGGAAGTTGAACGGCGAGATCGCCCCGACGACGCCGATCGGCAGCCGCAGCGTGAACGCGAGCTTGCCCTCGCCCGCAACGGACGCGTCCATCGGCACCATCTCGCCCGCGAGCTTGCGCGCCTCGACCGCCGCGAACGTGTACGTCGACACCGCCCGCGACGCCTCGACGCGGGCCGCCTTCATCGGCTTCCCGGCCTCGGCCGAGATCGTCCGCGCGGCGTCCTCGGCGCGATCCCGGAGCAGAGCGGCGATCGCGTCGAGCAGGCGCGCCCGCTCGTGGGCGGGGAGCGGCTCGTCGAGGGCCGCGGCCGCCGCGTCGAGCGCCCGCCGGGCCTCGCCGGCGCCGCCCGTCGCCACCCGTCCGACGACCTCTCCCGAGTAGGGCGACGTCACCTCGAGCCAGGCTCCGGTCGCGACGCGCTCGCCGCCGATCGGCAGCAGGTGATCGGTGACGGTGGTCGCCATGCAAGGCACAGCCTAGATGGTCGGTCGGGAATTCCCGACCGGCCATCCAAATGTGAGAATGGCGCCGTGAGCGCCGTGCGGATCGGCGCGCCTCTGGCGTGGGCTGGAGCGTCGGTGATCGCCGTCGCGGGCGGCGGCGTCCCCACCTCGCGGGAGCTGATCCTGGTCTGGGTGCTCACCGGCATGTTGGCGTTCTCGGCGAGCAACCTGCGCCACCGCCTGCCGCGGCTCGTCATCGACTGGTCGCCGTTCGTCGCGCTGCTCCTGCTCTACGACCTGCTGCGCGGCTTCGCCGACGGCCTGCTGTTCCCGGCCCACGAGATCCCGCAGATCAAGCTCGAGAACCTGCTCTTCGGCACCCCGGCGCCGACGGTCTGGCTCCAGTCGCACCTCTGGCACGGGGCCGACGACCTGCGCTGGTGGGACTACCTCGCGTGGTTCGTCTACCTGACGCACTTCCTGGCGACGCTGATCGCCGCGGCGGCGTTGTGGACGTTCGCGCACGACAAGTTCCGCCGCTACGCCTGGATGGTCTGCGTGCTGACGGTGACCGGCTTCGCCACGTATGTGCTGTACCCGGCGGTGCCGCCGTGGATGGCCGCCCAGCGTGGGGAGTTCGGGGAATCGAACCGGATCGTTCCGATCGTCTGGCATCAGATTCCGATCGCCCACTTCGATGCGCTCTTCGAGCACGGCGTGGACTACGCGAACAACGTCGCCGCGATGCCGTCGCTCCACGCCGGGTACGCGTTGCTGTTGTCACTGTTCCTCTGGTCGGTCGTGCCGCGCTGGGTGCGTCCGCTCCTCGCGGTCTACCCGCTCGCGATGGCGTTCGCGCTCGTCTACCTCGGCGAGCACTACCTGGTCGACTGCGTCGCGGGCTGGATCTACGCCGTCGTGGCGTTCGTCGCCGTGAACGTCGTGTTCGCCCGGCGCGACCAACGCACCATCGTCACGGCGCACGGCGCCTACGCCGACTGATGGAGATCACGCCGGTCCACTTCTGCGACGTCACCGTCGACGGCGAGCGCTGGCCGGTCTTCGGCTGGGCCATCGACCATCGCGACGGGACGATTCTCGTCGACACCGGGATGATCGACTCGACAGCGGAGCTCGACGAGCAGTGGCGGCCCGAGTTGCGCCCGTGGCCGGAGCTCGGATCTGTGATCGCCGTCGTCAACACGCATCTGCACTTCGACCACTGCGGCGGCAACCGGCGCTTCGCGGGCACGCCGACGTACGTGCAGCGTGCCGAGCTCGAGGCGGCCGTCGCACCCGACTACCTGGAGGAGTGGGTTCGCTTTCCGGGAGCGACGTACGTCGAGCTCGACGGAGACGCCCAGCTGTTCGACGGCGTCTCGGTGCTGTCGACGCCGGGGCACTCGATCGGCCACCAGGCGGTGGTCGTCGGGACCGACGAGGGGACGGTCGTCCTCGGCGGAGACGTCACGTACTCGATGCGCGAGCTGATCGCCGGGGCCACCCCCTCGATTCGCCGCATCCACGCGTTGCGTCCGCGGCGCGTTTTCCTCGCGCACCACGAGCTGCCGTGGGAGCCCGACTACAGTTGACGGCGATGGACGCGTACATCGTCGACGCCGTGCGCTCCCCGATCGGGCGGCGAGGCGGCAGCCTCGCCGCGATCCGCGGCGACGACCTGGTCGCGCAGGTGTTGAACGGCCTGACGGCGCGCACCGGAGCCGACCCGGCCGCCGTCGAGGACGTGCAGATGGGCTGCGTCACGCAGATCGGCGAGCAGGGCTGGAACATCGGGCGAATGGCGGTGCTGGCCGCCGGCTGGCCGATCGACGTGTGCGGGACGACGGTCGACCGCCAGTGCGGCTCGTCGATGCAGACGAACCTCAACGCTGCCGCCGCCGTGGCGTCGGGGCAGCTCGACCTGGTCGTGTCGGCCGGCGTCGAGATGATGTCGCGCGTCCCGATGGGCTCGAACGGCGGCGACGTCTCGAGCCTCGTGACGGATCGCTACCAGCTCGTCCCGCAGGGAATCTCGGCCGAGCTACTCGCGGAGGAGTGGCACCTCGACCGCGAGTCGCTCGACGCGTACTCGCTCGAATCGCACCGCCGCGCCGTGGCGGCGATCGACGCGGGCCGCTTCGAACGCGAGCTCGTTCCGATCGAGCTGCCCGAGGACGACGGCGCCGCCCCGAGCCCAGGCGACGGTCTCTTGCAAGCCGCGGGCCCGGCGGTCGCGGCGCCGGCCGTGTTCGCGGTCGACGAGGCGCCACGGCGGGACACGTCGGTCGAGGCGCTGGCGGCGCTCGCCCCGGCCTTCCGGCCGGACGGGGTCGTGACCGCGGGGAACTCCTCGCAGATCGTCGACGGGGCGGCCGCCGTGCTCGTCGCGAGCGAGGCGGCCTGCAGCCGGTTGGGGCTCGAGCCGCGCGCGCGCTTCGCCGGGTTCGGGCTCGCCGGCGTCGACCCGACGCGCATGCTGCACGGCAACCCGCAGGCGATCCGCAAGGCACTTGCGAAGGCGGGGATCGCGCTCGACGACGTCGCCGTGCTCGAGATCAACGAGGCCTTCGCCTCCGTCGTCCTGCAGACGATGCACGATCTCGACCTGGGCGATCGCGCCGCGGACGTGAACCCGAACGGCGGCGGCATCTCGCTGGGCCATCCGCTCGGAGCGACCGGCGCGCGTGTGACCGCGACGCTCCTCAACGAGCTCGAGCGGCGCGGCGCTCGCTACGGCGTCGCGTCGATGTGCGTCGGGTTCGGCATGGCGATCGCCGGCGTCGTCGAGCGCCTCTAGGTGCCGGGCGAGATCCGCACGGTCGGGGTCGTCGGCCTCGGGGCGATGGGCGCGGGCATCGCCCAGCTCGCGATCGAGGCGGGGTTCGACACGATCGGACACGAGCTCGAGCTTCCGCGCGCCGAAGCTGCGCGTGACCGGATCGCGCACTTCCTGACGCGCAAGGTCGAGAAGGGCCAACTCGACCAAGCCGCCCGCGACGCCGCCGTGTCGCGTCTTCGCCTGACGACCGATCTGGGGCAGCTTGCGGGCTGTGACCTCGTGATCGAGGCCGCCTTCGAGGAGCTCGCGGTCAAGCACGAGCTCTTTCGCGCGCTCGAGCCGGTCGTCCGTGACGACGCGATCCTCGCCACGAACACCTCGGCGCTCTCGGTCACCGAGATCGCGTCGGTGCTCGAACGTCCAGAGCGGGCGGTCGGCATGCACTTCTTCAACCCGGCGCCGCTGATGCCGCTCGTCGAGATCGTGTGTGCGGAGCGGACCGCGCCCGACGTCGCGGAGGCGGCCCGCCGGTTCGGCGCGCGGCTCGGCAAGACGCCGATCGTCTGCGCCGACACGCCCGGCTTCGTCGTCAACCGCGTGCTGATCCCGCTCCTCAACGACTGCGTCCGCGTGCTCGACGAGGCCGGCATCACGCCAGAGGACCTCGACGCCGGGATGACGCACGGCGCCGGCTGGCCGATGGGCCCGTGCACGCTGCTCGACCTCGTCGGCGTCGACGTACACGTGCATGCGAGCGAGGCGCTCTACGACAAGCTCCGCGAGCCGCGGATGGCGCCGCCTGCGCGGCTCGTCCGCATGCTCAAGGCGGGGAAGCTCGGCCGGAAGTCCGGCGAGGGCTTCTACACCTACTAGAGCCCGAAGCGGCGCGCCGCGAACGGGATCGTGCCGCCCTGCACGACGACCGACGCGAGCACGACGACGAAGACGGTCTCGTAGATCCGCTGGGCGTGGGCGACGTGCTCGCCGAGTGCGAACGCGGCGAGCAGGATCGGCACCGCCCCTTTCAACCCGCCCCAGATCACGAACAGCCGCTCGCCCGCCGTCAGCCGTGCCGGTGCGAGAAGCACGCCGGCGGTGAGCGGACGCGCGACGAGCGCCAGGAACGCGGCGATGGCGAGCCCCTCGCCGAACCGGGCGGCCGAGATCGAGGTGATGGCCACGGTCAGGCCGAGCGCGACGAACACCACGATCTCGGCCAGCGACGCCAGGCCCTCCTCGAACACCTCGACCTCCCGTTCGAACGGCGCGTCGACGTCCCCGGCGATCAGCCCGGCGACGAACACGGCGAGGAACCCGGAGCCGTGGGCCGTCGCCGCGATCCCGTACACGACTCCTGCCAGCGCGAGCGTGCGGAGCGTGTCGAGGCCGGCCGACGGTAGCGCGACACGCCGCAGGACGACCGTCGCGAGGAACCCACCGACCACGCCGACCGCGAGCCCGATCGCCATCTGCTCGCAGAAGACGCGCACGACGATCCAGAAGGTGGCGTCGGCATGGGTCGCGAGCTGGATGAGGCCGAGCATCAGCGCGATCCCGACCGGGTCGTTCGCCCCGGACTCGCCCTCGAGGATCGTCCGGGCCCGGCCGCGGATCTCGCGGCCGCCGAGCACCGAGAACATGACCGCCGGGTCGGTGGGCGCGACGGCGGCGCCGAGCAGGCCGGCCGTGAGCCAGCCGAGCCCGAAGAGCGCGTGGACGAAGAGCGTGACCAGCCCGGCGCAGGCGAAGGTTCCGACGACGCCGAGCGACGCGACCGGAACGGAGGCGGCGCGGAAGCGGCGAAGCCCGATCGAGGCGCCGCCCTGGAAGAGGATCACGACCAGCGCGACCGTCGCGATCCGCTCGACGGTCGCGATCCGCAGCACGAGCGACGGGAAGAGATCCGAGGCAAACGCGGCGCCGACGAGGAACACCACGGCCGAGGGAATCGCCACCCGCGCGGTCAGCTTTGCGAGCAGGAGCGCCGCCGACAGCGCTCCGGCGACGACCAGCACCGCCAGTCCGAAGCTCGTCAGGGCGTGCACGACGCCTCGACGCTACAAGGTGGGGGCGTGAGGGAGGAGCCGGAACGTCGAAAACTCCTTACAAGTCCCTCATGAGCGGCATAATCGCGGCGGAAACACTTGTTCTTGTCGAATGCGCCGGCTCTGCCTCATCCTGCTCGCAAGCCTCGCCCTCGTTCCGGCCGCCCTCGCGGGGCCGACCACGGCGGGCGACGGCGTGCTCGAGCTGCGAGCCGTCTACGGGAACGTGACGATCTCCGGGCAGGGCGTCGTCTGGGGCCAGACGGACAAGGGCTCGCTGACCGTGACCGATCCGGTCGCGGGCGACGGATACGCGTTCGTGAGCGGCGACGACCGGCCTGCGCGGGTGCTGCCCGACGGCTCGGTCGTCCACTACGGGCGCGACCTCCACTTCCGGATCACCGGTGGTGACTACAAGCTGCAGTTCACGAACGGCGCAGGCATCGACCTGACGACGGTCGGCGTCGGCAAGGCGACGGTCCTCGGCTCGCTGACCGCGCTCGACGACGGCGACTACGCCCTCGACGCCGGCAAGTGGAAGCCGGTGCCGATCGTCGACCCGGTGACCGTCAAGTTCGGCCTCAAGCTTCCGCCGCCGACGACCACGAGCCCGTAGCGTGAGCGCGCCGGCCGCGAACATCCTCGTGGTCGAGGACGAAGGCTCGATCGCCTCCTTCGTCTCCCTGTACTTGAAGAACGCCGGCTACGGCGTCCGCACCTCGCCGACCGGAGGCGACGCGCTGGTCAAGGTGTCCGAGGAGATGCCGTCGCTGATCGTGCTCGACCTGATGTTGCCTGACATCGACGGGATCGAGGTCTGCCGCCGGATCAGGCAGTCGAGCGACGTCCCGATCCTGATGCTGACCGCGCGCGACGAGGACGTCGACAAGATCATCGGCCTCGAGGTCGGCGCCGACGACTACCTCACCAAGCCGTTCAACCCGCGCGAGCTCGTCGCGCGCGTCAAGTCGATCCTGCGCCGCGCGGCGCCCGAGCGGCGCGAGCTCGAGACCGAGGTGATCGTCCACGGCGACCTGCGGGTCGACGCGGGCCGCCGCGAGGTCACCGTCGGCGAGGAAGAGATCCAGCTCGCGCCGAAGGAGTTCGACCTGCTCTGGGAGCTGCTCGACCATCGCGGGCTCGTGCTGACGCGCGACCAGCTGCTCGAGCGCGTCTGGGGCTACACGTTCGCCGGCGACACGCGGACGGTCGACGTCCACGTCCGGCAGCTGCGCCGCAAGCTGGGCGACGCCTCGCCGATCGTCACCGTCTGGGGCGTCGGCTACAAGGTGTCTCCCGCGAAGGATGCGCGCAAGGAAAAGACGAAGACGTAGTGGTACGCCACTAACGCAGATGTTCAAGTCGCTCCGCGTCCGGCTGCCGCTCGTCTTCCTGGCGGGGATCGTGCTGGCGGGCGTGGTGACCACGTTGATCTCCGTGCGGCTGTTCCAGCAGTTCGCGCGCGACCAGGCCGTCGCGCAGCTGAGCCGCGAGGCGCACGGGATCGCGGCTCTCTACACGAACGCGATCACCCAGGGCTACGGGAACGCCGCGGGCGACCGTGCCGCGCCGACCTTCGCCGCCGCGAACCTCCGGCTCGCGACCGGGGCGAAGCTCTACTGGATCGGCCCGAAGCGGCCGTTCCCCGGCCAGAAGGCGAACCTCGGCCTGCCGCGGCTGCCCCTGAAGACGATCGACTGGACGTCCGGCAAGTCGCTGTCGTTCGAGTTCACGCCGCCCGGCGTCCACCGTCGGTACATCGCGGTCGCGAATCCGCTGATCATCCGCTCCACGTCCGTCGGCGCGGTCGTCGTCGCCCAGCCGAAGACGGACGTGAGCCAGCGGGTTCGCTCGCTGATCGACCGGCTGGCGCTCGCCGGTCTCCTCGGGCTCACCGTCGCGGGGATCCTCGCGTGGTACCTGTCACGGCGCATCGTGCGTCCCGTCCTCCAGCTCTCGCGCGCGGCCGACGACGTGGCGGGCGGCAACTACGACGTCTCGGTCCCGCCGAACGCGCCGGGCGAGCTCGGCCATCTGTCCGAGCGCTTCGGCGAGATGGCGCAGCGCCTCGCCGAGGTCGAGGCGATGGAGCGCAACTTCCTGATGTCCGTCTCGCACGAGCTGCGCACGCCGCTGACAGCGATTCGCGGGCATGTCGCGGCGCTCCTCGAAGGCGTGGTCGAGGACCCCGAGCTCGAGCAGCAGTCGCTGGAGACCGTGGAGCTGGAGGCGCAGCGCCTCGAGCGGCTCGTCGGCGACATCCTCGACCTCGCGAAGCTCGACACGCACCGCTTCACGGTCATGCACGAGGAGGTCGACATGGGCGAGCTGCTGACGCAGGCCTACGAGCGGTATCGCGACGAGGCGCAGCGCCGCTCGATCGACTATCGCTGCGACATCCGCGACCGGCCGGTGATCGACTCGGACGGCGACCGCGTGCTGCAGGTCGTCGGCAACCTGCTCTCGAACGCCTTCAAGGCGACGCCCGACGGCGGGCGCATCTCGCTCGAGCTCGCGCAGCAGAACGGGACCGTCCACGTGGCCGTCGAGGACTCGGGGCCCGGCATCGCACCGGAGAGCCGCGAGCGCATCTTCCGCCCGTTCATCTCGAACGTCGGCGGCGGCACAGGGCTCGGCCTGCCGATCGCGCGCGAGCTCTCGGGAGCGCTCGGCGGCCGCCTCCACCTGCGCAGCGAGGTCGGGAACGGCTCGCGCTTCGAGCTCGTCCTGCCGGCGCGCTAGGAGGGGCCTCCGACTACGCGCTCTCGCGCAGCGGCACGACCGTGGCCGTGTCGCGGGCGAGCGCCGCTTCGATCCGCTCGAGCCGCGCGTTCATCGCGCGCCACCCTTCGGTCAGCAGGTCGACCAGCAGGGCGAGGTCGTCGACGCGCGAGATGCGCTCGGCGTCGAGCGACGACTCGATCCGTTCGAGCCGGCGGGCGGCGTTGTTCGACAGCCCCTTGACCTCTGCGAGCCGGCGCGCGATCGGTGCCGCCTCCTCGCGGAGACCGTCGCGGAGGGCCTCACGCAACTCGTTCATCGGGCCCGACGCTAGCGTCCGCACCGGATGGACAGCCGCGAGCTCGAGTACGACCTGCCGCCGGAGCTGATCGCCCAGCGGCCGGCCGCGCGGCGCGACGAGTCGCGTCTGCTCGTGTACGACCGGGCGACCGGCGACGTGCGCGACCGGACGTTCCGCGACCTCGCCGGCGAGCTGCCGGAACGGACGCTCGTCGTCGTCAACGACACGCGCGTCGTGCCGGCGAGGATCCCGATCGCGTCGCCGCGCGGCGAGGTGCTGCTGCTCGAGCGTGTCGACGGCGAGGTCTGGGAGGCGCTCGCCCGGCCGACGCGCCGTCTGCGCGCCGGGCGCCGCTACGGCGACGTCGAGCTGCTCGAGCAGCTCGGCGAGGGCCGCTGGCGCGTGCGCCTCCACGGCGAGCCGGCCGGGCTCGCGCCGCTTCCGCCGTACATCACCGCGCCGCTCGACGACCCGGAGCGCTACCAGACCGTCTACGCGGACGAAGCCGGCTCGGCGGCGGCCCCAACGGCCGGGCTGCACTTCACGAGGGAGCTGCTCGACCGGCTCGACGTCGAGCGCGTCACCTTGCATGTGGGGCTCGACACGTTCCGGCCGCTGCACGCGGACGTCGTCGAGGAACATGCGATTCACGGCGAGCGCTACGCGGTCGACGCCGGTGCGTGGGCGCGAATCGAGGCGGCGGAGCGGGTGCTGGCCGTCGGCACGACGTCGGTGCGCGTGCTCGAGACGCTCGCGCGCGGCGGGCCGCTCGCCGGCAGGACGGAGCTCTTCATCACGCCGGGCTTCGACTTCCGGCGGGTCGACCTGCTGCTCACGAACTTTCACCTGCCGCGCTCGACGCTGCTCGCCCTCGTGATGGCGTTCGCCGGTGTCGAGGAGGTTCGCCGGCTCTACGCGCACGCGATCGCCGAGCGCTACCGCTTCTACTCGTTCGGCGATGCGATGCTGATCCGGTGACGCAGCCGACGTTCGAGGTGACAGCGACCGACGGCGCGGCGCGCGCCGGGGTCCTGCGCACGCGACATGGCGCGATCGACACCCCGGCGTTCATGCCGGTCGGCACGAAGGCGACGGTGAAGACGCTCGATCCGGACGAGGTGCGCGGGCTGGGAGCGCAGATCCTCCTCGGCAACACCTACCACCTGCATTTCCGTCCGGGCGACGAGCTGATCGCCGAGCTCGGAGGGCTGCACCGCTTCATGGCGTGGGGAGGGCCGATCCTCACCGACTCCGGCGGCTTCCAGGTCTTCTCGCTGCGTGACACGATCGCGCGCGTCGACGACGAGGGCGTGACGTTCCGTAACGTCTACGACGGCGCGCCGGCGCGCTTCACGCCCGAGCTCGCGGCCCGCATCCAGCAGAACCTCGGCAGCGACATCGCGATGTGCCTCGACCACGTTCCGCCGACGGACGTCACACGTCGTGAGCTCGCCGAGGCGGTGCGCCGCACGACGCACTGGGCGACGCGGCAGGCAGCTGCCCCGCGCGCGGACGGCCAGCTCGTCTTCGGGATCAATCAGGGCGGTGTCGACCCGGAGCTCCGGAGGCGCTCGATCGAGGAGATCGCCGAGCTCGGGCTCGACGGCAACGCGATCGGCGGGCTTGCGATCGGCGAGGACCGCGACTCGATGTTCGAGACCACCGACTGGGCGGCGGCGCTGCTGCCGCCGGACCGCCCACGGTATTTCATGGGCATCGGCGACCCCGAAGGCATCCTCGAGGTGATCGAGGCGGGCGTCGACATGTTCGACTGCGTGCTGCCGACGCGAACCGCGCGGACCGGGAGCGCGCTCACCTCCACGGGCCGACTCAACCTGCGGGGAGCGGCGTCTGCCCGTGACCAGCGACCGCTCGACGAGGACTGCGACTGTCCGGCCTGCGCACGCTTCACACGCGCCTACCTTCGCCACCTCGTGAACCAGAACGAGCTGCTCGGACTGCGCCTGCTCTCGCTTCACAATCTACGATTCGTGATCGCGCTGACCCGTGGCGCGCGCGAGGCGATCGCGCGCGGAACGTTCGGCGCCTACAAGCGCGAACGACTCGAAAGGCTCCAGTGGGCGGATTCCTGATCCTCGTCGTCATCCTCGCCGCCGTCTGGGCGCTGTTCGTGCTGCCGGCCCGGCGCCGCCAGCGGTCTCATTCGGCGATGCAGGATTCGATCGACGTCGGCGACGAGGTCATCACCGCCGGCGGCCTCCACGGCACCGTCAAGGAGCTCGACGACAGCGAGGTCCGGCTCGAGATCGCGGCCGGCGTGGTCGTCACGCTCGACCGCCGGGCGGTTGCGGCCGTGGCCCGCGAGATCGAGGTGGAGGTCGAACCGAACGGCGAGGACGACGCCCCCGATTCGGCTCGCGAGGACGGCTTGAAAGCCAGCTAACCTGTGGCCGCGTGTCTTCGCGGCGTTCACACCTGACGCTGGTCCTGCTGATCCTGATCGCCCTGGGCGGCGTCGCGCTGATCGGCTGGCCGGGCTCGCCGGCGCACAAGAAGCTGCAAAAGGGCCTGGATCTGCAGGGCGGGCTCGAGGTCGTCCTGAAGGCGGTGCCGCCGAAGGGCCACAAGCTCGAGCCGTCCGACCTCGACCGCTCCGTGTCGATCATGCGGAACCGCGTCGACAAGCTGGGCGTGGCCGAGCCGCACATCCAGAAGCAGGGCTCGAACCAGATCGTGATCCAGCTCGCCGGCATCCACGATGCCGCCGCCGCCGCGAAGCTGATCGGCTCGACCGCGAAGCTCGAGCTCTACGACCTGGAGCCGGCGCTCGTGCCGCCCTCGGTGTCCGCGACCGGCGTGCCGCAGGCGACGACGAGCCTGTACGAGCTGCTTTCGCGCGTGCAAGCGTCGGCGAAGAAGGGCACGCCGAGCCAGTACGCGCTCTTCGCGTCGACGAAGACGAAGCAGACGACCGGCACCGGCAAGAAGAAGAAGACGACCACCACGGTGACGTGGCACCGGGTCGCCGGGCCCGTCGCGACGCTCCACCGTGACCCGTCCACCGGCAACGCGGGCCTGCTCGACGCCTACAAGGGCAAGGTGCCGGCCGGCGACAAGGTGCTCACCGTGCCCAACCGGACGGTTGTGATCACGTGCTCGGCGCTCTCGTCGTCGGTCTGCCCGGGTGATCCGAACGGCGTGCCGGTCACCGGTCAGACGGACTACTACCTCTTCAAGCAGGGCGCGTATCCGAACGACCGCTACGCGACCGACGGCAAGTACCCGAACATGAACGGCGACCAGCTGAGCCTGTCGGGCACCCGCCAGGACTTCGACCCGTCGACGGGCGACCCGGTTGTGCTCATGCAGTTCCACAGCAAGGGCAACAAGATCTTCAAGCAGGTCACGAAGAACGAGGCGGTGCGTGGCTCGATCCAGCAGTCGCCGCAGCACTTCGCGATCGTCCTCGACAACGAGATCCGGTCGTGGCCGCAGATCGACTACAACCAGAACCCCCAGGGCATCGACCCGGCGGGGAGCGGGGCGCAGATCACCGGCCTCCAGAGCCTGAAGGAAGCGAAGGACCTGGCGCTCGTGCTGCAGACGGGCGCCCTGCCCGTCAACTTCGTCACGCTCGAGCGCGCCGACGTCTCGGCGACGCTGGGTAAGGACTCGCTGAAGCAGGCGCGCAACGCGGCGATCGGCGGCCTGATCGCGGTGATGATCTTCCTGCTGCTTGCGTACCGCTTCCTCGGCCTCGTCGCGGTGCTCGGGCTCGGCATCTACGTGGCGCTCATGTACGGGGCGATCCTGCTCCTCAACGTGACGCTGACGCTGCCGGGCTTCGCCGGCCTGATCCTCACGATCGGCGTCGCCGCCGACGCGAACATCGTCGTCTTCGAACGAATCAAGGAAGAGGTGCGCGCCGGGAAGACCATGCGCAAGGCGATCGCGGACGGGTACGCGAAGGGCTTCCACACGATCATCGACGCCAACGTCGTCACGGTGATCACCGCCCTGATCCTGTTCGCAGTCGCGACCGCGGGTGTGAAGGGCTTCGCGCTGATGCTGCTGATCGGCACCGTCGTGTCGCTGATCACGGCGGTCGCGGCGACCCGCGCGATGCTCGGGCTGCTCTCCGATTTCCGCTGGTTCAACAACCCGGGCTTCATGGGCGCGAGGGGCCAGCAGGGCCTCAAGTTCCTGCAGATCGACTTCATGCGCCGCCGCTACCTGTGGTTCGCGATCTCGGGCGCCGTGATCGTGATCGGTGCGCTGTCGCTGGGGATTCGCGGCCTCAACCTCGGCATCGACTTCAAGGGCGGCGTGCAGATCACGTTCAAGACGCAGACGTTCACGTCGCTGTCGAACGTCCGCGACCAGACCGCCGCGATCGGTCACGGGAAGGACGCGATCGTGCAGGGCCGTGGTCCGTCGGCGAACGGCGGCGAGAGCTACAAGGACTTCCAGATCCAGCTGAAGAAGCTGAACAGCGCCGACCAGAACAAGCTGACGTCGCTGCTGCGGACGAACGCGAACGCGGGGACGCCGAGCGTCAAGAACGTCTCGTCGAGCTTCGGCCGCCAGATCGCCCGCGCGGCCGTCCTCGCGATCATCTTCTCGCTGCTGATGGTGACGCTGTACATCACCATTCGCTTCCACGGGCTCGCCTTCGCCGTGCCGGTGATCACGGCGATGATCCACGACGTGATCATCACCGTCGGGGTTTACTCCGTGACCGGACGGGAGGTGACCGAATCGACGGTCGCCGCGGTGCTGACCGTGCTCGGCTACTCGATCTACGACACGATCATCATCTTCGACCGCATCCGCGAGAACGTGCCGATCATGCGGCGTGCGCCGTTCGCGGCGATCGCGAACCTCTCGCTGTGGGAGACGATCCGCCGTTCGCTGGCGACGACGTTCATCACGATCCTGCCGGTGGGCGCCCTGTTCTTCTTCGGCGGCGCGACCCTCAAGGACTTCGCGTTCGCGCTGCTCGTCGGCGTCGTCGCGGGCGCCTACTCGTCGATCTTCATCGCGGCTCCGTTGCTGACGATCTGGAAGGAGCGCGAGCCCGAGTACGCCCGGCGCAAGGGCCAGACGATGCCTGAGGGCGCCGCGGCCGACCGGCTGCTCGCAGAGGCGGAGCTCGCGGCCGCCGAGGAGCCGACTCCTGAGACGCCGCTCGACGTCGTCGAGTCGGGCGTCGGGGCGCTCACGAACGGACCCCTCGACGACGAGGCCAAGCGTGCGCGGCGCCGTCAGCGCCGCAAGTCGCGCCCGCATGGACGCGCCCGGTAACGGTTCGCCCGAGCGCGACGCGCTCGAGCGCTTGCTCGCGCTGCTCGGCCCGCGGCTCGACGACGCCCGTTCGCTGCTCGAGGACGCGACCGCGCGCTGGCGCGGCGACGCGGTGCGTGCGGGAGAGGGCACGCGGCGCCGTGTGCGCGACCTCGCGAAGGAGCTCGGGCTGGTGACGCGCGACGACTGGGACGAGCTCGAGCTGCGCGTCGCCCAGCTGGAGCATCGTCTGCGTTTGCTCGAGAATCCCGAGCAGCATCCGTAGCGCCTGCTACCGTGAGACATGACGGAGTGCGGATGGGCCGTGCTCCCGTGAGATCACGTCTCCTCGTTTCGGACACGCGATCTCGACGTCCGAAGGAGTTGAGACAACTGACAGGTTTTCGTTCACTCGGCACGGCCGAGGCTGTCTGCGAAGTGCTGGCAGCACGAGGCATCGACACGCCGTTCCAGATCCAGTCGCTCGTGATCCCGGAGGCGCTTCGCGGCGGCGACGTGCTCGCGAAGAGCCCCACGGGGTCGGGGAAGACCCTGGCCTTCGCGATTCCGATCGTCCAGCGGCTCCGGCCCGACGAGCGGCGCCCGGCCGCGCTCGTGCTCGTGCCCACGCGCGAGCTGTGCGCGCAGGTGACCGAGGCGCTGGAGCTCGTCGCCCAGGGCGGCATCGTCGTCGCCTCGGTGTACGGCGGCGTGCCGCTGAAGTCGCAGGCGCGCGCGGCGTGCGACGCACACGTGATCGTCGCCACGCCCGGACGCCTCCAGGATCTCGTCGACCGCAAGCTGCTCTCGCTCGACGCCGTCACCGTGCTCGTGCTCGACGAGGCCGACCGCATGCTCGACATGGGATTCAAGCCGCAGGTCGACCGGATCGTGCGGTTGCTCCCGTCGCAGCGCCAGACGATGTTCTTCTCCGCGACGCTCGACGGCGAGGTGGGCGAGCTCGCGCGGCGCTACACGCACTACCCGGCACGGTTCGAGGGGGAGCTGCCGCTCGACCGCCGCAGCGGCGAGGTCGACCACCGGTTCGTCCCGGTCACCGCCGAGACGAAGGTGCCGACGCTCGTCGACCTGCTGAACGAGGAGGAGCGCGGTCTCGCGCTCGTCTTCGTCCGGACGAAGGCCGGGGCCGACCGCCTGGTGGAGAAGCTGCGCCGGCACGACGTCGACGCGGTGGCGATCCACGGCGACAAGGGCCAGGCGCAGCGCGAGCGCGCGTTGTCGCGCTTCGACGCCGGCAAGGTGCGGACGCTCGTCGCCACCGACGTCGCGGCGCGTGGCCTCGACGTCGAGCAGGTGACGCACGTGATCAACTACGACCCGCCCGAGGATCCGGACGCCTACACGCACCGTGTCGGCCGCACCGGCCGTGCGGGCCGCGGCGGCGTCGGCATCACGCTCGTGCTGCCGGAGCAGCAGGCCGACGTCTCGCGGGTCGCGCGTCTGCAGGGCCACGTCGAGCGGTTCGAGGAATCGGGCATGGCGGTGGCGCGCCCGCGGCTCGTCTACACGTCTCGCCGCGGACGGTCGTCCAAGTGGTAGAGCGCAGCGAACGGCTGACCGCGAAGCAGGCCGCGGCTCTCAACGACGAGCTCGCCGAGCTCGAGGGGCCGCGTCGTGCCGAGGCCGTCGCCGCGATCAAGAAGGCGCGCGAGTTCGGCGACCTGTCCGAGAACTTCGAGTACCACGCCGCGAAGAACGAGCAGGGCCTGCTCGAGGCGCGCATCCGGACGCTGCGCGCGCGCCTCGACCACGCGGAGATCGTCGAGGAGACGACCTCGGACGAGGTGGGCGTCGGATCGGTCGTCGACGTCGAGACGAACGCCGGCGAGACGATGACCGTGGAGCTGAGCGCACTCGGTGGGGCCGGCACGGTGTCGCCGACGTCGCCGCTCGGCGCGGCGCTGCTCGGGCGGCGCGTCGGCGACTCGGTCGACGTCCAGGCGCCGCGCGGCGCGTGGAAGGCGACCGTGCGCCGTATTCACTAGCCACCCGGGCGGGCTGCAACACTAGGGCCGTGGCCGCCCGTCCCAAGCAGCGCAATCTGGGCCGCATGAGCGAGATCGCGCAGGTCGCGGTCCGGCACGGGTTCGGGTACGTCGTCGAGGGCCGGCGCGGCACCGACCCGAGCGGCCCGACGGCACGCGGACGCCATCTCCGCGAGATGCTCGACGAGCTCGGCCCGACGTTCGTCAAGTTCGGGCAGCTGCTCTCGACGCGCCCGGACGTGGTGCCGCTGGACATCATCGCCGAGCTGCGCGGCCTACAGGACGACGTCCGCCCGTTCCCCTTTACGGAGGTCGAGCGCACGATCCAGGAGGATCTCGGCCAGCCGATCGAGCGTCTGTTCCTCGAGTTCGAGGAGACGCCACTCGCGGCCGCATCGATCGGACAGGTGCACGGCGCGACGCTCCCGAACGGGCGGCGCGTGGTCGTGAAGGTGCAGCGCCCGAACGCGCCGCGGCAGATCGAAGCCGACCTCGCGCTGATGTATCAGGCGGCGCGTCTCGCCAAGGAGCGGATCCGCGCGCTCGACTTCATCGACTCGAACGAGATCGTCGACGAGTTCGCGCGGTCGATCCGTCAGGAGCTCGACTATCGGAGCGAGGGGCGGAACGCCGACGCCTTCCATCGCAACTTCGCAGGCCACCCTCACGTCGCCGTGCCGCGCGTGTACTGGTCGTACACGCGTCCGAGGGTGCTCACGCTGGAGCGGCTCGAAGGCGTCCAGCTGGCAGACCTCGACCTCGAGAATTGGGGTCTCGACCAGCGCAGGCGGCTCGCCTACCTGATCGCCGAGACGTGGATGACGATGATCTTCCGGCACGGCTTCTTCCACGGGGACCCGCACCCGGCGAACATCCTCGTCCTGTCACCCACCGAGATCGGCCTCGTCGACTTCGGGCTCAGCGGCAAGCTCACCGACGACGACATGTCGAAGCTGACGCGCCTGTTCATCGACGCGGCCTCGGAGAACATCGAGCTGCTGCCGAAGCGCATGGCGGACCTCGGCGTCAAGTACCCGAAGGAGCGCGAGGCCGAGTTCGTCGCCGAGCTCCGCAACATGTTCCACCGGTACTACGGCGCGACGCTGCAGGAGATCGATCCGATCCAGGTGATCCGCGAGGCGTTCGCGCTGATCTACGCGATGAATCTCCGCCTGCCGACGCGCTTCGTGATGCTCGACAAGGCGATCGCCACGCTCGGGTCGGTCGGCATCGAGCTCTATCCCGACTTCAACGTCTTCGAGGTCGCGAAGCCGTATGCGCGCAATCTGATGATCGAGCGCTTCACGCCCCGGCGGGTGGCGTCTCGCATGCGCCGCGAGGGTTGGCAGCTCAGCCAGATCGCCGTGGATCTGCCGCACCAGATCCACGACACCCTGGAGCAGATGCGCGACGGCCAGATCGAGGTCGGCTTCGTGCACAAGGGGCTCGACGAGTTCATGGCCAAGCTCGACGTGCTCTTCAACCGGCTCGTGATCGCGCTCGTCGTCACCGGCGGCCTGATCGGCTCGAGCCTGATCGGCATCTTCGCCAAGACCGGTCCGCACGTCCTCGGCCTGCACGTCGTCTCGGTGCTCGGCTTCGCGCTCTCCTCCGTGCTCGGCGTCTGGCTGCTCTGGAGCGTCGTCCGCTCCGGCCGTCTCTGAGGAACGATCGGCACAGAATCGCGCCGATGGACGACTGGTGCGCGCCCGCCGGCGTGGCTACCGTCGCTGCATGTCGTCTGCCACCTCCCTGCTCGTCGCCGACGCCGAGCCCGCAACGCACCGCCTGCTCGCGCGGCAGCTGCCCCAGGACGGCTTCCGCCTCGTCGGAGCGCAGGGGAGCCCGGACCTGGTGCTGGCCGGGGATGTCTCGAGCGTCGCGCGGTGGGCGGAGCAGGTGCCGGTGATCGTCCTCGGCCGCGAGCAGGCGGACGCGGTCGACCGCATCCGCGCCTTTCGCCACGGCTGCGACGACTACGTCGCGCCGCCGTTCGAGTACCAGGAGCTCGTCGAGCGGATCCGCGCCGTCCTGCGCCGGGTGCGGCCGCCCGCGCCGCCCGTGGTCGAAGCCTCCCCGGTCCGCATCGACACACGGACGCGCGACGTCCGGGTCGACGGCCGGCGCGTGCAGCTCTCGCAGAAGGAGTACGAGCTCCTGCTGCGGCTCGCCCGCGAGCCGGACCGCGTGTTCACGAAGGCCGAGCTCCTCCGCGACGTGTGGGGCTACCGCGTGATGGGGAGGACGCGGACGCTCGACTCCCACGCCTCGCGGCTGCGCAGGAAGCTGCGCGAGGCGGGTGTCACGCGAGAGGTGGTCGACAACGTCTGGGGGGTGGGATACAGGTTGCTCGACACCGACCCGGGCTCGATCAAGTAGAGGTTCACCGGATTGTCACCGTCCGGTGCGCCGGTGTAAGGTCGGCGAGTTTCCGACTAGGAGGGTCTTGATGCGGCGCGGCGCGGCGGCAGTGATGAAGTGGTTCTCGGCGATCTACGTGATCGCGATCGTCGTGGCGGTCTTCCTCGCGGGTGAGGGGATCTTCCGGCTGAACAACGTCAAGAACTCGGATGACTGCGACAAGGCGGGCGCGCATTGCATCGCCAACTCGAAGACGCTCGATGCCCACCGCGGTCTCGGCTTCTTCCTCGTCGCCGGGTCGATCCTGTTCCTGATCGTCGCACTGGCTGCCTGGCACCCGAACAGGCGGATCCGCATCGTCTCGATCGTGGCTCCGGTGCTCACGTTCCTGCAGGACATCTTCGCGGGCATCGGCGGCTGGGTGGCCGGGCTCCACCCGGTCAACGCGATTCTCGTCCTCGGCCTGTTCGGCTGGCTGTTCTTCACGCTGCGGCGTGGCGGCGGGGTGGTGGCGACCGCCCCTGTGGTGGCGCCGGCCGACTGACGGCCGGCCGGGCGATGGACCGCGAGGCGAAGGCGGCGCTGCTGCGCGGGTTGCACCAGGCGCCGCCGATCCTCGTCTTGCCGAATGCCTGGGACGTCGCGAGCGCGCTCGCGCTCGCGACGCTGCCGGGTTGCCGGGCGCTTGCGACCACGAGCGCCGGCGTCGCGCGGTCGCTCGGCTACGAGGACGGTGAACAGGCCCCGGCGGCGGAGATGATCCGGACGGCCGGACGAATCGCGGCCGCGGTCGACGTGCCCGTCACCGCCGACCTCGAGCGCGGCTACGGCGACCCGGTCGGCACGGCGAGGGCGGCCTGGCACGCCGGAGTCGTGGGGATGAACGTCGAGGACTCGGCCGGCCACGTGATCGTGTCCTCACGCGATCAGGCAGAGGTCGTGCGCGCGATCCGCGCGGAGGTGCCGGAGCTCGTGCTGAACGCCCGCATCGACGTCTTCCTGCACGAGGCCGGCGGGGTCGACGAGGCGGTCGAGCGCGCGGCGGCCTACCTGGAGGCGGGCGCCGACTGCGTCTACCCGATCGCCTGCCCGGCCGGGTCGATCGCCGAGCTCGTCGACCGGATCGACGGGCCGGTCAACGTGCTGCTGCTGCCCGAGACGCCTTCGCCCGCGGAGCTCGAGCGGCTCGGAGTCGCCAGGGTGACGTTCGGATCGCGGCTCGCCGCCGCCGCCTACGCCGAGGCCGCGCGGATCGCCGGCGCAGCCCTCTAGCTTGCGTCGATCAGCCGGGCGCTCCGGCCACGGGTCACGTAGGCGAAGGCCCAGCGGATCAGCACGAGCACCCTGTTCTCGAAGCCGATCAGGTACGCGATGTGCACCGCGAGCCACATCGCCCAGGCCGGAAAGCCGCTCAGTCGAAGGCCCTTGATGTCGGCGACCGCACGCGACCGGCCGATCGTCGCCAGGTTGCCCTTGTCGCGGTAGCGGAACGGCCGCCGCTCGCCGCCGCGGAGCAGCCGCGCGGTGTAGCGACCCTCCTGCATCGCCACCGGCGCGACTCCCGGCAGCGTCAGCCGCCCGCCGGCGCCGTCGTCGAGCACGACCATGTCGCCGAGTGCATGCACCTCGGGGTGGCCGGGCAGCGTCAGGTCGGGCTGCACGACGATCCGTCCGGCGCGATCGACCTCGGCGCCGGCGGCGTCGGCGAGAATCGCGGCAAGCGGCGAGGCCGTGACGCCGGCCGCCCAGACCGCCGTGCGGGCGGGCAGCTCCTCCGTCGTCCCGTCCGCATGCCGGAGCTCGACGTGACGTTCGCCGACGCCCACGACCATCGTGTCGAGGAGCACCGTGACGCCGAGCTTCGCGAGCGAGCGCTCGGCGCGGCGTGACAACGACTCCGGAAACGTGCTCAGGACGCGTGGCCCGGCCTCGACGAGCAGGACCTTCGTCGTACGCGTGTCGACCTCGCGAAAGTCGCGATGGAGCACGTCGCGCGCCAGCTCGCCGATCTGCCCGGCCATCTCGACTCCGGTCGGGCCGGCGCCGACGACGACGAACGTCAGCCAGGCGCGCCGCTCGTCCTCCGAACGCTCGACCTCGGCCGCCTCGAACGCGCCGAGGATCCGCGACCGCAGGTCGAGCGCGCCGGTGAGCGACTTCAGCTCGGGCGCGAAGGGCGCCCAGTCGTCGTGCCCGAAGTACGAGTAGGCGGAGCCGCCGGCGACGACGAGCTCGTCGTAGTCGAGCACGCCGTCCGTGCCGTTCGGCATGCGGTCGACTTGCACCTGATGCCGCTCGAGGTCGAACCCGGTCACCTCGGCGAGCACAACCCGTGTGTTCTCCTGGCGGCGGAGGATGCGGCGCAGGGGCGTCGCGATCTCGGGCGCTGCCAGGCCGCCGGTCGCGACCTGGTACACGAGCGGCTGGAAGAGGTGGTAGTTCTGACGGTCGACGAGCGTCACGTCGACGTCGGCTCCGCGCAGGCCCTTCACCACGAGCAGCCCGCCGAAGCCGCCGCCGACGACCACGACTCGCTTCCGTCCCGCCATCCCGACAGCTTTACCTACAGGGGCAGCGTTGCGCCCTCCAACCCCAGGAGCAGGCGTTTTCGGTCGAGCCCGCCGGCGTAGCCGGTGAGCGACCCGTTGGCGCCGATCACGCGATGACAGGGCAGCACGATCGGGATCGGGTTGCGGTTCATCACCGTCCCGACGGCACGGGCGGCATTCGGATGCCCGACCTCACGGGCCAGGGCGCCGTACGTCGTGGTGAGGCCGTAGGGCACCCGGGCCAGCGCGGCGAGCACCTCGTCGTTGAACGGGGCGACCCGCAGATCGAGCGGCAGGTCGAAGTCGCGCCGCGTCCCGTCGAAGTACTCGTCGAGCTCGCGGCGCACCTCGTCCAGCGGCGAGCGCAGGACGCGGGTCCCGAACACCCGGGCCACCTCCTCGTCGAACCCCTCGACGCCGTATGAGATCCGGCAGAGGCCCCGGTCGGTCGCCGCGATCGCGAGCTCGCCGACCGGCGAGTCGATCACGTCGTAGCGAACGTCGACGAGCCCCTCGCGAAGCGCGGCGGCGCGAAAACGGGCGTCGAGCTCGAGATCAACGGTCATTGGCTCCTCCTCAGTCTGCGTACACCGGACGATGCGGCCGCCCGGGCGGCCTCCTCGGACGAGCCGAGGGCGGAGGCGATGTCCACGTACGGCAGGTCGTAGCCGTAGCGCAGCACGACAGCAGCCCGCTCCGTCGGCGGAAGCTCGTCGGTGAGATGCTCGAGCTCCCGGAACGCGTCGCGTCGTAGCTCGATCACCGGCTCGGCCTCGACCGGCGGCCGCGGTTTCGCACGAAGCTCGTCCATCGCCACGCGCGTCGCGATCATGAACACCCACGCACGCAGGTGCCTGCCGTGCTCGAGCCGATCGTAGGCGCGCAGTGCCCGCAGGAAC
Source organism: uncultured Thermoleophilia bacterium (assembly GCA_963786185.1). Classification (GTDB taxonomy): domain Bacteria; phylum Actinomycetota; class Thermoleophilia; order Gaiellales; family Gaiellaceae; genus PALSA-600. Next base: position 805,866 of record CAWAYE010000001.1, read on the forward strand.
GTCTCCTGCCACGCGTCCTCGGCACGCTGCCCGAGCAGGCGCCGCAGGTAGGCGAGCACGTCGTCGCGCTGCTCCCGGTAGAACCGCTCGAAGGGAGGGATCTCCGGCTGCTTGGCCATCGCCACCATCATCGACTGAAACGTGCGAGGGTGCCCGATCGTGAGATGCGCAGCCGTCGGCCACGTCGAATGGGTCGAATTCGCCCGTGTCCCGCGCGTGCCCGCGGCGGGCGAGATCGTCCAGGGAACCGGGCTGCTCGACGAGCCGGCCGGCGGCGGGGCGGTGATCGCGCGCCAGCTGGCCGCGCTCGCGGGCCGCTGCGAGTTCTTCACCGCGCTCGGAGACGACGACCTCGGCCGTCGCGCCGAGCGGCGGCTCGCCGACCTGGGCATGGACGTGCACGTGGAGCGCTTCGGCCGGACTCGGCGCGCGTGGGTGCACGTCGACGAGGACGGCGAGCGCACGATCACGCTGCTCAGCGAGAAGCTGCGACCGCGCGGTCCGCTGCCGCTCGACGGCTACGACGCGGTGTTCTTCGTCTCCGGTGACGCGGAGGCCCTTCGCTCGGCGCGGCGCGCCGGCTTCCTGGCCGCCACCGCGCGCGAGCTGCCGACGCTGCGCGAGGCCGGTGTTCCGCTCGACCTGCTCGTGGGCAGCGCTCGCGACAGCGGCGAGCGCTACGACGGCTCGCTCGACGTGAAGACCGTCGTGCTGACCGAAGGCGCCGACGGCGGCATCGCCGACGGCTTCCGGTACGCCGCCGCGACGCCGCCCAGGCCCATCGTCGACACGTACGGAGCCGGGGATTCGTTCTCGGCTGCGCTGTGCTTCGCACTCGCGCGCGGCGACGCGCTCGCCGACGCGCTGTCGCTGGCCACGCGCGCCGGAGCGGCCGTCGTGACGGGGCAGGGCCCGTACACGGCGCAGCTAACGTTGCCCGAGTGACCGCGCGCGTCTCCTGGATCTCACTCACCCCGGTGAAAGCGCTGGCGCTCGAGCTCGTCGAGGAGATCGAGCTGCTCGAGTCCGGTCTCAGCGGCGATCGCGTCTTCTTCCTGATCGACGAGAACGGCCGGCTCGTCAACGACAAGGGCCACGGCCCGCTCCAGACGGTTCGCGCGGCCTACGAAGACGAGGGCAGGGAGCTCACCCTCCGGTTCGCCGACGGCACGGTGCTCACGGGGCCGGTCGAGGCGGGCGCCGCCGTCGAGACGTCGTTCCACCGGACCCCGAAGAGCGCCCGCCTGGTGCCCGGCCCCTGGAACGAGGCGTTGTCGCAGGTCGCCGGCACCCCGGTGCGGCTCGTCGAGCCCGGCCTGCCGGCTCCGGACCGCGGGCGGGGCGGGGCCGCGACGCTCCTCGGCGACGGCTCGCTCACCGCGATCGCCGCCGCCCTCGGCGTCGAGACCGTCGACCCGCGCCGGTTCCGCATGAACTTCGGCGTCGAAGGCCTCGCGCCGCACGCCGAGGACACGTGGCTCGGCCGGCGGGTGCGGCTCGGCGAGGCGGTCCTGGTGCCGCAGGGGAACGTGGGGCGCTGCGTCGTCACCGGCCAGAACCCGGACACCGGCATCGGCGACCTGGACACGCTCGGGGCGCTCGCCGACTACCGGCGCGAGGCGGAGACGACCGAACCGTTGCCGTTCGGCGTCCACGCGGCGGTTGCCTCGCCCGGGCGCGTCCGCCTGGGCGACCCGGTCGAGCTGCTCTAGGCCGACCGGGGCGGGCTGGGCCGGCAGGGTCGCGGCGTGGTCCCCAGGGGTAGACAGGTGGGACATAGTGGGCTAGAGTGGGGCCAAGTGGACCGATGCTGCTCGGCGAACACGACCATTCCCTCGACGAGAAGAAGCGCCTCACGCTGCCCGCGAAGCTCCGCGGCCCGTTCGAGGACGGGGTCGTCGTGACGCACGGGCTCGACGGCTGCCTGGAGGCGTATCCGCGGCCGACCTGGGAGGCGCTGTCCGGCCGGATCGGGGCGCTCGACTCGCTCTCGGCGGACTCGCGGCTGCTGAAGCGCCGCCTGTTCTCCGGCGCCGCGCAGGGAGAGCTCGACCGCCAGGGGCGGCTCGTGCTCCCGGCCAAGCTCCTCGAGCGGGCGGAGATCACCCGCGAGGTCACCGTCGTCGGCATCCACGACCACCTCGAGATCTGGGACCGCAGCGTCTGGCATCAGAAGCAGCAAGAGGTCGAAGGGAGAGCGGAAGATGTTGCCGAGCGTCTTGCCAACCGAGACTGATCACGTCCCCGTCCTCGCAGACGAGGTCGTCGCCGCGCTCGCCCCGCGCCCGGGCGAGACGATCGTCGACGGCACGTTCGGCGCCGGGGGCCACGCCTCGCTGCTTGCGAAGGGGCTCCGTGGCGAGGGCAAGCTGATCGCGATCGACCGCGACGAGACGGTCACGCCGTTCTTCGAGCGGTTCCGTCGCGAGACCGGTGTGAAGGCGCGTCTCCTGCACGGTGAGTTCTCCGCCGTGCTCAGCCAGCTGGCGGACAACGGCGTGCGCGCCGACATCGTGCTGCTCGACCTCGGCGTCTCGTCGATGCAGCTCGACCGCCCGGAGCGCGGGTTCTCGTATGCCGTCGACGCGCCGCTCGACATGCGGATGGATCCGAGCGCCGAGTACTCGGCGCGCGACCTGGTCAACGAGGCGTCCGAGCGCGACCTCGCCGACATCTTCCGCCGCTACGGCGAGGAGCGGTACGCACGCAGCATCGCGCGCGCGATCGTCAAGCAGCGCGCCCAGCAGCCCTACGAGCGCACCGGTGAGCTCGTGAAGACCATCAAGGGCGCGATTCCGGCGCCGGCTCGCTTCGGCGAGGGGCATCCGGCCAAGCGCGTCTTCCAGGCGCTGCGCATCGAGATCAACGACGAGCTCGGCGCGCTCGAACGGGCGCTCCCCGCGGCCCTCGAGCTGCTGCGGCCGGGCGGGAGGATCGGCGTCATCTCCTTCCACTCCCTCGAAGACCGGGTCGTCAAGCAGTTCCTGCGCGCGCAGGAGCACGGCTGCACGTGCCCGCCGGACTTCCCGACGTGCGTCTGCGGGAAGGAGCCCACGCTCCGGGCGACCCCGAGACGCGCGATCCGCCCGTCGGCGGCCGAGGTCGAGCGCAATCCGCGCGCGCAGTCCGCGCGCCTCCGGGTGGGGACGAAGGTTGGCTAGCGTCGCGCACGCCCGGCCGGCCGCGGTCGCCGAGACCGTCGCGCGGCCCCGCAAGGCCCGCGCCAAGACGCGCGCCAGGAGGCGCGCCCGCGCCCGCGGCGGCATCCTCTGGATCGCGGTCAGCGGGATTCTCCTCGCCGGCGTCGTATTCGTGAACGTGGCGGTCCTGCGGCTCAACCTCGCCCTCGACTCGACGAACGCCGAGCGCGTGAAGCTGCATGCGCAGGACGCCGCGCTGCAGTCGCAGCTCTCGAGCACGCTCGCCTCGCCGCGTATCCAGAGCCAGGCCGCCAAGCAGCTCGGGCTCGTCTACGCAGACCCCTCGCAGTACGGATACGTCAACCTCGGGCGATGAAGGACCGGCAGGCCAACCGCCGCATCCGCCTGCTGCTCGTTCTCTTCGTCCTCGTCTTCGCCGTCACGCTCGCACGCGCCGTCTGGCTGCAGGGGGTGCGCGCGGCGGCACTGGGCAAGCTCGCCGAGCACCAGCATCGCGAGACGATCACCGTTCCCGCCGGGCGCGGGACGATCTACGACCGGACCGGCGTCCAGCTGGCGATCGGCGAGCAGATGACGACGGTGTACGCCGACCCGCGGCAGGTGACCGACGCGAAGGACATCGCCGTCGCGGCGCACCGCCTGTTCGGCGTCGACCCGAACACGCTCTACCCGGAGCTCGTCGACAAGAACCGGCAATTCGTCTACGTCCAGCGCTTCGCCGACCCGAAGGCAGCCGCCACCTTCCTGAAGAAGGGCTTCGCCGGCGTCGCCTCGTACCCGGAGGAGCGGCGCATCTACCCGCAGGGGTCGGTGGCCGCGCAGGTCGTCGGCTACGCAGGCACCGACAACCAGGGGCTCGGCGGCCTCGAGGTCGAGTACAACCACCTGCTGTCGGGACGGGAGGGCAAGCAGACGGTCGTGCGCGACCCGTTCGGCCGCGCGATCGACGTCGTCGGCGGCACGACCGAGCGCGACGGCGCGTCGATCGTCACGACGCTCGACCACGTGATCCAGTCGAACGCCGAGACGGTGCTGCGCCAGACCGTGGCGCGCTGGCGGGCGAGGTCGGCGACCGCGGTGATCCTCGACCCGCGCACGGGTGAGGTGCTCGCGCTCGCGCAGGCGCCGGGCTACGACGCGAACAAGGCGAACCGCGTGCCGTTCGCGATCCAGCGCAACCGCGCCGTCACCGACATGTACGAGCCCGGATCGGTGTTCAAGCTGGTCACGATCGCGGGTGCGCTCTCGTCGGGGATCGTGACGCCGACGTCGACGTTCCGGCTGCCCTACTCGATCCATGTCGCCGACCGCGTCGTCCACGACGCCGAGCTTCGCCACACGGAGACGATGAGCGTGGCGAGGATCCTGTCGCACTCGTCGAACGTGGGTGCGGTGACGATCGCCGAGAAGCTCGGCGCTCCGGCCCTGATGGAGTGGATCACGCGCTTCGGCTTCGGCTCGAAGACGCGGATCGACTTCCCGGGCGAGAGTCCCGGCGCCGTTCTCCCGCTCGACAAGTGGTCGGGGTCGACGATCGGCAACGTGCCGATCGGTCAGGGCGTCGACGTCACGCCGATCCAGATGGCCGCGGCCTACGGCGCGGTCGCGAACGACGGCGTCTGGATCCAGCCGCATCTCGTCGAGCGCATCGGCGATCGCGTCGTCGGTCACGTGAAGCGCCGCCGGATCGTGTCGCCGGCGGTCAACCGCGAGCTCAAGTCGATGCTCACGAACGTCGTCGACGAGCACGGCGCAACCGGCACCGAGGCTGCGATCCCGGGCTACTCCGTGGCCGGCAAGACCGGAACCGCGCAGCTGCCGGGGCCGAACGGCTACACGACCGGCCAGTACGTCGCGTCGTTCGTCGGGATGGTGCCGGTCAAGCAGCCCCGCCTGCTCGTGCTGGTCGTCGTCGACGAGCCACGGGGCGGCATCTACGGCGGCCAGGTCGCCGCGCCGGCGTTCGCCCAGATCGCGAAGTTCGACCTGCAGTACCTCGCGGTGCCTCCGGACGTACACAATCTCACCCGCTAGCTAGCTAGCGTTCCGCCGATGCAGCTCGACCGCCTGATCGCGGCACTCGAGCCGAGTGAGGTGGCAAACGGCGCACCGCTCGAGATCGACGACCTCGCGTACGACACGCGTGCGGTCGCGTCGGGGTCGCTGTTCTTCTGCGTGCCCGGCGCTCACACCGACGGCCACGACCTCGCGCCGCAGGCGGTCGCCGCAGGCGCCGTCGCGATCGTCGTCGAGCGCCTCGTCGGCGTCGCCGTTCCGCAGGTCGTCGTCCCGAGCGTCCGGGCGGCGATGCCGCTCGCCGCCAACCAGTTCTTCGACTGGCCGTCCCACGAGCTCGAGATCGCCGCCGTCACCGGCACGAACGGCAAGACGACGACCGCGTTCCTGCTGCGGGCGATCCTGGCTGCCGCCGGTCGCTCACCGGCGCTGCTCACGAACATCGAGCGGCGGGTCGGCGGCGAGCTCGTCCCGACGGGGCTGAACACGCCCGAGGCGATCGACCTGCAGCGCCTCCTGCGCGCGATGCTCGCCGCCGGCGACCGGTCCTGCGCGATGGAGGCGACCTCGATCGCAGCGACGCAGGGCCGCCTGCTGGGTACGCGGTTCGCGGTGCTCGTGTTCACGAACCTGACCCGGGACCACCTCGACTTCCACGGGACGATGGAGGAGTACTTCGCCGCCAAGCGCAGCCTGTTCGAGCAGGCGGAGCGCGCGGTCGTGAACGTGGGCGACGAGTGGGGGAGGCGCCTGGCCGCCGACCTGCCCCACGCGCGCACGTTCAGGCCCGACGACGAGCTCCCGGACGTCGGGCTCCGGCTGCTCGGGAGGTTCAACCACGCGAATGCGCTCGGCGCCGTCTGGGCTGCACGCGAGCTCGGGATCGACGACGCGTCGATTCGGGAGGGGATAGCCGCTGTGACCGGCGTGCCGGGGCGGTTCGAAGCGGTCGACGAGGGCCAGCCGTTCGCGGTGATCGTCGACTACGCGCACACGCCCGACTCGCTCGCGAACGTCCTCGAGGCCGCGCGTGGGCTCGGCGAGGGCCGGCTCGTCGTCGTGTTCGGCGCCGGCGGCGACCGCGACCGGGAGAAGCGCCCGGTGATGGGCCGGGTCGCCGAGTCGCTCGCCGACCGCGTAATCGTGACCACCGACAACCCGCGCTCCGAGGATCCGGCGGCGATCGCGGCGGCGGTGGCGGACGGGTCGCTCGAGGTGATCCTCGACCGGCGGGCGGCGATCGACGTGGCGATCGAGGACGCCGCGCCGGGCGACGTGGTCGTGATCGCCGGCAAAGGCGCGGACAGCGAGATGGAGATCGCGGGCGGCAATGTTCCGTTCGACGACCGCGAGGTCGCGCGGGCCGCACTCCGTCGCGCCGGAGCAGCTGCGTGATCCCGCTCGAGCTCGACGTCGCCGAACCGCTCGGCCGGCTCCATGCGCGGCCCTGGGCCGATCGCGTGACCGGCGTCCAGGTCGACTCTCGCCGCATCGAGGAAGGCGATCTGTTCGTCGCCGTCGGCGGCGGCGTCGACTTCGTCGAGCACGCGCTGGCCCGCGGCGCGTCGGCCGCACTGGTTCCCGACGACGCGATCGTGGCGCTCGCGACCCTCGCGGGCGCCGTGCGTGCGCGCTCGCAGGCGCGCGTGGTGGCGATCACCGGGTCCACGGGCAAGACCTCGACCAAGGACATCCTGTTCGCGCTCTGCGCGCCGCATCGACGGACGATTGCGAACGAGGGCAACTTCAACAACGAGATCGGCGTGCCGCTGACGCTCTGCCGGCTGGAGGAGCAGACCGAGCTGCTGATCGCGGAGATGGGGATGCGCGGGCTCGGCCAGATCGCCTGGCTGGCGTCGTTCGCGAAACCCGACGTCGGCGTCGTCACCAACGTCGGACCGGTGCACCTCGAGCTCGTCGACACCGTCGAGAACGTGGCGCGCGCGAAGGCGGAGCTGATCGAGGCGCTGCCGCCGGGCGGCGTCGCCGTCGTGCCGGCGGGCGAGACGCTGCTCGAGCCGTATCTCGAGCGGGAGGGTCTCGTCGTCGAGCGCGTCGATCCCGACCTGCCGCTGCCGTTCACACCCAGCTTCGCCGCGCGGCACCAGCTCGAGAACGCCCGGACGGCGACGGTCGTCGCCCGGGTCCTGGGCATCCCGCTTCCGGACACGCTTGCCGTCGAGTTCTCGAAGCTCCGCGAGGAAGAGCGCCCGCTCCCGGGCGGCGGGCTGCTGCTGAACGACTGTTACAACGCGAACCCGGTCTCGATGCGTGCCGCGCTCGAGCATCTCGTCCAGCGCGGCCGCGGCCGCCGGCGCGTCGCGGTGCTCGGTGAGATGGCCGAGCTCGGACCGGGTGCCGGCGCCTACCACCAGGAGGTCGGCGAGCTCGTCCACCGGCTCGGGATCGAGCAGGTGATCGCCGTCGGCGAGCTGGCGCGCGCCTACGGCGGCGACTGGGTGCCGTCCGCGGCCGACGCGGCGACCCGGCTGCAGGCCGCGCTCAGACCGGGCGACGTGGTCCTGGTGAAGGGATCGCGTTCGGTGGGACTCGAGACGGTCGCGGAGAACCTAGCTCCCTAATGGCAAGAGTCCTGATCGCGGCGCTGGCCGCGATGGTCATCGCAATCGTCCTCGGGCCGCGGTTCATCGCGTTCCTGCGCTCGAACGAGTTCGGGCAGCACATCCGCGCGGAGGGCCCGGAGCGGCACGCCGAGAAGCAGGGAACGCCGACGATGGGCGGCCTGTTGATCATCCTGGCCGCATCGATCGCGTTCTTCGCCCTCTCGCGGTACACGCTCCCGGCGTTGACCATCTACGGGACGTTCCTCGCGTGTGGTGCGATCGGCTTCCTCGACGACTTCACGAAGCTGCGCCACCGCCGCTCGCTGGGGCTCGCCGGCCGCTGGAAGATGCTCCTGCTGCTCGGTGTCACCGTCGCCGTCGGCTTCGCCGCGCACCACCAGCAGCTTCGGCACGACGTCTTCCTGCCCGTCGTCGACACGTGGATACCGCTCGGGCCCTTCTGGTACGTGCTCCTGTTCCTGATCATCGCCGGCGCCGCCAACGGCGTGAACCTGACCGACGGCCTCGACGGCCTCGCCGCCGGCACCGGGATCATCGCGCTCGGCACGTTCACCGCCATGGCGGTGACGATCTTCATCCGCTCGCCGACGGCCTCGCACCCCGGACGCATCCCGAACCGGCTGGACGTCGCCTACATCGGCGCCGCAATCGTCGGCGCGTGCATCGGCTTCCTCTGGTTCAACGCGTTTCCGGCCGAGCTCTTCATGGGCGACACCGGCGCGATGGCGATCGGCGGTGCGATCGCGGCGATGGCGATCATGATGAAGGTCGAGCTGCTCCTGCTCTTCGTCGGCGGGATCTTCGCGATCGTGGCGCTGTCGGTCGTTCTTCAGGTGCTGTCGTTCAAATGGCTCGGCCGACGCATCTTCCTGATGGCCCCGCTGCAACACCACTTCGAGATGAAGGCGTGGTCCGAGACGAAGATCATGGTGCGCTTCTGGATCGTCACGGGCCTGCTCTGCGGCGCCGGCTTCGCCCTCTTCTACAAGTACTACCCCAACATCAAGCCGCACCCGTGAAGGCAATCGTCTACGGGCTCGCGCGCTCGGGTCTCTCGGCGGCCGAGCGGCTGCGCGAGCGGGGCGACGAGGTCGTGCTCGTCGACCGGATGCTGGAGAACGAGGGCGACACCTCGCTGCTCGACGGCGCCGGCGTGCTCGTGAAGTCGCCGGGCGTGCCCGGCTCGGCACCCCTGGTCGAGGCTGCGCGCGCCCGCGGTGTGCCGGTGTGGTCCGAGGTCGAGCTCGGCTATCGCCTGCTCGAGCAGTCGAACTTCGTCGGCGTCACCGGCACGAACGGGAAGACGACGACCACCGAGCTGCTCGGCGCGATCTTCCGTGCCGCGGGACGCGACGTCGCAGTCGCCGGGAACGTCGGCACGCCGTTGACGAGCGTGCGGGGGGCGGAATGGGTGATCTGCGAGCTCTCGAGCTTCCAGCTGGAGGACGTCCACGAGCTCGCGTGCGACGTCGCCGTGCTGCTCAACCTCGAGCCGGACCACCTCGACCGCCACGGCACCTTCGACGGCTACCGCGCGGCCAAGCTGCGGGTCTTCGAACGCGCGCGGGTCGCCGTCGTCCCGCGCGGGTTCGCCTTCGCCGCCGGCGGACGGCCGGAGTCCGTCGTCGAGTTCGCTGCGACGGACGTGCTGCCCGCCGAGCCGCTGATCCGCGGGCCGCACAACCGCGAGAACGCTGCGGCTGCCACGGCCGCAGCACACGCGGCCGGCGTCGACGACGAGGCGATCGCCGCGGGGCTCAGGTCGTTCCCCGGCGTGCCGCACCGCCTCGAGCTCGTCGGAGAGCGGCACGGCGTGCGCTACGTCAACGACTCGAAAGCGACCAACGTCGCCGCCGCGCGGCGCGCACTCGTGGCGTTCGAGGACGAGCCGGTGCACCTGATTCTCGGAGGCTCGCTGAAGGGCGAGGACTTCGGGCCGCTGGCCGGCACGATCGGGCCGAACGTGCGCTCGATCCACCTGATCGGTGAGGCGGCAGCACCGCTCTCGCAGGCGCTCGCCGGCCGGGAGCCGTTCGTCGACGGCGACCTCGCGCACGCCGTCGACCATGCCGCCGCACTCGCTGCGGAGGGCGACGTGATCCTGCTCAGCCCGGCCTGCGCGAGTTTCGACCAGTTCGACAACTTCGAGCAGCGCGGCGAGGAGTTCAGGAAACTGGCGAGCCCCTAGGAATCCAGGCGCCGTCCGCGAAGCAGACGTGTGGAGTGAGGCGGGGAGAGCTCGATTCGAGGCTGTTGATCCTGGTGACGCTGGCGCTGGTCGCCTTCGGCCTCGTCATGGTCTACAGCGCCACCTCGGCGGCCGCCGCGGTCGGCGGCAAGGACCCGAGCTACTACCTCAAGCGGCAGGGCATGTACGCGGCGCTCGGGATCGTGCTGATGATCGTCGTGCAGCGGTGGGACTACCGGCGGCTGCGGCTGCTCGCCCCGCTGATGGTCGGGTGCTCGCTCGCCCTGCTCGCTGCGGTGCTCGTGATCGGGCCGCCGGTGAACGGCGCCCGGCGCTGGATCTCGCTCGGGCCGGCCGTGTTCCAGCCGTCCGAGCTGGCGAAGCTCTCGGTGTGCGTCTGGGCAGCCGCCCTCCTGTCACGCCGACCGGCGCCGCGCACGCTCAAGCAGCTGTGGCGGCCGATCGGAGCGCTGACGAGCGTCTTCTGCGTGCTGCTGATCCTCGAACCGGACCTCGGGACGGCGATCGCGCTGCTCGTGATGCTCGCCGGCATGCTGCTCGTCGCGGGCATGCCCGCCCGCACCCTCGCGGTTGCGATGACCATCGCGTCGGGGCTCGGCACGGCGGCGATCTGGTTCGAGCCGTACCGGCGCGCACGCTTCTTCGCCTTCCTCCACCCCTGGCACGACGCCCAGGGGACCGGCTTCCAGATCGTCCAGGCGATGATCGGGATGGGCTCCGGCCACATCTTCGGCGTCGGCCTCGGCCAGGGCGTCCAGAAGATCTTCTACCTCCCGGAGGCCCACACCGACATGATGCTCGCCAACATCGGCGAGGAGCTCGGCCTCGTCGGCGTGACGGCGGTGATTGCCGCGTATGCCGTGTTCGCGTACGCGGGCCTCGACGTGGCCGCCCGCTGCAAGGATCCCTTCGGGAAACGGCTCGCCGCCGGCCTGACGGTGCTCGTCTGCGGGCAGGCCGTGGTCAACATCGCGGCCGTCCTGGGCATCGCTCCGCTCACCGGAATCCCGCTGCCGTTCGTCTCCTACGGCGGCTCGAGCATCGTGGTGCTGCTCGTCGGAGTGGGAATCCTCCTTAACATCGCTCAGCGTGGGAACTCAACCGCAGCTTCGGTGTCTGATCGCAGCCGGCGGGACGGCCGGTCACGTCCTGCCCGCGCTCGCAGTCGCGGAGGTGCTGACGGCGCGCGGCGTTCACGTGACGTTCGCCGGGTCGCCCGATCGGGTCGAAGCGCGGCTCGTTCCTGACGCGGGCTACGAGCTGGACACCTTCAGGGTCAGCGGCTTCCCGCGCCGGCCGTCTCCTGCGCTCGTGCGGTCGCTGCTGCTCGCCGGGGCCGCGCCGCGCGCGTGTCGCGCGATTCTGAAGCGGCGGCGTCCCGACGTCGTCCTCGGCGGAGGCGGCTACGTCGCCGGCCCGATGGTCGTCGCCGCCAGGTCGCTCGGCATTCCGGCCGCTCTCTCGGAGGCCGACGCGTACCTCGGTCTCGCCAATCGCCTGGCGGCGCCCTTCGCCCAGCGGGTGTTCCTCGCGTACCCGGTGCCCGGGCGCGAGTCCGGGAAGTACGAGGTCGTCGGGCGGCCGATTCCCGCCCGCTCGCGGCCGATCCCGCGCGACGAGGGCCGCGAGATCTTCGAGCTTCCGGAGGACGTGCGCATCCTCGGAATCTTCGGTGCGCTCGCCGGGGCGCGCCCGCTCAACGAGTTCGTCGTCGAGACGTGGGGCGCAGCAGGCCCGGCGATCCTCCACATCACCGGCGCCCGTGACTACGACCTCGTACGCCGCCGCGTCTCGAGACCCGATTACCGCGTGCTCCCGGAGACGGATCGCTTCGGCGCGGCGCTCTCGGCGGTCGACCTGGTCCTCGCGCGCTCAGGCTCGTCCGTCTGGGAAGTCGCCGCGGCCGGCAAGCCCGCCATCCTCGTGCCGTATCCGTTCGCGACGAACGACCACCAGGCGCTGAACGCGGAGCACTTCGTGCGCGCCGGCGGCGCGATCATGGTGCGCGAGCTCGACCTGGACGACGTGCCCGAGCTGGCGCGCTCGCTCCTGGACGACCCGGCCCGCTGCGCGCGCATGGGCGCCGCGATGCTCGCAGCCGCCAGGCCTGCCGCCGCCGAGACGATCGCGGCCGAGCTGATGGCGCTCGCCGGCCGGTGAGCCCGCTCGCAGGACGGAGGCTCTGGTTCGTCGGCATCGGCGGGGCCGGTCTGTCGGCGTACGCGCAGCTGGCGCGGGCGTGGGGGGCACACGTCGGCGGCTGGGACCGCGCCACGACCCCGTACCTCGAGCCGCTGGCCGGCGCGAAGGTGGAGATCAGCGCCGAGCCGTTCGTCCCCGAGGGCTACGAGGCCGTCGTCTCGTCCGCGTATCCGGCCGTACCGGGGCTGCGCCGCGAGGAGTTCCTGCGCGAGCTGGTCTCGCTGCGGCGGGCGATCGTGGTCGGCGGGACGCACGGCAAGGGGACGACGGCCGCGCTGATCGCCTTCGTCCTCCGCGAGACCGGTCACGATCCCGCGTGGCTGATCGGGGCTCCCGTGCCACAGCTCGGGTCGAACGCCGGTGCGGGGGACGGCTACCTGGTCGTGGAGGGCGACGAGTCGGACCGGACGATCTTCTCGCTGCCGGCCGAGATCGCGGTCGTCACCAACGTCGAGCTCGACCACCATTCGGAGTTCGCGTCTTCGGCGGAGCTCGAAGCAGAGTTCGAGCGGTGGCTCGGCCGTGCGGCGCACGTGGTGCGCGATGCGCAGCCCTACGACGGCGAGCTCTCGCTTCCGGGCGAGCACAACCGCAGGAATGCCGGTGCCGCGGTCGCCGCGCTCGAGTTCGCGGGCGTCCCACGCGCGCAGGCCGCAGGCCCGCTCGCACGGTTCACGGGGACGGGCCGGCGGTTCGAGATCCACACCCTCGGCGAGCTGACGCTCGTCGACGACTACGCGCATCACCCGACCGAGATCGCCGCGACGATCGCGGCAGCCCGCGAGCGCTTCCCCGGACGCACGCTCCGTGTGCTCTTCCAGCCGCACCTGTACTCCCGCACGCGGCACTTGGCCGACGAGTTGGCCGGCGCGCTCGCCGCCGCCGACGACGTGACGGTCACCGACGTGTACGCGGCGCGCGAGCAGCCACTGCCGGGGGTCACCGGGAAGCTCGTCGTCGACGGGCTCTCGGACCGGGGCGTGCTCGCGGGCTGGGCGCCGACGGTCGACGAAGGTGCGGTCCGGCTGCGCCGCCGGGCGCGCGCAGGCGACGTGCTGCTCGTGCTGGGCGCGGGCGACGTCGACCGGGCCGTCGGCCTGCTCCAGGCGCGCTAGGTTCGGTCCGTGGACGAACGGGTCGAGCTCTCGCGCTTCACGACGATCGGCACGGGCGGCCCGGCCAGGTGGTTCGCGCGCGTCGAGTCGCTGGGCGAGCTCCAGGATGCGCTGGCCCGCGCCTCGTCGCTCGGCCTCCCGGCGGAGCCGATCGGTCTGGGGTCGAACGTCCTCGCCAGCGACGAGGGCGTCGACGCCGTGGTCGTGAAGCTGACCGGCGAGCTCGCCGCCGTTCACGTCGACGGCGACGTGCTCGTCGCGGGCGGCGGGGCGGCCAACGCCGTCTGCCTGCACCGGGCCCGGAGCGCGGGCCTCGCCGGCTTCGAGTTCGCCTCGGCGATCCCGGGCACGACCGGCGGCGGCGTCCGCATGAACGCCGGCGCCTACGGCCGCGAGTTCCGCGACGTCCTGATCGACGCGCTCGTCGTCGACGCGGAGGGATGCCGCACCGTGCCCGTCGCCGGCCTCGACCTGAGCTACCGCCACTCGGGCCTGCGGCCGGGCGAGGTGGTCGCGCAGGTTCGCCTGCAGCTGGAGCGGTCGTCGGTGGAGGCCGTCAAGGCGCTCACCTCCGAGCTGCTCGCGCAGCGCAAGGCGACGCAGCCGACGAACAAGCGCACGTTCGGAAGCGTCTTCAAGAATCCGGGGGGATCACCCGGCGCGGGTCGGATGATCGAGCTGTGCGGTCTCAAGGGTCACGCAATCGGCGGTGCACTGATCTCGCCGCGGCACGCGAACTTCATCGAGAACGCGGGAGACGCGACCTCGGAGGACTGCCTCGGGCTGATGGCCGAGGCCCGGAGGCGCGTCCACGAGCAGTTCGGCTACGCGCTCGAGCACGAAGTCCGCTTCCTCGGCGGATTGACGCTTCCAGAGCTGTAGGGAAGCGGTCGCCCGCGGCGAAGTCAGCGCCGTGGCAGCCCCGAAGAGGCCGACGGCGCAGGCCGCGGTGCTGACCGCGCGCGGCCTCGACCCCGCGCTCGCCCGGTTCCTCCCGTCGGGGCGCTCGATCCTCGCGGGGCTCGCGATCGCCGCGGTCGCGGTCTCGGGGTACGTGGTCGCGCGCGAGTCGTCGGTGTTCGCGGTGCACACGGTCGACGTGCGCGGCGGCAACGCCCAGATTCGCGCGCAGGTGCGCGCTGCGCTCCTGGGTGAGGTCGGACGGAGCCTGCTCACGGTCGACCGGGCCGCGATCGCCTCGCGGCTCGCGGGCGTGCCGGAGGTGCGCAGCTTCACGTACGACCGGGCGTTCCCGAATACGCTCCACGTCGTCGTGCGCCGCGAGCGCCCCGTGCTGGTGCTGCGCCAGAGCAAGTTCGCCTTCCTGGTCGCCGCGAGCGGCCGCGTGCTGAAGCCTCTGCCGCATCCTCGTCTCTCGCACCTGCCGCGGCTCTGGGTGCGGAGCGACGTGCCGGTGTCGGTGGGGGAGAACCTGCCGTCGCAGGAGGCGGCGTCCGTGCACGCGCTCGCCGTCGCCAACGACGCCGGCCTGCCCGGCGGCGTCCGCTCGCTCGAGCAGGCGCACGGGTCGTTCTCGCTCGAGCTCGGGGCTGGGCTGGAGCTGCGCCTCGGCCAGCCGGGCGACGTGCGCCTGAAGCTCGCGATCGCGAAGCGGATCCTCCGCTCGACGGGCGCCGCGGTCGCGGCGGGGTACCTCGACGTCAGCGTTCCCGAGCGCCCTGTGTTGTCGGTCAACCCTCAAGTCGGAGGTTGAGGTTTACAGTTAGCCCGGTCGAGCTTCTGGCGGTCTCCGTTGACACGGCAGGAAACCGGCCGTACGCTGCCGAAGGAAGGAGGCGCTCGACAGCCCCATCCTGCACTCGAGCTTGAGGTCGAGCCACATCGAGATGAGAGAACGCTCCGGAAACTACCTCGCGGTGATCAAGGTCGTCGGCGTCGGCGGCGGCGGCACGAACGCGGTCAACCGCATGGTCGACGCAGGCCTGACCGGCGTCGAGTTCGTCGCGGTGAACACGGACGCCCAGGCGCTCTTGATGTGCGACGCGGACGTGAAGATCCACATCGGCGCGAAGGCGACGCGCGGGCTCGGCGCGGGTGCAGATCCCGCGGTCGGGCGGGATGCGGCGACGGAGTCGCGCGATGAGCTGAAGGAGGCGCTCAAGGGCGCCGACATGATCTTCGTGACCGCGGGCGAAGGCGGCGGCACCGGTACGGGTGGTGCGCCAATCGTCGCCGAGCTCGGCCGTGAGCTGGAGGCGCTCACCGTCGGCGTGGTCACGCGTCCGTTCATGTTCGAGGGGCGACGGCGTTCGCAGCAGGCCGAGCAGGGCATCTCCGAGCTCGCCGACAAGGTCGACACATTGATCGTGATCGAGAACGACCGGCTGCTTCAGGTCGTCGAGAAGAAGACGCCGCTGTCGGAAGCGTTCAAGATGGCCGACGACGTCCTGCGCCAGGGCGTGCAGGGCATCACCGACCTGATCACGGTGCCCGGCATCGTCAACCTCGACTTCGCGGACGTGCGCACGATCATGCGCGAAGCAGGCTCCGCGCTGATGGGCATCGGCATCGGCCAGGGTGAGAACCGCGCGTCGGAGGCGGCGCGCTCGGCGGTGTCCTCGCCACTCCTCGAATCGTCGATCGAAGGCGCCACAGGCATCCTCCTCAACATCACCGGCCCCGCCGACCTCGGTCTCTTCGAGGTGAACGAAGCGGCAGAGGTCGTGACGAGCGCGGCCGACCAGAACGCGAACGTGATCTTCGGCGCCGTGATCGACGAGCAGGCCGGCGCCGAGGTGCGGGTCACGGTGATCGCGACGGGGTTCGGCGCCCAGCGCCGGCGCCGGGCGAGGACCCAGGTCGCCGACACGGGCTCGCCGCTCGGCGGCAGGGCTCCGGAGTTCGAGAGCGGCGACACGCTCGACGTGCCGTCGTTCCTGCGCGAGTCCTAGCGGTAGCCGAAGACGGCACGGCCCGAGGCCGGCATCCCGACCCCGGGCCGCTCGAGCGCCGTCCCGTGCTCAGAGTGCGCGTCGCCCGGAGAGGGCGGCGAAGACCGCCACGACGAGGGCGACGATCAGAACGAACCAGAGCAGCTTCGCGACGACGATCCCGCCGCCGACGGCGATGATGATCAGGGCAAGCACGAGAATCCAGAGCAGAGGCATTCGCTCTCCTTTTCGACAGGCTTGACAGGCCGGCCGGCGCCCGGAAGACGAGCTTCGGCCGGATTGGATCGTGTTCGGGTGAGAGCGCCGAGCTCGAGTCGCCGACGCCCGTGTTGGCCCGCTGTCTACCCGGCGTCACTGCCGTGAAACAGCCGCTGCGGGCGAGAACGAATCGATCAACTAGCATCGCCCCGGATGCAGACTCTGCGCCGCACGCCCCTGTACGAGAAGCACGTTGCGCTCGGTGCGCGCCTCGTCCCGTTCGCCGGGTGGGAGATGCCGGTGCAGTACGAGGGCGTCATTCCCGAGCACAAGGCGGTCCGGGCCGACGCGGGCGTCTTCGACGTCTCGCACATGGGCGAGATCGAGGTCGAAGGCCCGACGGCGCGCGACCTGCTTCAGGCGAGGCTCTCGAACGACATCGACCGGCTGGAGCCGGGCGACGCCCAGTACACGCTGTTGACGACCGAGTCAGGGGGGATCGTCGACGACCTGATCGTCTACCGGCTCGACACCCATCGCTACCTGCTCGTCGTGAACGCCTCGAATCGCCAAGCGGCGTTCGAGTGGCTGCGCGAGCGCGAGCTGCGGGGGTCGGACGTCCGCGACGTCTCGGACGACTACGCGCTGCTCGCCGTCCAGGGACCGCGCGCGCTCGACCGCATCGGCATCTCGCACGGCAAGGCGTTCACCTGGGCGATGGGCGAGGTCGGCGGTGTCGAGGTGATGATCAACCGCACCGGCTACACCGGTGAGGAGGGCGTCGAGCTCGCGTGCATGGCGGACGACGCCGGGAAGCTGTGGGATCACGTGGTCGGCGCCGGCGTCGTGCCGTGCGGGCTCGGAGCGCGCGACACGCTGCGCCTCGAGGTCTGCTACCCGCTGCACGGCAACGACATCGGCCCGCAGTGGGACGCGATCTCGTCCGGGCTCGGTTGGGCGTGCGCGCTCGACACCGGCTTCACGGGCGCCGACCGGCTGCGCGAGGTGAAGGCGGAAGGGCCGGCGGAGAAGCTCGTCGCCTTCTCGATGCCGCAGGGCATTCCCCGACACGGGATGACGATCGACGGCGGCGGCGAGGTCACGTCGGGGACGATGTCACCGATGCTCGACGTCGGCATCGGCCTCGGCTACGTGCCGGCCCCGCAGAGCGCGACCGGCACCGAGTTGACGATCGACGTGCGCGGCCGCGCACGCACCGCCCGGATCGTGAAGAAGCCGTTCTACACGCGAGAGGAGAAGGCGTAGTGGCTGCAGGCGAGTCGTATCCCGATGACCTTTCGTACCACCCCGAGCACGACTGGGCGCGCTTCGAGGGCGACGAGGCCGTGCTCGGCGTCACCTGGTACGCGCAGGACTCGCTCGGCGAGCTCGTCCATTACGAGCCGCCCGACCAGGGGGCGACCGTCGTCAAGGATCAGAGCTACGGCGAGGTGGAGTCGGTCAAGGCCGTCTCCGATCTCGTCGCGCCACTCTCCGGTGAGGTGCTCGAGGTCAACCAGAAGGTCGTCGAGACGCCGGAGACGGTGAACGACGATCCCTACGGCGACGGCTGGCTGATCCGTATCCGCGTGACGAACCCGGCCGAGCGGGAGAGCCTGCTCGACGCGGCCGCGTACCGCAAGCAGCTCGAGGACGCTTGAGCTACCTCTCGCTCACCGATTCCGATCGCGACGCGATGCTCCAGACGATCGGCGTCGCGAGCATCGACGAGCTCTTTCGCGAGCTCCCGGCAGGCGTCCGGCTCGGGCGCGAGCTCGAGCTTCCGCCGGCGCTCGCCGAGGCCGACCTCCAGCGACACCTCTCGGAGCTCGCGGCGAAGAACATCGCCGACGACGTCTGCTTCATCGGCGCGGGGATCTACGACCACTACGTCCCGGCGGTGGTCGACGCGATCCTCCAGCGGGGCGAGCTGCTCACCGCCTATACGCCGTACCAACCGGAGCTGAGCCAGGGCGTGCTGCAGGCGATCTTCGAGTACCAGACCGCGATCTGCGAGCTCACGGGCATGGACGTCTCGAACGCGTCCGGCTACGACGGCACGACGGTGGCGGCGGATGCCTGTTTCGTCGCGAAGCACGCGACCGGACGAACCCTGATCGTCGTCACCGAGGCGACGAATCCGCAGGTCCGCCAGGTCGTGAAGACCTACGCGCCCGGCTTTGGTCTCGAGGTCGTCGAGGTCCCGCACGAGGGCGGCGTGACCGACCCCGACCGCGTGCGCGAGGCTGCCGCCGGTGCCGCCGCGGTGATCTTCCAGCACCCGAACTTCTTCGGCTGTCTCGAGCCCGCTGCCGAGCTCACGGCGGCGGCGAACGAAGGCGGTGCGCTGCCGGTCGCGCACGTCGACCTCGTCTCGCTCGGAGTGCTCGAGCCGCCCGGGGTGTACGGCTGCGCGCTCGCGATCGGCGAAGGACAGTCGGCCGGCAACGCGATGAGCTACGGCGGGCCGCACTACGGCTTCCTCGCGGCGCGCGGCGACCTCGTGCGGCGCCTACCGGGCCGAATCGTCGGCGAGACGGTCGACGTCGCCGGCGACCGCGGCTACGTGCTGACGCTGCAGACGCGCGAGCAGCACATCCGCCGCGAGAAGGCGACGTCGAACATCACGACCAACCAGACGCTGCTCGCGCTCGCCGGGCTCGTCCACCTGAGCCTGCTCGGTCCGCAGGGACTGCGCGAGCTCGGCGAGACGTGCCTCGCGTTGACCGGCTACGCGAAGTCGCGTCTCACGGAGGTCGGGCTCGAGCTGGCGTTCCCGGAGCGGCACACGTTCAAGGAGTTCGTCGTGCGGACGGGTCGCGACGCACGCGAGGCGCTGCAGGCGGCGCGCGCGAACGGCATCTATCCCGGCTACCCGCTCGGGCGCGATTACCAGGGATTCGACGACTCGCTGCTCGTCGCGGTCACCGAGAAGCGGACCGTCGCCGAGATCGATCGTCTGGCGGAGGCGCTCGGATCGTGAAGCTGATCTACGAGAAGTCGCAGACCGGCCGGCGCGGCCTGCAGGTTCCGAAGCCCGACCTGCCGGTGCCGGAGCTCCCCGAGGAGCAGCGGCGGTCGACCCCGCCGCGGCTTCCGGAGCTCGCCGAGCCGGAGGTGCTGCGCCACTTCACCGCGCTGTCCACGCGCAACTACGGCATCGACACCGGCTTCTATCCGCTCGGCTCCTGCACGATGAAATACAACCCGCGCATCAACGAGCGCCTCGTCGGCTTGCCCGGGTTCGCCGGCCTGCACCCGCTCGTCGAGGACGACGCGGCGCAGGGCGCGCTCGAGCTCGAGTGGGAGCTGCAGGAGATCCTCCGCGAGCTGACCGGCCTCGATGCCGTCAGCCTCCAGCCTGCCGCGGGCAGCCAGGGGGAGCTCACCGGCCTGATGCTCTTCCACGCGTACTTCGCCGACCGCGGCGAGGACGACACGCGGCGGAAGATCGTGATCCCCGACACGGCGCACGGGACCAACCCTGCGAGCGTGACCATGGCGGGCTACGAGCTGACGCCGGTCAAGACCGATGCCCGGGGGAACATCGATCTGGACGACCTGCGGGCCAAGGTCGACGAGCACACGGCGGGCCTCATGCTCACCAACCCCTCGACGCTCGGTCTGTTCGACGAGAACATCGAGGAGATCACTCGCATCTTCCACGGGGCCGGCGCGTTGATGTACTACGACGGCGCCAACCTCAACGCCGTCTGCGGCATCTCGCGGCCGGGCGACATGGGCTTCGACGTCGTGCACATCAACCTGCACAAGACGTTCTCGCAACCGCACGGCGGCGGCGGTCCGGGCGGAGGGCCGATCGCGGTTCGGTCGTCGCTCGAGCCGTTCCTGCCGGTCCCGGTCGTCGTGAGAGACGGCTCCGCGTTCCGGCTCGAGTTCGACCGGCCGAAGTCGATCGGCAGGGTGCGCGCGTTCAGCGGCCCGTTCGGCGTCTTCGTCCGCTCGTACGCGTTCATGCGCGCCTACGGGCCGGAGCTGAAGGAGATGAGCGAGGTCGCCGTGCTGAACGCGAACTACCTGCTCGCACGACTCAAGGAGGCCTACGACCTGCCGTTCGAGCGGCTGTGCATGCACGAGTTCGTTCTCAGTGCGCGCATCCTGAAGCGGGAGCACGGCATCTCCGCGCTCGACGTCGCGAAGCGGCTGATGGACTACGGCTTCCACCCGCCGACCGTGTACTTCCCGCTGGTCGTGCCCGAGGCGCTGATGATCGAGCCGACCGAGACGGAGGCCAAGGAGACGCTGGATGCCTTCGCCGACGCGATGCTCGCGATCGCCCGCGAGGCGGCGGACTCCCCCGAGCTCCTGCACGACGCCCCGCACAGCCGCGTCGTGCGCCGGCTCGACGAGGTCAGGGCCGCGAAGCACCCCGTTCTCCGTCACCAGTTCGGGGAGCAGGCCGTCCCCGTGGACGCGTAACGATCCGGCCGCCTGCGGAGTCTGTATCGGCGGAAACCACGAGAAGGAGGATTGCTTGACCTACAAGGTCGAGAAGACCGACTCGGACTGGAGGGCCGAGCTCGATCCGGACGCCTACCGCGTGCTGCGCGAGAAGGGCACCGAGCGGCCGTTCAGCGGCGAGTACGACCACGTCTTCGAGCCGGGCACATACCGGTGCGCCGGCTGCGGCGCCGAGCTGTTCGAGTCGGAGGCGAAGTACGACTCCGGCTGCGGCTGGCCGGCCTTCTTCGCGCCCGCGTCGACGGAGGCGATCGAGGAGGAGACGGACACGACTCACGGCATGGTGCGGACCGAGGTCATGTGCGCATCGTGCGGCGGCCACCTCGGGCACGTGTTCGAGGACGGCCCGCAGCCGACCGGGGTGCGCTATTGCATCAACTCAGTCGCACTGAACCTGGAGGAGAAGTGACGGAGAAGAAGGCAACATTCGGGGCCGGGTGCTTCTGGGGCGTCGAAGCGGCGTTCCGCCGGCTCGACGGCGTCACCGGCACCCGCGTCGGATACGCAGGCGGAGGCGTCGAGCATCCGAGCTACGAGCAGGTGTGCACCGATCGCACGGGGCATGCGGAGGTGGTCGAGGTGACCTACGACCCGGAGCGCGTCCCGTACGAACAGCTGCTCGCGGTCTTCTGGGCCGAGCACGATCCGACGCAGCTGAACCGGCAGGGCCCCGACGTCGGCTCGCAGTACCGCTCCGTCATCTTCACGCACGACGACGAGCAGCGGCTCGCGGCCGAGGGGTCACGCGAGCACGTCCAGGCGCGGCTCACGCGTCCGGTCGTCACGTCGATCGAGGACGCACCCCCGTTCTGGGAGGCCGAGGACTACCACCAGCAGTACCTCGAGAAGCGCGGCCTGGCGAGCTGTACGCCGCGGCTGGCAGCCACGCAGGCCTAGAGCTCCTTTCGCGATGAGCTTCGTTCTCGGGGTGCGATGGACCCCGCGAGGCAAGGACGTAGGGAGTCGCCCGATAGTCGTGACTATCGGCGCGACGGAGGACGCCGCCTCGCGGCTCATCCAGCGCGGCCCGAGGACACATGCCTCATTGTGAAAGGAGCTCTCAAGAAAAACCTCCTGCAAGCCGATGATTTCGACCGGCATGTCGTCGGTCGACTATCGGTTGCTCGAGCGCTGGGAAGCCGCACAGCGGTGGCGCCGGCGCGCGCGCGAGCGCGATGCATCCGACGACGGAGTCGAGGAGCTGCTCGCGCGCGCACTCCGGCACCTCGACCGCCGTCGCGCCGAGACGAACACCAGCGTCCCGCGCATCGACCTCGACGACCGCTAAGTCTCGCGCGGGTTAGGCTGGTCTCGGAAGAGGCTTCTGCAGCGTCGAGATCGGAGGTCGATCGTGCATCTGAAGAACCTCACCGGGCAGGCGAAGGACAACGGCTACTTCCGGCACGTCCTGGCGACCGGCGCCCACGTGCAGGTGGTGATCATGAGCATCCCGCCCGGCGGCGACATCGGCGAGGAGGTCCACGACGACAACGACCAGATCCTCTACCTGGTCGAGGGATCCGGCGAGGCGATTCTGGCGGGCGAGGCGACTCCGTTCGAGGTCGGCGACCTCGTTCTCGTCCCGGCGGGCACGCAGCACAACTTCAGGACGACCGGCGAGCAGGCGATGAAGATCATCACCGCCTACGCACCGCCCCACCACCCGGACGGGACGATCCACGAGACCAAGGCGGACGACACGGACTGACGCGGGCTAGCCGTCCGCGGCCAGCTGCCCGCACGCGGCGGCGATGTCGCGCCCGCGCGTCAGCCTCACCGTCGCCGGCAGCCGCGCCCGGTCGAGCACCGTCTTGAACTCGGCGATGCGGTCGCGCGACGAGCCTTCGTACATCCCCGTCGGGTTGTAGGGGATCAGGTTGACCTTGAACACCGTGCGGTCGAGCACACCGGCGAGCGCGGACGCATGCTCCTGCGAGTCGTTGACGCCGTCGAGCATCACGTACTCGACGAAGACCTTGCGCCGGCGGAGCTCGTGGTACCGGCGGCACTCGGCGAGTACCTGCTCGAGCGGATAGCGGTCGTTCACCGGCATCAGCTCGCTTCGCAGCGCGTCGGGTGCCGCATGCAGGCTGAGCGCGAGCCGGATCGGCTCCTCCACCTCGTCGACGAAGCGCGTCAGGCCGGGCAGCCAGCCGACCGTCGAGATGGTGGTGCGCCGGTGCGTCACGCCGACGTCGGGCAGCCGCCGCGCGGCCGCGAGCACGTTGTCGACGTTGAGCATCGGCTCGCCCATCCCCATGAAGACGACGTGGTCGATCGGCTCGATCCGGCGGAAGTGCAGCGCCTGGTCGAGGATCTCCCAGGCGTCGAGGTTGCGCCGGAACCGCATCTGCCCGGTCGCGCAGAACGTGCACGTGAGCGGACAGCCGGACTGGGAGGAGACGCAGACCGAGCGGCGGCCGTCGCGGTAGCGCATCAGCACCGCCTCGACGGGATGGCCGTCGTGCGTGTGGAACAGCGCCTTGACCGTGCCGTCCGCCGAGCGGGCCTCCTCGGCGAGCGCCAGCGTCGAGAAGGGCGCCTCCTCGGCGAGGCGCGTGCGGGCGATCGTCGGCAGGTTCGTCATCTGCTCGTACGACGACGCGCCGCGCGCAGCCCATTCCCACACCTGGCGGACGCGGTAGGCGGGCTCGCCGGCGAGCGTCGCCGCCACGCGGTCGAGGTTCACCGCTGCTCCAGCCAGGCGAGGACGTCGGCGGCGTTCCGGTCCGGCGGGAACACCGGGTAGAAGACCTTGACGATGCTCGCCGCCTCGGCGACGAGCGCGAGTCGCTTGTACAGCGTCAGGCCGGCGATCTCGAACGTCGGGAAGCCGAGCGCGTCGCGCAGCAGCAGCTCCGGATCGGCGATCACCGGGTACGGCATGTGCGTGCGCTCCGCGAACTCGACCTGCTCCGGCAGTGTCTGCGCCGACAGGCCCGCCACGTGCGCACCGAGCGCCCCCAGCTCGGCGACGTGATCCCGAAACCCGCACGACTGCGGCGTACAGCCACGCGCTCCCGGAAACGCGTCCCACCCGTCGGGCGGTGGGACCCCGGGCGTGCCCGTTCGCGGGTACACGTAGAGCACGAGCCGCTCGGCCGCGAGCTCGGCGAGGTCGACCGGTCCGTGCGTCGAGTCGAGCCGCAGCGCGGGCAGCCGGCGGCCGGGCAGGTGGTCGGCGCCGCCGTCGTCAGTCGGCTCGGGCAGGTCCAGCGGCAGCGTGTACGGGTCGTGGCGCATCGCCCGACCAGTCAAGCATGCGCCCGTCTAGAGCCGCTTGCCGGACGAGACGATCTGGGCGAGCGCGACGTCGGGCAGCGCCGGAGAGGCTGCGAGCAGCTTCACGTTCCGCCCGCCGGCGCCCCGGACGCACCGCCACGCCACGCCGGCGTCCCAGTAGACCTTGTTGCCGTCGTACTGGATCGTCTTCTGCTTGCCCGCTGCGCACGAGGCGAGCGTTCCGCCGAACCACTCGGCGGTGAACGTGGCGGTGTGGCGTGCGTTGCCCGGCCGGTAGTGCTTGTCGTGCAGCCGGACGTTCAGGATCTTCGTCTTCGCCGTCCAGGTGTAGCTGAGGTAGCGGTACCCGAATGGAGATCGCGTCGGCGCGTAAGCGAGTGCGCCGGCCCTCGCCTTGATCAGCCCCGCGATGAACGGCGGGACGAGCGGCGACGGGCCTGCGGAAGCCACGGGTGCTGCCGCGAGTGCAACGGCGATGCCGAGCGCGGCGAGCTTCACGCGCGGAGTGTCGCCTCCGGATGTGAGCGGCCCGTTAGATTCCGGTCAAGTGATCGATCTTCGCTCCGACACGCAGACGAAGCCGTCTCCCGGCATGCGCGAGGCGATGGCCCGCGCCGAGGTCGGCGACGAGCAGGAGCGCGAGGACCCGACGGTGCTCGCGCTCGAGCAGCGCGTCGCGGCTCTGCTCGGCCAGGAAGAGGCGGTCTACCTCCCGACGGCCACGATGGGGAACCAGATCGCCCTGGCGATCCTGGGCGAGCGCGGCACCGAGCTCGTCGTCGAGGAGAAGGCGCACATCATGGTCTCCGAGCTCGCCGGCGCCGCCGCGTTCTCGGGGCTGCAGACGCGTGGGGTGGCCGGCTTCCGCGGGCGCATCTCGCCGGAGCAGGTGCGGGCGACCACGCATGCGGACGGGAGCTTCCACACGCCCCGCACCTCCGTCGTCGCAGTCGAGAACACCCACAACACGGCCGGCGGCGCGGTCTGGCCGCTGGACGAGCTCCGCGCAGTCGTCGACACGGCGCGCGAGCTCGAGATCCGCATCCACCTCGACGGTGCGCGGCTCTTCAATGCAGCCGTTGCGCAGCGCGTCGCGCCGGCGGAGATCGCCGGGATGTTCGACACCGTCAACGTCTGCCTGTCGAAGGGGCTCGGCTGTCCGCTCGGGGCTCTGATCGCAGGCTCGGCCGAGCTGATGCAGCGTGCGCGCCGCGAGAAGCACCGTTTCGGTGGGGCGATGCGGCAGGCAGGCATCGTCGCCGCGGCCGGGCTGTACGCGCTCGACCACAACGTCGAGCGGCTCGCCGACGACCACGCCCGGGCGCGCCGGCTGGGCGAAGGGTGGGCGGCCGCGGGACTTCCCGTCGACCTCGAGCAGGTCGAGACGAACTTCGTCCAGCTCGACGTCGGCGTGCTGGGGCTCGGCGAGTGGGAGGCGGTCGACCTGCTGCGGGACGCAGGGGTGTGCCTCTCGCGGACGATGAAGCCTGGGGTGCTGCGTGCGGTCACGCATCTCGACGTCGACGACGACGACCTCGCGCAGGCGCTGGAGCTCGTGCCGCACGCGCTGGGAGCCGGTGTCCGGGCCGCCTGACACGCTCGCTCCCGCCCTCGACCGGCTGATCGCCGAGCGTCAGGCCGAGCGGCTGCCCTCGGTCGCGGCGGCCGTCGTGCGGAAGGGCGAGCTCGTGTGGTCGGGCGCGGTTGGTGCAGCGGACTACGAGGGCTCGCGCGACGCCACACCCGACACGCAGTACCGGGTCGGTTCGATCACGAAGACCTTCACGGCGACCGCGGTCATGCAGTTGCGCGACGAGGGCAAGCTCGACCTCGAGGACCGGCTCGAGCAGCACCTCGACGGTGTCGCGAACGGGACGCCGACCGTGCGCCGCCTGCTCTGCCACCTCTCCGGCCTGGAGCGCGAGGCGGGGGAGATGTTCGTCACCGGCGAGTCGCCGACGGAGCAGCAGCTGATCGACTCGATGCAGGGGGTGACCTTCGTGCTGCCGCCCGGCGAGGCGCACCACTACTCGAACCTCGCCTTCGCGCTGCTCGGCCAGGTGGTCGCGCGCCTCTCGGGCGAGCGCTACACCGACTACGTCGACGAACGGATCATCCGCCCGCTCGGGCTCACCCGCACCACCTGGATGCCGGTCGCGCCGAAGGCGCAGGGCTACCTCGTCGACGAGTACGCGCGCACGGTCTGGCGCGAGCCCGAGTCCGACCTCGGCGGCACGGCGGCAGCCGGCCAGCTGTGGTCGACGCCCGAGGACCTCGGCCGCTGGGCGACGTTCCTCGCGCGCGGCGCCGACGGCGTCCTGTCCGCGTCGACGCTCGAGCAGATGTGCTTCCCGCAGGTCATGTACTACCCGGACAACTGGAGCCTCGGGTGGGGGCTCGGCCTGATGCTCTTCAACCACGACGGCGCGATCTACGCCGGGCACGGTGGCGCGATGGCCGGTCACCTCTCCGGCGTCTACGTGAACCGCAAGACCGAGATCGGCGCCGCGGCAGTGACGAACTCGAGCACCCGCGGCGACATGGACATGACCGCGATCCGGCTCGCCGCGAAGACGGCCGAGCTCTGGCCCGAGCCCGTCGAGACCTGGCTGCCGGAGCAGGATCCGGGCGACGCACGCTCGCTGCTCGGCCGCTGGTGGTCCGAGGGCAGCGAGTTCGTCTTCTGGTGGGAGGGCGGGACGCTGAAGGCGCGGTTCGTCGAGGCGCCGCCCGGACGCGGGGAGACGACGTTCGCACGCGACGGCGGCGGCTGGCTGGCCGCCGCCGGACGCGAGCGCGGGGAGCGGTTGCGGATCGACGGCGACCGGCTGATCTGGGCGGGCTACGAGTTCACCCGCGTGCAGCAGCCGTTTCCCGGCGCGTCCTAGACCAGCGCGTAGGTCACGACGACGCCGCCGTAGACGGCGACGAGCAGGAAGCCCTCCCAGCGCTTCGACGTCCCGTCCCAGATCACCAAGGTCGAGAAGGCGGCCGCCGCCGCCATCGTCGCGAGCTCGACGACGCGGAACGAGAGCGGCAGGCCGCGACCGACGAGCCACGACAGGAGCGCGACCACGGGCGCGACGAACACGGCGACCTGCATCGACGAGCTGATCGCGATCTCCGTCGCGAGCCTCGTGTTGCCACGGAGGGCGATCACCACGGCGCCGCCGTGCTCGGCCGCATTGCCGACGATCGCCACGATCACCGCGGCGATGAAGAACTCGTTCAGTCCGACCGACGTCCCGAAGTCGTGCAGCGAATGGACGAGGATCTCCGAGATCAGCGCCGTGATGACGGTCGCACCGGCGAGCAGCAGCAGCGACCTGCGCATCGACCACGTTTCCGGTGACGCCTCGCTCCGCTCCTGCTCACGGTGGATGCGCAGGTTGCGTACCGTGATCACGAGGTACGCACCGAGCAGCAGCGCTGCCACCGGGATCGTCACGAGGAACAGCGAGTGGCGGTCTCGCGAGCCGTGCCAGCCGGGGACCGACGGAATCAGCAGCACGCCCACCGCGCCGAACACCGTCAGCAGCTGGAGGCGCAGCGAACGCGTGTCGACCTCCCCGCGGCCGCCGGCGATCATCGCCGCGCCCAGCACGAGCAAGATGTTCGACACGACCGAGCCGGTGAGCGAGCCGCGCACGACGTCGGGCAGGCCGTCCGCGACGGCGAACAGCGCGATGATCAGCTCCGGGGCGTTGCCGAAGCTCGCGTTGAGGAAGCCGCCGACTCCGGCGCCGGTGCGCTGCGCGGCGTGGTCGGTCGCCTCGCCGATCACCCACGCGAGCGGGATCAGCGCGAGCGCCGAGAGCACGAAGAGCGTCGTCGCGTCCGCATCGGCCGCATAGCGGGCGATCAGCGCCACGGGCGCGAGCGCGAGGGACGACCAGAGGATCCTCCGCGCCACGACAGTTAGCCTAGCCGGGGTCGTGTTGCGAGCGGTTCTCTTCGACTGGGGTGGAACGCTCGTCGACTTCACGTGGGACGACGAGCTGCTGGCCGCCGGTCACCGGGCCGGTCTCGCCGTCCTCGGACGCGAGGCGGAGGCCGAGGCGTTCACGTCGCGGTTCAGGAACGAGCTCCTGCCGACGCTCGCGCCGGGAGACGATTACCGTGACCTGCTGCGCCGCGAGCTCGGTGTCGGCGACGTCGACGTCGACCGCTTCCTCGACGCCGAGTACGTCGTCTGGACGCCGGCGCACGCGCTGCTCGGGTCGTCGCACGCGCTGCTCGAGACGCTCCGTGAGCGCGGCCTGCGGCTGGCGATCGTCGCGAACGGCTGGCCCGAGCCGGCCCGGCTGACCAGGCGGCGCCTGGCGGAGCTCGGCGTCGCAGAGCGTGTCGACGCGATCGTGCTGGCCGACGAGGTCGGCGCGCGCAAGCCCGACAGGCGCATCTTCGACGCGGCGCTTCGGTCGCTGGGGCTCGGGTTCGAGCCCGGCGAGGCGATGCACGTCGGCGACGGGCTCGTCGCGGACGTGCAGGGAGCCGCCGACGCGGGGATCACGACCGTGCAGGCTCTCTGGTTCGCCGCCGACGACGCGGCGGTCGACGTCGAGCCGGACTACCGCGCCTTCACCGCGATGGACGTCCTGAACATCGCCCGGCGACTAGCGCTCGCGAGCCCGTAAGTCAAGTCTTGCGAGTATCCGGCGGCGTTCGGACAATGCACGCATGACACCCGAGCAGACCGCTGCGCCGGCGCTGCCCCTCCATCCCCAGGACGAGATGGAGTGCCGCCGCTGTGGCGTCCACTGCGACAAGGTCGTCTACCCGGGAGCCTGCCTCGAGCGGGCGTGCCCGTTCGTCTACACGTACGAGGCCTGGGGTCATACGTACCTCGGCTGCATGCAGAAGGTGTTCGACGTCGAGATCGACCTCGACATGCTGCGGGCGGCCGAGCGGCGCCGGCCGGGGTTCGGGGCGATCCGCGCCGTCCGCCAGGCGCTGCCGATGTGCCGGGCCGAGGTGGAGCAGACCTACGAGTCGCGGTTCGACGAGCTCGGCTGCATCAACCCGGAGTTCTCGGAGCTGCCGGTGGGCACACCGACCTTCCGGGTGTTCGCCCAGGTCAGGGCCGGCTGAGCAGCGCGTCGACGCGGCGGCGCCTGACCGTGCGCGCCGCCAGGTAGACCAGGCCCGCGAGGAGCAGCAGCGGCACCCCGAACGCGATCGCGTAGACCGCGCCGATGCCCGTCCAGTACGCCGCGACGCCGAGGCCGTGTAGCGGTCCGCGACCGTGGTGAACCGGTTGCACCGCCGACGCAGTCGCGACCTGCACGCTCACGGTCGCGAAGCGGGCGGCGCGGAGCGTGGCGGCCTCGGCGCGCTGAAGCCGCTCGACCTCTGCGGTGAGCGCGGCGATCGTCCGGTCGCGCTCGGTTGTCTGCGGCTCGATGCGGAGCGTCGCCAGCTGCTGCTGCAGCCGCGCGATCCGCCGGTCGGCGGTGTCGATTCCCGGCTGCAGATCCTGGACGTCGACCTGCTCTGAGGTGATCGTCCCGAGCTGCGAGAGGCGCGTCACGGCCTCCTGGACGTGGTTGCGCGGGATGCGCAGGACGAGGTCGGCGGAGCCCGACTTGCCCTCCGACGACGCGTGCACCTGCGTCGGGTGGCCGCCGAGGCTGGCCGTGAGGCGGAGCGCGTCCTTGACGGCGTCGGAGACCGCACGCGGCGACGCGACGCGCAGTCCGATCGATGCGCTGTAACGCTGAGCGCGGCCGGTCGTCGGCGCCGGCGTGGCGAAGCTCTTCGCGGCCGCGCCGTGCTGGACCTGCGGCAGGGCGCCGGTGCTCCGGCCGGCCGCGGCCCGGTCGACGGTCGCGGCCGGCGGCCGTGCCGCGGCGAGCTCCTGCTGCTGCCGGCCGTCTCCGGGCCGCGTCAGCACGATCGTTCCGGCGATCGCCGCTGCGACCGGCACGAGCAGGACGAGCGAGCGCCGGTTGAGGAAGCGCCGGGCAGGAGCCGGCTCCGCTGTGGCAGCGATCGACCGCACACGCTCGCGCAACTGCGGCGGGGCCGGGACGCGCACGCTGCGCAGCTCGGCGACGAGATCACGCTGCGACATTGAGAGCCTCCTCGAGCTTCTTGAGTGCGCGGCTGAGCCGCGTCGTGCAGTTGGACTCGGAGATGCCGAGCACGCGCGAGGCGGAGCCGGCGTCGAGGTCGAGCAGGATCCGGAGCGCCACGACCTCGCGCTCGCCGGCGCTCAGGCGGGCGAGGGCGGCCTCGAGGTCGGGCGAGAGCCCTTCGGCGAAGTGTTCCTCGACGCGCTCGTGCGAGGCCGCGAGCTCCTCGCGCCTGGTGCGGCGGCGTTCGGAGCGGAAGTGGTCGAGCGCGACCGTGCGAGCGACCTGGCAGAGCCAGGTGCGGACGGAGCCGCGCTTGGGGTCGAAGCGGTGCCAGAGCCGGAGCGCGCGCTCGAAGGTTTCGCCGGTCAGCTCCTCCGCGACGAAGCGGTCGGAGGTGAACCAGGCGAGGTACGCGTACACGTCGTCGAGGTGCCGCTCAGCAGCCTGGGCAAAGGTCATCTCAGTCACATTTACGCCGCTCATCCGGTCGTCGTCACACTTTCGTACGACTTCGTGACGATTTCGTGTGTCAGACGTGTGTCTGACCGCGGTCAGACCGCGGTCAGACCGCGGGCGTGGAGGTCGCGCACCTTCCGGAGCTCCTCGGCGGTCACGCCGCTGCGGTCGACGCCCGGCACCTCGAGGTACGCGTTGAGGCTCTGGAAGGCCGGGTGGGCGAGGAAGGTCGCCAGGCCCGCGCCGATCTCGCCCTCGAGGATGTTCGCGTGCCGGTCGCGGTTCGACCCGAGCGGTGTGGCGCTGTCGTTCACGTGCAGCGCGCGCAGCCGGTCGGGGCCCATGCCCTGCTCGATCTCCGCGACCAGCTCGTCGACGGCCGCTCGGTCGCGCACGTCGTAGCCCGACGCGAACAGGTGGCACGAGTCGAGGCATACGCCGAGGCGGGGATGACCGTCGAGCCGCTCGAGCAGGCTCTGCAGCTCGCCGAGCGAGCGCCCGATCGTGCCGCCCGTGCCGGCCGAGTTCTCCATGCACAGCCACGCGTCGCTCTCGTAGCCGTCGAGCACCTCCGCGAGCGCCTCCGCCGCCCGCTCGAGCCCCACCTCGAAGCCCGCACCGAGATGCGAGCCGACGTGGAAGATGACCGCGTCCGCGCCGATCGCGTTGGCGGCGTCGAGCGTGAAGCCGAGCGTGTCGATCGACTTGCGCCAGATGACGTCGTCGGGCGCAGCGAGGTTGACCAGGTAGAGCGCGTGGCAGACGACGCCGGCGATCCCCGCCTCCTTGCGGCGGTCGCGAAACCGGGCGACGGCCTCCGGCTTGTGGTTCGTCGGTTTCCACATCCGCGGCGACTGGGTGAACACCTGGACGCAGTCGCCGCCGATCTTCTCGACGCGGTCGATGGCGGTGTCGATCCCGCCACCCGCAGACACGTGGGCCCCGAACTGCATGCGCGCCTACGATAGAGGCGGCATGAGCGTCCGCGTCCGCATGGCTCCGAGCCCCACCGGGTTCCTCCACATCGGAGGCGTGCGCACCTTCCTGTTCAACTGGCTGTACGCACGCCATCACGGCGGCGAGATCCTGCTGCGGATCGAGAACACCGACACGAGCCGCGAGGTGGCCGAGGCGACCGAGCAGATCCAGGCGTCGCTGCACTGGCTCGGCATCGACTGGGACGGGCCGGTCTCCTTCCAGCTGGACACGGCCGACCGCGCGCGGCAGCTCGCGCAGCGGCTCGTCGACGAGGGCAAGGCGTACGAGGACGACGGCGCGATCCGCTTTCGCCAGCCGAAGGACGGCACGGTCGCCTGGGACGACGCGGTGCGCGGCCGTATCGAGTTCCGGAACGACCAGCTGTCCGACCTCGTGATCGTGCGCTCCGACGGCCGGCCGACGTACAACTTCGTCTCGCCGGTCGACGACGTCCAGGACCGCATCACCCACGTGATCCGCGGTGAGGACCACGTGTCGAACACGCCGTCGCAGATCAACATCCTGCGCGCGCTCGGCGCCGACCTGCCCGTCTACGCACACGTGCCGAACATCCTCGGTGACGACGGCCGCAAGCTGTCGAAGCGCCGGCAGGCGGTCTCGCTCGACGACTTCCGCGCCGCCGGCTACTACGCGCCCGCGTTGATGAACTTCCTCGCGCTCCTCGGTTGGAGCTACGACGACCACACGACGGTGATGCTCAGGCACGAGCTGGTCGAGCGCTTCACGCTCGAACGCGTGGGGCCGAGCCCGGCGACGTTGGACACGCAGAAGCTCGACTGGCTGAACGGCGTCTACCTGCGCAACCTGCAGCCGGAGGAGTACGCGCTGCAGCTGTGCCACTGGCTCGACGAGCAGGAGAACGACTGGGACCGCGACCTCGTGCGCGCGACCGCGCCGCTCGTCCAGGAGAAGATCGAACGCTTCGACCAGTACCCCGACTACGTCCGCTTCTTCTTCGAGCCGGTCTCCGCGGACGGCGCCGATCCCGCGATCTGCGCGGCCGCGCGCGAGCGCCTCGCCGCCGTCGACCCGTGGGCGGCGCCGACGATCGAGGCGGCCTTGAGGGCGCTCGCCGACGAGCTGGGGGAGAAGCCGCGCGTCGCGTTCCAGCCGATCCGGCTGGCCGTCACGGGGTCGAAGATCTCGCCCGGGCTCTTCGAGAGCCTCGAGCTGCTCGGCCGAGACGAGACGCTCGGCCGGCTCGCTGCAGCGACGGGCGCCTGACCGCGGCCAGGAGGGATTGGCGAAATGCAGGTTGTGCCGACGAACGGCATTCCGCCAATCCCTCCTACGGCCGGTACGCGAGCACGGCCGCCGCGACGGCGATCAGACCGGCCACCCAGACCGGCCAGAGCCCGAGGGTCGCGCCGGCGACGAACGCCAGCCCGCCCGCGAGTGCGAGCGCGACGGCGAGCAGCGCCGGTGCGAGCGGCGCGGGCGCCGGTTCGGGCGCGACAGGCTCCTTCGCGACGGGCGTGGCGAGACGCAGGCGTGCGAGCCGGACGCGGAACAGCGAGCCGCGCCATTCCGGCAGCAGCGGCGCGACGCCGTCGGCTCCCCAGACGGTCGCCGCCTCTGCGACCTCGGCGGTCGCGTCGCGCGCGCACGCGAGTGCGTCGGCGAGCTCGGCGTGCGCGCTCGCAGCGCCCGCCGGCGGCTCGAGACCGTGCAGGTGCTCGCCTGCGACGTGCAGCGAATACTGGAGCCGGCGGAGGGCGTGCGGGGCGCTGTCGTCGTCGAGCCCGTTGGGCTCGCCGGCGAGGACGTCCAGGTGCGTCAACGTGCGCGCGAGGCCTGGCCACAGCTGGCCCATCGCGACGTCGTAGCGCTCCCCAGTGCCGATCTTCGCCGCCAACCGTCAGATCGTACCGCTAGCATCGCGCCGCGATGCAACCGGTCGCAAAGGTGCTGGTCGTGGACGACGATCCGTCGCTGCGCCTCCTTTGCCGCGTGAATCTCGAGCTCGAGGGCTTCCAGGTGGTCGAAGCCGGCAGCGTCGCCGAGGCCGAGGCGGCTCTCGCAGAGCGACCCGACGTCGTGCTGCTCGACGTGCATCTCGGTGCGGAGGAGTCGACCGACCTGGTCGAGCAGATCCACGCTGCAGGGATTCCGGTGGCGGTGGTGACCGGCTCCGTCGACGTCTCCGAGTACCGGGGCCGTGCTGACGCGGTCCTCTCGAAGCCCTTTGCGCCCAGCGCGCTCGTCGAGGTGACCCGCCGCCTCGCTAGGGTTTCGGAATGAGCGCAACCCAAGTCTCAAGCCCCACCGAGTTCGAGTCGCGGCTCGCGCAGTACCTGTACGAGCGCTCCGAGGAGGGGCGCGCCGTGCGCGTCGGCGAGAAGGAGGTCTCCGAGCAGGCGGCGATCGTGCGCAAGTACGCCGGCCTGTTCAGTCGCGACCAGCTCGATGCCCTGCGGGAGGCAGAGGACGGCGCGTCGGGAGACGAGCGCGAGCTGCTCTTCCGTCTCCGCAAGACGTGCGAGGGCGGATTGATCGCCGACGAGCTGACCGAGGCGGAGGACGACCTCGAGAATCGGCTGCTCGCGACGCGGGTGACGTTCAACGGGGAGGAGCTGCCGCTCCGCTCGGCCCAGGCGAAGCTGGCGGTCCTGACGTCGTACGCAGACCGCGCCGAGCTGGGGAAGATCCAGGCAGAGGCCAGCGAGGCGTTCAACCCCGACCGCCTCGAGCTGCTCACGCGAAGCGACGAGCTGGCGGCCGAGCTGTCCGGGATCACGGGAGCCGTCGAACGCAACGAGGACGAGAAGGGCATCTCACTGCGCGAGCTGTCGGCGGCGCTCGAGCAGGCCAGCACCAAGCTCACGACCCGCTACCAGGAGCTGCGCGCGAGGTGGCTCGACCGCCTGCTCGGAGACGAGCGCGAAGACATCCCGGCCAGCGCGCACAGCGCGTACGTCCGGCGCCTGTCACCGCTCGAGGCGACCTACACGAAAGAGCGCGCGACCGCGATCTGCCTGGAGACGCTGCAGGCTCTCGGCTTCGATCTCGCGGCGCAGCCGAACATCCGGCTCGACCTCGACGACCGCCCGCAGAAGTCGCCGCGCGCCTGCGTGATCGCGAGCGACCCACCGTCGGTCGTCCACCTGATCACACGCGCGCAGGGCGGGCTCCACGACTACCAGGCGTTCCTCCACGAGGCCGGGCACGCGCTCCACTACGGCGGCTGCGACCCGTCGCTGCCGTACGTGTTCCGGCGCATCGCGCGTGACCACGCGCTCACGGAGATCTACTCGTACATCGTCGAGAAGATCTCGCAGGAGCCGGGCTGGCACGAGCAGTACTTCGGGCTCTCCGCCGAGGAGGCGGGGCAGAACGCCGAGGCGACGACGTTTCTCGAGGCGTGGCTCTACCGCCGGTACGAGGCGAAGCTTCGCTTCGAGCTCGACTTCTGGACGCGGTTCCCCGAGGACGGGGGGACGTCCGAGGGCTACGCCGACCGGCTCACGGACGCCACCGGGTTCCGGTACCGCCGCGACGGCCACCTGGGCGACATGGACGAAGGCTTCTACTCGGCCGACTACCTCCGGGCCTGGATCCGCTCGGCCCAGCTGCGGGCGCACCTCGTCAAGGAGGTCGGCGAGGACTGGTGGCGGAACCCGGCGACCGGTGAGCTCCTGTCGGCGCTGTTCCGGGAGGGCACGAAGCCGACGAGCGAGGAGATCGCGGCCCGGCTCGGCTTCGATCCGCTCGACACCGCACCGCTGCTGCACGAACTCGGCGCCTGACCGCCGGCAGGCGTCCGGTGGCTGCGAACCCGGAGCGCAAGCGGCGACCCCCGCCGGGGCTGTCGCGTGAGCGCACGCGCCTCGTCGTGGAGCTGTCGGCGTTCGGGATCATCGCGGTGCTCGTGCTCGTCGTCATCGGCGTGGTGCTCGCTTCGGGCCGGGCCGGTGCAAGTCCTCCGGCGCACACGCTGGTCGTCGCGCAGACACTCGACTTCGCGTCGCTCGATCCGGCGCTGGCGCAGACCGACGAGGCGTGGGAGCTGGAGTACGCGACCTGCGCGAAGCTGCTCGACTACCCAGCCGTCGCGGGCTACCGCGGCACCCAGCTCGTGCCGGAAGCCGCCGAGGCGCTCCCGCAGGTCTCGGCCGACCGGCTGACCTACACGCTCACCGTGCGCCCCGGCTGGCGGTTCTCGAACGGCGCTCCCGTCACCGCAGCGTCCTTCGCGCGCGCGTTCGGGCGCGCCGACTCCCCGGTGCTCGCGTCGCCCGGTTCGGCGTATCTGCGCGACGTCGCCGGGTGGCGCGCTTCCGGTCGCACGCTCGTGATCCGCCTGCGGCGTGCGGCGCCCGATTTCCCGCAGCGCCTCGCGCTGCCGTACTTCTGCGCGGTTCCGACCTCGACGCCGAACGAGCAGACCGACGTGCTCCCGTCGGCAGGCCCGTACGCGGTCGCGAGCTACGACCGCGGCCGTTCGCTCACGCTGGAGCGCAATCCCTACTACCGCGGCAGCCGGCCGGGGAAGGTCGACTCGATCGTCTACGGCTTCGGCGCCTACCCGTCGCAGATCCTGCTGCAGCTGGAGCGTGGGGAGGTCGACTACGGCGTCGTCGACTCGGCGGAGTTCCAGGCGCTGCAGGCGAAGTTCAAGGCCGACCGCAGCCGGTTCCACGTCGAGCGCTCGACGACCGTCGCGTACCTCGCGTTGAATACGTCGCGGCCGCTGTTCAAGGACAACCCGCAGCTGCGGCGCGCCGTGAACTACGCGCTCAACCGGCCCGAGCTCGCCCGCCAGTTCGGGGTAGGCGGCGCCGAGCCGACCGACGAGTATCTCCCGCCCGGGTTCCCCGGCTACGAGCCGCGGCACATCTATCCGCTCGCAGGGCCGGACCTCGCGCTCGCGCGCCGCCTCGCACGCGGGCATCTGCGCGGCGGCCGCGCGGTGTTCCTCGCCTGCCGGTCGGTCGACTGTCAGAACCGCGCGCTCGTCGTCGCCGACTCCCTGGCGAAGATCGGGCTGCACGTCAAGGTCGACACGAGCCTCGCCGTCGGGCAGTCGACGCTCGCGTCGGTTCGAGGCACGCAGTTCGATCTCGCCGACGTGATCACGAAGCCCGATTACGGCGATCCGTACGGGCTGATCGAGAAGCTGCTCGACGGGCGCGCGATCCAGGCTGTCGGCAACACGAACGTCGCGTATTTCTCCGACCACCGGTTCGACGCGCAGATCGACCGCGCGCAGACGCTCGACGGCGGCCCGCGCGAGCGGGCGTATGCCCGGATCGGGCTCGAGGTGGCGCGGACGAGCGCCCCGCTCGCCGCCTATGCGGTGCTGAACGCGCGGGTGTTCGTCTCCGCGCGCGTCGGCTGCGTGACGTACCAGCCGGTGTACGGCCTCGACCTCGGCGGCGTCTGCCTCGACCGGGGACGCTAGATGGCGTTGGGTACACTGCGCGCGCTGTAGACGGCCCATTCGTCTAGTGGCCTAGGACACCGCCCTCTCACGGCGGCGGCACGGGTTCGAATCCCGTATGGGCCTTTTCGACGCGCGACGGCCGACCGCCGGCAGGCTGCCCCTGCATCTCGGGATCGACTCCGGCCATTCGACGCTGTCGGACGATTGGCGGGCCAAGGCGCCCACACAGGATCGGTGGTCGGACAGCACCGTGACGGTCGCCGAGCTCGCTGCACGGCACGGCGATCCGGCGTTCATGAAGATCGACATGGAGGGTTACGAGGCCGAGGTCATTCTCGGCTGTGCGCAGCTGCCGCCGGCGTTGTCGTTCGAGTACCAATGCTCCGACCTCTCGGTCACCGACGACTGCCTGAAACAGCTGGACGGCTACGAGTTCAATCAGGTCCCGTCGAACGAAACGCAGTTCGTCGACCGCTGGTGCAGCGCCGCGGAGCTGCAGGCCCGTCTGGGCGCGTACGACGCCGCCGAGTACGGGGACGCGTACGCCCGCCGCTGACAGGCCCGGCCGGCGCCCGCTGACCGCTCAGCGCAGGCCGGTCGTCTGGCCGGCGGCGTCGATGTCGATGCGCTGCGCAGCTGCGTGCGCCGGCAGGCCCGGCATCGTCTGCATGTCGCCGCAGACCGCGACGATCCAGCCCGCCCCGGTGTAAGCGCGAAGTTCACGCACCGGGAGCGTGAAGCCGCTGGGAGCCCCGAGCAGCTTCGGGTCGTGCGAGAGCGACAGATGCGTCTTGGCCATGCAGATCGGCAGGCTTCCGAGTCCGGCCGCCGCGAATCCGCGCGCCTGCCGGCGGGCGAGGGGGGAGAGCTCGACGCCGGAGGCTCCGTAGGCGTGGGTGGCGATCGCTTCGATCTTCTGGTCGATCGGAGCGTCGAGCGGATAGAGGTAGGTCGGATCGACGGGTGCCGACGCCGCCTCGCGGACGAGCTCGGCGAGGTGCTCCGCACCGCCGCCGCCCTGCTCGAAGCCGTCGTTGACCGCGACGCCGGCGACCGGAAGCTCACGCGCGAGGCGTTGAACGGCCTCGATGTCGGCGACCGTATCGCCCGGGAAGCGATTGACGGCGATCACGCACGGCAGGCCGAACGCGCGAACGATGCGGACGTTCGCGTGCAGGTTGGCCATCCCGCGCTCGATCGCCGCAAAACCGCCGTCGGCGTCGCCGCCGTGGTGCTTCAGCGCCTGGACGGTCGCGACGAGCACGGCGGCGGACGGCTTGATGCCGCCTGACCGGCACACGATGTCGACGAACTTCTCGAAGCCCATGTCGGCGCCGAAGCCGCTCTCGGTGACGACGTAGTCGCCGAGCTTCAGGCCGATCCTGTCGGCGACGAGCGAGTTGTTCCCGTGCGCGATGTTCGCGAACGGGCCGCAGTGCACGAGGGCGGGCTCGCCTTCCATCGTCTGGACGAGGTTCGGCTTGAGTGCGTCCTTCAACAGGACGGCCATCGAACCGGCGACGCCGAGCTGCTCGGCGGTGACCGGTTCGCCGCCGGCGGACGACCCGATCGTGATCGCGCCGAGACGGTCGCGCAGGTCGGCGAGATCGCGCGAGACGGCGACGATCGCCATCACCTCGGACGCGGCCGTGATGTCGAAGCCCGTCTCGCGTGGATTGCCGTTCGCGCGTCCGCCGAGCCCGACGACGATGCGGCGCAGCGCCCGGTCGTCCATGTCGACACAGCGGCGCCAGCTGATCGAGTGCGGCTCGATCCCGAGCGCGTTGCCGTGCGTCAGATGCGCGTCGATCGCGGCTGCCAGCAAGTTGTTCGCGGCCCCGATCGCATGGATGTCACCGGTGAAATGAAGGTTGATCCGCTCCATCGGGACGAGCTGCGCACGACCTCCGCCGGTGCCGCCCCCCTTGATCCCGAAAACCGGGCCGAGCGACGGCTCCCGGAGGCAGAGCAATGGGCGCTCGCCGAGCCGGCCGAGCCCGTCGACGAGCGAGATCGCAGTCGTCGTCTTGCCCTCGCCTGCCTTCGTCGGGGTCATCGCCGTCACGCTGACGAGCTTCCCGTCGGGCTCGTCGTGGAGGCGGTCGAGCACCGAGAGCTCGATCTTGGCCGCGCCGCGCCCATACGGTTGGACCTCGTCCGGCTCGAGTCCGAGCCTCGCGGCGAGGTCGTCGAGCGGGATTGGAAGCTCGCTGCTGACGATCGTCATGACCCGAGCGTGCCCCGCCGTGCGCTGCTCGGCATCCGCAACACCACCGAGTCGGGCTGCGGATCGACCGCAGCCCACCGGTCAGGCGGGCTCGTCGGCGTCGTCGAGGAACTCGATCCAGACGACGGACTGACTGCGGATGAATCGCGTGTTGGCGAAGTTGAGCCACCTGCCCGCGTCGATGTCGTCGCGGATCTCGTCGACGTCACCGCGTGCGCTCACGGTGAACTCGGGGCTGTCGCCGTTCGTGAGATGCAGCTTGATCCGGGGCATCGCCGCACCCTACCCGGGACGAGGCCGGGACTCGCAAGACGCGGGAATCTTCGCTCCACCCGGGTGGCCCGACCGGTCCCCGGTAGGCGGTCGTCGCGATCGCCCTCGCGGTCGCATTCCTCGCGTACATCGTCTTCTAGACGCGCCGCGAGCGCAGGCAGGACCGGGCGTCTCGTCGTCGAAGCCATACGTTCCGTCGTCGGTCCGACAAGGAGGGTCGCGGTGCGGTTGGTCCTGCCTTCGCCAGCGATGACTGTCGCACTGATCGCGCTCGGCGTGGCCCTGGGCGGGTCGGCGGTCGCCGGCAACGACCTCATCACGGGCGCACAGATCAAGGATCACAGCATCGGGCTGAACGACCTGTCGGCGACCGCCGTCGCGAGACTGCGCGGTCGGCCGGGGCCGCCGGGACCGCCGGGAGCTGCGGCGACGACCGCGTCGATCTCCGACAAGCTCGCGATCGTCCAGGCCACCGTCAAGGTCGCCGCGGGTGGAGTCGGCAGCGCGACCGCACATTGCCCCACCGGCAGCGTGATCCTGTCCGGCGGCGCGCACACGGACGGCCAGGGGTTGTGGATGTCCGCGCCCGTCGCCGTCCTCGGAGCGGGGACGGGCTGGCAGGCAGGCGCCAACTCGTACGCCACGATTCAGAGCCAGGTCGAAGCGACGGCCGTCTGCCTCAAGCCGTAGGGCCGCCTCGGCACGGTCTTGGCCGGTGCTTGCTATCGTCGAGTGTGAACTGAGCGAGTACCGGTTGCGTGCAGTGCGCTTCCCTTGCCCGTTCCTGAATGGCAAGGGAGGTGTTATCGAATATGGCAACTGGGACCGTCAAGTGGTTCAACGACTCGAAGGGCTACGGCTTCATCACTCCCGACGAGGGCAGCAAGGACGTCTTCGTGCATCACAGCGCGATCAGCGGTGAGGGCTTCAAGTCGCTCGCCGAGGGCGCGAAGGTCGAGTACGAGGCCGCAGACGGGCAGAAGGGCCCCGAGGCGCGGAACGTCACAACGCTGAGCGCGTAGCGCTCGCCGTGACAGAGAACGCACCGTCGCACGGAACGACCGCACGTGGTGGTGACTCGGGTTGAACGAACCCGACGTCACCACCTGCCGGCGATGCGCGCGCCGGCCGCGTGACGACGACGACCGCGAGAGCTGGATCACGGTGGGCAGCGACCGAATCTGCCCGGGATGTCTGACGCTGGCAGAGGCCGAAGCGCAACACGACGGAGGAGAACCAATTGACGAGTAACCGTCATGGATAGATGGATGGTGAGCCGGTCGAGAGCGATCTCGCCCCCGTCGGGCGACGCGTTCGACGCCGCCTACGTCGTGACGCTGTCGCGTCGGGAGGCGGTGCGGGAGCTCGTGGTCGAGTTCGCCGCACCGTCGTCCGTCGCCTCGGGCGGCTATGCCGAGGAGATCAGTCGCCGCTTTCAGGACGACCAGGAGCCGCCGCAGCACGTGGCGCTGGAGCTGGACGGAAGCGTGCGGGTCCTGATCGGCGCTCGGGAACCACGCCCGGAGGACGTCGACGGCTCGCCGGTCGGCCGGGTCGCGCAGGGGCGCAGTCCGCAGCGCGCCCGCACGCGGCGGCGCGGCTAGAGCTCGGTCTTCGGGGCGAACAGGGCCGTGTCACGGCCCCGGGGGACGTGCTACTTCTTTCCGCCCTTCAGCCAGCCTTTGATCGTGTCGAGGATGCTGCTCATTCTCCGACTCTACGCTGATCGGCCGCAGCGCGCGCGGCGCGGCTAGTCGGGATCGGCCGGCGGGTCGATTGCCGTGACGTCGATCGTCGGCTCGACGACCGGAGTCGGGTTGCGCCGCTCGGCGGCCGCTGCCTCTCTTTTCGCTTGCTTCCGAGCCTGGCGCTCACGGCGTGCCTGCTCGCGTTCTCGTTTCGCAGCTGTCTGCGGAGTTCTCTTGGAAGCCATTCACCCTCCCGTCCGGAGATTCTGGAGCCAAGGTACCTGGGCGGCTCGAGCCGCGCCGGGTGTGTTTAAGCGTTTCGCGTCTGGTCGATACTGCTTGTAGGGAGGAGAGCTGCCCTGTCGGCGATCGGCTGACCCGGGCGTCCTTCGGGCTCTCTGCAAGACGGCAGCGGCCGAGCCATCGAGGGGGATGGGTTCGGCCGCTGCCCGTCATCGCCGCAGGGAGAGACAGCGAGCGCTTCCTCCGCTTCAATGAGCGGCGAGCGAGGCGCCCTCCCAAGGCAGGCCTCGTGCTCGACAGGGGCCAGGCTGCGGGGCGTGTGCCCCTGACGCACCCGCCGCCGCGCCCGGCCCCCGCCGCTCAACATAGGAACGATTCCGCTCCTCGGCCATCGCTCGGTCGGAGGTTCGCCACGCAGGGGCGGCGCACGGGCTGCCGTCGAACGGTGTCGCAGCGGCCCGAACCGCGCGCCGGGGGTTTCAGATCGGCGCCGGGTTCGGGTCCGGCGGGAGCGGGGTCGGATCGGGCCGAGGGCTCGGCGGCACGGGGTCGGGAGGGTCGAGGCGGCGCATGCGTTCCAGAGCGGTCATCGCTCCTCTTTCTCGACGACCACGTAGCCGTCGTATTCCTCGACGATCGTCGCGAAGCCCTCGGCCTCTGACTCGTGGCCGGGAGCCGTCAGGAACCAGCGGGGGTTTGCGCGGGCGCGCAGATAGTGCTCCCGGGCGACGCGAATGATCCGCGTGCAGCTCTCGGTGGCGCATTCGCAGATGAGGGGGAGCGCCGCCATCTCGGCCTGCTCCGCAGCTTCGGCGATGGCGCGGTTCGCGCTGCGAAACGCGGCGTCGTTCCTCGCCGCCCGCTCGGCCGCCGGATCGCCGTCGCCCACAGGGCGAGCCTTACCGATTCGAACGCGGGCTAATCACTGGCGCGTCGTCTGCGATCAGCGTTCCCTGGAGCGTGGCGAGCACGGACGCGGGCGTCTCGGGGCTCTCGAGGACCTCGCGGGCGAGATCGTGGATCCGGACCCGGCGCGAGCGCGCCGTTCGCCGCAGGAGCTCGAAGGCGTCGTCGAGGCCGATCCTGAGCCGCTCGGCCAGCATCCCCTTCGCCTGCTCGATCACGATCCTCGATTCGAGGGCCCGCGCCAGGTGCGCGCGCTGCTCGAAGGAGGAGCCGAGGGCGCTCATCAGCCGGCGCAGGGCGGCCCTCAGGTCCTGCTCCTCGCCGAGCGCGTCGATGCTCGCCTGCTCGTCGCCGTTCACGGGGCGAGTCTAGATCCGTCGGCTAAGGTTCGGACTGCGCGGAGCCCAACCCCTGCCCGCGACAGCCCTCGACGTCGCCGGGCGTACGGAGCTGAGCGAAGGGAGCCACAGTGGGACTCACGGAATTCGACTTTTCGGTGCTCGTTCACCGCCGGCCGGGCTGGGACGGCTGCGTCGTCTCCGTCACCGGCGAGGTCGACATGAACACCGCACCGGCCTTCGAGGAGAAGCTGCTCGAGGCGATCGACGACGGCGAGCCCGTGGTCGTGATCGACCTTACCGCGACGACGTTCATCGACTCGACGTTCCTGAGCGCGCTGGTGGGCGCCGAGCGGCGCCTGCGCGAGCGCGACGGGTCGCTCGTGATCGTCTGCGCGGACCCGGCGCTGCAGAAGGTCTTTTCGATCACCGGGCTCGACCGGCTGTATCGGATCGTCGAAACGGTCGACGAGGCCGTCGGTTAGAGGCTTGATGTGGACCTCACGCACCCGCGGCTGGTGCGTCAGACACGGCGCGGCTCGGCCCCGTCAGGCTCGCCCGTAGCGCTACGGGCTGCGCCCGCCGTGTCCACTAGGCCGCGCTGAGCCCGCCGGTCTCGTCCGGCTCGGGGTCCGGCGCTGGGAGGTCGAGCTCGTCGGGCGGCGGGTAGGGCTCGGGCACGGGCGCCGGCGTCGGCGGCGTTCCTTCGTCGGGAGGCGGATAGGGCTCGGTCATGGGTGTGAATGTGCTCGGCCTCCGGCCGCGGCAAACACCGCGCCTCGTGGTTTCGCGCGCGAGGAGCGGGGTACACGGCGCCGGACGCGAAGAGTCGCGCCTACGAGCGCTACCCGCGACAAGCGCCACATCTCATCATGGAACAGCCCGACCCCTCCTGGTCCACCGCGACGACGGCACGTCACGCGTTGACGGCAGCGGCGACGGCGCTCGCGGTCGTCGTCGTCGCCGTCGCGTTGTGGGAGCTCAAGGTCGTGCTCGCGCTCCTCCTGCTCGGCGTCACGATCGCCGCCGCGATGCGGCCGGGAGTCGACCGGCTCGCCTCGCTGCGCGTGCCGCGCCCGGTCGGCGTCCTGCTCCACTACGCGGCCCTCCTGGGCCTGGTCGCACTGTTCCTCTCGTTCGTCGTCCCGACCCTGACCGACCAGGTGCAGGCCGCGCTGCACGCTGCGCAGACGCACCATCCCGGGTCGGGGGACAGCATCAAGGCGAGGGTGCTCGACGTGCTCGCCCGGCGGCTGCACCACCTTCCCTCCGCCGACAAGCTGGTCCAGCCGGCCCTGTCGATCGGCGAGCAGGCGATCAAGGTGCTCGTCGGCATCCTGTTCACGTTCGCGGTGGCCGCCTACTGGATCTTCGAGCGCGACCGGACGGTCGACCTCGTCACGAGCCTGCTTCCGCGCCCAAAGCGGAAGACCGTTCGCGACACGTGGACGCTGATCGACCAGAAGCTGGGCGCCTTCGTGCGGGGGCAGCTGATCCTGATCGGGTTCGTGACCACGCTCGCCTCGATCGCCCTGAGCCTGGTCGGCGAGCCGTACTGGCTGCTGATCGGGATCGCGACCGGGGTCCTCGAGATCATCCCGGTGGTCGGTCCGCTCGCCGCCCTGAGCCTCGCCGTCGGTGCGGGACTGACGGCGTCGTGGCACACCGCCGTGTTCGCGGGAGCCGCGTTGCTGCTGATCCGCCTGGTCGAGGACTACCTCGTCACGCCGCGCGTGCTCGGCGGCGCCGTCGGCCTGTCGCCGCTCCTCACGCTCGTCTCGGTCTCGATCACCGGGGTGCTACTCGGCGGCTTCTACGTCCTGCTGTCGGTGCCGATCGCCTCGCTCGTCGCCACGATCGTCGACGTGACCGTGCGCGGCATCGACCCCACGGACGTCGACGTGCCGACGGTGATCTTCCCGCCGCAGGACGCAGGCTGACGTCAGCCGGAGCGGCGCTCGAACAGCCAGACGCCGAGGCCGGGCCCGAGGACGTCGGTAAAGCCTTCCGGGGGCGCGTAGGCGGCGCCAGCCCGGAGCGGCACCGCGACGACGACCTCGCCGCCGCGCTCGAACGCGCACACGTCGCGGCCGGCCTCGAGCTGCGTGTACTCGCCGGCGCCGAACGCATCCGCCCGGCGCGACCGGAGCTCGAGCGTCCGCCAGATCAGGTAGAGCTTGGCGCTCTCGCGTGTCGGCGGCGCACCGGCGGCGACCTCGTCGAGCAGGCGTCGCCGGCGACCCCAGTCCACGGCGCGCCGGTTG
Organism: uncultured Thermoleophilia bacterium; assembly: GCA_963786185.1. Taxonomy (GTDB): domain Bacteria; phylum Actinomycetota; class Thermoleophilia; order Gaiellales; family Gaiellaceae; genus PALSA-600. The sequence goes on from CAWAYE010000001.1 coordinate 850,843, forward strand.
TCCGGGTCGACGAGGCTGAACGTGAACAGCTCGTCGCCCTGGTAGATGTCCGGCACGCCGGGGCTCGTCAGCTTCAGGAGGGTCTGGGCGAGCGAGATCCGTTCGCCGGCCTGTGCGACGCGCTCCCAGAAGGGCACGAACGATTCGAGGAAGCCCGCGTCGCCGGCGAGGCGGTTTGCGAAGTCGATCACGCCGCGTTCCCACGCCTCGTCGGGCTCGAGCCAGTTCGTGTTCACCTTGGCCTCGCGCAGCGCCTTGACGAGGTACTCCTCGACGCGCTCCGGGCCGATCGGCCACGCGCCGACGAGCGTCTGGTAGATCAGGTACTCCGTCGCCGGGTCCGGGCCTTGGCCGTCTCGGCTGCCGCCTGCAATCACGTGCCAGCGGTCGACCGCGTCGGCCCACTCGTCGGGGAACCACGAGAGCGCGGCGAGCCGCGCGCGGACGTCGCCGCTTCGCTTCGTGTCGTGCGTCTGCGTCGTGAGCAGCTGGCGCGGAAAGCGCCGCAGGCGCTCGGCGTTCGCCGCGTGGAAGGCGTCGGCCGTGATCGAGAAGCGGCCCGGATCGCCGCCGACCTCGTTCAGGCACAGCAGGCGCGAGTAGCGATAGAACGCTGTGTCCTCGACGCCCTTCGCGACGACGGCCGGCGTCGTCTGCTGGAAGCGGAAGACGAATGCGTCGTGACCACGTTCCTCGAGCAGCAGGATGTCCGCCAGCCGGCCGGGAAGGCGGGCCTCGGTGACGGCCTGGCGATCGAGCCCGTCCACCTGCCCGGTGTCGGGATCCACGTACGTCCGGTAGACGCGAAAGGCCGCGAGCGCCTCCGCCAGGTCGAACTCGGGCTCGCCTCCGGCGAGCACCGTCTGCAGCCGCTCGACTTCCGGCGCGAACGTCGTTCGTGCCTGTTCGAGCTTCGCGTCGTAGGCGATCTCGTCGAATGTCCGTGTCTCGCCGGTGAAGCGGCGGTGGAGATCGGTGAGCACCTCCTCCGCCGACTCGTCGACGAACAGCGCCGTCACGTCGTTCGCGAACTCGTAGCCGGTCGTCCCCTCGACCGGCCAGGCGCGGAGAGGCTCGCCCGGTTCGAGGATCTTCTCCACCCAGACTCGGTCGATCCCGGCTTCCCGCAGCCGCTCCAGATAGCGGGGCGGGTTGGCCAGACCGTCGGGGTGGTCGATGCGCACGCCGTCGACCAGGCCCTCGCGCACGAGCTCGACGAGCGTCGCGTGAGTCGCCTCGAACACCTCGGGGTCCTCGACGCGGACGCCCGCGAGGTCGCCGATGTCGAAGAACCGCCTCACGGCGCCGGTGCGCCACTCGACGTCGAAGAACTTCGCGCGGGTGAGCGGGTCCGCCCAGTACGGATTCTCCTCGGTCGCCGCCATGTGATTCGGGACGAAGTCGAGGATCACGCCGAGACCCGCGGTCGCGAGTCGTCGGAACTCGCTCTCGCCGCCGAGCTCCTCCGAGAGCCGTGTCGGATCGACGACGTCGTATCCGTGCGTCGACCCGTGCCGCGCCTGCATCGCCGGCGCGAGGTAGAGATGGCTGACGCCGAGCTTCGCGAGATACGGGACGAGCTCGCGCGCGCCGCGGAAGTCGAGGTGGGGGAGGAGTTGGAGACGGTAGGTGCAGCGGACGCCGGCCATGACGGCCCCCAGTTTGCGTGAACGCGCGGGGTGGGTAGACCGGTTGACCATGGCCGACGATGCGACGCTCCGGCTCGGCGCGGTACCCGACGGGCGCGGCGCGACCTCCTTTCGCGTCTGGGCGCCTGCCGTGGAACGCGTCGCCGTCCGGGCCGACGGCGTCGAGCACGAGCTGCGACGCGAGGACGGCGGCTTCTGCCACGCCGTGCTGCCGGTCGACGCAGGCGTCGACTACGTCTTCGTGCTGGACGGTGAGCGGGTGCACGCCGACCCCTGTTCGCGCTGGCAGCCGCACGGCCTCGACGGGCCGTCGCGCGTCCTCGACGTCGCGGCGTTCCCCTGGAGCGACCAGGCGTGGGCCGGCCTCGAGCTGGACGAGCTCGTCGTCTACGAGCTGCACGTCGGCGCGTTCAGCGTCGAAGGAACGTTCGACGGCGTCGTCGAGCACCTCGACGAGCTGCGGCGGCTCGGGGTCACGGCGATCGAGTTGATGCCGGTCGCGACGTTTCCGGGCACTCGCAACTGGGGCTACGACGGCGTCTACGCCTCGGCGCCGCATGTCGCGTACGGAGGCCCGCACGGGCTGGCGCGGCTCGTCGACGCCGCGCACGGCGCCGGCCTCGGCGTGATCCTCGACGTCGTCTACAACCATGTCGGGCCGGGTGTGGACTTCGCGGCGTTCGGGCCGTTCTTCGCCGATCGCCACTCGACGTTCTGGGGCGACGCGATCGACTACGGCGTCGCCGGCGTTCGCGAGTGGGCGATCCAGAACGCCGAGCAGTGGGTTCGCGACTACCACGTCGACGGGCTGCGGCTCGATGCCACCCACGCCGTCTTCGACGACTCGAGCCCGCACGTCCTCGCCGAGCTCGCCGAACGCGTCCACCGGTTCGAGCCGCGTCCGCTCGTGATCGCGGAGATGGAGACGGGCGACCTGCGTCCGATCGAGGACTGGGGCCACGACGCCCAGTGGGCCGACGAGTTCCACCACGCGCTCCACGTGCTCCTGACCGGCGAGCGCGAGGGGTACTACGCCGACTATCGCCCGTCGGTGGCCTCGCTCGGCGCGCAACTCGTCCGCCGGGCTCCCGAGCGGCTCGTCTTCTGCTCCCAGAACCACGACCAGGTCGGCAACCGTGCGTTCGGCGACAGGCCGACGCCGGAACAGTTGCGGCTGCGTGCCGCTGCGCTGATCTTCGCGCCGCAGACACCGCTCCTGTTCATGGGCGAGGAGTACGGGGAGCAGCATCCGTTTCGCTTCTTCACCGACCACCGCGACCGGCTGATCGCGGACGCGACCAGGGACGGTCGCCGCCGCGAGTTCGCGCGCTTCTCCGACTTCGCGGGCGACGACCTGCCCGACCCGCAGGACGAGCGCACGTTCCTCGACTCGAAGCTCGACCGGGCCGCCGGAGACGACGAGCTGCGCGCGCTCTATCGCGACCTGCTCGAGCTGCGTCGCCGGCTGCCGGACGAGGTAGCGGTCGAGGCCGACGACGCGTCACGTCTCCTGCGCGTGCGCCGAGGCGACGTCGAGCTGCAACTCAACTTCTCGGACCAGCAGCAGGACGGCATCGCGCCGCTCGGCTTCCGGGTTTGCTCACCGGTCGGCGGGCCGAGGCGCTGACGGAGGACATCCGTAGTACCCTCGGCTTGGTGGGCAGCCGGAACCGGGAGGAGCGTCGCGGCCTGAACGAAGCAGTGTTCAGGACCGTGAACGAGCAGATCGCCGAGTTGGGAGAGCGCTCCGGCCTGAACCGGATCGAGATCGTCTGCGAGTGCACGAACGGCCATTGCCTCGAGCCCCTGGCCGTCTCCGTCGGCGAGTACGAGGACGCGAGACGCGATCCGACGACGTTCATCGTGCGCGACGGGCACGAGGATCCCGACGTCGAACGCGTGCTCGGCCGCGTTCACGACCACCTGCTCGTACAGAAGTTCGGGGAGGCGGCAGAGGTCGCCGCCGCCACCGACCCTCGCTAATCCCTCCTAGGTGGAGGAGCCCGACCCGGGGAGCCGGTCGGCGAGCGCCTCGTCGAGCGAGGCGGGCTTCGGCGGTTCCGGCATCCGTGAGTCGACCAGGGCGGCGAGGTCGGCGGCGAACGCGTGCGTCTGGTGCGACAGCTGACGCTTGAGCGACTCGAGCCGCGCGATCTCCTCGTGAGCGGTCGCAAGCGCGGCGTTCGACTCGTTGCGCGACTTCTGCAGCGCCCACCGTCCCTGGGCGATCCGGAGCTCGACCTCGGACTGGACGACTGCCAGCAGCCTGGCGGCCGCGCTCAGCGCCGCGTCGATCACGATCTTCGAGTTGTGCGCCGCGAGCTGGGCCCGCAGATCGGCGTTCTCGCGGTTCAGGCGCTCGACCTCGGCCGCGAGGTCCACGCGCTCGTCGCCGCGGCGGAGTCGCCGTGACGGGCGCGCAAACGGCGTCACAACGCCACGCCTGGCGCCCTCTGAACCTTCTGCCGCAGTCACCTTCCCGAAAGCCAAATCCCACGCTGACTCTAAGCCAGACGGGGTTCGATTGCTAGAGGTTCGATGTGGAACGACGTGCCCGCGGGGATGCGCCAGACCAAGTGGATCGGACACGGCGGGCGCAGCCCGTAGCGGTTGCTACGGGCGAGCCTGACGGGGCCGAGCCGCGCCGTGTCTGGCGCACCAGCCGCGGGTGCGTGAGTTTCACATCGAGCCTCTAGGCCAACTGTCGATTAGGTCGGTTAGGTCCGCCGCTGCAGGTCCTCCTGCGCTGCGGCGAGCCGCTCCTCGGCCCGTCGTGACTGCTCCTGCTTCGCGTCCGCCTCGGCGCGGAGGGTCTCGGCCGTGCGCTCGGCGGTGACGGCGGCACGCTCGGCCGAGCGTGCGTCGGCGGCGAGCTTCCGCGCCTCCGCGCGAAGAGTCTTGACGCGCTCGCGCGCGGCCGCCGCAACCTCGTCCCGCCGCCTCCGAATCGGGGCGACGCCGGCGAACTGCTCGAAGCCGCCTGACTCGACCTCGGCGCCGAGACGACCGCGTTCCAGGAGCTCGCGCGCGGCTGGGTCGGCAGCAGCTGCCTGCAGGGTCTGCGCGAGCCGCTCGAGCGCCGCCGGGGCAGGCGGCGGGCTGAGCTCCGTGCGCGCAGCCTTCACCAGCTGCCGGAGGACGTCCCGCTCGGCCGACCGCGCGGTGGCGACCTCGTTCGCGCCCGCGCCTCCGCCGAGCGCGCGTTCCTGCGCCGCGCGCACCTCCTCGGAGGCGGCGAGCAGCTTCGCGATCGCCTTCGGCTGCGCACGTGCGAGCCGGTTCGCCGCCGACACGACGGCGACCGGCTTCCGGAGCTTCGACACCGTCGCCGCCGCGTCTGCCTGGTGCGCCTGCCGCAGCCGCGCGGCAAGTGCGTCGCGCTCCTTCACGAACTCGTCGAGCGGAACGCCGTAGAGGCGGTCGAGCTCACGCTCCAGGTCGGGGACGGACGCAAGCCGGGGCACGGTCCCGGATGGTTTCAGATCAGGGTCGCCAAACGACCGGGGGAGGGCTCGCGCCCTCCCCCGAGTCATCCGTTCTGGGGTCCCGGACTACGCCGCCTTGACCAGCGACTTCGGCGGCACGATCACCTTGAGCGTCGGGGCGCTGTTGCCCTTGACGCGGTAGATCGTGACCGGGTTCGAGGTCACGTCGCCGTTCGCGTTGAAGGACACGTTCCCGAGGATCGAGTTCTTCAGGTTGAGCTTGAACAGCTGCTTCGTGACGTCGGACCGGCTGCCGTTCGACTGCGCGACCGCCTGGACGATCACTTCGGCTGCCTGAGCCGCGTACACCGAGTACGGGTCAGGTGCGCCGACGGCCTTGGTGAAGTTCTTGACGAACGCCTTGCCGGCGCCCTTGAGCGACTCGTTGGGCAGACCGGCGACGGAGATCGTCACACCCTGAGCAGCAGCGCCGGCTTCCTTGATCGTGGAAGACGCGGGCGTGAACCCGTCCGGCAACATGATCTTGACGTTCGGGCCAACACCGGCACGGATGTCCTTGATCAGCTTGCCACCGTTCTCGCAGATCAGGCCGCCGATGAACACGCCCTGCGCGCCCGACGCCTTGATCTTCACTGCCAGTGCCTCGTACGACGTCGCCTTGCCGTCGAACGCCGTGAAGCCGACCGTCTTGATGCCGAGCTTCGTGGTCGCGTTGCGGAAGTTGGTCGAGACGCCGAGGCCGTACGCCTCCTTGTCGTTGAGGGTGAAGACCTTCTTCACCCCGAGCGACTTGGCGAGCAGTGCGTCCGCCGCACCCTGGTAGTCGTCGGCGGCGACCACACGCGCATAGTTGCGCTTGCCGGTCGGGTAGTACTTGCCCGGCTCACCGGCAGCGGTGCCCGGCCCGCCGTGCGTCAACCCGACGTACGTGTTGGCAGGGCTGACCATCGCGACCGGACCGTTCGGAGCCCGGTTGAGCACCGGCACGATGATCTCGGCGCAGCCCGAGTTGAACGTCCCGATCACGCCCACGACGCTCGAGTTCTGCGCGTATGCGTTGGCGTTCGTCGAGCACTTGCCCGAGTCCCACTTGCCCGCCTGCGCGGTCGCGTCGTCGCAGCTCTGGTAGGCGAGGGTGTACTTGCCCGCCTTCCAGTTGTGCTGCTTCAGGATGTACGCGATCGCCTTCGTCATCTGGATCGTCTGCGTGCGGCCCGACCCCTGCAACGGCAGGTCGGAGGCGATCAGGTACTGCCCGCTGGAGTTCTGGATCGCCGAGCACGACGCCGCAGGCAGCGGAGTCGCGCTGGAGTGGGCGATGGCCGAGCCGACCGTGATGGCCAGCACGACGACCACGAGTCCAACGGACGCTCCCACGCCCGCGTAGATGCGCTTCTTCACTCGTCCTCCTGTCTGGGGGGTCAGGGGAATGTGGGGGCAAGCATAGAGAGCGTGCGCGCGGGAGCCAAGCCGAACGCGTCAGCTGCGATACCGGTAGCCGAAGCCGCGGAGCGTCTCGATCGGCGTCGTGCCCGGGGCATCCGGTACGAGCTTGCGGCGGAGGTAGCCCACGTACAGCTTCACCTGGTCGCCGGAGACGCCGTACGGATCGCCCCAGACGAGGTTCAGGAGCTGGTCGCGTGAGAGCACCTGGTTCCGGTGCTGGACGAAGGCCGCGAGCAGCCTGAACTCGAGCGGCGTCAGCTGCACGTCGCGCTCGCCCACGACCACGCGGCGGGCGGCGAAGTCGATCGTCAGGAAGTCGTCGGCATAGGACTCATGGACGCCGGACCTGCCACCCGAGCGGCGCAGCAGCGCCTGGACGCGGGCGAGCAGCTCCTGGCGGCCGAACGGCTTCGCGACGTAGTCGTCGGCGCCGGCCGCGAGACCCCGGACCTTCTCGAGCTCCTGCGCACGCGCCGTCAGCATGATCACCGGCACCTCCGAGACGTCGCGGATCCGCTCGAGGGTCTGGTAGCCGTCGAGCACCGGCATCGACACGTCGAGGAGGACGAGCGCGGGGGGCGCCGCGTAGAGGGCGCGGAGAGCTTCCCGGCCGCTCGCGGCGTCGTCGACCTCGAAGCCGGCGCGCTCGAGCAGCTCCCGCAGGAGCAGGCGGATGTCGGCGTCGTCGTCCACGACCAGGACGCGGGCGGCCTCGCTCATACCGTTGTCATACCTCTTCCGCCCCTCGAACCCTGCGCCGGCGGGTCGGGCGGCCCTCGGCCTCCCGATGATCGCGGTCGATAACGTGGCTAACGAATCGGCCCGGGAGACGTCTGAACTTTCCGATGCAGGTCGAAAGCCGCTTGTGCTCACGCGCCCGCTTCTGGGTGTCGCTCCGCCTCGACGACCAGCTCTCCGAGCTGGAGGGTGCCCTCCTGGACGCCCATCTCGTGGGCTGCCCCGCCTGCCGCTCCTTCGCGGACGAGGCCGCCTCGACGACCGGCGTGCTGCGTGTCGCCCCGGCCGCCGAGCACGCACCGGTGCGGGTCGACCTGCCGCGGCGCACCAGGCGGCCGCTCGTCGTCGCCTTCGCGGCAGCCGTGATCGCGGCCGCCGCCGTCGCAGGCGGCGTCGTCCGCGACGTGCTCACGCCTGCCCCCGAGGCGGCGCCCGCCCGTCCGGTCGCCGTCGTGGCGAGCTCCGTCGAGTTGAACGACCAGTTCCGCCAGCTGCGGCGGACGTCGCTGCTCGGTCAGCGGCCGATCCCGCGCGACCTCGCGGTCTAGCGCTACCGGAAGACGGCGGCGAAGGCGGCCGCGAACGCGGCGACCGTGACGAGTGCAGCACGCTGGATGGACATGGCTCCCTTATCGGCTGCGGCGCCGCCGAGCTGGAGCGCCGATTGCCCCGTCGGGCCACGTTTCACCGGTACCCGATCCGGCAAGACCCAGGGTCAGCAGAACGACGCGAGCGGTGCGAGGGGCCTTCCTCCGAGGAGGCCCCTCTCTCGTTCCGGGCCGTTCGCTCTCGGTGTGCGTTCTCGTTAGGCTCTCCGTCCGCCCTCCGGCGGATGGACGCCAGAACCTCGCGCCCGGAAGGAGTCGACCATCTCTCTGCACACGCACCCACCCGATCGGATCGAGAAGACGCTCGCCGACGCCCGCAACGCTCTTCGCGAGCGGAAGCTGAAGATGCGCCACGTCAGGTGGCCCCGCGGCGTCGGCTCGTCCCGGCACCACGATCTCGAGAAGAAGCGGCCCGCGTAGGCTAGGGCGCCGCGGCGGCAGGGCGCGCCGCTCGGCAATCGGGGTATGTACCGATGCGGTGGGCCGTGGTGGGCCGCGAAGCTTGGGGCCAAGCGGTCTCCGCTCCTTGACGTATGCCTGCGCCGGGGGCGTGAGCCGGGAGGAGATCACGATGAACGCTTCATGTGCGAGGTTCGGGGCGGCGCTGGCCGCCCTCATTCTCGTCGCCGTGGGCGCCGGGGCACAGACGGCCGGAGCGACGAGTGGAACGCTTTACGTTTCGAGCAACACAACACTGGGAGAGGACCATCACGGACAGATCGTCGTCAGCGCCGACAACGTGACACTCAACTGTGGCGGCTACGCCGTGCTCGGGCCGGGCCCAACGGGAATCTGGGTCAATGGGCGGTCGCATGTCACCGTTCGGAACTGCCTGGTTTCCGGGTTCGGGTCCGGGATCATCCTGCAGCAGTCACCGTCCAGCCTGGTTACCGGGAACACGGTCACCGATAACGGGGGCGTGGGGATCGGTTCGTACAGCCTGACCGGCAGCACGTTCTCCAACAACACCGCAAGTCGAAACGCGATGGGCTTCTACGTGACCCCGACCGGGGTAGCGGGACAACTGTCGGCGGACAACACGCTCGCCGGGAACACCGCGAGCGGCAACAGCATGTACGGCTTCGCGTTGATCGACCTTCAGGACAGCGACGTCGTCGCCAACACCGCGAGCGACAACGCCTGGGACGGGTTCGCCGCCTGGAGTTGGAAGACTGGTGTCTTCGCCGACACCTTCGTCGCCAACCGCAGCGACGGGAACACGCGGTCAGGGTTCTCGCTCCCCGGTGTGTCGAGCGTCACGCTGTCGCGGAACACCGCGACCAACAACGGCGTAATCGGCTTCTGGCTGTCGGGTGCGACCGGCAACACCCTGGTCGGCAACACGGCCAGCGGCAACGCGCTCGAGGGCTTCGAGATCGTCAATGCCGCGAGCTCGAACGTTCTCGAGAGGAACACATCGAGTGGGAACGGATCCAATGGGTTCGAGGTACTCGGCTACAGCACCGGTAACCGCCTGTCGGGAAACATCGCTTCCGGCAACCTGGGCTTCGGGTTCGGCAGCTACGGCGCGAGAGGCAACGCCTTCGTAGCGAACCGCGCAACCGGAAACACGGCCGGCTTCGCCCTCCTCTACGGCTCGGCGCAGAACAGCCTGGTCGGAAACGCTGCCTTCGCAAACGGGATCGGCTTCCTCGTGCAGCGATGGTCGACCGGCAACACGCTCACCCTGAACATCGGCCAGAACAACACGACGTTCGACGCTCAGGACGAGAATCCGATCGGCGCGAACAGTTGGAGAGCAAACAGCTTCGCCAAGACGAATCCAGCCGAACTCGGCGGTCGGACTCGCTACTAGCTCTGGCCAGCGAGACGCGGTTTGGCTCTACGAAAAGGAGGCTGCGGGGCAAGGACTCGAACCTTGACTACCTGATCCAGAGTCAGGCGTCCTACCATTAGACGACCCCGCACAGGGCGGGCGCATTGTAGCCCGCTCGCCTGCGGGTGACTTCCGGTCAGAGCTCGAGCTTGTAGAGCGGAACGAGGCGCTTCTCGTCCTCGGTGTCGATGTGCGCGATCACCTCGACGTACGGCTCGAGCCCCGAGCCGACGAGCTTCGCCTTCAGGAGGCCGTCGACCTGGTAGATCCCGGACGAGTTGTTCATGGTGATCGAGATCCGGATCGGCTTCTCCACGCCGTCCGAGATCTCGACCTCCTCGATCGCGGCGGCCGAGAGCGAGTGGATGCCGACGTGACCGCGTTCGAACGCGATCCGCGAGCGGCCCTGCTCCATGTCGAGCGCGTCGGCGACACGGAGGATGCCGGCCTCGAGCGTCAGCGGCTCGCCGTCGGCGCGGTGGCTGATGATCCCCTGCAGCACCTCCGAGACGACCACGGTCAGGTCCGGCTCGGTGTAGGTGTTCGCGAGCAGCTCGCGCAGCTTCGGCTCGGCGAGGAACAGGCTGAAGTCCTCGTGCCCCTTGCGGTGCACGGCCATGCCGACACAGTGCGTGAGCGCGGTCAGTGCGACCACGACCTCGGCGTCGTCGCGCGTCATCCCGTAGTCGGTGACCATCGCCGGCTCGACGCCGTGTTTGGTGAGCTGCCGCAGCAGCTTGAGCGCAATGTTCGTGACGATCTGGATGTGCACCCACGAGTGGTCGTTGATGCCCATGCGCGCGACCGCGTTGACGTTCGCGACATGCCACCAGCCCTTCAGCTGGTCGTCGCGGTTCACCCGCTCGATCACGTGCCGCAGCTTGCGGTTCGCGCGCTCGGGCACGCGGATGCGCATCTGCCGCACGGCCTCCGTCGGCGTGAGCCGGACCTCGCGGGCTGCCTCCGTCGAGACGGGGTCGTCGATCAGCTCGCGAACCTCGGGGTCGAGGGCGGTGTCGTCGTCGGACACGGGTGACACGATACGCCCCGGCTGTCTCAGGCGACCTCGGCCCAGTCGCCGTAGAGGGCGCGATAGCGGCCGTCCGACGCCAGCAGCTCGGCGTGGGTTCCCTGCTCCACGACGAGCCCGTGCTCGAGGACGACGATCAGGTCGGCGTCGCGGATCGTAGACAGTCGGTGGGCGATGATGAAGGCGGTGCGGCCGTGGAGGAGCCGGCGCAGCGCCTGCTCGATCTTGCGCTCGGTGCCGATGTCGACCGAGCTCGTCGCCTCGTCGAGGATCAGGATGCGCGGATCGGCGAGCAGGGCACGCGCGAACGCGACGAGCTGGCGCTGACCGAGCGAGAGCCGTGAGCCGCGCTCGCCGAGCTCCGTGTCGTAGCTGTCCTCGAGCCTGCCGATGAACTCGTCGGCGCCGACCGTGCGCGCGGCCGAGACGATCTCCTGGCGGGTCGCGGCAGGCCGGGCGAAGGCGATGTTCTCGGCGACGCTGCCCGCGAACAGGAATCCCTCCTGGGGGACGATGCCGAGCTGGCGGCGGAGCGACTCCTGCCGGACCTCGCGGAGATCGACGCCGTCGATCGCGATGCCTCCGGACGTGGGATCGTAGAAGCGCGCGAGCAGCTTCGCGATCGTCGACTTGCCGGCGCCCGTGTGGCCGACCAGCGCGACCGTCGTGCCCGCTGCGACGTCGAGGTCGATCCCATGCAGCACCTCCGGTCCCCGTCCGTAGGCGAAGTGCACGTCGTCGAAGGTCACCTGACCCGCGATCGCGGGCAGGTCGCGCGCGGTCGCGGCGTCTCGAACCTCCGGTTCCTCGTCGAGCAGGTCGGTGATCTTGTCCAGCGCCGCGACGGCGGAGAGAAACGTGTTGTAGAGCTGCGAGAGCTGCTGGACGGGGTCGAAGAAGTTCGTCAGGTAGCCGAGGAATGCGACCAGCGTCCCGATCGACACGTCGCCGTTCGACGCGAGCCAGCCGCCGTAGCCGAGCACGACCGCGGTCGCGGCGGTCGAGAGGAAGTCGACGAACGGGAAGTAGAGGCCGTTCAGCAGCACGGTCTGCTGGTTCGACGCGCGATACGTCTCGGCGACGCGCCGGAAGTTGTCCTGGGCGGCACGCTCGCGCGTGAACGACTGCAGCACGCGCATGCCCGCGATGTCCTCCGCGAGCGTCGCCGTGACCGCGCCGAGGGTCTCGCGCACGTGCCGGTACGCGGTGCCCGACCGCTTGCGGAACCAGGCGGTCGCCAGCGTCATCGCGGGCATGACGGTGAGGGTCGCGAGCGCGAGCCGCCAGTCGAGGAAGAACAGCACGATCGCCGAGCCCACGAGCGTGAGCGTGTTCTGCACGAGCGAGGTGACCCCGTCCGTGACCAGCTGGTCGAGTGCCTCCACGTCGTTCGTGAGGCGGCTGATGATCACGCCCGCGCGATTGCGCTCGTAGAAGCCGAGCGAGAGGCGCTGCAGATGCCCGAACACGATCGAGCGCAGGTCGGCCAGCATCCGCTCGCCCGTCCAGCCGGTGAAGTACGTCTGGACGTAGCCGAGCACGATCCCGAGCACCCCTGCGACGACGAACGCGACGACGAGCCACGTCAGCTGAGACGTGTCGCCGTGCCGGACGTGGTCGACGGTGCGGCCGACGAGATACGGAGGCGCGAGCGTGACCGCGGTGACGCCGAGGAGCGACACGAGCGCGACCCCGGTGCGTGCCTTGTACGGCCGGGCGAGGCGGTAGAGGGCACCGAGCCGGCGTTTCGTACGCTGCCACGACCAGTCGTCGACGGCCGCGCCGCGGGTGCGGCTTAGATGTCCCCCGGGCTGGTGGACCCTCACGCGACCTCCTCGCCGGGCACGCGTTCGAGCAGGCCGTGGTCGTGGATCTCGCGGTAGACGGCGCTCGTCACGACGAGCTCCGAATGCGTGCCGCGGGCGACCACCCGACCGCCTTCGAGCACGACCACCTCGTCGGCCAGCGCGATCGTCGACAGGCGGTGCGCGATGATGATCGTCGTCCGGTTGCGCATCGCCTCGCGCAGCCCCTCGCGGATCCGCGACTCGGTGGTCGCGTCGACCGACGCGGTCGCGTCGTCGAGGATGAGGATCCGGGGATCGACGACGATCGCCCGTGCGATCGCGATCCGCTGGCGCTGGCCGCCCGAGAGCGTGATGCCGCGTTCGCCGATCACGGTGTCGTATCCGTCGGGCAGCGCCGTCACGAACTCGTGCGCCTGGGCGAGACGCGCGGCGCGCTCGATCTCGACGTCGGTCGCGTCCACGCGTCCGAACGCGATGTTCTCGCGGACGGTCGCCGAGAAGAGGAAGGCGTCCTGCGCGATCACGCCGATCTCGCGTCGGAGCGACGTCAACGTGACGTCGCGCACGTCGTTGCCGTCGACCAGCACGCGCCCCAGCTGGGCGTCGTAGAAGCGCGGGATCAACGCTGCGAGCGACGTCTTGCCGGCGCCGGTGTGGCCGATCAGCGCAACGCTCCTGCCCGGGACGAGGTCGAGGTCGAGGTCGTGCAGCACCGGGCGCTCGGGCGCGTACCCGAAGGTGACGTGCTCGAACGACACGGCGCCGGGGCCGGCCGGCAGCTCCCTCGCCGTCGGCGCGTCGCGGATGTCCTCGGGCTCGTCGATCACCTGGAAGATGCGCTCGCCGGAGGCCGTCGCACGCTGCGCCTGGCCGATCCACATGCCGAGAGCGCGCAGCGGCGTGACCAGCATCGCCAGGAAGAGGTTGAAGGCGACGAAGTCGCCGAGCGGAAGGCTCCCGCGCGCCACCATCCGGCCACCGATCAGCAGGATCGCGGCCTGGGCGAGCAGCGGCAGGAAGCTCAGCAGCGGGATGTAGAGCGCCCGCTGCCGGTTCGCCTGGACGCTCGTCGTGAACACCTGCTCCGACCGGTCGGCGAACTTCGCCTCCTCGGTGTCCTCGCGTGCGAACGACTTCACGACGTGGACGCCGACGATGTTCTCCTCGGCGACGGTCGCCACGTCGGCCATCTTCTGCTGCACGTCGCGCAGCAGCGGATGTGCGACGTGGCTGTAGCGATAGGCGACCGCAACCAGCAGCGGCGCGATCGACACGACGATCAGCGCGAGCTTCCACGAGATCAGCACGACGACGATGCCGACGCCGACGATCGTGAACACGTGCTGGAAGAAGAAGATCAACCCGTAGCCGAGGAAGAAGCGCACGCCCTGGAGGTCGACGGTCGCGCGGCTCATCAGCTGGCCGGTCTGATGCCGGTCGTAGAACCCGAACGAGAGCCGGACGAGCTTGGCGTACACCGACTGCCGCAGGTCCATCTCGACGAGTAGCGCTTGCCGGCCGGCGATCAGGCGCCGCCCGGCCATCGCGAGCGCGCGCGCGACACCGAGCACGACCACGAAGGCGACGAGCCACGGCAGCCGGTGGAGGTGATCGTCGCGTAGCGCGGAGACGACGCTCCGCGTGAGCAGGATCGCGCCCAACACCGCGGCCTGCGAGGCGACCGCGAGCACGATCGAGACGATCATCGAGAGCTTGTAGGGCCGCAGGAATCCGATCAGGCGAACGAACGTCGTCCGGTAGCGCGGGCTCGAGGCATCGACCACGCGTTGAGCGTACCCGCGTGCTTCGCCGCTCCTACAGGCGTTGCAGCTCGGCTCCGACGAGCGCGAGCGCGTCGGCGAGACGGGCGCGGTTCGCGGGTGCGTTGAGCCAGCCGCTCGCACCCGAAGGATGCGGAAGCGGGATCGCAACGGCTCCGCCAAGGTCGTAGCTCGTGCCCACGAACTCGGTGACGCGGGTAAGTCCGAGCAGCTCTCTCGCGGCCAGTCCGCCGACGGTGACGATCAGCCGGGGCTGGATCAGCGCCAGCTCGGACTCGCGCCAGTGGCGGCAGAGCAGCCGCTCGGCCGGCGTCGGGGTGCGGTCGCCCCGGCCCGAGGACGGTCTGCCCGGATAGCACCGTGTGACCGACGCGCAGTAGAAGGTCGCGTAGAAGGCCTCCTCGTCGAGCTCGAGCCAGCGGCGCAGCGTCGCCCCTGCGCGGCCGCGCCACGGTCGCCGCTCCGCGCCCTCGACGACGCCGGGCGCCTGGCCGTACAGATAGGCGCGCTGCCCCGACCCGGGGACGCCGACGGGCAGAGACTCGAGCGGGAACCCCGCTTCGACGCAGGCCCGGCAGCGACTGAGGTCCCGGCGCAGCGACGTCAGCGACCGATAGCGTCGTCGCGGCGCAGTCACAGCGAGACGCGCACCATCACGAACCAAGGCCCGGTGTAGATCGCCGTACCGCCGCCGAGCTCGTCCGTCAGCGAGCCGGGTGCGAAGTAGCGCTTGAGGACCGGCCAGGTCGTGCCGTCGAGCTCGCGCTCCTGGATCTCCTCGAGCTCGTGATCCGGCCGCACGGCGGCGTCGACCACGACCAGCTCGGCAGCGACCCGCCCGACCTCCTCGAGGAAGCGCCGGCGCTCGTCCGCATCGAGATGGCCGTAGAAGTGCCCGGTGAAGAGACGGTCGAAGGCGTGGTCGGGGAACGGCAGCGCCAGGGCGTCGCCCTGGACGTAGCTCGCGTTCGGCGCCTGGCGAGCGGCCTCGGCGAGCATCGCGCTGCTCTGGTCGAGTCCGACGACCTCGCCGCGCAGGTGGCGCGTCAGGAATCCGGTGCCGCAGGCGACGTCCAGCGTCCGCACCGGCGGCAGGCCCGCGATCACGCGCACGAGCCCGCGCAGGTCCGCCTCCCACGCCTCGGCGTCGCGTGTCGCGTACCGGCCGCGCCCGAGGTACCAGTCGTCGTAGGTCGGCGCCCGCCGGTCGTAGTACTCCTTCATCGCGACCTAGAGTAGGCGTCGTGCTGCCACTCGAGTCGGTACCCAACTTCAGCGAAGGTCGCGATCCGGAGACGATCGACGCGATTCGCGCCGGGCTTGAAGCGCATGCGCGTGTGCTCGACGTTCACGCCGACGCCGACCACAACCGCGCCGTCTTCACGCTGGTCGGCGACGAGGACGAGCTCGTCGAGGCGCTGCTCGCGGGGACGCGGGTCGCCGTCGAGCGGATCGATCTCCGCAGTCACGAGGGTGTGCACCCGCGCATCGGCGCCGCCGACGTGGTGCCGTTCGTCCCGATCCGGCCCTGCGACTTCGAGCGGGCCCGAGCCGCGGCCGAGCGTTTCGCGCGGGAAGCGGCGGTGGAGCTCGGTCTCCCGGTGTTCCTCTACGCGCCGCCCGAGCGCGGGCCGGCGTTCTACCGGCGGGGCGGCACCGCCGAGCTGCAACGGCGACTCGAGGCGGGAGAGCTCGCGCCGGACTTCGGGCCCCCGAAGCTCCACGAGACGGCCGGGGGAATCATCGCGGGGGCGAGGGCGCCCCTGATCGCGTTCAACGTCAACCTGCGGGGCCCGATCGAGGTCGCGCGCCGCATCGCCGGGGTCGTGCGCGAGCACGGCGGCGGCTTTCCGGGAGTCCGGGCGCTGGGCGTCGAGCTCCGCACGACCGGCCTCGTCCAGGTGTCGATGAACGTCGAGGACTGGGAGGCGGCCGCGTTGCACGAGATCGTCGGACGCATCGTCGAGGAGGCCGCGGCGAGCGGGGCGGAGGTCGTCGGCTCGGAGCTGGTCGGCCTGATGCCGGCGGGCGCGGCGGCAACCGCGGCGGGCGCCGCGCTTCGCATTGGCGGCTTCGACGCGTCGCACGTGCTCGAGCTCAGGCTGCTCGACGCCTGACGACCGCCGCGGCGAACGCGAGCGAGAACAGCCCGACGAGGGGCACGGCGATCGCTGCCGCACCGAACACGGCGCGCGCGGCGACGAACGCGAACAGCGGCGACACGAAGAGGAGGGCGGTCGCATGCGCGCCGCGGTGGGTCAGCGAGATCACGCCGAGCACGCGTCCGAGCAGTGAGTCCGGCACGTCCTCCTGCGCGGCCGAGTTCAGCAGCACGAGCGCAGAGCTCTGGCCGGTCGCAGCGAAGAACGACCCGATGACGGCGGGCGTCAGCGAGTGCGCGAACGCCATCAACCCGTAGCCGGGGAGGTACATCGCCCAGGCGAGCATGCTCGCGCGGGCCTTGTGGCGGATCGGCAGCCGGGCGAGGATCGCTCCGCTCACGATCGACCCGGCGGCGTAGCCGACCATCACGATCGAGAAGCCGCCCGCGCCGTGGTGCAGCGTGTCGCGGACGAACGTTGGCACCCCGCCGATCCACGTGCCCGCGGTGATCGTGACCGCGACGCCGAGTGCGAGCACCCCGGCCGCGAGCACGGGCCTCGGCCGCAGTGCCGCCAGGCCCTCCGCGAGCCTCGGTGGCGGGGCGTGTGGGTCGTGCTCGTAGCCGTGGCGGATGCCGCCGATCAGCACCGCGGACGCCGCGAACGAGATGGCGTTGACCGCGAAGAACACGCTGACGGGCAGGATCGTCAGCAGGAGTGCGGCGACGGCCCAGCCGCCGATCGACAGCGCCTGCGCAGTCGCCTGGACGAACGCGTTCGCCTGCTGGACGTTCGGGCGGTCGACGAGCGTCGGCACCGTCGCCCCGTAGGCCGGCGCGAAGTAGCTCGTTGCCGCCTCGAGCAGGAAGGACGCGACGATGAGCCCCCACAGCGGCAAGGAGCCGGCGAGCCCGGCGATCGCGACGGGCACGAGCACGGCCGCGCGGAGAACATCCGCCCCGATCATCAGCCGCTTGCGGCTCCACCGGTCGGCGGCGAGGCCGCCGTGGAGGCCGAAGACGAGCGCCGGGACGCTGTCCGCAACCCGGACCGCGACGACACCGAGCGGGCCGCCCGCGTCGAGGGCGAACCACATCAGCGCGATGTAGTGAAGCGAGTCGCCGAGCTCGCTCGCGGCGACGGCGAGATAGAGCCGGCGGAAGTCGCGGCGGCGCAGCAGCTCGCGCGCAGCGCGGCGCGGCAGCGGCGGAGCCGGCTCGAGCTCGCGGGGAACGTCGAGAACGGGGTCGGACACCGTTCGCCGAGTCTGCCTACACTCGCCCCGTGACCGCGACGAGCGCGCTGACCGGCGGCGACCTCACGCTTCAGAACGTCTGGGCGGTCGCCGTCGCGCGGCGTCCTGCAGCCGAGGTCTCGCCTGAGGCGCAGGAGCGGATGCTCGCGGCGCGCGACGTCGTCGAGCGTGCGGCCCACGGCGCCCACGAGCACACCTACGGCGTGAACACCGGGTTCGGGCGCTTCGTCAGCAAGCAGATCCCCGAGGAGTTGACGGAAGAGCTGCAGCTTCGGCTGCTGCGCTCGCACGCCTGCGGCGTCGGTGACCCGTATCCGGACGAGGTCGTCCGCGCGGCGATGCTGCTGCGCGCGAACACACTGGCCAAGGGCAACTCCGGCGCGCGGATCGAGACCGTCTCGCTCCTGCTCGCCTGCCTCAATCGCGGCGTCCTTCCGTACGTGCCCGCGCGCGGCTCGGTCGGTGCGTCCGGCGATCTCGCGCCGCTCGCGCATCTCGCCCTGCCGCTGGTCGGCGAGGGGCAGGCGTGGTACGAGGGCGAGCTGCTCGACGGCTCCGAGGCGCTGGCACGCGCCGGCCTCGAGCCCGTCCGCCTGCTCGCCAAGGAGGGACTCTCGCTGATCAACGGCACCCAGTTCATGACGGCGCAAGGCGCGCTCGGCCTCGTCCGTGCGCAGCGGCTGGCACGCGCCGCCGACTGTGCCTGCGCGCTCTCGCTGGAGGCGCTGCAGGGCTCACGCAACTCGTTCCTGCCGCAGGTGCACGCGCTCCGGCCCCTGCGCGGGCAGGCCGCCTCGGCGCGAAACGTGATGCGCCTGCTCGACGGCTCGGCGATCATCGAGTCCCACCGCTGGTGCGACAAGGTCCAGGACGCCTACTCGCTCCGGTGTGCGCCGCAGGTGCACGGCGCTGCGCGCGACCTGCTCGACTACGTCGACTACACGATCACCACGGAGCTGAACTCGGCGACCGACAACCCGTTGGTGCTCACGGACGACGAGCTGCTCGTCTCGGCCGGCAACTTCCACGGGCAGCCGCTCGCCTTCGCGCTCGACACTCTCGCGATGGCGGTCTCCGAGCTGGCGAGCATCTCCGAGCGCCGCCTCGAACGGCTGGTGAACCCGAATCTCAGCGACGGGCTGCCGGCATTCCTCACCACCGACGGCGGCCTCAACTCCGGGTTCATGATTCCGCAGTACGTGGCGGCCGCGCTCGTCTCCGAGAACAAGTCCCTCTGCCATCCGGCGTCGGTCGATTCGATCCCGACGAGCGCGGGCCAGGAGGATCACGTGTCGATGGGGAACGCCTCCGGGCTGAAGGCGGGCCAGGTCGTCGCGAACGCGGAGCGGGCGGTGGCGATCGAACTGCTCGCAGGTGCACAGGCGGTCGAGTTCCTCGCGCCGCTCGAGCCGGGTCGAGGCGTGCGAGCGCTCCACGACGCCGTCCGCGAACGCTCACCGCGCCTGCGCGACGACCGTCCGCTCGGGTCCGACATCGAAGCGGTCGCGGAGGCCATCCGCGACGCCTCCCTGGTCGAAGCCGTCGAGCGCGAAGTGGGGGAGCTCGAATGACGCCGCCGAAACGTTTGCGCTGGGGCGCGCCCGAGCCTCCGCCGCCGAGGCATCCGTACCGCGACACGGTGCTCGTGTACGCCGGCCTCTCGCTGATCGTCGTCCTGATCGCATGGGCAACGGGCGGCGGGCTCGCCAAGGCACTTGTGGTCGCCGGCGCGTTCTTCCTGGTCGCGACGGCGTGGACGACCTATCGCCTCAGGCAGCGCAGGCTGGAGGCGGACCAGAAGGCGAGGAGCGAGGCCGAGCGCACGTGACGACGGCAACCTCGCTCGACGCGCAGATCGAGGCGCTGTGCGGCGACCTCTCGTCGATACGTGCGCCGCGGGGGCCGGAGCTCAACGCGCGCTCCTGGGCGACGGAGGCGCCGCTCCGCATGCTGCTCAACAACCTCGATCCCGAGGTGGCCGAAAAGCCCGAGGAGCTCGTCGTCTACGGCGGTTCCGGCAAGGCGGCGCGGTCGCACGACGCGCTTCGCGGGATCGTGCGCGCGCTGCTCCGCCTCGGTGACGACGAGACGCTGCTCGTGCAGTCGGGCAAGCCGGTCGCGGTCTTCCGCACGACGACGTCGGCACCGCGCGTCCTGATCGCCAACTCGCTGCTGGTACCGCGGTGGGCGACCTGGGACGAGTTCCGCCGGCTGGAGGCGGCGGGCCTGACGATGTTCGGTCAGATGACGGCAGGATCGTGGATCTACATCGGCACGCAGGGAATCCTGCAGGGCACCTACCAGACGTTCGCCGCCGCGGCGCAGAAGCACTTCGGCTCCGCCTCGCTCTCCGGGCGGACGATCCTGACCGCTGGGCTCGGCGGCATGGGCGGCGCCCAGCCGCTGGCGGCGACGCTCGCGGGGGCGGCGATCCTCTGCGTCGAGGTCGACCCGGCTCGGATCGAGCGGCGCCTGCAGACGCGCTACCTCGACGAGGCGACGGAGTCGCTGGACGAGGCGGTCGCGCGCGTGCGCGCGGCCGCGCACGACGGGCGCGCGCTCTCGGTCGGGCTGCTCGGAAACGCCGCAGAGGTCGTGCCCGAGCTCGCGCGCCGGGGCGAGCCGTTCGATCTCGTCACCGACCAGACCGCGGCACACGACCCGCTCACCGGCTATGTGCCGCTCGGCTTCGACGTCGCGACGGCCGCCGAGCTGCGCTCGGCCGACCCGGACGAGTACCTCCGGCGCGCCGGCACGTCGATCGCACGGCACGTCGAGGGCCTGCTCGAGTTCGTCCGGGGCGGGAGCTATGTTTTCGATTATGGCAACAACCTGCGAGGTGAGGCCGAAGCAGCCGGCGTAAAGGAGGCCTTCACATACCCGGGCTTCGTCCCGGCCTATATCCGGCCGCTCTTCTGCCGCGGCATCGGGCCCTTCCGCTGGGCTGCGCTGTCGGGAGATCCCGCGGATATCGCCGTGATCGACGAGACGCTGCGCGAGCTGTTCCCGGACGATCTTCTCTTGCAGCGCTGGCTCGAGCTCGTCCCCGAGCGCATCGCCTTCCAGGGTCTGCCGGCCCGGATTTGCTGGCTCGGCTACGGGGACCGCGCTCGCGCCGGGCTCGCGATCAACGAGCTGGTCCGCGCCGGGCACGTCAAGGCGCCGATCGTCATCGGCCGCGACCACCTCGACGCCGGCTCGGTTGCCTCCCCCTATCGAGAGACCGAGGCGATGCTGGACGGCTCCGATGCGATCGCGGACTGGCCGATCCTGAACGCGCTCGTCAACGTCGCTGCGGGTGCGAGCTGGGTCAGCGTCCACCACGGCGGTGGGGTCGGCATCGGCAACTCGATCCACGCGGGCATGGTCGTCCTCGCCGACGGCACGGCCGAGATGGCCGAACGCCTGGAGCGCGTCCTGACGACCGATCCCGGCATGGGGGTCGTTCGTCACCTCGACGCCGGGTACGCGGATGCCGAAGCCGCGGCGATCGAGCACGGACTTCGTCTTCCCGGCGCCGAGTAGGCACGCGTGACTCACCGTCTGCTCGTTCGCGACCTGGCGCAGGTCGCGACGTCCGGCGCGACCGAGGTTCCCGCTCGTGGGGCCGAGCTCGGCACGGTCGAGGTCGTCGAGGACGGCTACGTGCTCTGCCACGACGGCGAGATCGAGGCGGTCGGCCGGATGCGCGACCTCGCGCCGCTCGACGGCGAGGTCGAGGAGCTCGACGGCAGCGGCCGCTGCGCCGTGCCCGGGCTGGTGGACTGCCATACCCACCCCGCGTTCGGCGGCGACCGCGTCGACGAGTTCTCGCTGCGCGCGGCCGGAGCCGGCTACGAAGAGCTCCACGCGGCGGGCGGCGGCATCCTCTCGACGGTGCGTGCGACGCGCGCACTCGACGAGGACGCCCTCGCCGCGAGGGTCGCCGTCCACTCCCGCGCGATGCTCGGGCACGGGACGACCACGTGGGAGGGGAAGTCGGGCTACGGGCTCGATCACGACACGGAGCTCGCGTCCCTCCGTGCGGTCCGGGCGGCCGGCGGCTCGCCGACGTGGCTCGGCGCGCATGCCGTTCCCCCCGAGAGCCGCGACGCGGACGAGTACCTCGACCGGGCGCTCGCCGAGGTGCTGCCGGCGGCGGCACGTCTCGCGGACGCGGCGGACGTCTTCCTCGAGCGCGGCGCCTTCGATGCCCGCCAGGCCCGTCGCTTCCTCGACGCCTGCCGCGGATCCGGCCTGGCGCTCCGACTGCACGGCGACCAGTTCACCGAGAGCGGCGCCGTTCCGCTCGCCGTCGAGCTCGGGGCCCGGTCGGTCGACCACCTCGAGGCGACCGGCCCGGAGGGAATCCGCGCGCTTGCGCGGAGCGCCGTGGTCGGGGTTCTCCTTCCGGCGAGCGCCCTCTTCCTCGACCGGCCGCAGCCGCGGGCCCGCGACCTGGTCGCCGCGGGCGCAGCGATCGCGCTCGCCACCGACTTCAACCCGGGCAGCTCGTTCACGACCAGCCTGCCGCTCGTGTGCTCGCTCGCGTGTACGCAGCTGCACCTGTCGCCGGAAGAGGCCCTCACCGCGGTGACCGTGAACGCCGCCCACGTGCTCGGTCGCCCGGACCGGGTGGGCCGCCTCGCAGCCGGCTACCGGGCCGATCTGGTGCTGCTCGACGCGCCCGACTGGCGCTACCTCGCCTACTCGCTGGGAGGGGACGTCGTCGACACGGTGATCCGACATGGCCGGATCGTCCACCGGCGCTAACCTGACAGGGGATGCCGACTCGCAAGCAGCGTCGCCGCAGGGAGAAGACCTTCCGCCACGAGTACGAGACGGTGCTGCTCGACGTCGACGGCACCGAGCGCCCGCTCGACGAAGACGAGCTCCGGGAGGAGCGGGAAGCGCGTGCAGAGGCGCGTGCCGCCGCGAAGCCGGCTCAGGCGAAGGGCGGACGCACACGGCCAACCCGCCCGGTCCGCGAGGTCGCGCCGCCGACCTGGGAGCGCGCGTTCCGGCGCGGCGGTGTGATGGGTGGCTTGATGCTGATCGCGTTCGTCTTCCTGTTCAAGAACGCGCCGATCGGGCTGCGGCTCGCGTGGGGCGCGTTTTACGCGGTCGCGTTCATCCCGCTGACCTACTGGGTCGACCGCACGACGTATCGCGCGTACCAGCGCCGCACCGCCAAGCGCGACGCCAAGAAGTAGCGCTACGCCGCCGGGAAGTGGCCCTCGGCGGGCCACGGCGCGAGCACGAGCAGGAGGCGCGCACCCTCGGCGGCCGTGAGCGAATGTCGCTCGCCGGGCTCGAACCGGGCCAAGGTGCCGCGCGAGGCCTCGAACGTCTCGCCGCTCTCCGAGGCGACCTGGACGCTCCCCTCGAGGACGACCACCCACGCATTCTCTCGGACCTGATGGTCGCCGAGGGACTGGCCTGCCGTCAGCGAGATGAGCACCGCGCGGGCGCCGTCGTCGGAGTGCAGGACGACGGGGTCGCGAGTGCCTGCGGGCGCGTCGAGCTCGAGGAGATCCCAGCGCTGCATGCGAGAAAGAAGTGTTTCACAGCCTGGATACACTCGGACGGCTTCGATGCCGATCGTCGTCGACACGTTCGTGCTGGGCCGCTATCGCAGCAACTGCTACATCGTGCGCAGCGAGCGCGGTGCCCCCGAGGCAGTCGTGATCGACCCGGGCGACGACCCGACGCCGCTGCGGCTCGAGCTCGCCGGCATGGCCGCGAAGACCGCGGGCATCCTCGTCACGCACACGGACGTCGACCACATCGCGGGCGTCGCCGCGCTCGCCGAGGGTACGGGCAGCGAGGTCTGGGCCCCTGCCGGCGAAGTCCGGGCGCTGCGGACCGGCGAGACGCGGGGCGGCCTGCGCGTCCCCGCGCACGATCCCGCGCACGCCGTCTCGGGCGGGGACGAGATCACGGTCGCCGGCCTGACGTTCGAGGTTCTCGACGTTCCCGGGCACTCGGCCGGGCATGTCGCGTTCCTCGCGGATGATCAGCTCTTCTCCGGCGACCTGCTCTTCGCAGGGTCGGTCGGGACGTGTCGATCTCGAGGGCGGGGACTGGGACACGCTGCTCGCGTCGGTCGACGCGCTGCTCGACCGCCTGCCGGCCGGAGACGGTCCGTCTATCCGGGCCACGGCCCGACGACGACGCTCGGACGCGAGCTGCAGACGAACCCGTTCCTGCGCGAGCTTCGCGCGGCGCGATCGTGAGCTCGAAGTTCCAGGCGCCGCGCGGGACGCACGACGTGCTCCCGGCGGAGCAGCCGTTGTGGCAGCTCGTCACGGGCACGATCGCCGAGGTCGCGGCGCTGTACGGCTACCGCCGGATCCAGACGCCGAACTTCGAGGACACGGAGCTCTTCGCGCGCACGTCCGGCGCAGGCTCGGACGTCGTGCAGAAGGAGATGTACACCTTCGACGGACCAGGGCGACCGCTCGCTGACGCTGCGGCCCGAGGGGACGGCGCCGATCGCCGCGCGTACGTCGAGCACGGCATGCACCGCGACGCCGCAGCCGGTGAAGCTCTACACCATCGCGCCGATGTACCGCTACGCGGCGCCGCAGAAGGGCCGCTACCGCGAGCACTGGCAGTGCTCGGTCGAGGCGATCGGTTCCACCGACCCCGCGGTCGACGCCGAGCTGATCCAGCTCTACACCGAGTTCGCACGCCGCGTCGGAATCACGGACTACGAGCTGCAGCTGAACTCGATCGGCGACGCGGCCTGCCGGCCCGCGTACGTCGAGACGCTGACGCGCTGGCTCGACGAGCACGCCGACGTGCTCGACGACGACGCGCGCGCGAAGCGCGCGACGAGCCCGCTGCGCGTCTTCGACGTGAAGAACCCGAAGCGGTGCGCGAAGCGCTCGCGGGACGCGCCGAAGATCGGCGATTCGCTCTGCGACGGAGTGCCGCGCGCACTTCGCGGAGGTACGCCGCTCCTCGACGCGTACGGCGTCGCGTACACGGTCGAGCCGACGCTCGTGCGCGGCCTCGACTACTACACGCGCACGATCTTCGAGTTCGTGGGGCCCGAGGAGAAGGCGCAGTCCGCCATCTGCGGCGGCGGGCGCTACGACGGGCTCGTCGAGGCAGATCGGCGGCCCGCCGACCCCGGGCATCGGCTTCGGCGCGGGAATCGAGCGGCGCTGCTCGCGCTCGAGACCGAGGGCGTCGAACCGGCGCAGGCGACGGACGCTCGACGTCTTCTTCGTCGCTCGACGGCGACGGCGCGCGGGCCAGCGTCCTCGCGGCTGCTCGCTGCGCTGCGGCGGGCGGGCCTGTCGGCCGACACCGACTACGCAGGACGCTCGTTCAAGGGCCAGATGACCCAGGCGGGGCGAACCGGTGCGCCACGGTGGTCGTCGTGCGCGGCGAGGACGCGACGCATCCGCCGCGGCGGCAAGGACGAGCAGGTGGTCGCGTCTCGACAGCGTCGTCGCTACGCTCACCAACCTGAGCACCTGGCGCGATCAGCGCGGCAGCACGCCTCACGCACCGACGACGAGGGGCGCACGGTCACGCTCGCCGGCTGGGTCGCCACGCGGCGCGACCACGGCGGGCTCGTCTTCGTCGACCTGCGCGACGAGGAGCGGCGTCGTCCAGGTCGTGATCAACCCCGAGAACGCACCGGCGCGCCGCCGAGACGGCGCACGACGCTGCGCAACGAGTTCGTGATCCGGGCGCGCGGCGAGGTCGTGCGGCGGCGCGCCCGAGACCGTCAACCCGCGCGATGGCGACCGGTGAGATCGAGATCCAGGTCGACGAGCTCGAGATCCTCTCCCGCTCGACGCCGCTGCCGTTCCAGCTCGACGAGGAGGGCGTCGACGAGACGCTCCGCATCCGCTACCGCTGGCTCGACCTGCGCCGCGAAGATGCAGCGGAACATCCGGACGCGCGCGAAGCTCGTCTCGATCATCCGCCAGGAGATGGAAGCCGACGGGCTTCGTCGACATCGAGACGCCGATCATGGGCAAGCCGACACCCGAGGGCGCACGCGACTTCCTCGTGCCGACGCGTCTCCAGCCCGGGCGCTTCTTCGCGCTGCCGCAGAGCCCGCAGATCTACAAGCAGCTGCTCGTGATCTCCGGCTTCGAGCGCTACTACCAGATCGCCCGCTGCTTCCGGGACGAGGATCTCCGCGCCGACCGGCTCCAGGAGCTGACCCAGCTCGACGTCGAGATGGCCTTCCCCGACCAGGACTACCTGTTCGGGCTGATCGAGCGGATCGTCGCCCGGATCTGGCGCGAGTGCCGCGGCGTCGAGCTCGAGACGCCGTTCCCGCGCATGACGTGGGAGGAGGCCGACCTGCGCTACGGCTCCGACAAGCCGGACCTGCGCTTCGGGCTCGAGATCGAGGATGCGACCGACGTCACGCGCGGCTCGGGGTTCAGGTGTTCGCGAACGCCGCCGCGGTGCGCTTCCTGCGCGTCGCCGCGCGAGCTCTCGCGCGGCGAGCTCGCGAAGCTCGAGGAGGTCGCGAAGCGGCTGGGGCGCGAAGGGGCTCGCCTACCTCGTCTACGCGCGCCGACGGCGAGGTGCGCTCGCCGATCGCGAAGTTCCTCGCCGAGGCCGAGCTCGAGCGGTTCCGTCGGCCGCCCGGGACGACACGTGCTCTTCGGTGCCGACGAGCCGGCGATGGTCTCGCGCGTGCTCGGCGCGCTGCGGCTCCACCTCGGCCGCGAGCTCGAGCTGATCGACGAGGACGCGTGGCGCTTCCTCTGGGTCACCGACTTCCCGATGTTCGAGTGGGACCCGGAGCTCGAGCGCTGGGACGCCGTGCACCATCCGTTCACGCGTCCGAACCCGGAGGGCGAGCGCCCTGCTCGACACCGACCCGGGCGCGGCCAAGGCGATCGCCTACGACCTCGTCGGCAACGGCGTCGAGCTCGCCGGCGGCTCGTTCCGGATCCACGAGGCCGACCTGCAGGCGAAGGTCTTCGGCCTGCTCAACATCTCGCCCGAGGAGCAGCGGTCGAAGTTCGGGTTCCTGCTCGACGCGCTCGCGATGGGCGCGCCGCCGCACGGCGGCATCGCGTCCGGGATCGACCGGCTGTCGATGACGCTGCTCGACGAGCCGTTCATCCGCGACACGCTCGCGTTCCCGAAGAACCAGGCCGGCGTCGACCCGATGTCCGGCGCGCCGACGCCGGTCGAAGCGGCCGCAGCTCGCCGAGCTCGGGATCGCCGTGACCGTCGAGCCGAGCAGGTCGCGGACACCTCGCTAGCGAAGGAGCACGCGTGCTCGATCGCCAGGGTCGCGGTTCGCTCTCGAGGTGCTCTTCCTCGGCGCGCGTCGCGGCCGCGCTGACGGTCGCCGAGCTGCGATGCCGCCGAGATCGATCGGCGTGATGGCGCTCGCCTGGATCGTCGTCGCGCTGCTCGAGTGGACGGCCTGGCGCGACGAGCCGCACTACGGGCGCGGCCTGCCGCCGCGCTACTACGTCCCGCAGGTCGCGCCTGCCGCCGCCGCAGCCGCTCGAGCAGGTCTTCGCGGGCTATCCGGCTCCCGGCCGCGAGGAGGCGCCCACCTGGATCGCCTCGGCCGACCTGCGGGCGCAGGTGCTCGGCGAGTGGCCGGTGACCGCGCCCGCGGACGACGCCGACGAGGTCGACGCCGACGTCGAGCCGGTGCAGCTTCCGCCTGCTCCGGTGCCCGAACCGGAACGGGCACGCCCGCCGGTCGCGCCGCTGCCCCCGCTGCCGGCGGCGATCCTCCAGACCTACGGCAACGCGCGCCACCAGCTCGAGCCGTTCGCGCCGCCTCCGACGCGCGGCCTGTTCGGGCGCCGCAAGATGGTCGAGCTCGTCAGCGTCGAGGTGCCCGCCCGCGTCCTCCCGGTCGTGCCGCCGCGGCAGCTGCTCGAGGAATGACGCCGCGGCTCGCCGAGCGCCAGGTCGCCCTGGCCGCGGTCGCGATCCTCGCCGCCGTCGTCGCGGTCGCGGTCTCGGCGGCGACCCGCGACGACTCGTCGTCGAAGCCGCATCCCGAAGGCTCGTTCACCGCGCTCGTCGGATCGGCCGGCCCGGCGACGTTCGGCCGTCACACCGCCTGCGGCACCGTCCTCAGCGCGGACACCGAGGGGATCGCGCACCCGACGCTCCCGTGCGGCGTTCGCATCTTCATCACCTATCGACGGCCAGACGGTGCTCACGCAGGTTGTCGACCACGGCCCGTACTCGGGCGGCCGCCAGTTCGATCTCACCGACGCGCTCGCCCGCCGGCTCGGGCTCCGCGGCGTGCAGACGGTCGAGTGGGCGTATGCCGCGCGAGGCGACTGAGCGCGGCTACAGTCCTGCCGGTTGCTCGACGTCGTTCGCATCGCCGTGCATCCATGTAGAACCAACACCATGTGAAAGGGAGCCCGCGTCGGGCCTGGGGCGCACAACGTTCCTCCGTCCGCACGGCACCCACCTGGCTTGTCCAGGTTCACAAGGGGCGCGGCACCGTCGGCGGTGTCAGGGCATGACGGAGGGAGCTCGCGCTCCCTCCGTCCCGTTTCAGGGCAGTACCCTGGCGTCCGTGCGCGAGCTCGTCGGAGACTCGGCCCGCGGCGCCGACTGGGCGCTCGTCCGCCTGCGGGTCGATCGCGGGCGGATCGTCGACGCCGACGCAGCCGGCCTCGCCGAGGATGTGCGCGGGCTGACCCTGCTCGAGGCGGCGGCGGTCGGCGGCGAGACGCTGCCCGTCGACGCGCTGGCGAACGCCCTGGCGCCTGCGGTGCGGGCGCCGGCGATTCCCGACCGCGTCGCGGTCGCGATGAGCGGCGGTGTCGACAGCGCAGTCGCGCTGCTCCGCGCCGGCGAAGCCGCGGTCGGTGTGACCCTGCGTCTCTGGCTCGATCCCGCCGGGCCGGACTCGGAGCGGGCGTGCTGCTCGCCGAGCGCGGTCCTGGCGGCGCGCGACGCGTGCCACCGGCGAGGGCTCCCGCACGTGACGCTCGACCTGCGCGAGCGGTTCCGGCGCGCGGTCGTCCAGCCGTTCGTCGCCGGGTACGCGGCCGGCGCGACCCCGAACCCGTGCGTCCGCTGCAACGCCGGCTTTCGCTTCGGCGCCTTGCTCTCGTTCGCGCGGCGGGTCGGTGCGTCTCGGCTCGCGACCGGCCACTACGCGCGCATCGTCGAGCACGAGGGGCGGCTGCTGCTTGCCCGTGCGGTCGACGAGGAGAAGGATCAGAGCTACATGCTCGCCGGGATCGCCCCGCGGCTGCTCGACCGGGTCTGGTTCCCGCTCGGCGGGCAGACGGAAGGAGGAGACCCGCGCCGAGGCAGAGCGCGCCGGCCTGGCCGCCGCACGGCGGGCGGAATCGCAGGAGGCGTGCTTCCTGGCGGGAGGCGACTACCGGCCGTTCCTCGCACGGCAGGGACTCGAGCCGCGGCCGGGGCGGATCGTCGACGAGCAGGGGACGACCCTCGGCACCCACGACGGCCACTGGGGCTTCACGCCCGGCCAGCGCCGCGGCCTCGGTGTGGCGGCGGCGGAGCCGCTCTACGCGCTCGACACCGAGGCCCGCACGAACACGGTCGTGGTCGGCCCGCGCGCCGCCCTCGCACGCTCTCGCGTCACCGCCCGCGGCCGCCTCCATCTGCCCGTGGAGCGGGCCTCCGCCAAGCTTCGATACCGCTCACCGGCCGTCCGCGCGGCGGTCGAGCTGGTCCCCGGCGGCTTCCGGCTCAGGCTCGACGAGCCCGCCTACGGCGTCGCGCGCGGGCAGGCCGCCGTGCTCTACGACGGTGACGTGGTGGTCGGTTCCGGCTTGGTGACCGCTGCGGGGGGCTAGGCTGCGCCGCGTGGTCGCTTTCCCGGGAGGAGGGGCGGATGGCTGACGAGATCACGCTGACGATTCCGCGCGGCGCGGAATTCCGGCGGGTGGCGTCGTACGTCCTCGGTGGTCTGGCAGCTCGCCTCGACCTGACGATCGAGAGCCTCGAGGACATCCAGCTCGCAATCGACGCCTTGCTCCAGCGCGCCGAAGGGGCGGGCGGCGAGGTCACCGTGCGTCTGATCGTGAGCGACGACGCACTGGTGACGCGCGTCGGCCCGCTCGAGCCGGCGGTGCTCGACGAGCTCGAGCGCGACCCCGGCGACGAGCTCGGAGTCCGGCGCGTACTCGACTCGACGGTCGACGACGTGCTCGTCGAGGGCGAGTGGGCGGTTCTCACCAAGGCGGTGAGCGCGTCGAGATGAGCGCGGACAGCGACAAGGTCCTGCTGCGGCGCTATCACGAGGACGGCGACCTCCAGGCCCGCGAGGTGCTGATCGAGAAGTACATGTCGCTGGTGCGCTCCCTCGCGCGCCGCTACAGCTATCGCGGCGAGCAGCTCGACGACCTGATCCAGATCGGCGCGATCGGTCTGATCAAGGCGATCGACCGCTTCGACGTCAACCGCGGCGTCGAGCTGACGACCTACGCGACGCCGAACATCATCGGCGAGATCAAGCGCCACTTCCGCGACAAGGGCTGGTCGGTCCGCGTCCCGCGCGGCCTCCAGGAGCTGAACGTGCAGCTCTCCAAGCTGGTCGAGCAGCTGACCGTCGAGCTCGGGCGTTCGCCGACGATCCCCGAGCTCGCCGAGAGCGCGGGCGTCGAGGAGGAAGAGGTCCTCGAGGCGCTCGAGTCGGGCCGCGCGTACACCGCGCTGTCGCTCTCGCAGGGCGGCACGACCGAGGGAGGCGAGGAGCTCGATCCGCTCGAGACGCTCGGCTCGATCGAGCACCAGTACGAGGTGTCCGAGGACCGCGCCGTCCTCGCGCCGGGGTTTCGCGCGCTCGACGAGCGGGAGCGATGGATCCTCCACCTGCGCTTCTTCGAGGGCCAGACACAGTCGCAGATCGCGCGCCAGGTCGGCATCTCGCAGATGCACGTCTCGCGCCTGATCCGGCGTGCGATCGCGAAGATTCGCGACGAGATCGGCACCGACGAGCCGATCGAGCCTCGAGCGGCACGCCTGCCCGGCGGCTGAGTTTCCCCTCCGTACACTGTCCGCGTGCCGATGACGACCGCGGAGCTGCGCGAGAGGTTCCAGGCGTTCTACGAGGAGCGCGGCCACCTGCGCGTGCCCGCGCACTCGTTGATCCCGCCGGATGACGACCGCTCGACGCTCTTCGTCGTCGCCGGGATGCAGCAGTTCAAGCCGTATTTCCTGCGGACGAAGGAGCCGCCGCGCGACCGGGTCGTCAGCGTCCAGACGTGTCTGCGCGCCGGCGGGAAGGACACCGACCTCGACGACGTCGGCCGCACCGAGCGCCACTGCTCGTTCTTCGAGATGCTCGGGAACTTCTCGTTCGGCGACTACTTCAAGGACGAGGCCGTCGACTATGCGTGGGAGTTCGTCACGCAGGTGATGGCGCTCGACGGCGGGCGGCTGTGGGCGACCGTCCACGAGGGCGATCCGGCGCTGTCGCTCGACGAGGACGAAGTCGCGATCGCGGCGTGGCAGCGGGTCGGGATCCCGGTCGAGCGGATCGTCCGGCTGGGCAAGGACAACTTCTGGCAGGCCGCCGAGACCGGGCCGTGCGGCCAGTGCTCGGAGATCTTCTACGACCGCGGCGAGCGGTACGACTGCGGCGATCCGAATTGCGGGCCCGGCCATTGCGACCGGTACATGGAGATCTACAACCTCGTCTTCATGGAGTACGACCTGAAGCCGGGGAACGTCCTCGAGCGGCTGCCGGCGAAGAACGTCGACACGGGGCTCGGCCTGGAGCGGACGATGTGCGTCGTCCAGGGGGTCGACTCGGTGTTCGACACGGACGGATTCCGCGTGATCATGGACTGGATCGCCGATCAGTCCGGCGTCGCGTACCGCGACAGCGAGGTGTCGCAGCGCGCCCACCGTGTTCTCGCCGACCACCTGCGTGCGGTGACGTTCCTGGTCGCCGAGGGCGTCGTGCCGTCGAACGAGGGGCGCGGGTACATCTGCCGCCGTCTCTTGCGCCGCGCGATCCAGCAGGCGCAGCGGATCGGCCTCGACCGCGTCTACCGGCTGCCGGCGGTCGTCGTCGAGCAGATGGGCGCCGCCTACCCGGCGCTCGCGGAGCACGCGGGCGAGATCGAGCGGATCGTCAAGGAGGAGGAGGAGCGCTTCACCGAGACGCTCGAGCGCGGGCTCAAGGAGCTCGACGCGCTGGCGGGCAAGCCGGCGATCGACGCCGCGGATGCGTTCAAGCTCGCGGCGACCTACGGCTTCCCGATCGAGCTGACGCAGGAGCTCGCCGAGGAGCGGGGACAGCCGGTCGACGTCGACGGCTTCCGCGCGCTGATGGAGGAGCACCGCGAGATCTCACGCGCCGGCGGCGAGAAGAGCGACCTGCAGCGTGCGGCTGAGTTCGCGGGCGGCGCAGGCTTCCAGACCGAGTTCGTCGGCTACACGAAGACCGACGTGCTTACGCAGATCGGTGCGCTCGAGCAGCTCGACGAGGGAACGTTCCTCTGCAAGCTGCGCGAGTCGCCCTTCTACGCGGAGAGTGGGGGTCAGGTCAGCGACGCCGGCGAGCTGATCCACGAGGGGACGGGTGCGACGGCCGCGCTTCGCGCGGCCTACAAGATCGGCGACGACCAGGCGCTCGTGTTCGAGGGTGAGGGATTCGCCGCGGGCGACCGGGTGCGCGCGCTCGTGCCGTGGTCGGTTCGCTTCCCCACGATGACCAACCACACCGCGACGCATCTCCTGCAGGCCGCGCTGCGCGAGGTGCTCGGCGACCACGTGCACCAGGCCGGGTCGGCGGTCCGGCCCGACAAGCTGCGCTTCGACTTCACGCACACGCGGGCGCTGACCCCGGACGAGAGCGAGCGGGTCGAGCGCCTCGTGAACGAGAAGATCTTCGAGGCGATTCCGGTGCGCACGTTCGTCACGTCGATCGACGAGGCCCGCACGCTGGGCGCGACGATGCTGTTCGGCGAGAAGTACGGCGAGGAGGTGCGGGTCGTCGAGATCGACGGCTTCTCGCGAGAGCTGTGCGGCGGGACCCACGTGCGCTCCACCGCCGAGATCGGCCCGTTCGTGCTGCTGTCCGAGACGTCGGTCGGCTCGGGTGCGCGGCGCATCGAGGCCGTGACGGCGGGCGAGGCATGGTCGGTCCTGCACGGGCGCTCCCGTGAGCTCGACGCAGTCCGGGTCGAGCTCGAGCAGGCGAAGCGTGCGGCGCGGAAGCCCAAGCAGGCCGCCGCGGGCCCCGACATCGTCTGGCAGGACCGCGTCGACGGCGTCTTCGTCGCCGAGGTCAAGGGCGTCCGCGGCGGCGAGCTGCGGGACCTCTCCGACCAGATGCGCCAACGAGAGGGAGCGGTCGCCGTCGTGCTCGCCTCCACGGACGACGAGAAGGTCGCGCTGGTCGTGAACCTCGACAAGTCCGTCGAGCGGATCGACGCCGTGTCGATCGTGCGGCGCCTCGGTCCGATCATCGGTGGGGGCGGAGGCGGGCGCGCGACGCTCGCCGAGGCCGGCGGCAAGAACGTGGCCGCCGTGCGCGAGGCGCTCGTCGCGGGCCGCGACACCCTCGCGGCCGCGCTGCGGTGAAGGTGCTGGCGCTCGACTTCGGCTCGGCGCGCACCGGCGTCGCCGTGTCCGACCCGACCGGGACGGTCGCGCGCCCCGTGCAGACGGTCGCGCGTGCCGCGAGCGACGCCGGCTTCGGACACCTCGTCGCACTGATCCGCGACGAGGAGCCCGGGCCTGGTGGTCGTCGGGATGCCGCTGACGCTGCGCGGCGAGCACGGCGAGCAGGCGCGCGAGACCGCCGTGTTCGTCGAGCGGCTGCGCGGTGCTCTCGACGTCCCGGTCGAGACGTACGACGAGCGCTTCACCTCCGTCCTCGCCGACGGCGACGACGCCCGGGCGGCCGCGCACCTGCTGTCCAGCTACCTGGCGTGGCAGAGCGCCGAGCGCTGAGCGACGACCGCGCACCTCGCGCCTCGCGCGCACAGATCCGCCGGCGGCGTGCCGTCGCCCTGGCGGCGCTGGCGATCGCCGCGCTCGTGGTCGTCTTCGCGGTGCGCGCCGCGCTGCCGCACCTGCACCGCCACCGGGCGGCGCCACCGCCGCCGCCACCGCCGCCCAAGCCCTTCCGCGTCGTGTTCCCCGAAGGCTTCACGCGCGCCGACATGGCGCAGCGCGTGAGCGCGGTCGCGCTGATCGCGAAGCGCAAGCGCGGTGCTCCGGTCCGGCTGAGCCGGGTGACGTACCTCGCCGCCACGCGCCGCCTAGTGGTGCCGTGCTTCACGCCGCGCGTGCGCACGAAGGTGGAGGGCTTCCTGTTCCCGGCGACGTACGACTTTCTTGCGAAGACGACGTCCGCGCAGCTCGTGCGCGACCAGGTGCAGGCGTTCTGCCGCAGCTGGCACACGCTGAAGCTCGCTTATGCCCGTTCGAAGAACTTGACCTCGTACGACATCCTCACGATCGCGTCGATGGTCGAGAAGGAGGCGCAGGCTCCGGAGGAGCGCCCGCTCGTCGCGGCGGTCATCTACAACCGACTACACGCACGCATGCCGCTCGGCATCGACGCCACGCTGCGCTACGGCCTGCACATCCCCCCGACCCAGTCGATCCGCGAGTCCCAGCTGCACAGCTCGAGCCCGTACAACTCGCGCGACCGCCTCGGCCTGCCGCCGACGCCGATCGCGAACCCGGGGCTCGCGTCGCTTCGAGCCGCAGCCCGTCCGGCGAAGGTCGACTACCTCTACTTCGTGCGCAAGCCCGACAAGCTGCATCACTTCTTCACCGCGAGCGCCTCGGCCTTTGCCCAGTACGAGTGCGCGCACGGCTACGGATGCTGACGGCCGTCGCGCTGATCGGCACGCCGGTGGCCGAGTCCCTGTCCCCGCGAATGCAGAACGCCGCGTTCGCCGCACTCGGCCTCGAGTGGACGTACGTCGCGTTCGACGTCGACGACGCCCCCGAGGCCGTGCACGCGCTCCGGACGCTCGGGTTCGCAGGCGCGAACGTGACCATCCCGCACAAGCGCGCGGCCGCCGCGCTCTGCGACGAGGCCGACGGCGACGCCGTCAACACCCTCGTCTTCCGGGACGACCGGGTGCTCGGCTTCAACACCGATCGCGAGATCCTGGCCGGGATCGACGCGCAGCGCGCCTGCCTGATCGGCGCCGGCGGCGCCGCCCAGGCGCTGTTGCCGGCGCTGCCGGCGGACACACGCGTCTACTCGCGCTCCGGCAACTGGCCGCCCGACGCCTCCGGCTGCGACCTGATCGTGAACGCGACGCCGATCCGCGACCAGGTGCCGGTCGCGCCCGTCGCGGGACAGGTGGTCGTCGACCTGGCCTACGGGCCGACGGAGACGGCGCTGGTGACCGCGGCGCGAGCGGCGGGCTGCGAGGTGGTCGACGGACGCGAGGCGCTCGTCCGCCAGGGCGCGGCGTCGTTCCGCATCTGGACCGGGCACGAGCCGCCGCTCGACGAGATGCGGCGAGCCGTCAGGCTCTAGGCGCGCGTCCAGGCGAGCACCGCGACGACGGCGCCGCCCACGATCGCCGCCAGCCAGAGCGCCGTGCGCAGAACGCCTCCGCCGTGCGACGACGCGCCCGGTGCGGCCGTCGGCCGCGGGCGTACGGCCGAGACGTAGCGGTACGTCGTCTCGCTGCGGCCGCCCAGGTCGGGGTTGCCGAGGAACGCCTGGTACTGCCGGACGCGCGCGAGCGAGAGCAGCGTCCGGTTCACCAGCTCGAGCAGGCGGCGGCCCGAGACACCGGACGGCACGGGCGGCAGGAAGGGGACCGGCGTCACCGTCGAGGTCGATGCGACCGCTCGCCGGAACGGTCGCGCGGAGCGGGCGGTCTCCGCCGAGTGAGACGTGCACGGCGCGCCCGCCAATCGTGCCGCTGACGTCGAGTGGCGGCCGCAACGCGCAGCGAGACCGACGTCGTCGCGGACGTGAGCTCGGCGTCGAGCGACGGGGGGAACCGCCCGGCCGCGACCGCTGCGCGCAGCCGTCTCAGGGCGGCCGCGAGCGGGGGAACCTGGGCGTCGGCGGCGAGCGCGAGGCCGGCCGTCTCGGTGCGGTCGACGAGGGTCACGCGTCCTCCGTGGCGTTCGATCGCCAGCGGCAAGGCGGACGCGGCGGACGGTCGCAGCACCGCGCGCGCGACGAGCGTCCGCGTGCCCGGGCTGAAGCCCGACCAGAGGATCGCCGTGTCGCGCAGGCCCGGCGTCGACTGCGAGCCCGGGGCGGCCGAGACGTCGGCGACCGGTGCCGCGACCGAGTAGGCGTAGTCGCCGCGCCCGTGCACGACCAGGCGCTGCACCGCGACGAGTGCGAACGCCGTTCCTGCTGCGTCGACCGAGACGCGGACGCGGGTCAGCGCGTCGACGCGATGGGGGCGTCCTTCGGAGGACGAGGTCGCGCCGCCGCCGAGCGGCGGTTCGGGCGTGAGCCGGGCGACCGCCGACGGCAGGGCGACGAGTCGGGGCGCGGACGCCTGCGCCGTCGCGGCCGCGACCAGCGCGACCGCGACAGCGACGGCGCACGTTACGCAGGCCGGATGGTGATCGTGACGGTGGTGCGATCCCGGCAATCCTGGTTCATCTTCACCTGACCGGAGTTACCGGCACCGGTGAAGTTGACCTCGGAGTCGGCAGCGTCCTGCTCTTCCTTCGTGACGGCGTAGCCCGATGCGCCCTTGACGGCGTTCGCGAACGTCGTGTGGGCGTGCGTCAGGGAGCCGGCGAGATACCCGCTCGCGATCGTCGAGGGCCCGTCCTTCTTGACGCCGGTGAAGACCATCGCGGCCGGCGCGGGGAAGTTGCCCGGGAGCGTGTGTGAGCCGGTCATCGCGGCCGGCGCGGCCGGGCAGTCCTTCGTGAGGCCCTCTTTGTCCTTGTCTCCGCACGCCGCCAGCGCGAGTGTGAAGACGACGGCGAATGATGCGAACACCAGGTTCGTTCTCATCGGGTCTGCGGAACCTCCGGCAGCGTCGAGGACAAGGGGTCGTCGCGCACGGGAGCGTATGTCATGTCCCGAAAACGCCCGAAGTAGACGTCGTCGTCGACGACCCCGTCGTGGTTGTGCCGATTGAAGCCGCGGGAGTCTCCGTTCGCTCCCTCGACCGTCACCTCTTCCAGCGACTTGGTGACCTCCGTCGGCGTCGCGGAGTTCGACTTGCGCAGCGCCGCGGCGACGACGTTCACGAAGTCGTACGCGTACATCGCCGTCTCGGGCGGCTGGACGACCTGGAGGCCCGCGCGGGTCTTCACCCCGACGAGCTCGGGGCCGAACGCGTTCTGCAGCTTCTGCTCGAACGCCTGGAACGGGGCGACGCCGACCTCCGCGGTCAGCCGGCCGCCCGCGAACGTGAGGCCGTCGACCCAGGACGGATGGTTCGCGAGCTGCTGCCGCACGAACGGGTCGCTCCCGGTGGGCGGCGTGAAGAACGGCACGGTCCAGCCGCCCGAGCGCGCGGCGGTGATCGCCGCCGCGATCGTCGCCGGCCGGCCCCAGACGAGCAGTCCGGTGGCATGCGCCCGGCGCGCGCGGAGGACCTGCGGGCCCAGCTCGAGCGCGTCCGACGGGAGCGTCTCCTCGATCGCCACCGACGAGCGGTTCGCCGAGAACGCCTGGTCGAGCGCGGCGGCGCCCGCAGTGCCGTAGTCGGAGTCGTCGTGCAGCAGGCCGATCCGGAGGTGCTTCGGGATCAGGTACTCGGCGAGGCGGAAAGCGACGCCGTGGTCGGTCGGTGCGATCCGAAAGACGTTCGGTCGCTTGACGGGGTCGACGATCTCCCTGCCGCCTTCGAAGACGACGCCGATCGGCGTGTGCGACGGCGCTGCGATTCGCCAGGACGCGTCGATCCCCGTGCCCTCGTCGACGATCGCGATCGCATGCTCGCCGACCGCCCGTCGGATGTTGGCGACCGCGCGCGCGGGCGAGAGTGCGCTGTCGAGCGTCTGCACACGGAAGTCGTAGGTCGTCGTGCCGACCGGCACTCCGGCCGCGTTCTGCTCCGCGACGGCCAGACGGACGCCGTCCTCGATCGCCTGCCCGAGGTACGGCGTGCGCGTGAACGGCGCGTTGACGACGATCAGCAGCGTCGGGCGGTGTGCGGAGCCTGAATGCCCGCCGCAACCCGCGAGGATCGCCACGGCGAGGACCGCGAGGGCGATTCGGCGCATCTAGAGACTCTGCCTGCCGAGGTAGGCGGCGCGTACGCGGTCGTCGGCGGCGACCTCGTCGGGTGCTCCCTCGGCGATCACGCGTCCGCTCTCGAGGACGATCACGCGGTCGGCCAGACGCCGGACGACCTGGAGGTTGTGCTCGACGACGAGCAGCGCCAGCCCTTCGGCCCGGAGCTCCGAGAGCAGCTCGACCATCCGGGCTGCATCGCCGGGCGACGCGCCGGCGGTCGGCTCGTCGACGAGCAGGACAGGCGCGTGCGTCGCGTACGCCGTGGCGATCATCAACGCGCGCTGGCGTCCGACGGGCAGCTCCCCGGCGGGCGTCTCCTCGGGCAGCCCGAAGCGCGCGAGGATCGCGCGCGCCTCGGCTGCGAAGCGGGCATCCTCCGCGCGGCTCGCCGGGGTGGCGAGCGCCGCGCGGACGAAACCCGACGCGCGCCGGCGCGGGCGCGAGGCGACGAGGAGATGCTCGAGCGGCGTCAGGGACGGGAACACTCCGCTCGCCTGCAGCGTGCGGACGGCGCCGCCGCGCCCCTCGACGCTGCCGGCGTCGGGGGTGACGACGCCGGCGAGCATGCGCAGAACGGTTGTCTTGCCCGAGCCGTTCGGCCCGACGAGCGCCGTGATCGTCCCGGGCTCGACCGCCAGCGAGACGTCGGCGACGGCGGCGAGCGGCCCGAACCGCTTCTCGAGGCCGGCGGCCGTCAGGGCCTGCGGCGTTCGCGCGCGGGGCGGGGCAGCGGCGGGCCGGTAGGTGTGGCGCCCCGGCCGGACGATCCCGTTCCAGCCGAGCGAGAGGATGGCGAGCAGCAGCACCGACGCGAGCAGCGTGTGCGACCGGGCCGACGAGACGTTCTCCAGCGAGCCGATCGCGTCGGCCGCGAGCGAGAGGACGCCGAGGACGAGCACGCCGACCGGTGCGCCGAGCGCGGTCAGCGCTCCACCGAGCAGCACGACGACGAAGAGCCGGAACGAGAGATACGAGCCGTAGCTCGCCGGGTCGGCGACCGCTGCCAGGTGGACGGCCAGCGCGCCGGCGACACCGGCTGCGCCTCCCGCTGCCGCGACCGCCTGCGCGCGCAGCCGCTCGACGGGAACGCCGAGTGCGCGGGCCGCGGGCTCGCGCTCACGGGCGGCGGCGAGCGCGAGCCCGAACGGCGAGCGGCGCAGCGACGTGAAAGCGAGAACGCAGGCCGCGGTGAGGACGAGCGCGAGCTCGTAGTGCTGTGCCGGGGTCGGGCCTGCGGCCGTGACGACGAGGCCCTCGGTGCCGCCGAGCAGCCACGTCAGCGACTGGAGCGCGAGCGCGATCGTCCAGGCGACGATCCAGGTCGCGGCGGCGAACGCCGCGCGCGGGAGCCGGGCGAACGCGAGCCCGATCGACCCGCCCGCCGCCGCGCCTGCGGCGGCGCCGCAGAGCGCCGCGACCGCGAGTGGCGCACCGTGCTCGAGCAGCCTCGCCGAGACGGTCGCGCCGACCGCGACCAGCCCTCCCTGGGCGAGCAGCGGCAGCCCGGCGATTCCGACGACCAGCGCGAGGCCGACGGCGGCGGCCGCGAGGTAGAGGCCGTTCGCCAGGTCGGCCGCGCGGGAGTCGCCGACGACCAGGGGAGCGAACGCGGCGACGGCGAACGCGGCTGCAGCTGCGGTCGAGCGGGGACGCCAGGCGAGCCGGGCGTCGCGTGCAGCCCCCGAGAGCGCGGCCGCCGTGGTCGTCATTCGACCGCCTCTCGCAGCGTCCTGGCCCGCCAGGCGAGCAGCGCGAGGCAGACCAGAAGCGGGACGGCGTCGCGGTACGCCGGGCCGAGCTGAGCCGTGCCCAGGTGCGCCGAGGTGACCGTGGCCTGCACGAGCCCGACCGCGAGGCCGGCCGCGAGCGCACGCCGTGGGTCGAACCAGGCGACCACGGCCGCGACGAGGCCGTAGAGGCCGTAGCGCGCGGCGGCGTCGACGTCGAAGGCCGCCGACGGTGCGGCGAGCACGGCGGCGAGGCCGGCGAACGCTCCGGCGACGGCGAACGCCCCCGCGACCAGCCACGTCACCGGCAGCCCCGTCACCACCGCGGCGTCGTAGTCCTGCGCGACCGCCTCCAGCGCGCGGCCGTACCGCGTCGCGCGCAGCAGGTACGTGGCGAGCGCCGCCAGTGCCAGCGCCGCCGCGGCGACGAAGAGCGAGCGCGCCTGGATCGTCGCACCCCCGATGTGCCAGAAGCCGTCGGAGCCGATGCGATCGAACGGCAGCGGGTCGGGGAACACGTAGGCGGATCGGTCGAACGAGACCTGGAGCACCGTGCGCACGGCAAACGCGACGGCGAGCGACGCGCCGACCCAGCCGATCAGCGACCCGCGCGCACGGTAGGGCTCGATCGCGAGCAGGTACGACCCGGCGCTCGCGGCGGCCGTGACGGTCAGGCCGACCACGAGCGCCCCGAGGAAGCGAAGGCCGCCGACGCTCGTCTGCGAGACCGGTCCGGAGCCGGCCGCGACGTAGAGCGTCGCGAACACCCCGAGCGCGATCAGCTCGCCGAACGCGAAGTGGACGACCCCGGTGAGGCGGAAGACGACCGCGTGCCCGACGGCGACCAGCCCGTAGACGGCCCCGGCGGCGAAGCCGCTCGCGAGGATCTGCAGGACGACGGCCACGCACGCGCAACTCTAGAGTCCTCCCGATGACGCTTCGTCTGGCGAGCGCCGGGGAGTCGCACGGACCCGGCCTGGTTGCGATCGTGAGCGGCCTGCCGGCCGGGCTCGAACTCGACCGGGACGCGATCGACGCCGATCTCCGGCGCCGGCAGGAGGGCTACGGCCGCTCGCCGCGGCAGCAGATCGAGCAGGACCGGGTCGAGGTGCTCGCCGGGCTGCGTCACGGCCGGACGCTCGGCACGCCGCTCGCCCTCGTCGTCTGGAACCGCGACCACGAGAACTGGGCGTGGGGGATGGCGCCGTGGCCGCCGGAGGGCGAGCCGACGGGGAAGGGCGTCAAGCCGGTGACGCTGCCGCGCCCCGGTCACGCCGACCTCGCGGGCGTGCTCAAGTACGGGCACGACGACGTCCGGAACGCGCTCGAACGGGCGTCGGCGCGGCACACCGCCGTGCACGTCGCCGCGGGTGCGGTCGCGAAGGCGCTGCTCGCGTCGATCGGCATCGCGGTCGCCGGTTCGGCGGTCGACGAAGCGGGCCTGCAGGCGCGGATCGACGAGGCCCGCGCCGACCGGGACACCGTCGGCGGCGTCGTCGAGGTGCGCGCGGCCGGCGTGCCGCCGGGTCTCGGCTCCTATGCGACGAAGGACGACCGCCTGGATGCGCGCATCGCCTCCGCGGTGATGGGGATTCAGGCCGTCAAGGGCGTCGAGATCGGCGACGGGTTCGCGCTGGCCGGGCTGCGCGGCTCCGAGGCGCACGACGAGATCGGGCCGGACCGGCGGCGCTCGACGAATCGCGCCGGCGGCATCGAGGCGGGCGTCTCGAACGGCGAGGAGATCGTCGTCCGCGCGGCGATGAAGCCGCTGCCGACGCTGATGAAGCCGCTCGCCTCCGTCGACCTCGAGAGCGGGGAGCCGGGGCAGGCGCTGGTCGAGCGCTCCGACGTCGCCGCGGTCGAGGCGCTCGCGGTCGTGGCCGAGTCCGCGGTCGCCTGGGAGCTCGCCGTCGCCGCGCGCGAGAAGTTCGGGGGCGACGCGCTCGCCGACTTCGTCGCCGCGCACCGGGCGTATCTCGGACGCATCGAATGGGCGTAGGCGTGACGGAGCCCACCGAGCTATGGCGCTGAACGCGCTCGACCGCCATCTGGCGCTCGTCGGGTTCATGGGCGCGGGAAAGACCACCGTCGCGGCCGAGCTCGGCGCCCGCCTCAACCGGCACGTCCTCTCCGTGGACCGCGAGATCGAGGAGTCCGAGCACCGGTCGCCGGCCGAGTTCTTCGCGGAGCTCGGCGAAGCGGCGTTCCGCGAATTCGAGTCGAACGTCGTGTCGCACGAGCTGCGGATGCCGTTCCCGGTCGTCGTCGACACCGGCGGCGGCGCGGTCACGCATCCCGGTACGAGGCTGCAGCTTCGGAACCGCGCCTTCGCCGTGCTGCTGGACGTCGACGTCGACACCGCGTGGCAGCGGGTGCGCGGCAGCGACCGGCCGCTCGCCCAGGACGAGCAGGCGTTCCGGTCCCTCTACGAGGCGCGGCGGCAGCTCTACCACGACGTGGCCGACGCGACCGTG
The DNA here is from genome assembly GCA_963786185.1 of uncultured Thermoleophilia bacterium. Taxonomy (GTDB): domain Bacteria; phylum Actinomycetota; class Thermoleophilia; order Gaiellales; family Gaiellaceae; genus PALSA-600. The sequence continues at coordinate 892,884 of CAWAYE010000001.1, forward strand.
CCGAGCGGCGACGTCGACGGCGTCGTCCTCGCGGCGGCGGGGGTGCACCACGAGCCGGGCTCGCTCGACCGGCTCGGCAAGCTCGTGCCGGGCGACGGACGGGTCGCGCTCGTCGGCGACACGGCCGTGCTGGCGCTCTACGGGGAACGCGCCGCGCGTGCGCTCGGCGAACGCCTCGTCTCCACGCACGAGCTCCCGTCCGGCGAGCAGGCGAAGCAGCTCGCGGTCGTCGAGCGGCTGTGGCACGACCTGCCGCTCGATCGCGACGGAACCTTGGTCGCGCTCGGCGGCGGCACCACGACCGACACCGCCGGCTTCGCGGCCGCGACATACCTCCGCGGCGTCGCGTGGGTCCCGGTGCCGACGACGCTCGTCGGCCAGGTCGACGCGGCGATCGGCGGCAAGACCGGGGTCGACACGGTCGACGGCAAGAATCTGGCGGGCTCGTTCCACTGGCCGGTGCGTGTCGTGATCGACGAGACGCTGCTCGCCACGCTGCCCGAGCGGGAGCTGCGAAACGGCGAGGCGGAACGGCTGAAGACCGAGCTGCTCGCCGGCCGGCCGCTCGATGCGCGCGGCGCCGCCGCCTACAAGGCGGCGCTCTGCCTGCGCGACCCGTCCGACCGTGGGCCGCGCCGCTGGCTCAACCTCGGGCACACGTTCGGGCACGCGCTCGAGGCGGCGGCCGACTTCGAGCTGCCGCACGGCGAGGCGGTCGCGCTCGGACTGCTCGCGGCGCTCAGGCTGAGCGGGCGCGACACGGCTGCGGTGGAGGAGGCGCTCGACCCGAAGCCGGTCCGGGTCGACCGCGAGCGGGCGTGGCAGGCGCTCCAGCGCGACAAGAAACGCGCCGGCGGGCAGATCAACCTCGTTCTGCTGGGAGACGACGGCCCGACCGTCGACGCGCGCCCCGCGGACGAGGTCAGGGCCGCGCTGGATAGCCTCATCGCCGACTGATGCAGGTCCTCGTCCTGAACGGCGTCAATCTTGACGCGCTGAGCCGCCGCGACCCGACGGTCTACGGCGGCATCAGCCTGAACGAGCTCGAGAGCCGCATCTACGAGTGGGCGCACGCGCTCGACATCAATGCCCGCTGCCGCCAGACGAACAGCGAGGGCGAGTTCATCGACTGGGTGCACGACGCCTACGACAACGTCGACGGTGTCATCGTCAACCCGGGCGCGTGGAGTCACTACAGCTATGCGATCCGCGACGCGCTCGAGCTGCTCGAGGTGCCGATCGTCGAAGTGCATCTGTCGGACATCGAACACCGTGAGGAGTGGCGGCGGCACAGTGTCGTCGCCGAGCTCGCGGCCCACCGGGTGCTGGGCAAGGGGCCGGACGGCTACCGTGAGGCACTCGAATTCCTCGTCGGGAGGGAGCAACGATGACGTCGCGCCTCGAGGCGCTCCAGGCTCAGCTCAAGCTGCCGCTGCTGGTCACGAACCTCGTCAACCTCCGCTACCTGACCGGGTTCGAGAGCTCGAACGCCGCGTTGCTCGTCCGTCCGAAGGCCGACGCGACGCTGTACACCGACTTCCGCTACATCGAGTCGGCACGGGCGGTGCCGGGGGTCGAGGTCGAGCTGGCGAACCGCTCGCTGATCACCGACCTGGCGCAACGTCTCAGCGGCCGCATCCAGTTCGAGGCCGACGTGCTGCCGTACCTCCAGTGGGAGCGCCTCGGCGCCGCCAAGATCACGCCCGTCGCGAGCGTCGGCGTCGTCGAAGGGCTCCGCGCGGTCAAGGACGAGGAGGAGCTCGCCGCCACGCGACAGGCCGCCCGCGTCGCCGACCGTGCGTTCGAAGCGCTGACCGCCGAGACGTGGGTGGGCCGCAGCGAGAAGGAGCTCGCGTGGCGCCTGCGCGAGCTGCTCCATGCGCACGGCGCCGACGGGCCGAGCTTCGACGCGGTCGTCGCCTGGGGCCCGAACGGCGCCCGGCCGCACGCGACGCCCGGCGACACGATCCTCGAGCCACGCTCGCTGGTGGTCGTCGACTGGGGCGCGATCGTCGACGGCTACTGCAGCGACTGCACGCGCACCGTCTCGACGGGCGGCCTGCCCGACTCGCTGCGCGAGATCTACGAGGTCTGTCTGTCGGCGCAGCAGCGCGCCTGCGACGGGATCAAGGCGGGGCTGACCGGCGTCGAGGCCGATCGGCTCGCCCGCGAGCCGATCACGCAGGCGAAGTGGGGCGAGGAGTTCGGCCACGGCCTCGGCCACGGCACCGGCCTCGAGGTGCACGAGGCGCCGCGGCTGTCGCCCGAGTCGACCGACGTGCTCGCCGCCGGCAACGTCGTGACGATCGAACCGGGCATCTACGTCGAAGGGCTCGCCGGCGTGCGCATCGAGGATCAAGCGGTCGTGCGCGAGGACGGCGTCGAGCTGCTCACATCCTTCCCCAAGGCGCTGATCGAGGTCTCGTGAGTGACCAGGCCACCGAGACCCTGACGGTCGTCGACAACCGCACCGGGCGCGAGTTCACCCTGCCGATCGTGGACGGCGCCGTCCGCGCCACCGACCTCGCTCAGATCGACGGCCTCCTGTCGTTCGACCCGGCGTTCCTGAACACGGCGGCGTGTCGCAGCGCGATCACCTACATCGACGGCGACGCCGGGATCCTGCGCTACCGCGGCTACCCGATCGAGCAGCTCGCCGAGCGGGCCGGCTTCCTCGAGACGGCGTATCTGCTGCTTCGAGGGCGAGCTGCCGACGGCCGACCAGCTGCGCACCTGGGAGGACGACGTGCGCTCGCACACGTACGTCCACACGAACGTCACGAAGTTCCTCGAGGGCTTCCGCTATGACGCGCACCCGATGGGGATGCTGCTCGGCGCGGTCGGAGCGCTCTCGACGTTCTACCCCGACGCGAAGGACGTCTCGGACCCGGAGAACCGCTACCTGCAGCGGATCCGCCTGATCGCGAAGCTGCCGACGATCGCGGCGTACATCTTCCGGCACTCGCGCGGCCTGCCGTACGTCCTGCCGCGGAACGACCTCGACTACATCGCCAACTTCGTGAACATGACGTTCGAGATCGGCGGCCGCCACGAGGCGAACCCGGTCCTGCAGCGCGCGCTCGAGATCCTGCTGGTGCTGCACGCCGACCACGAGCAGAACTGCTCGACGAACGCGGTGCGCGGTGTTGGCTCCTCGCACGTCGACCCGTTCTCCGCCGTCTCCGCCGGCATCGCCGCGCTGTACGGGCCGCTGCACGGCGGGGCGAACGAGGCGGTCCTGCGGATGCTCGACCAGATCGGCGACACGCAGAGCGTCCCGGCCTTCATCGAGCAGGTGAAGTCGGGCCACGGACGGCTGATGGGCTTCGGCCATCGCGTCTACAAGAGCTACGACCCGCGCGCGAAGCTGATCAAGAGCGTCGCCGACTCTGTGTTCGGGGAGACCGGACTGAACCCGAAGCTCGAGATCGCTCTCGAGCTCGAGCGGATCGCGCTCGAGGACGAGTACTTCGTCTCGCGCCGCCTCTACCCGAACGTCGACTTCTACTCGGGGCTGATCTACCAGGCGATGGGCTACTCGACCGACTACTTCACCGTGCTGTTCGCGCTCGGCCGGCTGCCCGGCTGGATCGCGCAGTGGGAGGAGATGCTGACCGACCCCGAGCAGAAGATCGCGCGGCCGCGGCAGCTGTACGTCGGCGCGGCCGAGCGCCCGTACGTCCCGATCGAGCATCGTTAGCTACCCTGCCGCGCCGATGGCCGAGGTCGTCTCCACCAACCAGTTCCGCAACGGCATGCACATCGAGCTCGACGGGCAGACGTGGCGGATCGTCGAGTTCCAGCACGTGAAGCCCGGCAAGGGCGGTGCGTTCGTTCGCACGAAGCTCAAGAGCCTGACGAGCGGCTCGGTCGTCGACCGGACGTTCCGTGCCGGCGAGAAGTTCCCGCGCGTGCGTACCGAGCAGAAGAACATGCAGTACCTCTACGACTCGGGCGACGAGGTCGTGTTCATGGACGAGTCGACCTACGAGCAGCTCTCGCTGCCGCACGGTCTGCTCGAGGACGAGCTGCCGTTCATGCAGCCGTCCTCCTCGGTGCAGGTGATGTTCGTGGGCGGCAACCCGTCCGGCGTCGACCTGCCGGCGAGCGTCGTGCTCGAGGTGACCGACACCGAGCCGGGCGTGAAGGGCGACACCGTCTCGAACGTCACGAAGCCCGCGACGCTGGAGACCGGCGCCGTCATCCAGGTGCCGCTGTTCGTCAACGTCGGCGACAAGATCAAGCTCGACCCGCGCGAGAAGCGCTACATCCAGCGCGCCTAGGCCGGCTCGCCCTCGCCGCCGATCCCTCGATCGAGGGTCGGCCGGAGCGGTGTGTGCAGCGATAACAACGGAGCCCGATGATGATTCGCCGCTCACACCTCGCCGACGTCGGCTTCACGCTCGTCGAGCTGCTCGTGACCCTGGTGGTGATCGGGGTCCTGCTCGCGATCGCCGTCCCCGCGTACGGCGGTTTCCGGGCCGGGGCCGCCCGCCGGACCGCCGAAGCCGACGTTCGCGCCGCCGTGCCGGCGGCGGAGGAGTTCTTTGCCGACAACGGCACCTACGTCGGCCTCGGCAACGGCGTCAAGAAGAAGCCGCCCGGGATCGCCGCGTACGCCGCGGGCCTGAAGGCGACGGTCGCGACCGGCAAGGGCAAGCCGACGGCGTCTACCTATTGCCTCACGGCGACGACCGGCGGGAAGACGGTGAGCCTCGCCGGCCCCGGCGGCCGCGCGTGGTACCAGACCGCGACCTGCACCGGAACCGCGTTTTCGACCGCGCCCTAGCGTCCCCAGACTCGGCGTCATGGCCGCCGCTACGGAATGGGAGGCGGTCCGGACGGCTGTGCGGTATCGCCGGTACCGGCGGATCGGCGAGCTTCCCGGCCGCGGCGTGGTCTGCCTGTGCTTCGACAGGCCCTGAGGCGATCCGCTCGTGGACCAGCGCCAATCCGCCCGCCTTCGGCGGGCACGATCGGCGGTGCTCCCGTGTGCCGGAAGCGCGCCTAGATGGCCGAGTCGACGCGTGCCGCGAGTCGGAGTGCCACCGTGGGCTCGTAGCCGCGATCGATCAACTTCCGTAGCCGGCGGGCCAAGACCTGCTCCGCCGCGTCGATCGACAGGTGCTCGAACTCATCACGGGTCCACGTCCGTTCGGGCTGCCACGCCTCGAACTCGTCCCAAGTGATCTGAACCGCAGACATACAGTCAGAAGATTCGGTTCGGGAGCGCCCCGGCTTGAGTAGCCGGACGGTATGAACGGGCCAGGGTAAGGTGCCCGCGATGCCACGCCTGGTCGACACGACGATCCGCGTCCTCGGGCAGGAGCCGCTGGACGGCCTGATCCCGACGGCCGAGATCCTGCGGCTCGCCGAGATCCTCGACGCGGCCGGCTTCGCCTACCTCGAGGTCTCGGGCGGTGGCGTGTTCGACAGTGCGGTGCACCGCGGCGTGGAGAGCCCCTGGGCGCGAATCCGGGCGCTCAAGGCCCGGGTCGAGACGCCGCTCGCTCTGGCGCTGCGGGGGCGCTTCCTGGTCGGGTCCCGCCCGGTGGGCGGCGACTTCGCCCGGCGCTTCGTCGCGAGCGCCGCCGACAGCGGCATCGACGTCTTCCGCCTCCACGACCCGCTGAACGACGTCGACAACCTGCGCGAGGCGGCCGGAGCGATCGTCGACGCCGGCCGGGAGTTCGACGCCGGCCTCCTCTACGGCAGCGGCCGGCACGAGGCGCTCGTCGCGGCCGCGCGCAAGCTGCCCGAGCTCGGCGCGGCGCGCATCCTGCTGCACGACCCGGCGGCGCTCCTGCAACCACATCGCGCGAGCGAGCTCACCTCCGAGCTGCGCGAGATCTCCGGGCTGCCTGTCGGCCTGTACGCGCAAGGTGCCGGCGGCAACGCGCTCGCCGCCGCGCTCGAAGCGGCCCGTGCCGGCGCCGACCTGATCGCCACGGCCGTCTACCCGGTCGCGCTCTCCCTCCACCGCGTGTCGGCCGAGGCGGCGGCGCAGGCGTTCGGCGGGCTCGGGCTCGACACCGGCGTCGACCTCGAGCGCCTCTGGGAGGCGGCCGACCTCGTCGACGAGCACCTCGGCGACGAGCCGGTGTCGCCGCTCGCGCCGCGCATCGCCGTCCGCGCCGCGCAGAACAAGCTGCCGGTCGGCCTCGTCGCGGCCCTCGACCGCCAGCTCCGTACCCAGGCGGCCGGCGACCGCCTCGACGAGGTGCTCGTCGAGGTCGACCGTGTGCGCCGCGAGATCGGCTCGCCGCCGCTGGCCGCCCCGATCGGCCAGATCGTCGCGTCGCAGGCGCTGCTGAACGTGCTCAGCGCGAACCGGTATTCGGCAATCGTCGACGAGCTCCGCGAGCTCGTGCTCGGCCGGTTCGGGCGGACGCCGGGCCCCGTCGACCCGGCGCTCGTCCGCGCGGTCGAGCTCTACGGCGACGACGTCGACCAGGAGCCGGTCGACCTCGACACGCTCCGCGACGAGGCCGACGGGCTCGCGTCGAGCGAGGAGGAGCTGCTCCTGCTGGCGCTCTTCGGCGAGGAGGCAGAGCCCCTGCTGCGCACGCTGCGGGAGCGGTCGAGCGGCGACGAGTCGCTCGCCGCCGGAGGCGTCGATCGCGTCCGCGCCGAACGGATCCGCGAGGTCGTGCGCATCGTGCAGGAGACGGGCGTCGGCGAGATCACGATCGAGGAACACGGGATGCGGGTCAGCGTGCGCCGGACGGTCGACCTGCCGGCGGCCGCCGGCGCCTCCCTCACGCCTGCGGCCGAGCCCGAGCTGCCGCCGATCGCGCCCGCGGACGACGCGTTCGTCCGCGTCGAGAGCCCGATGGTCGGAACCTTCTACCGCGCTCCTTCGCCCGGGTCGCCGCCGTTCGTCACCGAAGGAGACCCGGTCGCGGAGGGCCAGACGCTCTGCATCCTCGAGGCGATGAAGCTGATGAACGAGGTCAAGGCCGAGGTCGAAGGGATCGTCCGGGCGATCCACGCGCAGAACGCCGAGCCGGTCGAGTACGGCCAGCTCCTGTTCGAGCTCGAGCCGGTCAACGGCCGCCCGCTCGACGCCGTCTAGATGTTCACCCGCGTGCTGGTGGCGAACCGCGGCGAGGTCGCGGTGCGCGTGATCCGAACCTTGCACGAGCTCGGCATCGAAGCCGTCGCGATCTACTCGACGGCCGACCGCGACTCGCTGCACGTGCGGATGGCCGACCACGCCGTCTGCGTCGGCCCGCCGGCCGCCTCGGAGAGCTACCTCCGCATCCCGAACGTGGTCGCCGCGGCCGAGACGACCGGCTGCGAGGCGGTGCACCCCGGCTACGGGTTCCTCGCCGAGAATCCCGCGTTCGTCTCGGCGTGCGCCGACAACGACCTGGTCTTCGTCGGGCCGCCTCCCGACGTGATGGCGATGATGGGTGACAAGATCGCCGCCAAGCAGGCGATGCGCGCCGCGGACGTCCCGACGGTGCCGGGAACGGAGGGAGCGACGTCGGTGTCCGCCGCGCGAAGTGCCGCGGAGGAGATCGGGTTCCCCGTGCTGCTCAAAGCGAGCGCGGGCGGCGGCGGGAAGGGCATGCGCCTCGTGCGCGCACCCGAGGATCTCGAGGACGCGTTCGGGACCGCGGCGTCGGAGGCGGAGGCGGCGTTCGGAAATTCCACGCTCTACGTCGAGAAGGCGCTGGTGCCGGCACGGCACGTCGAGATCCAGGTGCTCTGCGACTCGCACGGCAACGTGCTGACCCTCGGCGAGCGGGAGTGCTCGATCCAGCGGCGTCACCAGAAGCTGATCGAGGAGTCGCCGTCGGCGGCGCTCTCGCCGGCGCTGCGCGAGCAGATGGAAGCGGCGGCCGAGCGTGCCTGCCGCGCCGTCGGCTACCGCAACGCAGGCACGTTCGAGTTTCTGCTCGGTCCCGACGGGAGCTTCTACTTCATCGAGCTGAATGCGCGGCTGCAGGTCGAGCATCCGGTGACCGAGCTCGTCACCGGTGTCGACCTCGTGCGCGAGCAGCTGCGTGTCGCGGCCGGCGAGCCGCTGCGGGCGACCGGGCGGGCGCCGCGGGAGGGCCACGCGATCGAGATCCGGCTCAACGCCGAGGATCCCGACGACGGCTTCCGTCCCGCGCCCGGCCGCATCACCGCCTTCACGCCGCCGCTCGGCCCCGGCGTCCGCGTCGACACGTTCGTCGAGTCCGGCACGCTGATCTCGCCGTACTACGACTCGATGATCGCGAAGCTCGTCGTCTGGGACGTGGATCGCGCCGCGGCGATCGCACGAGCCGAGCGTGCGTTGCGCGAGACGGTCATCGGCGGGATCCCGACGACGCGCGAGCTGGCGCTCGAGGTGCTCGCGGGGGAGCCGTTCCGCACCGGCGCCTACTCCACCTCGACGCTCGAGACGATGCGGGCGGTGGTCGCGTGACCGGCGTGTCCCGGCGGCAGGCCCGCCGCCAGGCGCTGTTCCTGCTCTACCAGTGGGACCTCTCCGGCCAGGAGATCGGCTCGCAGTACGCGGGCGAGATCGACCCGTGGGCGCGGGAGCTCGTGGAGACCGTCGCGGCGCGCGCGCCCGAGCTCGACGTGCGGATCACGGCGGCCGCGGAAGGATGGACGGCCGACCGGCTCGGCGTCGTCGAGCGCAGCGCGCTGCGGGTCGCCGTGCACGAGCTCGAGAGCGGAGAGGTGCCGGCCGAGGTCGCCATCAACGAGGCGGTCGCGTTCGCGAAGCGCTACGCATCCGACGACGCTGGCAAGCTCGTGAACGGCATTCTGGGACGAATCCAACGGGAGGAGGCTGCATGAACGCAGAGGAGAGCCTGTCGAATGCCGAGAACCTGCTGGCGCGGCTCGAGTCGGCGCGGGCGCAGCTCGAACACACCGACGATCCGGAGCGCGCGATCGCGATCCTCCAGGAGCTCGCCGACCTCGCGAAGGACGTCGAGGCCGAGCTGCAGCGCGCCAAGCGGGCGGCCGAGACGGAGGCAGCGGCCCCACCCGGCCCGGATGTCCCGGCCGCCTGACCAGCTGCGCGCGCTCGTCGAGAGCTACCTCGACGAGCTGAGCCTGACGCCCGAGCTGGGTGGGCTCGCCGAGCCGGTGCGCTACGCGCTCGGCGGCAAGCGGGTGCGGCCCGTCCTCTGCCTGGCGACCGGGGACGCGCTCGGGCTGGCGGTCGAGAGCCTGCTGCCGGCGGCGGCCGCGGTCGAGCTCGTGCATTCGTTCTCGCTCGTCCACGACGACCTGCCGGCGCTCGACGACGACAGGCAGCGCAGAGGTGCGCCTTCGGTGTGGGCGGAGTTCGGAGAGGCCGACGCCGTGCTCGCGGGCGACGCGCTCCTCGCCGAGGCGTTTCGGCTCGCACTCAGCTACCCGACCGGCGACGTCGCGCGCGAGTTGGTGGGCGCGACGCTGCACATGATCGGAGGCCAGTGGCTCGACCTGAGCGGCGGGGGCGACCGCGACGAGCTGCACCGGCTGAAGACCGGCGCGCTGTTCTCGGCGGCCGTCGGCTGCGCGCTCGCGGCCGGCGACGTGCCGCAGGCCGAGCGCCGGCCGTGGCACGAGTTCGCGGTCGAGCTGGGGCTGCTGTTCCAGATCGTGGACGACCTGCTCGACGGCGACGGCTACGTGCTCGACGTCGGCGAGCAGGGCGCCCGCCGCCTCGCGGACGAGGCGGCAGAGCGTGCGCACGCGCGGCTGGCCGCGATCGACGCCGACACGGACGTGCTGGCCGAGATCGTCGACGGGCTCGCCGCGCGCACCAGTTAGGCCGGTAGCCGGCGCAGGACGCCGCGTCCGAGCGCGACGAACGCCAGGACGATCAGCGCGGCTGCGGAGAACAGGAAGCCGAACCACCCGATGCCGCCGATCGCACGCGAGCTGCATGACGTGATCGCCCATTCGGTCTCCGTGATGACGGTGCAGGCGGGCGCCGCGGAAGAGATGCTCAAGCGGGATCCGGCGAAGGCGCTCGAGCCCGTGCGCGCGGTGCAGGAGACCGGCCGCCAGGCGCTGGTCGAGATGAAGAGGCTGGTCGGGATGCTGCGCGAGGACGACGCGGAGATCGGGCTTGCGCGCCGGGCCTCGCCGACCTCGACCGCCTCGTCCGGCAGGTGCGCGACGCCGGCCTGCGCGTCGAGGTGCGGGTCGAGGGGCGAGCCGCGTGTGCTGCCGCTCGGTGTCGACCTCTCGGCCTACCGCGTCGTGCAGGAGGCGCTGACGAACGCGCTCAAGCACGCGGGCCGGGCGACCGCCACCGTCACGGTCCGCTACGGCGCGGACGACGTCACGATCGAGGTCGCCGACGACGGTGCAGGAGACCAGGAGAAGGCCGGCGGCCACGGCCTGATCGGCATGCGCGAGCGCATCGGCGTCTTCGGTGGAACGTTCGCAGCAGGAGCGCGCGAGGCGGGCGGCTTCTCCGTCAGCGCGCGCCTGCCGCTCGGAGGCGGCGCGTGATCTCCGTCCTGCTCGTCGACGACCAGGCGCTTGTGCGCAGCGGGTTCAAGCTGATCCTCGACGCCCAGGACGACCTGGAGGTCGTGGGCGAGGCGGGCGACGGGCGAGCGGCGATCGAGGAGGCGGCGCGGCTCCATCCCGACGTCGTGCTGATGGACGTGCGGATGCCCGAGGTCGACGGCATCACCGCGACCAGGACGATCGTCGGCGAACGGCCGGAGGCGAGGGTGCTCGTGCTCACGACGTTCGACGAGGACCGGGTCGTCTACGACGCGATGAAGGCCGGCGCGAGCGGCTTCCTGCTCAAGTCGGCGCCGCCCGTGCAGTTCGTCGAGGCCGTGCGGACGATCGCCTCCGGGGAGGCGCTGCTCGCGCCGAGCGTCACGCGCCGCCTCGTCGAGGACTTCGTGCGCCGCCCGCCGCCCGGCGGCGGCGAGCCCGAGCGGCTGGGCGAGCTGACCGAACGCGAGCGCGAGGTGCTCGCGCTGATCGGCCGCGGGCTCTCGAACGCCGAGATCGCCGCGACGCTCTTCGTCAGCGGCGCGACCGTGAAGACACACGTCAACCGGATCCTGTCGAAGCTCGGCCTGCGCGACCGCGTGCAGGCCGTCGTGCTCGCTTACGAAACCGGACTGGTGCGCCCGGGCGAATAGCCTGTTCGGGGTGAAGCTCGGTGCCCAAGCAGCGGCTTGACGTGGTGCTGGTCGAGCGCGGCCTCGCGGAGACGCGGACGCAGGCGCAGGCGCTCGTGCTGGCCGGGCTCGTCCCCGGCCACGCGAAGCCCGGAGAGCAGGTCTCGCCGGACATCGAGCTCGAGGTCGTCGCACCGCCGCCGTACGTCTCTCGCGCGGGACACAAGCTGGCGAACGCGCTCGACGCGTTCGGCGTCGACGTCGGCGGTCTCGACTGCCTCGACGTCGGCGCATCCACCGGCGGCTTCTCCGACGTCCTCCTGCAGCGCGGCGCCGCGCGTGTGATCGCGCTCGACGTCGGTTACGGGCAGCTGCACGATCGCATCCGTCGCGACCCCCGGGTGACGGTGCTCGAGCGCGTGAACGCACGCTCGCTCACCGAACTGCCGTTTGCACCGCAGCTCGTGACCTGCGACGTGTCGTTCATCTCGGTGACGATCGCCCTGCCGCCGGCCTTGCGCCTGGCAGCGCCCGGATGGCAGGCGCTGGTGCTGGTGAAACCGCAATTCGAAGCCGGGCGGGCCGAGGCGCCGAAGGGCGTCGTGCGCGACCCGGCCGTACAGGCACGCGTCGTGCGCGAGGTCGCGTCCGCGCTCGCCGAGGCCGGGGGCGAGCCGCTCGGGGTCGTAGACTCGGGCCTTCCTGGACCGAAGGGAAACCGTGAGTTCGTCCTCCACCTCGTCGCGAGAGAACGCGCCGCTCCGCCCCCCGAGCTCGACCGCTGGATCGCCGATGCCGTCGGTTAGCCGCGCGGTCGTCGTGACGAACGGCCGCGACGGAGCGGTGACGGAGGCGCTCGACCGGCTTCGCCGCGTGGCCGACGCGAGCGGGGTGGAGCTGGTCGAGGGCGAGACCGACGCCGCAGACGTCGACGTCGCGATCGTGCTCGGCGGCGACGGGACGATGCTGCGGGCGCTCACCCGGTTCCTCGGCACCGGCGTGCCGGTGATCGGCGTGAACTACGGGCGCGTCGGCTTCCTGACGGCGATCCCGGCCGAGACGCTGGACGACGGCGTTCGCCGCGTCTTCGCGGGCGAGTACCGGTCGGTCGAGCTCTCGACCCTCGAGGTGTCGCTCGGCGACGTGACGCGGGTCGCCGTCAACGACGTCGTCGTCGCGGGGGGAACGCTCGGCCGGATGGTCGAGCTCGGCTACGCGATCGGCGGCGAGGACCTCGGCATGCAGCCGTGCGACGGCCTCATCTGCGCGTCGGCCACCGGCTCGACCGCCTACAACCTCTCGAACGGCGGCCCGGTTCTCGTGTGGGGCATCGACGCGATGGTGCTGACCTTCGTCGCGCCGCACGCCCTGCACATCAGGCCGCTGGTCGTGCCCCGCGGCCCGGAAGTGACGATCACGAACCGCACACGCGGCCTCGAGGCGACGGTGCTCGCGGACGCCCAGCCGGTCGGTCCGCTGCCGGAGGGCGCGAGCGCCACCGTGCGCCTCGGCCCCGACCGCGGCCTGCTCGCGACGCTGCCCGAGGTGACCTTCTTCGCGCGCTACGCCGCCACCTTCGGCCGATAGAGGCCGACAGGGGCCGTCCCTACCATTGGCCGGGTGCTGCGGCACCTGAGAATCTCGAACCTCGTGCTGATCGAGGCCGCCGAGCTCGACCTGCACGAGGGGCTGAATGCGATCACCGGGGAGACCGGCGCCGGCAAGACGATCCTGGCCGGTGCGTTCGGGCTGCTGCTGGGAGCCCGCGGCGACGCGGCTCTGATCGGCGCCGCCGGCGACGAGGCGTACGTCGAGGCCGAGTTCGATGCCGCGAGCGACGAGGTGCTCGGCCCGCTCGCCGACCTGCGACCCGACGGCGAGGACGGCCTCGTGCTGGCGCGACGCATCTTCGCGGACGGCCGCACGCGCGCGTATGCATGGGGGCGGGCCGCCGCGCGGGAGGACGTCGCGGCGGCGGCGGAGGCGCTGATCGCGATGAGCGGCCAGTTCGAGCAGCGGCGGCTCGCGCGGGCGGCGTACCGGCTCGGCGTGCTCGACGCCTTCGCCTCGGTCGACACCGCCGACGCGAAGTCGGCGTGGAAGCGCCTGCTGGCGGCACGGCGACGGCACGAGGAGCTGACGCGCGACGCCGACGCCGCGGCCGCGCGCCTCGCCGAGCTGCGCGCGCTCGCGGAGGACACCGACGGCGTCGAGCCGGAGCGCGAAGAGGAGCTGCGCGCCGAGCGTGAACGTCTGCGCCACGTGACCGAGCTCGCGGCGGGCGCCGAGAGCGGCGTGTCCGCGCTGGCCCCGGACGACGGCGAAGGCGCGTCCGACCTCGTCGCTGCCGCCGAGCGGGCGCTCGCGCCCGTCGAGCACCTCGCCCCGGAGCTGCGCGCCGCCGGTGACGCGCTCCGGCAGGCCGAGCTGCAGCTGCGCGAGACCGCCTCCGAGCTGCGGGGGTTCCTGGCGTCGCTCGACGCCGAGCCGGGACGCCTCGAGCACGTCGAGTCGGAGCTCGACACGTTCGCCGACCTGCGCCGGCGCTACCGGGCGGAGACGCTCGCCGAGCTGGTGGCGCGCGGCGACGAGGCGCGCGCCGAGCTCGGCGCGCTCGACGACGGCCACGATCCGGCGGAAGCCGCCGCCGCGGTGCTGGCGACGGCGGGGCAGGAGGTCGCGCGCCTGCACGCCGCGCTGGCCGAGGCGCGGGCGGCCGCCGCCTCGCCGTTCGCCGCGGCAGTCGCCGCGGAGCTTGCGGGCCTCGGGCTCGGAGAGGGCGAGTTCATCGTCACGCTCGAGCAGCGGGAGCCCGGCCCGTCCGGCGCCGACGAGGTCGTGTTCCTGATCCGCCCGAACGCAGGGCTGCCGTTCGCGCCTGTCTCCGAGACGGCATCGGGCGGTGAGCTGTCCCGGATCGCGCTCGCCATCGCCGCCGTCGCAGGCGGCGAGACGATCGTCTTCGACGAGATCGACGCGGGTGTCGGCGGCCGAACCGCGCATGCGGTCGCCGACAGCCTCCGCCGGCTGGCGTCCCGCGCGCAGGTCGTCACGATCACCCACCTGCCGCAGATCGCGAGCGTCGCCGACCGGCATTTCCGGGTCGAGAAGGCCGCCGGCGAGACGACCCGCACGCGGATCGACCCGCTCGACGACGCCGAGCGCCGCGACGAGCTCGAGCGCATGCTGGGCGGCGCCGAGTTCCTCGCCTCGCTCGAGCGCTGACCACTTCTAGACTCGGCGGGGTGAGTTTCGTCGAGTTCACCGGGTATGCGCGCCTGGACCGGCGGACGAAGAACCTGACGAAGCGGCTGGGGCCCGACGACGTCGCGATCATCGACCACGCCGATCTCGACCGTGTCTCCGCCGAGGAGCTCGTCGAGTCTGGCGTCCGGGTGGTCGTCAACGTCGCACCCAGCCAGACCGGCCGCTTTCCGAACCCCGGCCCGCTCGAGCTCGTCCGCAGCGGCGTGCGGCTGATCGACGCCCCGGGGGCCGACCTGTTCGACACGGTGTCGGACGGCGAGCTGCTCTCGGTCCGCGGCGCCGGCCTGTACCGCAACGGAACCTGCCTTGCGAACGGCAGCGTGCTCGGCGAGAACGACCTGACGCGCGCACTCGACGAACAGCGCTCCCGCGTCACCGATGCGCTGCAGGCCTTCGCCGAGAACACGTTGCGCGTGCTGCGGGACGAGGGCAGCCTGCTGACGGAGCCGATCGAGCTCCCGCAGTTGCGGACGCGGCTTCGCGATCGCCACGTGCTCGTCGTCGCCCGCGGACCGGGGCACAAGCGCGACCTGCGGATGGTCGGTCCGTACGTGCGCGACTTCCGTCCGGTGCTGATCGGCGTCGACGGCGGCGCCGACGCGATCGTCGAGGCCGGCTGGAAGCCCGACCTGATCGTCGGCGACATGGACTCGGTCTCGGACTCGGCGCTGCGGTCCGGCGCCGAGATCGTGGTGCACGCCTACCCCGGCGGAGCTGCGCCCGGCGCCGCTCGCCTGGAACGTCTCGAGGTGCCGTACCGGTCGGTGTCGGTGCCCGGGATCAGCGAGGACGTCGCCTTCCTGATCGCGTTCGAGAAGGGCGCGCAGCTGATCGTCGCCGTGGGCACGCACTTCAACCTGATCGAGTTCCTCGAGCGCGACCGCGCCGGCATGTCGTCGACGTTCGTCACGCGTCTCAAGGTCGGGGAGATCCTGATCGACGCCAAGGGCGTGTCGCGCCTGGTCGCGCCGCGGGTCGGGGTGTGGCCGCTCGTCGTGCTGGCGCTGGTCGGGCTGCTCGCGATGGTCGTCGCCGTGCTGGCGTCTCCCGCGCTGCGCAGCCTGATCCAGGACGCGGTGAGAACGCTTCTGTGAAGACGGCGACCCGCGAGCTGCTCGCGCCCCGCGCCGACGTCTGGGGCTTTCTCTCCGAGCCGTATCACCTCTCCGACTGGTGGCCGGGCATCACCGGCGTCGAGCCGGACCGCCGCGGCTTCGCGCCGGGCGCGCGCTGGAAGGTGATCGTCGCCTCGCGCAACTGGCTCGCGGGAACGCGGACCCGCGAGACGCTGCTGCTCGTTCGGGCTGTCGAGCCGTACGAGCGCTTCGCGTGGCACGTGCTCTCGCCGAAGCTCGACGTCGACATCAGCCTGCGGACGGCCGGCCCGGAGCGCACGCTCGTCACGGTCGCCGCGAGCCGCGGGTCGCCCGCCCAGGCGGCCAAGCGCCTCTACGACCTCGTGCAGACTGCAGCCGTCCTCTGATGCTGGACCTCCGGTACCACGTCGCGTCGCTGTGCGCGGTCTTCATCGCGCTGATCGTCGGCATCCTGGTCGGCGTCGGCATCTCCGGCCGCGGGTTCGTCGACAAGTCCGAGCGCCGGAACTTCGAGAGCCGCATCGCCGCCCTCCAGAGCCGAGTGGACGGTCTCGACGCGCAGAAGGCGCTGCTGGCCCAGCAGGGCGCGCGCGGCGCAGGCGTTCGTCGAGGACACCTACCCGACGCTGATCGCGAATCGCCTCCGGCACCGCCGGATCGCGCTGGTCGTGATCGGGTCGGCCGCCGGCGCTCCCGGCGCCGACGTGACACGGACGTTGACCGACGCCGGTGCAACGACCGCCTTCTACCGCGCGATCAAGGAGCCGGTCGCGCTGAAGCCGCTCGTCGGGGCGCTCAGCGACCTGGCCGGCTTCCGACGGCTCGCCGACATCGCGCACGAGCTCGCACAGGAGTGGGTGACGCAGGGGGCGACGCCGCTCGCCGACCGCGTGTCACCGCTGCTCGTGGAGGAGCAGCGGGGCGCCGCGTCCGAGCCCGTGGAGGGCGTCGTCCTGGTCGAACGCGAGCCGGCTCCGGACGCCGCCACGGGTCGCTTCGTCGCCGGTCTGGTCGGCGGCTTCGCGGTCGGCGGCATCCCCGTCGTGGCGGTCGAGCGCACGTCGGCCGACCCGTCGCTCGTCGCCGGCTGGCAGGACATCCCCGGGCTCTCGACCGTCGACGACATCGACACGGCGCCCGGAAAGCTCGCCCTCGCGCTCCTCCTCGCCGGGTCGCCCGGCGGCAGCTTCGGCGTGAAGCAGACGGCCGACGCGCTGCTTCCGCGGATCGTCCCCGCGCAGTGACGGCCGGGGAGCCGACGACGATCCTCGTCGCGGCACGCGACGAAGAGGCGACGATCGCGCGCACCGTCCGCCTCCTCCGGGAGCAGTTCCCCGGCGCGCGGGTCGTCGTCGCCGACGACGGCTCGCGGGACGCCACCGCCGCCTGCGCCCGCGAGGCAGGAGCCGAGGTCGTCGCGCTGCCGCGCCGGGGCAAGGGGCAGGCGCTCTCGTTCGTCGAGCGGGAGCTGCCCCCCGGGCGGCTCGTGCTGGTCGACGCCGACGTCGAGGGCGACCTGACGCCGCTGGCCGACGGTGTGGGGCTGCGGGTCGCGCGCTTCGCGCGCCGGCAGGGCGGCGGCTTCGGGCTCGCGAAGCGGGTCGCGGCGGCGCTGATCCGGCTGCGCGGCGGGCTCGACGTGGACGAGCCGCTGTCCGGGCAGCGCGCGCTCGACGCCGAGGCGCGGGCGGCCGTCTTCCCGCTTGCGCCCGGGTTCGGCGCCGAGACGCGGATGACGATCGACGCGGCGCGGGCCGGGGTGGCGGTCACGGAGCTCGAGCTCGAGCTGGCACACCGGGCGACCGGCCGCGATCTCGCGGGCTTCGTGCATCGAGGCCGCCAGCTCTGCGACCTGATCCTGGCTGCCGGCCCGCTGCGGGTGAACCACCGCGGGCTGCGGTTGCCGCTCGTCGGCTGGCTGACCGCCGTCCACGAACCGGTCGTGGCGGCGATCGGGCTCGCCGACGACCTCTGGTCAGGGCCGGAGCGCGGCTTCGCCGCCCATCTGCGGGCGCGTTCGACGACGGGCATCCTGAAGCTGGTCGCGATCCCGCTGTACGGGCTCGCGCGCACACGCTCGGTCTCGGGCGGGCTGCTCGTCGGCCTCGCCGCGAACGCGCTCAACCAGCTCGACACGAAGCCGGGGCGCGCTCTGAAGGCGTACCTCGCGGCCGCGCTCGCGCTCGACGCGCCGCTCGGCGCCGCCGTCCTGATCGCTCCCTACGATCTCCGCGAGATGGCGATGCTCGGTGATGCGGGAGCGAACGCGCTGGGCGCGCTGGTAGGCTTGCATTCCGTGGACCGGTTCACGGGCGGAAGGCGTTGGCTGGCGATTGGCGCCCTGGCCGGCCTCACCGCACTGGGGGAGCGCAGGTCGCTCGACGCCCTGATCGAGCGGACGCCGGTGGTGCGCGACCTCGACGCCTGGGGGCGCCCGTGAGCACGAAGTACGTCTTCGTCACCGGCGGCGTCGTCTCGTCGCTCGGCAAGGGGATCACGGCTGCCTCGCTCGGGCGCCTGCTGAAGGCGCGCGGGCTCAAGGTGCAGGTGCAGAAGTTCGACCCGTACATCAACGTCGACCCGGGCACGATGAGCCCGTTCCAGCACGGTGAGGTGTTCGTGACGGAGGACGGTGCCGAGACAGACCTCGACATCGGGCACTACGAGCGCTTCATCGACGAGAACTTCTCGCGCGCCGCGAACCACACGGCGGGCGCGGTCTGGGACCGCGTGCTCCGCAAGGAGCGCAAGGGCGAGTACCTGGGATCGACGGTGCAGGTGATCCCGCACATCACCAACGAGATCAAGGCGCGCATCCGCTCGGTCGCGGAGGCGACCGCCACCGACGTCGTGATCACCGAGATCGGCGGCACGGTCGGCGACATCGAGTCGCAGCCGTTCCTCGAGGCGATCCGGCAGTTTCGGCGCGAGGCAGGGCCCGAGAACGTGCTGTATCTCCATGTCACGCTCGTGCCGTTCATCGAGACCGCGGGCGAGCTGAAGACCAAGCCGACGCAGCATTCGGTCAACGAGCTGCGGCGGATCGGGATCCACCCGGACGTCCTCGTCTGCCGCTCGACCGAGCCCCTTCAGCGCGAGATTCGCGAGAAGATCGCGCTGTTCGCGGACGTCGAGGTCGACGCGGTGATCACGAACCCGGACGTCTCGGACGTCTACCTGGTGCCGGTGGCGCTGCAGGAGCAGGGTCTCGACGAGCTCGTCTGCCGCAAGCTCGGCATCGACGCGCCGCAGCCCGACCTGGGCGAATGGCTCGAGCTGACCGAGCGGATCAACGAGCGGGACTCGTCGGTCGAGATCGCGCTCGTGGGCAAGTACGTGAAGCTCCACGACGCGTACCTGTCGGTGCACGAGGCGCTCAAGCACGCCGGCATCGCGACCGGCTGTCGCGTCCACGTGCGCTGGGTCGACGCCGAGGAGATGACGATCGACGAAGCGCGCGCGGAGCTCGCGGGCGTCGACGGCGTGCTCGTCCCGGGCGGGTTCGGCTCGCGCGGCTGGGAGGGCAAGATCCTCGCGTGCCGTGTCGCACGGGAGGACGGGATCCCGTACCTCGGGATCTGCCTCGGGATGCACGTCGCGGTCTCGGACTTCGCGCGGCACGTGGTCGGCCTGGACGGCGCCAACTCGACCGAGATGGATCCCGAGACGCCGTACCCGGTAATCGACCTGCTGCCGGAGCAGAAGGAGATCGAGGATCTCGGCGGCACGATGCGCCTCGGCGCGCAGGCGGTCGAGCTGGCGGAGGGGACGCGCACGCGCGAGGCCTACGGCGACGAGGAGATGATCGCGGAGCGACACCGTCACCGTTACGAGGTGAACAACGCGTTCCGCCAGCAGCTCGTCGACGGCGGCCTGGTGATCAGCGGCACGTTCCAGGAGGGCCGGCTCGTCGAGATCGTCGAGCTGCCCGACCATCCGTGGTTCGTCGCATCGCAGTTCCATCCCGAGTTCAAGTCGCGGCCGACCCGCCCGGCGCCGCTCTTCCTCGGATTCGTGTCCGCGGCTCGCGACCGCGCCGGCGCACGCACGCACGCCGAAGTCGCGTAGCGTGTCCTCGGCCGTCCTCGATCTCTTCACGGAGCTCGCCGCGGTGCCCAGTCCGCCGGGCGACGAACGGGCGGTGGCCGACCTCGTGCTCGGCTATCTCGAGGACTGCGGGCTCCACGCCGACGAGGACGACACGGGCCCGGGGATCGGCTCGAACGCAGGCAACATCTACACCCGCCTCGACGCCACGGCTCCGGGCGAGCCGTTGCTCTTCTGCGCACATCTCGACACCGTCCCGCCGACGGCGGCGATCGAGCCGGTCGTCGAGGACGGCATCGTCCGGAACGCGGCCGGGACGATCCTCGGGGCAGACGACAAGTCCGCCGTCGCGGCGATGCTCGAAGCCACCCGCAGCCTCCTGGCCGAAAACCGGCCGCATGCCGGGGTCGAGCTGCTCTTCACGCCGAAGGAGGAGGTCGGCCTGTTCGGCGCCGAGGCCTTCGACCACGAACGGCTGACGGCACGGACCGGCTATGTCTACGACCAGGCCGCTCCGATCGGAACGGTGATCCTCGGTGCCCCGTTCTCGCAGTCGCTCGAGGTGACGTTCCACGGGCGCGCGGCGCATTCCGGGATGCATCCGGACGAGGGCCGGTCGGCGATCGCCGCGGCCGCCCGTGCGATCTCGGAGCTGCGGCTCGGCCGCGTCGACGAGCTGTCGACGGCGAACGTCGGCACGATCACCGGCGGCACGGCCACCAACATCGTCCCGGAGTGGTGCACGTTCGTCGCGGAGGCGCGCTCCCACGACGAGCGGCGCCTCGCCGATCTCGTCCAGGAGATGCAGGACGCTGTGACCTTCGCGGCCGGGGTGGCCGAATGCGAGGCGACCACGGTCGTGCGGAAGAGCTACCGCGGCTACCGCTTCGGCCGCACGGACCGCGCGGTCGCGCTGGCGGCGGGCGCGCTCGAGCGCTGTGGGCACGAGGTGCGCTACGAGCTGTCGGGCGGCGCCGCAGATGCGAACGTCTTCAACGAGCGCGGCTTCCAGGTCGTGAACCTGGCGAACGGCATGACCGACATCCACACGCCCGCCGAGCGCATCGCCGTCTCCGACCTGGAGGCGATGGTCGACGTGACGCTGGCGCTGGTCGATGCCGCTCTCGCTTAGGCGCGGGCGCGTCTCGAGCGTTCGCGAGCGACTCCCCGGGATCGTGTTCTGCGAGGTCGACGGTGTGGCGTGCATCGCCTATCCGCCGCTCACCGGCGAGGTCGAGGAAGGCGACGACGTGCTCGTGAACGTCCAGGCGCGCCGGCTCGGCCTCGGCTCCGGGGGCTTCGACGTCCTCTACGCGAACCTGACCCGCGGGCTCGACCTGCCTGCGGACGACGACGCGCACGTGATGGCGCTGCCCTACGCGCCGGGGCAGTGGGCCGTTCGCCACCTCGAAGAGGACGTCGACCTGCCGGCCGCACTCGGCGGACTGCCGGTCGTGCTCTGCACGGTGCACTCGCAGGTCGTGCCGGTGTGCGCCGCGCTCGCCGGCGTTCGCGTCGCGTACGTGCAGGTGCAGGGCGGCTCGCTGTCCGTCTCGCTGTCGCACGCGCTCCGGGTGCTGAGAGAGCGAGGGCTGCTCGAGGCGACGGCAGCCGTGGCTCCCTGCTTCGGCGCCGACGTCCGTTGTCTCTCCTCGGCCTCCGCGCTCCTGTGGGCCTCGACCGTCGCAGAGGTCGCCGTGTGCTCGGTGGGCCCTGGGCTGGCCGGGACGGGCACGCGGTTCGGACACGGCGCCGCGGCGCTCGCCGAGGCGGCGCACGTCGCCGCGGCACTCGGCGGCCGGGCCGTGCTGGCGCAGCGCGTGTCGCAGGGGGATGCACGCGAACGGCACCGCGGGGTCTCGCACCACACGAGGGCGGTGCTGGAGCTCGCCGGGGACGCGGCCACGGTTGCGCCCACGGAGGCCGAAGGCTGGTCCGAGGCATGTGCCGGTCTGCCGTTGCTGCACATGGGTCGCGGCATCGACGAGGACGCGGCCCATTTCGAGGCCGCCTTTGCCGCGGGCAGGGAGGCACGACGCTTGCTCGACGGGCAAGGGTAGGCTTGCGGGCCGTGCGGATCGGCGTCGCGAAGGAGATCAAACAGGACGAGTACCGCGTGGCGCTGACGCCGGCCGGTGCGCTCGAGCTGATCAATCACGGCCACGAGGTGACGATCGAGACCGAAGCAGGCGCCGGCAGCGCGTTCGCGGACGAGCAGTACGAGCGGGTCGGTGCGCGGATCGCGACGGTCGACGACGTCTGGGGCGGCAGCGACCTGCTGCTGAAGGTGAAGGAGCCGATCCAGTCGGAGTACGCGCGCCTGCGCGAAGGCCTGATCCTGTTCACGTACCTGCACATCGCCGCCGACGAGCCGCTCACCCGCGCGCTGATCGAGTCGGGAATCACCGCGGTGGCCTACGAGACGGTCGAGGTGGGGCGCGCACTGCCGCTCCTGGCGCCGATGTCCGAGGTCGCCGGCCGCCTCGCGCCGCAGGCGGGCGCCCACTTCCTCGAGAAGCCGCGCGGCGGCCGCGGCCTGCTGCTCGGCGCCGTGCCGGGCGTCGCGCCCGGGCGCGTCGTGATCGTCGGGGGCGGCGTCGTCGGCTACAACGCGGCGGTGATCGCGCTCGGGCTCGGAGCGCAGGTCACGATCCTCGAGCGCTCGATCGACCGCATGCGACACCTGGAAGAGGTGCTGTCGGGCCGCGTGACGCTGCTGATGAGCTCGAGCCTCGAGATCGGCGAAGCCGTCGCCGAGGCGGATCTCGTCGTCGGTGCGGTGCTGATCCCCGGTGCGCTCGCACCGAAGCTGGTGACGCGGGAGATGATCTCGACGATGCGCCCGGGCGCGGTCGTGGTCGACGTCGCGATCGACCAGGGTGGCTGTTTCGAGACGTCGCAGGCGACGACGCACGCCGAGCCCGTGTACGTCGTCGACGGTGTGACGCACTACTGCGTGGCGAACATGCCGGGCGCGGTCCCGATCACGTCGACGCATGCGCTCACCAACGCGACGCTGCCGTACGTCGAGGCGATCGCGAATCACGGGCTGCGAGACGCGGTCGCCACCGATCGTGCCCTCGCGAAGGGCGTCAACGTGATCGACCGCAAGGTGACGTACGAGGCCGTTGCCGCTGCGCACGGGCTCGGCTACACGCCGCTCGAGGCCGTGCTGCCGCTCGCCGCGGTCTAGGTCTTCGCGGGGAAGAGCTTCACGACGAGCCACGTGACGCCGGCCGCGAGTGCGATCACGCACGCGACGAAGACGGCGATTCCGATCAGTCCGAGGGCGTCGGCCACGGAAGTAGGATAGCCCGGTGCCGCGCGCCTGCGTGATCGTGCTGGACGCCGTCGGAGCGGGCGCGCTGCCGGATGCCGCCGAATTCGGCGACGAGGGCTCGGACACGCTCGGCAACGTCGCCCGCGCAGTCGGTGGGCTCGACCTGCCGACCCTGGAGGCGCTCGGGCTCGGGAACGTCGGGCCGCTCGAGGGCTGCGCGCCCCAGCCGGGAGCGCCCGCGGTCGCCGGCCGCCTGCTCGAGCGCTCGAAAGGGAAGGACACGACGACGGGTCACTGGGAGCTGATGGGGGTCGTCACGCCGCAGGCGATGCCGACGTACCCGCTCGGCTTTCCGGACGAGGTGATCGACCCGTTCATGAACCGCACGGGCCGCGGCGTGCTGGGCAACCGCCCGGCGAGCGGGACGGAGATCATCCAGGAGCTCGGCGAGGAGCATCAGCGCACGGGCAAGTGGATCGTCTACACGAGCGCCGACTCCGTGTTCCAGATCGCAGCGCACGAGGAGACGATTCCCCTCGAAGAGCTCTACGACGCCTGCCGCGTGGCGCGCGAGATCCTCACGGGGAAGCACGCGGTCGGCCGCGTGATCGCACGGCCGTTCACCGGCGAGCCGGGGGCGTACGAGCGGACCCCGAACCGCCACGACTTCTCGCTCGAGCCGAGGCGGCCGAACTACCTCTCACAGGTGCGGGCCGCCGGGCACAAGGTCTACGGGGTCGGGAAGATCCCGGACATCTTCGCCCACGTCGACGTCGACGAGGAGCATCCGACCAAGTCCAACGTCGAGGGGATCCAGAAGACCGAGGAGCTCCTCCGCGCGATCGACGACGGCTTCGTGTTCACGAACCTCGTCGAGACGGACATGCTCTGGGGGCATCGCAACGACCCGGTGAACTTCCACCGCTGCCTGCAGGACTTCGACCGGCGGCTGCCCGATCTGCTCGACGCGCTGCGTCCGAACGACTTGCTCATCGTCACCTCCGACCACGGCTGCGACCCGACGACGCCGTCGACCGACCATTCGCGCGAATACGCGTTGCTGCTCCTCTACGTCGAGGGGCGGAACGCGGCCGGCCGCGTGTACGAGGACGGCGAGTTTGCCGACGTCGGTGCGACCGTCAACGCCTGGCTCGGCGGCGGCAGCGCGCCGCGCGGCGTGCCGGGGCGGCCGATTCTCGAGCCGTGATGCGGCTCGACGATCCAGCGCTCGTCGCCGACGAGTACGCGGACGAGAGCCGGCTCCGCAAGCGGGCGTCCGCGTACACGGGTGAGGACGGCGGCGAGGATGCGCGCGCCGTGCTCGTGGCGGCGGTCGCGGAGCTGCAGCCTTCGCGGGTGCTCGAGGTGGGGTGCGGCTGGGGTGAGCTCGCGGAGTGGATCGGCGCCGACACCGGGGCGGGCGTGAGCGCAGTCGACCTGTCGCCGCGCATGGTCGAGCTCACCCGTGCGCGTGGCGTCGACGCGATCGTCGCGGATGTCCAGCAGCTCCCGTTCGCCGACGGCGAGTTCGACGTCGCGGTCGCGGCCTGGATGCTCTACCACGTGCCGGATCGTCCGCAGGCGCTCGCCGAGCTCGCGCGCGTCCTCCGTCCCGGCGGTCGTCTGGTCGCCGCGACGAACTCGATCTTCCATCTCCACGAGCTGCGCGAGCTCGTCGGCAGCGGCCGCTCCTCGATCGCGTTCTCGCGTGAGGACGGAGCAGAACAGCTCGCGCGGCAGTTCGACGAGGTTCGTCGCATCGACATCGACGGCCACCTCGAGTTTCCGACGCGTGCCGACGTCGAGGAGTACGTGCGAGCGTCGATCTCGATGTCACCGTTCGTGGCCAACCTGCCGGCGACGGTCGCCGAGCCGTTCCGCGCGCGACGCGCCACCACGATCTTCGTCGCCAACAAGGCAGGCCGGTGATGTCCCTGCACGATCTCGAGACCGTTCGCCGGCAGTACGCGCGCGAGGACAACCTGCGCGCTCGTCAGGCGCTCTACGAGGACGTCGCCGGGCCGGATCCGCGCGAGGTGCTCTGGCGCACACTCGTCGAATGGAAGCCGCAGGTGATGCTCGAGGTCGGCGGCGGCCCGGGCGAGCTGGCCGAACGGATCCAGGCCGAGCTCGGCGCGCGCGTCTCGTACCTCGACCTCTCGCCGCGGATGGTCGAGCTTGCGCGCGGGCGAGGGATCGACGCCCAGGTCGGCGACGTGCAGGAGCTGCCGTTCGCCGACGCTGCCTTCGACACGGTCGTCGCGGCGTGGATGCTGTACCACGTGCCCGACATCGACCGCGCGTTGGCCGAGATCGCCCGCGTGCTGCGGCCGGGCGGTGCGCTGATCGCGGTGACGAACTCGATCACGCATCTCGGCGAGTTTCGCGCGCTCGTCTCCTACCCGGCCGGGTTCGAGGAGCATTTCAACCGCGAGAACGGCGCCGAGCTCCTGCGCCCGCACTTCACGACGATCGCCCAGCACGACCTCGAGCTGAGAGTGACGGTTCACGACCGCTCGAGGCTCGTCGCGTACCAGGAATCGATGTCGGTACCGACGCAGCCGGTGCCGGGGAACGTCGAGATCCCGTTTGTCACGCACAGCCGGCCGACGATCTTCTTCGCGACGACATGATCCGCCCGGCCGAGCTCATCCAGCGCAAGCGGGACGGCCACGAGCTGGCCGACGAGGAGCTCACGGAGCTGATCCTCGGTTACGCCCGCGGCGAGGTTCCCGACTACCAGATGGCGGCGTTCTGCATGGCGGTCTACTTCCGCGGGCTCTCCGCACACGAGACCTACGTGCTCACGGACGCGATGATCGCGAGCGGCGAGACGATCGATCTCGGTGGGCGGCTGGGGCGCAAGGTCGTCGACAAGCACTCGACCGGCGGCGTGGGCGACAAGACGTCGCTCGCGGTCGGCCCGATCGTCGCCGCCTGCGGCGTTCCGTTCGGGAAGATGAGCGGGCGGGGGCTCGGACACACCGGTGGGACGCTCGACAAGCTCGAGTCGATCCCCGGGTTCCGGACGGAGCTCGGGCTCGACGAGTTCGTCGACCAGGTCCGGGACGTCGGTCTCGCGATCATCGGCCAGACCGGTGACCTCGTTCCCGCCGACAAGCTCCTCTACGGCCTGCGCGATGTCACCGCCACCGTGGACCAGCTGTCGCTGATCGCGGCGTCGATCATGTCGAAGAAGCTCGCCGCCGGCGCCCAGGCGATCGTGCTCGACGTGAAGGTCGGCGACGGAGCGTTCATGAAGACGCTCGAGGATGCGCGCCTGCTCGCGGAGGCGATGCTCTCGCTCGGGCACCAGGCGGGTCGTGAAATCGTCTGCCTGCTGACGGACATGGACCAGCCGCTCGGGGCGGCGGTCGGGAATGCGATCGAGGTCCGGGAGGCGCTCGACACGGTGCGTGGGCACGGGCCGCCCGACTTCACCGAGCTCGTGATCGACGCGTGCGCGCGGCTGCTCGCGCTCTCCGACCTCGGGATCGACCAGCTGGAGGGTCGTCGCCGTGCGGAGGCGGCCGTCGCCGACGGCAGCGCCGAGGCCGTCTGGCGGCGCTGGCTCGAGGCCCAGGGCGGCACGTCCGACGAGGCTGCGCTGCCGTCCGCTGCCGTCGCGCGCGACGTTCCCGCGCCGGCGTCCGGATTCGTCGCCCGTGTGGGGGCGATCGCGGTCGGCAACGCGGCGGTGCACCTCGGCGCCGGACGGCGCACCAAAGAGGACGCGATCGATCACGCCGTCGGCATCCTCTGCCTCGCCAAGCGGGGCGATGCCGTCGAGCAGGGCCAACCGCTCGCGCGCGTGCTCGCGCGTGACGATGCAACCGCAGCTGAGGCCGCCCGAGACGTGCTCGGCGCCTACGAGATCCGCGCCGAACAGCCGCCCGAGCGGTCGGTGCTGCTCGAGGTCGTCGACTGACGATCGCGCGCGGGCGCG
This sequence comes from uncultured Thermoleophilia bacterium, assembly GCA_963786185.1. Taxonomy (GTDB): domain Bacteria; phylum Actinomycetota; class Thermoleophilia; order Gaiellales; family Gaiellaceae; genus PALSA-600. Next base: position 919,608 of record CAWAYE010000001.1, read on the forward strand.
CAGCGGCGAGGTGAGCCTCCGTGGCTAGCGTGCAGCCATGCCCGAGCTGCCCGAGGTCGAGACCGTCCGCCGCCGGCTCGTGCCCGTCCTCGAGCGGCGTCGGTTCGACCGCGTCACGATCATCGATTCCAGGCTGACCCGGCCGTTCGAGCCAGAGGTCGTCGCCGCCGAGCTGGAAGGCGAGCGGGTGTCGGCCGTCGACCGTCGCGGCAAGTATCTGATTGTTCGGTTCGAGTCGGGTCGGTGTCTGCTCATTCACCTCCGGATGACGGGGTCGCTGCGACACGGCTCAGGCGGATCGCTGCCGGACGATCCCCATCGGCGTGCTGTTGTCAGACTAGACGACGGGTCGGACGTCGCGTATCGCGACGTGCGGCGGTTCGGCACGTGGCTGCTGCTCGAGCCGGGGGAGCTCGACGCGTATCTCGACGCCCGGGTGGGCGACGAGCCGCTGCTCGAGTCGTTCCGCGCACGAACGCTCGCGGCGAGCCTCGCCGGCCGCAAGGCGCCGATCAAGGCGGCGATCCTCGACCAGCGCACGGTGGCGGGCGTCGGCAACATCTACGCGGACGAGGCGCTGTGGCGGGCGCGCATCCATCCGCTCACCCCCGCAGCCTCGCTCGATCTCGACGCCGTCAAGGCGCTGCACCGGGGCATCCGCAAGGCGCTCCAGCAGGGCATCGCCCGCCAGGGCTCGACGCTCCGCGACTACGCGCTGCCGGACGGGGGCAGCGGAACGATGCAGGAGGAGTTCAAGGTCTACGGCCGCGGCGGCGAGCCCTGCGCGCGCTGCGGGACGCCGATCGACAAGACGCGCGTGGCCGGCCGGGGCACTTGGTACTGCCCGACGTGCCAGCGCCCGGCGGCGCCGGGCACCGACCCGCACCGACTCTAGACTGGCCGAAATGGCCGGACGCTCGACGAAAACGGACGCGATCGTCTTGCGGTCGATGCGCTACGGCGAGGCCGACCGGATCCTGCACCTCTATACGGCCGACCGCGGCCGCGTCGGCGCGATCGCGAAAGGCGTCCGCAAGACGAAGTCGCGGTTCGGCGGCCGGCTCGAGCCGCTGTCCCACGTCGAGTTGCTCCTGCACCAGGGCGGCGGCGAGCTGCTGACGATCACGGGCGTCGACCTGAAGCGATCGCATCACGCGGTCCGCGAGAGCGTCTACCGCCTGCACGTCGGCCTGATCGGCGCCGAGGCGATGCTGCGCCTGTACGGGGAGCCGGAGGCGAACGAGCGCGCCTTCACGGCGCTCGCGCGCTTCCTCGACCTCCTCGACGACGCGCCGACCGCCGACAGCCGCCCCGCCGTCGACCCGCTCGTCCTCTCGTTCCAGCTCAAGCTCCTCTGGCTCTCGGGCTACCTGCCGCATCTCACGAGCTGTGTCGACTGCGGCGCGCCGGACGAGCTGGTCGCCTTCTCGGCGCGCTCGGGCGGGGCCGTGTGCCGTGCGCACGCGGCCGGTGCGCTCGCGCTCTCGCCGGAGGGCCTCGCCGGGATCGAGCACCTGCTGTCGACGCCCCTCGCGGAGGCGGTCGGCGCGGCGCTCTCCGATCGTGCGCGGCGCGATGCGCTGGCGGTTGTCACCTCGTCGTACGAGGAGCACGGAGGGTTCCGGCTCAGGACGCTGTCAGCGTGAGGCGCGATCTGGGCGACGGGGTCGAGCTCGACGACGCCAAGGAGCGGATCGACCTCGACGAGGTGCATCGCTTTCTCTCCGAGGTCAGCTACTGGGCGAAGGGCCGCCCGCGCGAGCTCCAGGACAGGCTCGTGCGGGACGCAGTGCGGGTGGTGGGGCTCTACGAGGGCGACCAGCAGATCGGGTTCTGCCGCGCAGCCTCGGACGGCGCCTCGTTCGTCTATCTCGCCGACGTCTACGTGCTTCCCGAGTACCGCGGGCGCGGCCTCGGCGAAGCGCTCGTGCGAGAGATGATCGAGAACGGGCCGCTCGCCGGGATGCGCTGGCTGCTGCACACGACGAACATGCATTCCCTGTACCGCAAGCTCGGCTTCGACGTGCCGGACTTCAAGGTGATGGAGCGCCCCTCGGGCTACGAGAGCCGCGCGACCAGCCAGGAGAGCGCGAGCGGATAGCGCCAGGTGATGCCGCCGTGCGTGCCGCGGAAGAGCTCGAAGCGGACGGCGTCGTCGGGCACGCCGAGCTCGTCGAGCGTGCGCCGGAATGCGGTCGCACCGAGGTCGAGGAAGTACTCGTCGCCCGAGCCGGAATCGATCCAGATGCCGCGCAGGCTGCGCAGCGTCTCCGCGTGCTGCGGCTCGCGCGCCATGCGGACGGGATCCCAGCGAAGCCAGCGCGCGAACACCTCGGGGACGAGCTCGCCGGTGTCGACGTCGAATGGAAGCTCGACGGTGCCGTCGGCTCGCGCCGAGTAGGCGCACGCCATCGCATAGGTGTTGATCAGGACCGCGTCGTCCTTGTCGACGAACGGAGGGCGGCCGCTGCGGAAGTCGCGCCAGAAGACGTCGAACGAGCCCTCGTACTTGTCGCGCAGCGCCCGCGCAGCCGGCCCGAACTCCGGCTGGTACGTGAGCTCGAACAGCGCGTCGCCGGCGTGGGTCGCGAGCGCTCCGAACAGATCCGGGCGCAGGAGCGGCGTGATCATCGCGCCGTAGCCGCCCGAGGACTTCCCTTGGATGCCGCGGTGGCGCGGGTCGGCGAGCGTCGGGAAGCGCGCGTCGACGAAGGGCACGACCTCATCGCAGAGATACGTGTGATACCGCCCGGTGGCGGGCGAGTCGAGGAACTGCGAGCCGCCGACCGCGGTGAACGCGTCCACCAGCACGACGACCGCCTCGGGGGCCAGCCGCTCGATCGCGTCGGGGTAGGACTCGGCGAACGCCTGGACGTTGAACCACGAGCCCACCGAGCCGAGCATTCCCTGGATCACGTACACCGAGGGGTAGCGGCGGGACGTGTCGGGGGGCGACCAGACCCAGAGCGGACGCACGTGGGGGTCGCCGAGCGGATTGCCCGCGAGTGCCTCTGACGTGAGCGACAGCTGCTGCCAGCGGTCCGTACGATGGGCGCTCATGGCGCAGCGAACGTACCAGGACATCATTCTCGCGCTCGAGCGCTACTGGGCCGACCAGGGCTGCGTGCTCCTGACGCCATACCACACCGAGCTCGCGGCCGGAACGATGAATCCGGCGACGTTCCTGCGCAGCCTGGGGCCGTCTCCGTGGAAGACCGCCTACCTGGAGCCGGTGATCCGGCCGCTCGACGGCCGCTACGGCGAGAACCCGATGCGGTTCCAGCACTACTTCCAGTACCAGGTGATCCTCAAGCCGAGCCCGCCCGACGTGCTCGACCTCTATCTCGCCTCGCTCGCGGCGATCGGGCTCGAAACGGCGCGGCACGACATCCGGTTCGTCGAGGACGACTGGGAGCAGGCGACGGTGGGCGCATGGGGTCTCGGCTGGGAGGTGTGGTGCGACGGCATGGAGATCACGCAGTTCACGTACTTCCAGCAGCTCGGCGGTCTCGATCTCGATCTCGTCCCGGCGGAGATCACCTACGGCCTCGACCGGCTCGCGATGCTGGTGCAGCAGAAGCCGACCGTCTTCGACCTCGTCTGGGCGGAAGGGGTGACGTGGGAGGACGTCTACCGCGAGAACGAGCGCCAGTGGTCGCGGTACAACTTCGAGGCGGCGCCGGTCGACGTCCTCACCAGGAGGTTCGGCGAGTACGAGGAGGAAGCGCGCGGGCTCGTCGAGCTCGGCCTGCCGCTGCCCGCGTACGACCAGATCTTGAAGGCGAACCACGCGTTCAACCTGCTCGACGCGCGCGGGGCGATCTCCGTCACCGAGCGCGCCGCGTACATCGCGCGCATCCGCGACCTCGTCCGCGACGTCGCGCAGCTGTACCTCGAGCAACAGCGGGAGGGCGATGCCGAAGCTGCTGCTTGAGATCGGCTGCGAGGAGCTGCCCGCAGCCGCCTGCATGGAGGCTGGGCTACAGCTGCCGGGGCTGGCGCTCGAGCAGCTCGGCGTCAAGCCCGACGAGCTGTGGATCGGCCCACGGCGCCTCGCGTTCCCGGCGCTCGTGCCCGCGCGGACCGAGGACACGTGGGTGCAGGGCCCGCCCGAGGAGCTGCGCGAGCGCGCCGCCGCGGGATTCGCACGCAAGCAGGGCGTCGAGGTCGGGGCGCTCATGGTGCGCGACGGCTTCCTCGGCCTCGAGGTGCCCGGCCGGCCGATCGAGGAGGTCCTGCCCGAGCGGCTCGCCGCGATCGTCACCGGGATCCAGTTCGCGAAGTCGATGACGTGGGGCGCCGGCTTCCGCTTCGCGCGGCCCGTACGGTGGGTCTGCGCGAAGCTCGACGACCGCACGGTCGAGGTCACCCTGGACGGAGTCGAGGCCGGGGGCTTCTCCTACGGCCACCGTCTGACGCATCCGGGCCGCGTCACGATCCCGAGCGTCGACGAGTACCTGCCGAGGCTGCGCGCGGCCGGCGTCGAGCCGGATCGCGCGGTGCGCTACGAGCACATCGTGACCGGCCTCGACGAGCTCGGTGTGTGGAGCGACCCGAGCGACAAGCTCGACGAGGTCGTCTATCTCGTCGAGCACGTGCGCGTGCAGGAGGGATCCTTCGACCCGCGGTTCCTGCGGCTGCCCGAGCGCGTCGTGATCACGACGATGCAGTCCCACCAGCGCTACTTCCCGCTCGGCGGCAACCGTTTTGCGTTCGTCGCGAACGGCGGCGATCCCGAGACCGTGCGCACCGGGAACGAATTCGTCCTGCGCGGCCGCCTCGAGGACGCCGAGTTCACCTACGAGCGGGACGTCGCTGTGGGAATCGAGGGCCTGGCGGAACGCCTGCGGTCGATCACGTTCTTCCGCGGCGCCGGCACGCTGGCCGACAAGACGGACCGGATCGTCGACCTCGTCGCGAAGCTCGGAGGCGACAACGTCGCCGTCGAGGCGGCGATGCTGGCGAAGGCGGATCAGTCGTCGGAGCTCGTGCGCGAGTTCCCCGAGCTCGAGGGGCACATCGGCGCGATGTACGCACGGCTCGCCGGCCGCACGGACGCGGTCGTCGATGCGATCGACGAGCAGTACCTGCCGGCCAGCGCAGGTGGGCCGCTGCCGAAGACGAGGCCCGGCGCCGTGCTCGCGGCGGCAGACAAGCTCGACACGCTCGTCACGGTGTTCGGCCTGGGCAGGCGGCCGACCGGCTCGCGCGATCCGTTCGGCCTTCGCCGCGCGGCGATCGGCCTGTGCCGGCTCGCGGTCGAGGGCGGCGTCACGGTGCCGCGCGAGCTCCTCGGGGGCGACGTCCAGGACTTCGTCGAGGAGCGGCTCGAGGGCCTGCTCGACGTGCCCGTGCAGTTCGTGCGCGCCGCACGCGCGTCCGCCGTCTCCGACCTGGCCGGAGTCGCGCGCCAGGCGCAGGCGCTCGCGGCTGCCGAGCGGACCGAGGAGTTCGACGCGATCCATACCGCGTTCGAGCGCGCGCACCGGCTGGCGGGTCGCGCCGAGACGGAGGCGGCCGCGCAGGTCGACGACGCCCTGCTCGAAGACGGCGCCGAGCGCGAGCTGGCCGCCGCCCTCGCCGGCACGCACATCGAGCCGGACGGCGGCCTCGCGGCGGCAGCCTCGCTCGCGCCGCACGTCAACCGCTACTTCGACGACGTGCTGGTGATGGCCGACGACCCGGCCGTCAGGGCGAACCGGCTGCGGCTGCTGCTCGACGTCCGCGACGCACTCGGCAAGCTGGGCGACTTCGCGCAGATCCAGCGTGCCGGCGACCGGGCCTAGCGACCGCACGTGAACCCCGTCGAGCTGCACATGGTGTCCGACGCGACGGGCGAGACGGCGCAGCGGCTCGTGCAGGCGCTGGAGGCCCAGTTCCCCGACCAGGAGTTCCGCGAGATCCGCCACCCGCGGGTCGAGACCGCCGCCGACCTGCAGCTCGCGGTCGACCGGATGCGCGGCCGTCCGGCCGTCGTCGTCTACACGCTCGTCGAGCCGGAGCTGCGGCAGACGATGCGCATGCTCTGCAGAAGGGCGCGCCTCCACTACTGCGACCTGCTCGGCCATCCGATCGAGGCCGTCGCGAAGGTGTCGGGCCAGGCTGCGCGGATGACGCCGCGCGCGCGGCCGCCGCTCAACGACGCGTACTTCAGGCGGATGTCGGCGATCGAGTTCGCGGTCAAGTACGACGACGGCGTCGGCTCGGGGCTGCACGAGGCCGACGTGGTGCTCGTCGGCGTCTCGCGGACGTCGAAGACGCCGCTCTCGATCTATCTCGGCTACCTGGGGTGGAAGGCCGCGAACGTCCCGCTCGTCAAGGGAATCGATCCGCCGCCCGAGCTGTTCCGCGTCACGGCCGGGAAGATCGTCGGGCTCACGATCGACGCCAAGCGGCTCTCGGAGATCCGTGAGGAGCGGATTCGCTGGATGCGGGGCGACCGCAAGTACGCGAGCCTCGTCGAGATCTACGAGGAGCTCGACTACGCCACCCAGATCCAACGGCGGCTCGGGTGTCCCGTGCTCGAGGTCAGCGAGCTCTCGATCGAGGAGATCTCGCACCGGATCATCCGGCTGGTCGAGCAGCGGACCGGCGAGACGCCGGCCGGCGCGACGTCGGGATGAAGCCGAAGCCTCCGGTTCCGCTGTGGCGCTGGGGCGTCTGGTACACGGCGCTCGGAGCAGCCCTGGTGCTCTTCTACGGCCTGTTCACGCCGTTCTGGTTCGGCCTGCGCGTGCTCGCCTGGGTGGCCGAGTTCCGCTCCCGTCGACGCGCTCGATAGGGTTCGGCTCCCGCATGGGAACGCGCTACGTCTACGACTTCGACGAGCCCGCGGGGGGCGGCCGCGAGCTCCTGGGCGGCAAGGGGATCGGGCTCGCGGAGATGACCCAGCTCGGCATCCCGGTGCCGGCGGGCTTCACGATCACCACGGACGCCTGCCGTGCGTACCTCCAGGCGCGGGAGCTGCCGGCCGGTCTCGAGGACGAGGTCGCCGAGCACGTGCGCCGGCTGGAGGAGCGTGCGGAGCGCCGGTTCGGCTCGAGCGAGGACCCGCTCCTCGTCTCCGTGCGCTCGGGAGCCGCGGTCTCGATGCCGGGGATGATGGACACGATCCTCAACCTCGGGCTCGACGACGGAGCCGCCGCCGGTCTCGCGGCCCGCACCGGAAACGCGCGCTTCGCGTACGACTCCTACCGCCGGTTGATCCAGATGTTCGGCGAGGTCGTCGACGGCATCGACCCGCACCGGTTCGAGAGCGCGTTGGCCTCGCTGAAGCAGGCCCGCGGCATCCAGCACGACACGGAGCTGACCGGCGACGACCTGAGGAGCCTCGTCGAGACGTACCAGGCGATCTACCGCGACGACACCGGCGGCGACTTCCCGGCGGACGCGCGCGTGCAGCTGATGCGCGCGGTCGGTGCGGTGTTCGCGTCCTGGGACACGCCGCGCGCGCAGGTGTACCGCCGCGCTCACGAGATTCCCGACGACCTGGGGACGGCCGTCAACGTCGTGCAGATGGTGTTCGGCAACAAGGGCGAGCGCTCGGGAACGGGTGTGGCGTTCACACGCGACCCGTCGACCGGCGAGCCGGGCCCGTACGGCGAGTTCTTGGCCGACGCGCAGGGCGAGGACGTCGTCGCCGGGATCCGCACGCCGCAGCCGATCGAGGCGATGCGATCACTGATGCCCGACGCGTACGCACAGCTCGTCGAGACGATGGCGCGCCTCGAGCGGCACTACCGCGACATGCAGGACATCGAGTTCACCGTCGAGGACGACCGCCTCTACCTGCTGCAGACGCGCTCGGCGAAGCGGACGGCGGCGGCCGCCCTGAAGTCGGCGACCGCGATGGTCGACGAGGGGCTGATCTCGCGCGAGGACGCGGTCGCCCGCATCGACCCGAACCAGCTCGACCACCTTCTCCACCCGATGATCGACCCGGACGCGCGGCTCGAGCCCGCCGCGAAGGGGCTGAACGCGTCTCCCGGCGCGGCGAGCGGCGGCGTCGTGTTCGACGCGGATCGCGCCGTCGAGCGGGCCAAGGCAGGTCCCGTGTTGCTCGTGCGCTACGAGACGACGCCCGACGACATCCACGGGATGATCGCCGCCGAAGGGATCCTCACCGTGCACGGCGGGATGACGTCGCATGCCGCGGTGGTCGCGCGCGGCATGGGCAAGCCGTGCGTCGCCGGTTGCGACGAGCTGAGCCTGGACGAGCGGGCGGGAACCGCGACGATCGGCTCGCACACGCTGCGCGAGGGCGACCTCGTCACGATCGACGGCGGGACGGGCCGGGTCTTCCTCGGCGCGGTGCCGCTCGTCCCGCCGCAGCCCGGCGAGGACTTCGAGACCGTGCTCGGCTGGGCCGACCAGCTGCGGCGCCTGCGCGTGCGCGCGAACGCCGACACGCCCGACGACGCCGCGCGTGCGCGCAGCTTCGGCGCCGAGGGCATCGGCCTGTGCCGGACCGAGCACATGTTCTTCGGCGACGAGCGCCTGCCGGTCGTGCAGGAGATGATCCTGGCCGAGGACGAGGCGGCGCGGCGCGCCGCGCTCGACCGGCTGCTCCCGTTCCAGCAGTCCGACTTCGAGGGGATCTTCGAGGCGATGGCCGGCCTCCCGGTGACGATCCGGCTGCTCGACCCGCCGCTGCACGAGTTCCTGCCGCCGGAGGAGCAGGCGACCGACGAGCGCCTGCGCGCGCGTATCCGCGCGTTGCACGAGTCGAACCCGATGCTCGGCACCCGCGGCTGCCGGCTCGGCCTGATGTTCCCGGAGATCTACGAGATGCAGATCCGCGCGATCGCGAAGGCCGCGCTCGCGGTGCGCGAGCGGCGCGGCGAGCCGCCGCTGGTCGAGATCATGCATCCGCTCGTGGGCTTCCGCGAGGAGCTCGCCCGCCTGCGCGAGCTCACCGAGTCGGTGTGGGCCGAAGAGGCCGGCGGTCTCGAGCACCTGGTCGGCACGATGATCGAGGTGCCGCGTGCGGCGCTGCGCGCCGACGAGATCGCGGAGGTCGCCGACTTCTTCTCGTTCGGGACGAACGACCTCACCCAGATGACCCTCGCGTTCTCACGCGACGACGCCGAGGGGAAGTTCCTCACCCGGTATCTCGACGACGGCGTGCTCGCCTCGAATCCCTTCGAGACGATCGACGTGGCCGGCGTCGGCGACCTGATGCGAATCGCCGTCGAGCGCGGGACCGGGGCGAAGCCCGGCATCAAGCTGGGCATCTGCGGCGAGCACGGGGGAGATCCGAAGTCGGTCGGCTTCTGCCACGCGCTCGGCCTCGACTACGTCAGCTGCTCGCCCTTCCGGGTGCCGGTGGCGCGCCTCGCCGCGGCGCAGGCGGTCCTCGCCGAGCAGGGCAGCGCCGCCTACGCGGCCGCCGGCGGGTAGCTTTTGTGGCGGATGTTGCGATCTGCCTGCACGCCAGGCAAAATCGCGACTTACCACCGACGTCTGTGGCAGGCATCGACCAGCGGGAGGGGAGGCGTCCGCAGCGCACCTCGCCGGGACGATGCGCCCGCGGCGGGTAGGGCGGGGGCCCTGCCCGCCGCCAGGGGCGTTCAGGAGTAGCCGCGGACCTTGGCGTACGCGACGACGACGCTCACCGCGATCAGCGCCGCGGTCGCGAGGACGCTCAGCTCCGCCGAGCGCGCGAAGTGCGTCATCGCCCACATCAGCGCGAACCCGCCGATCAGACCGCCGATGTGGCCGCCGATCGAGATGCCCGACACCGCGAACGTGAACACCAGGTTGATCACGATCAGCGTCACGATCTGACCGCCGGACGAGATGATCCCGCGCCGCTCGAGCGCGAACAGCGCTCCGAAGACGCCGAAGATCGCGCCGGACGCACCCGCGGTCGGCGAGTTCGGCGTGAGCAGCAGCGCCCCCGCCGACCCGGCGATCCCGGACGCGAGGTAGAGGAGCGTGAACCGCCAGCGGCCGATCACCTGCTCGAGCACGGTGCCGCCGAAGTAGAGCGCGAGCATGTTCATCCCGAGGTGGATCGGGCCGTAGTGGAGGAACGCGGCCGTGATCAGCCGCCAGTACTCGCCGTGCGCGACACCTTCGGCGGTGCCGCCGGAGCTGAAAAGGGACGCGAAGAGGGCGCCGTGCTCGTAGAGCCAGTTGCCCTGGCCGTTGACGGTGCCGCCGGCCGCCAGCTCGGCGAGGTAGACGCCGACGTTGAGCGCGATCAGCGCGGTGGTGACCGCGATGCCTCCGCGGGCGGCCGGGCGAATCGCCTGCTGCGCGGGGCGGAGCACGCGCTGGACGCCCTGCGGCTTGCCCGAATGCTCCGGGCAGCGCAGGCCGACGGGCGCCGGCGTCATGCACTCGTAACAGATCGGGCGACCGCACTCCGAGCACGACAGGCCGGTCTCGCGATCGGGATGGCGGTAGCAATAGCGCGGCTCTTCCACGCGGCTAGCGTATCGGGGTGCGCGTTCACGTCGCCTTCACCCCCGAGGAGGAGGCCGCGGCGCCGCTCGGCATCGTCGTCGACGTGGTGCGCGCGACCTCGTCGATCGCCCAGGCGCTGGCGGCCGGCTACGAGCGCGTGCTCTGCTGCGAGGCGATCGACGACGCGCGGGCGCTGCGCGCGGAGCTCGGCGACGAGGCGGTCGTCGGAGGCGAGCGCGAGGCGCGGGTGATCGAGGGGTTCGACGTCGGCGCGAGCCCGCGGGAGTTCGCCGAGGGCGCGAAGGCGCCGACGCTCGTGCTCACCACCACGAACGGGACGCGGACGATCCTCACGGCCGTCGAGCGGTGCGACGTCGTCGTCCTCGGATCGCTGCTGAACCTCGCGGCGGTCGTCGAGCACGCGCGCGCACACGGGACCGACGTCGCCGTCATGTGCTCGGGGTTCAAGGGCACGTTCGCGCTCGACGACGCCTACTGCGCCGGCCGCATCGTCACTGCGCTCGGCGGCGAGCCGACTGACGCTGCGATCGCTGCGTCGGTCGTCGCCGGAGCGTGGGCGACGCCGCTCGAAGGGCTGAACGCGCGCACGTACGGACCGCCCGGGCTCGAGGCGGACATCGAGTTCTGCGCCCGCGTCGACGCGCTCGGCGTCGTGCCGCGCTACACGGGCCTGGTCGGCGTGGCGGCGGAGATCAGGGCCGTGTGACCGAGACGAGTGCGTTGCGCTCGTCGCCGCCGCGCACGGTCTGCTCGAGCACCGTGCCGACGCCGGCGACGTAGTACTTGTGGTCGAGCACACCGGGCTCGAGCGGCGTCCATTCAGCCGTGAGCAGCGCCGCCCGCGAGCTCCGGTACGGGACCGACACCGAGGCCTCGAGCCGGACGACCCGGTAGTGGTCCTCCGCGTGGCCGCGGTAGTACTCCTGCCGCCCCGTCGCGCCGGGGCGTGGGTTCGCCGGCATGTAGATCCCTGCGACGGCGCCCGCGCGGCCCGCGCGCCAGGTTCCCTCGGTGCTCGTCACGCGGCCTCGGCGGTCGAGCTCGGCGGTCTGCTCCCCGAAGTACCAGACGTTGCCGCGGCCGTCCTGGCTGTACCAGTCGGTCGTGCGCTCGCGCAACCGGCCGTCGAGATAGAGCAGGTCGCGCACGACGACGCACGGCGCGCCGTCGATCGTCGTCGTGTGGTGCGTGACGGTGAGCACGTCGCGCGACGGCAGGCCGTCCTTGACGCCGCGGTAGACGTAGACCGTTCCGGGGCTGAGCGGGAACCAGCGGTTCGTGACGCGCGCCTGGAAGCCCGACGGCGCCGGAGCGGCTCCGGCGACGAGCGCGAGCGCGGCAGCGATCCACGACACCGTCACCGTGCTCTCTCCTACCCGCCGGCGGGCAGAGTTAGTCGAACTCGATCGTCGAAAGGGGTGCGCATTGGCCGAGCAGCGGTTTCCGTTCGGGGAGGAGCACGTCCGCGTCTACCGCGAGACGGGCGGCGAGACCGGGCACATCTGGAAGGAGGGGTCGACGACCCTGCTGCTGACGACGACGGGCCGTCGCAGCGGCGAGCCGCGGACGACCCCGCTGATCTACGCACGGGACGGCGATCGCTACGTGATCGTGGCGTCGCAGGGCGGCGCACCGGAGCACCCCGGCTGGTACCGCAACCTGGTGAAGACGCCGGAGGTCGAACTGCAGGTCGGCGCGGAGGTGTTCGCGGCACGCGCGCGGACGGCCGAGGGGGAGGAGCGCGAGCGGCTCTGGCGCGTGGCGAACGAGGTGTGGCCGCACTACGACGAGTACGCGACCCGGACCGACCGCACGATCCCGGTGGTCGTGCTCGAGCGCAGCTGAGTCGAGATGCGCGAGCAGCCGTTCGAGACCGACATCGAGTACTACGAAGGCCGGGCCGACGGTATCGCCATCGTGCGCGGCGTGTCCGTCGACGAGGCGCGCCGCGACCTCGCGGCCCGTCACGGCTTCGCCGGCTGGGACGCGCTCGTGGCGCACGTCGCCGCGCTGCGGGACGCGACGAGCTTCACAACGGCCCCGCGTCCGGGTGGGCCGAGTTCGGCGGGCACGCGGAGCTCGCGGCGGAGCTGCGTGCCTCCTAGCGGTACTCCGGGTTCGCGAAGTCGAAGCGACACCCGGCGTCCCAGAGCGCCCGCTGGTTGCCGTGCGCCGGCATGCCGCCGGCGTCCCGGAGCAGCCGCGCGACGTGCATCAGGTTCCACGTCATGAACGTCGTGTTCCGGTTCGTGAAGTCGTTCTCCGGGCCACCCGAGCCTTCGTCGAGGTAGGAGGGGCCGGGTCCGGCCTCGCCGATCCAACCCGCATCGGCCTGCGGCGGGATCACGTAGCCGAGATGCTGCAGGGAGTAGAGGATGTTCATCGAGCAATGCTTGATCCCGTCCTCGTTGCCGGTGATCAGGCACCCGCCGACCTTGCCGTAGTACGCGTACTGCCCTTCGGCGTTCAGCTGCGACGAGTTGCCGTACAGGCGCTCGATCAGCCGGGTGCAGACCGACGACTTCTCGCCGAGCCAGATCGGGCTGGCGACGACGAGGATGTCCGCGTTCTGCACGCGCTCGTACAGTGCGGGCCACGCGTCGGATGCGGCGCCGTGCTCGCGCATGTCGGGGTACACGCCCGGCGCGAGGTCGTAGTCGACGGCGCGGAACTGGTCGACCGCCACGCCGTTTCGCTCCATGATCGACACCGAGAGGTCGACCAGCCCCTGCGTGTTCGACACCTCCGGCGACGGCTTCAGCGTGCAGTTCACGAAGAGCGCGCGGAGATCGGAGAAGTCCCAGCTGCTCTCGGCGGCGAGTGCGTCGTGTCGTTCGGTCAGGCTCATGTGTGCTCCTTGTGAGAGGCCGATCGCGATCTGACTCGAGTGTGGGCGCGACGTTACGGCGCGTCGGCGCTCGTCCAGGCGTCGCAGATCGCTGCGACGTGGCGCTGGTCGGTGCCGCAGCAGCCGCCGACGACGGTGACGTGTGGAAGGCGCGGTCGCAGGGCGGCGTACTGCTCGCCGAGCTCGTGCGGGTCGCCGTCGTCGAGCTCGTCCGACTCGTCGAGCTCGGCATGGCTCTTCCGCGAGGCGTTCGCGCGGAGCCCGGCGAGGCGCTCGACCCACGGAGCGTCCTCTGCGATCACGTGCTCGAAGTGCGTCGGGTGCGCGCAGTTGATCATGAAGTACGCAGCGGCGCCGTCGGACTCGGCGTCGACCTGCGCGATCGCAGTGCCGAGCGACTGGCCGCTCGGCAGGCGTCCGTCGGTCTCGACGGTGAACGACACGGCGACCGGGATGCCTGCCGCCGCGGCCGCACGCGCGATTCCGGCGGCCTCCTCCGCGTACGTCAGCGTCAGCGCGCTGACGAGGTCGGCCTCGGTGTCGGCGAACGTCTCGATCTGCGGGGCGTGGTAGCGCTCCGCCTCCGCCGTCGTCATCCGCGCATCGGCCTGGTAGCCGTCGCCGCGCGGGCCGACGCAGCCGCTGACGACGATCGGCGGAGCGCCCTCGTCGCGCAGCCCGGCGACGAGCGCGACGCCGGCGCGGTTGACGTCCTCGAGGTCGGCCGCCGAGTAGCCGAGCCGTGCGCCCCAGTCGGGGTTCGCCCGCCACGTGGGCGTGTCGAGCAGCAGGCCGACGCCCCGGTCGCGCGCGAGCGACACGTAGCCCTCGAAGTAGGCCCTGAGCACCCGGCGGCCCTCGTCGTCTTCCAGGAGCGCGAACGAGGCGAAGTGGGGCAGGTCGATTCCCTGGTGGAAGATCAGGGTCGTCTCCATCCCGCCGTCCGTGATGAAGAGGCGGCCTCGCAGCTGCGGCAGCGGGTGGCGGTCCGACACGGCCAGGGCCAACTATCACGTCTTGACAGGGGAACAGGTGTTCGTGTAGAACATACGTTCCCGTGATCGTTACCGTCGTCATCCCGGCCTTCGATCTGCGGGCAGCGCTGCGCCGGCGCCCCGGGGTGCAGGCGAGGCCGGCGGCCCTCGCGCCGCTGCCGGGGACGGAGCCGCTGCTCGGCTCGGTCACCGGCGCAGCCGAGGCAGCGGGCGTGCGGCCGGGCATGCGGCTCTCGGAGGCGCTCGCGACCTGTCCCGGGCTCGAGCTGATCGAGCAGGACCCGGCCTCGGCCGAGCAGGCGTGGGAGGAGATCCTGCGACGGCTCGAGGACGCGGGCTTCGCGGTCGAGCCCGCCGATCCGGGAACGGTCTACTTCGACTCGCGGGGGGTGGAGCGGCTCTACGGCGGGCTCGAGCCGGCGCTCAAGCGCGCGCTCGCGGCGGTCGGGACGGCGTGGGATCCACGGGCGGGTGCGGCCGACCGCCGGTTCGCGGCGCTGGCGGCGGCGAACGTCGCGCGCCCCGGCCAGGCGCTGATCGTCTCGAACGACCGGGCCCAGTCGTTCCTCGCGCCGCTGCCGCTCGAGCTCCTGCCGCTGCCGCGCGACCGCTACGAGGAGCTGGAGGAGCTCGGAGTTCGCACGATCGGACAGCTTGCCGGGCTGCCGGGTGGCGCCGTTGCCGAACGATTGGGGCCGGACGGCCGGCGCGCCTGGAGCCTGGCAGGGGGTGAGGAGCCGGGAGACCGGAAGGTCGCGCCGAGACGGTCGGCCGCGGCCCTTCACGAGACGCTGGAGTTCCCCGAGGCGATCGGCAACGAGCTGACGCTGCGGCGGGGGCTCACGGTGCTGATCGACCGGCTGCTCGCCCGGCCGGAACGCGCGGGGCGTCCGCCGAGGAAGGTCGCGCTCTGGGCGCGGCTCGTCGGCGGGGCCTCGTGGCGCCGGACGGTGACGCTGCGCGAGCCCACCGCAGACCCGGCCCGGATCCGGGCGGCGCTCGCGCCGAAGCTCGGCGAGCTGCCCTCGCCGGCGCTCAAGCTGCGGCTCGAGGTCTCGGAGCTGGCCGAGCACACGGGCGAACAGCTCGAGCTGGTGGCCGCCGAGGGCGCGGTGCTGCAGGGCCGGCTCCGCGAAGGACTGCGCCAGGTGCGTGCGTCCGTCGGCGTGGGTGGAGTCTCGACGGTGGTGGAGGTCGCACCGTGGTCGCGTATACCGGAAGCGCGCGCGCTGCTCGTTCCGCGCGACGACTGAACTCACCGAGGCCGGCGCTCGTCGAAGGCCATGCCGAGGGGACGCCGCGGCGCGTGAACCGGCAGGACGTGGCGCTCGTGCGCGAGGAGTGGCGGGTCGTCGACCGGTGGTGGACCGACGAGCCCGTGCATCGCCGCTACTTCGACGTGGTCCTGGAGAGCGGCGAGAACGCCGTCGTGTACCACGACGACGACCGGGGCGCGTGGTTCACACAGCGCGCCTAGAAGCCGCGGATCGAGTCGACGAAGCCTGCGTCGGGCGCGTGGAAGTTGAGCACGCGGGCCGTTCCGCCTGCGCTGCGAAAGCCGTGGCGCGCGCCCGGTGGGGCGGCGAGCAGCGTTCCCGGGCCGGCGCGGACGGTGTCGTCGCCGACCGTGAACTCGACCTCGCCTTCGAGCACGTAGAACGCGTCGACGTGGTCGTCGTGCGTGTGCGGTGCGACGTCGAAGGTGTCGTCGAACGCGATCTCGAGGATCGACAGCCCGGGCAGGTCGACCCGGACCGTGATCGTGCGGTTCTCGCGCTCGAACCGCTCGCCGTCGCCTGCGGTGCTGACGATCGGATCCATCGGCGAATCGTATGACGTTCGACTCGCGCGATGCGTTCCCGGCCCGCGGTGGCGTGGGGGACGAGCGGCGCTTCGAGCCGGTGCCGGACACCGCGGTGCCTGGCACCGGCTCGTCAGCCGCGCCGTACGTCGAGCTGCACGCACACTCCGCGTACTCGTTCCTCGACGGTGCGTCGCTGCCGGAGGAGTTGGCGTCGCGGGCGGCGGAGCTCGGGTACGACGCGCTTGCGCTCACCGATCACGACGGGGTCTACGGCTCGCTGGAGTTCGCACACGCCGCGAAGCACTTCGGTGTCCGTCCGATCACGGGCGCGGAGGTGACGATCGCAGGCGGTGCGCACGTGACGCTGCTCTGCGAGACGCAGGCCGGGTACGCGAACCTCTGCCGCATCCTCACCGACGCGCACGCAGGCACCCGCCCAGAAGGGCGGGAGCATCGCGAGCTCCTGCCGGCGGCCACGACGATCGAGACGATCGCCGCCCACGCGGACGGCCTCGTCTGCCTCTCGGGCTGCGCGCGGTACGGGCTCGCGACCCGGGATGCCCGCGGCGCGGCGCGGCTGGCGGCGGCGTTTCGCGGGGCGTTCTACGTCGAGCTGCAGCGCCCGTTCGAACGCGGTGACCTGCGGCGGAACACACGGCTGCAGGAGCTCGCCGAGCAGCTCGGTGTACCGACCGTCGCGACCGGCGACGTGCACGCGCACGACAGCCGGCGAACCGAGCTGCAGGATGCGCTCGTCGCGATCCGTCACCGTACGTCGCTCGACGGCTGCGAGCGCGAACGGCGTGGCAATCACGAGTCGGTGCTGACGCCGCCCGCGTCGATGCTCGAGCGCCTTCCCCGCGAAGCCGTGCTGCGCACGCGCGAGCTCGCCGATCGTTGCCGTTTCGACCTGACGCAGGAGCTCGGCTATCGCTACCCGGATTTCGCCGACGGTCCGGATCCGGCCGACAGCCAGCTGAGAGCGATCTGCGACCGCGCGTTCGCGGAGCGCTACGCGGGAGCGAACGGGCTCAGGCGGAAGGCGCGCGAGCGCCTCGACGGCGAGCTGCAGCTGATCGCACGGCTCGGCCTCTCCGGGTTCTTCCTCCTCCACTGGGAGGTGCTGGAGCTCGCCCGGGACTGCGCGCTCGAGGTACGCGGCCCCGGCAGCCCGCGGCAGGCGCTGCCGCCGGGCCGGGGGCGCGGGTCGAGTGTCGGCTCGATCGTCTGTTACCTGACGGGGCTCTCGCACGTCGACCCGGTCGAGTCGGGGCTCTCGCTCGGCCGTTTCATCAACGACGAGATGGTCGCCGTCCCCGACATCGACCTCGACTTTCCGCGCGACATCCGGGAGAAGCTGATCGTCCGGGTCACGGAGCGCTACGGCCGTCGGCACGCTGCGCTCGTCGCGAGCTTCTCGACGTACCGCAGCCGCGGAGCGATCAGGGACGTCGGCAAGGCGCTCGGGCTTCCGTTCGCGGAGCTCGAACGACTGGCGAAGGTGACCGACGGCTGGGACGCCACCCGCATCTCCGGCGAGCTCGACGGCGTGCCCGGATCGCACACCGGCCCGCGCTGGGATGCGTTCCGCCGGTTGACGCACGAGATCTCCGGGCTGCCGCGTCACATCAGCCAGCACCCCGGCGGCATGGTCATCTCGTCGCGGCCGCTGATCGACCTCGTCCCCGTGCAGCCCGCCGCGATGGCCGGACGCCAGATCTGCCAGTGGGACAAGGACAGCTGCGGCGACGCCGGCTTCCTGAAGATCGACCTGCTCGGCCTCGGGATGCTGTCGGCGGTCGAGGAGTGCGTCGACCGGATCGCCCGGCTGCACGGCGAGACGATCGACCTGTCGCGGATTCCGCTCGACGACCCGGGCGTCTACGCGGAGATCCAGGCGGCGGACACGGTCGGCGTGTTCCAGATCGAGAGCCGCGCCCAGATGCAGAGCCTGCTGCAGACGCGACCCGAGAACCTCGACGACCTGACGGTGCAGGTCGCGCTCGTGCGCCCGGGGCCGATCCAGGGCAAGGCGGTGCATCCGTACATCGAGCACCGCCGCCGCCGGCGCGAGGACCCGACGTTCGAGCCGCCGGTCGAGCACG
The DNA here is from genome assembly GCA_963786185.1 of uncultured Thermoleophilia bacterium. Taxonomy (GTDB): domain Bacteria; phylum Actinomycetota; class Thermoleophilia; order Gaiellales; family Gaiellaceae; genus PALSA-600. Next base: position 937,791 of record CAWAYE010000001.1, read on the forward strand.
AGTCGCTTCGCGAGCCGCTTCGGGACACGCTCGGGGTCGTCGTGTTCCAGGATCAGGTGCTCGACGTCGCGATGGCGGCCGCCGGCTTCTCGGTGGGGGAGGCCGAAGGGCTTCGCCGGGCGATGAGCCGGAAGCGAAGTGAAGAGGCGATCGAGGCGTACCGGCCCCGCTTCGTCGAGGGCTGCATCGGGAACGCGATCGACGAGCGGACCGCGCATGCGATCTACGACAAGCTCGTCGGCTTCTCCGGCTTCGGGTTCCCGAAGTCGCATGCCGCGGCGTTCGGCCTGCTCGCGTACCAGTCGTCCTGGCTGCGCCGGTATCACCCCGCCGAGTTCCTGTGCGCGCTCCTGAACGCGCAGCCGATGGGCTTCTATCCACCGTCGTCGCTCGTCCGCGACGCCCAGCGGCGCGGGGTGGAGGTGCTCCCGCCGCACGTCAACCGGTCGGAGGCGAAGTGCACGGTCGAGGACGCCGCGGTTCGTGTGGGAGTCGGCTACGTGCAGTCGGTCGGCGAGGAGGACGCCGAGGCGGTGGAGCGAGGCAGGCCGTACGCAGACCTCGGCGACCTTGCGCGCCGGGCGGAGGTGAAGCGCGGCGTGCTCGAGGCGCTCGTCGCAGCCGGAGCCTGCGACGAGTGGGGGCAGCGGCGCGAGCTCCTGTGGCGGCTCGGTGTCACCGCGCGGGGGGAGACGGTGCCCGGCGGCAACCGCCAGCTGGCGCTGCCGCTCGAGCCGACCGCCGAGATCCCGGAGCTCCCCGAGCAGACGAGCTGGGAGCGGATGCTCGCCGACTACCGGCACACCTCGCTCTCGGTGGGCGTCCATCCGCTCGAGCTGCTGCGCCCACACCTCCCCGCGAGCGTGGCGACGAGCGCGGAGCTGCCGGAGCTCCCGAACGGCGCCCTGATCGAAGTCGCAGGCCTCGCGATCGCGCGGCAGCGGCCGTCGACCGCGAACGGGATCGTGTTCATGCTGCTCGAGGACGAGCACGGCCAGGCCAACCTGATCGTCCCGCCGCCGGTCTACGAACGGCACCGGGCGATCGTCCGCGGCGAGCCGCTGCTGCTCGCCCGCGGCAAGCTGGAGCGGCACGACCGTAACGTCAACCTGCTCGTCCGCGAGCTCGAGTCGCTCGGGCCGCTCGCACGGCGGGCGGCCGACGAGGCCGAGGTCACGCGGTCGCTACCGCGCGCCCACCACTTCGGGCACCGCTAGAGGTCTAGTACCGGTGCTTGCCGCTGCGCTGGTCGATCGGCCCCCGGTGCTCCGAGAGGTTGTACGCGGAGTTGACGAGGCCGACGTGGGTGAACGCCTGCGGGAAGTTCCCGAGCAGCCGCTGCTCGCCGGGGTCGTATTCCTCGGACATCAGCCCGAGGTCGTTGCCGACCGCGAGAAGGCGCTCGAACAGGGCGCGCGCCTCGTCGTCGCGCTCGAGCATCAGGAGCGCGTCGACGAGCCAGAACGAGCACGGCAGGAAGACCCCTTCTCCTGCGGGGAGACCGTCGACGGTGTTGTGCTCGTGCGTGCGATACCGCTCGACGAAGCCGTCCCGGGTGAGATCGCGCTGGATCGCCTCGACGGTGCCGAGCACCCGTCGATCGGTCGGCGGCAGGAAGCCGACGAGTGGGATCAGGAGCGTCGACGCGTCGAGCTCGTCCGAGCCGTACGACTGCGTGAACGCGTTCAGCTCGACGTTGAACGCCTCACGGCAAACCTCGTCGTGGATCTCCTGCCGGATCCGGCGCCAGTGGTCGACCGGGCCCGGCAGGCCGAAGTGCTCGACGGTGCTCACCGCGCGATCGAACGCGACCCACGCGAAGACCTTCGAGTGCGTGAAGTGGCGGCGCGGCCCGCGAACCTCCCAGATCCCCTCGTCGGGGTGCTCCCACGCGCCTTCGAGGAAGTCCATGAGATTGTGCTGGAGGCTCCACGAGTGGTCGTCGGAGGGCAGGCCGGCGAGGCGTGCATGGTGGAAGGCATCCATCACCTCGCCGTAGACGTCGAGCTGGAACTGCTCGTGCGCGGCGTTGCCGACCCGGACCGGGACCGACCCGGCGTAGCCGGGGAGCCACGGCAGCTCGAACTCGGGGATCCGGCGCTCGCCGGCCACGCCGTAGAGGATCTGTGCGTTCGCCGGGTCGCCGGCGATCGCCCGCAGCAGCCAGTTGCGCCACGCGCCGGCCTCCTTGACGTAGCCCGCGTTCGTGAGCGCGAACAGCGTGAGCGTTGCGTCGCGCAGCCAGCAGAAGCGGTAGTCCCAGTTGCGGACGCCGCCGATCTCCTCGGGCAGCGACGTCGTGACCGCGGCGACGATTCCGCCCGTCGGCTGGTACGTGAGCGCCTTCAGCACGAGCAGCGACGTGCGCACTGCATCGGGATACTCGCCCGTGTAGCTGCAGTCGCTCAGCCAGTCGAGCCAGTACCTCTCGGTCTGGGCGAGTGCCTCGCCGGCGTCGATGTGCTTGACGTGCCGGTCGTGCGACGGTGACCACGTGAGCACGAACGGGACGCGATCCCCTTTTGCCACTGTGAACACCGCGCGATGCATCATCCCCTCCGGCTGCAGATCGATCGGCGTGCGGATCGTGAGCGCGTCGGGGCCGCTGACCGCGAGCAGCGTCTCCTCGTCGAGACGAAGCAGCCAGGGCAGCACCGACCCATAGTCGAAGCGCACGACGAGCTCGGTCGTCATCTCCACGTGTCCCTCGAGCCCTTCGACGATGCGGACGAGATCGGGCATGCGGGTGCGCGGCGGCATGAAGTCGATCACGCGAACGCGGCCCGTAGCGGTCTGCCACTCGCTCTCGAGGATCAACGTGCCGGGCCGATAGCGCCGCGCGGTCGCCGGGCCGCCGGAGCTCGGGCCGATCAGCCAGTGCCCCTGGTCTCGCGAGCCGAGCAGGCCGGCGAAGCACGCACCCGAGTCGAACCGCGGAACGCAGAGCCAGTCGATCGAGCCGGTGCGTCCGACGAGCGCGGCCGTCTGCAGGTCGCCGACGACCGCGTAGTCCTCGATCCGCTCGGCCATCTAGCGATTCTCCAGCTCGAGCCGAAACGGCGCGAGGCGCTTCGCGACCGTATCGTCGAACTCGCGGCGGTAGCGGTCGTCCAGCGGCTCCTCGAGCGCCTGCGCAAAGTTGTCCCGCAGGTCGGCGAGGATCTCCGTGCCGGTCTCGACCGCGTCGACGTAGTCGCCGTACAGCTCCTCAGCCTCGTCCCGCGAGGCGCGGTTGTACGCGGCGAGCTTGGCACGTGCCTCGTCGATCACCTCCGCGTGCTCTCGCTCGAATCCGTCCAGCTGCCGGCGGATCACGTCCGAGAAGCGGCCGCGGCGGCCGATCATCCGAGCGTCCGGTAGAGGTCGAGGTGCAGCGCCGCGGCAGCATCCCACGTCAGCTCGTCGCGCGCCCGGGCGGCGCCTGCTCGCGCCTTCGCGAGCTCCTCGGGGCTCTCGAGCAGCTCGCGGACGGCGGCGGTGAAGCCGTCGACGTCGCCTGCAGCGACGATGCGGCCGGCGCCGTAGTCGCGCACGGTCTCGCCGAGCCCGCCGACGTCGTAGACGACGGCGGGGACGCCTGCACCGAGCGCCTGCAACAGCGCACCGGACTGGTCGAGCTCCGCGCGGTAGGGGAAGACCGCGACGGTGGCGTCGCCGAGCGCACGGTCGAGCTCGGCCGGAGAGAGGTACCCGAGGCGCCACTCGACGCGCTCGGGCGCGCGCAGGTCGCCGAGCGGCATCGCCGGGTCGCCCGCCACGACCAGGTGCGCCTGCGGGATGCGTCGCGTCACCTCGATCGCATCGGCGAGGCCCTTGTACGGCCGGATCACGCCGAGCGAGAGCAGCGTCCGCCCGTCGTCCGACCGCACCGCTGCGCTCGGATAGACGGGATGCGGGATGACCGTCGCGTCCACGCCGAGCTCCGCCAGCGCCTCGCGGCCGCGCGTGCTGTGCACGACGACGCGGTCGAACCGCCGGAGCACGCGCGTCCAGAGGTCGCGCATCGCCGCCGTGCGTCGCGGCAGCAGGTCGTGGGCGGTGAAGACCGACGGCGACCGGAAGCGAAGGCGCACGTCGAGCTGCGGGAGTGCGAGCCACTGCACGTGCAGCACGTCGGCTCGGATGCGTGCGAGCGCCCGGAGCACGTCGAGGTGCTCGACCGCCTTCAGCGGCAGGCGAAGCCGCGACCGGCGAAAGAGCCGCGAGGAGAGCGGGTAGAACCGGCGGCTGCGCGTGTACCCCTCGGGCTCGGGAGCCTCGCCGAAACGGAAGCGCGAGGTGACGAGCTCGACGTCGGCGCCCGCCCGCGCGAGCGCGGCGGCGAGCTCGTGGTCGTACCAGGGCGTGAACGCGGGAGGATCGGCCACGACGACGCGCACCGAAGTAGCGTAGACCGGTGCTCGTCCGCAGCTGGAACCTGTTCAACGGCAACGCGCTCCCGCCGCGCCGCCGAGCCTTCCTCGACGAGATGGTGCGGCTGGCGACCGCCGACCATCCGGACGTGCTCTGCCTCCAGGAAGTCCCCGCGTGGGCGCTGCCGCGCTTCACGGTCGGAGACGTCGCCGCCGCGCCGCACGTCGGGCCGCTGCCGGTTCCGGCTTCGGTCGGGCGGGCGCTGACGGCGCCGAATCACGGGCTGCTCCGCTCGCTCTTCGCGGGCCAGGGCAACGCGATCCAGGTGGCCGCCCGCCTGCGCGTGATCGAGCACGACGTCCGCGTGCTGAATCCGTCCGCGTTCCGCACGAGCGAGGGCGCGGCCCTCGGGCTCGACCGGGTGATGCGCCTGGCGTGGGCGAAGGAGCGCCGGATCGTCCAGGTCGTTCGGCTCCAGCGCGAGGACTCGCGCACCTTCCTGATCGCGAACACGCACTGCACGAGCTCGCCCGACGCGCGCATCCCCGAGGCCGAGGTCGAGCGTGCGGCGCGGTTCGCGCTCGAGCGTGCCGCGGCGGACGACGTCGTCGTGCTCGCCGGCGACTTCAACGTGGTCGGCGATGCGCCGGCGCTGCAGCGGCTCACCGACGCCGACTGGGGCTTCTCGGAGCCGGGACCGGGGATCGACCACGTGCTCGTGCGCGGCGGCGACGTCTCCGCGCTGCACGTGTGGGACGCCGAGCGCCGGCTGCACGACGGCGTGCTGCTCTCGGACCATGCGCCGGTCGAGGTGGAGATCGCATGAGCTGGCGCGCCGAGCGAGCCCGGTTCCCGGTGCTGGCGGAGTACGCATACCTGAACGCCGGCACCAACGGTCCCCTCGCGCAGGCGACGATCGACGCAGTCGCGTCGCTGCAGGCGTGGGAGGCGTCGAACGGCCGCGGCGGCAAGGCGTACTTCGACACGATGCTCGAACGGCGCGAACGCGTGCGCGCGCAGCTGGCTGCCGAGATCGGCGTGCCGGCGGCGAACGTCGCCCTGACCGACTCGACTACGCGCGCGGTGCACATCGCCGTCGCGGGCCTCGGTCTCGGTCCCGGCGACGAGGTGGTGACCACCGACTCCGAGCACTTCGGCCTGCTCGGGCCGCTCATGGCGTCGGGCGCACGACTGACGATCGTCCCGATCCGGGACGTTCCGGCCGCCGAGCTCGCCGACGCGCTCGCTGCACACGTCACCGAGCGCACCCGGCTGCTCGCGTTGTCGGCCGTCGTGTGGCTGGACGGCACGGTCGTCCCCTGGGCGGAGCTGCGGCAGAGAACCGGCGTTCCGGTGCTGGTCGACGGCGCGCAGTCCGCAGGCGCGATCGCCGTCGACGCGGCGCCGGCCGACTACTACACCGTGAGTGCGCAGAAGTGGCTCTGCGGCCCGGACGCGATGGGAGCGCTGTACGTGCGGGAGCCCGAGGCGCTCCAGCCCCGGCTCGTCGCGTATCCGTCGGCAGCCTCGTACGACCTCCGCACCGGCGAGTGGGAGCCGAAGCCAGGTGCCGCGCGCTTCGATTCCGGGTTCGCGCCGGCGTCGTCGCTCGCTGGGCTCGAGGCCGCGCTCGGCGACCTGCCGGCCGGTCGTCACGACCGCGCACGCGCTCTCGCCGAGCGCTGCCGCGAGCTGCTGCTCGCGTCGGGCCGTGAGGTCGTGACCGAGGCGGGGCAGGCGACGCTCGTCTCGTTCACGGCGCCGGGCGATCCGGCCGCGATCCGCGCGGCGCTCTACGAGCGGAAGGTCGTGGTGCGCGACCTGCCCGGCACGAACCTGCTGCGCGCCTCGGTCGGCTGGTGGAACGACGAGAACGACCTCGAGCGGCTGGTCGAGGGCGTCGTCGCGGCTCTCTAGGCGGCTTCGGTGCGCAAACCGAGCTCGCCCGCGATCGGCTGTAGCGCGGCGATCACGTTCGCGATGTGCTCGTCGAGCGGAAGCTCGAGCAGCTCCGCTCCCTCGTAGACGTCGTCGCGCGACACGCCCGCCGCGAACGACGGCTGCTTGAGCTTCTTCTTCACGGACTTCGGCTCGAGCCCGGCGAGGCCGGAGGGACGAACCAGGCCGCACGCGTGGACGAAGCCGGACAGCTCGTCGCACGCGAAGAGCACCTTCTTGAGCGGCGTGTCGCGCGGGCGACCGAGGTGGTTCGCGTGCGAGAGCACGCCCTCGATCACGACCTCCGGGTAGCCCTCCTCGCGCAGGATCGCCGCGCCGTCCTGCGGGTGACGGTCGAGCGTGGGGTGGATCTCGTAGTCGAAATCGTGGAGCAGCGCCGTGACGCGCCACAGCTCCTCGTCCTCGCCGTACCGGGCCGCGTAGCTCGCCGTTGAGGCCTCGACCGCGAGGGCGTGACGGAGCAGCGCCTCGCTCTTCGTGTACCTGGTGAGCGTCTCCCAGGCCTGCTGGCGGGTCGGAGTCAACGCCCAGCTAGCATAGTGCGCTCCCGTGTCCTCGACCGTCGTGAGACCCTTGGCGGAGTCGTTCGTGATCGAGGGGGGCCACCCGCTCTCCGGCCGGGTGCGCGCATCCGGCAACAAGAACGGCGCGCTGCCGATCCTCGCCGCCTGCCTGCTCTCCGAGGAGCCGGTGACCCTGGCCAACATCCCGCACATCCGCGACGTGGAGACGATGTGCAGCCTGCTCGCGCACCTCGGCGCAGAGGTCGAGTGGATCGGCCCGAACGAAGTCCGCGTGCACGCGGCCGACGTCGGCCACGAGGTCGACGCCGACCTCGCGAGCCAGATCCGCGCGTCCTTCCTGCTCGCCGGGCCGCTGCTCGCGCGTCACGGCCGCGCGATCGTGCCGCCGCCGGGCGGCGACGTGATCGGACGGCGCCGGCTCGATCCGCACTTCCACGCCTTCCAGGAGCTCGGCGCCACCTTCGACATGAGCGACCGTTACGAGCTCGCCGGCACCCTGCAGGGCTCGCACATCCACCTCGACGAGCCGTCGGTGATGGCGACCGAGAACGCCGTGATGGCCGCCGCGCTCGCGCCGGGTAAGACGATGATCTCGAACGCCGCGAGCGAGCCTCACGTGCAGAACCTCTGCCGGTTTCTGATCACTCTCGGCGCGCGCATCCAGGGAGTCGGCTCGAACGTGCTGCACGTCACGGGCGTCGAGCGCCTCTCCGGCGGCTCGTTCGCGATCGGCCCGGAGCACATCGAGGTCGGAAGCTTCATCGGGATGGCCGCCGTCACGGGCGGGGAGATCACGATCGACGGCATCGCCGGCGACGACCTCTGGCCCGTGCTGCCGGTGCTACGACGCCTCGGGATCGAGGTCGAGCTCGGCGCCGACTCCGTGCACGTCCCGGCCGGGCAAGAGCTCGCGGTCGTCGACGACCTCGGCGGAGCGATCCCGAAGATCGAGGACGGACCGTGGCCGCAGTTCCCGGCCGACCTGACGTCGATCGCAGTCGTCGTCGCGACGCAGGCGCGGGGCACGGTGCTCGTGTTCGAGAAGATGTTCGAAAGCCGCCTGTTCTTCGTCGACAAGCTCGTGTCGATGGGCGCGCGGATCATCCTCTGCGATCCACACCGAGTCGTCGTGACGGGCCCGGCCCGGCTCTACGGGCAACGGATGTCGAGCCCCGACATCCGCGCGGGCATGGCGATGCTGATCGCCGCGCTCTGCGCCGACGGTGTCTCGACGATCGGCGACGCGTACCAGATCGACAAGGGTTACGAGCGCATCGACGAGCGCCTGCGGACGCTCGGTGCGCGCATCGAGCGCGTCGAGGGCTGACGCGGTGCCGGACACGCAGACCGGCGTGCGCGTCACGCTCGCGTCCCGCGGCGCTGCGAGCGTCGCGACCGGCGTGCCCGTGCTCGACCACCTGATCGGCGAGCTCGCCCGCAGCGGGCGGTTCGACGTGACGCTCGAGGTCGCCCCGGAGCGCGCCGACCAGGCCGTCTCCGCCGCCGGACGTGCACTCGGCGGCGCCCTCGCCGAGCGTCTTGCCGACGGCGGCGCCGGCCACGGCTTCGCGCTCGTGCCCGCCGAAGAGGCGCTCGCGGCAGCGGCGCTCGAGGTGTCCGCGCGGCCGCTGCTCGTCTCGAACGTCGACTTCTCGGACGAGCGGGTCGGCGGCCTCGCGACCGACAGCGCCTCGCAGTTCCTGCGGGAGCTCGTCGACGCGGCGGGGCTCAACCTGCACGTGCGCCTGCTCGAGGGAACCGACCCGCAGCACGTCCTCGCGGCGATCTTCAAGGCGGTCGGTGCGGCGCTCGGCCAGGCATGCCGTCCGGAGCCGTAGGAAGCTTCAGCCGTTCAAGCCTCGACGCCAAGGAGAGCTCGTGACCAAGCAGATCGTTCGCACGGAATCGGCGCCCGCACCGTTCCAGGGTGCGCCGTACTCGCAGGCCGTCGCCGCCGGCGGGTTGCTGTTCGTCTCCGGGCAGCTCGGCCTGAAGCCGGGAGCCAAGGAGATGGTCCCGGGCGGGATCGGCGAGCAGACGGAGCAGGTGCTCGCCAACCTGCAGGCGATCCTCGAAGCGGCCGGCTCGTCGCTCGCGCAGCTCGTCAAGACGACCGTCTACCTGCAGAACCTCGAGGACTTCGCGGGGATGAACGAGGTCTACGCGAAGCACGTCGGCGCGGAGCCGCCGGCCCGGGCGACGGTCGAGGTGGCGAAGCTTCCGTCGGGCGCGCTCGTCGAGATAGAGGCTGTCGCGACGGTCTAGTTCGTTGGCTGCGGCGGAGATCGAGGAGTACGTCCGCTCGCTCGGCTTCGACGCGTACGTCGTCGGCGGGGCGATTCGCGACGAGCTGGCGGGTCGCGAGTCGAAGGACGCCGATTTCCTCGTTCCGGGCGTCGACATCCCCGGCCTGCGAGACCGGCTCGCCGAGCACGGGCGCACCGAGGAGCTGATCGTGGCGGGGCGCCCCGTCGGCGTGCGCTTCTACCCGTCCGACCGGCGGCTGCGGCGCCGGGTCCCGGCCGGCATCGAGCTGGCGCCGCCGCGGCGGGAGGTCTCGACCGGGCCCGGCCGACACGACTTCGAGATCGTCGTCGATCCGGACGCAAGCGTCGAGCAGGATCTCGCGCGTCGCGACTTCACGATCAACGCGATGGCGCGACACCTCGCCGACGGCGCGATCGTCGATCCGTTCGGCGGCCGCAGCGACCTCGAGCAGCGCATCCTCCGCTCCGTCTCCGCGCAGAGCTTCGCCGAGGACCCGCTCCGGCTCGTGCGGGGCCTGCGCTTCGTGTCGCAGCTCGATCTCGAGCCGGATGAGGAGACCGTGCGCCAGATGCGCGAGCAGGCGAGCAGCGTGAAGCTGGTCTCGGGCGAGCGGATCGGCGGCGGGCTCGCGGCCGACGGGCTCGGCGAGCTGTCGAAGCTGCTGCTCGGGGCGCAGCCGCAGAAGGCGCTGCGACTCGCGCGCGACACGGGCGTCCTCGCGGCGCTGCTGCCCGAGCTCGAGCGCTCGATCGGCTTCGATCAGGAGAGCGCGTACCACGGCCTGACGGTCGACGAGCACACGTTCGGCGTCGTGCAGGCCGCCGCGGCTGCCGGCATGCCGCTCCGCGTCCGGCTCGCGGCGCTCTTCCACGACGCCGGCAAGCCGTATGTCGCCTGGCGCGGGGGAGACGGGCGCCTGCACTACTACGCACGGCCGGGAAAGTCTCCGCGCTCGCACGAGCAGGTCAGCGCCGAGCTCGCGCGCGACGCGCTGTCGCGGCTGCGGTATCCGACCGACCTTCGCCGGCGGGTCGTGCAGATCGTCCGCCACCACATGCTCAGCCCGCGCGGAGACGCAGCGCGTGCCCGGCGCCTGCTCGCGCGTTTCGGCGACGACCTCCTGTTCGACCTGCTCGACCACAAGGAGGCGGATCTCCGCGGCAAGTGGAGGCCCGGCGAGCCGCCGCCGCAGGACCAGCTCGAGCTGCTCGCCGAGTTCCGGCGCATCGTCGAGGCCGAGCGCGCGAGCCCGCACCGGCTCGCCGACCTCGCGGTCTCCGGGAACGACCTGCTGACGCTGGGCTATGCACCTGGCCCGGCGCTCGGACAGGCGCTGCGCGCGTTGCTGGCCGAGGTCGTCGACCGGCCGGAGCGGAACACGCGGAAGGCGTTGCTCGCGCGCGCCGGGGAGCTGCTGCGGTCGTGATCCGCTGGAGCGAACCGGGGTTCGTGGTCGCGTTCACGACTCGGGTCGGCGGCGTCACGAGCGGCCCGTACGCCTCGCTCAACCTCGGCCGCTCGACCGGCGACGACGTCGCGCTCGTCGACGAGAACCGGCGTCGCGCCTGCGGCGCGCTGGGTGCCGACCACAGTCGCCTGGCCCACAACCGGCAGACGCATTCGACGATCGTCAACCGCGCCGCCGACGGCGTGCGCGGGACGGTCGGGGACGGCCTCTGGACGGACGAGCCGGGCCTGCCGATGCTGGCGTTCGCCGCCGACTGCCTGCCGATCGCGATCGCGGCGCCTGCACGCGGGCGGCTGGCGGTGCTGCACGCCGGCTGGCGTGGGCTTGCCGACGGGCTCGTCGGCGCCGCAGTCGCCGCGCTCGGCGGAGTGGGCGAGGGCGAGCTCGCAGCCGTCGTCGGGCCCGGCGACGGGCCCGTGCTGCTACGAGGTCGGTCCAGAGGTGTCGTCGCGCTTCGACGGCGAACTGACACGCGGCCGGAAGCTCGATCTCTGGACGGTCGCCGAACGGTTGCTGCGCGCGGAGGGCGTCGCGCGGGTCGAGCGTGTCGACCTGTGCACGATCTGCCACCCGGAGCTGTTCTTCTCGCATCGCCGCGACGGCAAGCCGCGCGGCGTCCAGGGGGTGCTCGGTACGTCACCTGATGCGATCCGGGCGCGGCTTGCCGAGGTCCAGGGGATCGTCGGCCCCGGAGTGACCGTCGTCGCCGCGACGAAGTACGTCTCGATCGCCGAGATGGCGCTGCTCGTCGAGGCCGGCGTGACGGTCGTCGGCGAGAACCGCGCGCAGGACCTCGAGGCGAAGCACGCCGAGTACGGAGACGCGTTCCGCTGGCATTTCATCGGCCACCTGCAGTCGAACAAGGTGAAGGTCGTGAACCAGCCGGTGCGAGCTCGTGCACTCGCTCGACTCACTGTCGACGGCGCGCCGGCTCGAGATCCCCGCGCTCGTCCAGGTGAACCTGGCGGGCGAGGGGTCGAAGACCGGCATCGCGCCGGGCGACCTGCCGCAGCTATCCTCGGACCCGGAATCGTGGGCCTCTCGACGATGCCGCCCGCGACCGCCGATCCCGAGCAATCACGGCCGTGGTTCAGGCAGCTCCGCGAGCTCGCGGCGGCGCACGGGCTCGCCGAGCTGTCGATGGGGACGACGCAGGACTTCGCCGTGGCGGCGGCCGAGGAGGGCGCGACCTACGTCCGCGTCGGCTCGCTGCTTTTCCGCAACTGATCGGTCTACACTGCAGCCCGTGGCGCTCGGCGACCTCTGGAACCGCACACTCGTCTACTTCGGCATCGCCGAGGAGGACGACGACTGGGAGGACGAGGACGGCTTCGCAGCCGAGGAGAGCCTCGAGCAGAGCTACCGCGAGCGTCCGAACGTCCGCCGGCTGACGCCGCGCCGGCGCGGGCACGACTACGACGACTGGACGGACTCCGAGTCCGACGCCCAGGCGGCGCGCGCGCCGACGATCCGCCGCCGCGCGCCGTCCGCGGATGCGCGGCCGCAGATCGAGGCGGTGCCGAACCCGTCGAGCGTGCGCGTCCACCTCGTCCTGCCGCGCAGCTTCAACGACGCACAGCAGATCGCCGACAAGTTCAAGCAGGGCGATCCCGGTGATCCTGAACCTGCAGAGCGCCGACGCCGAGCTCTCGAAGCGACTGATCGACTTCACGAGCGGCCTCACCTATGCGCTGAACGGCGGGATGCAGCGCGTCGCCGACAAGGTCTTCCTGCTCACGCCGCGAAACGTCGAGGTGTCCGCCGAGCAGCGCGCCCAGCTGCTCGAGCGCGGCGGCTTCTTCAACCAGGCCTAACCGGAGGTAGGAAAGGCCGTTTGCGTCCCGAAGGGGGCGCCATGGTGCTCGACGCTGTCGGCGCGGTCGCAGACGTTCATCTACGTCTTCGCCGGCGTCTACATGCTGACGTTGCTGCTCTACGTGCTCACCTCGTGGGTCCAGCTGCCGTACTCGCTCCGCGCGAGTGCAGCGCTTCCTGTCCGACGTCTGCGAGCCCTACCTGCGCTTCTGGCGGCGCCTGCTGCCGCTGTCCGTTCGGCGCCATCGACTTCTCGCCGATCGTCGCGATCGTGGCGCTCGGACTCGTCGCGAGAGTCCTCGTCGCGATCCTGAACCTGGCTCTAGGAAGGAGAGGAGCATGCGCTACACCCCTGTTGAGCTCAGACACGTCCGCCTCGGGCGCTCGCTGTTCGGCTACAGCCGCCGCGACGTCGAGCAGCCTGCTCGAGGACGTCGCCGACAGCTTCGAGGAGGTCTGGCGCGAGCGCGGCGAGCTGACCGACCAGCGTCGAGGACCTCGAGAAGCAGCTCGGCGAGTACAAGGAGCGCGAGCAGCTGCTCGCGTCGACGCTCGTCTCGGCCGAGAAGGCGGCGGCGGAGGCCAAGGACGCGGCGCGCCGCGAGGCCGAGCTGATCGTCGCCGAGGCGCAACAGCGAGGCCCGGTCGATCGTCCGCAGCGCCCAGGGCGAGCGCGAGCGGCTGTTCGCGGAGGCGCGCCGCGTCGAGGCGCTGCTGCGCGCCGCGCTCGGGATGGTCGAGGAGTCGAAAGCGGGCGACGACGTCGACGAGGCCGAGGAGCGCCGAAGACGGCGCCAAGCCCTGGCCGGTGCACGAGGACACGAGCGAGTTCGAGGCGATCCTCTCACCCGGGGCCGTCGCGGCCGCCCGCGAGGAGCCGCAGCACGAGCCGGTCGACGAGCACGGCGGCGACGGCGCCGACGAGCACGAGGCCGAGCACGCGGACGACGAGCCCGAGAATCGCGTCGCGCTCCCGCCGCTTACCGAGGACGACGAGGAGCCCTGGGGCGGGAGCTAACGAGCTAGGCTGGAGGCGTGACGGCCTCGACGCGCATCCGGTTGCGGGTCGCACCCGGGGTCCGGCCGGACCGGCAGTCGTCGGCCGGCACGGCGACGGCTGGAAGGTGCGCGTCGCGGCGCCCGCGGAGCACGGCAAGGCCAACGACGCGGTCGTCGCGCTGCTCGCAGACACGCTCGCGCTGCGGCGCGCGCGACATCGAGATCGTCGCCGGGCACGGGGCTCGCGTGACAAGATCGTCGCCGTGAGCGGGCTCGACCTCGGCCAGACGGACAGCGCGCTCGCCCGTGCGGCGGGCGAAGGGAGGGCCGCATGACCGCGGTCGACACCGCCGAGCTCCGCAGAGCGCTCGTCGAGCGAGCGCGAGCGCCTCGCCAACGCGGCCCGGTACCTGCAGCACAAGGAGCCGGGATCGATGGAGGACGAGCTCGGAGAGATCTCCGGCGGCGGCAGCGGCGACAACCACCTCGCCGACATGGCGACGGTCACGTACGACCGCGAGCTCGACCAGGGCCTCGAGGACGGCGCTCAGCAGACGCTCGAGCAGATCGACGCCGCGCTCGAGCGCATCGACGAGGGCACGTACGGCGTGTGCGAGGTCTGCGGCAAGCCGATCGGCGCCTGCGCGGCTCCAGGCGATCCCGTGGACGACCCTCTGCATCGACGACGCGAAGCGTCGAGCGAGAGCTCGACGCAGCCGCCGCGCGCCGACGTGCGCGTCGGCTCGCGACCGAACGGCCTCGCGCCGGTGTCGGTCGCCGAGCGCTCGCTGGCGGCCGGCGCCTGGCAGTGGGCCGGGCTCGCCGCGGTGGCGCTCGCCGCGATCGTCGCCGACCAGGTGACGAAGCACGTCGTCACGTCGACGCTCTCGCTCGACGAGTCCGTGCACGTCGTCGGCCCGCTCTCGATCCACCACGTCCAGAACTCGGGCATCGCGTTCGGGTTCTTCGCAGGCGCCACCGCCATCGTCACGATCGTCACCGCGGTCGCCGTCGCGTGGATGCTCGTCTTCTTCGCCCGCTCGGGCGCGCGTCACCCGGTGCTGCCCGCGGCGCTCGGGCTGCTGATCGGCGGCAGCATCTCGAACCTCGTCGACCGGATCCGGCTCGGCCACGTGACGGACTTCATCGACTTCTCGCTAGTGGCCCGCGTTCAACCTCGCCGACAGCTTCATCGTCGTCGGCGTCGCGATCCTGCTCGCCGCGCTCGTCGGCCGCCGACCGGGCGCCGCGCCCGCCGCGGCGCACGCTCGACGTCGCCGCCCGGTAAGCGATGCAGCTGTCGGTGCCGCCGTCGGCGGCGGGCGAGCGGCTCGACCGCTTCCTCGCCGAGCACCTCGGCTCGCGCGCGGCCGCCGAGCGAGCGGTCGCGCACGGGCGCGCTCGTCGACGGCAGCCGCCCGCCCGAAGAGCTACCGGCTCGAGGGCGGCGAGGTGGTCGAGGTGCGCGACAGCGAGGAACGCGCCGCGGCCGTCAGTCCTCCGCCGGTGCCCGCGATCGTCTGGGAGGACGAGCACCTGCTCGTGGTCGACAAGCCGGCCGGGCTCGTCGTCCACCCCGGAGCCGGCCACGCCGGCGACACGCTCGTCGACGCGCTGCCGGCCGGATCGCCGGCGGCGACCCGGAGCGGCCGGGGATCGTCCACCGCCTCGACCGCGACACCTCGGGGCTGATGGTGGTGGCGCGCTCCGAGGAGGCGCATCGGCGGCTCGGCGAGCTCGTGCGCGAACGGGCGCTCGAGCGCATCTACATGGCACTCGTCGGCGGCCGCCCACGGTCGCGCGACGGGCGAATCGAGGCGCCGATCGGCCGCGACCGGGACGACCCGACGCGCGTCTCGCTCGACACCGACACGCCGCGCGACGCGATCACGCATTTCGAGGTCGTACGCCTCTGGCCCGACCACGCGCTGCTGCGGGTGCGGCTCGAGACGGGGCGGATGCACCAGATCCGCGTCCATCTCGCCGCGATCGACCTGCCGGTCGTCGGCGATGCGGTCTACGGCAGCCGCGACCCGCGGCTCGGCCGCCAGTTCCTGCACGCCGCCGAGCTGTCGTTCCCGCACCCGTTCAGCGGAGAGCGGATCGAGACGCGGTCCGAGCTCCCCGCCGACCTCGCCGCGTACCTCGCCCTGATCGACCAGTGGCTACCATGGCCGCGTTCGTCGTCCCTCGACCCGGCGGAACCACCGAGGCGGACGGTGGCCGGCGTCTCGCCTGCTTTCCGCCGCGGCCACCGGCTAGATCGCTCACCAAACCGCAGAAAGGGGCTTCCATGCCCGTCGTCTCCATGAAGGAGCTGCTGGAGGCCGGCGTCCATTTCGGCCACCAGACCCGCCGCTGGAACCCGAAGATGAAGCGCTTCATCTTCACCGAGCGCGGCGGCATCTACATCATCGACCTCACGCAGACGCAGGAGCTGCTCGACGAGGCGTACGACTTCGCGCGCGCGATCGCCGAGCGCGGCGGCTCGGTGCTGTTCGTCGGCACGAAGAAGCAGGCGCAGGACGCCGTCTCGCGGCGAGGCGACGCGCGTCGGCATGCCGTACGTCAACCACCGCTGGCTCGGCGGGCTGCTCACGAACTGGCGGACGATCTCCGACCGCATCCAGCGCCTGCACGAGCTGCGCGCGCTCAAGCAGGAGTCGCAGCTCGACCTGCTGCCGGCCAAGGAGCGGATCTCGATGGAGGCCGAGCTCGAGAAGCTCGAGGCGAACCTCGGCGGTGTCGCCGACATGCGCCGCCAGCCCGACGCGATCTTCATCGTCGACCTGCGCAAGGAGCAGCTCGCGGTGCGCGAGGCGAAGCGCCTCGGGCTGCCGGTGATCGCGCTCGTCGACACGAACTGCGATCCCGACGAGGCCGACTACGTGATCCCCGGCAACGACGACGCGATTCGCTCGTGCTCGCCTGATCGTGAAGGCGATCGCCGACGGGATCGAGGCCGGCAAGCAGAAGGTGACGCCGGCCGAGCTGCGCGCACCGCGCAACGGCGGCGCGGCCAGGCCGAGACGCCGGCCGAGGAGGAGACGCCGGAGCAGCCGGCCGCCGAGGCGGCTGAGGAACCCGCGGCTGAGGAGCCGGCGGCCGAGCCGCGCCGAGACGGAGGACCGCAGAATGACCGAGATCACCGCGGCGATGGTGAAGGCAGCTCCGCGACGCGACGAGCGCCGGGATGATGGACTGCAAGCGCGCGCTCCAGGAGACCGACGGCGACTTCGACGCCGCCGTCAAGCTCCTGCGCGAGAAGGGGATGGCGTCGGCCGCCAAGCGCGCCGACCGCGAGACGAGCGAGGGGAAGGTCGGCGTGATGGTCCGACGGCGACATCGGCGCGATCGTCGCCGTCGGCTGCGAGACCGAGCCGGTCTCGAAGAACGACGACTTCCTCGCGTTCGCCGAGAAGGTGCTCCGCACGGTGCACGAGGACGGGGAGGACGCCGTCGCTGAGCTCGAGGAGGAGCGGGTCGAGCTGGCCGCGAAGCTCGGCGAGAACATCCAGGTCGTCGGCGCGAAGCGCCTGCAGGCGGCGAACGGGGCCATGTTCTCCTCCTACGTGCACCCGCCGGCGAACAAGGTCGGCGCGCTCGTCGCCACGCAGGGCGGCGACCCGCAGACGGCCCGCAGCTCGCGCTGCACCTCACGTTCGCGCGCCCGACGTACGACAGCGCGCGACGAGGTGCCGCAGGAGCTCGTCGACGCCGAGCGCGAGATCCTCGAGCAAGTCCGACGAGGTCCGAGCGAAGCCGGAGGACGTCCGCGAGAAGATCGTCGAAGGGCATGCTGAACAAGCGCTTCTTCGGCGAGTCGGTGCTGAGCGAGCAGACCTGGTACCGCGCCGACGAGTCGACCGCGACGGTCGCGCAGTTCCTGAAGGACCAGGGCATCGAGCTCTCGACTACGCCTGGTACTCGGTCGCCTGACGCGTGGCAGCCTCGCTTCCTCAACTCGAGCGCCCACCGGTCTTCCGGCGCGTCCTGCTGAAGCTCTCGGGCGAGGCCCTGATGGGCTCGCCGAGTACGGCCTCGACGCGCACACGGTCGACGAGCTCGCCCGCGAGCTCGTCGAGGTGCGCGCGAGCGGGCTCGAGATCGCGCTCGTGATCGGCGGCGGCAACATCTACCGCGGCATGGCAGCGGCCGCCGAGGGCATGGACCGCGCGACCGGCGACTACATGGGCATGCTCGCGACCGTGCTCAACTCGCTCGCCGTGCAGGAGGCGCTCGAGCGCAACGGCGCCGACACGCGCGTGCTCTCGGCGCTCGACGTGCGGGAGGTCGCCGAGCCGTACATCCGCCGGCGCGCGGTCCGCCATCTCGAGAAGGGCCGCGTCGTGATCTTCGCCGCCGGCACCGGCAACCCGTACTTCACGACCGACACCGCGGCGGCGCTGCGGGCGCTCGAGATCGGACGCCGAGGCGATCCTGATGGCGAAGAACGGCGTCCAGGGCGTGCTTCGACGGCGACCCGCGCACGATCCCGGACGCGAAGCTGATCCCGCGCATCACCCACTTGCAGGCGATCGAGCGAGGGTTGAAGGTGATGGACACGACAGCGCTCTCGCTCTGCATGGACAACCATCTCCCGATCCACGTCTTCGAGCTCGCGCCCGGCAACATCGGCCGCGTCGCTCGGGGAGAGCCGTCGGCACGATCATCTCCACACCCCCGAAGGAGAACGGAACGGTGATCGAGGATTTCGTTCGCGACGCGACCCAGCGCATGGACAAGTCGGTCGAGGCGACGCACGAGCACTTCAACTCGGTGCGCACCGGCCGCGCGTCGCCGGCGCTGCTCGACCGGATCCCGATCGACTACTACGGCACGCCGACGCCGCTCAAGAACCTCGCGACGATCAACGCGCCGGAGCCGCGGATGCTGACGATCCAGCCGTTCGACCCGACGTCGATCAAGCAGATCGAGAAGACGATCCTCGAGTCGGATCTCGGCCTGACGCCGTCGAACGACGGCAAGCTGATCCGGCTGCCGATCCCGCAGCTGACCGAGGAGCGGCGCAAGGAGCTCGTCAAGCTCGTGCGGCAGATGGCCGAGGAGGGACGCGTCGCCGTGCGCAACGTGCGCCGCGACGCGATCAAGCATCTCGAGGAGCTCGTTCGAGAACGGCGACGTCGGCGACGACGAGGAGCGGGCGGCCGAGAGGCGCGTGCAGAAGCTCACCGACGACCACGTCACGCAGATCGACGAGCTGCTGAAGCGCAAAGAAGCCGAGATCATGGAGGTCTAGGGGACCTCCGTGAAGCTGCTCTCCCGCATCCGGACGCTCGCCGCGTTCGCCCCGCTGCCCGGGCCGGACCTGCCGGAGGTCGCCCAGTCGGTCGCGATCATCCTCGACGGCAACGGCCGCTGGGCCAGGCGCCGCGGCCTGCCCGCGCCGCCGGTCACCGCGCCGGCGCGCGCACCGTGCGCCGCACCGTCGAGGCGGCGATCGACCTCGGCATCCACGACCTGTCGTCTTCGCGTTCTCGACCGAGAACTGGTCGCGCTCCGAGGACGAGGTCGACGCGCTGATGGAGATCTTCGCGCGAGACGATCGAGCGCGAGCTGCCCGATCTCGCCGAGCAGGGCGTGCGCGTGCGCTTCATCGGCCGCCGCGACCGGGCGCCGGCGGAGCTGCGGCCGCGGATGGCGGCGATGGAGGACCGCACCGAGCTGAACACGCGGCTCAACCTCTGGATCGCGTTCGACTACGGCGGCCGCGCCGAGCTCGTCGAGGCGGCGCGCCGCATCGTCGAGAGCGGCGTCGACGCGCGCGAGATCGACGAGAACGTCTTCGCGGCGAACCTGTACGCGCCGGAGCTGCCCGATCCCGACCTGCTGATCCGCACGAGCGGCGAGCTGCGGGTCTCGAACTTCATGCTCTGGCAGCTCGCCTACGCGGAGCTCGTGTTCGTCGACACGCTCTGGCCGGACTTCGACGAGCGCGACCTGCGGCCGCGCTCGCGGAGTACGCGTCGCGCCGTCGACGGTTCGGCGGCCGATGAGCCCGTTCGTCTCGCGGCTCGTCGTCGCGGCCGCGCTGCTGCCCGATCGTGCTCGGCGCGGCGTACCTCGGCGGCTGGTGGCTGTTCGCGCTCGTCGCGGTCGGCCGCGCTGCTCGCGCTGCACGAGTTCTGGCTGCTCGCGCGGCCGCTCGCGCCGCTCGCGCCCGCCGGCTACGTCGGGCGGCGCTCGCGCTCGTCGGCGCCGAGCTCCGGCGGCCTCGACTGGATGGTCGGCGGCGTGCTCGCGACGCTTCGTGCTCGCGTTCTGCCTGAAGGGCATCTCGCGACGCGCGCCAGGCGCCGACGACCTCGATCTCGGCGACGGTGATGGGCGCGGTCTGGATCGGGCTCGGTCTCGCGTTCCTGATCCTCCTGCGCGGCATTCCCGTCGGACGGGCGGCTGACGCTGTTCACGGTGCTGCTCGCCGTCTGGGCGGGCGACACGCTCGCGTACGTCGGCGGCCGCCTGCTCGGGCGGCACAAGATGGCGCCGCGACCTCGCCGGGCAAGACGTGGGAGGGGTTCGTCTTCGGGACGGCCGCGACGATCTTCGTCACGTTCGTCGCGCTCTACAAGCAGCACTTCCTGACGATCCGGCAGTCGATCGTGCTCGGCGTCGTGCTCGCGGTCGCCGCGCCGCTCGGCGACCTGTTCGAGTCGCTGCTGAAGCGCGACGCCGGCGTGAAGGACACGGGCACGCTGCTCGGCGGCCACGGCGGCATGCTCGACCGCCTCGACGCGCTCCTCTTCGCCGCCCCGGCGGCGTACTTCACCATCCTCGCGTTCACCTAGCGCGTCACACTTCCGTGAGGGTGGCTGCCACCTCACGATTCCGCCGCGAGCAGGCAGTTTCCGCGTCTTGCGACGCTTCCGTAACGGTGTCTGCCACCTGGGTCCTCGGCGGCCGCCCGCGCCCGATCCGGCGGACCGAGGCACACTTCCCGGCGTGACGCGGATCGCCCTGCTCGGCGCGACCGGCTCGATCGGCCGCCAGGCGCTCGAGGTGATCGACGCCGACCCGGCGCTCGAGCTCGTGGCCGCGACGTCCGGGTCGCCGCCGATCGACGGCCTCGCGCCGCTGACGCAGATCGGCGGCGACCCGACCGAGCTGCTCGAGCGCGCCGAGCCCGACGTCGTCCTCAACGCGACGGTCGGCTTCGCCGGGCTTGCCCGCGACGATGTGGGCGCTCGAGCACGGCGTCACGCTCGCGCTCGCGAACAAGGAGAGCCTCGTCGCCGCCGGCGAGCTCGCGCTCGCCGCCCGCGAGCGCGGCGGCGGGCTCCTGATCCCGGTCGACAGCGAGCACTCGGCGCTCTTCCAGTGCGCGCCGCTCGGCGAGCCGGAGAGCGTCGTCCTGACGGCGAGCGGCGGCCCGTTCCGCGGCCGCACGCGCGACGAGCTCGCCGACGTCACGGCCGAGCGAGGCGCTCGCGCACCCGACCTGGTCGATGGGCGCGAAGATCACGATCGACTCGGCGACGCTCGCGAACAAGGGCCTCGAGGTGATCGAGGCGCACTTCCTCTTCGGGCTCCCGTACGACCGGATCGAGGTCGTCGTCCATCCGACGTCGATCGTCCACGGCCTCGTCCGCTTCCGCGACGGCGCGCGATCGCGCACCTCGGCTACCCCGACATGCGCGTGCCGATCTCCTACGCGCTGACCTACCCCGAGCGCGCCGCGACGCCGATCCCGTCGCTCGACCTTCGCGCCGCGCCGCTCGAGTTCCTCGAGCCGGACCTCGAGACGTTCCGCATGCTCGCGCTCGCCCGCGAGGCCGGCGAGCGCGGCGGCACGTATCCGTGCGCCTACAACGCCGCGAACGAGGTCGCCGTCGCCGGCGTTCCTCGAGGGCCGGATCGGCTTCCTCGACATCGCCGCGCTCGTCGAGGAGCGTGCTCGCGCGCGTCGACGGCGCGCCGGCACGCGACCTCGACGAGCTGCGCGAGGCCGACCGCCGCGCCCGCGAGCTGGTGGCGGTCGCATGAGCGTCCTGATCGCTGCGATCCTCGGGCTCGCCGTGCTCGTGATGATCCACGAGGCGGGGCACTTCTTCGCCGCGCGCGCCGTCGGGATGACGCCGCGGAAGTTCTACCTCGGCTTCGGGCCGCCGATCGCGCAAGACGATGCGCGGCGGCGTCGAGTACGGCATCGGCTCGATCCCGCTCGGCGGCTACGTGAAGATCCCCGGGATGAACCGCCCGTCGCCGGGCGACCTGACGGCGAGCTGCCGAAGCCGGAGCAGCGAAGAGCATCGCGCCGCAGCTCGCGCGGCTCGACGTCGCGATCGAGAGCGGCGACGACGACGCGGCGCGCGCGGCGCTCGCCGAGCTGCAGCCGCGCTCGGCGAGCTCGCGCCGCCTGGCAGGAGCTCGAGTGGTCGCTCGCCACCGGACGCGTACTGGCGCCAGACGACGTGGCGGCGCCTCGTCGCGATCGCCGCCGGCCCGGCCGTCGAACCTCGTCTTCGCGTTCGTGCTCTTCGCCGTGCCTGTTCATGGTCGCCTCGACCCGCGACACGAACATCGATCGGCCGTCGTCGTGCCGAAGCACGCCCGCGGCAGCCGCCGGCCTCCACGCCGGCGACCAGATCGTGACGCGTCGCCGGAGCGCGCGTGCAGCCGAAGGAGATCCCGGCGCACATCCGCGCGACGGACGGCCGGCCGTTCACGCTCGTCGTCCGGCGAACGGCAAGCGCGTCACGGTCGGCCCGCTGCGCGCGCAGCTCGACCAGGGCGCCTATCGGATCGGGATCGCGATCGAGTCGCGCACCGGCCCCGGGGAGTCGCTGCCCGCCGCCGCGCAGGACTCGGTCCGACTGACGTGGGCGATCACGTCCGAGACCGCGCGCGGGATCGGCCGTCTGTCCGCGGGCCGCGACACGAACCAGGTGTCGAGCTCGGTCGGGATCGTCCGCGTCTCGGCCGCAGGCGTGGCGCCAGGGCCTGCGGGACTTCCTCTTCGTGCTCGGCCTCGTCAGCCTCGCGCTCGGCCTGCTGAACCTGCTGCCCGTGCTGCCGCTCGACGGCGGCCACATCGTGATGGCGCTCGTCGAGAAGGTGCGCGGCCGCACGTTCTCGCAGGCCGTCTACCTGCGCTACAGCGTGATCGGGCTCTCGCTGTTCGCGGTGCTGATGTACTTCGGGCTGCGGAACGACCTGTTCGGCGGCGGCGGCTAGAACGTCGCCAGGCGGGCCCGCGCGGCCTCGCCCATCGACGGCGCGTCGCCGTCGTACCGGTCGTGCACACGGCCCACAGGACCGCGACCAGCCACGGGGCGGCCAGCGCGACGGGCCAGACGCTCAGGCGAGCACCATCACAAGGCCGGCGAGCAGGAGCAGCGGTGCCATACGAGTCACCATGGCCGCCCAGCCTAGCCGACGGCTCGTGACGGTCTGGAAAGGGCCTCGTAACGGAGGCGTTAAGACGCTCGCACGGCTACGCTAGGCGCGTGGCCAGCGAGCGCTCGGTCAACGTCGGCGGCGTCAAGATCGGCGGCGGCGCGCCCGTCGTCGTGCAGTCGATGACGCTGACGAAGACGCACGACGTCGAGGCGACGACCGCGCAGATCGCCGCGCTCGCGAGCGCCGGCTGCGAGATCGTCCGCGTCGCGGTGCCGAAGATCGAGGACGCCGACGCGCTGCCGAAGATCGTCCGCTTCTCGCCGATCCCGGTGATCGCCGACATCCACTTCAACGCGAGCCTGGCGCTGCGGGCGATCGAGGCGGGCGTCGCCGCCGTGCGGATCAACCCCGGCAACATCGGCGGCCCCGACAAGGTCGAGGAGGTCGTCAGGGCGGCGAAGGGCCGGGATCCCGATGCGGATCGGCGCCAACTCCGGCTCGCTGCCGAAGCACCTCGACGAGCTCGCGCAGCAGGACCAGGCCGAGGCGCTCGTCGAGGCGGCGCTCGAGGAGGTGCGCCTGCTCGAGCAGCTCGACTACCGCGACTTCAAGATCTCGGTCAAGTCGAGCCACGTGCCGACGATGATCCGCGCCTACCGGCTGCTCGCCGCGAAGGTCCCGTACCCGCTGCATCTCGGCGTCACCGAGGCGGGCACGCCGTTCTCCGGCGCGATCAAGAGCGCGGTCGGCATGGGCGCGCTGCTCGCCGACGGGATCGGCGACACGATCCGCGTCTCCCTGACCGCCGACCCGGTCGAGGAGGTGAAGGCGGCGTTCGAGATCCTCAAGGCGCTCGACCTGCGCGAGCGCGGGCCGGTGATGATCGCCTGCCCGAGCTGCGGGCGCGACAACGTCGGCGTGCAGCAGCTCGCGGAGCGGGTCGAGGAGCGGCTCCGGACGTATCCGCAGGCGTTCGAGGTGGCGGTGCTCGGCTGCGCCGTCAACGGGCCGGGGGAGGCGGGCGACGCCGACTTCGGGATCGCCGGCGGCCGCGACGTCGGCTTCGTCTACGCCCACGGCCGGGTGCTGAAGAAGGTGTCGAGCGACATCCTGGTCGACGAGCTCTTCCACGAGATCGACCGCTGGATCGCGGACGGCATGCACCGGCCGAAGCGCCTGAAGATGGCGAAGCCGGCGGCGCTCGCGATGGCCGAGGCCTCGGCGATCCCGCTTCAGAACTGAGGAATCCGGCCACCGCCGCCGGGCGGTAGCCTGGGTCGGCAACGATGATCGCCCGCGCCTCCCAGCTGTTCCTCCCGACGCTGCGCGACGCGCCGGCCGACGCGGAGGCCGTCAACCACAAGCTGCTCGTGCGCGGCGGCTTCGTGCGGCAGGTCACCGGCGGCGTGTGGACGTTCCTGCCGCTCGGCTGGCGGGTGCACCGGAAGATCGAGCAGATCATCCGCGAGGAGATGGACGCGATCGGCTGTCAGGAGATGCTGATGCCGGTGCTGACGCCGTTCGAGCTCTGGCAGCAGACCGGCCGCGACTTCATCCAGGAGATCTTCCGCCTCAAGGATCGCAAGGGCGCCGACTACGTCCTGCCGATGACGCACGAGGAGACGGTCACCTTCCACGCGCGCGAGCTGCAGAGCTACCGGCAGCTGCCGCAGATGCTGTACCACATCTCGACCAAGGACCGCGACGAGCCGCGCCCGCGCGCCGGGCTGATCCGGCTGCGCGAGTTCATCATGAAGGACGCCTACTCGTTCGACCGCGACGAGGCCGGGCTCGCGAAGAACTTCGAGCTGCAGCGCGGCGCGTACCAGCGGATCTTCGAGCGCTGCGGCCTGACGTCGTACGACGTCGAGGCCGAGTCGGGGATGATGGGCGGCAGCGAGTCGGTCGACTTCCTCGCACCGGCGGCGCTCGGGCGAGAACACGCTCGTCACGTGCGAGAACGGCGACTTCGCCGCCGACCTCGAGGTCGCGCGCAGCGTGCCGCGCGCGCCGGTGTTCCCGGAGCCGCTCGGCGCGCCGCGACGAGGTCGAGACGCCGGGCGTCAAGACGTGCGAGGCGCTCGCGGAGTTCCTGTCGATCGACGTCGCCGCGACGTCGAAGGCGATGCCGGTGACGACCGACGACGGCGTCGTGCTCGCGCTCGTCCGCGGCGACGACCGCATCGAGCCGGCGAAGCTCGACGCCGCGCTCGGGCGGCAGTCGCGGCCCGTCGACCGACGAGGAGATCCGCGCCGCGTTCGGCGCGAGCGGCGGCTCGCTCGGCCCGGTCGGCTTCGAGGGCGAGATCGTCGCCGACGAGACGCTCCGCGAGGGCCAGTTCGTCGCCGGCGCGAACCGCGACGGCTGGCATCTGCGCGGCGTCGCAGGCGGGTCGCGACTTCGAGGCGCGGTTCGCCGACCTCCGCGAGTCCGCCGAGGGCGACACGTGCCCGAACTGCGGCGGCCAGCTCACGTTCGAGACGGCGATCGAGGTCGGTCACATCTTCAAGCTCGGCACGCGCTACTCGGAGCCGCTCGGCGCCACGCTTCCTCGACGAGGACGGCCAGGAGAAGCCGCTGATCATGGGCAGCTACGGCATCGGCCTCGCACGCGTGATGGCGGCGGTCGTCGAGCAGCGCCACGACGAGCACGGGATCAGCTGGCCGGCCGCGGTCGCGCCGTACGACGTCCACGTGGTCGTCCTGGGCGGGAGCCGAGGAGATCGGCGAGCAGGCGGCCGAGGCGCTCGCCGGCGGCGGGCAAGGACGTGCTGCTCGACGACCGCGACCAGCGGCCGGGCGAGAAGTTCGCCGACGCCGACCTGATCGGCATCCCGATCCGGGTCACGGCCGGCAAGAAGAGCCTCGAGGACGGCGCCGTCGACGTCCGCGACCGCGCGACCGGCGACGAGCGACGTGTCAATGTCGCCGACCTGGGCAAGGATAGGAGGGCTAGATGGCGAAGCGCCGCCGCTACGCATCCGAGCAGTTCGGCCCGGCGGTCGAGCGGCTGATGAACGAGATCGGGCGTCACCTATCGGGCGCTCGCCGCGAAGACGGGCCTCTCGGCCGGGCTATCTGAACCACCTCGTGCACGGCAACCGTCCGGTGCCGTCGAACGACGTGGTCGAGGCGCTCGCGAAGGCGCTCGACGTCGAGCCCGAGCACTTCCGCGAGTACCGCGTCCGGGTGATCACCGAGCAGCTCGAGGCGATGCCGGACCTCGTCGACCGGCTTTACAAACGCCTGAGCGGCTAACCCGCGCGGCGGCCGGCGTCTTATGGCTAGGTGCCGGTGGGGTCCCGGCAAGCGACCACTGGGGGGTTAGGGGCCCCACCGAGCGTCTGCCCGCGTTTCCGTCAGGGAACGGGGAGCGGAACAGGGCCGCCCGGCGGTGTCACCGCCGTCTGCGGGAAGGCGGCGAACCCCTGAGCTCCCAGGGTGCCCAGGCTGCTCGACGCGACCCCGGCGTCGGACACCGTGAAGACGCTCGAGCCGGCGACGAGCGAGCGGCGGATCGTGCCCTTCTGCGAGATCTTCCCGACGGGGTCGATCCCGCCGGCCCGCGAGACCCGGAACCCGACCGCCTGCTGGTTGAACGGAATCACGAGGAGACCCGTGCGCGGCCAGAACAGGAACGCGTGATGGTCGGACTCGGCCTCCGAGTAGCCCGAGCCCAGGGTGGCGCGGGCGAGCTGCGTCGGGTGGGCGGGATCCGCGACGTCGAACAGCGAGATCTGCGTCCCGTCGACGCGGTTGTCGCTGCTCAGGTACTGGCCGACGCCCAGCAGCAGATCGCTGCCGACCGGATGCAGGTAGGCCGAGAACCCCGGTAGCTCGAGCTCGCCGACGACACGCGGACGCGCCGGGTTGCTGAGGTCGAGCGTGTAGAGCGGGTCGATCTGCTTGAACGTCACGACGTAGGCCGTGTCTCCGACGTAGCGGACCGCGTAGACGCGCTCTCCTTGCCCGAGGCCGCCCACCCGGCCGACCTGGGACAGCGAGCCGGGGTCGAGGGACAGGGTGGTGAGCGACGACGAGCTCTGCCCGTTCGGGTCGGTCCACCACGCCGGCGCATCGGTGCTGACGACGCGCAGGACGCCGTCGTTCTCCGAGAGCGACCACTGGTCGAGCAGGTAGCCGCCGACCTGGCCGCTGCCGCGGTACCGGGTGCGGTCCGGGTCGGAGATGTCGAAGCGGTGAATCTGCGTGGTGACGGTCTGGGGCGCGACCGTCGGCGTGCCGGGCAGCGGGCGCTGGTCCCAGCGCTCGGTGGCGACGTAGAGGTTCTGCGGCGACGCGTAGACGATGCGCGCGTCCGTCATCACACCGACGGAGTCGACGGGCGCCAGGCCCTTGGCCAGGTCGATCGTCAGGACGGTGAGCATCCCGAGGCCCGAGAACAGACGCGGCCGATCGACGTTGCGGCACTGCACGAGCGAGTGGGCAGCGGTCGAGCGGTGGCCGGCGCGCTTGATCCAGAAGCGCGGCAGCCACGAGCCGATCCGCGACTGCGCGACGATCGCGCGGTTGTCGGCGACCGCCTTGGCCCGGGCGGCGTCCGTGTTGTCCGCCGGCTGCTCGAGCGGCAGCGCCTGCGGGATCTGCGAGCTGACGACGAGGCGAGCGCTCGAGCCGACGAGGCGCGCGTCGACGTAGGACCCGTCGAGCGTGAGCGTCGACACGACCTTCAGCGCTTTCGGATTGGAGACGTCGAGCTCGGTGACGGTCGACTTCGACGGCCGGATCGGCATCAGCTGCGCGGCGGCGGCCGGGAGCGGGGTGAAGAAGTAGCCGCCGCGCGACAGGACGAGCAGGCGGTCGCCGACGCGGAGCAGCTCCTGCCCGCCGTTCGGCAGCTCCAGCGAGTCGAGCAGCGCCGGCTTGGCGCCGGTCACGTCGACGGCGTTCAGGCGCCCGCCCGTGACCGTGAACAGCGTCGAGCCGTCGGTCTTGACCAGGTCAGGCTCGTCGACGCCCTGCTCCTGGACGTTCGTGCCGGAATAGTCGACGCCTTCCGTCTTGCCGGCGTCGCCCGCCGCTGCGGCTGCTGCCGGCACCGGTGCCTGACCGGCGACGCCAACCGCGGTCGTGCTCCACTGGCCGACCCTGGGCTTGACCTGCGCCTTCACGTAGCCGAGCAGGGCGCCGCAGGAGTTGAACGGCACCAGGCGCGCCGACGACGAGGCGGGAGCCGGCGAGCCGGCCGCGGAGGCGGCCGACGCAGCCACGATCACAGCCGGCAGGGCGAGCTTTCCCAGCATCGTCTCTCCTTATACGCCGCCACGGCGTCTTTCGTCACGCGAGTTCCCCGGACCGCACAATACGAAGCGTGACGGGGCAGCCGGCCATGCGCGAAGAACGCCGAGTCGTCACGGCGCTCGCGGCCGACCTCGTCGGTTCGACCGCGCTCGGCGAGCAGCTCGATCCCGAGGAGGTACGGCTCGTCGTCGGCGACGCCGTGGCCCGGATGGTGCACGCCGTCGAGAACTTCGGCGGCACCGTCAAGGATCTGGCGGGCGACGGCGTGCTCGCGCTGTTCGGTGCGCCGACGGCGCACGAAGACGATCCGGAACGCGCGCTGCGCGCCGCGCTGCAGATCGCGGACGAGCTGCGGACGTATGCCCTCGAGGTGGAGCGGAGCTTCGGCATCAGCGGCTTCGGCGTCCGGGTGGGCGTGGACACCGGCACCGTCGTCGTCGGACCGGTCGGCGCCGGCGGCCGGGTCGAGTACGGCGCCGTCGGCGACACGGTCAACGTCGCGGCACGGCTCCAGGCGCAGGCCGCGCCGGGGTCGGTGCTCGCCGGTGCCGAGACGGCCCGTCTCGTCAAGGGACTCTTCCGCTTCGGCGACCGGCGCAGCCTCGAGCTGAAGGGCAAGTCCGAGCCCGTGGTCGCATTCGAGGTGGAGCGGGCGATGTCCCCGGCGAGGCCGCACGACGACGCCCTCCTCGTCGGCCGGGAGACGGAGCTTGCACGCGCGCGTGCGGCCGTGGAGCTGGTGGCGAGCGGCTCCGGCGGCATCCTGCTCGTGACCGGCGAGGCGGGGATCGGCAAGAGCCGTCTCGTCGCCGAGCTCAGGCGGATCGCCGACGCCTCCACGGGCGAGCGCCCGATCCTCTGGCTCGAGGGCCGCTGTGTCTCCTACGGCGAGTCGATGCCGTACTGGCCGTTCCGCGAGCTGCTTCGCGACTGGCTGGGCCTGTCCGTCGACGATCCCGAGCTGCGCAGCCCGCCTGCTGCTGCGGCGCGCAGTCAACCGCGTCGCGGCCGACCGCGGCGACGAGCTGTATCCGTATCTCGGCAGCCTGCTCGGGCTGACGCTCGAGCCCGACGCCGCGGCGCGGCTCGCCGAGCTGTCGCCCGAGGCGCTCCAGTACCGGACGTTCGAGGTGATGCAGGAGCTGCTCCACCGGATCGCCTCCGAGCGGCCGGTGATCGTGGCGATCGAGGACGTCCACTGGATCGACCCGACGTCGCTGGTGCTGCTCGAGCGCCTGCTCGGGCTGACCGAGGACGCCGCCGTGCTGCTCGTGGTGACGCAGCGGCCCGATCCCGACCACGAGTCGACCGAGCTCCGCGAGCTCGCTGCGCGCAGCTATCCACACCGGTCGCACGAGCTGGCGTTGCAGGCGCTGGGAGGCGACGCCGAGCGCGAGCTGCTGCACGCCCTCGTCGGGGGCGACACGCTCCCCGGCGAGCTCGAGCAGCGGCTGCTCGAGCAGGCCGAGGGCAACCCGTTCTTCCTCGAGGAGCTCGTGCGCGGCCTCGTCGACTCGGGCGCGCTCGTCGCGTCGAACGGCGGCTACCGCTTCGACCACGAGACGGCGGTCGAGATCCCGGCGACCGTCGAGCAGGTGATCCTGGCGCGCGTCGACCGCCTGCCGGCGGCGTACCGCGGCACGCTGACCGCCGCCTCGGTGCTCGGCCGCCAGTTCGGGCTCGCGCTGCTCGAGGGCGTCGCGGCAGGCGACGACCTGCGCGAGTCGCTGCGCGAGCTGCAGCGGCTCGACCTGATCCGCGAGAGCCGCCGGTGGCCGCAGCCGGAGTTTCGCTTCAAGCACGTCCTGATCCAGGAGGCCGTGTACCGCACGATCGTCGGCGAGGAGCGGCGGCGGCTGCACCGCGAGGCCGCCGACTGGCTCGAGCGCCGCCGCGAGGAGGGCGGGGAGGAGGCGCTCGGGATCCTGGCGCATCACTGGCTCGCTGCGGCCGACGAGCCGAAGGCGATCGACTACCTCACGCGCGCCGGCGACAAGGCGCGGCAGGAGTACGCGCTCAACGAGGCGATCGAGCACTACGGGGAGCTGCTGGAGTTGCTGAAGAAGCGCGGCGAGTCCCACGAGGTCGCGCTCGTGCTCTTCAAGCTCGCGCTCGCCCTGCACACGTCGCTGCGTTTCGCCGAGGCCAACGCCGCGTACCAGGACGCGTTCGGCCACTGGCATCCGCCGGACTCCGTTCCGGCGACCGCGGCGCTCCGCGTCACCTCGAGCTTCCTGCCGAACGACTTCGATCCGGCGTCGGCGATCGCGTGGCCGAACATCCAGCTCTGCATGCAGCTGTTCGATCGGCTCGTCGAGGCGTGGCCGGAGCGAACGATCGTGCCGTCGCTGGCCGAGCGCTGGGAGATCTCCGACGACGGGCTGCGCTACGTGTTCCACCTGCGCGAAGGGCTGACGTGGTCCGACGGCGTGCCGCTGACGGCCCACGACGTCGAGTACGGGATCAAGCGCGTCCTCGACCCGGTTCGGCCGGGTTCGTCGGTTGCCATCTACTACGTGCTCGAGAACGGCCAGGACTACGCGCTGGGACGGAACGGCGACGCCGACCGCATCGGCGTGCGTGCGCTCGACGACCGCACCGTCGAGTTCCGGCTCGTCGCGCCGGCGCCGTACTTCATGAGCGTGATGAACCGCCCCGACGGCGGGCCTCAGCCGCGCCACGCGATCGAGGCCGCCGGCGACGACTGGACCGCAGTCGGCCGCCAGGTCGTGAGCGGTCCGTTCCGCATCGCGGAGCAGAGCGACGAAGCCCTCGTGCTCGAGCGTCGCGACGGCTATCGGAACGTCGCACGCCGTGGGAACGTCGCCACGGTGCGAATCGAGCGCGCCGGCGTCGGCGAGTCGCTCGAGCCGTTCGCGCGAGGCGAGGTCGACATGATCACGGTGCGCTACACGCCGCGGCTGGCCGACCAGGTGCACAGTCGGCCCGGGACGGAGGCGGTGCTGGGACCGGCCGCATGGACGGGCTACCTCGCGTTCGACCATTCGAACGAGACGGCCGCGAAGGTCGACTTCCGGCGCGCGCTCGCTCACGCGATCGACCGCGAGTCGCTGCGCGAGCAGCTCGCGGACAACATGCTGATCGCGACCGGGGGGCTCGTGCCGCCGGCGCTCCAGGGTCACACGCCCGACATCGTCCCTCGCTTCGAGCCGGAGCTCGCGCGCGAGCTGCTCGCCCGCGCGGGCGTCACGCCGACGGTCAAGCTCGCCGGCGCCGACGAGTGGAGGCCGATCGTCGACGCGATCGCCGCCGGCTGGCGCGACGTGCTCGGCATCGACGTCGAGACCCCGTACTGGTCGGCAGACCAGGCGTGGAAGCTCCGACGGCCCTGGGAGGTGTTCATCGCGCCGATCGTGGTGACCGGCTGGCTGCCCGGCTACAGCGACCCCGAGTACTACCTCCGGCTCCTGCTGCACTCCGAGTCGAAGACGAACGAGGGCGGGTTCGCGTATGCGCCGTTCGACGAGCTGATCGAACGCGCGCGCCAGGAGCGCAGCGACCGTTCCCGGCTGCAGCTGTTCCACGAGGCCGACCGGATGGCGATCGCCGACCAGGTGGCGCTGATCCCGCTGGTCTACGGCCGCAGCATGGCGTTCGTGCAGCCCTCCGTCTCGGGCTGGTGGGAGTTCGGCAAGTCGTCCGCCGCGTTCGCGGAGCTCGTCGTCAGCTAGCGGCGAACTGCTGCAGTGCCGTGACGAGCGCGCGCAGGCTCACGCCGCGCTCGGTGAGGCGGTATTCGGTTCTCGGCGGGCGGCCCTCGACGGTGACGCGTGCGAGCACACCGGCCTGTTCGAGCTCCGAGAGGCGTGCGGCCAGCGTGGCCGGCGGGATCTGGCCGAGCGACTGCGCGAACTCGCCGAAGCGCACCGCGCCCTCGGACGAGGCCCAGATGATCGACACGGTCCAGCGCCGTTCGAGGAGGTCCGCCGCGCGGCGGACCTCCTCGGGGATGGGCTTGCAGCTACGGCAGCGCATGTGCGGACGGCTCCGGCTCGAGCGCGAGTGCGAGCACCTCGTCGAGCGTCATCACCGGATGGAAGCTGAGCGCGGCCTTGACGTCCTCCGGGACGTCGTCCAGGTCCGCCCGGTTTCGCTCCGGGATGATCACGTCGGTCAGCCCGGCCGCATGCGCCGCGAGGACCTTCTGCTTGAGGCCGCCGATCGGCAGCACGCGTCCCTGCAGCGTCACCTCGCCGGTCATCCCGACCGTGTGCTTCACGGGGCGGCCCGACAGGAGCGAGGCGATCGCGGTCGTCATCGTGATCCCTGCGCTCGGGCCGTCCTTCGGGATCGCCCCGGCCGGGACGTGGACGTGGAACGAGCGGTCGTCGAACGACTCCTCGTCGATGCCGAGCTGGTCGGCGTGCGACCTGACGTACGTGAGCGCGATCCGCGCCGATTCCTTCATCACGTCGCCCAGCTGGCCGGTCAGCACGAGGCCGTCCGACCCTCTCATCGACGTGGCCTCGACGAAGAGGACGTCGCCGCCGGTGCCGGTGACTGCGAGCCCCGTCGCGACGCCGGGCACGGCCGTCCGCTCGGCGGACTCCTGATAGAAGCGCTGGCGGCCGAGTGCGTCGCGAACGAGCTCGAGGTCGACGTGGACGGGTGCTTCCGCGTCGCCGGCGACGATGCGGGTCGCCGTCTTGCGCAGCAGCTTGCCGAGCTCGCGCTCGAGCTGCCGGACACCAGCTTCGCGCGTGTACTCGCTCACGATCGTCTCGAGCAAGGCGTCCGAGATCTCGGCCTCGTCCTCGTGCAGGCCGTTCCGCTCGCGCTGCCGCGGCCACAGGTAGCCGCGCGCGATCGCGACCTTCTCGTCGACCGTGTAGCCGTCGAAGCGGATGACCTCCATCCGGTCGAGCAGCGGGCCGGGAATCGTGTCGGCGATGTTCGCGGTCGCGATGAACACGACCTGCGACAGGTCGAGCTCGACGTCGAGATAGTGGTCCCGGAACGAGTGGTTCTGCGCCGGGTCGAGCACCTCGAGCAGCGCCGCGGACGGGTCGCCGCGCCAGTCGGCGCCGACCTTGTCGACCTCGTCGAGCAGGATCACCGGATTCATCGTCTTGGCGTCGCGCAGCGCGCGCACCAGCCGTCCCGGCAGCGCACCGATGTACGTCCGCCGGTGACCGCGAATCTCGGCCTCGTCGCGTACACCGCCGAGCGACATGCGGACGAACTCGCGATTCAGCGCGCGGGCGATCGACTCGCCGACAGACGTCTTGCCGGTGCCGGGAGGCCCGATCAGCGTGAGGATCGCGCCGGAGCGCTTGTCCTGCTCGATGCCGCGGTCCTGCCGCAGCTTGCGCACGGCCAGGTACTCGACGATGCGCTCCTTCACGTCGTCGAGCCCCGCGTGATCGGAGTCGAGCACCTCACGCGCGTGCGCGGGGTCGAGGCGCTCTTCCGAGCGCTTGCCCCACGGCACCGCGAGGAGCCAGTCGAGATACGTGCGGATCATCTGCGACTCGCCGCTCTGGTCGCCCATGCGCTCGAGCCGGCCGACCTCGCGCTCCGCCTGCTCGCGAACCGCCTCGGGCAGCTCGGTCTCGGCGATGCGGGTGCGGTAGTCGTCGGCCGCCGAGCCGTCGTCGTCGCCGAGCTCCTTCCGGATCGACTCGAGCTGGCGCCGCAGGATGTACTCGCGCTGCTGCTTCTGCGCGCCCGACTCCACGTCCTCGCGAATGCGGCGGCGCACCTGCAGCTCGGCGAGGCGCTCCCGCTGCAGGCGCAGCGACAGCTCCAGGCGCTCGACGACGTCGACCGCCTCGAGCAGCTCGACCTTGTCGGCGAAGCCGATGTCGGGGGCGTAGGCCGAGGTGTCGGCGAGCGCGCCGGCGCTCGTGATCGAGCGCACGAAGTCGCGAATCCGCGGGTCGGCGTCGCGGAGGTCGAGGATCTCCTCGACGACCGCGCGGTACTCGCGCTCGAGCTCGGCGGTCTGGACGCGGGGAGGATCGACCTCCTCGCGCTCCTCGACGTCGACGCGCAGGCGTCCGTCCGAGCCGGTGTTGGCCGCGCCGGCGACGCCACGGTGGAGGCCGGCCAGGGTGACGGCGGAACCGCCGCCCGGCAGGCGCAAGCGCTCGGACACCTCGGCGACGGTGCCGACGCTCGCATACTCGCCCTCGTGCACCGGCACGAGGAACACGCGTTCGTCTTCGCCGACGTCGACGGTCAGCGTCACCGACATGTTCGGGAAGACGACGCTGTCCTCGAGCGGGATCAGCAGCAGATTGGGCAAGTGAGCTCTCCTAGGTTCAGGTGTTGTATGTACTTCAACGATTGAAGCACAGGGGTATACCGTGCCGCGGGCGGCGGCCGGGCCCTGTCAGAGTTCACAGCCGATTCACAGCTTCCGGGCGCGCTTTCTCAGGCTCCTCCCAGGCTGCGGTGGCACGGTGAGCTCATGACCAGCAACGGACACAAGACGAACGGGGCGGCGAGGGTGCTCGTCGTCGACGACGAGCCGTCGATCGTGGACGCCGTCGCGCCCGCGTCGCCTTGGAAAGTGATCCGAGGATGCTGTGAGTTCCGTGCCGCGTCCACAGCGCTCGTTCAACCGTCGGGGTGTGAGCTCGGGACGAGCTCCGATTCGAGCACCCACGGCACGTGCAGACAGCGGGCCAACAGCGGCTCGTAGCGCGCGAGGTCGACCTCGGTGGTCGGACGGTGCGTCCCGTCGGGCTCGATCCCCGAGACGTGCAGCTGCCGCAGGCGGTCACCGTGGGCGTCGAGCAGCTCGAAGCCGAGCCGCAGCGTCGCGTCGTTCGTCCACACGTGCGCGACGTCGAGACAGAACCCAGAGGCCGGGAAGCGATCGAACACCTCGGCCAGATCGTCGGTCGTGCGGCCGAAGTGCTTGTTCACGTCCATGTTCTCGAACACCGCTCGTCCGTCCAGTCGCGCCGGCGCCGCGTCGCTGCCGTAGAGGTCGGGATGGAGGACGACGTCGTAGGGGAGGTCGGCAGCGACGACGGCCTCTGCCACTGTCGCAATCGGGGAGTCGAGGACGACGGGCGCGTGGAGCGAGACGCGCGTGAACGCGGAGAGGCGTGCGTCGGGCGACGACAGATAGCGGCGGAGCGAGTGGAACAGCGTCTCCGTGATCGCGGTCAGCTCGACGAACGGCCAGCCCTCGTCGACCGCGCGGTTCACCGCGGACGGCCAGTCGTCTCGCTCCGCGACGTACGCGCCGGTCCCGATGCCCATGTTGGCCGTGCGCACTCGAGGCGGCACGCTACCGCCGCTGCAAGCCCACGCGGCCACCCTGCTACGGTTGGCCCGTCGCGGGGCGTGGCGCAGCCTGGTTAGCGCGCTAGTCTGGGGGACTAGAGGTCCCGAGTTCGAATCTCGGCGCCCCGATGACTAGAAACCCCCGCTAACCGGGGGTTTCTGTTCGTCAAAGGCCGGACGTGCTGTCGCCTACTAGTCGCCGTCCGGCCCCACGGGACCAGGTGCCGGAGAGACCCGAGGTTGTTGATACGACCGCCTGCTGTCCGCGGCGGGGCTGAGCTTGATCTCGATCAAGGACGAGACGGAGAGCCTGGCCGACGTGGCCGGCCGGCGGCGAGAGGCGCGCGCGCTGAACGCGAACAGGAGCTGAGACGTCTCGAGGGAGCTGAGGCATACGAGGGCCGGCAGCAATTCTTCGAGATCGTCTCGACCCTCGCACGCGAGCGCCGCCTCTCCCGCTTCGCCTACCTGGCCAAAAAGCCGCGATCGGCGACCACTCAGGGACAGAGCGGGGAAGGCTCGCCGCTTGTTGATCTGGGCGGCCTCGGAGATGATGCCCGGCTGTGGCGGAGGGAATCCGGTACGTGCGTAACGGCGGTGTCGCGATCGCGTATCAGGTCGTTGGGGAGGGCGAGAGCGAGGTCGACCTCGTCTACGTGCCCGACTACGTGTCGAATCTCGTCTACGGTTGGGAGTCTCGGCACTGGCGGGGGTTTTACGAGCGTCTCGCGCGGTCATTTCGCTTGATCCTGTTCGACAAGCGCGGGACGGGCCTTTCCGATCACGGCGCGCACTTCGCGGCGCTGGAGACGCGGATGGAGGACCTGCGAGCTGTGCTCGATGCCGTCGGCTCCTCGAGTGCCGTCGTCCTCGGGGCGCACGAGGGATCTGGGATGGCGGCGTTGTACGCGGCCACGTACCCAGAGCGGACGCGTGCGCTGGTGCTGTTCCATCCGATTGCGCGTGGAACCGGGATCGAAGATCGAGAGACGCAGCGAACGCTGAGCGAGCTCAGGGAGGGGTGGGGAGACCAAGCGTGGTGCGATGAGCTGCTTCAGGGTGGCTGCCCGACGCTGTTTGCGGACGAGGATGACCGGCGTTGGTTCGCCAACTCGCTGCGAGTCGGTGCCAGCCCGGAGGTCGCGTACGCGCTCAACCGTGCGTTCGCCGAGACCGATCTGGGGGAGGTGCTGTCGGCGGTCAGGGTGCCGACGCTCGTCCTCTACCGGCGGGGGGCACCGTTTGACGCCGAGCACGACGCGTTGGACGTCGCGTCGCGAATCTCCCGCGCCCGGGCGATGCGCGTCTCCGGCGCCGACTACTTCGGGATCTTCCTCTCGCTCGACATCGCCGACGAGATCGAACGGTTCGTCGCCGGCGAGGAAGCACCGCTGGTGCCGGAGAGTGTCTTGGCGACGGTCATGTTCACAGATCTCGTCGGCTCGACCGAACGCGCTGCGAGACTCGGTGACCGAGCCTGGCGTGACCTACTCACACAGCACCACGCCGTCGTGCGACGCGAGCTGGGCCGCTTTCGCGGCGAGGAGCGTGACACGGCGGGCGACGGGTTCTTCGCCACGTTTGACGGCCCGGCGCGCGCGATCCGTGCAGGTCAGGCGATCATCGCCGGCCTCGCCAAGCTCGGCCTGGACGCGCGGATCGGGATCCACGTTGGCGAGTGCGAGCTGCACGAATCCAAGCTGTCGGGAATCGCGGTCAACATCGGCGCCCGCATCGTTGCCACCGCGAGGGCGGGCGAGGTGGTCGTGTCGAGCACCGTGCGCGATCTCGTCGCAGGCTCCGGGCTCACATTCGAGGACCACGGCCGGCGAGAGCTTAAGGGCGTCTCCGGAACCTGGCAGCTCTACGCGGCACGCAGGGACGCATCCGAGGCCACGACTCGTCCCTGATTTCGACCACCACTCGTCGGTAACTTGCAAGGGCCAGTCACCTGCGCCAGCGTTTCTGTGCTCGAGCCGTTTCCGAACGAGCGCCGGCGAAGTTCATCATCGGGTTCGTTGAGGGCTTGAGTCGCGAACCAGAGCGTGTGATACTCGCGGCAAGGCTTCTGCGGCGGCCTGACCGAGGGAGGGAGGTTCGCCAGCAGACGAGCACATCGCACCGACCGTGTTCGATGGGCGGCGGTGTGAGAGGAGCGCTTCGCGCCGTCCGGTTCGACGCGATGCGAACTCCAACCTCGAACCTTCACGTCGAGCGTACGAACGCCGGTTTGACTCAACGTACTTTGGGGGTGGGATTGATGTCTGGGCAGCGCGTCCTTTCCGTCGGTGAAGCCGCGACGATCCGTGAGGACGGCGAGGTGGAGTTCGTCACGCACGACGACTCGATTCAGTCCGGTCATGCGTTCGCCGACCGCGACGAGCTCACCGCGTACCTGACGCAGGAGCTCGGCGGTCGTCCGGAAGGGGACGGCCTGCGCGGGTCCGTCTCGCGTAAAGGTGGGTACTCGCGCCGCGCCGCCGACGGCACGCCGGCAGTAACGTTCGGCGACCCGGTGCTCGACGCCATCTCCTCGGCGGGCGGCGAGCTCGTCATCGGAGGTCAGACGATCGACCTCAGAGCCGGCTACGAATCACACGCCGCGTCGGCGGGCGGCGGCGGTGCTGCCGTTGTCCTCGACGCGCCGTACTTGAAGTTCACCGGCATGGTGAACGGTGCCGAGCGGTGGGCCTCCGACGACGGCGCGCTCGTGGAGTACCGCATCGGCACAGGGAGGCTGGACTTCCACGCGTGGCGACACACGGTCCTGTGGGAGTACTGGTCGCTGGGCGGGGAGATCAGCGTCACCGACACCAACGCCAACTTCCAGGCCGCCGACATCGAATCCCACTACTACATGTCCGTCGACACACCGTGTCAGGTGGTCAAGGTCGGCCACGCCTCCGACCGCAACGACACGTACGTCGACCAGTACGAGTGGGGGATCCACGCACAGGAGCCCGAGCGAGTCGCGGTGCTCTGTCGCGCGGTCTGGCATCACCAGGAATTCGGCGACCTGGTGACGGCGGGCGACGGATGTCCGAACTTCCGCAACGATGCGTGGCCTGTGGGCTTCCCCGCTGACTGGACGACGATCAAGACCGTGGTCGAGCTGGCCGGCCTGTGGACCGACGGGAGCACGCGGAATGCCGTGATGTCCGTGGACTTCAAGTCGCTGAAGGTCGACATGTCCGCGTTCGATCGTCCTGCGGCGAACGGATCGGTCGTCGACAGCTCGACGATCAAGGTGACCTTCTCGGACGACGCGACGTACACCGGCACCCTCCACGCGCCGAACCAGCTCCACTGGTCGAACGGCTCGATCTGGACGAAGGTGGTCGACACGGCGATCGACCTGAACGGAAGCTGGAAGAGCGGCGGTGATCGGGTTGCGATCGTCTCGGAAGGAGTCGGATCACTGAAGATCGACATGTCGGATTACGACCGTCCTACGGCCACCGGGTCGATCGTCGACGGCTCGACCATCAAGGTGAGCTTCCCGGACGACGCGACGTACACCGGCACCCTTCACGCACCGAATCAGATCGTCTGGTCGAACGGCTCAGCCTGGACGAAGGTCTGAGCACCCCCGTTCCGGGGGCGGATCCACTGTCAACATTCCGCGCCCCGCGTCCGATACGTCTCGGGTGACCAGAGCACTCGCATCGGTCGTCCTCCTCGTCTCGCTCGCCGTCGGCGGCTGGCTCTTCGCCGAGCAGAGCAAGAACGAGGGCCCCACCTCGCAGGCGGTGACCCAGGCCGAGGCGCAGGCTGCGGTCTCGGCGGCTGGAGTCAACTTCTCGCAGGTGGGAGCGTCGCTGCAGGCGGCGTACGCGCAGGCCGGCACCTACGCCGGCGCGCAGCTGCCGGCCGGCTCCGGCGTCACGCTCGTGCAGGCGACGAACACGTCGTACTGCCTCGAGGCGAATCTGAACGGGACGCTCGTGCACGAGGTTGGTCCGGGCGGCACGCCCGCCGCCGGCGCCTGCTGAGACCCGTCACGCGGCGCGTGAGCTCTCGTCGCGCGATTCGTTGTGGGTGCGGACGGCTCGCGCTATGCTCTGGTCGCTGTCTCGAGATGCGGCGCTCGGGCAGCGGCTTTTAGCCGTTGTCGGGGGAGGGTCCGAGTGCGTCGCGAGTCCGGAGCAGAACGGGGGAAACCGGAGGAATGCAGCGTCCGGCTGTGGCGTGGCTACGTCACGGCGCAGTTCCACGCCTGGCGTGAAGGCGACGACGAGCCCGTTCTCGCCTCGCGGCCGTTCAGGACCTTCAGGCCGCCTTGGGAGCCTCGAATCCCGCCGGCGCGGCTCCCGGCTGCGCGCACGGCGCTGCAGGAGCTGACGGCGGAGCTCGCCCGGCGCGGCTGGCGACGCGCACGGACCGTCGACGAGCATGGCCACGTCATCGAGCCTCGCGCGGACGAGCTTCGCGACGTGGAGCCGGCTCACATCGCCGAGCAGCTCTTCCTGCGGGTCCTCGAGCAGGTCGCCGGCGAGACGGGGGCGACGGCCGCCGAGCTGGGGCGGGCGCTCTACGGCCCCGACGCGGGCTCGATCGATCATCTTCCGCAGCGAATCGGCAGCCGGCTTCGCGGCCTCCAGCTCCAGGGCAAGGTCGCCCGGCACGAGACGAGCGGCTCGAGCCACTGGTATCCCGCTGGTGCGCGCCGGCCGACGATCGCAAAGAGCGCCGACCACAACGGCCGTTGAGGCGGCCGGGAGCGCACTAGAGTGCTCACTCGACGCGCCTGCTCACACGGCGCGCGACCAAGGAGGCTGAGATGGCACTTGCACGTGTCGTGACGTTCGACGGAGTCACCGGCGAGCGCGCCGACGAGATGAGGAAGCAGATCAGCGAGGGCGAGCGCCCAGAGGGCCTCCCTGCGACCGAGGTCGTCGTCCTCCACGACCCCGAGGCCGAGCGCGCGATCGCCATCGTCTTCTTCGACAACGAAGACGATTACGTCAAGGGCGACGCGGCGCTCAACGCGATGCCTACGGGAGACACGCCTGGACGGCGGACGTCCGTCGTCAAGCACGACGTGGTCGTGCGCATGACGGCGTAACTAGAGACTAGGCGGCGGCCGTGAGCTGGCGGCGCAGATCGCGCAGGCCGGGGGTCAGCTCACGGCGCTGATACCCGTCGATGTCCGCAAGGAGCTGACGCAGCACCCGGGCGCGGTCGCGGTCGACCTCGACCGGCGGGTCGTCGAACCGAAGACCGCCGCTCGTCAGCGCCTCCCTGATCGCCTCGAGCTCGTCGATCGCCTTCTGCGAGGCGTCGTGGCTGTGCTCGCCACCCGCCCGCTTCAGCGACTCATAGGTGGCGGCGACGAGCTTGTCCGCCGACTCGACGAGCTGGTTGACGTCGTCCGCCAGCAGGATCACCTCGTCCTCGCCGACGAGCAGGGGCAGGGGGCGGGTCCGCGCGGTCTCGTTGCGGGCGTCCGTATCCATCGCACGGGACCTATCGGCTCTTCAGGCCCCCGGCATTAGTGCCCCCGCCACCGCGTTCCGCCAGGTCGACTGTGAATCAGCCTCGAACGACGACGGCAGGGGCAGATGACCTTAACGCGAGGGGCGTCGACGCGGCAGTGGTACGGTCGGCGGGTGGCCGATTGACTCTCGGCCACAGGTCATGCGGTGCGGCGGCCCCGGGTCGATTCGCCATCGCCCGGGGCGGCGCTCCCGGCGCGCGAGAAGGAGCGCGCCGGGTGGCCGAGAAACCTGAACTCCCCATTTCGATCGGTAGGCGACCGGGAGGTTCACGCATGTCGAAGGACACACAGAGGTGGCTCGGGGCCGGCTTCGGCTTCGCGACGGCGGTCGTCTGGACGAGCGCCGGCGCGCAGGCCGCGCTGACGTGCCTGCTCGCGGCCGGGTTCTGCGCCGCGGCGCTCGTCGCCCGGGAGGGCAGAGTCGTCCCGAGGGCGATCAAGCTCGCGGGAGGCGCACGCCGGCGCCTGCAGGCTGCGATCCCCGCGCAGGCTCCGCCGGCGGCCCGGACGGTGCCGCGCCGGAGGCCGAAGCCAGAGGCACCGCCGCGCAGGCCGGCGAAGGCCCGCCCGACGGCACCGGCGAAGCGGCCGTACGACCACGACGAGCCGTCGAGCGAGCACGTCTACGAGGTCGCCACCTACGGCTGGTAGGAGGACGTGAGAGCGACCGGGAGGCCGCTCCCGGTCGCCCGGTAGTCCTCCCGGCCCATTGCCTGCCGCGCCGCGCTGGAGGACAATCAGCACCCCACCATGCGGCGCCTCTTCGTTCTGTGCGCGCTGGCCGCGCTCGCGACCCCTGCCGCAGCACTGGCGGGCGACGTGCGCGTGTCGGCGTTCTACTACCCCTGGTACGGCACGGCCACGCTCGACGGTTCCTACGAGCACTGGTCGCAGGACGGTCACTCGCCGCCGGACGACATCGCGTCCGCGTACTACCCGGCGACGGGGCTGTACTCGTCGTCCGACCGCCTCGTGATCGCGCAGCAGATGGACGAGATCAAGGCGGCCGGGATCGACGAGATCGCGGTCTCGTGGTGGGGCCGCGGCTCCCCGGAGGACGCGCGACTCGCCGCCGTCGCGACGGCCGCACGCGCCGACCGCATCGCGGTCGCCGCGCACCTCGAGCCGTACGCCGGACGCACGGTCGAGAGCACGGTCGAAGACGTCGCGTCTCTGCGCGCAGACGGTATTCGCACGTTCTACGTGTACCGGCCGTTCGACCTTCCGATCGCCGACTGGGCTGCCGCCGCGGGCGAGCTGCACGTCGGCGGCACGCTGCTGTTCGCGCAGACGGGCCTGGTCGGGGCGGCGTCTGCGGCTCGCTTCGACGGCGTCTAC
This sequence comes from uncultured Thermoleophilia bacterium, assembly GCA_963786185.1. GTDB lineage: Bacteria > Actinomycetota > Thermoleophilia > Gaiellales > Gaiellaceae > PALSA-600. The sequence continues at coordinate 979,895 of CAWAYE010000001.1, forward strand.
ACGTACGACATCGTCACCTTCGGCGGCGACAAGCTCGCACGTCTCTGCCGGCAGGCGCACGCTCGGCATCTGTTCTGCGCGCCGTCCGTCGGGCCCGGCTACGACGCGCGGCGTGCCGACGGCGACCCACGCGTCAAGCGTCGCCGGGCCGGCCTCACCTACGACTCGATGTGGCGCGCCGCCATCGCGGCCGGCGCCGACCGGGTGACGATCACGTCGTTCAACGAGTGGCACGAGGGGACGCAGATCGAGCCGGCGGCCGACGCAGGTTGGCACGGGCGCTACCGCTACGTCGGCTACGGCGGCGCGTACGGGCTGCACGGCCCGGCCGCGGCCGACGCCTACCTCGATCGCACCCGCTACTGGTCGGACGTCTTCCGCAACACGTCGCCGCCGCAGCTGAAGACCAAGGCCGCGTAGACGTCCTCCGCGGCGACGCCGCGGAGCGCCGGGTGGTCGAGATCGACGACGGCGTCCGGCCAGGTGTCGAGCCCGAGGGCCGCCGCGCCGTGCGCGGCGCCGATCCGCCGGAGCTCGTCGAGCCCGAGCAGCCCGCGCTGCCCCGTCTGCCGGCGCGCGATGCCCTCGAGCTCCCGCAGTTCCTCGAGCGGGTCGATCCGCGCGTTCGAGTCGGACCCGATGCAGAGCTCGATGCCTCGATGCGAGACGCGGGCGACCGGTAGGAAGCCGTCCCCGAGATTCGCCTCGGTCGTCGGACAGGCGCAGATGCGCGCGCCCGACTCCGCGAGGAGATCGAGCTCCGCGCCGTCGGCGTGGGTCGCGTGCACGACCGTCGTGCGTACGCCGAGGCAGCCCTCACGCGCGAGCAGGGTGATCGGACGCACCCCGTGCTCGGCCAGGCACTCGGCGATCTCCCGCGGCTGCTCGTCGGCGTGGACGTGCAGCGGCAGCTCGTGCGCCGCGGCGTACGCGCCGAGCTCGCGCAACGCCTCGGCCGGACAGGCGCGCACGGAGTGGGGGGCGACGCCGACGGCGATCCCGTCGCCGCGCAGCTGCTCGAGCTCGCGCAGGTAGTCGGCGACCGACTCCTGCCGGAAGCGCGGGCTGCCGCCGCGCAGGTAGCAGGCGTAGAGGCAGACGAACGCGACGCCTGCCTCGGCCGCGGCGGCAGCTGCCGCCCGCGCCTCGTCCAGGCCGAGGTAGTGGAACTCCCCGACCGCGGTGAAGCCGTTGCTGCGGAGCTCGCGGTAGACGTCGACGTACTCGCGCCCGATCTGGTCGGCCGTCAGCGACTCGGCCAGGGCGACCATGCCGTCGCGCCAGGCCCAGAAGTCGCCGCCCGAGTCCCGCCCGCGCAGAGCCCGCTGAAACGCGTGGCAGTGCACGTCGACGAAGCCGGGGATGGGGAGTGTCGGCATCGCCGTATCCTGTCAGCGTGTCTCGCCGCCAGCTGCCGAACGCGCTGACGATCGCTCGGCTGCTGCTGATTCCGGTGTACGTCGTGCTGATCACCACCTGCGACGGGGGTCGATCGTGGCCCGCTGCGCTTGTTTTCGGCGTCGCGGGTATCACCGACCAGGTGGACGGCTTCTTGGCACGGCGGTGGCACGTCGAATCGGCGTTCGGCACGATCGCCGACCCGCTCGCCGACCGGCTGATGATCGGCACCTCGGTGATCCTGCTCTTCTACGCCGGGCGCCTGCCCTGGCCGGCGCTCGCGATCCCGCTGCGAGACCTCCTGTTGCTCGCGACGACCCCGGTCGTGCTGGGGCGCGGCTACGAGTTCCAGGTGAACCTGCTCGGGAAGGTGGCGACGTGGCTGCTCTTCGCGGCGCTCGGGTTCGTGATGGTGACCCACCACGGAGCCGACTGGCCGCTGTGGGTGTTCTGGACGGGCTTCGCCCTCGCCGCGGCGTCGCTCGGCGAGTACGTGCTCAAGGCGAGGCGGGAGGTGCGGTTCTCGTGAAGGCCGTCGTGATGGCGGGCGGCGAGGGCACCCGGCTCCGGCCGCTGACGTCGAACCAGCCGAAGCCGATGGTGCCGATCGTCGGCAAGCCGTGCATGGAGCACATCCTCGAGCTGCTCGGCCGGCACGGGTTCGAGGAGGTCGTCGTCACGGTCGCGTTCCTGCCGCAGGCGATCCGGTCGTACTTCGGCGACGGTTCGAGCCTCGGGCTCCAGCTCGAGTACTCGGTCGAGCCGAGCCCGCTCGGCACCGCCGGCTCGGTGCGCCTGGCCAGCGGCCGGCTCGACGACACGTTCCTCGTCATCTCCGGCGACGCGCTCTGCGACATGGACCTCGGCAGGATCGTCGACTTCCACCAGGCGAAGGGCGCCGCGTGCACGATCGGCCTGAAGTCGGTCGAGAACCCGCTCGAGTTCGGGATCGTCGTGACCCGCGACGACGGGCGCGTCGAGCGCTTCCTCGAGAAGCCCACGTGGGGGCAGGTCTTCTCGGACACGATCAACACCGGCATCTACGTGCTCGAGCCCGAGGTGCTCGAGCAGATCCCCACCGACCGGCCGTTCGACTTCTCGAAGGAGCTGTTCCCGCTCCTGCTCGAGCTCGGGTACCCGATCTACGGCTGCGTGTCCGACGGCTACTGGCAGGACATCGGCAACCTCGAGCAGTACCGGCAGGCGAACTTCGACGCGCTCGACGAGAAGGTCGGGCTCTCGATCGGCGGCCTCAAGCTTCCCGGCGAGATCTGGCTCGGCGACGGTGTCGAGCTCGACGACGTCGAGGGCGTCGAGGGCCCGGCGTTCATCGGCAACTACTGCACGATCTCACCCGAGGCGCAGGTCGGCCCCTACACGGTCCTCGGTCCCGGCTCGACGCTGCGCAGCCGCAGCCGGGTCTCGCGGAGCGTCATCGACGCGAGCACCTACATCGGGCGAAGCGCGGTCGTGGAAGGCGCGGTGCTCGGACGCGGCTGCGACGTGCGGTCGCACGCACACGTCCACGAGGACGTCGCCATCGGCGACCAGGTGACGCTGGGCGACCAGTCCGTCGTGCATGCGGGCGTGCGCATCTACCCGTACAAGGAGGTCGAGTACGGCGCGCAGATCCACGAGAGCCTGATCTGGGAGTCGCGCGGCACCGCGCACCTGTTCGGCAAGAACGGCGTCGTCGGCCTCGTCAACGTGAACCTGACCCCGGAGGTGGCGCTGCGCTTCGGTGCGGCGCTCGGAACCGCGCTGAAGCGCGGTGCGCGCGTCGTCGCCAGCCGCGAGAGCGCACCGGCGTATCGGATGATCAAGCGGGCCATGATCTCGGGGCTCAACTCGACGGGCGTCCAGGTCGCCGACCTGCGGACGCTGCCGGCCTCGGTCGGGCTGCACCTGCTCAAGTCGCAGGGCTACGACGCGGCCTTCCACGTCGGCTCGGCCTCGCACGACCCGGAGGCCGTGCAGATCCGGCTCTTCGAACGCCCCGGAATGGCCATGTCGGCAGCGCTGCAGCAGGAGATCGAGAAGCACTACACACGCCAGGAGCTGCGTCGGGCCTCGTTCACCGACGTCGGCGCGATCTCGTACCCGGCACGGGCCCGCGAGGGCTACGCGACCGACCTGCTCTCGACGCTCGACGTCCAGGCGGTGCAGGCCCGCCAGTTCCGGATCGTCGTCGACTACGGCTACTCGGCCGCCAGCTACGTGCTGCCCCTGCTCCTCGGCCGGCTGGGCGTGGAGGCGATCACCGCGCATCCGTTCGAGTCCGACGCGGGCGCCGGGCCGGTGCGGCTGAGCGAGACGATCCGGCATGCACGGCAGCTCGTCGGCGCGGTCGGCGCCGACCTCGCAGCGGTCTCGGACCGCTCGGCGAGCCGCATCTACCTGATCGACGAGCGAGGGCAGGAGGTGGCCCCCGAGACGTCGCTGCTGCTCTTTCTCCGGCTCCTGCGCGAGTCGGGGCGGCACGGCAAGGTGGCGGTGCCGGTCGTGGCGACACGCCAGGTCGAGGAGCTGGCCGGCCGGGAGCTCGAGGTGGTGCGGGCGCCGGCGTCGGCGCAGGAGCTCGCGCGGGCGGCGGCGGAGGAGGGGGTCATCTTCGCGGGCGCCGGCGGCGGCGCCTACATCTTCCCGGACTTCGTTCCCGGCTACGACGCGATTACGTCGCTCTGCAAGCTGCTCGAGCTGCTGGCGCTGCGGCCCGCAGTCCCGCTCTCGGAGCTGACGGCCGGCCTGCCGCACTCGACGCTCGTCCACAAGCAGGTGGCGTGCCCGTGGGGGCTCAAGGGCACGGTGATGCGGATCCTCAACGAGCGGTTCGCCGACCACGACGTCGATCTGCTGGACGGGATCAAGATCTTCTTCGAGGGCCGCGGCTGGGCCCAGGCGCTGCCCGACCCCGACGAGCCGCTCGTCCACGTCTACGCCGAGGGCGAGACCGCCGAGGCGTCACGCGAGCTGGAGGCGGAGCTCGAGGAGATCGTGCTGGGCGTCCTCGACCAGGAGGAGATCGCCGCCCGGAGCTGAACCCTCAAGATGAGGTTGACGGTTCCGGCAGGGTCTGCTGGAATCCCCGGTCACGTCCCACAAACGAAAGGCGGCTACTTGGAACCTCTTCCCGACCTCGGCTCGCTCTCCGACGAGGAGCTGAAGGGCCTGATCGAAGACCTCGAGCAGCAGGAGCGGGAGGTCAGCTTCGAACGCCGCATGCTGCACGGCAAGATCGACATCCTCCGCGCCGAGCTGGTCGCGCGCCTGCAGCGGACCGGGGGCCGCAGCATCCTCGACCCGGCCGTCGTCGACCGGCTGACCGACATCCTGGCCGGAAAGGCGACGCCGCCCGCATGACACAGGCCCACAGCTCCCTCGTCCAAACGCGACGCGCGTGATCGTGTATTGCCAGGAGTGTGGCTTCCAGAATCCCGAGGCCGCGAACTACTGCGCACGCTGCGGCGCCTTGCTCCAGAAGGGCGAGCAGTCGGTGGAGACCACCCAGTCGCTCTCGCCGGAGGAGATCGGCGACCTCGTCCACGACCCGGTCGTCGGCCTGGAGGGGCCGGCGCTCGTCGTGCGGCAGGGAGGCGGACGCGCGGGGGAGACGTTCCGGCCCGCCGGCGAGCGGACGCGCATCGGCCGCTCGCCGGAGTGCGAGATTTTCCTCGACGACGTCACCGTCTCCCGCAACCACGCCGTCCTGATCGGCCGCGACGGCGCGTACAGCGTCGAGGACCAGGGCTCGCTCAACGGGACGTTCGTGAACCGGCGCCGCATCGACACGGCGGTGCTCCAGGGCGGCGACGAGCTGCAGATCGGCAAGTACCGGATGACCTTCATCGCATGACCGCGACCGCGTCGACCTCCGAGCGCCGCGAGCGTCCCCTGCGCATCGGCGAGGTCGTGCGCCGGCTGAGCGAGGAGTTCCCCGACATCTCGATCTCCAAGGTGCGCTACCTCGAGGACGAGGGGCTCGTGACGCCGCGCCGCACGCAGGGCGGCTACCGGCTGTTCAGCGAGCACGACGTCGAGCGGCTGCAGACCGTGCTCCGCCTGCAGCGGGACGAGTTCCTGCCGTTGCGCGTGATCCGCGAGGAGCTGGAAGCGCCCGGGCCGAAGGAGCGGAAGCGCAAGAAGCCGACGGCGCTCGGCGCCGCGGTGGAGACGATCACCTTCGACGAGCTCTGCGAGCGCGCGGAGGTGACCGCGGAGCTCGGGCGGGAGCTCGAGGAGTTCGGCCTGCTCCAGCCGCGCGGCACCGGCGGCGCCAAGCGCTACCCAGAGGACGACGCGGACGTGGCGGCGACGTGTGCCCGCCTGCAGCGCTTCGGCGTCTCACCGCGCCACCTGCGGACGTTTCGCACCGCCGCCGGCAGGCAGGCCGCGCTCCTCGACCAGCTCGTCACACCGGCGCTCCGCTCGCGCAGCCTCGAGCGGCGCACGCAGGGGCTCCGCGATCTCGAGCAGCTCGCCGAGCTCGTCGGCGAGCTGTCGTCGCTCTTCTTCTGGCGGGACCTGCGAGACTTCGCGCAGTGACGGACACCGTCGACCTCCGGTCGAAGGTCCGCGAGGTTCCGGACTTCCCGACGCCGGGGGTCGGCTTCAAGGACGTGACGCCGCTCCTCGCCGACCCGGTCCTGCTGCGCCGAACGGTCTCCGAGCTCGCCGACTGGGTGAAGCAGAAGGCACCCGACCTCGTGCTCGGCGCCGAGGCGCGCGGCTTCTGGCTCGGCGCCGCGATCGCGGCCGAGGCGGGCGTCGGCTTCGTGCCTGCGCGGCGCCCCGGCAAGCTGCCGCCCGAGACGGTGAGTGCGAGCTACGTGCTCGAGTACGGCGAGAACTCCCTCGAGCTCCACCCCGATCTGATCCCGCGCGGGTCGAAGGTCGTCATCCACGACGACGTGCTGGCGACCGGCGGGACGATCGAGGCGATCAAGACGCTGGTCGAACGAATCGGCAGCGAAGTGCTCGGAGCCTGCTTCATCATCGAGCTGTCGTTCCTCGGCGGCCGCGAGCGGCTCGCGGGAACCGACCTGTTCGCGCTGATCGAGTACTAGGCGCCTCCTCACCGTTCGGGGGGTGCGTCCATCCGCCGCGGCGGGTAAGAAAGCTCCATGTACGACGTGTTGACGACGGCGTACACCTTCTCGTGCCCCACGCACGGGGAGAGCCGGGTGCGGCTTTCGCGCTTTCGCCGGCTCGAGCAGCTGCCGGGCGCTCAGCACCCGGCCGTCTACCGCGTCGAGTTCGCCTGCGGGTGCGGCTGCCTGCATCCGGGTCTCGTCACGCACGACGACCTGGACTGGGCGCCGCTCGGGATCGAGGCGTCGACGCCGTTCGTCAACCTGATGACGTCGCGGGTCGAGCCGGTCGGCGGTGAGCTCGGCGACATCGCAGCCGTGCGCATCGGCGCGGGGGAGTGGCCGTGGAGCTTCTACTGCTGGCCGGAGGAGCGGCCGCGGCCCGTGTTCCCGTCGGCGTTCAAGCTGCTCGCGCCCGCGGAGCGCGGCGGCCGCGTCGGGCTCGCGGTCCGGTGCCCGGTCTGCAACAGGATCTCCGTCAACCTCGTCTCGCGGGAGCACGTCGACGTGCCGTTCATCAACGACCACGAGGTGGGAGTCGTGGAGCACGTCTTCGCACACGATGCGACGGCCGTGCTCGACGAGTTCCGCGAGGAGCTCTACTCGGCTTCGTTCGACGCGCGCCGGCTCAGCCTCGACTGAGTCACCACGTCGACAGAGGGCGGAGATCTCCTTTCCCTCCCGCCAGGGATCACGCGTGGCGGGCGTCGAACCGATCACGTCAGTGCCCAGATGAACGCCCTGAACACGCAGCTGCGCAGGGGCTCGTCGCTCCTGCTCGCACACTGCTCGCTCACCCGCGAGCGGGAGAGTGCGTACGAGCGCCTCGAGGGAGAAGTGGGGGGCGACCTCGCCCGCCTGCTCGTCTTCGCGCTGTCAGGCGATCACGGACGTCTCGGCTCGTCTTCGCCGTAGACGCGCACGAACAGGAAGATCAGGAAGCCGCCGACGCAGCCGACGATGAACGAGATCGCGCTGCTGTAGCCGACCGCCGAGCCGCCGAGCCAGATGAAGAGCCCGAAGAACAGGGCCCAGAGGAACGACGTGACGCCGTGGTCGAAGGCGGGCATCCGCAGGTGGGGCACGCGGGAGATCCTAGCCACCTCGCCGGACCAAAAAAAATTCACCGAGCCGGTTGCGCTTTCGTCCACCTTCCCCGTGAACCTTCGGCTTCCGCCTACGGCCCTCGGGAGCGGCTTCGACCTACTCACGCTCCGTGCTCGGTGCAAGAGAGAAAGTACCGGCCGGACGAGGGCCGATCAAGGCGCTTCGAGACGAAAAGGACGCACGTTGCGCACAGAATTCCTTCCACATCTCGACACCCGAGTCGGCGGGCTGGGGACAACCCTGTGGAATCAGGTCAGGAGCTCGGACGCGTGCTCGCGGAAGAGCTCGTCGAGGCGGCCGACCGCACCCGGCTCGTGCACCGCGGCGACGAGCGCGGCGATCCGCGGCGGCATCACGATCACGTAGCGCGCCGGACCGTCGCCCGCGTTCCAGTAGGTGTGCGGCGTTCCGCGGGGGACGAGCACCGCTGCGCCGGGACCGGCCTCCAGGCGCTCGGCGCCGCGGACGAAGCCGAGCCTCCCTTCGAGCACGTACCACGCCTCGTCGTCCTCGTGATGGACGTGGAGCGGCGCGATCGGCCGTTCCGCCGACGTCTCGCCGCCGCCGTCCTGCCATTCGGCGAGCACGAAGTCGTGCGCGACGAGCTGCGCGGCGGCCAGGGGTGGGGCGTCCATGCTTCGCCGAGTTCAGCACAGATGGGCCCGCGCGTGCCAACTTGACAGAACACCGGTTATCGTGCACGGGCTCGAGCGGCCCGGAAACGGGTTTGACAAGCCGCGATCGGGGCTATCAAGGAGCCGTTGACGGCCGAGCCGGACATCCTCGAGCTGAGCGACGACCTGCGCCGGCTCGTCGATGTGGCCGAAGAACGTGGTTCGCTGCTGCAGTCCGAGCTGAACGACGCGCTCGAGCCGCTCGGGCTCGACGCGATCGAGATCGAGGCCCTGCACCACGAGCTCGAGACGCGCGCGATCGACCTGGTCGACGACACCGCCTCCGAGGGCGACAGCCGCGAGCCGCCGCCGCCTCCGCTCGCGATCAGCTGGGAGACGACGACGGACGCGCTGCAGCTGTTCCTGCGCGAGGCGGGACGGCATCCGTTGCTGAACGCGGCCCAGGAGGTCGAGCTCGCGAAGCTGATCGAGCGCGGCGACCGGCAGGCGAAGCAGCGGATGATCCAGTCGAACCTCCGCCTCGTCGTCTCGATCGCCAAGCACTACCGCAACCAGGGGTTGCCGTTCCTCGACCTGATCCAGGAGGGAACGCTCGGGCTGATCCGGGCCACCGAGAAGTTCGACTGGCGGCGCGGGTTCAAGTTCTCGACGTACGCCACCTGGTGGATTCGGCAGGCGGTCGCACGCGCGCTCGCCGACAAGGCGCGCACGATCCGGATGCCGGTGCACATCGTCGAGCGGAGCCAGAAGCTGAATCGAGCCGAGCGGAACCTGTGGGCGGCCCTCGGTCGCGAGCCGACGCTCGAGGAGGTCGCCGTCGAGGCGAACCTTCCGATTCAGCAGGCGCTCGAGGTGCGCGCGGCGGCGCGTGCGTCGGCGTCGCTCGACGCGCCCGTCTCCGACGGCGAGGACGCGCTGCTCGGCGACTTCGTCGCCGGCGAGGGCCCCACTCCCGACGAGCTCGTCGAGAGCTCGCTCCGCTCGCAGGTGCTCGCGGATGCCCTCCGCGCGCTACCCGACCGCAGTCGTGCCGTCGTCGTGCTCCGCTACGGGCTCGGCGATGCCGACCCCAAGACGCTCGAGGAGATCGGCCGGCGGCTCGGGCTCACGCGCGAGCGCGTGCGGCAGATCGAGGTCGAGGCACTGAAGCGGCTCGCGACCCTCCACGAGATGGAGGCGGTCGCGCACTAAGCGGCGACGGGCGAGGTCGGGCTGTCCGTCGACGTCGGCTCGAGCGAACCGACTGCGAGCTCCGCGAGCGGCTCGAGCCAGTCCTAACGCCAGTACGGGTAGATCGCACGCGAACAGAGGCGGCGCGCGTTGCTCCGATCACCAGAGCACATGACGCCCTCGATCACGGGAATGCTCACCTCGAGGAGAGTCGTCGCTTGGCAGCGGTAGATCGGCGCGTCGCCGTCCGCGCCGACCACGACTCCTGAGATCCGGAGCGTCAGCTCCTCGAGATCGGCATTCGAGAAATCTCGGGCCCCCGGCACCTCTGTTGACGCGGGGCAGCTCGACGGGCTTCCGTTCATGCCCGAGATGCTGACTTAGCGTCGCCAGATCCTCGGCGATTTCCGAGCCCTTTGGCCTGGAATCAGCTCTGGAGATACAGCGCCAGGCCCGGAGCGACCGCGCGGAGCTCGCGCAGAGCCCGCGTCTCGAGCTGGCGGACGCGCTCACGGGTGATCCCGAGATCCGCGCCCACCTCTTCGAGCGTCTGCGGCGGCTTGCCGTCGAGACCGAAGCGGCGGGTCACAACATGGCGCATGCGCGGATTGAGCCGCTCCACGGCGGCCGCGAGCTCGACCCCGCGGGCGCGGTCGGCGCTCGCGCCGTCCGGCGATTCCGCCCGCTCGTCCTCGATCAGGTCGGCGACCATGCTCTCGCCGTCGCCGACCGGGGTCTCGAGGGACACGGGATCCTCGATCAGCTCGAACAGCTCCTCGCACCCGCTCGACCGTGAAGCCCGAGTCCTTGGCGATCTCGTCGAGCGACGGGTCGCGGTTCAGCTTCTGGGCGAGCTGGCGGCGCGACCGCTGGGCGCGGCGGACCTGCTCGGCGACGTGCACCGGCAGACGGATCGTGCGGCCCTGGTCGGCCAGTGCGCGCGTCACCGCCTGGCGGATCCACCAGGTCGCGTAGGTCGAGAGCTTGAAGCCGAGCTTGTAGTCGAACTTCTCGACCGCGCGGATCAGCCCGAGGTTCCCCTCCTGGATCAGGTCGAGCAGCGGGACGCCGGCCTTCGTGTAGTTGCGCGTGATCGACATCACGAGGCGGAGATTGCACTCGATCAGGCGTCGCTTCGCAGCTTCGTCTCCGAGGTCCTTGCGGCGCGCGAGCTCGCGCTCCTCGCCGGGGGTCAGCAGCCGCCCGTCGCCGATCTGCCGGACGTAGAGCTTGAGCGGGTCGTCGGTCCGGAGCCGCTCGTCGTCGGTCAGTCCGGCGTTCTCGGGCTCCTCCTCTTCCTCGCTCTCGTCGGTCGGGTCGAGGGCGGGAAGCAGCTCGAGCGACGGCTCGGCTTCCGCGTCGGCAGGGTCGGGAAGCGGGTGCTCCACTCCCTCCCTATCGGCGTCCGCGCGAGTCGGCTTGAGGATCGCGGCCGGAGGGAGCCGAACGGTGTGAGTTGTAAAGGATTCCTCAATCCAGCAGCCAAGTCCCCTATCGTCCTAAGGAGAGGGACGTCCAAGGACACACAACGGCAATGTGCGGCATCGCGGGATACAGCTTCCGGGCTCGCTCAGGCGTCGAGCGGACGCTCGCTGCGCAGGCTCTGCTCGCCGGCGATCGCCGAGCGCGGCGCCGACGCCGTCGGCTATGCCTACCGGGCGCCGGCGGACACCTATCCGACGGTGGTCAAGCAGCGCACGCCGGCCTCGCAAGCTGCTCGAGCGGATCGCCGTTCCCGCACGGCGCCAACCAGCTGCTCGTGCACGTCCGCGACTACACCAAGGGCCATCCCTCGATCGCGGCGAACAACCACCCGGTCCGGCACGGGCCGGTCGTCGGGATCCACAACGGGATCATCGTCAACGACGACGAGCTGCTCGCCCAACACGACTGCTCGCGCGCCGAGCCGCGGATGACCGTCGACTCCGAGGCGATCTTCGCCGTCGCTGCGCACTCGCGGAACGACGCGCGTGCGCTCGAGCACCTGCGCGGCGCGATGGCGACCGCGTGGCTCGACGAGCGCGAACCGGGGAACGTCTTCCTGGCGCGCGGCGTGCGGCCGTCCGCTCTGGCTCGGCGAAGGCCGCGACGAGCGTCTTCTTCGCCTCCACACGGACGGCGCTCGAGGTCGTCGAGCGCTACTGCAGCGTCAAGCTGCGCAAGCACGAGGTGCGCGAGGGCACGTCGCTCGTCCTCGCGCGACGGTGCTGTCGTACGCCGCGAGCGCTTCCGCCCCGACCACGACTACGTCGAGGCCGATCCGCTTCCCGCCGTGCGCGCGCCCGAGGAGCGCGACTTCTGCCTGAGCGCGCTCGCCGCGCTCGCCTCGCCCGCCTAGGCGGAGACGGTTCCGTCGGGCGCGACGGTCGCGCCCTCCTCGACGAGCCGCTCCCGGACGAGGTACTGGAAGGTCGCCCACGCCCCGCGGCGCGCCTCGAAGAGCCGGTACACCTGCCACTCGGTGAGCAGCGAGTCGTCGGCGCTTCGCGCCTCGCGCCAGTCGCCGAACTTCGGCAGCCGCTCGAGCCGCCGCGCGAGCACGCTGCCCTGGCTCGATCGCGCGCTCGAGCCGCTCCTCTGCCAGCGCGACGTCGAAGCCGGCCTCTCGCAGCGCCGCGGCGAGCGAGCCGAACGTGTGCCAGTAGAGCGACGTCGAGGGCATCGCGCCGCGGCGCGCGCTCGATGTCGTGCACCGTCGGGGTACGCCCGAGCTCCTCGCCGAGCGCGACGCAGCGCGGCGAGCAGCTCCTCACGCGTCGCGAACCTGCGCGGGAGCAGGCCTGCCGCCCGCTTCGCGGCGTTCCAGGTGCCGAAGTGCTCGATCACCGTCTGCGGGTGCACCCCGGCCTCGGGATCGGCGGCGAACTCCTTCATCGTCGGCGAGCGGCCGAGCCGTGCAGCCGACCGGCGGAGCTCGTCGAGGATCTGGTCGTCGCTGATAGCGGCGGCGCAGGCCGGCCTGGAACTCGGCCAGGGCGGCGGGATCGACGTGCGGGACAGCGTCGGCTTCCGGGCCATTGCAAGAATGGTAGAGCAGGCTGAGCGAAGTGCAAGTGAAGGCGAGTCGCCCCGGCGGGTGGCCCGGGTACGGTGTCCGCGCGATGCGTCCCCCACTCGCGCTCGAGCTCGAGGCGTCCGTGCTGCGCGCGGCCGGCGCGCTCTCGCGCCTGGCAGGCCGCGGCGGCGGCACGACGCTTCCGGGAAAGCTGCTCTGGAAGCTCGACCCGGGTGCGATCGACGCGCTCGCGGCGCGGCTGCCGCGCGGGTCGGCGCTCGTCTCGGCGACGAACGGCAAGACGACGACCACGGCGATGGTCGCCGAGATCCTGCGGCCGTCGGTGCGGGTCGCCCACAACGGCTCCGGCGCGAACCTCGTCTCCGGCGTCGCCTCCACCCTCCTCGCCGCCCGCGCCGCCGAGCTCGGGCTGTTCGAGGTCGACGAGGCGTGCGCTCCCCGAGGTCGCGCGCCGGCTGCGTCCGCGCGCGCTGCTCCTCGGCAACCTGTTCCGCGACCAGCTCGACCGGTACGGCGAGCTCGAGCTCGTCGCGGCGCGCTGGCGCGACGCGGTCGCCGCAGCTGCCCGACGCCGAGCTGGTCGTCAACGGCGACGACCCGCAGGTCGGCGATCTCGCCCGCGACCGGCCCGCGCGCGTCTTCGGCCTCGACGACCCGGCGCAGGCCCGCCCGTCGCTGCAGCACGCAGCCGACTCGAAGTACTGCCTGCGCTGCGGCACCCCGTACGACGTACGCGGCCGCCTACGTCGGGCACCTCGGCGACTACCGCTGCCCGAGCTGCGGGCACGCGCGGCCCGCACTCGACGTCGCCGGCCGCGAGATCGAGCTGCGCGGCCTCGACGGCGCAGCCTTCACGCTCGTCGCACCGGAGGGCACCGTGCGGGTCGAGCTCGCGCTGCCGGGCCTCTACAACGTCTACAACGCGCTCGGAGCGGCGTCGCTCGCGCTCGTGCTCGGTGCCTCGCTGGAGGAGGTCGCCGCCGGGCTCGCACGGTTCTCGGCGGCGTTCGGCCGCTTCGAGCGGATCCCGGTCGGCGACCGCCGGCTGCTGTGCTGCTGATCAAGAACCCCGCCGGGGCGAACGAGATCGTGCGCACGCTGGTCGAGGGAGCCTCGCCGCGCGTCGCGGTCGTCGCGCTGAACGACGAGATCGCGGACGGCCGGGACGTGTCGTGGATCTGGGACGTCGACTTCGAGCCGCTGCTCGCGCGGCTCGACACGCCTCGTCGCGACCGGCGCGCGGGCGGCGGAGCTGGCGTTGCGCTTCGCCTATGCGGGGCTCTCACGGGATCGGATCGAGGTGATCCGCGACCTGGCAGCCTGCGCTCGACCGCGGGCTCGAGCTGACGCCTGCCGGAGGCGAGCTCGCGCTGCTTCCGACCTACACGGCGATGCTCGCGCTGCGGCGGCTCGTGGCGTCGCGTGGCCACGTCGCCAACTACTGGGAGACGGCGGCGTGACGATCCGCGTCGGCCACCTCTATCCGGACTACCTCAACATCTACGCCGACCGCGGCAACATCGCCGTGCTGGCGGAGCGGGCGCGTCGCCGCGGCCACGAGCTCGAGGTCTCGGCGATCGGGGTCGGCGACGGTCCGCGCCCGGGTGAGTTCGACCTCTTCTACGTCGGCGGGGGCCAGGACCGTGAGCAGGAGCTCGTCGCCCCCGATCTCGCGTCGAAGGCGCAGGCGCTCCGCAGCGCGGTCGACGGCGGCGCGGCGTTCCTCGCGGTGTGCGGCGGCTACCAGCTGCTGGGGCGCTCGTACCGGGACGTCGCAGGCGTCGAGCTGCCCGGCATCGGCCTCTTGCCGCTGCAAACCGTGGCCGGCGAACGCCGCATGATCGGCGACGTCCTGCTCGACTGCGACTGGGCCGACCGCACGCTCGCCGGATTCGAGAACCATGCCGGACGCACGATCCTCGACGACGGCGCCGAGCCGCTCGGGCGCGTCCTCGCCGGCTTCGGGAACGACGGCGAGTCGGGCTTCGAGGGCTGCCGCCGTGGCCGGGTCTATGGGACGTACCTGCACGGCCCGCTGCTGCCGCGCAACCCGTGGTTCGCCGATCACCTGCTCGCGGAGGCGCTCGCGCATCGCTCCGGCGGCGAGCCGCCCGAGCTCGCCCCGCTCGAGGACGGCCTCGAGCGCGCGGCACACGAGATCTCCGCCGCCCGCGCCCGGGCCCGTGGCGGCCGCTACTAGCCGTCAACCGGTGCCAGGCACCTAGGTGCCTGGCACCGAGGGTCAGGCCCTATGGATTCAACGGCTGAAAGAACGCAGGACGGTCGCCGCCGGAGGCCGGCTTGGCCGGCCGGGAGGCGAAACGGCGCTCGCGCGACACCGCGCGGAAAGGGAGGGATGGGCCTCGGGAAGGGAACCGCAGGTTCTCTTCCCGACTTCTACCGGGCCCAGAGACTGCCGAGGTAGACGGCCGGGTCGCCCGGCTGGCGGCGCGCGAGGAAGCGCTTGATCGGGGGGTGGACGACGATGTCCGCGAGCTCGTCGTTCGAGAAGAGCCTCGCCCCTTTCACCGCGGCGTCCTTCGTCTCGACGTCGTGCAGCGAGCGATGGGAGAGATCGGCCGCGAAGATGATGTGGACGACGTGCTTGCGCAGCCGCAGCGACTTCGGTGCGATCGAGTCGACGAGCGCCACCGGCCCCTCGAACTGCACGTCGGCCTCGACACCCAGCTCCTCCCGCAGCTCGCGCCGCAGCGCCTCGACGAGCGTCTCCCCTGCGTCGACGCCGCCGCCCGGCAAGAGCCAGTACTCCTTGCCGGGCTTCTCCTGCCGGCAGAGGAGGATGCGGCCCTGCCACGTGAGAATCGCGCTCACCCGGATCCGCGGCTCCATCTCCGGCGACTCTACGACCCCGACGAGCCGAAGCCGTCGTCGCCGCGGTGGCTGTCGGGCAGCTCGCCCACCTCGACCGGCTCGACCACGGGGACCGGGAGCACCACCAGCTGGGCGATCCGCATCCCCGGCTCGACCACGAAGGTCGCGCGCGCGTCGGTGTTCAGGAGCGCCACCTTCAGCTCGCCGCGGTACCCCGAGTCGACGAGGCCCGGCGTGTTGACGATCGAGATCCCGTGGCGCGCCGCCAGGCCCGAGCGCGGCTGCACGAAGCCGGCGTAGCCGTCCGGGATCGCGACCGCGAGGCCGGTGCCGACGAGCGCCCGCTCGCCCGGTTCGAGCTCGACCCGCTCGCACGACGCCAGGTCGAGGCCCGCGTCGCCGGTGTAGGCGCGCGTCGGGACGACCGCATCCGGTCGCAGCCTGCGCACGGGCAGCTCGATCAGGCGCTCTCCAGCTGCGTGCTCGTCCCGTCGGCGTCGGCGATCAGGAACGGAGCGAACCGGACGAGGTCGCGGCGCGGAAGCCTCGCGACGACGAGCACGCCCTCCGGCGTGTCCTGGCGCTCCTCGACCGGCGCGCCGAGCGCGTAGAGCTCCGACAGGCGGCTGCCCTCCTCGTAGGGCACGAGCAGCCGCACGCGCTGGAACCGGTCGTCGAATCGGCGCGCCAGCTCCGCGCGCAGGTCGTCGAGCCCTTCGCCGCGGAGCGCCGACACCTGCAGCGCGCCCGGAAAGCGGTTGCGCAGCCGCCGCCGCCCGAGCGGATCGACGCGGTCGATCTTGTTCAGCACGACCTCGATCGGGAGGTCGCCTGCCCCGATCTCGTGGAGCACGTCGTCGACCGCCTCACGCTGCCGGTCCTGCTCGTCGTCCGGCGCCGACGCATCGACGACGTGGAGGACCATGTCGGCGACCAGCGTCTCCTCGAGCGTCGAGGCAAAGCCCTCCACGAGCTGATGCGGCAGCCGGCGGACGAAGCCGACCGTGTCCGTGACCAGATACCGGCGGCCGTCGTGCTCGAAGCCGCGCGTCGTCGGATCCAGGGTCTCGAACAGGCGGTTCTCGACGGACACCTCGGCGCCGGTGAGGGCGTTCAGCAGCGTCGACTTGCCGGTGTTCGTGTAGCCGGCCAGCGCGATCGTCGGCACCTCGGTCCTGCGCCGCTCCTTGCGCCGGGTCTCGCGCTGGCGCTCGAGGTCCTTCAGCCGGTCCTTCAGCACCGAGATGCGCCGGCGCGCGAGCCGGCGGTCGGTCTCGAGCTGCGACTCGCCGGGACCGCGCGTCCCGACGCCGCCGCCGAGCCGCTCGAGGTGCTGCCACATCCCCCGCATGCGCGGCAGGTTGTACTCGAGCTGGGCCAGCTCGACCTGCAGCTTGCCCTCGGCGGTCACCGCATGCTGGGCGAAGATGTCGAGGATCAGCTGCGTGCGGTCGACCACGCGGGCTCCGAGCGCGTTCTCGAGGAAGCGCTGCTGGGACGGGTCGAGCTCGTCGTCGACGATCAGGCTCTCGGCGCCGGTCGCCCCGAAGCGATCCTTCAGCTCCTCGAGCTTGCCCTTGCCGACGTACGTCCGCTGCGCCGGCCGGGCGCGGTGCTGGACGACCTCGCCGATCGGCTCGACGCCGGCGGTGCGCGCGAGCTCCCGCACCTCGGCCAGCTCGTCGTCGGCATCCGCTCCCTGAGCCAGCACCGCGAGCACGAACGCGCGCTCGGGCTCGGTGCCCGGCAAACGTGGAATCATCGGCCCGATTATGCCCGCAGCCACCCCTGCCACTCGGGTCGCCGAGCGCACGCTTGCCCTCGTCGACATCCCATCCGTCTCCCGGACGGAGGCGGCGATCACCGACTACGTCCGCGGCGCCGTCGCACTCCCGGCCGTCTTCGACGACGGCGAGACGCTGATCTTCGCCGTGCGACGCGGCAAGCCGCTCGTCCTGCTCGCCGGACACCTCGACACCGTCCCGGCGCAGGACAACCTGCCCGGGCGCCTCGAGGACGGCGCGGTCGTCGGCCTCGGCGCGAGCGACATGAAGGGCGGCGTCGCCGTGATGATCGAGCTCGCGAACTGGGCTGCCTCCGCTCCGCTCGCCTACGACCTCGCCGTCCTCTTCTTCCCGCGGGAAGAGCTCGGGCCGGCAGAGAACCCGCTGCCTGCGGTCTTCGTCGCGGCGCCGCTGGTCGACGAGGCGGCGCTCGTCGTCTGCCTCGAGCCGACGGACAACACCCTCCAGCTCGGCTGTGTCGGCAACCTGACCGCGCGGGTGGTGTTCGAGGGCCGCGCGGCGCATTCGGCCCGCCCGTGGCTCGGCGTGAACGCGATCGCCGTCGCGTTCGACGGGCTGCGCGGCGTCCTCGCGCTCGAGCCGCGTGACGTCGAGATCGAAGGGCTCGTGTTCCGCGAGGTGCTGTCGGTGACCGAGATCAGCGGCGGGGTCGCGTCGAACGTCATCCCCGCGCGGGTCGAGGCGACGCTCAACTTCCGCTACGCACCCGACCGTACACCGGAGGACGCGGCGCGGCGCATCGAGGAGCTGGTGGGCCGCGAGGTCGAGATCCTCTCGAACTCGCCGGCCGCCCACGTCCCGTCGCTCGACGGCCCCGTCGTCTCGGCGCTCCGCGCGGCGGGAGGGTTCGCCGTCGAGCCGAAGCAGGCGTGGACGAACGTCGCCGACTTCGCCGCGCGCGGCCTCGATGCCGTGAACCTCGGCCCGGGAGCGACTCGGTACGCGCACACCGCCGACGAGCGGGTGGAGGAGGCCGAGCTCGCACGAACGCTCGCAGCGCTGCAGCGGTTCCTCGGGGGCGACCCGGTACCCTAGGCGCGTGATCTCGAAGGTCACGAGCGCGTCGCTGCGGTCACGCGGGCTCTGCCTGCTCCCTGTCGGTGCGTTCGTCGTCCACCAGCTCCGCTACCGGATCGCGTATGGGCCGCATGCGTCCTCACAGCTCGCGGCCCAGGGCCACTCCTATCTCGACTCGTTCGCGCCCTGGCTCGTCCTCCTGCTCTGCCTCGGCGCCGGCAGCTTCGTTGCGCGCCTCGCCCATGCGCTCGGAGGCGGTCGCCCGGACGAGCGGCACCGTTCCTTTGCCGCCGTCTGGGCCACGAGCTCCGTCAGCCTCTTCGGCATCTACGCCGTGCAGGAGTTCCTCGAGGGGCTCGTGGCGGTCGGCCATCCGGCCGGCGTCGCCGGCATCGTGGGCCACGGCGGCTGGTGGGCCGGGATCGTGGCCGTCGCCGTCGGCGCCGTGATCGCGCTGCTGCTCGGTGCCGCGCGCACGGTCGTCGTCGCGTGCGCCCGCGTCGCCGCCCGCCGGCACCGCGTTCTCGTGCCAGCACTCGCCCGTGCGTTCGCGTTGCTGCCCGGCGCGCGGGTGCGGCCGCTCGCCTGCGCGCGCGCGGGCCGCGCTCCCCCGCTCGCCGCGTAGCGGCCGTTCGCGGTGTCGTCCGGCGCCGCCCGAATGCGAAGGAGGAGCTCGTCGTGCTGTGGCTCGTCGTCACGGCTGTGTTGGCATTGCTGATGCCCGCGAACGCGGGGGCGCACGGCCGCGGTCCGACCGTCGCCCTCGACGACAGGCTCGCGGTCGACGCGACGCCGCCGGGAGTTCGCGCGCGCGTGCTCGACGGCGACCGCTCGTTGCGACTGACGGTCGACGGCGGGCAGAGCGTCGTCGTCCGCGGCTATCTGGGCGAGCCGATGATCCGCTTCGCAGACGGCGCGGTGACGGCGAATCGCGCCTCCCCCACGGCGAACGCGGACCGGATCGTGCCCGCCGGCCGCGGCTGGACGCGCGTGGCGACCGGCAGCTCATTCGCGTGGCACGACCATCGGCTCGCACCGCCTGCCGGCGGCGGACGGTGGTCGGTGCCGGTCACGATCGACGGGCGTGCAGCCGTCGTCGCAGGAACGTTCACGCACGTCGCTCCCCCCGACGTCTTGCCCTGGCTGCTCGGCTCCGCCGCCGGGCTCGCCGGCGTCCTCGGCGTGGCGCGTCGGCGGCCGCGTGCACGGGGAACGCTTGGGCTGGCGCTCGCCCTCGGCGCCGCCGCGTCCGCACTGGTCGCGATCGGAGCGTTCGCGGTCCGCGATGCCCCGACCGGGGGCGTGCAGTGGTTCCAGCTCGGCGGCGGGACGGTCGTCGCGGCGACGGCCGGCGTCGTCCTCGCGCGCACCCACGGCGAGCGGCGGGCGAACGCGGCGGGTGTGATCGGGGCGCTCGCGGCCGCGGCGATGCTCGGCTCGCTGTCGATCTTCCGCCACGGGGTCGTGATCTCGGCCCTGCCCGCCGACGCGGCCCGCCTCGCCTGCGCCGCGGCCGTCGTCGCCGGGATCGGCGCCGCCGCGACCAGCTTCCTGCCCCGTGCGCCGCAGAGGCTCGCCCGGTGATCGCACTCGCGCTCACGCTGCTCGCCCTCGCCGGCGACCCGTCTGTGCAGCCGTGGCCGATCGGGCCCGGCCCGCGCTATCAGCCGCCGGCTCGCACGCTGGACGGCGCCCCGGTCGGCCCGCTCGCCTGCGCCCGAGACCGGGCGGTGTTCCCGGCGCACGTCGAGGTGTTCGTGAACAGGCGCGTGGTGATCGTGCCGGCGGGCATCGGCCGGACGCGCGCCTGCGACTACCCGCTCCGGACGAGGCTGCCGATCGGCGTCGTCGAGGTCGCCCGGGGGACGCGGGCGACGGTCGGGGACCTCTTCCGGCTCTGGGGCCAGCCGCTCACGCACCACCGGGTGGCGTCGTTCCGCTCGACGACCGCCGTGCGTGCATACGTCGCCGGGAAGCGCGTCCGCGGCGACGCCGCCGGCGTCCGGCTCACCCCGAGGGCGCAGATCGTGATCGAGCTCGGCGCCTTCGTCCCACCCCACCGCTCCTTTCTCTTCCCACCGGAGGCGCCATGAGAGTCCGCCTGCTCCTCGCCCTGCTCGGCTCCGCAGCCCTGCTCACCGCCTGCGGCGGCGGCTCGTCGTCGGCCCCGACGATCGCCCCGGCGCGCGCGTACGAGCTCGTCGACTTCAAGCCGGCAGCGCCGGCGCGGGCCGGCCGCCCGACAACGGTGTCGTTTGCGATCCGTGCGCCCGACGGCCACCTGCTGACCGCCTTCAAGCGCGGGCCCGGCCCGCACACCGGCGTGCATCTGATCCTGGTGCGCCGCGACCTCGCCTACATCGTCCACCGGCATCCGCCGATCGCGGCCGGCGGCACGATCAGCCAGCGGATCACCCTGCCTGCCCCGGGCCCGTATCGCGCCGTGATCGACGTCTACCCGAAGACGGGAGCGCAGCCGAACTTCCAGCTCTTCCGGACCGTGCGCGTCGCCGGGACGTACACGCCGAAGCGGCTGCCTCCGCCGGCGCAAACCGCGACCGTGGGCGGCTACCGGTTCAGCTTGAGCGCCCCGCCGAAGCTCACGGCGATCGAGGCCGCGTTCGTGACGATCAGGGTCACCGCGCCGGACGGACGACCCGCCCGCTTCACGCCGTGGTTCGGGGCCCTCGCCCACGCGATCTTCTTCCGCAGCGGCTCACTCGACTACTTCCATACCCACGTCTGTGCCCGCGGCGCCGCCGGGTGCACGAGCACCCTCGGCGGGGCCAGGGTGACCGGCACCTCGACCACGCCGGGGAAGCTGACCGTCGGCGTCCTCGTCCCCGTCGCGGGAACGTGGCGCCTGTTTCTGCAGTGTCAGGTCGACGGCCGCGTGCTCACCGCACCGTTCACGCTGAAGGTCTCCTGATGACGTCCCTACCGAGAGGAGCGAGACTCCGATGAAGATCCGCACGCTCGTCGCCGCCCTGGCGATCGCGCTCGCCACCGCAGCGCCCGCCTTCGCCCACGCCGAGCTCAGCCCACCGGTCGCAGTCGCGAAGACGCTCCAGCTGTTCACGCTCGCCGTGCCGACGGAGAAGGAGAACGCGAGGACGACCTCGGTCGAGCTGACGCCGCCCTCCGGCTTCTCGATCGACTCGTTCGTGCCCGCACCCGGCTGGCACCGCGAGGTCGAGCAGACCGGCAGCGGTGAGAACGCCGTGATCCAGAAGGTCACGTGGACGGGCGGCAGCGTGCCGACGGAAGAGGACTCGGTGTTCCAGTTCCTCGCCACGGCGTCGGCGGCGAAGACGTACTCGTTCGCCGTCCGGCAGACGTACTCGGACGGCTCCGTCGTCGACTGGACGGGCCCCGAGTCGTCGGACACGCCGTCGCCGCGCGTCGAGGCGAGGAGCTCGCTCGGCGGCGGCGGCACCTCGTCGCTCGCGATCGTCGCCGTCGCGCTGGCCGCGGTCGCCCTCGTCGTCGCGCTGGTCGGGTTGCTCGCCGGTGGGAGGCGCACACTCGCGTGAGCGCACGCGCCCGCCTGCTGACGGGTCTGGCCGCCGCGACGGTCGTGCTTGCGCTGCCCGCGTCCGCGTGGGCGCACGCCGCCCTCCTGCGCACGGTTCCGTCGGCGAGCGGGACCGTGAACACGCCGCCGCGGCGGGTCGAGCTCACCTACTCGGAGGCGGTCGAGCCGCGCTTCGCGATCGTGTCGGTGACCGACCAGGACGCGCACCGGATGACGACCGGCCCGCCGCGACGGTCCGCGGCGAACCCGGACACGCTCGTCGTTCCGCTGAAGCACCTGCCCGAAGGCTGGTATCTCGTCTACTGGCGTGTCATCTCCGTCGACGGTCATCCGGTCCGCGGCGCGTTCACATTCGCCGTCGGGCCGAACGAGGGGCCTGCACCGCAGTTCGTGATCCCGTCGATCTCGGAGACGGCCGCGACGCCGCGGCTGCTGATCGCGCGCTGGGTCGTGTTCCTCTCGTTGTTCGCGGCGATCGGGCTGTTCGCGCTGCGTATCGCGATCGCGCGCCCACTCGTACGACGCGTGCCGGGCACGTCCCTGCGGCCGTTGACGATCGCGTTCGGCGTCGCAGCAGCCGTCGCGCTCCTCGCGATTCCCGTGTACGACCTGGTTGCGACGGCCGACTTCGCCCTGCGCTCGGTGTTCTCGATCGGCTCGGTCGTGCCGCTGATGCGAGACTCGGCCTTCGGCCGCGGCTACATCGACCTCGAGCTCTGCTGCGCGCTCTTCGTGGCGGCGGCGGCCGTCGCCGTCTACGTCGACCGTCCGGAGCGATCGACCAGGTCGGTCGCCGAGATCGTGGCGCTCCTCGGTGCGACCCTCGCAGCGGCGGCGGCGCTGATCGTTCCCGGCGCGGCCGGCCACGCGGCACAGACGTCGCCACGCGCCCTCTCGCTCTTCCTCGACGCCGCCCATCTGCTCGGCGGCTCACTGTGGCTGGGCGGCCTGCTCGGTCTGCTCGTGCTCTGGCAGACCCTGCCGGCGACGCGGCGGGCCCAGAGCCTCGCGGTCGTCGTCCCGCGCTTCTCGAACGTCGCGTTCCTCTCGGTGATGACCCTGCTCGGTACCGGGACCGGCGCCTCGATCCTGCACCTGCCGACGCTCGCGACGCTGTGGAACACCTCGTACGGGCAGGCGATCATCGCGAAGGTCGTGCTGCTCGGTGCGGCGATGCTGCTCGGCGCGGTCAACCTGCTCGTGACCAAGCCGCAGCTCGCCGCCGCGGGTCAAGGCGATCCCGGCGGCGGCGGCGCCGTCGCCCTGCTCCGCCGCCTGGTCGGCTGCGAGGTCGCGATCGTCGCGGGCGCACTCTTCGCCGCGGCAATCTTGTCGAGCATCGCGCCTCCGGCGAAGGCGCTCGCCGAGGTCGCGCACGCGGCCGGGCGGGTCGGACCAGGGCCGGTGACGCGCGTCGTCGAACGCGACGGCTACCAGCTGCGGTTCCGCTTCACTCCCAACCGCGCCGCCGTCCCGAACACCTTCCAGGTCGCGGTCGCCCGCAACGGTCAACCCGTTCGGTTCGCCGACATCACGCTCACGTTCGCCATGCTTGACATGGAGATGGGCAACCAGGAATACCGTCTCGAGGAGACCGCACCAGGCGTCTACACGCGCGCGAGCTCGCCGGCGCTCGTGATGGTCGGGCACTGGGGACTGTCGTTCGACATCGCGCCCAAGACCACCACCCCCACCCCCTTCACGGTGCTCCTCGTCGACCACGCCACCGGATGACCCGCGCGCTCGGCATTCGTGTGACGGCGACGCTGCTCGCCGTGCTCGCCCTCGGGGCGGCGACCGCGCGCGCCGACGCCGACCCGGCGAGCGACATGCTGATCCAGGCGGACGTCTTCTACCCGTTCGGGACGAGTGTCTCGGGCGGCGAGAAGGCCGACCTCACCGCGGTCGTCGCCGCCGCCCGCAACTCGCACCTCCGTCTCAAGATCGCGTTGATCGCGCAGCGCACCGATCTCGGCGCCGTGACGGTGCTCTACCGGAAGCCGCAGCAATACGCGAAGTTCCTGGCGACGGAGCTGTTCTACGTGAACGACGCCCGCGTGCTGGTCGTCATGCCGAACGGCTACGGCCTGTGGCGGCGAGGCGGGAAGCTCGACCCTCGCGAGCTCCAGGTCGTGCACGCGCTCGCCCCGGCACGCTCGACCGACGGGGACGCGCTGGCAACCGCAGCGGCGAACGCGGCGCGTCGCCTCCTGGCGGTCCACGGCGTTCACGTCGCCGCCGCCAGGCCGCCGCACTCGTCGAGGACGCGCGACCGGCTCGAGATCGCCGGCGGCGCGCTGGCGATCGTCGCGGCCGGCCTGGCCGTCGCGGCACTGCGCCGGCGGCGAGGCGGTGCACGTGCGGCCTAGAGCTGCGGCGTCGCTGCTCCTGCTCGCATTCGCGGGCTGTGGCGGCTCGGCGAAGCCGAGCGTCGAGCACCCCACGGCTCCGCCTTCGCGCGTCGGCGGAGCGATCATCCGGAGCAAGCCGGCCGCGCCCGCGATTGCACTCCGCGACGCAACCGGACGGGCGGTGCGGCTCTCCGACCTGCGCGGCAGCTGGGTGGCGGTCGCCTTCCTCTACACGCACTGCCCCGACGTCTGCCCGCTGATCGCGCAGAACCTCAACGCGGCGCTCGCACGGGCGCACGACCTGCGCGTGCTGGCCGTGAGCGTCGACCCCAAGGGCGACACGCCGGCCGCCGTGCGCGCCTTCGTACGCAGCCACCACCTCCGCTCGTCGTTCCGCTACGCGATCGGAACGCGGGCCCAGCTCCAGCCGGTCTGGCGCGCATGGCACGTCGCCACGGTGCCCGGACCGAGCGGCACCGTCAGCCACACCTCGTTCGAGGTCCTCGTCGATCCGCGCGGCCGGGAGCGCGTCTTCTACGACGCGCAGGTGACGGCTGCGGACGTCCTGCAGGACTTGCACCGCCTGCGCGGTACGGTCTGAGCGTGAGCCTCCACCTCTCCCCCGTCCTCGCCGACCTCGCGCAGTACCCGTTCGCGCGGCTCGACGACTGGCGGGCCGAGGTGCGGGCGCGAGGAATGGAGCCGATCGACTTCGGCATGGGCGACCCGCGCGAGGTCACCCCGGCCTTCATCCGCGAGGCGCTGCTGGCATCGGTCGACGAGGTCTCGTCGTATCCGCGCGCCACGGGCCTGCCCGAGCTGCGGACGGCGATCGCGGGCTGGATCGACCGCCGCTTCGGCGTGACCGTGGACCCGGCCGCAGAGATCGTGCCGACCCTCGGCTCGAAGGAGGCGATCTACTCCTTCGCCCAGCTCGTGCTGGGCGAGAAGCGCGCCGTCGCGATCCCGGAGCCTGCCTATCCGGTGTACGAGCGCGGCACCCTCTTCGCGAACGGCTCGGTCGTGACCGTGCGGCTGCGCGAGGACGGCGGCTGGCTCCCCGATCTCGACGCCTTCGACGCCTGGGACGAGATCGCGCTCTTCTGGGTCTGCTACCCCAACAATCCGACCGGCGCCGTGGCGCCGCTCGAGTTCTACGAGGAGCTCGCCGAGCGCGCGCGGAGGCACGGCTTCCTGCTGTGCTCGGACGAGGCCTACTCCGAGCTGTGGTTCGACGAGCCGCCGGTCTCCGCGCTCCAGGTCTCCGACCGCACGAATGTCGTCGTGTTCAACACGCTCTCGAAGCGCTCGTCGATGACCGGCTACCGCTCGGGCTTCGTCTGCGCGCCGAAGGAGCTCTGCGACGCTCTCAGGAGGTTCCGCCCGACCATCGGAACCGCGCCTCAGGAGTTCGTCCAGCGCGCCTCGGTGGCGGCGTGGTCGGACGACACGCACGTCGACGACGTGCGCTCGCTCTACCGCCGCAAGCGCGAGATCGTCCTGCCCGCGCTCGAGGCCGGCGGGTTGCGTCTCGCCGGCTCGGCCGCGACGTTCTATCTCTGGCTGGACGTCGGCGGGCCGTCCGAGCCCTTCGCGCGGCGGCTGCTCGACCACGGGATCGTGTGCGCCCCCGGCTCGTTCTTCGGACCGGCCGGAGAGGGATATGTGCGGTTCGCGCTGGTTCCGACCCAGGCGGAATGCGAGCGCGCCGCGTCGATCCTGCGCGAGGCGCTATGACGCTCGATCCGCTCGAGACCGTCGCGGCTCTCGACCGGGGCGAGCTGCGCGTCGCCGAGCCGGACGGCGACGACTGGCGCGTGAACGCCGACGTCCAGGCGGCGATCCTCGACTACTTCCGCGTCCGCGGTCTCGAGCCGCAGGAGATCGGCCCGTTCGCCTACCACGACAAGATCCCGCTGAAGTCCGGCTACGACGAGCTCGGCGTGCGGGTCGTGCCGCCGGCCGTGGCGCGCTTCGGCTCCTTCCTCTCGCGCGGCGTCGTGCTGATGCCGTCCTACGTCAACATCGGCGCGTGGATCGGCCCCGGGACGATGGTCGACACCTGGGCGACCGTCGGCTCCGGCGCGCAGATCGGAGCGGACGTCCATCTCGCCGGCGGCGTCGGGATCGGCGGTGTGCTGGAACCGCCCGGCGCCCGCCCGGTGATCGTCGAGGACGGCGCGTTCATCGGATCGCGGTGCGTGATCGTCGAAGGCGTCCGCATCGGGCGCGAGGCGGTGCTCGGGCCGAACGTCACGTTGACCGCGTCGATCCCGATCATCGACGTGACCGGTGACGAGCCGGTCGAGTACCGCGGCTACGTGCCTCCGCGCTCGGTCGTCGTGCCCGGCACGCGGCCGAAGGAGTTCCCCGCAGGCACCTATCACCTCGCCTGCGCGCTGATCGTCGGACGCCGGGACGAGTCGACCGACCGCAAGACGTCGCTCAACCAGGCGCTGCGCGACTTCGCGGTCTAGTGCCTCCTAGTAAGGCAGCGCGGGTCCGGTCAGGTAGGCGACGTCGCCATCGAGGCGCACGTCGAGCGGGCCGCCCGGGAACCGGACGGTCACGCTCGAGCAGCCGAGCGCAGCCGCAACCGCGACCGCGCTCGACCCGGACGACCCGGTCTCGCCGACGCCCCGTTCCCAGACGCGCGCCTCGATCGCCCCGTCGGCGGTCCGGCGCGCGACCTGCACGTTCGTCCGCTGCGGAAAGCGTGGATGCGTCTCGAGCAAGGGCCCGATCGGCGAGCACGTCTGCAGGATCGCCCTCGACGACCGCGTGCGGGTTGCCGACGTCGACCGTGACGAAGCCGGATGCCGTCGACCTCCTCGGGCTCGCCGACGACGATCGGTCCGAGGTCGCTGCTCGACGTACGGCGCTTCGAGCATCACGCGCCTTCACCTCGCGGGCTCCGACGCGGACGACGACTTCGGTCGCACCGGTCCGCGTCGCGAGCCAGCGCGCCGCGATGCGCGTGCCGTTGCCCGACATCTCCGCCTGGATGCCGTCCGGGTTCCAGATCGCGATCTCGACAGCCAGTCGGCGCCGGCGTCGCAGCACCTCGACGAACCCGTCCGCATCGCCGACGTGCTGCGCGCACCAGCTCGGGCGTCAGCGGCTCCTCAGTGACGAGGTAGACGTTCCCCTGCGCCTGCCAGCGCGACTGATCTCATCGGCGATCTCCTCGGCGGGTCGGCAGGCGTCGAGCCTAGCGACGCCGGGAAGCCGCCGGAGCCACTTGCGCTGGTAGCGGGCGAGCCGCCTGGTCGCCTGCGCCACCACCGCGATCGCTTCCGCCTCGGGCAGGGTCGCGAACGCCTCGAGCCCGAGCACCTTGCGCCGCGGTCGGAGACAGTGGGCCTGCCCACGCCCGCCGGCGCCTCGGCGGCGGCGCCGTGCGCCGCCAGCTGCGCGGTGCGCGCGTCGATGCGCCGGTCGAGCTCGTCGAGCGGCAGCTCGAGCGCGACGAGCAGGGTCGGCAGCCGGAACCGGCGGCTCCAGAGGTCGTCTCGCTCGGGGGCGAGCGACTCACCCGCCGCGGCCAGCTCGAGTGCCCTGACGACCCGCTTGCGGTCGTTCGGATGCACGCGGGCGGCGGCCGCCGGGTCGCGCTCCGCGAGGAGCGCGTGCGCGCCCTCCGGCCCGAGCCGGCTGTACGTGCCCTCCCAGCGGCCGCGCTCGCCCGCGACGGGCGGCGACGGCAGCGGCAGCTGCGAGAGCGCTGCGCGCAGGTACAGGCCCGTGCCTCCGACGACGAGCGGCCGGCCTCCACCCGCGAGGATCTCGTCGATCGCCGCGTGCGCACGCGGCTGGTACCAGCCGACGGACATCGGCTCGGAGAGCGGCACGACGCCCGACGAGCCGCGTCGGCTGCTCGGGGGCGGCCGTGAGGATCGGCAGGCCGGCGTAGAGCGCCGCCGAGTCGGCCGAGACGACTTCGCGCCGAGCGCTCGCGCAGCCGGGCGGCGACGGCCGTCTTGCCCGACGCGGTCGGCCCGAAGAGCGCGAGGACCTCAGGCGCCGGCGCCGGCGGGCTGCTTGAAGCCATGGTCGACCTCGTCCGCCGCCTGCGGGCGCACGAACGGGCGATCCTCCTCCGGATGGGCCGCCCGCCACTCGCTTGAACCAGGCGACTGCCTTCGGGATGCCCTCGTCGAGCGACGTCTGCGGGCGTCCAGCCGAGCAGGTCGCGCGCCTTCTTGATGTCGGCCACGTAGTGCGTCACCTCACCGAGCAGCGACGGTGCGAGCTTCATCTTCGGATCGACGTCCAGCTCGGTCGCGATCAGCTCGGCGGCCCGGACGAGCGAGTTGCCCTGCCCGTACGCGAGGTTGATCGGTCTGATTGGAGACGCTGCCGTCTTGGAGCCGGTACACGCCGCGCGCGATCCCGTCGACGCAGTCGTCGATGTACGTGAAGTCGAGCAGCTTCTCCTCGCCGCCGAAGATCGTGATCGGCTCGTCGCGCGAGAGCTGCGTGCATCCAGAGCGGGAGCACGCGGTCCATGCGCCAGAGGTCGTTGTCGTAGCGTCCGTACACGTTCGAGAAGCGGAAGACGAGGTAGCGCAGCCCGTAGCAGCTTCGCGTAGGAGTAGATGAACGCCTCGCTGGTGATCTTCGACGCCGAGTACGGGCTCTCCGTGTAGGCGAAGTCGGCTGCCTCCTCCGAGTACTCCTCGAAGCGGTGGACGTCGCCGTACACCTCGCGGGTCGACGAGAAGATCGAGCGGCAGCCCGAGCGCACGCGCGTACTCGAGGACGTTGAAGGTCATGATCGCGTTCTCGAGCGCACGGTGCGGCTGACGGACGAGCTGGTGCACCTTCGCGTGCGCCGCCAGGTGGACGACGAGGTCGACCTCCGGGTACTCGACGCCGCCGATGCCGCCGCGGAACGCGGGTAGTGGCCCGCGAGATCCTGGAGCAGCGTCGGGAAGGCGTCCACCCAGGTGTTCTGGCGCTTGTCGACGCCGAACACCTCGTGGCCGTCGGCCTAGCAGCCGCAGGGCGAGGTTCGTGCCGATCTGCCCCGACGAGCCGGTGATGAGGACCCGCATCCGGGAATCCTGCCTCATGCGCGTGACGCGCGCGTCAGGAGAGGACGGCGGCTGATCGTCACGCCGCGACGACGGCGTGCTGGGTGCCGCGCAGAGTCGTGGACGTCGCGCCGTCCACGAGCACGTCGACGAGCGCACCCGGAGCCGCGTCGCCGGTGAAGTTGACCGTGGTGTTGCGGCGCGTCCGCCCGCGGAGCAGCGCGAGGTCGGTTCGCGACGGTCCCTCGACCAGCACCTCCTCGACCACGCCGACGCGCGCCGCGTTGCGCTCGCGGGCGAGCCGCTGCGTCACCTCGACGAGCCGTTCGAGGCGCTCGATCTTGACGCTCGTGCGGGATCTGGTCCGGCATCGCCGCCGCCTCCGTGCCGGCCCGCGGCGAGTAGACGAACGTGAACGCGCTGTCGTAGCCGACCTCTCGACGACCTCGAGCGTCTGCACGAAGTCGTCCTCCGTCTCGCCGGGGAAGCCGACGATGATGTCCGTGCCCAGCGCGAGATCCGGGATCGCCGCGCGCATCTTCTCGACGAGCGCGAGGTACCGCTCGCGCGTGTACGTGCGCCGCATCGCCTTGAGGATCCGCGTCGAGCCCGACTGGAGCGGCAGATGAACGTGCTCGCAGACCGCGTCGCACTCGGCGATCGCCGCGATCACCGGGTCGCGGAAGTCCTTCGGGTGCGGGCTCGTGAAGCGGATGCGCTCGATGCCGTCGATCCGCGTCGACCGCGCGCAGCAGCTCGCCGAACTCCGTGTGCGAGCTCGGGCAGCAGGTCGCGCCCCCACGAGTTCACGTTCTGCCCGAGCAGCGTCACCTCGCGGACGCCCTCGGCTGCGAGCCGCGTCACCTCGGCGACGATCTCGCCCGGCCGCCGCGACTCGCTCCCGGCCGCGCACGGCGGGAACGATGCAGTACGAGCAGACCGAGTTGCAGCCCATCGAGACCTGCACCCACGCCTGGAACGACCGCTCGCGGTGCATGCGGCAGGTCTGCCGCGAAGGCGCGGTCGTCGAGGCCGAACCGGCCGCGGGCGACGCCTATCGCCGCCGGCGCCGAGCCATTCGCCGAGATGCGCGATCGAGCCCGGCCCGAACGCGACGTCGACGAACGGATAGAGCTCGAAGATGCGCTCGCGCTGCGCCTCGGCATAGCAGCCGCCGACCGCGATCACCCGGTCGGGATCGCACGCGCTTGCGGGCCGCCGCGGCTCGCCGAGGTAGGCGGCGAGCTTCGTGTCGGGCTTCTCGCGGATCGTGCAGGTGTTGAAGACGACCACGTCCGCCTCCTCGGCGGCGGGCGCCTCGCCGAGCCCGAGCTCCTCGAGCAGCCCTTGATCCGCTCCGAGTCGTGCGCGTTCATCTGGCAGCCGAACGTGTGCACGTGGTACCGGCGCATCGCCGCCACAGGGTACCGCCAGGCGTTTCCGGCTACGCGACAGCGTCGCGGCGGGGCTCGGCGTCGCGCCGCTGCTCGAGCTTGTTCGACGCGACGTCGATCGCGCGGCTCTCGCGGATCACGGTCACCTTGATCTGGCCCGGATACTCGAGGTGGTCCTCGATCTCGCGGGCGATCTCGTGCGAGAGCAGCACGGCGCCGTCGTCGTCGATCTCCTGCGGCTTGACGAGCACGCGGATCTCACGTCCGGCCTGGAGCGCGTAGACCTTCTCGACGCCCGGATGGCGGCCGCGAGCTGCTCGAGCGACTCGAGCCGCTTGACGTAGTGCTCGAGGCTCTCGCCGCGCGCTCCCGGCCGTGAGGCCGAGATCGCGTCGGCGGCGATCAGGAGCACGGCCTCGACCGTCTGCGGCTGCACCTCGTAGTGGTGCGCCTCGATCGCGTGGCAGACCGCCGGGCTCTCGCCGTAGCGGCGGGCGAGCTGCGTCGAGATCTGCGCGTGCGAGCCCTCGACCTCGTGCGTCATCGCCTTGCCGAGGTCGTGCAGGAGCGCGGCGCGCTTCGCGGTCTTCACCGACGCCTCGACCTCGGCGGCCATGATCCCCGCGAGCTGGACGACCTCGAGCGTGTGCTTGAGCACGTTCTGCCCGTAGCTCGTGCGGTAGCGCAGGCGGCCGAGGATCTTCACGAGCTCGTCGTTGATCTCGCCGCAGTTCGCCTCGAACACCGCCTGCTCGCCGGCCTGCCGGATGTGCTCGTCGAGCTCCGCCTTCGAGAGGTAGTACATCTCCTCGATCCGGCGTCGGATGGATGCGCCCGTCCTCGATCAGCTTCAGCAGCGTCATGCGCGCGATCTCACGGCGGATGCCGTCGAACGACGAGAGCACGACGGCGTTCGGCGTGTCGTCGATGATGAAGTCGACGCCGGTGAGGTGCTCGAGGGCGCGGATGTTCCGGCCCTCCCGGCCGATGATGCGGCCCTTCATGTCGTCGGACGGAAGCTCGACGAGCGTGACCGTCGTCTCGGCCGCGGCGCTCGCCGCGACCCGCTGCAGCGCGTCGGCGACGAGGTTGCGCGCGCGCCGCTTCGCCTCGGTCTGCGCCTCCTCCTCCAGCTGGCGCACGCGGCCCGCGAGCTCGTGGCGCACCTGCTCCTCCGACTCGGCCAGGATCCGCTGCCGCGCCTCCCCGTCGTCATCGACGCGATCCGCTCGAGCTCGCGCCGCTCGCGGTCGTCGCGCTCCTTCATCTCCTCCTGCAGCTGGCGAGGTGGATCTCGCGGTCGGCGACGCCCTGCTCGCGCCGGGCGAGCTCGGTGAGCTTCCGGTCGATGTCGTCCTCCTTCGAGATGACGCGCTCCTCGATCTTCATGACCGTGTCGCGGCGCTCGCGCAGCTCCGCCTCGAGCTCGGCGCGCAGCTTGACGGTCTGCTCGCGCGCCTCGATCTCCGCCTCCCGCCGCGTCGCGTCGGCTTCGCGTCGCGCCTCGTCGAGCAGCCGCGCGCGCGGCGGCGCGCCGCGTCGAGCCTCGAGCCCGACAGGCGGCGCAGCGACACGCGGCCGCGCCGACGCCTCCGACTGCGATTCCAATCACGACTGCCACAGGGACGAGCATGGGCGCTCCTACGGGTTCGGTCGCCCGCACGGCGCTCGTCGCCGATCGGCGCTTTCTCCGGCACGCTCGCGCGCGCCCTTCTGTCTCAGTTCAGGGTGTCTGTCTGGTCGGCCCTGGCGCTGCCAGGCGGATCGAGTGACTGAGGTCGGGGTTCAAGAAACGCGTGTCGATCGGTTGGAAAGGCGCATGTGCAGGCAAAAAGACATGGTTTGAGTTCGAACCATGAACTCTACAACTCAACCTGCACCCTCCGCAACGTCGCGCACCGACCGCCGCCGCGATCGCCTCTCGCCGAAGCCCTTCCGCGCCAGCTGCGGCGCCGTCTTGCGGGTCGCGCCGAGCCGTCGACGAGGGCCCGCGCCCGCTCGAGCTCCGGCTCGAGCGCCGCCGATCGCCTCGCTCGCGTCGTCGCCGGCGACGCCCGTGCTGCTCGAGGTCGTGCCGGATCGCCTCGTCGCCGTAGCCCCTGCCGGCGAGCGCTCGCGCGCGGGCCGCGGCGAACCGGGCGTCGTCGACGTAGCCGACGCGCTCGAGCGTGTCGAGCGCGTCGGCCCGCTCCTCGTCGCCGACACCGGCGCGGGCGAGCCGCGTCGTCGAGCTCGCGCCGCGAGCGGTCGCGGTGCCGGAGCGCGCGCGCCGCGAGGTCGATCGGCTCGCTCGCCGGTCCTGACGCTCGCGGCTGACGCGGTCTCCTCTTCGACCGCCTCGAGCACCGGCACTGCTTCGGCGCGGCTGCCGCCGTCGGCAGGAGCCGGGCCGAGATCGACCTGCTCCGGCGGGTGCCTGCGCCTGGATCGCCTGCAGGATCCCCTGGACGATGTCCGGATGCTCCTTGCAGGAACGCGGTCGCGTTCTGGCGGCCCTGGCCGAGGCGCTCGTCGCCGAAGCGAGAAGTACGAGCCCGACTTCTGGACGATCTTCTTCTCGAGGCCGGTCTCGAGCACCGTGCCCTCCCAGGAGATGCCGTCGCCGTAGATGATGTCGAACTCGGCCTGCTTGAACGGCGGCGCGACCTTGTTCTTCACGACCTTGACGCGCACGCGGTTGCCGATCGCCTCGACGCCGTCCTTCAGCGTCTCGATGCGGCGGATGTCGAGCCGCACCGACGCGTAGAACTGAAGCGCGCGGCCGCCCGGCGTCGTCTCCGGGTTGCCGAACATGACGCCGATCTTCTCGCGCAGCTGGTTCGTGAAGAGGCAGATCGTGTCGGTGCGGTTGAGCGTGCCGGCGAGCTTGCGGAGCGCCTGGCTCATCAGCCGCGCCTGGAGGCCGACGTGCGAGTCGCCCATCTCGCCCTCGATCTCGGCCTTCGGCGTCAGCGCCGCGACCGAGTCGATCGCGACGACCGCGAGCGCGCCGGAGCGGACGAGCAGCTCGCAGATCTCGAGCGCCTGCTCGCCGGTGTCGGGCTGCGAGACGAGCAGCTCGTCGATGTTGACGCCGATGCGCTTCGCGTAGGCGGGGTCCATCGAGTGCTCGGCGTCGATGAAGGCGCAGATGCCGCCGCGGCGCTGCGCCTCGGCGATCACGTGGTAGACGAGCGTCGTCTTGCCCGACGACTCCGGCCCGAAGACCTCGACGACGCGGCCGCGCGGCAGCCCGCCGACGCCGAGCGCCACGTCGAGCGAGAGCGACCCCGTCGAGACGGCGCCGATCGCGACCTGGGCCTGGTCGTTCATCTTCATGACGGCGCCCTTGCCGAACTGACGCTCGATCTGTCCCAGCACCGTGTCGAGTGCTTGCTCGCGATCCATCTGTCTACCGACCTCCTAGGGCTGCCGTTTCGAGTGCCTCGTACTGCGCCCCACCGGGTCGCAACGTCGAAGAGTAGAGCGCAGTGCGGACGGCACGGAACGAACGTATGTTCGCCAGCTCCGGCGTGAGTCCTGCCCGGCTCGCTCGCGAAGCGCAGCGACCGTCACGTGCGGCAGCCACGGCCGGCCGCTCGCGGCGGTAGACGCCGAGCCGCTCGAGCCGCTCGCCGACACGCCGCCGCGAGCGCCGTCGCGGCGCCCCGACGGATCCGTCGTAGACGATCATCCCGACGCTCCGCGTCTCGCGGTAGCCGACCGGCGCGCAGCTCCGCCGGGCCGGCCTCGCGCGGCGGCCTCGGCGAGCGCGCCGGCGATCGCCGGCACCTCGCCCGCGGGCCGTGCGCCGAGGAAGGCGAGCGTGACGTGCAGGTTCTCGGGCGGGACGACCGCCGTCGCACGCGCCGCCCGGCAGGTGCTCGGCCTGCCAGGCGACGAGCTCGTCGACGCGTCGTCGGGCGGCAGCTGCAGCGCGCAGAAGAGCCGGATCCGTTCATCGCCCGCCACGCTAGCGGCCGAGCTGTGCCGTGTCTGTCACGACTCGCGTGACAAGTCGGCGCACGAGGTGCAGCGCCGCCACCGCCGCCCGCCGGCGGATCGTCTCGCGGTCGCCCGGGAAGTCGAGCCGGCGCGCCGCGCTCGCCGGCCGGGCCGGCCGCGTGCAGGAAGACGAGGCCGACCGGCTTCTCGTCGGTGCCGCCGCCCGGCCCGGCGATGCCGGTCACCGCGACCGCGACATCCGCACCGAGCCGGTCCGCGCGCCCGTGCGCCATCGCCGCCGCCGTCTCCGCCGAGACGGCGCCGTGCTCGTCGAGCACGTCCTCGCGGCACGCCGAGCTGCGCGGCCTTGACCTCGTTCGAGTACGCGACGACGCGACCCGAGGAAGACGTCGCTCGAGCCGGGCACGTCGGTGAGCCGCGCCGCGACGAGCCCGCCGGTGCACGACTCGGCCGTCGCGAGCGTCAGGCCCGCGCTCGCGCAGCAGCTCGAGCACGAGCTCCGCGGTCGTGCGCTCGTCGCGCGAGAAGAGATAGCCGCTCGTTCGCCGCGACGCAGCGCCGTCCTCGAGCGCGTCGGCCCGCTGCTCCGCGCCCGGCTCGACGAAGAGGTCGACGTGGATCTCGAAGTCGCGCGCGCAGATCGTGACGTCGACGCCGTCCCCGTCTCCGCCCGCGGCGGCCGAGGGCCTGCGCGACCGCGGACTCGGAGACGCCGAAGAAGCGCAGCACGCGCCGCTCCGGCGGCCGCGCCCGGACGCAGCAGCCGCAGCAGCGGCTGCCGTCTCGAGCACCCGCGGCCAGAGCTCCTGCAGCTCCCGCGGCGGCCCCGGGCAGCGCGACCGCGACGCAGTCCCGTCGTGCGGGAGCACGACCGCCGGCGCGGTGCCGACGAGCCCGACCGACTCGCGCACCGGCCGGCAGCGGTCGCCTGCTTGCGCACGCCCGTCTGCGAAGTCGGCGTAGGGCCGGCTCGAGCCGCTCGGCCACGCGGCGCGAGCGCGCCTCGATCCGCCCGCGCCAGCTCCTCGTCGACGGCGAGCGCCGACCCGGTCGCCTGCGCGAGCAGCTCGATCGTGCGGTCGTCGTGCGTCGGGCCGAGCCCGCCGGAGACGACGAGCAGGTCGTCCTCGAGCCCGTCGCGCGAGCGCAGCCTCGAGGTCGGCCGGGTCGTCGCCGACGACGGTGATCCGCACCGGGTCGATGCCGAGCGCGAGCAGCGACGCCGCGAGGATACGGGCCGTTCCGGTCGTTCCGGTCGCCGCGCACGAGCTCGGAGCCCGACGCGACGATCGCGCGCGCGGCGTCTACGCGGGGCGCCAACCGGTCGGGCGTGACGATGATCACGCGCGGCTGCCGGCCCGGGCACGTGCACGAGCTTGCCGCGAACCTGGATCCGGAGGTTCTCCGGCGAGTCGATCTGCAGCCACAGGCGGCTGCCGCGGATCGCGCGCGGCGAGTCGCCCTTGCGCGATCGTCCCGTCGAACGCGACGTTCCCCGACGCGCTGCCCGACGCGGGCGGTGACGTGCGTCGAGCCGCGCAGCGCCGGTGAGCGTCGAGCAGCGGCGCCGGCGCGCGTGCGTGCTTCGTCGGCGGGCGTGCTTCGCCGGCGGGGTCGCGGCGTTGTCGCCGCCGCTCGCCTTCCAGGCCGAGATGACACGATCACCATCAGGATCGCGATCGCGGCGAGCGCGACCAGGACGACGTTCGTCTCGATCCGCCGGTGCCGCCGCTGCGGCCGGGCCGCCGACCGGCGCGCCCGCGGCTCGTGCTCGTCGCCGCGCCGACGAAGCGCGAGTTGTACTCGTCGACGTAGAGCTGTCCGTCGAGGCCGAGGTACTCGGCGTAGGTGCGCAGGAAGCCCTTGACGTAGGTCTGCGCCGGGCAGCAGCGTCGAACTGCTCGTCCTCGAGCGCGCGCAGGTACTTCCCGCGGATCTTGGTCGCGAGCTCGGCCTGGGCGAAGTCGACGCCCCGGCGCAGGCGCGCCTCACGAAGGCTGTTGCCGATCTCGAACACGGCCCGCGAAGCGTAGCCGCGCACGTGCCGCCGTCGGCTACTGCGCCCAGCGGAGCGCGCCGTAGACGGCGAGCGCCAGCGCCGCCGGTGACCCCGACGTAGAGGCCGGCCCAGGCCAGCGAGCCGTGCGAAGCGGCCCGGCCCGCGGCGTCGCGGGCGGACGCTGCGGGCGGCTGCGAAGCCGCGCCCGGCGGGCCGAGCAGCGACGGCGAGCAGGCCGAGCACGGCAGGACGACCGGCACGGCGACGTAGAGCGCGCGCAGGAGCGCGACGCTCGCGAGCACGCTGCGCGGCGACGACCGCCGGCCGGGATCGCGAGCACCGCCAGCACGCCGAGCAGGCGCGGCCGCGCGGGCGGCGCGCCTACTGCTTGTCATACGGCCGTCCGGCGGCCGCCGGGCCCGATCGAGCGGCCGATCACGCCGGCGACCGCGATCGAGCGTGAGCACGTACGGCAAGCGCCTGGAAGAGCGTCCCCCACTGGTTGCCGTAGGCGTTCGGCAGCCGGTCGGCGAGCGCGCTCGAGAAGCCGAAGAGCAGCGTCGCTCCCCACGTCGGGAACGGCCGCCACTTGCCGAAGACGAGCGCGGCGAGCCCGATGAAGCCGATGCCGTTCGTCATGCCCTCGTTGAACGAGTGCACGAAGCCGAGCGAGAGGTAGGCGCCGCCGAGCGCCGCGATCGCGCCCGACGCGATCACCGCGATGTAGCGCGATCTTGTAGACCGAGATGCCGACCGTGTCGGCCGCGCGCGGATGCTCGCCGACCGCGCGCAGCCGCAAGCCCGAACGGCGTGCGGAAGACGAAGACGTACGTCGCGATCAGCAGCACGAACGAGAGCCAGATCATCAGGTTGAGCTGGCCGAAGATCGGACCGATGAAGTACCAGTTCTGCGAGGAAGTGGATGTGGATGTCCGGGATTCCGTAGTCCGGCGACGTTCCCGGGCGTGCCCGTGTCGCCGTACTTGTCGATGAAGAGGTAGCCGGTGATCCCGAGCGCGAGGAAGTTGAGCGCGGTGCCGGAGATGATCTGGTCGACCTTCAGGTGATCGCCCAGACCGCGTGGATCGCCGCGAGCACCATCCCGGCGAGCGCCGCGCCGACGAGCGCCGACCACCCAGGCGAAGCCGCCCGCCCAGGTGTGCGCCCAGATCGCGCCCCAGATGCCGAAGAACGCGCCGGTCAGCAGCATCCCCTCGAGCGCGACGTTGATCACGCCGCTGCGCTCGCAGTAGAGGCCGCCGATCGCCGCGTAGGTCAGCGGCGTCGCGTAGCGCAGCGTCGCCGCGCCGAGCGCGCTCCAGACGACGACCGTGTCCAGGTGCGCGGTCGACGAGCGCGTCGCGAGCACGCCGAGGACGATCCCGAGCGACGCCGGCGGCGATCGCGCCGCCGCCGCACGCGCGTCGCGCCGCGCGAGGCGGCCCAGATGCCGGCGGCGATCGCGAGGAGCCCGATCAGCGATCGGCAGGACGACCGTCCGCGACGCGAGCGGCGGCAGCGCGAGCCAGAACGCGAGCCCGCCGAGCCCGATCCCGCCGACGCCGACGATCTTCGGGGACCGCCAGTCGATCCGGCCGAGGCGTGCGGCGAGCGCGGTCACGCCCGCCTCCTTCGTCGCAGCCAGTCGCGAGCAGCGTCGCCAGGTTGAGACCGACGAAGAGGATGACGAGCCCCTGGATGATCGTCGTCAGGTTCCCGGCGAGGTCGGGCCGGAAGATCGTCGGGTCGAGCTGGCGCCCGGAGGTGCCGTTGATCAGCGCGCCGAAGAGCAGCGACGCGAGCGCCGACGCCGAGCGCGGTGTTTCGCCCGAGCAGGGCCGCCGCGAGCCCGATGAAGCCGATCTGGTTCGCCTGGATGTCGAGCTGGCCGATCCGGTACTCCCAGCCGGTGATGTCGAGCGCGCCGCCGAGCCCGGCGAACGTCGCCGGAGATCGCCATCGCGAGGAAGTAGTTGCGCGCGACCGAGATGCCGCCGTAGCGCGCCGCCTCCGGGTTGAAGCCGACGGCGCGCACCTCGAAGCCGAGCGTCGTGCGGTTGATCGAGGACCCAGTAGACGACGAGCATCGCGACCGCGATGAAGATGCCGATCGAGAGGCCCTGCAGCAGCTTCGGGCCCCAGAAGACCGGCAGCTTCGCGCCGTCGGCGATGTCGTTCGAGATCGGGATCGACGGCTGCGCCGGTTCTGGAGCGGGCCGCTCCTGGCCGAACAGGTACGAGCCGACCCAGATCGCGATCCAGTTGAGCATGATCGTCGTGATCACCTCGTGCGCCCCGACGGTCGCCTTGAGGATGCCGGCGATGCCCGCGTAGACCGCGCCGGCGAGCGTCGCCGGCGACGAGGCAGAACATCACGTGCAGCAACGGGTCGAGGTGGACGAACGACGTGCCGAGCCAGACCGCGAAGTAGCGAGCCGACGAGGTACTGGCCCTGGCCGCCGATGTTGAACAGGCCGCAGCGGAACGCGAACGCGACGCGCGAGCGCCGTGCAGGATGATCGGCGTCGTCAGGAGCAGCGTCTGCTGGAGGTTCGGCGGCGGCCGGCGACGACGTGTCCCACGGGAACCACATGTGCTGCGTCGAGAACGGGATCCGCGCGCGAGTAGCTGCCGACATGGAAGAACCAGTTCGAGGCCGGTGCCGTTGAAGATCGCCTGGTAGACCTTGATCGGGTTCTTGCCGGTCACGCGCGACGACGAGCCCGCCCATCAGGAAGGCGATGATCGTGGTGAGGATCGGCCCCGCGGCCCCGCCGAGCCCGCCGAAGCGCGAACGGGAAGCGCTGCTGGGGCTGCCGGCGGCGGCCCCGCCGGCGCTGCGGCGACGTCCTCGCTCGCCAGCTCGTCGCTCATGCGGCGCCGACTCCCTGCCGTCCGCCGGTCATCGCGAACCCGAGCTCCTCCTCGGTCGCGGTCGGCGGGAACTCGCCGACGATGCGTCCTTCGTAGATGACGAGGATCCGGTCGGAGAGCGAGAGGATCTCCTCCAGCTCGAGCGAGACGAGGAACACCGCGCGGCCTGCGTCGCGCTGCTCGACGAGCCGGCGGTGGACGAACTCGATCGCGCCGACGTCGAGGCCGCGCGTCGGCTGCGCCGCGATCAGCACCTTCGGGTTGCTGTCGATCTCGCGCGCGAGGACGACCTTCTGCTGGTTGCCGCCGGAGAGCGCGCCGGCGGGCGTCGTCGGCGACGCCGCCGCGCACGTCGAACTCCTTCAGCAGACCGCTTGGCCCGGTCGAGCATCGTCCCGAGCTGGAGGAAGCCCCTCCGCGAGTTCGGAGCGACCCGGTAGGCGTGCAGCGCGAGGTTCTCGGTGAGCGAGAACGGAAGCACCAGTCCGCGGCGATGACGGTCTTCCGGAATGTGCCCGATGCCAGCGTCGAGCACGTCGCGCGCCGGTGGCATGCGTGATGTCGCCGCCGTCGAGGACGATGCGCCCGGACGCCACGCGCCGGAGGCCGGCGATCGCGTCGATCAGCTCGCTCTGGCCGTTGGCGTCGACGCCGGCGAGGCCGAGGATCTCCCCGGCGCGTAGCTCGAAGCTGACGTCGCGGACCGCCTCGAGCCCGCGGTCGTCGAACACCGACAGGTGCTCGACCTGGAGCAGCGGCGCCCCCGGGCTCGACGGGCGTCTTGTCGACCCGCAGCAGGACCTCGCGGCCGACCATCATCCGGGCGAGGCCCTCCTCGGTCGCGCCGGCGGCGGGGATCGTGTCGACGACCTTGCCGCGGCGGAGCGTCGTGATCCGGTCGGCGATCTCGAGCACCTCGTTCAGCTTGTGCGAGATGAAGATGATCGACTTCCCCTGCTCCTTGAGCGAGCGGATGATCTCGAACAGCTCCTTCGCCTCCTGCGGCGTCAGCACCGCGGTCGGCTCGTCGAGGATCAGGATCTCGGCGCCGCGGTAGAGCGCCTTCAGGATCTCCACGCGCTGCTGCTGGCCGACGGTGATCCGGTCGATCCGCGCATCCGGGTCGACGGCGAGCCCGTAGCGGTCGGAGAGCTCGCGGACGCGGCGCCTGGCGGCGTCGTAGTCGAGCAGGATGCCCGACGCGCCGCGGCTCGGACGCCGAGCACGATGTTCTCGGCCACCGTCATCACCGGGATCAACATGAAGTGCTGGTGCACCATCCCGATCCCGTGCTCGATCGCGGCCTTCGTCGAGCCGAGGTCGATCGGCGCGCCGTGCAGCAGGATGCGGCCCTCGTCGGGCGTGTAGAGCCCGTAGAGGATGTTCATCAGCGTCGACTTGCCCGCACCGTTCTCGCCGAGCAGCGCGTGGACCTCGCCAGGCTGGAGGTCGAAGTCGACGTGGTCGTTGGCGAGCACCCCCGGGAACCGCTTCGTGATTCCCCGGAGCTCGAGGATCGGCGCCTCAGCCATGCTGGGCGATCCTAAAGGGAGCCGCGACCGCCTTGCGCCTGGATGGGGGCGACGCGCGCCGCCCCCATCCAGTTGCGATCGAGCGGGCTCCCTACTTGACCGTTGCCGGGATGCCCTTGATCTTGCCGGCCTTCAGCAGCTTGTACTGCGCTGCCACGGCGTTCCGGATCGAGGCCGGGACCTTCGAGCTCCACTTGCCGTACCCGACGCCGCCGATGTCGGCGCCGAACTGCTTGTTCGCCCCCGTCTTGATCGTTCCGCTCTGTGCGGACTTGATCGCGTTGTAGACGGCGACGTCGACGCGCTTCAGCGCGCTCGTCATCACCCACGAGCCCAGGTAGCCCTGGTCGGCGTCGACGCCGACGCCGAAGATGCCCTTGCTGTGCGCGGCGTCGAGAACGCCGAGCCCGCACGAGCCTGCCACCTGGAACTCCACGACCGAGCCGGCGGCGATC
This sequence comes from uncultured Thermoleophilia bacterium, assembly GCA_963786185.1. Taxonomy (GTDB): domain Bacteria; phylum Actinomycetota; class Thermoleophilia; order Gaiellales; family Gaiellaceae; genus PALSA-600. The sequence goes on from CAWAYE010000001.1 coordinate 1,021,083, forward strand.
TGGTTCAGCGCCGCTTCCTTGCACTTGGCCTGAGCCATGAAGCTCTGCGAGTAGTCGTTCAGGGTCTTGATGCCCGGGTCGGCCTTCTTCGCGCCGAACTGGTAGCCGGCGATGTAGCGGTCGACCGGCGGGATCTTGATGCCGCCGACGGAGCCCACCGCGGTGCCGCCGTGCTGCTTCGCCCAGAGACCTGCCGCGTACCCGACGAGATAGCCGGCCTGCTGCTCGCGGAACAGCAGCCCTTGGACGTTCTTCGGCTTGTGCTTCAGCGTCGAGACGTCGACGTCGACGATCGCGAACTTGCTCTTCGGGAACGACGTCGCGACGGCGTCCATCGCATCGGTCATCAGGAAGCCGACGCCGATCGTGATCCCAGCACCGCTCTGCGCGCACGACTGCAGGTTCGGGATGTACTGGTTCGACGACGACGACTGGATCACACGCCCCTTGATGCCGGTCTTCTCGGCCTTCAGGAGACCAACGTAGGCGAGATGGTTGAACGACTTGTCGTTCAGGCCGCCGATATCGGTCACCAGACAGGCGCTAAAGCTCGCTTTGTGCGCAGCCGACGCCGAGGAGCCGCGAATCGCGGCTGTTACCGACGCCAGGAGCACCGTCACGATCACCAGGACCGTGAGCGTGAGCCAACGCTTCCTCACTTGGATGAACCCTCCTCTGTTTTCCGTGCGTGGTGGGGGATTGGCGGGGTTACCCTAACCCCAACCTGAGACGCTTGGAAAGCGAGGTGGTTAGACGCCCTCAGGCGTCGGTCGGGGCGGCGGCGACCCGCTCCAGGTCGTGCTCGGAGACGAGCACCCGCCGCGGCTTCGAGCCCTCGTACGGCGAGATGATGCCCCGCCGCTCGAGCATGTCGATCAGCCGGCCCGCGCGGGTGTAGCCGACCCGCAGGCGGCGCTGGAGCAGGCACACGCTGGCCGTCTGCGCCGTGACGACGACCTCGATCGCGCGGTCGAGCAGCGGGTCCTCGTCCGGGTCGAACTCGCCGTCGTCGCCGTCGGCGTCGTCGGCGAACACCTGCGGCGCCTCGAGGAAGCTCTCGTCGACCTGCTGCTCGCGCTGCGCCCGCGTCTGCTCGACGATCAGCGCGATCTCGTCCTCGGTGACGAAGGCGCCCTGGACGCGCTGGAGACGGGAGGTGCCGAGCGGCTTGAAGAGCATGTCGCCCTGGCCGAGGAGGCTCTCGGCGCCGTTCGAGTCGAGGATCACGCGGGAGTCGGTCTGCGACGAGACCGCGAACGCGATCCGCGACGGCACGTTCGCCTTGATCATGCCGGTGATCACGTCGACCGACGGCCGCTGGGTCGCGAGCACGAGGTGGATGCCGACCGCCCGCGACTTCTGCGCGAGGCGGATGATCGAGTCCTCGACCTCCTGGGGGCTGACCATCATCAGGTCGGCGAGCTCGTCGATCACGACGAGCAGGTACGGCAGCTCCTGCTCCCCGCGCTTGCGGAGCGCGCGGTTCGCCTCGGGCAGGTTGCGTGCGCGCACCTGCGCGAGCCGCTCGTAGCGGCGCTCCATCTCGGTGACGACGTTGAGCAGCACGGCCGACGCCTCCTTCGGGCTCGAGACGACCGGCGTCAGCAGGTGCGGGATCGACTCGTAGTAGTTGAGCTCGATCCGCTTCGGGTCGATCAGGATCAGCCGCACCTCGTCGGGCGTCGAGCGGAGCAGGATCGAGGTGAGGATCGTGTTGATGCAGCCCGACTTGCCCGAGCCGGTCGTGCCGGCGATCAGGATGTGCGGCATCCGCGCCAGGTCGGCCCAGACCGACGCCCCGGAGATGTCCTTGCCGAGCCACACGGAGAGCGGGCTCGCCGCCTGGGGCAGGTCGTCGAAGATGTCGCCGAGCGTGACGAGGTTCGGGCTCAGGTTCGGGACCTCGACGCCGACCGCCTGCTTGCCCGGGATCGGGGCGAGGATGCGGATCTCGGTGGTCGCGAGCGCGTAGGAGAGGTCGTCCTTGAGCTGTGCGACCTTGCCGACCTTCGTGCCGGGAGCGAGCTGGAGCTCGTAGCGCGTCACGCGCGGCCCGGCGATCTGGCCGATCACCGTGGCCTCGACGCCGAAGTGGGCGAGACACGTGACGAGCGCGTCGGCGACACGCGCGGTCGCCTCGCCGTTCGGTCCCGCGCCGGGCTTCGAGACGTGCAGCAGCGTGCGCTCCGGCAGCTTGTAGTCGGCCCGGACCCGCTCGGGCGGGTCGAAGAGCGTCTCCTGGGTGTTCTCCTCGGTGTCGGCTCGTCGTCGGGCTCGGGCCGCAGCAAGAGCGGTGACGGGCCGGAGACGGTCTCGGAGACGAGATCCGGGTAGTCGTGCTTCACGTCGACCGGAGGCGCGCGGAACGGTTCGCGCTCGGGTGCAGGCTCGCGCGCGGCGAGCGCCGGGCGCACCGCGCGGACGCGCGTGTGGGCGACGCGGACCGCGTGACCGGTGCGGCGTACGATCGCGCCGAGGCTCGCGCCGGTGAGGAGCAGGACGCCGGCGACCGTCAGCAGGACGCCGAGGATCGTGGCGCCGGTCGAGCCGAGGCCGAGCGCGACCAGCGACGCGAGCGCGTCGCCGACGGCGCCGCCGTGGCCGGTGCCGAGCGTGAGCTCGAGGCCGATCAGCGCGACGGCGAGCCCGAGCTGGAACGGGCCGACGTCGACGAGCCGGCTGCGCGTGACCACCAGCGCCCCGACCGGGACGAGCACGAGCGGCGCCAGGTAGGCGGCACCGCCGACGGCCGAGCGGACGAGATCGCCGATCGGCCCGCCGCTCAGCCCGAACCAGAGGATCGCGGCGAGGAAGACTCCCGCCCCGACGAGCGCGAGGCCGACCAGCTCGGGGTGGTGATGCGAGCGCGTGCGGCTGCGCTTCCGCGTGCGTTTCTTCACGCGACTCGGCGTCTTCGGGGACGTCTTGTGGACCCGCCTTCTGCGCGCCATCCCGGGCACTTCTCGCTCCCCCGCCTCAGTCCTGCCGGGAGTACGAGGCGGTCAGCATCCCGAAGTAGGTCGGCGCCTCGTAGCTCAGCAGGTCGGAGCGCCAGCCGTCGCCGAGCGCACCGTGGAGCATCAGCAGCTGCCAGAAGCTGTCCGCAAGCGCGTCCACCGCCACCTGCGCGTCCCACGACGCGAGCTCGCCGAGCGCGTCCTCGCGCACGATGCGCACGATCTCGGCGTCGTAGGGCGCAGAGCTCGGCGAGAACCCGTACGGCCCGTCCTCGGCGTGCCCGTGCCCGTGGTCGGCGCTCGCGACGAAGGCGACGCGGCGCGTGCCGGTCGCGCGGGCGAGCGCGGCGCCGGCACGGACGTGCTCGTCGTTCGAGAGCGCGCGGCACGGCGTCACGACGACCGCCGGGGCACGCAGGAACGTCAGCGGGATCCCCGCGCCCCAGTCGATCGGCATCTCCGAGTCCCCGGCGGCCGTCGCGCCGAAGGTGACGCCGGCCGCGGGCAGCCCGTCCGCGCGAAGGGCTGCGAGGCACGCGTCGGCGAGCGCCGGGTCGCCGGGCCCGGAGTACAGGCGCTCACCCTCGACGAACTGCGACGCGTGCTCGGAGAGCCGGCCGGCGCGGACGACGCCGAAGCGGTCGTCGAGCAGCGTGCCGTGCGGAGTCGCGACGATCACCGTCTCGGGCTGCGCCGCCGCGAAGCGGCGCGCGAGCTCGTCCATCCCCCTGCGGGTCTCGCCCTCGGGCTGGTCGAAGACCAGGCCGCCGTGCGGGGCGATCGCCGCGAAGACCAGCGTCATCCGAGCGCTCCGATGCGCTCGATCACGAGCTCCGCGAAGCGCTCGCCGTCGATGTCGAGCCCGACCTTCGCGTTCGGCGCCCCGAAGTGCTCACGGCCGCGCCAGTCGACGTTCGTGCGGCCCCAGCTCGGCCCGGTGCTGCAGTCGACCTCGATGAACGCGCTCGCGCACGTCGACGAGTCCCGGATCGATCACGTGCGCGACGCAGACGGGGTCGTGCATCGGCGAGCCGGCGAGCTCCGGGTAGCGCACGCGGTGGAAGCGCGCGTAGAAGTCGATCAGCTCCGCGACCATCCCGCCGACCCGCCCCGCGCCGCGCAGCGCCTCGGTGTGCGCGTCGGTGATCAGCGCCTGGTGCGTCACGTCGAGGCCGATCATCGTCATGTCGAGCCCGCTCTCGAACACGCGCTGCGCCGCCTCGGGGTCGGCCCAGATGTTGAACTCGGCCGCCGGCGTGCGGTTGCCCTCGCCGACCGCGCCGCCCATCAGGACGATCCGCTCCGGCCGCGCGTCGGGGTGCAGCGCGAGCAGGAGCGCGATGTTCGTCAGCGGCCCGGTCGGGACGAGCGTGAGCTTGCCGTCGCGCGCGCGGATCGCGTCGGCGAGGAACTCGACCGCGTGCTCCGTCGCCCGCGACCGCGGTCGGCGGCGGCAGGTCGGGCCCGTCGAGACCGGACTCGCCGTGCACGTGCGCGGCGACGTCGCGCTCGCGGACGAGCGGCGCGTCGGCGCCCGCGTGCGACCGGGATGTCGCGCGCGGCCGGCGAGCTCGAGCACGCGCAGCGCGTTCGCGGTCGTCTTCTCGAGCGTCTGGTTGCCCGAGACGGTCGTCACGCCGACGAGCTCGAGCTCCGGCGAGGCGAGCGCGAGCAGGAGCGCGATCGCGTCGTCGTGACCGGGGTCGCAGTCGAGGATGATCGGTGTCGGCGTCATCGCCGCGAGTATCGCGTCAACCTCGCGCGGCGGTCGGCAGCGACGGTCTGCGCCCCGAGCGCGACGCGGCGAGCGCGCCCGCGGCGCACGCGCGGCGGAGCGCCTCGCTCGCGCGGGCGCTCCCTCGAGCAGCGACGACGACGAGGCAGGCGGCGAACGCGTCGCCCGCGCGCCGTCCCGTCGACGGCCGATCACGGCCGGCGGCGTGCGCGCGCGCGACCTCGCTTGCCGTCCTCGAAGAGCGCGGCGCCCTCGGCGCCGTAGGTGACGGCGACGAGCCTGCCCGCGCGACACGACCTCGTGCTCGAGCCGGTTGACGATGAGCAGGTCGGGCTCGAGCTCGATCGGGCGCGCCGGCGCGGCGTTCAGCGCGAAGAACGACGCCTCGCGCGCCGCCGCGAGCACGACCTCGTCCGGCACCTCGAGCTGGCAGAGCACGGCGCCCTCGACCGCGGCGCGGCGTGCACGAGCGCGTTCGCGCCGGGGACGACGACGATCTCGGTTCTCGCCGTCGCCGTCGACGAGGATCAGCGCGACGCCCGGTCTCGCCCGCGCGCTCGAGCTCGAGCTCGACGCCGGCCGCCTCGCAGGCCGGCGAGCGCCTCGTCGGCGAGCGGGTCGTCGCCGACGGCGCCGACCATCCGCACCCGCGCGCCGAGCCGCGCCGCCGCGACCGCCTGGTTCGCGCCCTTGCCGCCCGGGATCGCGCTCGAAGCCGCCGCGCGGCGACGCGTCTCGCCGCGGCCGCGGCAGCCGCTCGACGCGCGCGACGAGGTCGAGGTTGATCGAGCCGACGACGGTGAGCTCGACGGCCATGCCGGCGCGGTTATGCAGGCGAGCGCGCGCAGGTCGTCCTGCGCGCGGCCGAGCAGGTTCTCGCGCAGGTCGAACAGGCCGGCCCAGAGCGAGCCGCGGTCGGGGCTCGCCTCGCCAGCGCGACGGCGGCCGACGAGCCCTTCGAGCGCGCGGACGAGGACGGCCAGCTCGAGGTAGGCGGCCGCGACCCGGTGCGGCGCGACGTCGACGCCCGCCCGCGTCGAGCACCGGCTCCCAGTCGACGAGCTCCGCCGCGCCCGGCTCGCCGAACCACGAGCGGCCCTCGGCCGATGCTCGCGCCTCGAGCTCGAGCAGGTAGCGGCCGAGCGGCCGCTCGAGCCCGGCGAGCGCCGTCTCGACGCGGTCGGCCGCCTGCCGCAGCGCCGCCTGGCGCCGGCCCGGCGTCGACGGGTCGGCCTCGCCGCGCGCCCAGCGCTCGAGCAGCCGGCAGAACGCGAGCGCGGCGACCTCGACGCGCGAGCAGCTGCCGATCAGCCGTCCGCGCCGTCCGCGTCCTCGACCGCGTGCTCGGCGATCGCCGTCCGCCCAGTCGGGCCGCGTGTCCGAGCACGCTCAGACCTCGACCACGACCGGCAGGATCATCGGCCGCCGGCGCGTGCGGTCGTAGACGAGCTGGCCGATGCCGTCGTGGATGTGCTCCTGGAGCAGCTTGATCTCGCGGATGTCGTCGGCGAGCAGCTCGCGCACGATGTCGTGCGCCTCCTCGCGCATCTCCGACGAGCAGCTCGTCCGACTCGGCGAAGCCGCGCGAGATCAGCTCCGGCGCGCGACGCGCTGCCGTCCGAGAGCGTCGTGACGACGATCAGCACGCCGTCCTCCGACAGGTGCCGGCGGTCGCGCAGCGCGACGTCGGAGATGTCGCCGACGCCGAGCCCGTCGACGAAGGTCACGCCCGCCTCGACCTGGTCGACGATCCGGACGCCGCTCGCGCGACAGCTCGACGACGTCGCCGTTCTCGGCGATCACGATCGACGACGCCGGCACGCCCGCGTCCTGCGCGAGCCGCGCGTGCGCGGCCAGCATCCGGTACTCGCCGTGGATCGGCATCACCGCCTTCGGGCGCAGGAGGCCGAGCAGCGTGCGCAGCTCCTCGGCGCGCGCGTGGCCGGAGACGTGCACGGCGGCGTTCTCCTCGTGCAGCACCTCGGCGCCGTTCCGCGTCAGCCGGTTGATCGCGTCGTGGACGCGCAGCTCGTTCCCGGGCACGGGGCGCGCCGAGATGATCACCGTGTCGCCGCGCTCGACCTGCACGGCCGGATGGTCGTTGTAGGCGATCCGCGTCAGCGCCGACAGCGGCTCGCCCTGCGAGCCGGTGCAGAGGATCAGCTGCTCGTCGGGCGGGAGCTCGTCGAGGTCGGCCGGGCCGGACGAGCAGCGTCGTCGGGCGCCTCGACGTAGCCGAGGTTGCGCGCGATGTTCAGGTTCTTGCGCATCGAGCGGCCGACGACCGCCACCTTGCGGCCGACCTCGACGGCGACGTCGATCGCCTGCTGCATCCGGTGGATGTTCGAGGCGAAGCTCGAGATCAGGACGCGGCCCTGCCGCGCCGGGATGATCTGGCGGAACGCCTCGCCGACGACGCGCTCGGAGCGCGTGAAGCCGGGCCGCTCGGCGTTCGTCGAGTCGCCGAGCAGCAGGTCGACGCCGCGGTTGCCGAGCTCGGCGAGCTTGCCGACGTCGGTGCGCAGCCCGTCGACCGGCGTGTGGTCGAGCTTCCAGTCGCCGGTGTGGAAGACCCGGCCGGCGGCCGTCTCGATCGCGATGCCGACCGCGTCCGGCACCGAGTGCGCCATGCGCACGAACTCGAGCCGGAACGGCCCGAGCTCGATCGGCGCCGCCCTCGGGGTCGATCTCGCGCAGCTCGGCCGCGCGCAGGAGGCCGTGCTCGTCGAGCTTCGACTTGACGAGCCCGAGCGTGAGCCGCGTCGCCCAGATCTCGCTGGACGCGGACCTCGCGCAGCAGGTACGGCAGCGCGCCGACGTGATCCTCGTGCGCGTGCGTGAGCACGACGGCCCGCACCTCGCGGTCGCGCAGGTAGCCGAAGTCGGGGAGGATCAGGTCGACGCCGAGGTGCTCGTCGCGCGGGAACGCGAGCCCGCGTCGACGACGATCATCTCGCCGCCGATCTCGAAGACGGTCATGTTCTTGCCGACCTCGCCGAGGCCGCCGAGCGGGATCACGCGCAGGACATCGTCCATGGCCACGCGCTAGGCAGTCTAGGCGGCGACGAGCAGGCCGAGCCGCTCGAGGCAGCCGCGCACCCGCTCGACTCTCCTCGGTGTCGGCGGCACGAGCGGCAGGCGGTAGCCCCCGACCTCGTGGCCGAGCAGGTTCAGCGCGGCCTTGATCGCGATCGGGTTCGTCGCGACCCTGAGCAGCTCGTAGGCCGGCTCGAGCTCGCGGTCGATCTCGCGCGCCCGCTCGACGTCGCCGTCCCGCACCGCGCGCACCTGCTCGGCGACCTGCGGCCCGACGACGTGCGTGTGGACGCAGATCCCGCCGACGCCGCCGAGCTCGAGGAACGGCTGCAGCGAGGTTGTCGTCGCCCGCGTAGAGGTCGAGGCCGGTCGCGACGATGTGCCGCGCCTGCGTCGAGGTCGTCGTTCGCCTGCTTGACGGCCTGCACGGTCTCGATCTCGGCGAGCCGCGAGATCGTCTCCGGCTCGATGTTGACGACGACGCGCGCCGGGATGTTGTAGACGACGATCGGCCGGTCGCTCGCGCGCGGCGATCGCCTCGAAGTGCGCGACGATGCCGCGCTGCGGCGGCTTGTTGTAGTACGGCGTGACGACGAGGAAGCGCGTCGGCGCCGAGCTCGTGCGCCTGCTCGGTGAGGTGCGACCGAGTGCGCGCGTCGAGTACGTGCCGGTGCCGGCGACGACCGTCGCGCGGTCGCCGACCGCCTCGATCGCGGCGCGGACGAGGTCGAGCCGCTCGTCGTCGGTGAGCGTCGGGCTCTCGCCGGTCGTGCCCGGCGACGACGATCCCGTCGGAGCCGTTGCTCGACGAGGTGGCGGGCGAGCGCGCTGGAACGCGTCGAAGTCGACCGCGCCGTCCTCGTGGAACGGCGTCGACGATCGCGGTGAGGACGCGCCGAGCATGCTCGACCGTAGGACGGATACTCCGCGCGATGGCGCGGTTCGTCCTCGTCCACGGCGCCTGGCACGGCGGCTGGTGCTTCGAGCGCGCTCGCGGCGCGAGCTCGAGCGGCGCGGGCACGACGGTCGGGGCGCCCGACCTGCCGTGCGACGAGGTCGGCCTGACGCCGCACGACTACGCAGCGTCTGATCGGGCCGCAGCCGGACGCGGTCGTCGTCGGGCACTCGCTCGGCGGGCTGACGATCCCGCTCGTCGAGGCGCGGGTGCGCGTCTACCTCGCCGCGCTCCTGCCGGTCGCGGACGTCTACGCCGAGGCGCTCGCTCGAGGCTTCGGCGGCTTCGTGCGCGACGAGCTCGGCCGCTCGTACTGGCCGGACGCCGACACGGCCGCTCGCGGCTGTATCCCGACTGCACGCGCGCGCAGTCCGACTGGGCCTTCGCGCAGCTCCGACCGCAGGCTCCGCGTCGACGCCGCTCGACGCACCCGTCGCGGCCGGGCGACGTCTACATCGCGACGCTGCGCGACGCGGCGGTCGACCCAGCCTGGCAGCTCCGAGCGGCACGCGCGCACGGCGTCGCGCGTGATCGAGCTCGACAGCGGGCATTCGCCGTTCTTCACGCATCCGGCGGAGCTTGCGGCACTGCTCGACTCGCTCGCGTGAACGCAGGCGGACGACGCGCTCCGCGACCGTCTCGAGCTCGTCGGCGCTGACGCAGGAACTCGTCCTCGTACGGCCGGCCGGCGAGCCCGACCAGCGCCTCCGGCGCGAGCCTCGCGGAGCCGCGCGAGCACCGGCTCGACGTTCCGCCGCTCGTAGAGCACGTCGGCGGCGAGCGCGAGGTCGAAGCGGCCGTCGAACGGCTCGCGCCAGTCGCGCCGCTCGACGCGTCAGCGCGAGGCCGTTCCGCGTCGGCGTTCGCGCGCGAGCAGCTCGATCGCGTCGGCCGCCCAGTCGATCGCGGTCACGCGCGCGCCGCGCGCCGCGGCGACGAGCGACGGCACGCCGAGCCCGCAGCCGAGCTCGACGCACGCGCAGGCCGTCGAGCCGCTCCGGCAGCGCGGCGGCGAGCGCGAGCGCCGCCGGCCACAGCTCGGCCCAGTACGGCAGGAACTCGTCGTCCGCGAAGGCCTCCTCGTCGATCAGCGCCTCCGGCGCGACCGGCCGCAGCAGCGAGAGCTCGACACTCGCCGATCTCGATCGTCTCTTCGCGAAGCGCGCTCAGAGCAGTGCGTCGAGCCCGACCGTCACGCCCGGGCGGCAGCGCCCGCAGCCGCTCGAGCGCGAGCAGCACGCCCGGCACGAACGCCTCGCGCGAGGTCGTGTCGTGGCGGATCGTCAGCGTCTCGCCCGCGCCGCCGAGGAGCACCTCCTGGTGCGCGACGAGGCCCGGCAGGCGCACGGAGTGGATCGGCACGTCGCCGCCCATCGCCTCGGCGGTCGCCTTCGCGGTGCCGGACGGCGCGTCGAGCTTCGTCGCGTGGTGCAGCTCGACGATCTCGGCGCTCGTCGAGGTGACGGACGCCTCGGCGGCGAAGCGCATCATCAGCACCGCGCCGATCGCGAAGTTCGGCGCGTAGAAGACCGGCACGCCGGCCGCCTTCGCCGCTTCGTCGACGTCGCCCGCGTCCCAGCCGCTCGTCCCGACGACGCACGGAACGCCCGCCTCGATCGACGCGCGGACGTTCGGCGACGACCGCATCCGGCGCCGTGAAGTCGACCATCGCGTCGGCGCCCTCGGCGTCGGGCACGAGCTCGTGCCCGGCCTCTGCGAGCGCCGGCCCGAGCACCGCGCCGACCTTGCCTCCGCGCCCGTTCAGCAGGACGTTCACGCCGCGCGGGCGAGCGACGGGGTGACCCGCTCGAGCGCGCTCGAGGAAGCCGCTCCTCGCTCGGGCCGATGCAGGCCGCCGACAGCCGCTCCGGCGCGAGCAGCGCGGCGGCGAGCGCGCACACCGACTCCGCGTCGACGGCGTCGATCTCGGCGACGATCCGGTCGAGCGAGAGCAGCTCCGAGTCGGTGATCAGCGACTTGCCGAGCCGGTTCATGCGCGTCGACGTCGACTCCATCGAGAGCAGGATGCGCCCCTTGAGGTTCTCCTTCGCGCGCGCGAGCTCCCGCTCCGGGAGGTTGCCGCCGGCGATGTCGGCGATCTGCTCGGCGGCGATCGCGAGCGCCTCGGCGAGGTTGTCCTCGCGCGTCCCGACGTAGATCCCGACCTGACCCGTGTCCGTGTACTGCGAGACGAAGGAGTAGACGGCGTACGCGATGCCCGCGCTTCTCGCGGATCTCCTGGAAGAGCCGCGACGACGCGGAGCCGCCGAGGATCGCGTCGAGGAGCGACGCGGCGAAGCGGCGGCGGTCGGAGCGCGAGATGCCGGGCGCCCCGAGGCAGACGTGGTACTGCTCGGTGTCCTTGCGCTGGAAGCGCAGGGCCGGCGGCGGCGTCTCGACGAGCGGCGGCCGCACGGTCGGGCCGGCGCCGATTCCCCCGCCGCGGCGGTCGAGCGCCGACTGGACGAGCTCGAGGAGCTCCGTCGTGGTCGACGTTCCCGGCGGCCGCGACGACGATGTTCCCGGGCACGTACATCGAGGCGTGGTAGCGGGCGACCGCCTCGGCGAGATCGACGAGATCACCTCGGCGGTGCCGATCACCGGCCGCCCGAGCGGGTGGTCGCCGAAGACCGCCTCCGCGATCAGGTCGTGCACGAGCTCCTGCGGCGCGTCCTCGTACATCGCGATCTCCTCGAGCACGACCTCGCGCTCGGAGTCGAGCTCGTCGAACGCGGGCGCGAAGACCATGTCGCCCATCACGTCGACGGCGGTCTCGAGATGGTGGTCCGGGACGCGCGCGTAGACGAGCGTGTGCTCGCGCGAGGTCGCGGCGTTCAGCTCGCCGCCGAGCCCGTCGAAGATCTCGGCGATCTCGAGCGCGGTGTAGCGGCCGTTCCCTTGAACAGCAGGTGCTCGATGAAGTGCGAGACGCCGGCCTCGGCGCCGTCCTCGTCGCGCGAGCCGGCGCCGATCCAGTAGCCGACCGCGGCCGAGCGGACGTGGTCGAGGCGCTCCGAGATCACCCGCTCGCCGGAGTCGAGCTCGGTGAGCACCCAGTTCTGCACGCCGGGATGGTAGTGGGCTATCGACGCCGATACACGACGTGGCTGCGCGGATCGACGAGCAGGCCGGGCTCGATGCGCGGCAGGGTGATCAGCGCCGCGATCCCGAGCCCGGCCGACACGCCGCCGAGCAGCGCCGTCAGCGTCGGCTCCGGAAAGGCTGCGACCGCCGCCAGCACCGTCACTCCGACGGTGCTCGGCAGCGACGCCGCCAGCGCCTGCCGCCACCACGGCGCCAGCACCACGTCCGCCGGCGCCGGCAGCGGCTCGACCTCTCCGTGCGCGAACCGGGCCCGCGGGTCGGTGAACGCCAGGAAGGTGATGCCGAACGCGCCCACGACGAACGCGATGACCGCCGGAGTCGACGCCGACCCGGCGACACGGGCGACGACGAGCCAGACGCCGCCGAGAGCGAGCCTGATCGGCGCGATCAGCAGCGTCCGCGTCCGGAGCGAATGGAGCGTCGTCATCGCGGGTCGTCGGGCAGCAACGACCACAGGATCGCGTCCTCGCGCTTCCCGTGCAGCCAGATCGACCGGCGCTCGTGCCCTTCGCGGACGAAGCCGACGCGGGCCGCGAGGCGCTGCGACGCCTCGTTGCCGGGATGGGTGCGCACCTCGAGGCGCGTGACGCCGCGGGCGAACAGCGCCTCGCACAGCAGCCGCAGCGCGGCCGTCATCAGTCCGCGTCCGCGGCCCGACGGGCCTGCCAGATACGCCAGCTCGTAGTTCTCACGGTGGCGGCGGGACGCGACCACCGCTCCGACCGCGACGTCGTCGTCCGCTCCCGCGACCACGAAGTCGAAGCGGTCGCCGGTGCGCCGGCCGTTCTCGACGTTGCGGCGCAGCCGGTCGAAGTCCGCGTCGCCGGGCGCCGCCGGCATGTTCAGCCACTGCCGGACGAGCGGGTCGCGCATCGTCCGCAACACGTCGGCGCGGTCGCCCTCCTCGAGTTGCCGGAGGACGACCGCGCCGTCGGTGAGCCTGGTCGGCAGCTGCACGCCGCCGAACGTACTACTCCTTACTCGCTGCGCGACTCCTCGCGCTCGCGCCGGGGCCCGCCGCGGCCGCCACGGCCGCCGCGCCGGTCGCGGTCGCCGCGCGGACGCTCCTCGCGGGGCTCGCGCGGCGGGGCGTTCTTCGCCCGCTCGACGAGCTCCTCGGGAGAGACGGTCGCACCGTTCTCGTGCTTCTGGACGAGCTTGAGGCCGATCCGGCCGCGGGCCTTGTCGACCTCCTGCACGAGCACGTCGAGGATGTCGCCGCGGGCGATCACGTCCTCGATGTGGTTGACGCGGCCCGGGCCCACGTTCGAGACGTGGAGCAGACCGTCGGTGCCCTTCTTCAGCTCGACGAACGCGCCGAAGTCGGTCGTCTTGACGACCTTGCCGGTGTACTGGTCGCCGACCTCGGGCTCCTTCGTCAGGGCGGTGATCGCAGCGATCGCTGCGTCGCCCTTCGTGCCCTCGGTGGCGTACACGAGGATCGTGCCGTCCTCCTCGATGTCGATCTGCACCTCGTACTCGGACTCGAGCGAGCGGATCGTCTCGCCGCCCTTGCCGATGACCATGCCGATGTACTCGGGGTTGATCTGGATCGTCGAGATCCGCGGGGCGTGCGAAGCAAGGGCCTCACGCGGCTCCGGGATCGCCTCGAGCATCCGGTCGAGGATCGCGACGCGGGCCTCCTTCGCCTGCGTCGAGGGCACGCTCCATGATCTCGCGGCTGACGCCCGTGATCTTGATGTCCATCTGGAGCGCGGTGATCCCGTCACGCGTGCCGGCGACCTTGAAGTCCATGTCGCCGAGATGGTCCTCGGCTCCCTGGATGTCGGTGAGGATGACGTAGTCGTCGCCCTCCTTGACGAGGCCCATCGCGATGCCGGAGACCGGCGCCTTGATCGGCACGCCGGCGTCCATCAGCGCGAGCGTCGAGCCGCACACCGAGCCCATCGACGACGAGCCGTTCGACTCGAGCGTCTCCGAGACGAGGCGGATCGTGTACGGGAACTCGTCGGCGGTCGGGATCACCGGCTCGAGCGCACGCTGTGCGAGAGCGCCGTGGCCGATGTCACGCCGCTTCGGCGAGCCCATCCGGCCCGTCTCACCGACCGAGTACGGCGGGAAGTTGTAGTGGTGCATGTACCGGCGATCCGTCTCGAGCGAGAGGTCGTCGATGCGCTGGCCCTCCTTCGCGGTGCCGAGCGTCAGCAGCGTCATGATCTGCGTCTGGCCGCGCGTGAAGAGGCCGGAGCCGTGCGTGCGCGGGCTCACTCCGACCTCGCACCTCGATCGGGCGGATCTGGGTCTCCGAGCGGCCGTCCGGACGACGCTTGTCGATCGCGATCTTCTTGCGGACGAGACTCTTGTAGATCGCCTCGCAGGCCTTGCGGACGTAGCTCTTCGTCAGGGCGTCCGGAACCACCGGCTCGCCGTCGCCCACCGTCGCCGGCCCGATCGGGAACGGCAGCTGCACGGTGTCGACGATGCGGTCGAAGAGCAGATGCCGCTTGGCGGACTTGAGCTCCTTCGAGTCCTGCTCGGCCTCGGTGAGGGCGCGCAGGTCGTTCTCGAACTGCTCGCGCACCGGCGTCTCGACCGCGCCCGTGCGCTGCTTCTCGAGGATCTGGTCGAGCGACATCCGCGTCTGGAGCTCGCGGAGCACGTCGTCGGCACTCGAGCTCATCGAGAGCGTGCCCGCCTCCTGGGCGACGATCTCCTCGACGATCGCCCCCGCCTCGCGGAGGCCGACCTCGGAGATGCGCGTCCAGATCTCGTGGCCGTGCGCCTGCTCGAGCCGCTCCGTCGTCGCCGGGTCGAGCCACTTCGGCTTGCCGGCCCGCGCGCGGAGCTCTTCCTGCGCCTCGCAGAGCTTGAGGATCTCCCGATGTGCGATCTCGAGCGCCTCGAGCAGCTTCGACTCGGGCACCTGGTTCGCCCCGGCCTCGACCATCGTCAGGCCGTCCTTGGTGCCGACGACGATCAGGTCGAGCTCGGAGGTGTGCTCCGTCTCCTCGAGCGTCGGGTTGACGACCAGCTCGCCGTCGATCAGGCCCATGCGGACTGCTCCGATCGGGCCGAGGAACGGCAGCGGCGAGATCGTCAGCGCCGCCGAGACGCCGTTGATCGCGAGGATGTCGTGGGCGACGACGAGGTCCGCCGAGAAGACGGTCGCGACGCACTGCACCTCGTTGCGATAGCCCTTCGGCCAGAGCGGCCGGACCGGGCGGTCGATCATGCGCGCGGTCAGGATCGCCCGCTCGGTGGGGCGTCCTTCGCGCTTGAAGAAACCGCCCGGGATCTTCCCGGCGGCGTACATCCGCTCTTCGACGTCGACCGTGAGCGGGAAGAAGTCCGCGCCCTCACGCGCCTCGGTCCGGCCCTGCGCGGTGCCGAGCACGACGGTCTCGCCGCCACGCACGACGACGGCGCCGTCGGCCTGCTTGGCGAGCTTGCCGGTCTCGAACGAGATCTCCTTGCCGCCGATGTCGACGGAAACGGAAACCGGCACCCCTGCGGGGTGCTCGGCCTCGACAATGCTCATAATCCCTATTCCTCCACTGTGCTGTTGCTGTTGCCAGCAGTTTCAGAAGGGTGGAGGTTTGAGGCAGCCCCCTCGGCGGGAGCTCGCTCAAACTTCCACCCTTCGTGGCCAAAGGAGCTAGCGGCGCAGGCCGAGCTCCTTGATGAGGGCGCGGTAGCCCTCGAGGTTCTTCCGCTGTAGGTAGTCGAGGAAGCGCCGGCGGCGCCCGACGAGCTTGAGCAAGCCACGACGCGAGTAGTGGTCGTGCTTGTGCGTGCGAAGGTGCTCGGTCAGCTCGTTGATGCGCTGCGTCAGCATCGCGATCTGGACCTCGGGCGAGCCCGTGTCGGTCTCGTGCTTGCCGAACTTCCCGATGTGTACCTTCTTCTCTTCCTTGGTGAGGGTCATCAGCCTCCTCGTCGTTTCAGATCGCCCGGGGCCCCCGCACGCCGCGAAGGAAGACGCGCGCGGCCGAGGCCGGGTCGCGCAGTAGGGTAGCGGATTCAGCATGGATTCGAGGTTTCAGGCCGCCTGCGAGGCCGCAGCAGCGGCGTGGAACGTCCCCGCGCTCGCCGTCGGCACGCGCGTCGGCGGCGAGGTCGAGACGCTCGGATTCGGCTGCTCGCCGGAGACCCGGTTCCGGATCGCGTCGGTCACGAAGCCGTTCACCGCGATGCTCGCGCTCCGGCTCCTCGACCTCGACGCCACGACCGGCGTCTGGCCGGACGACGTCCGCGTCCGGCACCTGCTCTCGCACACGAGCGGCTTCGACTGCGAGAACGGCGACCTGGCGCGCTTCGGCGACGGCGACGACGCGCTCGGCGCGGCGGTCGCCGAGCTGCCGGCCGTGCGCCGCCTCGTCGGCGTCGACGAGGCGTGGTCGTACGCGAACACCGGCTATTGGCTCGCCGCCGCCCTCTGCGCCCGCGCCGCCGGCTCGACCTACGAGGAGGCGCTCGCCGAGCACGTGCTGGGACCGGCCCGGCTCGCCGCGACCGCCTTCGACGAGCCCGAGCTCGCGGGCAGCGGCCGGGACGCGCTCGACGGTGCCTATCCGCGCGCACGGCGACCTTCCGGCGGGCTCGTCTCGAACGTCGGCGACCTGCTGCGCTTCGGTGCCTGGCACCTCGCCGACCCGGGCTCGGCGCGAATGCGCCGCGTCCTCGGCAAGCCGACGAGCGGCGTCTACGGGCTCGGGCTCTGGGGCGAGCGCGTCGGCGGGGTCGAGGTCTGGGGGCACGGCGGCTCCTACGGCGGCTTCCAGTCGTCGTTCCTGACGGTGGCGGCGCACGATGCCCTGTTCGTCGGTCTGACCAACTCGAGCCTCGGCAGCAAAGCGCTGCGCGAGATCGAGGACGCGTTCTTCGAGCACATGCTCGGCACCGGCCGCCGGCCGGCCGAGCCGGTGGAGCTGCCGGAGGAGGCCCGGCACGCGATCGCCGGCACCTACGCGAACGCCGACGCGACGTACGAGGTCGGCGTCGCCGCCCGCGGCGTCACGGTGACGATCGACGGCGAGCAGCTCGCCGCGCAGGCGGTGGGAACGGCGACCTTCGAGATCGTCGCAGGCGACCACGTGCGCGAGCGGTTCGACTTCCCGCTCCCCGGGTTCGGCCGCTTCGGCAGCCGGCTCGCAGAGCGCGTCGCGTGATCGCCGCGGTCGCGGCCGGGCACCCCGCGACGGCCGAGGCCGGCGCGGAGCTGCTGCGCGCGGGCGGCAACGCCGCCGACGCCACCGTCGGGGCGTGTCTCGCCTCGTGCGTGGCGGAGACGGTGATGACCGGCCTGCTCGGCGGCGGCCACGCGATCTACCTCGACGCCGCCTCCGGCGAGGCGCGCAACCTCGACTGCTTCGTTTCCGTGCCGAGCGGCCACGGAGCGCCGATGGACGAGCTCGAGGTCCCGTTCGGGGAGGAGGTCGTCCGCTACGCGATCGGGGCCTCGTCGTGCGCGGTCCCCGGCGTGCCCGCCGGTCTCGACGCCCTCTGGCGCACCCACGGCAGGCTCCCGTGGCCGGCGGTCGTCGAGCCGGCGCTGCGACTCGCGGCAAGCTCGGTCCCGATGCCGCCGGCGCACGCGTCCTGCCTCGCGATGCTCGCCCCCGTGATGACGCTGCGCGAGGGCGCCGGGCTGTACGCGCCGGGCGGCCGCCTGCTCGAGGCGGGCGACCCGCTCGTCCAGCCGGGCCTGGTCGCGGCGCTCGAGCTGATCCGGGACGAGGGAGCCTCCTCCGTCTACACGGGCACGATCGCGGAGCGCCTGCTCGCGCTCGTCGGCGAGCGCGACGGCGTCCTCACCGCGGCCGACCTCGAGTCGTACCGGCCGGCCTGGTCGGAGCCGGTCGGCGTCGACGTCGCCGGACGACGACTGCTCACGCGCGCCGGGATCGGCGGCGTTCAGGAAGGTCTCGCCGCCCTCCGGCCGCCGTTCGGCCGGGACGAGCTGCTCGCCGTGCTCGACACGCCACTCGACGGCGGAGGTCACACGACCAACGTCACCGTCGTCGACGGCGACGGCAACGCGTGCGTCCTGACGACGAGCCTCGGTCTCGGCTCCGGCGACTGGGTCCCCGGTCTCGACCTGCACCTGAACAGCATGCTCGGCGAGACCGACCTCATCCGGGCCCCGCTCGTCCCCGGCGGGCGAATGGCGAGCATGATGGCGCCGACGCTGGCCTTCGACGGCGACGGCCTCGAGCTCGCGATCGGCTCGGCCGGCGGAACGCGCCTCCGGACCGCGCTGCTGACCGTCCTCGCGGCCGTGCTCGGCGGCGACGTCGAGGTGCAAGCCGCGATCGACCAGCCGCGCTTCCACCCCGTCGGCCGCGTCGTCAACGCGGAGCCGGGCGTGGGCGAGGCGTGGCTCACGTCGCTCGAACAGAGCGGGCGGGCCGTTCGCCGCTGGCCGGCGCTCCACCACTACTTCGGCGGGGTCGCCGCGGTCGGGCGCACCTCGGCCGGCGCGGATCCTCGTCGCAGCGGCGCCGTCAGCCGGCCGTGACGGGGCTGGTCGCCGCGCGCGTCTGCTCGACGTCGCGCGCGATCTGCTCGATCAGCTCGGCTTCGCTTGTGAACGACCGCTCGTCGCGGAGGCGCTGCCAGAGCTCCACCACGAGCCGGCGGCCGTAGAGGTCGCCGCTCCAGTCGAGCAGGAACGCCTCGATGCGGCGCTCGGTCCCGCCGTAATGCGGGTTGACGCCGATCGACACCGCCGCGCGCCGGTCGCCGGCCGCACCGGCGTAGATCCCGAACTGCGGCACGAGCAGATCGGCCTCGACCCGGAGGTTCGCGGTCGGGAAGCCGAGCGTGCCGCCGCGCTGGTCGCCGCCGACGACCGTGCCGTCCACCTCGAGCGGGCGCCCGAGCAGCTGCGCCGCCGAGCGGATCTCTCCGTCGGCGGCCAGGGTGCGGATCGCGCTCGAGGAGATCCCTTCGACGAGCGGGACCGCGCGCGCGTCGTAGCCGAGCGCGGACAGCGTCGACAGGTCCCCGGCGCGCTTGTGCCCGAACCTGAAGCCGTCTCCTGCCACGACCACGCGGGCGCCGATCGCCTCGAGGTAGGCAGCGGCGAACTCCTCCGGCGGAAGCTCCGCCAGCTCGGGGGTGAACTCGACGACCAGCGTGTCCTCGACACCGCAGCGCGCGAGCAGCTCCAGCCGGCGCTCGAGCGTCGCCAGCAGTTGCACGCGGTTGCCGAGCACCGTGCGCGGATGCGGGTGGAACGTGACGACCGCCGGACGGAGCCCGGCGGAGGTCGCCGCCTCGATCACGGCGCGGTGCCCGCGGTGGACGCCGTCGAAGGTGCCGACCGCGACGGCGCGTTCCGCCGAGGCCAGCTCGCCCGGGGCATGGGCGACGTTCACGCCGCCCCCTCGCCGCCGCTCGCCGCCGCCGCCAGCACGCCGGCACGGACGGGCACGGGCACGCGCTCGAGCGCCTCGTCCGGCAGCCGCGCCAGCACCAGCGCGACGTCGTGCAGCTGCGCGCTCGCGGGATCGTCGTCCGCTTCGGCGACGTCGAACGGCCCGACCGCGGTGCGACGGAGGGTCGTGCAGTGCCCCCCGAGCGCCTGCGCCAGCGCCCTCACATACGTGCCGGAGCTGACGTGGAGCGACAGCCGCACCGACGTGCCGTCGTAGGCGACCACGTCGAGCGAGTGCACCGTCGAGCGCCGCACCGGCATCTCGACGACGACGCCGCGGCGCGCCAGCCGGTACGCCCGCTCGCCGGCGATCTTCACCGCCGACGCCGCGGGAATCGGCAGGTCGATCGGCCCGCGCAACCGCTCGACCGCCGTCTGCAGCTCCTCCTCGGCCGGCGCGTCGTGCCGTTCGACGACCGCGCCCTGCGGGTCGCCGGTCGAGGTCGTGGCGGTCAGGTCGACATCGGTCACGTAGCGCTTGTCGAGGCCGACGAAGCACGGCGCGAGGCGTGTCGCCGCGCCCGAGAGCAGCACGAGCAGGCCCGACGCGAACGGGTCGAGCGTCCCGGCGTGTCCGGTGCGCGCACGCGTCCGCCGGCGCAGCGCAGCGACGATCGCGAACGATGACGGCCCCGGCGCCTTGTCGACGAAGGCGACCCCGACCGGGCGCAATGCTCGCGGGGGCACGACTCAGGCGGCGGCCGCGGCGAACTCGCGGCGCAGGAACTCGACGATCGCCGGGATCTCGAGCTCGGACGAGAAGCCCGCCGCCTGACGATGGCCCCCGCCGCCTGCCGCGCGCGCGATCGCCGAGACGTCGACCTCGTCGCGACTCGACCTGAGCGAGATCCGCCGCGCCGGCCCCCCGTCCCGCGGGGGCTCGCGGATCAGCGCCACCATCTCCGAGCCCTCGACGCTGCGCAGGTAGTCGATGATCCCCTCCGAGTACGGCTCCTCGGCGCCGACGGCCGGGAAGTCGTCCTTGAGCAGGTACGACACGACGAGTCGCCCACCCTCGAGCAGCTCGGCACGGTCGAGCGCGCGCGCCAGCAGCTTCAGCTTGGCGAACTGGACGGTCTCGTAGACGAGCCGGAAGATCCCGTGCACGTCGGCGCCGGCCTCGACCAGCTCGGCCGCGAGCCGCAGCGCCTTCGGAGTCGTGTTCGAGTATTGGAAGCGGCCCGTGTCGGTGACGAGCGCGACGTAGAGCGCCTCGGCGATCTCCGGCGTGAGCGCGACGTCGAGCGAGTCGAGCAGGTCGCGCACGATCTCGGCCGTCGACGACGCGTCGTCGACGACCAGGTTGAGGTCGCCGAAACGAGAGTTGTCGTGGTGGTGGTCGACGTTGAGCACGATTCGCGCGCGGTCGACCGCCTCGTTGTCGGACGCAATCCGGCGCTCGTTGGCGCAGTCGAGGGCGAGCAGGACGCGCTCCTCGACGTCCGCCGGGAGCGTGCGGGTCAGGTCGTCGAGCTCGAGGAACCCGTACTCGCCCGGCGTCGGCGCGTCGCCCGAGAGGTACATGACGGCGTCCTTGCGGAGGACGCGCAGCGCGATCGTAGCCGCGAGCAGCGAGCCGAGCGCATCGCCGTCCGGGTTCTCGTGGGTGACCACGAGAAACGACTCGCTCGAGCGGATCGCGTCCGCGATCGCCTGAACGTCAGTCGCTGTCGTCGTCGGCTGGCTCATCGGGTTCCGGCAAGTCGGCGGCGAGGTCGTCGATCAGCTTTGTCATGCGAACGCCGCGCTCGACCGCGTCATCGTAGGCGAACGTCAGCTTCGGCGTTCGCCGCAGGTTGAGCTCGCGGTTGATCCGGGCCTGGAGCAGGCCGTGCGCGGATGCGAGCCCGTCGAGGGTCGCCTGCAGCTTCCGCTTGCTGCCGAGCACCGAGACGTACACCGTCGCCTCGCCGAGATCCGGAGTGACGCGCACGCCGGTGACCGTGACGAGGCCGATCCGCGGGTCCTTGAGCTCGCCGACCGCGTCGGCCACCACCGCCCGAACCGACTCGTTCACCCGGCGCATGCGCTCGCTCATTCCTCGTCCTCCGGCGACACGACGACCCGGTCGCAGCGAACCAGCACCGGCTCGCCGGAGGCCAGCCAGCGCTCGGCGCCGGCGGCGAGCTCCTCGGCGTCGTGCACCGTCCGCGCGGCGCACGCGACGGTCAGCGTCGCGCGCTGCCAGAGGTCGTGATGGTCGGTCTCGGCCACCGACGCGCCGAAGCGGCTGCGCAGCACGTCCTTCGTCGAGCGCACGTAGTGACGCTTGCCCTTCAGCGATCCGGCTTCCGGGAAGTGCAGTTCGACGGTGAGAATCGCGACGTAGCCCGAGCCCAAGGGTCGGTGCTCAGGCGTCGGCGGCGGCCTGCGTCGCCTCGCCGGCGGCCGGCTCGTCGAGCGACGTCCGCTCGACCTCGCGCGTCTCGTAGACCTCGAAGACGTCGCCTTCGCGCAGGTCGTTGAACCCCTCGAGCAGGATGCCGCACTCGAAGCCTTCGCTGACCTCGCGCACGTCGTCCTTGAAGCGCCGGAGCTGCGCGACGGTCGTCTCGTGGATGCGGGTGCCCTCGCGGAAGATGCGCACGTTCGAGTTGCGGCGAACGATGCCGCTCGTGACCATGCAGCCTGCGATCGTGCCGAGCCGCGAGACGCGGAAGAGCGCACGAACCTCGACCTCGCCGATGATCGCCTCGGTCTCGACCGGTGTGAGCAGCCCGACGAGCGCCTGCTCGATGTCGGCGGTGAGCTGGTAGATCACGCGGTAGAGGCGGATCTCGATGCCCTGCCGGTCGGCGGCGGCGCGCACCTCGGCGGAGGGGCGCACGTTGAAGCCGATCACCATCGCGTTCGACGCCGCGGCCAGGTTGACGTCGTTCTCGGTGATCGCACCGACGCCGGTGTGGATGACGTTCACCTGCACCTCGGAGTGGTGGATCTTCTGCAGCTCGCCGACGATCGCCTCCACGGATCCCTGGACATCGCCCTTGAGGACGATGTTGAGGTCCTGGATGCCGCCTGCCTGCATCTGCTCGAAGAGCTTGTCGAGCGACACGCCGCGGCTGGCCTGCTTGGAGCGGGCCTCCCGCCGCAGCCGTTCGCTGCGCTGCTGCGCGAGGTCGCGCGCGCGCGATTCCTTCTCGACCACACGGCCGAGCTCGCCGGCGGGCGGCGGGCGGTCGAAGCCGAGGATCTCCACCGGGTCTCCCGGCAGTGCCTCCTGGATGCGCTCGCCACGGTAGTCGTACAGCGCACGGACCCGTCCCCACGCGTCGCCGGCGACGATCGCATCGCCCACCTTGAGCGTGCCGCGCTGGACGAGCATGGTCGCGACCGGCCCGCGGCCGACGTCGAGACGCGACTCGATGATCGGGCCCGAGGCATCCGCGGCGGGATTCGCGCGGAGGTCGAGCTCGGCGTCGGCGACGAGCAGGATCTTCTCGAGCAGGTCGTCGAGGTTCTCGCCCTGCTTCGCGGAGACGCGCGCGACCTGGACGGTGCCGCCCCACTCCTCCGGCTGCACGTCCTCCTGGGCGAGCTCGCCGAGCACGCGGTCCGGATTGGCGTCGGGGAGATCGATCTTGTTGACGGCGACGACGATCGGCACCTCGGCCGCGCGCGCGTGCGAGATCGACTCGCGCGTCTGCGGCATCACGCCGTCGTCGGCGGCCACGACGAGCACCGCGATGTCGGTCACCTTCGCACCGCGCGCGCGCATGGCGGTGAACGCCTCGTGGCCCGGGGTGTCGAGGAAGGTGATGCGCCGGCCGTCGACCTCGGTCTGGTACGCACCGATGTGCTGGGTGATGCCGCCGGCTTCGGTCGCGACGACGGTCGTCTTGCGAATCGCGTCGAGCAGCGTCGTCTTGCCGTGGTCGACGTGGCCCATGATCGTGACGACCGGCGGGCGCTCGCGCAGGACCTCCTCGGGGTCGTCGAAGCTCTCCGGCTCGACGTCGTCGTCCTCCGCATGCTTGATCGTGACCTCGCGCTTCAGCTCCGCGGCGATCAGCTCGACCTCGTCGTCGGTGAGCGACTGCGTCGCGGTCTTCATCGTGCCGAGGTTCATCAGCAGCTTGATGATCTGCGGCATCGCGACGCCGAGCGCCTGCGAGAAGTCGCGCAGGGTGACGCCGGACTCGACGGTCGCCGGACCCGTCGGCTGGACGACCTCGCGCGGCTGGCGCGGCCCGCGGTCGGCCGGACGGTCGCCGGGGCGCTGGCGCTGGCCCTGGCCCGGCCGGTTCCCGCCCTGGTCGATGACGACACGGCGGCGCCCACGCGGTCCACCGCCGCGCGGTCTGATCGGTCTATTCGGCTTGCCGTTGGCCATCGAAGGTCAAGTGTAGAGACGGGACAGGGACGGGTCGACGCGGACGGAGCTGCGGAGGACGCGGTTGAACGCCCGCCGGGACGCCGCACGCTCGAAGCAGAGCAGGCGGCGACACGTGTAGGCGCCACGCCCGGGGCCGGCGCCGGGCACGAGCCGGCCGCGTTCCGCGTGGAAGCGCTGGAGCTCGCCCTGCGACGCCTTGCGGCCGCAGCCGGCGCACGTCCGGACCGGGTCCGCCGTCGTTATTTCGCCTCCTCGTGGGCCGCCGCTTCGATCGGGACGCCGGCGTTCGGGTCGTCGACGACGCGCTGCGGCTGGGCTCCGCCCGACTCGAGTGTCCGATCCTCGCCCGCGACCGGCGCGTCGCCGGGGCCGGCGGGGAACTCCTCGGGCTCGGGGTTGCCGAACTCCGCCGCGTCCTCGGTGACCGGCTCCGGCTCGGCGGTGTCGGCGAGCTGCTCGAGCTCCGGCTCGGACTCCTGCACCACCGGATTGTCCTCCGCGTCCGGCTCGTGCAATGCGAGCTCCTGGTGCGCGGGCACCCCGCAGTAGCGCGAGCCGGGCAGCGCGGTGTTGGGGCAGCGCTTCCCGTTCGAGAGCACCGCGCCGCAGCGGCCGGAGAAGTCCTCGCCCTCGGAGCCGTCGCCACCGAACGCAGCCTCCGCCTCCTGCTGGGCGAACTCGCTGTCGGACGTGATGTCGATCTTCCACCCCGTCAGGCGCGCGGCGAGACGGGCGTTCATGCCCTCCTTGCCGATCGCGAGTGCGAGCTGGTCGTCCGGGACGACGACGGTCGCCTCCTTGCCGGCGTCGTCGAGGTACACCTCGCGGACGCGCGCCGGCGACAGCGCCTTGGCCACGAACCGTGCGGGCTCCGGGTTCCACGGGATGATGTCGATCTTCTCGCCCCTGAGCTCGGACACGACCATGCGCACCCGCGAGCCGCGCGGGCCGACGCAGGCGCCGACCGGGTCGACGCCCTGGGTGTGCGACTCGACCGCGATCTTCGAGCGGTAGCCGGGCTCGCGGGCGACGCCGCGGATCTCGACGAGACCGTCGGCGATCTCCGGCACCTCGAGCTCGAACAGCGTCTTGATCAGCTCCGGATCGCGGCGCGAGAGGATCACCTGGGGGCCCTTCGTGCCGGTGCGCACCTCGCGGATCACGGCCTTGATGCGCGATCCCTGCTCGTAGCGCTCGCCGTCGACCTGCTCGGGGCCGGGCAGCAGCGCCTCGACCTTGCCCAGGTCGACGAGGATGTTGCGGCGGTCGCCCGTCTGCTGGACGATCCCGGTGACGACCTCGCCGACGCGGTCGATGTACTCGTCGTACATCATCTCGCGCTCGGCCTCGCGGATCCGCTGCAGGATCACCTGCTTCGCCGTCTGCGCGGCGATGCGGCCGAAGTTGTCGGGCGTGACGTCCTCGCGGTCGATCAGGTTGTCGGGGATGTCGGACCAGTCGATCTCGAGGTCGTCGTCCGAGAGCAGCGTGTGGTTCTTCTCGCCGGTCTCCTCCTCGATCCGCTCGAGCTCTTCGAGCGTGCGCTCGCGCGCCTCGTCGAGCAGGCGCGTCTCGATGTCCTTGGGCAGGTCGATCGCGTAGACGCGGAAGTCGCCGCGGTCGTCGAGCTCGACCGTCGCGTGGCGCGAGGCGCCCGGTGTCTTCTTGTAGGCCGCGAGCAGCGCGTCCTCGAGTGCGGCGACGAGCGTGCCGCTCTCGATTCCCTTTTCGCGCTCGATCTCGCGAACCGCTTCAACGATCTCCTGGCTCATCCCTTCGTCCCTTCGTCGATCAGATTGGCCCGCACGATCGTCTCGTACGGTATGTCCACTGCTTCGGCGCCCTTGCGGATCTGGACGACGCCCGTCGTCGCCTTCACGACCTCGCCGCGCAGGCCGCCTGCCTCGGTCTTCACACGCACCTTGCGTCCGACGGCGCGCTCGAAATGCGGTTGCGTGCGGAGGGGACGCTCGAACCCCGGCGAGGAGACCTCGACGCTGTACTGGTCGAGGTACGACCGGAGCACGTTCGTGACGCGTTCGCAGAGCGCATGGTCGACCCCGGCCGGATGGTCGACGAAGACGCAGAAGCGCTCCTTGCCCGTCAGCTCCACGGCGAGCACCTCGACGCCCGGAAGGGCAGGCTCGACCAGGCGCGCTACATCGCGCCGGAGGGTCCTCTCCTTCTCGTGCTGCGGACTCGCCACTGTGTGAACCACCCCACTCCACCTACAAAAAGTGGGCGCCGCGCGCCCACCCGAAAACCGCTCGAAATGGTGCGAGAACGGTAGCAGAGATGTGACGGTTCTCGACAGCTGCGGGCTACGTTTCGAGGACGATCGTGACCGGGCCGTCGTTGACGAGCTCGAGCTGCATCTGGGCGCCGAAGTCTCCGGTCTCGACGGGGACGCCCAGCTCGCGCAGCGCAGCGACGAAACGCCGGTAGACGGGCTCTGCGACCTCTGGACGCGCCGCAGCCGAGAAGCTCGGCCGGTTCCCCTTGCCGGTGTCGGCGATCAGCGTGAACTGACTCACCACGAGCGCGCCGCCGCCGGTGTCGAGCAGCGAGCGGTCGAACTTGCCGCGCTCGTCGGCGAAGACGCGCAGGCGCGCCACCTTCGCGGCGAGCCGGTCGGCCACCGCGGCGTCGTCGCCGGCGGCGACCCCGAGCAGGATGCAGAGGCCGGGGCCAATCTCCCCGCCCGGGTGCGAACATGCCCGCGCGACGCGCTGGACGACGGCCTTCACTTGGACTCCCGCTCCGGCGCCGGCCAAGCCGGCGCCTGCGCTCTTGGTGAGACTCCGTCGAGCCTACGTCTCAACTCCCGCTCCGGCGCCGGCCAAGCCGGCGCCTGCGCTCTTGGTGAGACTCCGTCGAGCCTACGTCTCAACTCCCGCTCCGGCGCCGGCCAAGCCGGCGCCTGCGCTCTTGGTGAGACTCCGTCGAGCCTACGTCTCAACTCCCGCTCCGGCGCCGGCCAAGCCGGCGCCTGCGCTCTTGGTGAGACTCCGTCGAGCCTACGTCTCAAGCTCACGGATGCGGCTCGCGTACTGCTCGGAACCCGGCTTCATCGAGCTTGCAAGCTTGAAATGCCCGTTCGCCTCGGCTGCACGGCCCTGCTTCTCGAGCGCGCGGCCGAGCGCGTAGTGCGCGTAGTCGTCCGTCGGCGCGAGCTCCTCGACGATCGCACGGAACTCACGCTCGGCGTCCTCCCACCGCGTCAGGCGGAAGTACGCGATCCCGAGCGCCTCTCGAATCGACGCCTTCTCGGGCTCGAGGCGCTTCGCCTTCTCGAGTGGCACGGTGGCCTGCGCCGGCATGCCGTTTCGGAGTCGCTTCTGTCCTTCGCGGAAGAGCTCGTAGGCCCCGCTCATTTCCCGCTCCGGCGCCGGCCAAGCCGGCGCCTCCGCTCTTTGGTGAGCTCCGTCGAGCCTACGCTCACTGCCCGAGCAGCTCCTCGACGGTGTCGAGCACCGCCGCCGCGATCTCTCGCTTCGCCGCCTTCGGCACGCTGCGCTCGCCGGCGCGCGTCACGAGCACGACCTCGTTGTCCTCGACGTCGAAGCCGATGTCGCTCCGGCCGACGTCGTTGTAGACGACGAGGTCGGCGTTCTTCGTCTCGAGCATCGCACGCTTGCGCTCGAGCCCGTCCTCCCCGTGCTCCGCTCCGAACACCACGAGCACCTGCCCCGGGCTCTTCCGGGAGCCGAGCGCCTTCGCGACGTCCTGGGTCGGCGCCAGCTCGACCGTCCACGCGCTCTCGTCCTTCGGACGCTTCGCCGCGTGAGCCTCTCTCGGCCGGTAGTCCGCGACCGCCGCGGAGAGAACCGCGACGTCGACGTCAGGCAACGCGAGAGCAGCGTCGAGCATCGCCTCGGCGGTCGGCGTCGGAATCGTCTCGACACCGTGCGGCGGGGCGACCTGGAGGTTCGCGGCGAGGAGGATCACCTCGGCGCCGCGGCGACGAGCCTCCTCCGCGAGCGCGACGCCCATGCGCCCCGACGACCGATTCCCCAGGAAGCGGACGGAGTCGAGCGGCTCGCGCGTGCCTCCCGCCGTCACGAGCACCCGCTTGCCGGCCAGCGTCCCCGGCCGGAGCAGCTGCTCGACGCGCGCGGCGATCTCGTCCGGCTCCGCGAGGCGGCCGACCCCCCACTCGCCCTCCGCGAGCTCGCCCTCGTCCGGGCCGACGAGCTCGACCCCGCGGCGGACGAGCGTCTCGACGTTCGCGCGCGTCGCGGGATGCGACCACATCCGCGGGTTCATGGCCGGCGCGACGAGGATCGGCCCGCGATGCGCGAGCGCAGCCTCGGTGAGGACGTTGTCGGCGACTCCGTGCGCGAGCTTCGCGAGCGTGTTCGCCGTGCACGGCGCCACGGCCAGCAGGTCGGCCCGGGTCAGGTGCGGGTAGAGATCCTCCGCGGCGGGACGGCGCGCCAGCGCGAGGAAGGTCTTCTCGGACACGAAGCGCTGCGCGCCGGGGGTGACGAGCGGGATCACCTCGTGTCCGGCCTTGACGAGCAGGCGGGTCAGCTCGCACGCTTTGTACGCGGCGATGCCGCCGGTGACGCCAAGCAGGATCTTCGGCACAGCCGAATTGTGCCCGGACGGGGGCGCTACTTGGTGTACTCGTAGACGATCTTGCCCTCGGAGATCTCCTCCAGGGACATCGTCAGGTAGTTCTTGGAGCGCGACTCGATCAGCGGCGGCGCGAACT
The DNA here is from genome assembly GCA_963786185.1 of uncultured Thermoleophilia bacterium. Classification (GTDB taxonomy): domain Bacteria; phylum Actinomycetota; class Thermoleophilia; order Gaiellales; family Gaiellaceae; genus PALSA-600. Next base: position 1,049,323 of record CAWAYE010000001.1, read on the forward strand.
CGTCGAAGGTGCCCTCGCCGAGCTGGTGGTGGTAGTTGTTGATCTGCCGCGCCCGCTTGGCCGCGACGATCACCAGCGCGTAGCGCGAGTCGACCTGCTTCATCAATTCGTCGATGCGGGGATGGATCATGGTCGCGCCATGGTAGCGGCACCGTCGAGCGACCGTGCGATCACCTCGGCGAGCTCAGCGGCAGCCTGCTCGCGATCGACGTTCGTGACCACGTGGTCGAAGCGAGGCTGCAGCTCCAGCTGCCGGCGCGCCGTGGCGATCCGCTCCCCGATTTCGCCGCTGCTCTCGGTCGCCCGCTCGCGAAGCCGCCGCTCCAGCTCTTCCACCGGCGCGGTGACGAAGATCGTGACCGCGCCCTCGACCCGTCGCTTCACCCGCAGGGCTCCGTCCGTCTCCAGCTCGAGCATCGGCGCCCGTCCAGCGCTCCGCAGCCGGTCGATCTCGGCCTGCAGCGTCCCGTATCGGTTTCCGACGTAGTCGACCCATTCGAGGAACTCTCCGGCCGCGATGCGCCGGTCGAACTGCTCGCGGTCGAGAAACCAGTAATGGACGCCGTCTTGCTCGCCCGGACGCCTCGGTCTCGTGGTCGCGGACACGGCCAGAGCAAGCTCCGGAAACCGTGGGAGCACGAGTTGGATCAGCGTTCCCTTTCCGGCACCCGAGGGGCCGGTCACGACGAAGACCGGCGCTCTAGCGTCCGTTGAAGAGGGCAATCAGCTCGTGGCGCTGACGGTCCGAGAGGCCGCCGACCGTCTTCGACTGACTGATACGGCACTGGTTGAGCAAGCGCGCCGCCTTCACTCTGCCGAACTTCGGAACCGCGACCAACATGTCGAACACCTTGGCGGTCGACACGAACTCGGGCGGGTTGCCGAGGATCTGTTCGATCGACACCGTGCCCGACTTGAGGTCCTTCTTCAACTGTGCGCGCTTGACGCGAATGTCGTTTGCTCGCTTGAGCGCTTCCATGCGCTGGTCGAGCGAGCGGACGGGAGCTTGAACCTGAGCTTGGGGGGGCGCCATGGAAGGCCAGCATCCTACCAACCTCCCGCGCGCCTGCAACATCGGTCGGTCGAACCTAGTTGGCGGGGGTGACAACGCTCGCGTGCGCGGCGCAGAACGCGTCGGCCACCGACGCGAAACCGGACTCACCGCAGGCCGCGGCGAGCTCCGCGCGCACGCGTTGCGGTGCATCCGGATCGGCGAACAGGACCGTGCCGAGTGCGACGTGCGTCGCACCGCACGCGATCAGCTCGAGTGCGTCGCGACCGGTCGTCACGCCACCCATGCCGACGATCGGCAGCGACGTCGCGCGTCGCGCGGCGTGCACCGCCGCAAGCGCGACGGGCTTGAGCGCCGGTCCGGAGTATCCGCCGGCGCCGCGCGCGAGCACCGGCGACAGGCGCGCGTCGAGCGCGAGGCCCCGCAGCGTGTTGACGAGGCTGATGCCGTCGGCGCCGGCCGCCTCGACCGCGCGGACCGTCTCCCCGACGTCCCAGGCGTGCGGCGAGAGCTTCGCGTAGAGCGGCAGCGGCGACGCGGCACGACACGCGGCCACGATCTCGGCCGCCGACTCGGGCGCCTCGTCGACGTTGGGACAGGACAGGTTGAGCTCGATGGTCGCGACCTCGTCGCGGCCCAGCATCGAGCACGTCTCCGCATACTCCGCGGCGGAGAAGCCGCCGACGGAGACCCACAGCGGAATCGTCAGCTTTCGAGCCAGATCCGGCAGGATTCGGCCGACGAACGCCTCGCGGCCCGGATTCGCGAGACCGATCGCGTTCAGCATGCCGGCGTCGGTCTCGGCGATCCGCGGCGGCTCGTTCCCCTGCCTCGGCTCCGGGGTGACCGTCTTCGTCACGAACGCGTCCAGGGCGCCTGCAACGTCCGGCGCGGCGAGTGCGTCCAGGCAGCCGCTCGCGTTCAGGAGGAGCACAGGACCGGCCCTTCCACGCACAGCCGCTTGAGCTCGCCGTCGATCTCGACGACGCACCCGTAGCAGGCTCCGTACCCGCACGCCATCGGCGCCTCCCACGCGAGCTGCGCGTCGGGCGCGAGCTCGCGCACCGCGGCCAGCATCGGCTCCGGCCCGCACGCGAGCACGTCCCGGCCGGCGGGGAGCACGTCCGTGACGAGCACGGGGTCGATCACGACCTCGGCGGTCGGCAGCAGCGACGCCGCCTCGGCGTGCAGCTCGCTGCGGAAGCCGAGCACCGCCGGCGGATGGTCGAGCGCCTGTGCGAGGTACGGCAGCGGGGCGATCCCGATTCCGCCGCCGACGAGCAGCGGCCGCGGGACGTCGAGCCGGAACCCGTTGCCGAGCGGACCGAACACGTGCAGCCGCTCGTGGGGCTCGAGGGCGGCGAGCGCACGCGTTCCCGGTCCGATCGGATCGAGCAGGAACCACAGCTCGTGCTTCGGCGCGAGGCACAGCGACATCGGCCGCGGCAACGGCCGGCCGGGCGCCTCGAGCATGAAGAACTGCCCCGGGGTTCCCGGGTCGGCGTTCCCGCGCTCGACGCGCAGCAGCGCGTAGGCGCCAACGGCCTCGACCGCGACGACCTTACGCGGCGCGCGCGTCGGTCTCGACATCGATTCGCTCCTGCAGGGACAAGGCTGTCTCGACACGCGCGTCTGCAATCGCCCGCGTGGCCGCGATCGCCGCCGCGATCGTGGTGATGCACGGCACGCGTGCAACCAGGGCGGCCTCGCGGATCGAGTACCCGTCGGATCGCGGATCGGCGCCGCCGCCGGGCGTGTTCACGATCAGGTCGCACCGGCCGCGCCGGATCAGGTCGACTACCGTCGCCGAGCCGCCCGGCTCGCTCACCTTGCGCACGTCCGCGACGTCGAGGCCGGCGGCGCGCAGCACGCCGGCCGTGCCGGCCGTCGCGTGCAGGCGGAAGCCGAGTCGGGCGAAGGACTTGGCGACCTCGACGACCGCGACCTTGTCGGCGTCGCGCACCGAGAGGAACACCGAGCCTTGCGCGGGGAGCGGCCGGCCCGCAGCGCGCTCGGCCTTCGCGAGCGCGGTCGCGAGGTTCGACGCGCTCACCATCACCTCGCCGGTCGAGCGCATCTCCGGGCCCAGCACCGGGTCGGCGCCGGGGAAGCGGGCGAACGGCAGCACCGCAGCCTTGACGCTGACCTGGCGGGGCGCGCGCTCCGGCGGCAGGCCGAGCTCGTCGAGGCTCGCACCGGCGGCGAGCCGGCAGGCTGCGGCGACGAGGTTGAGGCCGATCGCCTTCGACGCGAACGGCACCGTCCGCGACGCGCGAGGATTCACCTCGAGCACGAACACGACCCCGTCGACCAGCGCAAGCTGGACGTTCAGCAGCCCCACGACCCCGAGCGCAGGCCCGAGTCGCCGCACGATGTCGCCGATCTCCGTGAGCGTCTCCGGGTCGAGGGACTGCGGCGGCAGCACGCACGCCGAGTCGCCCGAGTGGACGCCGGCCTCCTCCACGTGCTGCATCACCGCGGCGACGTACGCGTTGCGCCCGTCGCAGAGAGCGTCGACGTCGAGCTCGATCGCGTGTTCCAGGAAACGGTCGACGAGCGTCGGCCCGTCGACGCCCTGGAACGCCTCGACGACCTCGTCCGGCCCGTTGCAGACTCGCATCGCCCGACCGCCGAGCACATACGACGGCCGCATGAGCACGGGGTAGCCCACCCGCTCTGCGATCGTGACCGCCTCGGCGGCGGTGCGCGCGACCCCCCAGTCCGGGCACGCGATCTCGAGACCGGCGAGCAGCCGGCCGAACCGCTCGCGGTCCTCCGCCAGGTCGACGGCGTCGAACGGGGTGCCGAGGATCCGATGGCCGGCCGCCTCGATCGCGCGGGCGAGCTTCAGCGGCGTCTGGCCCCCGAACTGGATGACGACGCCCTCGGGTTGCTCGCGCTCGCAGACCGCGAGCACCGACTCGACGTCGAGCGGCTCGAAGTAGAGACGGTCGGACGTGTCGTAGTCGGTCGAGACCGTCTCGGGGTTGCAGTTCACCATCACGGCCTCGTAGCCGAGCCCGCGGAACGTCTGCACCGCGTGGACGCAGCAGTAGTCGAACTCGATCCCCTGGCCGATCCGGTTCGGGCCCGACCCGAGGATGACGACGCGCTTCGCGGTTCCTGCCGGCGGCGCCTCGTCCTGCTCGTTCCAGGTCGAGTAGTAGTAGTTCGACGCGGCGGCGACCTCGCCGGCGCACGAGTCGATCCGGCGGTAGACGGGCCGCTGCGCGCGCTGGCGCCTCTCTTCTGCCTCGGCGTCGGCAAGCTCCCGCTCGAACCAGTCGTGCAGGTTCTCGGGGTGCCAGTCGAGCGGCCCTTCAAGGCCGCGCTTCGCCTTCACGAACGCCTCGATGAAGGTGCGCCCGATGCCCATCGTCTCGCCGACGGCCTTCATCTGCGTTCCGAGCGTCCGGTCGGCGCCGGGGAACTTCTCGAACGCGAAGCGCGGGATCTTCACGACGACGTAGTCGAGCGCCGGCTCGAAGCTCGCCGGCGTCGTGCCGGTGAGGTCGTTCGGGATCTCGTCCAGCGTGTAGCCGACCGCGAGCTTGGCCGCGACCTTGGCGATCGGGTAGCCCGTCGCCTTCGAGGCGAGCGCCGACGACCGCGACACGCGCGGGTTCATCTCGATCACCCGCAGCTCACCGGTGACGCGGTCGCGTGCGAACTGGATGTTCGACCCGCCGGTGTCGACGCCGACCGAGCGCACGACGGCGATCGCCGCGTCGCGCAGCTCCTGGTACGCCTCGTCGCTCAGCGTCATCTGCGGCGCGACGGTGATCGAGTCGCCGGTGTGGACGCCCATCGGATCCAGGTTCTCGATCGAGCAGACGATCACGACGTTGTCCGCGCGATCGCGGACGACCTCGAGCTCGAACTCGTCCCAGCCGCGGACCGATTCCTCGACGAGCACCTGTGAGATCGGCGATTCGGCGAGCCCGCGCTCGACCTGACGAGAGAGCTGGTCGGCGGTCTCGGCGAAGCCGCCGCCGTGGCCGCCGAGCGTGAACGCCGGACGCACGACCGCCGGTGTGGCCAGGCCGTCGAGCTGGTCGAGCTCCGTCACGATTCGTGAACGGGGAACGCGCAGTCCGGCCTCCTCGACGCACTGCTTGAACAGCTCCCGGTCCTCGGCGCGCGCGATCACGTCGACGTCGGCGCCGATCAACTCGACCCCGAGCTCCTCGAGCACGCCGGCGTGGTGCAGCTCGCGGGCCAGGTTCAGCGCGATCTGGCCGCCCATCGTCGGCAGGAGCGCGTCCGGCCGTTCGCGGCGCAGGACGCCGGCGACGCCTTCGAGGTCGAGCGGCTCGAGGTAGGTGCGGTCGGCGAAGCCGGGGTCGGTCATGATCGTCGCCGGGTTCGAGTTGACGACGATCGTCCTGAACCCGTCCTCGCGCAGGACCTTCAGCGCCTGGCAGCCCGCGTAGTCGAACTCCGCAGCCTGGCCGATCACGATCGGTCCTGAGCCGATCAGGCAGATCGATTCGAGGTCGCTTCTACGCGGCAAGCTCACTCACCCACCCTTCGAGCAGGAGGCGCGCGTCGTGCGGCCCCGGAGACGCTTCGGGATGGAACTGCGACGACCGCGCGTGCAGCGCCGGCAGGTCGAGCCCTTCGACCGTCCCGTCGTAGAGCGAGGAGTGCGAGACGCCGCCTTCCTCGCCGGCGGCGACCGCGAACCCGTGGTTCTGCGCCGTCACGAGGACACGGCGCGTGCGGTGGTCGACGACCGGGTGGTTGGCGCCACGATGACCGAAGGGCAGTTTGTAGGTCGTCCGGCCGAGCGCCCGTGCGATCAACTGGTGACCGAGGCACACGCCCAGCACGCGAGTGCGCCCGAGCAGGCTCTGCACCATCTCGGTCTCGCGGTCGAGCGGCTCCGGATCGCCGGGGCCCGGCGACAGCACCACACCCTCGTAGGCGGCGACGGTGTCGGCGTCGACGTCGTGCGGGAAGACGTCGACCGCGGCGCCTGCCGCTGCGAGACGTCTGACGATCGAGCGCTTGCAGCCGTAGTCGACGACCGCCACCCGCACACGACCGCGCGCGGTGTACGTGTACGGCTCGGGCGTCGAAACGTCGCGCGCGAGCAGAGCGCCCTTCATCTCGGGATGCTTCCGAACCTCGGCGAGCACGCTCTCGACTCCGACGTCGCCGGTCGCGATCGCCGCCCGCATCGCTCCGCGGTCGCGGAGGTGCAGCACGAGCGAACGCGTGTCGACACCGGTGAGGGCGACGACGCCGTGCTCCCGCAGCCACGCCGTCCACGCGGGCCCGCGCGCCTCGCGCATCACGACACCGCGCGCATGTGCACGGCGCGACTCCGACCGGCCCGGGTCGGTGCCGTAGTTGCCGACCATCGGCGCCGTGAAGCAGACGATCTGCGCCTCGAAGCTCGGGTCGGTCGCGACCTCCTGGTAGCCGCTCATCGCCGTCGTGAAGACCGCTTCGCCGAACGCGGGGCCCGGCGCCCCCACCGACTCGCCGCCGAAGACGGCGCCGTCCTCCAGCACGACGTGGCCGGTCATGCCTCGTGCACCACGCGGCCGGCCGCGATCGTCATGCGCACCACGCCGTTCAGGCGCCTGCCGAGCAGCCACGAGTTCGTCGAGCGCGAGCGGAGGCTCGCCGCCTCGACGCGCCAACCTGCCTGGAGGTCGAGCAGGACGAGGTTCGCCCGCGCGCCGACGGTGATTCGCGGCCGCTCGAGCCCGAAGCTCGCCGCGGGGCCCGCCGACATCCGCTCGAGCACCGTCTCCAGGCTGAGCAGCCCCGGCTCGACGAGGTGCGTGTGCAGCGCGGCAAACGCCGTCTCGAGGCCGATCACCCCGAACGGCGCCGACTCGAACGGCACGTCCTTCTCCTCGGCCGCGTGCGGCGCGTGGTCGGTCGCGACCGATCCGATCGCACCGTCGCGCAGCGCGTCGATCAGCGCCGTGCGGTGCGCGTCGCTGCGGAGCGGCGGGTTCATCTTGAAGTTCGGGTCGAGCGTGCGGATCGCGTCGTCGGTGAGGCAGAGATGGTGCGGCGTCACCTCGGCGGTCACCTGGACCCCGAGCTCCTGTCCGCGCCGCAGGTGCTCGACCGACTCCGCCGCCGAGAGATGCATCAGGTGGACGCGCTGGCCCGTCTCGCGGGCGAGCTCGACGTCGCGCGCGACCATCAGGCTCTCGCCGAGCGCCGGCCAGCCGCCGATCCCGAGCTCGCCGGCGACGTCGCCCGCATGGGCGTGCCCGCCGCGCGTGAGCGTCGGCTCCTCGCAGTGCACCGCAATCGTCTTGCCGGTGACGGCGTTGTACTGCAGGGCTCGGCGCATCACGCCCGCCGCCTCGACCGGCGAGCCGTCGTCCGTGAAGCCGGCGGCGCCCGCGTCGGCCAGCGCACCGAGCTCGGCGAGCTCTGCTCCGGCCTGGCCCTTCGTCAGCGCCGCGAGGAAGCCGACGGGAACGTGCGCTTCGGTCTCGGCGCGCCGGCGCAGCCCCTGCAGGAGCGTCGGATCGTCGACCGGAGGCTCGGTGTTCGGAACCGCGAGGATCGCGCAGTAGCCGCCGGCGGCGGCCGCCGCGGTGCCGGTCGCGATCGTCTCCTCGTCTTCCCGCCCGGGAGTGCGCAGATGCACGTGCGGGTCGACGAAGGCCGGCGCGAGCACGAGCCCCGCGCCGTCGACGATCCGGTGGCCGTTCGCGTCGACGTCGAGCCCGACCTCGGTGACGACGCCGCGGTCGATGCGCACGTCCAGCACCGCGTCGACTCGCTCGACCGGGTCGAGCACGCGGGCGCCGCGGACGACGAGGTCGTCGGCTCCGGCGGGGCCGGCGAGCACGGTCATGCCGTCTCCAGGGCGGCCTCGACGGCCACCGGGCCGGCGGTGAGCAGGTCGTACAGGACCGCCATGCGGACGACGAGGCCCGCTCTGACCTGGTCGAGCACCAGCGACGCCTCCGAGTCGGCGACCCGGGCGTCGAGCTCGACGCCGCGATTGATCGGCCCCGGATGCATGACGCGTTGTCCAGGACGAAGCCTGGACTCGGTGATCCCGTAGCGGGCGCGGTACTCGCGCAGCGACGGGACGAAGTTCGCGCCTTCGAGCATCCGCTCGCGCTGCATGCGCAGGACGTAGACGATGTCGGCGTCGGCGATCGCGTCGAGCTCGTGCGACGTCGCTGCCACCCCGGCCGGAAGCAGCGCCGGCGGACCGACGAGGATCGCCTCGGAGCCGACGAGCCGAAGGGCCTGCACCAGCGACCGGGCGACGCGCGAGTGCGCAACGTCTCCCACGATCGCGACGTGCAGGCCGTCGAGCCGCCCGAACGCCTCGCGGATCGTGTAGAGGTCGAGCAGCGCTTGCGTCGGATGCTGGTGCTTGCCGTCACCGGCGTTGACGACGCGCGCTTCGGTGAGCGCCGCCACGAACGCCGCCGCGCCCGCCTCCGGATGCCGGACGACGACGACATCGGGGTCGTACGCCGAGAGGGTCAGGGCGGTGTCCTTGAGCGACTCTCCCTTGTCGACCGACGAGCCCGAGGCGCGCAGCGTCATCGTGTCCGCGGAGAGGCGCTTCGCCGCGAGCTCGAACGACGACGAGGTGCGAGTCGACGACTCGAAGAAGACGTTCAGGACGACGCGTCCGCGGAGTGTCGGCAGCTTCTTGGTCTCGCGGTCCTGGGCGTCGGCGAAGGAGCGGGCATGCGACAGCACCCGCTCGACGTCGTCGCGCGTGAGGTCGGTGATCGACAGCAGATGACGGGGGCGCTGGGCCGTCGGCGGCAACAGCTGGCCGCCGACGAGACGTAGGTCGGTCACGAGTCTCCTTCCTCGGCCGGGATCAACAGGACGCGGTCGACCTCGTCGACCTCGAGCAACTCGACCTGGATGCGCTCGCCGCGCGCCGTCGGCAGGTTCTTGCCGACGTAGTCGGGGCGGATCGGCAGCTCACGATGGCCGCGGTCGGCGAGCACCGCGAGCTGGACGCGCGCGGGCCGCCCGTATTCGAAGAGCGCCTCGATCGCGGCGCGAATCGTTCTGCCGGTGTAGAGGACGTCGTCGACGAGCACGACGGTGCGGCCCTCGAGGTCGAAATCGAGCTTCGTCTCGCGCACGATCGGCTGGGCGCGGCGCGGCGCCCGGCCGGCGCGCACGTGCACGTCGTCGCGATGGAACGTCACGTCGAGCCGTCCCAGCGGCGGCTCCACCCCGGCGCGCTCGGCGATCAGCTGCCGGAGGCGCTGCGCGAGCGGCACGCCGCGCGTCTGGATGCCGACGAGCGCGACGGTCTCGAGCTCGTCGTTCCGCTCGATGATCTCGTGCGCCATCCGCGTCAGCGTCCGGCGGATCGCCTCGTCGTCGAGCAGAAGGTGCGGCGCCGGTCCGACGGCAGGGTGCGACATTCGACTCCTTTCCGGCCTCGCTGGACCGGGTTAAAGGGGCGGTGCGGATCGGACGGTACCGGTTCCGCCGGACGGACCGAAACCCGTACCCTCCGACGGCCCGGTGGACCGCGACCTGCTCACCCGCTACGCCGACCTGATCGTCGAGGTCGGCGCGAACGTCCAGCCCGGCCAGATCGTCTGGGTCGTCGCCGAGCCGAGCGCCGCGCCGCTCGTCCGGCTGGTTGCGGCGGCAGCCTACGAGCGCGGCGCGCTCTTCGTCGACCCGTGGTACTTCGACCCGTACGTCAAGCGCGCCCGCCTCGAGCACGCCGACCCGTCGACGCTGTCGGCCGTCCCCCCGTGGTACGGCGAGCGGCTGCTCGCGCTCGGCGAGGCGCACGGCGTGCGCATCTCGATCACCCCGCAGGTACCGCCGGGCGTGCTCGCAGGGATCGACCCGGCGCTCGCGGGGCGCGACGCGCTGCCGGCGATCCGCGAGAACTTCGAGGTGATCAACGCCCGCACGACGAGCTGGACGGTCGTCCCCTGGGCCTCGGCCGAGTGGGCGCAGACCGTCTTCCCCACGCTCCCGGCCGACGCCGCGGTGGAGCAGCTCTGGGAGCGGCTGATCCACGTCCTTCGCCTCGACGAGCCCAACCCGGGCGAGGCGTGGCGGATCCGGCTGCAGGAGCTGCACGACGCTGGACGCAGGATCGACGCGCACCGGTTCGACGCTCTGCGCTTCGATGGTCCGGGCACCGAGCTCACCGTCGGCCTCTTGCCGACGTCGCGGTTCTCGTCCGAGACCCCGGGCATGCAGACGATCGACGGCGTCGTCCACGCACCGAACCTCCCCACCGAGGAGATCGCGACGACCCCCGATCCGCTGCGCGTCGACGGCTCCGTCACCGCGACGAAACCCCTCGACGTGGCGGGGACGCTGGTCACCGACCTGAAGGTCCGCTTCGAAGGCGGGCGCGCGGTCGAGATCGAGGGCGGCAACGCGGACACGCTGCGTGCCCGCGCCTCGGTCGACGACGGCGCGTCGCGCCTCGGCGAGGTCGCCCTGGTCGACGGATCCGGACGGATCGGGAAGACGGAGACGGTCTTCTTCAACACGCTGCTCGACGAGAACGCCGCGAGCCACATCGCGCTCGGCAACGGCTATGCGATCTCGGTCGGCGACGCGGACAGAGGTCGCGTCAACACGAGCGAGATCCACATCGACTTCATGATCGGCTCCGACGACGTCGCGGTCACCGGCATCGGCGCCGACGGGTCGGAGACGCTCGTCCTACGCGACGGCGTCTGGCAGATCTAGAGGCTTCGACGACTCGCCGCGCGGCGGCCGGGCGCCCCGCCTGACGAGATGCGGCTCCCCGCGCTCGGGAAACGGCACCTCGATCACGTCGAAGTCCCGCGGCACCACGGTCTGCTCGAACACGGTCTGTGCCTCCCGGAGGAGCTCCGGGCCGAAGTACCGCGTCGAGAGGTGCGTGAGCGCCAGCAGGCGCACGTCCGCGTCCCGCGCGACCTCCGCGGCCTGGATCGCGGTCGAGTGAAGCGTGTCGGCGGCGCGTGCGCGCTCGTCCTCGCCGAACGTCGCCTCGTGCACCAGCACGTCGGCGCCTTCGGCGAGCACCCGCACGGCTTCTGCCGGCGCCGTGTCTCCCGGCAGGACGATCCGCCGCCCGCGCCGCGATTCGCCGAGCACGGCGTCCGGCGTGAGCACGCGCCCGTCCGGGAGCGTGATCGACTCGCCGCGCTGCAGCGCGCCCCGCTCCGGGCCGTTCGGCACACCGAGTGCGTCGGCCGCCGCGACGTCGAAGCGGCCCGGGCGCGGATCCTCGACGAGCGCGTACCCCACCGAGGAGACGCCGTGATGCACCGGGAAGACGAGGATCCGGTAGCCCTCCCGCTCGAGCGACTCGCCCGCGCGAAGCTCGACGATCTCGACCGCGTAGGTCAGGCGCCCGAAGACGCGTCGCAACGACGCGAACAGCTCCCGGAGGCCCGGCGGGCCGTACACGGTCAGCGGCACCTCGCGCTGGCGGAGCGCGAATGTCTTCAGCATCCCGGGCAGGCCCAGGTAGTGGTCGGCATGGAAGTGCGTCAGGTAGATCTCCTCGAGGTCGGGCAGCCCGACCACCGACCGCATCAGCTGCCGCTGTGTGCCCTCTGCGCAGTCGAAGAGCAGCCGGTCGCCGCCGCGCCGGACGAGCACGGCGGTCGCCCCCCGCGCCGCGGTCGGCGCGCTCCCGGACGTGCCCAGAAAGACAATGTCGAGGTCCACGCGCGGCCGATTCTCGCGGAGGAGCCGCGCACGCGTCGGGTCGGGCCTACGGGAGCACGAGCCGCTGGCCGGCGCGGACGTCGGCGCCGGGCAGGTGGTTCGCCCGTTCGATGCGCCAGATCGCCTCGCGGACGTCGCCCGCGTAGTGCGCGCGGGCGATCGCCCAGAGCGTGTCGTTCGGCTGCACCGTCACGACCTGCCGGGCCCCGTGGGCCTGCGTCGACCGTGCGACCGCGCTCCAGAGCAGGACCGCGATTCCGACCAAGAGGAAGATTCGCACGAACATCTGTTCGCCATGCTAGCGAACACCTGTTCGTGCTGTCAAGGGGAGGGCGCAAGCGGCGGCGCGGGCCCGAGCCCGATCGTGCCGCCGAGGATCGCGTCGGCGGCCAGCGCGCCGCCGTAGCGGGCGAACGGCGCCCAGTACTGCGGCCGGCCCGTGGCGCAGCGGCCGTCGACCCGCTCGAGCTCGCTCCGGACCGCCCCGGCCGAGCGCTTCGGCACGTAGCCCGTGTAGTAGAGCCCGCTCTGCCAGCCGGCGCGCGACGTCTCGTCGACCAGCTTGAACAGGTTGACGGAGCCGACGTCGGCGTCGCACTCCGAGAAGTCGACGAGCTTCGTGTACCACTGCGCCTGATAGCGCTCCGAGTCGTATGGCGGGCGCAGCCCTCCGACCGGCCCCGCTGCCGTCTCGACGCCGGTGTACCCCGGCCGCCCGGCCGACGACGTCTGGATCCCGACCTCGTTCAGCTGCACCGGCAGGCGTCCGACCAGTCCGACGACGGGCTGGGCGGTGCCGCTGAACGCGCTGTAGAAGGCCGAGTAGGCCCGCGGCAGGTTCGCGACGCTGAAGCTGTAGCGGTTGGCGTAGCCCGTCGCGAACGGCAGCGACTGCGGGATCGGATACGGATGCAGATCGAGCCCGTCCATCAAGGGACGCTTCCGATGGCTCGCCCGGTACCAGTGCCCGAGGAAGCCGAGCCAGTCGATCGGGTCGGTCGAAGGATGGTCGCGCTTGTCGGGTCGGTTGCCGCGCGGAGAGAGCCCGAGACCCCAGACGAAGATGCCGGGCGAGACAGCCTTCAGCGCGTCGTAGCCTGCGGCGAGGAATGCACCGCATCTCGCCGCCGACAGGTTGCGACCCTTGCGCGACTGCGGGTTCGCGAACAGATCCTGGTTGCACTCGTTCATCACGACGTACTGCGTGACGTCCGGATACGCCTGCGCGAGCATCGTCAGGAAGGTCGCGAAGCGCTGCGGCCCTGCAGGGTCGGAGAGCTCGCGCGCGTGGCGCGGGTAGACGTCGAACTCGACGGTGACGCCGGCCTGCTTGGCGGCGGCGAGCGCGTCCGGCAGGTCCGCGGCGTCGGTCGGGTCGAGACCGCTTGCGCTGGTCTCGTCGAACCGCAGCGTGATCGTGTTCGTCGTCAGCCCCAGGCCGAGCATCGTCGACCAGAAGGTGCTGCCACCGTCCTCGTACAGGCCGGTGTTGTCGTTGATGCCGAACGAGACGCTGTCGGCGCCTGATGGGGCGGCGCCGATCGCAAGCGCCACGACCAGCGCGGCGAGGACCGCTACGGGTGTCTTCATCCTGGTAATCGGGCGAAACGCTACTCGGTGCCCGGCGTACTTCGCGACAGTCGAGGCTAGACCTGCGCCGGCCGCCGGACCAGCGGCTCGAGCGCGTCGACCAGCTTCGCTGCGCCGAAGCGCACGGGGTCGTCGGCCGGCAGCCCCGTCTCCGCCTCGGCCGCTTCGACGGCTGCCCGCGCGCCCGGTTCGTCGAGGTGGCGGGTGTTGAGCGCGATCGCGGCCACCTTGGCCGGCCGCGCGAGCAGGCTGAGCCGCTCGTGCAGGTCGACCAGCTCGGCGAGCGGCGGCATCGGGAACCGCTCGTTCTCGTCGACGACGGTCTGCCCGGCCGCGTGGCAGAGCACGTAGGCGTGCGGCGCCGACCCGTGGATGAGGCCGAGCGTCACGCCGGAGTAGCCCGGGTGGAGCACCGAGCCCTGCCCCTCGACGAAGAGCAGCTCGCCGCCGCGCGCGATGCCCTCGAGGACGAGCTGCTCGGCCGCCCCGGCGATGAAGTCGGAGACGACCGCGTCGACGGCGATCCCCCAGCCCGCGATCGCGATCCCCGTCTGCCCGGTCGGCACGAACTCGCTGGCGATGCCTCGCCGGCGCGCCTCCCGGTCGAGCTCGAGCGAGACCGTCATCTTCCCGATCGCGCAGTCGGAGCCGACGGTCAGCACGGTCGTCGCGTCGTGCGTGAGGTTGGCGCCGGTCGGCACGTTCAGGTCGGGCGGCGGCAGGCGGAGGTCGCGCAGCTTCACTCCCCGCTCCCGCGCGAGCGCGACGAGCTCCGCGTCGCGGGTCAGGAACTCGTGGAGGCCGTTCTCGACGTCCAGTCCCGCCGCGATCGACGCCTTCAGCAGCCGGCGCCACGCGGGCGGAAAGCGGCCGCCCTGGGTCGCGACGCCGACCAGCGCCACCGTCGGCTCGAACGGCAGCGCGTCCTCGACCGTCCCGACCACCGGGAAGCCGTTCTGCTCCGCGCCGGCCCTCGCCGAGTCGAGGATCGCGACGACCTCCTCCGGCCGGTACCGGAGGACGCCGTACGCGGTCTTGCCGTAGTGCGGATCGCCCGAACGACCCTCGGCGAGGATCAGCAGCCTACGCGGGCGCGACACCGAGCCCCTCGCGCGCGGCCGGGACCTGGACACCGCCCTCGAAGGTCACTCCCGGCCACGGGTCGTCGGCCAACAGCAGGTTGCCGTCGAGGTCGACGTGGTCCATCAGACTCGCGATGTGCGCGCCGGGTGCGATGCCGAGCCCCGACTCGATCATGCAGCCGAGCATCACGCCGAGCCCGAGCGCACGTGCAGCGTGAACGATCCTGACTGCCTCCCGGATGCCGCCCGACTTCGCCAGCTTGACGTTGACGCCGTGCGCGCGTTCCGCACAGGCCGCGACGTCGGCGAGCGTGTGGCAGTCCTCGTCCACGTAGATCGGGATCGGCGAGCGCCGCTTCAGCTCCGGGCCGTCGGGATCGCCGGCGCGCAGGGGCTGCTCGCAGTACTCGAGCTCCATCTGCGGGAGGTACTCGAGCGCCTCGTCGAGCGTCCAGTACTCGTTCACGTCGCACTGGAGCGGCAGCTTCGTCACGTCCCGGACGGCGCGGACGCGCTCCAGATCGAGCCCGTCTCGGCCGCCGAGCTTCAGCTTCAGCCGCCGGAAGCCGCGCGCCGCAGCCTTCTCCGCGCGCCGCGCCATGTCGTCGGGGTCGCCGAGCCAGACCGTCCACGACGTCGGCGGCCCGAGCCGCCGCAAGCCGAGCAGGCTGTAGACGGGCCGTCCGGTCAGCTTGCCCTGGAGGTCGTGGAGCGCCGCGTCGACCGCCGCGCGCGCCGCGTATTGCCCCGGCGGCAGACCGGCGAAGATGTCGTCGAGCGCGAACGGGTCGGCTCCGATCGAGATGCCGCCGAGCCAGGTGACCGCGCCCGCAGCCGTCTCGTCGTACCGGTCGATCGGCGCCGCCTCGCCGAAGCCGCTGACGCCGTCGTGGCGCACCTCGACCTGGACGACCTGCACGTCGTCCTCGGCCCCGCGGGCGATCACGAACGTCTCGGCCAGGTGCAGCGTCTCGATGCGGGCGCTCAGCTCCACGCGGTCAGCCTAATCGGCGGGCCTCCGCCCGCAGCCGGTGTGACGGTTCCGCGTCGATCGTGTGTCGATCCGGCGGCGCAGCGCCACCGCGACGGCGACGAGCAACTGCGATCTCGTCGCGCTCGACGAGCGCGCCTTCCAGTTTCACGTCTCGCAGACGCCGTTCTTCGCGTTGAGCGTGATGCGGGTGCTGGCCGACCGGCTGCGGCCGCGCGACGGCCGCCCCGGTCGAGTCGGCCGAGCACGCCGTGCACGGCTGATTCAGCCTCTTTACGACCGGGCACGCAGCTGTGAAGCTGACCCAGCACCGGCCCCAGCCCCAGATCGAGGACGCCACCTTCGGGAACGTCCGCGCAGCCGTCGCTGCGGCCCGGGCGGGCGTGGCCACGCAGCTCGAGGGGAACATCGGCATGTCGTCGGAGCAGGCCGAGAGCTTTGCGCGGAGCCTCCTCCGCGACGGTGGGGAGCCGGTGGAGCTTCGACTCGATGGAATCTGGCTGTTCGTCGAGCCGGTCGATCGACCAGACTGAACCGGTGAGCGCGCCTCGACGTTCGTTCCTGGCGTCCGCGAGGAGGCGGCGCCGGCTCGCCTGGCTCGGTGCGGTTCTTGCGCTCGGCGGAGCGGTCGCCCTCGTGGTCGTCCTCGTTCCAAACCACGACGGGACGTCGAGCACGCCGCCGACGCCTCCGCCGGCCCCGACCTTCGGCGGCTCGGGGTCGACGAACCCGTTCGGGCCGCCGCCGACCGCAGCGACCCGTCGCGCGCAGGCACGAGCCGAGCACGCTGTTCGCCCGTTGGCGCAACAGTTCATCGTCGACCTGATCGGCCGGCGGCGGCTCGCGGCCGCGTACGCGCTGCTCGACACACGGCTCCGCCGAGAGAGCTCGCTCGTCACGTGGCGGGCCGGGCACCTGCCGTTGGCCGTCCCCGAAACGGCGGAGTACGGCGGCCTCGACATCGCCTATTCGGGCTCGTCGCTCGTCGGGCTCGTGGCGACGATCAGCCCGAACGACGGCAACCCCGACGCTGACTCGATCCTCTTCGCGATGCGATTCGTCCGCGCCGGCAGAGCCTGGCGCATCGACTATCTCCACCAGGGGCACTCGTCGACCTACGTCGACGCCGGAAACTACGCTCCGCACGGGTTCCTGCCGGGCTCGAGCCCTGGATCGACGTCGTCGTGGCTCCTGCTCGTGCTCGGCTTCCTCGGCGTCGTCACCGTCGTCGCACTGCTCGACTACACCCTCGCGCGGCCCCGCAGGCGCCGACAGCCGGTTTAACCCGCGTTGGTTTCGCAGACAACAGAGGCACGCGCAGAACGAAACGCTCAAGCCAAAGTGAGACGGGAATC
The DNA here is from genome assembly GCA_963786185.1 of uncultured Thermoleophilia bacterium. Classification (GTDB taxonomy): domain Bacteria; phylum Actinomycetota; class Thermoleophilia; order Gaiellales; family Gaiellaceae; genus PALSA-600. The sequence continues at coordinate 1,066,021 of CAWAYE010000001.1, forward strand.
TCTGCGGCATTGAGCGGAGGCCGGCGGCGTGTCCGGCGCGACGACTGTCGCCCGGGCGCGCCGCCGCCGACCATCTAGACTCGAGCGGCCGCCCGGCCCCGGTGGAGGCGATGACCGCGCAGGGGCAACCAAGGGCGATCTTCCAGCGGGCGATCGAGCGCGGCAACCTCCTGGTCGCCGAGCAGACCTTGCGGGCGGAGATCCCACGGCCGACGCTGCTCGACCTGCTCGAGCTGACGGCGCTGATCGCGCAGAAACAGCCGCACCGCCACGCCCGCGTCGCCGGCCGCTGGCTCCTCAAGTGGCTGCAGCACTGCGACGACGCCACGATCGACGAGGCCGCGCTGGCCACGGCCTGCCTGACGGCGCTCGGCGGGCGCCACCACGAGCCCGCTCTCGCGACGCTCCGGCGCCTCGCCGGTGCGGATGTGCCAGGAGGTGCCTGAGCCGGCGCCGCCTTGTCAGGGCCGGAGCAGGTGCACGCTGCGGCGGTGCAGCTCCTGGCGTTCCTCGTCCCAGTCGCCGGTGCAGTAGACCGAGAACGATGTGATGCCGTCGTCGCCGACGTCGGCGCGGGCCAGCTCCCGCGCGTACCACTCGACGCCGCCGGCGAGCCAGCGTTCCTCGAACTCGAGCACGAATCCCGTCGGCGTCTCGTCGAGCCGTGAACGGACGACCCGGCCGGGGCCCGGGTGCCCGGCTCTGCGCAGCGCGACGACCTCCTCGGTCCCCTGGGCCTGCAGGCGCCAGTGCGGGCTGGTGAAGTCGCAGAAGACGTCCGGCGCCAAGAGCCCTGTGGGCGGCTCTCCGGTCTCGAGGAACTCGACGAAGTCCTGCGCGATCCGGTGCGTACGGCCGTCGATGGCGATGGCGGTCATCCCTTCCTCCTCCTCTTCTTGACAGAGCGTCTGGACACCGTGTCCAAATTCCTTGGCAGAGCCTAGCGAGTCTTCGACACGCTGTCTAGACTTGGTGTCCATGTATCCGACGCGGAAGAAGAGCCGTGCGGGCGACTCGCGCGGCCGCATCCTCGAGGCCGTCCGCGAGCTGCTCGAGGAAGGCACGTTCCACGAGACGACGGTCGAGGAAGTCGCCGAGCGGGCCGGCGTCTCGCGTGCGACGCTCTACGGGCACTTCGGCTCACGGCTCGGCCTCGTCGACGCGATCTGCGAGTCCTTCTCGGCGAACCCGGCGCTCGCCCGCGTTCGTGAGGCCGACGACGTCGACTCGTTCATCGAGTTCGTCGTCGATCTCTGGGCGGCCGAGGAGAAGATGCTCCTACAGCTGCACGGCGCCGCGTCGGTCGATCCCGCGGCTCGCGACTACGTGGCTCGACAGCGACGAGACCGCTACGGAGAGCTCCGGCGGCTGTTGCGCACGATCGGTCGCGACGACCCGGACGCGTTCTCCGCGCTCGCGATGCTCACGAGCTTCGAGACCTACGTCGAGCTGCGGCGGGTCACGGGTCGCTCGAAGCGGGACGTGGTCGCCCTGCTCAAGCGCGCCGCCCACGCGCTTCTCTAGGTGGCGATCAGGCCGCGAGGACCTGCAGCGCGTACGACTCGTCGATGCAGTCGTTCAGCCGCACGACCACGTCGTCGCCCGGGCGGAACGTGAACACCTTGAAGACGCTCACCGGCCCCGACCACTCGGGATTCACGATCGTGACCGCCACCGCGACGCGGTCGCAGCTCTCGACGACCTTCCCGGCCGTGAACCGCCGGCCGTGCTCGTAGTGGCGTCTCAGCCGGCCGACGGTCGTCGCCCGGTCGGCGCAGACCGCCGGCTCGCCGTTCTCCCCTCCGCCCGGCACGCCGACCCACGTGGCGTCGGGAGCGAACAGCCGCTCGAAGGGCGCCAGGTCACCCGTCGCGAAGGCGGCGAAGGCGTCCCGGATCAGCTGCGGACGATCGGCCACGTGCGCTCCAGATGGTCGCGGGACAACCCTGCGCGCGCAAGTTAAGTCGGAGCGCGCAGGGCTCCGAGTACAGTCCGGCGACGTGGCGAAGCGGGCTGCGTTGACCTCGCTGGCGCTCTCCGCTTTGACGTGGCTCGGCGTGCTGATCAACTACATCGCGGTCGCGACCTGGCCGAGGGACGCGGCGATCCTTGTCGTCGCGTTCTGCGCGACCGTCAGCGGCCTGGTCACCGTCTTCGGCCGGAGGCGGAGCATGCTGAGCTGGTCGTCGCTGGCCGTGAGCCTCGTTTTCCCGATCTGGCTCTGGCACATCCTCTCGGGTCTCTCGGGCGACGCGTTCTAGCGCGAGGCTAGGTTCGGAGTGACACGACGATCGCGCCGTCCGCTCCCGCGACCACGTCGCTCAGCGCTTGTGCCGCCTGTTCGAGCGGACGCACGGACGCGATCGGCACGCGAAGGGTGCCGTGCGCCAGTAGCTCCGCGAGGGCCGAAAGCTGCCGGCCATCGGGCCGCACGTAGACGTCCGAGATCGCGACGCCCCGTTCCTCTCGGGGCGCGTCGCCCGTGATCGTGGCGAGGCGACCGCCGTCAGCGACCGCCTTCAACGTGGTGGCCGCCTGCCCGGGGGCAGCGTTGACGGCCTTGGGCGCGCCGCCGGCGGTGATCTCGCGAACGAGCGCAGGCCAGTCGCTGTGGTAGTCGAGCACCTCCGACGCGCCGTAGTCGCGGATGCGCTCGGCCTTCTGCGCGCTCGCCGTCGCGATCACGCGGGCACCCCGAGCCGCGGCGAGCTGCACGAGCAGGCCGCCCGTGACTCCGCCGGCTCCGTTGACGACGACCCAGCCGCTGCTCTCGATGCCGAGAGCCTCGTCGAGCGCCTGAGCGGCGGTGAGCGCAGGAATGGAAAACGCACCGGCGGCTTCCCATGACGCCTCCGGCGGCCGGACCGCGACGGTCGCCGCCGGCGCGAGCAACCTCTCCGCCCACGTCCCGTGACGCGTGAGCGGCAGCGGATGTGTCATCACCTCGTCGCCCTCGCGCAGCGCGGTCACGGCGGAGCCGACCGCTGCGACCGTGCCGGCCGCCTCCGTCCCGAGCGCCATCGGAGCCGGGCCGCCGATCCGCCAGCTGCCGGTCCTGACAAGCTCGTCCCAGTTGCCGACGCCGGCGGCGACGACGTCGATCAGGACCTCACCTGCGGCAGGCGTAGCCGGCTCGTCCACCTCGAAGATCTCGACGGGCTTGGCGAGCGCTGTGATCCCGGCCACCCGCATCGTGCTCAGCTGTCACCGGGGGCTCACTGCCGCACCCATCGGCTAGCCGGCGCCAACCTCGAGCACGACCTTGCCACGCTTCCCGCGACCCGCGACTCGCTCGAACGCCGCCCGGGCCTCCGTGAGCGGAAAGACCGAGTCGACCTCCGCGCGCAGCTCGCCGGCGTCCACGAGCGTTCTCAGCTCCAGCAGTTGCTCGTGGTCGGGTTCGACGATGAAGTACGTCGCGCCCGGCATCTCCTCTGCGATCGTGACGACACGCTCGCCGGCGGGGACCTCGCCGCCGCGAGTGTCGAAGACCAGATCGACCGGACCGCTCTCCACGACCGTGGCGCCGGCGTGTCGCGCAAGCTGGACGGCGATGTGCCCGACCCCTCCCGAGGCGCCCGTGACCAGCACCCGCTCGCCTCGGTCGAGCCGCCCGTGCACGAACAGTGCCTGCCAGGCGGTCAGCCCGCCCATCGGCAGAGCTGCCGCCTCGACGTGACTCAGCCGCGAGGGCTTCGGTGCGAGCACATCGGCTGGGACGACGGCGTACTCGGCAGCCACACCGTCGCGATCGAAAGGCGTGAGCGCGTAGACCTCGTCACCGCTGCCGACCACAACGCCCGACAGCTCGTAAGAGGGAATCGCCGGCAGTCGATCGACCGGCCACTCCAGCTCGTCACGTGTGATCGCTGCCGCGTGCACGCGCACCAGCACCTCGCCCGGAGCCGGCGACGGCGTCTCGATCTCCTCAACCTTCAAGCCGTCATCGTGCAGCCGTACCGCCAGCACGCCGCTCCCCTGGCCCCGTTGGACTTCGTTCCCCCGGAGATCTTGCCATCTTGCCGGCGAGTCGACGGGAGCGTTACAGATGACCTCCCGGCGGTGCACGCATGCAGCTGAGCGATGCTCACGCGAACGTTCGACCACCAGGAGCGATGGGTAGCCTCCAAGCGTGAGCCGGGCGCGCGTCGCGGGCGGCATCTCCCTTCTCGCGGCCCTGGTGGCTTGCGCGGGTGCCTCGGCTCGTGGAGCCTCGCTGCCGCTCAAGGAGGTCGGACGGGTGGCGCTGCCTGGGCCGAGCAATCGCTTCGACTACACGAGCATCGACGCGACGACGAACCGCCTCTACATCGCCCACATGAACGCCAGCCAACTGATCACGTTTGACCTGGGACGGCGTCGTGTCATTCGCACCACGCCGGTTGCGGGCATACACGGTGTGATCGTCGTACCGGAACTGCGCCGCGTCTATGCGTCGGCGACCGATGATCATGAGGCGGTCACCATTGATTCGAGAACCGGACGGATCATCGCTCGCGCACCTGCTGGCAGCTATCCGGACGGCCTCGTCTACGACCCGGTTGAGCGACACGTTTTCGTCTCGGACGAAGCGGGCGGAGTCGAGACGGTGCTGAGCGCGAAGGGTGCGCGGATCGCGACGATCTCACTCGGCGGAGAGGCCGGGAATGTCCAGTACGACGCCGGGTCGCGACACATTCTCGTCGACGTGCAGACACGCGACGAGGTCGCGGTCATCGACCCGAAGACCAACAAGATCATCAAACGAGTGCCTGTCCACTGTCAATCGGATCACAGCCTCTATGTCGATTCGTCGCGACGGCTGGCGTTCGTCGCCTGCGATGGCGATGCCAAGCTCCTGACCCTCGATCTTCGACACATGACAGTCACCCAGACCGCCGATGTCGGGAGCGCTCCAGACGTGCTCGCATTCGACACTGGCAACCGGCGGCTGTACGTCGCGGCCGAAAGCGGCGACGTCGCCATCTTCGCCGAGCACGCGCACACCCTCACCAAGCTCGGTCAGTCACACCTCGCGTCTGCCGCGCACACCGTCGCGGTCGACCCGCGCAGCCACCTCGTCTACTTCCCGCTCGAATCAGGCAGCAACGGCAAGCCGCAGCTTCTGATCATGAAGCCTTCCTAGCAATCCGAGCTCACCTGATGCGCCCGGCAGGAATCGAACCTGCGACCTTTCGCTCCGGAGGCGAACGCTCTATCCCCTGAGCTACGGGCGCGGGGACTCAGCCAGTGTAGTCACCTTCCGGCCCGCCACTCGTCGCGGGTCGGGAGCCGTCCGGCCTTGCGTGCGACGACGACGCAGTCGAGATGGGCATGGCGGCGCCGGGACAGGTCGCCCTCCGGCGCGATCAGCGCATGCTCGCTCGTCGCGTGCAGCATCCCGTCGCAGAGCGGACAGACGTAGCTCGCGGGCTTGAGGTTCTGCGCCGGCCGCATCTCCCACCAGCGAGCGTCGTCCACGACGCCGACGATACCCTCGGCCGGTGTTCCGTCGCCTCGTCCGCACGCTCGACCCTCGCCTTCCGGGCGAGGTGTGGCTCTTGCAGCTCGGCGGCGTCATGAACTCGTTCGGGAACGGCGTCGTGCTCCCGTTCCTCGTCATCTACCTCCACGACGTGCGCGGGTTCGGGCTCGGCATCTGCCGGCCTGGTCGTCGCGATCGTCGGCGGCGGCGCAGCTCGACGGCCGGGATCGCCGCCGGGACCGCTCGTCGACCGCCTCGGGCCGCGCCTGGTCCTCGGCGGCGGCCTCGTGCTGCAGGCGGTCGGCATCGGCCTGTTCCCGCTCGTGCGCGCAGCCGTGGGAGGCGTTCGCCCTGATCGCGATCGAGGGCGCGGGCAGCGCGGGCTTCTGGCCGAGCCAGTCGACGCTGATCGCGCGCCTGACGCCCGCCGACCGGCGCCACGCCGCCTTCGCGCAGCAGCGCGTGACGATGAACCTCGGCATCGGGCTCGGCGGCCTCACGGGCGGGCTGATCGCGCAGCGTCTCCAGCCCCGGCTCGTTCACCGTGCTCTTCCTGCTCGACGCGTCACCTTCGTCGCCTACGTGGCGGTGCTCGCGTTCATCCACGGAGCGCGGCCCTGCCGCCGCACCACGCGGACGGGCCCGCGTCGTACCGCGCCGTGCTGCGCGACCGGATCTTCCTGCGGCCTCTGGGTGCTCAACTTCCTCTTCGTCACCGCCGGCTACTCGCTGTTCAACCTGGTGCCGCCGTTCGCACGCGACCACGCGCGGGTCAGCGAGCGTCAGATCGGCGCTGCTCTTCTTCTTGAACACGATCGTGATCGTGCGTCGCGCAGCTGCCGATCTCGCGCCTGATCGAAGGACGCCGGCGGATGCGCGCACTGGCGCTCATGCCGGCGTCTCTGGATCGTCGCGTGGCTGCTCGTCGACGTCGCAGGCTGCCTGGCTGAACGGCGACGGCTGCGTTCGTCGTGTTCGCGCGTCGCGCTCGGCGATCTTCGGCATCGGCGAGTGCTTCCACGGGCCCGCGCACCAGGCGCTCGTCGCCGACATCGGCCCGGCGCACCTGCGCGGCCGCTACTTCGCCGTGCACTCGCTCTCGTGGGGGCTCGCCGGCACCGTCGGCCCCGCGCTCGGCGGCTTCGTGCTCGCCGTCGTCGCCGTTCGCGCTCTGGCCGCTCGCCGCCGGTGTCTGCGCTGATCGCCGCCGTCGGCGCGCTCGGGCTCGAGCCGCGTGCTGCCCGACGAGCTCCGACGCGTCCCGCACACCGAGGCCGAGCCTCCGGTGCCGCTGCTCGCCGGAGCGGGTTGAGCGAGGAGAAGGCGAGTACACTGCCCGAATATGCAGGTGATGCCCGATCATCGAGGACCCGCTCAGTACCGATGCCGAGCCTGCCTCGCATCCGGCGTACACGCACGCGCGATCACGGTCGTCGCGCTGCCTGCGGCGCCGCCGCCGCCCGCTGAGCTCAGCGCCGCCGGCCTCACCTGGATCCACCTCGACGCGCCGACGCTCGACGCAGGCGCAGGAGCTCGCCGAGCGCTTCGGCTGGCATCCGCTCGACGTCGAGGACGTCCTCTCGAAGCGCCAGCGGCCGAAGGTCGACGACTACGCCGACGAGGGCTACCTCTTCGGCGTCCTCCACTTCCCGGTCTACGACCGCGCGATCCAGCGGCTGAACGCGGCCGAGCTCGACGTCTTCGTCGGGCCCGACTACCTCGTCACGCTCCCGACCGTCGAGCTGCTGCCCGGTCACGCGGCTCTTCCGCCGCTGCGAGGAGGACGAGGACTTCCGCGAGCAGCTCTTCTCGAAGGGCTCGGGCCGCCTGCTCTACGAGGTGCTCGACGATCTCTTCGACTACTGCTTCCCGATCCTCGACAAGATCGGGCACAAGCTCGACTCGCTCGAGGACGACGTGTTCGAGGGCCGCTCCGACGAGGTCGTGCGCGACATCTCGAACGTCAAGCAGGAGATCATCAGCTACCGCAAGATCATCAAGCCGGAGCGCTCGACGCTGCGGCTGCTCGAGCGGCACGTCGAGCGGTTCCTGCCCGAGGAGCTCGAGCTCTACTTCGACGACATCGTCGACGCCGCCGAGCGGATCTGGGACATCCTCGACAACTACAAGGAGGTCGTCGAGGCGCTCGAGGACACGAACGAGTCGGTGATCTCGCACCGCCAGAACGACGTCCTGCGCGATCCTGACCGTCTTCTCGGTCGTCCTGCTGCCGCTGACGCTGATCACCGGCTTCTTCGGCATGAACGTGCGACTTCCCCGGCTTCGACACCGTCTGGGCGTTCTGGGTGATCTTCGGCCGTGCATGGTCGCCGCGCTCGTCGGCCTGCTCGCGTTCTTCCGCTTCAAGCGCTGGCTGTAGTCAAGGCGGGAGCGGATCCTGCCGACAACGACTGGTGAGCGCCGTGGGTCGGTGTTCTCTCCAGCCCCTTCGCCGCAGAAGGGAAGAGTCCACCCCTGACCCGCGGCGCTCCTTTACGCTCGAGGCCGTGAGTCCCAAGCCGCTGTGGGCGCCGTGGCGTCTCGACTACGTGCAGCACGCCGACGAGCTCGACCGCTGCATCTTCTGCGAGCCCGAGCCGGAGCTCGTGCTGCACGAGGACGCAGCCGCGGTCGTCCTGCTGAACCGGTTCCCCTATGCGTCCGGCCACCTGCTCGTCGCGCCGCGACGGCACGTCGGCGACCTCGCCGAACTCTCCGACGACGAGGCGGTCGAGATCCATCGTCTGAGCGTCCGCGGCCTCGCGGCGCTGCGCGCCGTGTACGCGCCGCAGGGGTTCAACCTGGGCTGGAACCTCGGCCGCGTCGCCGGAGCCGGCATCGAGGACCACGTCCACCTGCACGTCGTGCCGCGCTGGAACGGCGACACCAGCTTCATGCCGGTGCTCGGCGACGTGAAGGTGATCCCGGACGCACTCGCGGCGACGCAGCGGAAGCTGGCCGCCGCCTGGCGCTGAACCACTAACTGTCGCTGTCGTCGATCAGGCGCGACGTGCCGGCCAGCAGGTCGGCCGCGACGCTCGCGTAGATCGTGTTCAGCTGGTCCGCGTCGGGCTGGTTGTAGAAGTACTGGTTCTGCGGAGTCGCAGGGCTCGCGATCCCTTGCAGCGCCTGCAGCGCCGTGATCGACGGCTTCTCGGCGCCCTGCACCCAGTTGCCGGCCGCGTTCTTGTTCAGGCCCTGGCAGATGTCGTGGCCGGCGTCGTAGCCGATCGAGTAGACGAGCGTTCCCGTCGCCTGAACCGTCTGGGACGAGGCGATTCCCTGGTGGCAGGGCGTCGAGCGGTACGGCGACGACTGCGGATATGAGGTCGGGCCGGTGTTTGCGGCGCCGTCGGACATGAACACGATCACCTTCTGCGTGTTCGGCCGGCCGTCCTTGACGAGCTCCGCCTGCGCCGCCTCGAGCGCATTCGCGTACGACGTCGTTCCGTTCGGCTGCACGCAGTCGATCGCCGAGACGAGCTTGGAGTTCGGGTCCAGGTTGTTTCCAATCTTGTAGCCGCCCGACAGCGGAACGAGCACGTAGTTGTCGTTGGGCGTGCTGTACGGGCCCGCTGTGAACGGGCACACGTCGTTCGGACTCTTCGCCGGCGGCAGCACCGCGAAGCCGACCCTGTCGAGCGTCGGATCCATGTACGTGAGGAACGTCTTCAGCCCCGCGCGTGCGTTCTCCATGTCCGTGCACCGCGGGTGGTCGTCCTGGCCGGCGTCGTTGGTGCACATCGATCCGGTGCGGTCGAGCACCAGCATCACGTCGAGTGGCTTGTTCGTACAGGGTGAGCACGCGCTCGCCGAGGCGTGCACGGGAATCGAGTCGATCCCGAGGACCTTTCCGAAGACGGTTGGCACGCTGGCCGTCTCCTTGACGACCACTGCGTTGCAGGGGCCCGTGCACACGCCGTCCGCCGACACGGTGCAACCCGGGGCCGAGGCGATGCACTTCATCGACACGGTCATCTGGACGCCGTCGACCCCTTGCGGAGCATTGGCTCCGGCCGCGCCGTAGGCGCCCGCGAGCCCGCTCGCCGAGCTGACCGAGGGGAGACCGCCGGCGCCCGCGAGCGCTGCCGCGTCGACCGACGCCTGCAGCTTCCGCTGCGCCAGGTACGCGTGGCCCACGTCCAGCACGAGTGCCGCGAAACCGAGCAGAACCACGAGGAACAGCACGACGAGGACGAGCGACTGCCCACGCTCGTCGCGGAGATTGGTGCGGCTCGAGCTCACAGGAACCTGGCGAGCGTCAGGACGGCCGGCCCGAGGATGACGATGAAGAGGGCCGGGAAGATGAAGAACGCGGCCGGGAAGAGCATCTTCACCGGCGCCTTCGCCGCGCGCTCCTCGGCCACGGCCCGACGGCGCTTGCGCGTGTCGTCGGCCAGGTTGCGGAGCGTGCGCGCCAGCGAGAGCCCGAGCTGCTCGCCCTGGAGCACCGCGCGGACGAACGAGGCGATCTCCGGGGTGTCGACGCGCTTGGCCATCCGCTTCAGCGCGAACTCGCTGCTCTGCCCGACACGCAGGTCGGTCAGCACGAGCCCGAACTCATCCGCCAGAGGCCCCTCGCTCGACTCGACCAGTCGCTGGATCGCACCGAAGAACCCGAGCCCGGCCTCGACCGAGACGGCGAGGAGGTCGAGTGCCTCCGGCAGCTTCTCTGCGATCCGCTCGCGGCGAGACGCCGCGCGCCGATCCAAGACGAATCCGGGTGCAAGGTAGGCAAGCACACAGCCCGCTGCGAGCACGATCGCCAGTGCGCCGCCGGAGAGCCCGGCCGAGCTGCTGAAGGTCAGCACGGCAAGGGCCGTCAGTCCGATCAGCCCGACCCGAAGCGCCGCGAACGACTCGGGCGTCACGCGGCCGGCGAGGCCGGCGGCGGCGATCCGGTTCGGCAGCCGCTCCGCCATCTTCGCCGTCGTGAACCGGCGCCCGACGTTCTCGAGCGCTTCGGTCGCCGCGCCGGAGCGGTAACTCCGCCGACGGTTCGGGGCCACGCCGGAGAAGCGGCGAACCATCGCCACCGAGGCGGAGCGACGCCGGCCTTGCGGCGAGAGTGTGTCGGCGAAGACGAACACGGCGCCGGCGAGCGAGAGGCCGGCGAGTAGAAGCAGCAGCATGGTTACCCCTTTACCGTCCCGATCCGCCGCAGCGTGATCGTCCCGAGGATCATCATTCCCAGCCCGACAGCCACCATCAGGTGCCCGCCGTTCGTGCTCCAGAGCGGGCGCATGTAGTCGTGGTTCAGGCTCGTGAGCAAGAGCGCCGCTGCGAACGGCAGCGCTGTGAGCACGTTCGCGGAGGTCCGGACCATCCCGGTGAGCGCCTTCACCTTGCGGCGGAACTGCTCGCGTGAGCGGACGGTCTCCGCCACGAGCTCGAACAGCTCGGCCAGGCTGCCGCCGATCTGCCGCTGAATCGTGATCGCATCGAGAACGAACTTCAGGTCCTCGGAGCGGATGCGCCCGCCGAGATCGGCAAGTGCGTCGTCCAGGGAGCGGCCGAGATGCACCTCGGCGACGACGCGCCGGAACTCGCGCGACGCCGGCTCGGCGACGTCGGTCGCGACGGTCTGCAAAGCGCTGTCGAAGCCGTGCCCTGCCCGCAGCGAGGCTGCAAGCGCATCCAGCACCTCGGGCAGTTGATTCTCGAATGCACGCGAGCGACGCGCACCGGCGACCGCGAGGCCGAGCCAGGGCAGCGCGAGCGCGACGAGCCCACCCAGCACAGCTGCGCCGGCACCGCTCTTCCCGGCCAGGAACACGAACGCGACCAGCGCGAACGCGACGTCTACGAACGCGATCACACCGGGGCGTACGTCGATGCCGGCGCGATCGACGGCGCCGACGACATGCCGGTGCAGGCCGAACCGCTCGAGGACCCGCTCGACCCCGCCGACGAGCTCGGCGCGGTCGACCGCGACACGCGGCGCCGTGCGAGACCGGGCAGGCACGTACGGGCTCATGCGCCGGCGCACGATCGCACGCCGTCTCGCCGTCATGGCGAGCAGCGCGGCCCCGAAGACGAGGATGCCGACCGCGATGGCGACGAGTGCCGTCACGAGGTCCGCCCCCTCCGACCGTCTGGAGCCGATAGGCCGCAGGCGCCGGGTCGAAGGCCTCGGGCGGGATCGTCACGCCGTTGTCCGCAAGCTTCGCCGTGAACTGCGGGCGAATCCCGGTCGGCAACGGCCGGTCGTACATCGCACCGGGGGCGCCGCCGAGCGGCTTGCACGAGAAGATCTCCTGCAGCGTCACGACGTCGGATTCCATCCGGAGCACTTCGACGACGTGAGTCACACGCCGGGTCCCGTCGACGCCGCGTGAGATCTGAACCACCACGTCGAACGCACTGGCAATCTGCTCGCGAATGGCCCGCAGCGGAAGCTCGACGCCGGCCGTCAGGACGAGCGTCTCGAGGCGCGACAGTGCGTCGCGCGGCGAGTTCGCATGGATCGTCGTGAGCGAGCCTTCGTGGCCGGTGTTCATCGCCTGCAACATGTCGACCGTCTCGGCGCCGCGAACCTCGCCGACGATGATCCGGTCGGGGCGCATGCGAAGCGCGTTCCGTACGAGCTCCCGAATCCGCACCTCGCCCTGGCCTTCGATGTTCGCCGGGCGGGACTCGAGCGAGACGACATGCTGCTGCTGCAATTGCAGCTCGGCCGCGTCCTCGATCGTGATGATGCGCTCGTTGTCCGGGATGAAGCTGGACAGGATGTTCAGCAGCGTCGTCTTGCCGACGCCGGTACCGCCCGAGATCAGCATGTTGAGCTTGCCGCGCACGCACGACGAGAGAACGTCGACGAGCTCCGGGGTCAGCGAGCCGAGGTTGATCAGGTTGTCCGCCGTCAGCGCATCGACCGAGAACTTCCGGATCGTCAGCACCGGCCCCTGCAGCGCGACGGGCGGCAGGATCACGTTCACACGCGACCCGTCAGGCAGCCGCGCATCGACCATCGGCGACGACTCGTCGACGCGCCGACCGACGCCCGAGACGATGCGGTCGATCACACGCAGCAGGTGATCCTCGCTCGCGAACCGCACATCGGTCTCGCACACGAGCCCGCCACGCTCGACGAAGACCTGCTCGTGGCCGTTGACCATGATCTCGGTGATCGACGAGTCGCGCAGGAACGGATCGATCGGCCCGTAGCCGAGCACGTCGTCGACGACAGCTTCGACCAGCCGCGTGCGCTCTTCGGTCGTCAGCCGCTCGGAGCGGCGCGAGAGCTCACTCTCGACGACCGACTGCACGCGCCTCCGCAGTTCTTCGGGCGCGTCGTCGAACGACCCGAGCTCGGGCCCGATCTTCGTCACGCACAGGGAGTGCAATGTCGAGCGCAGCTCCGCGAACCGGTCGAGCAGCCGCTCCGACTGCGGCGACCCGATGCGAGCCTGCAGGGCCGAGCCCTCGTCGTGTCCGTTGTTCCCGTGAATCCGCTGCTGCAGCGACATGTCAGTTCCTCCCGAAGCTGAGAATCCGCGCCGCACGCGGCGCCTGGCGGGCGACGGGCCAGCGATCGCCGCCGACGACCGACTTTGCGAGCTCGAGCATCGCGCCCTGAAACGGTGACTCGGTTCCGGCAAGGACTGCCGGCGCCGCCTGGTTGACCGCCTGCGGAACGCTCGGATCGAGCGGCAAGACGAAGTCGACCTTCCGGTCGAGTGCCGCTTCGACATCCCCGCGATCCATCACGGCGGGATTCGCACGGTTGAGGACGATGTTGAGCTTGTCGTCGCCGAACGAGAGCAGCTCGAGTGTCTTCAACGTCAGCCGCACGTTCTTCAGCGTCGGCACGTCCGGGTTGCACAGCAGGAGCAGCCGGTCCGTCTGGTCGAGCGTTGCGAGCATCGGCCCGTAGAAGAACGGCGCCGTGTCGACGACCACGAGGTCGTAGGCATCGCGTGCCACTGTCAGGAGCGACCGGATCGACTCTTCACGAACGAGCTCTGCGTCCTCCGGGTTCATCGGCGCCGGCAGAACCGAAACGCCCGACGAATGCCGCTCGGTGTAGACGCCGAGCTTCTCGGCGTCGAGCTCGGTCGGCGTGCCGATCAGCTCCCGAACGGTGCTGTTCGGCGACAGGCCGAGCATGATCGCCGCATCCCCGAACTGCAGGTCGAGGTCGACGAGCAGCGTCCGCTTGCGGCCGAGAGCCGCAGCGGCAACCGCCAGGTTCGTCGCGACGACCGACTTGCCGGAGCCTCCCTTTGGCGAGAAGACGGTGACGACGCGACCCTTCGCGTCGGCATCTGCAATGCGACGGGCTGCGTGTGCCGCCTTCTCGATCGCGAACATCGCAGCCTCACGCGTCGCCGGCAGCGAGAGCACGTCGGCGATGCCGGCGTCGAGCGCCCAGTGCACGAGCTCGGTCGTCGGCTTCTCCGCGGCGAACACGACCGGCGCAGAGCTGTGCTCACGCACCGAAGCGAGCTGGGTGCGCGGCTGGATCGCCGGATCGTGCACGAGCACGATCACATCTGCGCGACCGTCCGCGTTCCGCGCGCCGGCGGGCAGGAGCTCGAAGGCACCGATGCCTCCGAGCTCACGCTCCAGCGCCGCAGCTTCCGAGCCGCCGACGACTGCTACACGGAGCAGGTCGTCAGCGTGCACGTGCGCCCTCGACCAGGGTCGCGGCCGTCACCGGCGCGCCCGACGCGTTCGACGGGTGGACCGAGGGCCGCAGGAGCAGCGACCAGTCAGCGTTCTTCTCGATCCAGAACAGCTTCTGGGCCTGTGCCGAGGTGAGCTGCAGATCGATCGAGACGCTCGAACCATTGCTCGAGGATCCGGACGGCGCCTTGACCACCAGCAGGTTGCGCAGGGCGATCACGCCGTAGTGGTTCTGAGATCCCTCGGGCTTGAGCACCGAGCCGACGACGTCGACGCGGTTGCCCTGGCGGACGATCCCGGCCAGCAGCTGATGCGAGTCGCCGGGCAGCTCGAAGACGCGAAGCTGACCGTGCAGCGTCGAGACGACGCCTTCCTGCTGGCTGGTGCCGAACCGGCGCGCGACGATCTGCTCGCCGTGGTAGGTCGGCTGGATCGCGACGAGGGTCGTAAGCGTTGTCTTGTCCTCGATTGCGCCCGACGCGACAGCGTTCGACGGAACGCGCGCCGTCGTCAGCCAGCCCGAGTGCGCCAGCTGGACGCCGGTCGTGCCGACCGGGATGTCGCGCGCCGCGACGAGCACCGTGTGGAAGGTCGGGCTCGTCGCCGAGTCCTTCGACTTCGAGTTCGAGACGTAGATCAGCGTGAGCGCGACCGCCGCGATGGCGAGCACGGCCGCGATCAGGATGTTCTTCAGGTTGGTCGTAAGCTCAGGCATCGTTCTCGCTCCTCCTCAGGTGCGCCGGTTCACTCGACCCGCTCGGTCGTCGCGCTGTGCAGGTCGCCCGAGGCGACGACGATTCCGAGGAGGTTGATCTGGTACGGATAGGTGGCTTCGACGGTGACGTTCGCACCGGGCTGCCAAGATGACGTGACTTTGATTCGCTGGGCGAGCGTGCCCGCATCGAGATCGCTGGCTGCGCCGAGCACGGCGTTCTTCGTCGCCTGCGTCGGATCGGCTGCCGACCGGCTGACCGCGGCCTTGCGCGCGCCGGTGCGGATCGCGTCGGTCAGCGTGACCGAGTGCATGAACGCGATCCCAAACTGGATGATCCCGAACAGGAGCAGGAACAGGATCGGCGCGACGAGCGCGAACTCGACCAGCGCCTGACCGTTCTCGTTCCGTCTGATGTGCCGCATTGCCGCCCTTTCCCCTTGAAGCAGAGGCGGCAGGCGGGCCCTGCGCCCGCCTGCCGCCGAGAACCGCGTGCTACTGAAGCGCCTTGACGATGTTGCCGAGCGCGGTGACCAGCTCAGACTTCAGACCGGTCAGCGCGGTCACGAGCAGCACTGCGATGAGCACGCCGATGAGCGAGTACTCGACGAACGTCTGTCCGTCCTCGCGCTTGGCTGCCGTGTAGAGGCGCAGGATCGCGCCGTTGATCGCGTCCGCAATCACGATTGGTGCCCTCCCTTTGGATTCATTGGCAGAGGCGAAACCGCATCTGCTCCACCCGCGACTTCCAGGTGGAGGCCGCCTGGTCACCGTAGGAGCCGATTTCCGGGGGCAATCCCCCCGCCCGGTTAGCCCTCGTCAGCCGGACGTCCAGCTTTGTGACATCCGTGTCACTCGTTCGAGGGACACCCGTCAACACGTTCTCTAGAGTCGAGCCGTGCGCACGGCTCCCGTCCTGCGCGGCGGGCCGCTGCTCACCGGCGTCTGGCTCGTCGGCGGCCTCTTTCTCTTCGCGTGCGGCATCATCTGCTTCCTCGAGTCGCGGCTCGGGCTGCCGCCGTGGGACGTCCTGCACCAGGGAATCGCCAGGCACACCCCGCTGTCCTTCGGCCTGGCGAACGAAGCGGTCGCCGTGGCCGTGCTGGCGCTCGCCTGGTCGCTGGGGGCACCGCCCGGGCTCGGCACGGTTGCGAACGCGGTCTGCATCGGCGGCTTCGTCGCGCTGCTGCAGCCGCTGCACGTCGTGCACCAGCTGGGCCACGTGCCGCTGGCCGGCCGCGCGGGCGTGATGCTCGCCGGGCTCGCCTTGACCGGCGTCGGTTCGGCGTTCTACATCGGCGCCGGCGTCGGCGCCGGCCCGCGCGACTCGCTGATGCTGGTCGGCGCCAGACGCACCGGGCTGCGCGTCGGCGCGATGCGGGCGGCGATCGAGTCGACCGCGCTGGTCGTCGGGTTCGCGCTCGGCGGCAAGGTCGGAGTCGGCACGCTCGTCTTCGCCGCGCTGATCGGTCCGGTCGTCGAGATGGGGTTCTTCGTCGTCTCGCGCTCCCGGCTGGCGGCCTAACCGGCCGCGGCAGCCGCGAAGGCCGACAGGGCGCGGTCGACGTCGCGCTCGCTGGTCGACCAGTTGCTCACGGAGATACGGATCGCGCGCCGTCCCTCCCACACCGTTCCGCTCATCCATGCCTCGGCATCGCGCAGAGCCCAGGATCTGCACCGTGCGCGAGTTCGGCGATCACTGTCCTCGGATCGACCGGGCCGTCGGGAAGGTGCCCCCGAGTGCACGGCGCAACTCGCCGACGTCGACCGGCGGCTGGATCGGTCGGTCGTCGAGCGAGTCGAGGAAGTCGCCCGCGAGGCACCCCGCCATCCGAGTAGAGTCGTCCCCGATGAGTGGAGCCGACCGCGGCTCGATGCGGGATCAGATCGAAGCCGCGCGTCGAGAGCTCGAAGACGCCATGAACGCTGCGCTCCGGAAGCCCCACGACGGGGCGGACGACCAGCGCGAAGGACCGCCGCCCACGGCGGACCACCAGGCGTCCGAGCCGGCCTGAGCGGGCCGGCCGTCTCCGGCCGACCCGCGGAGCTCTCGCTAGAGGCCGGGCGTCGTCGTGGTCGTCGCGGTGGTGGTGGTCGTCGGCGGCTTGTGGTCACCGTCGCCCCCACGAGTCGTCGTCGTCGGGGTGGTGGTGGTCGTCGTACTCGTGGTGGTCGTCGGCGGCTTGTGGTCACCGTCGCCGCCACCGGAGGCTGTGTTCGGCACGACGTGCAACACGGCTTCGCGCACGGTCACGCTCCCGTCGGTGCCGACGCAGCCGACGCCGTTGAACCACACGTTCTGATTGGAGCCGCCGAGCGCGACCTGCACGACCTGGCCGGGCTTGACGGTTCCGTGCTCGCGCGACTTGAACGTCGTCACGGTGAAGTTCTGGGGACCCGAGACGGTCCCGAAGACGTGGGCCCACTTGCACGGCCCGTTGTGCTTGCCGCCCTCGGCGAGCGCGAAGGATGCTCCCACCCCGGCGACGCCGAGCAGCATCAGCACCATGATCTTGAGTTTCACTCGATCTCCTTCCGCAAGTCGGGCCGTTACGAGAAACCCTTGTTGCGGCTATCGGCGGTCGGGGGCGGGTCCGGCTCACTCGCGCGAGGGAACGTCTTCCGTCCCGGCAACAGCCCCGGAGCTACACGGTGAAGAGGATGAAGTGGTCGTGCGGGATGTGCGGCTTGTCCGGCACGGGCCGCGTCTCCTCGCGCCAGGCCGAACCGACGGCGTCGGCGGCGACCCGCCGCCAGAACGCCGGGGCCCCGCCGTTCCCTGCCTGGAAGCCGATCTCCCACGACCCGGGATGGCGTCGGAGCAGCTCCATCGCCACGGCGTAGCCGACGCGGCGGCGCCGGGTGGCGCGGACGACGAAGAAGTCGCCCATCGTCCGGAGCTCGCCGGCCAGGCCCCGGACGAAGGCGAAGCCGGCCGGCGCGCCGTCGACCGTGACCAGGTAGCCACACGCGTCCGGATCGCCGAAATAGGTCGGGAGGCGGCCGTCCTTGTACCTGCCTTCCGGGTTCGGCAGCGTCCGGCGAACCTCGGACATGTCGTGCGAGTAGAGCTGCCAGAGCCGGCCGAGGACAGGCTTGTCGTCGTCGGTCACCGCGCGGAGCCGCGGTTCGGGGTCCACGCGTTGATCCTGCACGAGAACCGGCCTGCGAGACTCACTGAACCACCTGGGCTTGCCGTAGCTGCGGCTTTCCCGGGATCGAGATCGGGCCTTCCACGGATCCCTCGGCATCCCCCGGGCCGTAGCCTGCGCGCACTGTTTGTGCATTTCCGCACAGCATCGTGAAGGGGAGGGAGAGATCGAGATGAATCCTCTGCGGTCGAGGAAGATGAGGTGGGTCGGCATGACGGCGCGGTCAGTGCGCGTCGGTGTGGTCGTATTGGCGGCGCTTGCTGTTGTCGCCTCCGGATTTGCGGGTGACTCGAAGCCAATCCACGGCAAAAGCGTCGGCCGGTTCGCGAGTGCGTCTAGCTGCCTTGGCTGCGGCGACATGGTTCGGTACGTCAAAGCCGATCGCGTCTGGTGCGCCTGGCAGGGCGACAACGTGATCATCCATGTGCGGTTCCGCAATGCGGCAGTGGAGCACATCACGATCCACTGGCATCCCTCATATGTGATCCGTGGCGGAGGAGCGCACGGCGAAGGGCTTTCATCCCTCCAAGACTCCGGAGTCAACGCGCACGCTTCGCGAGGCGTCTACGTCGAGCAGAAGCCAAAGGGAGTGCCCGCCGGAGCGCCGATCGCGCAATGCAAGCCGAGCTACTCCAGCGTGGAGAGTGGTTAGCCGGACACAGCCGACCTGCGCTCACACTTTCGATCTAGAGGAGGACTCATGACTGATACTTCGACCAGTCCGCCGACAACGGACATCGAACAGCGAATGATCCCCGTGGCTCCGGCGATGCTCGAACCGGCTCAGGCGATCAATGCCGCCATCGCCACGGGACTCTCTCAACCTGCCATCAACGTTGCAACGGCGACCCTGCAACAGAACATCATCGTCACGAATCAGCGAACCGGCCCAGGTTTCATCTCGCGGACGCTGTGGTTCGTCTTTGTCGGCTGGTGGCTGACCGGCCTCGCGATCGGCTTCGCATGGCTCTGCTCAATCACGATCGTTCTCTTGCCGATCGCCTACATGATCGTCAACAAGATCCCGACGATCCTGACGCTTCGATCGCGCTCAATCCAGAGCGAAGTCACCGTTGACGCAGACGGAACCGTGCGTATCACCACGGGCGGTGCGAAACAGCGACCATTCTGGCAGCGGGGTCTGTGGTTCGTCCTGGTCGGCTGGTGGGCCTCGGGTCTCGCCATGGTTCTGGCGTACTTGCTTTGCGTGACGATTCTTCTTCTTCCGGTCGGACTGATGATCTTCAACCGCGTACCGGAAGTCATGACGCTTCAGCGGAACTGAGGTCCGCTTTCGACCACTCTTGCTGACCCGCGTGCTGATCCGGCGCTGATCTCGCGCCTCGACGCAACCGACGTCTAAAGGGAAAGCCCCGCGTCTGCGGGGCTTTCGCAATGAGCGGGCGAAGGGGCTCGAACCCTCGACCCTCAGCTTGGGAAGCTGATGCTCTACCAACTGAGCTACGCCCGCGTCGGGTCAATCCTAGCCGCGGTGCCAGGCACGAACGTGCCTGGCACCGCTGGTCGACCTAGGCGGGCGCGGGCGCTCCCTCGTACACCTCGATGAAGCGGCGGTAGTTCGCCGAGATCCTCTCGACCGCCGCGTCGCGGTCGAAGCCCTCCGGATCGGCCGCGTAGGCCTTCACCGACTCGGAGAAGATCGAGCGGCCGATCGCGAAGCCGATGTACCCCTCGAGCCCCGTGGCGGCGCGCAGCCACTCGTCGACCTTGGCGTCGGAGGCGCCGCGGCCGAGCACGACGCACGAGACCCGGTCGCGCCCTTCGCGACGGCAGAGCTGCGCGATCTCGCGACACGCCTCGCGGTCGTCGATGCCCTCGATCTTCCAGATGTCGGGCTCGACGCCGCCGTTCTGCAGCTGCAGGATCGCCTCGAGCATCAGCTCGGGCCGAAGCTCCGCGTCGTACCGGTCGGTGTCGCCGCCGACGCGCTCGAGCTGCGCGGGCTCCGCCGGGACGAGCAGCTCGAACAGGAACTTGCGGCGGTGCTCGTGCAGCCACTCGGAGAGCTGCCGCAGCTTCGCGGTCTGGCGCGTCGTTCAGCTCGGCGTCGCCCTCCGGGTTGAAGCGGACGAGCACCTTCGAGAAGTCCGGGTCGAACTCCTCGATCTTCTCCCCGAACTTGTCGCCGTACTCGAAGTCGAACTCGTTCTGGCCCGACTTCTCGACCGGCATGGCCAGCTTGTAGCCGCCCGCCTTCGCCTCGCGTGCGACATCCGGACCGTACTTGCGAGTCGACCAGGATCCCGGCCGCGTTCTTCGGCGCGCCTTCTTCGACGGCGCGCTGGAAGCCCTCCCAGATCAGCCGCTTCGCGCCCGCGACCTTGTCCTGCCCTCCGCCGACCATCTTCTCGAACGAGCCGCGGTGGTCGAACGCGAGGACGTAGAGACGCTCGTCGTAACCCAGTGCGTCGATACCGATCGGATCCGTCATCTGAACTCCCTTCCTGTGAACAGCGTCAGCTTGCTGAGGTTGTGGCGCGCCTCGATCCGGCGAACCGTGCCGGAGCGAGAGCGCATCACGATCGAATCCGTGACCGCGCCGTCGCGCACGTAGCGCACGCCGCGCAGCAGCGCACCCGTGGTGACGCCGGTCGCCGCGACGAAGACGTCGTCGCTCGCCACCAGGTCGTCGGTCGTCAGCACGCGGTCGAGGTCGAAGCCGGCGGCGACGAGCGCCTCGCGCTCCTCGGCGTTGCGCGGCCAGAGGCGCCCCTGGATGCCCCCGCCGACACACTTGAGCGCCGCGGCCGAGATCACGCCCTCCGGCGTGCCGCCGATGCCGTAGAGGAGGTCGACGCCGGTCTCGGGACGCGCAGCCGCGATCGCCGGCGCGACGTCGCCGTCGCGGATCAGGTTCACGCGCGCGCCCGCCTGCCGCAGCTCGCCGATCAGGTCGTCGTGGCGCTCGCGCTCGAGCACGACCACGCGCAGGTCGGTCGGCTTCACGCCCTTCGCCTGCGCGACCGCGTTCACGTTCTCCGTCGGGCTCGCGGTGATGTCGATCGCATCGACCGCGTTGGCGCCCGCGGCGATCTTCTCCATGTAGACGGCCGCGCCCGGGAAGAACATCGAGCCGCGTTCGGCGAGCGCGATCACGGCGATCGCGTTCGGCTGCCCGAGCGCGGTGAGCCGCGTGCCCTCGAGCGGGTCGACGGCGACGTCGACCTCCGGCCCGCGCCCCTCGCCGACGTGCTCGCCGTTGTAGAGCATCGGCGCCTCGTCCTTCTCGCCCTCGCCGATCACGACGACGCCGTCCATCGTGACCGTGTCGAGCATCGACCGCATCGCGTCGACGGCGGCCTGGTCGGCGGCGTTCTTGTCGCCGCGGCCGATCCAGCGGCCGGCGCCCATCGCCGCCGCCTCGGTGACGCGCACGAGCTCCAGCGCGAGGTTCCGATCGGGTGCTGCCATCGACTCCGGATCCTAGGCACTCCTAGAGTGGCCGGGTGCGCCTCGATTGGGAGATCGCGAAACGCGGGTTCAGGCGGTACGCCGCATACCCCTGGGCCACCGGAGCCGGCGTCTTCACGAACACGATCTTCGGCTTCATCCAGGCCTACGTCCTACTCGCCGTCTACCGCCACCGCACCTCGGTCGGCGGCTACGACGCGCGCGACAGCGTCACGTACGTCTGGCTTGCCCAGGCGCTGCTGATGACCGTCTTCGTGTTCGGCTGGCAGGAGCTGGCGCTGCGGATCCGCGACGGCTCGATCGCCACCGACCTCGTCCGCCCGCTGAACCCGCAGCGCTACTGGCTCGCGTTCGACCTGGGCCGCGCGCCGTACCACCTCCTCTACCGTGGCGTTCCGCCCTTCCTGCTCGGCGCACTGGTGTTCGAGCTCCGCTACCCGTCCGCGCTCGACGCTGCCGCCTTCCTGCTCAGCCTCGCGCTCGCGGTCGTGGTCAGCCTCGGCTTCCGCTTCCTCTACAACAGCGCCGCGTTCTGGCTGCTCGACATCCGCGGCGTCGTCACCGTCGCAATCACGCTGACCATCTTCTTCTCCGGAACCGTCCTGCCGCTCGCGTTCTTCCCGTCGTGGCTGCGGACGTTCTCGCGCGGGCTGCCGTTCGCCTCGATCATGCAGACGCCGATCGACGTCTGGCTCGGCAAGCGCGAAGGGCTCGCGCTCGCCGGCATGCTCGCCCTCCAGCTGTTCTGGGCAGTGACGCTGCTCTTGGTCGGCCGGTTCGTCCTGCGGGCGGGGACGCGAAGGCTGGTGGTGCAGGGTGGTTGAGCCCGTCCTGCTCTGGCGGCGGCTGATCGGCGCTCAGATCCGCTCGCAGCTCCAGTACCGGCTGTCGTTCGCGCTCGACTTCGCCGGGACGTTCCTGATCGCGTTCATCGACTTCGTCGCCGTGCTCGTGATCTTCCACAACGTCCACCGGCTCGGGGTCTGGAGCGTCCGCGAGGTCGCGTTGCTCTACGCCCTCTCGTCGATCGCGTTCGCATTCACCGATCTCGTGATCGGCCACCTCGACCAGTTCCCGCAGAAGGTACGCGACGGCAACTTCGACATCCTGCTCGTGCGCCCGCGCAGCACGCTCTTCCAGGTGATCGCGTCGGACTTCCAGTTGCGGCGGCTCGGCCGGGCGTCCCAGGGAGCGGTCGTGCTCGTCTACGCGCTCTCGTCGCTCGACCTGCACTGGACGGTCGGCCGCGCCGTCCTGCTCGCCGTCACCGTCCCCGCGGCCGTCGTGATCTTCGCCTCGATCTGGACCGTCGGCGCGTGCGTCGCCTTCTGGACGACGGACGGGGGCGAGTTCGTGAACGCCTTCACCTATGGCGGCAACCTGATGTCCCAGTACCCGATCGACATCTACTCGACCTGGCTCCGCCGCTTCCTCGCGTACATCGTCCCGCTCGCCTTCGTCTGCTACTTCCCCGCGCTCTACCTGCTCGACAAGCCCGACCCGCTCGGGCTGCCCCGGATCGTCGAGTTCGCCTCGCCGCCGGTCGCCGCTGGCGGCGGCGGTCGTCGCCGGCGCGGTCTGGCAGTTCGCCGTGCGCCACTACCGGAGCGCGGGCGGATGATCGAGGTCGACCGCCTGAGCAAGCAGTTCGTCGTGCGCCGCGGCCGGCTGCGGCGCGAGCGCCGCGTCGTCGACGCCGTGCGCGAGATCTCGTTCCGCGTCGAGCGCGGCGAGCTGCTCGGCTACCTCGGCCCGAACGGCGCCGGGAAGTCGACGACGATCAAGATGCTCACCGGCATCCTCGTCCCCTCCTCCGGCAGCGTCACCGTGGCCGGGCTCGATCCGTCCCGGCGGCGCGTCGAGCTGGCCCGCCGGATCGGCGCGATGTTCGGCCAGCGCATCCAGCTCTGGTGGGACCTGCCGCTCGCGCGACTCGTTCGAGCTCCTGCGCCACATCTACCGCGTCCCCGCGGCCCGCCACCGCGAGAACCTGGCCCGCTTCCGGGAGGTGCTCGAGCTCGACCCGTTCCTGGAGACGCCGGTGCGCCAGCTCTCGCTCGGCCAGCGGATCCGCGGCGAGCTGACGGCGGCGATGCTCCACGACCCCGAGCTGCTGTTCCTGGACGAGCCGACGATCGGCCTCGACGTGGTCGCGAAGCAGCGCGTGCGCGACTTCCTCGTCGAGATCAACCGCGAGCGCGGCGTCACGGTGCTCCTCACCACCCACGACCTCGGCGACATCGAGCGCCTCTGCTCGCGGCTGCTCGTGATCGACCACGGCACGCTGATCTGGGACGGCGGCATCGCCGAGCTGAAGCAGCGCTACGGCGCCGAGCGGACGCTGATCGTCGACCTCGAGGAGCCGTCGCCGCCGCTCGAGCTTCCGGGCGCGGTCGTCGAACGCGTCGACGGGCCGCGCCAGTGGCTCCGCTTTCGCGGCCCGGCCGCCGACCTGACCGCCCGCGTCGCCGCGACGACGAGGCTCGTCGACCTGCAGATCGCCGAGCCGGACATCGAGGAGATCGTGCGCCGGATCTACTCGAGCGGCACGGTCTGACTACATCCGCTCGGGAGCCTCGACGCCGACGAGATCGAGGCAGCGCGCGATCACCCGCTGCGTCGCGCGGCAGAGCTGCAGGCGGAACGCCTGCGCCGGATCGCCGAGCACGCGGCACTCGTGGTAGAAGCGGTGGTAGTCGTCGGCGAGGCGGATCGCGTAGGCCGGCACGAGCTGCGGGCCGCGGCGGTCGGCGGCTTCGCGGACGGTCTCCGGGAAGTCGGTGAGCCGCTTGATCAGCGCCTTCTCCTCCGGCGCGAGCGGGCCGGGCGGCGGTCCGCCCTCCTGCGCGCCCTCGGCGTTGCGCAGGATCGCCGCGATCCGCGCGTGCGCGTACTGGACGTAGTAGACCGGGTTCTTGTTCGACTTCTCCGCCGCGAGGTCGAGGTCGATGTCGATCGTCTGGTCCGGGCCGCGGTTCACGAGGTACCAGCGAGCCGCGTCGACGCCGATCTCGTCCATCAGCTCGTCGAGGAACACGACGTTGCCGGCCCGCTTCGACGCCTTGCTCGACTCGCCGCCGCGCGTCAGATGGACGAACTGGTAGAGCAGCACCTCGACGCGGTCCGCGTCGTAGCCGAGCATCCGCGCGACCGCGCCGTACCAGCGCGCCGTGGCGTGGTGGTCGGCGCCGAGCACGTAGATCGCCCGGTCGTACCCCCGTTCCAGCTTGTCGACGAGGTAGGCGATGTCTGCGGCGCGATACGTCGGCGTCCCGCCCTTGTCGGCGGAGCGCACGATCACCCAGTCCTGCTCGTCGCCGTAGGCGGACGAGCGTGCCCAGAGGGCGCCGTCCCGCTCGTAGGTGTCGATGCGCGGCAGCAGCTCGGGCAGCCGCTGCTCGAGGGCGCTCTGGAGCTCCCAGCCGTCGAAGTGGATGCGAAACCGCTCCATCGTCGCCTCGATCGACGCGAGCATGCGCGCGACCGGGTCTTCGTCGCTGTGCGCGAGCTCGGCGACGTAGTCGCCCTGGTAGCCGTCCTCGGGGACGGGCTCGCCGCGGCGGACCGCGTCCACCGACGCCCGGAAGCGGTCGATCTGCGTGCCGGAGTCGTTGTAGTAGTACTCGCGCGCGACGTCGTGGCCCGCGAACGCGAGCAGGCGGGCAACCGAGTCGCCGAGGGCGCCGTTCCGCGCGGCGGACACGACGATCGGCCCGGTCGGGTTGGCCGAGACCATCTCGACCTGCATGCGCTGCGGCGGATCCGCGTACCCGCCGCCGAATGCCTCGTCGACGTCCGCGAGCGCCTCGACGAAGAACGCGTCGGCCAGCCGGAGGTTGACGAACCCGGGGCCGGCCACGTCCGCGCCGGAGATCTCGTCGAGCCCGGCCATCCGCTCCGCCAGCTCCGCCGCCAGCTCGCGCGGCGGCGAGCCGGCCACCTTGGCGCTGCGCAGCGCCACGCTGGTCGCGAAGTCGCCGTGCTCGGGGTTCTTCGGCCGCTCCAGCTCGACGGGCGCACCCGCGATCTCGTCGAGGCGCGCCGCCAGCCGCTCGACGCTCGTCTGCCGCCTCGACACGACTCTAGTATCGTCAAGTCGGATGGACGACGGCACCGAGCGGCAGCTCAACATCCACCTCGACCCGCAGCACCTCGCCGGCGTCTACGCGAACTTCGCGAACATCACCTTCTCGGACTACGAGTTCACGCTGACCTTCGCGCGCATCGACCACGAGGTCGAGGAGGGCGACGTGCCGGGCGTCGTAGTCGCGCGCGTGAACATGTCGCAGCAGTTCGCCCGCGAGCTGCTCGCCGCGCTGCAGGACGCGTACTCGAAGTACACGACCGTCAAGGGCATCCAGGCGCTGCCCGAGACCGACCGGCCCTCGGACTAAGAAGCTACTTGCTCGCGTGCCGCGCCTGCCAGGCGCGCGACATCGAGATCCGCTGCATCAGGGTCGGATGGTTCTCGAGCCAGAGGTAGTCGAGCAGCGGCGGGCTCGGCTCCTCGAGACTCGTCTGCTGGAAGCTCTCGAACAGCTTCTCGGCGGAGCCCGCGTCGCGCGTGGCGTTCAGCGCACGCCAGTCGGCCTCGGCTTCGTAGCGTCGCGAGACCGCGTTCTGGAGCGGCGCCGTCGCGAGAGCGAGGAAGCCGAGCACGAGGATCGCGTAGGGCAGGTTCGCCGGGTCGGCCAGACCGCCGCGACGGCGCGTCGCGACCGCGACGAGCCACAGCGTCGGCAGCACCACCAGCGCCGACCAGCCGATCGCCTTCGGAATGTGCCGGCTGCGCGCGTGGCCGAGCTCGTGGGCGATCACGACGTCGATCTCGCCCCGCGTGAAGCGCCCGTCGAGCAGCGTGTCCCAGAGCACGACGTGCGTCGACGGGCCGAAGCCGCTGGTGAAGGCGTTGGCCTGGTCGGTCCACGAGGAGACGTCCTCGACCCGCACCGGCGTTCCCTGGACGTGCTCGATCCGCTCGAGCCGGACGACGTCGGCACGCAGCTGGGGGTCGGCGAGGCGATGTGTGCCGGCGGACACGAGCCACCCCTCGACGAAGGCGAAGCCGGCGGCGATCACGACTATGGTCGGTGCGGCGGCGAGCCACCAGCCGCGCGGCCACCTGCCGGCGAAGCCGACCAGGAGCACGATCGTGAGCATCACCGACGCGACCTCCGCGCCGAGGAGCACCCACTGCGCGTTCAGCCAGGCGAACACGTCGAAGGGCCCCAGGCCGAAGTGGTGGTCCCACCAGAGCGACGCGAGCCCGAACGGCAGCGCCACGAACCACAGCGTGACGAGGATCACCATCCCGGCCACGATCGCGCTTCCGATCCGCCCGATCCCCATCGCGCGGACACTGCGCGGGAGCCGCCAGGCGAGCACGAACAGCGCGCCGAGCGAGGCGAGCGTGCCTCCCAGCCACAGGAGCTGCGCGCCCAGCGAGTAGTGCTCCGAGCGGCGGAGGGCGCGGTCGGAGAAGAACCTGTGCTCGTCGAGCCCGGAGAGGTGGAGCGACGGCACGCTGGTCCGCGTGAGCAGCCAGGCACCGACGCCCCAGGCCGCCGCCGCGACGGCGAGCGTCACTGCCTTATGAGAGCGTTTCGCTGTGCGCGTCGCGGTCGTCTCCGACATCCATGGCAATCTGCACGCTCTCGAGGCCGTGCTCGCGGACATGCTGCGCGAGCAGCCGGACGAGGTGTGGTGCCTCGGGGACATCGTCGGCTACGGGCCTCGCCCGAACGAGTGCTGCTCCCTCGTTCGGGAACGCACCGCCCTGTCGCTCTGCGGGAACCACGACCTCGCCGTCGTGGGGGCGCTCGACGAATGGGAGTTCAGGGGCGAGGCGGGCCAGGCGGTCCGCTGGACGCGCCAGGTGCTGGAGGCCGACAACGCCGAGTGGCTCCGGTCGCTCGCGCCGAGCGGCCACCGCGACCGGGTCCAGCTCTTCCACGGGAGCCCCCGCGACCCGGTGTGGGACTACGTGCTCAGCGAGGAGGTCGCGGCGGCGAGCCTCAGGGCGACGGTCGCGCCGGTCGTCCTGGTCGGCCACAGCCACGTCGCGCTGGCCGTCGCCCTCGCGGGTCGCGAGCTCTCGGGCGGCCAGGCCGACGCAGGCGCGGTGGTCGACCTGAGCGGCCGCCGGGCCCTGCTCAACCCGGGCTCCGTCGGCCAGCCCCGCGACGGCGACCCGCGTGCGGCCTGGCTGCTGCTCGACCTCGACGCCGACACCGCGACCTTCCACCGCACCGAGTACGCCACCGCCGAGACGCAGGCCGAGATCCGCGCGGCGAAGCTGCCGGAGATCCTCGCCGGCCGGCTCGAGCACGGGATCTGACCGGGGTTTGCTACCCGGCGGACGACTCGACCGCGCGGGCGCCCGAGCCGAAGGTGATGCCCTGGCGGGCGAGCGCGATCTGGACGTCCTCGCGCGCCTTGAAGATCCGCCACTTCACCGTTGCGAGCGTGATCTCGAGCGAGTCGGCGATCTCGTTGTACGACAGCCCGACGACGTCACGGAGCAGGAGCGCCATCTTCAGGTCGACCGGCAGGCCCTCGATCGCCCGCCAGAGGGCGTCGATCGCCTCGATCCGCTCCACCGGCTGGTCGACGACCTCGAGCTGCGGGATGTCGTCCAGGTTCACCGGCGTGACCGGCCGGCGCTCCTTCGCGCGCAGCTCGTCGAGCACGCGGTTCTTCGTCACCTGGAACAGCCACGTCGTGAACTTGCAGCGCAGCGAGAAGCGGGGCAGGCCCTGGAAGACGCGCAGGAAGACCTCCTGCGTCAGGTCCTCGGCGAAGACCTTGTCGCCGGTCAACCGCAGCACGTAGTTGTAGACCGGGGTCTCGTACATGCGCAGGATGATCGCGAACGCACGCTCGTCGCCCTTCTGGGCCTTTCTGAGAACCGCCGGATCAGGCTGGGGCAGCGGCAAGGGAGCCGGAGTATAGCTCCGCATTCGGCCTGCTAAAGCCGGCTTACCGACGTTTTACGAGAACTAAGGACATGCTCACAACTACGGCCCGGCGGCCTCGTCGGTTTGGCCGTCGCGGACGACGAGATCCCGGCCGGTCATCACCTTCGGAGGCGTCACCCCGAGGAAGCCGAGGATGGTCGGGGCGAGGTCGGCGAGCTCGCCGCCGTCCCTGAGCGAGACGCCGTCGGCGGTGACGATCAGCGGCACGAGGTTGGTCGTGTGCGCGGTCTGCGGGCTGACGCCGTCGGCGGCGAGCAGCTCCTCGGCGTTGCCATGGTCTGCGGTGACGAGCGTGACCCCGCCGAGCTCCGTGACGCGCTCGACGACGCGCCCGAGGCAGCGGTCGGCGGTCTCGACCGCCTGCACGACCGCCGGAATCACGCCGGTGTGGCCGACCATGTCGGGGTTGGCGAAGTTGACGACGCAGAACGCGCAGTCGCCGTTCAGCCCGTCGACCACCTGCTCGGTGACGCCGTCCGCCGACATCTCCGGCTTGTGGTCGTAGCTCGGGACATCGCGCGGGCTCGGCACCAATTCCCGCTGCTCGCCCGGCCACGGTTCCTCGCGGCCTCCGTTGAAGAAGTACGTCACGTGGGCGTACTTCTCCGTCTCCGCCACGTGGAGCTGACGCAAGCCGTGTTCCGAGAGCACCTCGGCGAGCGTCTCCGGCACGTCCTGCTCGTCGAAGACCGCGGGCGCGTCGAGGTCCGAGGCGTAGTGCGTCATCGTGGTGACGTCGTACCCCCCGTCGAGCAGCAGCCGCGTGAGCTGGCGCCCTCGATCGGGGCGGAAGTTGAAGAAGATCGCCGCGTCTCCCTGCTCCAGCCTCGGCGTGCCGGTCACGACGACCGGCTCGATGAACTCGTCGGTGACGCCGGCGTCGTAGCTCGCCTGCACCGCCGCGACGGGGTCGCTCGTCTGCGTGCCCGTGCCGGCCGTGATCGCGTCGAACGCGCGCTGCGTGCGCTCCCACCGCTGGTCGCGGTCCATGGCGTAGTAGCGGCCGACGACGGTCGCGATCCGGTCGCGCGGCAGGTCGGCGAGATCGTGGACGGCCGACGTGGGCGACACGTCGCGGCCGTCGGTGAACGCGTGGATCCACGTACGCTCCGGGTCGATCTCGAGCAGCGCCCGCAGGTGGTCGATGTGCGAGTGGACGCCGCCGTGCGACACGAGACCGAGCAGGTGGACGCGCTTGCCGCGCTCGAACGCGGACGCGATCGCGGGCAGCTTCGCGAGCGAGCCCTCCTCGATCGCGCGGTTCACGCGCATCAGGTCCTGGTACAGGCGACGGCCCGAGCCGATCGTGAGATGGCCGACCTCGGAGTTCCCCATCTGCCCCGGCGGCAGCCCGGCGGCTTCGCCGGACGCCTCGAGCAGCGTGTGCGGGAAGTCGTGCCAGAGCCGGTCGAACACCGGCGTCTCGGCGAGCGAGACGGCGTTCCCCGGCCCGGGCGGCGCACAGCCCCAGCCGTCGAGGACGACGAGGGTTACGAGTGGGACGCTGCCCGGCAAATCGCCTCGAAGGACTCGAGCTCGAGCGACGCGCCGCCGACGAGCGCACCGTCGACGTCGGCCTGCCCGAGCAACTCGGCGGCGTTCCCCGGCTTGACGGAGCCGCCGTAGAGCACGGGCACGTCGAGCACCGACTTCACGACCTCGTGGGCATCCTGCGCCTGTGCAGACGTCGCCGTGCGTCCGGTGCCGATCGCCCACACCGGTTCGTACGCGATCACGAGGTTGTCGTCGTGCTCGAGCACCGCCGTCTGGCGGCGGAGCACGTCCTCCGTCTCCCCCGCGTCCCGCTCGGCCTCGGTCTCGCCCACGCACGCGATCACGTGCAGCCCTGCCTCGAGCGCGGCGGCCGCCCGGCGGGCGACGGTGTCGTCGGTCTCGCCGAACAGCTGACGCCGCTCGGAATGGCCGACGATCGTGCCGTAGACACCGAGCTCGAGCAGCATCGCCGCCGACACCTCACCGGTGAACGCACCGTCGTGCGCCCAGTGGCAGCTCTGCGCGAAGACGCCGATCTCCGTGCCCGCGAGCACCTGCACCGCCTGTGCGAGCGAGACGTACGGCGGACAGACGACGACGTCGACGTCCTCGGGCAGCGCGACGTCGCGCAGCGCGTGGCAGAAGGCCCGCGTCTCCTCCGGCCCCTTGAACATCTTCCAGTTGCCCGCGACGAGCATCGACATCACGCCTTCGGGATCGCCGCGACGCCGGGCAGCTCGCGGCCCTCGAGCAGCTCGAGCGAGGCACCGCCGCCGGTCGAGATCCACGAGATACGGTCGGCCAGGCCGGCTTCCTGCACCGCCCGCACCGAGTCGCCCCCGCCGACGACCGTGAACCCGCCGCAGTCGGCGACCGCCTGCGCGATCGCGTCCGTGCCCTCGGCGAAGCGCTTCCACTCGAACACGCCCATCGGGCCGTTCCAGAAGACCGTCCTGGCCGCGGCGATGCGTCCGGCGAAGTCCTCGCGCGTCTTCGGCCCGATGTCGAGGCCGAGCCACCCGTCGGGGACGTCGTCGACGGACACGACCCGCGACTCGGCCTCCGCCGTGAACTCGCTCGCGGCGACGACGTCCGTCGGGAGCCGCACTCGGACGCCCGGGAGCGAGCCGCCGCTCTCCCGCAGCTCCTCGGCCATCTTCCCGCCGATCAGTACCTCGTCCGCGCGCGAGCCGAGATGCTGGAGCACCGCGATCTTGTCGTCGGCCTTGGCGCCGCCCGCGACCAGCACGAACGGGCGCTCGACCTCCCCGAGCAGCCGACCGAGGTTGCGCAGCTCCTCCAGCAGGAGCAGCCCCGCGTACGCGGGCAGCAGCTCCGTGACCCCGACCGTCGACGCGTGTGCGCGATGCGCGGAGCCGAACGCGTCGTCGACGTAAACGTCGCACCCGTCCGCGAGCTCCCGGGCGTAGCGCGGGTCGTTCTTGGTCTCCCCCGGGTCGAAGCGCGTGTTCTCGAGCACGCTCACGCGCTCGTCGCCGATCGCCGCGAGCAGCGCGTCGCGGACGGGCGCCATCGCCAGCCGCGCCCGGTCCTCCTCCGTCTTCGGGCGCCCGAGGTGGGAGCACACGCGGATCGCCGCCGCACCGTTGTCGCAGAGCAGGCGCAGCGTCGGCAGCGACGCCCGCAGTCGCGTGTCGTCCGCGACCCGGCCGTCCTCGAGCGGGACGTTCAGATCGGACCGAACCAGCACCACCTTGCCGTCGACGTCGGCGTCGGCGACCGAGCGTGGAAGCGTCACAGCACCTTCGGCACGAGGTCGACGAGCCGGCACGAGTAGCCCCACTCGTTGTCGTACCAGCCGAAGACCTTCGCGAACGTCCCGCTCGCCATCGTCAACTGGCTGTCGAAGGTGCACGACGCCGGCGAATGGACGATGTCGGTCGAGACGAGTGCTTCGGTCGAGTAGTCGAGGTACGGCGCCAGCGGGCCGCTCTCGGCCGCCGACGCGAAGGCGGCGTTGACGGCCTCGACGGTCGCCTCGCGCGTCAGCTGAACGACGAAGTCGGTGATCGAGCCCGTCGGCACCGGCGCACGGACGGACACGCCGTCGACCTTCCCGTTGAGCTCCGGGAGCACGAGCCCGATTGCGCGGGCGGCGCCGGTCGACGTCGGGATCAGGTTGATCGCGGCCGCGCGTGCGCGGCGCAGGTCCTTGTGCGGCAAGTCGAGGATCTGCTGGTCGTTCGTGTACGCGTGAATCGTCGTCATGAACCCGCGCTCGATCCCGAAGGTGTCGTGCAGCACCTTCGCCATCGGCGCCACGCAGTTCGTGGTGCACGAGGCGTTGGAGATGATCGCGTGCTGCGTCGCGTCGTAGGCGCCGTCGTTGACGCCCAGGACGAGCGTCACATCCGGATCGGTGGCAGGCGCGGAGATGATCACCTTCTTCGCGCCGGCGTCGAGGTGCTTCTGCGCGCCGTCGCGCTTCGTGAAGAAGCCGGTCGACTCGATCACGACGTCGACGCCGAGGTCGGCCCAGGGCAACGACGCGGGGTCGCGCTCGGCGAGACCGCGAATCTCCGTGCCGTCGACGACCAGCGAGCCGTCCCTCACCTCGACGTCGTGCTCGAAGCGGCCGAGCACCGAGTCGTACTTGAGCAGATGGGCCATCGTCTCGACGTCGCCGAGGTCGTTGAAGGCGACGACGTCGAAGTCGCCGCCCCGCGCGAGTGCCGCGCGGAAGAAGTTCCGGCCGATCCGGCCGAAGCCGTTGATGCCAACGCGTGTCTTCGCCATGACGGCGACTCTAGCGGCGTTAGGCGGTGGCGGAGATTCCGTAGATGCCCGCGAGCTTCTCGCGCAGGTAGCGCACGTACGGCTCGGGGTCGATCGCCGATGTGCCGACGACGCGCTCGAGCGTCTCGCCGGGCGTGAACTTCCGGCCGTGGCGGTGCAGGTGCTCGCGGAGCCAGTCGCGCAGCGAGCCGAACTCGCCTCGCTCGAAGTCGTCGTGGAGCGCGGGCAGGTCGGCGGTGACCTTCTCCCAGATCTGAGCCGAGATCAGGTTGCCGAGCGCGTAGGTCGGGAAATAGCCGATCGAGCCTCCGGACCAGTGCACGTCCTGCAGCACCCCCAGCGTGTCGTTCGGAACCTCGATTCCGAGGTACTCCCAGATCCGCCGGTTCCACTCCTCCGGCAGCTGCTCGAGCGGGAACTCGTCTCCGATGATCGCCTGCTCCAGCTCGAAGCGAAGGATGATGTGGAGGTTGTAGGTGGCCTCGTCGGCCTCGACCCGGATCAGCGACGGCTCCACTGCGTTGACCTCGCGATACCAGCGGTCGGCGTCGTAGCCCTGGAGCGCCTCGGGGAAGAGCTCCAGGAGCCGCGGGAAGAAGTGCCGCCAGAAGGGGAGCGACCGCCCGACGAGGTTCTCCCACATCCGGCTCTGCGACTCGTGCATGCCGAGCGAGACGCCGCGGCAGAGCGGCGAGCGGTCGAGCGCCGGGTCGACCTGGTGCTCGTACAGGCCGTGACCGAACTCGTGCATCGTCCCGAACAGGCCGCGGAGGTCGCTCGGGAAGTAGCGGGTCGTCAGGCGGATGTCGTCGAGCGCGGTGCCGGACGCAAACGGATGGACGGTCGGATCGAGCCGCCAGCCGTGGTCGTCGAAGCCGAACGCGCGCGCCACCTCGAGCTCGAACTGCTTCTGCCGCTCGAGCGGGAACTCCCGAGGCGGCAGCTCGTCGGCAGCGGCGCCGACCGCCTTGACGAGCGGCGCCTGGTGCTCCTTCACGTAGTCGAACAGCCGGCGCACCTCGGCGGTCTTCATCCCGCGCTCGTAGTCGTCGAGGACGATGTCGTACGGCTCGTCGCCCACGTCGAAGCACTCGATGTAGCGCTTCCTGAGCTCCACGTTCTTGCGGAGCACGGGCAGGAAGCTGGCGAAGTCGTTGTTCTGGCGCGCGTCGACCCAGACCGGGTTCGCGAGCGCGGCCGAGCGCGACATCTCGGCGCGCAGCTCCGCCGGCACGCGGCGGGCCTTCTCCCAGTCTTGCGAGACGACCCGGACGAGGCTCGCCTCGAAGGAGTCGTAGTCGTGCTCCTCGGCGAACGGCCGCGACTCGTCGAGCAGGCGGCCGATCTCCGGCGAGGTGAACTTCTCGTGGGCGATCCGGCCGACCGTCGCGAGCTGCTCGGCGCGCTGGGGCGCACCGCCGCGCGGCATCATCACCTGCTGGTCCCAGCCCAGCAGCGCCATCGTCCGGCCGAGGTCGCTGAGCTCCTGCAGCCGGACGCGCAGCTGCTCGAACGACTCGCGACTCATGACAGAGGAACGTATATCACGCTTCGGCCGGATCAAGCGGCGGGCCCGGAGGGGAAGCTCCGAGGACGACCTCCCCCTCCGGTGAACCACGCTCCGAACGATGGCGATGGACGGGGTCTGAATCCATCGCCGAACGAACGCGGACCCGCCGTCGGTTCAGTATGGGGATGGCCGGGCGGGTTGCGCTAGAGCAGTTGCAAATCGCCTAGCGCTCGCTTTCAACGAGCCCGATCACAGCGTGCAGCCGGCGGTGTGCCGCGGCCTTGGTCAACGGCGGGCGCGCCTTGGCCGCGAGCTCGCGCAGCGACGCCTCCGGATGGCGCAGGCGCAGCTCCGCGATCTCGGCCAGGTGCGGCGGCAGCGCGTCGAGACCGACGGCTCGGATCGCCTCCAGCTGGCGATGGGCCGCCGCGGCCGTCCGGACGAGATTGGCCTCGTCGGCGTTCGCGAGCCGGTTCGCCCGCGCGCGCGTCGCGGCCACCACCGCATGTTCCTCGAGCCGGATCGCGACGCCGCCCGCGCCGACGGCGGCGAGCAGGTCGCCGATCGCCTCGTGGCCCTTCGCGTAGGCGAGCCAGTGCGAGCGACGCTCGGCGACGGTCAGCGACAGCTCGTCTCGCGCCGCGATCTCGGCGAGGAACTCGGCCGCCGCCCGCGTCGCCGTCCGCAATTCGAGGTGCGGGTCGCGCGGGCCCGACAGCGAGCCCCCGCCCAGCATCGCCCCGCGCAGGTACGCGGCTCGGCAGCACGACCGTCCGACCACCCGCTTCGGCGGCCGTTCGAGCGGCGCGCCCGACGGTGAGAGCACGCCGGCCTCGCGCAGGGTCTCCCCCGCCTCGACGTGCAGCTGGTACCGCGTCGCCCCGTCGAAGGCGCGGCGGCGGTACGTCCGGATCTCGGAGCGCACGCCGTGCTCGCGGAGCAGCGCGAAGGCGCGCCGTGCGGCGGCGGAGCTGGCGAGGTCGAGCTCGACCGTGACGCTCCCCTCCCGGAGGTGCCAGGCGCCCGACACGTGGTAGAGGGCGGACAGCTCGGCGAGGGTGCAGCAACGGCGCGCGGGCGCGATCGCGGCGAGCTCGTCGCGCAGGTCCTCGGAGAGGGTCACACGACCACGCCTTCGAGCGCGAGCAGCCGCCGCTTGTAGTCGCTGCCGAGGTCGCCGTACGGCCCGACCCCGCTGACGGACACGACCCGGTGCGTGGGCACGAACGGCGAGAGGTCGCAGCGCGCGCAGAACGTGCCCGCGGCGCGCGCGGCACGCGGCCGGCCGGCGAGCGCGGCGAGCTCCCCGTACGTCACCACCTCGCCGCGCGGCACTGCCCGCAACGCGGTCGCGCAGGCGCCCAGGAAGCCGTCCGGCAGGTCGAGAGCCACGTCCCGGAAGTCCTCGTCCTCGCCCGCGAAGAAACGTTCGAGTCGTCTGACCACGGTCAGACGTGTGTCTGACACACGAATGTGTGACGGCTGCCGGCGGCGCGGCCGCGGAAGCTCCGAGTGGACGACGACGTCGCCGTCGAGCCACACCTCGCCGACGCCCCACCCCGGGGCCTCGTACTGCAGCAGGGTTGGCCTCATTCGCCGATGTTGTAGCTTCGCCGCGTGACCCGGGAACGGATCGCGGCGTTCGGATACGCCTACGTCGCGCTCGCCCTCCCTGCGTTCATCCTCGGCGACGGACATCGCAGCCTCGACTCCGCCCTGTTCGCCGGCGCGGCCTTCGCGTTCCTCTGGTTCCTGGCGAGCCTCCGCGCCCGGCTCGTGCGCTTCGACCCGGACGGCTTCTTCGCGGGCGTCGTGGCGATGGGCGGCGCCGCCCTGCTCGCCCTCCAGGCCGCCGCGCTGCTGGTCGGGCGACCCGAGTACGCCGCGCTCGGCGCGGCCTGCGCGGCGTCGGTGATCCTCGCCTCGTCGCTCGCCGCGCTGCGCGCACGGAAGATCGACCGCTGGTTCGGCCGCGCCGGGCTCGCGGGCGGCGTCGCGGTGCTCGCGGTCGGGATCGTCGAGGGCGCGGCCGACTGGGTGATGACCGGCGACGAGGTCTTCGCCTCGGTGCTCGGCTTCATGATCTGGGTGGTCGTAACCGCGACCTATCTCCTGCGACGCTGATCGCGCCGCACTCGCACCCCCGTAATCTACGGCCATGAGCAGCCACGCGATCTTCCGCCCGCCCCCGCCGCGCAACGAGCCGGTCAACGACTACCTGCCCGCGAGCCCCGAGCGCGACCGCCTCAAGCAGCGGCTCGACCAGCTGCGGGGCGAGCGGATCGAGATCCCGCTCGTGATCGGCGGCAAGGACGTCACGACGGGCGACCTCAAGCAGGCCGTCATGCCGCACGACAAGGAGCACGTCCTCGCCGACGTGCACCAGGGCAGCGCCGAGCACGTCGGCCAGGCGGTCGACGCCGCCGCCAAGGCGTGGGAGGACTGGTCGCGCTGGCCCTGGGAGGACCGCGCTGCGGTGTTCCTGCGCGCGGCCGAGCTGCTCTCCGGCCCGTGGCGCGACACCCTGAACGCCGCCACGATGCTCGGCCAGTCGAAGACCGCCCACCAGGCGGAGATCGACGCCGCCTGCGAGTCGATCGACTTCTTCCGCTTCAACGTCGAGTTCATGTGCCGGATCTACGCCGAGCAGCCGAACTCCGCGCCTGGAGTGTGGAACCGGCTCGAGTACCGGCCCCTCGAAGGGTTCGTGTTCGCGGTCTCGCCGTTCAACTTCACGGCGATCGCGGCGAACCTGACCAGCTCGCCTGCGCTGATGGGAAACACGGTCGTCTGGAAGCCGGCCGGCACCGCCATGCTCTCGGCCTACTACCTGATGCGCCTCTTCCAGGAGGCCGGCCTGCCCGACGGCGTGATCAATCTCGTCTACGGCTCCGGCGCCACGATCGGGGACGCCGCGCTCGCGAGCCCTCACCTCGCGGGCATCCACTTCACGGGGTCGACGCCGGTGTTCAACGGCATGTGGCGCAAGGTCGCCGGCGAGATGGAGCACTACCGCAACTACCCGCGCATCGTCGGCGAGACGGGCGGCAAGGACTTCATCGTCGCCCACCCCTCGGCGAACGTCGACTCGCTCGCCGCCGCGATCGTCCGGGGCTCGTTCGAGTACCAGGGACAGAAGTGCTCCGCTTCCTCGCGCGTGTACGCGCCGTCGAACCTCTGGCCCGAGCTGCGCGAGCGGCTGCAGGAGGAGGTCGCGACGATCAAAGTCGGCGACGTCACCGACTTCGGGAACTTCATGGGCGCGGTGATCGACGGCGCGTCCTACTCGACGCAGGTCGCGGCGATCGAGGAGGCGAAGCAGCACGCCGGCACGGACATCGTGGTCGGCGGCGGTTACGACGACTCACGCGGCTTCTTCGTCGAGCCGACCGTCGTCGAGACGACCGATCCCGACTTCCGGCTCCTCCGCGACGAGCTCTTCGGCCCCGTGGTCACGACGTACGTCTACGACGAGAAGCGCTGGGACGACACCCTCCGGCTGATCGACCGGACTGCGCCGTACGGGTTGACCGGGGCGGTCTTCTCGGAGGAGCGGGGGCCGATCGAGGAGGCGGCGACCAAGCTGCGCTATGCCGCCGGCAACTTCTACGTCAACGACAAGCCGACGGGCGCCGTCGTCGGGCAGCAGCCGTTCGGCGGTTCGCGCGCCTCCGGCACCAACGACAAGGCGGGGTCGCTGTGGAACCTGATCCGCTGGGTCTCGCCGCGCTCGATCAAGGAGACGTTCGCGCCGCCGCGCGACTACCGGTACCCGTTCCTCAGCGAGTCCTGAACGCCCACGCGCGGGCGGTGCCGGTGGTGTCGGTCCGACCGTACGCCACCGCCACGTGCCGGCCGGGCGCAAGGTCGCCGGCCGGGGCACCGTAGATCGTCCCCTCCGTCGGCGTCCCGCCGCCCTTCACGGCCAGCTCCTTCCCGTCGACCCAGAGCCCCGATTCGACGAGCGGCGTCTTCGAGCTGAGCTCCGCCGCAACCTGCGGCAGGCTCGCGACCGTCCGCCCCGGGAGCGGTCCGAGAATGGAGAGCTTGACCCGGCCGCTGACGTCGGCCCGCCAGCGTCCGCCGACCAGGTGCGCCGCCACGGCGTGCGTGCCCTCGAGGACGACCGCCCAGTCGCCGCCGGCGTACAGCGCGCGGCTGCCCGACAGGATGATCGTCGGAGACGCGACGGTCGGAGTCGTCGCTGTGGTCGTCGGCGAGGTCTTCGACCCGCCGCAGCCGGCCGCGACGAGGAGGACGAGCAGGAGGGAGATTCGGCGCACGCGGGGAGATTAGGCTAGGCCGATGTCGAGCTCGCTCTCCACCGCCTGGCTGGGGGCCCGCACCGGGCTCGACCCCGCCCGGGTCGAGACACTCCGGCGGCGCGGCGAACTGCTCGGCGTGCGCGCCGGCGACCAGTACGCATTCCCGTCGTGGCAGTTCGGGCCGGACGGCGAGCCGCTGCCCGCACTCGCACGCGTGGTCTCGGTGGCGCGTTCGGCCGGGATCGACGACGAGCGGCTCGTGCAGCTGCTCAGCGCCCGCCAGGGGCTCGGCGGCAGCCGCTGCCTGGGCGACGCGCTGCGCGACGGCAACGTCGAGCACGTCGTCTCGGTCGTCCTCGCGAGCCGCTGAGCCGCGTTCAGTCGGCGTAGCCGCGTTCGCGCAGAAGCGCGTCGACCTTCGCGCGGTGATCCGCCTGCCAGTCGTCGAGCGAGACGGCGGCCTCCCGGGCGAGCAGGGCCTCGGCGTCGCGGAGCACGTCCGCGCGGCGCGCGGCGGGCACGACGACGACACCCTCTTCGTCGGCGACCACCAGGTCCTCCGCGTGCACGGCCACGCCGCCGCAGGAGACGGGCTCGTTCAGCGGAGCCGCGACCTCCTTCACGCCGGGCACCGGGATCACGCCGCGGGCGTAGACGGGAAACCCGAGTGCGCGCACCTCCGCCAGGTCGCGGATCACGCCGTCGACCACGAACCCGGCGATCCCCCGGCGCTGCGCGACCGCGACGACGTTGCCGCCGGCGACCGCGAAGTCGACGTCGCCCGCCTCGACCACGACGACCGAGCCGGCCGGGGCGCGGTGGACTGCGGCGTGCATCATCAGGTTGTCCCCCGCTGGGCAGCGCGCGGTGAACGCCGGACCGGAGACCGGCGGGCAGTCCGGCCACAACGGCCGGATGCCGATGTCCATCACCTGCGCGCGGCCGAGCAGATCGGCGAGCGTCGTCGTCGGAACCACAGACGCGACCCTACGCGCGCCCGGTCTTGTGCAGCTGCGCGTAGATGCTGCGCGCGGTCCTCGCCGGCACTCCGGGAACGCCCTCGAGCTCCTCGGCGGTCGCGTCGAGCACGCGCTCCGCCGAGCCGAAGTGGCGGAGCAGCGCGCGACGGCGCGCCGGCCCGACGCCGTCGAGCTGGTCGAACATCGACTCACGCGCCGCGGCGTCCCGCCGCTGCCGGTGGAACGTGATCGCGAAGCGGTGCGCCTCGTCGCGGATCCGCTGCAGCAGCTGCAGCCCGGGCGAATGCTCGGGCAGGAGGATCGGCTCCGAGCGGCCGGGCACGAACACCTCCTCGATCCGCTTCGCGAGCGCGATCACCGCGACGCGCGGCAGGTCGAGCTGCGCCATCGCGTCGAGCGCCGCCGCCAGCTGGCCCTTCCCGCCGTCGATCACGACGAGGTTCGGCGGCTGCGCGAACGACTCGTTCCAGTCGGCGGACGCCGGATCGGCCGACAGGCGGGAGAACCGGCGCAGGATCACCTCGTGCATGGCGGCGAAGTCGTCCTGCCCCGACTGCCCGCGCACCTGGAACTTGCGGTAGTGCGCTTTCTTCGCGACGGCGTCCTCGAACACGACCATCGACCCGACGATCTCCTGCCCCTGGATGTTCGAGATGTCGAAGCATTCGATCCGGATCGGCAGGGACTCCAGGTTGAGCGCCTCGCGCAGCTCCTCGAGCGCCTCGACCCTGCGG
The DNA here is from genome assembly GCA_963786185.1 of uncultured Thermoleophilia bacterium. Lineage (GTDB taxonomy): Bacteria > Actinomycetota > Thermoleophilia > Gaiellales > Gaiellaceae > PALSA-600. The sequence continues at coordinate 1,106,126 of CAWAYE010000001.1, forward strand.
GCGCGTCTCGTCTCCGAGACGAAGGTCTCCGACTCGAGCGCGAGCTCCGCGTTCTGCTGCGCGAGCTCCTGCAGCCGCCGTTTCTCGCCGCGCTCGGGAGCGCGCACCTCGACGTGCGATCCCCGGCGCTCGGAGAGGAACGTCGCGAGCGCGGCCGTGTCGCCGCTGCCACGGGGCACGAGGATCTGCGGCGGGATCGACGGCGCTGCGCCGTAGTACTCGAGGCAGAACCCCTCGAGCACCTCCCCCAGCTCTGCCCCACCCGCGTTCTCGAGGTGGAACGAGTACCGGTCGACCATCCGCCCGTCGCGCAGCGGGAACACCTGCACGGCGGCCCGCTCGGGCGAGACGGCGATCCCGATCACGTCGATCGTGCCGATCGAGCGCCGCTCGACCGCCTGCCGCTCGCTGAGGCGTTCGATCGCCGCGAGCCGGTTGCGGTAGCGGGCGGCGTCCTCGAAGCGCTCCTCGGCGGCCGCCTCGAGCATCTGCCGCTCGAGGCTCGTCCGGATCGGCCGGTCGTCGCCGGAGAGGAACTCGATCACCTGGTCGATCAGCTCGCCGTACTCCTCCTTCGAGATGAAGCCGACGCACGGCGCGTAGCAGCGTTCGATGTGGTAGTCGAGGCACGGGATCCCGCTGCGGCGCCCGGGTTGCGGGCCCTCGCAGGGCCGGTACCGGAACACTCGGTTGAGCACGTCGAGCGTCTCGCGCACCTTCTTGGCGTTCGCGTACGGGCCGAAGTAGACGACGCCGCGGCGGTGGCGCTCGCGGGTGAACATCACGCGCGGGTAGTCGTCGTCGACCGTGACCGCGATGTACGGGAACGACTTGTCGTCGCGCAGCCGCACGTTGTAGGGCGGCCGGTGCCGCTTGATCAGGTTCTGCTCGAGGTGCAGCGCCTCGACCTCGCTCTGCGTGACGATCGTCTCGATCTCGGCGACCCGGTCGGCCATCTGGCGGATCCCGGGGCGTGTGTCGCTCGACCCGGCCTGGAAGTACGACCGCACGCGCGGCCGGAGCGACTTGGCCTTCCCGACGTACAGGACGTTGCCGCGACCGTCGCGGAGCAGGTAGACGCCCGCGCCGCCCGGGACGCGTTTCAGCCGGCTTTCGAGGTCGGCAGTCGCCACGTCGCCACAGTAGTCATCTAGCCTTCAGTGCCATGGACGGCCAGTACGTCGCGTACACCTTCTACCGGCTCGACCCCGCGTTCAGGCGCCTGCCGGTCGAGGAGCGCGCCGCCGCCCGGGAGGCGTTCGCCGACGTCGTCGACGAGCACGCCGCACGGTTCGACCACCTGCGCGCGTACTCGACCGCAGGTGTGCGGCCCGACGTCGACTTCTTCCTCTGGAAGATCACGCGCCGCTACGACGACCTGGGCGAGCTCGGGGCCGCGCTCAACGCGACGCCGCTCGCCGGCTGGCTGGAGACGCCGTTCTCCTACCTCGCGACGACGAAGGCCTCGCAGTACACCTCGGCACGCAAGGCGCGTCAGATCGTCCCCAAGGAGCTTCCGTACCTCGTCGTCTATCCGTTCGTGAAGGTTCGGCCCTGGTACTCGCTGCCGGAGGAGCAGCGGCAGCGCGCGATGGACGAGCACATCCGGATCGGCCGGGAGGAGTTCCCCGGCATCCACAACCACACGACCTACTCGTTCGGGATCGACGACCAGGAGTTCATGACGGCGTTCGAGTGCGAGGAGCCGGCCGACTTCATGCACCTCATGCTGCGCCTGCGCGATTCGGAGGCGTCCGCGTACACCGAGCGCGACACGCCGATCTTCGTCGGCCGGCACATGCCGATCCGCGAGGCGCTCGAGCGGCTCGACGGCGTCGGCTCCTCGTCGCTCGCCCTCGACTAGATGGGCTACACGTAGGTCCGCTGGTCGCGCCACGTGCGCCACGCGGCGAACACGCACGCCGCCGCGACGAGGAGGAACGCGAGCGCGTCCCGGCCGGAGAGGCCGCCCAGGAACCACCAGCCGAGGTCGACGACGAACAACGCCACCGCACCGTAGATCACCCACTGCGCCCGCGACGGCCAGGTGGCGATCTCCGCCCGCGCGAAGTCGCGCCAGTAGAAGTACGCGGCGACGGCGATCGCGATGAAGAACGCGATCCGCACCAGCAGGCCCACGGTCACGAGCGTGACCTCGAGGTTGAGCACGACGACGGCCAGGGCGACCCCCGCGAGGATCAGGAGGTTGCGGATGAAGGGGCTCATGTCGCGGTCAGGTAGGCGCGGACGCCGAGAGCGGCGGCGACGAGCGTCGCCACCGCGAACCAGAGCAGCCGGGCGCGCGGATCTGCCGGCGCGTACAGCCACGGCGCGAGCACGGCGAGCAGCGCGAACGTCCCGTACGCGTAGTGGAGCCGGTCGGCTGCGCGCCGGTGGTCGGAGAGCAGCAGCAGGCCGAGGCCGACCTGGGCGACGAGCAGCGTCTGCGCGAGCGCCAGCAGCTGCGCGACAGCCTTGCCGGCCCGGCCCCGGCGACGGGCGGCGAAGGCGAATCCCGACGCGACGAGACACACGCCGACCGCGAGGAATGCGTTCGCGTGGTGGGCCGTTAGCATCGCCGAGCACCCTACTGGAGAGGTTCGAAGATGATCGAAGAAGGCCGGCCGGCTCCCGATTTCGAGCTGAAGAGCGACAGCGGCGAGAGCGTCCGCCTGTCCGACCTACACAGCGCGGCAGACGGCTTCGATGTTGTTCCCGTCCGGATCGCGGACGTAGGCGGCGTAGTAGTTCGGGAGAGTAGGTCGGATGCCGGGGGCGCCGTTGTCGGTGCCGCCCGCTGCGATCGCAGCCTCGTAGAACGCGTCCACTCCTGCGCGGTCGGTGGAAAACGCCACGTGAATAGGGGCGCGGTACTCGGTACCCCGACGCAGCCCGATCATCCCCTGCCCCTGACCACCCCCGAGCGCGGCTCCATTGGGGAACTCGGCCACGAACTGAACGCCGAGGGGCGCGAGCGCCCGCTCGTAGAACGCTCTCGCCGTAGCGAGGTCCGTCACGGGAATCGAAACGTGATCGATCTGCACGGCATCTCCTTTGTCTGGGTGACGCGGGCATTATCGGCCGGTCGAACGCTACGACCGAGCGGTCGGCTGCTGTGGCGGTGCGGCTAGGCTCGTTTCGATGGTGCGCGAGGGTGATCCAGCTCCCGACTTCACCCTTCGCTCGGATGCAGGCGAAGAGGTCACCCTCTCGTCGCTCCGAGGGTGCCCAGTCGTCCTCTATTTCTACCCTCGGGACGACACGCCCGGGTGCACGACGCAGGCGTGCGGAATCCGCGACGCGTTCGCCGAGTTCGAGCAGGCCGGCGCCGTGGTGTTCGGCATCTCACCCGACGGAGAGGCGTCGCACGAGAAGTTCAAGCGGAAGTTCGGGCTCCCCTTCACCCTCCTCGCCGACGAGGGGCACCATGTGGCGGACGAGTACGGCGTCTGGACCGAGAAGTCCTACATGGGCCGCACCTACATGGGCGTCGAGCGCTCCACGTTCGTCGTCGCCGCCGACGGGACCGTGAAGCGGGTGCTGCGCAAGGTCAAGCCGGCGACGCACGCCGACGACGTGCTCGCCGTGCTCGCCGAGTAAGAAGCTAAGAAGCTCTCAGCCGGCGAGCGCGACGGTCTGCTCGTCGCGGTGCTCGGCGTAGTCGTCGCCGAGCCGTTCGCGGAGCGTGCGCTCGAGCTCGCCGCTCGCCTCGAGCTCCTCGACGATGTCGGCGCCGCCGACGAGCTCGCCCTTCACGAACACCTGCGGGATCGTCGGCCAGCCCGACATCGCGCTCAGGTCCTGCCGGATCTGCGGGTCGGCGAGGATGTCGACGGCGGTGACCGGTGCTCCGGCGCGGCGCAGCGCCTTCAGCGCGCGGTCGGAGTTTCCGCACATCACGAGCGAGGGCGTGCCCTTCATGAAGAGCGTGACGTCGGAGCCCTCGATGACGCCTTTGATCCGATCGGTGTAGCTCATGTCGCCCCCTTGGTCGAGATGCGCAGCTCGTGGATGCTTCCGTCGGCGAGCGGACCGGCCAGCGCGTCGTACACGCGCCGATGCTGGTCGACGAGCGAGAGCCCGTCGAAGGACGGCGACGCGACGACGACCTGGAAGTGGTCGCCCCCGCCGGTGCGGTCGGTCACCTGCAGCTCCGTGGCGTCCGGAAACGCCTGACGAAGCAGCTCGTGGAGCGGCTGCGTGCTCACGCGCCGATCGTACCCACGGCCAGGCGGTCGCCGGCCGCGAGCCCTGCGGCCGCGCCGTCGGCGAGCTCGACGACCACCTTGGCCCCTCGGCGGGCCGCGGCACGCCACGGCTTCAGTCCGTAGACGACGTCGATCACGACGAGCTCACGGTCGCAGAAGACCGCGTCGATCGGAAAGCGCATGAAGAGCATGTGGATCGAGCCGGCCGGCCGGAGCAGCAGGCCTTCGCCCGGCTCGAGCGCCGCCCGGCCGAGCAGCCCGCGCAGCCGCGACCACGGCCGGTCGGCGACCCTGCAGCGTGAGCACACGACGCGCCCGTCGGCCGTCGTCAAGGCGATCGTCTTCACGCTTCCAGATACGGCGCCGCTGCGAGGATCCCTCGGATCAGGGGTCGCCCGGCGACCCCGCGCCGTCGATTCACAGGGTCACAGCCGGCGCTTGCGGCGCGCCGTCCCATCGACGAGGAGACTCGCCCATGCCGACGGACGGACCCGCAACGAACCGCACCGATCTCGACCGCGCGATCGAGGAGAGCCTGGCCGAGCTCGAGCGTCAGCACGTCGAGCCGCCGAAGCAGCAGGTCGATGCGAGCCGCACCGTCGTCTACGTGAACGACGTGGGCTTGCGCGTTCGGGCTGCCGAGGACGAGGCGCCCGCAGACGCGGTGAAGGCGGGGATCGAGGCGCGCATGGCCGAGGTGCGCGAGCGGGAGCGCCAGGAGGCGCTCGCTCAGGCCGAGCGCGAGCTCGCGGAGCTGCGCCTGGAGGAGATTCGCGCCGAGGCGGAGGCGCAGCGCAACGAGCTGATCGCCGAGGAGACGGCAGCGATGCTCGCCTCGCTCGACCAGCGCCAGGCAGAGCTGGAGCGCCGCGAGTCCGAGGTGGCCGAGGCACTCGACAAGCTCGACCGCCGCTTCACCGCGCGCCGCCAGGAGCTGACCGCGCGCGAGACCGCGCTCCAGGCCCGCGAGAGCGAGCTCGAGCTCGTCAAGGCCCGCACCGAGGCCGAGCTGGCCGAGGCGCAGGCGAAGCTCGAGACCGCCGCCGCGGAGGCAGCCGCCGTGGCCGCCGCCGAGGCGTCGGCCGAGCGCCAGCGCGAGCTCGAGGAGCGACTCGAAGCGCTCGAGCTCCGCGAAGCGGAATTGAACGACCTCGAGGAGCGCGGGCACCGCGAGCTCCAGGACGCGCAGGCGCAGTTCGAGGCCGCGATGGCCGCAACCGCGTCGGTCCGTGAGGGCGAGCTCGACGAGCGCGAGGTCGAGCTGTCGGCCCGCGAGATCGAGCTGATCGAGCTGCAGGGCGCCCTCGATGCGCACAAGCGGGACGTCGCGGAGCTGGAGAAGTCCGCCCGCGAGCGCCAGGCGGCCCTCGAGGCACGCGAGCAGCGCCTCGCCGAGTACGAGAACGATCTCGCCGCGAACGCGTCGGTGAACACCCAGCTCGAGGAGGAGCTCCGGGCCCGCGTGACGCGGCTCCAGTCGGAGCTCGAGGTGCGCCAGGCGCGGCAGGAGGACCTCGCCCGCGAGCTCGCAGCCCGCGAGGAGTGGATCGCCCGGCACGAGGAAGATCTCGCCACGTACGTCGACGAGCTCAAGGACACGTTCCGCGAGCGCGACGCCGAATGGTGGGCCAAGCAGCTCGGCTCCGAGCCGGCCGTGCTCGGCTAAGAAGCTCGGAACGCCTGGCTACACTGACGGCCGCCCGCGGATGTGGCGGAATTGGTAGACGCGCACGGTTCAGGTCCGTGTGCCCGTAAGGGCGTGGAGGTTCAAGTCCTCTCATCCGCACTCTGACGCGGCTCGCAATCCTTGCTGCAACGGCGGTCGCGGTCGCCGTCATGTCGTCCGGCGACGGGCTCGGTGCGCGTGCGCACGAGCCGCTGACGGAGGTCGTGGTCACGCTGCGGGCGCCGGCCCTCTCGGCGTTCGGACGCTCGCTGCAGTCCGCGAAGCACAGGACGTATCTCCAGCAGATCGACGCAGCCCAGTCCGAGCTCGCCCGCCGCATCACGACTGCGCTGCCGGATGCGCAGGTGCGCTGGCGCTACCGCCTGGTGGCCGACGGGCTCGCGGTCGCTCTGCCGCGCTCGCAGGCGGCGCTGCTCGCCCGCATCCCGGGCGTGGCCCGCGTCTGGCCGAACATCCGCTTCCACGCTCTCGCCACCGTCGCCGGCCCGCAGCAGATCGGCGCCGACAAGCTCTGGGGCCCCACGTTCGCGACGGCCGGCAACGGGATGAAGATCGGGATCATCGACGACGGCCTGCAGGCGTCGCATCCGTACTTCGGCTCGAGCGGCTTCCAGTACCCGCCCGGGTTTCCCAAGGGCCAGACGCAGTACACGACGCCGAAGGTGATCGTGCAGCGGACGTTCGCCCCGCCGTCGCCGTCGTGGAAGTACGCGAACGTTCCGTTCGACCCGGAGAACTCGTTTCACGCGACCCATGTCGCGGGCATCGCGGCCGGCGACTTCGGCGCGAAGGCGCTCGGCGACACCATCTCCGGCGTCGCCCCGAACGCGTACCTGGGCAACTACAAGGCTCTGACGACGCCCACCCCGGTCTTCGGCCTCGACGGCAACGCCGCCGAGATCACCGCAGCGATCGAAGCCGCGGTCGCCGACGGCATGAACGTGATCAACCTCTCGCTGGGAGAGCCGGAGATCGAGCCCTCACGCGACATCGTCGTGCAGGCCATCGACGGCGCCGCGGCGGCGGGTGTCGTTCCGGTGGTCGCGGCCGGCAACGACTTCAGCGACTTCGGGTACGGCTCCGTGTCGTCGCCGGGCAGTGCACCGGATGCGATCACGGTCGCGGCGGTGACGTCGCGGAACACGATGGCCGGTTTCTCGTCGGCAGGCCCGACGCCGATCTCGCTGCAGATGAAGCCGGACGTCGCTGCGCCGGGCGTCGACGTGATCTCGTCGTTGCCGACCTCCGCGCAGACGTGGGGCCTGCTGAGCGGGACGAGCATGGCGACGCCGCACGTCGCCGGTGCCGCGGCGCTCCTCCTCGAACGGCATCCCGAGTGGACCGTCGCCCAGGTGAAGTCGGCGCTCGTGCAGGCCGCCGATCCGGTGCGGAGCCCCGACGGGATCGAGGTGTCGACGACGCGCGAAGGCGGTGGCGTCGTCGACCTCCCCCGCGCCGACGTCCCCCTCCTCTTCGCCTCACCGACAGGCGTCTCGTTCGGCGAGCTCCGCCCGGGCGCGACCGCCGAGCGGACGGTGACGCTCACCGACGCGGGCGGCGGGCCTGCCCCGTGGGCCGCGACGATGGTCGTGCAGCAGGGAGCAGCGACGGTGACGGTCCCGCCGCAGGTGACGGCGCCGGGAACCTTCACGGTGACGGCGACCGCCGGCGGGACGGGCGGCGACGTGAGCGGCTTCGTGGTCCTGACGCGCGGCAGCGACGTGCGCCGCATCCCCTTCTGGCTCGAGATCGCGACCGCGCAGCTCGCGCGAGAGCCGGCGATCGCGCTCGGCCGTCCGGGCGTCGTCCACGGAACGACCGCCGGGGCGCCCTCGCGTGTGTCGACCTACCGCTACCCGACCGGCGGCGACCGGACGTATCCCGGCCCGGAGCGCGTCTACCGGCTGCGTGTGACCGGGGCACCCGCCAACCTCGGCGTCGTCGTCGTCAAGGGCCATGTGACGCCGCATGTCACGGTCGCCGGCGACGAGAACCGGCTGACCGGATACACGGCGTTGCCGATCGACGTCAATCCGTACCGCAAGACGTACGGCAACCGCCGCCTCGTCGCCGGAGCGGTTCTCCCGGGACCGGGCAGCTACGACCTCGTGCTCGACTCGGCGTCGGCCGCCGCCGCCGGCCCGTTCACGATCCGCTGGTGGCTCAACGACACGACGCCGCCGAAGCTCCGGCTGCTGCCCACCAGGGGCGGCGACGTCACCGTCGCCGCGAGCGACGCCGGCTCGGGCGTCGATCCGGCCTCGGTCTCGGCGACGGTCGACGGCAGCGCGGTCGGCGTCAGCTGGAGCGCGGGAGCGGTCCACCTTCACGTCACGAAGGGCCGGCACACGCTGGTCGTCCGTGTCTCCGACTACCAGGAGACGAAGAACATGGAGGACGTCGTGCCGGTACGGCACCGCACGACGGTCACGCCGAACACGGCGACGCTCCGCGCGGCCGTGGTCGGCCGTTAGCCTCTAGCGTTTCTTCGCGTCGCGCGGATCGATCGTCGGCAGCGAAGCGAGATCGCGCTCGACATCGCGCGCGAACTCGTCGGACTCGTCCCGCACGACGCGCAGCTGCGACTTCCGGCGTGCGCGCTCGCGGCGCTTGCGTCCGCCCACGCCGAAGCGCCGCGCGAGCCGCGGCCAGAACGCAGCAGCCAGGAGGACGACGGCGGCTGCCAGCAACACGACACCGACGACACTCACGGCTCACAGGATATCGGCGCAGCCCCCGTGCGACACTGGGGCGATGCCGAAGTTCGTCGCCGCGGTCGCGGTCGCAGCGGCAGTCGTCGCAGCGACCGGCTGCGGCGGCCGCCACGCCGCCGCGAGGACGACGGCGATCACGGTCTTCCGGTTGCACGATGGATTCCTGCATGCTGAGCGCGCCGAGGTGCCGGCGGAACCTTCGACCCCCGCGGCAGCGCTCGACGCGCTCGGGCTACACGTACCCCTGACCGTGGAAAGGGGAAACGCCCGCATAGACGCAGGAACGCTGGCCCCTGGACGCGTCGCAGAGGTCGTCTACACGCTGACGAGCCTTCCCACCGTGCGAAGCATCGACGTGGCCGGCCGCCGCCACCTGACGCGCGCCGACGTGGCCCGTTTCCTGCCGATCATCTTCGTCGAGTCTCCTGCCGACGGACAGCGCGTGCCCGCCGATTTCGTCGTCTCCGGCACCGCCAGCGTGTTCGAGGCGACGCTCGTCGTCGAGCTGCGCCGGCGGGGCGACGTGCTCGTTCGACGGACGGTGACCGCGTCGGAAGGCGCACCCGGCCGGGGAACGTTCGCGACGCGGCTGCATGCTCCGTCGCCGGGGGCGGCCACCGTCGTCGCGTACGCCCCGAGCGCTGCGGACGGGACGCCGCAGCACGTGCAGCGCATCCCGCTCACGGTCTCGGACTAGCGACAGGAGGGCGGCTGCGACTCGTCCGGCGGCGGCGAGTCGTCCTCCGACCCCGGCCCGAAATGGCGCGGGTGCGAGAGGTCGAGCGGCGGGCGGTAGGTGACGTCGACCCGGCCGGGGTTGACCCCGGTCGACGCGGGCGTGGACGACGGCGGCGACGGGGTGCCGGACGCGGGCGTCGCGGTCGGCGGCTCGGACGGCGGCGTCGGCGTCGGTGTCGGGGTGGGCGTCGGTGTCGGGGTGGGCGTCGGGGTCGGGGTCGGAGTCGGCGTGGGCGTCGGAGTCGGCGTGGGCGTCGGAGTCGGAGTCGGAGTCGGAGTCGGCGTCGGCGTCGGGGTCGGAGTCGGAGTCGGAGTCGGAGTCGGAGTCGGAGTCGGAGTCGGAGTCGGCTTGGGTGCCGGCTTCGGCTTCGGCTTGTGCCGGCCGGGCAGGCCCGGCTCGACGATCCGCGTGACGGACGGCGCGACGACGCGGACGTGCGCCGGCCTCGACGCCGGCGGCGTGTACCTGATCAGCACGGGCGTCGAGCTCGCCGGGGGCGTGCGCGGCAGCGTGTGGTGCTGGGCGACGCGGCTGGTCGGCCGGCGCGCGGGTCGCTGCAGCGGATGCGCGGGCGTTACCGTCACGGCGATGACCCGCGACGGCGGCGGCGGTGCCGCCGTCGGCGGCGGCGTGGCCGGCGGAATCGTCTCGTGTGCGCCGCCCGGACCGATCCAGGCGCGGGCGATTGCAGCCGCTCCGACCGAAGCGGCGACGGCGGCGATGGTGTTGACGCGGCGCATCAGGTGGGGGATCTTCGCAGCGGCTCCGGACGCCGCCCGGCGCCGCCTTTCGAGTCCTCCGGACCGCTCACGACGACGTTCTTTCCGGCCTCCTTCGCGGCGTACAGACAGCGGTCGGCCTGTTGCATCAAGTCGTCGAGCGTGTCGTTGTCGGCATGTGCGGCCACCCCGAGACTCACGGTAACGGGAATGCGGTTGCCGCCGACGACGATCCCTGCGCCGGCGACCGCGACGCGGATTCGCTCGGCGAGTCGTACCGCACCGTCGAGCGGCGTGTTCGGCAGCACGACGGCGAACTCCTCACCGCCCAGACGGGCAGGCACGTCGAGCTCGCGCACGCTCTCGCGCAGCACGCGTCCAATGACGCGAAGAACCTCGTCGCCGGTCGGATGACCGTAGCGGTCGTTCACGTTCTTGAAGTCGTCGAGGTCGCACAGGACGAGCGACGTGGTCTCGCCGGTCCGCGCGGACCGTGTGAGCTCGTGTGCGAGCGCGTCGAGGAACTGGCGACGGTTCGCAAGCGCCGTGAGCTCGTCGGTGACCGCCTGCTCCTGCACGAGCTGATGCAGATGCGCGTTCTCGAGGGCGATCGCGGCCTGCGCCGTGATCCATTCCGCTGCCTCCCGTGCCTCTTTCGAGAAAGAGCCCTCCCCCGCCGCGAGGACCATCGTCAGCGTCGAGTCGTCGAACGCGTCGCGAAAGCCGATCCGCATCTGCTCTCCGGTGAGGCTGCCGCCGCGCTCGTCGACCTTCTTGCCACCGCGGAGGAGCACACCGCCGGCGGCGTGCGTCGCCTCGATCGCCGACTCGAGCATGACTGCGAGCAGCGCACCCGGATTGTGCGTCGCGGCAAGCGTCTCCCCCACCAGGGAGACGGCGTCGCGCACGGCGCGAGGCGGCGTGCTGACGCGCACCGGACGCCGCTGCGCGTAGACGAGCCCGCCCATGAACGACAACAGCCCGATTGCGAGGAGCGGCAGCCACGACAGGCCCTGCCACGCCTTCGCCGCCACGACGATCACCGTCGGCGGCTTCGACTCGAGCAGCGTGCGGGTGACCGTCCGCGACCCGTGCGGCACGACGCTCGCGCCCTTCGTTCGCGGCGTGATCCGAGTGCCGACAGACAGGTAGAGGACGTCCCTGCGGTGGAGCTTCGCCCGGCTCGCGATCTCGTCGACGAACGCTTGGTCGAGGACGACCGGGGCGACGATGCGACCCAGCGGACGCGAGCCGGCGTACACGACGACCTCCCGGCTCGGCGATCCCGCCGGCGGCTGCCCGCCGACGACGCCGCTCCCGAGCACGAACAGGACGTGACGACGCGCGGCGACCGCACGCAGCCGCGTGACGTCGTGGTTGAGGATCGCGCGCACCACGACCGGAGATCCGGCCAGGTCGGCTGCGCGACCCGCGGCGGCGTCGATGCGCTCCGCGAGCGCGCTGCGCGCCGCGGTCGCCCCGTCGCGCAGGCGGGAGTCGGTCGAGCGGGCGGAGAACCCCTCCGCGATCGAGGAGATCCCCCACGCGGCGACCATCGCGACCGCGGCGACGGCCAGCGCGAAGCCCACCGCACCGACCGGCACTGAACTCCAGGCTTTGATCCGCCCGAGCGGCGTTTCTCCTGTCACAGCTGACCTTTCCCGAGTGTGCCGCACCAGTCGGGCTCCCGTCCCCTCCAGACGCAAAGCATGGTCGAGCCTAGAGGAGAGCACGGACGTCCCCCGAATGGGGGATACCGTGACCAGCGCCCTCGAGCAGACCCCGCAGCGTGCGGATGTTCTCTCGACGGCCGTCGGCGCAGTCCGTCGCTGGGCCGGCGCGGAACTGGCCGACGACGCTCACGCCTACTCCGTCGCGGCCGTCGCCGTCGAGATCGCCGAGCAACTCGGCGTCGACGTCACCTGCTGTTTCGCCGTCGCGGCCGGCGCCCTCCTCCACGACGTCGGCAAGTCGCTGCTCGACCAGGACGTCCTCTGCAAGCCGGGGCCGTTGGACGACGGCGAGCGGTCGCACGTCCAGACGCACGCCGTCGCCGGGGCCGCGTCGCTGCCGGCGATCGTTCCGGACTGCATCCGTGCAATCGTCCGCTGCCACCACGAACGCTGGGACGGCTGCGGGTACCCGGACGGGATCGGCGCCGCCCAGATCCCGCTCGAGGCGCGGATCGTCGCCGTCGCCGATGCGTTCCAGGCGATGCTCGAGGATCGCCCCTACCGCGGCCCCCGTTCCGAGCGCGAGGCGGTCGACGAGGTGCTCCGCTCGGCGGGCACGCAGTTCGACCCGGCGTGCGTGCAGGCATTCGCGCGTGTGGCCGGGACCGCGCCTTCGCGCGGACTTATCTAGCCGAACGGCGGGGGCCGCCGCCGCTCGACGGACACAAGCTACGACCGTCGCGAAGCCGCCGGCAGGGGGGAACGAGGGCACGCACGGCGATCCGCGACCGTGGGCGGCGGCAGTGCTCTTGCGCGCCGCCGCCCACTCGTTCCTGACCGGCGACCCGACGCTTTCGGCTGGCACCGACCAGCCGTTCGCGTAGCGCCGCCGCAACGCGATTCGCCCACAGTCCGGAGATGGAGAGCGCGTGTTGAAGCTCGCACTGCTGGTGGCCGTCGCCGGCTTCGCCGCCGCGTACGCGGCAGTCTTCGGCGACAACTGAGAGCCCTTCGAGGGCAGGTCGGGCGGCGCGTGCAGACCCCTCCCCGTTGCCTGCCGCACCGCCCAGAGCCATGCCGCAGGGCGGCAGGCTACGGACCGCGTCGGACGGACGGGTAGAAGCGCGGCCGGGGCCTCGTGAGAGGCGGCCCGGCCACGCTCGGCAAGCGATCGATCTGACCCCCCAGGTCCCCACCAGGCATTGGAGAGAGTCCGAGTTCGCCTGCCCCTCCATGGTTCCAGGCTGGCGCGCTCGCTAAACGCGACCGATCGCAAGAAGCGATCAGTCGTGCCCGGGCGGCGTTCCCGCGCGCGCCTGGCTGACGGTCACCGCCAGCGCCTTGAGCGAGTCGTCGTCCTTGGCCTCACGCTCCAGATACCGGTCGAGCACGTCGAGCGCGCCGTCGGCGACGACGAGCGGATCCGTCTCAACACCGGTGACGCGCCGGTCGAGCTCCGCGGCAAGCCGCTTCGCAGCCTCGACGTCGACCGGATCCTCGCCCCGACGGTGGGCGGCGGAGGTCGTGAGCGCGAGAATCGCCTCGGCCATCGCCGCCGCCTGCTCGAGGGCGACCACGTGCGGACCCTGCTGTGCGACCAGGATCGTGATCGGCATGCGGGCTGTCTTCCCTCCCGCGTCCTTTCCGAACCCGCCTGCTACTCCGACGGATCCGACTGGAGCAGGTCGAGCAGCGGCCCGATCTCGTGCCCGAACTGGGCCGGGTGCCGCATCTCCTTGCGCCGGTTGATCTTGTAGACGTTGCGGCGACCGACGCGATCGCGTTTCACGAAGCCGGCCTCGACCAGGTCGGCCACGATCCTCTGCGCGGCGCGCTCCGTGATCCCGACGATCGGCGCGATGTCGCGGAGCCGGATCTCGGGGTTGTTGGCGATGCACAGGAGCACCTGCGTGTGGTTCGTGACGAAACGCCAGCCCGGTTGGGCGTCTTCACTTGACATAGGCGCTATCCTTATCGTATCTTCTAAGTCGCGCATTGGATTTCGTTACTTGCGCACGATGTGAAACCGTAGCAACTGAGGCCGGACGACGAGAGGTGCTACGAGGATGACGGCGGATCAGCTGGCGCGACGGCGGTTGATGCAGAACGTCAACAGCGAGGTTCGGGCGCTCGCCGAACGCGTCGATCGGTTCGGCGACTGGCAGTGGCCGTTCCTCTGCGAATGCGGCGACGCGGCCTGCGACGAGCCGGTCGTGGTGTCCGTGCAGCTCTTCGACGACCTCAAGCGGGACGACGTCGCCCTGCTCGCGAACGGCCACCCCGCGCGCGTCGGCAAGCCTCAGCCCCGGAAGGCAACGCTCAGAACGCTGCGAGATGGATCGTGAGCCAGATGAGAGCCGCTCCGCTGATGTTGAGCGCGCCGGTGGCGATCCTCGGGTGACGGAGGTGGCTCTCCGGTAGGAGATCGCTGGCACCGATGTAGAGAAAGAAACCGCAGAAGAGTGCCAGGACGAGGCCGAGGTGGACCTGGGAGAGCGAATAGAGGTAGGTCGATGCCACCCCGACCAGGGGCGCGGTGGCATCGAGAAGCAGCCAGCGGAACGCTCGCAGACGCTGCCCGTGGTTCTTCAGGACGACGCTGACGGTGTTCACGCCGTCGGAGAAGTCGTGAGCGAGGACCGCCGCCGCGACGACAGCGCCGACCTCGACGGAGACCTGGAAGGCGAGCCCGATCCCGACGCCGTCCAAGAAGCTGTGGACGGAGAGGCTGGCCGCGCCGAGTGCCCCACGTCGACGGTGTCCACGCGACTCATGCGACTCGCCGGTCGGATGCAACAGCATTACCCGGCTGAGGAACATGAAGAAGAAGAAGCCGGCACCGATGAAGAGCGCCACCGTCGAGGCCCCGTAGTGCGCTCCGGCGAGATCGATCGACTCGGGTAGCAGGTCGAAGAGCGCGACGCCGAGGACGGCGCCGGCGCTGAAGCCGAGAATCAGATGAAGTCGCCCGCGGTACAGCAAAGCCACCGACCCGCCGACCATCGTCGCGAGAATCGCAGCCCCGCCGAGGAAGAGTGCCATGGCGTCCGATCGTGCTGGTCGCTCCACGGTAATGCAACTAATTTGCATGAAGGGCGGGAGGCGGGCTACCGTCGACACGATGCGGAACACACGTGCGAGCCGGCTGGTGACCGAGATTCTCCAGATCTCGCGTACGCCGCTCACGTTGAGTGAGCTACACGAGCGAGTGCGCGAGCAGTCACCGACAACGGCCCACTCAACCGTTTTTCGACTGGTCACGCGGCTGGAGCAGGAGCGGAAGGTCGTGCGCGTGGACTGGCGCGAGCGAGGGAGCCGGTTCGAGTGGGCCGAGCGGCCGCACCACCACCACATCGTCTGCGGCGATTGCGGACGTACGGTTGACATCGAAGATCGAGATGTGGGGTTCAGCGAGGCGCGGCTCCGATCGAGAACGGGGTTCCTCGTCAGCCACCACTCGATCGAGCTCGAAGGAACTTGCCCCGACTGTCAGAAGGGCGGGGATGGTCGCAGCGAGAAACGGTCGACTATCGGTCGGCGACCGTGACCCGACTACGAGTCCCGAACAACGCGGCGGCCTCAAGCTGCGCGCCGGCATCGCCGACCGACTGGTCCATCAGATGCCCGTACTGATCGAGCGTGATTGACCGACGCGTGGCCGGAGCAGTGATTCTTGAGTGAGCTCCCCGGGTTGGACTCGAACCAACAACCCTCCGGTTAACAGCCGGATGCTCTGCCAATTGAGCTACCGGGGATCAAACGGCGGCGGACAGTGTAGCCACGGGTTTCGCGACGTAAGAAGCTCTCAGGCCGAGATCGAGGCCGCGCGCTCCCGGAGCTTCGCGAGCGCGTCCCTCAGCTCCCCGCGCTGCTCGATCGGCGCGGAGCGCAGGTCGACCTGGAGCTGACGCTCGCGCAGCCGCAGCAGCAGCTCGGTGCCGGTCGCCTCCCCGATGCCGTCGGCGTCCGCGTGCGCGTCGAGCTCCGCGAGCAGGCCGACGCCGGCCTCGTCGAGCGGCGTGCCGTCGACGAGGTGGTTGCGGATCGCCCGGTGCCGCGGATCGTAGAAGTGCTGCTCGTCGAGCTCCGCGAGCAGCGGCCGGAGTTGCGGGTGGCGGAGGACGCCGGCGAGGGCGCTTCGCTCGAGCTTCGCAGCAGCGCCGAGAACACGCTCGGAGAGCGGCTCGGCCGCGCGCGCGGCGGAGCCCCCGGCCCGCAGCTGCACGGTCATCCCGAGCTTGTCGTTCGCATACCGCCAGGCGTCCTGGCGCTCGGGCGTGTCGGGCGCGGCGTCGAGCAGCGCGCGCACCGTCTGGAAGCCCACCTCGCGACTCTCCGCGCGCCCGATCTCCACGCGAACGCGGTACAGCAGGTACGGCTCCGCCTGGGCGAGCTTCCGCTCGAACCCGGTCGGGTCGTCGGCGGGGTCGATCCCCGGCGGCAGCGCCACGACGCGAACCTCGAATCCCTGCCGGACGGCCAGCTCCATGCCGCGGAGCGTCGCCGACTCGCCCGCGGCGTCGCCGTCGAACGCGAGCCACAGCCGCTTGGTGAGCCGGCTCAGCTCGGTGAGCTGGCGCTCGGTCAGCGCGGTGCCCATGCACGCCACGACCGGCCCGAAGCCCGCCTGGCGGAGCGCGATCACGTCGGTGTTCCCCTCGACGACGCACGCGCGGTCCTCGCGGGCGATCTCGGCGCGGGCCAGATCGAGCCCGTACACGATCGCCCCCTTGGTGAAGAGCTCCGACTCGGGGGTGTTCACGTACTTGGCGGCGAGCGGGTCGTCCTCGTGGAGGCGTCGCGCCTGGAAGCCGACCACGCGGCCGCGCGCGTCGGCGAGCGGAAAGAGCAGCCTGCGGCTGAAGTAGTCGGCGCCGTTCCTGCGCAGCAGCCCGCAGGCGTGCAGCTCCTCTGCGGTGAAGCCCTTCGCCGTCGCCTTACGAGCGAGCGAGTTACCGCCGAGCGCGAGCCCGAGGCGGAACGCACGACATACCTCCTCTTCGAGCCCGCGGCCCTTGAGGTAGTCCCGCGCGAGCGAGCCGGCTTCCGTATCCCAGAGTGTGCGCTCGTAGAACGTCGCCGCCTGGTCGAGGAGCGCGTACAGCCGTTCGCGGCGCCGGCGGGCGGCATCCTGGGCGGGCGACGACTCCTCGTACTCGACGGGTACCCGGAAGCGCTCGGCGAGCCATTCGACGGCGCCGGTGAAGTCCAACCCCTCGATCTCGCGGACGAACGTGATCACGTCGCCCTTCGCGCCGCAGCCGAAGCAGTAGTAGAGCTTGTCGACGCCGTTCACCGAAAATGACGGCGTCTTCTCCTCGTGGAACGGGCAGCGCCCCATGTAGCGGCCCCCTCCACCCTTCCGCAGCTGCGTGCGCGTGCCGACGACGTCGACGAAGTCGGCTGCGGCCTTCACCGCCTCGACGGTGCTGTCCTTGATCCTCGCCACTAGTCGAGCCTCGCAGCGTACGCCAGCGCGAACCGGTCGGTCATCCCGGCGACGAACTCGACGATCTCCTCGGTCGAGTCGCCCTGCGCGCGAAGGTGCTCGACGATGCGCGCGATCGCCTCGTGTGCGCGCACGTGCTCGAGCCGCGTCTCGGGGCCGAGGTAGACGCGCTCGAACATGAATGTGCGAAGCGAGAGCATCGCCGAGCCGATCTCGTCTCCCTGGACGATGTCGCCGGCACGGGCCGACTGCTCGACGAGGTCGTGCACCAGCGTGTCGATGCGCCTCGCCCCGGTCGGTCCGAGAATCGCGATCTCTGACTGCGGCAGGTCGCGCTCCTCGAGGATCCCGTAGCGGATCGCGTCGTCGATGTCGTGGTTGATGTACGCGACGCGGTCGACGATGCGGACGATCTTGCCCTCGAACGTCTCCGGCTCCTGCTCGCCCGTGTGCGTGAGGATCCCGTCGACGACCTCGTGCGTCAGGTTCAGACGGCGCGCGATGCTCGCCGACTGCTCGTTGTGGCGGAACCCTCCGTCGATCAGCCGGTCGAGCGCCGCCTCGCCCGCATGCCCGAACGCGGGGTGCCCGATGTCGTGCCCGAGGCCGATCGCCTCCGCGAGGTCCTCGTTCAGCCGGAGCGCGCGGGCGACGACGCGTGCGATGCCGGTCGTCTCGAGCGTGTGCGTCATCCGGGTGCGGTAGTGGTCGCCCGCCGGGGTCGATGAAGACCTGCGTCTTTCCCTTCAGACGCCGAAACGGCTTCGAATGGAGAATGCGGTCGCGGTCGCGCTGGAACGGCGTCCGCAGGGAGCACTCGGCCTCGGGATGCTCGCGGCCCCGCGTCTCGTACGAGCGGACTGCGAGCGGTGACAGGGCGTGCTCCTCCAGCTCGCGGACCCGCTCCGCGAACGCGTCGGCGATCGTCCCGGCGAGCTCGGACACCAGGCCAGCGTAGCCGTGGGCTCGGCTCTAGATGATCACGGCGACGGTCCCGCCGTCCGCGCTCCAGGCGGCGCCGGTGACGTAGGACGCGCGCTCCGAGCACAGGAACACAGCCACGGCGGCGACCTCCGCCGGCTCTGCGAGGCGGCCGAGCGGACGACCCGCCGCCACCCGCTCGAGCACGGCGTCGCGGTCGCCCTGCTGCGCGGCGAGGCCGTCCTCGTCCAGCCAGGCGCCGGTGCCGGTCGGACCGGGCGCAACCGCGTTGCAGCGAACCCCGTCCTTCGCGTGCACGTCGGCCACGAGCCGCGAGAACGAGAGCAGCCCGGCCTTCATCACCGAGTAGTCCGGCATCGTCGAGGACGGACGCTTGCCGGCGCTCGACGCGATGTTCACGATCGAACCGCCGCGCACCCGGAGCTGCGGCAGCGCAGCCCGCGTCGCCCTGACCGCGCTCATCAGGTTCAGCTCGAACGACCGCTGCCAGTCGTCGTCGTCGAGCTCGTCGAGCGTGCGGATGTGGGTGCCGCCGACGTTGTTGACGAGGCAGTCGAGCCGGCCGAAGCGCTCGACCGTGGCGGCGATCAGCCGCTCCGGCTCGCCGGCGCGCGCGAGATCGGCCGCGACGTGCAGCTCGCCGATTCCGCCCTCCCTTCGCCCGGACGTGACGACGTGCGCGCCCTCCGCCTGCAGCTGGCGCGCGATCTCGAGCCCGATGCCCGCGGTCGAGCCGGTGACGACGCAGACCTTGTCGGCGAGCCCGAGATCCATCCCGTCGCTACGTTAGCTCCCGTGACGACGATCCTCCTCGCGCGGCACGGCGAGACCGAGTGGAACCGCATCGGCCGCTATCAGGGCTGGGCCGATCCTCCGCTCAACGACACCGGGCGCGCCCAGGCGCGGGCGCTCGCCGAGCAGCTTCGCGCGGTGCCGTTCGACGCCGTCTACTCGAGCGACCTGCGGCGCGCGCGGGAGACGGCAGAGATCGTGGCGGCGCCGCACGGCGTCCCGGTGGCGACCGATCCGGGGCTGCGCGAAGTGGACGTCGGCGAATGGTCCGGGCTGACGCGCACCGAGGTCGAGGAGCGCTTCCCGAACGGCGAGCGCCCCGGCGGCGAGACGCGAGTGCAGCACGCCGCCCGCGTCCTGGCGGCGGTCGAGCGCATCGCGCGCGTGCATCCCGGCGGACGCTTGCTGCTCGTCACGCACGGCGGCACGATGCGCGCCGTCCGGACCCACGTGAGCGACGAGCCGTTCCACCCTGTCGAGAACTGCGGGGTGATCGAGCTGCATTTCCGCGACGACCGGCTCAGCGCAGCGATCGGATAGGTTCCCCGGAGGGCGCAGATGGAGGACTACACCAACAAGTACAAGGGCGAGCAGGTCGAGATCGCGCTCTTCGGCGGCGAGTACCAGGACGGGGTGCTGACCGCGTACTGCTACGTCGAGGACGTCGCGCACGTCGAGCTGAACGGTCACATCCTGATC
This sequence comes from uncultured Thermoleophilia bacterium, assembly GCA_963786185.1. Classification (GTDB taxonomy): domain Bacteria; phylum Actinomycetota; class Thermoleophilia; order Gaiellales; family Gaiellaceae; genus PALSA-600. The sequence goes on from CAWAYE010000001.1 coordinate 1,125,748, forward strand.
CCCCTGCAGAACGTCGCCTCGTTGCACTGCTCGAGCCGGTGCGACGCACCGGAGCCCGACTGGCCACCCCGCGCGCTCGCCGACGACGACGGCGACGCCGACGACGACGGGTAAAGGGGCGCACGCCGTGGGGCGTCGGCTGATCGTCGTGCGCAACGTGCTGAAGGCGTGGGCCTGCCTGGCCGTGTTCGCCGGGCTGATGGGGCTCGCCGGCTGGACGCTCGGAGGCTACCGGCTCCTGCTGTTGTTCCTGGGCTCGGCGGTGCTGGTCGCGGGCGCGATCTACTGGTACGCCGACCGGATCGTGATGGGCATGGTCGGGGCGCGCGAGCTCGTGGAGGGCGAGGCGCCCGCGCTGCATTCGACCGTGGAGCGGCTGGCGATGCAGGCCGCGGTGATCAAGCCGAAGCTGTACGTGCTCCGGGACGGCTACCCGCGCGCGCTCTCCGCGGGCAGGGGCGCCGGCGGTGGCTCGGCCCTGGCAGTCTCGGTCGGACTGCTCGGGGTCGCCTCACCGGCGGAGCTCGAGGGGATCGTCGCGCACGAGATCGCCCACCTCCGCCATCGCGACGTGCTCGTCCAGACGCTGGCCGTCGTGCTCGCCGGCGCGATCGTCGAGCTGTCCCGGCTGGGTGGGTTCATCCAGCGGTCGCTCCTGTTCGTGCTCGCGCCCGTCGCCGCGGCGGTCGTCCACCTGCTCCTCTCGCCGCGCCGCGAATACGAGGCGGACCGGCTCGCGGCCCAGCTCTGCGGCTCCCCGCACGGGCTTGCCGACGCGCTCGTGCGGTTGGAGACCGCGATGGAGCTCGTCTCCTTCGCGGCCTCGCCGGTGACGGAGCCGCTCTACACGACGAACCCGTTCGCGGACGAGCGCCCGGCGGCGCTGTTCGCGTCGCACCCGCCGATCGCCGCGCGGGTGGCGCGGCTCCGCGCGCTCGATCCCGACTGGCGCGAGTCACTCGTCGCGGCCTAGGAGGGATTGGCGGAATGCCGTTCCGCCAATCCCTCCTACTAACGGTCCAGCGAAAAGTGCCTGGCACCGGGGTGCCAGGCACTGAGAAAAAATGGGCGGCGTCCTACTCTCCCGGGGGCTTGCGCCCCGAGTACCATCGGCGCTAGCGAGCTTAACTTCTCTGTTCGGAATGGGAAGAGGTGTTTCCTCGCCGCTATGACCGCCCAATTGTCGAGGCCGAGCGCGTGACGCGCACCCTCAAAACTCCATAGTCACGTTGGTGTGTTCTAAATCAAGACCTCGAGCAATTAGTACGGGTCCGCTGAACACATTGCTGTGCTTGCACGTCCCGCCTATCGACGTGGTGGTCTTCCACGGCTCTTACTCTCTCTAGGAGATGGGAGGCCTCATCTCGAGGTGGGCTTCCCGCTTAGATGCTTTCAGCGGTTATCCCATCCAGACGTGGCTAATCAGCAGCGCCGTTGGCACGACGACTGATACACCAGAGGTCCGTTCGTCTCGGTCCTCTCGTACTAGAGACGACTCCTCTCAAGCCTCCAACGCCCATGGTGGATAGGGACCGAACTGTCTCACGACGTTCTGAACCCAGCTCGCGTACCGCTTTAATGGGCGAACAGCCCAACCCTTGGGACCTACTCCAGCCCCAGGATGCGACGAGCCGACATCGAGGTGCCAAACCCTTCCGTCGATGTGGACTCTTGGGAAGGATAAGCCTGTTATCCCCGGAGTACCTTTTATCCGTTGAGCGACGGCACTTCCACTTGTTACCGCCGGATCACTAAGGCCGACTTTCGTCCCTGCTCGAGCTGTCGCTCTCGCAGTCAAGCTCCCTTATGCCTTTGCGCTCTACGCACGATTTCCAACCGTGCTGAGGGAACCTTTGCGCGCCTCCGTTACATTTTAGGAGGCGACCGCCCCAGTCAAACTACCCACCAGATGCTGTTCCCGCCCCGGATGACGGCAGCGGGTTAGAAGCCCAGACTACGAAGGGTGGTATCCCAAGGTTGACTCCACCACGGCTGGCGCCGCGGCTTCACAGCCTCCCACCTATCCTGGACAACGTACCCCGAACTCCAACATCTAGCTGTAGTAAAGGTTCACGGGGTCTTTCCGTCCAACCACGGGTACTCGGCATCTTCACCGAGACTACAGTTTCACCGGATCCCTCGAAGAGACAGCGCCCAAGTCGTTACGCCATTCGTGCAGGTCGGAACTTCGCGTTTCTCCTCTGTTTCCAGAGGCGCAGACTATCCCTTCACCTTGACGTAGCTTGGCGAGTATTGCTTCAGCCGCATATCGCCGTCGCCCGCTCGGGATTCATCCCGCGAACGAGCTCGACGATCTCGATCAGACCATCGCTGGCGACGATGCGCCCCGGCCGCCATCCATGCGGCAGACCGACGCGAACCGTTCGAAGTCGTACCGCTTTCCGGACAGCAGCGGGTAGCGCTCGAAATGGGGAATCACGCGCTCGAGGAGATCCTCGATCCTGCGCGTCTCCCACTTCAGGGTCTTGTCGCTGCGATCGGGCCGGATCGCTCCGCATCCGAAGTACGACTCGATGGCATGAAGCACCTCGGCGCGATCACCGTTCTGACTGACGGAGAAGCTTGGCCGCACCTCCCACCCCACGCGCAGGCTCGCCCGCGGTGCGATGGAGACGGTGAAGCAACCTTCGCCGTCGGCGTAACCGGAGATGTACGCCGAGAGGAACTCGCGACTGCTGCTAGCTGCCAAGGGCCGGCGTCTGATCGCATTCATAGATTGTCCCGTGGTGCCGAGGACGGAATTGCGATCTCACCGTCACGAAATCTGTGACGGATCAGTCGTTACGGGGTCAACTCGCTGCAGACGAGTGCGACTTCCCACGGGATTACCCTTTCGCTGTGACGGCGTCCTTGAAGCGCCGCATACGAGGAGGGCTTCCCCGTTATTAGCCGGTTTGTCCGCTAGGAGTCACCTCCTGACTCGGGCAATTCAATTACCCGACAAGGAATTTCGCTACCTTAGGACGGTTATAGTTACCGCCGCCGTTTACCGGGGCTTGGATTCAAAGCTTCGCCCGAAGGCTAACCTCTCCTCGTGACCTTCCGGCACCGGGCAGGCGTCAGCCCCTATACGTCGTCTTTCGACTTCGCAGAGACCTGTGTTTTTGGTAAACAGTCGCTTGGGCCGTTTCACTGCGGCCACCTCGAGCTCGAATCCGCGAAGGATTGTCACTCTACCGTGGCGCCCCTTCTCCCGAAGTTACGGGGCCATTTTGCCGAGTTCCTTTTCGAGGGTTCTTCCGATCGCCTTGGTATTCTCTACCTGCCCACCTGTGTCGGTTTTGGTACGGGCACGTCCCACCTCCCTAGACGCTTTTCTAGGAGGCATGGTTACAACCACTTCGAGCTGAGCGCTCTCGGCATCCCGTCTCAGGCTGTGTGGGTGACGGATTTCCCTATCACCCGCCCTACGCGGTTACCCCAGGTCGACCATCGCCTGGGTTGGCTTCACCTACCCCGTCCCGCCATTCGGTGATAGCGGTGGGGACGTGGTACAGGAATATCAACCTGTTGTCCATCGCCTACGCCTGTCGGCCTCGGCTTAGGTCCCGACTAACCCTGAGCAGATTAGCTTTACTCAGGAACCCTTGGGCATTCGGCGGACGAGTTTCTCACTCGTCTTTCGTTACTCGTGCCAGCATTCTCACTTCCCACCCCTCCACGGCTGACTTCCGTCGCCGCTTCGCCGGCGGTGGGAACGCTCCCCTACCACTCCATCACGAGGATGAAGTCCGTGGCTTCGGCTCCATGCTTGAGCCCCGTTACATTGTCCGCGCCCGACCACTTGACCAGTGAGCTGTTACGCACTCTTTGAATGGTGGCTGCTTCTAAGCCAACATCCTGGTTGTCTGTGCAATCGGACATCGTTTCCCACTTAGCATGGAATTAGGGGCCTTAGCCGACGGTCTGGGCTGTTTCCCTTTTGAGCACGAAGCTTATCCCCCGCACTCTGACTCCCAGACTCTGGAATAACGGCATTCGGAGTTTGCCTGACTTCGGTAAGCTGGTAGGCCCCCTAGGCCAAACAGTGCTCTACAACCGCTATTGAACGTCTGAGGCTATACCTAAATATATTTCGGGGAGAACCAGATATCTCTGAGTTTGATTAGCCTTTCACTCCGATCCACAGGTCATCCGCCCAGTTTTCAACCTAGGTCGGTTCGGTCCTCCACGGGGTCTTACCCCCGCTTCAACCTGCCCATGGATAGATCACTCAGTTTCGGGTCTACCGCCCACGACTGAACGCCCTGTTCAGACTCGCTTTCGCTACGGCTCCGTTTCCTTAACCTCGCCGTGGACGAGTAACTCGCTGGCTCATTATGCAAAAGGCACGCCGTCACCGGACTAGCCGGCTCCGACCGCTTGTAAGCACACGGTTTCAGGTGCTATTTCACTCCCCTTCCGGGGTACTTTTCACCTTTCCCTCACGGTACTAGTTCGCTATCGGTCGCCAAGGAGTACTTAGCCTTGCGGGGTGGTCCCCGCGGGTTCCGACCGGGTTTCCCGTGCCCGGCCGTACTCAGGAACTTCAGAAGCGAGGCTGTGCAGTTTCGGCTACGGGGCCGTTACCCTCTGCGGCGCGCAGTTCCATGCGCTTCGCCTACCACACAACTTTGTAACTCGCCGACCCGCCGGCAGGCAGATCATCTGAAGCCCTACAACCCCGCTACGACAACGGCTGCCGCCTGTCACGTCGCAACGGTTTGGGCTCTTCCCCTTTCGCTCGCCACTACTCAGGGAGTCGAGGTTTCTTTCCTTTCCTCTGGGTACTTAGATGTTTCAGTTCCCCAGCTTGCCTCTTCGCACCCTATGTATTCAGATGCGAGTACCAGCGCATTACCACTGGTGGGTTTCCCCATTCGGAGATCCCGGGGTCAAAGGTTGGTCAGCACCTAACCCGGGCTTATCGCAGCCGCCCACGTCCTTCTTCGGCTCTTGGCGCCAAGGCATCCACCGTGTGCCCTTAGTCTCTTGATCGTGAAGAACACATTTTTCGCAACTATGGAGTTTTCAAGGTGCACGCGAGCTCCGCTCGCCCAACGAGAAGCACCGCGCCGACTCCTGGCCCGGTCTCTCAAAACTCAGCAGCGAGACGTGATGCACACGTCGAGGTCGACGTTGATCTAGGCGAGACCGGACATCGGACGACTCGAACTGAGCCATCGACGAGCCGGCCGCCACCGGAGTAAGAGCTCCGGGATCCCTAGAAAGGAGGTGATCCAGCCGCAGCTTCCGCTACGGCTACCTTGTTACGACTTCACCCCAATCATCGACCCTACCTTCGACGGCTGCCTCCCCGAGGGGTTAGCCCACCGGCTTCGGGTATTGCCAACTTTCGTGGTGTGACGGGCGGTGTGTACAAGGCCCGGGAACGTATTCACCGCGGCATTGCTGATCCGCGATTACTAGCAACTCCGCCTTCATGAAGGCGAGTTTCAGCCTTCAATCCGAACCGGGACCGGTTTTTTGGGATTCGCTCCCCCTCACGGGTTTGCAGCCCTTTGTACCGGCCAATGTAGCACGTGTGTAGCCCTGGACATAAGGGTCATGCTGACTTGACGTCATCCCCACCTTCCTCCGATTTGTCACCGGCAGTCTCCCATGAGTCCCCGTCTTTCACGCTGGCAACATGGGACAGGGGTTGCGCTCGTTGCGGGACTTAACCCAACATCTCACGACACGAGCTGACGACAGCCATGCAACACCTGCGCACGAGCCCCGAAGGGCTGCCGTGTTTCCACGAACATTCCCGTGCATGTCAAGCCCAGGTAAGGTTCTTCGCGTCGCGTCGAATTAAACCACATGCTCCGCTGCTTGTGCGGGCCCCCGTCAATTCCTTTGAGTTTTAGCCTTGCGGCCGTACTCCCCAGGCGGGGTGCTTAATGCGTTAGCTTCGGCACGGAGGGAGTCGACACCCCCCACACCTAGCACCCATCGTTTACGGCGTGGACTACCAGGGTATCTAATCCTGTTCGCTCCCCACGCTTTCGCGTCTCAGCGTCAGTACCGTACTAGAGAGCCGCCTTAGCCACGGGTGTTCTTCCTGATATCTGCGCATTTCACCGCTACACCAGGAATTCCACTCTCCTCTTCCGGACTCTAGCCACATGGTTTCCATCGGCGTCTCGAGGTTGAGCCTCGAGTTTTCACAACGGACCTACATGGCCGCCTACACGCTCTTTACGCCCAATAAATCCGGACAACGCTTGCCCCCTACGTATTACCGCGGCTGCTGGCACGTAGTTAGCCGGGGCTTCTTCTGGAAGTACCGTCACCCTCTGGGCTATTCACCCGAGGAGCTTCGTCCTTCCTGAAAGGGGTTTACAACCCGAGAGCCTTCTTCCCCCACGCGGCGTCGCTGCGTCAGGCTTTCGCCCATTGCGCAAGATTCCCCACTGCTGCCTCCCGTAGGAGTCTGGGCCGTGTCTCAGTCCCAGTGTGGCTGATCGTCCTCTCAGACCAGCTACGGATCGTCGCCTTGGTGAGCCGTTACCCCACCAACAAGCTAATCCGCCGCGGGCCCGTCCTTGGTCGGAGGCCGAAGCTCCCTTTTCCAGCCGCCCCGAAGAGCTGCTGGGCCATCCGGTATTAATCCGGGTTTCCCCGGGCTATCCCGGTACCAAGGGTGGGTTGCCCACGTGTTACTCACCCGTTCGCCGCTTTCCCCGGTCCCGAAGGACCGGTTCTCGCTCGACTTGCATGTGTTAAGCGCGCCGCCAGCGTTCGTCCTGAGCCAGGATCAAACTCTCCGTGAAGAAGTGATTGCCGACACGGATGCCGGCAGTCTTTTCACCTTGAGCTTGAGCTCAAAGTCCGCCCCCGATCGTGCTGGAGGCGGGACAGGGTCTACTGAGGCAGATCGCTCGCGCGATCCACCCTCGACGTAAACGCTCGCTGCTGAGTTTTCAAAGACCGGTGCCGCATCGGACAGACGGCGTAAAAAAGCCTCCGACTCGCGCCAGAGGCCTCCGTAGGAAACGAATCGTATCGGATACGAGTCGGGGCCTGGAGGCTCCTTGGTCGAGGTTGGGGGACTTCCGAACGCCGACCTTTCGGACGGCCATGGAAGTATAGCTACCGCTAGGGGGCTGTCAACCGCGCGAAACGGCGCTTTCCGACCTGCAGCAGGGCGCCGGCGAGCGCCGCGCGGGGCACGTCGAGCGCCGCCGCCGGCTCGCCGTTCAGCTTGACGCCGCCCTGCTCGATCAACCGCCGCGCCGCCGACGTCGAGTCGACGCCGAGCCGGTCGACGAGCAGCGCCGGCAGGTGGACCGGGTCGCCGTCCGGGAGCTCCACCTCGGGCACGTCGTCGGGAGCCTCGTGCCGGCGCACGACGCGCGTGAAGTGCTCCTCCCCCGCCCGCGCGCCGTCGGCGCCGTGCCAGCGGTCGGTGATCCGCCGGGCGAGCTCGAGCTTCCACTCCAGCGGGTCGGCGGGATGCTCGGGCTCGCCGACCAGCATCTCCCACCAGTGGGGCAGCAGCTCGTCCGAGATGCTCATCGTCTTGCCGAACATCTCCTCGGGCGCCTCCGTGATCCCGATGTAGTTGCCGCGCGACTTCGACATCTTGAGCTCGCCGTCCAGCCCGACCAGGAGCGGAAACGTGACGACGACCTGAGGCTCGAGGTCGTAGGCCGGCATCACGTCGCGACCCGCCAGCAGGTTGAAGCGCTGGTCGGTGCCGCCGATCTCGATGTCCGCCTGGATCGCCACCGAGTCGTACGCCTGCATGACCGGATAGAGCAGCTCCGACAGCGAGATCGGGACGTGGCCGGCGAACCGCTTGGCGAAGTCGTCCCGCTCGAGCAGCCGCGCGACGGTCATCGTCCGCGCCAGCCGGACGGTGTCGGCGTAGCTGAGCTTGCCGAGCCATTCGCCGTTGAAGCGGACCTCGGTCCGCTCGCGGTCGAGGATCCGGAACGCCTGCTCGGCGAAGTACTTCGCGTTCGCGTCCAGGAGCTCGTCGTCGAGGACCGGGCGCTCCTTGGAGAGGCCCGAGGGATCGCCGATCCGGGCCGTGTAGTCGCCGACGATCAGCACGATCACGTGGCCCGCCCGCTGGAAGTCGGCCAGCCGGTCGAGGACGTAGGCGAAGCCAAGGTGGACGTCGGGCGAGGTCGGGTCGACTCCGAGCTTGACGCGCAGCGGCCGGCCGAGCTTCAGCTTGCGCTCGAGCTCCTCCACGGGCAGCACGTCGACGGCATGCCGGACGAGTTCGTCGGTCACGAGGAGGGCTAGACTACCCGCGCACTGGCGCTGTTCCGGAAAAAGACGCGCCCGCGGAAGCGGCGGCGCATCCGCAAGCTCAGACTCCTCGCCCTCCTCCTGATCCTCGGCGTGCTGGGCTTGGCGTCGTTCACCTTCGGGCTGCTCACGGCCGTCGCCGCGAAGATCCCGCAGCTCGACCCGGCGAAGCAACAGCAGACCCAGGCGAACACCTACGTCTACGCCGCCGACGGGCACACCGTGCTGGCAATCCTCCGAGGCGCGCAGGCCCGCGTGGTGATCCCGTCGCAGCAGATCTCACCGTGGATGAAGCACGCGATCGTCGCGATCGAGGACAAGCGCTTCTACGAGCACCGCGGCGTCGACCTGCGCGGCATGGCCCGCGCGCTCTGGGCGGACGTCTCGAACCACGGCACCGTGCAGGGCGGTTCGACGATCACGCAGCAGTTCGTGAAGCAGGCGTTCCTGACGAGCCAGAAGTCGATCGGCCGCAAGCTCGCCGAGGCGGCCCTCGCCTGGCAGCTCGAACAGCACTGGTCGAAGGACAAGATCCTGACCGCCTACCTCAACACCGTCTACTTCGGCAACGGCGCCTACGGGGTGGAGCAGGCCTCGCGGGTCTACTTCGGCCACAAGGCAAGCCGCTTGAACCCGGCCGAGGCGGCGCTGCTGGCGGGGATCCCCCAGGATCCGAGCCTCTGGGACCCGGTCGCGCACCCGCGCGCCGCGCGCGGGCGACGCGACACCGTCCTGCAGCAGCTGTACCAGCAGGGCTACCTGACGCCGTACCAGTACCGCGCGTCGCTGAACTACCCGATGCCGAAGCCCGACGAGGTGAGCCTGCCCTCGACGCAGGGACAGGCCGCGCCGTTCTTCGCGAACTACGTCAAGGACCAGCTCGTCCGCGAGTACGGCCCACGCCAGGCGTACGGCGGCGGACTGCGCGTGACGACGACGCTCGACCCGAACCTGCAGCGCATCGGACGGCAGGCGGTCTCGTCGGTGCTCACCGACCCGACCGGGCCGACCGCGGCGCTCGTCGCGCTCGACGTGCACACCGGCGCGGTGCTGGCGATGGTCGGCGGCCAGAACTACCACCACAGCCAGTTCAACCTGGCGACGCAGGGCGAACGCCAACCGGGCTCCGCGTTCAAGCCGTTCGTGCTCGCGACCGCGTTGCGCAAGGGCATCGCCCCGTCGACGGTGCTGACGTCGAAGCCGGTGACGATCGACGCCGGCGGACGGCTGTGGCAGGTCAACAACTACGAGGGCGAGTACCTCGGCAAGATCGACCTGACGCAGGCGACCGCGTACTCGGACAACTCCGTGTTCTCACAGCTGACGGCGATCGTCGGACCGAACGCGGTGCGGAAGACGGCGGCGGACCTCGGCATCACGACGCCGCTCCGCGGGTACTTCGCGATCGGCCTCGGGGCCGAGCCGGCGACGCCGCTCGAGATGGCGCGCGCCTACGGGTCGTTCGCGGACGGCGGCTACCGGATCGACGGGTCGATCTTCGGCAACGAGCCGCGCGCAGTGCAGAGCGTCAAGGACGCGAAGGGCAACGTCACCGTCAACGAGGTGACTCCGCACCAGGTGCTGACGTCGGATCAGGCCGCGACCGTCGACGACCTGCTGCAGGGCGTCGTCCGCTACGGGACCGGCCGCGCCGCCGCGCTGCCCGGTCGCGAGGTGGCCGGCAAGACCGGGACGACCGAGAACTACGGCGACGCCTGGTTCGTCGGCTACACGCCGCAGCTCGTCGCAGCCGTCTGGGTCGGCTACCCGGACAAGCTGGTGCCGATGTTGAGCCAGTTCCACGGCCATCCTGTGGCGGGCGGGACGTACCCGGCGCTGATCTGGAAGGCGTTCATGACCAAGGCGCTGGACTACCTGAAGCTGGCGCCCGAGTCGTTCCCCGCACCGGTGTCCGGGTACGCCGGTCCGGTCACCGTCGTGAACCGTGGCGGCGTGCTCGAACGGGACGACGGTGTCTGCCACGGCACGGTGCAGCTCGCGTTCTACGGCGGGACGGCCGAGCTGCCGCTCGCCGACTGCAAGCCGAACGAGGTGGAGATCCCGAACGTCGTCGGCCAGACCTACACCGCCGCGAAAGCGCGCCTCGAGGGCCAGCCGCTGACGCCGGCGATCGTCTACCGCCCGGCGCACCCCGGCGAGCGGGTCGACGTCGTCGTCAAGCAGCTGCCCGCCCGCGGCACCGCGTCCGCCCACGACACGATCACGCTGGTGCTGCCGAAGTCCCTCCACGGGACGATTCCACGACTCGTCGGCCTCTCCCTCCCCCGGGCGAAGGCGACGATCGCCCGCCTCCACCTGGACGTGCGGGTCCAGGGCGGATCGCACGGCAAGGTCGTCCGCCAGTCGCTGCGGCCGCACACGGCCGCGGCGCCGGGGCTGAAGCTCACGCTGACGGTGAAGAGCGCAGCGGCCGGCTGACGAAGCGCGAGCCGCGGACGGCGTAGCGCCAGGGCCGGTCGGCGGCCTTCGAGAGCCCGACACGCACGCCGGTCGCCACTTCGACGCTCGCAGCCGGCCGGCGCAGCGAGAACGGCCGCCGGTCGAGCGCCAGCCCGTCGTGCGCGCCCGTGATGCCGAGTGCCTGGCACAGGCGCCCGGGGCCGGAGCAGAGCAGGCGGAGATCGTCGACGCCGCGCCGCGCCCGCATCTCCTCGATGCCGCGCGTCGGCTCGAGCGCGCGGACGAGCACCGCGTCGGCCACGCCCGCGTCGCCGCACACGAAGTTGAGGCACCAGTGAATCCCGTGGGAGCGGTAGACGTAGGCGTAGCCGCCCGCCAGGAACATCGAGGCGTTGCGCGCCGTGCGCCGGTTCCCGAACCCATGCGAGGCCGGATCCTCGTGGTCGTACGCCTCGACCTCGACGATCACGCCGCCGACGCCGGCGACGGTCAGCTCGACGCCGAGCAGCTCCGGTGCCACGTCGTGCACCGACCGCCTGAAGAACGCCCGCGTCATCGGGGCTCCGCCTCGCGGTCGTAGCGCAGGAACCCGGGCAGGGCGAGCGCCGTGAGGATGCAGCCGACGACGCACAACACGCCGCCCGACACGATCGAGAAGCGGAGCGATGTCAGCGAGGCGAGGACGCCGGCCTCGACGTCGCCGAGGCTCGGCGCGCTCGCGACCTGCATGAACTCGATGCCCGAGAGCCTGCCGAGCAGATGCGGAGGCGTCGCACGCACGAGCATCGTCGACCGCAGCACCGCGCTGAAGAAGTCCGCGCCGCCGGCGACCGCCAGCAGGAGCAACGCCGGCCAGAGGCTGGTCATGAACCCGAACGCGGCGATCGCCGCCCCCCACGCGCACGCCGCGACGGTCACGGCGACCCCCTGACGGCGGATGTGTGAGGTCCAGCCGGAGAGCAGCGAGGCGAGCAGGGCGCCGGCGTAGGGCGCTGCATAGAGATACCCGACGGTCGCCGCGTTCCCGCCGAGCCGATGGAGCGCGATCGCCGGGAACAGCGCGCTCGGCATCCCGAAGACCATCGCGCTCGTGTCGACGGCGAAGATTCCGAGCAGCGGCTGCCGGCCCTTCAGGAACCGGAAGCCCTCGAGGATCGAGCGGACGCTCGGACGCTCGACGTTCTCGTCGGGCTGGAGCCGCGGCAGGAGTGCAAGCGCGACGAACGAGGCGGCGTACGTGGCGAGGTCGACGCCGTACGTCCACGGGACGCCGGCGGCCGCGATCAGCAGCCCGCCGGTCGCCGGGCCGCCGACGGACGCGAGCGACCCGTAGATCCCCTCGACGGCCATCGCGGCCGGCACCTCCTCGTCGGGGACGAGCCGCGGGGTCAGCGTCGCCATCGCGGGGCGCCCCAGGCTGAAGATCGCCACTGCGAGCGCCTGCAGGACGAACAGCGCCCAGACCTGCGGATGCGCGAGCAGCGAGTTCGCGAGGAAGAGCGCGGTGACGACGACCATGCCGGTCTCGGTGCGCAGCAGGACGGTGCGCCGGTCGACCGCGTCGGCCAGCGCGCCGCCGACGAGCGGGACGACCAGCAGCGGCACGAGCGAGGCCAGTCCGAGCAGGCCGACGATCGCGGTCGAGTGCGTCAGCGTGTACGCCTGGTACGGGACCGCGACGGTGCCGATCTCGCCGCCGATCGACGAGATCGCCTGGCCGAGCCAGAGGTTGCGGAAGTGGCGGCGGCGGAGCGGCCGCAGGTCGATCCGGGCCCGCGCGAGCACCTGCCGCTAGAAGAGGTTCTCGTCCTGCGGCGACGGTCGCCGTCTCGGCTCGACGGCCCCCATCTCGACGAGGATCGCGCGCTCGGTCCGCGACGCGATCAGGGGCTCGGCGATGCCCTCCACCCACACGCGCGTGCGGGCGCCGGAGCCCCGGGCGTCGTCCTGCAGCGGCTCGAGCGCGTAAATTCGGTCGGCGCGAACGTACTTGCCGAATCCGAGGAACACCATCGTCGCAGGCGTCACCCGGCGATTATCGCTGGCGTTGCTGCTCGTGGCCGCAGCCTGCGGGCTGGGCGTCTTCAGGCTGCTCGGGACCCGCACGACCTTCGGGCGGAACTTCGACGTCAGCGCGATCCAGAACGGCCTCGCGCTCGGGAGCCACGCGCTCAACGCGAGCAACGCCTTCCTGACAGCCGTCTCCGCGACGTCGTTCGTGCTGATCGGCGGCCTGCTGGTCGGCTATTCGCTGCTTCGCCGGCGCCTCGATCTCGCGGTCGCGGTCTGCATCACCCTCGGCGGGTCGTTTGCGACCACCGAGTTCCTGAAGAAGTCACTGCCCCGCCGGGCGGGCGTCCCCGACTATCTCGCGCATGGGTTCCCGAGCGGCCACTCGACCGTCGCGCTCGCCCTCGGCCTCTCGCTCGTGCTGCTCTCGCCGCGGCGCACGCGGCCGGTGGCGATCGTCGCCGCCGCCGCCTACGCCGCTGCGATGGGCGCCGCGCTCGTGCTCAACGCCTGGCATCTGCCGTCCGACGTCGGCGGCGGCTTCTGCATCGCGACCGGCTGGGCGGCGCTCTCGGCCCAGCTCGTCCGCCGGCCCGCCGAGAGCGGCGTGCCGTGGCGCTGGCTCGTTGCCGCCGCGGGCGTCGTCGCCGCGGCTGCGGTGGTCGCGATCCACATGCGGCCGGGCCTCGACTTCTCGGTGACGTCGCACGACCGGCTCGTCGAGGCGGCCGTCGGGATCGCGCTGACCGCAGCGGTCTGCGCGCTCGTGTTCGCCTACGCGATCGCCGCGCCGAGCGCGTCGGCCACGCGCGACTGATCGTCGCGCTCGAGCCGCGCGTGGAACGGCAGCGCAAGCGTGCGGGCGCTGCAATCCTCGCTGACCGGCAGCATCCCCTCATGGAAGCCGTACCGCTCGCGCATGTACGACTGGAGGTGGATCGACGGCAGGTACGGCGCACTCGCGATGCCGTCAGCCGCGAGCGCACTGATCACGCCGTCCCGGTCGACACCGGCGGGCAGCTTCACCACGTAGACGAACCACGAGCGCTCGTGGTCGTCGTCGTCGGGCACCGGCAGCTCCACGGCGGTCCCGGCGAGCAGCTCGGCGTAGGCGGCCGCCACGTCGCGGCGGGCGGCCAGGATCCGGTCGAGCTTCTCGAGCTGCCCGATCCCGAGCGCCGCCGAGATGTCGTCGAGCCGGTAGTTGAAGCCGAGCCGCCCGTGCTGCAGCCAGCTCGAGGTCTCGAGGCGACCCTGGTTCCGGAGCGAGACGAGCAGCTCGTGCTGCGACTCGTCGTGGGTCGTGACCGCGCCGCCCTCGCCCGTCGTCATCTGCTTGTTCGGGTAGAAGGCCCAGACGGCGGGATGGCCGTGCGCGCCGAGCGGCTTGCCCTTGTAGCGCGCCCCGAGGGCCTCGCACGAGTCCTCGACGAGCACCAAGCCGTGGCGGTCGCAGAGCGACTTCAGCTCGTCCAGCTCGCACGGATACCCGAAGATGTCGACCGCCACGATCGCCTTCGTCCGCTCGGTGATCGCCGCCTCGACCGCAGCCGGGTCGAGGTTGTAGGTCTGCGGATCGATGTCCGCGAAGACAGGCGTCGCGCCCTCGTAGATCGCGCAGTTCGCGGACGCGACGAAGGAGTACGGCGACGTGATCACCTCGTCGCCGGGACCGACGCCGGCGAGGCGCATGCACAGGTGCAGTCCGGCCGTCCCCGAAGACACCGCCGCCGCGTACGGCGCGTCGACGGCGTCGGCGAGCAGCGCCTCGAACCGCGGCCCGGTCGGGCCGAGCGACAGCCAGCCCGAGCGCAGCACTTCGAGCACGAGCTCCTCGTCGCGCTCGTCGATCCAGGGCGCGCTGAGCGCGATCCGACGCGTTGCCGTGCTCATCTTCCGGTGTTGGGCTCCGTCGAGCCGTCGCTCATGTCCGCGCGAGCTGCGGGACGTGCTCGAGCCACTGCGCCCAGCGCTCGCTGCGTCCCCGGACCGTGTCGAGGTAGGCGGACTGGATCTGCAGCGTGAGCTCTCCGACGCCGAGCTCGTGGTCGTCGATCGACCGGAGCGGGGTCACCTCGGCGGCCGTGCCGCACATGAACACCTCGTCCGCGAGATAGAGATCCGAGCGGATCAGCGCCTTCTCGACGACCGAGTGGCCGAGATCCTGCGCGATCTGCATCACCGCGTCGCGCGTCAGCCCGGGCAGGATGCCGGTGGCGAGGTCGGGCGTGTACACCACGCCGTCGCGCACGACGAAGATGTTCTCGCCGGAGCCGTCCGCGACGAGCCCGTCGGGCGAGAGCAGGATCGCCTCGTCGTAGCCGGCACGATTCACCTCGCCGACCGCCAGCATCGAGTTGAGGTACACGCCGGTCGCCTTCGAGACGTGCGGGACGATGTTCGGCGACACGCGCTGCCACGACGAGATCTTGGCGCGGATGCCGTTCCTGAGCCCCTCCTCGCCGAGGTACGACCCCCACGGCCAGCTCATGATCACGGTCTCGACCGGGTTGCCGCGGACCGCGACCCCGAGCTCGCCGTACCCGTAGAACGCGATCGGGCGGATGTAGCACTCGGGCAAGCCGTTCAAGCCGATCAGCTCGTTGGTGGCCGTACGGAGGTCGTCGACCGAGAACGGGATCTGCATGTGCAGGAGCCGCGCCGAGTTGTGCAGTCGCTGCAGGTGATCCGAGAGCCGGAAGACGGCTGGCCCCTTCGGCGTGTCGTAGCAGCGGATCCCCTCGAACACACCGGAGCCGTAGTGCAGGCCGTGAACGCCGACGTGGACCTTTGCGTCGGCCCAGTCGACGAACTCCCCGTTCATCCAGATCTTCTCGGTTTCCTGCACTTTTCCGCTCCTTGTTCGACCGTTCTGAGTCTAGAGGTTCAGCCGCGCTTCGAGAGGTCGACGGCTTTGGCGCGGGTGAGCCGCTGCAGCTCCCCGGGCGCGATCGATGCCATGTGCTCGTGCGTCCCCGCCCCGATCCACACCACCGCGTGCTGGAGCAGCGAGCCGTCGATCAGGGCGCGCGTCACCGCCCGCAGGGGGAACGGCGCGACTCCGCCCGGTGCGAACCCGGTCGCGAACACGACTTCGTCGGCGGTCGCGACGCGAACCTCGGCGGCGCCGAGGGCCGCGGCCACCGCCGTCTCGTCGACCCGCTGGTCACCGGGAACCATCGCGAGGACGAAGGCGCCGTCGCTCACGAGCACCAGCGACTTGACGATCTGCGCGAGCTCGCAGCCGACCGCACGGGCGGCGTCACGGGCGGTCGCGGCCCCGCCGCTGAACTCCTCGATGCGCGCGTCGACGGCGGCCCGGCGGAGCACGTCGGCGACCCGCTCGACCTCTTCCGGCCACTGTGTCTCACGCCCGCTCACTGGATCACGTGCGCCTCGTCCGTCCCTTCGCGCAGCCGTGCGATCAGCTCGTCGGGCACGGGCGCGTCGAGCGACAGCGCCATCAGCGCCTTGCCGGCGGCGCGGCTCCTGGACACTGTCATGTTCGCGATGTTCACGCCTGCCGTCCCGAACAGCGTTCCGACGCGCCCGATCACGCCTGGCATGTCGTCGTAACAGAGCAGAGCCATCCGCGGCGCGAGCTCGATCTCGACCTGGAAGCCGAGCGCCGAGACGAGCCACTGCCGGTTCTCGGTTCCGATCGTCGTGCCGGCGACGCGCCGGCCGTCGACCGACACCGCGACCAGGTTCTTGTAGTCGCGCGACGAGCGGCGGGTCTCCTCGACGACCTCGACGCCGCGGTCGGCCGCCACGACCGGTGCGTTCACGTAGTTGACCGGCTGGTCGGTACGGCCCTGGAAGACGCCGTTCAGGGCGGCGACCGTGAGCAGGCGCGTGTCGTACTCGGCCAGCTCGCCCTCGGCCTCGACGAGGATCGTGCGCATGTCGCCGACCGCGAGCTGCGCGGCGAGCCGCCCGAGCTTGGCGGCCAGCGGGATGAACGGCCCGAGCACCTCGAGGTCGTCGGCGCCGACGGTCGGGATGTTCACGGCATTCGTGACGAGCTCGCCCCGAAGCGCAGCGGCGACCTGCTCGGCGACGATCACGCCGGCGCGATCCTGCGCCTCGTCCGTCGAGGCGGCCAGGTGCGGCGTGACCACGACGTTCGGCGCCTGGAGCAGCGGACCCGAGTAGGGCTCCTCGACGAAGACGTCGACTGCAGCACCGGCCACCTTGCCGGAGTGAAGCGCCGCGACGAGCGCGTCCTCGTCGAGGAGCTCGCCCCGGGCGGCGTTGACGATGCGGACGCCGTCGCGCATGCGTGCGATCTGCTCGGCGCCGATCGCGCCGCGCGTCTCGTCGGTGAGCGGGAGGTGCAGCGTCAGGAAGTCGGAGCGCGCGAGGACGTCGTCGAACGACGCCGGCTCGACGCCCAGCTCGCGGAAGCGTTCTTCGGAGACGTAGGGATCGTGGCCGATGACCTTCATCTGCAGTCCCAGGGCTCGCCGTGCGACCTGCTGGCCGATGCGCCCGAGGCCGAGCACGCCGAGCGTCTTGTCGGCCAGCTCGACGCCGCCGAACCGAGATCGCTCCCAGCGGCCCTCGCGCAGCGCCGCATGCGCCTGCGGGATGTTCCGAGCCAGCGCCACCAGCAGGCCGAGCGTGTGCTCGGCCGCCGACACGACGTTCGACTCGGGCGCGTTCGCGACGACGATTCCCCGCCGCGTCGCGGCGTCCACGTCGACGTTGTCGACGCCGACGCCTGCACGCCCGATCACCTTCAGGTGCGGCGCGAGCTCGAGCACGTCCTGGGTCACCTTCGTCGCGGAGCGCACGATCAGCGCGTCCGCGTCGGCGAGCAGACGGTCGAGCGGCGTCTCGGTGTCGACCACGACGTCGAACCCTTGTGTGCGCAGCAGCTCGACGCCTGCCTCCGCGATCGGCTCGCGGACGACGACACGCCGGGTGTCGCTCACGCCGCGACGCGGACTTCGAATGCCTCGAAGGCCCGGGCGACTGCCACGCCGCGCTCGATCTCGGCGCCGAGCTCCGTCAGCGAGAGCTCGACCGCCGCGAGCGCGACGGCGATGTCGAAGACGTCGAACCAGCCGATGTGCCCGATCCGGAAGATCTTGCCCTTGAGATGCGCCTGGCCCGGCGCGAGCGTGACGCCGTGGACATCCCGCAGATGCCGCAGCAAGTCGTCGCCGTCGACACCGTCGGGGACGCGCACGGCCGTGACGACGGCGCTCGTGTCGTCGTCGGGCGAGAAGAGCTCGAGCCCCATCGCCTTGATTCCGGCCCGCGTGGCGCGGCCGAGGCGGACATGGCGCTCGAACGCAGCCTCGAGGCCGGCGTCGAGGATCAGCCCGAGCGCGACGTCGAGGCCGCGAACGAGCGAGACGGGCGGCGTGAAGGCCGCGTCGAGCTTGTCCTGGGCCTTCTTCGTTCGACCCCAGTCGAAGTAGTAGCTGCGGCCGGCCGTTGCCTGCGCGAGCGCGCGCGGCGACACGGCCGCCAGCGCGATTCCCGGAGGCGACATCAACGCCTTCTGCGAGGCCGACAGCACCACGTCGAGGTTCCAGGCGTCCGTCTCGAGCGGCACGGCGCCCAATGAGGACACGGCGTCGACGACGACCAGCGGGTCACCGACCGCCTGCTTGAGCGCACGGACGTCGGAGACGACGCCGGTCGAGGTGTCCGACTGCTGGCACAGGACGATCGCCGAGCCGGCCTCTCGCACGGCTGCGCCGACTTCGGCGGGATCGGGTGTCTCGCCCCACTCGTAGCGGATCGGACGCACGTCGACGCCGTACTGCTCGCAGATCTCGATCCACCGCTCCCCGAAGGAGCCGTGGCTGACCACGGAGACCGTCTCGCCCGGCGGGCACAGGTTCGCGACCGCCGAATCCATCGCCCCGGAGCCCGAGGCCGCGAACACGAGCACGTCCGACTCGGTCCGGTAGACGTCCCGCAGCCGCAGGAGCGTGCGCTCGTAGAGCGCGCGAAAGTCGCTGCCCCGGTGGTGGACGATCGGCTCGGCCGTCGCGGCGAGCACCTCGGGCGGCACGGGCGTCGGGCCCGGTGTGAAGAGGTAGCGCTTCTCCAAGCCGCCAAGGGTAGCGGCGGGCGCTGCGGTTACCGGTGGCCGGAGAAGGACAGGATCTGCTGATACGTGGGCCGATTCGCCCAACGCATCGTGACGGGCAGGAATCCCGGGGCGAACTGGATCCGCTCCGCGGTCGCGTCGGCACGCCAGGCGGTCGGGTCGGCACCCTGCGCGGCCGCGAGCTTCTTCCCGGCGGCGTCGAGCGCGGCCCAGAGCGCCTGCGAGCACGCGACCCGGTCGCCTCCGCCGCAGTAGCGGTTCTGGAACGGGGACACGACGTTGCCGCCGGCGAGCGAGCGCAGGTCCTTGTCGACGTAGCCGTACCAGCCGTCCTCGTAGGCCGAGCCGCCCGGGCCGGGAGCGTCGTCGCGGCCGAGCAGCTCGGCGAGGCGGGTCGTGAGCGGCCCGAGCACGGGCGAGAGCACGGCGTCGGACAGGTTCGGCCACGCGGCGTCCAGGATCGCGGCGCCCGGGTCGTCGATCTTCCCGTCGAGGTTCCGATCGAGGCGCGATCCCCCGTTCGCCACCCAGGTCGCGACGAGCTTGCGCAGCTGGTCGTCGAATGGCGTCGGGGCCGCGGTCGCCGTGAGCGCGTGCTCGAGCGCCGGCCAGACGAGGACGGCCCTCAGGTCCTGCGTCGCCGCCACGTTCATCGTGCGCACGAGGTCGAGCGGCGACACCTTCCGGCCCATCGGGATGCCACGCTCGAGCAGCGACACCCGGTAGACCGGCCCGTACGTCCACTTGTCGTCCCCGGCGGCGAACCCGGGAGCGGGCTTGTTGTTCCAGTTGACGATCTGCCCGCCGGCCGGGTCGATCGCGTGTGGATGCGCGTTCGGCGCCAGGAACCCGCGCCACTCGAACGCCCCCGTTCCGACCGTCGGCAGCCCGGAGTCGACCCCGGGCGCCCGCAGCGGCAGCCGGCCGCACGACACGTACGCGATGTGCTTGTCGTCGACGTAGAACGCGTTGAACGACATCTCGAACCCCTCGAGGTCGCGCACGAACTGCTGCGGCCCGCGGAGTCGTCCGGTCGACAGGTCGTAGACGTCGAGGGCGGCGCGCAGCTCGCGCCCGCGGGTCGAACGGTCCTCGGCGAGCGCCACCTTGACGCCGCCGACCGTTCCGTACCCCGCCACGGGACCGTGCACGGTCTCGAAGAACGACACCGGGGTCGCGACGCCGCCGGAGACGACCTGCCCGGCGTCGAAGCTCGTCATCGCGACGCACCGGCCCTGGAACAGGTAGTGGTGGTCGTCGCCGCCGCAGAGCGTCTCCGCGAAGGTGTCGATGTTGTCGGAGTTCGACGAGGTGAACGACCAGCCGTAGTCGGGCCCGCGCCCGATCAGGACGTTCGGGATCCCGGCGAGGGAGCCGCCGCGCACCGAGACGCCGCCGCCCTCCATGTCGACCTCCCAGAAGAACTCGGGGTAGAAGTAGCCGAGCTGCGGGCCGGCGACCATCAGCGGGTGGCCCGTCGTCGACCGCGCCGCCGAGAGAAGCATCGCGTTCGACATCGACTGCTGCGGCGGCGGCGCCTTCGCGGTCGTGTCGTCGACGACGACGTTGCCGGCCCCCGGCTCGGAGCTCGTCTGCGGCCCGTACGGGAACTTCGTGGCGAGCGTGGTCGGCGCCTCGGCGTCGTTCTGCTCGCGCAGGTCGTCGAACACCGAAAGGCCCTTGGCCGCGCCGAGCTTCGTCTCGAGCGCGGCGAGGAACTGCGACCGGCGCGCCTCGTCGCCGCCGCCCGCGCCGAAGCGCGCGCCGAGCAGACAGGTCGTCGCGACGACGTCGTTGCGCGTCCACGGCGCGATCGGAAGCTGTGCCGCCTTCCGCTGCGTGTTGATGCCGGCGACGTAGGCGTCGATATCGGCGAGCTCCCGGCGGCCGGTGGCGCCTGCGGCGGTGAGCACGCCGATCTGCTTGGCGAGAGCCGCCTCGGTCGCCGCGCTCGGCTGGAACTGCTTGCCGGAGAGCGCGACTGCGAAGGCGTTGAAGCCGGGAGCGTCGAGACAGGCCAGCCGGCCGGGGTAGCGCGCGAGCTCCATCAGCACCCCGCGGTCCTCGGCGGCGGCGTAGCCGGTCCCGTAGAAGACGTCGGTCTCGGACTTGCCGAAGACGTGCGGCACGTCGAAGGAGTCGCGGAGGATGCGCACGCCTCGCCCGGGATGCTCGGTGCGCACCGCGCGCTCGGTGCCGGTCCAGAGCGGCTCCGCCTTGAAGTCGCGGGTCACGTCCGCCGCGCTGACCTTGCCGGCAAGCGGCGTGAGCGCGTCGTACAGCTTCGCCTGATCCGACGAATGGGCCGTGAAGTTGATCCCGCCGAAGTTGCCCGGGGGCAGGATGTCGCGGGCGACCAGCGCATAGTCGTGACGCGGTGCGGCTCCGGCCGAGACTGCGACCACGGAAGCGGCGGCGAGCGCCGCTGCGAGCATCGCGCGCACGAGGACAGCACACTATCGCCGTGAACGCGCTCCTGTCCTTCGCGGCCGCACTCGTCTCGCTGCGCCTCGGTGGGCTCCTCCTGGCCCGCCGACGGTTCGCGTGGGCCGGCGGGCTCCTCTCGTTCGCGGCCGCCGCGGCGGCGATGGCCTGGGGCGCCGCGCACGGCTGGGACGCGCGGGCGTTTCGCGTCTACTACCTTGCGGGCGCGCTGCTCTCGGCCCCGTTGCTCGGGATCGGGTCGCTCCAGCTCTGGGGCCGCCGCTCCGCGGGGCCGGTCGGCCTGCTCTACGCCGGGCTCGCGGTCGGGGTCGTCGCAGCGATGCCGGTGCACGGCAGCTTCGGGTCGACCGCCGTCCCGCGCGCGCAGGATCACGTCGACGCACTGCCGCGGATCGTCGCCATCGCCGGCAGCTCGCTCGGCGCGCTGGCGGTGCTGGTCGTCGCCGCCGCGACGCTGCGCCGGCGTCCGCTGCAGGGGTCGCTGATCGTCGCAGCCGTCGCCGCAGCAGCCGCAGCCTCGGCGCTGACGCAGACGGCGGTCGCCGCGGCTGCAGCCTGCTTCGCGGGCGCGGCGGTGCTGCTCTACCTCGCCGTCGTCCCGCCGCGGCGGTCCTGACCTGCACGCGAGAGCTCGAGGCTAGTCCGGCGCCTCGAGCGAGTACCACGCGACGACGCGGTCGGCGAACAGCTCGTCCGTCGACTCGCTCGGCTCGCGGCGGAACGCCTTCGTCCGCACGTCGCCGAGGTAGCGCGCGATCTCCGGCGAGCCCTTGCCCCGCCGCAGCATGCGCCCGACGCGCTGCAGGTACGCGTCGTAGACGCCGGCCCGCGCAGGGTCGTCGTAGACGTTCACGGGGTCCCAGTGCTCGATCGCGAGGACGCGCAGGGCGGGCAGGCCCTCGGCGGTCCACCAGCGGCGCCGGCGAAACCGGCGGCGCAGGCCGGCGCTCAGTTGAGCGTCACCCATACGGCGCCCTCTCCCGCCGCGATCCCGCGCGGCAGCCGACCGACGTCGATGCGGCCGGACGGCCGCCCCGTCGCCGGATCGACGCGGACGACGGTGGCGTCGCTGCACGCCACCCACGCAGCGCCCTCGCCGTAGGCGACGGCCAGCGCGTTCTTACAGACCTTGATCTTGGTGCTGATCGAGTGCAGCCGCTCGTCGAGCCGCAACAGCCGGCCGTCGGTCTCGCTGATCCACAGCGACCCGCCGCCGAGCGCGACGCCCGTCGGGTCGGCGGCCACCTTCCCCGCGATCAGGCTGGCGGTCGTGACCAGGCGGATGTGGTTCGTGAGGCGTCCGGAGCGCACGTCGACGCGCGCCGCCCTGTTCCCGAGCGAGTCGACGAAGTACGCGGCCGAGTCGTCGGCTGCGACCAGGTCGCCGCCCTGGAGCCCGAGGTAGAGACGGCTCATCTTCCCGGTCACCGCGTCGGAGCGCGTCGAGGCACGAACGTGGCTGGAGAGGATCCCCGTCGACCAGAGCGCGCCGCCGCCGGCGGCCAGGATCGCCGCCCCGGACGGCGTGCGAAACGAGCGCACGACCTGCCAGTCACGTGGATCGATCCGCTCGAAGGAGGTGACGGCGCGCTCTACGTTCGGGTCCCGCGGATGCCCGGCGAACCAGATCCCGTCGACGCCGATCGCAAGCGCGTTCGCACTCGCGTCCGGGTCGAGGGTCCCCACAACCTTGCGCGTGCGCGGGTCGATGTGCGTCAGCGTCCCGTCCTCCTTGTTGAGCACCCAGACGCTGCCGAACCCGGTTCCGATCGAGGTCGGCTGGTGCCCGACGCGGACGCGCGCGACGAGCCGGCCGCCGACGGGGTCGATCACGGCGACGGTGTCGGCCTTCCCGGGCGGCACCACGGCGGCGTTCCCGTTGCCGTCCGAGCGGAGCGCGAAGAAGAGCGCGCCGTCGGCGGCCGCCGCGACCAGCGCGACCGCAACCACGAGCAGGGCCCAGCGCGGAACCCTCCGCCTCATGTCGACCACTACCGCAAGTCTAGGGAGACCGGTTTCGGGCGTACAGTTCGGGGATGCGCAGCGTCCTGGTGCTCGCGACCCTCGCCGCCGCCCTCGGCGCGGCGCTCGCCGTCCGCGGCGGCGTCGCCGCGACGGCGCCGACGTACTACCGCGACGTCGCGCCGATCCTCGATGCGAAGTGCACCACGTGCCACCGGCTCGGCGGCATCGCGCCGTTCTCGCTGACCAGCCAGGCCGACGCGAAGTCGCACGCCGCCGGGATCGTCCAGCTGACGCACGCCGGCGTGATGCCGCCGTGGATGCCCGGTCCGGACTCGGCGCTGCTGCGCGGCCGCGAGCTCCGGCGTCTGACGCCGGCCGAGCTCGCGACGCTCGCCGCCTGGAACGCCGCGGGCGCGCCGGCGGGGAACCCCGGCGACCTGCGGGCGAAGCCGTCGACCGGCGCCGGGCTCGGCGGCCCGGGCTCCACGATCCGGCTCGCCCCCGCCAAGACGTACCTCCCCCACGCCACAGGCGGCGGGATCGACGACTACCACTGCTTCGTGCTCGACCCGAAGCTCGCCCACGACGTCTACGTCACCGGGGCGTTGATCCGGCCGGGCCTCACCGGGATCGTGCACCACGTGATCCTGTACGAGGCGGCGGGCGCCCAGGCCGCGGCGGCGCGGCAGCTGAACGCCGGGAGCGGCGGCAAGGGCTGGACGTGCTTCGGCGGGCCCGACCTGCCGGCCGACCTCTCGCAGACCGACTCGATCGACCGCCTCGGGCAGCCGCCCTGGATCGCCGCGTGGGTGCCCGGCCACACGACGAATTCGCTCCCCGCCGGCACCGGCGTCCTGCTGCACGCGCACGCGCTCGTGGTGATGCAGGTGCACTACAACCTGATCGCGGCCGTCGCGCCGGATCGCTCACAGGCGTGGCTGCGGGTGCGGCCGGCGACGGCGAAGCTGATCCCGCTCGCGACGCACCTCGTCGCGGCCCCGGTCGAGCTGCCGTGCCCGGACGGCTTCTCGGGCGTCCGCTGCACGCGCCAGCAGGCCGAGCAGGACGAGGTGAACCACTACGGCGTGCAGGCGGCGTTCATCCCGACGGCGCTGCTTCGCCTGTGCGGCAAGACGCTCGCCGACTATCCGCAGTCGGTGGGCACAGGGACGAGCATCGGCACGAGCTGCGACCGGGCGGTGCAGTCCGACCAGACGATCTTCGGCGTCGCCGGGCACATGCACCTGCGCGGCCACGACGTGAAGGTGGTGCTCGACCCCGGGACGTCGAAGGAGCAGACGCTGCTCCACATCCCGGCGTGGGACTTCCACTGGCAGGACGTCTACTACCTCCAGCATCCGATCCACGTCGGCGCGGGCGACACGATCCGCGTCAGCTGCACGTTCGACAACTCGGCCGCCGCCCAGCCCGTCGTCGGGGGCAAGCCGCTGCAGCCGCGCTACGTCCTCTGGGGCGAAGGCACGACCGACGAGATGTGTCTCGCGATGCTCTCGGTCGCGAACGGCTGGCGCTAGGGCGTCTTAGCCGAGCTTCGCGCGGACGCGCTCGTTGACCACCCGCGGGTCAGCCGAGCCGCCGGTCTCCTTCATCACCTGACCGACGAAGAAGCCGAGCAGTCCCTGCTTGCCGCCGCGGTACTGCTCCGCCTGCCCGGGGTTCGCGGCGATCACGCGCTCGATCACCGGGTCGAGAGCAGACGCGTCGGAGACCACTTTCTGCTCGAGGTGCGGATCGGCGCTGAAACCGTCGTCGCCGACGTGTGCGAGCGCAGCGTCGAACGCCGCGCGTGGGATCTCGGCCCGTGCCGCGACGAGCTTCGCGAGCTCCTTCGGATCCACGCGCTCGGGTGCGATGCCCGTCGCGACGAACTGGTTCGCGATGACGTTCGCGGCGTCCTTCGCGTCGGCCCCGGCGTCGACGACCGCCGACCAGAGCCGGTCGAGCCCGCCGGTGACGAGCACGTCGGCGTCGTAGAACGACAGCGCCTGCTCGAGCCGCCGGATGCGCGCTCCGGGCAGCTCCCCGAGCTCGCCGCGCAGCTTCTCGACCACGTCTGACGGCGGGTGGACCGGCACGAGGTCCGGCTCCGGGAAGTAGCGGTAGTCCTGCGCCTCTTCCTTCGACCGCAGCGGCGGCGCCTCCTCGTGCGTCGGGTCGAAATGGAGCGTCTCCTGCTCGATCGTCCCTCCGCCCTCGTACACCTTGATCTGGCGCGCGATCTCCCGCTCGATGCCCTTGGCGGCGAACGCGAAGGAGTTCATGTTCTTGAGCTCCGTGCGGGTGCGCAGCTCGTTCGAGCCCTTCGGGCGCACGGAGACGTTGACGTCGAAGCGCATCGAGCCCTTCTCGAGCTCCGCGTCCGACAGCCCGAGCTCGACGACGGTCTGCCGGAGCAGCTGGAGGAAGCGCCTCGCCGTGTCGGCGTCGTGCAGGCCGGGAGCGGTGACGATCTCGACGAGCGGCGTGCCGCCGCGGTTGAAGTCGACGAGCGTCGCGGTGGCGCCCTGGATGCGACCCGACGCGGCGACGTGCGTGGACTTCGCCGCGTCTTCCTCGAGGTGGGCGCGGACGATGCCGACCGTCGACGTCGCCGTCGGCCGTCGGCACGGTGAGCTGCCCGTTCGCGCACAGCGGCTCGTCGTACTGGCTGATCTGGTACGC
This sequence comes from uncultured Thermoleophilia bacterium, assembly GCA_963786185.1. Lineage (GTDB taxonomy): Bacteria > Actinomycetota > Thermoleophilia > Gaiellales > Gaiellaceae > PALSA-600. The sequence continues at coordinate 1,151,606 of CAWAYE010000001.1, forward strand.
CTTCGGCAAGTCGGGATAGAAGTAGTTCTTGCGGTGGAAGACGGCCCGCTCCGCCACGGTGCAGTCGAGCGCGAGGCCGAGCTTGATCGTCTCCTCGATCGCCCGCCGGTTCGGCACCGGCAGAGCGCCCGGGAACGCCAGGCAGACCGGGCACGTCTGCGTGTTCGGAGCGCCGCCGAAGCGCGTTCGCGCAGCGGCAGAACATCTTCGTGCGCGTCTTCAGCTGCACGTGGATCTCGAGCCCGATCACGGGCTCCCACTCGACCGTGCTCATGCCCGCTCCCGGCGCCGGCCAAGCCGGCGCCTCCGCTCCTTCCAGCCTCCGTCGAGCCTACGGCTGTGACTCACGTCCGGTACCTGGTCGGGACGGGATCGAAGCCGAGCGCCCGTTCGAGCGCGTGCGCCGTGCGGAAGAGCGTGTTCTCCGAGAACTGCGGCCCGACGAGCTGCAGCCCGACGGGCAGGCCGTCCGACAGGCCGCACGGCAGATTGAGGCCGGGCAGGCCCGCCATGCACGAGGGGATCGTCAGCAGGTCGCTGAGGTACATCGCGAGTGGGTCGTCGGCCTTCGCGCCGAGCGCGAACGCCACGGTCGGGCTCGTCGGCGCAGACGAGGACGTCGAACCGCTCGAACGCCTCGTCGTGCTCGCGCTTGATCACGGTGCGCACCTGCTGGGCCTTGCCGTAGTAGGCGTCGTAGTAGCCGGACGAGAGCGCGTAGGTGCCGAGCATGATCCGCCGCTTCGGCTCGTCGCCCAGCCCGTCGTGGCGGGAGGCCATGACCATCGAGCGGAAGTCGGCGCCGTCGGAGCGCAGGCCGTAGCGAACGCCGTCGTAGCGCGCGAGGTTCGACGACGCCTCCGCGGGCGCGATCAGGTAGTAGCAGGCGAGGCCGTAGTCGACCGACCGGGGCAGCGAGCACTCCTCGACGCGCGCGCCGAGCGACTCGGCCAGCGTGAGCGCCGCCTGGACGCTGTCGCGGACGCCCGGCTCGATCCCCTCCGCCTCGTTCAGCTCCTTCGGCACGCCGATCCGAAGACCGTCGAGCTGCTCGGCGGTCGGCAGCTCCACCGCCGGAAGGTCGACGGTCGTCGAGTCGTTCTCGTCGCGGCCCGCGATGATCGAGTAGAGCAGCGCGCAGTCGCGCACGTTCCGTGCGACCGGGCCGACCTGGTCGAGCGACGACGCGAATGCGACGACGCCGTAGCGCGACACCGTCCCGTACGTCGGGCGCAGGCCGACGTTGCCGCAGAGCGCAGCCGGCTGCTTGATCGAGCCGCCGGTGTCCGAGCCGAGCGCCCACGGCGCGAGGCCGGCCGCGACCGCCGCCGCCGAGCCCCCGCCCGAGCCGCCCGGGACCCGCGTCGGGTCCCACGGGTTGTGCGTCGGCCCGAACGCCGAGTTCTCGGTCGACGAGCCCATCGCGAACTCGTCCGTGTTCGTCTTGCCGAGCAGGCGCAGGCCACGCGCCTTGCAGCGCGCGGTCACGGTTGCGTCGTAGACCGGGACGTAGCTCTCGAGGATCTTCGAGCCGGCCGTCGTGGCGACGCCTTTCGTCCCGATCACGTCCTTGATCGCGATCGGCACGCCGTCGCCGCCCGGGTCGTCGCAGACCGCGAGGTAGCAGTGCAGCTCGGGATCGCGCGCGGCGATCGCCTCTCGATACGCCGCGAAGAGCTCCGCCCCGGACACCTCGCCCCGCTCGACCAGGCGCATCGCCTCCTCGGCGCCGAGGGTCAGCGTGTCCACGGTCATGCCGGGGGCACCCGGAAGAGGTCGCCGTCCCGGTCGGGCGCGTTGGCGAAGACGTCGTCGAGCGGCAGACACGGACGCGGCTCGTCCTCGGCCCAGGCGTTCTGGATCTCGAGCGGGTGCGCGGTCGGCGGGACGTCGTGCAGATCGAGCTCCGACACCTTCGAGACGGCGCCCAGGATCGCCGAGAGCTGCTCCTGCAACTTCGCCACCTCGTCGGCTCGCAGCTCGAGGCGTGCCAGCCGCGCCACGTGGAGCACCTCGTCCCTCGTGATCTCCGCCATCGTCGTAAATCCTCCCATCAACACACCGAGGGCCCCTCTCGGAGCCCTCGGCAAGCTCGGTTCCGAAAGGGTGCTAGAGCGCCTCGACGTTCGCCGCCTGCAGGCCCTTGTCGCCCTGCACGACGTCGAACGACACGCGCTGACCCTCGGTCAGCGACTTGTAGCCATCACCGGCGATCGCGGAGAAGTGGACGAACACGTCCGCCTCGCCGTTCCCCCGCTCGATGAAGCCGTAGCCCTTCTCGTTCGAGAACCACTTGACCGTGCCTTCAGCCAAAACCAACTACTCCTTGCTTGACGACTACAAGCCCGCGAAAATCCGCGGAGCGGCGCGAACCTTAGCAGGCATTTAGGCTGGAAATGCAAGCTCGCCTCGCCGGTAGCGGGCGCACCGGACCGCGTTGTCGAGCAGGCAGGCGATCGTCATCGGCCCCACCCCGCCCGGCACGGGGGTCAGGTAGGCGGCAACCTCGGCCGCGCCCGGATCGACGTCGCCGACCACGCCGTCCTCCGTGCGGCTGATCCCGACGTCGATCACCGCGGCACCCGGCTTGACGAGGTCGGTCGTGACGAACCTGGCGATGCCGACGGCGACCACGAGCACGTCGGCGTCGAGCGTGTGACGGGCGAGATCGCGCGTGTGCGAGTGGCAGACGGTGACCGTGGCGTTGCGCTGCTGCAGCAGGTTCGCGACGGGCTTGCCGACGATCTCGCTGCGGCCGATCACGACCGCACGGGCGCCGTCGAGCGCGATCCCGTGCTCGTCGAGCATCGCGAGCACGCCCACCGGCGTCGCCCCGACGAGCGTCGGCCGGCCGAGGTAGAGCTGGCCGCAGTTGAACGGATGCAGGCCGTCGACGTCCTTGCGAGGGTCGATCGCGCGCATGACGCGCGCCTCGTCGATGCCGGGCGGGAGCGGGAGCTGCACGAGCAGGGCGTCGACGGCGTCGTCGGCGTTGAGCTCGGCCACCTTGGCGACGAGCTCGTCCTCCGAGATGCCGACCGGGAGCCGGAGGTCGGTCGCCGCGATCCCTACCGCAGCGGACGCCTTCTGCTTCAGCCCGATGTAGATCTCCGACGCGGGGTCGTCGCCGACGAGGATCGTCACCAGGCCGACGTGCCCGAGCCGGCGCACCTCCTCCGTGACCTGCGCCCGGATCCGGTCGGCGATCGGCTTCCCCCTGATCGGCGTGGCCGCCATCGGCGGCGAGTCTAGAGGCGATCGAGCCTCTAGGCTCTCCCCGTGCGCTGGCCCCGCAAGAACGACGCCGACTCGATCGCCCGCCGCCGGGAGGCGATGGGCGTGACCGACGGCCTCGTCACCTCCGTCGACCTGTCGCCGTTCGCCGGGGCGGCCGAGTCGCTCGTCGGCGTGGCGGTGATCCCGGTGTCGGCGGTCCCGGTGACGATCGAGCTCGGGGCCTACGAGCTCGCCGGCGACGGCGAGCTGCACGAGTCGGGCCGCGCCTCCGAGACCGTGTACGTCCCGCTCGCCCACTCGGAGGGCGGGCTCACGGCGTCGCTCACCCGCGGCGCGCTCGCGGCGGGCACGGTTCGCACGTACGTCCTCGCCGACCGGATCACGCGGGCCTCGTGCTTCGTGTGCGCCGACGCCGCACAGGCCGTGGCGCTCGCCCGCTGGCTGCAGGACGAGACCCCGGCGATGCGCGACTGGCTCACCGGCTCCGACGACCCCTCGCTCTCGCGTCACGCCCGCCTCCGTGAGGTGGAGACGCATGTGGTCGGGCCGATGTGCCACGTCATGTGGCGCTGGACGACCGGCGACGCCGTGGGGCCGAACATGATGACGCGCAATGCGTACGCGCTGAACATGGGCTACGTGATGCAGCAGGCGCCGGTCAAGCCGGAGCGCGCGATCCTCGAGGCGAACATGGGCGGCGACAAGAAGCCGTCGCACGAGTACTTCCGCCGGGGCCACGGCAAGTCGGTGCTCGCGGAGGCGTTCGTGCCCGACGAGCAGATCCGGCGGGTGCTGCGGACGACGGCCGAGGATCTGGAGGCGCTGTCCTGGGCAGGCACGCACGGCTCGGTCGCGAGCGGGATGCAGTCCGTCGCCTTCACGCCCGCCTCGGCGATCGCGGCGGTGTTCGCCGCCACCGGCCAGGACCTGGGCATGGTCGGGACGAGCTCGATGGCACAGGGCACCGGCCGCCGCGTCGAGGGCGGCCTGCAGGCGTCGATCCGCTTCGGCGGCCTCGAGGTCGGCACGGTCGGCGGCGGCACCACGCTGCCGTCGGCGCGCGACTGGCTCACCTCGATCGGCTGCGCCGGGCCGGGCACGGTCTACCGGTTCGCCCAGATCGTCGCGGCGGCGGCGCTGTGCCTCGAGCTCTCCGCGTCGGCGGCCATGGCGACGGCGGGCAGCGAGAACTTCTTCCAGGCCCACCACGAGCGGGGCGGCCTGCGGTGATCGCGCTGGTGTTCGCCTACGAGACGGACGAGCCGGCACGGTTCGAGGAGGTGTACGGCGCGGACGGCTCCTGGGCCGAGTTCTTCGGCGCCGGCGAGGGCTACGTCGGCACCGAGCTGCTGCGCGACCTCGAGCAGGCCGGCCGCTACCTGGTGGTCGACCGCTGGGAGTCCGGCGAGGCGTACAACCGCTTCGTCGCCGAGCACCGGGACGAGTACATGCGGCGCGTCGACGAGACGTCCTTCCTCTACCGGCAGGAGCTGCGTCTCGGCACCCTCGAGAACGTGTGGGCGGATGGACATCCCGCCGCACCATGACCCCGCGTGCTTCGGGTGCGGCGACAACCCGGTCGGCCTGCGCCTGCCGCTGCCGGCCGAGCAGGGCCTGACCGAGTACGAGGCGTACCTCAGCTTCGACGAGCGCCATCAGGGCGGGCCTGGGATCGCGCACGGCGGCGTCGTCTCGGCGGTGCTCGACGAGGCGGCCGGGCTGCTCGCCACCTGGCACTCCTTCCCGACCGTCACGGCAAGGCTGTTCGTGCGCTATCGCCGGCCGGTGCCGATCGACACCGAGCTCCTGGTGGCGGCTCGGCTCGTCGACGTCCACGGGCGTCGTCTCCACGTGGACGCACGGCTCAGCGACGGCGACGAGTCGCTCGCCGAGGCGCGTGTCGCGCTGCTGCACGTGCCGCTCGAGCACTTCCTCGCGACGCCGCAGGGCCGCCGGGCGGCCGAACGCTGGCGCGCGCAGAACGAGCCGGACGACTGACCGGCGTATCAGCCGGCCGGCTCGCGGCTCGGCCAGGCATGGACGTCGAACAGGCAGGCAACGCCGCTGCGGACGAGCTCGACCGGGAGATCCGGTTGCGCCTCCTGCCGGTCGAACGCACGCGGGTCCTCACGACCGTGCTGTTCACGGACATCGTCGAGTCGTGCGCTCTCGCCTCTGCCGTCGGCGACGCCCGCTGGCGCGAGCTGCTCGTGCAGCATCACGCAGCCGTGCGCGGCGAGCTCGCCCGGTTCGCGGGACGCGAGCTCGACACGGCAGGCGACGGCTTCTTCGCCTGCTTCGAGACGCCGAGCGCGGCGATCCTCTGCGCCGACGGCATCGTCGCGAAGGTGTCGGCGCTCGGCGTCGACGTGCGCGCCGGCGTCCACGCGGGCGAATGCGACATCTTCGAGTCGAAGCTGAGCGGCACGGCGATCCACGTCGGGGCGCGCGTCCTGGCGGCTGCCGGGCCCGGTGAGATCCTTGTCACCGGCACCGTGCGCGAGCTCGTCGCCGGGTCGCTGACCGGGTTCGAGGAACGCGGGCAAGCTCGGCTACGGGGCGTCCCCGGAGAGTGGCAGCTCTACGCGTTTCGCGGGCCGGCGAGGACCTCGCGGACGCCGCGCAGACGCGTCGTGAGCAGCGTCGCAGCGCGCGAGCTGTCGAGCGAGACGTCGGGCGCGCGGTCGGGCGTGGTGTGCGCCCGCTCGATGCGCGCGGGATCGGCGCCGAGCAGCAGGGCGAGGTCGTAGCGGCTGACGTCGTCGGAGCCGCCGAGGTGGAGCGGGCCCGGCACGTCGCGCGCGAGCAGCTCGAGGATCGCCTCTGCGAGGTCGTCGACCTGCACCGGCGAGCGGATCTCGTCGACGAAGAAGCGCGTGCCGTCGCGCGCGAGACGCTCCTGCGGCCCGGGCTCGGGCCCGCCGTAGATCAGCGACGTGCGCACGATCGTCGCGGCCGGATGAAGCTCCGCGACCAGGCGCTCCGCCTCTGCCTTCGACCGCCCGTAGTCGGAGACGGGCGACGGAGGGTCGTCTTCGCGGTAGCGGCCTCGCCGCCCGTCGAAGACGAGGTCGCTCGACAGCTGGACCAGCCGCCGCCCGCGTGCCGCCGTCGCGGCCGCGACCGAGCCTTCGACGTTCGTCGTCCAGGCATCGGGGCCCCCCTGCCGGTAGGCCGTGTGCACGATCGCGTCGGCTGCCGACGCGGCGCGGGCGAGCGCATCGGCATCGCGGACGTCGAGCCGGTGCCAGGTGCCCGGCAACCGCGTCGGCTCCCGCTGCCACCACGTCGCGACGACGTCGAGCCCGCGCGCGTCGGCGCGCCGGACCAGCTCGGAGCCGAGGTAGCCGCAACCGCCGGTGACGAGGAGGCGCGCTACCAGCCGCGGCGTTCGAGCAGCTCGCCCGGATCGAGCGAGGCCGTGGAGATCCCGACCATCGCCTCGCCCAGGCCGGCGGAGGCGTCGGCGAGCACATGCGGGTCGAGGTAGTGCGTCGTCGCCTCGACGATCGCCCGGGCCCGCTTGTCGGGGTCGCCCGACTTGAAGATCCCGGAGCCCACGAACACCCCGTCGGCGCCGAGCTGCATGCAGAGCGACGCGTCGGCCGGCGTCGCGATGCCCCCGGCCGTGAAGGTGACGACCGGCAGACGGCCGTGCTCGGCGACCCAGCGCACGAGCTCGAAGGGCGCCTGCAAGTTCTTGGCCTCGGCGTAGAGCTCCTCGCTGCGGAGCGACTGGAGCCTGCGGATCCCGCCGAACACCGAGCGCATGTGCGTGACGGCGTTGACGATGTCGCCGGTGCCGGCCTCGCCCTTCGTCCGGATCATCGCCGCGCCTTCGGCGATCCGCCGGAGCGCCTCGCCGAGATTGGTGCAGCCGCAGACGAACGGGACGGTGAACTGCCACTTGTCGACGTGATGCTCGAGGTCGGCGGGGGTCAGGACCTCGGACTCGTCGACGTAGTCGACCTCGAGCGCCTGCAGGATCTGCGCCTCGGCGAAGTGGCCGATCCGGCACTTCGCCATCACCGGGATCGTGACGGCCTCCTGGATTTCCTTGATCTTGTCCGGATCGGACATGCGCGCGACGCCGCCGTCGCGCCGGATGTCGGCAGGCACGCGCTCGAGCGCCATCACGGCGCAGGCTCCGGCCGCCTCGGCGATCTTCGCCTGGTCGGCGTCGACCACGTCCATGATCACGCCGCCCTTGAGCATCTCGGCGAGGCCGCCCTTGACGCGCATCGTCCCGGTCTCGTGCATCGCCTTCATGCTACGCGAGGCGACCGCCGAGGAGGCGGCCGACTGCAGGGTCGACCGCGTACTCGTCGCGGAGCTCGCGGTACTGCTGGAGCGCCCGCCGGGCCCGCGACTCGGACGGCGCGCGCTCGGCGCGGAGGAGGAGGTTCTTGGCCGTGTGCTCCGCCGACACGAACTCGATCACGTCGACCCGGTAGCCGAGCGACTCGAGCGCCGCGGCACGGAGCGCGTCGGTGACGAGGTCCGCCTGGCGCCCGAGCAGCAGGCCGTGCCGCAGCAGCGCGTCCGGCGGCCGCGCCGCGATCTGTGCCGCGAGCTCGTGATGGCAGCACGGCGCCACGACGATTGCCTCGGCTCCCAGCCGCACGCCGGCGGCGATCGCCTCGTCCGTCGCCGTGTCGCAGGCGTGCAGCGACACCAAGAGGTCGATCGGCTCGGCCGAGGCGTAGGCCGCGATCGAGGTCGCCTCAAATCGAGCCTCGTCGTACCCGAGGCTGTCCGCGATGCGGCGCACGGTCTCGACGACCGTCGCGTTGACGTCCAGCCCGACCAGCTCGACCTGCACGCCGACCTCGCGGCCGTAGGCGACAAGCGCGAGGCTGAGGTACGCCTTGCCACAGCCGGCGTCGACGACGCGGATTCGCTCCCGCTCCCAGATCGGCAGCGGCCGGAGCAGCTCGACGTAGTGCTGAACTTGCCGGCGCTTCGCGGGCGAGCTGCGGGTGGCGGCGAACAGCGGATGGCCGCTCGGCAGCGGGTGCTGCTTCTCGCGATCGTGCGCCGCCGCCGGCGGCAAGGCCGACGACGGCTTCCCGCGCGACACGAGCCAGCGGCCGCGCTTCGTGCGGCGCGCATGAACGTCGCCGTCCGAGCCGTGTAGATGCACCTGCCGGGCGGCATCGAGCAGCTCGTCCAGCCGCGCCGGCCATTCGTCCAGCGGCACCGTCTCCGTCCGCACACCGTCGACGATCTTGACGGCCGGCCCTCGCCGAACGTCGATCGGCGAGACCGAGACGCCGTCGACGACGAGCTTCCGCCAGTCGCGCCCGAGCGCCCGCTCACGCAGCTCGTTCATCGACGATCAGTGTAGGAAGCGGCACGACCTCGAGCTCGGGGCCGGGGCGCCGCAGGAACCCGGCGACGGTGAGCAGGTCGTCGGCCGCGTCGGGCGCCAGCGTCGGCACGGCGCGCCGAACCGCCGCCAGGCCGGCCTCCCATTCGAGCCCTGCCGCGCCGTGGTAGGGGCGACTGCAGACCACCTGGCCCTTCGCCACGAAGAAGGCGCAGCGGCCGCCGCCCTCTGCCGGGACGACCAGGCAGACGGCGAGCGCGCGCAGCCGCCGCAGGCGCGCCAGCTCCGTGCACGCCTCCTCGAGCGCGTGGATTCGATCGCGGAGGCGCGCGGCGTCCTCGAACCGGAGGTCGACCGCGAGCAGACGGAGCTTCGCCCGCAGCTTCGGCAGCGCCTCCTCGACCGCCTCCCACTCGACGCCCTGGAGCCCGCGTGCCGCGAGGTGCGCGCGGCGGCGGCTCTTCAGCGGGCCGAGCTCGCTGGGCTGGGCGCTACAGACCACCGAGTCGCCGCGGCGGCGAAGGTAGACGTAGCGATCGGGTCGAACCGACCGTGCGTTCGCAGGTGGACGCAGCTCCCTGATCAGGCGCAGCTCCTCGAGCGCCGCCTCGAGCTCCGATCCGGTGACGCGCCACTCGATGCGGGCGAGCGCGCCGAGTGCGGCCTCGACCGCCGGACGCTGCCGCTCCGAGCGGAAGTACGAACGAAGCCGCGCGCGGAGGTCGCGCGCGCGTCCGACGTACAGCACCTGGTCGTGTGCGTCGCGGAAGAGGTAGACGCCGGGCCGCTGCGGCGCGCCGAAGGCGAGCGAGCGCTTGCGGTGCACGCGACGCGGCCGCGTCGCGGCGAGCTCGACGAGGTCCGCGACCGTGTTCGCGCCCCGCTCCTGCGCGAGGCCGATCAGCTGCACCAGGATCTCGGCGGTCGCCTCCGCGTCGGGCAGCGCCCGGTGGCACGGCCGGGCCTCGGTCGCGAACCGGTAGGACAGCGCGGCCAGGTTCGCGGGCTGCCGCCCGAGCAGTCGCCGGGCGAGACCGACCGTGTCGAGCACGGTCGCGGCGACGCGCCGCCCGGTCACACGCATCGTCTCGCAGTCGAGGAACGCCATGTCGAACCGTGCGTTGTGCGCGACGAGCACGTCGTCGCCTGCGAACGCGAGGAAGCGACGCACGGCCGCCTGCACCGGGGGCGCGCGCCGGAGCTCCTCGTCCCGCAGGCCCGTCAGCGCGGCGACGGCAGGCTGCAGGCGCGCGCCCGGATTCGCGAGCGTCTGGAAGCGTTCGCGAAGCTCGAGGCCGGCGACGCGCACCGCGCCGATCTCGCACGGACGCGCGACTCCCGGCCGCAGCCCGGTGGTCTCGAGGTCGAAGACGACGAAGCGCGCGCGCTCGAGTCTCAGCCCCTCCCCCGGCGCGTCGTTCAGCGCGACGAGATCGCCGGACAGGCGAAGCCGGGCATCCGCTTCGATCGCGTCGGCGAGCAGCGAGCGCGCGAGCCCGACCGGCACGGCCGAGCCGAGCTTCAGGACGATCCGGGCGGCGTCCTCGGCGGGGACGGGCCCTCGCCGCTCCTCGACGAGCTCGACGAGACGGTCGGCGGCATCGAGGCGGAGCTGCATGCCGTCCGACCCTACTGCGAACGTATGTTCGTGTCCAGCCTGGAGAGAGTCGCCCTGGGTCGCTAGCTGCCGGCCGTTCGACCGGGTGACCGACGAAGAGCGAGACCGGTGAGCACCTCGCGCACGAGTCTCTCCGCGACGAGCGCCGTGATGTCCGCGGAGCCGATCGCGGACGGCAGCACCTCGACGACGTCGACGCCGACGAGCTCGGCGCGCTCCGCCACCTGACGGACGGCCCAGAGCAGCTCGAGCGACGTCATTCCGCCGGGCTCCGGGGTCCCCGTCCCGGGGGCGAACGCGGGGTCGAGGACATCGACGTCGATCGTCAGGTAGGCCGGGCCGCTGCCGACGTGCGCCAGCGCGCGGTCGACCACGGCGCGGATGCCGAGCTCGCGAACGTCGTGCATGAAGAAGCTCGCGATCCCGCGGTCTCGCTGCCAGGCCAGCTCGGCAGGCCCGGGCCAGTAGCCGCGAAGGCCGATCTGCGCATACCGCGAGCCGTCCACGCTCCCGGCCTCGACGAGCCGGAACATCGGCGTCCCGTGTGAGCGCTCGACGCCGAAGACCTCGCGGCCCGTGTCGGTGTGCGTGTCGAAATGGACCAGCCCGATCGGGCCGATGCGGCTCGAGATCGCCGCGATGCAGGGCTCCGTGATCGAGTGGTCGCCGCCGAGGGTCACCGGGAAGACGCGTGCATCGACCACCTCGCCGACGAGCTGCTCGATCGCAGCGTGCGAGGCAGCGGGAGACGCCGGCACGACCGGCGCGTCCCCGTAGTCGACGACCCGCAGGAGCTCGAACGCGTCGACACCGGCCTCGAGATGCGGGCCCGGCGGGCACGACGCTGAACGGATCGCCCGCGGCGCAAAGCGCGTGCCGGGCCGGTCCGACACGAGGTCGTCGGTCGGCGCTCCGAGAATCGCCACGTCGACGCCGACGAGCTGCGCGGGATCGTCGGCGAGCGGCTGACCCGCGAACGACAGCACGCCGGCGTAGTCGGGCTTGTCGGGGAGCGGCCGCCAGCGCTTCAGCGGGTCGAGCACCGGCGCATTCTCACCGAGTTGTCCGCAGGCCGCCGACGAACGTGCGGACGAGCTCGCGCTCCGCCGCCGTGGCCGCGTCGGCGTCGTCGGGCAGCTGTCCGAGCACCCAGCCCGTGAGGATCTCCTCGAGCGCGCCGTAGAGCATCCAGGCGGCAAGTCGGGCGTCGACGCCTGCTCGGAACGCCCCCTCCTCCTGGCCGCGTCGCACGATGCGCTCGAGGCTCGCGAACGCGCGGCCGATCTCCTCGAGCTCGTCCGACAGGTGCGGGCTCCGCGTCACCTCGCGGACGAGCAGGCGCACGAGGTCGGGCTCGTCGCGCCAGACCCGCAGCACGATCCGGACGACGAGCTCGAGCTGCTCCGCCGCCGTCTCCCCCGTCCGCTCGGCGAGCGCCACCGCGTCGAGCAGCCGCCCCCACGCCTCCCGGAAGACGGCCTGCAGCACCGCGTCCTTCGATCCGAAGTAGTGGTAGACGAGCCCGTAGGCGACGCCGGCTTCGCGGGCGACGTCGGCCATGCGGCTGGTCTCGAAGCCCTGCCTGCCGAAGACGCGCACGGCCGCGTCGAGGATCAGGCGCCGCTTGTCCGCCGTCGCGGCCATCGCCGGAGCGTACTCACCCCGCTGCGGCTCTCTCGCGAGCTTCTTAGGAGCTTCGCAGCCAGACGGCGGCCGCAGCGGTACGCGTGTGCACGCCGAACTTCTCGAACACGTGCTCCAGGTGCTTGCCGACGGTCTTCGGCGAGAGCCCGAGCGCCGAGCCCACCTCGCCGTTGGTCAGGCCCTCGGCGACGAGGGTGAGGACGTCCCGCTCTCGTGGGCTCAAGGGCGACATCGATGTCGGTCGAGCATACGGCAAATGCCGTATTGCGAAACGCCCGAGACTGCGGTCCCCTGGAAGCCGGTCGGGAACAGGAACCGAGGAGGTTTTGCAAATGGCATCAGTTGCCCAGGCGACAGGGTTCGCCGCCGCGCTCGGGGAGCGCCTGCGGGGAACGACGATCGGCCCGGAGGACCCGGAGTACGACGAGGCGAAGCGGGTCCACAACGGCATGATCGAGAAGAACCCGGCGGTGATCGCGCGGTGCGTCGACGCCGGTGACGTCTCCGCCGCGGTGAACTTCGGACGGGCCGAAGGGCTCGATATCGCGATTCGCAGCGCCGGCGCCCACAACGCGGCCGGATTCGGATGCGTCGACGACGGGCTCGTGATCGACCTCTCGCCGATGCGCTACGCGCAGGTCGACCCGCAGGCGAAGGTCGCGCGGGTCGGCGGCGGTGCGACCCTCGGCGATCTCGACCACGCCACCCACGCCTTCGGGCTGGCCACGCCGACCGGGACATTCTCGACGACGGGCGTCGCCGGGCTCACGCTCGGCGGCGGCATCGGGCACCTGACGCGCGCCCACGGACTGACGATCGACAACCTGATCGGAGCGGACGTCGTGCTGGCGGACGGCAGCTTCGTCCGCACCGACGAGCAGAACGAGCCGGATCTCTTCTGGGCGCTCCGCGGCGGCGGCGGGAACTTCGGCGTGGTCACGGAGTTCCGCTTCCAGCTGCACCCGGTCGCCGAGGTGTTCGGCGGACCGATGCTGTTCGCGCTGGAGGACACGGAGAAGGTCGTCCAGCTGTACCGCGAATGGCTGCCGCAGCAGGCCGACGACATCTCCGCGTTCTTCGCGGTGTTGACGGTTCCGCCGGCCGATCCGTTCCCCGAGGAGCTCCGGATGCACAAGGTCTGCGGCCTGATCTGGTGCAACACGTCGACGGAGCAGGAGTCGAACGCTGCGCTCGACGCGTTTCGCGCGGTCGCGAAGCCGGTGCTCGACGGCGTCGGTCCGGTGCCCTTCCCGGGGCTGCAGTCGGCGTTCGACCCGCTCGTGCCGTTCGGGACGCGGATCTACTGGCGCGCGCACTTCCTGCAGGACATGCCGGACGAGGCGGCCGCCGCGTACGTCGAGTTCGGCGAGAGTGCGCCGACCTGGGTGTCGCAGACGCACATCTATCCGCTCAGCGGGGCGGCTGCACGCGTCGGCAACGGCGACACCGCCTGGGGCCATCGCGACGCGGCCTTCTCGCAGGTGTTCGTCGCGATCGACCACGAGCCGGGGCGCGACGACGAGCTGCGCGACTGGGCGGTCTCCTATTCGGATGCGATCGCACCGCATGCGATGGGCGGCGCGTACTCGAACTTCATCATGGACGAGGGCCAGGACCGGGCGAAGTCGTGCTTCCGCGACAACTATCCACGGTTGTCGAAGATCAAGGCGAAGTACGACCCCGACAACCTGTTCCACGTCAACCAGAACATCCAGCCCGCGGGCTGACGACGAGAAGCCGGCCTCACCGGGAGTCGCCGCCCAGGGCTTCCGGTGAGGGTTCGGCGGTCGCCGACGTTTTCACCGCGCTTCAGGCGGACAGCCGTGCGCTGTGCCTCCTCCCGATGCGTTGCAAGCGACCGAACCGCTGGCCGGCTATTCCGACGACGAGCAGCCGTTCGAGGGCTACGCGGTCCTCACCGCGATCTTCACGTCCGCGCTCGCTGCGACCCTCCTGCTCGCGCATCGGCGCGGCCGGCTGCCTACTCGGTTGGACCCCGGAGACGTCGCCGGGATGGCGTTCGCGACGCACAAGGTCGCCCGGCTGCTCACCAAGGACGCCGTCACGAGCTTCGTACGGGCGCCGTTCGTTCGCCTCGAGGAGAAGCGTGGCACGAACTCGCTCGAGGAGCGTCCTCGGGGCCGAGGCCTGCAACGGTCGCTGGGCGAGCTCCTGTCGTGCCCCGAGTGCACGGGCCCGTCTACACGGGGTTGAGGCGGCGCGCGTGACGAGTCAAGCCGACTGCTCCGGCGGCTTGGTGTTGCCCGGCCACACGCCCGTCGCGCGTTCGTAGCCGGCGGCCCCGGCGCGGTCGACCGCCGCCTTCACGCCGCCGAAGATCGCGCCCTGCAGCGCCGACGCGAGCAGGACCTCGCCCCAGCCGCGCTCGCGGTCCTTCGCGTCGGGCGCGTCGCCCTCGCGGCCGACGACCTGCCACAGGCGCTTGAAGAGCGCGGTCGCGGCGAGGCCCCCGAGCACGCTGACGACGAGACCGAACGGTTTGTAGAGAAGCTTCACGATTCCTCCTGCGAGTCGCGGTTGGGGACGGGAATCTGGACGTCGATCTCCTCGTCCTGCCGTCGAACCTCGACCTTGCCGCGCTGCGTGAGCGCGGCGCGGTCGGCGCTCGTCGGAGGCTGCTCCGAGCCGACGGAGAAGCTCCGCGGCCAGAGACCACGGCTCGCGACGATGTTGCCCTCGGCGGCGAGCAGCGTCACGTGGACGGAGAGGTAGATGAACGAGAGCAGGCCGATCACCAGCCCGAACGTGCCGTAGACGTTGCTCGAGTGCGTGAGCGTGTGCCCGACGTAGTAGCCGCCCACGAGCTGCAGCAGCTCGTAGCCGACTGCGGCGGCGACCGCACCGACGCGGAGCTCGCGCCAGCCGACGTCGTGGGCGGTGAGGACACGGAACCCGACCCAGAAGAGCAAGAAGTCCAGGACGAGCGACAGCGCGATCGACGCAATCTTCCACGCGATCCCGTAGCGGCCGCCCGTCGTGCCCGCGGCGGAGAGCGCAGTCGTGGCGAGCAGGCCGCCCCCGAGCACCCCGAGCAACAGCACCGCTCGCGCGCGGGCGACCAGTGCGTTCGGCCGCTCCGTGAACGGCACGCCCCAGAGCTGGTTCATCGCGTTCTGCGCGGCGAGCACGCAGCCCGTCCCCGCCCACAGGGCGCCGAGCCCGCCGATCAGGAGCGCCGGCATGCTCCCGTGGAGCGAGCGCGCCTGCAGCTGCTGGCCGACCACCGGGAACTGTCCGAGCGCCGAGCCGATGATGCGGCTCTCGAGGTGCTGGTGTCCCTTCAGGACGAACCCGAGCACGGTCGTCAGCACGAGCAGGAGCGGGAAGATCGAGAAGAAGCCGTAGTACGCGATCGTCGCCGCCAGGTAGCCGCCCTGATCGTCGGCGTACTTCTGCCGGACCGCGAGCGGGAAGCCGAGCCAGGCGTGCCGGCGCTGGAACCGATCGAACCAGGCGACCACCGGCCGCGCGACCGTCAGCTCTCGGTCGTCCGGCCCGCCTTGATCGTCCCGCGCCAGGCGCCGGTCTCGTCCCGGTTCTCGATCAGGTCGCGGAAGCGCTTCAGATCGGCCCGGACGCGGCGGTCGTCAAGCCCGACGGCCTGGCCGGCCTGCTCGACGACGTCCTCTGCGACGTACGACAGGCTCACGTTGATTCGCGTGCGCTCCGCGCCGAGCGGCTCGAAGGTCACGGCACCTCGATTGTGCTTGCCGTCGACCGATTCCCACGCGATGCGCCGGTCCGGCTCCTGGTCGACGATCTTCGCGTCCCACTCGGCCGTGCGCCCGGCCACGGTCACAGCCCAGTGGAGCAGCGTGTCGTCGAGCTGCGTCACCTCGTCGACCCCCTCCATGAACTCCGGGAACGTCTCGAACTGCGTCCACTGGTTGTACGCCTTGCTCACCGGGACGTCGACCTCGATCTGCTGCTCGATCTGGCGGTACGCGCTCGCCGGTGTGGCAGACCTGACCTTCGCGAGCAGCGCCTTGCGAACCGACGGCACGGCGACCGCGACCACGCCGGCGCCGCTCAGGAAGAGGACGAGATCGCGCGTCCCACGATGCCGTCTGCGGTCGAACCGGCTGCGTGCGCCGCGGAGCTCCGCCGCGGCCTCGGCCAGCTGCGCCCGCAGGACGGGATCCGAGCCGAGCCGCGCCGCCAGGCCGGTGAAGCCGACCTGCTGCCGGACGCGCTCCCGCGCGGCAACGGCCGCCGTCACCGCGTTCACGAGCCGCGCACGCAGCTTCTCGTCGTGCGCGAGCTGATCGGCGTACGGCTGCACGGCGTCGACCACGTCGGTGACGACCTGCTTGGGCTTCCTCTGTCTTCCGAACATGGTCTCCTCCTCCGTCGGGAACTTCGGCTGTGACCTTCCCTTTGCCGGATGCGCGGCGGGGCTAAACCCCCGAGGCAAGGCGCGCGAGCTGGAGCTGAGGCCCGGATGTTGCACGACGCGACCAGTGGGCATACCGCGCCCAACCACACGACGAAGGAGGGTCTCATGAGCTCCACGGACGACGCCAAGGGCCGGGTGAAGGAAGCGGTCGGCGACCTCACGGACGACGACAACCTGAAGCGCGAAGGGCAGATCGACCGGGCGACCGGCAAGGTCAAGGAGACGGTCGACGACGCCGCGGGCAAGGTGAAGGACGCAGCGTCCGGCGACCACTGACGAAGCCGCGCGCCCCGTCGTTCGATCGGCGGCGGGCTCTTCGGGCCCCAGCGGCTCGAGCGACGCGTCCTGCCGGCCGGCGAGCAGCCGGACGAGCTCGGCCCGCGACCTGACGCCGAGCTTGCGGTAGATGCGCGTCAGGTGGAACTCGACGGTCTTCGGCGTGACGAAGAGCGCCGCCGCCACGTCTTTGTTCGCCTCGGCAGCGGCGGCGTCCTCACGGGGCGAGGCGTGGCACCGCGTCTCGTGAGCGCGGAGCTGACGATGGGGTCGCGGCGGCCGGTGCCGCCGCGACCCGTGGTTCGTCAGCCTGCGGTGATCGAGCCGTACAGGCCGTGCTGCTCGCCCGACGGTCCCGCGAGGAAGTAGAGCGTGTTGGTCGGCCCGGCTGCGGATCCGTTTCCGAACGCGATTCCCCAGAGACCGTCGATCGTGATCGGCGATCCGGCGGCGTGGCGGAGCTGGCCCTTGAAGACCCACTTGTCTCCGCGCTGCGTATAGGCACTGATCCGCCCGTTCCCGAAGTTGCCGACGAGCAGGTCGCCGGCGAAGACGCTGAAGTCGGCCGGGGCAAGCGCCAGGCCCCACGGTGCGTTCAGCGGCGCGTTCTTCTTGCCGCTGTTCACGACACGGGCGACGAGTCCGCCGTCTGGCGTGTACTCGTCGACGTACGCCTGGCCGGGAACCGCGACGTCGTCCTTGGCGGCAGCGTCCTGCTTCGCGTAGGTGACGAAGATGTTGCCGGCAAGTGCCTGGATGCCGAACGGGGCGAAGCCCTTCGGCACCTTCGCGTCGATGAATGCTCCGGGCTTGCTCACGAGCTTGAAGGACGAATCGAAGACGTCGACGCGGCCGTTGTGGAAGTCCGTCGCGTACAGCTGGTCGTTGGCGACCGCAAGCCCTTTGTAGGAAGCGCCGACACTCGAACGATCCGCACCGACAACCGCAACGGTGCCGTTGACCGCGGGCGTCCAACCGAGAATCGTCCCCGCCTCCGTCGAGAAGAGGAACCGTGCGGCACCGCTCTTCCCGTTCTGGTTGACGACGAACGCGGCGGCGTTGCCGTTGAAGACGGTACCGGTCGGCGCACCGGCTACGGCAACCGTCAAAGCGGACTTCACGCCCGCACCGCTGTAGAGCGTCGAATTGTTGGTGCCGTTGTCGGACGCCCACCACGGTGTGGTCGGGCCGGCGCTGAGACCCCACCCGTTGACGAGCGAGGAGTCGGACGTCGCGGCTGGGGTGGCCGTGGTGTCCGACACGAGCGCGTGAACGGTGTAGATGTCGGCCGCTGTTCGCGCGCTTGCTGCGCTCACTGCGAAGACGGCCGCGAGTAGTGCTGCAACGACTGTGATCAGTCTCACTGGGCTAACGGACATTTCGAATCTCCCTCTCCGGTGATGTCGTGTGAATGGAGAGGGATACGTGCGACTTCAAGCATCGGTTTCACCGGTGCGCGCCAATCCGTTCGCGAGCGTTCCGCGTACAGCGACTATGTACCTCGCGCGCCTCACACCGCTCTTGCTGGTCTTGGTCGCGGCTGCTCTGCTGCTCACCGCCTGCGGCAAGGGCGGCGGCGGCTACTGAGCCGCCGCGTCATCCCTCCACCGAGCGACCGAGCACGTACTTAACCGCAGCCACGCGGCAGGAATCCCGCTCGCCGCAGCGTCGTCCGTCGTTCTCGATGAGGACATGCTTTCCATGTGGGCCCAGACAACCCCGGATGCCGCTTGGAAGCAGCCGGCGGACAGGCGTCTGCTGGGCGATCTTCGGGGGTTCATCAACTGGGTGTTGTTCTACGGAACCCGATTCGCGAGGCCGCTCTAGCTCAAAGACCCGAGCAGGTCGGTGTCGGTGACATGAGGCCTGGGAGCGCGGGCGAGGATCGTGCGAACTCCGCCCGATCCTCGCCTTGCAGTCGACGCGTCGCCTAGCTGTGCTCAACCTTGCCGCGCCAGGCTCCCGACGCGCTTCCGCGGCTCTCGATGAACTTCTTGAACCGCTCGAGGTCAGCTTTGACCTTACGGTCGTCTTGACCGAGCGCCGAACCGACCTTCTCGACGATGCCCTGGGACTCCCAGGAGAGCTGGAGCATGACCTTCGAGGTCTGGTCGTCGAGCCGATGAAACGTCACCACGCCTGCGTTCTGCTTGCCGCTGGTCGCCTTCCAGGCAATCCGCTCATCTGGCCTCTGCTCGGTGATCTCGGCATCCCACTCCTCCGCACGCCCGCCGACCTCTGCCACCCAGTGCAAGTGAGTGTCATCGAGCTGACGCACTTCCTTGATCCCGTCCATGAACTGCGGAAACTCCTCGAACTGCGTCCACTGGTCGTACGCCGCGGAGAGCGGCACGTTCACTTCGACGGACTCTTCGATCGTCGGCATTTCGAACCTTTCGTTAGGTAACTGCGGGCGTCGTACAACCGTCGTGATAACGGTGGCACGGGGACTTCACGCGTTGGCGGTCTCCCTGGCGGACGCGCGCGCCAGCCGCTTGCTGATCGTCTTCAGCTTCTGCAGCGCGTCCTTCTCCTGAGCGAGGTTCTCCGAGAGAAGCTTCGCGACCTTGTCCTCGCCCATAGCCTCGGCGGAGACGATCAGGCCTTCGTAAGCCGCGATCTCGTAATGCTCGGCCCGAGCGCCGGCGCCGGTCAGGAAGGAGTTGAGGACATCCGGCGACGGCGACTGCTTCTCGACGAAATCGTCATGCTCCTTCTTGATCCCGTCGATCCCGGGACACTTCTCGGCCTTCGCCGTCTCGCCGAGCGCCTCGAAGGCCTTCTCGACGTTCGTCACGTGCTGCTCGGTCTCGGCCAGGTGCGCCTTGAAGCTCTCTGCGAGCTCCGTGTCCGACGCCTCCTTCTCGAGCTTGGGAAGCGCCTTCACGAGCACGCGCTCCGCGTAGAGGATGTCTCCGAGCTCATGCAGGAACAGGTCCCGCGATTCGGTCATTTCAGGCATGTTGCTCCGATCGTCGTTGACGAGAGTCGCTAGACCCCACAAAGGTCGTGCAGAAGGTGACCTACCCACCGCGGTGTCCCGCAAACAGACCTCGAAACTGCGGGCGATCGGCGCCCCGCGGTTAGCCGCGTTTGAGCGTCCAGAGGACAGCGTGCTTCTCGTCGGAGAGCGTCGCGACGCCGACGACCTGGCCGGCGTCGTTGAGCGCCGTGGGGGTCGTGTCGCCGGCCTGGTCGTGCATCTGTCGCAAACGGCCCGAAGCCGCCCGCGTAAGAGCGGCTCCAAGGGCCGGCCGTCGCATCCACGAAAGGCATCGATGACTCTCAAGACCCCTCTCCCAGAGTCAGAGCCTCTCGCTCATCGCTGGTACCCGCGAGCAAGATTCCCAATCTCAGCGATCTCCGGCAGGCCAGCGCCGTTCGGATGGAACGTTCATCCTCTGCATCGTCCTGCTCGATGCGCTCTCGCTTGCCTACTTGGCCTGGACGTACCAGGCGGTTTCGAGTCGCGGCTCCGCGCCGAAAGGGCCCGCCTGGATTCGAACCAGGGACCAACGAATTATGAGTTCGCTGCTCTAACCGCTGAGCTACGGGCCCGCGCGTTCCAGCGTAGTCGGTGGCCGGGGCGGAGCTAGACTTGCCGCCGATGAAGGTCTTCCAGGCCGAGCGGCACTTCCAAACGACCGGAGGCCTTCACGTCACCGACATCACCGAGGAGGTCGCGGAGATCGTCCGCGAATCCGGCGTCGCCGACGGCATCTGCTGTGTCTACTCGCCGCACACGACGTGCTGCGTGCGGGTCAACGAGTACGAGCGGGGCATGTTCGAGGACTTCGGCGCGCTGCTCCGCCGCCTGATCCCGCACGAGACGTACTACGCGCACGACGACTGGGACCGCCGGACGGAGAACATCTGCGAGGAGGACATGGAAGTCGGCAACGGCCACGCGCACTGCATGTCGATGCTGCTCGGCTCGGCCGGCGAGTCGGTTCCGATCGCCGACGGCACGCTCTGTCTCGGCCAGTGGCAGCGGGTGCTGTTCATCGAGCTCGACCGGTCGCGCCCACGCCGGTGGGTCTGCAAGGTCGTCGGCTCGTAACGGTCAGGCCGGCACGAGCGCCGCGATCTCGCGTCGCTCGGCCAGGCGGCGGAGCGCCTCGGCCTCGAGCTGACGCACACGCTCACGGGTGATCCCCATCATCCGGCCGATCTCCTCGAGCGACTTCGGCTCGACGCTCTCGCCGAGGCCGTAGCGCAGGTTCAGGATCTGCCGCTCACGGTCGGGCAGGTCGTCCACCGCGCGGTGCAGCGCCTTCTCGGTGAGCTCGACTTCGACCTGCTCGTCCGGCGTCGCCTCGTCGCTCGCGAACAAGTCGCCGAACGCACTCGACCCCTCCTCGCCCACCGGCTTGTCGAGCGACGCGACGGCACGCGCGGCGGCGTGCACCTCCCGCACCTGCTTCAGCGGCAGCTTCGTGCGGCGCGCGATCTCCTCGTCCGTCGGCGCGCGCTCGAGCTCGGCGACCAGCTCACGCTCCGCGCGTGAGATGCGCTGCTCGCGCTCGACGATGTGCACAGGGATCCTGATCGTGCGCGCCTTGTTCGCGACGCCGCGCTGCACCGCCTGCCGGATCCACCACGTCGCGTACGTCGAGAACTTGAAGCCCTTGCGCCAGTCGAACTTCTCGGCTGCGCGGATCAGCCCGATGATCCCTTCCTGGATCAGGTCGAGGAGCGTCAAGCCGTGGCCCTGGTACTTCTTCGCGATCGACACGACCAGCCGCAGGTTCGAGTTGACGAGCAGATCCTTGGCCTCCTTGTCGCCGCGCTCGATCTTCTTCGCGAGCTCGACTTCCTGCGCCGCGGTGAGCAGCGGATAGCGGCCGGCCTCGTTCAGGAAGAGCTGGAGCGAGTCGGTCGTCGCCGCGGCGATCTGCTGGTTCGTGTACGGGACAGGTTCGTCGAGCGCACGCGAACAGTCGTCGGTCAGCTCGATGCCGTGCGACTCGAGGCGTTCGAAGAGCGCCTCGACGTCCTCCTCGTCGAGCTCGAGCTTCGCGACGAGCTCGTGCAGCTCCGTCAGGTGCACGCAGCCGTGGTCGTCTCCGTGCTCGAGCAGTAAGCCGATGGGATCGTGAGCAGTCATCGAATCCCCCTACCCCGCATGGTCTAACCGGAACCGCACGCCGGTCAAGCCCTTTACGAATGTTTACAGGCGACCGACGGGTCGCTCACGGAGGCCCGGAACAGTGGCGGGGTGACACGCCTGGAGACGCTTCGGCCCGCTCCGCCCGCCCCGGTGCCGGGAGGGTCGCTCGCAGCCTGGATCCTGCTCGTCGTCCTGCTGGCGATCGTGGTCGCGGCCGGAGTCATCTTGGCCTCGCGGCACTAGGTACGATCCGACGCCGTGTGGTGGCTGTTCGTCCCGCTGATCGTCCTCGGCGTCATCCTCGCCATCCTCGGCCTGCTGATCCTCCTCGGCCGGTTCCGGGGCGGCGCGCTGCTGCGGCCGATCGTCGCCAAGCTGTCGCGGATCGGCTTCATCCGTCGGCTCTTCCAGCGGATGAGCACGGCTGCGATCGAGCGCCAGAATCCCGAGCTCGCAAGTGCGCTCCGCAAGATCAACACGGTCGCGGCCAACCCGAACCCCCAGGCGATGCAGAAGGCGATGAGCCGCCTGACCGCCGCCGAGCGAAGGGCGTACATGGACGCCGCCCGGGAGCAGCAGGGTGAAGGCGGCCTCGATTCGATCGGACGTCAGGAGCGCCGGCGGATCGAGCGGCAGCAACGCGGCGGCCGCCCCGGTGGCGGAGGGGCAGCGTCGCGCAAGCGCAAACGGCGCTGACCGCCCCTCAGTGATGGACGGCGCGCTCGAGCCCCTTGGCGTGCTCGATCCACGACGTGACCTGGGTCTCGCTCGGCACCGCTCGCACCAACTGCTTCTCCTCGTTGAGCGTCGCCATCGCGGCCGTCAGGTTGGCGGCGTTGCGCTGGGCGAGCTCGGGCACCGAGTCGACGCCCGCGGCCTCGAGCAGATCCGCGTACTCGCTGCCGACGCCGTTGATCCGGTAGAGGTCGGCGTGGTTGACCCACTCGAGGATCAACGCCGCGCCGATCCCCGTCTTCTCGGCGATCGCCTCGCGTCCGGCGGGCGATCCGCCCTCGGCCAGCAGTGCGTCGGTCGTGCCGATGCCGGCCGCCTCGAGCTTCTCGGCGTACGCCGGTCCGATCCCTTCGATGTCGCTGATCTCGGCCATCGATTCTCCTCGGGCTCGCAGTTGCGCCGATTCTAGGAAACCCGCTGTCTCCTAGCCTCGGAGGGGGCAAAACCCACCATAAAGGGGGGTAAGGCGGCGTCGGAGGCCCGCCGATACCTCCGGCGTGTTGTCTCGTTTGCTGTCTCGCGCTGCCCGCAGGGTCTCGCAGGAACACGGGGTCACCCTGATCGAGCTCGTGACGGTCATGGCCCTCACCGGCACGGTCCTGGCGACCATCGTCGGCAGCTTCACGACCGCGATGAAGCACCAGGCCGTGGCGTTGAGCCGGGCCCAGGTCTACGGGCAGGCGCGCCTCGCGCTGCAGCGGATGAGGCTCGACATCCACTGCGCGCACAGCCAGAGCCAGACGCTCCCGGTCCAGCAGAACGCCTTCGGCGGCTTCACGCTCACGCTGACCGAGACCGCCGGCCAGTGCCCGGGTGTCCTGCCCTCCGGCTCGGGCGCCGCCGGCGTCGAGTGGTGCACGATCCCCACGACACCCGGCAGCACGACCCAGTTCCAGCTCTACCGCTACAACTCGACGACGCTCTCGTCGTGCAACGGCGGCACCGGGTCGACCTTCGAGGTCGACAACATCGCGCAGCCGCCCGGCGGGTGGCCGACGAACACCGACTCTCCGACGCCGACGAGCTGGGCGGGGAACATCTGGCCGACCGCCGAGACCTGCCCGCTCGGAAACCTGCCGTCGGTCTCAGTCGACCTCAATGTCCAGATCGACGCACCACTCGACGTCGGCGAGCACTACGAGCTCGCGGACAGGATCGCTGCCCTGAACGCCGACCCCTGCTGAGGAACCCATGAACACTGCGGACACACAGAGCACCTTCTTCCGTCGAATCGCCCACGAACAGCGCGGCCAGGCTCTCGTCCTGGCACTGGGCGTGACGATGGTCCTGGTCATCATGGCGGCGGCGCTCGCAACGGTCGTGGTCAGCAGCGAGAGCGGCGCCGGGCGCGACACGCAGGAAGTGCGCGCGATCGATCTCGGCCGCACCGGCCTGAACTACGGGACGGCCTACCTGTCGCAGTGGCTCACCACCAATGACTCGACGGGGGCCCAGCCGGTCGGCACGAGCATCGGCTCGCAGTCGACGCCGCAGTCGTCGACGTCGGTCGACGGGGGGACCGTGAGCTGGTGGGCAACGAAGACGGCGGCCGACACATGGACGGTCTACGCGGACGGCACCTCGAAGACCGGGACGGTGCGACACGAGTCGATTCAGATCAAGGGTGTCGTCTCCGGCGGCATCCAGACGCCCCAGGACCCGATCTACGGATACGGCTACGCGATGGCCGACCCGAGCGCCGACTGCACGTCGGTGACCCCCCCGCCGAACGGCGGTGATCTTCTCGGCAACTCCGCCGCGATCACGGTGCCGATCTTCATCGCAAGCTCGCTCTGCCTCTCGGGCGGAGGATCGCCGCTGATCGCCGAGCCGAGCGCGAGCGGGCCTCAGATCGTCTCGCTCTACGTCGGCAAGGTCTACCAGACCCAAGGGAACAGCTCGCCTGTCGGCACCAGCTCGCGCCCGATTCTCTCTGCCGACATCGTCGGCGGCTGCAAGATCTCGTTCCACGGCTGGAAGAACGTGGTCTGCAACCCGGCCGGTGTCCCGACGAGCGGTACCGGATCCGGCATCTGGGCGAACACCTACTCGTCGTCGCAGGTCACGGTTCCGATGCCGACGGTCGACACCACCAAGTACGGCACCGCCGACCTGAACAAGATCACGCACGACTGCGCGGCGACCACGCCGACCGGCTCAGCCCTCTCGACCGGGTTGTTCAAGCTCGACAATGACTCGACACGAAACACGAGTCTCCAGATCCCGGCAGGAAGCGGCTCGGTCTCGCTCCTCCACCTGAAGAACACGAACCAGGCGGACACCGGCAACAACTTCGACTGCCGCTACTACGACGGCAGCGGCAACCTGGTCGGCCGCTTGACCTGGGCCGACGGCAACCCCGGCACGCTGACCGTTCTGGGGACGGCCTACATCGACGGTAACCTCGCCCTCAGCGCGAACGACAAGGCCGTGTACAACGGCGTCGGGGTCATCTACGTCGACGGCACCGTGACGATGGGGAACGGCGCACGGCTCTGTGCGGCGACCCTCTCGAGCGGCAACTGCCCGACCGCGTGGGACACGAGCACCAACAACCTCGAGATCGTCGCGGTCAACCACAACAACGCTGCCAACGCTGCCACGGTCGTCGGTGACGCCAAGTTCCAGGGCATCCTCTTCGTGAACGGGAACTTCGTCAGCACGAACGGCGGCAGCATCTACGGCAGCGTGATCGCCAACTCGGGCCAGATGACCGGCGACGCGAAGTTCGGCAACCCGACGCCGGCGCCGCCGGGCGCCCCGGGCGGGCCTGGCACCCAGAGCGGAGCGGCCGTGTGGAACGTCTCCAAGGGCAGCTGGACGCAGGGTTGACCGGCACCGTGTTGAAGCGCCGAGCGATGCGAGCGAGACTGCGGATCCAGGACGAAAGCGGCAGCCTCCTGATCGACCTGCTGGTCGCGATGACGATCATGGTGATCGCCGTCGGCGCGATCCTCAGTGCGTACGCGGCGGGCTACATCTCGCTGCGCGACGCGAGCACCCAGGGGAACGCCCTGACGCTCGCCGACAAGCAGATCGAGCTCTACAACACGCTGCCGAACGCATCACTCAAGCTCGATTCCTCGACCATCCCGACCGGGAGCGATCCATACGTCACGGCGCACAGCTCGGACTCGACGATCCCGTCGTCGTCCGGACAGGTGACCGGCGCGACCGTCGCGGCCGGGAGCTGCACGTCGCCGACGTCGCCGCAGGCGGCATGCGCCGTCCAGACCGTCACCGGCCCCGACGGGCGTGCGTACCGCGTCGACACCTACATCGTCGCGGTGACTCCGAACGCGAGCTACCCGTCCCGGATCGATCAGTCGGTGACGGTGGTCGTCCGGACGGACGACGGCGGCACACCGGGGTCGATCGCAGCTCGCACGAGTTCCGTGTACGACTCGTGCAACCCGCCGCCGCCGACTTCGACGACGACCAGCTGCTGACCTCTCAGCGCCCGAACCAGCGGGCGCGGCGCCTCCGTCCGAACTCCTCCTGTTCGGCGACCAGGGCAACCGACGGCTTCTGAAACGTGCCGCGCGGGCTCGGCTCGGTGAAGAAGTCGACGTCGACGCGGCCGACGAGGCCCGCGCTCGTGCAACAACAGCGCAGCCTCGCTCAGCGCGGACGGACACTTGAAGGGCGCACCGCAGACCCCGACGATCGCCTGGCCGCCGGACAAGGACGGCAGGACCTTCGACAGGTGGGCGGCACCGGCGACGGAGTAGAGCTCGTGGCGCTCGGTCAGCCCCGGCGTGGCTTCGTAGTCGTAGTCCGCGCCGAGTGCGATCACGAGGTAGTCGCACTCGTGCCGTCCGCGATCGGTCGTCACCCGCAGTGCCTCTGCGTCGATCGCGAGGACGGACTCCCGCAGGATGCGGACGCCGGGCTTGCTCATCGCCGCATACGGAAGCCGGACGGCCTCGAGGCTCGTTCGTCCGAACAGCACGTCCAGCTTCGAGTACCCGAAGACGAAGGCGTCGCTCTTGTCGATCACCGTGACCTCGACGTCGTCACCGAGTTCTGCCGAGAGAACGGTCGCGAGCTCGAGGCCGCCGAAGCCGGCGCCGAGGACGAGGACGCGTACGGCCACGGGTGGCGGTCAGCCTTCGGGCTGGAACAGCGCGAGGATGTTCCCATCGGGGTCCTTGAACCACGCGGACTTGCCGAGCCCGGACTTCGTCGCGATGTGGTCGACCGTCTTCAGCGCTTCGAAGTCGTAGTCCTCGAACTTGACGCCGCGATCCGCCAGCTCGCGCACGTCGGCCTCGATATCGTCCGTCCAGAAGCGAACCTGGGTGTGGTCGGCGAGGCTCTTGCCCGGCCGGCCGTAGACGAGCAGCGTCGACCCGCCGCCGCACTCGAACAGCAAGTGATTCGGAACCGTCTCGGCCGACAGCGTCAGGCCCACCTTCTGCTCGTAGAAGTGGCGGCTCTTCTCGATGTTGGTCGAGCACAACACCGCCGAGATCCTTCTGCTCCCTCCCACACTGCCTCCTCTCAATCGTCCGCGTCTCTGAGGTACTGGTGCACGAACGCGATCGCCATGCTGCCTTCGCCGACCGCCGCAGCGACGCGCTTGACGGGCCCGAAGCGGACGTCGCCGCAGGCAAAGATCCCGGGCACGCTCGTCTCGAGCAGGTACGGGTCGCGGTCGAGCGGCCAGTGCCCCGCCTCGCGAACGTCGGTGCCGGTCAACACGAACCCGTGCCGGTCGAGCGCGATCTCGGCCGGCAGCCAGCCGGTCTCGGCGTCGGCGCCGATGAAGATGAACAGCCCGCCCGACGGCATCCGGATCGTCTCCCCCGTCACCGCATCGTGGACGTCGATCGTGGAGAGCGAGCTCGACCCGTGGGCAGCGACGACCTCCGACCGGTACAGCACGCGAATGTTGGAGCGCGCCTCGAGCTGGTCGACGAGGTACCGCGACATGCTCTTCTCGAGGCTCTCCCCGCGGCAGAGCACGGTGACGGTGCGTGCGTGCGTCGAAAAGAACATCGCCGCCTGGCCGGCCGAGTTGCCCGCACCGACGATGTGGATGTCGAGCCCGTGCACGTTCACGGCCTCGCTCCGCGCGGCGCCGTACGAGACCCCGAGACCGGAGAGGCGCTCGAATCCCTCGGCCGAGAGTCGACGCCACGTGACGCCGCACGCGAGGATGATCGTCTTCGCCTGCAGCACGTCCCCGCCGTCGAGGTGCACGTGGCGAGTCACGGGGTCGATCCTCGTGATCGTGCGCGTGACGAGGATCTCGGCGCCGAGCCGCCGCGCCTGCTGCAAAGCGCGGCTCGCCAGCTCGCCCCCGGAGACGCCTGACGGGAAGCCCAGGTAGTTCTCGATCCGCGACGAGGTGCCGGCTTGCCCGCCGGGAGCCTCACGCTCCACGACGATCACGTCGAGCCCTTCGGACGCGCCGTAGACGGCGGCCGCCAGACCCGCAGGGCCGGCGCCGACGATCACCGTGTCGTAGGACGCCGACGAGGCCTCCGTCGTCAGCCCGAGCAGCTCGGCAATGCGCCGTAGCTGCGGGCGGACGACCGTCTTGCCGTCGACGAGCCGCACCGCCGGCCAGTCGTCCTGCGCCGGCAGCGGGCCTTCCCACAGATGCGTCGCATCCGGCGTCACCCACTGGAAGGTGATCTGGTTGCGCTCGAGGAAGTGGCGGAGCTCGGCGCACGCGGCGTCCCAGCGGTAGCCGAGCACGATCGCACGCGGCGGCGGCGGCTCGGCGGCCAGGCCCTGCAGCCCGCCCGGCCCGCCGATGCGGTTGGCCGCCAGCCTGCCGACGGCCGCGCCGACCTGCGGCGCCGCGGCCGCGACGGTGTGGTAGTCGTGCGGCTCGAGCTTGAACACGCGCGATGCTTCGGCCGCGCGGAATCCGACCGGGAAGACGGTGCCGAGCGTGATCGGAACCTCGCCGAAGACGTCTCCCGGCTTGCGCTCGCCGACGACGCGCTCGACGCCGTCGACGATCTGCACCGCCTCGATCTTCCCGTCGAGCAGCCCGAACAGCGCGCCGTCGCTGCCCGGGGCAGCTGCGTATTCACCCTGCGCGAGACTGATGTCCGCCGCCGCGCGCGAGAGGCGGTCGCGTTCCTCGACGGCGAGCGCAGAGAAGATGGCGATCCGCGCCACCTCGTCTGGCGTCACCATCGGCGATGCCGTTCGGCGCTGACCGTCACGGCGCAACGCTACTGCCTCGAAGGGGAACCCGTCGCGAACGACCGTGGGCCGCCCGCCTCCCGCCGGCCGCGCCGCTGTAGGGTCGGATGCGTGCCGCCGAACATCCAGCGCTTCTTGCCGCTGCTCGTCATCGTCGCAGCGCTGCTCTTCATCCTTCCTGCGATCACGAAGAAGCACTCCGGCCCGAGCGGGAAGACGAAAGCGAGCGCGACGATCGACGCGATGACGCTGCTCTCGGCCGCCGAGAAGACCTACCTGGCTGCCCATTCGCGCTACAGCTCGCACCTCGCCGACCTGGTCGTTCTCTCGCCGCGCCTCGCGACCGCGCTCGCCACCGGGGTCACCGTGAGCACGCTCGACGTCGCGAGCGACGGGAAGAGCTTCCTTGCCCAGGTGTCGAGCGACCAGCTGACCCTCGTCCGGAGCCGAACTGCCGACAAGCTCCTCGTGGACGTCTGCACCGCTCTCAAGTCCGGTGCGAAGTGCCCCTAGCCGGTTCGTCGCTCGCGATCGAAAAGACCGCACGCATGTTCTAGGCTCGGCCGGTGATCTGTCCGAGCTGCGGCACGGAGAACCCCGACGTCGCGCGGTTCTGCAACGCCTGTGGCACGTCGCTCGTCGCCGAGGGGACGTCGGGAAGCGAGGAGCGGAAGATCGTGTCCGCCCTCTTCTGCGACCTGGTCGGCTTCACCACCGCCTCCGAGCGGGCCGACCCGGAGGACGTTCGTGCGCGCATCCGCCCGTACCACGCAACCCTGCGACACGAGCTCGAGCGGTACGGCGGCACGGTGGAGAAGTTCATCGGCGACGCGGTGATGGCGGTCTTCGGCGCGCCGGTCGCGCACGAGGACGACCCCGAGCGGGCGGTCCGCGCAGGCTTGCGGATCATCGAGGCGATCGCCGAGCTCAACGAACGCGAGCCGGAGCTCGAGCTGCAGGTGCGCGTCGGCATCAACACCGGCCCGGCGGTGGTCGCGTTGCAGGCCCGCCCCGAGCTCGGGGAGGGAATCGTCACGGGCGACGTCGTCAACACGGCCGCCCGCATCCAGGCTGCCGCACCCGTCAACGCGGTGGCGGTCTCGGAGGAGACGTACCGCCAGACCGAGCGCGTCTTCGCCTACGAGCCGCTGCCGGCGGCCGACGCGAAGGGCAAGAGCGAGCCGCTGCGCCTGTACCGCGCGATCGAGGCGCGTGGACGGTTCGGCGCCGACCTGATCCGGACGCAGGACAGCCTGTTCGTGGGCCGCGAGGTCGAGAAGACCCTCCTGCAGGGCCTCTTCGACCGGTGCGCGCGCGACTCGACCGTCGAGCTCGTGACGCTGGTCGGCGAGCCCGGCGTCGGCAAGAGCCGCCTCTGCGCGGAGCTCTTCCGATACGTCGACGCACGCCCGGAGCTGATCCGCTGGCGCCAGGGTCGCTGCCTCCCCTACGGGGAAGGAATCACCTTCTGGGCGCTCGGGGAGCTGGTCAAGTCGCATGCCGGTGTCTTCGAGTCGGATTCGCCGGCAGCCGCGGCCGCGAAGCTGGACGATGCGCTGCCGGACGTGGAGGAGCGTGACTGGCTCAGGGCGCGCCTGCTCCCGCTGCTCGGAATCGACGCCGGCCAGACCGAATCACGTGAGGAGTCGTTCGCGGCCTGGCGGCGCTTCGTCGAGTCGATCGCAGCGGACGGTCCCGCCGTCATCGTCGTCGAAGACCTGCACTGGGCCGACGCACCGCTGCTCGAGTTCCTATCGTACTTCGCCGAGTGGGCGGAAGGCGTGCCGCTCCTCCTCCTCTGCACCGCGCGGCCGGAGCTGTTCGAGCAGCACGGCACGTGGGGAGCCGGCACGCGAAACGCGCACACGATCAACCTGTCGCCGCTCTCGGACCGAGAGACGAGCGAGCTCGTGACGGGGCTCCTCGAGCAGAACGTCTCGGAGCAGGTGCAACGGACGATCCTCGAGCGTGCGGGCGGCAACCCTCTCTACGCGGAGGAGTTCGTGCGTCTCGTCGCCGACCGCGGTCTCGGCGACCCCGGCGAGGGAATCGCGTTCCCGCAGAGCGTGCAGGCGCTGATCGCGGCGCGGCTCGACACCCTCTCGCCGGAGCGCAAGGGGCTCCTCCAGGACGCAGCCGTGATCGGGAAGGTGTTCTGGGCCGGAGCGCTCGCCGCGATGGCGGGTGTGGACGCGCACGAGGTCGAGCTCGCCCTCCACGAATTGTCCCGCCGCGAGTTCGTGCGTCCGGCCCGCCGCAGCAGCATGGAGGGCGAGCAGGAGTACGCGTTCTGGCACGTGCTCGTCCGCGACGTCGCGTACGAGCAGATCCCGCGCGCCGGGCGCATCCGTAAGCATCGCGCCGCCGCCGCATGGCTCGAGGAGAAGGCAGGCGACCGTGCCGAGGACCTGGCGGACGTCCTCGCGCACCACTACCTGGAGGCGATCGAGCTCGCGCGGGCGACGGGCGACTCGGATGCCGAGGCGGAGCTTCGTCCGGCGGCGCGCCGGATGCTCGAGCTCGCAGGCGATCGCGCCGTCGCTCTCGACCTGCCGAAGGCCGAGGGTTACTACCGCCGGGCGGTTGCCCTGCACGATCCGGATGACGCGGCCCAGGCGCCCTTGCTGCTGAAGATGGCTCGGATCGGCGTCGGCCTCTCGGTCGCGCAGGGCGAGGATGACGTCCGGCGCGCGGTGAGCCTCTTCGAGGCGGCAGGTGACGAGCTCGGAGTCGCAGAGGCCTTTCTCGAGCTCAGTCGCTTCGCCCGCTATCGAGGCAGCGATGCCGACGAGCGGGAGTACGGGGAGCGGGCGCGAGTGCTGCTCGAGCGCCATCCGCCCGGCCCTGTCTACGCGCTCTACCTCTCACGGAGGGCCGGCGGCGACATGTTGTCCGGGCGCGCCCGCGAGTGCGTCGAGAGCTCCGACACGGCCATCGCGATGGCGAACGAGTTCGGGCTGGACAACCTCGCCGCGAGAGTGCTGCAGTATCGGGGTGTCGCGCGGACGGAGCTCGGCGACCTCGGTGGGCTCGACGACCTGCGCGAGTCGATCGAGCGCCTCACGGGCGGATCGGCGATCTCGGTCGGCATCGGTCAGCTCAACCTTGCCGACGCAACCTGGATGTCGGTCGGAGCGGCGGAGGGCCTCGAGCTGCACCGGGCGCTGCAGGCCTTCTGTGAGTCGCGAGGGCTGCGCGGCTCGTTCTGGTGGTCGAAGGCCGAGTCGACGTGGATGCTCTTCGATCTCGGATGCTGGGACGAGCTGCTCGCCGTCGTCGAGGAGGTGGCAGGCTCGAGCGGCGAGACAGGCGGCCTGCAGGCCCTCGAGCTCGGCCTCGCGCACAAGGCGCTCGTCCTCGCGCGGCGCGGCGATCCGGAGACCGCGGCAACGATCGCCCAAGAGCTCCTGCCGAAGGCCCACGCCGGTGACGACATGCAGCTGCTCGCCCCCGCTCTCTCGGCTGCCGCGCTGACCGCAGCGGCGCTGGACGACACCGACGGCGCGCTCGGTCACGTGCGCGAGCTGATCGACGTCTCGCGCGACCGCTCAGACCGTCACCGGTCGCTGTTTCTGCCCGAGCTGACGCGGCTGTGCGCGTCGGCGGGCGCGCTCGACCTCGCGCGTGAGCTCGCCGGCGGGCTGACGGCCGACCTCGGACGCATCGGGTGCGCCCGCGCCGCCGCGGCGGCCGAGCTCGCCGAGGCGGAAGGCCGCACGTCGGAGGCGCTCGAGCTTCACGCGGAGGCCGAGCGCCGCTGGCGCGACTTCGGGGCGGTCCCGAACCTCGCCGCCGCGCTGCTCGGGGAAGGACGGTGCCTCGTCGGCCTCGGGCGGACGGGCGCAGCCGCGCCGTTGACCGAGGCCCGCGACCTGTACGCGGGCCTGGGCGACGTCGCCGGCCGGGCAGAGAGTGCGGAGCTCCTGGCGCAGGCGAAGCCCTGACCGACCCTCCACACCGGTCGGTGCCGCTTACTCGAGCACGTGGATGTTGTGACGCGCGCACATGTCCTTGAGAACCTGCGGCCAGACGGTGACGCTCACCTCGCCCAGGTGGGCCGTCTGCAGCAGCAGCATCATCACGCGTGACTGACCGATGCCGCCGCCGATCGAGAGCGGGATCTGGTCGCCGAGGATCGCCTGGTGATACGGAAGCTCGAGGAAGTCGAGCTGGCCCGACAGCTCGAGCTGGCGGCGGAGGCCCTCCTTGGTGACGCGGATCCCCATCGAGCTCAGCTCGTGACGGCGGCGTGTGACCGGGTTCCACACGAGGATGTCGCCGTTCAAGCCGTGCATCGGTCGCCCGTCGGCCGAGGTCGTCTCGGTCGACCAGTCGTCGTAGTCCGCTGCGCGCAACTCGTGCGGGTAGCCGTCGGCGAGCGGCCAGCCGATCCCGTAGATGAACAGCGCCGGGATCTCCTGGAGGATCGCCGTCTCGCGCTGCTTGCGCGGCAAGTCGGGGTACGCCTCGAGGATCTCCTCGGCGTGCATGAACGTGAGCTCGTCGGGAAGTGGCTGCCCGGCCGCCAGTGCCGGGAACCGGTCGTGGAGGTAGCTCTCGGCCTCCTTGAGGACCTTCCAGAGCGACCGGACCGTGCCGGTGAGGTAGTCGAGCGTCCGGTCTGCGGGGGTGATCGCCCGCTCCCAGTCCCACTGGTCGACGTACGCCGAGTGGTCGTGGTCGAGGAAGTAGTCCTTGCGAATCGCCCGCATGTCGGTGAGAAGACCCTCACCGGGATCCAGCTCGAATTGAGCAAGCGCCATTCGCTTCCACTTGGTCGCGGCCTGGACGACTTCGGCATCGATCGGATGTGCACCGCCGTCGTTCGAGATGTGGAACGAAACCGGCGTGCGCGACCCGTCGCGGTCGAGATTGTCGTTGACGCCGCTCCCGGCGTCCACGATCAGCGGTACCTGAACGAGCGTGAGGTTGAGCTCCTCGCAGAGCCGATCCTCGATCAGCCTCTTGGCGCCGTAGAGCGCCTGCATGGTCTCCTTCGGCGAAAGCCGCGCTTCGTAGTCGTCCGGCAGAACGTGTTCGAGCTCGGCGTAGTCGCCGATCCCCGGCCCTGCGAGATCGGCTTGCTTGGCAACCGTCATCACTCCTCCGATCGGAATCGACGACTTCAACTCTCGATCAGGCGCGCTGTTTGGCCATCCGTGCCGACGCTGAGCCGCGTGCGGAGATGTACGAAGCTCAGCGTCGGCGGTCAGACGGGTGTTGCCGAACCGCGGCTCAAGGTGTCGGCTAAGGGCGCGTCTGCTGCATCCCCCAGACGGCCGTCGCCGATTCGCCCGGCTCGAGCACAAGAACACCATCGCCCGAGTGAAAGGCATTCGGCGGGCACGTCATCGGCTCGACGGCGAGGCTTCGGCGATTCACGCTCGGCAGCGCGTCGCCGGTGAAGAGCTGGACGTAGCGGTAGCTCTCGCCGAGCCAGAGCGTCAGGGTGAGCTCGGCATGACGGAGCTGGACGCGCGCGAGGCCGTCGTCGTCTCGTTCGAGGTCGGTGAACGCGTGGTCGAGCTTCGTGGCCGCGATCGGCCGCGGCTGCCGGAAGTCGTACTCCGTCCCGTCCACCGGCTCGGTGCCGACGGGTAGGCCGCGTGCGTCGACCTGCACCACCGTCCGCCCGGGCGCCCGGCACACGATGGGATCCACCGTCTCGGTGCCGAGCGTCAGGTATGGATGCGCGCCGCTGCCGAACGGACAGGCTGCCGTTCCGACGTTCGTGGCGGTCGACGCCACGCGCAAGCCCTCGGAGGACAGCGAGTACTCGAGGCCGAGTACGAGCGAGAACGGATAGCCGGGCTGCGGGTGCAGCGTGTGCTCGAGCAGGACTCGCTGGGGCTCCTCCCGGACGACGGACCACGACGACCAGCGCACGAGGCCGTGGATCGCGTTCCGCTCCTCCGGCTCGTTGAGGGCCAACTGGTGCGTCGTCCCGGCGAACTCGTACTGCCCGTCCTCGATCCGGTTCGGCCACGGCATCAGCACCTGCCCGCGACCCGCGGTGGCCAGCTCGTCGGGGCCGTAGCCGTCGAGCAGCTCACGCCCCCCGACCGAGTAGGAACGCAGGCCCGCGCCGACCTCGACGACGACGGCCCGCTGGTCGTCCCGGTGAAGCTCGAACTGGCGGCCCGACGGCGGCAGAAGATCCGGTACTCGAGCCTGCTCTCGTGCCGGGTTTTCCACGGATTTCACGGTTCGCGCCACTTGCTAAGAAATGCGTATCACGTGCCTCCACCCGGCCGCCGCTGGGACCCGTCATCGAGGGAGCAGCGATGAGCAACGCCTACGGACACTTCGACGACGACGCGCGCGAGTACGTCGTGACGCGGCCCGACACGCCGCTCCCCTGGCTGAACATCCTCGGCCAGGACGACCTGTTCGGGCTCTGCACGAACACGGGCGGCGGCTACACGTTCTGGCGCGACGCGCGTCTGCGGCGCCTCACACGCTACCGCTACAACGACACGCCCTACGACTCCGTGGGTCGCTACCTCTACGTGCGCGACGGAGGCACGGTCTGGAACCCGGGCTGGAAGCCCGACGAAGACACCGCTCGACCGCTATGAGTGCCGACACGGCCTCGGCTACACCCGCATCGTCGGCGCCAAGGACGGCATCGAGGTCGAGCTTCTCTTCTTCGTGCCGCCCGGCGAGGAGGCGGAGCTGTGGCGGACGACTGTCCGCAATGTCGGCTCCGTCACGAAGGAGCTGACCCTGTTCTCCTACGTCGAGTTCTGCTTCTACGAGGCGCTCAACGACATGACGAACTTCCAGCGGACGTACTCGATCGGAGAGGTCGAGGTCGACGGCGGCGCGATCTTCCACACGACGGAGTACCGCGAGCGCCGGGACCACATGACGCTGTTCGGCTGCACGCGCGAAATCGCAGGCTTCGACACGTCGCGTGACGCTTTCGTCGGCGTCCACAACGGGCTTCACGAGGCGGCGGTGCCGTTCGCGGGCACTGCGGCAGGCAGCATCGCCCACGGCTGGAACCCGATCGGCTCGCACCAGCTCGACGTGCGTCTCGAACCGGGAACCGAGGAACAGTTCACGTTCGTACTCGGGTACCTGCACGATCCCGAGCCGCGCCAGCAAGGCCACGCGCTGCTCGCCCGCTACCGCGACCCGGCAGCGGTCGATTCCGCGTTCACGGCCCTCGGGCAACAGTGGCAGAACCTTCTCTCCGCCTTTCAGGTCGACTGCCCCGACCCGCACGCGACGCGGATGGCGAACACCTGGAACCAGCTGCAGTGCATGGCGACCTTCAACCTCTCGCGCTCGGCAAGCCTCTACGAGAGCGGGATCGGCCGGGGCATGGGCTTCCGCGACTCGAACCAGGACTTGCTCGGCTTCGTCCATCTGATCCCCGATCGCGCGCGCCGGCGGCTGCTCGACCTCGCGGCGACGCAGCTCGCCGACGGCACCTGCTTCCACCAGTACCAGCCGCTGACGAAGCAGGGGAACGCCGAGATCGGAGGCGACTTCTACGACGACCACCTCTGGCTCGTCCTCTCGACCTGCGCGTATGCGAAGGAGACGGGCGACGTCTCGGTCCTCGACGAGCCGGTCGGCTACGCGGACACGCCCGGCAGCGGCGAGACGCTGCTCCACCATCTCGATACGAGCATCGCCTACACGCTCTCGCACCGTGGCCCGCACGGGCTGCCGCTGATCGGTCATGCCGACTGGAACGACTGCCTCAACCTCAACTGCTTCTCGACCGAGCCGGACGAGTCGTTCCAGACCGCCGGCGACGTCGAAGGCTCGAGCGCGGAGTCGGTGATGATCGCCGGGCTGTTTCTCCACGCGTGCGCCGAGCTCGCCGCGCTGTACCGGCACCTCGGCCGCGACGAGGACGCGAAACGGCTCGACGCGTCCCGCACCGACATGCTTTCGGTCGTCGAGGAGCACGGCTGGGACGGCGACTGGTACATCCGCGCCTACGATGCAGCCGGCCGCCCAGTCGGTTCGCACACCTGCGACGAAGGGCGCATCTTCATCGAGAGCCAGGCCTGGTGCATCCTCGGCGGCGCCGGGCGCGCGAACGGACGCGCCCGCCGCGCGCTCGAGAGCGTGCGTGAGCGCCTCGGCACCGAGCACGGCATCGTCCTCCACCAACCTGCCTACACGCGCTACCGCCCCGAGCTCGGCGAGATCACGAGCTACCCACCCGGTTACAAGGAGAACGCCGGCGTCTTCTCGCACAACAACACCTGGATCACGCTTGCCTGGTGCCTGGAGGGCGACGGCGAGCGTGCGCTCGAGACCTACCTCGCGATCTGCCCCTCACCCCGCGAGGAAGCGATCGAGACGTACCGCAGCGAGCCGTACGTGTACGCGCAGATGATCGCCGGGCGCGACGCCCCGACGCCCGGCGAGGCGAAGAACTCGTGGCTCACCGGAACAGCAGCCTGGGCGTTCGTCTCGCTTGCGCAGGGGATCCTCGGGATCGAACCCGGCTACGACGGCCTCCGCGTCAACCCGTGCATCCCGCGCGGGTGGAGCTCGTACCGCGCGTCGCGGCGGTTCCGCGGCGTCGTCTATGAGATCGAGGTCTCGA
The DNA here is from genome assembly GCA_963786185.1 of uncultured Thermoleophilia bacterium. Lineage (GTDB taxonomy): Bacteria > Actinomycetota > Thermoleophilia > Gaiellales > Gaiellaceae > PALSA-600. The sequence goes on from CAWAYE010000001.1 coordinate 1,188,712, forward strand.
ATCCGGACGGCGTCTCGAGCGGGGTCCGGTCCCTTCGGGTCGATGGAAGCGAGATCGAAGGCGATGTGATCCCCGTCGTCGCGAGTGGGCCGGTGCACGTACAAGTCGTGCTCGGCACAGCGCGCACGGACGAGGAAAAGCCGGCGCCTCCCGCCCTCGCAGCAGGTTGAGACGCGCACCAAGTCCTAGGGCCCAAGACTGCCCAACCTCGGGCGTGTCGGCGAGTATCCCTGGGTCCGGTCGGGACATTCCCTCTGCGCTTTCCAGAACGTTCCCGATGATGATGGAGGCGGCGGGGAATCCAACCCGCTCAAGATGCCTCTCGCGCGCTAGGTCGAAAGATGGTGATCGACGAAGGCTCGAACGTCCTTCATGAGCATCATCAGATGGAGTGGATCGGTCGGCGACTCCTCGAACCCGTACTTCAGATACCAAGCCTTCGCACGTTCGTGCTTCGCGTGGACCAGAAGCACTCGAATTCCGATCGCGTCGGCCGCCTCGACGGACCGAAGCAGGACGTCCTGAAGAAGTGACCGTCCCAGGCCGGCGCCTTGGTGGCGCCCGTCGACGGCGAGGCGGGCCAGCAGCACCGCCGGCACCGGACGGCGAGACGGCTGGCCCTTCTTGGCTCGCTCTGTCGCGTCTGCGGGCTCCACCTGCGTGGCTGCCAGGGCGTAGTAGCCGACAACCATCCCTGTGTCGTCGTCAGTCGTGACGACGAGCACGCGCGCCGATTCGGACGCGTTGGCGGCACGGGCATATTTCTTGAGCCATTCGTCGAGTGCCGACTCACCGCAGCTGAAGTCATCGAGCTTGTGATGGCGCGCGAGCGGCTCCGGGCGCCGATACGCCACGGATCTACTCGAAGATACTCGGCGTCGCGAACAGCTTCGTCAGTCCGGGATTCTCCTGAGGTGGACGGTCGAGCAGCTCCACGAACCGTGTCCATTGCTCATCCTCGAGAACAAAACGCGTGCGGTCAGCTAGCACACGATCTGCCTCGGCCACCGCCGCCTCGACCACGAAGTCGGTAAGCGTACGGTTGGAAACGTCTGCGGCCCGACGGACAAACTCGTCGGCTTGCGCCTCTACGCGGAACTCCCAACGATCTGTTGCGCGAGCTACCTTCGCCATACCAGCAGTGTACGGACACTGTCCGTACACGTCAAGATGTCGCGACCGCGAGAGCTCTGGAATCGGACCCCAGATCCGCGTCCTTGCGTAAACATGGCGATTTGCAGGGAAAAGTTGAGGGAGCGGGAATCGAACCCGCGAAAGATTCCCGCCAACTCGGCGCGCACGCCGTGATCGAAATCACCACTCGATCGGAATTGCTGTGGACGCTGCCGCCGTCCGGAAGACGCCGGCGATCTCTCGCAGGTCACCTAGCACCGGAACGGTCATACTCGCAGCGTGGACGAAGCGCCACTGGTTCTCGTCACCGGCGCGACCGGCAAGGTCGGCCAGGCGTTCATCCGCAGGGTGCTCTCCTCCCCCGATGAGCGGCTAGCCGGGATCACGATCAGAGCGCTGTGCCACAACCGGCTGTTGCAACCTGAAGCGCGGCTCGAGGTCGTCGCGGGCTCGATCGAGCACCGCGACGTCGTGGATGCCGCCATTGAGGGCGCCACCCAGGTGATTCACCTGGCGACGACCAAGGAGACGCCCGAAACGATCTTCGACGTCACGGTCAAGGGGCTCTTCTGGCTGCTCGAAGCCTGCCGCGTCAGTCCCACCTTCCGGCGGCTCGTCCTGGTCGGCGGAGACGCCGCGGTCGGGCACTTCTTCTATCCGCATCCCCTCCCCGTCACCGAGACGCAGCCGCACACGGCCTACCCCGGCTGCTACGCGCTGTCGAAGGTGCTCGAGGAAGTGATGCTCGAGCAGTACGGCCTGCAGTACGACTTCGACTACTGCTGTCTGCGGGCGCCGTGGGTCATGGAGAAGGACGACTTCCGGTACCAGCTCTCGTTCGGGGAGGACGTGTTCGGTGGGCCGCGCTGGCGCGACCTCGTCGGCGCCGAACAGGCGGATGCCTACGCCGAGCGAGAAGCGGTGCCGGTGATGCTCGACGAGGACGGGCGGCCGGTGAAGCGGAACTTCGTTCACGTCGAGGATCTGGTGGACGCGATCCTCGCCGCTCTCGACCAGCCGGCCGCACGGCGTCAGACGTTCAACATCTGCATGGACGAGCCTGTCGACTACGGAGAGCTCGGCGCCTACCTCGCCGAGTCCCGCGGCCTGCCCACGGTCGAGATCCGCACGCCGTACCACTCGACCTGGCTCGACAACGCGAAAGCGAAGTTCCTGCTCGCCTGGCGCCCACGCTACGACCTCGAGCGGCTGGTGGAAGAAACATGGAGCTACGAGCGCGACCCCGACGAACCGCGCGTCGTCTGGTATCCGGGATAGGCCGCTACTACGATGCGTTCGAGAGTGGTCGGCTCAAGCCGGAGCGCCTGCAGGAACGCATCGACGAACTCGAAGCACAGGAGTCGGAGTTGCGCGAACGGCAGACGATTCTCGGCTCCCAGACGGCATCGACCGAGCTGACGTTCCCGGCAGACGCGGTCGCCGAGACCAGGGAACTCCTGGAGAAGATCCGCGACTCGAACCCGGAGCAGGCGAAAACGCTCATGCGCGTGCTCGTTCAAGAGGTTTCGATCGGAGGCGCGGACGACATCAAGTGCACGTACCGCCTGCCGTCCGATGATGGTTTGGCGGCGGTTCGTGCACCTGACCGGCGAGTGGACCTAAGGGGAGTTCTTTCAAACCCTCCTGAAAGTCTTAAGAGCCTTCTCGACGGCCCTCCTCCAGAATCTCACGAGCGGTGATTCCACCAGGCAAGCGCGGGCCGTGGTGCGCTGCTCACAGTCCCCTGAGGTGACAATCTCGGTCGGCGAGCCCGGCGGTCTGGACACGGCTGGCTCGGCCGCAGGATCGAACGTGCGCGTCCACTCCTGGTTTTCCTCGGTGTAGCCGTCGACCCGAGATTGCGCCCCGGTGACTGCGAGCTTCGTCACGCGCCCGGGGTGATGAATCGCGATGTCGAGGCCGATGATCCCCCCATCGCTGTAGCCAACGACAACCGCGCACTCGATCTGCAACTGTCGCATGAGCTCGACCGTGTCCTCGGCCATGTCGTGGTAGTGGAACGAGCGATCCATGACGTCGGCAGTGCGTCCGTGTCCCATCTGCTCCATCGCGATCACCTGGAATCGAGACGAGAAGAACGGGAGCCACTTCTCCGGGATCGCCCCACTCCCGCCGTGCAGCAACAGGAGCGGCGGCCCTTCCCCGTGGACCTCGTAGTACATGTTCAATCCGTTGACGGCCGCGTAAGGCACGTTGCGGCTCAGTCGCCGTCGAGGACGTCCGACAGCCATTGCAGCGCAACCTGGTAGCGCTCGTTTGCGCGGCCGCCGTGGTTGCCGGAATTCTCTCTGTGCTCGTGCGAGATCCCAGCTTCGTTGAGGTAGTGGCTGAGGAGCCGATGCCCCCAGTGCAGGTTGTAGTCGTCGTTGGAGCCAGCGTCGAGCAAGATCCCGGACAGCTTCCGGAGGTTGTCGAGGCGGTCGTGCACGTTGACGACGGGGTCGAAGGCGAGCCAGCGGTCCCAGACCTCCTGGATAAGTTCGCCGCTGGGCCAGGCCACGGGCAGGTCGACGTAGAACGGCGGCCGATCCGGATTAGGTGAGTACGTCGCGGAGTAGTCGTAAACGAGCTCCGACCAGATGTTCCCCTCGATCGGACCGTTGGGTGCCTCCGGCCAGATGCTGTCGAAGTACTTGTACGGCATGAACTTGTGTGTCATGTCCAGGAACGAGTCGCCCGAGAGCATCGCCAGGGCACAGAAGACATCGGGGTTGCGCGAGGCCACGTTCCAGGCGCCGAAGCCTCCTGACGAGAAGCCGAAGACGCCTCGGCTTTGCGCATTGGGGATGGCCCGATAGACCGCGTCGACGGCCGGGATGACGTCGTGCAGCAGGTACTGCTCGAAATTGCCCGTCACGGGCGAGTCCACCCACTGGCCGCACCCCCAACGCGACCAGCCGTCGGGTACGACGACGATCATCGGAGAAGCCTCCATGCGCCCGAACACCGGGTCGAGGACGTCTTCGAGCGGCGGCGACCATCGCTGGCCGTCGGTGGCCGGGGTCACCATCTCTGCCGCTGTGGTGCCATACGCCTGCAGCAGGTATGCGGTCGGGTAGCGGCGGTCTGACTCTTCGTAGCCAGGGGGTAGATAAACGAACAGATCGCGCTCGCTCGGATCGCCCAACAGATTGCCGGCGAGATGCGAGCCCTCGAGCCGCGTGTGATTGATCACTTCGTGCTCCGTGTCGGTTGGTTGGCAAGCGACTCTAACGTTCGGATTCGGTTTCCGAGCGAACGTCGCCTGCGCAGCGGCCTCTCACCTGAGCGGGCGGCTTGTATAGCACGTTGTCAAGACGACAACAACAATGGAGGCGGCGGGAATCGAACCCGCGCAAGATTCCTGTGGTGGACAGCGGCTCGGTCACGTCTCATGTCGTGCAGTGTCGACTCAACAGACCGCGCACAAGGGGGCGATCACGTTCCGGATGTAGCCACGCGTCGGGCCTCGTCCACGGGACGGAACGCTGAGATGTAATCCGTACTCGACGCCGTAAACGGCTGGCCGGCCCACCCGCCGAATCGAGAAACCAGTTCCAACCCGTTCAGGCGAGCCATCAAGTCGAGTTCCGGCGGCCAAACGTAGCGCGTACGCAGCGACACCACCTTCAGCCCTGACGCCCTCAGGTTCACCCACGTCGTATCGATCTCCTGCGTGCGGAAGTCGTGGCGCGACGCTTCAAGAACGAGGCCATCGGATCCCTCAGTCATCGCGGAGACGCGCGATGGTTGGTCGCGCCGCACGTTCGGGAAATATGTCTCCAACACCAACAGCCCACTCGAATCCAGGAGAGACCGCGCGTTGGCGAAAACGCGCAACTGAGCCTCCTGGCTCGCGAAGGCGAACAGGGTGTTGAAAACGAGGTAGATCAGCGTGAAGCGCTGTTCGGATTCGAACGTGAGAAAGTCGGCAACGCGAGTCTCCACTCGGCTCGCGGAGTCTTTGGCACGCAGCCGCTCGATCATGCGTGATGAGACGTCGATTCCATGTACCTCCAGCCCTCGCTCGGCCAGCGGAATCGCGACCCGTCCGGTGCCAACGCCGACCTCGAGCACCGGACCGGCCCCCGCGACCTTCGCCAGATGCTCAACAACTGGGGCTGGGTCGAGGAAGGCTAAGCCTTCGTGCCACGAGTCATAGACGTCAGCTACAGCGTCCCCGTATTCGCTCATATCGCTCAAGGGGCGACACTTCGATCGAGGGAGGGCAGGAACATCTGTGCAGGCGGTTCGGCCTTTGTCGACTCGGCGCGCACGCGAACGAGCCGATCCTCGACAGCCGGAGCGAGCGCTCTACGAAAGCGGGTCACGCGGCGACTGCTTGCGGTTGGACGTCTCGATACAGGGCAGTGATAAGAACGAATGCGAGTCCCGTAAAGCCGGCAGCGACGAACAAGACCTCACGAAGGGGCAGAACGCTCGCGAGTGCACCACCAACTAGATATCCGATCGGCAGTACACCAACGTCCCCGACCCGCATAGCTGCCCCAACACTTCCGAGCAACTCGGGCGGCGTCACCGTCTGCCGCTCAGTCGTCTGGTTCACGTTGTAGAGGACTAATCCGAACGCTCGAGTCGCGAGTCCCGCGCCGAGGAAAGCCGGCGCCCACGTTGTGGCAGCTAGTGCCACTGCGATGACCCCAAGCCCCTGTAGAGCGATACCGAGCATGAGCACCGCTCGCCGTCCGGCGCGGCCGGTGAGCCGACGCGCCACGGTCGTCCCGGCCAATAGTCCGAGGTTGCCGGCCACGAAGATCACGCCGAGGATCGCTGCGTCGACGTGCAGCACACGCACGGCGTAGACGACGAGAAGTGCCTCGACGAAAGCCCAGCCAAAGTTTGCTACGGCCTTCGAGAGCAACAGCGCGCGAAGTGAGCTGTTCCCGAAAACGAACGCAAACCCGCCCCGTGGTGTAGGACGCGACCCGTGTTGGACCGTGGCTCGCTCGGCCGGCGGCGATTCGCATCGTCGAACGTCGTTCAACAGCGCCGCAGACGCGAAGTAGCTAGCTCCGTCCAGAACGAGAGCAGCGGGAGCGCCAACGGCGCCGATCACGACGCCCGCCGCTCCGGGTCCCACAATTCGAGTAGCTGAATTGGACGTCTCGAGGAGGACGTTCGCGCGAAGCAAGTCTTGCGCATCAACTATCGCCGGAAGGAACGCTTGGTCGGCGATATCAAATATCGCGCTCGCCAAGCCCGCGAGGAGGACAACTAGGTACAGCTGCCAAAGCGCCAGATGACCAGCGAAGTACAGAACTGGAAGAGCGATGACCAAGAGGCATCGGGCGCCGTCTGCCGCGATCATGAGCGGCACTCGTCGACCGCGGTCGACGAGCTTCCCCATCGGCGCGAAGAAGACCAGGTATGGAAGCCACCCGAGGCTGTAGAGCATCGCCACGTCGAATGCAGTCGCGCCGAGCGTAGAGGTAGCCACCAAAGGAAACGCGAGGAACCCGACTTGGCTTCCAAGTTGGCTGACGATGGAAGCCGCCAGCACGCGTCGGAACAGGGCGCTGATGGGGCGCGCAGACCGTCGGGCGATCTGGCGCCGCTTCGTCCCTTCAAGGTGCACGCGTTCAGTTTGGCGGGTCACGATGACGCCGGGGCTGCCGTACATGGGCTCCCGTGGACGCGGGAGCCCATGTACCGAGACTGCGCGATGGTCAGGCGTGTTCGAGCTCGAGCCGATAGACCGTGTCGAGCGCCCGATCACACACGTACGCGCGCGAGCCGTCGGACGTGAAGCGGATACAGCTTGGCTCCTGGAATCCCGCCACGAGCGGCTCCGCAAAGCGAGCATAACCGCCCGCGTGCGGAATGCGCTTGATGACGCCCGTGTAGCGCTCGCAGACGTACAAGTTGCCGTCAAGCGGGTCGATGATCATTCCGAGCGGCTGCTGCAGACCCCACGCGTAGCGCTCCTCGCGAAGGTCGTAGAAGTGGCCACCGTTCGTCACGTCGAAGATCGCCCCGAGTGCCGCGTGGCCGAACATAAAGCGCCCGTCCTTCAGCGTTGTCGCCCAGCTACCGCCGCAGCCGGTGCTCGCCCGGAACGGTTCCATCGTCTTCACCACCGGGAAGCTGTGAACGAACGTCGGCTGGTCCAGCGAGAACCGTTCGCCGGGAACGACCTCGACGACTCCCGCCCACGCGTCGTTCGAGTACGACACGAAGATCCCCGTGCTCGTCTCGAGCAAGCTGTACGGGTGCGGCACATCCGTGAAGACGGCCGCCGCATCGGTAACCGGGCCCGGTGTCGTGACGTCGAAGATTGCGCCCGCGCCCGAATCCGCCACTATGATCCGACCATCCGCGAGCGGCGCGATGCCGCCGGGGCGGATCAGGCCAGTCGCGTAGGCGCCCCGACGTGTGTCGGCGTAATCGCCTGCTTCCGTAATGTCGCGGACGCGACCGGCGGAGAACTCACTCACCAAGATACGCCCGTCGCTTGTGAGGCCCATGTGACTCGGCAAGCTCAACGAGGTGGCGTGGGGCTCGACGGACTTGACCCGGTATCCGCCGAGGTCGATAGACGGCTCAAGTTGGCTGAGATCGTTGATGGAAGCAAGCTGCTGCGTTTCAACAGCCACTGCTGTCTCCTTTCCGTCTACTGATGACTGTCCCGGCAGCCGCAGAACTAGCCGCTCTCCATAGGCGCCTCCTCATTGACGGGCGAAGGGCCGCAAAGCTGAACGCTCGCGCAACCGCAATTCAAGTCAAACCATCCGCGCGACTCCGGCCGAGGGCCGGCGCGCCAATGCAGCGTCGTTGGAACAACGTCCAACAGCAACCTAGGCCGCTGGCGCGGGATGCGATGCGCCTTCAAGCCGCAAGAGTCGTTCTTCGACTCCACCGAACCTCACTTGGCTTGGAACCACCGGAAACTCAAGCATCGGCCGAGACTGTTGTCAACATTGTGAGAGCGCGGCACGAAGTTATGCTTCTCCGGGCGCCGCGGTCGGCTCCTCGACCCTCGGCTTGGAACCCGCGGGGCTTGCCGTCGACCGCGCGCCCGCCTCTGCTAAGTAAGGCGGCTGCGCCAGCCGCGGAGAAGTGGCCCACCTCCCGTTCGCGTAGGCCCCGAGGAGGTGGCGTTCCTGCGAGTGCGCCGACCGATGACTCCGTGGACGCCGCCGCATCGGCGCTCCTGACCGCGACTCATCAGCAAGCGAGACGCAGATGCATCCGTTCGGATGCGACACCCACCGCGGCCACGGCCGGCATGTGATTCGTTCCTCTGGCGGCGAGGACGCGCCGGCGGGCGATCGCAGGCGTCTCAAAGCAGCACTTCACGAAGTGCATCTGTGTCTCGCCGGTCATGTCGCCTAGCGGACAGCAACTCAGAGATCGATACCTAGCCCGAGCTCATGCTCGAGCTCGATCAGGCGGCGGAGCTGGCGGAGCTTGTCGACGTCTTCCTCGCGGCCGAGCGCAGAGAGCATCCGCGCGAGGTCGCCCTTCGAGGCGACAGCCGGCCGGAGACCCTGACCAAGCGGCTCTCTGACCGCCGCGCGGCGAAGGTCGTCGTAGCCGCGTGTGCCGGCAGGTACCGGAACGACGCGCAGCTCCCCGTGCGGCGTCATGACTGTCGTCGGCGCCTCGACGTCGACCTCCGTATCCCCCACGCCAAGCTCCTCGACGGCCTCGCCCAGGCGCCGGAGGTTCTCGGGCTTCGTCGACGGTGTGATGTCGACGCCTCTGGTGATCTCGTCCGTCCCCTCGATCACGCGGGCGAGGCCGCCGATGACGACGAAGGCGACGCGATGGCGATCGAGGGCGCCGAGGAGCGCCCGCGGGTCGAAGGACGACCGACGAGCCGGAGTCACCGCTTCGCGGCCTTCAGAAGCTCATGGAGGCGCTCCTGCGGCGAGAGGCGGAGCTTACGACGGAGAACCTTCTCGCCCGCCTTGTCGGCGTCAGCCGGACCGATCGCGACGTTGAGCTCGAAGCCGCACGCGCGCACGAGCTCACGCAACGTCTCGAAGCTCGGCTCCACGGCGCCACGCTCCCAGCGGGCGATCTGCGCACGATCCTTGCCCACTCGAGCGCCGAGTTCGCCCTGCGAGAGCCCCGCGAGGAGCCTGGCCTCCCTGATCAGCAACCCGCTCGTCACGACGGGCTGATTCTACCTCTCGGGCGTATTTCCTCTTTAGGAACATTTTTGTTACTCTCCGCGTCCATGCCTCAGCCAGGCGCCGCCCAGCTCCGTCTCGAGCTGCCGGCAGAGCCGGTCGAGTCCGTGCCGCGCACTCCGCTACGCGAAGTGCGCTCGCCGGCGCCCAAGGCGCGGAGCTTGACGCTGGGTGAGGCCGCCCGGATCATCCGGGAGGCGGTGAAGGACAAGTCGTACCGCGAGACGTCGCTCGGCCAGCTCGTCGGTCGCTACCTGCGCTGGTTCCGGAACGAGTACGGCGCGACGGAGTCGACGATCCGTGACTACGAGGCGATCCTCGCGCGCATGAGCCTCCTGCTCGCGGACTGCGAGCCGCTCGAGGTCTCGACGGAGGACCTCCGCGAGGTGATCGACACGTGGTCGATGCGACATGCGCGCACCCGCGCCAAGGTGACGTCCGTCATTCGCGCGTTCTGGGTCTGGGCCGAAGAAGAGGGCCACGTCCCCTTCTCCCCCGCCTCGCGGATCCGCCGGCCGCGGGCGCCGCGGAAGACGGCGCCACTCCTCCCGGCACACGTCGACGAGCTCCTCCTCGGCTGCACGCGTACCGCGCGCGACCGCCTGGCGCTGCTCGTGCTGCTCGACTGCGGCGTCCGCCGTGCGGAGCTCGGCGGCATCCGCATCCGCGACTTCGACCTTGGCCGCCGGCAGCTCACAGTCTTCGGCAAGGGTCAGAAGGAGCGCGTCATCCCGCTCCGTGGACGGATCGCGATGGCTCTCAAGGCGTACCTAGGCGAGCCGCTCGAGTTCGTCGGCCGCCGGCCCGAGCCCGACGACTACCTGCTCTATCCGGAGAAGCGCACGCCGGACCGACGCGTCTACTGGGCCGACCCAAAGAAGCCGTGCGCGTCGAACACGGTTCATCGCTGGTGGTACCGCATGCTCGAGCAGGCCGGCCTCGTCGGCCACGGCGTCCGCTCCGGGCTCAACATGCACCGCGCCCGGCACACCTTCGCGACCGAGCTCCGCCGCGTCGCCGGCGTCGAGGCCGCATCGCAGGCGCTCGGCCACAGCGACCTCTCCACGACGCTCGGCATTTACGGCCACCAGGACCAGCGCGACCTCGAGCGAGCGATGGAGGCCTTCGCCGACGCGCGCGAGGCCGAAGAAGCCGCGAGCCGGGGGAACGATTCGCCCTCCCGGCTCGACTGAATCCCTCGATTAGCAGGAAGAATGGAGGCGGCGGGAATCGAACCCGCGTCCGCGGACGCACCGGTGCGAGCATCTACAAGCTTAGGTCGCCCTTTGGATTCACCCGGCGGCCGGTGTGCGACCGACCTACCGCCGGACTAGCCCTCCTGAAATGTCGCGCCTCCGGCGAGTGGCTTTCCTTCGGCGCCGAGCCCGCTTGTTGATGCCGGCTCCGGGACGCGGGCTCGCCCGGGCCGACACGCTACGTAGTCCCTAGAGACTAGGCAGCGAGTGCGAGATTGTGATCCGCACTTGCATTGGTTCCGGTTGTTTTACGAGGCCGACCGGAGACCTCGGCTTGCAGCTCACCCGGAGAACCGACCACGTCGAAGCCATGGCGCCCCCGTATGTTCGTTGTGCCTGCAGTGTAGCTCTTGCCCGCTCCGCCGACCTACGGCGCAGGCGGGGGCGGAGGCGGCGGGACCGGCACTGCCGCGGTGACAGCCGACGTCGCCGTCGGTGCACCGAACCGGTTGGTCGCGGTCTCGACGACGTTCAGGGTCGCGCCGGCGTCGGCGGCGGAGACGGCGTACGTCGAGGCGGTCGAGCCGGGAACTGCCACGCAGTTCGTGCCCATCGCGTCGCAGCGCTGCCACTGATAGGTGAGGGTGACGTCGCTGTTGCTCCAGGTGCCCGGCGTCACCGTCAGCGTCTGGTCGAGGTCGGCCGTGCCCGTGACCGCCGGCGGCGTGAGGTTCAGGGGGGTCAACTGCTTCGTCATGTGCCCCTGCGCGATGCGGGTCAGCTTCGCGGAGTCGAGCGCGGAGATCGGGTGCACACCGACGATGACGAGCTCGACCATGGCACGGTCGAGGCGCATGTAGAGCAGGCTCTCGTAGACGCGGATCGACTTCACCTGGATGCTCAACGGCTGCTCGACCGTGCCGTCGCCGACGGACGGATGACGGAGCGCGCTCAGTTTGATCGCCGAGGCCTTCACGTGCGCGGCACCGGCGATCCCGGCGACGAAGCCGGCGCGGCCCTGCTTCGACTTCAGGATGCGCTGCACGACCGCCAGGTCGGTGCCGACCTGCGCCTTGGCGGCGGCGAGCATGCTCTCCGACCGCACCTCGACGATCAGCGAGCGGCCGTACGGCGTCGAGAGCTTCAGTGTCCGCTGGTAGGCGGCCAGGTAGCCGCCCCTGGCGACCGATCCCTGCGAGACGACCTTCGCGCCGGGAACGTCGGCGGCGGCGAGCGTCATGCCCGCGACGCTCGGCTGCGACGACGCTGCCGAGGCGCTCGCGACGACCACCACTGCTGCGACCGCCGCGACGGCGATCCGAACGAGAACCTTCATCGGTTGACCCCTTTCACGCTAGCGAGCCCGCTTGACGACACGCTCCATCTGGCGTTTCGCGTCGCGCTCCATCAGGTCGCGCCGCTTGTCACGGTGCTCCTTGCCGCGCGCGATCGCAAGCTCGACCTTGACCCGGCTGTCCTTGAAGTAGAGCCGGGTGGGAACGATTGTCAACCCCTTCTCGCGCACCTTGCCGTAGAGCGAGTCGATCTCGCGCCGGTGCAGGAGCAGCTTCCGGTGCCGCGTCGGCTCGTGGTTCGCGCGGTTTCCCTGGTCGTAGATCGCAATCTCGAGCCCGACGAGCCAAGCCTCGCCGTCGCGGATCTCGGCATAGGCGTGCGCGAGGGTCGCCCGCCCCACCCTGAGCGACTTCACCTCCGTCCCCGTGAGCGCCAGGCCGGCCTCCACCCGGTCGAGCAGCTGGAAGTCGTGGCGCGCCCGGCGGTTCTCCGCGATCGTCTTCTCGGCCATCGGCGACGAGGGTAGCGTCACTCCGACCCCGAGTCCGTTCTAGGGTCGGACCAGGGTGATTCCGGATTGTGGGCAGGAGGCGCAACCGGCACCCTCGAGACATGAGCGAACACATCACACACACGCAGGGAATCAAGCGCCTCGAGCGCAGTTCGTCCGACCGCATGCTCGCCGGCGTGTCCGGCGGCCTCGGCCGGTATTTCGACCTCAACCCGGCCGTCTTCCGCCTCGGCTTCGTCGTCCTGACGCTGCTCGGCGGAGCCGGCATCCTCACCTACCTCGCCGCCGTGCTGGTGATCCCCGAGGAGGGCGCAGAGCAGTCGATCGCGGCCCGCGTCCTCGCGGAACGCCGGCAGCGGCCGCTGCCGATGATCGGCCTCGGGCTCGTCGCGGCGGCGCTGCTCGTGCTCCTGTCGCGGGGAGACGTCTGGCCGGTGGCGGGAGCAGGCTGGATCTTCGTCCTGCTCGCCGGCCTTGCGATCCTCTGGACCTACGACTCACGGAAGGGAGACCGCCGGTCGCGGCGGCTCCTCACGGCCCTCGTCTCGATCGTCGCCCTCGCGCTTGCGACGGCGATCGCAGCCATCGTCGTCGCGTTCGCGTGGTTCCACGTGAGCCTCGGCGACGGCGTCGGCGACCGCGTCTACACGCCGGCCTCGGCAGCCGACGTGCGGTCGTCGTACAAGCTCGGTGTCGGCGACCTCCGCCTCGACCTGTCCAACGTCCACGCCGCGGCGACCGTGCACGCCAGGCTCGGCGTCGGCGATCTCCACATCGTCGTGCCGCGCACCGTCGCAGTCGCGGTCGAAGCCCGCGCGACGGTCGGCGACGTGTACGTGTTCGACCAGCACGACGACGGCCACAACGCACGTATCCAGACCGGCACGGGCGCCGCGCTCGTGATCGACGCCAAGGTCGGAGCCGGACGAGTCGACGTGGTGCGCGCCGGCAGATGACGACGGCGCCGGCACCGCTCTTCGAGCGCAGCAGTGACGACCGCGTGGTCGCCGGCATCTGCGCCGGCGTCGCGGCGAGGATCGGGGTCGACCCGACGCTCGTCCGCCTCGTGTTCGCCCTGCTCGCGCTCGCAGGCGGCGCCGGCATCCTGCTCTACCTCGCGCTCTGGGTGTACGCCGGGGTCGGCCGGGTCTGGGGCGCCGCCGCACTCGTGACGGTCGCCGGCGCGCTGCTCCTGCTCGCGCTGGGGCTGCCCGAGGCGTCCGTCGCCGGAGCAACCCTGCTGATCGCCGGGCTCGCGATCGTGCTGCTGCGGGGCGGCTCGCTGCGCCCGGGCGGACGGGTGCCGGTGCTGGGCGTCCTCCTGCTCGCGGGCGGCGCCGTGATCTTCCTCGGCGAGAACGGCACGTCCGGGCCGTTCGTCGCCCCCGGCGCGGTCGCCGGAGCGCTGCTCCTCGTCGTCGGGCCGTGGCTCTGGCAGCTCGCGGGCGAGCGAACCGAGCGGATCCGGCTCGCCGAGCGCGCCGAGGTCGCGGCCCGCGTCCACGACTCGGTCCTGCAGACGCTGGCGCTCGTGCAGCGGCACGCGGGCGACCCGGTCCGCGTGGCCGCGCTCGCGCGCCGCCAGGAGCGCGAGCTCCGGCGCTGGCTGTACGGCAGCGGTGTCGGCGGGGCCGCGACGTTGATCGACGCGCTCGGCGAAGCGGCTGCGGACGTCGAAGAGCTGCACGGCGTTCGCATCGAGCTGGCGAGCGCAGGCGACCTCACCCTCGACGAGCCGCTGGGACAGCTCGTGCTGGCGGCGCGAGAGGCGATGACCAACGCCGCGAAGTTCTCCGGTGCCGAGGAGATCGCCGTCTACGCCGAATGCGGCCCGGAAGGCGTCGCCGTCTTCGTCCGCGACCGCGGCACCGGCTTCGACCGCGCCGCCGTCGGCGCCGACCGTCGCGGGCTCACGGACTCGATCGAGGGGCGTATGAGCCGCGCCGGCGGGACGGCCAGCGTGAGCAGCGCGCCCGGCTCGGGCACCGAGGTCGAGCTGAGGCTCCCGCGGACGGCCCGATGAGACGCCGCGTCGTGCTCGTCGACGACCACGCCCTCTTCCGCGCGGGCGTGCGCGGCGAGCTGGGCGGCGCCGTCGACATCGTCGGCGAGGCGGGCAGCGTGGCGGACGCGGTCCCGTTGATCCGCGAGCTCGACCCCGAGGTCGTGCTGCTCGACGTCCATCTCGAGGACGGCGGCGGCGAAGGGGTGATCGCCGCGGTGGCTCCCGAGCGGCCGGGCGTGAAGTTTCTGGCGCTGTCGGTCTCGGACGCTGCCGAGGACGTGATCGCAGTGATCCGCGCCGGCGCCCGCGGCTACGTCACGAAGACGATCTCCGCCGACGAGCTCACCGACGCGATCGAGCGGGTCGCCGAGGGGGACGCCGTCTTCTCACCTCGGCTCGCCGGCTTCGTCCTGGATGCCTTCGCGGCCGGAGACCGCATCGGGTCGGACGACGAGCTCGACACGCTCACCGCGCGCGAGCGGGAGGTGCTGCAGCTGATCGCGCGCGGCTACCGCTACAAGGAGATCGCCGCGCGGCTGCACCTGTCGGTGAAGACCGTCGAGGCGCACGTCTCGAGCGTGCTGCGCAAGCTGCAGCTGTCGTCGCGCCACGAGCTCACGCGCTGGGCCCAGCAGCGCCGGCTCGTCTAGGCGCGCCCAGCGACAGCTCGATCTTCCCCTCGCTCCGCGCGATCGACTCGACGCGCACGCCGATCCCGTCTCCGAGCCGGAACCGTCGACCGGTCGTCCTCCCGACGAGCGCGGTGCCGAGCGCGTTCAGCTCGAAGAACTCGCCGTGCAGGCGCCGCGCCGGTAGAAACCCCTCGAAGACGCCGAACCGGACGAACAGGCCCGACCCGATCAGCCCGATGATCTCGCCGTCCCACTCCGTCTCCCAGCCCTCGTCGTAGAGGCGCCGCTCGAGCAGCCACGCCGCGCAGATCTCGTCGGCGAGGTACTCCACCTGCGCCGCCTCGCGCTCGCGCTCGGATGCGTGCTCCGCCACGGCCTCGAGGTCGGGAGGCGGCGGGTCGTCGGCCAACCCGAGCTCGCGCAGCAGCGCGCGGTGCACGACCAGGTCCGGGTAGCGGCGGATCGGCGACGTGAAATGGCAGTAGGCCGGACTGGCGAGGCCGGCATGACCGAGGTTGCGCGGGTCGTAGCGAGCCTGCTTGAGCGCACGCAGCACGAGCGCGGGAAACGCCTCGCGCCCGCGGCCGGCGGACGCGGTGTAGTCGGCCACGCGAAGCGACACGGCGCCGGCGAGCCCGGCCGCCTGCTCGGGCGTCAGGCGCTCCGGCACCGGCGGTGTCGGCACCTCGAGGTCGGCGAGCTTCGCGACGAGCTGCTCGACCGCCTGCGGGTCGGGCCGCTCGTGCACCCGGTACAGCGCCTCGCGACGCCGGCCGGCCAGGAACGCACCGACATGCTCGTTCGCGAGGATCATCAGCTCCTCCACGAGCATGTGCGCGTGCGGCTCGCCTTCGAACCGCGCGTCGGCGACAGAGCCGTCCCCGTCGAAACGGTAGACGACCTCCGGCGTCTGCACCTGCAGCGCGCCGCGGGCGAACCGCTGCGCGCGTAGCTCGCGTGCAAGCGCGTCGTTGAGCTCGAGCGCCGCGACGACCTCCGGCGGCGCCTCGCGCGCCTGCGCCTGACCGTAGGTGAGCCGCGCGTCCGAGCGGATCACCGAGCGATAGAACTGCGGCGCGCCCGTCGGCGGGATCTCGACCGTCACGCAGAGGCGGTCCTCGTGGGGCCGCAGCGAGCACAGGTCGTCGGCCAGTTCGTGCGGCAGCATCGGGGCGACGCTGCCGGGCACATAGGTCGAGAGCGCGCGTCGCTCCGCCCCGTGATCGAGCGGCGTGCCGGCGCCGACGAAGAACGAGACGTCCGCGATGTGCACCCACGCCCGGATGCCGTCCGGCTCGCGCCGGAACGAGAGCGCGTCGTCGAAGTCCTTGGCCGTGTCGGGATCGACCGTGAACGTCAGCAGGTCGCGGAGGTCGACGCGGTCCGACAGGTCGGGAGCCGGTGCGTCGTGGCGCTCGAACTCGACGCGGGCGCCTTTCTCCACGAGCAGCGCCTCGAGCACGTTCTCGATCCGGCCGGCGGAGCCCAGCTCCCGCTCGATCCTCGCCCGGCCGCGACCGGTGCGCACGAGCGCGAGGTCGCCGGGCTCCACGGCGCCGCTGCCCTTCGACTCGAGCACGACCGGCACGCCGGGGGTGAAGTAGGGGTCGCCGACGAGCAGCCGGCCGCGGCGGCTAACTTCGACGACGAGCGAAGAACTGGAGGGCGGCGGCAAGGGCGTGCCGCGAGCGTATGTCAGGCTGGACGCCGCCGCGGGAGATGTCGTAGCCGGCCGGCGTCAGGTAGCGCGCGACCGTGAGCTTGAGCGCCGCTCCGGACGGCAGGCGGTCGATCTGCTGGACGAGCGACTTTCCGTACGTCGGCAGCCCGACGATCGTCGCCCGGCCGTGATCCTTCAGGGCGCCGGCGACGACCTCGGACGCGCTCGCACTCCCGGCGTCGACGAGCACCGCGAGCGGTGACGCGACGACGAGGTCGTTGCGGGCGTAGACGATCCGCAGCGGCCGGTGCGCACCCGCGAGCGAGACCACGGTCGAGCCGTCGTGGAGGAACAGCGATGCGATCTTCACCGCCTCGTCGAGCAGGCCGCCCGGGTTGCCCCGAAGGTCGAGGATCAGCGAGGTGGCGCCCTCGGCGCGAAGCTGTGTGACGGCCGCCTTCGTCGTCGCCGCGGAGCCTCGCGCGAACGAGGTGACGCGGACGATCCCGACAGACCCGTCGAGCTGTTCGTGAACCGGATGGATCTTGAACTGCTGGCGCATCAGCTTGACGTCGAGCGTGTGCTGGCCGCGGCGGATGCGCAGCCTGACCGTCGTGCCCGGCACCCCGAGAATGCGCCCGACCGCCTCGTGGTACGTCAACCGTGCCGTCGAGGCTCCGTCGACGGCGAGGATCGTGTCCCCGGGGCGGACGCCCTCGACGTGCACGGACCCGACCGAGGTGCGCCGGACGAGGAGCCCGCCGGGCGCGGGCAGCACCGTGATCCCGACGCCGCCGTAGCCGCCGGCGAACGCCCGCCTAGCGACTCGGTACTCGGCCGGCGTCAGGTAGGCCGTGTAGCGGTCGTGCAGGGCCGCGAGCACGGCCGGGATCGACCGCTTCGCGAGCACCGACGTCGGCAGGCGGCGGTAGTAGCGGGACTGGAGCTCGGCCCGGACCTGCTGGAGCTCGCTGGGCCCGACCGTCCGCGGGGGAAGCGGGTGCAGTACCAGCCCGACGCCGAACGCCCCGGCCGCAGCCAGCATCACTGCGAGCACCGCCGTGCGCCGCATGGCGGGACTGTACTCCCCGTGCCGCCGACTGGCTACTGCCTAGTAGGAGGGATTGGCGAAACGCAGGTTGTGCCGCCGGGCCGCACTGCTCGCCCCGATCCTGCGTCCTCAGTCGCGCCGATAGCCTCGGCTATCGGCGCTCCCTGCGTCCTTGCCTCGGAACGAGCATCGCACCCCGTCGACGAACGGCATTCCGCCAATCCCTCCTATACGCGCAGGAAGCGGCGAATCGTGAGCCCGGAGCCGACTGCGCCCAGGCTGAGGCCCATCCCGATCAGGATCAGGGCCGTCACCGGGAACGCGAGCGCCTTCACGTCGGCGTCGCCGGAGAGGTGCGGCAGGATCGCCGGCAGGGCGATCGCCTTGCCCAGCACCATGAAGAAGACGGCAAGGACGGATCCGGCGAGGCCGCAGAAGAGCCCTTCGAGCATGAACGGGCCGCGCACGAACCAGTTGGTCGCGCCGACGAGCTTCATCACCTCGATCTCACGGCGGCGCGAGAAGATCGACAGCCTGATCGTGTTCGAGATCAGGAGGATCGACGCGATCAGGAGCACAAAGGTCGCGAGCACGAACACCACCTCGATCACGTGCGCGACCTGGAGGATCCGGTGCGACACGCGCTTCCCGTCGCTCACCTTGTCGACGCCGGGTGGCAGCGTGGGCTTGACGATCGACAGGTAGAGCTTGTCGACGTTCTCGGCCTTGTTGGGCGTCACCTCCAGCTCGTCCGGGAACGGGTTCGACGTCAAGTTGCGAACGAGCTCGGGGTACTTGCGCTTCATGATCACGAGCGCCTGTTCCTTGGAGATGTAGTTGATGCCGCCCTGCTTGACGTACGGGCTCTGCTCGAGCCGTCGGGCGAGCGCGTTCTTCTCGGCGCGCGTCGCGTCGGGGCTGCGGTCGAAGTAGACCTTGACGACGAGCTCCTTCTTCACGTGGTTCGACCACGAGACCGTCCACGTGCCGAGCGCGATGAACAGGCCGAGCAGGAACATCCCGATCAGCACCGTCATCGTCGCGGCGATCGTGGTCGACAGGTTCGCGCCCAGCGAGCGCCAGGCCTCCGAGACGAGCAGCCTCCCGCGCGCGCTCATACCCGCTCCGGCGCCGGCGAAGCCGGCACCTGCGCTCCTGCAGAGACTCCGTCGAGCCTACGTCTCATTCTCCGGCGTACCCTCCACGGCGCTCGTCGCGCGCCAGGCGGCCGTGCTCGAGCTGGATCACGCGCTTGCGCATCTTGTCCACCATCTCGCGGTCGTGGGTCACCATCAGGATGGTCGTGCCGCTGCGGTTGATCCGGTAGAGCAGCTGCATGATCCCGACCGACGTGTCGGGGTCGAGGTTCCCGGTCGGCTCGTCGCAGACGAGGAGCGGCGGGTGGTTGACGAACGCGCGCGCGATCGAGACGCGCTGCTGCTCGCCGCCGGACAGCTCGTCGGGGAGCGAGTTCATCTTGTGCGAGAGCCCGACCATCGCGAGCACCTCCGGCACCTTCTTGCGCACCGAGGTCGACGACTCGCCCTGCACCTTCAGGGCATACGCGACGTTCTCCGACGCGGTGCGGTTCGGCAGCAGCTTGAAGTCCTGGAAGACGCAGCCGATGTTGCGGCGGAGCATCGGCACCTTGCTGCGCTTCAGCCGGCCGAGCTCGCGTCCGCCGAGCACGATCTTGCCGCCCGTCGGCTCGAGCTCCTTGAGCAGCAGGCGCACGAGGGTCGACTTGCCGGAGCCCGACGCGCCGACGATGAACACGAACTCGCCCTTGTCGATGTGGAACGTGACGTCGCGAAGCGCGGTGACGTCGGGCTCGTACACCTTCGTCACCGAGTCGAAGACGATCATCGAGCCGGCCGACGGCGGAGAGCTCGCCGGAAGCGGCGGCTCCTCGACGACCACGGTCGCTCCGGGGGTTGTCAGCTCGGTGTCCTGCACGGGCGGGGGTGCCGCCTACCGGGCGGCCCTGACGCGAAGGTTCGGAGGATTGTAGCTCACCGGCTAGACGATCCTGCCTGCGGCCCGGGCGAGCAGGTATTCGCGGATGAACGGGTCGAGGTCGCCGTTCAGCACGGCCGCGGCGTTGCCGGTCTCGTAGCCGGTGCGGGTGTCTTTCACGAGTTGGTACGGATGGAGGACGTAGGACCGAATCGACTCGCCGCCGAATCCGGTGTCGGCTGAACCACCCCGTTCCTTCGCCAGCAACGCCTCTCTCTCCTCTTCCGCGCGCTCGACCAGCCGTGCCTTGAGGACGCGCATCGCGGTCTGCTTGTTCGCCGACTGCGAGCGCTCGTTCTGGCACTGGACGACGATCCCGGTCGGCAGATGCGTGATCCGGACGGCGCTGTCGGTCTTGTTGACGTGCTGGCCGCCGGCGCCCTGGGCGCGGTAGGTGTCGATCTTCAGGTCGCCTTCGTCGATCTCGACGTCCGCATCGGCGGAGAGCAGCGGTGCGACGATCACGGTCGCGAACGCGGTGTGCCGTCGGTGCGCTGCGTCGAACGGGCTCTGCCGTACCAGCCGGTGCTTGCCACGCTCGGCTTTCAGGATCCCGTAGGCGTTCTCGCCGCCGACCGTGAAGGTGCTCGACTTCAGCCCCGCTTCCTCCCCAGGGCTCGCTTCGAGCAGGTCGACCGCGAACTGCCGCGCGGCCGCCCAGCGCTCGTACATCCGCAGCATCATCTCGGTCCAGTCCTGGGCGTCGGTGCCGCCGGTACCGGACTGGAGCGTCACGACGGCATCGCCGGCGTCGTACTCGCCGTCGAACAGCGCCGCCTCCTGCAGGCGAGCGAGCTCTGCGTGCAGCGGCCGAAGGGTGGTTGCGAGCTCGTCGTCGAGCTCGCCGCCGTCGAGCGACGCCAGCTCCCGCGCATCCTCGTAGTCGCGCAGCAGCGTGCGATAGCCCTCGAGCGTGCGCGAGACACGTGCGTGCTCGGCCGAGACCGACGCTGCGCGGGCCTGGTCGTCCCAGAAGCCGGGGGCGTTCAGCTCCCCTTCGAGCTCGGTCAGCCGCTGTTCGAGTGACGCGGGGTCAAAGGTACTCCCGAACCCAGTCGAGCTGGGTGCCGAGCTCGTCGAGCTGTTCGGCGATCGATTTCCCCTCGTCGGTCATGGCCCCGATCGTATCGCGAGCAGGCTCACCGGCTCGGCCGGGGTCGTCCGGCGCCGCAGCAGCGAGCCGGTGGCCGGGTCGACCCGCAGGAGTGCTCCCTTCACTCCGGGGCTCGCGACGGGCACCGGAGCCGAGCCGACGATCACGCTGTCGTCGGCAACGACGAGCTGCTCGCCGCAGACGTTGCGCGCGTGCGCGAGCACGAGCCGCTCTCCCGTCGAGAAGGTGAGCGCGGCGAACCCCGGCACGTAGCCGCAGGATCCGACCGCGTACAGCCGGTCGGCCGCCCGGTCGAGTGCGAACGACATCAGGTGGTTCCCCTCGAGCCCGGTCTCGAGTCGCGCGTCGATGGTGCCGTCGGGGCTGAACTCGGCGACCCAGGGCAGGCCGGTGCTCGTGACGATCGAGTCGCCGGACGCGTCGACCGCCCCGTGCGGCTGGCCCCAGCACCCGCCGTGGGTCGACCCTCCGTCGCAACGGCGCCAGGCGCCCGCGAGCGAGACGATGTCGAGGCCGCTCGTGTCGGAGCCGTGGTACGCGACGTACGCGCGGCTCTCGCCGGCGTCCAGCGCCAGCGTCCAGACGAGCCACGAGCGCAGCCCGTGGCGGTGGAGCGTCAGATCGCGCAACGGGCCACGCCCGCGCGAGTCGAACGCGGCCAGGGCGGCGGAGCGGTAGGGGTCGTGACGACTCGGATTCGTGGTCGGGTAGACACGGTTGTAGGCGACGTAGACGTCGCCGCTCCGAGGCCCGACCGCGAGCGCGCGCGGCGACCAGCCCTGCGGGAGCGCGACCACCTGGCGGATCGCCAGGTCGCGCGTCAGGCGAACGAGGCGGTTTCCCTCCCGATCGAGTGCCCACACGAAGCGGCGGTCGCGGGAGACGGCGAGCAGCGTCCCCGTGCTGGCGAGCTCGCGCGACGGCGGGCCCAGCCGCACGCGCACCCACCCGGCGAGCTGTGGGTCGGTGCGGACGACGGTGTTGTCGTCCAGATACGCGTAGACCAGCGTCGGAGCCGGCGCGCGCTGCGCTCCCGCAGCGGCTGCGACGGCGAGCGCCGCCAGGCAGACGGCCGCACCGGGCCGGCTCAGCCGCACCGTCGCGTGCCGCCGACGCCGGCCAGCGTCGCCAGGCCGCGCGAGAGGTTCGGCGCCAGGCTCAGGTCGATGTACCCGGGATGGCGCGCGGTCAGGCGGACCATCCCGTCGGGCTCCCGGGACACGCACCCCTGCTGCGTTCGCCAGTACGGCGACCAGCGAAGCGCGACACGGTAGTTGCCCGGCTTGTCGACGACGAGCACGGCGCGCGTGGGCCAGAGCCACTGCACGCTCGCGAGCCCCGGGCCGACGACGAGCGAGCGCGCGTGCGGAACCTCGTAGACGGAGACATGCTGCGCGCGGAACACCGGGATCAGCCCCGACCGCCCCTGACGGATCAGCTGCGCCTCGAGCCGCGAGCTGTAGTCCGGCTGCGCGTCGGAGAGGACGACGTAGCGCACGCCGAGCTTGCGCAACCACGCCCGGTAGACCCGCGGCCGGAGCGGGTGGACGTACAGGAGCTCGTTCTGCGGGAAGTCGCTCTGCCTGTACCAGCCCCGGACGATCGGGATGGCGGCGTCGGGCAGGTACGCCGCCGGCCAGTGGTCGACGGTGTCGACCGCCTCGACGCGATACGAGGGGCTCAAGTGGTCGTGCAGGTACGCGATCGCCGGCTGCCAGTACGCGGCTGCGCGGCCGGAGTCGGCGGACGCCCGCGCGTAGCTCGAGACGATCGGCGTCACGTTCCACACGGCCGCGAGCACCAGCGCCGGGACGACGAAGGACAACGGGCGCCAGCGGCGCAGGGACAGGGCGAGCAGCGCGATCGGCAGCGCCGCATAGCGGATGCGCTCGATATTCGACCCCACCGCGGAGGGGACGAGGAACGCCGCGCAGCAGGCGACCAGATAGACGAGGAACAGGCCGCGCAACGGCCGCGCCGACGGGACGCCGCGAGTCGCCACGACTCCGACCACGCAGAAGGCGACCGCAGCCGCGAGCTGCCACGGACTGAACGGGAAGCGGCCGCCGTCGGCGAAGAGACGGAACAGCACGAGCTCGAGCCCGGAGCCGACGACCATGATCGCCACCGGGAAGCGGATGTCTCGCAGGCTGCGCCGTGAGAGCACCAGGCCGCCGAGCAGCACTGCGAGCAGCACGAAGGCGAGCGGGCTGGTCGCGAGACAGAGGATCGCGCACAGCGCGAAGCGCCCGCGACGA
The DNA here is from genome assembly GCA_963786185.1 of uncultured Thermoleophilia bacterium. Lineage (GTDB taxonomy): Bacteria > Actinomycetota > Thermoleophilia > Gaiellales > Gaiellaceae > PALSA-600. Next base: position 1,211,741 of record CAWAYE010000001.1, read on the forward strand.
CCCGACTGGAGCGCCCACAGCGACAGCAGCGCGAACGACATCGCGAGCGCAAACGGGAACGCTGCCGACAGCACGATGCCCGTCCAGAGCACCGCGAACGTGCGGCTCGAGGGCCGGGCCGAGAGCCCCCATTGGCGAAGCGCGACGAGCGTGAACGCGAGTGCCGTCGCCGCGATCGCCGCGACGGCGAGCACCTTGATCCCGAGCACCGCCGCGAGCGGGTAGTACAGGAAGCTGTACGTGACGAACGAGTAGCGCCCGGCGTACCAGAAGTTGTTCCAGAGGACGAACCCGTGCTGGATCAGGAAGGTGCGCTGATACGCGTGCGCGGCGAGGTCGACGCCGGGCGGGCCGAGCCACAACAGGATCGACGCGAGGCCTGCTGCGACGACCGTCGAAATCAGTGCCTCGCGGGCGACCACCCGAGGGTCAGCCACGGTCACGACGAGAGCCTATTCGGTCGAGCCGTCGCTCCGCAGTCGTGACCAGACGCCGATGTCGCTCCGGCGCCCCTCCTTGAAGTGGACGGAGCGCAGGATGCCTTCCTGCCGGTAGCCCGCCCGGCCGGCCACCCGCTCCGACGCGGGGTTGGTGATCGCGATCCGAAGCTCGAGCCGCTCGAGGTCGAGCTCGCTGAAGCCCCAGCGCGTCAGCAGTGCGAGCGCGCGTCCCGCGACGCCGCGGCCGCGGGCCGCCGGCGCGACCGCGTAGCCGATCTCGCCCTCGCGCGCCGGCAGGTCGAGGCGGAACATCGACGCGAAGCCGAGGAACTCGTCGTCGGTTGCGTCCCGTACTACGAAGCCTGCGCGGCTGCCGTTCCGCCAACCGTCCTCGTAGCCGCGGATCCACGAGCGGACGAAGGACTCGCCGGCGGCCGTCGGCACCATCGTGAACTCCTTGATCGCCTCGTCCTGGACGAGCTCGAGCAGCGCGGGCACGTCCCCTCGCCCCATCCGGTCGAGCCGGATGACGCCGTCGGCGAGCGGCGGGTCGGGCGCCCTCAGGCGCCGTGGCACTTCTTGTACTTCTTGCCCGAACCGCACCAGCACGGGTCGTTCCGACCGACGTTCTCCATCTCGGAGTTCACCTTCGGCTTCTGGGCGACCGGCGTCGCAACCGAGCCGCCGCCCCCCACGCCGAGCGTCGACGTGCTGCCCGCGGCGGCGATCGCCTCGGCGCCCGCCAGCGAGCTGTGCTCGTAGCTCAGGCTGCCGGCGGCGTTGCCGTTGCCGGTCTGCTGGAGCTGGCTCTCGTCCGCGCTCACCTCGGCGTGGAAGAGCAGCGCGACCACCTCTTCGCGGATCGAGCGGTTCAGCTCCTGGAACATGACGTGGCCCTCGTTGCGGTACTCGACCAGCGGGTCCTTCTGCGCCATGCCGCGCAGATGGATCCCCTCGCGGAGGTAGTCCATGTTCTCGAGGTGCTCGCGCCAGCGCACGTCCACGGTCTGGAGCACGATGAAGCGCTCGAGGTCGCGGATCAGCCCGGGCTGGATCTTGTCGAGGTCGGCTTCGCGCTCCTCGTAGGCGTCGAGTGCGTCGTCGAGGAACTCCTGGACGACCGCCTCGCGGTCGAGCCCCTTGAGCTCCTCGGCGGTGACGCCGGTGCCGTAGAGCGCGTCCATCGCCGCGACGAGCCCGTCGAGGTCCCAGTCCTCGGTGAGCTCGGACTCGGTGTAGACCGAGACGACGTCCGCGACGACGTCGGGCAGCCACTGCCGGCGGATGTCCTCGCCGAGGTCCTCGCCGTGCAGCACGCGGTTCCGCTGCTCGTAGATGACCTGCCGCTGCACGTTCATCACGTCGTCGTACTTGAGGACGTTCTTCCGCGCGACGAAGTTCTGCTCTTCGACCTTCTTCTGTGCGTTCTCGATCTGGCGCGAGAGAATCGACGCCTCCATCGGCTGTTCGTCCGGCAGCTTGAAGCGCTCCATGATGTTCTGGATCCGGTCGCCGGCGAACAGGCGAACGAGGTCGTCCTGGCCGGAGAGGTAGAACCGGGTCTCGCCGGGATCGCCCTGGCGTCCCGAGCGGCCGCGCAGCTGGTTGTCGATGCGACGAGCCTCGTGCCGCTCCGTGCCGAGGACGTAGAGGCCGCCGAGCTCGCGAACCCGGTCGTCGATCTTGATGTCGACGCCGCGGCCGGCCATGTTGGTCGCGATCGTGACGGCACCGGTCTCGCCTGCGTTCTGGATGATCTCCGCCTCGCGCGCGTGCTCCTTGGCGTTCAGGACGTCATGCGGCACGCCTTGCCGCTTCAGCAGCTCGCTCAGGTACTCGGACGTCTCGACGGCGATCGTGCCCACGAGCACGGGCTGGCCCTTGACATGCCGCTCCTTGATGTCGCCGACGACCGCGTCGAACTTCGCCTGCACGGACTTGAAGATCAGGTCGTTGCGGTCGTCGCGCTCGACCGGCACGTTCGTGGGGATCTCGACGACGTTGAGGTTGTAGATCTCGACGAACTCCTTCTCCTCGGTCTTCGCGGTGCCGGTCATGCCGGCGAGCTTGTCGTAGAGGCGGAAGTAGTTCTGGAGCGTGATCGTCGCGAGCGTCTGATGCTCCTCCTGGATCGCGACGTTCTCCTTCGCTTCGACTGCCTGGTGCAGGCCCTCGCTCCACCGGCGGCCTTCCATGATCCGCCCGGTGAACTCGTCGACGATCTTCACCTCGCCTTCCTGGACGACGTAGTCGACGTCGCGCTTGTAGAGCGCCTGCGCCTTCAACGCCTGGATCAGATGGTTGACGTACTGGACGTTGTTCGCCGCGTAGAGGTGGTCGATCCGAAGCGCGCGCTCGACCTTTTCGATGCCGTTCTCGGTCGGGGAGACCGTCTTGTGCTTCTCGTCGTAGAGATAGTCGTGCTCCTGCGCGAGCACCTCGTCCTCGAGCTTCGTGTTCTTGGACTGGACGCCGTCCAGCGCCTTGACGACGCGGGCGAAGTCGTTGTAGGTCTTCGCGGCGGTGGTCGGTTCGCCGGAGATGATCAGCGGCGTCCGCGCCTCGTCGATCAGGATCGAGTCGACCTCGTCGACGATCGCATAGTGATGCCCGCGCTGGACGACCGCCTCGAGCGAGATCGCCATGTTGTCGCGCAGATAGTCGAAGCCGAACTCGGAGTTCGTGCCGTACGTGATGTCGGCCTCGTAGGCCACCTTGCGCTCGTCGAACGGCATCATGTTCTCGATCGCGGCGACGGTCACGCCGAGCCGCTCGTAGACGCCGCGATTCCAGTCCGCGTCGCGGTGGGCGAGGTAGTCGTTGACCGTGACGAGGTGGACGCCGGTGCCCGGCAGCGCGTTCAGATAGAGCGGCAAGCTGGCGACGAAGGTCTTGCCCTCACCGGTCTTCATCTCGGCGATGTCGCCCTCGTGCAGCGCGATGCCGCCCATCATCTGGACGTCGAAGATCCGCTGGTCGGACTCGCGCACGCGCGCCTCGCGCGCGGCGGCGAACGCCTCGAACAACAGATCCTCGAGCCCCTCCCCGTTCTCGAGGCGCTGCCGGAACTCGACGGTCTTCGCGCGGAGCGCCTCGTCGGAGAGCTTCTGGAACTCCGGCTCGAGCGTGGCGATGTACGCCGCCTGCTCGGCCAGCCGCTTCAGCCGGCGCCCCTCGCCGAAGCGGAGGGCTTTCTCGAGTGAGCCGAGGGCGGGCATCAGCGAGACAGGGTACCGCCCGTCACCCCGGTCACAGGGCCGCCGCCTGGACCTCCCACAGCTCGCCGTCGACACGGGTCGCGCGGACGACGTACTCCGGGCCCTGGGCCTCCCCGGCCTCTTCGAACGACGGCACCGAGCCGAACCGAGGGTGCCCGTCGACGTGCAGCGTGCGCCCGTCCCGCGTGGAGACCAGCTCCGCCTGCTCGCCCTCGAGGCCCGGCGCGGAGACGATCGCGATTCGCCGGGCGGCGACCGCCCACAGCTCGGGGCCCCGCCGGACCGCCTCGGCGCGGTACGGGCGCTCGAGCGACGCCTCGACGGCTTCCTGGAGCGGCGCGAGCGAGCCGTCACGCTGCTCGGCGTCCTCCTCGTGGTCGAGCACGGCGGTGCCGTCCACCAGGGTCACGAAGCGGACCAGGTCGCCCTCGACGTCGGCCGCCTGGACGGTCGTGACGACGTCGAAGCGCCGCGCGCGCGGGACGCCGTGGATCCCGGGCTCGCCGCGTGCCTCGCCGTCGAAGCCGGGAGGCTGCGCCGCCGGCGGCCGCGGCGTCACGACGTCGCCGAGGCCGCCCGCCTCCGCAAGCCGCCGGTGCAGCGGCTCCCGCCGGCGGAAGAGACGGATCGGTGTCAGCCCTTCTCGGCGTGGCGCCGCGGCTCGACGACGCGCATCTCGCGGTACTTCTTGACCTGGCGCTCGAGCTTCTCGACGAGCTGGTCGATCGACGTCTTCATGTCCGGGGACGACTCGCGTGCACGCAGGGTCGGCCCTTTGGTGAAGATCGTCGCCTCGGCCACGCTGCTCGCGGCGATCGACGGGTTACGCTGTTCGGAGAGCTCGACCTCGACCTGGGTCTGCTCAGCCAGCAGCTTCCCGATCTTCGCGAGCTTGCGCTCGGCGTATTCACGGATCGGCGTGGTGACCTCCACGTTCTTGCCCTTCACCTGAAGCCTCATGTCGCCTCCTTGGTGGTGGTGGTGGTCAACCCGTACTGCCACACTACCGCACGCCTCTACCGCACGGCCCTCGCGAAGGTCACCACCCGGACGGTCGTCGCGCCGGCCGCCCTGAGCGCCGTGGCCGCGGCCGACGCGGTCGCGCCGGTCGTGTAGACGTCGTCGACGAGCAGCACCGCCGTCGGCGCCGCGCGGGCGGCCGCGAAGGCGTCTCGGACGTTCCGGCGGCGCTCGGCCAGGCCGAGCCCGGTCTGCCGCACCGAGGGGCGCCTGCGCGTCAGCAGGCCGGTGTCGCAGGGCAGCGCCCAGCAGCCGGCGAGCGCCGTCGCGAGTCGGCCGGCGGGATGGTGACCGCGCTCGAGCAGGCGCTCGGCGTCCGGCGGCACCGCCGTGACGACGTCCACCGACGGCGCGGCCACCCGCGCTGCGACCAGCTCTGCTGCGAGGCACGCAGCCCGGCGGAGCCCGCGCTCCTTCCACGCCTGGACGAGTGCGCGGGCCGGCCCCGCGTAGGCGACCGCCGCCCGCGCCGACGTGAAGGCGAGGCGCCGGCCCGCGCACTCCAGGCACCGCTCGACCGGCCAGGCGGTCGGCGCTCCGCAGCGTCCGCAGAGCGGCTCGGAGAGCGCGCGCAGCGACGCTCGGCAGGTGTGACAGAGGAGCGCTGCGGGCGCGCCACAGCCGACGCAGCGCTGCGGGAAGATCAGGTCGACGAGCCACGCCGAAGACGCTACGACGACTGTCGCGCCGTGTCTGTCACAGCTTCGTGAAAAGAGTGCGCCGGCGGGCGCGCGCGGCCCGGCTGCCGACCGCTCAGTCGGGCGTATACGCGGCGCGCGCCGGCAGGCCCTGAGCGATGCGCAACCGGTTGTCGGCGACGAGCAGTTGCTCGCGGTCGCCGATGTCGTACCACGCGCCTTCGAACTGCCAGCCGTACACGGGCTCGCGCCGACACAGCCATTCGACGAAGCGCCCGGGCTGGTCCGACGAGTGGCCGCCGGCGAGGTACGCCTCGAGCAGGCGCACGTGCGACCGCTCGAAGATGTAGGTCGCGGTCGCTGCCAGCGTCGACGGCGGGTCGGCCGGCTTCTCCACGAAATCGACGATCCGCTTGCCGTCGTCGAGCGCGACGATCCCGTAGTGCGAGGCCAGCTCGAGCGAGCCGACGTCGCGAACGGCCACCGCGCTGGCCACACCCTGCTCCCGCCAGAACGCCGCGTACTCGGCGAGCGAGAAGTCGAACAGGTTGTCGCCCGCGATCACCAGCAGGTCGTCGTCCAAGCCGGCCCGCTCGACCACGAAGCGCAGGTCGCCGATCGCCCCGAGCCGATCCTCGTTGGTCGTCGTCCCGTCGTCGTGGACGGTCACGTCGCGATGCCTCGCCCACTCGTCGAAGGCCGGTGCCTTGCGGCGGTTGGTGACGAGGTGCACGGTGTCGAGACCTTCGACGTCGACGATCGCGTCGACGATCCAGTCGACGATCGGCCGACCGCCGACCGGGAGCAGCTCCTTCGCCCACGTGTCCGTCAGCGGGCGGAGCCGCGTCGCGTAGCCGGCCGCCAGGATGATCGCCTTCACACCGCCTCCAGCGCCGCGAGCAGCGAACCGGCGTACGGCGCCCGGTGGACGCCGCTCTCGGTGACGATCGCGCTGACGAGCTCGGCAGGCGTCACGTCGAACGCCGGGTTGCGCGCCGGGAAGCGCGACGTGATCTCGTCGCCGTCACGCTCCTCGATCGGAATCGCCGATCCGTCCGGCGTCGCGTGATCCAGGGTCGAGCTCGGCGCGACGACGTAGAACGGCAGGCGGTGATGACGGGCGAGGACGGCGAGCGAGTACGTCCCGATCTTGTTCGCCGTGTCGCCGTTCGCGGCGATCCGGTCGGCGCCGGTGACGACCACGTCGACCTCCCCGGCGGCCATCAGCGAGCCGGCGGCGCTGTCGGCGATCACGACGTGAGGGACGCCGGCGTGCTCGAGCTCCCAGGCCGTCAGCCGTGCGCCTTGCAGCAGGGGACGCGTCTCGTCGACCCATACGCGCTCGAGGAGCCCGCGCTCGTGTGCGGCGATCAGCGCCCCGACCGCGCTGCCGTACCCGCCGGTCGCGAGACCGCCGGCGTTGCAGTGCGTCAGCGCGCGCGTGCCGGGCTCGAACAGCGTCGCCGCGTGCGCGGCCATCGTCCTGCAGCGCTCCACCTCGTCGAGATGGATGCGGCGGGCGTGGTCGGCGGACGGGTCGGACCGCATGCGGTCGAGCGCCCAGCCGAGGTTCACGGCCGTCGGACGGGACGCGCGCAGCACGCGCTCCGCGTCGTCGAGGTCTTCGCCGCGCGCGGCCGCCAGGGCGTACGCGTACGCCGCCGCGACGCCGATCGCCGGGGCACCCCGCACGGCGAGTACGCGGATGGCCTCGGCGACCTCGGCCGCCGTGCGGCACACGAGCTCGACCTCCTCGAGCGGGAGGCGTCGCTGGTCGAGCAGGACGACGCGGTCGGCCTCGAGCCTGAGGATCGCCTCAGGTTCGAGCATCGGCCGGATCTACGTCCCCTCGTCCCACGAGGCGAGGTACTTCGCCTGCTCGTCGGTCAGCCGGTCGATGTCGATGCCCATCGTCTCGAGCTTGAGCCGTGCGATCTCCTCGTCGATCTCGGTCGGCACCGGGTACACCTTGGGCTCGAGCGAGGCCGCGTTCTGCACCGCGTACTCGGTCGCGAGCGCCTGGTTGGCGAAGCTCATGTCCATCACGATCGCCGGGTGTCCCTCGGCGGCGGAGATGTTGACGAGCCGCCCCTCGGCGAGCAGGAACACGCGCCGGCCGTCGCTCATCGTGAACTCCTCGACCAGGTTCCGCGCCTCGCGCGTCTCGACGGCGAGCGACCGGAGCGCCGGGATGTCGATCTCGACGTTGAAGTGGCCGGTGTTGCAGATGATCGCACCGTCCTTCATCACGGCGAGGTGATCGTGGGCGATCACGTGCTTGTCGCCGGTCGCCGTGCAGAAGATGTCGCCGATCGGCGCGGCCTCCGCCATCGGCATGACCTCGTACCCCTCCATCAGGGCTTCGAGTGCGCGCATCGGATCGACCTCGGTCACGATCACGTGCGAGCCGAGTCCGCGAGCTCGCATGGCGACTCCGCGCCCGACCCAGCCGTAGCCGGCGATCACGAACCGCTTGCCGGCGAGCAGCACGTTCGTCGCACGGATGATTCCGTCGATCGTCGACTGGCCGGTGCCGTAGCGATTGTCGAAGAGGTGCTTCGTCCGCGCCTCGTTGACGGCGATCACCGGGAACGCGAGCGCACCGTCGGCTTCCATCGCCTTCAAGCGGATGACGCCGGTGGTGGTCTCCTCCATGCCGGCGATGATGTCGTCGAGCTGTTCGCGCCGGGCGCTGTGCAGGACCCCGATCACGTCGGCGCCGTCGTCCATCGTCAGCTGCGGCTTGTGGTCGACCGCCGCCTCGATGTGCGAGTAGTAGGTGTCGTTGTCCTCGCCCTTGATCGCGAAGACCGGGATGTCGAAGTCGTTGACGAGCGCGGCGGCCACGTCGTCCTGCGTCGACAGCGGGTTCGACGCGCAGAGCACGACGTCGGCGCCGCCCGCCTTCAGCGTGCGCATCAGGTTCGCGGTCTCGGTCGTCACGTGCAGGCACGCGGCGACCCGGTAGCCGGCCAGCGGCTGCTCGCGCTCGAAGCGCTCGCGGATCGCGGTCAGGACCGGCATCTGCCGGTCGGCCCACATGATCCGGCGAACGCCCTCCGGGGCGAGCGCCAGATCCTTCACGTCGTGTCGCTTGGTCGTCGCCACTCGTTTTGGTCCTCTCTCTTGAAGTCGCGGGAGTGTAAGGGTCAGGCGGCCAGGAGCCGTTCGTGCTTGCGCTGCTCCCACTCGATCCAGGAGCCGGTGTCGTCGCCGGCCGCGAGCCACGCGTCGACGGCGCGGCGGAGGTCCGGCTCGCGCCGCAGCCGGCCCGCGAAGGCGAGCTCGGCCAGGTCGACGGTGAAGCGCTCGCGCAGGGCGCGTAGCGCCCGCAGCCGGTTCAGCTCGGGCAGCCCGTAGGCGCGGTAGCCGGAGCGCGTCCGGCGGGGGACGACGAGCCCCTGGAGCTCGAGGTAGCGGAGCATGCGGGCCGACCAGCCGGTCTCGGCGGCCGCGGCTCCGACGGTCAGCTGGGCCGGCACGCCCGCAACCTTAGCACAAACGTGTGAAGCTTCGGGCTAGGCTTCGGAGGTGCCCTCGCGGCCGTAGGAATCGGCCAGGCGGACGACGTCGTCCGGGTGCGCGGTCGAGACCTCGAGGATCACCGTGTCCTCCAGGGCCGTGACGCGATGGACGGTCCCCGGGACGTAGTGGAACGCCGAGCCCGGCCCGACGACCTCCTCCGCCAGCACCGCCTGCCCCGCCTCGCCCAGCTCGATCCGCGCGCGGCCCGACTGCACCAGCCACGACTCGTCCTTCTCCCGATGGAACTGCAGCGAGAGCGACTGCCCCGCGTTCACGTGCAGGAGCTTGCCGAGGTACTCGTCGGTCGCCGCCCAGATCAGCTCGAAGCCCCACGGCTTCTCGACGCGTCGTACGTCGACCGCCCAGCGGTCGAGTGAGCCGAGGTTCGGCGAGTCGACAGGCATGTCGGGCGAGTTTCTCATGCGAGCCACTCCGGGTGCGCGGCCACGTGCTCGGAGGCGACGCGGAGCTCCTTCGGCGTGTTCACCGTGAGCCAGAGGCCGGCGTGCCGGAAGGCGTGCAACCGGCCCTCCGACGCGAGCTCGGGGAAGGTCGTCGACTCGTGGTCGCCGCGCTCCGGGAACCGCTCGAGCGCTTCGGCGGCGAGCACGTAGTTGCCGCAGTTCACCCAGTAGGGGACCTGTCCGGCTTCTTCGAAGCCGCGCACGACGTCGTCCTCGCCCACCTCGACGAGCCCGAACTGGGACTTCGGCCGGGCGACGGTGATCGTCGCGAGCGCCGAGCGCTCGCGGTGCCGGCCGAGCAGGCCCCCGTAGTCGACGTCGACCAGCTCGTCGCCGTTCAGGGCGAAGACGTCGCCCCTCTCGCGCCGCGCCCCCGCCGCGAACCGCAAGCCGCCGCCGCGGCCGAGACGCTCCGGCTCCTCGACGGCGACGATCTCCGGGCCGAGGCCCGCGAGCTCGCGTTCGAACAAGTGCCCCTGCCCGGCGGCGCACGCGAAGATCACGCGCGTCACGCCGGCGTGGGCCAGGCGGCCGACCTGGTACGCCGCGAGCGGCCGCCCGGCGACGTCGACGAGCGATTTCGGCCGGCCGGCGGCAGCGTCGCCGAGCCGCTCGGCCTGGCCACCGGCGAGGATCAGCGCCTCCATGGGGCCTTACGCCTCGGTGGCGGCCGGCTGCGGCGACGGCGACTCGGCCGGAAGCACGTGCCGCCCGATGCCCTCGTAGGTGAAGCCGGCACGACGGGTCTCGTCCGGGTCGAGCAAGTTGCGGCCGTCGATGATCAGCGGGTTCGCCATCGCTGCGTGCGTGCCGGCCGAGGCGAGCCCCCGAAGCTCCGGCCACTCCGTGACGATCACCGCTGCGTCCGCTCCGCGGACCGCGTCCGCGACCGAGCCGACGACCTCGACGCCGGCCGGCAGCTTCCCGCCGTCGGCGACCGGGTCCCAGGCCCGCACGTCGACGCCCTCGGCCAGCAGGCGAGAGGCGAGGACGATCGACGGCGCTTCGCGCATGTCGTCGGTCTCGGGCTTGAAGGCGAGCCCGAGGAGCGCCACGGTCTTGCCGCGCAGCGTCGGTCCGAGGTGACGCTTCAGCTTGCCGATGACGCGGCGCTTCTGCAGCTCGTTGACCTCGATCACCGCCGCGAGCAGCTGGAAGTGGTAGCCGGAGTTCGACGCGAGCTGCTTGAGGGCCAGGGAGTCCTTGGGGAAGCAGGAGCCGCCGTATCCGATCCCGGCGCGCAGGAAGTGCGGGCCGAGGCGATGGTCGAGTCCGACGCCTTCGGCGACCTTCACGACGTCGGCGCCGGTCGCCTCGCAGACGTTGGCGATCTCGTTGATGAACGAGATGCGCGTCATCAGGAACGCGTTCGCAGCGAGCTTGATCATCTCGGCCGAGTTGACGTCACAGGTCACGATCGGCGCGTCGAGCGACGCGTACAGGCCGGTGACGCGCTCGGCGTCGTCGGCGGCAAAGGCGCCGATCACGATTCGATCCGGCTTCATGAAGTCGCCGACCGCGTTCCCCTCGGCGAGAAACTCCGGGTTGGCGACGTAGCCGACGTGGTCGAGGCCGCGCTGGTCGAGGCCGGCGCGAACCTTCTCACCCGTTCCGACCGGCACCGTCGACTTCATCACGAGCACCGGCCGGCCCTCGAGCGCAGGCAGGTCGTCGATCACCGTCCACACCCGCGACAGGTCGGCGTCGCCCGACTCGGTCGGCGGCGTGTCGACGCAGACGAACAGGAAGTCGCAGCCCGCGATGTCGGCCGGGTCGAGCGTGAACGTCAGCCGCTCCCGGTTGCGCGTCAGCAGCTCGGGAACGTCGTCCTCGAAGAACGGGACGACGCCTCTCCGCAGCGCCTCGACCTTCTCCGGAACCACGTCGCGGACGACGACCTCGTGCCCGAGCTCGGCGAAGCAGACAGCCGTGACGAGGCCGACCCACCCCGCGCCGAAGATCCCGACCTTGCTCATGTGGCCGCGCAGTCTACTTCGCGGCTGTTAGCGGTTTGAGGCCCTTGGCGATCGCCAGCATCGTCTCGTTCGAGAGCGAGTCGAGCAGCGTGTTCGTGACCCAGTACGTCGCCGCCTTCGTCTTCAAGACGGCCATGTGGAGATGGCTTCCGGCGTAGTAGAGGTCGAACTCGCGGCCGCCGATGTCGTGCCGGAAGCTCTTGTCAGCCAGCACCGGCGCGTCGCCCCAGGTCGTCTCCTCGACGCCCCAGTACTCGCCGGCGCCGGTGCGGAAGACGAGACGTACGGCCTTGTTCTTCTTCTCGATCGCGTACACGCGTGCCGGAACGTCGCCGTTGTAGGAGTCGGCGTACGAGCTCCGCTCGAGCACGGTCGGAACCATCAGCGGGAACCCGGCTCTCGCCCGCAGCGGCGTGAGCAGCGAGATGCCCACGGACGGGTCGGCCCGCACGTACGGGGGCTGGTGCTTGGGCGCGTTCGAGGTCGGCAGCGGCGTGATCTCGCCGTGGAAGGTCTGCCCGAGCACGACGACGACCATCGCGCCGGGGTCGAGCGCACGCAGCTTCGCGGTCCGCGGCAGCGGCGCGACGGATGCCGGCTCCAGCAGCGTCTGCAGGACGGCCGCCGCCGCACGCGCCCGTGGCTGCTTCGCGTCGTAGTAGACCTTCGAATGGAACGCGGGCGTCGGCGCGTCGGCGTGCAGGCCGTTCGGCGGGATCACCGTCACGTAGCCGCGCTGCGCAAGCAGGTACGACCCGTTGGCCGCGGCACCCGGGACACCGTTGCCGTTCAGGACGAGCACCGACACCTTCGACGGGGGCGGCGCCTTCGACTTGACGTGGCGGCCGAGCGCTGCGGCGTTCGCCGCCTTCGAGGACTGCACGTCGGGGTTCTCGAACTCGCCGACCGCCTTCTGGACGGCGCCGGTCGGCGCCGAGGTGACGCTGAAGCCGTTGACGCCCTCGATCCGAGGCTGGAAGAAGTGCCCGCCCGGGAGCCCCTTCGCGAAGAACGCGTACGACAGGACCTCCTGGCCCTGCAGCTTGTGCCCTCCCTCGGCGACCTCGATGTTGTTGACGACGGCGTTGACGAGCTCCGGGAGCTTGGTGAAGTCGAACGACTGGGCGACCTGCTCCTTGAACGCCCGCACGAACTCCTGCTGGCGCGCAAGCCGGTGGTAGTCGTCGTCGGTGTGCCGGAACCGGACGAAGTCGAGCGCCTGGCCGCCGGTGAGCTTCTGGTAGCCGGGCTGCAGGTCGATGTTCGCGTAGTTGTTGTACGACGCGCCCGTGTTGCGGTTGTAGTAGCGACGGTCGACGTCCATCCAGACGCCGCCGAGCTTGTCGACGACCTCCTTGAACCCGTGGAAGTTGACGGTGATCAGGTAGTTGATCTTCAGGTTCGTCAGGTGCTTGACGGTCAAGAGCGTCCCCTTCGGGCCGCACCGGCTGTACGCGGAGTTGATGCGGTCGACGGTGACCGGCGTCGCGCCGCAGTAGATCGGCACGCCGAGGTCGCGCGGGAACGAGAGCAGCGAGATCGACTTCGTCACCGGGTCGGCCCGGATCAGCATCACCGTGTCCGAGCGAGACGGATCGCTGACAGCGTCGCCGGCCCGATGGTCGTAGCCGATCACGAGCGCGATCGCGGGCTGGTTCGCGACGGGGATGTCGAGGCTGTGCTCCGCGCGGACGACGTCCGGCGTATGCGCCTGGACGGCGGCAACCGACTGGTGGAAGTACAGGTAGGCGCCCCCGGCGGCTCCCGCACCGAGCGACGCCAGGGCGACGAGGACGAACAGGAAGATCCGGCCGACGAACGCAGCTCCCGATCGCGGCGCCGGCGGGGGCTGCTGGTAGTGCGTGACGGTCGAGGCTGCCGCCGGTGGGAAGACGACCCTGCCGTTGCCATTCAGACCGGCGCCGCGCCCGACGCCTCTCTTCAGTGTCGTCCGCATAAAACGGTGAGGCGCCCGTAGAGGCGCCCGCGGTCGACAGGATACCGAACCGGCCGGAGGGCCTCGTCAGCCCAGGAGCGGCCGGAGCCAGCGCTCGGCGTCGGCCAGGGGCACGCCCCGCCGGCCGGCGTAGTCCGCGAGCTGGTCGGTGCCGATGCGGCCGATCGCGAAGTACCGCGACTGCGGATGCGCGAAGTAGAGCCCGCTGACGGCGGCCGCCGGGAGCATCGCGAACCCGTCGGTCAGGCTGAGGCCGACGCGGCCCGCGTCGAGCAGTTCGAACAGCTTGGGCTTCTCGCTGTGGTCGGGGCACGCCGGGTAGCCGAGAGCCGGGCGGATCCCCCGATAGCGCTCTCCGATCAGCTCGTCTCTCGAGAGGTGCTCGCCGGGCGCGTACCACTCGCGGCGCACCCGTTCGTGGAGCCACTCCGCGAAGGCCTCGGCGAGCCGGTCGGCGAGCGCCTTGACGATGATCGCCTGGTAGTCGTCGTGCCGCTCGACGTACGTCGCGGCGAGCTCGTCCGCGCCGTGGACTCCGACGGCGAAGGCGCCGAGCTGGTCGCCGGCCGGCGCGACGAAGTCCGCGAGTGAGCGGTTCGGCCGCCCGTCGCCGTTGGCCGCCTGCTGGCGGAGGAAGGAGAAGCGCGTGTCCCCCACGACCACGTCCTCTCCCTCGGCGTGCGCGGGCCAGAAGCCGTACACCCCGCGAGCCTGCAACAGGCCGTCACTTGCGATCGCCTGCAGCAGCCGCTGCGCGTCGTCGTAGAGCTCGCGCGCCGCCGGGTTCTCGAGCAGGGCCTCGACCTTGCCCTTGAGGTCCCAGGCGTGGAAGAAGAACTGCCAGTCGATGTAGTCGACCAGCTCGGCGATCGAGGGCTCGATCTCGCGCGACCCGGTGAACGGCGCGGCCGGAAGGTCGTCGAACGGCAGCTTGGCACGGTTCGCACGTGCCTCGGCCAGCGGCAGCAGCGGCCGCTTCACCTTCTCTGCGTGCTGGCGCCGGAGCCGCTCCTGCAACTCGCGGTTCTCGACGTCGAGGGCCGCGCGGCGCTCGGGGTCGAGCAGGCTCGAGACGACGTCGACGACGCGGCTCGCGTCGAGCACGTGGACGGTCTCCGAGGTGTACTCGGGCGCGATCTTCACCGCGGTGTGCTGGCGCGAGGTCGTCGCACCACCGATCAGCAGCGGCAGCTCGAGCCGCGACCGCTCGAGCTCGCGGGCGACGTTGACCATCTGGTCGAGCGACGGCGTGATCAGCCCCGACAGGCCGACGACGTCGACGCGCTCCCGCTCGGCCGTCTCGAGGATCGTCGCCGCGGGCACCATCACGCCCAGGTCGATCACCTCGTAGTCGTTGCATCCGAGCACGACGCCGACGATGTTCTTGCCGATGTCGTGGACGTCGCCCTTGACGGTCGCCAGCAGCACCTTGCCCTGCGCTCTCCGGCCTCCGCCGCGCTCGGCCTCCATGTACGGCTGCAGGTAGGCGACGGCACGCTTCATCACCCGCGCCGACTTGACCACCTGCGGCAGGAACATGCGGCCGGACCCGAAGAGGTCGCCGACGACGCGCATCCCGTCCATCAGCGGCCCCTCGATCACGTCGAGCGGCCGCGTCACTGTCTGCCGCGCCTCCTCCGTGTCGGCCTCGACGAAGTCGACGATGCCGTGCACGAGCGCGTGCTCGAGCCGCTTCGCGACCGGCTGCTCGCGCCAGCCGAGATCGAGCTCGCGGCGCGTGCCCTCGCCCTTCACGCGCCCGGCGAGCTCGACGAGGCGCTCGGTCCCATCAGCGCGGCGGTTCAGGATCACGTCCTCGACGTGCTCGAGCAGCTCGGGGTCGAGGTCCTCGTACACTGCGAGCTGGCCCGCGTTGACGATGCCCATGTCGAGCCCGGCGCGGACCGCGTGGTAGAGGAACGCCGCGTGCATCGCCTCGCGGATACGGTCGTTGCCGCGGAACGCGAAGCTCAGATTCGAGATCCCGCCCGAGGTCCGTGCGCCCGGGCAGCGCGCCTTGATCAGCCGCAGGCTCTCGATGAAGGCCAGCGCGTAGCCGTCGTGCTCCGGGATCCCGGTGGCGACGGCCAGCACGTTCGGGTCGAAGACGATGTCCTCCGGCGCGAAGCCGACCTGCCCGACGAGCAGGTCGTACGCGCGCCCGCAGATCTCCACCCGGCGGGCGACGTCGGTGGCCTGACCCTCCTCGTCGAACGCCATCACGATCACACCGGCGCCGTAGTCGCGGACCCGCCGCGCCTCCCGCAGGAACTCCTCCTCGCCCTCCTTCAGCGAGATCGAGTTGACGATGCCCTTCCCCTGCAGGCACTGGAGACCCGCTTCGAGCACCGTCCACTTCGAGCTGTCGACCATGATCGGCAGACGCGCGACCTCCGGCTCCGTCGCGATCACGTTCAGGAACGTGCGCATCGCCTCCTCGCCCTCGAGCAGGTCGGCGTCCATGTTCACGTCGAGCAGGTTGGCGCCGCCCCGGACCTGTTCGAGCGCGACGTCGACCGCGGCCGAGAAGTCGCCGGCCTCGACCAGCCGCCGGAACCGGGCGGAGCCGGTCACGTTCGTCCGCTCGCCGACCATCACGAAGCCGGTGTCCGGCCCGAGCTCGAAGGTCTCGAGCCCGCTGAAGCGCGCCAGCGTCGAGGCCTCCGGCGGGAGCCTCGGCGCGAGCCCGTGGACGGCCGCGGCGATCGCGCGCGTGTGCTCCGGCGTCGACCCGCAGCACGAGCCGGCGATGTTGAGGAAGCCCTCCTGCGCGAACTCCCGGAGCAGCGTCGACGTCACGTCGGGCGTCTCGTCGTAGCCACCGAACGCGTTCGGCAGGCCGGCGTTCGGATGGCAGGACGTGAGGCACGAGGCGACGCGTGCGAGGTCGGCGACGTACGGGCGCATCTCACGCGCGCCGAGCGAGCAGTTCACGCCGACGATCAGCGGGTCGGAGTGCTCGATCGCCGTCCAGAACGCCTCGATCGTCTGGCCGCTCAGGGTGCGGCCGGAGAGGTCGACGATCGTCACGCTGATCCAGAGCGGCAGCTGCGGCGCGACGTCGCGCGCGGCGACGATCGCGGCCTTGGCGTTCAGCGTGTCGAAGATGGTCTCGATCAGGAGCAGGTCGACGCCTCCGTCCACGAGCCCACGGATCTGCTCGGCATAGGCCTCGACCACCTGGTCGAACGTGTGCGTGCGGAAGCCTGGGTCGTCGACGCGCGGGCTGAGCGACAGCGTGATGTTGAGCGGGCCGAGCGAGCCGGCGACGTAGCCGCCGTGCGCGTCGGCGGCCTCGCGCGCGATTTGGGCGCCGGCGACGTTCAGGTCGTAGACGGCCGCCTCGAGCCCGTAGTCGGCCTGTCCGATCGAGGTCGCCGTGAAGGTGTTCGTGGTCGTGATGTCGCAGCCGGCGGCGAAGTAGGAGTCGTGCACGGCGCGCACGACGTCGGGTCGCGTCACGTTGAGGACGTCGGGGTCGTTCAGCAGGTCGCGCGGGTGCGACGCGAAGCGCTCGCCCCGGAAGTCGGCCTCCGTCAGTCCGCTGTTCTGCAGGAGCACGCCCCACGCGCCGTCGAGCACCAGGATGCGCTCCTGCGCGGTCTTCCTGATCTCTGCTCCGACGTCCCTCGCCACCCACACACCTTCCGTCTGCCTAAAGGGGTGCGAAAGCGTCTGCGCTCGCGCGGGCTCTTTAGGCGTTTGGTAACCCGGTCGCCAAGCTGCTCGTCAAAGCTGTCCGGGAGTACCCTCGAAATGTAGCGAACGCGGCGCCGGGCTCAGGACCGGCCGGCGACCGCGAGCTGGTTCTCGGCGTGCCGGATGCGCTGCTCGACCTGCCAGCGGTCGGCGGTCGACTCGCCGCGGTCGATCGCCTCGAGCTCGGCCTGCGCGGCCTCGAGCTGCTCGCGGGCGCGCGCGTCGTCGATCTGCGACGCCTCGACGGCGTCGTCGACGAGCGCGATCGCCCGGTCGTGGAGCACCTGGAAGAAGCCGGGCCCGGTCGCGAACTCGAGCACGTCGGCCCCGCCGCCTGGATGGATCCGCGTCGAGCCGGCCTTCAGCGTCGCGATCAGCGGCGCGTGCCGCGCGAGCACGCCGATCTCGCCGATCCGCGCCGGGGACGATGATCATCTCGGCCTCGCCCTCGTACGCCGCGCCGTCCGGGCGTCACGAGCGAGACCGACGAACTTCTTGCCGGTCGGCCATCCGGGCTAGGCGGCCTACGGCGGCCGCGAGCTGCTTGCCGCGCTCGACGGCGCCCTCGATCGGGCCGACCATGTAGAAGGCCTGCTCGGGCAGGTCGTCGTGCTTGCCCTCGATGATCTCGTCGAAGCCGCGGATCGTGTCCTCGAGCTTGACGTACTGGCCGGGCGTGCCGGTGAACTACCTCGGCGACGAGGAACGGCTGCGAGAGGAAGCGCTGGATCTTGCGCGCGCGCGACACCGTCAGCCGGTCCTCGTCCGAGAGCTCCTCGATCCCGAGGATCGCGATGATGTCCTGCAGGTCCTTGTAGCGCTGCAGGATCTCCTGCACGCGCGTCGCGACGTCGTAGTGCTCGTCCGAGACGATGCCGCGGCTGGAGCGCGCGCGAGGTCGAGTCGAGCGGGTCGACCGCCGGGTAGATGCCCTGCTCGACGAGCGCGCGCGAGAGCACCGTCGTCGAGTCGAGGTGCGCGAAGGTGTTCGCCGGCGCCGGGTCGGTGAGGTCGTCGGCGGGGACGTAGATCGCCTGCACCGAGGTGACCGAGCCCTTGCTCGTCGAGGTGATCCGCTCCTGGAGCTGCCCCATCTCGGTGGCGAGCGTCGGCTGGTAGCCGACGGCGCTCGGCATGCGGCCGAGCAGCGCGGAGACCTCGGAGCCCGCCTGGACGAAGCGGAAGATGTTGTCGATGAAGAGCAGCACGTCCTGGCCCTGGTCGCGGAAGTACTCCGCCATCGTCAGGCCGGACAGGCCGACGCGCAGGCGCGCGCCCGGCGGCTCGTTCATCTGCCCGTAGCAGAGCGCGACCTTGTCGATCACGCCCGGACTCGGCTCCATCTCGAGCAGCAGGTCGTTGCCCTCGCGCGTGCGCTCGCCGACGCCGGAGAACACCGAGACGCCGCCGTGCTCGCGCGCGATGTTGTGGATCAGCTCCTGGATCAGCACCGTCTTGCCGACGCCGGCGCCGCCGAAGAGGCCGATCTTGCCGCCGCGCACGTACGGGGCGATCAGGTCGATGACCTTGATGCCCGGTCTCGAAGATCTCGATCTTCGGCGTCAGCTCCTCGAAGGCCGGCGGGTCGCGGTGGATCGACCAGCGCTCGGTGCCGGCCGGCGGCGCCTCCTTGCTCGTCGACCGGCTCGCCGAGCACGTTCCAGACGCGCCCGAGCGTGACGTCGCCGACCGGCACCGAGATCGGCGCCGCCGGTGTCGACGACGTCGGTGCCGCGGGCGATGCCGTCGGTCGCAGTCCATCGCGACCGCGCGCACGCGGTCGTCGCCGAGGTGCTGCTGCACCTCGGCGATCAGGTCGCCGCCGTCGGGGCGCGGGATGCGCAGCGCCGAGTAGATCGCGGGCAGCTGCCCGGGAAGACGGCGTCGACGACGACGCCCTTGATCTCGATCAGCTTGCCGACGTTCTCCGTTGCCGTTCTCGTTCCCGTTCGTCGACACGTTCTAGGCTCCTGGAGGCGCGTGGACAGGCGTCTGGGCCCGGCGCAGGCCGCGCCCGAGGCGCGCCGCCAAGCGGGGCAGGCGCAGCCTAGCGGAACGCGGCTCGAATCCGCCCTGCCTGCGGAGCGTCCGACGCGGCGAGCGCAGCCGACACACGGTCGGCGTGATCGAGGCTTCAGACGTACGAGGCTGATGAACGGACGGCTGCATGGTCGGATCGACTCGCCGAGGCGCCGCCGCGTTACGTGAGCGGCGTGGCGCGGTGTCGACGACGACCGCCGAGCACGATCAGCACGAAGCCGAGCACGACCAGCACGGCCGAGAGCGCGAGCGACTCGCGCTGCTCGTCGGGCGTCGCCCAGCGAACCCAGCGCCGGGTCGAGAAGGCTGCCCAGCCCTCGCCCTGCGGCCGCGCCGGGCCGCGGTTGCCGACGAAGAAGCCGCCGATCAGGAGCGCGGAGCCGACCGCCGTACCAGCCGAGCGACAGCGCGCGCGAGACGCCGGCGCCCGAGCGGCGAGCCGCCGAGCAGCGAGCGAGCACGCTGCGGTGCCGCACGGTCGACCGCGACGAAGAGCGTTCCCGCGCGGCGAGAGCACCGCGCGCACGGCTAGGCGGTCTGCGCCGGCGCGGTCGACGGCGTGCCGGTGCGACGCATCTCCGCCTCCGTCATCGGCCAGCGCTCGAGCGGGTAGTGGCACTCCGCCACGTGGCCGACCTCGACCGCCGCGATGGATCAGGGCCGGCTCTTCGACGTCGCAGTGGCCCTCGACGAAGCGCGGGCAGCGCGGGTGGAAGCGGCAGGCCGACGGCGGGTTGACGGGCACGGGACGTCGCCCTCGAGCACGATTCGCTTGCGCGCCGCGGCCGACGGCCGGGTCCGGCACGCGGCACCGCCGAGAGCAGCGCGCCCGTGTACGGATGCTTCGGGTCGCTCGTAGAGGCTCGGTGCGGTCCGCCGTGCTCGACGACCTGGCCGAGGTACATCACCATCGACCCGGTCCGAGATGTGGCGGACGACGTTCAGGTCGTGCGCGATGAAGATGTAGGTGAGGCCGAAGTCGCGCTGCAGGTCCTTGAGCAGGTTGAGGATCTGCGCCTGCACCGAGACGTCGAGCGCCGAGACGGGCTCGTCGCAGACGATCAGCTTCGGGTGCAGCGGCGAGCGCGCGGGCGACGCCGATGCGCTGCCGCTGGCCGCCCGAGAACTCGTGCGGGAAGCGGTTGTAGTGCTCGGGGTTCAGGCCGACGACGCTGCGAGCAGCTCCTGCACGCGCCGCTTGATCTCCGCCTCGGTGCCGAGCTTGTGCACCTGCGAAGGGCCTCGGCGACGATGAAGCCGACGCGCTTGCGCGGGTTCAGCGACGCGTACGGGTCCTGGAAGATCATCATCATCTCCCGGCGGAACGGGCGCATCTCGGCGCGCGAGAGCCGCGTGATGTCCTGGCCGCGGAACGTGATCGTGCCCGCCGGTCGGCTCGAGCAGCTTGCAGGATGCAGCCGCGCCATCGTCGACTTGCCGCACCCGGACTCGCCGACGACGCCGAGCGTCTCGCCTTCGCCGCACCGCGAACGTGACGCCCGTCGACCGCCTTCACCGACGCGATCTCCTTCTGGAACATGATCCCGCGCGTGATCGGGAAGTGCTTCTTGAGGTCCGTCGATCGACGAGCAGCTCGTCGCCCTTCAGCTCGAGCGGTGTGTCGACCGCGGCTTCCACCTGAGCGGCCACGTCAGCTCGCCTCCGCCATCATGTGGGCCAGCAGCTTCGCCGCCTCACGTACCTTCGTCTCCTCGTCGAGATGGCACGCCTGCAGATGGTTCGAGCCGTCGGGAACGGGCGTCAGCGGTGGATCGACCTCGCGGCAGACCGGCATCACGTACGGGCAGCGCGGGTGGAACCGGCAGCCGGGCGGCGGCCGCAGCAGCGACGGCGGCTGAGCCCTGGATCTGCACGAGCCGCTCGACGTCGCGCGTCGAGCCGCGGCAGCGACCCCATCAGCCCCCACGTGTAGGGATGGTGAGCGGCGCTTGAAGATCTCGTCGACGCCGGCCCTGCTCGGCGACCTCGGCCGCGTACATCACGACCACGTCGTCCGCGATCTCTGCGACGACGCCGAGGTCGTGCGTGATCATGATCACGGCGCTGCCGAACTCCTGCTGGAGGCGCTCGATCAGCTCGAGGATCTGCGCCTGCGTCGTCACGTCGAGCGCGGTCGTCGGCTCGTCGGCGATCAGCAGGTCCGGGTTGTTGATCAGCGCCATCGCGATCATCACGCGCTGGCGCATGCCGCCCGAGAACTGGTGCGGGTAGTCGTCGAGGCGGCGCTCCGGCGCGCGGGATGCCCGACCGCCTTCAGCAGCTCGAGCGCCCGCGCGCGCGCCTGCGACCTGCGAGACGTCGTCATGCAGGCGCATCGCCTCGGCGAGCTGGTCGCCGATCTTGTGACACCGGGTTCAGGCTCGTCATCGGGTCCTGGAAGATCATCGCGATGTCGTTGCCGCGCAACTCCCGCAGCCGGCGCGGCGACGCCGTCAGCAGGTCCTCGCCCTTCCACAGCGCCTCGCCCGGACGAGCTCGCCGAGCTTGCGGTTGTTGAGCCCCATGATCGTCGAGGCACGTGACGCTCTTGCCGGAGCCGGACTCACCGACGATGCCGAGCGTCTGGCCCTTGTCGACGGTGAACGACACGCCGTCGACGGCGCGCACGACGCCGTCGTCGGTCCTGAAGTACGTCTTCAGGTCGGTGACTTCGAGCAGCGCCACTTACGTGAGGCGGATCCGCGGGTCGATGACCGCGTATAAGAGGTCGACGACGAGGTTGAACACGATGATGCAGATCGTGGCGAAGACCACGATGCCCTGCGTCGTGGGCAGGTCGAAGTTGTTGATCGACGTGATCGCCTGCTTGCCGAGCCCCGGGAGCCCGTAGACCGTCTCGGTGAAGATCGCCCCGCCGAGCGCGAGCCCGATGTCCATGCCGAGCATCGTCACGATCGGCAGCAACGCGTTGCGCAGCACGTGCGAGCGCATCACGAGCCACTCCGGCGCGCCCTTGGCCCGCGCGGTGCGCACGAAGTCCTCGTTCAGCACTTCCATCACGTTCGCGCGGATCATCCGGACGTAGAGGGCGGCAAAGAGCACGGCGAAGGTCATCCACGGAAGCACCAGGTGGTAGGCCCACTGCACCGGTCCACCGCAGGTGCCGGCCGAGCCGAAGAAGTTGCAGTAGTTCGTGATCGGGAACAGCTGCAGCTTGAAGCCGAAGGTGTACGCGGCGAGCAGCCCGATCCACACCGGATGCGCCGAGATTCCGATCAGCACGAATACCATGGCTATTCGATCCAGTAAGGATCGCGGCCGGAGCGCCGAGAGAATTCCGACGGGCAAGGCGATCAGCATCCAGACGACCGCTCCGCCGAACACGAGCGACGCGGTCACCGGGGCGGCTTGCCCGACCACGTAGTTCACGCTCAGCCTGTTGGTGAACGAGCGGCCCAGGCTCGGCTCCTTCAGGTGGGCCCCGCCGGCGAAGCTGAACGGCATCAGCCGGTAGAGGAACTTGTAGTACTGGTAGTAGAGTGGCCTGTTCGTCCCGAGGAACTGGGCGGCGCGCTGGACGCATTCAGGGGTCGCGCGCTGGCCGCAGGCATTCCGCGCCGGGTCGGTCGGAATGGCGTAGAAGATGATGTACGTGACCACCGTGGTCGCCAGAAACAGAACGACCGCCCAGATGAGGCGTCTGATCAGGTAGCGGATCACGGGGCCGGAACTCTAACGGAATCCTGGGATTTTGGTGAGTGCGTGAAAGCGCCTCGGGAGGGGCTCCGGACTGCTCCGGAGCCCCTCCCTGGCGGACGTTCTCTACAGCTCGTTACTTGCGCGTCAGTGCAGCGAAGTCGACGCCGTAGATGTTGTTGTATGTGAACGTCCCGACATGCGACGAAAGCACGATGCGGTTCGTCGAGTTCGAGCGCGCCGCCCAAGGCGCCGCGTTCTTCGAGATGTTGATGTCGAGATTCCCGTACGCGGTCGCCCGGGCTGCGCCCGAGAGGGCCTGGGCCTGATCCATCAACTTGTTGTACTTCGGATCGTTGAAGTACGCGAAGTTGTTGTTGTTCGTGTCGTGGATGTTCTCGCCCGACAGGAGCACGTTGATGAAGTCGTACGGGTCGGCGTAGTCCGCCAGCCAGCCTTCATCGGCGATGTCGAACGGCTCGCCCTTGTTGCCTTCCTTGCCGAACTGCACGGCCCGGGCGAACGGGCGGATGTCCAGGTTGACCCCGATCTGCTTGAGGTCGAACTGGACGATCTGGGCGCGCAGCGGGCAGGTGCCGGTGTTGCACGTGTAGTACACGAGCGTCCCGTCGCCGGTGTGCCCCTGAGCGAGGGACTTCGCCTTGGTGAAGTCCGGCCCCTTCAGCGGGTACAGGTCCGCGTCGCGGAACCCGGCGATGCCCGGAGGCAGGATCTGATCGGTGCGCTTGCCCGCCAGGTACCCACCCTGGGCGAGGATCGCGTGCCGGTCGATCGCGTAGTTGATCGCCTTCATGAGGTTCACGTTGCCGGCAGCCGCGTCACCCGCGGGTGCGCCCGTCTTGAAGTTGGGCCGGTCGTGGTTGAAGGCGAAGTAGCTCACCGAGAGAATCGGCTTGACCCAGAACTGGCTCTTGTTGACGCCCCACTTCTGGGCAGCCTCGGCGAACGCCGCCGGCGGGATGCCGCTGGCCGCGTAGTCGGTCGCGCCCTGCTGCACGCGCAGGTACGACGCGTCGAGGGTCTGGCCGACCGTGTAGTGGACCTCGGAGACGTTGTGCGGCCGCTTACCCTTGTAGTACGGGTTCTTCTTGACCACGATCTCCTTGTTCGGCGTGCGGCTGGCGATGTAGTACGGGCCGGCCGACGGCGGAGCAAGCACACCGTTCGGGTCACGATCGAGGTTCGTCGGGACCGCGCAGAAGAACGGCATCGCGATGCGGGACTCGAAGTCCGGGGCCGCCTTCGTGAGGTTGACGATCAGGTGGTTGCCCTTGACCTTGACACCCGACACGGGCGACTTGTCCGAGCCGACGACGTCCCCGAAGAACGGGACGGCCGGGGACTGCATCTTCGGGTCGGCGTCACGGTCGAAGGCCGCCTTGAAGTTCGCGGCCGTGACGGGCTGGCCGTTCGAGAACTTCGTCCAGCTCGCCTTGACCGTGAAGTCGTACGTCTTCCCGTTGTTAGAGACCTTCGGGAAGCCGGTCGCGGCCTCGGGGACGAGCGTGGCGCTCTTCGGTCCGTTCCCGTCCGGGTAGTTCAGGAGCTTCAGACAGGTCGAGTACTCGAGCTCCCAGCCGGGCTGGTAGTAGTCGAGCGCCGGGTCGCTGTAGTCCAGGTCGGACTGCAGATCGACGTTGATCGTGCCACCGGTGGCGGCGGTGGCGTGGCTCTTCGCGCTCGCGGAGGCCGCGAAGAGCGTGAGCAGACCCACGGCCGCCAGCAGCGTGGCAAGCCAGAGCTTTCTACTCAACGACATGCTCCTTTCGTTTGGGTGAACCACCGGGCTCGGGCCCGGGGGCTCAGGCGCAGAACGCATCCTCGGCACCTTGTGACGAGGCGGCGGCAGTTTAGTTAGTTTCCGGAGAGGCGCAAGCGAGCGAAAACCGCCCTTGAGCAAGAGGTTCGATCAAGGAAGGACGGTTCCTGGGACTAGCGCGTCGCGCGCGGATCGAACGCGTCGCGGAGCCCGTCGCCGAGCAGGTTGAACGAGAGGGTCGTGATCAGGACCGCGAGGCCCGGCCAGACCATCAGCCACGGCTGCTGGGTGTAGTAGTCGGTCGCCTGCTGCAGCAGGTTGCCCCAGCTCGGCGTGGGCAGCTTGATCCCGACGCCCAGGAACGAGAGACCGGCCTCGCCGATGATGAAGCTCGCGACCGCGAGTGTCGAGTACACGATCACCGGGGCGACCAGGTGGGGAAGGATGTGCGAGCGGATGATCCGGGCGTCGCTGGAGCCGACCATACGGGCCGCCTCGACGTACTCCTTCTCGCGCAGGCTCAGGACGACCGCGCGCACGATCCGGGCCGGATAGAACCAGCCGAAGACGGTGAAGACCAGGAACAGCGTGAGCACGCCCTGGCCGAACATCCCGAGCGTGATGTTGTTGAGCCGGTTCCCGACCGTCGAGGCCAGGGCGATGATGAAGAGCAGCGCCGGGAACGCCATCGTGATCTCGGTCACGCGCGAGACGATCGTGTCGACCCAGCCGCGGTAGTAGCCGGCGATCGCGCCCAGCACGACGCCGATCGAGACGGCTCCGACCGTGGACAGAAGCGCCACCTCGAACGACGCCTGCGCGCCGTAGAGGAGCCGTAGGAACTCGTCGCGGCCGAGCGTGCTGTCCGACCCGAGGAGGAACAGCGTGGTGTGGCCCGGGTGCAGGTCGTCGGGGATCCGCGAGAACGGCCCGACCGGCAGGAGCGTCTTCTGGTTGACCCCGCCGAGGAAGAACGGGTCGTTCGGGCTGTGGCCGAGCAACCATTGCGCGACCGGCGCTCCGACGAACGCCGTGAGCAGCAGCAAGACGATCGTGACGCCGCCGGCGAGCGCGATCTTGTCGCGGCGGAAGCGAATCCACACCTGCTCCCAGTAGCCGCGCGCCTTGATCTCGAGCTCGCCGAACTCGGCACCCGACTCGATCGCGATGGCACCGGCGAGGCCGGCTCCACCCCCGAGGATTTCCTTCTCGGTCGACGACAAGGTCCGCTGACTGTAGCGCAGTGCGTACGCGGAGGTGATCGAAAAGGGAGAAGAAGGAGTAGCGGGGAAGAGCTCAGCCGGAGAGCGCGTCGGCCCCGGCGACGACCTCCAGGATCTCCTGCGTGATCGCGGCCTGGCGGGCGCGGTTCATCGCGAGCGTCAGGCTGTCGATCAGCTCGCCCGCCGCCTTGGAGGCGTTCCGCATCGCCGTCATCCGCGCTCCCTGCTCCGACGCGCCCGACTCGAGCAGCGCGCGGTAGAGCTCCGTCTCGACGTAGACCGGCAGCAGGCGCGCCAGGATCTCCTGCGGCTCCGGCTCGTAGATGAAGTCCGGGTGGGAGAGCTCCGGCGCCTCCCCCGGCTCGGCGCTCTCACTCTCGTCCGCGCCTGCGAGCAGGTCCTGGGGGATCGGCAGCACGTCGCGGACGGTCACGCGCTGCACGAGCGGCGAGACGAACGCGTTGTAGACGAGCACGACGCGGTCGACCTCGCGCTCGACGTAGGCCTGGGCGAGCGCGTGCGCCATCGCCTGCGCGTCGCGGTAGCCGGGCCGCTCGCTGAAGCCGGTCCAGGCCTGCGCGACCTCGAGCCGGCGGAAGCGCAGCGTCGACGCCGCCTTCTTTCCCGAGGAGAAGAACACGACCTTCTGGCCGTTCGCCTCGGCCTCCCGCTGGAGCGCGAGCGACCGGCGCAGGACCTGCGCGTTGAAGGCGCCGGCGAGGCCGCGGTCGGCCGTCACCGGCACCAGCGCGACGGTCGCGATCTGCTCCCGCCGCTCGAGCAGCGGCAGCCGAACCGCGCCGGCGGCCTGCGAGACGCCGGCCATCAGCTCCAGCATCCGGTCGGCGTACGGCCGCATCGCCTCGATGCGCTGCTGGGCGCGACGCAGCCGAGCCGACGCCACGAGCTCCATCGCGCGGGTCAGCTTGCGGGTGTTCGTGATCGAGCGGACGCGCCGCTTCAGATCCTGGACCGAGGCCATGCAGCCCGCTTACGCGGCTCTCTCTTCGCCGGTCTGGAAGCGCACCTTGAGGCGCTCGATCTCCGCGTTCAGCTTCTCGGCAGCCGCGTCGTCGAGGTCGCCGGTCTCGCGGACGCCCTTGTAGATCTCGCCCTGCGTGCGCAGGTGCTCGCGCAGCTCGTCCTGGAAGCGCGGGACGTCCTCGGTGGGAACGTCGTCGAGGTAGCCGTTGACACCCGCGTAGAGCGCGGCCACCTGCTCCTCCATCGGCCACGGCTGGTACTGCGGCTGGTTGAGCGTCGCGACCATCTTCTCGCCGCGGTTCAGGGACTGCTGCGTCGCCTGGTCGAGCTCGGACCCGAACTGCGCGAACGCCTCGAGCTCGCGGTACTGCGCCAGGTCGAGCCGCAGGCGGCCCGCGACCTTTTTCATCGCCTTCGTCTGGGCCGACGAGCCGACGCGGGAGACGGACGTGCCCACGTTCACCGCCGGCCGCACGCCCGAGAAGAACAGGTCGGACTGGAGGAAGATCTGCCCGTCCGTGATCGAGATCACGTTGGTCGGGATGTACGCCGAGATGTCGCCGGCCTGCGTCTCGATGATCGGCAGCGCCGTCAGCGAGCCGCCGCCGCGCTCCTCGCTCAGCTTGCAGGCGCGCTCGAGCAGCCGCGAGTGCAGGTAGAAGACGTCGCCGGGGAACGCCTCGCGGCCCGGCGGGCGCCGGAGCAGCAGCGAGAGCTGCCGGTACGCGTCGGCCTGCTTCGTCAGGTCGTCGTAGATGATCAGTGCGTGCTCGCCCTTGTAGAGGAAGTACTCGGCCATTGCGCAGCCGGCGAACGGGGCGATCCACTTGATCGGCGCGGCCTCGGCGGCTGACGCGTTGACCACCGTCGTGTACTCCATCGCGCCGGCGTCGCGGAGCCGTTCGACCACCTGCGCGACCGTCGACGCCTTCTGCCCGATCGCCACGTAGACGCACTTCACGTCCTGGTCGTGCTGGTTCAGGATCGTGTCGATCGCGATCGCGGTCTTGCCGGTCGACCGGTCGCCGATGATCAGCTCGCGCTGGCCGCGTCCGACGTTCGTCATCGAGTCGATCGCCTTGATGCCGGTCTGCAACGGCTCCTTCACCGGCTGGCGCGCGATCACGCCGGGCGCCTTCCACTCCACCGGGCGGGACTCCTCGGCGTCGATCGAGCCGAGCCCGTCGAGCGGGTTTCCGAGCGGGTCGACGACGCGGCCGAGCAGCGACTCTCCGACGGGCACGGACGCGACCTTCCCGGTGCGGCGGACGGGCTGGCCCTCCTTGACGAGATCCCACTCCCCGAAAAGCGCGGCGCCGACGTTGTCCTCCTCCAGGTTGAACGCCAGCCCGACGACCCCGTGCTCGAGCTCGAGCATCTCGAGCGCGACGCAGCTCTCGAGGCCGTGGATGCGGGCGATCCCGTCGCCGACCTGCAGGACCGACCCGACCTCGGCGAGGTTGGTCTCGACGTCGAACTGCTCGATCCGCTCCTTGAGGATCGAGGTGATCTCTTCCGGGCGCAGCTTCAAGTCAGGCTCCTTGGTGTGTGAGTTCGTGGCGAAGTCGTTCGAGGCGCCCGCGCACGCTGGCGTCGAGCCTCATCGAGCCGGCCTGCAGGACGAGCCCGCCGATCAGGTCGGCGTCGACCGACCGGCTGGCCTGGACCTTGCGGCCCGAGGCGGCCTCGATCCGCCCGAGGATGCGGCCGAACTCCTCGTCGGACAGCTCGTGTGCGGTGGTCAGCTGGACGTCGAGAATCCGTTCGGCTGCGGCAACGAGCGCGTCGAGCTCGTCGGCGATCCCCGCGAGCGCGCCGGCGCGTCCCTTCTCGGCGAGCAGCCGGACGAAGTTCACGACCAGCTCGTCGGCGCCGGCCGCGATCTGCGAGAGGATGCCGCCCTTCACCCGCGAGTCGATC
The DNA here is from genome assembly GCA_963786185.1 of uncultured Thermoleophilia bacterium. GTDB lineage: Bacteria > Actinomycetota > Thermoleophilia > Gaiellales > Gaiellaceae > PALSA-600. The sequence continues at coordinate 1,240,282 of CAWAYE010000001.1, forward strand.
TCGGGGTTCTCGAGCACGGCCGCGAGCTCGTCGGAGCCCGCGACGGCGTCGCGCAGGCTGCCGAGGTCGGCGTGCACCTGCTCGAGGCGTCCTTCCTCGCTTGCCGCCTCGAAGAGCGCGCGAGCATAGATGCGCTCGGCGGCGGCTACGACCTGCTCCCTTCGAGCTGCGAGAAGTCGATCTCCGCGAGCGCCTCGTCGATCAGCCGCTGCTGGTCCTTCTCGTCGAGCGACTTGCGGGTGATCTTCTCCGCGGCGGCCACGCTGAGCTTGCCGACCTCGTCGCGGATCTGGCCGAGCGCCTGGTGCGTCGCCTGCTCGATCTGGCGGCGCGTCTCCTCGAGCCGGCGCTGCCGATCCTCCTCGGTCTCGGCGCGCACGCGCTCGCGCTGGGCGTCGGCGACCTGGCGCGCCTCGGCCAGGATCTCCTCCGACTGCGACTTCGCCTGCCCGATCAGCTTGCGGTGCTCCTCGAGCAGGTGCTTGGACTCCTCGCGGGCGTTGTCCGCCTCGTCGATCGCGCTGCGGATCCGTTCGCGGCGCTCGTCGATCATCGCCTGGACGCGTCCGAACGCGAGCCACCGGAGGACGAAGAACGTCACGAGGAAGCAGACGATCGTCCAGACCATCAGGCCCGGCTTGACGGAGATCAGGGCGTTCGCCGCGACGAGCATCAGACGAGGACGTACGCCAGGATCGAGCCGAGCAGGCCGTAGAACACGACCGCCTCGGTCAGGGCGAAGCCGAGCCACTGGATGCCCTGCAGCTCACCGCGGAGCTCGGGCTGGCGGGCGACCGACTGGATCATCGACCCAAAGATGTTGCCGATGCCGACACCGGCGCCGAGGGCGCCGAGGCCGACGCCGAGGGCAAGCCCGATCGCCTTGCCGGCGTGCGTGATCGGCGAGTCGGTGGCGGCGGACGCGAGCAGGTTGAGCATGTAATTCCTCCTAGTGCTCCGGCTCGATCGCCGAGCCGATGTAGATGGCGGACAGAGCAGCGAAGATGAAGGCCTGGATGCCGATCACGATCACGACCTCGAAGAGGTAGAAGAGGATCGCGACCGGGATCACGACGACGGCCAGGATCAGGGACTGGATGATGAAGATCAGGCCGACGAACGTGAGGATCAGGATGTGGCCCGCCAGCATGTTGGCGAAGAGACGGACGGAGAGCGAGATCAGCCGCATGAACTGCCCGAGGATCTCGAGCGGCACGATCAGCAGGAGCAGCGGCTTCGGCGCCTCCGGGATCCAGCTCTTGAAGTACCGCACGGGCCCGTTCCAGCGGATGCCCTCGACGTGCGTGAAGACGAAGGTGAGCAGCGCGAGCGCGAGCGTCACCGACAGCGAGCTGGTCGCCGCGTAGATCCCCCACGTCGGCACGCCGTGCCAGGTCTCGCCGGTCAGCGGCAGCGGGATGAACCCGAGCAGGTTGACCACGAAGATGAAGAGCATCAGCGTCGCGACGTACGGGAACCAGCGGCCGATCGCCTTCGACGGCAGCCCCTGCTCCGCGATCTGCGTCTGGGCGATGTCGTAGACCTGCTCGCCGAAGGTGTCCCGGCGGCCCGGCGTCGTCGAGAAGCGCCCGCGCATGAAGACGATCCCGAAGAGGATCGTCACGGCGGTGCCGAGCCAGAGGTAGGCGACGGCCTTGGTGATCGAGAGGTCGACGGGGCCGATCGCGAGCTTCGGCCCCCAGCGGTGCTGCTCGAACTCGGTCGACGGATCGAAGTTGCCGCGCGCGAAGGCATTCGCCGGCAGGACGAGGGCGAGCGTCGTCAGGGCGACGAGGGCGCGTCTCACCGTGCCGCCCTCCCCGCCTGCGGGCCGGTGAAGTACGCGACGAGCTGCAGCCCGAAGGCGGCGCTGTAGGCGGCCGCGTACGTGAGCGCGGCAGCCAGTCCCAGCCACTTGTCGGTGACTGCGACGGCGAAGACGACCACCATCACGGCGATCGCACGAAAAAGCATCACGAAACCGGCCACGCCTGCGGCGGCGAGGTTACCCGTCCGCGCGCGCATTCGCGTGACAACCGCGCCGAGCGCTTCCGAGCCGAGCCACAGCACGGCGCCGAGCGCCCACCCGGTGACACGCCAGCCGGCGAGCAGGAACAGCGGCAGGGCGACGGCGAGCACGATCGCGCCGGCAGCCGCGGGCAGCAGGCTCGGCGGGGCGACGCGGGGCTCTGTCCAGGCGGGCATCAGAGGTTGCGGTACTTGATCACAGTGGCTGCGACGCCGACGGGGATGCCGACGACGGCACCGAGGGCGAGCCCGAGGCCGAGGTGCCCGACCGCCCAGCCGATCAGCGTGCCGAGCACGATGCACGCGGCGGTGAACCCGATGAGCACACTGCCGGCACCGGCGAGGGAAAACGTCGGCTGCTGGGGCTCCACCGGGCGGCATGCTAGCAGGTTTGTGACAGCGTTTTCCGCTAGGGAATGCGCCATCTTCGCGAGCTTGTGACGGTTTGTTCAGGCGGCGCGCGAGGCGGCGTCGCGTCGCCGCGCCCGCGGCGTTCCCCGCTTCACGAGCTCGAGCAGCACGACGACGTAGACCGAGAACGAGAGGGCGAGCGCGCCCGCGGCCGCGTCCACGGCCAGGTTGACGACGTTCCAGTCGCCGTGGTGGTGCGGCGGCGCGAACCGCGTCGCCAGAGCGGCGAGTGCAAGCGTCGCGCACCAGGCCCACAGGTGGGCGACGGCGCGCCGCTCGGAGAAGCCGATGCGCAGGAATCGGTGATGGAGGTGACGCGCATCCGCGACGTAGATCGGCTGACCGCTGCGCAGCCGCTTCGCCACGACGAACGAGGTGTCGAGCATCGGCACCGCGAGCACGAGCAACGGCAGGACGAGGGTCGCCAACGCCGCCGTCTTCAGGAGCCCCTGCACCGACACGGCGGCGAGCGTGAACCCGAGCAGCATCGCCCCCGAGTCGCCCATGAAGATCCGCGCCGGATAGAAGTTGTGGCGCAGGAAGCCGAGACAGGCCCCGCAGACGATCGCCGCCAGCACCGCGGCCCCGACCCGTCCGAGCGACAACTCGATCACCGAGAACGTCGCACCGGAGATCGCGCAGACGCCGGCGGCCAGCCCGTCGAGACCGTCGAGGAAGTTGACCATGTTCATCACGGCGACGATCCCGACGATCGTCAATGTGACCCCGATCCACGGCGGCAAGGCGTGCACGCCGACCACCGGGAACGTGAACTTGTGCACCCAGACGCCGAAGCCGGTCGGGATCGCGGCGGCCGTCACCTGGCCGGCGAGCTTCTGCCACCAGGTGAGGACGCGGAAGTCGTCGACGGCGCCGACGGTGGTCGCAACGGCCGCGCCGAGGAGGACGCCGCGCAGCTCGCCGCCGAGCGGCAGGAAGGCGAGCGACGGGACGAACACGCCCAGGAAGAGCGCGAGGCCGCCGAGCCGCGGCACCGCGGGCCGGGCACGCTCGGCTTCGCGCGGGCGGTCGACCAACCGGAGGTAGCGCGCGGCCGAGCCGACCGCCGGCGTCAGCACCAGCACGATCACGAGCGCGACCAGCGCGCCCCAGATCACCTCGAGGTGGTCGCTGAGCTGCTGCCAGACCACGACGGTGCCTACTTCGTCCCGTAGAGCCGATCTCCCGCGTCGCCGAGCCCGGGGACGATGTACCCGCGCTCGTTGAGGCCGCGGTCGATCGCTGCGACCACGATCTGGACGTCGGGATGGTGCTCCTCCACGTTCGCCACGCCTTCCGGCGCCGCGATGATCGAGATCAGCCGCACGCTGGACGCGCCGGCGTTCTTCACCACCTGGGCGGCGTGCGTGGTCGAGTTGCCAGTCGCGAGCATCGGGTCGAGGAGGATCACGTCGCGTTCGGCGACGTCGTGCGGCAGCTTCACGTAGTACTCGACCGGCTGCAGGGTCTCTTCGTTCCGGTAGAGCCCGATGAAGCCGACCCGCGCGCCGGAGATCAGCATGAGGACGCCGTCGAGCATCCCGAGGCCGGCGCGCAGGATCGGGCACACCGCCACCTTCTTGCCGGAGATGCGCGGGCACGGCGCGATCTCGAGCGGCGTCTCGATCGGCACGTCCTCGGTCGGGAGGTCCTTCGTCGCCTCGTACGTGAGCAGGAGCGTGACCTCTTCGACGAGCTTGCGGAAGTGGACGGTCGGCGTGCTCTTGTCCCGCAGGTACGACAGCTTGTGCTGGACGAGCGGGTGCCGGACCTCGGTGACGCTCACGCGTACGTGGTGTAGCCGCGGAACCCCGGGTACAGCGGCCGCTTCTCGCACAGGGCCTCGGCGCGGGCGCGGAGCGCGACGACGTCGGCCTCGTCCTCGAGCGCGCCGACGATGATCGACGCGACCTCGGCGAAGTCGTGCCCGTCGAACCCGCGCATCGTCGCCGCGGGGGTGCCGAGCCGGACGCCGGACGCCACCATCGGCGGCCGCTCGTCGAACGGCACGGTGTTGCGGTTGGCGGTCAGCTTGCAGTCCTCGAGGCGCTCCTGGGCGGCGAGGCCGGTCCACTCGGTGTCGCGCAGGTCGAGCTGCACCAGATGCGTGTCGGTGCCGCCGGTGAGGATGTCGAGCCCGCCGCCCGTCAGGCCGGCGGCGAGCGTGTCCGCGTTCGTGCGGATCTGGCGCTGGTAGTCGCGGAACGCCTCGGTCCCGGCGATCTTGAAGCAGGCGGCCTTGGCCGCGATCGTGTGCATCAGCGGCCCACCCTGCATGCCGGGAAAGTTCGCGCGGTCGACCTTCGTCGCGTACTCCTCGGTGCAGAGCACGAAGCCGGCTCGCGGCCCGGCGAGGGTCTTGTGCGTCGTCGAGGTGACGAAGTGCGAGTGCGGCACCGGGCTCGGGTGGATCCCGGCGGCGACCAGGCCGGAGAAGTGGGCCATGTCGCAGAGCAGCAGCGCGCCGACCTCGTCGGCGATCGCACGGAACTTGTCGGCCTCGACCGTGCGCGGATACGCGGAGCCGCCGCACACGATCAGCTTCGGCCTGATCTCCTTCGCCTTTGCGAGGACGTCGTCGTAGTCGACCATCATCGTCTCGCGCGAGACGCCGTAGTGGTGGAACTCGTAGAGCTTCCCGGAGAAGTTGACCTTGAGCCCGTGCGTCAGGTGGCCACCGTGGTCGAGCGACAGCGCGAGCACCGGGTCGCCGGGCTTCAGCACCGCGAAGTACACGGTCATGTTCGCCTGTGCGCCGGCGTGCGCCTGGACGTTCGCGTGCTCGGCGCCGAACAGCTCCTTCGCGCGTGTGCGCGCGAGCTCTTCGATCTCGTCGACCACTTCGCAGCCGCCGTAGTACCGCTTGCCCGGATAGCCCTCGGCGTACTTGTTCGTCGGCACGGAGCCGACCGCCTCGAGCACGCTCGGCCAGGTGAAGTTCTCGGATGCGATCAGCTCGATCTGGCCGCGCTGCCGGTCGGCCTCGCGCCCGAGCAGCGCCGCCGTCTCGGGATCGATCTCCGCCAGGCCGGCCGTGCGAAGGTCCTCGAACGTCTGCTGGGCCACCGCCATCGCCCCGGATCGTACTCTTGGTGGCCGCCGATGAGCTTCTTCGAGCCTCTTCCGCCGCCTCCCGAGCCGCCCGAGCCGTCGCCGCAGCCGCCGTGGATCGGCCCGCGCGACAACGAGCTCGGCGTGGCGGTACCGCTCCGCTACCTGGTCGTCCGGACCGACGACCTGGCAGTGCTGCTGGACGGCTTCGTCGCGTACTCGACCGGCGTCGAGCTGGGCTTGACGGTGAAGTCGCGCGCCCGAGGATGCCGGCCCGCGGGGCGGCGGCTGGACGTCAACCGTGCACACCGCGACCCGCCGCGACCCGGGCGAGCGCGACGGCTGACGGCACCGCTCCCTCGCGGAGCACGACCGGCTCGGGGCCCGTCAGGTCGACGACGGTCGAGGGCAGGCCGCGGAGCGGCCCCTCGTCGAGCGCGGGGCACGCGTCGCGCAGGCGCAGCGGCACGTCGTCGAGCGTGAGCGGGTCCGGGCCGCCCGGGTCGTTCGCACTCGTCGCGGCCACGCAGCCGACGGCCTCGAGCACGGCGGTCGCCGCGGGCGAGAGGTCGGGGAGGCGGACGCCGACCGCATCCGGCCGTGTCCCGGTGAGCCAGGGGAAGCGGCGGGCGGGGTTCGGCAGGACGAGCGTGTACGGGCCGCGGACGAGTTGGCCGGGGTCGAGCTCTGGCAGCGCACGCACGAGCTGGCCGGGGCTCGCGGCGAGCAGCGCGGTCGGTTGTTCGGGCCGTCGCCCCTTGAGCGCGTAGAGCGCGGCCACGGCCGCTTCGGCCGGCAGGGAGACGAGGCCGTACACCGTGTCCGTCGGGAACAGGACCGGACGGCCGGCCCGGAGGGCGTCGATCAGCTCGCCCATCGACCCTCGACGATCCGGTCGAGCCCCGCGAGGTCAGGCGTGACCTGGACGCCGTCGTAGCCGGCCGCCTCGAGCAGGGCCGTCACGTGCGCGGCGCGCCCCGCGTGGATCTCGAGCACGAGCCAGCCGTCGAGCACCCGCGCGGCTTGCTCGACGAGGCGCTCCGTCTGGCCGGCGTCGACCAGTGCGGCCCGGGGTTCCCACTCGCGCACCTCCGGTGCGAGCGCCTCCAGCTCGCCGGCCTGCACGTACGGCGGGTTCGAGACGACGAGCGCGAACGGCCCGTCGACGCCGTCCAGCAGGTCGGTCTCGACGAACCGGACCTCGAGGCCGTTGGCGGCGGCGTTCTCCCCTGCCAGCGCGAGCGCCTCTCCTGACGAGTCGGTCGCCGTGACGTGAGCGTCGGGGAGCTCCTGCTTGAGCGCGAGCGCAATCGCCCCCGTGCCGGTGCCGACGTCGAGGACGCGCGGCGACTGCACCCCGTCGAGCAGTGCCAGGCACCGCTCGACGACGACCTCGGTCTCGGGCCGCGGCACGAGCGCGCGCCGGTCGGTGTGCAGCGTCAGGCGGCGGAAGCCCCAGTCCCCGAGCACGTAGGCGAGCGGCTCCCGCGCACCGCGGCGGCGCACAGGTCCGCGCGCCGACTCGCGCTCTGCAGCGGTGAGTGGCCGGTCGTGCTGCGTGTAGAGCTCGAGGCGCGTCAGGCCGAGCGACCGCGCGAGCAGCAGCTCGGCGTCGAGCCGGGGATGCTCGACGCCTCGTTCGGCGAGGTACGCGGTCGCCGCGTCGAGCGTCTCGCCGAGCGTCACACCGACGCGGTCTCGAGCGCGCGCCGGCGCTCGTCTGCCGTCAGCGCGTCGGTGAACTCGTCGAGAGTCCCCGCGAGCACCTGCTCGAGGGGGACGTTCAGCTTCACGCGGTGGTCGGTGACGCGGCTCTGCGGGAAGTTGTACGTGCGGATCTTCTCGGCGCGCGCTCCGGTCCCGACCTGCGCGCTGCGCACCGCCGCCTGCTCGGCCGCCTGCCGTTCGCGCTCGGCCTCGTAGAGCCGGGCGCGCAGGACCCGCATCGCCTTCTCGCGGTTCTGCAGCTGGGAGCGCTCGTCCTGCATCGCGACGACGATGCCGGTCGGGAGGTGCGTGATTCGCACCGCCGAGTCCGTGGTGTTCACCGACTGGCCCCCCGGCCCGGACGAGCGGTACACGTCGATCTTCAGGTCGTTGTCGTCGACCTCGACGTCGACGTCCTCGGCTTCCGGCATCACGGCGACCGTCGCGGTCGAGGTGTGGATGCGCCCCTGAGACTCGGTCTCGGGGACGCGCTGCACGCGATGCGTGCCGGCTTCGAACTTGAACACCGAGTAGGCGCCCTCGCCCTTGACGGCGAACGTGCCCTCCTTCAGGCCGCCGCCGTCGCTCGCGGACACCTCCAGCTCCTCCCACGTGAAGCCGCGACGCTCGGCATAGCGCTGCAGCAGCGTGGCCAGGTTGCCGGCCCACAGCTTGCCCTCGTCGCCACCCTCGCCGCCGCGGATCTCGACGATCACGTCCTTCTCGTCGGCCGGGTCGCGCTCGGCGAGCGAGAGCTTGAGCTCCTCCTCGAGCTGCGCGACGTCGCCCTCGAGACCGGGAACGAGCTCGGCGAGGTCGCTGTCCTCCCGCGCAGCCTCGAGGTCCGCGCGGCGCGACCGCCACTCCTGCGCGAGCTTGAACGGCCGCTCGAGCCCCTTCAGGCGCCGGCCGGCGTCGGCCGCCTCGCGGTGGTCGTTGTAGACGGCAGGGTCGGACAGACGCTGCTGCGTCTCCGCATACGAGCGTTCGAGCTCCGCGATCAGATCGTCGAGGGCCGCCATCGACACCCAGGGTAGAAGAGCGGGCTACAGGAGCGCGGCGTCGAGCGTGACGTCCGGGATGCCCGTGAGCGCCTTCGAGACCGGGCAGTTCTGCTTCGCGTCCTCGGCGGCGGCGGCGAAGCCCGCCTCGTCGAGCCCGGGAACGCCGCCGCGGACGGTCAAGGCGCCCTTGGTGATCCCGGCTCCCGGCTGAAAGGTGACGGTCGCGGAGGTCTCGAGCCGCTCCGGCGGCGTCCCGGCCTTGGCGAGGGCGCTCGACAGGGCCATCGCGAAGCACGACGCCCAGGCCGCGGCGATCAGCTCCTCCGGGCTCGTCTTGCCGCCGGGCTCCTCGGCACGGGCTGCCCAGGAGACGTCGAGCGGGCCGAAGGCACCGCTCCCGACCCTGTCGATCGTGCCGCTGCCCGACTGCAGGTCTCCGGTCCAGACGACTCCTGCGGTGCGCTCTGTTGCCACTACGCCATCACCTCCACTCGACGGTCGGCCGGCTGCAGCCGGCCCTCGCGCTCGAGGACTTCCCGCAGCGCGCGAATCGACACCTCGAGCTGGTCGAGCGACGGCTGGCGCGTGGTCAGCCGCTGCAGCCAGAGACCCGGTGCGAGCAGCGTCATCAGCACGCGGTTCTCGGAATGACGGCCCGCGAAGCGAATCAGCTCGTACGCGATCCCGGCGATCACCGGCAGCAGCGCGATCCGGCTGACGATCAGCCAGTACCAGGCGGGCCGTCCGAGGATCGCGTAGACGAACACGCCGATCACCATCACCCAGAGCAGGAACGCCGTGCCGCAGCGCGGATGGATGAGCGAGTGCCGCTGCGCGTTCTCCGGCGTCAGCTCGTCGCCGGCCTCGTAGGCGTTGATCGCCTTGTGCTCGGCGGCGTGGTACTCAAAGACGCGGCGCAGCGACGGGATGAAGCTCAGCAGCGTCAGGTATGCGACGAAGACGGCGACGCGAATCCCGCCCTCGACGAGCACGAACCAGCCGCCGTTCGAGATCGGGAGCAGGTCGGTGAGCAGCGCGGGCCCGACCTTGAAGATCATCACTGCGAAGCCGATCGCGACGAGGAACGCGAACGCGAGCGCCCAGCGCCCGATCTCGGCCGGCTCGCTGCCCTCTCCGTCCGCCTCCTCCTGCGCCGCGTAGCTCGCGGAGACGCCGAGCGCGCGAAAGCCGATCGCGAGGCTCTCGCCGAGCGCGACCACGCCGCGGACGATCGGCAGGCGGAGCGACCAATGCCTCGTCGCGAGCGGGTCGATCGGACGTGCGACGTGCGCGATCTCTCCCGCCGGCGTCCGCACAGCGACCGCCCAGTTGCGCGGTCCACGCATCATCACGCCCTCGAGGACGGCCTGACCTCCGATGGCCTGCGACATCTCGGCTACGAGCGCGCTGCGCGCTCGGCCTTCTCGAGCCGGCGCTGGAAGCGCTCGACGCGGCCGCCCGTGTCAACGAGCTTCTGCTTCCCCGTGTAGAAGGGGTGGCAGTTCGAGCAGATCTCGACGTGGAGCTCGGAGCTCGTGGAACGCGTCGTGAACGTGTTCCCACAACTGCAGTGCACGGTTGCGAGCTGGTATTCGGGGTGGATTCCGGCCTTCATCGCCGGGCCAGGATAGCAGCGGTCGTCGCCGCCGCGACGTTGCCTCCCGAGACGACGAGCACCGGTCGTTCTGCCTGCACCTTCGCGCTCACCCACGCTGCGGTGGCGGCCGCGCCCGCGGGCTCGCAGGCGAGCTTGGCGCGCTCGTAGAGCAGGCGAAACGCGTGCTCGATCTCGGCTTCGGTCACGAGGACGCGCTCGAGGTCGCGACAGATCTGCAGGGGAAGCGCCCCGGCGAACGGCGCGTTCAACCCGTCGGCGATCGACGTCGGCGTCACCGGCGTCGGCGCCCCGTGCTCGAGCCCCGTGTGGAGGGCGGTGCTCGTGTCCGGCTCGACGGCGATCACGCGCACGCGATCGCCGATCGCGGTCTGGATGCCGGAGATGAGCCCGCCGCCGCCGACGGCGACGACGACCGCATCCGTGTCGGGCGCGTCCTCGAGGATCTCGAGGCCGACGGTGCCCGCGCCGGCGATCACGACGGGGTCGTCGAACGGATGGACGAGCGTCCTCCCCGTCTGCTCGATCAGCTCGTTCAGGCGGTCGAAGGCGTCGCCGGGGCCGGACGCCTCGAGGTCGATCGTTGCGCCGTAGGCGCGTGCCGCGGCGATCTTCTGCTCGGACGCGCCCTGCCACATCACGACGAGCGCGTCGATCTGCTCCTCGGCCGCGGCGAAGGCGACTGCCTGGGCGTGGTTGCCGGCGCTGATCGCGATCACGCCCCGCCGCTTCTCGTCGGCGCCGAGCGAGCTGAGCTTGTTCAGCGCGCCGCGGACCTTGAACGAGCCGGTGCGCTGGAAGAGCTCGCACTTCAGTCGTGCGCCGATCGTGCGGCTCGAGAGGAGCGGCGTGCGCTGGAGCCGCGTGCCGATCGTTGCGCGGGCGCATTCCACGTCATCACGGCTCGGAAGCACGCGCGGATCGTACGCGCCGGTGGTCGCGCGAGCGGCCGGGCTCAACCTGCGGCGTGCCGCTGGCGAACCGCTTCGAAGAGCAGCACGGCCGCGGCGGCACTCGCGTTCAGCGAGTCGGCCGCCGCTCCGCGTACCGGGATCGAGACGGCGACGTCGGCCGCGGCCTGCCAGCGGTCGTCGAGGCCGGCATCCTCAGCGCCGACGATCAGCGCGGTCGGCGGGCGCAGGTCGGCGTCCGTGTAGCTCGTCGCGGCGCCGACGACGGCCGCGACGCGACGGAGCGGCAGGCCGGCGAGCTTCTCGAGCGACGTCGCGACGATCGGCAGCGCGAACACGGCGCCGGTGGAGGCGCGGATCGCGTTCGGGTTCCAGGGGTCGGCCGCGCCGTCGGCGACGAGAAGCGCGTCCGCCCCGGCGACGTCCGCGGAGCGTGCCATGGCGCCGAGGTTGCCGGGCTTCTCGACGCCGACCGCCACGAGCACGAGGGTCGGGTCGGCGGGAAGCTGGTGGACGGGCGCCTCGACCACGGCGAGCACGCCCTCCGGATCGGCGCGGTACGCCATGTGCCGGAGCACGCGCTCGCTCACCTCCTCGGCGCCGGGCGGCAGCGGCGTGGAGCCGAGCAGCGGGCGAGCGGCGTACGTCGCCCTGAAGACGAGCCCTGCGGAGCGTGCGCGCTCGACCTCGCGCCAACCCTCGACGACGAGCAATCCCGACGACCGCCGCTCCCGCCCTCGCCGCAAGCGAACAACCTCCTTGACGCGCGGGTTGTCGATGCTCGTGATCACGCGGCGGGTTTGGTGGCTGCGACGGACACCCTGGGTGGCTGCCGCCGAGACCGATTCGCCTCAACTTGCGAGCGAAAGTGTGGATTCGCCGGCGATTCCAGGCGCTCGCACCGGCCGCTTCGTAGCGTGAACGCATGCCGTCCAAGCCTCGTGATGAGCGCCCGGGGTTTCACCACGTCGTCACGCGCGGCAACAACAAGCAGCGGATCTTCGTGAACGATATGGATCGCAGGCAGTTCCTCGCGATTCTCGTGCGGATCGCCAACAAACACGGTTGGACCATCTACGCGTATTGCCTGATGCGGAACCACTACCACCTGATCCTGAACATCGACGAGCGTGGACTCTCTCGAGGGATGTGCGAGCTCAACACCGCATACGCACTCGCGTTCAACACCAGACACGGCCGGATCAATCACCTCTTCGGGCGACGCTACTGGAGCGAGCACCTCGCCGATGATCGCCGGCTCCTGAATGCAGTTCGCTACGTCGTCCAGAATCCGCGTCGTGCGGGTCGGGCGGATTCGCTCGAGAGCTATCGGTGGTCGAGCTACGGGGCGACGATCGGCCTCGCGCTCTCCTTCGCGCAACTCGCGACGAAGGAGCTGCTCGAGTTCTTCGACAGTCGGCGAGACCGCGCAGTCGAGCGGTTCGTCGAGTTCTGTGACGCCGGCGGCCGCGCCGGCCATGCCCGGTGGCAGCCACCGTGACGGATCGACCACCGAGCTGTTACGTAAGCGTGTACTCGGGGCCGCTGCCGCCTTCGGGCGGGGTGAGGCGGCCGCCTTTGGCGGTGATCGCTCCGCACTGGACGCAGTTCGAGGGGGCGAGGCGCACTTCGACGGTTCCGTCGCCGTCGGCCTGCCCCACCTCGTACACCTGCGCCGGGCACATCCTCGCCCACATCTCCGCGAGCTCCCTCGGCACGCGCGTTCGCACCCGGAGGTGATTCGGCTGGTCGTCGCGCGTGCGGTTGCCGGACGCAAAGACGCTCGAGAGCTTGTCGAACGTCAGCCGGCCGTCCGGCGCCGGATAGTGCTCCGCACGCCGCGTCCGGATGATCGACTGCTCCGCGTCACGCTCGGTGTGCGCGTCGCCGGGCGGGAAGCGCCCCTTCGAGGCGGTCATCGCGCTCGCCAGGGCACCGCCGACGTAGAACCCGTGCCCGAACGCCTGGCGCATGTTGCGCACCTCCTGCAGGTCGCGCCAGATGAACGACTGCCGCAGCGACTCGTCGTACGAGGCGAGCGCCGCGCGCGCCGACGTCCCGCGCTCGAGCGTACGCCACGCCGACTCGGCGGCGAGCCGCCCCGACTCGACAGCGTAGTGAATCCCCTTCAGCGCCGGCACGTTGACGAGCCCGACGCCGTCGCCCGCAAGCAGCAGTCCCGGCGCGTGGAACCGCGTCGGCAGCGCGACGAACCCGCCCTCGGGAATCGTCTTCGCACCCCACTGCAGCCGCTCGCCGCCGGCGAGGATGCGGCTGATCCGCGGGTGCGTCTTCAGCTCCTGCAGCAGATCGTGCACCGACAGCTCCGCGTCGCGGTAGTCGAGGCCGACGACCATGCCGATCGTGACCATGTCGTCACCGAGCGGATAGACGAACGAGCCGCCGAACTCGCGGTACTTCGCCCGCCCGCGAAGCGGCCAGCCCATCGTGTGGATGACGCGGCGCAGCGGCCGCGGCACGCGCCACACCTCCTTCACGCCGAGCGCCCACACCTGCGGCTCGCCGCCCTGCAGCCCGAAGCGCTCGAGTGCTGCGCCGGTCAGATGCCCCTGCGTCCCCTCGGCGAGGATCGTGACGCGCGCCGTGATGTCCGAGCCGGGCTCGAAGTTCGAGAGCGCCTCGCCGTTCCGCCCGCGCCCGCGGTCGCCCGTCCGCACGCCGAGGACGCGTCCACCGTCCACGAGCAGCGACTCCGCCGCCGTCTCCGGGAGCACCGTGACGCCGAGCGCCTCCGCCTCCTCGGCGAGCCAGCCGCCGAGCCGCGCGAGAGACGCGATCTGGTTCCGGTCGTTGACCATCGTCGGCGGCGTCGGGATCCGGTACGCGTGCCGCCGCGTCATGTACAGCACCGACTCGGCCTCGACGGCGCCGTAGAACGGCAGCTCGTCCAACCGCTTGCGGTCCCTGAACAGCCGCTGCAGCCCGCGCGGGTTGACGACCGCACCCGAGAGCAGATGCGAGCCCGGCGCCTTGCCCTTCTCGAGCACGGCGACCGGCACGTCGCCGAGCCGCTCGGCCGTCTCCGGGTGCTCCTCGATCAGCTGGCCGAGTCGGATCGCGGCTGCAAGCCCCGCCGGCCCCGCACCGACGATCAGGAACCCGACCTCGATCCGCTCGTCGAGCGGGTCCGTCGGGGGCCGGAACGCCTCGCCGGCCGACCACGGCGGCGGAAAGTCGGACGGACGGAGCTTCACGACCGGCGTGCGCGGACGAGCTCGGTGAGCTTCGGGACGATCTCGTGCAGATCGCCGACGACGCCGAGGTCGGAGAACTCGAAGATCGGCGCGTTCGGGTCCTTGTTGATCGCGACGATCACGTTCGACCCCTGCATCCCCACCTTGTGCTGGATCGCGCCGGAGATGCCGAGCGCGACGTACAGCTTCGGCGACACCGTCTTCCCCGTCTGCCCGACCTGCGCCGAATAGGGATACCAACCCGCATCGACGACCGCACGTGTCGCCGCCACCGCGCCGCCGAGCGCCTGCGCCAGTCCTTCGGCCAGCGAGAACTTCTCCGGCTCGCCGAGACCACGACCGCCGGCGACGATCACGTCCGCCTCCTCGATCGACGGCCCCTGCTGCTCGGCGTGTGCCTGCTCGACCATCTCCGCAAGCATGGAGAAGTCTTCGAGCTCGACGGCCGTGTCCTTGACGTCTGCGCTGCCGCCGGTCGGCGCCGGGTCGAACGTCCCCGAACGGAAGATCGCGAGGCGCGGCCCGCTCGACCAGCCCACGTCGACGTAGACGCTGTCCGAGAGCGCGGGGCGCTTGCCGACGCCGTCCGCGTCGAGATCGACGAGGTCCCAGTTCAGACCCGCGTCGAGACGCGCCGCCAGCCCCGCGGCGATATCGGCGGCAAGCACCGACTGCGCGAACAGCACGGTGTCGAACGACTCGTCGCGAACGAGCTTGGCGAGGACGTCGACACGAGGCTGCGGCAGGGGTGCGTCGAGGCGCTCGTCCTCGGCGACCCACACGGTGGCCGCGCCGTGCTCGCCGGCCTCGGCGGCGAGCGAGCGCACGTCCGAGCCCGCGAGCACCCCGGCAAGCTCGCCGCCGAGCGCGACGGCCTTCGCGAGCACGCCGAGTGAGCCCTTCTGGATCGCGCCATCGTGATGCTCGAGGAAGACGAGCGTCTTCACACGAGCCTCCGCTCCGCGAGGAACTCGACGATCTGCTCTGCGGCGGAGCCGTCGTCCTCGATGCGGCGCGCCTCCCCGCGCGAGGGCGGCGCGTTCAAGGCGATCACCGTCGTCCTCGCCTCGTCGAGACCGCCGACATCCGCGGCGGACAGCGTCTCCTGCGGCTTCTTCTTCGCGCCCATGATCCCCTTGAGCGAGGGATAGCGCGGCGTGTTGATCGAGTCGGCGACGGCGACGACGGCGGGGAGCGGCAGACGCAGCGTGTCGTAGCCGAACTCGGTCTGGCGCTTCCCGCGCAGCGAGCCGTCCTCGAGCGTCAGCTCGCTGACCTGCGAGACGATCGGCCGGCGGAGCCGGTCGGCGACGGCCGCCCAGAGGCACGCGCCGCCACCGTCCGCCGACTGCTGCCCGAAGAGAACGAGCTCCGGCGCTTCGCGCTCGAGCGCGCCCGCGAGCGCCTTCGCCGTGCCGAGCAGGTCGGCCCCCTCGAACGCCGCGTCGCTCACGAGCACCGACCGGTCGGCTCCCATCGCCAGCGCCTTGCGCAGCGCATCGACCGCCCGCTCGGGCCCGAGCGACACGACGACGACCTCGCCCTCGCCCGCGGCGTCCTTGAGGACCAGCGCCTCTTCGATCGCATAGGTGTCCCACTCCGAGATCGCAAGCTCGCCGGACCGGTCGAGACGATTGGTCGACGGGTCGATGCGACGCCCCGCCGACGCGTCAGGAACCGCCTTCACGCAGACAGCGATCTTCATCGCGGCGAGACTCTACCCGGCAACGTGAGGGACACCGCGCTACCGTGCGCGGATGCGGCGTGCCCTCCCCGCTCTGGCCGCGGTCGCGCTCGCGTGCGCCTGCGCAGCCGTTGCGTCGCCCGCGCGCGGCGTTCCGAGGTTCCTCTTCCCGGTCGTCGGCGCCACGACGTACTCGGACGACTTCGGCGACGCGCGGGCCGGCGGCGTCCACCAGGGCAACGACCTCCTGGCGGCGAAGCGGGCTCCTGCGATCGCCGTCGAGAGCGGGACGGTCCGCTTCTGGACGTCGTCCAGCAACGCCGGCTGCATGCTCTACCTCCACGGCGACAGCGGGACGTCGTACCAGTACATCCACTTGAACAACGACCTGACCTCCGCGAACGACAACCGCGGCAAGTGCGTCGCCGGCGTCGCGTATGCGCCGGGCCTCGCCGACGGCGACCGCGTGGCCGCCGGCCAGCAGATCGGATTCGTCGGAGACTCGGGCGACGCGAACGGGCTGCATCCGCACCTCCACTTCGAAGTGCACCCGAACGACGGTGCGGCGGTCGATCCGTACCCGTATCTGCGCAAGGCGATCCGCCCGCTGGTCGCTGCACCGCCGGTCGGCGTCGGGTTCACGTTGAAGCTCACCGGGACGCTGGTGGCGGCGACCGACGCGTCGCTGACGTTGAACACGGCCACCCTGACCGCCTGGCCGTCGCATCTTCGTCAGTCGAAGCTCGCGCGCACGCTCACCGTCGCGGTGGCGGCGGACACGGCGGTCGACGGCGATCTCGCCTCGACGCCCGCGGGCACGCAGATCAGCGTCTGGACGAAGCCGGCATCGGCGACGGTGGCGACGATCGGGGGCGCACCGCGGGCGCTCGCCGCGGCGCGCGTCGAGCTGCCGTAGGTCTAGACCGCGACCCGGGCCTGCAGGAAGCTGACGATGTCCGCGGTCGGGGCGCCCGGCGTGAAGACCTCCGCCACGCCTTGCTGCTTCAGCGCGACCACGTCGTCCGCCGGAATCGTCCCACCGACGACGACGAGCACGTCGTCCGCGCCGTCCGCGCGAAGCAACTCGAGGATCCGGGGGACGAGCGTCATGTGCGCGCCCGAGAGGATCGAGATGCCGACCGCGTCGGCGTCCTCCTGGATCGCGGTCTCGGCGATCTGCTCCGGAGTCTGGTGCAGCCCGGTGTAGATCACCTCCATGCCGGCGTCGCGGAGCGCGCGGGCGATGATCTTCGCACCGCGATCGTGGCCGTCGAGGCCGGGCTTCGCGATCACCACACGGATCTTCCCGGCCACGACCTGAGTATAGGAACCGCGGAGCTGCTTCAGGAGACCGGCCGGCGGCGGTGTCCCAGCAGCTCCTCGTACGTCCGAAGCGCGCGGCGGTAGCGAAGCCGCGAGCGCACGCCGAATGCCAAGAGCGCGGCCACCATCGCAGCCAGCACGCCGGCCGGCGCGAGCAGCCACCGCGCCGACAGCGGGCTGTGCACAGTCGCG
This sequence comes from uncultured Thermoleophilia bacterium, assembly GCA_963786185.1. Lineage (GTDB taxonomy): Bacteria > Actinomycetota > Thermoleophilia > Gaiellales > Gaiellaceae > PALSA-600. The sequence continues at coordinate 1,257,423 of CAWAYE010000001.1, forward strand.
GGTGGGAAGAGCTTGTTGTAGTCCCGGATCTGACCGGCGCCGCCGACGCCCCGCGGCGCCCAGGATGCGACGAGCCAGCGGCCGGGCTGGGACGGGTACCGCTTCAGCTCCATCGTGAACGTCTTGCCCGCCCACTCGCTCGTGGGCGAGCCGACCAACGCGAGATCGAGCCCGACGTCGTCGCGGTAGCTGTAGAGCACGTCCCAGGTCGCGATCCCGACCGCGTCGAACGGCACCACGTTGTTGTTGCCGGTGTCCCACGACGCACGCGTCTGACCGAAGCGCATCTCGGGGCCGAGCAGCTTCCAGGCGGAGTCGAGATGCTTGCGAACGACTGCCGTGCGCACGAACTCGGTTGCGACTCGTGACAGATCCTGCCGATCGCGTGCCGTCAACTTCACCGAGGCCGGCTCGTTCGGAACCCAGGCCTTCGCGGTCGTGTCGATCGGCGTCTCGTACGACTTGCCGGTGTTGCCGATCGCGATGGCGCCGACGACTGCGCCGCCCACCACCACCGCGAGGGCGCCTCCCCACGCCAGGCGGCGCCTCAACCGGTGGGATGACAGCCTGCCAGCCATCTGATTTTTCGGGCCGCCCGCCGCTAGTTCTGCGAGTGGACGAACGCCACGGAGCGCGGCTCCCACATGTTCACGAGCCACTTGCCGTGAATGCGGTTGAGCTGCATCAGGAACAACTGCGACTTGACGCCGGACTTCGGCTTCGTCAGGAGCGCGACCTCGATCAGCGCCTCGTTCTTGTACGAGTAATCGACCTTCATCGGGGCGAACGAGACGGCGTTCACCGGGAACGGAATGACCGCGTTGTTACCGGTGGCGAACGACTTGAGGGATTGTCCCTGGATGATCTGCGGGCCGCTGATCGCATAGGCCTCGCGCAGGTTCTTCCGCGCGACTGCGGTCTGGATGAACCGGCGCGCGACCTTCTCGGCGGCAGGGTCGAGCTTGACCGTCTTCGGAACCTTGGAGACGTCCTTCGCCGGCACGTTGGGGTTGAGCGGCGTCGCGGTGTTTCCGCTCCCGCCCGGGAGCGCCCAGATCACCACGGCAATGCCGCCGGCGACCACGAGCGTGCCGACGATCCAGGGAAGCGCCTTGCGCCAACCAGGCTTGTGAGCACGGTCACGGTGCTCGAAAATCGAATCGAGAGGATCGGCGCTCATCGGTACTTCAAGAGTAGACGAGCAACCCGGACGTCTGTTGGCGGCGCTTTGTTGAGTCGGCGTTAACCCGGGCTAGAACACAGGCGTTTCGCGCCAGGTGCCCCAGACGTCGCGCAGGACGTCGCACATCTCGCCCATCGTCACGTACGCGCGGGCTCCGTCGACGATGCCGTGCATCAGGTTGACGTCGCCGTCGGCGGCGTCGGCGCGGAGCCGCGCGAGCGCCGCCTCGACGGCGGCCGTGTCGCGCCGTGCGCGGAGGGCCTGGACGCGGTCGATCTGCTTCCGTTCGAGCGCCGGGTCGATACGCAGGATCTCGGGCGCCGTGTCCTCGGCGAGCTCGTAGCGATTCACGCCGACGACGATCCGCTGCCTGGCCTCGACCTCCGACTGGTAGCGGAACGACGCCTCGGCGATCTCGCGCTGGAAGAAGTTGTCCTTGATCGCGGCAACGACGCCGCCGAGCTTCCCGATCCGGTCGAAGTAGTCGTACGCCTGCGTCTCCAACACGTTCGTCAGGTGCTCGAGGTGGTAGGAGCCGCCCAGCGGATCGATCGTGTTGACGACACCGGTCTCGTGCGCGATCACCTGCTGCGTGCGCAGCGCCAGGCGAACGGCCTCCTCGGTCGGCAGCGCGAGCGCCTCGTCGAACGAGTTCGTGTGCAGCGACTGCGTGCCGCCGAGCACTGCCGCCAACGCCTCGATTGCCGTCCTGACGATGTTCACCTCGGGCTGCTGCGCCGTCAGCGACACGCCCGCCGTCTGCGTGTGGAAGCGGAGCAGCCACGACCGCGGGTTCTTCGCGCCGAACCGCTCCTTCAGCTCGCGCGCCCAGATGCGCCGCGCGGCGCGGTACTTCGCGATCTCTTCGAAGAAGTCGAGGTGCGCGTTGAAGAAGAACGAGAGCCGCGGCGCGAACTCGTCGACGTCGAGCCCGCGTTCGACCGCCCACTCGACGTAGGTGAAGCCGTCCGCGAGCGTGAACGCGAGCTCCTGCGCCGCCGTCGAGCCCGCTTCGCGGATGTGGTAACCGGAGATCGAGATCGGATGCCACAGCGGCATCTCCCGCGCGCAGAACTCGACCATGTCCGTGACGAGCCGCATCGACGGCTCCGGCGGGAAGATGTACTCCTTCTGCGCGATGTACTCCTTGAGGATGTCCGTCTGGATCGTCCCACGCAGGCGGTCGCGCGACACTCCCTGCTCCTCCCCGACGCAGAGGTAGAACGCGAGCAGGATCGCAGCGGGTGCGTTGATCGTCATCGACGTCGAGACGTCGCCGAGCGGAATGCCGCGGAACAGCGTCTTCATGTCGTCGAGTGAGTCGATCGCGACGCCCTCGCGGCCGACCTCACCCTCGGAGCGCGCGTGGTCGGAGTCGAAGCCCATCAGCGTCGGCATGTCGAACGCCGTCGACAACCCCGTCTGGCCGTGCTCGAGCAGGTACCGGAACCGCTCGTTCGTCTCCTCGGCCGTGCCGAACCCCGCGAACTGCCGCATCGTCCAGAGGCGGCCGCGGTACATCGACGGATAGACGCCGCGCGTGAACGGATACGCGCCGGGGTAGCCGAGGTCGCGGTCGTAGTCGACGGGCGCCGACTCGGGCGTCTGCAACGGCTCGTTCTCGACGCCCGACATCGTCGAGAAGAGCTCGCCCTGACGCTCGTGCGCCCGGTCGTAGTGCTCGCTGCGCCAGGCGTCGAGCCCGGTGGTGTCGCGTGGTTCCTCGGTGGTGGCCATTCGCCTCGGCTTGATGATGCCCAATCGGGCGCAGGCTCAGCCCCCGGGCCTCCACAGCGGCTCGTCGCCGCCCGCGTTGGCCGCCCGCGCGAGGATGAAGAACAGGTCGCCCAGCCGGTTCAGGTAGATCGGGGCGAGCGGGTTCAGCACCCGCTCCGCCGCGACCGCGAGCACCTCGCGCTCGATGCGCCGGCAGACGGCGCGGGCGACGTGCAACCGGGCGGCCGGCTCGCTGCCGCCGGGCAGGACAAAGCTCTTGAGCTCCGGCAACGGCGCGTTCGCCTCGTCGCAGTCCTGCTCGAGCCGGTCGATCGCGGCCTGCGTCACCCGGAGGCGTCCGTCGCCCTCCGCGTAGGGGACCGAGAGGTCCGCGCCGAGGTCGAACAGCTCGTTCTGGATCCGCGCGAGCCGCTCGTCCGGCGCCGCGAGCTGCGCCCAGCCGACGACGGAGTTGAGCTCGTCGACGGCGCCGTAGGCGCGCAGCAGCGGGTCGAGCTTCGAGACCCGCGAGCCGTCGCCGAGGGAGGTCTCGCCCGCGTCGCCGCCGCGCGTGTAGATCCGCGTCAGGCGAACGGGCTCGTCGCGCTTGCGGGGGCTCACCGCGCCGCCGGCTCGCGCTCGCCCAGGATCTGCCGCGCGATCACGAGTCGCTGGATCTCGCTCGTGCCCTCGTAGATCTCGGTGATCTTCGCGTCGCGGTAGTAGCGCTCCACCGGAAACTCCTTCGTGTAGCCGTAGCCGCCGAGCACCTGGATCGCCTCGGCGGTCTGCCGGCGCGCCATCTCCGACGCGAACAGCTTCGCCTTCGCGCCGGCCTCCGTGTGCGGCCGGCCGACCGACTTGAGCCACGCGGCCCGCAGCATGAGCAGGCGAGCGGCGTCGATCTCCATCGACATGTTCGCGAGCTTGTGCTGGATCGCCTGGTGGTCGGCGATGCGACGGCCGAACGTCTGCCGCTCCTGCGCATAGCGCAGCGCGACGTCGTAGGCAGCCTGCGCGATGCCGACCGCCTGCGCCGCGATCCCGATGCGTCCACCGTCGAGTGTCGCCATCGCGATCCGGAAGCCGTGCCCCTCCTCGCCGATCAGCCGGTCGGCCGCCACGACCGCGTCGACGGCGATGTCGTTGGTGACCGACGAGTTCAGCCCGAGCTTCTCCTCGGTGCGCGTGATCTCGACGTCGGAGCCGTCGAGGACGAAGGCGGAGACGCCGCGGGCCGACCTCGTCTGGGGGTCGGTGCGCGCGAAGAACAGCAACGTCCCGCCGAACGCGGCGTTGGTGATCCACTGCTTGGCTCCGGTCACGTGCCAACCGCCCTCGACCCGCTCCGCTCGCGTGACGATCGCGCCGGCGTCGGAGCCCGCCCCGGGCTCGGTCAGCGCGAAGCACCCGATCTGCTCGCCTCGCGCGAGCGGCGGCACGAAACGAGCGCGCTGCTCGTCGGTCCCGAACTGGAGCAGCGGCAGCGTGCAGGCCGACGTGTGGACGGCCACGGTCACACCCACCCCGGCGTCGGCGCGCGAAAGCTCCTCCAGCACAAGAATGTAGGAGACGAAGTCGGCGCCGGCGCCGCCGTCGTCCTCGGGGATGCACACGCCGAGCAGGCCGAGCTCGGCGAGCGACGCCAGCAAGGCCTGCGGGAACCCGTGCGCCCGGTCCCACTCGGCTGCCCGCGGCTCGATCTCGGCGCGCGCGAACTCTCGGGCGACGGCCTGGATCTCGCGCTGTTCCGCCGTCAGCTCGAAGTCCACTGGGGGCAGACTATCCGCATGCGTTCGGCGGTCATCGTGCTGTCGGCCGTGCTGCTCGCCGGCTGCGGCGGCACGAAGAGCCCCTCACCGGAGTCGGTCGTGCGCGCCTGGAGCGCCGCGCTCGACCGGAACGACAACGAGGCGGCGGGTCGCCTGTTCGCCGGCGGAGCGACGATCGTCCAGGGCGGCTCGATCCACCTCGAGACGCACGCCGACGCGGTCCGCTGGAACGCCGAGCTTCCGTGCGGAGGTCATATCGAGTCGCTTCGCCGGCGCGCCGGCGGCGACGTGCTCGTGATCTTCACGCTCCAGGAACGCCCGCAGCACCGCTGCGACGCACCCGGGACGAAGACGGCCGCATTATTCACCGTGAAGGACGGCAAGATCGTGCTGTGGCACCAGACCGACGTGCCACCGGACGCCGCCGGCCAGCTCGTCTGATCAGGTCTTCAGTTCTGGCTCGAGCTTGTAGCCGACGCCGAAGCGCGTCTGGATGAACGAGTGCGTCGGAGCAGTGCGGTCGATCTTCTGACGCAGGCGACGGACGAAGACGTCGACGGTGCGGTCGCGATGCGTCTCGCGACGTCCCCAGACCTTCTGCAACAGCTCGTCCCGCGTCACGACACGCCCCCGGTCGAGCGCGAGCGTGTAGAGCAGCTTGAACTCCGTCGGCGTCAGTCCCGCGCTCTCGCCCGTCGACGAACGCCTGCACCTCGCGCGGGTCGATCCGGAGCTCCTCGATCTCGATCGGGTCGCCCCGGCGCTCCTCCGCCGGCCGCACGCCGCGCCGCGCCGCGGCGCCCACGCGCGCGACGAGCTCGCGCATCGAGAACGGCTTGACGAGGTAGTCGTCGGCGCCGATCTCGAGCGCGTGCACGCGGTCGTGCTCGGTCCCGCGGGCGGAGACGACGACGATCGGCGTCCCGATGCCCTCGGCCCGCGCGGTCTCGATCAGCTTCCAGCCGTCGAGCTCCGGCAGCATCAGGTCGAGCACGCAGACGTCCGGATTCTCGAACCGGAGCCGCGCGAGCCCCAGCTCGCCGCGGCCGACGACGATCGGGTCGAAGCCGGCGGCGGCGAGGTGCCGTGCCATGCCGTCGGCGATCACGGTGTCGTCTTCGACGATCAGGACGCGTGCCACGTGAGCCTACGATAGTGCCCTCGGCGGCTCGGTTCGGGTTTCAGACTGGTGACGATTCGGTGACGAACAGAGACGGTCACGACCGCAGCTTCGACGAGCTCCGCACGGGTTTCACCGCGGCGGTCTCCCACGAGCTCCGGACGCCGCTCGCCAGGATCCTCGCGCTGCTCGACTCGGCCGACCTGCCGGGCGCCGACGTCCGGGCGTTGATCGACCAGGCGCGCGCGGAGGTCGAGAGCGCCGGCGAGCTGATCGACGAGATCCTGTTCCTCTCGGAGCTCGAGAGCGGCAAGGAGGTCGTGTCGCTCGGGCACACCGCGCGCTGCCGGTGCTCGAGGAGGTCGTGCACGACCTGCAGGGATCCGCCGCCCGCGCGGGCGTCGAGCTCGCGGCCGACGGCGAGCCCGACGTCGAGGTGCCGCTGCGCGCGCGGATGCTCCGCGTGGTCGCCGAGAACCTGACCGAGAACGCGATCAGGTACGCCGGCCACGGCTCGCACTTCACGATCTCGATCCGCCGGAGCGGCGACTTCGTCGTGCTGACGGCCGCAGACGACGGCGTCGGGCGTCGACGGCCGACGCTCGAGCGCCTGTTCGAGCGCTTCTACCGCGGCGACGCCGCCCGCACCACGCGCGGCACCGGGCTCGGGCTCGCGATCGTGAAGCACATCGTCACGGCGGCCGCCGGCGAGGTCGTGGCGAGCGGCGAGCGCGGCCACGGCCTCCGGATCCGCTGCACGTTCCCGGGCTGAGCCCGCCCCTTGAACGACTCGAGGCGCCCCACGGACGCCTCGAGTCGACTCACAGAACAGTGCGAAGGATTCGATCAGCTAGCTGTGCACCTTGTTGAGGGTCTTCTCGGACGCGACCAGCACGTCCTTCGGAATCGGCACGTAGCGGAGCTTCACGCCGAACTTCTGCCCCTTGGTCAGCGCGTAGAAGACGAACTTCTTCAGCAGCGCGGCCTTCGACGTGCTTCGGCGGGATGATCACGTACGTGTAGGTGCAGATCGGGTAGCGCCTTCGGTCCGACTTCGGCGGGTTGACGATGTGCATCTCGCCGTTCGCCGGCACCTTCTGTGACGGCGCTGGCCGCCGCCGTGATCGCCTTGATGCCCGGCGTCGATGAACTTGCCGGCCGCGTTCTTGACCGCCATCACCTGGATCTGGTTCGTGATCGCGTAGGCGATGTCGGCGTAGCCGATCGCGCCCGTCGGTGTTCGTGACGACGCCGGCGACACCGGACGAGCCCTTGCCGCCGACGCCGACCGGGAACGCGCGGCTGCGTCGAGACGCCGATCTTCGACTTCCACGCGGCGCTGACCGACGACAGGTAGTCGGTGAAGTTGTACGACGTGCCCGAGCCGTCGGAGCGGTAGACCGGCATGATCTTCTCGCTCGGGAAGGTCGATGCCCGGGTTCAGCGCCTTGATCGCCGGGTCGTCCCAGTTCGTGATCTGCCCGAGGTAGATCTTCGCCAGCACCGGGCCCGTGATCGTGCAGCGGCGCGTGCGCGTTCGTCTTGACGTGGACCATGACCGCGGTCGCCGCCGAGCGCCCACGGAATCTGGAAGCAGCCCTTGCAGGCGGTGAACTGATCCGGCGTGAGCGGCGCGTCCGAGGCGCCGAAGTCGACCGTGCGGTTCGTGATCGCCTGGATGCCCGCCGCCCGAGCCGATCGGCTGGTAGACGATGTTGACGCCGGTCTGTGCGGCGGATAGTCCGACTGCCACTGCGAGACGAGCGGCGAGACGAACGTGCTGCCGGCGCCGACGAGCTGAGTCGGACCGCGCGCGTGCCCGCCGCGGCGCTCGCCGCGAGGCAGCCGGCGAGCAGGACGACCGCAAGCAGCAGCGAGACGTCCCTGCGAACGAAACTGCATTTTCATTCGCTCTCTCCCTTGTCGGTGGTTCGGTGGCCGAGCTTGACAGGCGCCCAGTGCCGGGCGAGTGGGCTGAGCCCGGGTGACGGTCTGGTGACGAGCCGGTGAACGCGCGCCTACCGGCCCCGGAGCTTCCGCTCGCTGCCGCGACAGGAGGTAGCGCGCGGTCAGGCTCGAGACGAGCACGAACATCATCAGGATGAACGCCGCCGCCCACGCCTGGTCGTTCAGGTTCGTGTCCGGCGACTCCGAGTACGATGAGGATCGTGCAGCGGCAGCGCGGCCATCGCCTGGCTCGGATCGGTGACGACCGCGTTCGGCAGGAAGATCGACGTCGTGAACAGGAGCGGCGCCGTCTCGCCGGCGGCGCGCGCGACGGCGAGCGTCGCGCCGGTGAGGATGCCGCCGCGGACGGTCGGGCAGGATCACGAAGCAGCACCGTCCGCCACTTGCTGACGCCGAGCGCGAAGCTGGCCTCGCGCAGCGAGTTCGGCACGAGGCTCGAGCACCTCGATCGTCGTCCGCGACGACGAGCGGCAGCATGATGATCGCGAGCGCGAACGACGCCTTCCAGGCCGCGTGACCGGAGCCGACGACGAGCAGCGCGTAGACGAAGATGCCGATCACGATCGACGGGCACGCCGTTCAGGACGTCGAGCGCGAGCCGGACGAAGCGCGCGACCCGGCTCGGCGCGAACTCGCGCGACGTAGATCGCGACGAGGATGCCGATCGGCAGCGCGATCGCCGTCGCGAGGGCGACGCATGATCGCCGTGCCGACGAGCGCCGTTGGCGATGCCGCCGCCGGTCTCGCCGAACGTCGACCTGGTTCTTCGTGAAGAGGTCGAGGTTGAGGGCCGGGACGCCGCGGAGCAGGACCGAGACGACGACGACGCCGAGCACGGCGACGGCCAGGAGCGCCGCGAGGATCGCGATCGCCTGCGGCGACGCGGTTCGCGACGCAGGCGCCGCCGCGACCGGCCGGTCGCCTTCAGCGAGAGCCGGGAGGCTTGCGGCTTCCACGTCAGTGCCCTCTCGGTGATCGTCGTAGCGGCGCACGATCAGCTGCGCGGCGAAGTTCGTGATCAGCGAGATCACGAGCAGGATCACGCCGAGGTAGAAGAGCGACGCGACCTGGAGGTTCGAGGCGGCGCCCTGGTACTGCGCGGCGATCCGGCTCGCGAGCGTGTCGCCGGTCTGGAACAGGTTGGCGGTGAGGTGCGCGGTGGTGCCGATCACCTGCGTGACGGCGATCGCCTCGCCGACGGCGCGGCCGGCCGCCGAGCAGAACGGCGGCGACGAGTCCGCCGCGCGTGTACGGGAGGACGACGCCGCGGACCATCTCCCAGCGGGTGAGGCCGAGCCCGAGCGCGCCCTCCTTGATGTCGCGCGGCACCTGAGCGAACAGGTCGCGGCTGATCGACGGCCGTGATCGGGATGATCATGATCGTCAGCACGAGAACGGCGGTGAACATCGTGCTCCCGGAGATCGGCGCGATCGCGAAGAACGGCGTCCAGCCGAAGTACGTCGTTCAGCCAAGGGCCGAACTGGTCGTGGACGACCGGCCCGAGGACGAGGATGCCCCAGAGCCCGAGGACGACGCTCGGGATCGCGGCGAGCATCTCGACGAGCGAGCCGACGACGCCGCGAACGCCGGCGGCGCGAGCTCGCTCAGGTAGAGGCCGATCGCGATCGCGACGGGCGCCGCGAGGAGCACCGCGAGCGCTCGTGACATAGAGCGTCCCGACGATGAAGTCGAGCGCGCCGAACTGGTTCGTGACCGCGTTCCAGCGTCTGGTGCCAGAGGAACGAGATCCCGAAGCTGCTGATCGACGGGCCGGCGCCGTCGATGACCTTGTAGATGATCAGGCCGATCAGGGCGACGACCGCGACCGGCGGCCAGCGCCGATGACCCAGCGAAGCGCGAGGTCGCCGATCCGGTCGCGCAGCGGCGCCGCGACTCGAGCGCGTCGCTCGCGGAGCGGTCGCGGCCGAGGCTTCCACGGCGGCAGCATCTCGCAGTCCGCTGCCGCGTCGGGGCCCGTTCACCACTCCGTCACACAGATGTTCACACCTCTCGACCCTGGTCCGACGTCGCGCGTACGCGACACTCGACGCGTGACGTCCGACCGTCGAAGTGCGCAGTCGGTCGACATCGCTCGAGCGTCGAATCGCGAGACCGGCCGCGTCGCGGCGCAGGACGTCGTCTTCGACATCGACGACCTGAGCCGTCTCGTACGGCCCGACGCTCGCCGTTCAGCGGCGTCACCCTCGACATCTACAAGAACGCGATCACCGCGGTGATCGGCCCGTCCGGCTGCGGCAAGAGCACGTTCATCCGCTGCCTGAACCGGATGAACGACCTCGTGCCCGAGCGTCAAGGTCGGCGGGCAAGTGCTCTACCACGGCATCGACCTCTACGGCTCCGACGTCGACCCGATCGAGGTGCGGCGCCGGATCGGCATGGTCTTCCAGCGGCCGAACCCGTTCCCGAAGTCGATCTACGACAACGTCGCCTTCGCTCCGAAGATCCTCGGCCTGAAGGACAACCTCGACGAGCGCGTCGAGCACGCCCTGCGGCGGCGCCGCGCTCTGGGACGAGGTGAAGGACCGGCTGAAGAAGTCGGCGCTCGGCCTCTCCGGCGGCCAGCAGCAGCGGCTCTGCATCGCGCGCGCGATCGCCGTCGAGCCGGACGTCATCCTGCTCGACGAGCCGGCCTCGGCGCTCGACCCGATCTCGACGTCGGCGATCGAGGACCTGATGCACGACCTGAAGCGCGACTACACGCTCGTGATCGTCACGCACAACATGCAGCAGGCGGCGCGCGTCGCCGAGATGACCGCGTTCTTCAGCCTCGACGTGCACGACGACGGCGTCGCGCACGGCATCCTCGTCGAGTACGACGCGACCGAGAAGATCTTCACCCAGCCCGCCGACGAGCGCACCGAGGGCTACGTCACCGGACGCTTCGGATGAGGATCTCGTTCCACGAGGAGCTGACGCAGCTCGAGGCGTCGCTGCAGGAGGAGGGCGACCTCGTCCTGCGCGCGCTGCGCTCGGCGCTGAACGCGCTCGCGCGCGGCGACGACGAGCTCGCCGACGAGGTGATCGGCTTCGACGACGAGGTCGACCGCCGCTACGTCGGGATCGAGACCGGCGTCCAGTCGCTGCTCGCCCGGCAGACGCCGGTCGCCGTCGACCTGCGGCTCGTGCTCGCGATGCTGCGCGTCAACCTCCACCTCGAGCGGATGGCCGACTACTGCGTGACCGTCGCCAAGCTGACCAAGCTGATGGGCGACCTCAACGTCGCGGACGATGCGATCGCCCGCTCGATCGAGGACATGGGCCAGCGCGCCGAGCAGATGATCCGCGTCGCGATGGACGCGTTCGCGACGCGCGACGCCGAGAAGGCGCAGACGCTCGTCGAGCTCGACGAGCTGATCGACCGCGCGAACCGGAACGCGACCGAGGACGTCCTCTCGCTCGGCGACTCGCCTCAGGAGCGCGAGTACGGCCTGCGCATGCTCGTCGTCTCGCGCTGCGTCGAGCGGATCGGCGACCACGCGGTCGACATCGGCGAGCAGGTCGCGTACCTCGTGACCGGCGAGTTCCGCGAGTTCAGCGACGCCTCGCACCCGGCGTAGATCACGCCGTCAGCGCGAGCCGCAGCGCCGCGAGCGCCAGCCCCGCGACGAGGAGCCGCTCGATCGCGACGCTCGACGTGCGGACCGAGAGGCGGGCGCCGAACTGGGCTCCGACCGCCAGTCCGACGGCGAGGACGAGCGACCGGCGGAGCCCATGACCGGCTGAGTACGAGCCCTGCGCGACGTGGGTGACGACGCCGGCGCCGCTCATCAGGGCGAGGACGAAATGCGACGTCGCCGTCGCAATGTGCGTCGGGAAGCCGAGCAGCGTGACGAGGATCGGGACGTGGAAGATCCCGCCGCCGATGCCGAGGAAGCTCGACAGGAATCCAACCGCGACGCTGAAGGCGATGCCTCGGCCGAGCGGAACCGCGTAGCGCCATTCCCGCCCGCGGGCGTCGACGAGAACGCGCGGTGAGCCCGCGCGCGTCCGGTGGAATTCGAAGCGCCGGTAGACCACGAGCCAGCCGGCGACCGCCGCCAAGACGACGGCCATGATCGCGTCGAACGCGCGGCGCGGCACGTACCCGACGAGGAGCGCGCCTCCGACCGCACCGGGCAGCGTCGCGAGGCCGAACACCAGCCCGCTCCGAATGTCGACGCGGCGCTGGCGGACGTAGGCGATCGTGCCCGACGTGCTGTTCGCCCAGACGGCGGCGAGGCTGATCGACGTGAGCGTCTGCGGGCTGTCGTGCGGGTAGACGATCAGCAGGACGGGCGCGAGCAGGAAGCCGCCGCCCGCCCCGACGAGCGTCCCCACCGTTCCCACCGCCAGGCCGAGGAGCGCCAGCCCCGCAACGACCTCGGCGCTCATGGCGCGAGGATAGACGTCCGCGGCCGCAACTACGCGGCGAGGGCTGCGCGCGACTCGTCGAGGCGCGCGAGGTAGGTCGGCCGCCCGGAGCGGAGGTATTCGACGACCGCGTCCTCGGTCGGCGCGGACGGGATCAGCGTCTTCCAGCCCGAGAGATGCTCGAGCCGGTGGAAGTCGCCGTTCGCGACCGCCGGCAGGCCCGCGGCGGCGACCCAGCCGAACAGTGTGTCCCGGTTGAAGAGCTCGAACCGGTCGACGAGCTCCCGAAGCTCCGGGCGCGCCGCGAACGCGGCGGTGCCGCGGGTCGCGCCTGCGAGCTGGTCGGGCGAGTACGGGTGGGCGGCGACGAGCGCCGCCCCGGACGCACGCGCGGCGGCGAGCGCACCCTCGAGTCCGGCGGCGACGCCGGCGAACGAGCGCAGGCCGACCGCGACCGCATGGCCGGCACGAAACGGGTCGGGATCGTCGTACGTCAGCTCGAGGCCCGGGAGCACGAGCAGGCCGTACAGCCGTCTCGCCCGCCCGGCCTCCTCTTCGACCTCGTCGAGGTAGGCGTCGTAGTTCGCCGGCGTGACGTGGCCGGGCTCGCGGGTCGTGTGGTCGGTGACCGCGAGCACGTCGAAGCCGTTCCGCCCGTAGAGGTCGCAGAGCTCGCGGACGGTCAGCGCACCGTCGCTCCACGTCGTGTGCGCGTGGAGCTCGCAGAGGAGCGGGCTCGACTTGACGGGCATCTACGCGCATGTTCGCTGCAACAGGGGCCTTCCGGGCCGCTGTCACCGAATCGCTACGCGTTCTTGACGAGGATGTTGCCGACCCGGTTCGCGGCCGTGTCGCAGGCGTCGACCGCGTCCTCGAGCGCCTCGTAGATGTCCTTCCAGCGGATCACGAGCACCGGGTCGATGCGGTCGTCCTTGAAGAGGCTCGCACGCGCAGCGCGCGCGACGCGGTCGGCCTCGTCCTCGATCTCCTTGATCGCGCGGATCTCGCTCCGCCGAGCCGCGCAGCCGCTTCAGCCCGCCGAGCAGCTCGCGAGCTCGCTCCGTCGCCCGCACGAGCAGGGCGCACAGCTCGAACGACTGCCGGGTCGGCGTGCTCGACGCCGTAGAGCCCGAGCAGCTCCGACGCGTTCTCGATCGCGTCGGCGACCTCGTCGACCGCGAACGCGAGCGTCGACGATGTCCTCGCGGTCGTACGGGCGTGACGAACTGCGTGCTCGATCGACCGAGCAGCTCGGAGACGAGCTGGTCGCCCACGTGCTCGAGCGCCTTCACCTCCTCCTGCGTACGGCCCGCTCGGCCATCGCGGAACCGCTGCTCGACCGCGCGGCGCGACCTCGAGCCGCTTCTCGCCCGCCCGCGCCGAGCAGCTCGTAGATCTCCCCGCTGCCGGGGCCGAGGCCGAGCCTCATGCGAAGATCGCCTCGCACCGGCCACCAGCAGAGCGGCGGCGACGAGCGCCGCGGCCGGGATCGTCAGGACCCAGGCGACGACGATGTTCCCGGCGACGCCCCAGCGAACGGCCGAGAGCCGCTTCGTCGCCCCGGCGCCCATGACCGCGCCGGAGACGACGTGCGTGGTCGAGAGCGGATAGCCGTACCTTCGTCGAGGCGCAGATCACCGCGCCGGCGGTCGCCTGCGCCGCGAACCCGGCCGGCGGATCCATCTGGTAGACGCGCTGACCGAGCGTCCGCATGATCCGCCAGCCGCCGACGTACGTGCCGGCGGCGATCGCGAGGCCCGGCCGCGATCTTCACCCAGGTCGGGATGTAGAAGTGGTCGATCGAGCCGTGCGCGTAGCAGCGCGAGCGCGATCACGCCCATCGTCTTCTGCGCGTCGTTCGCGCCGTGCGTGAACGCCACCCACGTGCCGGAGGCGAGCTGCCCGAGCCGGAACGATGCGGTTCGCGACGCCCGGCGTCAGCCACTGGAAGACCCAGTAGATCGCGAGCAGCAGCACGAACGCGCCGGCGAACGCGATCGTCGGCGCCCAGAGCGCCGGGATCACGACCTTGTGCGCGACGCCGTGCCACTCGACGCCCTTCGTCGCCCGACTGCACGAGCGCGGCGCCGATCAGGCCGCCGATCAGCGCGTGCGACGACGACGACGGCAGGCCCGAGCCACCAGGTGAGCAGGTTCCAGACGATCGCGCCGAGCGACGGCGGCGAGCACCGTCTTCTCGGTCGCGAGGCCCGAGTCGATGATCCCCTTGCCGACGGTCTTCGCGACCGCCGTCGTGACGAACGCGCCGGCGAGGTTCGCGATCGCCGCGATCAGCACGGCGAGCCGCGGCGAGAGCGCCCGCGTCGAGACCGAGGTCGCGACCGCGTTCGCCGTGTCGTGGAAGCCGTTCGTGAAGTCGAAGGCGAGCGCGACGACGACGGTGATGACGAGCAGCGTCACCGGTTCTTGACGAGGATCGCCTCGAGCACGTCGGCCGCGTTCTCGCACGCGTCGACGGCCTCCTCGAGCTGCTCGTGGATGTCCTTCCAGCGGATGATCGTCAGCGGGTCCGTCGCCCGAGCGGAACAGCTCGGCGATCGCCTCGCGCGAGAGCCGGTCGCCCTCGTCCTCGAGCTCGCGCAGCGCGACGAGCTGCCGCGTGCGAGTCCTTGAAGCCCTCGAGCAGCTCGACCGCCTCGTGCAGGCGCGACGCCGCGCGGTGGATGACCTCGGCCTGCTCGCCGCGCCCGCGCGGGACCTCCGCACCTCGTAGGCGTCGATGTTGTCGGCGGCCTCGTCGACGTGGTCGCAGATGTCGTCGATCACGGTCGCGAGCCGGTACATGTCGTCGCGGTCGAACGGCGTCACGAACGTGCGGTTGAGCAGGTCGATCACCTCGTGCGTGAGCCGGTCGCCCTCGTGCTCGGCCTCGCGGATGTCGCGCAGCTGCTCGCGGCTCGTCCGGCCAGCCCGTCGAGCAGCTCGACGAGCAGCGCGCGCGATCTCGCGCGCGTTCGCCGACGCCTGCGTGAACAGGTCGAAGAACTCGCGCTTCTGCGGGGTCAGGCGGAGCGGCCATCGGCGCGGGCGTGTTTACCAGATCGTCACGGGTTGCGGTGCCTAGACCGCGAAGTAGATCGTGCGGCGAGGCCCGGCGACGAAGCAGTAGACCGCGAACGGCGATCAGCGTCCGCGTCTCGAAGAAGCGCATCAGGAAGCGCACGGCGAGATAGGCGGTCACCGCCGAGCACGAGCGCGCCGACGAGCGCCTGGCCCGCGGACGCCGTCGCCGTCGCGTGCCCGAACGAGCTCCGGCAGCTTGAGGACGGCGGCGGCGCCGATGATCGGCGTCGCGAGCAGGAACGCGAACCGCGCCGCGTCCTTGTGCGAGAGGCCGACGAGCAGGCCGCCGCCCATCGTCGCGCCGGAGCGCGAGAAGCCCGGGATCAGCGCGAGCGCCTGCGCGGCGCCGACGCAGAACGACCTCGCGCCACGCCGACCGTGCGCGCGATCCGGACGTCGTCGTCGTCCGTCGGTGACTGCGGCGCGCGCCGGCGCAGCAGCTCGGCGCCGCAGAGCAGCAGCGCCGTTCAGCGTCAGGAAGATCGCCGCCGACTGCGGCGACGCGAAGACCTTGCGCAGCGTGTGCTCGCAGCAGCGAGCCCGAGGATGCCCGCCGGGATCGTGCCGACGACGAGCAGCCAGCCGAGCTTCGCGTCGGCGTCCTCGGGGTCGATCCCGCGGTCGCGAAGCGAGCGGCCGAGCCCCTTGAGGATGCGCACCCAGTCGCGCCAGAAGAAGCCGAGCAGCACGATCGCGGTCGCGAGGTGCGTCGCGACCAGGAACGTGAGGAAGTACTTGTCGTTCTGGTGGATGTTCCAGCCGAGCAGCTGCGGCAGGATCACGCTGTGCCCGAGGCTCGAGACCGGGAACAGCTCGGAGACGCCCTGCAGCAGCCCCAGGACGATCGCCCGGGGGTACGAGATCAGCGCGGCGACGATCACGTCGTGGCGTCGTGCGGCGCTTCGGACCCGTGCGGAACCAGGCGAACACGAGGCACGCGAGCCCGAGCAGGAACGCCGCGATCCCGTGCTTGACGTGGTGGTGGCCCGATCCGGCCTCGTGGCCCGGGAAGAAGCCCGGCAGCGACTTCGCCGGCTCGCGCCCAGTAGACGACGGCGATCGCGATCAGGACGAGCCCGGCGACGACGGCGAGGGTGACGAGCAGACGGTCGTTCCGCATCGGCGCGCAGCATAGCGCACGCCCCTCGGCAGGAGCCGAAGGTCACCAAATCTCAACCCCGCCCAAACCGTCCGTCGGGAATGCTTGGAGGTTGCGACCACGCACCGCGATCCCGGGCGCACGCTCGACCCTGCTCAACCGCGAGCTCTCCGTGGCTCGACGCTGAATGGGCCGCGTGCTCGATCTCGCCGCCGATCCCGCGGAGCCGCTGCTCGAGCGGGTGAAGTTCTGCGGGATCTTCTCGTCGAACCTCGACGAGTTCTTCATGGTGCGGGTCGCAGGCCTGCTCGACCAGGTGCTCGCCGGGCCTCGCGGTGCGGCTCGCCGGACGGGCGCACGCCGCAGCAGACGCTGGCCGACGTCCGCGCTCCGCGTCCTCGAGCTGACGGCGGCGCAGTCGCGGCTCTGGCGCGACGAGCTGTGCCCCGCGCTCGCCGCCGAGGGGATCCTGGTCGGCACCGTCGAGGACGCGACGCCGAGCCGAGCTGCAGGAGCTCGAGCGCGTCTTCGCGCGTCAGATCTACCCGGTCCTGACGCCCGCTCGCGGTCGGGCCGGGACAGCCCTTCCCGTACATCTCCGGGCTGTCGCTCAGTCTCGGCGTCATCGTGCGCGACGTCTGACTCCGGCGAGGAGCGGTTCGCGCGCGTCAAGGTGCCCGAGGGGCTGTCGCGCTTCGTCGGGATCGGCTCGCGAGGGACTGCTGCTGCCGCTCGAGTCGGTGATCTCGCACTTCCTCGCCGGGCTCTTCCCGGAGATGGAGGTGCTCGAGCGCGTCGTCTTCCGCGTCACGCGCGACGGCGACACCGAGATCTCCGACGACGCCGACGACCTGCTCGAGGCGGTCGAGAGCGAGCTGCGGAAGCGGCGGTTCGGCGCGGTCGTCCGGCTCGAGGTCTCGAGCTCGATCTCCCGCGCGATGCTCGACGCGGCTCGAGCAGCGGCTCGGCGTGCAGCCGGCCGGCGTCTACCCGATCCACGGGCTGCTCGACCTCGCCGACGTCGCTCAGCTCTACGCGCTCGACCGGCCCGACCTCAAGTACGAGCCGTGGGTCCCGTACACGCAGCGCCGCCTGGTCAGCCCGAAGGACGACGATCTCTTCGCCGAGATCGCCCAGCGCGACATCGTCGTGCAGCACCCGTACGACTCGTTCGCGACGAGCGTCGAGGCGTTCGTCAGCGCGCCGCGCGCGACGATCCGTCGGTGGTCGCGCTCAAGACGACCGTCTACCGGACGAGCCACGACTCGGCGCTCGCGCCGGCGCCTGATCGAGGCGGCCGAGAACGGCAAGCAGAGCGTGTGCGTCGTCGAGCTGAAGGCGCGGTTCGACGAGCGGCGGAACATCGAGTGGGCGCGCTCGCTCGAGCAGGCGGGCGTCCACGTCGTCTACGGCTTCCCCGACATGAAGATCCACGCGAAGACGACGCTCGATCGTGCGGCGGGAGGGCGACGAGCTGCGCCGCTACGTCCACATCGGCACCGGCAACTACCACGCGACGACGGCGCGGATCTACGAGGACGTCGGCCTCTTCACGGCCGACCCGGACATCGCCGCCGACGTCGCCGACCTCTTCAACTTCGTCACCGGCTTCGGCCGTCCGCAGCGCTTCCGGAAGCTCCTGGTCGCGCCGTTCAACCTGCGCCGCCAGCTGGTCGAGCTGATCCGCGAGGTCGCCGCGGCGGCGGCGGCGGGCAAGCCGGCGCGCATCCGGATCAAGGTGCAACAACCTCACCGACCCCGAGATGATCGAGGAGCTCTACCGCGCATCGCAGGCCGGCGTCGAGATCGACATCGTCGTGCGCGCGGTCTGCGCGCTCGTGCCCGGCGTGCCCGGGCCTGAGCGAGAACATCCGCGTGCGGTCGGTCCTCGGGCGGTTCCTCGAGCACAGCCGGCTCTACTGCTTCGAGGCCGGCGACCAGCGCACGTACCTGCTCGGCAGCGCCGACCTGATGCCGCGCAACCTCGACCACCGGATCGAGGTCGTCGTACCGGTCGAGGCGCCGCACGTGCGGGCGGAGATCGAGGCGATCTTCAAGGCGCTGCTCAACGACAACTCGCAGGCCTGGGAGCTCGGAAGCGACGGGACCTGGCGCCGCGTGCTCGGGAAGAAGGGCGAGCGGCGGCGACCGGCGCAGGCCCACTTCATGCGGCGCCGCGACCGCGCGCGCCGCCTCCAGCGGCCCGGCTAGCCGGCAGCGCCGTCATGTGGGGCCGTCACCATGCTGCGATGCCGCTCGGGGTCGTCGACGTCGGGTCGAACACGGTGCGCCTGCTCGTGACCGACCGCGGGAAGCCGGTGCTGACCCTGCGCGAGACCCCCGGGCTCGGAGCGTGCGTGGAGCGCGACGGCACGATCCCGCCGCACAAGCTGGCCGAGGTGGCCGGCCACACTCGCCGCTTCGTCGAGGCGGCGGCCCGCGCCGGCGCACGCGACGTCGAGGTGCTGATCACGAGCCCCGGCCGTCAGGCGGAGAACGGCCAGGAGCTGCTCGAGGCGATCCGAGCCGCGACGAACACGCCGACGCGCATCCTCTCGGCGCAGGAGGAGGGACGGCTCGCGTTCGTCGGCGCGACGCGCAGCGTCCACCTCCCCGCGCGCCGCCGTGTCGCCGTCGTCGACGTCGGCGGCGGCTCCTCGCAGATCGTCGCCGGGTCGGGCCGCGACGGGATCCTCTGGAGCGGGACGATCGACCTCGGCTCCCGGCGACTCGCGAGCCGCGAGCTGGCCGGCGACCCGCCGACGGCGGCGGAGCTCGCCGCGGCCCGCACGGACGTCGAGCGGCTCGTCGCCGAGCTCGAGCCGCCGGACGTCCGCTCGGCGTTCGCCGTCGGCGGCTCCGCCCGGGCGTTGAAGCGGCTCGTCGGTGGTCGGCTCGGCGCCGACGAGCTGGCACAGGCGCTCGAGCTGCTCGGGCACACGCCGGCGGCCGAGCTCGTCCGTCGCTACGACCTGAACCCGGCGCGGGCCGAGACGCTCGCGGCGGGCGCGACGATCCTCGCGGTCGTCCAGGCGCGGCTCGGGACGCCACTCAAGGTCGTGCGCGCGGGCGTTCGAGAGGGCGCCGTCGACGAGCTCGCCGCTCGGCGGCGCGCGGCCTAGCGAAGAGCCGCGCGTCCCGCGGCGAGCGCCGCGGCGATCGCCGCCGGGTAGCGCGCGCGGCTCGCGAGCCGGCGCTCGTGCTCCCGTTCGATCAACCGGCCGGCGGCGACGGCGGCACCTCCGACGCCGAGGGCGCGCAGCCGTTCCTCGGCGACGACCGCATCCTGGTTCGTGCCGATCACGTCCTGCACCTCGGTGACCGCTTCGACGTAGCGCGCGAGGCGCTTGCCGCCGGCGGCAGCGGCGAGCTCGCCGGTGTACCGCGCGCGCTTCGCCCTGATCCGGAGCGCATGGAGGTCGGCGTCCGGAGCGTCCTCCGGGAGCGCGGCGGCCGCCTTGGCAAGCCGCTGCAGCTCGGCAGCGGCAAGCGGACGAAGCCGGCCCTCGAACGCCGGCAGCGACTCGAGCGCGCCCTCGAAATCGTCGAGCAGACGGCGGTAGCGGGCCGAGTCGAGGCCTTCGAGCAAGGCGGCGCGGTCCCGTTCGCGCTCGCCCTCGAGCGCCTGGAGGATCGCCTCCCCTCCGGGCGCGTCGGCGTCGAGCCGAGCGACCTCGGCGCGGAGTCGCGCGAGCAGCACGTCGAGGTCGCGCACCGGCCCGAGCAGGCCGCCGAGCCAGCGGAGCTCCTCCGACACGGCCGCGAAGTGGTCGCCCACGAGCGGGCGCGCCGCACGGATCAGCGCGCGCGACCTCCGGGTCGCGACCCGAAACTTGTGCAGGTCCTCCGGGTCCTCGCCCAGCCGGACGCCGGGGTCGCGCTGCTCGATGCGGCGTACCTGCCGCAGCAGCTGGTGGGCGAGCAGCTCGCGCGGCGCGGCGCGCGGGCCGGGCGCGACCTCCGGCTCGACCGGGATCACCCGCAGCAGCTTCGGCCGTCCGTCCGACCGGCGGCCGCCCGCGCGTCGCACCTCCCGTGCCAGCCGGTCGAGGTCCAGCTCGTCGCCGTCGACGAGCTCGATCTCGACCTCGACGAACGCCGTCACCCGCCCCTGCACGTCGAGGGCGTCGACCTCGTCGACGGTGACATCGGCGAGCGCACGCCCCGCGTCGAGGACGCGGACGCCGCGCCGGTTCGTCCGTAGCTCCGCGACCGGCTCGAGCGGGCCGTGCCGGTGCACGTGCGTGACCAGCAGCGTCGCGAATTCCGCGGGCGGACCGACCGCGGAGCCTCGAACCTCGAGCTCGGCGCGAGCGGTGTCGGCCCGCGGCAGCTTGAGCTGCCAGAGCGAGCGGCGATTCTCGACGCGCCGGCGGAGCGTGATCCCGGCGCGGGCGAGCGAGCGCGGCGGCGTGTCGTAGTACGTCGACGTGAAGAGACGGTCGGGCAGCGGCGCGCCCGGCAGCTCGGGCAGGACGAAGCCCCTGCGTGCGTCGAGCTTCACCTCGCGTTCGAGCGTCGTCCGCATGGCTCGACGATCGTAGAGGCGGCCCTGCGTCACAGGTGTGACAGACGGCTCGGGAAGGCGTGTCCCCCGTGGCGGCCTTCCCGAGCCGGTCCGTGTCGTTCCCCCAGGTAACCCGCGCCGGGCCCGTCCCTCGGGGCGCGTGCGCCTGTACCCGGAGCCAACCTATGCGCGCGGCCGCGCGCCGCGGGTAACGGTTCCGAGAACGTTCTGGGTCGGGCTGGCCACCCGCCCTTCCCGACGCGCCCGCCCGGGCCGCACCATGCCTGCAAATGCCGACGTTCGCCCTCGTCGCGCATCGGGTGTCGCCGACGAACGTCCGGCTCGGCGCGGTGCTCAGCCCTGCCCAGGCGCTCGCGCGGCTCCGGGCGGGAGACGTCGCGCTCGGCCGCCTCGACGTGCTGGAGTCGCTCGACGGGATCCAGCCCGGGCTCTGGGCGCTCGACCGCCTGGCCGCCCTCGGCGTGACCGTGCTCAACCCGCGGTCGGCGCTGACCGCGGCGCACGACAAGCTCGCCACGGCCGCAGCCCTCGGCGCGGCGGGCGTGCCGCATCCCGAGACGGCGCACGTCGCGCCGTGGCTGCCGGCCGCGCCGCTCGCACCGCCGCTCGTCCTGAAGCCGCGCTTCGGGTCGTGGGGCACGGACGTCGTCCGCTGCGACGACGAAGCGTCCGTGCACGCCGCGCTCGCGGAGCTGCGCACCCGGCCCTGGTTCGACGCGACCGGCGCCGTCGCGCAGCGGCTCGTGCCGCCGCGCGGCTACGACCTCCGCCTCCTCGTCGCCGGCGGACAGGTGGCCGGCGCCGTGCGCCGGATCGCCGCCCCCGGCGAGTGGCGCACGAACGTCGCGCTCGGCGCCAGGCGCGAGCCCGTGACCCCGGCCGGCGACGCCTGCCGCGTCGCGCTGGCCGCGGCGGCCGCGGTCGGCGGCGACCTCGTCGGCATCGACCTGCTGCCCGACGGGCACGGCGGCTGGATCGTGCTCGAGCTGAACGGCGCCGTCGACTTCAACGGCCTCTACGCCCTGGAGGGCGACGTCTTCGAGACCGTGCGCACGTCGCTCAAGGACGCGTACGGGTCAGTACCGGTAGAAGCCCTCGCCTGACTTGCGTCCGAGGCGTCCTGCCTGGACGTACTGGCGGAGGAGCGGGCACGGTGCGTACTTCTGGTCGAGCCGCCGGCACTCAGTCGGCTGCCCCTCGACTCACGCTCCTCGACTGCACCACCGCTCCTGATTCACCAGGCGGTCGACATCGTCGACGGTGACGGAAATCACAATGCGCCCACAGCTGTGGGACACCGAAGCGTCAGCCGAAACTCCGACGGTCGGAGACGTGGACAAAGGTACGCGACTGATGCATCCTTGATGACGGCCGTCGGGTCTCCTGCGGCAGCTCAGCGATTCCACTCGGTCCGGCCGAGGCCGAGCACGAGATGAGCCGCTCGGGATGGTCGGCGCTACGATTTCTATGGTGCGATCGAGCCCTGAGCCACCGGTGTGACATTTGTCGCGGACGCGGCTCGGCGGGCGCTCAGATCACGCCGCCGGACAGCGGAGTCCGCGGTCGCGATTGGTGCGCCGCCGCCAGGGCCGTGGCGGTTTGCCTGGCGGCGATTGCGGCGCGACCGCACTGCGCTGGCGGCGGGTGCGATCCTTTTGTTGGTGCTGGCGGCGCTATTCGTCGCGGCACCAGTGGCAGCGCACATTCTTGGCCACGGCCCTGACGACCTGAATTTTCGGGCTGTGGTCGAGCCGCAGCAGTCGCCGATCTCGTTTTGGACGCGTGTGCCGGAACCCCTTGAATCGAGCCGCGCGACGATCTACGTCCTTGGGGCCGACGGCCCCTTGGGACGTGACGAGCTGCTACGGCTGCTGTACGGCGGCCAGGTCTCGATCGAGGTCGCCTTCGGAGCAACGCTACTTGCACTGCTGATCGGTGCGACGCTGGGTGGAATCGCGGGGTTCTTCGGCGGCGGCGTCGACGCGGTGATCTCGCGCATGACGGATCTGGTGATGGCTCTGCCGCTGCTGCTTGTACTGATCGTTCTTGGGGCCACCGTCGGCGACAAGCTCGTCGACGTCACGGTCGGTGGGGTGTTTGCGCGAGGAGTTGTCGGGCTCGTGTTGTTCATCGGTGCGTTCACCTGGTTCTACCCGGCGCGGATCGTCCGTTCGCAGGTGTTGTCGCTGCGTCGCCGGGAGTTCGTGGAGGCGGCGACGATGGTCGGAGCGGGCCGCTGGCGGACTCTGCGCACTCACATCGTCCCGCATCTGCTGCCCCCGTTGGTCGCGGTCGGCACGCTGCTAGTAGCCGCCAACGTGATCCTCGAAGCCGGAGCCAGCTTCCTCGGGTTCGGTATCCGCTTACCAACCGCGAGCTGGGGAAGCATGCTCGCGACGGCTTGGGGGGGCGACATCACCGGCGGCGCCAGCCTGAACAGCCCGGCAGCGCTGCGGCTGACGTTGATTCCGAGCGCCGCGATCTTCGTGACCGTGCTCGCACTGAACCAGTTCGCAGAAGGACTTCGAGAGGCGTTCGACCCGCGCGGAGGCAGCTACCGGTGAATCTCGGCTACGCCCTTCGCCGGCTCGGCGTCTCGCTGGCGCTGCTGTGGCTGTTGACGGTCATCGTGTTCTGGCTCGGTCACTCCATCCCAGCCGACCCCGCGTTCTTCCTCGTCACGCCGGGTCACGCAACACCGCAACAAATCGCCCGAGCTCGCCACGAACTCGGCGTCGACCAGCCGATCGTCGTCCAATACCTCCGCTACCTCTGGCACGCTCTGGACGGGGACCTCGGGGTTTCCTGGGCCATCCAAGGCACCTCGACCGGAGCCGGAACCTCCGGGAACGCGCACGTGGGCGCGACCGTGATCCGCGCCGCCGCAGTCACCGGCTCCGTCATCGCCGGGGGCGCGATCATTCTCACGCTGCTCGCTGTCCCACTCGCCGCCCTCTCCGCGTCACATCCACGCACACCGCTCGACCGCGCCATCCTCGCGTTCGCGATTTTCGGGATCGCCACCCACCCGGTTGTCGTAGGCGCGCTCCTCCAGAAGTACCTCGCAGGCCCCGGCCACGGGCTGCCGCGCTACGGCTATTGCAACTTACTCGGCGGCCGCGGCTGCGGAGGCCCGTTCGACTGGGCTACCCACCTTCTGCTCGCCTGGTTTTCGTTCGCGCTGCTCTTCCTCGCGCTCTACGTCCGGGTCCTCCGCGCCCGCCTCGTCGAGGTGCTCAGCGAGGCCTACATCACCGTCGCCCGCGCGAAGGGCGCGAGCGAAGCCCGGATTCTCACTCATCACGCGCTGCGCAATGCCATCGCTCCGGTCATGACGATGCTCGGCATGGACATCGGCGTGGCCGTGGGCGTCACCATCTACCTCGAAAAGGTCTACTCGCTCCCAGGACTAGGCACCCTCCTCGCAGGAGCCCTCGGCGGCCAGGTCGGATACGACCTCCCGATCATCCTCGGCGTCGCAATCGTCGTCGGCGTCGCAATTATCGTCCTCAACCTCTTTGTCGATCTTCTCTACCCCGTCGTGGACCCGACCCTGCGCAAGTCCGAAACGGCCGGAAGCCCATCGGTCGCCTAACGCCGCATCCACCCGCGCCGGCGCCGTCCTCCGGCTCGAGGTGAACGGCGCCGTCGACTTCAACGGCCTCTACGCCCTCGAGGGTGACGTCTTCGAGACGGTGCGCACGTCCCTCCTCGACGCGCACGGATCAGTAGCGGTAGAAGCCCTCGCCTGACTTGCGCCCGAGGCGTCCCGCCTGGACGTACTGGCGGAGGAGCGGGCACGGTGCGTACTTCTGGTCGCCGAGCCCCTGGTGGAGCACCTCCATGATCGCCACGCAGGTGTCGAGCCCGATCAGGTCGGCGAGCTGCAGCGGCCCGAGCGGGTGCGCGAAGCCGAGCCTGGCGATCGTGTCGATCGCCTCGGCCTCGGCGACGCCCTGCTGGAGCGCGTACGCCGCCTCGTTGATGAACGGCATCAGGATCCGGTTCGAGACGAAGCCCGGGAAGTCGCGCGCCTCGGCCGGCTCCTTCCCGAGCTCGCGGGCGAGCTCGACGATCGCCTCGGCCGTCGCGTCGGACGTCTGGACGGCCCTGATCACCTCGACCAGCTTCAGCACCGGCACGGGGTTGAAGAAGTGCATCCCGATCACGCGGTCGGGGCGGCCCGTGACGGCGGCGAGCGAGGTGATCGGGATCGAGCTTGTGTTCGAGGCGAGCACCGCGTCGGCGGGCAGCGCTCCGTCGGCGCGCCGGAACACGTCCTCCTTGGCCGCCGCGTCCTCGGTGATCGCCTCGATCATCAGGTCGGCCGGCACGAGGTCGTCCGCAGCACTCACGCGGGACAGGATCTCGTCCGGGTCGCCGCCCCCCTTCGCCGCCAGGCGCCCGAGGCTCGTCCGCATCGCCTGGAGGCCGCGCTCGACCGCGCCGGGATAGGGGTCGTGGAGCGACACCCGCCGGCCCGACGCGGCGACCACCTGCGCGATGCCGCCGCCCATCTGGCCCGCGCCGACGACCAGCACATGCTCGAACCTCACGGCGCGGGACCCTACCCTTCTCCAATGCTCGTCAGGCTCGCACAACCCGACGACGCCTTTGCCGTCGAGTCGATCCGCGTGCGCGGCTGGCAGATCGCGTACCGCCACGTCTTCCCGCCGGACGTGCTCGACGCCCTTCCCGTCGACGAGACCCGCTGGCGGCGGCGCTTCGTCGAGCCGCCGCCGGGCTGGACCACGTTCGTCGCCGAGCGCGACGGCGAGATCGTCGGCTTCGCCTCCGTCGGGCCGAGCCGGGACGAGCGCGGCCTCGGCGAGCTGTACGCGATCTACGTCGACCCGGACAGCTGGTCGCAGGGTGCGGGCCGGGCGCTCGTCGCACGCGCGGAGGAGCAGCTGGCAGGCGAGTACGAGGAGGCGACGCTCTGGGTCCTGGCCGCGAACCCGCGGGCACGGCACTTCTACGAGCGCGCCGGCTGGCTGCCGGACGGCACGAGCAAGTCCGAGGAACGGCTCGGCGTGCGCGCTGAGGAGCTGCGCTACCGGAAGACCCTGGCGACGAGCTCGCGGTCGTAGTCGTAGCTGAGCAGGGCGGCCGCGCCGTCGGGCGTCAGCCAGCGCAGCTCGTCGACCTCGTTCTGGGCGCGCGCCTCCCCCGTCGCCGTCATGCGGAAGTAGCGCACCTCCTTCGGGCCCTCCGCGACGGCGTAGTGGGTCCGTCCGACCTCCTCCTCGACGACGCACCGGAGCCCCGTCTCCTCCTCGACCTCGCGCTGCGCCGCCTGCGCCCACGACTCGCCGTCCTCGAGCTTGCCCTTCGGCAGCGACCAGTCCCCGTACCGCGGGCGGTGCACGACCAGGATCGCGCCCTCGCGCACGACGATGCCGCCTGCTGCCCGGACGAGAGCCACGACGTGGTGATAGCACCACGCCGAGACGCCGGGCAGCATGCTTTCCCCCGGCGGCGGCCCGGACAGGGCACGTCGTCGTCGCGAGCGCGGGCGACGCGGCCGGGCTCGTGGCCGCCGTCGAACGCGAGCTCCCGGACATCGTCGTCGCCGACGTGCGGATGCCGCCGACGCACACCGACGAGGGCATTCGCGCCGCGGTGGAGCTGCGCGAGCGTCACCCCGGCCTGCCGGTGCTCGTGCTGTCCCAGTACGTGGAGGAGCGCTACGCGAGCGAGCTGTTCTCGGTAGGCGCCGGCGGTGTCGGCTATCTCCTCAAGGATCGCGTCACCGACGTCCGCGCGTTCCTCGACGCACTACGGCGGGTCGGGGCGGGCGAGTCGGTGATCGACGGCGAGGTAGTCGCGCAGCTCGTCTCGCGCTCGCGGGCCGCGAGCCCGCTCGACGAGCTGAGCCCGCGCGAGCGCGAGGTCCTCTCGCTGATGGCCGAGGGGCTCTCGAACGCCGCGGTGGCCGAGCGGCTGGTCGTGACCGAGCGCGCAGTCGAGAAGCACGTGCGCTCGATCTTCCAGAAGCTGCGCCTGCCGCCGAACGAGACGGGCAACCGGCGCGTGCTGGCGGTGCTGCGCTTCCTCGAGGCGGCGCGCTGAGAGCTTCTCAGACCTCGAGCAGCAGCGCGTCGCCCTGCCCGCCGCCCGAGCAGATCGCCGCGAGACCGAGACCGCCGCCGTTCCGGCGCAGCTCGTGCACCATCGTCGCGACGATCCGGCCGCCGGAGGCGCCGATCGGATGGCCGAGCGCGACCGCGCCGCCGTTCACGTTCACGTCCGCCTCGTCCGCGCCGAGCAGCGCGGTCGAGTTGGACGCCACCGAGGCGAACGCCTCGTTGATCTCGACCCGCTTGACGTCCCCGATCGCCTTCCCGGCCTTGCCGAGCGCGATCGCGCCGGCGTTCGCGGGCGTGCGGGCGAGGTAGGCGAACTCGTCGGCGACGTAGCCCTGCGCGAGGATCGTCGCGAGCGGCTCGAGCCCGCGCTTCCGCGCCCACTCGTCCGAGCAGACGATCACGCAGCTCGCCCCGTCGTTCACGCCCGGCGCGTTGCCGGCGGTCGTCGTCCCCTCCGGGTCGAAGACCGGCTTCAGCGCCGCCAGCTTCTCGACCGTCGTGTCCGCCCGGATCGATTCGTCCGCGGTCACGTCGCCGACCGCGACCAGCTCGTCGGCGAACCGGCCGCCTTCCCGCGCCGCGGCCGCGCGCGCGTGCGAGCGGGCGGCCCACGCATCCTGGCTCTCGCGCGTGATGCCCAGCTCGCGCGACACCCGCGAGTTCTGCTGGACCATGTGCAGCCCGTCGAACGTCGACGTCAGTCCGTCGAAGACCATCGAGTCGATCAGCTCGCCGTTGCCGAGGCGGTAGCCGAAGCGCGCCCGCGTGAGCAGGTAGGGCGCGTTCGACATCGATTCCATCCCGCCCGTCACGACGACGTCGACGTCGCCGGCCCGGATCATGGCGTCGGCGATCTCGATCGCGCGAATCGAGGACGCGCAGACCTTGTTGATCGTGTCGGCGGGCGTCTCGATCGGGAGGCCCGCGCCCACCGCCGCCTGGCGCGCCGGCGCCTGGCCGGAGCCCGCCTGCAGCACCTGGCCGAGGATCGCGTACTGCGGCTCGTGGGGCTCGAGCCCGATGCGGTCGAGCGCCGCTCTGATCGCGATCGAGCCGAGCTCGGTCGCGCTGTGCGCGGCGAGGCCGCCGCCGAGCTTGCCGAACGGCGTGCGGAGCGCGCTGACGATCACGCTGCGGGGCATGCGTCGAGGCTAGCGGAGGAAGCTCGTCTCGCGGGTGACGCGCCCGGCGAAGGCGACGATCAGCGCGATTGCAGCTTCGACGTCCGCGAGGTCGCAGAGCTCGTTCGGGCTGTGGACGTACCGCACCGGGATCGAGATGAGCCCGGTGGGCACGCCCGCGCGCGTCCGGTGCACCTCGTCGGCGTCGGTCGACGTCACCGCCGTGTAGATCTCGAACGCATGCGTGATCTCCTCGGCCGCCGCGGCCTCCGCGAGCAGGTCGACGACCGTCGCGTTCAGCACCGGCCCGCGGCCGATCATCGCGCCGCCGCCCAGCTCGATCCGCCCGGCGCGCCGCGCGTCGCCGCCCGGATAGTCGGTCGCCGGGGTCACGTCGACGACGATCGACGCGGCCGGCTCGAGGGCGAACGCCGCCGTCCGGGCGCCGAAGAGGCCGATCTCCTCCTGGACGGCGGCGACCGCGACGACGTCGATGCCGGCGCCGCCCGCCCCCGCGATCCGCCTCGCCGCCTCGAGCACGACGTACGCGCCCAGCCGGTTGTCGAGCGCCCGCGAGGCCAGCCGGCCGCCCGGCAGGTCGAGCGGAGGGCCCGACCAGACGGCGGCGTCACCGACGGCGACGAGCGACTCGGCCTGCTCGCGGTCGCGCGCGCCGATGTCGACGTGCAGGTCGGCGTGCTCGAGCCGGCCGCGCTCGCGTGCCTGCTCCGGGTAGAGCCGCTTGCGCGCGACCGCACCCGGCACGCGCCCGCCGCGGGCGAGGAAGGTCACACGCTGGCCGACCAGCATCTCCGGGTTGATCCCGCCGAGCGTGGCCACCGACAGCAGGCCGTTGTCCTCGATGTTCGTGACCGCGAGCCCGATCTCGTCGATGTGACCGACGAGCGCGATCGGCGCGGACGGCTCGCCGCCGCGCGCGGACACGCGCGCGAACGTCGTCCCGAGCGTGTCCGACGTCACCGTTGCGAACGCGGACGCAGCGTCCCGCCAGACGGCCGCGGCCTCCGCCTCGTGCCCGGACGGGGCGACGGCGCAGAGGAGGTCGGTGAGGAGCCCGGGAGCAGGCATGGCGCTTGCGCATTCAAACGGAAGCGACTACCGTCACGGTCGATGAACCTCCGCACCCGCATCTGGTGGCGCGCACGCCGCGAGCGGGGCGGAAGCCCGGGCGCCTAGCCGCGACCGGAGATCCGTTGCAACCGCTCGACCCACGACCCGCGAGGGTCGTTTTCGTCTTCAGATGATCGCCAGCACCGTCGTCAACACCGACCTCGTCACGCCGCTCGGCGCCTACCTCCACCTGCGCTCGCTGCGCCGGGGGTCGTTCCTGCTCGAGTCGGTCGAGAAGGGCAGGCTCGGGCGCTACTCGCTGGTCGGCTGCGGCGACCGGCTCGTGTCCTTCGCCGAGGCGGAGACGTCCGGCGCGCCGGTGGTCGGCTACCTCGGCTACGACCACATCGCGACCCTCGAGCCGACGGTGCAGCTGCCCTCCGACGGGCCCGATCTCCCCGAGAGCCGCTTCGTCGTCGCCGACATGCTCGTGCGCTTCGACCACGCCAGCGGGATCGCAGAGGTCCTCGCCGGCGATCCCGGCGAGCTGACCCAGATCCTGCAGTCGCCGATCCCGCCGCTGCCGGCGAGCTCCGGCGGCACGCGCGGCGCGACCCGGCGTCTGCCCTCCCGGTTCGACTACGAGCGCGGCGTCGAGACCTGCCGCGAGCACATCCGCCGCGGCGACGCGTTCCAGATCGTCCTCTCCCAGCGCGCCGAGCGGAAGACGGCGGTGTCGCCGCTGCAGATCTACCGCTCCCTCCGCCGGGTCAACCCGTCTCCGTATCTGTTCCTGCTCGAGCTCGACGGGCTCGCGCTCGTCGGCTCCTCCCCGGAGACACTCGTCCGCTGCGAGGACGGCCACGCCTCGGTGAACCCGATCGCCGGCTCGACGAACCCGGGCGCCGGTGACGCCGAACGGCTGCTCGCGTCGGAGAAGGACCGGGCCGAGCACGTGATGCTGGTCGACCTCGGCCGCAACGACCTCTCCCGCGTGTGCAGGCCGGGCACGGTGCAGGTCGAGCGGTTTCTCGAGGCCGAGCGCTTCTCGCACATCACCCATCTCGTCTCGGAAGTCGCCGGCGAGCTCGAGCCGGGCACGGCGTCGTTCGACGTGCTGCGCGCCTGCTTCCCTGCCGGAACCGTGTCCGGCGCGCCGAAGGTGCGCGCGATGCAGATCATCTCCGAGCTCGAGCGCTACCGGCGCGGCCCGTACGCCGGCGCGGTGCTGTACGCGCTGCCGACCGGCTCCCTCGACGCGTGCATCACGATTCGCACGGTGGTGGTGCACGACGGCGTCGCGCTGCTGCAGGCCGGCGCCGGGATCGTCGCGGACAGCAACCCGCAGGCCGAGCACGAGGAGTGCCTCCGCAAGCTCGCCGCGCTCGAGACGGCGATCGACCTCGCCGAGGCGCGGGCATGATCCTGCTCGTCGACAACTACGACTCGTTCACGTACAACCTCTCGCATCTCTTCGGCGCGCTCGGCGCCGACGTGGTCGTCCGCCGCAACGACGCGATCACGCCGGACGAGGCGGCAGCAGCTCGAGCCGTCCCACCTCGTCGTCTCACCCGGGCCGGGACGGCCGGAGGAGGCAGGCGCGACGGTCGAGGTGATCAGGCGTCTCGCTCCCTCGACACCGACGCTCGGCGTCTGCCTCGGCCACCAGGCGATCGTGGCGTGCTTCGGCGGCGAGGTCGGCCCCGCCCGGGAGCTCGTGCACGGCAAGGCGACGACGGTGCGGCACGACGGCAGCGCGCTCTTCGCCGGCATCCCTGCCGAGTTCGAGGCCGGCCGCTACCACTCGCTCGCCGCGACCTCGATTGCCGGACTGCCTCGAGGTCACCGCGCTCGCTGCGGACGGCGAGGTGATGGCGGTGCGCCATCGGGAGCTGCCCGTGCTCGGGGTGCAGTTCCATCCGGAGTCGGTGCTGACGCCGCTGCGGCGACGCGCTCGCCCGCAACTTCCTCGCCGGAGCGGCGGCGTGATCGAGTCGGCGCTCCAGCAGCTGCTCGACGGCCGCGACCTGACGCGCTCGGACACGAGGCGCGTGATGGACTCGATCATGTCGGGCGGCGCCACCCCGGCGCAGATCGGCGGCTTCCTGGTCGCGCTGCGGTTGAAGGGCGAGACCGCCGACGAGATCGCCGGCGCGGCCGAGGCGATGCGCGACCACGTGGTCGCGGTCCGCCCCGCCCGCGACGATCTCGTCGACACCGCCGGCACCGGCGGCGACGGCAGCGGCACGTTCAACATCTCGACCGCCGCTGCGCTGGTCGCGGCGGCGGCCGGCGCGGGCGTCGCGAAGCACGGCAACCGGTCCGTGTCGTCGCAGTCCGGCTCGGCCGACGTGCTGGAGGAGCTCGGCTTCTCGCTCGAGCTCGACGCCGGCCTGATCGCGCGGTCGATCGACGAGCTCGGCTTCGGGTTCATGTTCGCGCCGCTCCACCACCCCGCGATGCGGCACGCTGCCCCGGTGCGACGCGAGCTGGCGACGCGGACGGTCTTCAACGTGCTCGGGCCGCTGACCAACCCGGCGGGGGCGCGGAGCCAGGTGGTGGGCGTCTACTCCGAGCAGCTCGTGCCGGTGATCGCGGACGTGCTCGTCCGGCTCGGCTCCCGGCGCGCGTTCGTCGTCCACGGCGCGGGCGGCGTCGACGAGCTGTCGCCGGCCGGGCCGAACCTCGTGTACGAGGTCGTCGACGGCGCCGTCCACCGGCGCGAGCTCGACCCGCTCGAGCTCGGCGTCGCGCGTTGCGCGCCCGAGGACCTGAAAGGCGGCACGCCGACGGAGAACGCCGCGCGCATCCGCGCGGTCTTCGCGGGCGGCGGCGATCCCGCGGCGCGGTCGGCGATCGTGCTCAACGCGGCCGGTGCGATCGCGGCCGGCGGCCACGCGGAGGACCTGCGCGAGGGCCTCCGGCTCGCGACCGACGCGATCGACTCGGGGGCCGCCGCGATCCGCCTCGACGAGCTCGCCGCGTTCTCGCGGCAGGAGGTCGCAACGTGAGGTTCGCCGACGCGCTCGCGGCGCCCGGCTTCGGCGCCGTGGCCGAGTTCAAGCGCCGGTCTCCCGTCGGCGGGCGACCTGAGGCCGGACGGCGATCCGGCCGCCGTCGCGCGCGCGTACGAGGCCGCGGGCGCGCGGGCGATGTCGGTGCTGGTCGACGAGCGCTTCGCAGGCTCGTTCGACGACCTGCGCGCGGCGCGCGCCGCCGCGCGACTGCCGTTGCTCGCGAAGGGCTTCTTCAGCACGCGCGAGCACCTCCAGGAAGCGCGTGCGGCGGGCGCCGACGCCGTGCTGCTCCTGCTCCGCGATCTCGACGACGCCGCGTGCGCCGCACTGCTCGACGAAGCCGCACGGCTCGGGCTCGACACGCTCGTCGAGGCGCACGACGCCGACGAGCTCGACCGCGCGACGAAGCTCGACGCACCGGTCATCGGCGTCAACGCCCGGAACCTCGGGGACTTCTCGATCGACCGCGACGCGCAGCTCGCACTGGTCGCGCGCGCGCCGCGCGACCGCATCGTGGTCGCGGAGAGCGGCATCGAGACGCGCGCGCAGGCGGCCGCCGCGGAGCTGAGCGGCGCCGGCGCCGTCCTGATCGGATCGGCGCTGATGCGCGCGCCGGACCCGGGAGCCGAGCTCGCGAGGCTGCTCGCCCGGCCGCTCGTGAAGGTGTGCGGCCTGACCCGGCAGGAGGACGTCGACGCGGCCGTCGCGGCCGGAGCCGACCTCGTCGGGTTCATCCTCGCGGAGGAGAGCCCGCGCCGGGCCGAGGCGCTGCTCGACGCGCCGGCGTCGGTGCTGCGCGTCGCGGTGTTCGTCGGCGAGACGGCCGAGACCGACGCCGACCTCGTGCAGTTCTACGCGCGCGAGGACGGGCATCGCGCGCGCGACGCCGTCCTGCTCCGCGGCGGCGAGCAGGTCGGCACGGTCGTCGACCTGCCGTGGGAGCAGTCGGACCCCGAGCACCTCGAGCGGGCGCGGGCCACGCCGGGGCGCGTGATGCTGGCAGGCGGGCTCGGGCCGGAGAACGTGCGCGCCGCGATCGACGCCGTTCGCCCGTGGGCGGTCGACAGCGCCCGCTCGACCGAGAGCGCGCCCGGGATCAAGGACCACGACGCCGTGCGCGCGTGGGTGGAGGCGGCGCGGTGGCACCTTCGGCCCGTACGGCGGCCGGTACGTCCCGGAGACGCTGATCCCCGCACTCGACGAGCTGCAGGCCGCCTGGGCGGCGCTGTCCGTGGACGACGCGTTCCACGCCGAGCTGCACGATCTCCTGACCACGTATGCCGGCCGGCCGACGCCGTTGACGCGCGTCGACCGCTTCTCGCCGGACCGGCGCATGTACCTGAAGCGGGAGGATCTCCTGCACACGGGTGCGCACAAGCTGAACAACGCCCTCGGCCAGGCCGTCGTCGCGCGACGGCTCGGCAAGCACCGGATCGTCGCGGAGACCGGCGCCGGCCAGCACGGGGTCGCGACCGCCACGGTGTGTGCGCGCTTCGGCCTCGAGTGCGTCGTCTACATGGGGAGCGAGGACATCCGCCGCCAGGCGCCGAACGTCGCGCGGATGAACCTGCTCGGCGCCGAGGTCCGGCCCGTCGAGTTCGGGACGCGCACGCTCAAGGAGGCGACCAGCGAGGCGATCCGCGACTGGATCGCGAACGTCGAGTCCACGTACTACCTGATCGGCTCGTGCGTCGGCCCGGCGCCCTACCCGGAGCTCGTCCGCGAGCTGCAGCGCGTGATCGGCCGCGAGGCGCGCGAGCAGCTGCTCGCGGTCGAGGGACGACTGCCGGACGCGGTCGTCGCCTGCGTCGGCGGCGGCTCGAATGCGATCGGCATCTTCACCGACTTCGTGCCGGACGAGAGCGTGCGCCTGGTCGGGGTCGAGGCGGCGGGCGCTGCGTCGCTGGTCACCGGCCGCGCCGGAGTGCTGCACGGGGCACGCTCGTCGCTGCTCGCCGACGAGGACGGACAGATCCTCGACGCGCATTCGATCTCCGCGGGTCTCGACTATCCCGGCGTCGGCCCCGAGCACGCGTACCTCCGCGACACGGGACGCGCGCAGTACGTCACGGCGACCGACGACGACGCGCTGGAGGCGTTCCACCGCCTGTGCGAGACCGAAGGAATCGTGCCGGCGCTCGAGTCGTCGCACGCGCTCGCGCGCGCGCTCGACCTCGACGCCGAGCTCGTGCTCGTGTGCCTGTCCGGCCGGGGCGACAAGGACCTCGCCGAGGTGCTGGCGCGCTGAAGACGCTCGTCGTCTACCTGATGGCGATGCCCGACACGCCGCAGCTCGCACGTGCGGCCGTCGACGCGGGCGCCGACATCGTCGAGCTCGGCTTCCCGTTCTCGGATCCGCTCGCCGACGGTCCGGTGATCCGGCGCGCCGGGGAGCGCGCACTGGCCGCGGGCATGCGGACCGGCCGCTGCCTCGAGTGTCTCGCCGCGACGCGCGCGCTCGTCGACGTCCCGCTCGTGCCGATGACGTACTCCTCGCTGCTCGACGCGTACGGCTGGGAGCGGTTCGAGCGAGACGCGAAGGACGCGGGCGCGACCTCGCTGATCGTCGCCGACCTCCCGGTCGACTCTCACCAGGAGCTCCGCCGGGTCCAGCTCGTCGCCCCGACGTCGACCGACGAGCGCATCGCGCTCGCGGCCGCGTCCACGGACGGGTGGCTGTACCTGGTGACCGTCACCGGCACGACGGGAGCCCGCGCGGAGCTGGCGCCCACGCTCGGGCCCCTCGCCGCGCGCGCACGCGCCGCCGGCGACGTGCCGCTCTACGCGGGGTTCGGGATCGCGACGCCCGAGCACGCCCGGGCGGCGGCCGAGCTGGTCGACGGCGTGGTCGTGGGCTCGCGGGCCGTCGAGGCCGCGGAAGCCGGCGAGGCGGAGTTGCGCTCGTTCGTCGCGTCGCTGCGCACCGCGCTCGACGCGACCGCGACTCTCGCGTAGCCTCGGATCGATGCAGGAAGCAGTTCGTGTCGCGTGTGTCCAGGCCGAGCCGGTGATCTTCGACCGTGACGCGACGATCGCCAAGCTCGCCGAACTTGCGCGCGAGGCCGCCGCCGGCGGCGCCCGGCTTGCGCTCTTCCCGGAGACGTTCGTCCCGGTGTACCCCTCGAACCGCTGGGCGAGGTACCTCGCGCACGGCACCGACGGAGCTGCACTGTGGTCGCGGCTCGCGCAGCAGTCGGTGGAGGTTCCGGGGCCGGCCTCGGACGCGATCGGCGCGGCCGCGCGCGAGGCGGGCCTCTGGCTCGCCGTCGGCGTCAACGAGCTCGAGCGCGGTTCGCTCTACAACTCGCTCCTCGTCTACGCACCCGACGGCTCGCTCGCGCTTCACCACCGAAAGCTGGTGCCGACCAACCACGAGCGTCTCGTCTGGGGCCACGGCGACGGGCGCGGCCTCGAGACCGTCGACGCGGGCTTCGCCCGCATCGGTGGGTTGATCTGCTGGGAGAACCTGATGCCGCTCGCCCGCTTCGCGCTGTACGAGCGCGGCGTCGAGGTGTACCTCGCCCCCACCGCGGACGACGGGGACTCGTGGCACGACTCGATCCGCCACATCGCGCGCGAGTCGCGGGCGTTCGTCCTCTCGTGCTGTGTCTTCCAGCGCGCCTCGAGCTACCCGCCGGACGTGCCGCTCGCGGACGGCGGCGAGCTGCTCGGGCGCGGCGGGTCGGCGATCGTCGCGCCGACCGGCAGCTACCTCGCCGGGCCACTCTGGGACGAGGAGGGAATCCTCTACGCCGACCTCGAGCCGGACGTCCTCTACACGGCGCGGCAGCGCTTCGACCCGGCGGGCCACTACCACCGCCCCGACGTCCTCTCGCTGACCGTCACGCCGACCGCATGAAGGCGGTGGTCGTCGGCGCCGGCGTCTTCGGCGCGTCGACGGCCCGCGAGCTCGCACTGCGCGGCTGGGACGTCACCCTCGTCGAGCAGTACGCGCCCGGAACGGTGCGGTCGGCCTCGGGCGGGGACACCCGGCTGCTGCGCATGGCCCACGGCGACGCCGAGTGGTACAGCCGGCTGGCGCGCCGAGCGCGCGACCTGTGGCTCGAGCTGGAGGAGTCGAGCGGCGTCCGCATCTGGGAGCCGGTCGGCCTCGCCTGGTTCGCGCGGCGGAGCGACGGCTTCGAGGCGAAGAGCCGCGAGA
Organism: uncultured Thermoleophilia bacterium; assembly: GCA_963786185.1. Lineage (GTDB taxonomy): Bacteria > Actinomycetota > Thermoleophilia > Gaiellales > Gaiellaceae > PALSA-600. The sequence continues at coordinate 1,293,725 of CAWAYE010000001.1, forward strand.
CGCTGGAGCGGCTCCGCATCGCGCACGAGTGGCTCGCGCCGGAGGAGGCACGGCGGCTGTATCCGTCGCTCGGCCTCGACGACCTGCACGCGGTCCTCTTCGAGCCCGACGCGGGCGTGCTGCACGCGCGCCGCGCGACGCAGCTGCTCGTCGAGGACGCGCAGCGGTTCGGCGCGCGCGTCGAAGCAGGACGGCCGGTGCCGGACGACGACCCGGCTGCCGACGTCGTCGTGTGGGCCTGCGGCGCCTGGCTGCCCAAGCTCTTCCCCGCCGAGGTCGAGCTGTGGATCTCACGGCGCGAGGTCTTCTTCCTCGGCGGCGGCGCCGACTGGAGCGACACACCCGGCTTCTGCGAGTACGACGCGCCGTTCTACGGGCACGGCGACATCGCGGGGCTCGGCGTGAAGATCGCGCCCGACGGCGACGGCGAGGCGATCGACCCGGACTCGCTCGAGCGCGTGCCGTCCGAAGCGGGACGTGCCGCGGCGCACGCGTTCGCCGCGAAACGCTTCCCCCTGCTCGCCGACGCGCCGGTGATCGGCGCGCGCGTCTGCCAGTACAGCCTCACGCCCGACACGCACTTCATCGTCGCGCCACACCCGGAGCGCTCCTCGTGGTGGCTGATCGGCGGCGGGTCCGGGCACGGCTTCAAGCACGGCCCCGCGCTCGGCGAGTACGTCGCCGACTGCGTCGAAGGGCGGCGCGCGCCCGAGGCGTTCCACGCGCTCGGCCGTCGGACCGGCAACGCCGGCCTTCGCTCCGCAGCGGTCCGCTAGCGAGCGCTACTCGCCGCCGTGGTGGTTCCGGCCGGGCTCGCGCGCCTCGAGCGCGAGCATCAGCTTGCGGAGGAGCCCGTTCAGCTGCTTCTGCTCCGCCTTCGTCAGCGCAGAGGCGAAGAACGCCTCGCGTCGCGCCTGCACGCCGGCGGTGCGGGCCCAGGCGGCGCTGCCCTCGGGCGTCAGCTCGATCACGATCCCGCGGCGGTCGGCCGGGTCGGGCAGGCGTCGCACGTAGCCGGCCTGCTCGAGGCGGTCGAGGCGGCTCGTCATCGCGCCGCTCGACAGCTCGAGGTCGGCCGCGAGCTCGCCGGGCGAGCTTCGGTTGCCCTCGCGGTGCAGGCGCAGCGACGTCAGGACCTGCCAGTCGGGCAGCGTCAGGTCGTGCTCGGCCAGCGTCGTCTCCATCGCGCGCTTGATCCGCCGGTTGATCCCGCCGACGCGATCGACGATCCCCTCGACCTCCAGGTCGATCATCTCGGTGCCGGGTTGTGCCGCGAGACGCTTCAGGAAGCGGTCGATGTGGTCTTCCGGCACGGGCGCAGTATTTTCCAAATGTCTCTTGACGTCAAGACTTCGGCCAGCTACTATCTCGACATCAAGATACTCCAGATCGAGCAGATCAGGGGCAGAAACCTGAGGGGAGGTCGAGGAATGGGGATGAGGCCCTGGACACCCGACTACGTGAAGATCCTCAACGACGCGCACGTCGAGCAGTTGCGCGGCGGCGGCCGGTTCAGGCCGCGGCGCCGCCAGCCCCGGCCGAACTAGCCGGGCAGGACGCGTCCGGTTCCGGCGACTCGGGCTGTTTCCGACACCTGTGAGTCGCCGTGACGGGGAGTGGACTCGGGACCCGCTCCCTCACCTGCCGGTGCCAGGCACGTTCGCGCCTGGCACCGGCCCTTCTTGCTAAGCGGGCCAGAAGTCCTCGACGGTCTCGGCGTCGCCCTGCGGGTCGTTGATCCGCTTCGAGACGATCACGATCTCCGCGTCCTCGGGCTCCTCGTTCCAGATCCCCCGCCACGTCTGCGGCGGGATCCTGATCGCCTCGTGCTTGCCGAGCTCGACGATCTCGTCGTTCAGCTTGAACTGCAGCTTCCCCGAGAGCACGAGCACGATCTCCTCCAGCGTCTTGTGCCGGTGCCCGTACGAGCCCTTGCTGCCGGTGTGCTGCGGCATCCGCCGGTGCGTGATCGCAACCTGCTCGGCGCCGATCGCGTACGTGATCCCGCGCATCTCGCCCGGGTAGTCGCCCAGCCAGTCCTCCACGTCGTCGAGCTTCACCACCTGATACTCGGCCACCGCCACCCTCCTTGCGTTTGCCAGTATCGAACACTTGTCGCCGCCGACACGCAACCGACTGATCCTCGCCGCGTGCATCCTGGGTTCCTTCGTCGCCTTCCTGGACGCGAGCGTGGTGAACGTCGCGCTCCCGGCGATCCAGCGCGATCTCGGCGGCGGCCTCGCGCTGCAGCAGTGGGTGGTGGACGCCTACCTGCTGACGCTCGGCTCGCTGATCCTCGTCGGCGGCTCGCTGAGCGACCTCTTCGGCGCGAACCGCGTCTTCCTGATCGGGATCCTGAGCTTCGGCGTGATGTCGGTCGCGTGCGCCGCGGCGCCCGACGGGAACACGCTGATCGTGGCACGGGGCCTGCAAGGCGTCACCGGCGCGCTGCTGACGCCGTCCGGGCTCGCCGTGATCACCGCGACGTTCAAAGGGGAGGAGCGGGGCGCCGCGATCGGCACGTGGACCTCGTGGACCGGGATTGCCTTCGTCGTCGGCCCGCTCGTCGGCGGGTGGCTCGTCACGCATGCCTCGTGGCGCTGGGTCTTCATCATCAACGTGCCGTTCGCACTCGCCACCGCGGCGCTCGTCGCAGCGGTCGTGCCGCACATCGAGCGCGACGGCCCGCGCCCGAGCATCGACGTCGCCGGCGCGGTGCTGTGCACGCTGGGGCTCGGCGGTCCCGTCTTCGCCCTGATCGAGGAGCCGAAGCGGGGCTTCGGCGATGCGCTGATCCTGGTGACGCTCTTCGGCGGGCTCCTGTTCTTCGCGGCGTTCCTCGCCTGGGAGCAGCGCTGGAGCCCCCACCCGATGCTCCCGCTGCGGCTCTTCCGCCGTCGGAACTTCTCGTTCGCGAACGTCGAGACGGTGGCCGTCTATGCCGGCCTCTCGTGCCTGACGTTCTTCCTCGTGCTCTTCCTGCAGCAGCTCGCGGGCTACTCGGCGCTCAGGAGCGGGCTGGCGCTGCTGCCGATCACCGTCGTCATGTTCGTGCTCTCGCCGCGCGTCGGCCGGCTCTCGATGCGCTTCGGCCCGCGCGTGTTCATGGGGGTCGGCCCGCTCGTGGCCGGCGGCGCGCTCGTCTGGCTCCCGGCGATCGACGAGCACTTCTCGTACTGGACCGAGCTCTTGCCGATCCTGATCGTCTTCTCGATCGGCCTCTCGATGATCGTCGCTCCGCTGACCGCGACCGTGCTCGCGGACGCGAGCGAACACGATGCGGGGATCGCGAGCGGCGTGAACAACGCAGTCGCCCGCATCGCCGGCCTGCTCGGCATCGCGGTCGTCGGCGCCGCCGTTGCCGGTGGCGGCAACCAGCTCGACCTGGCAGGCTACCGCCTCTCCATGGCGATCACCGCCGCCCTCGTCGCCGTCGGCGGAGTCATCGGGCTCGCCGGAATCAGGAACAGGTCGTGAGCGCACGGGAGCCGACCGCAGCCGCCGAGCTCCGCTTCGACCGCGTCACCAAGCACTACGCCGGACGCGAGTCGGCGGCGCTCTCGGCGCTCTCGCTCGAGATCCCGGCCGGCACGTTCTGCGTCCTCGTGGGCCCATCGGGCGGCGGCAAGACGACGGCGCTGAAGATGGTCAACCGGCTGATCCCGTTCGACGCCGGCGACATCACGATCGACGGCCGCTCGGTGCGCGATCTGCCGCTCGTCGAGCTCCGCCGCGGCATCGGGTACGTCATCCAGCAGGTCGGGCTGTTCCCGCACATGACGATCGGCGAGAACGTCGCGACCGTTCCGCGCCTGCTCGGCTGGCCGAAGGCGCGGATCGGCGAGCGCACTGCGGAGCTGCTCGAGCTGGTCGGCCTCGAGCGGGACGACGCACGCCGCTACCCGGCGCAGCTCTCCGGCGGCCAGCGCCAGCGCGTCGGGCTCGCGCGGGCGCTGGCGGCGGATCCGCCGCTGCTGTTGATGGACGAGCCGTTCGGCGCGCTCGATCCGATCACCCGCTCCCGTCTCCAGGATGAGCTGCGCCGGCTACAGGACGACGTCCGCAAGACGGTGATCTTCGTCACCCACGATGTCGACGAGGCGATCAAGATGGGCGACCGCATCGCGATCCTCCGCGAGGGCGGCATCCTCGCGCAGTACGACACGCCCGACGCGATCCTCGCCCACCCCGCCGACGAGTTCGTCGCGCAGTTCATCGGCGAGGACCGCGCGCTGCGAAGGCTCGCCCTGCGCACGCTCGCCGACGTGGAGCTCGAGCCGTTCGACGGCTCGGACGCGCCGGCCGCGCACCCCACGACGACGCTGCGCAACGCCGTGTCGCTGATGGTCGGCTGGGGCTCGGACCGGGTGGTCGTCGTCGGCGACGACGGTCGCCCTCTGGGCATCCTGCGGCTGCAGCGCATCGAGGATTCGCTATGACGCTTGCCGACGGCCCGGTGATCCCGAACTTCGGCGAGGGAAGCTCCTGCGTCCGCGGTGACCACACGTTCTGCTGGGACTGGGTGCGAAGCCATTGGCACGACACCCTCTCCCCCGCGCTCGTCCAGCACATCGAGCTCACGGCGATCGCCGTCGGCATCGGATTCGCGCTCGCGTTCGCCCTGGCGCTGCTCGCACACCGCCACCGCCTGCTCGAGCAGCCGTTCAGCATCGTCTCCGCGCTGCTCTACACGATTCCGAGCATCGCCTTGTTCCAGCTCCTCGTCCCGTTCACCGGGATCACGTGGACGACCGTCGAGATCGCACTCGTCGCCTACACACTGGTGATCCTGTTTCCGAACATGATCGCCGGGCTGCGCAGCGCGTCGCCCGAGGTATTGGAGGCGGCGCGCGGCATGGGCCTCACGCCGCTGCAGGTGCTCTGGCGCGTCGAGCTGCCGCTCGCCGTGCCGGCGATCATCGCGGGCCTGCGGATCGCCGTCGTCTCGACGATCTCGATCGGAACGATCGCCGCGTTCCTCCTGCCGAAGGGGCTGGGCTACCCGATCTTCGTCGCGCTCGGCAACCCGACGCCGTTCAAGACGGAGATCTATTCGGCCGGCGCGCTCGCGATCGGGCTTGCCCTCGTCTGCGACGCGCTGCTCGTGCTGACCCGACGCCTCCTCGTCCCGTGGGCACGCCTGAGGTTCGCATGATCGTCGCCGGTGCATTCACAGGCGCGTTCCACTTCATCGCGCACAACCCGCACTTCCTTGCGACAAAGGCGCTCGACCAGATCGAGCTCTCGGCCGCTGCGCTCGGGATCGCGCTCTTGGTGGCGCTCCCTCTGGGCGTCGTGCTCGGCCATTTCCATCGCGGCGCGACGATCGCGATCGGCGCGTCGATCGTCGGCCGTGCGTTGCCGAGCCTCGTCCTGATCGGGATCTTCCTGACCGTCCTCGGCATCGGCTTCCGGAACAACACGGTCGCACTCGCCGTCCTGGCAACCGGCCCGATCCTCACCAACAGCTACGAGAGCGTCGACCGGGTCGATCGCGACGCCGTCGACGCCGCCCGCGGGCTCGGGATGACGCACGTCCAGATCCTGCGCCGCATCGAGTTGCCGCTCGCCCTGCCTCTGTTGTTCACGGGCCTCCGGGTCGCGGCGGTCACGGTCGTCGCAACCGCGCCCGTCGCCGCCGTCGCGGGTGGAGGGGGGCTCGGCGACATCATCGTCAACCAGGCGAGCTACGGGCTCTCGGGCGTTCTGGGGGCGTCGTTCTGCGTGATGGCGCTCTCGGCAGCCGTGTTCCTGGCCCTGTTCGGATTGCAGATCGCCGTAACGCCCAGGGCACTCCGGGCGACTAAGGTCCCCGCCAACCTCTAGGGAAAGGAGCCGGCGTGATCCGGAAGCACACGCGGCGTGCCGCCAAGGCGGCGTTCGCAGTCTCGCTCGGAGTCGCGATCGTCATCGGGCTATTCGCAGCGGTCCTCACGAGGTCCGCGCACGCGAGGACGACGGCCTCACCGACGATCGTCCTCGGCACCAAGAACTTCGCCGAGGAGTACATCCTCGGACAGCTGTACAAGCAGGCGCTGGAGGCCAAGGGCTTCAAGGTCTCGTACAAGGAGAACATCGGCGCCACCGAGATCGTCCACGCAGCGCTCGCCAGCGGGAAGATCAACATGTATCCCGAGTACACAGGCGTGGTCGTGCAGGTCGTGTACCACCACACCTCGTCGCCGAAGACGGCAACGGCGACCTACCAGCTGGCGAAGCAGCTGGAAGCGAAGAAGGGGATCTCGGCGCTCCCGCAGACGCCGTTCTACGACGCCGACGCGCTCGCGGTGACGAACGCCACGGCGAAGAAGTACGGGCTGAAGTCGATCTCAGACCTCAAGAAGGTCGGGACGTTCAAGCTCGGAGGCCCGCCGACGTGCAAGACCCGCACGACGTGCTACCTCGGCTATACGAAGCAATACGGGATCACGAAGGCGTCCTTCGTCCCGCTCGGCATCGGGCTGTCGTACACGGCGCTCGACAAGGGTGACGTTCTCGCGGCCGACGTCTTCACGACGGACCCGCCGCTCGCCCCGCCGTCGAAGTACACCGTGCTCTCCGATCCGAAGCACGTGACCGGCTTCCAGAACGTGACGCCGCTCGTGAAGACGTCGGTGTTGAAGGCAGCCGGACCGACGTTCACGAAGACCGTGAACGCCGTGTCGGCGAAGCTGACGACGCCGGCGATCGCCGCCATGAACAAGGCGTTCTACGTCGACAAGCAGCCCGCAGCAAAGATCGCGAAGGCGTTCCTGCAGGCGAACGGCCTGATCTAGGCCGCGACGGGCGCACCGGAGTGCGGCGGGAAGGGCCTCGTAGAGCCTCCCCGCCGCCTCGGCGTCCCTCGCCCTAGCTCGCGGTGAAGACGAACGTCGAGAAGACGTCGTAGTAGCCGGCGGGCACCCAGATCTCCTGGACGACCCCTCCCGCCGGGTACGGCTGCGACGCGCCGCAGTCGAGCGAGCCGCCGATCCCGAGGTCGAGCACCGGGAACGTCGACAGGCTCGTGCTCGTGGGCACGCGGTCGATGCTGTCCAGGTCGTTCGAGTTGTCGGCCCCGTCGGCGTACTCGCAGTAGCTCTGCGGCCCGCCGCTCAGGCTCTCGGTCTGGATCAGGATCCGCGGATAGACGTGCGCCGTGCCGGTCGAGCCGGAGAGCACGTCGGCAGTCGCCGAGACCTTGCACGGCGCCTGGGCGTCGCTGCAGGTGAAGCGGAACGCGCCGCCGGCCGTGTCGCCGACCGGTGAGCCGACCGTCGTCGAGTAGGTGGCCCAGATCCCCGGGCCCGAGCCGCGGTCGACCCGCACGTTCGCGACCCCGTACTCGGGCACCCACGGCGGTCCCTGCGAGCCGGCGTCGCCCTGGTCGCCCTTCGGGCCCTGGGCGCCCTGCGCCCCGGTCGCGCCGGCGGCGCCGGTGTCGCCCTTCGGCCCCTGCGGGCCGTCGGCCCCGGTCGCGCCGGTGTCGCCCTTGTCACCCTTGTCACCCTTGGCGCCCTGCGCGCCCTGGGCGCCCGTCGCGCCGGTGTCGCCCTTCGCACCCTGGGGGCCGGCGGCGCCCTGCGGCCCCGTCGCCCCGGCCGGCCCGACCGCGCCGGTGTCGCCCTTCAGGCCCTGGCCGCCCTGGGGACCGGGGTCGCCCTTCGGGCCCTGCGGCCCGGCCGGCCCCGAGAGCCCGGTCTGCCCGGCGGCGCCGGTATCGCCCTTGTCGCCCTTCGGCCCGGTCGCGCCCTGCGGCCCCTGGGGGCCCTGGATGCCCGGGATGCCGGTGCTGGCCCCGGCAGGCCCCGGATCGCCCTGCGGTCCCTGCGGCCCGGAGGGGCCAGTGTTGCCGCGCGGCCCCTGCGGCCCGGTCGCGCCCGTCTGGCCGGCCACGCCCGTGGCGCCCTCCTGCCCGTCGGCGCCGTCAGCGCCCTTCGGGCCCTGCATGTTCCAGGTGACCGTCTTGGCCCCGTGCGGGCAGCCCGACAGCTTCAGCACGCCGTTCGAGATGCAGGCGGTGATCGCACCTCGTTTGATGCCGACCGGATTGCTCCCGGATGCGAGCGCGACGACCGCGCTGGCGAGGAAAGCCGCCCCGGCGACGAAGATGATCCTCTTCAAGGTCTTGACCCTTCCCGTAGGCACTCCCACGCATCCCGGCGCGGGCTTTCAGAGAGAAGTGTGCTCCTTTGCGGAGGTTTTGCCAACTACACAAAGGAATAGCGACCTGCGAGTCGGAGGTCCGGATGCCCCGGACGGCCCGGAACCGGCTAGGGCAGGCGCTCGCCGGTCAGGCGGACGGCCGCCAGCGAGCCGAGCAGGAGCAGCGCCGCCGCGCCGACGAACCAGGACGAGACCTCACGCGTGGTGTGGCGCCGGACGATGCTCGAGCCGAGGTGCTGGTAGACGGACCTGACGCTCGCGGCGCTCTGGGCGCGATAGGCGATCCCGCCGGTCGCCCGGGCGATCGCCGCCAGGGTCACCGGGTCGGGGCGCACCGGGAAGCGCCGCCCGCCGCCGAGCCCGTAGCCGCCGTACGGCCCGATCCCGAGCGTCCCGTGGTTCGTCCCGAGCGCGATCGTGTAGACCCGGATCCCCGCCTGGCGGGCACGTTCGGCGCCCTGCTGCGGCGTGAGCAGGCCGCGCGTCTGCGCACCGTCGGAGAGCAGCACGATCGCGGCCGGAACCTTGCCGTCGCGGCCGCGCTGCGTCGACCCGAGCGCCGAGCGGGCGACCTGCACGGCGACGCCGAGGCCGTCGCCGAGGGCGGTGCCGGCCTCCGGTGAGAGCAGATCGATGCCCTCGTGCAGCACGCCGCGGTCGACGGTCGGGATCACCAGCACGTTCGGGCTGGTGCTGAACGAGACCAGGCCGACCTTCACCTTCCTGGGCACGTTGTCGACAAACGTCGACATCGCCTGCTGCGCGGCGCCGAGCCGCGACGGCTTGACGTCGGCGGCGCGCATCGATCCGGAGACGTCGACGAGCAGCACGAGGGTCGCTCGCTGCGCGGGCGTGCTCACCGACGCGCGTGGGCGGGCCAGCGCCGCGGACGCCGCCGCCAGCGCGAGCAGGAAGAGCAGCAGCGGGATCCAGCGCTTCGGCGCCCGCCGGGGGGAGGCGACCGAGGCGAGCACGTCGAGGTTCGTGAAGGCGACGGCGTACTTCGCCCGGCGGCGGTCGAGCCACACGGCCAGCGCGGCGACGACCGGCACGACCGCGAGCACGAGCAGCAGGTACGGCGACGAGAAGCTCACGGCGCGCACTCCGCCCCGACCTGCACGACGGCGTGCACGTCGATCGAGAGCCGGTCCGTCGCCGACGCCGACACGACGACCTTCCGCCCGGCCACGACCCGCGTCGCGTGCACGAGCTTCGCGTTGCCGAGGCTGGGAGGCGTCTTCGTCCGGAAGGCGACCGCGCTCCAGGCGCCGACGAGCTCCTCCTCGGGCAGGCAGCCGACCTTGCCGAAGCGGAGCGTGCCCGGCCCGATCACGAGGATCCGCGACCGCAGCTCGAGCGCCGGGCCGGCCGGGGTGACCCGAGCCGAGACGGTCGAGCGGCCGCCGCCACCCTGGGTCGGCACGCAGCCGAGCAGCGGCTGGAACGCCTCGGTCTTCGGCGACGTCGAGATCGCGCTGAAGAGCGCAGACCGGGTCGTCGTCACACCCGGCGACACCGGCGCTCCGAGCCGCGCGTCGAAGCCGACGCGAACCGCACGCGACGTGGCCTGCGCGTCGAGACCGGCGACGACGCCGCGGCCGCGCGGGCACGCCAGCAGGTAGCGGACGGTCTGGCCCGGCGGCACGACGACCCACGGGCCCACCACACGGATGCAGGCGGTGATCCCCCGGCACTCGTTCGTCGCGTTGCCGGCTGGCGCCAGCGCGGCGGCGCCCGCGAGCGAGACGACCAGCGCAGCGAGGGCGGCGCGCGCCTTCACGGGACCCTCCGGAACCAGATGCCGGAGAGCAGACCGCCGACGAGCATGAACGCCAGACCGCCGGCGGCCGCCGCCGAGGTCACCTCGACGCGCTTCGACTTCTTCCCGACACGCGAGCCGAGCTCCTGGAACAGCGTCGTCGGCTCGAAGTCGATCACGTGGGAAGAGAACCGACCGCCGCTTCCCTGCGCGATCGCCTGCAGCGCAGCCGGCTGGATCGGCACCTGGATCCGCTCCTGGTAGCCGCCTTTGACCTCCTGCTGGACGATGCCGTCCGGCGTTCCCACCGAGACGGCCGACACCGGGATGTGGAACTTCTTCGCGAGCGCCGCGGCCTGCGCCGGGCGTGTAGCGGCCGGCCGTCTGTCCGCCGTCCGAGAAGAGGACGACGACCGCCGGCGGCCGGCTGCCGTTCGTGCTCGGGCCGACCGTGCGGGAGACGGCGACGGCGCGCGCGACGGCGTCGGCGAGCGCGGTGCCCTGCGGACCGGTGTGTGCCCGCGCGAGCACCGCCCGGACGGATGCGAGGTCCTGCGTCGGCGGCTGCACCACCGCGGCGTGGTCGGAGAACGTGACGACCGCCATCCGGTAGCCGCCGGGCAGGCGGTCGACGATCCGCTCGGCGGCGGCACGCGCGGCGCCGAGCCGCGTCGGCGGCGAGTCCTTCGCAGCCATCGAGCCGGACACGTCGAGCACGACGACGACCGTGGCGTCCTGCCGCTTCACGTGAATCGTCGCCTGCGGGCGCGCGAAGCCGACGAGCAGCAGCGAGAGCCCGGCGAGCAGCAGGCCGGTCGGGAGGTACCGCTGCCAGCCTGCGGGGCGCGGCACCATGTTCTCGAGCAACCCGGGCGACGCCCACGCGGCCGCGCGCGACGTGCGCTGACGCTCGAGCCAGACGACGGCGGCCACCACCGCCGGCACGAGCAGCAGGAACGCGAGCAGCAGCGGCGCCTCGAAGCTCACCGGCCGCGACGCCTCCGGCGCAGGAACCCGGCCAGCGGACGCAGCCAGTCGTCGTCGGTCGAGAGCGCGACGTGGCGCACGCCGGCGGAGGCCAGCATCGCGACGAGCGCACGACGCTCGTCGGCCGCGGCTGCGGCGAAGCGCTCGCGCAGCCGGCCGTCGCTGGTGTCGACGCGGAGCTGCCGGCCCGTCTCCGGGTCGACGAGGCGAAGCTCGCCGACGTCGGCCAGCTCCTGCTCGCGCGGATCGCGGATCTCGACCGCCAGGACGGTGTGGCGGCCCGCCAGTCGGAGCAGCGGCGCACGCCAGTCGGGCTTGCCCCGGAAGTCGGAGACGACGACCAGCAGCGCGCGCTGGCGCGCAACGCGGTCGGCGAGCTCGAGCGCGTCCCGCAGCGTGCCGGTGCCCTCCGGCGGTAGACCGCGCAGCACCTGCAGCGTGTCGAGCAGGGCGCGGCGCCCCTGCCTCGGTCGCTCCACCTGCTGCCGCCCGCCGAACGCGATCGTCCCGAGCCGGTTGCCGCGCCGCGTCGCGGCCCAGCCGATCGCCACCGCGACGCCCTCGGCGATGTCGGCCTTGCGGCGGATGCCCGTGCCGAACGCCATCGACGCCGACGCGTCGAGCACGAGCCACGTCACGAGCACCCGCTCGGCGAGCTCGACGCGGACGTGCGGCCTGTTCGTCCGCGCCGTGACGTTCCATTCGATGCGGCGGACGTCGTCGCCCGGCTCGTACGGCCGTACCTGCCACAGCTCCGTGCCGACGCCGGCGAACGCCGACCGGTAGTCGCCCGCGAGGAGCCCGTCGACGCGCCGGCCCACCGACAGCTCGAGCGCGCGCAGAGACGCGGCCGACAGCGGTCCCGGCCCCGGCTGCGCCGGTGTCCGGGTCGGGGCGAGCGGATCGACTGCGGTCATGAAGCGGCGAGGGCCGTCCGGTGTCCGAGATCGATTCTGGGCATCGGCACCGACGCGACGACCGTCTCGAGCAGCGAGTCCGGTGGGACCTCCTCGGCGAGCGCGCGGTACGAGAGCACCAGGCGGTGGCGAAACGCGTCGCCGACCAGGTCCTGCAGGTCGGCGGGCACGACGTAGTCGCGGCCGCGGATCAGCGCGAGCGCGCGCGAGGCGCCGATCACGCTGATCGGTCCGCGCGGGCTCGCTCCGAACGAGATGTAGTCCGCGATCGCGTCGAGCCCGTGGTCGCGCGGGCGGCGAGTCGCTGTGGCGACGTCGACCGACCACGAGATCAGCGCCGGGTCGACGTACACGTCGCCGACGCGCGCCTGCAGCGTGGAGAGGTCCTCGATCGAGAGGACCTGCTCGAGCTTCGGCTGCGCCTCGAGCGAGCGCGTCACGACCGAGAGCTCCTCGTCGTGCTCCGGATAGTCGACGAGCACCTTGAGCATGAACCGGTCGACCTGCGCCTCCGGCAGCGGATACGTGCCCTCCGACTCGATCGGATTCTGCGTCGCGAGCACGAGGAACGGATCGGGGACCGGGAACGTCCCGTGGCCGATCGTCACCTGGTGCTCCTGCATCACCTCGAGCAGCGCCGACTGCACCTTGGCCGGCGCGCGGTTGATCTCGTCGGCGAGGAGGAAGTTGCAGAAGACGGGCCCGAGCTCGGTCTCGAACTCCGTGCGGTCGGGACGGTAGACCCGCGTGCCGACGAGATCCGACGGCACCAGGTCCGGCGTGAACTGCACCCGGTTGAAGGTGCCGCCGAGCACGGCGGCGGTCGTCTTGATCGTCAGCGTCTTCGCGAGGCCCGGAACGCCCTCGATCAGCAGATGGCCGCGCGCGAGCAGGCACACGAGCACGCGCTCGAGCATCTCTTCCTGACCCGCGATCACTCGCCGGATCTCGAACAGCGCCTGCTCGAGCTTGCCGCTCACGTCGTCTGCCACTTCGCCCTCCTCGTTCGCGGGGTCACGACTGTCCGAAGGCCGTAAGCATGCCGCCTGGACCTAAGAACTTCCGGTTAAGACAGTCAATCGGATCTCGCCCGCTGGAGCGCCTCGCGCCAGCGCCCGCGCTGCTCCGCCGCCCGTCCGGCGGGGAGCCGCGGCTCGTAGACCGCGGCGACGGGCACGCGGGCGCCCCCGCCGAGCGCCAGCGCGGCGGCGCCCAGGGCCGTCGTCTCGCGCTCGGCCGCGACCTCGACGGGCAGCCCGAGCAGGTCGGCCTGGAACTGCATCAGGAAGCCGTTCTGCGTCGCGCCGCCGTCGGCGCGCAGCGCGGAGGGACGATCCGGCAGCGCGTCCACGACGTCGGCGACCTGGTGCGCGATCGCCTCGAGCGCCGCGCGGACGACGTGCGCTCGGCTCGTTCCCCTGGTCAGGCCCGTGATCAGCCCCCGCGCGCCGGCGTCCCACCAGGGCGAACCGAGCCCTGCCAGTGCAGGGACGAAGACGACGCCGCCGGTGTCGGCGACGCTCGCGGCCAGTGCTTCGCTCTCCGCGACGCTCGCGATCACGCCGAGCCCGTCGCGAAGCCACTGGAGGGCGGCGCCGGCCACGAGCACGGCTCCCTCGAGCGCGAAACCGTCGCACGCCGCGGTGACGAGCAGTCCGTGCGGCGGCTCGGCCGCGGCGCCGCCCGTGTGGACGAGCACGAAGCTCCCGGTCCCGTAGGTCGCCTTCGCCTCGCCGGCGGCATGGCAGCCGTGCCCGAAGAGCGCCGCCTGCTGGTCGCCGGCGAGCCCGCGGATCGCCACGGTCGCGCCGAGCAGCGCTCCCTCGCCGACCTCGTCGGTCGAGCGCACGATCTCCGGCAGCAGCGCGCGATCGACGCCGAACAGCGCGAGCAGGTCGTCGTCCCAGTCGGGCCCGGTCAGCGAGCAGAGCATCGTGCGGGACGCGTTGGTCACGTCGGTGACGTGCCTGGTGCCGCCGGTCAGCCGCCAGACGAGCCAGCTGTCGACCGTGCCGAAGGCGAGGTCGGCGGTGCTCCCGTGCCGCTGGAGGAGCCACTCGAGCTTCGTCGCGGAGAAGTACGGGTCGGGGACGAGCCCCGTGCGCTCACGGATCAGGCCGGGGTCGAGGTCGGCGCAGCGCGCGGCCGTCCGCCGGTCCTGCCAGACGATCGCCGGCGCGACCGGACGACCGGTGCGGCGCTCCCAGAGCAGCGTCGTCTCCCGCTGGTTCGCGATCGCGACGGCCTCCAGCGCTCCTGCCTCGACGCCGGCCGCGCGGAGCGCTCCCGCCGCGGCCGCGAGCACGCTCGCCCAGATCTGCTCCGGGTCGTGCTCGACCCAGCCCGGCTGCGGGAAGTGCTGCGGCAGCTCACTCGTGGCGCGGCCGAGCACGCGCAGGCCGTCGTCCACGACGAGGCAGGTGGTCGCGGTGGTGCCCTGGTCGACCGCGAGGATCACGCGAGACGCGCGATGAACTCGAGCAGACGGCGCCACGCGTCGTCCGACGCCTGCTGGAAGTCCTCCTGCTTGCGGTCGAAGAAGCTGTGTGGGGCTCCGGGGTAGACGACGATCTCGTGCTCGACGCCGGCCGCGGTCAGCGCCAACTCGAACGCGTCGTTGTCCTCGGGGCCGATGCCGGCGTCGTCGCCGGCCTGAAGCGCGAGGATCGGGCACGTCATGGCTTCCACACGCGCGACGGCGCTCGGCCCGCCCCGCTCCCGCGTCGGGCTGCCGTAGAGGCCGACGGCGCCGGCCAGCCCGTGGCCGGACGCCGCCGCGACCCACGACGCGCGTCCACCGAAGCAGAAGCCGACGGTGAACACCGACTCGACACCACGTCGCCGCAGCTCTGCGACGGCGGCCTGCGTGTCGGCCTGCACTCCCTCGTCGGTGGTCTGGTCGACGTGCGGCCTGTACTCGAACTCGTCGTCGCGCGGGCTCGCACCGGCCGTGCGGCCGAAGTAGTCGATCGCAACGGCCGCGTGCCCGCGTTCGGCGAACCGAAGGGCGAGCTCCTCGTAGAACGCGTAGAGACCACGGACGTCGGGGAGGATGACGACACCGGCCTTGGCCGCCTCGTCGGGCGTCGCGGCGAATGCGGCGAAGGCGGTTCCGTCGGCAGCGGTCAGGGTGAGCCGGTCGTGCGAGACGGCGGCGCCGGCAAGCGCGGGAACCGGAGGCCTGGAGTCGGTGTCGAAGCACATCGCGACAACCTAACCGCCGTCGAGCGGCAGCTCGGCGCGAATGCGCGTCCCGCCGCCCTCGGGGCTGTCGACGAACATCTCGCCGTCGAGCGCCATCACGCGGTCGCCGAGCCCGAGCAGCCCCGTGCCGGCGTACGGGTTGGCGCCGCCCCGGCCGTCGTCCTCGACGACGACCACGAGGCGGTCGCCCGTCTCGCGCACGCGCACGGCGGCACGCGAGGCTTCCGCGTACTTGGCGACGTTCGTCAGCGACTCGGAGACGATGTAGTACGCCGCGGCGGCGACGTGCTCGCTGAGGGCCGCGTCGGTGACGTCCAGCTCGACGGGCACGGGCGAGCGCGCGGACACCATCCGGAGCGCCGCGCGCAGGCCGCGGCCGCTGAGTGCGGACGGGTGGATCCCCTGGGCGAGCTCGCGCAGCTCCTTCACCGCAGCCGCGAGCTCCTCGGCGGCGAGGTCGAGCGCGGAGTCCCGGTCGACGGTGCCGCGCTGAGCGCCTCGCAGCTGCAGCAGCAGCGCGATCAGCCGCTGCTGGGCGCCGTCGTGCAGGTTCCGCTCGAGCCGCCGCCGCGCGTCGTCCGCCGCCGCGACGATCCGGGATCGCGAATCTCGCACCTCCTGCTCGTGACGCTTGCGGTCGGTGATGTCGACACCGCTGATCAGGTAGACCGGCCCGCTGGCGATCATCGGCAGCGGCGTGCACGTCCACGCGATGTCGATCGGCGTGCCGTCGCGCTGCAGCCACCGGCCCTCGCACTCGACCGTCGCCTGCGTGCGCACGGCTGCGTGCACGGCGTCGCGGGCCGCCGCACGCTCCCCGTCGGGCACGTACTGCTCCCAGAAGACGACCCCGCCGGTCTCGTCTGGCTGATAGCCGAGGACGCGCTCGAAGGCCCGATTCGTGGCGTAGGGACGGACGGTGCCGTCCGGGTCGATCAGGCAGAGCAGGCTCGGGGCGTTGTTGGCGATCGCGTTCAGGAGCGCCCGGTCGCGTTCGAGCTCGACGATCCGCTCGCGCAGGTCGGACCGCGAGTTGCTCGCGCCCCGCCGCCCGCGCGCGCGCGCCCGGGCCATCAGGCAGGGCGGCGCTCGTCGTAGCGCGGCAGCCCATCGTCGGGCAGCGGCTCCCACGGCGCGGCGAACGCGACGAACTGGTGGTACGACGGCCGCACGCCGGGATCGCCGTCGAACGTCCCGAGCCGAACCGAGTAGTCGCGAGGCTCCTCGCGGCTCCTGCTCCAGAGCGCACTGCCGCAGACGGAGCAGAAGCACTTCGGCCAACCGTCGCCCGGCGGCACCCACTCACGGACGAGCTCCTCGCCCTGGACGATGCGGAGCGACCCCGGGGCAACGCGAGCCTGTGCCGACGCAGCGGTGCCGGAGCGGCGCTGGCAGCGCGTGCAGTGGCAGTACGACGCGGCGAGCGGCGGCTCCGAGAGCTCCCAGCGCACGCCCCCGCACAAGCAGCCGCCCGTCAGCACGGCTAGTACGGCAGCTCGATGCCGCCGACGTCGATGCCGAGCGAGCGCGCGAGGCGTACGCCCTGCTCGAGGTCGTCCTTCAGCATCCGGATGTCGGTCTCGCGCATGAGCCCGCCGACGAACTCGCGCGCCTTCGGGCGCCAGAGCGCATGCTGGGCGAACAGCGGCAGGAGGCGGTTCGCGGCATCGACCAGCCTCGTGTGGACCGACCGTCCCGCCCCCTCCAGGAGCACACGCTCGTACGCCATGCCGGCGCCGTGGTGAATTCCGTCGTCGATGGCGAGGCGATTGCACAGATCTTCGAGCACGGTGCCGCGCGACGACCGCGCGATCATCCGGAAGCGCGGAATGATCAGCCGCTCGTAGAACACCTGCATCAGGAAGACCTTCTCCTCGAGCGTGTCCGCATCGAGCGTCATGTGCGCGAGCTGATCGAGATGCGGATCGCGCTCCGCCATCCCACCGGCTTCGTGGATCAGCTTGAGCCACGCCTCCGTGTGGCGCGACTCGTCCTGGACCATCGTCGTGTAGTAGAGCTTTGCCTCGTGGTCGGGGGCGATCGAGAAGAGCTGCGCGGCCATCTCGACCGCGAGCTCGTCGGCCTGGAGCTGCTGCGTGACGACCGACCGCCAGAGGTCCCGGCGCCGCGCGAGCTTCTGCGGCGACCCCTTGTACTCCGGGATCGGCGGCCGCTCGCCCCAGGGCAGGTCGCGTACCTGCCATTCGGCCCGCTTCGCGAGCTCGTAGTAGCGATAGACGCCCTGCAGCTCGCGGTCGCCGCGCCCCTCCGGGGGCGCCGCTTCGTCCAGACGCTCGGTCACCTCCATGGCGCAAACAGCCTAACGCTCGGTCGGGTCGAGTGGCAGGACGAGCCCGGGCTGCTCGAAAATGCCGCCGAAGTCCGCGTCCGTGCCCCACGCGCGCCAGGGGCCCGGGAGGAGTCGCAGCGTCACGTCGTCGTGCGCGGCGATCGCGCCGCCGAGATCGAGGTGCGCCCGGCCGGCCGGGGTCAGGTACTTGCTCCAGACGAGCTCGTTCAGCCCCAGGGCTTCGGCGCCCCGGACGACCGTGACCGGCCCGGCGGCCGCGACACCGCGCAGCGGCGCCTCGCCGCGGTCGTGGACGAGCAGGGCGGCTCTGGGGCGCGCTGCCGCGTTGAGCGCCTTCTGCGTCCGTCCGCCGGTGGCCACGAGCACCTCGGGCCCGTGGCGCAGGAACCAGACCGCGGAGAGATACGGCAAGCCGTCCTCGCCGATCGTCGCGAGCGTTGCGATCAGGCGCCGGTCGAGCAGCTCGGGCGTCATGAGCGGTGATTCTCGCCGACGGCGTAACACGACCGCCCCGTCGCGCCATCTACCGGGTATGAACCGCAAATCCGACGCCGAGCTCCTGCGCGCGGCCCGCGACGACGCGGGGGCCTTCCGCGAGGTGTACGACCGCCACGCCGACCGGATCCACCGCTTCCAGCTCGCCCGCACCGGCGACGCGGACGCCGCCCACGACCTGACGGCGGAGACCTTCGCCCAGGCCTGGCTCTCTCGCCGCAGGTTCCGCGACGAGGCGGGAGGCTCGGCGGCGCCGTGGCTGTACGCGATTGCCGCGCACGTCCTGTCCGGCTCGGTGCGGCGCGCGCGGCTCGAGCGGGCCGCGTGCGACCGCCTCGGGCTGCTCGAGCGCCTCGACCGGGAGCCGGCGGCGGTCGAGCCGGAGCCGGCCTGGCTCGACGGCCTCGACGAGGCGCTGGCCGACCTGCCGGCGTCCCAGCGCGACGCGCTCCGGCTGCGGTTCGCGGACGACCTCACCTACGACGAGGTCGCCGACCGGCTCGGCACGACACCGGCCGCGGCCCGGGTGCGCGTCCATCGCAGCCTCGCCTCACTCAGAGCACGAACCAACCGAACGGAGCCGACATGACCACCGACCTCTCACCCACACTCGCCCGTCTCGGCGACGCGCTCGAAGCAGCAGCCGTCGCCGACCTGGGGGCTCCGGCGGATCGTCCGCCGTCGCGCTGGCGCTCGCGACGCGTCCTGGTCGCCGTCGCGGTGCTCGCCGTCGCGGCGCCGGGCGCCGCCATCGCAACGGAGCGCCTGCTCTCGACGGGCGAGGTCGCCGCCAGCCTGCCGCAGGGGACGCTCTCGCTCGCGGGCACCCAGCCGACGTGCACCGTGGTCTCGGCCGGCGTCGAGTACCACTGCCTGCTCGCCCACGCGCCGGCGCCCGAGGTGTCGAACTGGCTCGGCACGGTGGAGCCGACGGTCGACGCGACGAAGCACGTGAACGGCGGCTGCCGGTCGTTCGCCGCCGACGGCCGCGACTGGGAGTGCTACATCGGCCGCGCAGCGGTCGACCAGCAGATCATCGGCCCGCAGTTCCTGGGCGTCTACGCACCGAGCCCCGGCGCCGGGTGACGAACGAACGGTGGGCGGCGCGCCTCGGCGCGCGCCGCCCACCATGCCTCGCTACGGCGCGACGCGGATCGAGCCGAACAACCCGTCCGACTCGTCGTCCGGGCCGGCCGTGAAGAACAGGCTGTCCTTCGGTCCGGCGGCGGCGCCGTTCCCGAACTGGAGAGCCCAGAGGCCGTCGATCGCGATCGGGCCCGACGCGGCGTTCAGCGGGCCTTCCGGCGTGGCGAAGAAGCCGCCGGGCCGGTACGCGTTGATCCGGCCGTCGCCGAAGTTGCCGACGAGCAGGTCGCCCGAGGCCCAGCCGAAGTTCGACGGTGCGAGCGTGATGCCCCACGGAGCGTCGAGCGCGCCGTGCGAGGCGATCTTCGCGACGAGCAGGCCGCTCGACGCGTCGTACGCATCGACGAATCCGAGGCCGGCGCCATGCGCCTCGTCGTTGCTACCGAACTGCCGCTCGGCATACGTCACGTAGATCCGCGAGCCGATCGCCTGAATCCCGAACGGCGCGTACATGCGCGGAATCGTGAAGTCGTGGAACGCGAGGAACGAGTGCTGGTTGACCAGCGTGCCGCTCGCGTCGAACACGTCGATCTGCGAATGGCGGAAGTCGGTCGCGAAGAGCCGCGGGCCGGCGCTCGTCGTCGCAATCGCGAGCCCCTTGAACACGGCGTCCTGGCGCGAGAGGTCGGCGATCGTCTCCGACTTCGTCCCGCCGTTCCAGCCCGAGATCACCCCGGCTTCGCTCGAGAAGATGAAGCGGGCAGGGTTGCCGTTCGACAGCGTGAAGCCCGGCGTGCTGTTGAACACGAGCCCGGTCGGCGCCTCGCCCACGTCGACGGTGAGATTGACCTTCGCTCCGGCGCCCGTGTAGAGCGTGGACTTGTTCGAGCCGTTGTCGGCCACCCACCACGGTGTCGTCGGGCCGGACACGAGGCCCCACGCGTTGACGAGGTCGGTATCCGTCAGCGTCCCGAGCACGCCGTTGTTCGACACGAGCGGCGTGAC
Organism: uncultured Thermoleophilia bacterium; assembly: GCA_963786185.1. Lineage (GTDB taxonomy): Bacteria > Actinomycetota > Thermoleophilia > Gaiellales > Gaiellaceae > PALSA-600. Next base: position 1,313,634 of record CAWAYE010000001.1, read on the forward strand.
GGCGTATCCGTTCGGTGCGGCTCCGGCAGCTCCGGCGGCCGCGAGGGCGATGACCGCCCCTCCCAACACGCCTGCGAGCCGCAACAGAGGAGAAAAGCTCATCGATGCCTCCTTGGTCGGCTGACCCCCTTGGCCAGACCTACGCGCGCCGGGCCGGACCGGATTCGTGGGTGCGATCATGGGCCGGCGATGGAGCAGGTGCGGATCGACAAATGGCTGTGGGCGGCGCGCTTCTTCAAGACGCGCGGCGCCGCCACCGACGCCGTCCTCGGGGGCCGTGTGCACGTGAACGGCGCGCGCGCGAAGCCGGCGAAGGAGATCCGTCCCACCGACCGGGTCGAGGTGCAGGTCGGGCAGGTCCGGTTCACGGTCGTCGTCACCGGCCTCGCCGACAAGCGCGGCCCGGCCACGGTCGCCGCGACCCTCTACGACGAGACGGTCGAGTCTCGCGAGCTCCGCGAGCAGCGCGCGCGCGAACGGCGACTGGCGCTTCCGCTCGGCGCCGACCTCGGGGCGCGGCCGACCAAGCAGGACCGGCGGCGCCTCGAGGCGCTCCGGCGCGCCGAGCGGCGTCGAGGCCGGCCCGGCTAGAAGGCGCCCGCGTAGGCGTTCAGCGCGGGCTGGCCGCCGAGGTGCGCGTAGAGCACGCGCGAGCCCGGCTCGATCCGGCCGGTCGCGCACGAGGTCGATCAGCGCCGGCCATCGACTTGCCCTCGTAGACCGGGTCGGTGAGCATGCCCTCGAGTCGCGCGCACAGGCGGATCGCCTCGATCGTCTTCTCGTCCGGAATGCCGTAGGTGCCGGCGTGCCAGCCGTCGAGCAGGACGATCTCGTCGTCGCGCAGCTCGCGGCCGAGCGCCGATCGCCTCGGCGGTCGGCGCGCGATCCGCGTGATCTGCGTCGCGCGTCTTCTCGACCGTCGCCGAGCCGTCGATGCCGATCACGCGGCGGTCTCGCCTCCTGCGCGCGCGAAGCCCGCGATCATCCCGGCCTGGGTTGAGCCGGTGACCGAGCACACGATCACGGTGTCGAAGAAGACGCCGAGCTCGCGCTCCTGCTCGGCGACCTCGCGCACCCAGTCGGCGAAGCCGAGGCCGCCGAGCGGATGGTCGGAGGCGCCGGCCGGGATCGGATACGGCTTGCCGCCCGCGCGCCTCGACCGACGCGAGCGCCTCCTCCCAGCTCGTCGCGGATGCCGATGTCGAAGCCGGCCGGATCGAGCGCACGTCGCCGCCCATGATCCGCGAGAGCAGGATGTTGCCCGACGCTCGTCGTAGCCCGGATCGTCCCAGTCGACCCAGTGCTCCTGCACGAGCACGCACGCCGAGGCCCAGGTGGCGCGGCGACGCCGGCGACCTGCGCGCGTGTGGTTCGACTGGACGCCGCCGATCGAGACCAGCGTGTCGCAGCCCTGCGCGAGCGCGTCGGCCGCGAGGTACTCGAGCTTGCGCACCTTGTTGCCGCCGAAGGCGATACCGCTGTTGCAGTCCTCGCGCTTGGCCCAGATCTCGACCTTGCCGCCGAGCTGCCTCGGAGAGCCGGTCGAGGCGGTGGACCGGCGACGGCCCGAACAGGAGCGGCACGCGCGGGAAGTCGTCGAGGCTCACGCCGGGAGCCTACGGGTACGCTCGAGCGCCGGTGACCGTGGTCCCGATGCGATGTTCCAGCGCATCGTCCATGACGGCCTGCTCGGCGACGCGTTCCTGCGACGGTTTGCCGTCACGTACGACGTGCCGGCCTCGCGGATGATCTTCACGCCCGGCGTCTGACGTCCTACGATCGAGCGGTGTCGCTCGACGAGCGCAACGGCTACGTGTTCTGGGGGCTGGTCGCGCTGTTCATCGGGATCCCCGAGGTGCTCGCCGCGCTCTCGGACACGCTGAAGGCGCGCATACCCTGGCCGACGATCTCGAATCTCGTCGGCAAGCATCTCGAGGCGGAGCACCACTGGATCGCGCTCGTCGTGATGGGCGTGATCGTGCTCGTCATCTACCACGTCCTGACCCGGCCAGCCGACCGTCAGCGCGCCGGGCGCACGCTGCGGCAACCGCCGCACACGACGACCTCGTGGACCTGGGGCGGCCGTTACATCGTCCTCGTCGTCGCCGCCGGGGTCGTTGCGGGCGCGGTGGCCGCCGGTCTCGGCGCCGGGAAGATCGTCCTCGGGTATGCGATCTACGTGACGCTCGCGGTGACGGGCATCGTGATTCCCGGTGCGCTCGCGTACTGGTGGGGAAAGGTGCTGAACATCCCGACGTTGTTCGCGACGTTCGCGTTCCTGCAGCACCGCACCCGGCTCGCGGCTGCGGTGCTGATCGCACTGCTCGTGATCCTGATCTTCCACCTCGCCCTCTACCCCTGGCCGAACTACCGCTTCGGCGGCCCGGCGTAGCGTCGGGCGTCAGGCCACTTCTTCCAGCGCGTGCCCGACCTCGTGCGCGGCCGGGGCGGCACGCTGTTGCAGCAGCGCGGCCCCGAGCGCTCCCGCCGCCACCGCGAACAGCGCGCCGGCGACGAAGGCCGCGTGGTAGCCGCCGACGAGCGCGTCGAGGTTGCCGTGGCCGGACGACTTCAGCGAGCTCGTCCGGGACGACGCGAGGCTGGCCAGCGCGGCGAGGCCGACGGCGCCTCCCATCATGAAAGCGGTGTTGACGACGCCCGACGCGAGCCCCGACTCCTCGGGCGCGACGTCGCTCATCGCTGCGAGCAGCACCGGGTTGAACGCCATGCCCGCGCCGAAGCCGAGCAGGATCATGCTGGGCAACACGTCGAGCCAGAAGCCGCCGCCGACCGGAGCCCGCGCGAACAGCGCGAGCCCGCCGGCCGCCAGCACCAGCCCGACTCCGAGCGGCGCTCTGATCCCGTAGCGCATAACGAGCTTCGCCGAGAGCCCGAGCGAGAAGACGCCCATGATGATGTTCGCCGGCAGAAAGGCGAGACCGACCTGCAAGGGGCTGTAGCCGAGCACGAGCTGCAGATACAACGCCGACAGGAAGAACCAGGCGAACATCGATGCAGCCCAGAGCACGCCGACGGCATTCGCGGTCGCGACGTTGCGCAGGCGGAACAGCCGGAGCGGCATCAACGGGGATTCGACGCGAGACTCGATTGCGAGGAACACCGCGAACAGCACCACGGCCGCGGCGAGCTTCCAGAGCGTCTCGAACGAACTCCAGCCGGCCTGGTTGCCGTTGACGATCCCGTAGACCGCGAGCATCAGCGAGACGGTCACCGTGACCGCGCCGCCGATGTCGAGCCGCCCGGTCGCCTTGGTGCCGTGCTCCGACGGGACGAGCCTGAGCGACAGGAAGTAGACGGCGATGCCGATCGGAACGTTCACGAGGAAGATCCAGTGCCAGTCGAGCGCGTCGGTGAGGATGCCGCCGAGCAGCACACCGATGCTGCCGCCTCCGGCCATCACGAACCCGAAGACGCCCATCGCCTTCGCGCGCTCTGCAGGCTCGGAGAAGAGACCCATGATCAGCGAGAGGGCGACCGCAGAGACGACGGCTCCGCCGAGCCCCTGAACCGCCCGCGCCGCGATCAGCAGGCCCTTGGTCGTCGACGAGCCGCAGGCGATCGACGCCAGCGTGAAGAGCGTGACGCCGGCGAGGAAGAGCCGACGGTGGCCGAAGAGGTCGCCAAGCCGCCCGCCGAGCAGCAGGAAGCCGCCGAAGGTCAGCAGATAGGCGTTCACGACCCACGCGAGCGAGGTCTGCGAGAAGCCGAGGTCGGTTCGGATCGAGGGAAGGGCGACGTTCACGATCGTCGTGTCGAGGACGATCATCAGATCGCCGAGGCAGAGGACGATCAGCGCGAGCCAGCGCCTGCGGGTGTCCGTTGTCATCGAGTCAGTCATACCCAATTGGACGGAGGCGGCGTCCCGAACTCATCGGCCGATGAGTTTTCGGCGGAATTGCGGTCTTTTCGAGTGTGGCCTCAACCAGTCGAGCGCCGGTCGTCTTCGCGATCCGCGGCCCGATCGCCGGCGCCGACCTGCCGGGTCTGTGCGACCGAGTCTGCGCGCTCCTGCGCCGAGTCGGTCCGGGCGAGGCGATCTGCGACGTCGCAGGTGTCGACGCGGACGCGGTCACTGTCGACGCGCTCGCCCGGCTGCAGCTCGCCGCGCGGCGGACCGGCTGTCACGTGATCCTGCGAAACGCCTCGAGCGAGCTGGCCGAGCTCGTCGCGTTCATGGGGCTCGACGACGTGCTCGCCGAGCGCCGCAGCTAGCCGTCGAGGCGCGGCGGCAGGTCGAAGAGCGGAAAGAGCGTCGCCGTCCCGAGGAAGAACGTGAACTCCGCGACCTTGCCGTCGTCGAACTCGAGCACCTGCAGAGCCCACGGGTCGAAGCCGGAGCCCGACTCGCTCGGCTTGTACTGGCCGAACGCCGGCATGCCGTTCGCCGTGAACGTCGGGAGCACGCGCGACCCGCGACAGCCCGCTCCCGGTCCCACCCACCAGCCGAGGATGTGGTCGCGACCCGAGAGCCAGAGTTCGTACGGCGGCATCGACTGCGTCGCGTCCTCGCGGATCAGCGACGTCAGCGCGTCCATGTCGTAACGCTCGAACGCCTCGACGTAGCGCGCGAGCAGCTCGCGCTCGGGCTGCTCGAGCCGCGGCGGCGTCGTGCCGGCCTCGGTGCTGGCCATCGTCGCACGGGCGCGCTGCAGGGCGCTGTTGACCGACGCGACCGTCGTCTCGAGCAGCTCCGCCACCTCCGTCGCGCGCCAGCCGAGCACCTCGCAGAGGATGAGGACGGCCCGCTGACGCGGCGGGAGGTGCTGCAGTGCGGCGACGAAGGCCAGCCGGATCGTCTCGCGCGACTCGGCGACGTCGGCCGGGTCGCCTTCCGAGACGACCATCCGGTCCGGCACCGGCTCGATCCACGTCACCTCGGGCAGGATCCCGCCGATCGGGCCGTCGGGCGAGCGGGCCGGGCCGAGGTCCATCGGCCGCGCGCGGCGCTCTCGGCCGCTCAGCATGTCGAGGCAGACGTTCGTCGCGATCTTGTAGAGCCACGACCGCAGCGCCGACCGTCCTTCGAAGCGGTCGAGGTTGCGCCAGGCACGAAGCAGCGTGTCCTGGACGGCGTCCTCGGCCTCGAACGGCGAGCCGAGCATCCGGTAGCAGTAGGCGGTCAACGCACGCCGGTACTGCTCCACCTCGGCGAACGCGGGCGTCGCGGTCGTCGATCCTTCCACGCCGGTCATCCTAGATGCGACGGCGCCGATGAGGTTCCGGTTCGGTCGGCGTCTGATACTCCGACCACACCACGCTACCCGGAAGGAGACTCAGGTGGCTCGCCTCAGACTCGACATCACGATGTCACTCGACGGCTACGTCGCCGGGCCGCACCAGACGCTCGAGCAGCCCCTCGGACAGGGCGGCGGAGGCTTGCACGAATGGTTGTTCGCGAACGCGGCCTGGCGGGCGCAGCACGGCTTGACGGGCGGCGAGGACACCGCCGACACGCGGGTCGTCGAGGCGTCCCTGAGCGGCGTGGGCGCGTACCTGATGGGCCGGCGGATGTTCAGCGGCGGCTCCGGCGCCTGGGCGGACGACCCGAACGCCGACGGCTGGTGGGGCGACGACCCGCCCTTCCACGTGCCGGTGTTCGTGCTCACGCAGCACGCACGCGAACGGCTTGACAAGGACGGCGGAACGTCGTTCACGTTCGTCACGGATGGGATCGAGGCGGCGCTCGAGCAGGCGCGCGCCGCGGCCGGCGACGCGGACGTCGTGATCGCCGGCGGCGCGAACATCGCGCAGCAGTACGTCGCCGCGGGATTGGTCGACGAGCTCCAGGTTCACGTCGCGCCGATCCTGCTCGGCGACGGCGTCCGCCTGTTCGAACGCCTCGACGGGCCCGTCTCGCTGCAGAGCGTCGGCGTGGTCGAGGGCCCACTCGCAGCGCACCTCACCTACCGGATCGGAGGATCGACATGAGCAGGATCGTCGTCTCGGAGTTCGTGACGCTCGACGGCGTGATGGAGGATCCCGGCGGAGCCGAGGGCTTCGACCGCGGCGGCTGGGCGTTCGCGTTCGACCGCGGCCCCGACGGCGACAAGTTCAAGGTCGACGAGCTGATGGGGGCAGCGGCGCTGCTGCTCGGCCGGACGACGTACGAGGGCTTCGCCGCTGCGTGGCCGGAGCGCACCGACGAGATCGGCTTCGCCGACAAGATGAACTCGATGCCGAAGTACGTCGTCTCGACGACGCTGCAGCATCCGTCGTGGAACAACTCGACGGTGATCGGCGACGATGTCGCCGGCTCGATCGCGCGGCTCAAGGACGAGATCGACGGCGACATCCTCGTCGCCGGCAGCGCCCGTCTGGTGGGCACGCTCGTCGAGCACGACCTCGTCGACGAGTACCGGCTGATGGTCTTCCCGGTGATCCTCGGCGCGGGCAAGAAGCTCTTCGGCGACCGCGCGGAGCAGAGGAAGCTCACGGTCGTCGAGTCGAAGCCGGCCGGCGAGACCGTGCTCGTGACGCTCCACCGCCAGGCTGGATAGATCTGCGAGGCTACGGCTCGAGACAGTTCGACGGATGGAGGTGCGCTTACGTCCACCGATGCTTCGACAGGCCGGCCTATCCCGCTGATGCTGATCCACGGCGCGTGGCTGAGCGCGCTGAGCTGGGAGAACTTCGCGGACTATTTCTCCACCGGCGGCTACGACGTCTCGACGCCCGAATGGCCGCGCAAGCACGGTGACGTCGCCGAGCTTCGCGAAGACGCGGAGAGCATCGCCGGCCTCGGGCTCGACGAGATCGTCGACCACCACGAAGAGTTGATCCGTGCCCTGCCGGAGCCGCCGGTGCTGATCGGACACTCCTTCGGCGGGCTCATCGTCGAGCTTCTGCTCGATCGGGGGCTCGGACGCGCCGGCGTCGCGATGAGCCCCGCCCCACCGAGAGGCATCCTCGTCCTGCCCTTCTCGTCGCTGAAGGCGGCGTCGCCGGCTCTCGCCCATCCGTCGAAGCGGCACGGCATCGTTCCGCTGACGCTCGAGGAGTTCACGTTCGGCTTCGTCAACACCTTCACGCCCGAGGCGGCGGCCGAGGCGTACGAGCGTTACGCAGTCCCCGAGACCGGCCAGATCTTCTACGAGGCCGGCCTCGCGAATTTCCACCTCCACTCGCCCGCCGAGGTGCACTTCAAGAACGACGGCCGGGCGCCGCTGCTGATCGTCGGGGCGGACGAGGACCACACGGTTCCCGCGTCCCTCGCGAAGGCGCAGTACAAGAGGTACCGCCACTCCTCGGCGAAGACGGACTACGTCGAATTCGCCGGTCGCCCCCACCTGATGATGGCCGCGGACGGCTGGGAGGAGATCGCCAAGTCGATCGAGACGTGGCTCGCAAGCGTGCCGGAAGCGACACCCACCGCCGTCTGAGCGCGTAGCTGAGCGGTGCGGGGCCCGCGTTGCTCGCCGCACGGGACGTGTCGGGTGGCTGCCACCGCGGAAGGCCGTGGCAGCCAGGTCACGTACGCCTGCCGGACGGGACAGGAGGCGGCACTGGGGCGCATGGTTGTGCGGCGAGGAGCATCGGGTCCCCGCCGCACGGGACCTGTCGGGTGGCTGCCACCCGTTCTTGCGCTCTCGTGACCTGGCTGCGGCGGGCGTCGGCCCTTTCGGCTCTGTCCAAGCGGCGGCGTTCTGTGCGAACATCTGTTCGTGTCGACGGCGACCGTTCTCCATGCCGACCTCGACTCGTTCTTCGCCTCGGTCGAGCAGCGTGACGACCGGCGACTGCGCGGCCGGCCCGTCATCGTCGGGATGGGAGTCGTGCTCGCCGCGAGCTACGAGGCCAAGGCGTACGGCGTGCGCACGGCGATGGGCCACGCCCGCGCACGCCGCCTCTGCCCCGGCGCGATCGTGGTCCCGCCGCGGATGTCGGCGTACTCGGAGGCGAGCAAGGAGGTCTTCCGCGTCTTCGAGGACTCGGCGCCGGTGGTCGAAGGGCTCTCGATCGACGAAGCGTTCCTCGACGTCCGCGGGATGGAGCGAAGCGTCGGCACTCCGGTCGAGATCGCGGAACGGCTGCGCCGGGACGTACGCGACCACGTCGGGCTGCCGCTCACCGTCGGCGTCGCCCGCACGAAGTTCCTCGCGAAGGTCGCAAGCGGTGTCGCGAAGCCCGACGGCTTGCTCGTCGTGCCACCCGACGGTGAGCTCGCGTTCCTCCACCCGCTTCCCGTCGAGCGGCTGTGGGGCGTCGGTGCGGTGACGGCCGGCAAGCTCCACCGCTACGGCATCACGACGGTGGGACAGGTCGCACTGCTCCCCGAGGCGGTGCTCGTCTCGATCGCCGGTCGCGCAACGGGACGGCAGCTGCACGCACTCGCGCACAACCGCGATCCGCGCCCGGTCGTGACCGGCAGGAGACGAGGCTCGATCGGCTCGCAGCGCGCTCGCGGCCGGGCGCCGTGGTCGCGCGCGTCGGCGGACGCCGATCTGGTCGCCCTCGTCGACCGCGTGACTCGCCGGATGCGAACGGCGCAGCGCGTCGGGCGAACCGTGGTCCTGCGCCTCCGCTTCGACGACTTCAGCCGAGCAACCCGCTCGCACACGCTGCATCAGTCCACCGCGAGCACGGAGACGATCCTCACCACCGCGCGCACGCTACTGCTCGAGGCGACCCCGATCATCGAAGGCCGCGGGTTGACGCTGATCGGCATCTCGGTGGCGAACCTCGACGACGCGCGCTGCGTCCAGCTGGCGTTGCCGTTCGACGGCTGCGACCGTGCAGCGCTCGACGAAGCAGTCGACCTCGTGCGCGAGCGGTTCGGGACGGCGGCGCTCACGCGTGCGGTCCTGCTCGGCCGGCGCGATCTCTCGATGCCGCTGCTTCCCGACTGACTCGATGGAACCGGCGCGCGCCGGGCGGTGTAATGCGTCGGGTGGAGGGCCGGCCACCACGCGAGCGCGAGCTGGTGCTGCGAGCGCAGCAGGGAGACACGCACGCCTTCGACGAGCTCGTCCGAGCACACTGGGAGATCGCCTTCAGACTCGCCTACCTCATCACCCGCAACGCCGCCGACGCCGAGGACGCCGCTCAGGAGGCGATGCTGAAGAGCTGGCGGGCGCTGGCGCGGTTCCGCAGCTCGGAGCCGTTGCGGCCGTGGCTGCTGCGGATCGTCGCGAACGAAGCGCGCAACCGGCGCCGGTCGGCGGGCCGCGCCGTACAGCTCGCGCTGCGTGCGGACGCCGCTCGAGTCTCGGGGGGCGCGGCCCCGTCCCCCGAGGACCTCACCGTCGGCGCCGACGAGCGCGCCCGGCTGCTCGCGGAGCTGGAGGCGCTGCCCGAGCAGTCGCGCATCGTCCTGGCCTGCCGTTATCTGCTCGACCTGTCGGAGGCGGAGACGGCGGCGACGCTCGACCTTCGGCTCGGGACGGTGAAGTCGCGCACCGCGCGCGCGCTCGAACGACTGAGGGAGATCCATGGCTGAGCTCGAGCACGAGCTCCGCGCGCTCGCACCGGCGATCGACTGGCCGCCGACGCCTGCGCTCGAACCGCGCCCCGAGCCGCGGCCGGCGCGCGCGCGCCTGCGCCCGCTCTGGGTCGCGCTCGCGCTCCTCCTGATCGCGCTCGCGGTGGCGCTCAGCGTGCCGGCCGCACGCAGCGCGATCCTCCGCGTCTTCCATCTCGGCGGCGTCACCGTCGAGCGTGTGACGACGCTGCCGCCCGCACGGGAGCGGCCGCTGCAGGCAGATCTCGGCGTGCGCGTCGACGCACGCACGGCCCGGAAGACGCTCGGCGCACCGATGCGACTGCCGAAGCTCGACCACCCGCCGCAGCTCTACCAGCGCGGGACCGCCGTGTCCGCGCTCCTCGCCCGGGCGGAGCCGGTGCTGCTCACCGAGTTTCGCGCCGACAGCGCAATCTTCAAGAAGATCTTCGCAGGGAGAACGACCGCGGTTCCGGTACGGGTCGGCACTGCGCCGGGCCTGTGGATCGCCGGCGATCGCCACGTGTTCGTACCGTTCGAGGCGGAGCCGCGCCTCGCCGGCAACGTCCTGATCTGGCAGGTCGGTGCGATCACGTTCAGGCTCGAAGGCCGGCACCTCTCCAAGCACGACGCGCTCGCGCTCGCGGCGGAGATCGACGGAACCTGACGCGGAGCGGCGGTGTAGCAGAGGAGAGATCGCCGACCAAGGAGGAGCTCCCATGCGCCGCATCTCGATTGCACTCGTCCTCACGATCGTCGGTCGCTGCTGCACTCATGCTTGCGGGTACGTCGTTCGCAGTCGGGCCGGCGCTGGTCGCGCTGCGCAACGCGACGATCTCCGCCCCGGGCGCCGACGTCGGCTACCTGACGCGCTGGAACGGCGTCGCGACACGGCTGCAGGCGCGCACAAACGGTCGTGTCGAGCGCACGCTCTCGCTGCCCGGCGGCTGGGGCGTCCAGCTCGCGACCTTGGACGGCGCTCTCAGCGGCCTGAGCCCGGACGGGCGCGTCCTCGTGCTGAGCGACAACGTCGCTCCGACGGGCGGGATCCGCAGCCGTTCCCGGTTCGCCGTCGTCGACACGAAGTCGCTGACGCTCTCGCGCGAGATCACGCTCGGCGGCGAGTACTCGGTGGACGCGCTGTCGCCGAGCGGCCGATTCCTCTACCTGATCCACCATCTCTCGCGCGCGAATGCGACGAAGTACGTTGTCCGTGCCTACGACCTCAGCGCCGGCCGCCTCCTGCCGGGCACGATTGCCGACAAGAGCCAGGCCGGCTGGCTGATGGCGGGCTATCCCGTGACGCGCGCGACGACGGCGAGCGGCGCGTGGGTCTACACCCTCTACCGACAGGACGGCAACTACCCGTTCGTGCACGCGCTCGACACCGTGCACCATACGGCGGTCTGCATCGGCCTGCCGGAGAAGTGGAGCCAGGACAGCTGGGTCTCCGCGGCGCAGCTGAAACTCCGCGCCGGCATGCTCGAGGTGCGGACGAAGAGCGGCGAGACGCGCTACGCGCTCGACACGAAGACGTTCCGGCTGACGACGCCGTGACGCTCAGGCACAGCGTTCCTCTCAGGCGTAGCGAAGCGCCGTTCCCGGCCGATAGCGAACCGCGCGGCGAATGGGAAGCAGCGTGATCAGGATGGCGAGCACGATCGTCCCGACGAGCGCGATCACGACGTTGCCGAGCGGAAACGTGAGCGGGATCTCGACGTTGACGACCTCCTTCACCATCCAGACGAGGAAGCGGTCGAGCAGGTAGCCGACCGGAATCCCTAGCAGCCACCCGCAAACGGCGATCACGATGCTCTCGGTGGCGAAGATGCGGCGAACGTCGCGTGCGCGGGCGCCGATCGTGCGGAGGATCCCGACCTCACGTGTGCGTTCGATGACGCTCATCGTGATCGCGTTCGCGAGCCCGACCATGCTGATCGCGACGATCAGGAAGCCGAGCACGCCGATCGACGTGGTGATCGTGCGGTTGCTCGCGACGTTGTCCGCCTCGGCGACGTACTCGATCTCCGTGCCGACGTCGTACCCGCTCGCGTTCATGGTGTCCTCGATCAACGTGGTGGTCCGGTCGACGAACGCGTGATCGTGCGACGTCGTCTGGACCCAGTAGTCGTCGGTACCGGCAGGCGAAGCACCGAACACCGACCGCATCGTCGCCCGGGGAACGAAGAACACGGTGCCGTTCTCCTGCTGGTTGGCGGCGATTCCGATCACACGCAGGGTCAGCGGCCCGTTGCCGGTCTCGACCCGAACGCGGTCGCCGACGTGTGTACCGGTGGCATCGGCAAGGTTGCGCTCGAGGACGGCCACGTGAGCACGGGCGCGCTCCTCGGCCGGGGTGTACCACCGTCCTCGACTGATCCGGTAGTGGAACATGGTCGCCTGGCGGACGGCCCAGATGAACCCGTCCTCGCCCGCGAACCTGATCTCCGCGTCGAACATCGGCTCGACCGTGGCGACTCCGGGCGTCGAGCTGATCAGCTGCTGGGTGCGCGTGTCACCCCCGACCATGAGCTTGACGTCCTCGCCGTGGTCGCGCCACTCGGCGTGCGTCGTCTGCGAGATGCCGGCGGCGAGACCGAGGATTGCGAGCAGGTTGCCGACTGCGAGTGCGACCATCAGCGCGGTGGAGAAGCTGCGCCGCCTCCGGCGGCCGACGTTGCGGAGGCCGATCTGCATCGTGCGAGGAAGGAAGCGGACGCGCCGCAGGGCCGCGTCGCCGGCGTCCTGCCTGCCAACCGCGGAGCCTGTGCCCTCGAGCGCCTCACGCAACGGCACGTGCACTGCCCTCCGGATCGCCGGCAGCGCGGCGAGCGCGGGGGCGAGCAGGCCGACGAGCACGCTGATCAACAGGATCGTCGCGTCGACCCCGAAGCCGACGTCGATCGCGAAGAAGGTCGAGCCGAGGTATCGGACGAGCACGTTCGCGAGCACGATGCCGAGCGCGACCCCGATCACCGTCCCGAGCGTCCCGAGCAGCAACGCGGTCCTGATGTAGACGGCGGCGATCTGCCTCGGCCGGCCGCCGATCGCCTTCATCGCTCCGATCTCCGGCGTCTGCTCGGCGACGAGCGTCGTCATCGTGTTCGCGATCAGCACGAACGCCGACAGGAGGGCCAGGACCGTGATGACGTAGAAGAAGTCGGTGAACGCGTGGAAGTCGGACTTGCCGGGCCAGTCGCCCGGTGCGCGAACACTCGGCAGCCACGTGAAGCCGTTGAACCCCGGAACGCCGGTGAGCGCACGACGAATCGCTGCGGTCGTCGCGGTGACGGCGGCCGGGCGCGCGTCGACGAGACGAAAGGCGAGGGTCTGGTAGCCGGAGTCGCCGCTGAGCAGCGCGACCGTGTCCGGCGTCGCATAGAGGACGACGATGCCGTTGTCGGTCACATCCTTGCCACCGGTGAGGTTGCGACCCTCGCCGCTGACGTGGAGAGGCACGGTCACGCCGCTGGCGGCGACCAATTGCACCGTGTCTCCCGTACCGACGTCGAGCACCCCCTGGTTCGCGTTCTGGCGCTCGGTGAGCACGTCGCCCGATCCCGGCGCGGAACCGGAGGTGACGTGCACGACGTCGGCGTGTTGTGCGGCGAAGTTCCGAACGCCGACGATCCAGGCCGGTGCGCGCCGCGCGCCGATGTAGATGCGGCCGTTGAAGGAGGACCGCGGCTCGACCGCGCGGACGTTGGGCAGCGACGCCAGGCGGGCAAGTTGGGCGTCGCCGAGCACGAGCGGGCTCGTGTACACGGTCAGGTCGGGCAGCCTCCCGGCTTCGACCTCCGCCTGCATCGAGCGGTCCATCAACGCCGGCAGCGCGAAGATGCCGATGCTGGCGACGGCCAGCGCAAGGGTCGAGACCGCGAAGAACGTGCGCGAACGCCGGCGACTCAGGTCGGTGATCGACTTGCGCGAAAGCGCCGAGACCACGTCGACCGCCTCAGGCGACGACGAGGCCGTCGCGGATCGTGACGATCCGGTGCGCCCGTCGCGCCAATTCGAGGTCGTGCGTCACGTACAGGATCGTCTTGCCCTCGTCGTTCAGCCGTTCGAGGAGCTCGAACATCTCTGCCGCCGTGACGCTGTCGAGGTTGCCGGTCGGCTCGTCCCCGACGATGAGCTTCGGGTCCGAGGCAAGCGCGCGGGCGATCGCGACCCGCTGCTGCTCGCCGCCGGAGAGCTCCGCCGGCACATGGTCGAGCTTGTCGCCGAGCCCCACGAGCTCGAGGTTGTGCCGCGCGCAGGCGAAGCGCTCGCGCTTCGACCCGCGGCGCGCGAAGTCGAGTGGGAGCACCGCGTTCTCGAGTGCCGACAGCGTCGGTAGCAGCTGGAAGAACTGGAAGACGACGCCGACGTGCTCGCCGCGCCAGACCGCCAGCTGCTCTTCACTCATCGCGTCGATTCGGCGACCGTCGACGGTGACCGTGCCCGCGGTGGGCCGGTCGATGCCCGTGACGACGTTGAGAATGGTCGTCTTGCCGCTTCCCGACGGGCCGACGATCGCGACCAGCTCCCCGAACCCGATCGTGAGGTCGATGCCGCGCAGGGCGGGATAGTCGAGCCGGCCCATCCGATACGTCTTCTCGACGCCGGCGAGCTCGATCAGCGGCTCCCACTGCAGGACGGCTGGGACCACCCGCTCCGTCGCAACGATCGTGCCCATCGCGGTCCATCCCTTTCGGACGCCACGCGGCCACGGCCGATCGGCGCAGCCGCCCGCGTCAAGGATCCCCCGACGCGCCCGGACGGGCATCCGCGAAACCACTGAAACCGGGTCTCAGGAGCGGCGCCGCTCACCGAGTCAAAGCACACAAATCCTGACGGTGACGCTCGAAACGAAGAAACCCCTGCCTGAGCAGGGGTTTCTGTTCCTTCTGAGGTAGCGGGGGCGGGATTTGAACCCGCGACCTCCGGGTTATGAGCCCGGCGAGCTACCTGACTGCTCCACCCCGCGTCGCAGCGGCAAGTGTAGCACTGGCTGGAAAAAAAACGTCTCGCAGAGCCGGAAACCGGCCCGTTACGATCGGGACGTGACCCGCGTCGCCGCCGTCGACCTCGGGACGAACGCCACCCGCCTGCTCGTCGCCGACGTCGACGGCGACGAGGCGGTCGAGGTCGTCCGCCGGACGCGAATCACGCGGCTCGGCGAGGGGGTCGACGAGCGCCGGCGGCTCCTGCCGCTGCCGGTCGCGCGGGTCCGGAACGTCCTGACGGACTTTCGCCGCGAGGCGGAGGCGCTCGGCGCCGAGCGGGTGCTCGCCGTCGCGACCAGCGCGGTGCGCGACGCCGACAACGGCGAGGCGTTCCTCGGCGAGGTGGAATGGTCGTACGGATTCGCCACGCGGTTGCTGACGGGCGACGAGGAGGCCGCGCTCACCCTCCGCGGCGTCGGGCCTCTGCCGGTGGGCACGCTCGTCACCGACATCGGCGGCGGTTCGACCGAGCTCGTGTCCGACACGTTCCGGCGGAGCGTCGACATCGGCAGCGTGCGCCTGACCGAGCGCTTCGGCGACGATCTCGACGCGGCCGCCGCCGCGATCGACGCCGCCCTGCCCGACGGCCCCGGCGGCGTCGAGACCCTGCTGGGCGTCGACGGCACGACGGCCGAGCTGGCCGCGCTGCACGGCGCACGGACATTGAGCCCCGAAGACGTCCGGAACGCCCTGGCCTGGCTGACGTCCGTCAGCGACGAGGAACGCCGGGCCCGGCTGCTCGAGCCCGATCGGAGCGGCGTGATCGTGATGGGCGTGCTGATCCTCGGCCGGCTCCTCGCCTGCCTCGGCGCGGGGCGCGTCGAGGCGGCGACTCGCGACCTGCTGAACGGCGCCGTGCTCGAGGCTGCCCACCTGCCGCCGCCGGCGGACGGCGGCGCGCCCTCCGGGGTTTACACCTGCTGCTGACACGGGAAGAAACTTGCGCGCGCAAGCGTTACTGCTAACATCGTTGCGCAATCAAGTTTCTAGGAGGAACACCCCATGAGCACCACTGAGCAGACCACCACCACCACCACCGCCGTCCCCACCGGCACCTGGGTGGCAGACACCGTTCATTCGAGCGTCTCGTTCGAGGTCCCGTACGCCGTCGCGACGTTCGGCGGCGCCGTCACCGACTTCGAGGCGACCCTCGACGGCGGCGAGCTGACCGGCGTCGCGCACATCGCGAGCATCACCGTGAAGGACGAGAACCTCGAGGCCCACCTGCTCTCGCCCGAGTTCTTCGACGCCGAGCGGCACCCCGACGTTCGGTTCGAGACCGACGAGATCCGCCGCACCGGCGACGACGTCGAGGTCGCAGGGCGGATCACGATCAAGGGCATCACGAAGCCGGCCACGCTCTCGGGCTCGATCGTCGGTCCGACCGTCGACCACTTCGGCAAGACCCGCGTCGGGCTGAAGCTCCAGACGACCGTCGACCGCACCGACTTCGACATGAACTGGAACATGCCGCTGCCGACCGGCGAGCCGGCACTCGCGAACGACGTGACGCTGAAGGCCGACCTCACGCTCGTCGCGCGGGAGTCGTAGTTGCTGATCCTCGCGATCAGCGGCTCGCTCCGCCGCGACTCCCACAACACGGGCCTCCTGCGCGCGCTGCGCGAGGAGGCCCCCGAGGGAATCGAGATCGCGATCTGGGACGGGCTGAAAGCGATCCCGCCCTACGACGCGGACGACGACGGCGTCCCCGGCCCTGCACCGGTCGACGCGTTTCGCAAGCTCGTGCGCGCAGCCGACGCGGTCGTGTTCGCGACGCCGGAGTACAACTCGTCGGTGCCGGGCGCGCTGAAGAACGCACTCGACTGGGGCTCCCGCCCGCTCGCCACGAACGCCTTCCGCAACAAGCCGGTGGGCGTGATGAGCGCGAGCGCGGGCGCGTTCGGCGGCGTCTGGGCGGCGGCCGAGCTGCGCAAGGTGCTCGGCGCGATGGGTGCCCGCGTCGCCGACGTCGAGCTCGCCGTTGGTCACGCCCAGGAGAAGTTCGACGAGAACGGCACGCTCGTCGACGACGACGTCCGTCAGGGGCTGCGCGATGCACTGTCGACCGTGCTCGCGGAGACGACGCCCAGCCTGGCCGCCGCGTAGCGGGTCGTCAGACGGCGTCGCCGGGCGGCTCGTCCTCGGCCAGCCGGCGCTGGACGACCGCGCGCGCGAGCACCCCGACGAGCCTCCCGTCCTCCACGACGGGGATGCGTTCGAAGTCCTGTTCCTCGACGAACGCGAACGCGTCGGCGAGCGGCATCGTCGAGTCGAGCGTGGCGTTCGGCGGCTCGGCGATCGAGCCGAGCTGGGTGGCGCCGGGGTCGAGCCCCGCCGCGACCACCTCGCGGACGAGCGTCTTGCGCGTCACGACGCCCACGAGCCGGCCGCTGTCGTCACAGACGAACACGGCCCGGACCTCCGGCCTGGCGAGGGCTTCACCCGCCTCACGGGCGCTCTGCTCGGCCCGCAGCGCGAGCGGATCGGCCACCATCGCGTCCCGGACGAGATCCACCGGCGAAGTCTAGAGCGACCCAGCGCCGGAAACGATCCCTCGACGCATCGTCCTGCAGGATGATCTCGACGTCGCCTGAAGGGACGACGCCGCGCCGGGCCGGAAGGGGCTACCGTCAGTGTGTGAACTGGCACCGCGTGTGGGGCCGGCTGCGTCACGACGCTGTCGACGTCGTGATCGTGGCGCTCGCGACTGCCAGCTACGTCGAGATCGCCGTGACGAGGGCGTCGTTCGATGCCTGGGCGATGGTGCCGCTCGCGGTCTTCTGGGCGACGCCGCTGCTCTTCCGACGGCGCTTCCCGCTGCCGGCCGTGCTCGTCCCGCTCGCAGCGCTGGCGCTCGCCTCCGCGCTCGACGGCGCCGGTCTGCAGCACCTCGTCGTGCCGTTCTTCAGCGCGCTGGCCGTCGCCGTCGTCGCCGGCAGCCTCCGCGACCGCACGCAGCTGATCGTCGGCGCCGCCGGCACGCTCGCCACGATCGCGATCGTCGTGGCCACCGACCCGACGGGGAGCGCAGCCGACTTCGTCTGGATCACGCTCTTCTTCGGCGCGGCCTGGCTCGGAGGACGCGCGATCGCGACCCGCGCCGAGCAGGCGCGGGAGCTGCAGGTCAGGGTCGCCGAGGCCGAGCGGGGCCACGCCGCCGCCGCCGAGCAGGCGGCTGCCGAGGAGCGCGCGCGCATCGCGACCGAGCTCCACGACGTCGTCGCACACTCCGTGTCGGTGATGGTGGTGCAGTCGTCCGGCGTTCGCCGTCTGCTCAGGGACGATCAGCAGCGTGAGCGCGACGCCCTGCTGTCGGTGGAGCAGATCGGACGGCAGGCACTGACCGAGATGCGTCGTATGTTGGGCGTCATGCGGACCAGCGACGAGGCTCCGGCTGTCGCGCTCACGCCCCAACCGGGCCTGAAGCATCTCGACCACCTGGTGGCGCAGGTCGAGGCTGCAGGCCTCCCCGTCACTCTTCGAGTCGAGGGCGAGCGCCAGCAGCTCCCGCTCGGCGTCGATCTCTCCGCGTACCGCATCCTCCAGGAGGGGCTGACCAACGCGCTCAAGCACGCACCCGGGTCGCACGTGCAGGTTCTCGTCCGCTACGCCAAGGACACCGTGCAGCTCGAGGTCTCCGACGACGGCGACTCCAGCCGCAGCGTGAACGGCGTCGGCCAGGGGCTCGTCGGGATGCGCGAGCGCGTCGCACTGTACGGCGGCACGCTGGAGGCGGGACCGCGCGACGACGGCTTCGGGTTCGTCGTCCGCGCCGAGCTGCCGGTCGAGGTGGCGCGCTCGTGATCCGCATCCTCCTCGTCGACGACCAGGCGCTCGTGCGCGCGGGCTTCCGCATGATCCTCGACGCGGAGCCGGAGATGGAGGTCGTGGGCGAGGCGGGAGACGGCCGCGAGGCGGTCGACCAGGTTCGCCTGCTCCGGCCCGACATCGTGCTGATGGACATCCGCATGCCCGAGCTCGACGGGTTGGAGGCGACCCGGCGCATTCTCGAGGACGGCGGCGAGGCGCCGAAGATCCTGATGCTGACGACGTTCGACCACGACGAATACGTGTACGAGGCGCTCCGCGCCGGCGCGAGCGGCTTCCTGCTCAAGGACACGCCGCCCGAGCAGCTCGTCTCGGCGATCGAGGTCATCTCCCAGGGAGAGGCGCTGCTCTCGCCGACGATCACCCGGCGGGTGATCTCCGAGTTCGTGAAGGGCACCGGCCCGAAGCCGCAGGCGCACTTCCCGCGGCTGCAGGAGCTGACGGCCCGCGAGCGAGAGGTGCTGACCCTGATCGCACGCGGCCTGTCGAACGCCGAGATCGCCAAGACGCTGTTCGTCTCCGAGACGACGGTGAAGACGCATGTCGCCCGCATCCTGATGAAGCTCCATCTCCGCGATCGCGTGCAGGCGGTCGTGCTCGCGTACGAGTCCGGCACCGTGCAGCCGGGCGACAACGCGTAGTCCGCGCGGACGACAGCGAGATCGGCCTCGGCGCCGATACGAGATCGGCCTGCGGGGCGACGACGAGCCGCGCCGCGGGCCGGAGACTCCTGCGAGACAACTCGACAGGAAGGCACACCATGATTCGCGCAGGAGATTCGCTCGTCAACCCCGTCACCGGCGAACGCCTGGTGTTCGAGTTGACGTCGCACGACACGAACGGCGAGTACACGTTGTTCGAGACGATCGTCGAGCCGGGCGGCAAGGTCGCCTCCGCTCACGTCCACCCGTACCAGGCCGAGTTCTTCACGGTCACCGAGGGCGTCCTCGGCCTCAAGCGCGGCCGCGAGAAGCTCGAGCTCCGCGCCGGCGCGGTCGCGTACGTCGATCCCGGTGTCGCCCACCGGTTCTGGAACGCCGGCGACGAGACGCTGCGCTTTCGTGCCGAGGTGCGACCGTCGCTCGAGTTCGAGTCGCTGATCGAGACGATGTTCTCGCTGGCGGTCGACGGCAAGACGAACCGCAAGGGCATGCCGAACCCGCTGCGGCTTGCCGTGATCGCCAAGCACCACTTCGACGTCGCCCGGCTGCCGGTCGTTCCGCACGTGCTCCAGCGCGCCGCGCTCGTCCCGGGCGCCGCGATCGGCCGGGTGCTCGGCTACCGCCCGACCTACGAGGCTGCCGGCGGCGTTCCCGTCGCCGCCTGACCACTCGCCCCACGTGCCTGGCACTGCCCCTCCCGCAGTGCCAGGCACACTCTCCCTGCGCGACGACGACGACTAG
The DNA here is from genome assembly GCA_963786185.1 of uncultured Thermoleophilia bacterium. GTDB lineage: Bacteria > Actinomycetota > Thermoleophilia > Gaiellales > Gaiellaceae > PALSA-600. Next base: position 1,333,310 of record CAWAYE010000001.1, read on the forward strand.
GCGCGCCGTAGCACGACGAGCGACCGCGCCTCGACGACGACCTCCGACCCGTAGCTGAGCCGCTCGGCCTCGTACCGCCCGGTCGCCAGCTCGACATGCCAGCGCAGGCCGAGCCGGCGGGCCGGAAGCCGAAACGTGATGTCGTCGAAGAACGCGTTGAAGAGCAGCAAGAAGGACTCGTCCCGCACCTCCTCGCCCGAGCGCGTCTCCGTCCGCAGCTCGTCGCCGTTCAGGAACACGCCGATCGCCCGCGACTCGGTGTTGTCCCAGTCACGTCGCGTCAACCGCCTGCCGTCGGGACGCATCCACCACACGTCCGGGAGCTGCTCGCCGCGACCGTCGAAGAACTTCGTGCGGCGAAAGACGGGATGCGTCCGGCGCAGCTCGATCAGGCGGCGTGTGAACGAGAGCAACTCGTCGTCGGCCGCGTCCCAGTCGAACCACGAGAGCTCGTTGTCCTGGCACCACGCGTTGTTGTTGCCGCGCTGCGTACGGCCGATCTCGTCGCCGCCGAGCAGCATCGGCACGCCCTGCGAGAGAACGAGCGTCGCCAGGAAGTTCCGCTGCTGCCGCGCGCGCAGTGCGCGGACGCCGGGATCGTCCGTCGCCCCTTCGGCGCCGCAGTTCCACGAGCGGTTGTCGTCGGTGCCGTCGCGGTTGCCCTCGCCGTTGTCCTCGTTGTGCTTGCCGTTGTAGGAGACGAGGTCGCGGAGCGTGAACCCGTCGTGCGCGGTGACGAAGTTGATCGACGCGAACGGACGCCGTCCGTCGCGCTGGTAGAGGTCGGCCGACCCGCCGAAGCGGGAGGCGAACGACGCGAGTGAGGCGTCGCCCTTCCAGAAGTCGCGCATCGTGTCGCGGTAGATGCCGTTCCACTCGGACCACAGGATCGGGAAGTTGCCGACCTGGTAGCCGCCGGGCCCGACGTCCCACGGCTCGGCGATCAGCTTCACCTGGGACAGCACCGGATCCTGGTGGATGATGTCGAAGAACGCCGAGAGGCGGTCGACGTCGTAGAACTCGCGCGCGAGCGCCGACGCGAGGTCGAAGCGAAAGCCGTCGACGTGGCACTCCATCACGAAGTAACGGAGCGAATCCATGATCAGGCGCAGCACGCTCGGATGGAGCGGGTTGAGCGTGTTGCCGGTGCCCGTGTAGTCCATGTAGAAGCGCGGGTTGTCCGGCATCAGCCGGTAGTAGCTGCTGTTGTCGACGCCGCGCAGGCTGAGCATCGGTCCGAGGTGGTTGCCTTCTGCCGTGTGGTTGTAGACCACGTCGAGGATCACCTCGATCCCCGCCCGATGCAGCGCCTTGACCATCCCCTTGAACTCGCGCACCTGATCGGCGGTGGCCGCGTACAGCGAATGCGGAGCGAAGTAGCCGATCGTCGAGTAGCCCCAGTAGTTGGTGAGCCCGCGCGCGTGCAGGAAGCCCTCGTCGGCGATGTGATGCACCGGGAGGAGCTCGACCGCCGTCACGCCGAGTGACTTCAGATACGCGATCGCTCCTTCGCTCGCGAGGCCGCCGTACGTGCCGCGCAGGTCCTCGCGCACGGAGGCGAGCCGCTTCGTGAAGCCCCGCACGTGCACCTCGTAGATCACGGTCTCCTGCCACGGCGTGCGGGGCCGCACCCAGTCGTCGTCCTGCCAGTCGAAGGCTGGGTCGATCACGAGCGACTTCGGGATCGCGGGCGCGCTGTCGGTCTCGTCGACGGTCAGGTCGGCGTCATCCCCGCCCGAGGGGACGTACGGCAGGGTGTTCGCGGCGTCCCAGTCCACCGCGCCTTCGACCGCTTTGGCGTACGGGTCGATCAGGAGCTTCGCGGCGTTGAAGCGGCGGCCCGTGGCCGGGTCGTACGGCCCGTGCACGCGGTACCCGTAGCGCTGCCCCGGCCCGATCCCCGGCAGGTAGCAGTGCCAGTTGAAGGCCGTGCGGTTCTCGACCGGGATGCGCTCCTCGGCCCCCTGCCGGTCGAACAGGCACAGCTCGACCCGCTCGGCGTTCTCCGAGAACAGCGAGAAGTTCGTCCCCTGCCCGTCCCAGCTCTCTCCGAGCGGAAACGGATCTCCGGGCCAGACCGCACGACTCATGACGCGGCACCGTACCCGTCCGCACCGGCGGTCAGGATCAGGCCGTGATCCGCGAGGAGGTCAGGCGCCTGCTCACCTTCGAGGAGCGGCATCGGCGGCTGTTCGCCCGGCTGTTCCTCGTCTTCGCCGCGACGGCGGTCGTCGACCTCGCAGGCGCGGTCCTCGTCTACCTCTTCGAGCGCCACGCGAAGGGCACCGAGCTGCAGTCGTTCGGCGACGCGCTGTTCTTCTCGACGGTGCAGCTGCTGACGGTGTCCTCGCAGCTCAGGAACCCGCTCACCGCCGCGGGGCGCGTGGTCGACGTCGCGCTCGAGCTGTGGGCGGTCGTGGTCGTCGCCGGATCCGCCGGCGCGATCGCGAGCTTCTTCCAGAGCTCGGACTAGCGCTCCGACGGCTTGAGCCAGACGACGCCGAGCGGCGGGAGCGTCAGCTCCGCCGAGTACGGCTGGTCGTGCCAGCTGCGCTCCTGCGTCTCGACGGCGCCGAGGTTGCCGACGCCCGTGCCGCCGTAGTAGGCCGAATCCGTGTTCAGCGCCTCCGCCCAGCTGCCGCCGACGGGGAGGCCGACGCGGTAGCGCTCGCGCGGGACCGGCGACAGGTTCGCCACGCACACGAGTCGCCGCGAACCGTCGCGCGAGCTGCGCATGAACGCAAGCGCGTTGTTCGGCGCGTCGTTCGGCTCGAGCCAGCGGAAGCCCTCGTGCGAGAAGTCGACCTCCCACAACGCCGGCTCGTCGCGGTACACACGGTTGAGGTCGCGAACGAGATCGCGCACGCCGGAGTGCTCGCCGTGGTCGAGCAGGTCCCACGGCAGCTCGGCCTCGTCGCTCCACTCCCACGGCGTCGCCAGCTCGCCGCCCATGAACAACAGCTTCTTCCCCGGATGCGCCCACATGTACGCGTACAGCGAGCGCAGGTTCGCGAGCTGCTGCCAGCGGTCGCCGGGCATCTTCTGCAGCAGCGAGCCCTTGCCGTGTACGACCTCGTCGTGCGACAGCGGCAGCACGAAGTTCTCGTTCCACGCGTAGACGAGCGAGAAGGTCAGCTCGTGATGGTGAAAGCGACGGTGCACCGGGTCGTGCTCGAAGTACCCGAGCGTGTCGTTCATCCACCCCATGTTCCACTTGAAGCCGAAGCCGAGGCCGCCGACGTACGTCGGGCGCGAGACTCCCGGCCAGGCCGTCGACTCCTCGGCGGCGGAGATCACGCCCGGCTCGCGCGCATGCACCAGCTCGTTCAGGTCCTTGAGGAACGCGACCGCCTCGAGATCCTCGCGGCCCCCGAAACGGTTCGGCAGCCACTCCCCCTCCTTGCGCGAGTAGTCGAGGTAGAGCATCGACGCCACCGCGTCGACGCGGAGGCCGTCGGCGTGGTACTCGCGCAGCCAGAAGAGCGCGTTCGCCAGCAGGAAGTTCTGCACCTCGGTGCGCCCGAGGTTGAAGACGAGCGTGCCCCAGTCGGGATGCGCGCCGCGGCGCGGGTCGTCGTGCTCGTAGAGCGCCGTGCCGTCGAAGCGGGCGAGCGCCCACTCGTCGCGCGGGAAGTGCGCGGGGACCCAGTCGAGGATCACGCCGATCCCGTTCGCGTGCATGCGGTCGACGAAGTAGCGGAAGTCGTCGGGCGAGCCGAGCGACGACAGCGTCGCGTAGTAGCCCGTCACCTGATAGCCCCACGAGCCGGAGAACGGATGGTGCATCACCGGCATCAGCTCGACGTGGGTGAAGCCGAGGTCCTTGACGTAGGCGGCGAGCTGGTCGGCCAGCTCCCGCCACCCCAGTCCGCGCTTCCACGACGGCGCGTGCACCTCGTAGATGGAGAGCGGCCCGTCGAGCGGCTCCGAGGCGCGCCGCCGCTCGAGCCACGCGTCGTCGGTCCACGCGAACCTCGACTCGAAGACGACGGACGCCGTCTTCGGCGGCTCCTCGGCGCGGAACGCGACGGGGTCGGCCTTCTCGCGGCCGTCGACCGAGTACTTGTACCGCTGCCCTTCGACTGCGCTGTCGACGACGCCCTCCCAGATGCCCGTCTCGTGCACGGGCACGAGCGGGTCGGCGGCGACGTCCCAGTCGTTGAAGTCGCCGACCACGCTGACGCTGCGCGCGTTCGGCGCCCAGACGGCGAAGCGCACGCCGCCGTCCACGAGATGTGCGCCCAGCTTCTCCCACAGCTGCTCGTGCCGGCCCGCCTTCGCCAGCCAGACGTCCAGCTCCCCGAACGCGGACGCCCTCGCCTGGCTCATATCGGAACCTCCTCGTCGAGCAGCCGGACGATGCCGGAGACCGGGATCTGCACCCAGTCCGGCCGGTTGTTCAGCTCGTAGCGCAGCTCGTAGACCGCCTTCTCGAGCTCGAAGACCTGCAGCAGCTTGTCCATCGCGGTCCCCGAGGGAACGAGCGACGGCTCGACCGAGGCGCGGTAGGCGTCGAGGAACGCGGTCCTCGCGCGCTGCTCCCAGCCGGGCGGCGGCTCGACGCCGCGTAGCAGCGGCGCCGCCGACGCGACGTACGCGAACGAACGAACCATTCCCGCGACGTCGCGCAGCGGGCTGCGCTTGCGGCGGCGCTCGGGGAGCGACCGTGCGGGCTCGCCCTCGAAGTCGATCAGCACCCACCCGTCGGGCGTATAGAGCGTCTGGCCGAGATGGAAGTCGCCGTGGTGGCGGATCACGCGACCGGTGCCGCCGATGTTCGTCAGCAGGCGGAGGCGCTCGCGCACCTCCTCCCCACGGCCGCGGAGCGGCTCGAGCTCGGGGTCGTCCTCGGGCAGGTCGAGGAAGATCGCCTCGATCTCCTCGTCGACCGTCGCCGTGAGCAGGCCGAGCGACTCGGTCGAGGTCTGCTCCGGCGCAAAGCTCGGGTCGTTCGAATCGGAGCCGAGCACGGTGTGCAGCTCCCCGGTCACCTCGCCGAGGCGGCCGAGCTGCTCGACGAACCAGTCCGCCCGGTCGGCGAGCGTGTCGAGCGCCAGCTCCCAGCCGTCCTCGCCGCCGGGGACGAACCGCTGCAGGATCCCGAGCGTCGCCTCCATCGGCTTGCCGGCGTACTGGTACCAGCCTGCGAGCCGGGCGATGTGCCGAAAGCCGTGCTCGGTGAGGAAGCGGAGGAGCTCGAGCTCGGGGTTGACGCCGGGCTCGACGCGGCGGAACACCTTCAAGATCAGCGCGTCGTCCAGCACGACCGACGAATTCGACTGCTCGACGTCGATGAGCCGGGTCGACCGAAACTCGGCCGGGATGCCTTCGAAGCCACCGGCGACCGGGGTCAGGTCGATCGTGCCCTCCTGCGCCTGGACGCTGTGGCCTTCCCGGATCAGGCGAACGAGCTCGGCGGCGCCGCGCGGGTGCGCCAACGCGTCGAGGCCTGCGCCCGTGAGCAGCTGGTACGTCTCGTGGGTACCCGTGTCGAAGCGGATCTCGACGAGCAGCAACTCCAGCGACGGGTCGCCGGAGCTCACCATCGCGCGGTCGACGACCGTCGCCTGCACGACGTCGCGCGTCTTCGAGCCGAACCAGCGCTGGCCGGTGACGAAGTCGGCGAGTGCAGTGTCGCTAGCCATCGCGTTCGTCCTTCCGCAACTGGAACCAGAAGAACCCTCGTGGCGCCAAGGTCAGCAAGTACGGCCATTCACCAATCGCCGGGAACCGCGTCCGCCCGAACATCTCCTCCGGGACCAGCCCCTGCCAGCGCGAGAGATCGAGCTGGACGGCCTGCGCCGACCGCGCCAGGTTGTGCACGCAGACGATCGTGTCGTCCTCGTACTGGCGCACGTGCGCGAAGATGCGCGGATTGTCGGGACGCAGCGCCTCGTACGTCCCGAGCCCGAACACCGGGTGATCCTTGCGCAGCGCGACCAGGCGGTGGATCCAGCGCAGCAGGGAGTTCGGCTGGCGCAGTTGCGCCTCGACGTTGACCGCCTGGAACCCGTACACCGGGTCCATCAGCGGCGGCAGGTAGAGCTGTGCGAAGTCGGAGCGGCTGAAGCCGGCGTTTCGGTCGCCCGTCCACTGCATCGGCGTGCGCACACCGTCGCGGTCGCCGAGGAAGATGTTGTCACCCATGCCGATCTCGTCCCCGTAGTAGAGGACCGGCGACCCGGGCAGCGAGAAGAGCATCGCGTGCAGCAACTGGATCTCGTCGCGCCCGTTGTCGACGAGCGGCGCCAGTCGCCTGCGGATGCCGAGGTTCAGCTTCATCCGCGGGTCCTTCGCGTACTCCTCGTACATGTAGTCGCGTTCCTCGTCCGTCACCATCTCGAGCGTCAGCTCGTCGTGGTTGCGCAGGAAGAGACCCCACTGTGCACCCGACGGGATCGCGGGCGTGTTCTCCAGAACCTCGACGATCGGCAGCGCGTCCTCCCGCCGCACGGCCATGAACATGCGCGGCATCACCGGAAAGTGGAACGCCATGTGGCATTCGTCGCCGTCGCCGTCGCCGAAGTACTGGACGACGTCGTCCGGCCACTGGTTCGCTTCCGCGAGCAGGACGCGGTCGGAGTAGCTCGCGTCGATCTCTGCCCGGACGCGCTTCAGGAAGGCATGCGTCTCGGGGAGATTCTCGCCGTTCGTCCCGTCGCGCTCGTAGAGGTACGGCACCGCGTCGAGCCGGAAGCCGTCGAGGCCGAGATCGAGCCAGAAGCGCAGCACGTCCAGCATCTGCCTCTGCACCTCGGGGTTGTCGTAATTGAGATCCGGCTGGTGCGAGAAGAACCGATGCCAGTAGTACTCCCCGCGCATCGCGTCCCACGTCCAGTTGGACGGCTCCGTGTCGAGGAAGATGATGCGCGCCTCGCTCCACCGCGAGTCGTCGTCGCCCCACACGTACCAGTCGCCGTACGGCCCGGCCGGATCGGTGCGGCTGGCCTGGAACCAGGGATGGTCCGACGACGTGTGGTTCATCACCAGGTCTGCGATCACCCGCAGGCCCCGCTGGTGCGCCTGGTCGACGAACGTCTTGAAGTCCTCGATCGTCCCGTAGTCGGCATGCACGCCGAAGAAGTCGGCGATGTCGTAGCCGCCGTCGCGCAACGGGCTCGGGTACGCGGGCAGCAGCCAGATGCAGTCGACCCCGAGCCACTGCAGGTAGTCGAGCTTGTCCGTGAGGCCCCGGAAGTCGCCCGAGCCGTCGTCGTTGCCGTCGAAGAAGCCCCGCAGGTGGATCTCGTAGAAGACCGCCGTCTTGAACCAGAGCGGGTCGCGCTCGAACCACTGGCCGGGCTCGCTCATGCGGCCCCCGGGGCATCCGTCGTCGCGGGGACGACCTTGAGGAGGTGCGTCTGTCCGGGGCCGAGTCCGACGTAGTTCCTCCCGGCGCGCCAGACGAACTCGTCGTCCGTCAGCAGGTCGCGTACGTCGAACGCCGGAGGCAGGCCGAGCGCGACCGGGATGACGCACGCGCCCTCCTGTCCCACGAGCGGGTCGAGGTTCACGACGCAGATGATGTCGTTCCCCTTCGCGTAGGCGATGAGCTGCTCGTTCTCGGTCTCCAGCCAGCGCAGGTTGTCGACGTGCTGCAGCGAGGGCTCAGCGCGGCGGACGGCGTTCAGCCGCTTGATCACCGGCAGCAGGGGGCCGTCGAGCGTCCGCTGCTTGAGCTCGTACTTCTCCGAGTCGAGGTACTCCTCCGAGCCCGACGCGACCGGGGCGTTCTCGTAGCTCTCGAACCCCGAGTAGATCCCGTACGACGGCGAGAGCGTCGCCGCGAGCACGAGCCGCACGTTGAACGCCGGCGCGCCGCCGTGCTGGAGGTACTCGTGGAGGATGTCGGGCGTGTTTGCGAATGCGTTCGAACGGTAGAACGGCGACCAGTCGATCAGCTCTTGGACGTACTCGACCAGCTCCCACTTCGCGTTCTTCCAGGTGAAGTAGGTGTAGCTCTGGGCGAAGCCGGACTTCGCAAGCGTCGTCATCTTCGCGGGACGCGTGAACGCCTCCGCCAGGAAGATCACGTCCGGACGCTGCTTGCGCACCTCGGCGATCAACCACTCCCAGAAGGCGACTGGCTTCGTGTGCGGGTTGTCGACGCGGAACGCGTCGACGCCGTGCCCGACCCAGAAGAGGACGACGTCGCGCAGCGCCTCCCACAGGCCGCGCCAGTCCTCGCACTCGAAGTTGACGTTGTAGATGTCCTGGTACCGCTTGGGCGGGTTCTCGGCGTACTTCAGGGTTCCGTCCGGCCGGCGGTAGAACCACTCCGGATGCTCCTTCAGCCACGGGTGGTCGGGCGAGCACTGGATCGCGAAGTCGAGCGCGATCTCGATGCCCGCCTTCTTCGCCGCCGCGATCATCCCGTCGAAGTCCTCGAGCGTGCCGAGCGAGGGATCGACGGCGTCGTGGCCGCCGAGCTCGGAGCCGATCGCCCACGGCGACCCGGGATCGTCCTTGCCCGCCACGAGGGCGTTGTTGCGCCCCTTGCGGTTGGTGACGCCGATCGGATGGATCGGCGGCAGGTACACGACGTCGAAGCCGAGCTCCGCGAGCTGCGGCAGCACCGCGGCGACGCCCTTGAAGCCGCCGAACGAGCGCGGGAAGAGCTCGTACCACGCCCCGAACCGGCCGCGCTCGCGGTCGACGTCGATCGGGAGCGGGGCCGAGACGGTCTCCGCGTGGCGGTCGGTCTCCGCGACGGCGAGCCCTTCCTCGGCCGTCAGCGAGGGACGGCCGAGCAGCGCGGCGCCTTCGGCGAGCTCTCCGACGAGGTCGTCCTGCCCCGCGTCGACCTTGCGGCGGAGCTCGTCCTGCCAGGTTGCGATCCGGTCGGTCCAGGCCACGATCGCGAACGTCCAGCGGCCGGGCCGGTCGGCGGTGAACGTTCCGCCGAACCGGTCGTTCCCGAGCGGCGCCAGCGGCTCCTCGCGCGCCCTGCCCTTCGGTGGCCGGATGCGAATCGCGGCGCCGAGCACGTCGTGACCGTCCTTGACGATCGTCGCGTAGACGTCCACGCGCTCTCCCACCGTCCGCTTGACCGGGTAGCGACCGCAGTCGACGAGCGGCTCCACGGCCTGGATCTCGATCCTCGCTGGCGGCGTTGTCGACTTGGGAAGGGGCATCGAGCGTGAGATTGTCGCGCGAATGAGACTCGAGCGGGCGTCGGGCATCCTCCTTCATCCGACATCGCTGCCGAACGGAGTACCCGACGAGCACGCCTATCGCTTCGTGGATTGGCTGGCGGCCGCCGGTCAGCGCTGGTGGCAGGTGCTTCCGCTCGGTCCCGTCGACGAAACCGGCTCGCCGTACAACTCGCCGTCCGCGTTCGCAGGCTCGCCCGCGCTCGTGGCCGACCGCAGCTCGCGCGTCCGGGAGGCCGACCGCCGCACGTTCCGGGAGGAGAACGCGTACTGGATCGAGGACTGGCTCGCCTACGGCGGCGACCTCGACGACCAGGTCAGGTTCGAGCGCGAATGGCGCTCGCTCCGCGCGTATGCCGCCGGACGCGGCGTCCGGATCATCGGCGACCTGCCGATCTACGTCGGCGCCGGGTGCTCCGACCACCTCGCCCACCCGCAGCTCTTCCGGCGCGGCGAGGTCGCCGGCGTCCCACCTGACGCCTACACGAAGACGGGTCAGCTGTGGGGCAACCCGCTGTACGACTGGCCGGCGATGCGCCGGGACGGCTACCGCTGGTGGATCGAGCGCTTCCGCCGGACGTTCCACCTCGTCGACCTGACGCGCGTCGACCACTTCCGCGGGTTCGTCTCCTACTGGGCGGTGGTCGAGGGACGCAAGACCGCGCGCCGCGGACGCTGGCGGCGCGGGCCCGGGGCGGCGCCGTTCCGTGCGGCCGCGGCCGAGCTCGGACCGCTGCCCGTGATCGCAGAAGACCTCGGCGTGATCACCGAGCCGGTCGTCCGGCTCCGGCGGGAGCTCGGCTTCCCGGGGATGATCGTGATGCAGTTCGCGGTCGGGGACGACCCGAACAACCCGCACCTCCCCGTCAACCACGTCGAGCAGGCGGTCGTGTACTCGAGCACGCACGACAACGACACCGCCGTCGGCTGGTGGTCGCGGCTGTCGGACGCGCAGCGGGCCTCGACAGGCCTCGCCGGGGACGAGCCGGCGTGGGAGCTGATCGAGGCGGCCTGGTCGTCGGTCGGGGCGCTCGCGATCGCGCCGCTGCAGGACGTGCTCGGGCTCGGGACCGAGGCGCGGCTGAACACACCGGGCACCGAGCACGGGAACTGGCAATGGCGGGCCGAGCCCGACGCCCTGACGCCCGCTCTCGCGGCGCGGCTACGCCGGCTGACGGAGCGCAGCGGCCGGGCGTGAGAAGCTCTCACAGGATGACGGTCGTCGATCCGGGTGCGATCGGCGAGTGCCGGGGGAGGGAATCGAACCCCCACGTCCCTTCGGGACACCCGGTTTTAAGCCGGGCGCGTCTACCCAGTTTCGCCACCCCGGCGCGGCGAGGGATTGTACGTCGTGCTACTGGGGCCCCATCCCGGCCTTGTCCAGCGACAGCGGGATGCCCTCGGGGCCGTGGCCGCGGTAGGCATCGCGGAAGGCTCGGAACGCCTTCGCGGTCGCGGCGTCGTAGCGCGCGCAGATCGCGAGGTGACCCTGCCCGAAGTAGCCGTTGTGGCCGTAGTCGGCGGGATTGCCGGTCCAGGCGCTGATCGCGACCTTGCTGCCGAGCTTCGTGTACGGCGTCCCGAAGACCCCGTCCGACTGCTCGTTGTAGAGGTCGCGCAGCAGGTCGATCGTGATCTGCGACACCTTCGGCCCCCACCAGAGGATCACGCCGCCGTGCTCCTCGTCGTGGACGACCATCCGCGGGTTGATCGGGTCGGTGTAGAAGCCCCACACCGCCCAGACCGGGTAGTGCTGGCCGTTCGACGGCGGGTCCGTGTTCCAGGGGAACTTCTTCGTCAGGCTCGCGACGTGCACGCCCTGGCCCGGGGGCACGTAGGCCTTGACGGTCTTGAAGCTGCAGCCGGCCGCCGTCATCAGCCTGGCGACGTCCTTGCTCTTGTTGCTACCGCCGAGCGCGACCACTGCCACGACGGCGACCAGCGCGACGATCCCGAGCGCTGCGACGCCGTACAGCACCGCGCGGTGGCGCGCGCCGAGCTCGTCCATGGCGACACGCTCACGCTGCTTCGGCGCCTGCACACGGCGCGGCGCGGGCGGGGTCCTGGGCTTCTTCTTGGCCATCGCGAGCCGACCATTCAAGCGGATACGGCAACCCGTTCGCCGAAGAACGCCGCGACCGCGCCCTGGTCGTCGACGAGCGGACAGCGGGGCAGCGCCTCGAGGAACACGCGCCCGTACGGGCGGCTGCGCAGGCGGGCGTCGAGAATCGCGACGACGCCGCGATCGGCGTGCCCACGGATCAGTCGCCCGAACCCCTGGCGGAGCTGGAGCACGGCCGTCGGCAGGGCGTAGCCGCGGAACCAGTCGCCGCCGTCCCGCTCGACCGCCTCGCAGCGGGCCTCGTGCAGCGGATCGCCGGGCGCCGAGAAGGGCAGCTTGTCGATCACGAGCAGCGACAGCGACTCGCCGGGGATGTCGACGCCCTGCCAGAAGGTGGAGGTCGCGAGCAGCACCGAGCCGACGTCGTCGCGGAACCGCTCGAGCAGCCGCTCGCGCGGCGCCTCGCCCTGCACGAGCACGTCGTAGGGGACGCGCCCACGCACCCGCTCGCGATACGCGTCGAGTGCGCGGTAGCTCGAGGTGAGCACGAGCGCGCGCCCCTCGGAGAGGGAGAGCAGCGCGACGATCTCGTCGGCGGCGCGGTCGAGGAAGTCCTCGGCGCGTGGGTCGGGCATCGCGCGGGGCACGTAGAGGAGCGCCTGCTCGCGGAAGTCGTACGGCGAGCCGACGATCGCCTCCCGCGCGTGCGCCAGCCCGAGCCGGTGACGTACGAAGCCTGCGTCCTCGCCGGCCGCGAGCGTCGCCGAGACGAGGATCGCCGTCGGGCCGTCGTCCCAGAGCCGCTCGCGCAGCTCGCCGGCGACGTCGACCGGCGCCCAGGCGAGCGCGTCCGGCTCCGACCAGACGACGCGGCCCTGCGGGCTCGGCGTCGAGCGTGGCCTCGACCTGGGCGGCGTGGACGAGGGCGCGCCGGGCGAGCGCGTCCTGCTCCTCGCCGCCGCCCTGCAGGACCCCGGCCAGGTCGCCGAGGGCGTCGACCAGCACGAGCGCGGGCTCGACCGGCGTCGTGCGGAGGCGGCGCCGCCCGGACGGCGGAGCGACGGCGGCGAGCAGGCGCTCACCGCTCGAGACGACGCGGTCGAGCTGCCGCGTCGGGGCGGTCGCGTGGGCGTCGCGGGCAGCGCGCTCGACGTCGAGGACGAGCCGCCGCAGGCCGGCGCGCGAGACGCTGCCGCCGAGCCAGCCGGCCGCCGACTCTTCGAGACGGTGAGCCTCGTCGAAGACGACTGCGTCGTGCTCGGGCAGCACACCGCCGCCGGCGGCGACGTCGGCGAAGTACAGGGCGTGGTTCACGATCACGAGCTCGGCCTCGGCGGCGCGGCCGCGGGCCGCCTCCGCGAAGCACGCGGTCACGAACGGGCAGCGCCGTCCCGAGCAGCGGTCGGCGCCGACGGCCAGCTCGGACCAGAGCGCAGGCGACGGCTCGAGTTCGAGCTCGGCGCGGTCGCCGGTCTCGGTGGCGCCGAGCCAGGACTGCATCGCCTCCCAGGCGGCCCCGTCGCGGCCGCCGGCATCGAGCTCGGGCTGGAAGCCCTGGAGCTGCCGGCGGCAGAGGTAGTTCTGCCGGCCCTTGAGCAGCTCGACCCGCACCGGCCGTCCGGTGACGGAAGCCGCGATCGGGACGTCCGAGCGCAGCAACTGCTCCTGCAGCGCCTTGGTGGCGGTCGCGACGACGACGCGCAGCCCGGAGGCGAGCGCGGGCACGAGGTAGGCGAGGCTCTTGCCGACGCCGGTGCCCGCCTCGGCGACCAGGTGGTCGCCGCACGCGAGCGCGTGCTCGACCGCGGCCGCGAGCGCGGCCTGCTCCGAACGGGGCTCATAGCCCGGCAGCGCGCGGGCGAGGGAGCCGCCGGGGCCGAACACGTCGTCCATTGCCAGACGGCAAGCCTACGCGTGCGAACGGACGTTCCCCCGCGCGGCTTCAGACTCGACACGAATTTGCGCGCAAATTGCGACATTCAGCCTGGAGGCGCGTTGACGGCCGCCGTGGGCCCCGGCTAGGTTCCCCGCGTCGGATCGGGTAGCTCTTCGGAGTCGCTCGATCCGGCATATCAGCTCCGGTAGGTCTTCGGACTCGCCGGGGCTGATTTTTTTGCCGTCCGACGCCCGAACTATCGTTCGTGGGCTGATGGCACTCCTGCTTCTCGTACTCGGTCTGGCGGTCGGCGGCGGCGCCGTCTACCTCTGGGCGCGCACCGCCCTGACGGCGCGCGACGCCCTCCTCGAGCACGACCGCACGGCTGCGGGCGAGCGCGTCGAGCTGCTCGAGCGGACGCAGGAGCAGTGGGAGCAGCGCTTCCAGGCGGTCGCGGGCGACGCACTGTCGCGGAACCAGACCTCGCTGCTCGAGCTCGCCGAGGCGAAGCTCGCGCCGATCAAGGAGACGCTGCTGCGCTTCGAGACGCAGGCCAAGGAGCTCGAGGACCGGCGGCTCCGTGCGGTCAGCACCGTCAGCGAGCAGCTGAAGGTCGTCGCGGAGGGCCAGGAGCGGCTCCGCTCCGAGACCGGCAACCTGGTCACCGCGCTCCGCGCGCCGCACGTCCGCGGCAGCTGGGGCGAGGTGCAGCTCAAGCGGGTGGTCGAGCTCGCGGGCATGGTCGACTACTGCGACTTCCGGACCCAGGAGTCGGGCAGAGACGACGAGGGCCGGCTGCTCCGCCCCGACCTCGTGGTCAAGCTGCCGGGCGGCAAGAGCATCGTGGTCGACTCCAAGGTGCCGATCGACGCCTACCTCGACGCCGTCAACTGCGACGACGCCGAGGCGAAGCGGGTCCACCTGGCACGACACGCCGCTCAGCTCCGCGACCACATCGGCAAGCTCGGGCAGAAGCGCTACTGGCGGCAGTTCGACCCGACGCCCGAGTTCGTGGTGATGTTCGTCGACGAGGGCCTGTACCGCGCCGCGCTCGACCAGGACGGGTCGCTCTTCGACGCGGGCGCAGAGTCCGGAGTGATCGTCGCCTCGCCCGCGACGCTGATCGGCCTGCTGCGAACGGTCGCGTACGGCTGGCAGCAGGAAACGGTCGCCGAGAGCGCCCGCGCCGTCGCCGGCCTCGGCCGCGAGCTCTACGAGCGGCTCGGCGTCTTCGCCGGCCACCTGGCAAAGGTCGGGCGCGGCCTCGAGACCGCCGTCGGCGCCTACAACCAGTCCGTGAGCTCGTTCGAGTCACGGCTGCTCGTCACCGCCCGCAAGTTCCCCGAGCACGGGATCGGGGGCGCCGATCCACCCGAGCTCGGGCAGATCGAGCGGATGCCCGTCACACCGGCCGCGCCCGAGCTGACCGCGGTCGACGACGTCCCGGCCCTCCCCCGCGCCAACGCGGACGCCGCCTAGCCTGCGGGAACGTTCGACCGCGCCGTAACGTTGAATACTGCGTAGGAATCGAACGAACCGAAGGAGCACCTTGAGCGACGCACGTGTCCGTGACCTGATCATCATCGGCGGCGGTCCAGCCGGATACACGGCTGCGCTGTACGCCGCCCGCGCCGACCTCGAGCCGCTGGTGATCGAGGGCTTCGCGTGGGGAGGCCAGCTGATGATCACGAGCGACGTCGAGAACTACCCCGGCTACGCGGACGGGATCATGGGGCCGGAGATGATGGCCGACTTCCGCCGCCAGGCGGAGCGCTTCGGCGCGGAGTTCATCACCGACGACGTGACCAGCGTCGACTTCTCGTCGTCGCCGTTCAAGGTGCTCGTCGGCAAGGACGAGTTCACGGCGCGCTCGGTGATCGTCTCGACCGGCGCCAGCGCGCGCTGGCTCGGCATCGAGTCGGAGGAGAAGCACAAGGGCCGCGGCGTGTCCGCCTGCGCCACGTGCGATGCCGCGTTCTTCCGGCAGAAGGACGTCTACGTCGTCGGCGGCGGCGACTCCGCGTTCGAGGAGGCGCTGTTCCTGACGAAGTTCGCCGACAAGGTGCACCTGGTGCACCGCCGCGACGAGTTTCGCGCGTCGCGGATCATGGTCGACCGCGCCGAGGCGAACGAGAAGCTCGACTTCGTCCTGAACGCCGTGGTCGAGGAGGTGCTCGGCGAGCAGAACGTCGAAGGGCTGCGCCTCAAGAGCACGGTGACCGGGGAGACGTGGACGGTGCCGGCGGACGGATTGTTCGTCGCGATCGGGCACGACCCCAACACGACCCTCTTCCTCGATCAGCTCGACCACGACGACGCGGGCTATCTCGTGACGCAGCCGGGCTCGACCGCGACCAACATCACCGGTGTGTTCGCGGCCGGCGACGTGCAGGACCACGTCTATCGCCAGGCGGTCACCGCCGCGGGCTCGGGATGCATGGCGGCGCTCGACGCCGAGCGCTACCTCGCGTCGTTACAGACCGCGGCGACGCCCGCGCGCGCCGCGGTTTCGGCCGGCTGATTCTCGTCCGAAGCCGGGGCTAGCCTGGCAGGCGGATGGCGCCACGCTGAATCGACCTGATCGACCCGAGCGCCGACGAGTTGCAGGCGAGCCTGCCGGACACCGTGCACCCGTCGGTCGTGAGGATGCTGCTCGCAGCGCAGACGCACGACGACGAGCCGCGCCCGCGGATCGATTCGCACGGCGACTACGTCCTCGGGATCCTGCTGGTGCCGGTGCCGAAGCCCGAGGACGGGCGCATCGACTACCAGGAGCTCGACTTCATCGCGGCGCACGACCGCCTCGTGTCCGTCTCCAAGACGCCGCCGGGCGGCGAGCCGTACGATCCGAAGCCGGCCAAGGACGCCTGCCGCACGCACGAGGAGGTCGGCATGTTCGCCTTCCACCTCGTCGACGACGTCGCGGAGCGGTTCCTCGACCTGATCGACACGCTCGACGACGAGATCGACGAGCTCGAGGACATGGTCGCCGACCAGCCGCCTCGCACCACGGGACGGCGCCTCAGAGAGCTTCGCCACGACGTCCTCGGGATCCGGCGCGCGCTCTCCCCCACGCGCGACGCGGTCCGCAAGATCGTCGACAACCGGGTCGAGCTCGACGACGCCGAGCTCTTCCCACGCGACGTGGAGATCTCGTTCGGGAACGCGTTCGACAAGCTGCTGCGGGCGAGCGAAGGGCTCGACGCGTCGCGCGACTCGCTCGCGGGCGTCCGCGACTACCTGCAGGGCAAGATCGCGAACGACCAGAACGAGGTGATGAAACGGCTCACGGTGATCGCGGCGCTGCTGCTCGTTCCGACGTTCATCGTCGGCCTGTACGGCCAGAACTTCCACCACATCCCCGAGCTCGGCTGGTCGTTCGGGTACTGGTGGAGCTGGGGGTTGATCCTCGGCACGACCCTGATTCAGCTGGTGTTCTTCCGCTGGAAGCGCTGGATCTGAGAATTCATGCGGGTTTGCGGTCCCGGTGCGGCCGTTGAGACCACACCGGGACCACACCAGCAGCGCCTAGGCTGGCGGCTGTTCGGCGACCACCTGCACTCCGTCGACCTGGTGCGGCTGAATGAACTTGCGCCGGGGCTTCCGGATCCGGGAGGTCAGTGAGTCGGAGACGTTCGGCCGCACGAACATCTCCGCGATCAAGGACGGGCTGGACGTGATTCTCGACGGGCTGCCTTGGCTGTTCGAGGGTGATGAGCCGCTGCCGCCGCCTGGCTTCTACGCCGAGTCGCCTGCGGCGGCGTGCGGGTTCGTGGGCTCGCGCCCAGCCTCGCTGAGCTGAAGAAATGCATCCTCGAGAGCGGTGAGGCGCGCGTTGAGCAAATCGATCGCGACGCGCGTCGCCGTCGTGGACAGAATTGGTTCGCGTGTCCGGAGCTCGCGGATCCGCTCGGACAGGCTCTGGGTGATGGTCTCCATCTTTTCGTCTCCCTGTGCCGATGGGGTCGGGTGGCACCAAGCCTTTCTAGAGCCTGGCGAGCCTACTCCTGAGACCACGCCGAGACCACACCAGCAGCGCATTTCACGGCGGCTACGGCACATACGGCACAAGCGTTTTCGCTCAACCGTGCGCTTTCCGCACAACCACGCGAGGGGGCGTCTTCTTCCGCTGGAAGCGCTGGATCTGAGCACTTGTGCGCAGGGGAACTGCGAGCGCTAGCTCGGTCGTTCCCAGACGGACACGTGTTTGCGGCTTTCGCTCGTGAACGGCGAGCGGTCCCAGTGCTCCCAGCGCTCGCGCAACCGCATACCCGCGAGGCGTGCCATCAGATCGAGCTCGGCCGGCCAGACGTACCGGAAGGGAATCGAGGATCTCCGCCAGACACCGTCCTCCGGCCAGAAGTGGTGGGAGACGAGTCCCTGGTTGGCGACGTCGTACTCGTCGAAGCCGAGATGTTCGACGCCGACGTCGAACGGATAGAATCGCTCGCCCGGGGGCAGACGTTGCAGGTCAGGCGTACCCACCTCGATCACGAAGCTGCCGCCCGGCTCGAGATGGTCCGCCGCATTCTGGAAGCACGCCACCTGGTCGTCCTGCGTCGTCAGATTGCCGATCGTGTTGAAGACGAGGTACACGAGCGAGAACGTCTCCCCGACCCGAGCCGTCGCAAAGTCTCCAATCGTCACGGCCACCCGCTCCGCGCCCGTCTTCTCATGCAGCTTCGCGACCATCGCCTCGGACAGGTCGATTCCGTGCACGTGAACGCCCCGCTGCGCGAGCGGCAGCGCGATCCGACCTGTGCCGATGCCGAACTCGAGTGCTGCCCCATCGCCCGCGAGCGCCTCGAGAAAGTCGACCGTCGGCTCCAAGACCTCCGGGCTGAACATCGGGCCGCCGTCGTAGCGCGCCGCGACCTCTTCACCGAAGTAGTCCGTCTTCACGCGCAGCAAGTGTACGAGGCGCTCGTCAGGCGGAGCCGACGCGTCGTGCTGTTCGCGCTCGTGACCGCGGCCGTCACGGTCTCGCCGGCCGGAGGCTCGATCTCCGTGGCCGACCACGCCACCGCGCCGTCCCTGCGAGTCGACGCCGCGCGGAACGCCGAGGTCTCGTGGACGCAGGGCGGGACGCGGCACACGCTGCTCGTGCCCTTCCAGGGTCGCGTGCTGCCCGGCGGGCGCCTGAGCGGCGCCGACGTGAGCCGGCGGGCTGCAACCACCGGCGTGCCGTTCGCCGTGGTCGTCCGCACGGCGCCCGGCGGCTGGACGTACGCGCTCGAGGCCTGGCGGGGCCTGCCGGGCGGCCCCGTCGAGCTGCACTTCGCCCGCTGGCATGGTGCGGCGACCGTCGCGCACCTGACCGCAACGCCGGCGTCGACCGGCACCCTGCTGAGCGGGTCGGTGACCCTCGCCGGCCGTCCGGCCCCGACCACCTCGCGGACGCCCGGCGGCAAGGTCCTCCGCCAGTACGTCTACCTCGATGCGTTCCGCGGCAGCTGGCACCGGCTCGGCGGGGTCGCACTCCGAGCCGACGGCACCTTCCGCAGGCTCGTGCCGAAGGCGAGCGAAGGGGCACGGTACCGGGTGCTCGTCCCCGGCCCCAACGTCGGCACGACCTACGCGCCCGACGCGGTCGCAGAGGTTTGATGTGGAGCTGCGTGCCCGCGTGGATGCGCCAGGCACGGGTGCGTCAGCTTCGCATCAAGCCTCTACGTCTTCATGAAGTCGTAGAGCTCGTACGTGTACTCGCGCGGCGGCGGCGACGTCGCCATCCTGTCGCCGAGGACGCGCATCACCGTCGGCATCAACTGCTGATCCCTGAACGCCTCGAGATCGGCTTGCGTCTCGAACACGTCGAAGATCCTGAACTTCCCGTCCGGTGTGAAGCCCGCGGTGTGCACGAGGCCGCCGGCGACCGGCCCGGCGTCGTCGAGCGCGGCGTTGACGGCGTCGTAGTTCGCAGTGCTCCGGTCGCCGGGCTCGACGTCGAATTCCTGCACGTAGGCGATGGGCATAGATGCCTCCCTTTCGCTCGGGGGACGCCAAGCGTACGACGCCGTCGGCCCAAGCGACGCCGGTACCCTGCCGCCGCGATGCCGTTCTACATCTGCCCGATGTGCAAGGAGCGTTCGATCGATGTCGACGCACACGAGGGCTTCACCGACCAGGCGCCCGCGTGCCGGCACTGCGGCTTCGGCTTCCTCTTCGAGCTGCTCGACGACTACTACCCCGCGCCCGACACCGGGCTCGTGGTCACCGACCAGGAACGCCGGGTGCTCGCGATCGGCCGAGGGGTCTTCGAGCTGACGGGCTTCCCCGAGCCCGACCTGCTCGGCCGCGACCTCGTCGACGCGCTCCGGTTCTCGAACAGCCAGCCGGTCGAGCTCGCCCGTGAATGGGGCGTGCGCAGGCTCGGCGAGCAGCTGTCGATCCGCACGCGTGCCGGCGTCGAGAAGCCCGTGGTGGCGGACGTCTTTCCCGCGTACGACGACGACGGCGGGCTCCTGGTCGCGCTCACCCCCGTACGCGGCTAGCGGGGCACAGGTCGAGCGCGAGCGGGCACTCCTCGCAGCGAGGGCGGCGGGCGTCGCAGATCCGCCGACCGTGCCAGATCAGCAGGTGCGGGAAGCGGCCCCAGTCGGCACGCGGCACGATCCGGATCAGGTCGCGCTCGATCTTCGCCGGGTCCTCCTGACGCGTGAGCCCGAGCCGCTGCGACAGTCGCCGGACATGCGTGTCGACGACGATGCCCTGCGGATGCCCCAGCTCGGCCGCGACGACGTTCGCCGTCTTCCGCCCCACGCCCGGCAGCCGCTGCAACGCCTCGAAGTCCTCCGGCACCTCGCCGCCGTGCTCGTGGAGCACCATCGCCATCGTGCCCCGGAGCGCCTTCGCCTTCTGCCGGTAGAAGCCGGTGGCGAAGATGTCCCGCTCGAGCTCCTCCTGCGGCACCGCGAGGTAGTCCTCGGGCCTCCGGTACTTGCGAAAGAGGTGCTCGGTCACCCGGTTGACGTTCACGTCCGTCGTCTGCGCCGACAGCATCACGCTCACCAGCAGCTCGAGCGGGTCCGCGAACCGCAACGCGATCCGGGCGTCCGCGTGGCGGGCGGCGAGCCGCTCGATGATCGGGCCGATCCGCTGCTTCTTCGGCCCGACGCGCCGACGCGCCTCCGCGACGTAACTACGCGGCACCGGCGAGCAGCGCAGGCGGCTGACGCAGGCGCGGCCCCGCGCAGACCAGGTCGAGCGCCGGGCAGCCCGAGCAGGCGAAATCGCTCGGAGTCGGCACGAACTCGCCGCGGTTGATCCGCGCGATCGCCTCGGACAGCTCCGCTTCCAGCGCAGGCAGCTCATCGCGGCGGAACGTCGTCGAGACGACGGCGTCCTGGCGCTCGACGAAGTGGTAGACGACCTCGACCTCGTCCGCGCCGGCACGGAAGCAGGCGAGCGCATAGACGAGTCGCTGTGTCCGATAGTCGTCCTCGACGATCTCCTCCGGTGAGCTCTCGGCGAGCGAGTTCGTCTTGTAGTCGAGGACGAATGCGCGCGGGCCGTCGCGCCAGAGGACGTCGAGTCGCCCGTGCAGCAGCACCCCGTCGTGCTCGAAGGCGAACGGGCGCTCGGGCCGCGCCCCTGCGAGCCCCGCGACACGCCCGGCCGTCTCCGACTCGCAGTAGCCGGCGACGAACTCGCCGACCCGCTCGAGCTCCTCGTCGCTGACGAGCGGATACCAGCCGCGGACCTGCTCGAGGTCCGGTACGGCGGGCTTGCGCAGGTCCACGAGCTCGAGCAGGCGGTGGACCGCGTCTCCGATCTCGGTCGCCGCCAGACCGCCGCCGCCGCCGCCCGCCCCGATCGGGCGAACCTCCCGCAGGCCGGCGACCCGCTCGGCGTAGTAGCGGTACGAGCAGCGGTCGTACAGCGCGAGCGCCGAGTACGACAGTCGCCGCACCCGGTGGAGCGGAGGCACCGGGGGCGGCGCCAGCTCGGGCAGCCGGTACCCGCGCGGCGCAGCCGACGACGGCAGCTCCGCGAACAGCGCGAGCTGGCCGTCGCTCTCGGCGACCGGCTCGACCGCCGCCTCCGGCCGGTGCCGGTCGACGCGCAGCACGAAGCGGGCGTCGTCACGCTCGAGCTCGATCGGCCCGCCTGCCGCCCGCGCGAGCTCGCCGTCGTCGACACCGAGGCGGGCGAGCACCCAGCCGATCGGCGTGTCGCGGTCGCGCGCGGTGTCGGGATCGATGGCGCCCGACACGATCAGGCGGTCGATCGCGCGCGTCATCGCGACGTAGTAGAGGCGAAGCCGTTCCGCGCGGTCCTCGCGCTCCTCGGCCGCACGCACCTCTTCGTAGGCGAACACGCCGGCGCGGCGCCCCGACGTCGGATCGACCACGCGGAAGCCGAAGCGGCCGTCGGCGCCGACCAGGATCTCGTCGGCGGCGGGCGCGCCCCCGGTGTCGCGGCCCGCATCGGCGACGACGACGACCTTGAACTCGAGGCCCTTCGCGGAGTGGATGGTGAGCAGGCGGACGGCGCCGGACCCCTCCTCCTCCGAGACCGCCTCGAGCTGAGCCGCACCGACCGCCTCCTGGTCGGCGATGAAGGTGACGAAGCCCTCGATATCCGGGCCGCGCAGCTCCTCGTAACTGCGCGCGAGCCGCATCAGCTTGCGGAGGTTCGCGTAGCGGCGCTTCCCGTCCCAGCGCGTGAGGACTGCGAGGTCGTAGTCGTGCGCGGAGACGATCTCCTCGCACAGACGCTCGAGGCCGAGGCGCGCGGCTGCCGCGACAAGCCGCTCGTACCGCTGCTTGAACGCGCGCACGAGGCGTTCGTCGTCGTCGCTGAGCACGTCCGGCAGCGAGCGCTCGATGCCGCTGTAGAGCGGCCGCCGTCCGGCGTGCCGACGGACGGCGACGAGGGCGTCGTTCGAGATGCCGACGAACGGGGAGCGGAGCACCGTCGCGAGCGCCCGATCGTCGTAGCGGTTCCAGAGCAGGCGCAGGTACGCGAGCAGGTCGACGACCTGTTGCTGCCCGAAGTAGCCGCGACCGGTCGCCCGGTAGGTCGGCAGCCCCTCCGCCCGCAGCGCCCGCTCGTAGGCCTCGGCGTCGGTGCCGGCCGCGAACAAGAGGACGATCTCGCCCGGCTCGGCGACGCCCTGGGCGACGAGCTCGGCCACCCGGCGGGCGATCGCGCCGGCCTCCCCCTCGCGCCAGCCGACGCCGGCCTCGCGGTAGCTGCGCTTGTCGGTGACGAGCAGCTCGACCGGATGCCCGAAGACCGGATCGGTGAACTCGCCCCCGCACGCGAGCGGCTGGTAGCCGTCGAACTCCTCGGCGAACAGATGGTTCACCGCGCCCAAGACCTCCGGACGTGACCGGTAGTTGCGCGCGAGCGGCAGTCGCTGCGACGCGGCCTCTCGGCGCTCGCGGAACACCGCGACGTCCGCGTGCCGGAAGCCGTAGATCGACTGGAACTCGTCGCCCACGAAGAAGACGTCGGTCTCGCCGCGGTCGCCACGGAGCAGATCGACGATGTCGCACTGCAGCCGGTTCGTGTCCTGGAACTCGTCGACCATGATCTGCCGGAAGCGCAGCTGCTCGAGCTCGCGCACCTCGGCGTTGTTGGCGAGCAGGTCGCGGACGAGCAGCTGCAGATCCTCGAAGTCGAGCACCGACTCGCGCTGCTTCGCCGCGGCGTACTCGTCCGCGAACAGGTCGAGGAGCGCCTGGAGGTGGTCGCTGTCGCGGGCCGCCAGCTCGTCGAGCGCGGCCTGGCGCAGCCGGTCGCGGGCGTCGCGGAATGCGTGGGTACGGTCGCCCACAGTCGCAAGATGCGACAGGTCGAGCAGCTGCTCCGGGTTCGAGCCGAGTGCGAGCGCGGCGGCCGCCGCGGCCTGCTGCCGGTCGGTCGCGGCGGGATCTGCGGCGAGCACGCGCGCCGCCTCCTGCAGCTCCGCGAGCCGTTCCTCGACCGTTGCCCACGTCCCCAGCTCGAGCGTGAGCTCGCGCCCGGCGGAGCGCAGCGACTCGTAGACGCCCGTGAGCTTGCGGCGAAGCCCGCCGGCGCCGTAGGTCGCGAGTAGACGCAGCCGCTCCGGATCGTGGCCGGAGCAGAACGCGGTGAGCGCGCGGTCGAACGCTTCCGCGACGAGCACCGGGGCCTGGTCGTCGGCGAGCTCGCGGAACCGAGGGTCGATGCCGACCGCGAACGGATGCGCGCGCAGGAGCCGCGCGCAGAACCCGTGGATCGTCGACACCCAGGCGCCGTCGAGGCGACGCGCGAGGTCGGCGCGTCCGCGCTCGCGAAGCGCGCCTCGGATCCGCGCACGAAGCTCCCCGGCGGCCTTGCGGGTGTACGTGATCACGAGGACCGACTCGACGTCGATGCCCTGCTCGCACACCGCACGCACGAACCGCTCGACGAGGACCATCGTCTTGCCGGTCCCGGCGCCGGCGGAGACGAACACCTCGCCGTCGGCGGTGACTGCGGCGTGCTGCTCGGCGTTCATCGACTCACGCCCGCTCGACGCGGCACATCGGCCACATGTCGCACCAGGTCGGGCACTCGCCGCCCTTCGGATCGTGGCGCACGTCGCCCTGACGGATCCGCTGGGCGAAGCCGGCGGCGCGCTCGCGCGCGGTCTCGACGAGCGCCCAGAACTCGTCCTCGGGGAGATAGTCGTTGCGCTTGTAGCCGGGCAGGTCGTCGGCCGCCTCCTGGCGCAGCAGCCCGCGCGAGACGCGCGCCCCGCTCAGCGAGCGGTACAGGCCGCCGAGCGGCTCCACGCCGACGAGGTCCCGCAGCACCAGCAGGTACAGCGGGATCTGCAGCTTCAGCTCCTCGTCGATCTGCTTCGCCGAGTGGGCGCGGCCGGATTTGTAGTCGTGCACGATCCCGCGCGCGCTGTACGGGTCGACGTCGATGCGGTCGATCTTCCCGCTCAGGTGGATGCCGTCCGCGAGGCGGAGCCCTCGCTGCAGCTCCGGCGCGGAGCGGTCGGAGCCGAAGCCGACCTCGAAGCGGCGTGGGACCAGCTGCAGGGTCGACGACGCCTCGTCGCGGACGAACCCCTCGAGGTCGCGCCAGAGCGTTCCCTCGAGCTCGGCCGACTGCAGCTCCGTCAGCTCGAGCCTGACGCCGCCGCGCAGCGCGTCGTCGAGGCAGCGGCGGAGGAAGCCGATCGCCGGCTCGACGTTCTCGGGCGTCACCCGGTCGGTACCGAGCTCCTTCGGCAGCCCTGCGTAGAACTTGAACAGCGTCTGGTGCGCGACCTGCCCGCGCAACATCGCGTCGACCTCCGCGTCGATCGTCTTCGGATCGACGACGCGTTCGTGCAGCCAGGCCGAGGAGCAGTCGGCGAACCGCTCCAGCTCGGTGACCCCGAACGTGGTGCGGGCACCGAGGGACGCGAGCAGTGCGTCCGTGCGGATGCGCGTCTCGCGGCCCCACGCCGAGCAGGCCCGGTGCAACCGGCGTTCCCAGTCGTTCGCGTCGGCAAGCGCCTGCGCGCCGCCGGCGTCGACGGCGGCGAGCACGGCGAGCGCACGGAGCCGCTCGCGGTCGGTCGGGGCGGCGTCGAGCGACCACGTCAGCGCACCGAGCGGCCGCCGCGTGGTGGCGCGCGCGACGTCGTCGGCGTCGAAGACCGCCGCCACCTCCTCCCAGAACGGGCTCGGCTCGCGGTCGGCGCCCTCGTCGGTGACCGCCTCCCGGACGAGATACAGCCGGCGCGTCGCCCTCGTGCAGGCGGTGTAGAAGAGATAGCGGTCTCTGCTCACCTGGTCGGGCCGCTCGAGGCGGGCGCCGAGCTCGCGCCGCGTGTCCTCGTCGAGGAACGGCGACGTCGGCGAGCGCCGGGGCAGCGTTCCCTCCTCCAGGCCGAGCACGAAGACGGCGTCGAAGCGCGGCGTCCGGGCGCGCAGCAGGTCGAGGACGGCGACGCGTCCCGCCTCGCCGGCGCCGTCGAGCCTCACCTCGCAGCCCTCGAGCGCGGCGACGACCGCATCGACGGTCAACGGGCCGTCGAGCGCGGCGAACACGTCGAGCTCGTCGAGCAGGCGGAGCACGGCTCCGTGCGCACGGAGGTCGAGCCGGGACGTCTCGCCGGCGGGCGGAGCCTCGAGGCCGTAGGCCGAGCGGAGCATCGTCCGGGCGAGCGCGCGAATGCCCTCGACCGGCTCGGGCGCCTCCCGGAGTGCCGCCAGCGCGGGAATCGGCGCCTCGCGCAGGCGCTCCGCCTCCGCCTCCACGCGCTCGGGGGTGTGGACGGCGCGTCCACGCAGTCGCCCTTCGACGAAGTCGACGGACGACCGGGCGAGCCCGGAGTAGGGCGAACGGAGATACGCGAACAGCTCGCGCCGCGACCCGCCCTGCCAGGCGAACCGCAGGAGCTGGAGCAACGCGTGGCCGAACGCGGTCGCGTCGAGCCGGACGCGAGAGTCGACGGCGTACGGGACGTCGAGCGCGCCGAGCACGGTCTCGAGCGGCCGCCGCCAGCGTTCGGGCGACGGCAGCACGACGGCGATCCGGTCGGCCGGCACGCCCTCGCGCAGCAGGTCGAGCAGCTCGTCGGCCACCAGCTCGAGCGTCCCCCGGACTCCCGCGCCTTCGAGGAACCGGACCGCCGCGTCGAGGTCGGGAGCCGGCGGCGGCGACTCGTCGAAGAGCGCGCGCTCGAGATGTGCGAGCGCCGGATGGGAGTACTCGGCCGACCGGGCGCCCAGCTCCTCGACGCGCCCGTCGGCGAGCCCCGCCAGATCCTCGGCCGTCCGGCGGAGCGACGCGAACGCGACCCGGCCGGGCTCGTACGGCAGCGAGACCTCGACGTCGGTGCGGCCCGCGAACGCCTCGAGGAGCGCCCACTCGGCGCCGGTCAAGTCCTGGAAGCCGTACGCGAACACCGGCTGGCCCTGCCAGGCGTCGAGCTCCGAGCCGAGCCGCTCCGCCGCCCGGCGGCGCAGCCGGTCGCGGTCCCAGAGCTCGAGCCGGTCGAGCTCGGCGCGGTACGCGGCGTACAGCTTCGCCAGGTCGCCGTCGAGATCGCCGGGGTCGAGCAGCCCGGACTCGAGCTCGCCGAGCGCCTGCACGAGCGCGTCCGCGAACCCGCGCGTGTGCGCCGAGCGCTCGAGCCCGTTCAGCGAGACGCCGGCCAGCGCCTTCCGCGCGAGCAGGAGCCGCTGCGCGTCGCTGACGACCGGCCGACGATCCGAGCCGGCCAGGCGGGAGAAGAGATCGTCGAACGTGCCGATCGCACCGTCGAACAGACAGCCGCAGCGCGCGAGCAGGTCGCGCTCGACGCGGTCGACGTCCGACCGGTTCGGCACGATCAAGGTCGGTTCGTCGTCGAGACGCGCCAGATAGCGGTCGAGCAGCCGCGCAACCTTGCCCGCGTTCGCAGGCCCTGCGACGAGGGTCAGCCCCACCTTCCGATCGTAGAGGTCGCTGCGGACGGCTCCGCCGTCAGGGCAGCGGAACGTGCGGAAGGTGCACGACCCCGAGCCGGGCGAACGTCTCCTCGGCCTCTTCCCGGCCCGACGCCACCGGTGTCCGCGAGCGCCCGGAGCGAGAGCGCGGCCTCGTAGTCGGAGTCGATCGCACGCGCGAGCTCGAGGCTTCGCTCGAGGTGCGGCCGCCCTCGTCGGGCCGGCGCGCCTGGCAGAGCGCGTAGCCGAGCGTCCGCTCGAGCAGGATCTCGGTCATCTCGGTGCCGGACTGCTCCAGCCGAGCGAGCTCGAGGAGGGCGATCGCCTCGGCGTGGCGGCCCTCGAAGACGAAGCACTCGGCCTCGCGGACGCGCGCCTCGAGCAGCATCGCGCTCGAGCCGATCCGCTCGAACACCTCGCGCGCGCCCGCGAACTGCGCGTGGGCCTCGTCGAACCGGCCGCCGTGCCGGCCCTCGAGGCGGGCGAGGTTGCTCGACCGCCGCGCCCTCGCCGATCACGTAGCCGGCGGCGCCACACACGCGGCTGAAGTGCTCGAAGGGCGCCTCGGCCTCGTCTGCCGACCCTGGTCGGAGAGGATCTCGCCCTCGTTGTTCGCGAGCGTCGCCTCGCCGACGACGTCGCCCGCCCGCTCGAGCGCCTCGCGCCCGCGGCGGTAGCTCGCGACCGCCTCGTCCCAGCGGCCCTCGTAGTAGAAGCCGATGCCGAGGTTGTTGAGCGTGTGGCCCATGCCGGCGAAGTCGCCCAGCTCCTCGTAGATCGCGAGCGCCCGCTCGCCGTAGCGCGATCCCGTCGGGGCGCCCGAGCTCGTTGTACGAGACCGCGTCAGCCGGTAGGCGTGCGCCAGACGCGCTCGGTCAGCCGGCGCGCTCCGCGCGCGCTCGGCCTGCGGGTTCGCGAACGCCGAGCGCCTCCTCGAACCGTCCCTGCCGGTAGTGGATGCCCGCCGCGCCGAGCTCGATCGCCGCGCGGTTCCGCGACGCAGCTCGGGCTCGTCGGGCAGCTCGTCGAGCCGTGCGAGCCCCTCGCTCGTACACCGCGCATCGCGTCGTCGTACGCGCCGACGCGCTCGCACAGCGCGCCGCGCTTCGCCGACCAGACGCGTCTCGGGGACCGGAGTCGTCGCGGCAGCGAGCTCGAGGACGCGCTCGTACGCCGCCGCGCGACGCTCGTAGGCGCCGAAGCGCTCGCAGACGTCGCCGAGCAGCCTCGGCGCACCGCGGCGACCTCCGCCGGCGGGCAGCGTCCCGAGCGCGTCAGCGGCCGCCGAGCGCGCGCTCGAAGAGCTCCGCGGCGACGACGTTGGCGAAGCTCGCCGCCGCCTGCGCTCCCCGCGGCCGACCGCGTAGCGCCACGCCCGCTCGTGGTCGCCTGCCTCGGCGAAGTGGAGCGACAGGCAGCGCCGCCTCTTCGTCGACGCGGTCGCCGGCGCGCTGCTCGAGCGCGAGCCCGACCGCGCTCGTGGATCTCGCGGCGGCGGCGGAACGACAGCCCCTCGTACGCGGTCGCGCGCACGAGGTCGTGGCGGAACGCGAGCGTGCCGTCGCCCGAGCGGCACGACGAACTCGCCGAGACAGCTCCCATCGCGCCGGCTCGCCCGCGCCCGTCGATCTCGTCGCCGAGGATCGTCGCCGAGCAGCTCCAGCTCGAACGTCGGGCCCGACGACCGAGGCGAAGCGCAGCAGCAGACGGTCGGCCGGGCTCGAGCGTGTCGATGCGGGTCGTCAGCAGCGCTCTCGACCGACTCGGGCAGCGTCCTCGGGCGCTCGCCGTGGCGCGCCGCGAAGACGAGCTCGCGCAGGAAGAGCGGGTTGCCGCCGGCGCGGGCCGCGAGCGACGTCGACCGCCTCGGTCGAGAGCGCGATGCTCCTGCGGCGACCGCGAGCGCGAGCGCCTCGCGCGGACTCGGCCGACAGCGGCTGCGAGCTCGATCCGCGTGCCGCGGCCGTCCGCGGCGCGACGATCGGCTCGCCGCCGGGCCGGGTCGTGACGCAGACGAGCCAGGGGCGCGGCGCGGCGCTCCGCGAGCGAGATGGCGCAGCAGGAACCGCGACG
Source organism: uncultured Thermoleophilia bacterium (assembly GCA_963786185.1). GTDB lineage: Bacteria > Actinomycetota > Thermoleophilia > Gaiellales > Gaiellaceae > PALSA-600. The sequence continues at coordinate 1,361,855 of CAWAYE010000001.1, forward strand.
CGTCGTCGAGCCAGTGGATGTCCTCGACGACGATCAGCGTCGGCATCAGCAGGACGCGCTCGAGGAACGACTCGACCGTCGCGTGCAGCCGCTCGCGGCTGTGCACGGGCTCGAGCGCGTCGACCTCGGGGGTCGGCGGAACGGTCGCGTCGAACGGGATCGCCAGCAGCGGCAGCCACGGCGACGAGGTCGGGCATCACCGACTCGATCCACGGCGCGAGCAGCTCGCCGGCCTCCTCCCGCGACTGGTCGGGCGTGATCCCGACGAGCGGGTCGCAGCAGGTCGCGGCCAGATCGAGTACGGCACGGTCGTCGCGTACGGATCGGCGGCGGTCGCGAGCACCTGGAAGCCGACGCGCGAGCGTGCGCAGCTCGCGGACGAGCCGCGACTTGCCGATGCCGGGCGGCGCGACGAGCTCGACGACGCGCAGCTCGCGGCGACGCGCGCCGCGCGACCGCCTCGCGCAGCAGCTCGAGCTCGTGCGTCGCGGCCGATCACCGGCATCGTGTCGACCTGCGGCTCTCGCGCGGCCCGAGCGCCTCGCCCACGTGGTGCGCCATCACCGCGCGCTCCTTGCCCTTGACGAGCAGCGGCTCGCGGTCGGTGGCGTAGGCGGTGCGCGCCCGGTCGAGCACGTCGGCCGTCGCGAGGAGCTCGCCCGGCTCCGCGCGTCGCCGTCGAGCCGCGCAGCGAGGTTGACGACGTCGCCCATCACCGCGTAGGTCCGCCGCGTCGCGGCCGCCGATGTCGCCGGTGAAGACTGCGCCGCGGTTGACGCCGGCCCGCAGCGGCAGGCCGATGTCGGCCGGCGAGGATCTCGCGCAGCCCGCGCACCATCCCCTCGGCGTCGTCGCCCGTGCTCGACGGCGCGCCGGCGGTGAGGTACAGCTTGACCGCGCCGACGTCGATGTCGGACTCGAGCCACGTGATCCCGTACGCCGCGCACGCGCGGCCGACGACGGCGGCGAGCGCGTCGAGCGGCTCGAGCAGCGCCTCGGGCCCCGCGGCCGCGATCAGGTCGTCGGTGCCCGAGAGCTTCACGAACGCGACGGTGACGTGCGGTGCTCGGCCTCGCCGCTCGCGACCGCGAGATGATCGCGCGAGCGGGGCCGGCACGTACAGGTCGAGGTCGCGCCCGGCGACGTCGGCGGCGGCGGCACGACGCTCGCGCCGGGCTCGAGCCGGTGCATCAGGCGGGCGCCGTCGCGCTCGTCGCCGAGCCAGCCCGGGTCGACGCGGCGCCGCCGTCTCGCCGCTGACCACGATCTCCCCGGCGGAGGCGAGATCCTCGAGCTCGAAGACGCGCGTCGCGCCGGGCCCGCAGACGACGAGCTCGCGGTGCGGCAGCTCGGTGAGGAAGAAGTGGCAGTCGCCGGAGTGGACGCCCACCGACATCCGCAGCTCGACCGGGCCGACGGAGCTCTCCGCCGTCCCGATCTCCTCGATCGTCCACTGCATGTCGGAGGCGGCGCCGCACGCGCGCTCGGCGTGGCGCTCGCCCGGGAAGAACAGGAGCAGCGCGTCGCCGCGGAACTTGAGGACGTCGCCGCCGTGCCGCTCGGCGACGCCGATCAGGTCGTCGAAGACCGCCGAGATCCGGCGCGACGAGCTCCTCGGCCCCGGCCTTGCCGTTCGACCGCAAGGCGCTCCGCCAGCGCGGTGAACCCCGAGATGTCGACCGAGACGAGCGAGCCGTCGAGCGACGCGCGCGCGCGGACCGGCGGGCTCTTCCTCGCTCCAGCCGCGTACGAGCCGCGGCAGATACGGCTTCAAAGCGGCCCCGATGTGGCTTGCATTTCGGGTCGACGACACGCCGCCGATTGTGACGCAGTTGACAAGTGGCCGGAATCCAGCGATAAACGGCGTGATCCGCGACGCGGGTCATGCGGCGCGAGGGGGACAGGGGAATGGCGAGCGGCGGCCGGGGCGGCACTCGGCTCAGAGGACTGATCGTCTTTTCGGCGGCATGCGCGGCGCTTGCGCTGGCGCCGTCGGCGCTCGCCGCCGCGTTCACGGTGACGTCGACCGCCGACTCGGGTGCCGGCTCGTTGCGGGACGCGATCACCCAGGCGAACGGGCTCAGCGGCACCGACACGATCCAGTTCGACCTGCCGTTCGGCGGCTCGACGATCAGCCCGGCGTCGAACCTCCCGGACATCACCGATCCGGTGACGATCGACGGAACCATTCCGGGGCGACGCAGGGTCAGCACGACGTGCACCTGGACGGGAACCTGATCGGACCGAGCGGCATCGGGTTGAACTTCGCGAACTTCGTGGGGACGAGCACCGTCCGCGGGCTCACGATCACCCGCTTCGCCTCCTACGGCATCAACACGGGCATCGACTCGGTCACGGTCGCCGGCAACCTGATCGGCACCGACTCGTCGGGGTCGTCGGGCTCGGCAACTTGGCCGGTGTCATCGCCACGGGCGCTGCGACGATCGGCGGCACCGCGACTGCCGACCGGAATGTCGTCTCCGGCAACCAGACAACAGGCATCTACCTCAACGGCAGCGGCACGATCGTCGAGGGCAACTACGTCGGCACCAACCCCGCCGGCACGGCCGCGGTGCCGAACTTTCAGGGGATCTTCGTCAACTTCGGGACGAACGAGACGATCGGCGGCGCCGAGCAGGGCGCCGGCAACGTCGTCTCGGGCAACAGCGGCCCCGGAATCCGACTCGACCCCGGAACGGGCACCACGATCGTCGCGAACCTGATCGGCACGCAGGCCGACGGCGTCTCGCCGCTCGGGAACGCCAACGAGGGGATCGTCATCAATCAGAACGGGATCCAGGGCACCACGATCGGCGGCACCGGCACGGGCGACGGGAACACGATCGCCTTCAACAGCACGGGCATCTGGATCCAGGGCACCGGCCGCGGCGACATCGTCGAGGGGAACAGCATCTACGCGAACGCAGGGCTCGGGATCGACCTCGCGCCCGGCGGCGTCACTCCGAACGATTCAAGCGACAGCGACACCGGCCCCAACGAGCTGCAGAACTGGCCCGTCCTGGCGACCGCGACGGCGCTGCCGGAGGCGGCGTCGAGGTCACCGGCTCGGATCACGCCGCCGCCGTCGACCTACGGCATCGACCTCTACGCGAGCGGATCGTGCGACCCCTCGGGCAACGGCGAAGGCGCCCGGTACCTCGGAACGTTCCACCCCGCCCCGCCGGGCTCCCCGACGTTCGACACGGGCGCCATCATCACGGCGCCCGTCAACCCCGGTGAGTGGATCACCGCCACGGTCACCGATACCGCGCTCGGCGACACCTCCGAGTTCTCGAACTGCCTCCAGCTGCCGGGAGCCCTCGTGTACACCGTGACGACGAACGCCAACAGCGGCGCGGGATCGTTGCGGACGGCAATCCAGTCCGCCGACGCCGGGGCCGGCGCGGCCAAGATCGTCTTCGCGATCCCGGGCGGCGGGCCGCAGACGATCGCCCGACGACCCCGCTGCCGCCGATCACCGTGCCGGTGACGATCGACGGCGCGACCGAGGGTGGCAGGCCTGCCGGGACCGATCGACGTCTTCATCGACGGCAATCGGCTCACGACTGCCGGTGACGGCTTACGACTCGCTGCGGGCTCGGACGGTTCGGTGATCCGTGGGATGGCCTTGGTGGGTTCAGCGGCAACAGCGGTCAGATCGCCCTGCACGTCCTCTCGAATGGCAACACGATCGCCGGCAACTACATCGGCACCGATGCAACCGGTGTCGACCAAGACATCAACACGCGCGGGCTGGTCGTCGAAGGCGCGAACAACACGATCGGCGGCTCGACCCCAGGCGACCGCAACGTCATCTCCGGCAACTCGACCGGCATCGAGGTGACGGGTGGATCGGCGACCGACAACGTGATCACCGGCAACTACGTCGGACCGGACACGGCCGGCACCGTGGGTCTGTCGGGCGGCACCGCGATCGTCGTCGACGCCGGCGCCGACCAGACCACGATCGGCGGGACGGCGCCGGGCACCGGGAACGTCGTGTCCGGCAACTTCCAGAGTGCGATCGTGATCGGCAACGTGTTCGGCACCGACGTCGAGGGCAACCTGATCGGCCCGGACGCCACGGACTCGACGGTGCTCGGCAACGACATCGGCGTCGAGCTCGACGGCGGCGCGACCGGCAGCACGATCGGCAGCGTCGGCGCGGGCGCGAACGTGATCGTCGGCAGCGCCGACGTCGGCGTGCTCGCGAACGGCGGCACGGGCAACACTGTCGACGGCAACTTCATCGGCACAGATCTGTCCGGCACGCCGTTCGCCTCGCTCACGAACAGCGAAGGCGTACGCATCCTGTTCGGGACGGGCAACACGTTCTCGAACAACCGGATCAGCTCTAGCAAGAGCCCGATTCCGTCAGATCCTCAGCATGGCGTCGAAGTCGACGCCGGACCGAACACCTTCACCGGCAACACGATCGATCACAACACCGACGCGGGCATCGCGGTGCTCGCCGGAACGGGCGTGACGATCTCGCAGAACAGCATCGACCTGAACGGCGGCCTCGGGATCGACCTCGGCAACACCGGCGTCACGGACAATGATGTGCAGCCGGACGCCGACACCGGTCCGAACAACCTGCAGAACTTCCCGGTGAATCTCGTCGGCACGATCGCCGGCTCGACGCTGCACGTGACCGGCGATCTGCCGAGCGCCATCGGCGCGGGGTACACCGTCGAGTTCTTCGCCTCACCGGCCGCCAACCCGTCCGGCCACGGCGAGGGCGCGCAGTACCTCGGCTCGACGCATGTCAACACCGACGGCAACGGCCACGGCACCATCGACGCCCTGCTCTCGCCGGCGCAGATGCCCGAGGCAGGGGCGTGGTTGTCGGCGACCGCGACCGCGTCGGACGGATCGACGTCCGAGTTCGCGCAGTCGGTTCAGCTCACGGACGGCCCCGGGACGACGATCTCGATCGCGCCCGAGGCGGACACCATGGTCGACGCGGCGCAGGCCGAACCAGAACTTCGACGCGGTCGACTACTCCGACGTCTACGGCGGCTCGAGCCCAGTGCCCTGCGTGGCGGCGGACGGAATCTCGTACACGCTGATGCGGTTCGATCTCTCGTCGATTCCCGCGGGTGCGACGATCGTCAACGCACAGCTCGAGACGACGACCCGTGCCGGCTTCGCGCAGGACGGTGATCCCGATCATTGGGCGCTCTTCCTGCCCGACGACTCGTGGAATCCGACGACCGTGACCTGGAACACGCGGCCGGCAGACGGGACGATCTCGACCGGCTCGTCTTTCGAGCTCTGACCGGCGTCACCGATATTCGGCGGCTCGAACCTCGCGATGGGCGCGGCAGACGTCTTCCGCGCGACGCTGTAACACCGACAACGCCGGCGACCAGTCGAAGATCTTCCCGAGCTCCCAGGTCGACGGCTTCCAGACGATCGCGCAGACCGAAGCAAACCTGGTCAGCCACATCACGAGCCAGCGCGGCGGCGACGGGAAGCTCTCGCTCGAGCTCTGGACGCCGAGCTGCCTGATCGACCTCTGCGATCCGGGTCACGACAACTTCGCCTACTGGGCGCGCTACTACACGACCCGAGCAGGCGCAGCCCTCGAACCGAAGCTGGTCGTCACCTACTCGCAGCCGGTCGCACCGACCGGGCTCGATCACGCTCGCGACCGCCGGCAGCGCCACGAGCGTCCAGGCAGGCGCTGCGCAGGTGCAGCTGGAGGACGTGCCGCTGACGGCACTGCTCGGAAGCGCGCTCGGCGTCAGCTCCGCCCCGCTCGGGTCGATCCCGTTGGGCTCGATCCCGCTCGGCTCGATCCCGCTCGGCTCGATCCCGCTCGGCTCGATCCCCGTCGGCTCGATCGGGCTCGGCGCCAACCAGACGCTGCTCGCGTCGGTCGCCGCTCTCGACGATCCCGCTGACACCACCGTCGAGCTGGCAGGGCGTGCTGGCAGGCACACCGCTCGCGACGCTGCCGCTCCAGAACGTGACGCTGGCTCAGGTGCTCGGCAACACCACGGCCGCGGGACGACTCAACGCGGTGCCGCTCGGCTCGATCACGCTCGCCAACTCGCCCGCTCGGCTCGATCCCGCTGGGCTCGATCCCGCTCGGCTCGATCCCGCTCGGCTCGATCCCGGTGCCGCCGGCGGACGGCGAGCCCTCGACCGACTCGACGCTCGCAGCGCTGGTGCACGTGGCTGTACGGCCCCCCGATCAACTGCACGAGCACGACCGTACTCGGCAATCCGACGACTGATGTCGGTCGCCCTGCAGGGAGCGCCGCTGGGCTCGATCCCGCTCGGCTCGATCCCGCTCGGCTCGATCCCGCTCGGCTCCATCCCGCTCGGCTCGATCCCGCTCGGCTCGATCCCGCTCGGCTCGATCACGGTCGACCGGGTCAACATTCGCCGTGTCGCCGCTCGGGTCGATCCCGCTCGGGTCGATCCCCGTCGGCTCGATCCCGCTCGGCTCCATCCCGCTCGGCTCGATCCCGCTCGGCTCGATCGATCTGCAGGGCTCGCCGCTCGGGTCGATCCCGCTCGGCTCGATCGCGATCCGCTCGACCATCTTCACGTGCTCGCCCTCGTGTCCGTCGACGGGGCTCCTGCGCGATCACGTCGCCGATCTCAAGTCCGGAGTCACCTTCGAGCAGCTGCTCCGCGCCGGTGCGGCAGGCGCCTTCGACCACGTCACGTTCACCGACCTGATCGCATTCACGTCGCCCGCGACGCTGCACGGCTACACGATCGTGCAGCTCGTCAACAGCCTGCCTCCGAGCAACACGGACGACGTACGCCGACGTGCTCGCGCTGCTGCTGCAACGCGGGAACGATCGGCTGGGAGACGCTCGACCTGAACGCGACGCGGGTGCAGAACTTCGCGACCGGCGGGAGCACGCTCGACTACAACGCCGACTTCCATCTCGATCCGAACGGCGGCCCTCCCGGCTCACCGTCGCGACGACGATCGACGTCTCCGTTCCCGGGCGGCTTCCTGTACCAGCCGAGGACGACGCAACTGCTCGTCGACAACGGCAGCGGCTTCGTGCCGGCTCCGACCCAGCCCGGGCGATCCGACCGCCGGCAGCGACGGGACGCTCGCGTGGGCGTCATGCCGTGATCGGCTCGAACTATCGGCTCACGTTCACGACGCGCCCGAGCCTCGCGATCGGCCCGACGGCAGCGAGCGCGCAGATCGACGCGACCGGCTCGCCGACCGCCGACACCCCGACGCCACGCGAACGTCACCGTCGGCGACACCTTCGAGCCGAACAACACGCCGGCCACGGCGAAGCCGATCTCGAGCGACTCGTTCTACCTCTCGTACATCACGGGCAGCTCCGACGTCGACTACTACACGTTCCCGGTGCCGGCGGCCGGGACGCGGGTGACGTTCCACCTGAGCCATCTGCCGGCCGACTACGACCTCGTCGTGTACGGCCCGGCGGCGCGCAGCAGCTCCGGCCGCCGCAGCCGACGACGCCGCCGCTCGACGGCGCGCCGCTCGCCGACTCCGGCTACGGGACGACGCACGCGACCGACGCGCTGGCGCCGCAGACGCTGAACGACGTCGCGCTCGTGCTCCGGCCTGCCGGTGTTCGGCGTCTCGACGCTGCGCGGGACGCAGGACGACGCCGTCGACGGTGATCTCGGACGGCGGCGCGCCCGGGCGACGTCTACACGATCCAGGTGTCGGGCTTCAACGGCGCGTCGAGCGACCAGCCGTACATGCTGCGCGCCGAGACGACGCCGCCGCCGGCAGCGCGAGCTGCGTGCCGCGGTCGTTCACCGGCACCGGGACGGTCGGCGCCCACGCTGCGTCACGACGGCCCCGGGCCAGGCGGCGACCGAGGTCAACACGCTCTTCGTCGTCGACGACCAGCAGCTCGGCAACGTCTACGGCGCCGCCGGCGCGAGCGACGGTCACCAAGCTCAACGCCGGCGGTGACGCTCGCCGGCTTCGCGACCGCCGGCTTCCCGGCGGCGGTCGTGCACGTCGACGCGAACGCGAACGTCGCGGCACCGCGTTACACGGCGTGGAACGCGTGCCCGTCCGACCCGACGCAAGGCGAACGCCGCCGTCGCGTCGATCGGCAGCGTGCTCGACAGCGTGCGCCAGACGTATCCGAACGTCGAGTACCTCGTGCTCGTCGGCGGCGACGACGCTGCTGCCGTTCGCGCGCCTCGACGACCTGACGACCGTCTCGACCGAGAACGGCTACGCGTCGACCTTCCCGGCGAGCCAGCGCGCTCGGCGGCTCGCTCGCGGCGGCGAAGATGCTCTCCGACGACCCGTACGGCGACGACCGCGCCGGTCCCGTTCCTGAACCGGCAGCTCGACGTCCCGAGCCTCGTCAGCCGGCCGTCTCGTCGAGACCCCGGCGAGCATCAACGCGCAGCTCGACGCGCTTCATCGACGCGCTGACGCCCGGCCACCTGCATCCGGCTGACCGCGCTGACGACGGGCTACGACTTCCTGTCCGACGGCGCGACCGCCGTCAGCGCGTCGCTCGCGACGCGTCGGAGTCGGCACCGCGAACCAGAGCGGCGATCTCGGACACGTGGACGAAGGCGACGCTGCTCGGCGCCGGCGCGCTCCTCCTGCCCGACGAGCGGCGCAGCCGCACCCGACATCGTCTCGCTGAACGCGCACGCCGACCACAATCGCGTTCGAGCCCGCGTCCGGCACCGACCTGCTCAACGCGTCCGAGGTCGCCGCGGCGCACGCAGACGTTCGCCGGGACGCCTCGTCTTCAGCATGGGCTGCCACGCCGGCCTCAGCGTCGGCCGACGCGTTCATCCCGTCGAACAACCTCGACTGGGCGCAGGACTTCGCCCAGAAGGGCGCCGCCGACTATCGCAGGCAACACCGGCTTCGGCTACGGCGACACGACACACGATCGCGTACTCGGAGGATCTGAACGGCCGCTTCGCCGCGAACGCCGTCGCCGGCGCGTCGAACCTCGACCGGCGCCGACCTGACGATCGGCGAGGCGCTGACCGTCGCCAAGCAGGAGTACAAGGGCGCGCTCGGGATCGTCGGCGTCTACGACGAGAAGGCGATGGCCGAGCTGACGCTCTACGGCCTGCCGATGTACCGGATCGGCGGCATCGGCGTCCGGCGCCGCCGCGGCCAGGCGGCGCAGTCGCAGCCGCAGGTGCAGGGAGACCGTTGCGGCCGCGGCCGCGGCGAGCGAGCGCCGCGCCGGCGGCGGCGCCGAGCGTCGCCGCCGGGATCGTTCCCGACCGACCCGGTGACCGGCCTGCCACGTCGAGAGCTTCTCCGCCGACCGCACGTTCGGCAGCGGCGACGTTCCGCCGCGCCGGCGGCTCGTACTACCCGGCAACGACGGCGTCATCGTCGAGCACTTCCGCCCGATCGAGCCGAAGGCGATCCGCCCGATCACGATCGACAGCGCCCACGGCGCGCTGCTGACGGAGCTGACGTCGAGCGACGTGAACGGATTCGATCCCGTCTACGCGCGGCCGACCGTCGACTCGTCGGCGCCGAGCCCGAGGTGCAGTTCGACGACCTGGCGTTCCCGAGCAAGCTCCAGGCCGTGACGACCTTCAGGCGGCTGCGGACGCAGAAGCAGCAGGTCGTCCTCGCGCAGGGCCAGTTCTTCGCCACGAACGCCACCGACGGAGCGGGCACCGGAACGCAGCGACTCTTCTCGCACGAGGCCGGCACCGTGTTCAGCTCGCCGAGCACCGACTTCGCGCCGCCGGTCGTTCACGACGCTCGACGCCGCAGGTCGCCGACCGGGTCGGCTCTCGTTCGCGGTCGACGTCACCGATCGCGACGGGACGCGGCCGGGACGGTCAAGCGCGTCGTCGTCGCGCTACCTCGAGACCGGGCGGTCAGCGTCTGGCACTTCCTCGACCTCGTGCAGGCCGCGCCGGGCTCGAGCCGCTGGAGCGGCAGCGGGCCGCTGACCGGCACGCATCTCCAGTACTTCGTGCAGGCGGTCGACGCGAACGGCAACGTCGGCGTCAGCACCAACAAGGGCCTGTACTACAACGAGGTGCCGCCGCCGCCTCCGCCGTCCGGCGGCGTCGCGGTGGCGCCCACCGTCGCCGTGCCGGCGTCCGGCTGGTTCAACGGCAGCGTCGACGTCCAGGTGACGGTCAACGGCGCGACTCCGCGCCGGCGGCGTCGCGACGCTCTCGATCGACGGCGGCGCCGGCGCAGCCGTACACCGCCCCGGTGTCCGTGTCAGGCGACGGCTCCCACACCGCCACGGCACAGACGGCCGACGGCTCGGCCACGACCACGTTCCTGATCGACACGACGCCGCCCGGTGATCGCGCTGACGACGCCGAGCCAGGGCGGTGCAGTCGCGCCGGGCTCGTCGGCGACGCCGGTGTTCCGCTGCAGCGACGCCGGCATCGGCGTGCGAGTCGTGCGCGTCGACCGGGCGCAGCCTTCACGACGTCGGCGCTCGGCTTCCACACGTTCACGGTCACCGCGCGCCGACAAGCTCGGCAACGCAGTCGACGTCGCGTCGGCGACCTACGACGTGATCCGGATCACGACGCCCGCGATCGGCGCGACGTACGCGCGCAGCTCCGCCGTCAACGCCGACTTCGGCTGCGCCGCGTCGACGACCTGCACGGCCACGGTCACGAAGCCTGGCGGCGGCGATCGTCGACGGTCGCGAACGGCGCCGCACTGCCGACCGACGTCCAGGGCGCGTACACGTTCACGGTCACGAACGGCGACACGACGGCGCACAGCGCGCAAGTTCTCGCCGCGGCTACACGGTCGGCCCGCCGGTGAGCGCCGGCCGGGCAAGATCGTCTTCGCGCGGCTGCGGGAACATCTGGTCGATCAACCCGGACGGGAGCGGTGCGGTCAAGCTGACGAGCGGGCTACCGCTCGACGGCCAGCCGGCGAAGTCGCCCGACGGCACCAAGATCGTGTTCTCGCGGCTCTCGACCCTGCTCGGCGGCCGGCAGCTCTGGGTGATGGACGCCGACGGCCAGAACCAGGTCCAGCTGACGAGCTCGAGGCGACAACACCGCGCCCGCCTGGTCGCCGGACGGCACGCAAGATCGCCTTCCAGTCGACCGGCGCGGCTCGAAGGGCTTCGACATCTGGGTCGGCTCTGGAACCCGGCGCTCGGCGACGCCGTTCACCAACCTGACCAATCTCACGAACACCGCCGGCGACGACCTGCGGCCGACGCTGGTCGCCCACTGCGACCGGCCGGATCGCGTTCGCCTCGAACCGGAAGTCGAACCAGTTCGAGATCTTCACGATGAAGACCGACGGCAGCGGCGTCACCCAGCTGACGAACGATCCGGCGACCGACCTGTCGCCCGAACTGGTCGCCGGACGGCACGAAGATCGCCTTCGAGAGCAACCGGGCGACCTCGGGCACCGCCGTTCGGCTACGAGATCTACGTGATGGGCGCCCCGAACGGGAACTCGCAGATCCGGCTGACGAAGCTGCTCGGCGACGATCTCGACCCGTACTGGCTCGACAACACCGCATCGTCTTCTCGTCGGTCAAGCTGCTCGGGCTCGGCGTCGATCGCGCCGACCGGCGGGACGCCGGCGCGATCCCGAACACGATCCTCGGCGACGCGAACCCGGGCTAGGACTCAGGCGGCCGCGGACTTCGGCCGGCGCCCACGGCGCGCGGCGGCGCGACCCGGGAGCTTGCCGGCACAGCTGTCGCAGAGATCCGCGACCTTGGAGCCGCGCCGGGCGTCGGCATAGGTGACGCGCATTGCCGCGCCCCGGGTCTCGTCGACCTCGGCGCCGCAGCTGTCGCAGACGAGAACGGTTTTCTTGGCCATCTTTTTGCTCTCCTTCGGCAGGTTGGAACGTCCAGGGTACTCGAAAAAACGCACGACGAGAAGTCACGTCGAATTCAGACGAGATTCGCCGAGGTTAGTCGCGGAGCGCCCGGACGCCGAGCACGCCCGCAAAGCCGAGCAGGCCGACGCCCGCGACGACGTCGACGGCGCGCAGGGCGCGCGCCGAAAAACGCCGGCCGGCGGCGGCGGCGGCCGTCGCGAGCAGCGCGAACCACGTCGCCGACCCGATCGCGACGCCGACGAGCATCGGCACGGCCGCGAGCCCGGCGACCGAGGCCGCCGAGAAGATCCCGGCCCAGGAGGCGATCGTCAACGGGTTCGACGCCGTCGCCGCGAGCGCCGTCAGGTAGGCACGAGCCGGCGTCGCCACCTCCTCGACGGCCTCCCCGCCCTGCCTGATCCGGAAGGCGCTCCAGAGCGTGCGCGCCGCGATCGCGGCCAGCACGACCGCGCCCACCAGGCCGAGGGCGATCCGCAGGGCGTCGATCTGGAGCAGCGCACTCGCCCCGGCGATGCCGAGCGCGGCGTACAGGGTGTCGACGGTCGCAGCGGCTGCTCCCACCGCTGCGCCCGGCCGAAACCCGTGCCGGACGCTCGTACGCACGCAGAGCAGCCAGATCGGGCCGACCTCGGCCGCGACCAGGAAGCCGAGCCCGAACCCCGATGCAGGCGCCACGCCCACGGCGGGAACCTACAATCGTCCGCCGTGGAGCTGAAGGCGATCGCAGTGCTCGAGGGCGACCAGACGGGCCAGGAGCTGCTCGAGGAGGCGCTGCGCGTGCTCGCGCCGGACGTGATCGGGCTCGAGCTCGACCTGCCGCGGTTCGACCTGTCGCTCGAGCGGCGGCGGGCCACGCAGAACGCCGTCGTCCACGAGGCGGCCCAGGCGGTCCGCAGCGCAGGGCTCGGCCTCAAGGCTGCGACCGTCACTCCGGAGGAGCGCGGCGACGTCGGGTCGCCGAATCGCATCCTGCGCGAGGACATCGGCGGCAAGGTGATCGTGCGGACGGGGCGGCGCATTCCCGGCGTCGTGCCGTTCGGCGGCGTCCACGCGCCGATCTCGGTCGTCCGGATGGCGGTCGGCGACGCCTACGGGGCGAAGGAGTGGCGCGAGGGAGAGGGCGACGCCGAGGTCGCGTTCCGGACGGAGCGGATCGAGCGCTCGGTCTGCCGCGCCGTCGCCGAGTTCGCGTTCCGCGAAGCCGCCCGCGCCGGCGCAACCGTGTTCGGTGGGCCGAAGTTCACGGTCTCTCCGACCTACGAGGGCCTGTTGAAAGAGGAGATGGATGCAGCCGCGGCCCGCTACCCGGACGTGACCTACGAGCCGCAACTGATCGACGCGACGTTCGCGCTCCTGGTCGCGTCGACCGGCGACCCGCTCGTCATCCCGGCGCTCAACCGCGACGGCGACATCCTCTCCGACCTTGTGCTGCCGCTGTTCGGCTCGATCGCAGGCTCGGAGTCGCTGCTCGTCGCGTTCGACGGCGACGACCTCGAGCCGACGGCCCTGATGGCCGAGGCGGCGCACGGCACCGCCCCGTCGCTGCAGGGCAAGAACGTCGCGAACCCGATGGCGATGATCCTCGCGGCTGCGGCGCTGCTCGCGCACACCGAGACCGGCGCCTCCGCGGGCCGCGCGATCCGCGAGGCCGCGCTCGAGGCGGTCGCGCACGGGGTCAAGACCGCCGACCTGTCGGGCGGCGCGTCGACGAGCGAGTTCACCGACGAGGTGATCTCACGGACGCGCACGAAGCTCGAGGTCTGGGCGAGCCTTTAGGCGCGCTCGGCGGCCCGGTGACGCAGCCGCCGATGCGCGAGGAACGCGGCGATCCCGACGACGCCGATGACGACGACGGCGACGAGCCCGTACCGGCTCACCGCGTCGGCGGCCGCCTTGCCCGCGTAGTAGGCGAGGAGCCCGACGCCCGTCGCCCAGACGATGCCGCCGGCCGCGTTGAACATGAAGAAGCGCCACCACTTCATGTGGCTGATGCCGGCGACCCAGGCGGCGGTCACGCGCAGGACGGCAATGAAGCGTCCGAAGAAGACCGCCTTGCCGCCGTGCCGCTGGAAGAAGCGCTCGGCGGGCGGCAGCGTCCGCTCGGCGTAGCGGGCGACCGGGCTCCAGCGCTCGAGCAGTCTCCGTCCGCCGTACCGCCCGAGCGCGTAGCCGATGTTGTCGCCGACGATCGCCGCCGCGGCCGCCACGACGATCACCGAGACGATCGAGAAGTGATGCTGGTCGCCGGAGCGCGACAGGAAGGCGGCGACGATCAGGCCCGTCTCGCCGGGCAGCGGGACGCCTGCGGATTCGACCGCGACCAGGAGGAACAGCAGTGCGAGCCCGTAGTGGACGAGCTCGTGGGTCACGTCGTCACCGTGCGGGCAAGTCTAGGCGTGCCGGTCCGGCACGCCGGTGAATGCGATAGCGTCATCCGCCGATGCGCCTCGGCGTTCCGAAGGAGACCGCGCCCGGCGAACGCCGCGTCGCCCTCGTCCCCGAGACACTCGGGCGGCTGCCGGGCGGCGTCGACGTCGTCGTGGAGGCCGGTGCGGGCGATCCGGCGTCGTTCACCGACGACGCGTACCGCGACGCCGGCGCGACGATCGGCGATCCGTGGGGCGCCGAGCTCGTGGCGAAGGTGGCGTGGCCGACCGCCGACGAGGCCGCGCGACTGCGGTCCGGACAGGCGCTGATCGCGTTTCTCGGCGGCTCGGAGGTCGCCGTCCCGGCCGGCGTGCACGCGTTCGCGCTCGAGTCGATCCCGCGCATCACGCGGGCGCAGCCGCTCGACGCGCTCTCGTCGCAGGCGACGGTCGCCGGCTACAAGTCGGTGCTGCTTGCGGCCGACCGTCTGCCGCGGTTCTTGCCGATGCTCACCACGGCCGCGGGGACGATCCCGCCGGCGAAGGTGCTCGTGATCGGCGCGGGCGTGGCCGGCCTGCAGGCGATCGCGACCGCGCGGCGCCTGGGCGCCGTCGTCTCGGCGTTCGACGTGCGGCCCGCCGTCGCCGAGCAGGTCCAGTCGCTCGGCGCGACCTTCCTCGATCTGGGCGTCGAAGGCGAGGAGACCGAAGGCGGCTATGCGCGCGAGCTCACGCCGGAGCAGCAGGCCGCGCAACAGGCAGCGCTGCAGGAGCGGATCCCGCAGTTCGACGCGCTGATCACGACGGCCGCGATCCCCGGTCGGCCGGCTCCGAAGCTCGTCACTGCCGATGCGGTGCGCGCGATGCGTCCGGGCTCGGTGATCGTCGACCTGGCGGCGGAGACCGGCGGCAACTGCGAGCTGACCGAGCGCGGACGCGAGACTACCGTCGGAGGCGTCACGATCGTCGGCCTGACCAATCTGCCGTCGCTGATGCCGGCGCACGCGAGCCAGCTGCTCTCGCGCAACGTCGCCGCGCTCTCCGCTCTGCTGGTCCGCGACGGCGAGCTCGACCCCGCCTGGGACGACGAGATCGTCGCAGGCACCTGCATCACACGAGAGCCGGTCTCCGCATGAGCCGTAGGCTGGACGGAGGCTCACAAGGAGCGGAGGTGCCGGCTTTGCCGGCGCCGGAGCGGGTATGAGCCATGGCGCGCTGCTCACCTTCGAGCTGACGATTCTCGTGCTCGCGATCTTCCTCGGGTTCGAGGTGATCTCGAAGGTCCCGACGCTGCTGCACACGCCGTTGATGTCGGGCACCAATGCGATCCACGGAATCGTGATCGTCGGCGCGATGCTCGTGGCCGGCGCCGGGCACAAGGACACACTGACGACGACGATCGGACTGATCGCGGTCGTGCTCGCGTCGGCGAACGTCGTCGGCGGCTTCGTCGTCACCGACCGCATGCTCGAGATGTTCAAGAAGCGGGAGCCGCCGAAGGACGATGGGCGAGAACGCGACTAGGCTCGCCTACCTGGTCACGATCGTGACCTTCATCCTCGCGTTGCGGTTCCTCTCCAGCCCGGCGCATGCGCGCCGCGGCAACCAGATCGGCGCGATCGGGATGTTGATCGCGATCGTGGTCACGTTCGCGCAGAGCAGCATCGTCAGCTACTGGGAGATCGCCGTCGGCATGGTCCTGGGCGGCGGCTTCGGGGCCGTCGCAGCGCGGCGCGTGAAGATGACCGCGATGCCGCAGATGGTGGCGCTGTTCAACGGCGTCGGCGGCGGCGCGGCGGCGCTCGTGTCGCTCGCGGAGTTCCACCGCACGGCCCCGGCGAGCGGCGACCTGCAGCGCGACATCAGCGCCTCGATCGTGCTCTCGGCGCTGATCGGGTCGATCTCCTTCGCAGGCTCGCTGATCGCCTTCGGGAAGCTGCAGGAGCTGATCAAGGGACGGCCGATCACCTATCCGGGCCAGCGCATCGGCAACCTGCTGCTGCTCGGCGCGTGCGCAGCCGGCGGAGTCGCAGTCGTCTCGGGGGCCGAGCAGCAGTGGCTGCTGTGGGGGATCATCGTCGGCGCAGCGGCGTTCGGGGTGCTCTTCGTGCTGCCGATCGGCGGCGCGGACATGCCGGTCGTGATCTCGCTGCTCAACGCGTTCACGGGGCTGGCCGCGGCAGCGACCGGCTTCGAGCTCGAGAACAACGTCTTGATCGTCGCGGGCATGCTCGTCGGCGCCTCCGGAACACTGCTGACGCTGATGATGGGCCGGGCGATGAACCGCTCGATCGGCAACGTCCTCTTCGGGGCGTTCGGCCAGGTGACCGCCGCGGCGGCGGAGGTGGCGGCGGCCGGGACGGGCTCGGTGCGTGCGACGACGGTCGATGACGTCGCGGTGATGCTCGCCTACGCGCACAAGGTGGTGATCGTGCCCGGCTACGGCATGGCGGTCGCGCAGGCGCAGCACGATGTGCGCAACCTCGCCGACCTGCTCGAGGCGCGCGGCGTCGATGTCACCTACGCGGTCCATCCGGTCGCGGGACGCATGCCGGGACACATGAACGTGCTGCTGGCGGAGGCGAACGTCCCATATCCGGCGCTGAAGGAGATGGACGAGGCGAACGCCGAGTTTCCGCGCACCGACGTCTCGCTCGTGATCGGCGCGAACGACGTCGTGAACCCCGACGCGAGGAACAACCCGAGCAGTCCGATCTACGGGATGCCGATCCTGAACGTCGACGAGGGGCAGGCGACGGTCGTCCTGAAGCGGTCGATGAACCCCGGGTTCGCGGGCATCGAGAATCCGCTCTTCTTCGACCCGAAGACCTTGATGTTGTTCGGCGACGCCAAGGAGTCCGTCGCCAAGCTCGCCGCCGCCGTCAAGGCGCTGTGACCTCGGTCCCGGTCTTCACGCGCCGGCACATCGAGCAGGCCGTTCCGCCCGCTGCCGCGCTGGACGCGGTGCGTGAGGCGTTCGTCGCGCATGCGCGCGGCGAATGGACGATGCCGGCGAAGGTCTACGTCACCAACTATCCGGCCGGCGACTTCCGCGCGATGCCCGCGCTCGGCGGCGGTCATGCGCTCTTGAAGTGGGTGACGTCGTTCCCCGGCAACCCCGCACGCAACCTGCCAACGGTCACCGGTCTCGTCCTGCTCTCGAACGCGGAGACGGGTCAGCTGGAGGCGATTCTCGACGCCGCCGCCGTGACCGCGCTCCGCACCGGTGCCGCGGCGGTTCTCGCCGCAGAGACACTCGGCCGTCCGAACGCGCGAACGGCGGCGGTCGTCGGCGCCGGAGTGAACGGCGCCGCGGCGGTTGCGACATTCGTCGCGCGCGGACGCGACGTCTCGGTCTGGGACCTGGACGAGCGTCGCGCCGCGTCCGTGGCGGAGTCGCTCGGCGCCTCGGTCGCGGCCTCGCTCGAGGAGGCGCTCGGCGCGGATCTGCTCGTGACGGTCACACCGGGCCACGCGGTGCTGCTCGAAGACGGCTCGCTCCGCCCGGGCCAACACGTGTCGCTGATGGGAGCCGACGGGCCGGGGAAAGCCGAGATCGCACCGGCCGAGCTGGCACGGACGCGCCTGTTCTGCGACGACTGGGAGCAGGCGAGCCACGGCGGCGAGCTCGCGGTCGTCGCGGCGGCGGGCCTGGTCTCGCGCGACGACGTGACGCAGCTCGGCGACGTGCTCGCAGGGTCGGCGCCCGGACGCACGGACGCCGAGGAGATCACCACGTTCGATTCGACCGGCCTTGCGATCCAGGATCTCGCGATCGCCCTGGCGGCGTACGCCCGGGCCGCCGAGCTCGAGCTGCCCGCGGTCGAGCTCTAGCTCTCAGCCGGCCCGAGGCCAGTACGGCTTGACGCACGGGTGCGCCTTCACCTTGGCCGCCGGCAGGTTGAACGTCCATGTGACGAACGGCTTGCCCTCGCTGAGCCCGACCTTCCAGGAGATCCACTTGCCGAGCGTGCTGTGCACCTTGGTGAAGTAGGCGACGCCGGTCGTCCCCTTCTTCAGGTAGCCCGGGTGGGTGACCGCCTGGCCGTGCTTCTTGAAGCACGTTTCGATCGACGTGCTCACGCTCTTCGGCGACGCAGCGGCGGGAGCGGCCAGAAGGAGTGCGGCGAACGCGCTGAGGATGAGACTCTTCACGACGACCCACCTTCTCCTACCTGGATCTCGACCTTCTTCAAACCTCCCGGCTGCGGTCGAGCTCGTGAGACAGCGTGTAGACGAAGGGCTCCGGCGAGGTCGAGGCCGCGGCCGGCTGGAACGCCGAGATGCGCGGCGCCGCCGGGTCGGCGACGGCCGCATGGACAGTCGGGCGGTGACGTGACCAGCGCCGTACGGCCCGCTCGCGCGCGCCGGTCGTCGGTGCGGCACGCCTCGACGAAGCTCTCAACCGAGCGCTCGAAATCGTCACACATGCTCTCCAGGTCGACCACGAGCCCCGCCTCGTGCCCGAAGCTTCCCCGCTGCCAATGGGCGTCGGGCCTGCCGTACGCGACGATCACACCGGGGCCTACCGCCTCGTGCTTCAGCAGCGGCGTTCGCCACCGCACCCACAGCAGCTGCGCGTGCGTGTCGCCGCGGGGGAAGTGCTCGCGGAAGTAGGTCGCCCACCGCTCGCGGCCGTTCACCTTGCCACGCCCGTTCAGCCGGGCAGCAGCCTGGAAGCGGATCGCGAGCAGCTGGTGGTGCTGGAACGCGAGCTCGCCGTCACGGAGCCGGAGCCGCCTCGAAGGACGCAGGCCCGCGACGAGCGTGTCGCGGAGCTCCTCGAGGACGGGACTGGACACGCGAGGAGGCTAACCGGAGCCCCTGACGGCAGCCGCGCGCTCGGTCGAGCGGCCTGCGCCGCGTTACATTCAGGGAGTGTCGGCATCGTCAGGGAGCGTTCGCGCGTCCGACCAGGAGCGTGAGGACGTGGCCACCGAGATCCGCGAGCACTTCGCGCAGGGTCGGCTGACATCCGACGAGCTCGACGAGCGTATGTCCCTCGCCTACGCGGCCCGCACGCGCGCCGACCTCGAGGAGCTTCGGCACGACCTGCCGTCCCTGCCGGCGTCGCCCGCGCTCCGCAAGGCCGAGGTCGCGAAGCGCCGCGCAGAGCTCTCGCGCCATCTCCTCCAGCAGACCGGCGGGGCGCTCGTCCCGTTCGCGATCTGCACCGTGATCTGGCTCGCCTCGGGCGCGAGCGGCAGCTTCTGGCCGATCTGGGTGATTCTGATCGCGCTGATCCCGCTGCTCCGGAACGGCTGGCGCCTCTACGGCCCGGCTCCCGACTTCGAGCGGGTCGAGCGAGAGCTACGCCGGCGCCGGCGCCGCCGGCTCCCGCCGGGGCCGCCCGACCCACCCGCGCTCCCCTAGATCGCGACCGTCGCGAAGGCCTTGGGCCGGCCGCCGACCGCGAACACGAGCGCGTAGCGCCCGTCGTCGTCCCACTCGCTGAGCTCGACGTGGTCGGCGAGCTCGAGCGGATCGCCGTAGTCGAGGGTGGCGCGCAGCGGACGGCGGAGATCCTTCCCCGCGACCGCCAGCCGATCCTCGACCACCTGCCAGTGCACGGCGTTGTTGACGTGGCCGTGGAGGTCGACGTCGCTCGAGCGAAGCGGCCACGACACCGTCGTGGCGCCGGGCGGTGGCTCGGGCAGCTCGATCTTCGTGGAGACGTGCCGGCCCTGGGCCGCCTCGGCGTAAACGCCGAACCGCTCGAGGCGGGCCGGGCGTGCGTCGGGCCCGAGATGGATCCAGACGGAGTCGACCTCGAGACGTCCGCCGGCGTCGCCCCGGAGCGACCAGCGACGACCTGCTGCGATCGCGGCGAGTCCGTTGCACCAGGTGACGACGTCGACCGAGCCGTCGTGCAGGAACGGCGCCGCGATCTCGATCTGGATGCGGCGGATGAACCAGAGGTGCTCCGGCAGCCCCCAGCCCGTCTCCTGCACGTCTTCGATCGCGGCGTCCTGCAGGTAGCGGGCGACCGCGTCGAGGCGCAGTCGCCCTGTGCTGTCGAGGTCGGCCAGGCGAACAGTGCGTCGCGTCGCGAACGTCCGCCCGGCCGCGGGCAGCTCGGAGAACGGCAGCTCGGCCAGGGTCAGCTCGCCGGGTCGGCCTGAACGGGGACGCGCAGCCCGGCCCGCGCCGGATCGAACAGCGCCAACTCGGCGGGCTGCCGGCCGAGGATCGCCTGCGCGACGAGGTCGCCGCAGGCCAGCCCGAGCGCGTTGCCGTGCCCCGAGTACCCGCCGGCGATCCAGACGCCGTCGCGGCCCGGCACCGGGCCGACCAGCGGCAGCTCGTCGGGCGTCGTCCCCCAGATCCCCGCCCAGCGGTGCGTGATCCGCAGCCGCTCGCCGACGAGCCGGGTCGCGAGCTCCTCGATCCGGGCCTGGACAGTCTCGGTCGTAGCCTCGACCCCTGTCTGCTCCTCGTCGAACGCGGCGTCGCGGCTGCCGCCGATCACGAGCCGGCCGTCCGGGCGCTGGTGCCAGTAGTCGTAGCCGCCGCGGGCGTAGTGGGGTCGCGCGTACCGAAGCTCGGCGAGCGGCTGCGTGGCGAGCACCTGCCCGCGGTTCGGCTGCACGACTGCGGCCAGCTCCGGCAGCGAGCGACGAGGTGAAGCCGTCGGCGGCGACGACGAGCGCCGGTGCGTCGAGCCCCTCGAGCGCGACGGGCTCGCCGACCCGGAGCTCGGCGCCGGCGTCCTGTGCGCGTCGGGCGAGGCGACGCACCCAGCGCGCCGGGTGGATGACCCCGTCGGGTGGATGCAGCAGCGCGCCGACGTAGAGCCGGTCGAGCGGCGCGGGCAGCCTCTCCACCCACTCGACCGCGAAGCCGTCCTCGCGCAGCGCGTCGTACTCGCGCCGGAGGGCATCGTGCTCGGCGTCGTCGTAGGCGAGTCGAAGGCTCCCGACGCGCCGGAACGCGTCGCCGGCGAGCTCCTCCAGACGGTCGACGGACCGCTCGGTCAGCTCCATCAGCCTCCGGGCACGCTGGCGCCCCAGCGCGTCGCGGGCGACGTCGTACGGCGACGCTGCACCCCGCAGCGCGAAGCCGCCGTTTCGGCCGCTGGCGCCGCCGGCGATCTCGCGCGCCTCGTGCAGACGGACGCGCACGCCGTTCTCGGCGAGGGTGAGCGCGCACGAGCAGCCGGTCACGCCGCCGCCGACCACGATCACCTCGGGCTGATCCCAGGCAACCGGCTGCGGACGCAGCGGAGGCTCGTCGTCGAGCCAATATGAGGTTGTCGGCACGATCGTCGATCCTATGCGGGCCGCATCACCCCCCGGTAGACCCCGTCCGACTCGCGTACGAGGCCGAGCAGCTCGAGCTCGGCCAGCGAGGCGGAGACGACGGCCGCAGCGAGCCCCGTGCCGCGCACGAGCTCGTCGAACGTGACGGCGGCGTCGGCGACCAGCGCGCGGACGGACTCGGTCGCGGCGCCGAGCGAAACGGCCGGTAGCTCCGGGCTCGCAACCGATTCGACGCCGATTGCCTCGAGCACGTCGGCGGGCGAGGTGACCGGCGTTGCTCCGAGCCGCAGGAGCGCGTTCGTGCCTGCCGACAGGTGCGACGTGATCTCGCCGGGCACCGCCAAGACCTCTCGGCCCTCCTCGAGTGCGAGATCGGCGGTGATCAGCGCGCCGCTGCGGAGACGCGCCTCGACGACGACGGTCGCGTCGCAGAGGCCGGCGACGATCCGGTTTCGCGCCGGAAAGCGCCAGGGCGCCGGCTCGACGCCAGGTGCGTACTCGGACACGATCAGGCCGGTCGCGGCGATCTCGGCGGCGAGCGAGGCGTGGGCGCGCGGGTAGTCGCGGTCGACGCCGCAGCCGAGCACAGCCGCCGTCCGCCCGGCACCGAGCGCGCCGCGATGGGCGGCCGCGTCGATACCGCGTGCGAGACCCGACACGACCAGCACGCCCGCCCGCGCCAGCTCACGCGCCAGCATCGTCGCGACGTCGGAGCCGTACATCGAACAGGCCCGCGCGCCGACCAGCGCGACACACGGCCCGTCGAAGAGGCTGAGGGCCGCAGCTCCGCGGACGAACAACCCGACCGGCGGATCGTGGATCCGGCGGAGGCGCGCCGGGAACTCCGCAGCGCTCCGGGGCACCCAGCGCACAGCCCGGGCCGCGAGCGCCCGCCGGCATGCCTGCTCGTCGAACGATCGGCAGAACTCGGCGAACCGGGCGCTGCGCGGCTCGGTCACGAGATGCGAGCCAGTCTCGGCCGCGAACAGGGCGATCGCCAGCTCACTCACCCGCCGAGCTCCCGCGGCGGGCGGTAGGAGAGCGCCTCGGCGACGTGCTCGGGAGCGACCACCTCGCCCGACGCGAGCGCCGCGATCGTGGTGGCGACGGTGGCGACCCGCGCGCGTCCCCGGCCGGACAGCGGCAGGCGCTCGACGGCGCGCGTGAGCAGCTCTCCCGCCGCGTCGGAGAGCGGCGGAGGCTCCGCCGCAAGCCGCTCGCGAGCCGCACGCACGCGCTCGCGCACCGGTGCCGACGCCTCGCCGGGCGGCCCTGCGAGCTCGACTCCGCGCGAGCGAGGCAGCGCGAGCGCGAGATCGAACCTGTCGAGCAGCGCCCGCGAGAGGCGCTCACGATGGGCTTGCAGCCGCTGCGCGCTGCACGAGCAGGCGTCGCCCGGAACCCCGCGTGCCCCACACGGGCACAGGTTCATCGTCGCGACCAGCTGGAAACGGGCTGGAAACGTGCGCGCGGCCCGCGACGCGCACGACGGAGACCGCACCGTCCTCGAGCGGCTGGCGGAGCGACTCGAGCGCCGCGCGGGCGAACTCGGGCAACTCGTCGAGGAAGAGCACGCCGCGATGCGCGAGCGTCGCCTCGCCGGACGCGCGGTCCCCGCTGCCGCCTCCGCCCCCGACGATCGCGGCGGTCGAAGCCGTGTGGTGCGGCGCGCGGAACGGCGGCACTCGGACGAGGCCTGCGCCGGCCGCCAGCACACCCGCGACGGAATGGATGCGAGTGACCTCGAGCGCAGCCTCGTCGTCGAGCAGCGGCAGGATCCCGGGCAGCCGGCGCGCGAGCATCGTCTTGCCCGTGCCGGGCGGCCCGGCGAGGAGCAGGTTGTGGCCGCCCGTAGCGGCGATCTCGAGCGCGCGGCGGGCGCGCTCCTGCCCTCGCACGTCGGCAAGGTCGGGCACGGAGGCCGCGTCGTCGGACCGAGCCGGCGGCGCGTGCGCCGTCGGGGGATCCCGCAGCCCGCGAAGGTAGGCCACCGCCTCTGCGAGATGCGCAACGGGAACGGGCTCGACGCCGGCGAGGGCAACCTCGGCGCCGGACTCGGCCGGGCAGACGAGCACGCTCGAGCCCCGCCCGTCGTGCGCCCTCCGCGGCGACGAGCGCGCCGGGAACCGGACGCAGGCGGCCGTCGAGTGCGAGCTCGCCGATCGCGGCGTGCCCCGCCAGCGCGTCGGACGGCAGCTGGTCGGACGCGGCGAGGACGGCCAGCGCGATCGGCAGGTCGAACCCCGAGCCCTCCTTCCGGAGCTCGGCCGGCGCGAGGTTGACGGTGATGCGCGTACGCGGCCAGTCGAGCTCGGCCGAGGCGATCCCGCTGCGGACGCGGTGCTTGGCCTCCTGGCACGCGCGATCGGCGAGCCCGACGATCGTGAACGCCGGCGCGCCGCGTTGCAGATGTGCCTCGACCTCGACCCGTCTCGGGTCGAGGCCGACCAGCGCGTGGGTGACGGTGTGAGCGAGCACGTTGCCACCGTAGGCGACAAGGTGTGACGCGTCTGTGCCGACTTCGTGAAGAGTGAGGTGCGGCTAGCCCGGGCGGGCGACGAGGATCTCTTCGAAGTACTCGCCGGCCCGGCGGCCCGTGCGGCGGTTCACGTGCCGTCGGTGACGCGGTCGTCGAGCTCGAGGCCGGCCCGGTCGAGAATCTCGGTGTAGAGGCTCGCGGCTGTCGTTCACGACGACGACGACCCGACCGCCGACGGCGAGTGCGCGCGAGACAGTCCCCAGCACCGCACCGACGCCTTCGACGTAGGCGTCGATCGCAGCGCGCGACGTCCCCCGCGCTGCCGCGCCCAGCTCGCGCTCGCGGCGGTCGTCGAGCCCGAGCAGCTCGTACGCGTACCGATGCTGCTCGTGGTAGTCGATCAGCCCCGGATACGGCGGCGAGGTGACGACGGCGTCGAATGCTCCGGGGAGCTCGACCTCGCGCGCGTCGCCGTGCACGACCTGCACCTCGCCGTGCCCTCGCAACCGACGCGAACTCCTTCAGGCGCGCGAGCGTGTCGAGCAGATACCGGCGCAGGAAGTGGTCGGCGTGGTCGACCGGCCGGCACTCGCGCCGGTGCTTGTGGCACCAGTACGGCTCGAGTCTGCGGCTGCTTCGGGAAGTCGAGGTCGAAGTGCGTCGTCAGCCGCGCCGACCGCGCCGCCCGGGCGAGCACGACGCGCAGCACGTCTGCGCTCTCGTACTCGTCGATCAGCGAGCGAAAGCGCAGCAGCTCGACGCGCGAGCGAGGCGCGAACCAGCGGCGGACGTAGGCGGTTCCGGCACCGGCTCGTCCCTCACCGCGTTCGAAGCGCGCGAGGATGTCGCGGAGGTCGCGCTCGAGCACGAACGGGTTGTGCTCGCGCGTCTTGACCTGCATGAGCAGGCAGTTGAACGCCGCGATGTCGACGCCGAGCGAGTCGTGACCGCTCTCGAGCGCCTGGACGAGCGTCGTGCCGGATCCCGCGAACGGGTCGAGGACGCGTCCCCCCGGCCGCACGTAGCGGCGGAGCAGCTCTTCGACGAGCTGCGGCATGTACTTGCCGAGATACGGGTGCAGGCTGTGCACGTGCTTCGTGCGGAGGCGCTCGTGGCAGCTCCTGCTCCGACCAGGAGAGGCCCGCGTCGTACTCGATGCTCTCGTAGAGCTGATCCTGGGTCGCGGCCATCCAGCTTCGGGTTCGACGCGCCCAACCTGAATCCCTCAGAACGCGTCGGGGACGTGCTCGAGGCGGCCGGCGCGCTCTGCGATCACGTCGAACCGGACGCCGAGCTCGGACAGCTCCTCGTGAGCGGCGAGCCAGGTCTCGGCGGCGCGCCGAACGCGGCGGATCTTCTCCGGCGTCACCATCTCGAGCGGATCGCCGAAGGCGTCACCCTCCTTCGACTTGACCTCGCAGAAGACGAGCGTCCGCCCGCGCCGGACGACCAGGTCGAGCTCGTAGCCGGCGACCCACGCGGTTGGCGTCGAGGACGCGGTAGCCGCGCAGCCGGTACCACCAGGCGGCGCGCCGCTCGGCGGGATGCCTAACCGGCGGCCTGCGAGCGCGAGCTCTTCTTCGCTGCGGTACGCACGCGCGCGCAACGAGCGGCGGTGGATCTCGCACGGGCCGAGCCGCCGCACGACCGCGCGTGTGCGACGGCGTGATGTAGCCGACGTGCGAGACGAACCCGTAGCCGGGATACACCGCGTCGGCGGCGTGCATGTACCGGTCACGGGTCACCTTGGCGACGATCGACGCCGCGGCGATCGCGGCGCTCTTCTCGTCGCCGTCGACGACGGCACGGTGCGGCGGCGCCGTCGGCCCGAGCTTGAACCCGTCGACGAGGCAGACGCATCGGCCGGCCCGCACGCCCAGAGCGCGGCTCGGAGCCCGCGCAGGTTCGAGCGGTGCAGGCCGTCGCGGTCGATGACGTGCGGCGGGAAGACGTGCACCGAGACGCGCTCCGCGCACGCGAGCACCGCCCGGTAGAGCTCGTCGCGGGTGGCCGGGTCGACCTGCTTCGAGTCGTTCAGGAGCGCGAGCGGGCGCACGCGATGGTCGCGGAGGCGCTCGAAGTCGAAGCAGGACGCCCGCGACGACGAGCGGGCCTGCCAGCGGGCCGCGGCCGGCCTCGTCGGCGCCGGCGACGAACCGCACGCCGAGCCGCCGGTCGAACGCCAGGAGCTTCGAGCCGGGTCGCTTCCGGCACGCGCCGAGCATAGCCCCGGCCCCGGAGCGCTCTCCGGCGCCGCCCGCAATTGGCGCGAAAACGTTACGAAGCTAGCGGAGCTCGCGGACGCGAGCCTTCTTGCCGACCTTGCCGCGCAGGTAGTAGAGCTTCGCGCGGTTGACGTCGCCGATCGCCCCGACCTCGATCTTGTCGATCTTCGGCGAGTGCAGCGGGAACGTGCGCTCGACACCGACGCCGAACGAGTTCTTGCGGACCGTGAACGTCTCGCGCACCCCGGCGCCCTGCCGCTTGATCACGAGGCCCTCGAAGACCTGGATCCGCTGGCGGGTGCCCTCGATCACGCGGAAGTGGACGCGCACGGTGTCGCCCGCCTTGAAGCGCGGAACCTCGCGCAGCTGACGGCGCTCGATGTCCTGGATCGTCGTGCTCATGGCAAGGATGGCCCGGAGGCCGCGGGCATCGTAGCAGCCTCGGCCACGGCTTCTCAGCGGATGGAGATGCGCGACGGGCGGCCAGTAGGTCGCGACGACCTTGCCGATCAGGTTCTTCCGCGGCACGCGTCCCCCACGACCGCGAGTCGCAGGACGAGGCGCGGTTGTCGCCCATCATGAAGTAGTGCCCCGCCGGGATCTTCTCGGGCCGGGATCGTCCGCGCGTCGCGGCGCTCCGGCTGGACGTAGGGCTCTTCAGCTTCTTGCCGTTGATGTAGACGTAGCCCGCGCGCTCCTCGAAGGTGTCGCCCGGGAGCCCGATCAGCCGCTTGACGAACGTGCCGCCCTCACCGCAGCGCACGGCGGCCAGCGGCGGCGTCTTGAAGACGACGATGTCGCCGCGCTTCGGCGACCAGAGGTGGTAGCAGAAGCGGCAGGCGAGCACGCGGTCGGAGAACCGGGCCTCGCACTCCGAGCCGGGCCGCGCGCAGTGGAGGGTCGGCTCCATCGAGCTCGACGGGATCCGGTACGGGTTGACGACCCACTGCTTGATCGCGAGCACGATCAGGATCGCGCCGACGATCGTGACGAGCCAGTCGATCGTCACGCGCCAGCCGCGCGGCAGCCCCTCGGTCAGGCGGTCGATCGGGTTCCTCACCGGACCTGCTCCCTCCGCCAGGTCTCGATCCGGCCGTGGTCGCCCGAGAGGAGCACCTCCGGCACCGCCCAGCCGCGGAACTCGGCCGGCCGCGTGTAGTGCGGGTACTCGAGCCCGCCGCCGAGCTCGGCCGAGAACGACTCCAGCTCGCCCGAACCCTCCGCGAGCGCGCCCGGGAGCCGCCGTGCGATCGCGTCGACGAGCACCATCGCGGGCAGGTCGCCGTTCGAGAGCACGTACGGCCCGATCGAGATCGCGTCCGTCGCGAGGTGCTCGACGATGCGCTCGTCGAACCCCTCGAAGCGCGCGGACAGGAGCGTCAGCTTCGGCTCCTGCGCGAGCTCCTCGACCACGCCCTGGTCGAGCAGGCGTCCCTGCGGAGTCAGCGCGACCACCCGGCGGCCCGGTTCGCCGCCGTACGCCGCGTCGAGCGCGGCGGCGACGACGTCGACCCGGAGGACCATTCCGGCGCCGCCGCCGTACGGCTCGTCGTCGACCTGGCCGGCGCGGAGCGGTGTCGTGTCGCGGTAGGAGAACAGCCGCAGCTCGAGCTCACCGCCGAGGACGGTGGCGACGGGGCGCTGTTCTGTGAGCCAGGCGAACGCATGCGGAACCAGCGTGAAGACATCGAGCTGCAAAGACGGTCAGAGAGGGTCGGAGAACCCGGAGGCGACAAGGATACGCCGCCCCGCCAGGTCGATGTCGCGGACGCAGTCCTCGACGAGCGGCAGCAACGCGCCGGTGTCGAGCTCGAGCGCGTCGTTGGCGACACCCGGAGCCACATCGACGATCTTTCCCAGTACGCGGCCGGTCTCCTCCACCACCTCGAGGCCGATCAGCTCGAAGACGTAGAACTCGCCCTCCTCGGTGGCCGGCAGCCGGGCCCGCTCCACCTCGAGCGCCGCGCCCCTCGCCACCGCAGGCTCGAGCCTGATCACCGGCCGGCCGCCCGCGATCTTCGAGGCGGCGACGACCGCGCTCTCGCCGGCGGCGAGCAGCGTCGCCCCCACCGCGAACCAGCGACGATCGTCGCTCGCCTGCTCGACCACGAACGACCCGTCGAGCCCGTGCGGCTTGCCGACGCGTCCCACGAGCACGCGCTCGCTCATCCGCCGAAGGCGGCCACTGCCTCTTCGCGCGTCACCGCGTTGCGCACGTTTTCCTCGGCGAACGAGGCGGCGCCCGGCCAGTCGCTCGAGCCGAGCGCGTCGATCGCCGCGTCGACGTCGAACGCGGTGCGGCGGAAGGTCGGTTCGCCGTCGTCGACGAGCAGCCAGAACGCCGCCACGTCACCTTCGTACGGCATGCCGATCGAGCCCGCGTTCACGTAGGCGCCGCGGCGCTGCTGCATGTGCGTGTGGCCGCCGACGACGAGGCGCGCGTCGACGCCGTCCAGGAGGGCCGCGATCTTCTCGTCGGAGCTGGCGTCGGTGACGATCTCCTCGTCGCTCGCCGGCGTCGCGTGGCAGTAGAGGACGCCGTCGAGCGTGACGTGCGGCGGCCACGCCTGCATCGCCTCGACTGCTGCCGCGCCCAGCTTCGAGACGAGCCGCTCGTCCGGCTCGCGCTCGGCGTTCCCGCGCACGAACGAGGCGTCGGGAACGGCACGCGCGAGCGCCAGCGTCTCGGCCGGGAACGGCCCGGCGACGAGATCGCCGCCGAACACGACCGCATCGGCGTGCTCGCGCTCGACCTCCGCGAGCACGGCCTCGAGCGCCCACGGCATGCCGTGCACGTCGTAGAGCGCGGCGACGCGCACGCTCAGGCCGGGTCGGCGATCTCGACGAGCACGCGGCGACCCTCGCGCACGGCGCTCGCGCGCACGAGCGCGCGGAGGGCGCGCACGATTCGGCCCTGGCGGCCGATCACCTTGCCGACGTCGTCGGCCGCGACGTGGAGGACGAGCACGAGCGCGTCGTCCCGGTCCTCCGTCTCCACGCGCACCTGGTCGGGCTCGTCGACGAGCTCGCGTGCGAGGTACGCGAGCAGCTCTGCCATCGCCGTTACCTCTCGATGCCCTGCGTCTTGAGCAGGCGCGCGACCGCGTCGGTGGGCTGCGCGCCCTTGCCGAGCCAGTCCTTCACCTTCGCCGCGTCGAGATCGATCGTCGACGGGTCCGTCTGCGGGTTGTACCGCCCCACGATCTCCAGGAACTTCCCGTCGCGCGGCGCCCGCGAGTCGGCCGCGACGACCCGGTAGATCGGGTTCTTCTTCGAGCCCACGCGCGTGAGCCGCAACTTGACTGCCATGTGTCTCCTTTACCTCCGTCCGCTCTTCCGTTTCTTGCGCTTGGATGATGCCTTCCGCGTCGCGGAGCGCCCACCGTTCGCGGGCGCGCCCTGCGGTCCGAGGCCGGGCAGTTTGCCCTTCCCCATCTGCTTCATCATCCTCTCCATCTGCTTGCGCGCCTCGAGCAGCTGGTTCACCTGCTCCACCTGCGCCCCCGAGCCGCGCGCGATCCGCTGCCTGCGCTTGCCGTCGATCACGTGCGGCGTCGAGCGTTCGTGCGGCGTCATCGAGAGCACGATCGCCTCGACGCGCTTGAGCTGCTGCTCGTCCACGTCCACCTCGCCGAGCTGCTCCTTCATGCCGGGGATCAGCTTGAGGATGCCGCCGAGCGGTCCCATCCGGCGCAGCATCTTGTAGGCCCGCAGGAAGTCGTCGAACGTGAACTGGCCCTGCCGCAGGCGCTTCTCCATCTCGGCCTGCTCGTCGCCCGCGACCGCCGCCTCGGCCCGCTCGATCAGCGTGAGCACGTCGCCCATCCCGAGGATGCGCGAGGCCATCCGGTCCGGGTGGAACACCTCGAGCGCGTCGGGCTTCTCTCCCGTCGCGGCGAACTTGATCGGCTTGCCGGTGAGGGCCTTGACGCAGAGCGCGGCGCCGCCGCGCGCGTCGCCGTCGAGCTTGGTCAGGATCACTCCGTCGAACGCGATGCGCTCGTCGAACGCCTGCGCGACGTTCACGGCCTCCTGCCCGGTCATCGCGTCGAGCACGAGCAGGACGTTGTGGGGCTTCGCCTCGTCGCGCACGCGCGCGAGCTCGGCCATCAGCTCCTCGTCGATCTGCAGCCGCCCCGCGGTGTCGACGACGACCGCGTCGAGCCCGGCCTCGCGCGCGCGCTCGAGCCCGCTGCGCGTCGCTTCGACCGCGTCCTTCGTCTCGGTGCGGAACACCGGAATCGCGAGCTGCGCGCCGAGCTGCTCGAGCTGGTCGATCGCGGCGGGACGCTGCAGGTCGGCCGCGATCAGGCCCGGCTTGCGCCCCTCCTTGCGCAGGTGCAGCGCGAGCTTGGCGGCGGTCGTGGTCTTGCCCGAGCCCTGCAGGCCGGCGAGCAGGATGACCGTGAACTTCCCGTAGGCGAGCCCCGACGCGCCCGACCCCATCAGCTCGGTCAGCTCGTCGTGCACCGCCTTCACCACCTGCTGGCCGGGCGTGAGGCTCTTCAGCACCTCCTCGCCGAGCGCGCGCTCGCGCACCCGCGCGACGAAGTCGCGGACGATCGTCAGGTTGACGTCGGCCTCGAGCAGCGCGAGGCGGATCTCGCGCATCGCACGCGAAATCGACTCTTCGTCCAGCCGGCCCTTCTTGCGGAGATCGCCGAGCGCGCCCTGGAGCCTGTCGGAGAGGCTGTCGAACACGAGCGCGCATGGTAGCCGCAGGGCTCTCGGGCCTAGACTCGGGCCATGGCCGGTCTGACCAGGAAGACGGTGACCGTGCTGTTCTCGGACATCGTCGACTCGACCCCGCTGGGCGAGTCGCTCGACCCGGAGCCCGTGCGGGCGCTGATGGCCCGCTACTTCGAGCGGATGAGCGCCGTGATCGAGCGCCACGGCGGCACCGTCGAGAAGTACATCGGCGACGCGATCATGGCGGTCTTCGGGATCCCGGCCGTCCACGAGGACGACGCGCTCCGCGCCGTGCGCGCGGCCACCGAGATGCGGGACGCGCTGGCCGACCTGAACGCCGAGCTCGCGCATCCCCTGTCGATTCGGATCGGCCTCAACACCGGTGAGGTCGTCGCCGGCGAAGGGCACACGCTCGTCACCGGCGACGCCGTCAACGTCGCCGCTCGGCTCGAGCAGGCCGCCGACGCCGGCGAGATCCTGATCGGCGCGGCGACCCACGCGCTCGTACGAGACGCGGTCGTCTCGGACCCGCTCGAGCCTCTCTCGCTCAAGGGCAAGTCGTGGCCCGTTCCCGCCTGGCGGGTGACCGCCGTGCTCGGCGACGTGCCGGGGAGGGCTCGGCGCCTCGACGCGGCGCTCGTCGGCCGCGACCGTGAGGTTCAGCTGCTCGCGCAAGCGCTCGCCCGCGTGACCGGAACGCGGTCGTCTCACCTCTTCACGATCCTCGGGCCGGCCGGCGTCGGAAAGTCGCGACTCGCAAACGAGTTCCTGGCCTCGGCACGCGACGAGCATGCGACGGTCGTCACCGGCCGGTGCCTCCCGTACGGAGACGGGGTCACCTTCTGGCCGCTTCGCGACGTGATCGACGCCGTGGGTGACGTCGAGGCGCTGATCGGCAAGCGTGACGCCGACGTGATCGCGGGGACGATCGGAACCGTCGAGGCGCCTGCACCGACAGCCGACACGTTCCGCGCGGTGCGACGGCTGATCGAGGCGTTGGCACAGGACGGCCCGGTGATCCTCATGTTCGAGGACGTCCACTGGGCGGAGCCCACCTTCCTCGAGCTCGTCGAGCACCTCGCGGAGCGCCTGCGCGACGCGCCGGTGCTGATTCTCTGCCTCGCCCGCCCGGAGCTGTACGAGGAGCGCCCGTCGTGGGCGGGAGGCAAGCTCAACGCCACGACGATCCTGCTCGAGTCGCTCGACGCCGACGAATCCGAGCGGCTGATCGACGCACTCGGAGGCGGCGACATCGACCAGGAGATGCGTCGGACGATCAGCGAGACGGCCGAGGGGATCCCGCTCTTCCTCGAGGAGATGGTCGCGATGCTCTCCGAAGACCCCGGGGCTTCGACGGTGCCGCCGACGATTCATGCATTGCTGACGGCGCGCCTCGAACGGCTCGGCGACCGTGAACGCAGCGTCCTCGCGGCAGCCTCGGTCGTAGGTCGTTTCTTCTCGCGTGACGCCGTCGTCGCGTTGGCGGGAGACATCGACGGTGGTCTCGACACGCTCGAGCACAAGGATCTGATCCGCGCCCAGCGCGTGCCCTTCGCCGCCGGCGAGGGCTATCGCTTCCGACACATCCTGATCCGCGACGCCGCCTACGACAGCCTGTCCAAGGCGGCGCGCGCCGAGATGCACGAGCGCCTCGCACGCTGGTTCGAGCAGACGTCGACCGACGTCGACGAGCTGCTCGGCTGGCACTTCGAGCAGGCGGCGCGCTACCGCAACGAGCTCGGCTCACCGGCGCCCGGGCTTGCACAGCGCGCTGCCGACCTGCTCAGAGCGGCAGGGCTCCGCGCCCACAAGCGGGGCGACGCACTTGCAGCCGTGAGCCTGCTCTCACGCGCGACGGCGATTCTCCCGCGAGAGCTCGAGTCGGCACCGGAGCTGCTCTCCGAGCTCGGGAGCGCGCTCCTGCGCGCGGGCCGGTACGCGGAAGCCGACGACGTGCTCAGCCGCGCGGCGGAGCAGGCGGGGCCGCCGGTTCGGCAGCGGGCGCTCCTCGACCGCGAGTTCGCCCGCAGCTACCTCCATCCCGAGCGCGGGAGTCAGAGTCTGGTGGCCGTCGCCGCCGAGGTGATCCCCGAGCTCGAGCGGTTGGGCGACGACGTTGGACTGGCGAAAGCCTGGTGGCTTCGGAGCGAAGCGGACTCGATCGCCTGTCGGTGGGGCAAGCGTGCCGAGGCGCTCGAGCGTGCGCTGGCCTACGCGCGTCGAGCGCGCGCCGGCGACGACGCTGCCACCTATGTCGGCCTCCTCGCACAAGCGCTCTACTACGGCCCCACCCCCGTCGACCGGGCCTTCGAGCGGTGCACGACGCTGCTCGAGGAGACCGAAGGGAACCGCGCGCTCGAAGCATCCCTGGAGAGCACCCTCGCCGGACTCCACGCGATGCGCGGCGAGTTCGACGAGGCGAGGCGCCTCTGGAGCCGCGCCGCTGCGGTCTACGACGAGCTCGGACTGCGATCGCGACGGGCGAACCGCTCCCTCGTCGGTGGGGAGATCGAAGCTCTCGCCGGCAACTACGCCGCCGCCGAACACGAGCTGCGCGTCGGTCACGACACGCTGGAGGCGATGGGCGAACGGGCCGTCCGGTCGACGCTGGCCGCCTTTCTCGCACGGACGCTGGCCGCCCAGGGCAGGTTGTCGGAGGCCGACGACTATGCCCGCTTCAGCGAGGAAACGGCGGGCCCGGACGACCTCGTCACGCAAAGCATCTGGCGGGCGACCCGAGCCGAGGTGCTCGCCGCCGCCGACGCCTCGACGGAAGCCGAGGCGACCGCGCGAGCGGCAGTCCGGATCGCGGACGAAACGGACTTCCTCGACCTCCAGGCGCACGCGCGCCTGAGCCTCGCCGCGGTGCTGCGGACGGCGGGACGAACCCGCGAGGCCGACACCACGCTCGCGGAGGCCGTCGCCCGGTTCGGGCGGAAAGGCAACTCCGTGGCCGCCGAGCGGGCCGCCGCCGCGTCGTCGCAGGCGTCTCTGAACTAGGGTTGCGCTGCCACGAACCAGGAGGGAAGAGATGGCGCTACCGAGGATCGGATTCCACGCAGCCGGCTACGTCGTCGGCGCTTCACGCGCAAAGGCCGGACGGCCCGCGACATTCGAAGGGGCAGTCGAAGACGCGTACGAGCGCGCCAAGAAGAAGCTGCCCACCCCGCTCGAGTTCCGCGTCACCGACGTCTTCGTCACCGGCAGCAATCCAATCAGCGAGTACCGCGTCGTCCTGCAGCTGCCCTGACGAGCTCGCCGGACTGACGACCCCGTGACGTACGACGCGGCACCAGAGCGGTACGACCGCATGATCTACCGCCGCTGCGGCCACTCCGGCCTCAAGCTGCCCGCGATCACGCTC
Source organism: uncultured Thermoleophilia bacterium (assembly GCA_963786185.1). Lineage (GTDB taxonomy): Bacteria > Actinomycetota > Thermoleophilia > Gaiellales > Gaiellaceae > PALSA-600. The sequence goes on from CAWAYE010000001.1 coordinate 1,396,052, forward strand.
GGGCTCTGGCACAACTTCGGCGGCGACCGGCCGCTCGAGCAGAGCCGGGCGATGCTGCGCCGGGCGTTCGACCTCGGTGTCACGCACTTCGATCTCGCCAACAACTACGGGCCTCCGTACGGCTCGGCGGAGGAGACGTTCGGCCGGGTGTTGCGCGACGACCTGCGGCCCTACCGCGACGAGCTGCTGATCTCGACGAAGGCGGGCTACGACATGTGGCCCGGCCCCTACGGCGAGTGGGGCTCGCGCAAGTACCTCCTCGCATCGCTCGACCAGTCGCTCGCGCGCATGGGGCTCGAGTACGTCGACATCTTCTATTCGCACCGCTTCGATCCGGAGACGCCGCTCGAGGAGACGCTCGGCGCGCTCCACAGCGCGGTGCGCCAGGGCAAGGCGCTCTACGCCGGCATCTCGTCGTACTCGGCCGCGAAGACGCGCGAGGCGGCCGGGATCCTGCGCGAGCTCGGCACGCCGCTCCTGATCCACCAGCCGTCGTACTCGATGCTCAACCGCTGGATCGAGCCCGACCTGCTGACCGCGCTCGGCCAGCTCGGGGTCGGCTGCATCGGCTTCTCGCCGCTCGCGCAGGGCATGCTCACCGACAAGTACCTCGCCGGGATCCCGCCCGACTCGCGCGCGGCCGCGAACTCCTCGCTCTCTCCCGATCTCCTCACGGACGACGTGCGGGAGCGCATCCGCGCGCTGAACGCGATCGCGCAGGCGCGCGGACAGAGCCTCGCTCAGCTCGCGATCGCCTGGACGCTGCGCGACCCGCGCATGACGTCGACGCTCGTCGGGGCCTCGAGCGTCGCGCAGCTCGAGGACACGCTCCACGCGCTGGAGAAGCTCGAGCTCTCGGACGACGAGCTGGCCGAGATCGACCGCTACGCCGTCGACAGCGGCATCAACCTCTGGGAGCGGTCGAGCGCGGGTTGACCCACGTCATCTCGTACTGACGCAGATCGAGCGAGCCGCCGAGCTCGCGCAGCGCGGCCGACGCCGGATCGCCCTCGGGCACGTTCACGTAGCTGATCCGCTCGCCCCGCACGCGCAGCGCGCACAGCAGCTCACGCGCCACCTCCTCGTCGCGCGCCGCGAGCTGCCCGACGCCGACGGTTCCGGCGACGACGCGGAACAGCGCGGCGCCGCCGTCGACGTCGATCCGCTCGCCGTCGTCCGGCAGCGACGCATCCTCGCGCTGCCACGGCAGGCCTTCCTGCCCGAGCGGCTCCGGTTCGACCTCCCGCACCTCTCCGGCCGTGAGCTCGGCGGTCAGCGACCAGACCTCGAGCATCCGTTGCGTGACGAACCCGAGCTGTTCGTAGAGCCTGCGCGCGCCTTCGTTCTGCTCGATCACCTCGAGCGTCACAACCGACGGCGCCTCGGCGAGCACCGCCTCGAGCAGAAGCCCCCCGATGCCGCGGCGGCGCGCCTCGGGGACGACGCCGATCCCGCCGATCCAACCGCGATCGCCGCGCACCGCGAGGTTGGCGAGGCCGACGGGCTCGTCGCCGTCGAACGCGACGCGCGAGCGATCGAGGTCGAGGTCCCAGCGACGCACGACGTCGTCGAACGCCGCGGCGTCGATGTGGAACGGCACGACGTACTGCTCGTAGCCGCGCGAGAACACGTGCGCGAGGAAGGCGCTGTCGAAGGACGACGACGCCTCGAGCCTCATGCCGCCACCAGCGCCCGGGCGAAGTCGCCCGCGTCGAACGGGCGCAGGTCGTCGAGCCCCTCGCCCACTCCGACCAGCTTCACCGGGATGCCGAGGTCGTACGCGATCGCGACGGCGATGCCGCCCTTCGCCGAGCCGTCGATCTTCGTCAGCGCGACACCGGTGACGTCGACCGCCTCGGAGAAGAGGCGCGCCTGCTGCACCCCGTTCTGGCCGGTGGTCGCGTCGACCACCAGCAGCGTCTCGTGCGGCGCGCCCTCGAGCCGGCCGGCGATCACGCGCTTCACCTTCCGCAGCTCGTCCATCAGGTTCGATTGCGTGTGGAGGCGACCTGCGGTGTCGACGATGACGACGTCGCCGCCCGCACCGATCGCATCGAACGCGACCGCGGCCGGGTCGGAGCCGCGCTCGCCGCCGACGAAGCGGGCCTGCGCGCGTTCGGCCCAGATCTCGAGCTGCTCCTCGGCAGCGGCGCGGAACGTGTCGGCGGCGCCGAGCGTCACGCTGCGTCCGTGTTCGTGCAGCTTGCTCGCGAGCTTGCCGATCGTCGTCGTCTTGCCGGTGCCGTTGACGCCGACGACGAGGATCACCGCCGGCGAATGGTCGACCGCGAGGGTCGGCGGATCGCCGAAGAGGCTCGTGATCTCCTCGGCGAGCGCGGCGTTGAGCTCGGTCAGGTCCTGCCGCGCCTCGAGCCGGCGGATGAGCTCTGCCGTCGCGGTCACGCCGACGTCGGCGAAGAGGAGCGCCTCCTCGAGGCGCTCCCACGACGCGTCGTCGCCCGGGTCGAACGCAGCCACCTGCAGCTGCTCGGTGAGCGCACGCCGCGACTTCCCGAGCGAGTCGCGCAGCCGGCCGAACAGCCCGCGCGTCTCCTCGGCGCTCTCGGCGACCGACTCCGTGTCGCCCAGCAGCTCGCCCCAGCTCCTCGTCATCAGCGAAGGACGTTAGCCAGCGGGCGGTCAGGCGGCGCGCCGGTACGGCGGGCGGAACGTGCCGAGAGCCGACGCGCTTGCGACGGCGATCCGGCCGCTCGTCACGAAGACGTCCGCCGGCAGTTCGTGTCGCCGTCGCGCGAGCCGGGTGAACCAACCCCGCGCGTCGCGCTCGACGAGGAACAGCTCGACTCTCGTGCCTTCGAGCACGAACGCGCGCGTCGAGCCCGTGCGCGCGCCCGCGATCCAGTCCAGCGCCAGCGCGTCGACGCGGTTCCAGTCACGCGCGGGGTAGAGCAGATCGAGATCGCCGTGCTCCCGCGGCGGCGCCAGCCCGCGCAGCTCCTCCCCCCAGCCCCCGCCGATCCACGTCCGCACGCCCTGCGACCACAGCAGGTCGACGGCCCGCAGGACGAAGGGCAGGTCGTTCACGCCGTCGCCGCGACCTCCGCGTCGCGCGGCAGCCTCCGCGAGACGATCTGCGAGACGCCGTCGGAGCCCATCGTCACGCCGTAGAGCACGTCGGCGGCTTCCATCGTGCGCTTCTGGTGGGTGATCACGATGAACTGCGCGCGGTCGGCGTAGCGGCGCAGCAGCTCGGTGAAGCGCCCGATGTTCGTGTCGTCGAGCGCGGCCTCGACCTCGTCGAGGAGGTAGAACGGGCTCGGGCGGGAGAGGAACAGCGAGAACAGGAACGCGATCGCGCCGAGCGCCTTCTCGCCGCCCGAGAGCAGGCGTCAGCCGCTGCACCTTCTTGCCGGCGGGGCGCAGCTCGACCTCGATGCCCGGCTCCTCGCCCTCGTCCTCCGGATCGGTGAGCAGCAGCCGGCCCTCGCCGCCGGGGAAGAGCGTCGCCGCGACCTCGTGGAAGTGACGCTGCGACCGCGTCGAACGTCTCCTCGAAGCGCGTCTCGACCGTTCGCGTCAGGTCGTCACGCAGCCGCTCGAGCTCCTGCAAGCTCTTCTCGAGATCGGCCCGCTGCTCGGCCAGCTCCGTCAAGCGTTCCTTCTCGGCCTCGTACTCCTCCTGGGCGAGCGGGTTCACCTGCCCGAGCGACTCACGGCGGCGCTCGCACCGGGCCAGCCTGTCGGCGAGCTCCTCGCGGCTCTCGCCCTCGGCCGGCTCGACGGCCGCCGCGTCGAGGCGACGCTGCGCCTCGTCGTGCTCGGCGTCGATCCGCGCCAGCTCGACGTCGATCGCAGACAGCCGCTCGCCCGCCTGCGCGGCACCCTGACGCAGCTCGACCTCCGCGGCACCCAGGCGCCGCAGCTCGGCGCCGAGCTCGCTGGTGCGCGCGGCCTGCGCCTCGACGCGCGCCCGCAGCGGCGTGTCGAACGGCTCGACCTCGACAGCGAGCGCAGCCTCGAGTCGCTCGGCGCCGGAGAGCAGCCGCTCGAGCACCAGCGTTCCGGGCCGACGCGAGCGGACGCCGTCGGCCTCGGCGAGGGAGCGCGCGGCGAGGCGCGCCCGCTCCGATGAATCCTCCGCCGCCCGAGCCGCTTCGGCGACGCGTGCCTGCAGCTCCTCGGCACGCTCGACCGGCGCGACGTCTCCTGCGAAGTCGTGCGCGACGCGGCGATTTGCGTTGCGCTCCGCGAAGGTCGCGCGCGTCTCGTGAGCAACGACCGCCTGCCGAAGCTCGGCCTCGCGCGCGGCGATCCCGCGCAGGTCCTCGGCGAGCCGGCCCGCCCGCTCGGCGAGCGGCTCCTCCAGCCGCGCCGCGGCGGCGGCCACGATCCGCAAGGTCTCATCGAGTCGCCCGGCGCTCGCGGCCAGGCGCTCGAGGACTGCGGGCGTCGCGCGGCGCGCGCTGCGCAGGTGCGCGACCGGCGCGAACCGCGCCGCCGTCTCGGCGGCACGCGCCTCGGCGGCTGCCGTGGCCGCCGCGGCCTGCTCCGCGCGGGTAGCGAGCTCGCCCGCCTCGACCTCGAGGGCGCGGCGGCGCGTATCGAGCTCGAGCAGCACGGCCTCGGCCGCTTCGCCCGCGAACCAGAGCTCGCCGCGCCCCGGGTCCCAGCCGAGCCCGTCCTCGGTGACCGCCGGCGACGCGGACGCGAGCAGCTCGCCGGTCGGGACGACCGGCAGGCCTGCCAGCGTCGCCGGGTCCCGGCCGACCAGCACCCGGACCGAGCCGAGCCCCGCCGCCCGGGCTCGCTCGATGAGTGCGAGGCCACGTTCGGCGTCGGGGGCGAGAACGGCGGACGCGAGGTGGCCGAGCGCGGCTGCGACGGCGCGCTCGTGGCCCGCCTCGATCTCGACGCGCTGCAGCGCGAGCTCCTCGCCCTGCTCGGCGAGCGCACGCGCTGCCGGCGGCAGCCCCTCGCGCTCCGCGAGCGAGTGCTCGAGCGCGACGAGTCGCTCGCGTGCCATCCCGACCCGCGCCTCCAGATCCTCCTGCTCGCGTCGCGCAGCACGCGCCGCGGCGTCGGCCTCGTCGGCTGCGCGGCCGAGCTCCTCGGGCGTCGGACCGCCGCTGCGACGGCGGGCCTCGGCCAGCTCCGACTCGAGCTCGGCGAGCAGGCGCTGCGCCGACTCGTGGCGCACGCCGATGCGCTCGGACACGCCGCGCAGGGCGAGCAACGCGTCACGGCCTCCACCCGTGAGCAGCTTCTCCGCCTGCGTCCGGCGGCCCAGCAGCTCGTCGAGCTCACCGGCGAGCTCCTGCTGGCGGCGCCGCTCGACCGCGGCGACGCGCGCCCACTGCTCCTCCGCCTCGAGCTGGATCCTCGCCAGCTCGCCGGCGGCCGCCTGCGCCGCCGTGGCCGCCGCGCGCGCGGCCGCTTCGAGGCCTGCGGACGCGCCGGGATCATGCGTGCGCGCGGCCTCCAGCTCGCCGCGCAGGGTCGACGCGAGCGACGCCGCCGCCTCGCGCCGCAGCACGATGCGCTCGCCGCACGACGCGAGCCGGTAGAGCGCGGCGGTCGTGCCCTCGCGTGCTCCGGCCGCATCGGTCAGCTCGACCTCGGCGCGCTCGCGTGCCGCGACGAGCTCCGCGATCTGCTCGTCGAGCAGACGGCGCTCCTCGGCGCCCGCCGCGCGGCGGGTGTCCGCCGCCGTGCGCCGTTCGGCCAGCCGGGCGAGGTCGAGGGTCGCGATCGCCGCCTGGAGGCGGGCGATCTCGACGCCGAGCTTCTCGGCGCGCTCGGCGGCGGTCGCCTGCAGCGCGAGCGGGCGGAGCCGCTTGCGGACCTCGTCCTCGAGGTCGCGCGCACGGTCGACCTGCATCGCCGACACGGGCGAGCTTCAGCTCGGCGCGGTGCCGGCGCCGCTTGAAGCGACCGAGCCCGGCGGCCTCTTCGATCAGCTCGCGCCGCTCGACCGGCTTGGAGTTCAGGACGGTCTCGACGCGTCCCTGGGAGATGACCGAGCGAAGGCCGCCGCCGAGGCCGACGTCGGACAGCAGCTCGACCAGGTCGAGCCGTCGCACGGGAGCGCGGTTCACCAGGTACTGGCCCTCGCCGCCGCGATGCAGGCGCCGCGCCACCGACACCTCCGCGAACGGGAGCTCGGGCCACGCGCCGTCGGCGTTGTCGAACAGGAGGTCGACCTCGCAGGTGTCGACGGCCTCGCGGCCGCCCGAGCCGGCGAAGAGGACGTCGTCGGGCTTCTCGGCGCGCAGCTCGCCGGGGCTCATCGAGCCGGTCGCCCAGAGGATCGAGTCGGAGACGTTCGACTTGCCCGAGCCGTTCGGACCGACGACCACGGCGACGCCGGGCTCGAGCCGAATCTCGACAGGGTCGACGAACGACTTGAAGCCGCGCAGGGTGATCGCCTTCAGGTGCACGCCGAGGAGAGGCTAGCGGCCGCCCCGGATGGGGCCGGGCGGCCGTGCGCGTGGGGTCAGGAAGACGGCGCGGCCTCGGCGGCGAGCGCCTCGAGCGCCTCCGCGGCGGCGGCCTGCTCGGCGTCCTTCTTCGAGGTGCCCTGCCCGTGCCGAGCGTGCGTCGTCGATCACCGCGGCCGCGGTGAAGCTACGGTCGTGCGGCGGGCCGTCGACGTTCAGCACGACGTACGAGACCGAACGCCCGGTGCGCGCCAGCGCTCCTGCAGCTCGGTCTTGTGGTCGACGTGCGTGTTGACGGCGTATTCGATGCGGGGCTCGAACGCGTCGACGATCGCCGACTCGATCGGCTCGAACCCGTGCTCGAGGAAGAGCGCGGCGAGCGCGGCCTCGAGCACCGCCGCCAGCACGTTGCGGTTCTGCGCGAGCCGCTCGGCCTCCTCGCCGGTCAGCCCGGTCGCGGCCGCCTGCAGGCGCTCGCCCAGCTCGAGCTCGCGCGAGACGACCGCGCAGCTCGCCCGCGACACGACGTGCGAGCGCACCTTCGCCATCCGGCCCTCCGAGAAGTCCGGGAAGCGGTCGTAGAGCGCACGCGCGACCGCGAGCTCGAGGACGGAGTCGCCGAGGAACTCGAGCCGCTCGTACGAGGCGCTGCGGTCGGCCGCCCAGGACGCGTGCGTGAACACCGCCGCGGCCCGTTCGGATGGGAGCTCGTCGATCAGCTCCCTGAGTCGATTGGTGGTGCTACTGGTGCGAGGTGACGTAGTCGACTGCCTGGCCGACGGTCGTGATCTTCTGCGCATCCTCGTCGGAGATCTTGATCCCGAACTGATCCTCGAGCTCCATGATCAGCTCGACGAGGTCGAGCGAGTCGGCATCGAGGTCGTTCTGGAACGACGCCTCCTCGGTGATCTGGTCGTCCTCGACACCGAGCTGCTCCTTCAGAACATCCTTGACGCGCTCGAACACCTCTTCACGCGACGCTGCCATGTCACCTCGATCAAGGGTTGGGGGGCCGAAAATCCGGGCGATCATACACGGACGCGCTCGGGCAACCGCTCGGCGAGGCGGTCGACCACATCGTGATCGACGCCGCGCGCGGCGAGCCGGATCGCGTTCGCGATCGCCCGGCGGCCCGAGTTGCCGTGGGCGATCACGGCCAGCCCGCGCAGCCCGAGCAGGTACGCGCCGCCGTAGGTGTCCGGATCGAAGCGCGTCCGCAGGCGCCGGCCGGCGGGGCGGATCAGCAGGCCGCCGAGCTTGCCGAGCAGCGTCGAGGTGATCTCGTCGCGCAGGGCGTCGAGCGCGTCCTTGATCGTGCCCTCGAGCAGCTTGAGGGCGATGTTGCCGGTGAAGCCGTCCGTGACGACGACGTCGGCCGCCCCGCGCAGGAGGTCGCGGCTCTCGGCGTTGCCCGCGAAGTTGAGGCGGTCGCCTTCCTCGCGGAGCAGCCGGTTCGCCTCGAGCGTCAGCTGATTGCCCTTCTCGTCCTCCTCGCCGATCGACAGCAGCCGCACCTCGGGCCGCCGGACGTCGAGCAGCTCCTCGCTGAACACGGAGCCCATGTGTGCGAACTGCACGAGGTGCTCGGCGCGTGCGTCCGCGTTCGCGCCCGCATCGAGGAGCACCGAGGGCCGGTCGCGTGCCGGGATCGGCACCGCGATCGCGGGCCGGAGGACGCCCGGGAGCCGCCGGAGGTGCAGGAGGCCGGCGGCGAGCACGGCGCCGGTGTTCCCGGCGGAGACGACGGCGTCGGCGTCGCCGGACGCAACGGCGCGCACGGCTGCGACGAGACTCGAGTCGGGCTTCGCCCGGACCGCCTCGGCCGGCTTCTCCGCCATGTCGATGCGCTCGCCGGCGGCGACCAGCGGCAGGCCCTCGACGTCGAGCCCGGCAGGCCCGTACAGCGTGACCTGGATGCCGTCCGCAGCAGCGTCGAGCGCGCCCAGCACGACCTCGCGCGGCGCGTTGTCGCCCCCGAGTGCGTCGACGGCGATCCGCGACATCGCGGTGAGTCTACGGTGCGTTGAGGCGGAGCGGCTCGACCTCGCGGCCCCGGTAGGTGCCGCAGGTCGGGCAGACGCGGTGCGGGCGCTTCGGCGAGCCGCACTGCGGGCAGGTGTTGACGCGCGGCGCTTCGATCGCGTGCTGGGCACGGCGCTGGTCGCGGCGGGCCTTCGACGTCTTCCTCTTGGGGACTGCCATCGGCCGGGCAGTGTAGCGGCCGAGGCGTTGTGGACAACGGCCACGCCGCCTCGGCCGCACGCTATCCTTCTGCCGAGCCTCCGGGCTCGTCCTATGCGGGTTCTCTAGGTCGCAGACCGCGTTTCTCGCCCTTTCGACCGAAGGAGGACCTGCCGTGCCGGGCTCCCTGCACGCCCGCGACATCTCGAAGAGCTTCGGCGCCCGCGCCGTGCTCGACCACGTTTCGCTCGTCGTCGTCCCCGGCGAGCGCGTCGGCGTGATCGGGCCGAACGGCATCGGCAAGTCCACGTTGCTGCGGGTGCTCGCGGGCCTCGCTCCGCCCGATGCCGGCCGGGTCGTCTCCGCCGGGGCGGTCGGCTACCTCCCGCAGGAGGTCGAGGCGCTGCCGGGCGAGACGGTTCTCGGCCACCTCGCCCGCCGCACGGGCGTCGGCGCCGCCGAGCAGGATCTGGACACGCTCGCCGCGCGGCTCGGCGCGGACCCCGGGCAGGCGTCGGCGCACGCGGACGCTCTCGACCGCTTCCTCGCGCTCGGCGGCGCCGACTTCGCCGCGCGCGCCGGCGCCGCGCTCGCCGAGGTCGGCCTGCCGGGCCGCGCGGACGACCGGCTGGAGGCGCTCTCGGGCGGTGAGGCGGCCCGCGTCTCCCTGGCTGCGATCCTGCTCGCGCGGTTCGACGTCTTCCTGCTCGACGAGCCGACGAACAACCTCGACTTCGCCGGGCTCGCCCGCCTCGAGCGGTTCCTCGACGAGCTGCCTGCCGGCGTCGTGCTCGTCTCGCACGACCGCGCCTTTCTCGACCGCACGGTGACCCGCGTGGTCGAGCTGGAGGCCGAGACCGGCCAGATGCGCGAGTACGCGGGCACCTGGAGCGACTATGCGGCGGCGCGCGGGCGGGCGCGCGAAGCGCACGAACGTGCGTATGCCGACTTCGTCGACGAGCGCGACCGGTTCACGACCCTCCTCGCGGAGCGGCGCACCCAGGCGCGGGCCGGCGGCGCGATGGCCGACCGCCGCGGGACGCAGGCGCTGCGCTCGAAGGTGAAGCAGGCGAAGCAGCGGCTCGCCCGGCTCGACGAGGTGGACAAGCCGTGGTCGCCGTGGGAGCTGCGGCTCGAGCTCCCTCGCGCCCCGCCCGCCGGGATGGTCGTCGAGCTGCGGGACGCGGTGGTCGCCCGCGGCGGGTTCTCGCTCGGCCCGCTCGACCTGGAGCTGCACTCCGGCGAGCGGCTGGCCGTCGTCGGCCGGAACGGCTCCGGCAAGTCGACGCTCCTCCAGGCCCTGCTCGGCGCGCTCCCGCTGCAACGCGGCGAGCGGCGCACCGGGCCCGCGGTCGTCTTCGGCGAGCTCGACCAGGCGCGCAGCACGTTCTCGGGCGAGCTGCTCCGGGACTTCACCACGGCCTCCGGTCTCCCTGCGACCGACGCGCGCACGCTGCTCGCGAAGTTTGCGCTCGGCGCCGACGACGTCTCGCGGCCCGCCGAGGCGCTGTCGCCGGGCGAGCGGACACGAGCGGCCCTGGCGCTGCTCGTCGCGCGCGGCGTCAACTGCCTCGTGCTCGACGAGCCGACCAACCATCTCGACCTCGAGGCGATCGAGGAGCTCGAGCGCGCCCTCCGCGGCTACGCCGGCTGCCTCGTCGTCGTCACGCACGACCGGCGCTTCCTCGAGCAGCTCGGCGTGACTCGTACGATCGAGCTGTGAGCATCGACGACCTGCAACCGGAGCACTGGCCCGCGGTCGCGCGGATCTTCGAGGAGGGGCTCGACGAGGGCACCTTCGAGGAGCGCGTGCCGTCGTGGGACGAGTGGGACGCCGGGCACCTCGCCTCGCCGCGGCTCGTCGCGCTCGACGGCGAGCACGTCGACGGCTGGGCGGCGCTCGCACCGGTGTCGCGGCGCGAGTGCTATCGCGGCGTGACCGAGAACTCGGTGTACGTCGCGCGCGCCGCCCGCGGACGCGGTGTCGGACGGGCACTGCTCGAAGAGCTCGTGAGGCGGGCCGACGCCGCCGGCGTGTGGACGATCCAGGCCGGAATTCTCGCCGGCAACGACGCGTCGGTCGCCCTGCACAGCCGTTGCGGGTTCCGGATCGTCGGCACCCGCGAGCGGATCGCGCGCAAGCGCGGCGAGTGGCGCGACGTCGTGCTGATGGAGCGACGGTCAGGCCTGGTCGCGTAGCGCCTCGAGAGCGGCCCAGCGCGGATCGCTCTCCTGCTCCTCGTGCGTGTGCGGCTCGTCGTTCAGGCTCTTGCCGCAGACGGGACACAGGCCGGCGCAGTCGGGCCGGCAGAGGATCTTCTCGGGCAGGGCGAGCGCGACCGCGTCGCGTGCCCAGCTCGAGATGTCCAGGTTCGCGCCGTGGATGTACGGCGTCGTCAACTGCTCGTCGTCCGGCGACTCCGCCTGGTACTCGCGCACGGAGATCGGCAGCTCGAGCACGGCGTCCTCGAGACACCGGTAACACGGGCCGTGCAGTCGCACCGTGAACGACAGCTTGAAGACCGTTCCGGTGTTCGCGCGCGAGATCTCGAAGATCGCCGGCGCCTTCTCGGGCACCGGCAGGTAGCGCTGGCCGCCGAAATCGAGCGCCTGCAGCTCCACCTCGAGCTCGTCGCGGTGGGCCTCACCGGGACGGAGCTTCACCTGACGCAGGCTGAAGCTCGTCATGCGACGAGGGTAGCGAACGACCCGGGAGCCGAGCTTGGGGCCGGGTGGACTAGTCGTTCGACTAGTAGTTCGACGAGCCGTCGTTGGAGAGGTCGACCGGGCCGATGCCGGCGACGACCGACTCCTGGGAGCGCTCGTGCAGCCGCTCCCGGCCGCGGCGTACCGCGGTCAGGAACTTGTCGAGATTCGTCTCGAGCGTCGCGAGCATCCCGTCCGCCCAGTCCTCCATCTCCAGGCGCATCTCGCGGGCCTGCCGCCGCGCCTCGTCGATGATCTCCTGCGCCTGGCGCTCGGCCAGCTTCACGATCTCGGTCTGCGACGCCTCGCGCACCGCCTGCTCCCGCGCCTCCCCGAGCAGGCGGTCCTGCTCGCGCTTGGCCTCGCCGAGCATCTCCTGGCGCTCCTTGACGATCCAGCGCGCCTGCTTGATCTCCTCGGGGATCGTGGCGCGCATCTGGTCGAGGATGTCGTAGATCTCCTCGCGGTCGATCCGCACCTGGTCGGTGAGGGGGACGGCCTTGGCGTTGTGCACCAGGTCGTCGAGTTTGTCGATTAGAACCAGTACGTCCATTGAGAGACAGAGTATTACTCCAGGTCGGACAGCGGGGCTCCCCCACGGCCGTTCGGGAAGAGCTCTTTGAGCCGCCTGGCCACGGCCGCGGGCACGAGCCCCTCCACGTTTCCGCCGAACGACGCGATTTCCTTGACCCCGCTCGACGAGACGAAGCTGACCTGGGGGCTCGCCATCACGTACACCGTCTCGATGTCGGGCGCGAGATGGCGGTTCAGCTGGTTCATCTGGAACTCGTACTCGAAGTCCGAGACGACGCGTAGACCCTTGACGATCGCGTGGGCGTCCCAGCGCCGCGCGAAGTCGACGACGAGCTCGCTGAAGACGTCGACCTCGACGTTGGGGATGTCGGCGAGCGCCTCGCGGAGGAAGCCGACCCGCTCCGCGACCGGGAACATCGGCTCCTTGTGGTGCGGGTTGTTGACGACGCCCACGACGACGCGGTCGAAGATCCGCGCGGCGCGCGAGATCACGTCGACATGCCCGTTGGTCACGGGGTCGTAGGTGCCGGGATAGATCGCGGTGATCATGGTCGGTAGAGGGTAAGCCGCGCGGAACCGTACTTGCGCGAGGTGGTCTGTGTCAGGCCGGGCACCTCGGGAGGCTCCTCGCGGCCTGCGCTCTCGTAGACCAGGAGGCCGTCGGGCGCCACCAGCTCCGCCAGCCGGGGCGCGAGCCGCTCCCGGTCGAAGTCGTAGGGCGGGTCGCAGAGGACGAGGTCGTAGGGCCGGCGCTCGGAGGCGAGCGCCCGGAGCACGTCCTGGCAGAGCACGATCGCCTGCAGGCCGAGCTTGTCGAGGTTGGCGTTGATCGTCCGGCACGCGGCGCGGTCGGATTCGACGAAGACCGCCTCGGCGGCACCGCGGGAGAGCGCCTCGAGGCCCATGGCGCCCGAGCCGGCGAACAGGTCGAGGACACGCGCGCCGTCGACGGGCCCGATCAGGTTGAAGGCGTTCTCGCGAACGCGGTCCGACGTCGGCCGCGTCCCGGCGCCCTTCGGCGCGGCGATCCGGTGACCCCGGTGCGTGCCGGCGATGATCCTCACGGCGCCGCATGGTGCCTAACGGTGCCTGGCACCGGTGTCAGTGCGGGACGACGAACAGGCCGGCGAGGCCGACGCCGAAGACGATCAGCGCGAGGATCGAGTCCGGGCCGAGCCTGGCGTGGCAGCGCAGCGGCCTGATGATGACGCCCATCGCGTAGATCGCGGTCAGCCCGACGCCGAGGGACGCGAGCCACGCGTTCAGGCCGCCGGCCGACGGAAGCACCGGCGACTGCGCGACGAGGTCGGCGAGCAGGAACAGGCAGAGCTGGAAAGCGTTGCCGCCGAAGATGTCGCCGAGCGCGAGCGCGTTGTCGCCGAGGCGCACCGCGGCAATGCCCGAGCTGATCTCGGGCAGCGCCGTCGCCACCGCCAGTACGGTGGCGCCGAAGACGACGCCGTTCACGCCCGCACGGTCGGCGAGCGTGTTCCCGGCCAACTCCAGGACGACGCCTGCAGCGAGCGTCACCGCGCACGCCGCGCCGAACAGCCCCGCGACCTGAGCCGTCCTGCGCGCCGCGAACGGGTGCGGCGCGTCCGGCATCGGCTCGCGCCGATGCCGCCGGCCGGGACGCGAGCCTTCCATCGTGATCTTCCAGCGCGGGCTCTTTCGTACCTTGTTGATCACGTACACGCCGAACAGCCAGACGACGACGATGCCGATCGACGCGGGACTGACGACGCCGCCGATCGCGGTCGACGGACTGAGCAGCGCGCCCATCAGCACGCCCGAGACCACCAGCGCCACGAGCATGGCCTCGAGCACCGGGCTGAGCGCGCCGACGAGGAACGTCAACGGGCGCTCGCGTCCGGCGAAGGCGTCGCAGATCACGAGCACCATCGTCTGGACGGCGATCCCGCCGATCAGGTTTCCGGCCGCGAGCTCGAGATTCCCCTGCGCCGCCGCCGAGACCGTGATCGCGATCTCGGGCAGGGTGCCGGCGATCGAGAGCAGGAGCAGCCCGCCCAGCTCCTCTCCCAGGCCGAGTCGCGCGTCGAGCGCGTCGGTGGCCTTCGAGAGCGTGGTCCCCGCGCCCCAGGTCGCGGCCGCCGCGACGGCGAACAGGACGAGGAGGAGCGGCGTCCCGAGGCCGGACACGGGCCCACTATTGCGCGCCCGTCGGCCGGCCTCGCCCGGGCTGCGCCGCTCAGCGAATGCCGGTGTCGAACGAGAAGCGAACGAGCTTCGTGCGCCCGGCGACGATCGTGACCGAGGCGGACTGCAGCCGAGCATGCATCGCCGCACCGTACGACGCCGAGACGGCGTACCGGCCGGGCCGCAGAAGCACGCGCGCCCGCCCGGTCTTGCCGGTCGTCGCACGCGCCACCACGGCGCCACCCCGACGCACGACGATGCCGACGCCGGCCGCCGGGCCGTTGCACGGCACACCCACCTTGCACACGGGCGTGATCGGACCTCGCAGCGCGACGACAGCGAGAACACCCCGGTCGGCCGCCACGGCCGGGCCGGCGAGCAGCGACAGCAGCATGAGCGCAACGACGAGCCGGGTCACCGTCGTAGTGTGCCTCGCGCAGCCGCCGGAGCGCTCACTACTCGCCGAGGTGCGCGATCGCGCGACGCAAGACGATCGGATAGCGCTCGTCGAACGCCCGCCGCTCGCCGGCCGGCAGAGCCTCGCGCTGGCGCAACCAGGCGATCGCATGCGCAACCGCACCGACGCGCAGCGCGAGCGCAAAGACGTCGTCGAGCCCGCGTCCCCAGGGCTCGAGGTACGCGTCCCGCAGGCGCGCGAACCACGGATCGCCCGGTGCGAGCCGAGTGACCTCCTCGAGGAAGCGAAACGTCACGACGAGCGATGCGAACGGATGCGAGATCGACGAGTCGCCCCAGTCGAGCACGCGCATCCGGTCGCCCTGCACGTAGACGTTGGCCATGTGCAGGTCGTCGTGCTGCACCGTCTCGGGAATCCCCTGCGCCGCGAGCTCGCTGCAGAGCTCGGCGAAGCGCGGCGCAAACGCCCGCAGCGAGTCGAGCTCGGCGCGCTCGAGCGGCAGCTCGTGTCGCAGCAATTCGTCGAAGCGCTCCGGCAGCGTCGCGAGGCGCAGATCGGGCACGCCGTGCGCCAGATGACCCGCCGCGTGCGCAGCCTCGCCGCGCTGCAGCTCCGCGTAGCCCGGGAGGACGCACAGCCACGCCTCGGGCGGGTTCCCGCCGAACGAACGGATCGGCCGGCCGGCGTCCGCGAGCAGAAGCCAGCCGCGCTCCTCGTCGACGGCGATGACGTCCGCCACCCGACCCGGCCAGCGCGCCGCGAGCGCCGCGGTCAGCCTCGGCTCGAACGCCTGCACCGGCGCACAGGCTTTGAACCAGGCCGCGCGGTCGGCGAGCGGCACGTGGAGCACCGTCGCCCACGGGCGCTCGTGCGTGGTCTCGATCGGCCCGACCGGCTGGACGTGCTCGGCGATCCACGTCTCCGCCGCCTCGCGGTTCACGGGAACCGTGCGCCCACGAAGGACGCCAGCCGCTTCAGCGCCGGCTCGAGCGCGACCGGCTTCACGCCGTCCTCCCACCAGACGCCGTTCACGCGCAGCGTTCCCGTCGAACGGTCGCGCTCGACGTCGATCCGCCCGACGATCCGCTCGCGCCGGAGGATCGGCAGCACGTAGTAGCCGTACTGCCGTTTCGCCTTCGGGACGTACATCTCGAGCCGGTAGAAGAACCCGAACAGCGCTTCCGTGCGCGCCCGATCGTGCACCAGACGGTCGAACGGCGAGAGGAACGCAATGCGATTCGGCACCGGCTCGTCGGAGACCTCCGGGTGCACGTGCAGGCGTCCGCGCGACAGCCAGACGCCGAGCGAGCGCCGCCGGCGTTCCTCGATCAGATGCTCCGCCTCGCGCCAAGGGATCGTCTCGGCCGGCGGGTAGACGCGTTCGGCGAGATCCCAGAGCCGCTGTTTCCCGGCACGGCCGGCCACCGCGATCTCCCCGTGTTGCTGCAGGATCTCGAGCATCAGCCGCACCTGCCGCGTGCCCCACCAGCGGTGCGGCTCGTAGTCCGGCAGGAGGTCGGCCTTCAGGTCGCGCGACAGCATCGGCCCGTTGCGCTCGAGCTCGCGCAGCACGTACCGGCGGAAGCGCGCGTTCGTCTCGAGGAACTCCTTGATCCAGGCGCCGGCGGCGCCGCGGCGCCGGCGGCGCATGCGTGCGCGGACGAGCGCGACGTCCTCCACCGGCCAGATGAACGCGTTCCACTCGAACAGCTTGCGCTCCTGCCAGAGCAGTCGGTCGAGCTCCGCCACGTCGAACGAGCCGAGGCGGTTGTAGAGAACGAGGTGCTGCGGCGGCGCGACCGTCGAGATCGGGTCGAGCTGGAGGAAGCCGAGACGCCGCACCGTGTCGAGCACGTCTGCGGCGCTCCCGTCCAGGAGCTGTGCGCGCACGGCGACGCGGCGCGCGCGTTCGAGACTCGCGGTCGACGACCCCATCTGCGGCCGTACTGTCACACATCGACCGCCGAATCTAGGATCGAGGCCGTGGAGACGATCGAAGAGTGGACGCTGGGAGCCGCGTGGCTCGAGACGTGCCGCCGGATCCTCGACCACGGGGCCGACCTCGCCCGCCTGCAACAGATGGGGGCGCTCGCCGCCTCGGTCGCATGACCGCCGACTGGGTCGCAGGCCTGAGCTCGCTGCTCGAGGGCCCGTCGCCGGCCGTCCTGACGACGTACCGGCAGGATGGGAGCGCGCTCGTCACGCCCGTCTGGTTTCGCTGGACCGGCGAGGCGTTCGAGGTCGTGATCGCCGAAGGCGACGTCAAGCTCCGCCACCTCGCCCGCAACCCGCACTGCGTGCTCGTCGTCTTCGAGGCCGTTCGGCCGTTTCGCGGCATCGAGGTGCGCGGTGCGGCGGAGCTGGTCGAGGGCGACGTGGCAGACGTCCGCGCTGCAATCGCGGGCCGCTACCTGGGCGCCGACGACGGCACGCGGTTCGCGGCCGAACGGTCGAAGCCGGGCGTCCTGCTGCGCCTGACGCCCGCTGCGCCCCGCGTCTGGGACCTCTCGCGCATCCTCCCCACGCCGGCGTAGTCGCGCCGAGTCAGTCGACGGTCTGCTCGATCGCGTACACGCGGCCGTCGGGCGCTCGCACCCAGAACCAGCCGACGCCCGCCATCGCGGGCTCGTCGAACGCCTCGGACGCCCACACGACGTCGCCCACGATCTCGAGCCCGGCCGCCTTGATCTCGGCGAGCGCGCCCTCGAGGTCGTCGACGATGAAGCAGACGACCGTCCCGTCGACCCCGTCCGGGATCATCCGCGCGTCGTGGTGGTCGGGCGTGTAGACCTCGAACGAGTCGAATCGTCCCGAGGGGAGCCCGGAGATGGTGACACTCTCGCTCGTGTGGCCGCCGGCCAGTCCCAGGACGTCGCGGAGGAACCACGTCATCCCGTCGAGCTCGGACGTCCGGGTGCCGATGTAGCCGATTCGCTTGACCTTCAACGCGCGTCGAGTCTACGGCTCCGGAACGGACGGCAAGGGCTTGATCGCTTTCCGGACCGTCGGCTTGTAGGATCGGCCGCATGGCAGGCGTCGCCGACGAGCTGAAGCGCGTCCCCCTCTTCTCGGAGCTGAGCGCACGCCAGCTCAAGAAGCTCGGCCAGAACTTCCGCGAGCGCACGCTCGAGCCGGGGATCTCGGTGGTGCAGGAGGGGAAGATGAGCGGCGTCGGCTTCTTCGTCGTCGCCGAGGGCGAGGCGACCGTCAGCATCGCCGGCAAGGTCGTCGCGACGATCGGCCCGGGCGATCACTTCGGCGAGCTCGCCTTGATCAGCGAACGCGAGCGAGCGGCGACCGTCACCGCCAAGACGCGGCTTCGCTGCCTCGAGATCCCGTTCTGGGACTTCCGGAAGTTCGCGCTCGCGAACCCGGACGTGACGTGGAAGCTGCTGCAGCACGTCGTCGAGATGCTGCAGCGTCCGAACCAGGCCGACGAGCCGGCGGCTCCACGCCCGCGGGCGACGCGGAAGCGCGCAGCCGCGACCGCAGCGCCGGCCGCGGACAGCGACGTGCCCGTCCCCGTCGCCTGACGATCCGGCGCGGTTAGCTCGACCTGGACCGCTCGGCGAGCGCACTCGCGGTGGCAGCGTCCCGCACGGGGGCGCGGTCGACCGTTCAGCCGACCGCGAAGAGGCAGAAGGCCGACAGCACCGCGAACACGTGGCGGATGCGCCGCGCAGCCGCAAACGTAGGTGAGGCGTTCGACACGCCTCCTAGACCGGCAGCCGGGCCCAGCGTTACGCGCCGGCCGTCAGTAGCTGAAGACCGTCGTGTCGTTGCCGGCCCACTCCCACATCGGGGTGGCCCCGGCGATGCTCGCGTTGGCAACCTTCGGTGCGTCGTCGAGGCCGCGTGCGGCCACGCAGATCGGGCAGAGCCAGAGCTTGCCGCCGCCGTCGGCGAACTGTTCGAACAGGCGCTCGAGCGGAGGGCAGCCTTCGCAGGCGACACCGACTGCTTCACCGGGTAGGCCGAGCCGCACGGCCTCCTTGGTCGTCCAGATCACGACGTCGTCGCCCCGAGCGAGCGCCGCCGTCGCGACGAGAAACGCGACGACGACACGCTCGGCGTCCTCGAGCCCGGTTGCGAGGTTGACGAGCACCTTGCCTGCCATGTCGATCTCCTTCGGCTGATTGGATGAAGCTTCGGCAGCCTACGCCGCCTCGGAGGCCCGGGCGTGCTCAGTAGTTGGGCGCAGCCGAGATCGGGGTCGACACCGAGGTTCGAGCGACCGGAGCGGCTACGTTGCGACGGCATGACGCACGACACGATCGTCCTGCTCGCCGTCCTGGGCGTCGTGGCGCAGGTGCTTGCGGCGCTGCTGCTCCTGATCGCCGGTGGGGCTGTCGTCAACCGCGCGCCCCTCCAGGCCTTGCGCTCGCTGCTCTGGGGTTACGAGCTCTGGGCGGCATTCGTGGTCGCCGCGATCGCCACCGGTGGCAGCCTCTTCTTCTCGGAGATCGCTCACTTCGCGCCGTGCGAGCTCTGCTGGTACCAGCGGATCTGCATGTACCCGCTTTCGATTCTGACCCTGTTCGCGGCGGTTCACCGCGACCACCGCGTCGTTCGCTACCTGCTGGTGTTCCCGCTCGTCGGCGCCGGCATCTCGACGTACCACCTGCTGGTCGAGAACCATGTCGTCGCCCAGTCGCAGCAATGCCTGATCTCGGCGCCGGGCGGCTGTGCGGTCAAGTGGATCAACGAGTTCGGCTACGTCACGATCCCGACGCTCGCGCTGACGGCGTTCGCCCTGCTGTTCGAACTCTTCCTCTTCGCGGCCGCCGGCGCGGGCGACGACCCCGACCACCTGCTCGCCGATGCCTAGCGGCAAGAGAAGCAAGCAGCTCCGGCGGACGCACGTGGCTGCGCCGCCGGTCCGCTCGAAGGGCATGCCGGTTCGCCGCCAGGCTTCGCCGCGGGTGCTGGCCGCGGGCGGCGCAGTCGTGGCGGTCGTCGCGATCGCGATCGTCCTCGCCGCTGTGCTGAGCGGCGGCAAGGGGAGCTCCGTCGGGCCGCTTCCGACCAACGGTTCGCTGGCGACCGGCATGGTCGGCGCGGCGGATGTGCACGCGATGCTGAAGCGGATCCCGCAGCGCGGGCTGACGCTCGGCTCCGCGACCGCACCGGTGACCTTGCTCGAGTACGTCGACCTGCAGTGCCCGCTCTGCCGCGAGTTCGAGACGCAGGTGCTGCCGGACATCATCCACCGGTACGTCCGCACCGGCAAGGTCAAGATCGAAGCGCGTGTGCTTGCCTTCATCGGGCCGGATTCGAGCCGCGGGCGGGCCGCGATGATCGCGGCCGGCCTCCAGGGCAAGGCGTTCGACTTCGCCCAGCTCCTGTACGACAACCAGCAGGCCGAAAACGGCGGCTGGCTGAGTGACGCGATGGTCGCGCGCGCCGCGAAGAGCATCCCCGGTCTCAACCCACGGCAGCTCTTCTCGGTTCGCAACTCCGGCGCGGTTAGGACGGAGGCAACGACGTTCGACCGCCAAGCGGCGGTCGACGGGGTGAAGGGAACACCCACGCTGTTCGTCGGCAGGAGCGGCCACAAGGGCACGCGGGTGGCGCTCGCCGGCCCGACCGACGAGCAGTCGCTCGTCGACGCGATCCAGACGGCGCTCGGCTCCTAGCGGCGCGCGGCTTCCTTACTCCTGCTCGCGCTCGAAGATCAGCTCGTAGTACTTCGCAGCGCCGAACGCGGCGATACCGGGGGCGAAGATCTGCACGAGCCGCCAGCCCTCACGCGCCTGCTCGTGCACGACCTGCTCGTACGCCTCCCGCGCCTTGCCCTGAGGCCCGAAGAGAGCGGAGCCCCGGTACTGCCCGATCCGGACGAACTTGTACTGGAAAGTCTTGGCCGTCGTAACGGACACGACACACCTCCTTCGTTGCCGCTGTCACTCTGCCCGCTGCAGGCCCGGGTAGCATCGGGAGCTTGCGCCGCCGCGCGTCGGGGAACTACCGAAAGAGCTCAGCTCGCGGCTTCGTCTTTCAGCAGCCCCCAGATGAGCAGGTCGACGCGGCGGCCGCGCTCGTAGTTGCGCTGACGGAGGCAACCCTCGTAGGTGAAGCCGAACTTCGCCGCGATGTGCGGAACGGTCTCGTTCTCCGGCAACGCCGTCAGCTCGATCCGCTCGAGCCCGAGCTCGTCGAACGCCCAGCCGAGCATCAGGCGAAGCGCGGCCGACCCGAAGCCACGGCCCCGGGCGTTTGCCTCGATCCAGAATCCGACCTCGCCGCGCCTGTTCTTCCAGTCCAGCGAATGGAGCATGATCGACCCCAGGAAGGCGTCCGACTCGAGGTCGGCGACGGCGAACTCCCAGGCCCACTCGGGGCGCCCGGTCCAGTTGTCGCCCAGCCAGCGTTCCACTCGCTCGCGCGTGGGCACGTCTTCGTAGCCGATCAGGTTGAGCAGCGATTCCCCCTCGTCGAACGCGAGCAGATAGGCGTCGATGTCCTGCTCCTGCAGCGGGCGCACGACCACACGCCCGTCGTCGAGCCTCGGCGCATTCACGGTCCGACCCTAGCCGACGATCGTGGCGTCAGCGGATCCCCTGATGTTGCTGTGAAAGGGCGGGCAGAGACTCGGTTCCGATAGGCGCCGGTTGCCCGGTGCATTGGGGTGGGCTGGCGCGCATCCTTCCAGTTCACGAAGGGGTGACAGGCATGAGAGGGCTGGGTACAGCCACGGTGCTGATCGCCGCTGTCGGTGTGTTCGCGCTGAGCGGTGTCGGCAAGGCCACGGGGAGCCAGGGGACGGCGCCGGTCGCGCGAGTTCCGTCGCAGGTGACGACGTTTCTCGATGTGCAGTTCCCCGAGTCGCTGGCGACCGATCTGGCCGGAAACCTGTACGCGTCGGTGACGACGTTCGACCCCGACAACGACTTCGCGACGACCGTCAAGGAGGTCGTCAAGATCAACCCCGACGGGAGCAAGGCACGCTTCGGCCCGGCGTTCGTCGCAGACGGAACCGGCCTCTCCGGCATCGTCACCGGCGTGGCGTTCGACGCGCTGGGACGGCTGTATGTCGCCGACGCATCGTTCTCGGACGACCCGCTGCCCGGCGTGTATCGGATCGACGCCAAGGCGAAGGCACCCGTCCGGGTCGTGACGCTTCCGCCGGACGCGTTCCCGAACGGGCTCGCCTTCCGCGGAGGTGACCTCTACATCTCCGACAGCTCGCAGGGCAGAATCTGGCGCGCCCACCTCGATCTGCTGCATCCACAGCCGCAGACGCTGTCGGTGGCCTGGCTCGCTGACACCGACCTCTTCGGCGGCGTCGACGGGGAGACGATCGGCGCCAACGGGATCGCCTTCCGCGGTACTTCCCTGTACGTCGCAGTCGCCGACCTCGGACAGATCGTTCGTGTCCCGGTTCTCCCAGGTGGCACGGCGGGAACCCCGGTCGTCGTCAAGCACGATCCGGCGCTCGTGACCGCCGACGGGATCGCCTTCGACGTGTTCGGCAACCTCTACGTCGCCGTGAACGAGCCGGCAGCGCTGCTCGTCTTGCACCCGAACGGCCTGCTTGCGCGGCTCGGCGGAGACACCGGTTGGCTGAACTACCCGACCCAGCCGGTCTTCGGGAGCCTGTTCAGAGCCCCGACCACTCTGTATGTCGAGAACGGCGAGTTCGACGGGCCCACTACGGGCGTGCCCGTCCCCGATATCCGGGCGATTCACACGGCAATCCCGGGAGTCGTCATCCCGTAGACAGGCGCAGTCAGGCAGGTGCCGCTTGCGCCGCTGCCCTCGAGCGGCCGGCGGCACCTGCCGCGTCAGGCTCAGAGCGCGTAGAAGACGAGCACCCCAGCCGCTGCCGCGACCGCGAGGATCATCGTCACGACCTCGAAGGCGTGGTCTTTCGTCGGCCACGCTAGTGAGACCGCGAAGACCCAGAGCGGCGCGAGGAAGGCGACGATGTTGATCGTCACGTCCATGACGTTCTTCGCGACGATCGCCTCGACCATGAGACAGGCCGCAACGACAATCGCGATCCGGAGCTCTGCTCGCCCCGTTCCCGATCGATGAGGATGCCGTGAAGCCGCGTGTGGAGCTTGCGTCACGTCGACCTCCTTTCGGACCCATTGTCCCCTCCGCCACGCTTCGCGGCCTCGGGGAAGACCCCGATCAGCGGTGCGAGAACCTTGTCTGCGCCGTGAGCGTGGGACACTCGCGCAGCAACCGAGACGATTGGTCGGAGGCGAGAGCACGATGATGCGACGGCTGTTTGCTGCGATGTACGACACGGTCGGCAGAGGGTCCGAGGAGGCGGGGCTGCGCGAGGTGCGCCGACAGCTCTTGGCCGAGGCCCATGGTGCGACGATCGAGGTCGGGGCCGGGACGGGGCTCAACGTCCCGCACTATCCCGATGCTGTGACACGGCTCGTGTTCGCCGAGCCGGACCGGCACATGCGTGTCCGCCTCGGCCGCAGCGTCGACTTGAATCACCCAGCCGCGGAGATCGTCGATGCCCCGGCGGAACGCCTGCCGTTCCCGGACGCGACGTTCGACACGGCGGTCGTGACGCTGGTGCTCTGCAGTGTCGGCGACCAGCCGGCGGCACTCGAGGAGATTGCGCGTGTGTTGAAGCCGGGAGGCCGCCTGCTCTTTCTCGAACACGTCCGCTCCGACGACGCGGCCGTCGCGAAATGGCAAGACCGCATCAGGCCGCTCTTCAACCTGGTGGTCGGTTGCAATCCCAACCGAGAGACACTGGCGGCAATCGAAGCGTCAGCGCTCACAGTCGAGTCCGTCAGGCACGGCGAAGTCCCGAAAGCGCCGAAGTTCGAACGCCCGATGATCGTCGGCAGCGCCCGCCGCCAGAGAGAATGACGCCAGCGTCCCTGCCCCGTCGATCCAGGGCACGGATGCCCGCACCGGGCCCCTAGGCTGAGATGACGACCTCGCCGGCCGAGACCTGCGGTGTCGAGCCGCTGATCTCAGGCAGGTTGTCGCGAATCCACGTTGCCGCGGCGTTGGTCGATTCGTTCGCGCCCGCTTCGTTGTCGTAGATGCTCACCGAGACGGCCCCGTCAGCGGCCAGATCGGGGCTGGCCGAATACGTGCGAACGGTGGCATACATGCGGACCTCCTGTTGGTGCCGCCTAGCCAGTTACGCTGCCGCACGAGAGCATGACGGACTACGTGATCAAACCGCTCGATGCGAGTACCTGGGACGCGTTCGCCCGGCTCGTCGAGCGACACAACGGTGTGTTCGGCGGCTGTTGGTGCACCTGGTTCCACACCTTCCATGCCGAGAAGACGTTCACCGCCGAGGGCAACCGCGCTCTCAAGCAGCGTCTCGTCGCGGAAGGCCGAGCACACGCTGCGCTGGTGTTCGACGGTGACGAGGCAGTGGCGTGGTGCCAGTACGGCACGCCGGAGGAACTGCCGAACATCCACCACCGCAAGGAGTACGAGGCCGCTCTCGACAAGCCCACCGATTACAGGATCACGTGCATCTTCGTGGACAAGAAATACCGGCGCAAAGGCGTGACCGCGGTCGCCCTTCGTGGCGCCGTGGATCTGATCGCGCAGGCCGGCGGCGGAGTTGTGGAGGGGTACCCGCACGACACCGGCGGGCAGAAGGTGTCCGTCCTCTACAACAGCACCCGCTCCCTGTACGAGCGGGCCGGCTTCAGCTACGTCCGACCCAAGGGCAAGCGCAACTGCGTGATGCGCAGGGTGGTGCGGTGAGAGCCAGCACGACCCCTACCGGATCTCTCTACGATTGCCCTGTGGATCCGGCGACGAGGTAGCGGTCAGGCGCGGCTGAGGCCGCGTTTTCCCGGCAGCGGTCGAGGCTGGAGCGTTCGGCTTGCGCCGCTGCATGCCACCGCTACTTCAGGAGGATCACGATGACACGGCAGAACCTGTTCTCCGACGTCTGGGACGGAGAGGAAGAGGCTGGAAGACGGCGCCGGGTGTTCTGGCGGCCGGACGAGGCCCGGCTGGGTGCGACGCTGTACGACCTCGCCCCCGGCACGCCGAAGAGCCGCCTGCACATGCACTACGGCGCCGAGGAGATGTTCTTCGTCGTGAGCGGCCGCCCGTTGTTCCGGAACCAGCACGCCGACGAGGCGCTGGCCCCTGGGGACTTCGTCTTCTGCCCGGAGGGACGGGCCGGGCTGCACGACTTCAGCAACCCGACTGACGAACCCGCCCAGATCCTGGCGATCAGTGCCGGCAGCTTCCCGGACGTGGTCGCCTATCCGGAAGACGGATATGCGTGGGTGGCGACTCGCGATCCCGATCCCGAGCTCTTGGCGAGGGGAGGCGATCCGGGGATCATCGCCCGGTTCGAGATCCCGATCGAGTAGCCGGCTCGGCACCCGACCCCGCGGCGGCTCCGACGCCGCCGCGGGCGCCGGGGCCAACGCGACCTTCTTACGTGCTCGACTGCAGCTCCCAGGCGGCGACGACGGCGTCTTCCACGGCGTCGGGATTCCCGTGCTCGAGGTCGGCGACGATCATCATGTGCTTGGCGAAGCGCGTCGGCACCGAGAACGTCTCGGGAAACGACTGGAGGAGGAAGTGCCGGAAGTCGAATGACGCACGGATGACGATGTGAGTGTCGTCGAGCTGCCGTGCGACCAGGCGCCCCCGGTACCGCCAGTCGAGCAGGCCCTCACGCCGACGCTCCGCGACCCCGTCGAGCTGAGCGACCAGGCGGCTGAGGTCGTCGAGCGTCACCGGAGCATGCTCGCACGCCCGCCCGGCAAACGGCTTGTGCGAGCGTTGGTCTAGGTCGTCAAAGCGTGCAGTCGCTCGAGGCGTTCCGACGACTCCGCGTCTTCGTCGAGAAGCTCCAGCGCGCGCCGGGCCTGGGCACGCGCCGCATCTGGCTGTCCGGTCGCCGCGTAGCACTCGGCAAGCTCCTCGTAGAAGTACGGCGTGTCGACTCCGGCTCCGTCAGACCAGGCGACCGCGACCTCGAGCTGCATCGTCGCCTCGTCCAGACGGCCGAGAGCCCGCAGCGTCTTGCCCACGGCATAGCGGGCCAACTCACGCGCGTACGGCCGCTCCGGCTCGTCACTACGAACCTCGAGCGCCTCCTCGAACGCAGCCAAAGCTCCAACGAAGTCGTCGGACTCGAAACGACGCCAGCCGATGTTGTTGAGCAGCGCACCGAGCCAGTACCGCGCCTCCGGATGATCGGACCGACGAGCGAGCTCGACACCCCGCGCTGTCCAGCTCTCCGCATTTCCAACGAGCGCGGCCATGTGCGCCGCATCGCCGGCCAAGAACCCCTCGCCGGCTTCGAGGGCAATCTCGAAGGCAGCTTCGAACAGAGGCTCGGCGGCGGCCTCGTCGCCGCTGGAGCGAAACAGCCGTCCACGCTCGATCAACACCCAACCATCAGCGCCTCCGGCTGCCTCCGCTTGCGCGAGGAGAAGCTTCCCCTCGGTGAAGCGACCACGCAGACCTTCGATCCGTGCAAGCTGAGTCAGAACGCCTGCCCGATCATCCGCCGCCTCATCAGCATCGAGCAAGGCCCGGAACCGCGACTCGCTCAGATCGAGATCGTCGAAGTCCCACACATCGCGCCAACCACCTGACATGTTCGAGTAGGACGCCTAGGCGCGCGGCGCGTACTGCACGCCGGCGAATGGCCAGTCCGATTCGAGCCACTCACTCACGGCGCGCCAAAGCGGGGTGTCCAGGTGCGCGTGGCTCTTCCGCACCCAGGAGAGCGCGCAGGCGTCGTAGGCGCTGTCGGGCAGCGGGTAGATGTAGACGCACCCGATCACGTCGCGGCTTCCGGGATCGAGCACCGTGTACGTGAACCCCTTCCGGGTGCGGAAGTCGTCGGCGTGGCGCTGCAGGTCGGCGCGGTTCTCGTCCCGCGTCATCTCTCGCGGCCAGGTGCCGTCGGGATACCCGGGCGTCGCGGTGATGTGCTCCATCGACGACGTCCAGGCGTCGTAGTCCAGCTCGTTGTGCTCGGGTCCGAGCGGCTCGAGGACGAACTCGGACGTCTCGAGACGGAGCGGGACGTCGAAATCGAGCGGGACGAACTCGGCCACGCGTCCGATCGTAGATCGTCGGCCCGGGGGGAGCTGGGGAAGCGACTCATCACGTGCGCCGGCGTTCCGGAGCGACGCCCTGGCCGGGCGAATCTCAGTGAGGGCAGTTTCGGCCGAGGCCGAATCGGATCGTTTGCCAGCGACCGTCTACGCCAATCTGCACAGGTGCGCACACCGGCCGGTGGTAGTACAGCCCGCCGGCAAAGAACGTCCACCGTCCAGAGGCGTCGGGCCTACAGGGCGCCATCCGTTCGGCGGTGTCGTGGTTGCCGATCCAGCCCAGCGCGAAGATGCTTCGGTACGCGGCCGGGACACGCAAGGTGATCGGACTCCCGGTTTCCACCTGGATACCGACCTTCATCCACCACGTCTTCTTCGAAATCCAAACGCCCGGAAGCTTCGCGCCCTGGTACCACCCCGGCGTCGACCAACCGGAGAAGAACACGCGCCGCATGACGTACGTTCCGGGCGCCGTCGGAGCCGCCTGACCCTGCGGCACGACGGCGTCGGATTCCGCGCATGTGCGGATCGGAACTGCCGCCGCTGCTTCGGGGAGCGCCGAAGAGCCAACAACAGCCGCCGTTGCGACGACAGCTGACAAGGCACTACGAGCAGCGAGATTCAATGGTGGTCGGCTCAAGCCCAGCAACCTCTTGAAGACATGAGATGTTACGTCTCGGGCCTGCCAAAGGTTCCCGTGCACGCGTGCGCGAGCATCCCTCACGCCCGAGTACTAGGCGCCGGCGAGGCCGGCGATGCGATCGGCGTCGTCCTGCCAGGGGCCGTCGACGTCGCGGAGCTCGCGCGCCAGGTCTCGCGCCTGCTCGAGCAGGTCGCGGTCGGCACGGAGGCGCGTGAAGCGCAGGTCGCTCCACCCCGACTGACGCGTGCCGAGCAGCTGTCCTTCGCCGCGCAGCTCCAGGTCCGCTTCGGCGAGCGCGAACCCGTCCGTCGAGTCGACGAGGGCCTGCAGGCGCGACTGGGCCGTATCCGTGAGCTCGACCTTCGGCCGCGAGACGAGCAGGCAGTAGCTCTGCTCGCTCCCCCGCCCGACGCGGCCACGCAGCTGGTGCAGCTGCGCGAGCCCGAAGCGATCCGCCTCCTGCACGATCATGATCGTCGCGTTCGGCACGTCGACGCCGACCTCGATCACGGTCGTCGCGACCAGCACGTCGAGCTCGCCGTCCTTGAACTGCCGCATCACCTCGCGGCGCTCGGCGGGCTTCAGCTGCCCGTGCAGCAGGCCGACGCGATAGCCGCGCAGCTCGGCGCGACGCAGTCGCTCGGCCTCCGCCTCGGCGGCACGCGCGAGCCTCGTCTCCGACAGCTCGATCAGCGGGCAGACGACGTACGCCTGCCGGCCGTCGTCGAGATGCCGCGCAGAGCCGCTCGTACGCCTCCGACGACCGCTCGGCCCCGACCCACGCCGTGACGATCGGCTTGCGGTCGGCAGGCGGCTTCGCGATCTCGCTGACGGCGAGGTCGCCGTAGATCGTGAGCGCGAGCGTGCGCGGGATCGGCGTCGCGGTCATGTGCAGCACGTGCGGCGCGCGGCCCTCGGCGAGGGCCTGGCGCTGCTCGACGCCGAAGCGATGCTGCTCGTCGACGACGGCGACGGCGAGGTCGGCGAACTCGACCTCCGCTGGATCAGCGCGTGCGTGCCGACGGCGATCTGCGCCTCGCCGCGACGCGATCGCCGCTCGGGCGCGCTTCGAGCCGGCCGAGCCGTGAGCAGCACGCAGCGCACGCCGAGCTCCGCGCAGAGCGTCTCGATCGTCAGGAAGTGCTGCTCGGCGAGCGTCTCGGTCGGCGCCATGCAGCGCACCCTGGCGCCCGCTCTCGACCGCGCGCAGCAGCGCGTAGAGCGCGACGACCGTCTTGCCCGAGCCGACGTCGCCCTGCAGCAGCCGCTGCATCGGCACGGCGCGCGCCGAGGTCGGCGTCGATCTCCGCGATCGCCCGCTCCTGGTGCTCGGTCAGCACGAACGGCAGCGCCGCGCGGTAGCGCGCGATCAGCTCGCCGGGCGCGGCCGAGCGCCGTCGCGACGGCGTCGTCGTCGCGCGAGCGGGAGACGGCGAGCTGCAGCGTCAGCAGCTCGTCGAGCGCGAGCCGCCGCCTCGCCTCCTCGGCCTCGGCCTCGTCCGCCGGGAAGTGGATCGCCGCGAGCGCGTCGCGGCGGAGCGGCAGCTCGAGCTCGGCCGGCAACGGGTCGCGAACGTCGGCACGTGCTCGTCGAGCGCCGCGCGCGCGAGCTCGCGCAGCCGCCACGACGGCACCTGCTCGCTCGCCGGGTAGACCGGCGCGAAGTCGGCGGTCGCCCGCGCCTCGCCGACGTCGTAGCTCTTGACGTCGAAGCCGTAGCGGCCGAGCTTGCCCGCGCAGCCGCACTGTGCGTGCCCGGCGTCAGCTTGTCGACGAGCCACGGCTGGTTGAACCACGACGCCGAGATCGACCCGCTCGCGTCCTCGACCCGCGCGGTCACGATCGTGCGGCGACCGCCGAGCCGCCGCGAGCGCACGTCGCGGACGACGCCCGCGATCACGACCTCCTCGTCTCCCCAGAGCTGCGAGATCGCCACCTCGTCGGCGGCGCGCTCGTAGCGCCGCGGCGCGTGCAGCAGCAGGTCCCCGATGCTCGAGATGCCGAGCGCCCGCAGCCTCTTGGCGATCGCCGGCCCGACGCCCGGGAGCGTGTCGACGCCGAGCGCGAGCCCGGCGGCGCGCGCCCAGCCGCGCGGCCGCTCGAAGCGATCCTGGACCACGCCTGCAAAACCCGCGTGCACTCGGGTCAACGTCAACACCCGTCCACGAGTATAGGACCCCCACCGGTCGCTACGGTTTCAAGTCCGTGAGGGCGATCATCCTGACCCGCGAGTACCCGCCCGAGGTGTACGGCGGCGCCGGCGTGCACGTCGAGTACCTCGCACGCGAGCTCGCCAAGCTGATCGACCTCGAGGTCCGCTGCTTCGGCGCCCCGCGCGACGGTGCCCGCGCCTTCGAACCGTGGAACGAGCTCGGCGCCGCGAGCGCGGCGCTGCAGACGATGTCGGTCGACCTCGCGATGGCGGCGGACCTGGGCGGGGCCGACGTCGTCCACTCGCACACCTGGTACGCGATCTTCGGAGGTCACCTCGCCAAGCTGCTCCACGGCGTCCCGCACGTCGTCACGACGCACAGCCTCGAGCCGATGCGTCCGTGGAAGGCCGAGCAGCTCGGCGCCGGCGGCTACGCGCTGTCGTCGTTCTGCGAGCGAACCGGCATCGAGGCGGCCGACGCGGTCGTCGCCGTGTCGAGCGCGATGCGGGACGACGTTCGCGTCGCCTACCCGCAGGTGGCGCCCGCGCGGATCGAGGTCGTCTACAACGGCATCGACACCGAGCAGTACCGCCCTGACGCGGGGACGGACGCGCTCGAGCGTCACGGCGTCGCGCCGGACGCACCGATCGTGCTGTTCGTGGGTCGCATCACACGGCAGAAGGGAATCGTGCACCTGCTCGACGCCGGGCTGGAGATCAGCGCCGGCGCGCAGCTCGTCTTCTGTGCCGGGGCGCCGGACGAGCCCGAGATCGAGCGGGCCACGCGCGAGCGCGTCGAACGGTTGCGCGCCCGCCGCGACGGGGTCGTGTGGATCGAGGAGATGCTGCCGAAGCCCGACGTGATCCAGCTGCTCTCGCACGCGAGCGTCTTCTGTGTGCCGTCGATCTACGAGCCGCTCGGCATCGTCAACCTCGAGGCGATGGCCTGCGAGGCGCCGGTCGTCGCGTCGGCCGTGGGCGGCATCCCGGAGGTCGTGGTCGACGGCGAGACCGGCCTGCTCGTCCCGGTCGAGCTGGGAGCGGACGGCAATCCTGTCGACCCGGCGCGCTTCGCCACCGACTTCGCCGCCCGGGTCGACGAGTTGCTGGCCGATCCCGCGAAAGCGAAGCGAATGGGCGAGCGCGGGCGGACGCGGGCGGTCGAGGAGTTCAGCTGGGCCGCCATCGCCGAGCGCACGGTCGCGCTCTACGAGCGCGTCGCCGGCGGGTAGCGCACGACGGCGTCCACGCCGCCCGAGGGCGCTTCGAGCAACTCGATCTCGCCGCCGTCGAGCTCCACCAGGCGCCTGGCGATCGCCAGCCCGAGCCCCGAGCCCGGGCCGCGCCGACCACGCCAGAACCGATCGAACGCGCGTGCTCGCTGCTCGGCCGAGAGCCCCGGCCCCTCGTCGACGACGTGCAGCTCGCCGCCGTCGACGCGCACCTGCACTCGCGCGCCGGGCGACGACGCCTCGAGCGCGTTCGACAGGAGGTTGTCCAGCACCTGGGCGACGCGTCCGGCGCCGGCCCGGACGACCGCCCCGTCGCCTGCCGGCGTGAGGCGAACGCCGCGCTCCGCGGCGAGCGGTTCCCAGGCCTCGACGCGACCGGCGGCGAGCTCGCCGAGCCGGAGCTCCGACGCAACCTCCCGGCCGGTGTCCGCGCGGGCGAGGGCGAGCAGCTCGTCCACGAGACGCGCCAGGCGATCCGCTTCGCCGACGGCACCCGCCGCGTCGCCGTTCTCGAGACGGAGCCGGAGCGCCGTCAGCGGCGTCCGCAGCTCGTGTGAGGCGTCGGCGACGAACTGCTCCTGCGACGACAGCAACGCCGCCAGCTTCGCGGTCGACCGGTTCAGCTCCGCCGCGAGCCGGCGAACCTCCGGAGGGCCCTCGTCCTCCCGCCCGCGCACCCCGAGCTCCCCGCCGCCGACCCGCGCCGCGACCGCCTCGAGGTGCCGCAGCGGACGGGCGATCGAGCGCGCGAGCACCAGCCCGATCGCGGTCGCGGCGGCGATGACGATCAGGCCGACTGCGAGCAGGACGAGCCGATAGCGGTTCACACGCGCGTCGAGCGTCGAGGTCGGATAGGTGATCCGGACCGCGCCGAGCAGCACCCCGCCCGACGCGACCGGAACGGCCACGTAGAGCAAGCGTGTGTGGAGCGTCGACGAGGCGCGGATGCCGGTGGCGACGTGCCCGTGCAACGCGCTCACGATCTCGGGCCGCGTCTTCGTCCCGAAGTCGGTCTCGCCGGGGCTCGTCGGATGCGAATCTGCGACGCGCCGCCCGCGACGGTCGACGATCACGACGCGGCCGCCGGTCGTGCTTCGGTAGTTGACGACGATCCGCTGGAGTGCGGCCGAGGTCCGTCCCGCCTGCAGGGTGTCCTCGGCGAGCGAGGCGACGGCGAACGCATCGCGTTCGACCTTCGCCGTGAGATCGTTCCGCTCGTTTCGCTGGTCGACGATCGCCAGCGGAACCTCGAGCGCGACGAGCACGACCACGGTCAGAGCCAGGTAGCTCGCGAGCAGC
Organism: uncultured Thermoleophilia bacterium; assembly: GCA_963786185.1. GTDB lineage: Bacteria > Actinomycetota > Thermoleophilia > Gaiellales > Gaiellaceae > PALSA-600. The sequence continues at coordinate 1,427,807 of CAWAYE010000001.1, forward strand.
CGGAGAGTCATTCGGGCCGCAGGCGCAACCCGATGCCGCGCACCGTCTCGATCCAGCCCGGATCGCCGAGCTTCTTGCGGATCGCAGCGACGTGCACGTCGACCGTCTTCGACGATCCGTACCAGGTGGTGTGCCAGACCTCGCGGAGGATTCGCTCGCGGTCGACGACCGCGCCGGGCTCGCGCGCGAGCAGCGTCAAGAGCGCGAACTCCTTGGCGGTGAGGGCGACCTCGGCGCCGTCGAGCGAGACGCGGTGCCCGCGCAGGTCGATCCGGAGCGGCCCGACCACGAGCTCGTCGCCGCCGTCGTGCGTCCGCCGCTCGCCGGTGCGGCGCGTGACCGCGCGGATGCGGGCGACGAGCTCGCGCAGCCCGAACGGCTTCACGACGTAGTCGTCCGCGCCGAGCTCGAGGCCGACGACCCGGTCGACCTCTTCGCCGCGCGCGGAGACGACGATGATCGGCACGTCCGACCGTGCCCGGAGCTCGCGGCAGACGGTGAAGCCGTCGACGTCCGGGAGCCGGAGATCGAGCAGGACGAGGTCCGGCTCGGCCGCCGCGAGCGCCTCGGCGCCGGTCGCCGCCCGGACGACGTCGAACCCTTCGCGACGGAGCCCCGCCACGAGCGGTTCGGCGATCGAGTCGTCGTCCTCGACGAGGAGGAGGTTCATATCCACATCGTTCCAGCGCTCGGCGGGGGCGCATCGGCGGATTCACCGACTCCTGGCGAAAACTTTGCCTTGGCCTCGCCCGAGCCTGGCGAACCCGCTCCTAGCGTGGTGGCCATGAAACGCCCACATGCACTCATCGTTGCGGTCGTCATCGCGTTCGCCGCGATCGCAGGAACCTTCGCCGCGCTGCGCACCACGCAGCTCGGCGCGAACGCAGCCACGGCCACGCACGCCAGCGCGACGCAGGTCGCAGCGCAGAACCGCGCGCTCGACCGCGCCGAGCGGACGATCCTCCTCGAGTTGCGGAAGAAGCCGCCGGCGCTGCCGCCGCTTCCTGTCGCGGCCCGACCCGCGGTCGCTCCGGCCGCTGCTCCGCAGACGGTCGTCTACCGTCGGCCGCCGGCGATCGTCCACGTGATCCACCGCCACGGCGGGGAGCACGAATCCGAGGGGCACGACGGTGGAGACGGTGGTGGGGATGACTGATCACGTCGGGCGCCTGTACGCGCTCGTCGCCGGCGTCGTCGTCTTTCTCGTCGCCTGGGCCGCCGTGGCCGCCCATCCGTGGGCACCGCGGCCGGCCCAGGACCCGAGGATCGCCGCGCTGGCGGCACGGCAGCAGCGCGTCCGCCTGGAATCGCTCCAGGCGAAGCGGATCGTCGACCGGCGCTGGGCCGCCTACCGGCGGGCGCTCGCGGCTCGCAACGCCACGGCGACGCGGATCACTGCGAGCAACACCGCCTCCGCCCAGCTCGCCGCCGTGCAGTCGGCCGCGCCGTCGGTGCGGGTCGTCAACCTGCCGCCGCTCGTCGTCACGAGGACCTCGTGATGGTGCGGCGGAGCTTCAGGGCGATGGGCACGACGATCGAGCTGCTCGTCGAGGCGGACGACGCAGCCGGTGCTCTGGACGCCGGCGAGGCCGAGTTCGAGCGGCTCGAGCAGGTGATGTCGAGGTTCCGCCCCGACTCGGAGCTGTCCCGGCTCAACCGCGACGGCTCGATCGAGGCGTCCCACGATCTCGCCGAGGTGGTCGGGCTCGCGCTCGCCGCACGTGAGCGCACCGAGGGACGGTTCGACCCGACCGTCCACGACGCACTCGTCGCGGCCGGCTACGACCGCACGTTCGACGAGCTCCCGCCCGACGCCGAGGACCGCGGCGCGGCCGCCCCGTGCGGCGGCCGCGTCACGGTCGACGGCCGGCGCATCGAGCTCGAACCGGGATTCAGGCTCGACCTGGGCGGGATCGGCAAGGGGTTCGCGGCCGAACGCGTCGCCGAGCTGATCGGTCTCGCCGGGCCGTGCCTCGTCGACGCCGGCGGCGACATCGCCGTCCGCGGCGTCCCTGCCGCCGGCACCTGGAACGTCGCCGTCGACGACCGGCTCACGCTCGGGATCGCCGCCGGCGGTCTCGCGACCTCGGGTCGCGACCGGCGCCGCTGGCGCCGGGCCGGCGCGGAGCAGCACCACCTGATCGACCCGAGCACCGGCCGCCCGGCGACCACCGACCTGCTGCGCGTCACGGCCGTCGGCGGCGACGCCGTCGACGCCGAGGTGCTCGCCAAGGTGCTGTTCCTCGCCGGGTCGGACGCCGCGCTCGCCGCGGGCGTACCGGCCGTGCTGGTGACCGAGGACGGCCGCCGGCTGACGGCCGGGGGGATCGGCTGATGCACCACGACCCCACCTTCTGGCTGCTCGCCCGGGCGAGCGGGCTCGCCCTGTACGCGGTGGTGACCCTCTCGGTGCTGGCGGGCCTCGTGCTGAAGGCGCGCCCGTTCGGGCGGCTGAAGCCGGCCCGGATCGTCGAGATCCACAAGACGCTCGCGCTCAGCAGCCTCGGCCTGCTCGCCCTGCACGGCACGACGCTCGTGCTCGACTCGACCATCAAGGTCACCCCGGCTGCCCTCGTCGTGCCGGGGCTCGTCGGCTACCGCGCTGCCGCGGTCGCGGTCGGCGTCGTCGGCGGCTGGCTCCTCGCCGTCGTCACCGGCTCGTTCTGGCTTCGCAAGCGGATCGGCCACCGCATCTGGCGCCGCCTCCACTTCCTCACGTTCGCACTCTTCGGGGCCGCGACCGTTCACGGCCTCGCGGCCGGCACCGACACGGCTCAGCCGTGGGCGCACGGCCTGTACCTGGGCGCCGTCGGCGCGGTGGCTGCCGCCACCGCCTGGCGCGCGCTCGTCCCACCCGCCCGCCGGGCGGCTGTCGAAAGGAGAAACGACATGAGCACGTACCGCATCACCATCGACCGTCAACTGTGCAGCGGATTCGGCTCCTGCGTGGAGCTGGCTCCCGACCGGTTCCGCCTCGACTCGAGCGGTCTCGCGACCACGGTCAGTGTCGAGACCGACGACCCCGCCGTGCTCGACGCGGCCGACAGCTGCCCGATGGGCGCGATCACGATCGAGGAGGTGAAGGCGGCATGAACGGAACCGTGCTGATCGCGGGCGCCGGCCTCGCCGGCGCCCGCTGCGCCGAGGGCCTACGCTCCCAGGGCTGGCGTGGCCGGATCCTGCTGATCGGCGACGAGCCGCACGCACCCTACGAGCGGCCGGCCCTGTCGAAGGAACTGCTCGCCGGGCGCCGGGACGACGTCGACCTCCGTCCACCGTCGTTCTGGCACGAGCAGGGGATCGAGCTCCGGACCGGGCAGCGGGTCGAAGCCGTCGACACGGCGCGCCGCTTCGCGCGCGTCGGCGGTCGCCGGCTCGACTGGGACGCGCTCGTGATCGCAACCGGCGCCCGGGCCCGCCGGCTCGCCGGGCCGCCGGGGGTGCATCACCTCCGGACGCTGGACGACGCCCGCTCGCTCGCCGCCGGGTTGACGACCGGCACACGTCTCGTCGTCGTCGGCGCCGGCTTCATCGGCGGCGAGGTCGCCTCGACCACGGTCCCACTCGTCTCGTCGGTGACCGTCGTCGAGCCCGCCCGGCTGCCGCTCCAGCGCGTGCTCGGCGCCGAGGTCGGCGAGGTGCTCGCACGGCGCTACCGCAGCCACGGCGTCGACCTGCGGCTCGGGGTCGGCGTCGAGGGCTTCGTCGGCGAGACGACGGTGCGCGGCGTGCGCCTGACGGACGGGACGACGCTGCCGGCCGACGTCGTCGTCGTCGGGATCGGCACGACCGTCGAACCGTGCACGGTCGACGCGTACGGCCGCACCGAGACAGCCTGCGTCTACGCCTGCGGCGACGTCGCGTCGTGGTGGCGCCCGTCGCTCGGCCGCCACACGCGCGTCGAGCACTGGACGAGCGCCGCCGGCCAGGCGCACGCGGTCGCCTCGACCATCGCCGGCAATCCCGCCCCCTACGACGCGCCCTCGTACTTCTGGTCGGACCAGTTCGGCCTGCGGCTGCAACACGTCGGTCACGCCGACACGTGGCACGCTGTGGACATGGACGGCTCGGAGGATGCGTTCACGGCGCGCTACGTGGACGACCACGGTCGGCTGCTCGCGGCCCTCGCGGTGAACCGGACACGGGACGTCGCCGGCCTGCGCAGGGAGCTCGCCGCGTGATGCGCTCCGCGGCGCTGCTCGTCGTCGCCCTCGTCGCCGCGGTGGCCGCCGCCGTCGCGGTGAACGTGCTGCTGCTCGACCACGGTGTCGCCCGTCACGACCCGGTCGGGCGTCTGAGCCCCGTCGTCGCGACGAATCCCGCTCCGGCGCAGCCGCCGGTCACGACCACGCGCCGCGAGCCCGACGACTAATCGTCCTCGAACCAGAAGAAGCCGATCGTGCCGGGCCCCGCGTGCGTGCCGACGACGGCACCCAGGTGCGTGACGATCTCGATCGTGGCGTGCGGCCGAACGTGCGCGACCAGGTCACGCAGCGCCGCGACCCGCTCGGGCGCCAGCGCGTCGGCGATCCCGATCTGGAGCCTGGGTGAGTCGGTCGAGGTCGCCTCGAAGATGCTCCGGAACTCGGCGAACGCCTTCGCGTTCCCGCGCACGCGCTTGAGCGGAACGACCTCGCCGTCGCGGATCGTGAGGATCGGCTTGACGTTCAGCAGGTTGCCGGCGAGCGCGGCGGCGCGACCGATGCGACCGCCCTTCGCCAGGTACTCGAGGGTGTTGACGGTGAACAGCAGCTTGTGCTCGGCCTGGTAGCGAGCCACGAACGCGTCGACCTCCTCGTCGGTGGTGCCGCGCTCGAGTCGGTGCTGCAGGCCGATCGCGAGCAGCGCGGTCGAGGCCGACACGGTGCGGCTGTCGATCACGCGGACCGCCTCGCCGCCGAGCAGCCCCGCCGCTGCTTCGGCACTGGCGAACGTCCCGGACAGCGTCGAGGAGATCTGCACCGAGAGGATGCGCTCGTACGTCGGCGCGAGCTCCTCGTAGACCGCGAGGAAGTCGGCCGGCGTCGGCTGCGACGTGGTCGGCAGGGTCGCCGCGGCCGGCAGCCGCTCGTAGAACTGCTCCGGTGTGATGTCGACGTAGTCGCGGAAGCTCTCGTCGCCGAAGCGGACGTAGAGCGGCACGACGCGGAAGTTCGGATACCGCTCGGGCGCGCCGGGGAAGTCCGCGGTCGAGTCGAGGACGATCGCGGTGTTCTCGGCGGTCAGCTTCACGACGCGGCAGCCTCGCACACGGCGCGCACGAGATGGTCGAGCTCCTCGTCCTTCGTGATGCAGGCCACGGCGCCGGCGGCGCGGAGCTCCGCGATCTCGTCGGCGGCGACCGACGCCGTGAGGCAGACGACGCGTGTCTTCGGCGCCGCACTGAGGACGGCGCGCGTCGTCTCGGCGCCGTTCATCCCGGGCATCCGGTAGTCGACGAGCACGACGTCCGGCGCCAGCCTGGCGCAGAGCTCGACGGCCTCGTCCCCGCTGCGCGCGCTGCCGATCACCTCGACCTCGGCGCGCAGCCCGAGCAGCAGCTCGAGCGTCTCGCGGAAGATGTCGTTGTCCTCGACGAGGACGACGCGGGCCGGATTGGCCGTCACTCGGCCGACAGGAGCAGCGGGTAGTGGGGCTGGCCCCCTTCGTGCACCTCGACCTCGAGCTCGGGGTGCGCTGCCCGCAGGTCGTCGAGCAGCCCGTTGAGCGGCTGCGGCTCGTCGCCGGTGAGCAGCGTCAGCACCCCGCGCGGCTCCTCCAGCAGGCGTGCGAGCACCGCCCGTGCGACCTCGTCGAACGTCTCGCCGCCCGCGACCGGGCTGTCGCCCTCGAGCCCCAGCCACTGGCCCTTGCGCACGCCGATCCCGTTGAGCACGACGTCGCGGGACGCGATCGTGACGGCGCCCGTCGCCACGGCGTCGACCGCCTCGGTCATCGCCTCGGCGTTCTCGTCGGCGTCGAGCGACGGGTCGAACGCGACGAGCGCCGCCAGTCCGGCCTGCAGCGACCTCGTGGAGACGACGCGCGCCGGCTTCGAGGCGTTCTGCGCAGCCTGCTCGGCGCTCATGAAGACGTTCGCGTTGTTCGGCAGGACGATCACCTCGCGGGCATGCGTACGCTCAATCGCGGCGAGCAGCTCCGCGGTCGACGGGTTCATCGTCGCGCCTCCGTCGACCACCAGCGCCCCGAAGCTCTCGGCGAGCCTGCGGTTGCCGCGGCCTGCGGCGACGGCGACGACGGCGCTCGTCAGCTCGGTCTCGACCGGAGCGGGATGCGACAGCCGCTCCTCACGCAGGTGCGTCTGCTCGTGCATGTTCGCGATCTCGACGCCGCCGATCACGCCGCGCGCGACTCCGAGCGACAGCGCGCGCCCCGGATCGTCGGTGTGCACGTGCACCTTGAGCGCACTCGGGTCGCCCACGACGAGCAGCGAGTCGCCGATCTGCTCGAGCTCTATCTCCAGCCGGTCGGCGTCGAGCCCTTTGCCCTCGACGACGAACACCGTGCAGTAGCGGTAGCGGGAAAGCTCCTGGTGGATCGCCTCGACGCCGAGCTCGCGCTCGTGCGCCGGCGCGGCGGGAAGCGGCGTGCCGTCGAGCGCCGCAGCCACGCCGCGCACGATCTCGACGAGGCCCGCAGCGCCGGCGTCGACCACACCCGCCTCGCGCAGCACCGGGAGCATGTCGCGCGTCCGCTCGACCGTGTCGTCGCCGCGCGCGATGATCGTGCGGAGGTCTCCGCCGTGCTCGGCCGTGTCGGCCATCGCCGCGATCGCGGTGAGCATCGTCCCCTCGACCGGCTTCTTGACGGCCCGGTAGGCGGCGTCGGAAGCGGCACGGAAGACCCGCGCGAGCTCGTCCGACTCCGCGAGCGCGTCGGTTGCGCCGCGCACGACCTGCGAGAGGATCACGCCCGAGTTGCCGCGCGCTCCCATCAGCGCGGCGCGGGAGATCTCCTTCGCGAGCCCAGGGCGGTCGTCGGGCCCGTCGACAGCCAGCGCCTCGGCGATCGCGCGGACGGTCAGCGTCAGGTTGGTGCCGGTGTCGCCGTCGGGTACCGGATAGACGTTCAGGTCGTCGACCCGGGTGCGCGCGGCCTCGATCGCGGCGAGGGCGCCGGCGACGAGCTCGCGAACCCGCTCCCTCATGCCCGCTCCCGGCGCCGGCGGAGCCCGGCGCCTCCGCTCCTGGAGCCTCCGTCGAGCCTACGGCTCACGCGCTCTGCCTCACGCGCTGGACGACGACCTCGACGGACGCGACGGCGAGCCCGGTCAGGCGCTCGACCTCGTACGCGACCTGCGAGCGGATCGTCGCGGCGACCTCGGCCAGGTTCAGCCCGTGCTCGATCACGACGTGCAGCTCGATCCGGAGCGCCTTGGCGTCGCCTTCGACGGTCACCCCGTCCCGGCGCAGCACGCGGCCGATCCGGCTGCCGGCGGACAGCCCGACGACCCCGTAGCAGGCCAGGGTCGTCTCGCCGACGATCTCGGCGACCGCGTCGCGGGAGATCGTGAGGCGCCCGTGCTCGAGCTCCAACGTCAGGTCATCCGCCACGGCTTGCTCTTAGACCCTAATCAAGCGGCGCCGGTTACCGGACGTGCACGTACGCTTCGGCCGCGGTGGGCGGATCGAGCGCGTCGGTCACGGAAGGCGCCGGCGGGGCGGCGCTCGCCCTGCCGGTCACCGCAGGGCGCGTCCTCGTCTGGCGGCGCTTCCGGCGCGAGCGGCTCGCCGTGGCCGCGCTGATCGTGCTCGCGCTGATGGTGCTGGCCTGCTTCGTGCTGGAGCCGGTGCTCGAGCACCTGCTCGGCCGCTCCCCCGACACGCCCTTCCTGACGGCCGCCGACGCCTTCACGCACAAGCCGGTCGGGCCGTGGACCTGGGTCGTCAACCAGCCGCTCGACGGGAGCGCACACGGGGGCAAGACGCTGTTCGTGCTCGGCGCCGACGGGCCGCTCGGGCGCGACGAGCTGCTGCGCGTGCTCGCGGGCGGCCAGGTGTCGCTGGAGATCGCGTTGTTCGCGACCGTGATCGGGATTGCGATCGGCGTCCTCTTCGGGACGATCGCCGGGTGGTACGGCGGGTTCGTGGACGCGGTCGTCAGCCGTCTCACCGAGCTCGTGATGGCGTTCCCACTGCTCCTGCTCGTGATCGCGATCGGTCAGTCGATCGCCGACCGCTTCGACAAGATCACCCTCCACGGCACGTTCGAGCCGGGTGTGCTGTCACTCGGCGTCGTGATCGGCCTGTTCTCGTGGTTCTACCCGGCTCGCGTCTGCCGCGTGCTCGTGCAGGAGTTGCGCGAGCGCGAGTTCGTCGAGGCCGCCCGGATGATCGGCCAGGGCGACCTTCGCATCCTGCGCAAGCACATCCTCCCCCACCTCGTCGGGCCGGTGACGGTCTGGGCCGGGCTGCTCGCCGCGAGCGTGATCGTGCTCGAGGCGGCGCTCTCGTCGCTCAACTTCGGGATCCGGTTGCCGACGGCGAGCTGGGGCAGCCTGCTCTCGGCGACGTTCGGGAACCTGTTCAACTTCAACCCGTTCGCCGGCAGCGCGGGCGTGATCACGCTCTCGAACTGGCCGCTCGTGTGGCCGAGCGTCGCGCTCTTCATCACCGTGCTCTGTCTGGCGCTCGTCAGCGACGGGCTGCGCAGCGCGCTCAGCCCCGGGCGGGACTCGTAGATGGTCGCGTTCGTCAGCCGCCGCGTCGTCTCCGGCCTCGGGCTGATCCTGCTCCTGACCTTCCTCACGTACCTCGTGTTCGAGGTGATTCCCGTCGATCCGGCCTGCCTCCGGGTCGCGTGCGGCCCCAACACGCACTCGACGGACGCCGACCTGCGCGCGGCCGACCACGCGCTCGGCGTCGATCGCCCGATCGTCTACCAGTACGCGCGCTTCCTCTGGCGGTTCCTGCGCCACGGCAGCCTCGGGACGACCTGGATCGGCGAGTCGTCGGTGAACCACACGATCAGCGCCGCGCTGCCGATCACGGCCTCGATCGTGCTCGGGGGCGTCGTGATCCTGCTGCTGCTCGCCGTGCCGCTCGGCTGTATCGCCGCCCTGCGGCCGCGGTCGGTCGCGGATCGCGGACTGCTGGCCTTCGGCGTGGTCGGCGTCGCGATCCATCCGTTCGTGCTCGCCTACGTGCTCGGGCGGATCTTCGCGCCCCACATCGGACTGCCGACCGGTGGCTACTGCGCCCTGACGTCGGCCGCGTCGGGCTGCGGCGGGCCGATCGACTGGGCCGACCACCTACTGCTCCCGTGGGTCTGCTTCGCCCTGTTCTTCTTGCCGCTGTACGTGCGGATGATCCGGGTGCGGTTGCTCGAGACCCTCGCCGAGCCGTACGTCGTGACCGCGCGCGCCAAGGGGGCGACCGAGAAGCGCGTCGTGCTCGGCCACGTGCTGCGCAACGCGATCGGGCCGGTGCTGCCGATGGCCGCCGCCGACGCCGGCACCGCGCTCACGGCGGCGATCTACCTCGAGGTTGTCTTCGCGATGCCGGGGCTCGGTCGCCTCGCGGTCTTCGCCCTCGGCGGCGCGAGCGGCGGCTACGACCGGCCGCTGGTGGTGGGGATCGTCTGCACGGTCGCCACCTTCGTCGTGCTCCTGAGCGTCGCCTCCGACATCGGCACCGCCTGGCTCGACCCGCGCGTGCGGCAGCGCTCGTCGGCGGGGCTCCTGCGGCTGCCCGGCTTTCTCGCGCGGCACGAGCCGTCACGCCGGACGAAGCGCGTGCTCGCCGGCGCAGGCGCCGCGGTCGTGATCGCGGGAGGCGTTGCGATCTACACCAGCGGCTCGGCCGGCAAGGCCGCGACGCTGGTTCCCCCGACGCGCACGGTCCGGCTGCACTGGGCCGAGGACCACACGATCTACTCGGCCGGCACGTCGGGGACGATCGTCGTCCGCGTGCGCAAGGTCGAGCTCGGCCGCCAGGGCTGGCGGGTCACCGGGGGCATCACCAGCCGCTGGACGACGCCGCTGCAGATCTACCCCGGCGACAACTCCACGCGGCAGAACGGGTTCGCCCTCGTCTACGCGACCCGCTCGCAGGGCTACAACACCCTCGTCGTCGCGAACGCCTCCGACTTCCGGCCGCCGCTGCCGAACATCCTCAACCCCGGCGCGAGCTGGAACGGGACGTTCGCCGGCGTCGAGACGATCCCGGCCGACAAGCAGTTCTACGTCGGCATCGGCGTCTTCGGGCCCGTCGGGCTGAGCACGCAGACGATCTTCTTCGGCGCGTCCTTCCTCACGAGCGCGTCGGGAATCACCCCGAAGGGCTAAGGAGGGTTTGGCGGAATACCGTTCGTCGTCGGGGTGCGCTGGGCGTTTCCGAGGCAAGGGACGCAGGGCGCGTCGATAGCCAGGGCTATCGACGCAACCGAGGACGCAGCATCGGGGCGCTCAGCGCGGCCCGACGGCACAACCTGTATTTCGCCAGACCCTCCTAAACGGCCTTGGTGACCTTGCCGCCCTTGAGGCAGCGCGTGCAGACGTAGGCGCGCGTCGGCGAGCCCTTCAGCAGCACGCGGACGCGCTGGAGGTTCGGGTTGAAGCGGCGCTTCGTGGCCACCATCGAGTGCGACCGGTGGTTTCCGAACGCCGGCTTCTTGCCACAGACTGCACAGACCTTCGACATCGCGGGCGGCAGTGTAGCTATTGACGGGCGCTCGCTCGGAGCCGGGCGAACAGATCGGCCATCTCGAGCGCCGAGCGGACCGCCTCGCCCGCCTTGTGGATGCGCGCCTCGGCCTGCTCGACCGTGTCGACCGTCAGCACGCCGAACGACACCGGGATTCCCGTCTCGATCGCCGCCAGCTGGAGACCCGAGGCGCATTCCGACGACACGTACTCGAAGTGCGGCGTCTCGCCGCGGACGATCGCGCCGAGGGCGACGATGCAGGCGTAGCGGCGGGTCTTCGCGAGCGCCATCGCCGCCAGCGGCAGCTCGAACGCGCCCGGCACCGGGAGGATCGTGATCGCCTCCTGCGACACGCCGGCGTTGTCGAGCGCCTCGAGGGCGTTCTCCAGCATCTGCGTGGTGACGCCGCCGTTGAAGCGGGAGACGACCACGCCGACGGAGCGGCGCTTGCCGAGCGGCGTCCCCTCGAGCACCGTGTAGCCGTCGGGGACGTCGATCTCGCCGCGGACGTGCTCGACGCTCACGCCCTCGGCCGGCGAGTCCTCGATCACCGTCGACGACTCCGCCGACGGCCAGCCTTCGAACGCATCCTCGTCCGCTGCCGGCTCGGCGGCAGGCGGCTCGAGCACCGGCGCCGCGACCTCGTCCTCGGGCGCGGCGTCCTCTTCGGAGGCCTCGGAGAGGATCTCGGTCGCCGGGGCCTCTTCGTCGATGCGTTCGCTCACTCGCCGTCCCTTTCGTAGTCGAGGTTCTTCAGATCCTGGTGGTGCAGGCGGTGTCCGAGCTTATCCCGCTTGGCGGCCAGATAGCGCCGGTTCTCGTCGTTCGGCGGCACCTCGATCGGCACCTGCTCGACCACGGTCAGCCCGAAGCCGTCGATGCCGGTCAGCTTCTTCGGGTTGTTCGTGAGGATGCGGATCGTCGTCAGGCCGAGGTCGGCGAGGATCTGGTTGCCGATGCCGTAGTCGCGCGCGTCGGCCGGGAAGCCGAGCTCGAGGTTCGCCTCGACCGTGTCGAGCCCCTGCTCCTGCAGCTCGTAGGCCCGGAGCTTGTTCAGCAGGCCGATGCCGCGCCCCTCCTGGGCCATGTAGAGCAGCACGCCCACGCCCTCCTCGTCGATCTGGGCGAGCGCCTGCTCGAGCTGCTCGCCGCAGTCGCAGCGCAGCGAGTGGAAGACGTCGCCGGTCAGGCACTCGGAGTGGACGCGGACGAGGACGTTCTCGGCGCCGTCGACCTCGCCGCGGACGAGCGCAACGTGCGTCTTGCCGGTCAGCTTCTCGCGGAACGCGACGGCGGTGAACTCGCCGTACTCGGTCGGCAGGCGCACGGACGCGCCTCGCTCGACGAGCTTCTCGTGGCGGCGGCGGTACTCGACGAGGTCGGCGACGGTGATCATCTTCAGCCCGTGGCGCTCGCAGTACGGGACGAGGTCGGGCACGCGCGCCATCGTCCCGTCGTCGTTCATGATCTCGCAGACCACCCCGGCCGGGGTCAGGCCGGCGAGCCGCGCCAGGTCGACGGCCGCCTCGGTCTGCCCGATCCGCTCGAGCACGCCGCCCGGCTTCGCGCGCAGCGGGAAGACGTGCCCCGGCTGCACGAGGTCGCGGTGGGTCGAGTCCGGGTGGATCGCGACCTGGATCGTGTGGCTGCGGTCGGCGGCCGAGATCCCGGTCGTGACGCCCTCGCGCGCCTCGATCGACACGGTGAAGGCGGTGCCGAGCGGCGCCTCGTTGTGGTCGGTCATCGGGCGCAGCCCGATGAAGTCGGCGCGCTCCTCGGTCAGGCAGAGGCAGATCAGGCCGCGCGCGTGGGTCGCCATGAAGTTGATCGTCTCGGGCGTCGCGAACTGCGCGGCGACGACGAGGTCGCCCTCGTTCTCGCGGTCCGGGTCGTCGACGACGACGACGACCCGCCCTTCGCGGATGTCCTCGATCGCCTCCTCGATGGTGGCAAACGGCGTGGTCACGGCCATCGGTGAAGGCTAGCGAGCGAGCAGCCGCTCGACGTACTTGGCGAGCACGTCGACCTCGAGGTTGACGCGGTCGCCGGCCGCAAGGTCGCCGAGCGTCGTCCGGTCGAGCGTGTGCGGGATCAGCGCGATCGCGAAGCCGGCCTCGTCGAGCGCGGCGACGGTGAGGCTCGTCCCCTCGACGGCGATCGAGCCCTTCTCGACGACGTAGCGCAGCAGCTCGGCCGGGGCGTCGACCCAGAGGCGGCGGCCGTCGCCCTCGGGCTCGGCCGAGCGGACCGTGCCGACGCCGTCGACGTGGCCCTGGACGTAGTGGCCGCCGAGCGGCTCGCCGGCACGGAGCGCCGGCTCGACGTTGACCCTCGACCCGGGCTCGAGGGCTGCAGCGAGGTGCGCGCGAGCGTCTCCGGGACGGCGTCGAAGGCGAGCCGGCCGTCGACCCGCTCGACCACGGTCAGGCAGACGCCGTCGATCGCCACCGAGTCGCCGAGCTGCGCATCGCGCGCCGTCGCCGGCGCCTCGATCGTCAGCCGGACCCCGTCCGCCCCGCCGTCGACCGCGGCCACGCGCCCCACCTCGCGGATCAGTCCCGTGAACACGGTTCAAGGCTACGCGTCGGAGGCGGTGCCAGTCGACAACGGGGGCGCGGCGGGTCGTCCGGCCACCGCGTGCCCGCGAACGGCCCGCGTGCCAGGCACGCGGTGACGCGCGAAGAAGAAGGGGGCCAACGGGGGAAACATGGTTTCCCCCGTTCTAGTCGCCGTAGACGAGCGACTCGACGGTCTCGCGCACGACCATCTCGAGGTCGCCGCGCTCGCCGGGAACGGCGTTGCTCAGCTCGTCGAGCAGCTCCTCGACCGCAACCCGCTGCGCGGGCGCGAGCTCGTCCGTGCCGATCTCCTCGACCTTCCGGCGCAGCTCGTCGTTGCCGAGCGGGCGCATCAGCCACTGCGAGAGGAGCGTGACGATCTCGTCGTCGGCACGGCGCTTCGGATCAGGGTTCGTGGACATACGCTTCGAGGAGGACGTCCTCGCCCACCGGCCGGGCCGTCAGGTGCGAGAGCGTCAGGGCGGAGGGTAGCGGAGCGACCAGCCCGGGCCCGTCGCCCGCGAGCAGCGGGGCCACGAAGACCACCAGCTTGTCGACGAGGCCGGCCGCGAGGAACGCGGCGGCGAGCGTCGGCCCACCCTCGAGCAGGAGCGACTGGACGCCCTCCGCCGCCAGCGCGCGGAGCTCGTCCCGGAGCGCCCCCGGCCGCAGCTCGAGGTCGACCCCGTCGGGCAACGGGCCCCGCGCGAACGCGAGCCGCCGCGGCTGCCCCCGCGGCGTCGGGACGTCGCGCGCGTCGAGCCGCGGCAGGTCGGCCCGCACCGTCCCTCCGCCGACGGCGACCGCGTCGACCTGCGCCCGCAGCTCGTGCACGAGCCGCCGGCTCGCCTCGCCCGTCACCCAGCGCCGCCCCGGCACGGTCAGCCGGCCGTCGAGCGTCATCGCCGCCTTGTAGATGACGAACGGCCGCCCCTGCGTCACCCAGGTCCGCCAGGCCTCGTGGAGCACGCGGGCGCCCCAGTCGTCCGCCTCGACCACCTCGACGCCCGCTCGGCGCAGCGTGTCGTCGCCGCCCGCCGCCTCCGGGTTCGGGTCGCGCACGCCGACGACGACCCGCTCGACGCCGGCCGCGACGATCGCGTCGGCGCACGGCGGCGTCGTGCCGTGGTGCGCGCACGGCTCGAGCGTGACGTACATCGTCGCGCCGCGCGCACGCTCGCCGGCGGTCGCGAGCGCGACGACCTCGGCGTGGCGCCCGCCGGCCTCGGTCACGCCCTCGGCGACGATCTCGCCGTCGCGCACGACCACGGCGCCGACCGTCGGCTTCGGATACGCCCGCTGCTCGGCGGCGCGCGCGATCGCAACCGCGCGCTCGAGGCTCACCGAATCGCCTGCTCGAGACGCCGGTACGCGGCCGGCGGGTCGTCGTGCCCGAAGATCGACGAGGCGGCGACGAACAGCGTCACGCCCTCGTCGCGGAGACGCGCCGATGTTGCGCTCGCCGACGCCGCCGTCCACCTGGATGTGGACGGTCGCGGGCAGGAGCGAGCGCAGCTCGCGCACACGCTCGAAGGTCCGCTCCTGGAACGGCTGGCCCGAGTACCCGGGGTGAATCGCCATGCAGAGGACGAGGTCGGCGCTCCCGGCAGCTGCGGCGACATCCGCCGGCTCCGTCTCGGGGTTGAACGCCACCCCGGCCTGCAGCCCGTGTGCGCGCGCGGCCGCGATCGTCGCCGCGACGTCGGCGACCGCCTCGAAGTGGAAGGTGACGCTGTCGCCGCCGGCGGCCGCGAACGGCTCGAAGTACTTCGCCGGGCTCTCGACCATCAGGTGCACGTCGACGGCGGCGCCGGCGGCGTGGATGCGCTCCGAGATCGCCTGCAGCACGATCGGCCCGATCGTGATCGGCTCGACAAAGTGCCCGTCGCCGACGTCGTAGTGGAAGACGCGCACGCCGGCGGCGAGCAGCTCCTCGACGACGGCGCCGAGCCGCGCGAAGTCCGCGCCGTAGAGCGACGGCTCGACCTCGCGCCCGCGCACCCAGTCCGACCAGCCCACAGGGCGATCCTAGAGTGGGCGTCGCAGGCGGGCGATGAAGAAGCCGGACGTGCCGTGGCGGTGCGGCAGCGTGAGCAGGAACTCGGGACGCTTCGGATGCGCGAACTGCGGCCACTCGGCGCCGAGCGGCTCGATCTCGAGGCCGGAGTCGTCGACGACCGCCTCGTTCTCGTCGGCGTTCAGCGTGCACACCGAGTAGACCACGACGCCGCCCGGCCGGACGCGCACGGCGGCGGCGGCGAGCAGCTCACGCTGCAGCTCCGGCAGCGGCTGCGACCGCCAGCGCAGATCGGGCCGGCGCGCGAGCACGCCGAGCCCGGAGCACGGCGCGTCGACGAGCGCGCGGTCGAAGTTGTAGGCGCTCAGCTCGCGCACGTCGGCGTTGACGACGTTCGACGCCCGGCAGGTGCTGCTTCGCGAGCTCGGCGGCGCGGCCGGGATGCATCTCGACCGCGGTCACGTGCGCGTGCTCGGCCAGCATCGTCGACTTCCCGCCCGGCGCCGCGCACGCGTCGAGGATGCGCTCGCCGTCACGCGAGCCGACCGCGAGCGCCGCGAGCTGCGAGCCGCGGCTCTGCGGGCGCATCAGCGCGGGATCGACGCGGTCGACGACGATAGGCGCCCGGGACGTCCGTCGGCTCGCCGACGGGCGTCGAGCGAGCGGACGACGAGCTCAGGCGGCTCGTTCTGCGCCCGCATCAGCGCGAGCGCCTCGTCCTCTCCCAGGTCGCGCACCCAGACGTCCGCAGATCCAGTCGGGATACGACTCCTTCAGCGGCCCGGGCGGCAGCGACGCGACGAGGCCGCGGAAGCCCTCGGCGAGCCGGCGCACGACCGCGTTCGTGAACGCCACCGCGCGCTCGCAGCCCCGCGGCGCGCACGAGCTCGACCGCGTCGTCGACGACCGCGTGCTGCGCGAGACTCGCTCCACGCGAGCTGGTAGGCGCGCGATCCGCAGCGCCGCCAGCACCGGCGGGTCGAGCTTGCGCACCGGGCGCTTGCCGAGCTGCGTCGATGCCGTGGTCGATGGCGCGCGCCCGCTGCACGGTGCCGTACGCGATCCGCTGTGCGAGCGCACGGTCGCGCGCGTCGAGCGTCGACGCCGCCGAGGCGAGCGCCCGGTCCGCGTACGCGTCGTCCTCGAACACGCGCCGCACGACCTCGAAGGCAGCGCGGCGCGCGGGCGCGATCACCGCACACCGCGCAGGAACTCGTCGTAGGTCATCCGCCTGCGGCCTTCCGGCTGCACCTCGACCTCGGGAACGAACGCACCGTCGTCGAGCCGGGCGCGCCAGACCGTGACGCGCCGTCCGTGCAGCGTCGTCCACGCGCCGATGTGCGGCGAGAGCGCCCGCACGCGCCGCCACGCGTCGAGCGGGTCGTCGAGGTCGAGCTCGCGGTCGGCGGGCGTGATCTTCTCGGCGTAGGTCGCGCCCTCCTCGGGCTGCGGCGTGAACGACGGGGTTCGCGCAGCACCGCGTCGAGCAGCCGCGCCGCGACCTCGGCCGAGCGCTCGAAGACCGCCCCGGCGTCGTCGCCCGGCCGATCGGGAACGCCTCCTGCGCCGCGATCGGGCCGGCGTCGAGCGCCTCGACCGTCTCGTGGATCGTGACGCCCGTCTCCTCGTCGCCGGCGAGGATCGCGCGCTCGACCGGCGCCGCGCCGCGCCAGCGCGGCAGCAGCGACGGGTGGACGTTCAGCCAGAGCGCCTGGTCGAGCAGCGCGGCGGGATTAGCAGGCCGTACGCGCAGACGACGATCCGCGTCGACCGGTCTCGGGCAGCTCCGGCTTCTCGGGCTGGTGCACGGGGATGCCGAGCCGCTCCGCGACGCCTCCTTCGCCGGCGGCGGCCGCGAGCGGCGCCCGCGCCCGCGCGGCGCGTCGGGGCGCGTGAGCAGGTAGGCGATCTCGTGCTGCGTCGCCGCGAGCCGCTCGAGCACGTCGGCGCCGAACGGAGCCGTCGCGGCGACGGCGAGCCGCATCTACCGGAGGACGGGCTGCGGCCGCAGGATCCCGAGCGCCTCCTTGCGGTGCTCGTCGTCCGTGCGGTCGATGATCAGCACGCCGTCGAGGTGGTCGAGCTCGTGCTGGACGACGCGCGCGCCGAGCCCCTCGAGCTCGTAGCCGGACCGTCTTCGCCGCTCGGCGTCCGAGCCCTCGAGGACGACGCGAACGGCGCGCGTCGACCGGGACGCGCACGCCCTGCAGCGACAGGCAGCCCTCCTCGTCGGTCTCCGTCTCGTCGGACGCGCTCGACGATCTGCGGGTTGACGACCGCCTGCGGCCCGTTCTCGCCGTCGAGCTCGAAGACGAACAGCCGCCGGAGCACGCCGACCTGCGTCGCGGCGAGGCCGACGCCCTGCGCGTCGTCCATCAGCACGCATCATCCGCTCGACGAGCCGGCGCAGGTCGTCGTCGAACTCCGTCACCTCGTTCGCCTTCATCCGCAGGCGCGACGTCCGGGTACTGGCGGATCTGCGCGAGCGCGACGGCTGTCGCCGCGCCTCGGCCTCGGCGTCGCGCTCGGCCTCCTCGTCGTGCTCGTGCTCGTGGTCGTGGTCGTGGTCGTGATCGTGCGTCGTGCTCGTGGTCGTGATCGTGGTGTCCGCCATCGGCCCGGCAGTCTACGGAACGGCGGAAAGCGCTCGAGGATCCAGGCGGCGTCGAGCGGCTCGCGGCGGTAGTCGCGGCCGCCGACCTTGACGAAGTCGCGCGAGCGCGGATCCATCGCGAGCCGCGCCTCGATCGGGTACCAGCGGTTGTGCCGCTCGATCAGGTCGTTGACCTCGCTGAAGTTCCAGCGCTCGGCGAGCGCGCCGCCAGCGCGCCGGGTCGTCCGGCGCGTCGCGTACGCCTCGCGCGAGCCGCTCGAGATGATCCTCGATCTCGTCCTCGATCATCCGCAGCCGCTGCATGTACGGCAGCGGGCCGCCGAGCGAGGCGAGGTAGTTGTCGGCCTCGGGCCGGAAGTTGCGGAGCCGCCGCCGCAGCGGCTTGCCGGCGAGCGGGTTCAGCTCGCGGTCGGCTCGAGCAGCCGCTCGCGCTCGCGCTGCGACGGCGGCGTCACGTCGCGGACGCCCCACTCGCCGAGGATCTCCTCGGCGCCGCGGACTCTGCTTCACGCCGTCATGGTGCCAGCGCTACAAGCGCCTGCGGGTCGACGTCGACGACCGCCGTGAGCCCGGCGCGGCGCATCGCCGGGGCCGCGGCCGCGAGGAGCCGCGCGGCCTGCGCGGCGACCGCGCGCGGCCGGTCGGTCTTGGCGACGAGCTGGGCGCGGTAGCGGCCGCGCAGGCGCAGCAGCGGCGCCGGGCCGAGCAGGTCGGCGCCGTCGGATGCCGGCGCGCAGCTCCTCGAGCACGCGCAGCACCGGCTCGAGCGCGGGCCCGCGACGACGATCCGGACGAGGTGGCGTGAACGGCGGGTAGCCGAGCGCCGCGGCGCCGCTCGAGCTCCTCGGCGAGGAAGCGCGCGACGTCGTGCCGCGCCGCGTAGGCGATCGGGCGCGCGTCCGGCTGGAACGTCTGCACGAGCACGCGGCCCGGCGCGTCGCGGCCGCTGCGGCCGGCGAGCTGCGTGATCAGCTGGAACGTGCGCTCCTCGGCGCGGAAGTCCGGCAGCGCGAGCGACGTGTCGGCGTCGATCGACGGCGGCGAGCTCGACGCCGGCGAAGTGGTGGCCCTTCGCGACCATCTGCGTGCCGAGCAGGACCGCGCCCGTCCGCCTCGGCGAAGCGGCGCAGCGCCGCAGTCAGCTCTTCGGGCTTCGCGACGGTGTCGGCGTCGAGCCGGATCAGCTCGAGCTCGGGAAACTCGCGCGCGAGCTCGCGCTCGAGCCGCTGCGTGCCGGCGCCGAGCCGCGCGAGCTCGGACGAGCCGCAGGCCGGGCACGGCTCCGGCGACGGCTCGCTCGTGGCCGCAGTGGTGGCAGCGGAGCTCGGCGTCGCCGTGCAGGACGAGCGCGACGTCGCAGTTCGGGCAGCGGATCGTCGCGCCGCAGGCGCGGCAGTGGAGCGCCGGCGCGACGCCGCGCCGGTTGAGGAGCAGGATCGCCTTGCCGCCGTCGCTCGGCGACCCGCGCGCAGCTCGGCGAGCAGCGGCGCCGAGAGCGGGTAGCCGGCCTCGCGGCGCAGGTCGACGACCCGCACCGGCGGCAGCTCCGCACCGACCCGCCCGCCGAGCTCGAGCCGCTCGAGCGCCGCCCAGCTCTCGGGCCGCGGCGTCGCCGAGCCGAAGACGGCGACCGCGCCCTCGAGCGCGGCGCGCTTGACCGCGACCGTGCGCGCGTCGTAGCGCGGGTCGGAGTCCTGCTTGTACGACGCGTCGTGCTCCTCGTCGACCACGATCAGCCCGAGCCCGCGCATCGGCGCGAAGACCGCCGAGCGCGCGCCGACGACGATCCGCGCCTCGCCGCTCGCGATCCGCTCGCGCTCGTCGCGCCGCTCGGCGTCGGTGAGCGCCGGAGTGCAGGATCGCGACGCGGTCGCCGAAGCGCGCGCTGAACCCGGCCGACGGTCTGCGGCGCGAGCGCGATCTCCGGCACGAGCACGATCGCCCCGAGCCCGCGCTCGAGCACGGCGGCGCACGCCTGGAGGTACACCTCGGTCTTGCCGGAGCCGGTCGCGCCGTAGAGCAGGAAGGCGCCGCCGCCGGCGTCGATCGCGGCGACGATCCGGTCGACCGCCGCGCGCTGCTCGGCGCGAGAGCGAGCGGCGGCTCGCCTCGCCGGCCAGGCGACTGCCGCTCGGCCGGCGGCGCCTGCTCCTTGCGCCGCTTCGGCAGCTCCGGGCGCGACGAGCGCGAGCGCCCGCGCGGGCGTCGAGCCGTAGTAGTCGGCGAGCCAGAGCGCGAGCTCGACGAGCGCCGGCGGCACCTGCGCCGACGACGCCCTCGACCGGCGCGGACGTCGACCCCGTCCGGGCGCCGCGTCCTCGAGCGCCGACGACGATGCCGCGCGCCCGCCGCCGGCCGAACGGCATCGCACGATCGCGCCCACCCGACGCCGTCCTCGACCTCGTAGGTGAACGCGCGCGCGACGGCCCGCGCGGTCACGAGCGGGTAGACCGACGCGTAGGGCACCCGTCAGGCCGGCCTGGCGGCTTCGGCCGTCTCGGCCCTGTCGGCCTCCTCGGCCACGCGCAGGCGCTTCCAGGAGAGCGTGCGCGCCATCAGGAAGATCGCGACGAGCCCGAGCACGAGGTTGAAGACGACGATCGCGATGTTCATCCCGACGCTGAAGGCGAGCAGCAGCGACTCGCGAGATCGCCTCGCCGCGGAAGAGGAAGACGATCAGGCCCTGCTTCGTGCCGGCGCCGCCGGGTGTCGCCGGGAAGAGCGTCGCGAGCGAGTCGACGACCTGCGCGAGCAGCGCGTTGTGGACGGTCGCCGTGCACGTGGAAGGCGCGCGAGGAAGTAGTAGATGCGACGCGATCCGGAGCACCCACGAGAGCGCCTGCGGCACGATCACGCCGGTCACGAAGCGCCGGCGGTCGTGCGAGGATCGCGAAACCCTGCGCGACACGCGCACGGAAGTCGGGCGTAGTGGCGCCGCGCGAAGATGAACGCGACGAGCCCGCTCAGCAGGAGCACGATCACGAGCGATCCCCGTGAACTTCTCGTGCTTGAGGAAGAACTTCCAGTCGACCGCCGGGATGCGCGAGTAGACCTCGTGCGTCGGCAGCACCCCGATCGAGAGCGCCCAGATCATCAGCGCGCCGGCGACGACGAAGTCGAACAGCGTCTCGACGACGAGCGTCGGCGCGAGCGTCGCGTAGGTCGCGCCTTCGATCCGCGTGCTTGAGCAGGTAGAGCTTGACGACGTCGCCGCTCCGCGCCGGGGCGATCGAGTTGACGCCGACGCCCGCCGATGTACGCGCCGAACGCGCTGCGGTAGCGAAGCCGCTTTCCGGGTACGCGGCACGCACGATCGTCCGCCACGCACCGCGCGCGCAGCAGCAGCTTGGCGACGTGGCAGGCGAGCGCGAGGCCGAGCGCCGCCCAGCCGACGGCCGCCAGGTGGTCGAAGAAGACGTGAACCGCGTGGAAGAAGGCGCCCACGGCGCCCAGGGTAGTTCAGGCTCCGGCCGCGACCAGGACCCAGTCGGTGCCGAATCCGAGCAGCAATCCGAACAGGAGCGTCCAGCCGCTGAGCTCCGGCATCTCGTAGCGCCGGCAGACCTCGAACAGCTGGATCACGACGTAGAGGATCGAGCCGCCGGCGACGGCGAAGAAGAGCATCTCGAGCGCCGGGCTCACCCACGCCTGGCCGATCAGCGTGCCGACGAACGTCGGGCCCGCCGCCGATCAGGCCGAGCAGCCCGAGGAAGCCCCAGCTCGGCCGCTCGGACTCGCCCGACATCGGCCCGACGATCCCGAAGCCCTCGGTCGCGTTGTGCAGGCCGAAGCCGATGATCAGCACGAGCGCGAGCGAGATCTCGTCCGCGGCGGCCGACTGGCCGATCGCGAGGCCCTCGCCGAAGTTGTGGAGGCCGATGCCGGTCGCGATCAGCACGCGCGAGCCGTCGCCCCGGCGAGAGCGCCTCGAGCCAGGCGCGGTGCTCGAACTCGTCGACGGCGGCGGCGCCCGGCCCGACGAGCGGCGTCGGCGCGGCGGCGACTTCAGCCAGGCGTCGTAGTAGACGAGGCTCATGCAGGCCGGCCGCGAAGCCGACGCAGAGCAGCGCGGCGCAGCCTGCGAAGGCGCCCCACGAGTGCGCCCGTCGAGGCGCGACTCGACCGGCTCGACGCCGTGCGAGAGGACGTCCCAGAAGAGGAAGACGAGGATCCCGGTCGCGACCGCGGTGAGCGCTGCCCGCACGGCCGGGTGCGTGCTCGCGGACGCGGCCGATCGGCAGGCCGACGAAGATCGTGAAGCCGGCGATCGCGCCGAGGATCAGAGTCTGGGCGGTGCTCATAGGTTGTAAGGGTTACCTTACAACAGGATCCGACTACGATCGACCCCGGATGGCCGGCCACTCGATCGACGAGTACCTGGAGACGATCTACTTCCTCGCGTTCCCGATCGGCGAGTACCGGCCGCGGGACGACGGGCTCGCCGACGCTCCCGTCGCGCGTCGCCGAGATGCTCGGCGTCTCGCGCGCCTCGGCCGGCGAGATGCTGAAGCGGCTCGAGGCCGACGGGCTCGTCGAGCGGGGCGAGCACAAGGAGGCGATCCTCACCCCGTCCGGCCGCGAGCGGGCCGAGCAGGTCGTGCGCAAGCACCGGATCATCGAGCGGCTCCTGACCGACTTCATGGGCTACACGGCCGCCGAGGCGCACGTCCACGCCGACGAGCTCGGCGACACGTTCACCGACGACATGGTCGAGCGGATCGAGGAGCGGCTCGGCAACCCCGAGCGCTGCCCGCACGGCTGGCCGGTCGACACCGACGTCGAGCAGGCGGAGAACCGCGAGCTCGAGCCGCTCTCGGCGCTCGCGCCCGGCCGCCGGGCGACGATCGTGCGGCTCGCCGAGCACGACGGCGAGCTCCTGCACTGGTTCTACGACGAGGGCCTCGTCCCGGGCGCCGAGGTCGAGCTGCGCGCGGTCGAGCCGGCCGCCGGCCAGTTCCGCGTCTCGCCTCGACGGGCGGCGAGCAGGCGATCGGCGAGAAGGCCGCGGCCGGCCTCTTCGTCCGCCCCGCCGCCTAGACTAGACGGCTTGCGGGCTCGCGCACGGCCAGGCCGGCGGCGCCGCGGAGCGCGTCGGCCTTGTCGGTGCGCTCCCACGTGAAGTCGTGCTCGTCGCGGCCGAAGTGGCCGTAGGCGGCGGTCTTCGCGTAGATCGGGCGGCGGAGGTCGAGGTCGCGCAGGATCGCCGCCGGGCGGAGGTCGAAGTGCTCGCGCGACGAGCTGCTCGATCCGCTGCCGGGTCGAGGCCCTTCGCCTCGGTGCCGAAGGACTCGACGAGGATCGAGAACGGGTGCGCGACGCCGATCGCGTAGGCGACCTGGATCTGGCAGCGGTCGGCGAGCCCGGCCGCGACGACGTTCTTCGCGACGTAGCGCGCCGCGTACGCGGCCGAGCGGTCGACCTTCGTCGGGTCCTTGCCCGAGAACGCGCCGCCGCCGTGCGGGGCGGCGCCGCCGTAGGTGTCGACGATGATCTTGCGCCCGGTCAGGCCCGTGTCGCCCATCGGGCCGCCGATCACGAACTTGCCGGTCGGGTTGACGTAGACGAAGTCGGGCTCGTCGAGCGCTTCTCGTCGTAGAGCTCCTTCGGCAGGATCGGCCGCAGCACGTGCTCGATCAGGTCCGGCTTGATCAGCGTGTCGGCGTCGAGGCCCTCGCGGTGCTGCGTCGAGATCAGCACGCGCTCGATCTCGACCGGGCGCTGGCGCCCGTGCTCGTCGACCTCGTAGCGCACCGACACCTGCGCCTTCCCGTCGGGGCGCAGGTACGGCAGGACGTTCGCCTTGCGCACCTCCGACAGCCGCTTCGCGATGCTTGTGCGCGAGCATGATCGGCAGCGGCATCAGCTCGGGCGTCTCGTTCGACGCGTAGCCGAACATCATCCCCTGGTCGCCGGCGCCGATCCGGTCGAGCGGGTCGTCGTCGCCCGGGTCGTGCTGCACCTCGAACGCCTTGTCGACGCCCTGCGCGATGTCGGGCGACTGCTCGTCGAGCGCGACGATGACGCCGCAGGTCTCGGCGTCGAAGCCGTACTTCGCGCGCGTGTAGCCGATCTCCGCGATCGTCTCGCGCACGAGCCGCGGGATGTCGACGTACGTGTTCGTCGTGATCTCGCCCGCGACGACGACGAGCCCGGTCGTGACGAGCGTCTCGCACGCGACCCGGCCGCTCGGGTCGTCGGCGAGGACGGCGTCGAGGACCGAGTCCGAGATCTGGTCGGCGACCTTGTCGGGGTGGCCCTCGGTCACGGACTCGGAGGTGAAGGAGGAAGCTGCGCGCCGCCATTCGACCGAGGAGGCCGTCGAGCTACTCGTCGGTCGGCCGTCGCCCCATCAAGGACGGCGAGCGAGCTCGTGCAGCGGCATGCCCGTCGAGCACGGCGCAGACGCCCTCGGTGATCGGCAGCTCGACGCCGAGCCGGTGCGACGAGGTCGCGCAGCACCGGCGCGGTCGTCAGGCCCTCGACGACCTGGCCGATCTCGGCCCGCGGCCTGGTCGGCGGCGAGCCCGCGCGCGATCAGCTCGCCCGCCCGGCGGTTGCGCCCGCGCGGGATGCCAGCAGCGTGACGATCAGGTCGCCCATCCCCGCCAGCCCGAAGAAGGTCTCCGGCTCGGCGCCGCACGCCTCGCCGAGCCGTGCCATCTCGACGAGCCCGCGCGTGATCAGCGCCGCCTTCGCGTTGTCGCCGAGGCCGAGGCCGTCGACGCCGCCGGCCGCGAGCGCGATCACGTTCTTGGCGGCGCGCGCACAGCTCGACGCCGATCAGGTCGTCGTTGACGTAGACGCGGAAGGCGAGCGAGTTGATCGCGTCCTGGAGCCGGCGCGCGAGCTCCTCGTCCTCGCGTCGCGATCACCGTCGCGCCCGGCAGCCCTGCCGCGACCTCCTCGGCCATGTTCGGGCCCGAGAGCACGGCGACCGGCCGGCCCTCGACGAGCGTCGAGAGGCGCTCGCCGGTCTCGCGGGTCGAGCCCCTTCGTCAGGCTGAGGACCGGCGCCGTGCCGCGCACGTGGCCCAGGAACGCGCTCGGCACGCGACACGACGGTCGCGTCGGCGACGGCCGATCGCGACCGACCGAGGTCGGCGTCCTCGGTAGCGCGGGTTGCGCCTCGTCCAGCGATCGCGCCGCATCCTCGCGCAGCGCAGACCTCGTGCCCGCGGTCGGCGAGCAGGCGCGAGAAGCGCGGTCCCCCACGCGCCGCCGCCGACGACCACGGCCCTCACGTGCGTTGGCGAAAGTCGATCGCCACGGGCACACCCTCCAGCTCGAACCGCTCCCGCAGCTCGATTCTCGACCCAGTAGCCGTAGTCGCGCGTCACGAGGCTCGTGTCGTTGACCGTGAAGCGGAAGCGCGGCGGCCGCGTCGCGACCTGGGCGCCGTAGAGGAGGTTGAGCCGCCGGTTGCCCTTCGACGGCGGCTGGCGCGCCTCGCGCAGCTCGCCGAGGAACCGGTTCAGCTCGGGCGTCGGGATCCGGCTCGCGTACTTGTCGTACAGCTCGGCGACCCGGTCGAGCAGCCGCGAGACGCCGCGCCCCGTGTGCGACGAGACGGTGATGAACGGCGGCCGCTGGCGGAGCCGGCGCTGCAGCTCGGGCCGCACGTCCTCGATCGTGATCGTGCCGATGTCCCACTTCGAGAGGACGACCAGCGTCGAGCAGTGCGCCTTCCGCGCGACCTCGACCGCGGTGAGGTCGCCCTCGACGATTCCCTCGCTGGCGTCGACGAGGACGAGCGCGACGTCGGCCCGCTCCGCAGCCTCGAGCGCCCGCAGCTCCGAGTAGTAGTCGATGCCCTGGCGCTGGCGGCGCTTGCGGCGCAGACCGGCCGTGTCGACGAGCACGAAGGTGCGGCCGTCGCGCTCGATCACGGTGTCGATCGAGTCGCGCGTCGTCCCCGGGATCTCGCAGACGATCGTCCGCTCCTCGCCGACCAGGCGGTTGAAGAGCGACGACTTGCCGACGTTCGGGCGGCCGAGGATCGCGACGCGGATCGCCTCCTCGCCGGTCTTCCGCCGCGTGCTGCCCGGGAGCAGCCCGACGATCTCGTCGAGCAGGTCGCCGACGTTGGTGCCGTGCAGCCCCGAGATCGGGATCGGGTCGCCGAGCCCGAGCCGGTGCAGCTCGAGCGCGAGGCTCTCCTGCGCCGGGTCGTCGATCTTGTTCGCGAGCAGCAGCACCGGCTTCTTCGTGCGCCGGAGGAGCTCGGCGAGCTCCTCGTCGCCCGGCGTCACCCCGACGCGGGCGTCGACGACGAACAGGACGAGGTCGGCCTCGGCGATCGCGGCCTGCGCCTGCACCGCGACTTGCGAGGTGATGTGGTCGCGGTCGGCGAGGTCGACGCCGCCGGTGTCGATCAGCAGGAACTGCTCGCCGTTCCATTCGCAGACGAGCTCCTTGCGGTCGCGCGTCGTTCCCTGCGTCGCGTGCACGACGGCCGCCCGCGACGCGGTCAGCCGGTTGATCAGCGTCGACTTGCCGACGTTCGGGAACCCGACGATCGCCACCGTTCCGTTAGCTCCGGCGCCGGCAAAGCCGCCACCTCCGCTCCAGGCCGGCTCCGTCGAGCCTACGCCGGCGTGACATCGCAACTGTCGACGTCATAGCGGGGGCACGAGGCCGCGCGGGCGGCCGCGGAGGTGCACGTCGGCGAGCCAGTCGAAGAGCAGGTGGATCCGCCGCTCGATCTCGACCGTCGCCTCCTTGTAGCCGCGCCCGTTCTTCGGCAGCCCTTCGAACCGGAGCGGCTCGCCGTCGGCGATCGAGCACGGGGCGAAGTTGCCGATCCTCCAGAACTGCGTGCCGTAGATCCCGACCGGCACCACCGGGACGTCCTCCTGGAGCGCGACCATCGCCGCCCCGGGCTGCGCGTGGCCGGGCCGGCCGCTTCGCTGCCGCGTCCCCTCGACGAACAGGCCGATCGTGTGCCCGTCGCGCGCCGCCTGCCGCATCATCCGGACGGCGTCGCGGTCGGACTCGCCGCGCCGCACCGCGATCGTGCCGAACAGGCGGACGAAGTCGCCGAGCGCCGGCAGGCGCATCGCCTCGAACTTGGCGACGAAGTCGATGTTGCGCGGAGACGACTGCCCGACGACCGGGATGTCGATCCAGTGCAGGTGGTTGATCGCGAGCACGAGCCCGCCGGTCACCGGGACGCGGTCGGTGCCGTAGGCGCGCAGGCGCGTGCCGAGCTTCGCGAGCGTCCCCATCGTCGGACGCCCGAACACCCAGGCTGTGTCCGACGGAACCCGCGTCACGGCGCGGCTCGTCGCGTGGGTGCGACTGGCGACCGCGAGGCAAGGACGCAGGGAGCCCCGATAGTGGTGACTATCGGGCCGACTGAGGACGCAGCATCGCGCCGGCAGGCGCAGCCATGCGACTCAGGCTCGCCGTGACGTGGGTTCCGAATCATGACGTGACGAGCCGGGCGCGCACGAGCTTCTCGATCTGCTCGACGACGTCGTCGACCTGCAGGTCGGTCGTGTCGATCAGGGTGGCGTCCTCCGCGGGCTGCATGCGGGCCTTGTCCGAAGCGTCGCGGCTATGCAGGTCGGTGGCGAGCGCATCCGCCCCGATGTCGGGACGCTCCGCCTGGCGCCGGCGCGTGCGGATGTCGGTGTCCGCCGCGAGGTACACCTTCACCTCCGCCTGCGGCGCGACGACGGTGCCGATGTCGCGGCCCTCGATCACGACGTCGCCGTGCCCGGCGAGCTCGCGCTGACGCTCGCGCATCACCTCGCGCACCGGCTGGTGGCGGGCGACGACCGGCACCATCCGGTCGATCCGCGACTGGCGGATGCCGGACGTGACGTCCACGCCCGCGATGAAGACGCGGCGCTCCTCGGTGAACGTGACGGGGCTCCGCCGCGCCAGCTCGCCGAGCGGCTCGGCGTCGCCGAGCGGCAGCCCCTCGCGCAGGGCGAGCCACGTCAGCGCGCGGTACATCGCGCCCGTGTCGAGGTAGCGGAAGCCGAGCCGTTCCGCGAGGCGGCGTGCCACAGTGCTCTTGCCGGCGCCTGCCGGCCCGTCGATCGCCACGATCATCGTTGTGCCAGTTGGTCGAGCAGCTCGAAGAAGCCGGGGAAGCTTATAGCCACACTGTCGGCGTCCTCGATTTCGACGCCGTCCCGCGAGACGAGGCCCGCGACGGCGCCCAGCATCGCGATCCGGTGGTCGCCGTGGGCGTCGATCCTGCCGCCCCTCGGGCGGGCCGGCGTGCCGCGCACCTCGAAGCCGTCCGGGCGTGCCTCGATCCGAATGCCCGCCGCGCGCAGGCCCTCGGTGACGGTCTCGATGCGGTCGCTCTCCTTGGCGCGCAGCTCCTCGGCGCCGCGCACGATCGTGCTGCCGTGCGCGAAGGCGCCGAGCAGCGCGACGAGCGGCAGCTCGTCGACGAGCCGCGGCACCTCCTCGGCGTCGACCGTCGTCGGGGTGAGCGGCGAGGAGCGCACCTCCAGGTCGGCGACCGGCTCGCCGCCGACGGTGCGGCGGTTGAAGACGGCGATCCGCGCGCCCATGCGCTCGAGCACGTCGAGCAGGCCGGTGCGGAGCGGGTTCACGTTGACGCTCCGCAGGAGCAGCTCCGAGCCGTTCAGCAGCACGGCGGCCGTGATCAGCGGAGCGGCCGAGGAGATCTCGCCCGCGATCTCGAGGTCGAGCGCCGGCAGCCGGTCGACGGGCCACACGGAGACCGACCTGGCGGTGCGGCGCACGCGGACGCCGAGCTCCGTGAGCAGCCGCTCGGTGTGGTCGCGGGTCGGGTGCGGCTCGATCACGGTGGTCGGGCCGCCGCCCGCGTAGAGCCCGGCCAGCAGGATCGCCGACTTCACCTGGGCGCTCGCGACCGGAAGCTCGTACGAGATCGGGTGGAGCTCGCTGCCGACGATCCGGACGGGCGCGTGGCCGTCGGTGGTCGCCACGTCGGCGCCCATGCGGCGAAGCGGCTCGGCGACCCGCTCGTGCGGGCGCATCGTCAGCGACTCGTCACCGACCAGCTCGAACGTGCCGCGCTGCCCCACGAGCAGGCCACAGGCGAGGCGGAGCACCGTGCCGGCGTTGCCGCAGTCGATCGGCCCGTCCGGGGCCCGCAGGCCGCGCAGGCCGACCCCCTGGACGCGGATGTCGTCGTCGCCGCCGTCGCTCACCTCGACGCCGCAGGCGCGGACGACGTCGATCGCCGAGAGCGTGTCGGCGGCGCGCCCGAAGCCGCGGATGCGGCTCTCGCCGTCGGCGACCGCCGCGAGCAGCACCGCGCGCTGCGAGATGCCCTTGACACCTGGAACCGCCGCGGCGCCGACGAGTGCCGAGGCCGGCGCGATCTTCATCGCCAGAGCCCCGTCGAGGATGTGCTTCGTCCTCGGGGTGCGATGGGCGTCGCGAGGCAAGGACGCAGGGAGTCGCCGATAGTCAGGACTATCGGCGCGACCGAGGACACAGCATCGCGGCGTCCAGCGCGGCCCGAGGGCTCAAGGCTCATCCTCGACGGGGCTCTAACTAGCCACGGGGCTCTAGCTATCCGACCTGCTTGCCCATCAAGGTGACGAACGAGATCACCTCGGCGGCGAAGGCGCCGAACTCGCTCGACGGGATCTGCTGCGGCCCGTCGCAGAGGGCTTCCTCGGGGCGCGGGTGCGACTCGACGATGATCCCGTCCGCGCCGACCGCGACCGCGGCCCGCGCGAGCGGCAGCACGAGGTCGCGCCGGCCCGCCGCGTGCGACGGGTCGACGATCACCGGCAGGTGCGTCTCCTTCTTCAGCACCGCCACCGAGCCGAGGTCGAGCGTGTAGCGCGTGGAGCGCTCGAAGGTCGTGATCCCGCGCTCGCAGAGGATGATCTGGTGGTTCCCCTCCTTGGCGATGTACTCGGCCGCCATCAGGAGCTCCTCCACCGACGCCGACGGGCCGCGCTTGATCAGCACCGGCTTCGAGGAGCGGCCGACCTCGGCCAGCAGGACGAAGTTCTGCATGTTGCGCGCGCCGATCTGGATCACGTCGGCCGCGTCGAGCACCGCCTCGACGTGACGCGGATCCATCAGCTCGGTCACGATCGGCAGCCCGGTCTCGGCCTTCGCCTCCTGGAGGATCTCGAGCGCGTCGAAGCCGATGCCCTGGAAGGTGTACGGCGAGGTGCGCGGCTTGAAGGCGCCGCCCCGGAGCCAGGTCGCGCCGGCGGCGTGCACCGCGCGGGCGGTCTCGAGCGTCTGCTCGCGGTACTCGACCGTGCACGGGCCGGCGATCAGCCCGAACCAGCCGTCGCCGATCTTCCGGCCCTCGACGTCGATCACGGTCGGGTCGGGTGCGATCTCGCGGCCCACGAGCTTGTACGGCTTGAGGATCGGGAGCACCTGCTCGACGCCCGGGTAGCCCTCGAGCGGCAGCAGGGCGAGCTGCTCGCGGTCGCCGATCGCGCCGATCACGGTGGCCTCGCGGCCCCGCTGGACGCGTGCCTCCACCCCGTGCTCGGCCAGCCGCGAGAGGACGTGCTCGGTCTGGTCGGCGGTCGCCGACGCGCCCATCACGATCAGCAGCTCTGGAGATCCGGTGACGGCCATCGGTAACAATCATGCCTGTGCGCGTGTTCTCAGGGATCAAGCCGACCGGCGACGCGACCTTCGGCAACTACAGCGGGGGCTTCCGGCAGTACGTCGCGACCCAGGAGCAGGGCGACGCGTTCTTCTGCATCGTCGACCTCCACGCGATCACCGTCGAGTACGACCCGGCCGACCTGCACGCCCGCAGTTACGACCTCTTCGCCTGGCTGATCGCGACCGGCCTCGACCCCGACCGCTCGACGATCTTCGCCCAGAGCCACGTCACCGCCCACGCCGAGGCGGCCTGGCTGCTCGGCGCGGTGACGAGCTACGGCCAGCTCGGGCGCATGACCCAGTTCAAGGAGAAGAGCGACCAGAAGGGCTTCATCGCCGCAGCGCTCTTCAACTACCCCGTCCTGATGGCGGGCGACATCCTGCTCTACGGCGCCGACCGCGTGCCGATCGGCGACGACCAGCGCCAGCACCTCGAGCTCGCCCGCGACGTCGCCGAGCGCTTCAACACGCGCTTCGGCGAGACGTTCGTCGTCCCAGAGGGCGTCTACCCGACGATCGGCGCGCGGATCATGGACCTGCAGGATCCGCTCGGCAAGATGGGCAAGACCGGGTCCAGCGAGCAGGGCACGATCCGCATGCTCGACGAGCCCGACGTGATCCGTCGCAAGCTGAAGACCGCGATCACGGACTCCGGCTCCGAGGTGCGCCGAGGCGACGACAAGCCCGGCATCACGAACCTGATCGACATCCTCTCGGTCGCGAGCGGCGAGACGCCGGAGCAGATCGAGAGCCGCTACGACGGCGCCGGCTACGGCGGGTTCAAGCAGGACGTCGGCGAGGCCGTCGTCACGCTGCTCGCGCCGATCCAGCAGCGCTACCGCGAGCTCCGCGCCGACGAAGGCGAGCTCCGGAGGCTGCTCGCGCACGGCGCCGAGAAGGCCCGCATCGCCTCCGCCCCGTTGCTCGAGCAGATGTACGAGCGCATGGGCTTCATCCGGCTCTAGCCAACCGTCACCGGTTCGTCACCGAACCGCGACACGCCGCGAGCGAGGTCCGTCATAGTCTCGCCGTCGCCGGCCTATGACAGGCCCTAGCTGAGAAGGGGGAGCTTCATGCACAAGCACCGGTCGAGGACGTTTGCCGCTGTCCTCGTCGCAGTCTGCGCGGTCTTCGGCCTCGTCGCCGCCTCCGCGCATCAGACCGCGCGAGGCGCCACGCTCGTGTCGCCGTCGTGCCAGCTGTCGAACGGCGCAGGAGCCGTCAAGCACGTGATCTACCTGCAGTTCGACAACACGCACTTCCGTCGCGACAACCCGAACGTCGCGTCCGACCTCGAGCAGATGCCGCACCTGCTGAACTTCCTGCAGTCGAACGGCACGCTCTTCACGAACGACCACACGATCCTGATCTCGCACACCGCGGGCGGGATCCTGCTCGAGCCTGACCGGGCTCTATCCGGATCGTGCCGGCCAGACGGTGTCGAACTCCTACGGGTTCTTCAAGCCCGACGGGACGGTCGGCTTCTCGAGCTCGTTCAAGTACTGGACCGACCAGGTCGACGCCGTGCTCGATCCGCTGCCGAACATGATCACGGACGGGCAGAAGACGACGCCCGCGCCGTGGGTGCCGTTCACGCGCGCCGGCTGTGACGTCGGCGGCGTCGGCACCGCGAACATCGAGCTCGAGAACACCAATACGGGCGATAGCGGCGACATGACCAGGGTGTTCGGCGCGAACTCGACGGAGTGGAACGAGGCGAAGAACAACCCGCAGCTCGCACAGACGGACTTCGTCGGGATCGCGATCCACTGCTCGCAGGCCGACACCAGCCGCTGCTCGAACAACACGGATGCGAAGCCCGATCCGTTGAGCGACGAGCCGGGTGGCTATGCCGGGTTCAACGCGCTGTACGGCGCGAAGTACGTCGACCCGGCGATCACGGATCCGAAGGCCCCGTGCGTGAACGACACCGCCGGCAACCCGATCCAGGACCCGAAGGGCAATTGCGGGTTCCCCGGCTTCGACGGGATGCTCGCCAAGAACACGCTCGGCTACGTCGAGCAGATGCAGGAGAACGGCGTGCCGGTGACCTACGGGTACATCTCGGACGCGCACGACTTCCACGTCCCGAACACCGGCTCCGACGCGTACTCGTCGAGCGCCCAGGGCCCCGGCGAGTTCAACTACCAGCAGCAGCTGAAGAGCTACGACGATGCGTTCAACGCGTTCTTCACGAACCTCGCGGCGCACGGCATCGACAAGTCGAACACGCTCTTCGTGGTCACCGTCGACGAGGGCGACCACTTCGCCGGCGGCGTCGGGCAGTCCGCGAGCCCGACCAACGGGCGCGCTGACCTACGACGCACGCGAACTGCGCCGCGAACGCCCAGGGCATCCTCAACTGCCCGTCGAACCAGATCGGCGAGGTCAACGCGAACCTGCAGCCTTTGACCGGCCGCGCGGACTTCGCGGTGCACTCGGACGACGCGCCGACCTTCTACCTGACGGGCAATCCCGCGCCGGGCAGCGACCAGGTGCGGAGCCTCGAGCACACGCTCGCGGGCATGCAGCTGTCGGACCCGTACGTGAACAACGGGGCGCTCGCCCCGATCGCGGTCAACTTCGCCGACCCGGTCGAGGAGAAGACGCTGCACATGGTGAACACGGATCCAAACCGGACGCCGTCGTTCACGATGTTCGGCAACGACGACATCTTCTTCACGGCGAGCGCGACCGGCCCGTCGTGCGGGAGCAACCCGTGCGTCAGCCCGGGCTTCGCCTGGAACCACGGTGACATCCAGGAGGAGATCGGCAACACCTGGGCCGGCATCGTCGGCCCCGGCGTCGCCGCGAACGGCGTCGACGCGTCGACGTGGACGGATCACACGAACCTCCGCCCGACGATCATGGCGCTGACCGGCCTGACCGACGACTACACGCAGGACGGCCTCGTCCTCTCGCAGGCGCTGACGTCGGCCGGCACACCGGCCGCGCTGAACGCGCAGAAGACGGCCGCGCAGCGGCTCGGCCAGCTGTACGAGCAGCTGAACGCACCGTTCGGGCAGTTCGGCACCGACACGCTCAAGGCGTCGACGAACGGGATCGAGAGCTCGGTCCGCGGCGACCTGGTCTACAAGGGGATCGAGACGAACATCCAGCTGCTGTCCGGCCTGCGGAACGCGCTCGCCGGACGCATCCACGACGCGTTGCAGGGGGCGGAGTTCGGCGGCCGGCCGATCTCGACGTTCCAGGCGGCGCTGTGGCAGCTGCAGGGGCAGACGATCCTCGGCCTGGCCCGCGTGCTCGCAACGAGCAGCGGCGGCGGGATCGGCGGCCGCTAGGAACGGCGTGGTGCGGAGGGCTGCCCTCGGGTGGCCCTCCGCAGCGCCTCCACCTCCATCGGCGTCAGCTCGCGCCACTCGCCGGGGGCGAGGCCTTCGAGCTTGAGCGGCCCGTAGCGGCTGCGATGGAGGCGGATCACCGGGTGCCCGACCTCGTCGAGCATCCGCCGCACCTGCCGGTTTCGGCCCTCGTGGATCGTCAGCTCGAGGATGTGCGGGGCCACGCGCACGACGCGTGCGGGCGCGGTCGGGCCGTCCTCGAGCTCGACCCCGGCGGCGAGCCAGGCGATCGTCGCGTTGTCGGGCGCGCCGGTCACCTCGGCCACGTAGACCTTCTCGACCTCGTAGCGCGGGTGGGCGAGCCGGTGGGCGAGCAGCCCGTCGTTCGTCAGGAGCAGGGCGCCGGTGGTGTCGAGGTCGAGTCGCCCGACCGGGACGACGCGGTTCGGGTGGTTGACGAGCCCGACCACGGTGGGCCGGCCCTGCGGGTCGCGGGCCGTCGTGACGACGCCGTCCGGCTTGTGCAGCAGGACGTAAGCGGGCGTCTGGGGCGCGAGCGGCCGGCCGTCGAGCAGCACCTCGTCGCCCTCGGCGATGAACGTGTTCAGGCGGCCCGTCTCCCCGTTGACGGTGACGCGCCCCTCCTTGATCAGCTCGTCGGCGTTGCGACGGGAGGCAACCCCCGCGCGCGCCAGCCAGGCATTCAGCCGCATGCGCGCAGTTTGAACGCGCGCGTCACCGCGTGCCAGGTGTCGTGCGACGCCCCTAGTAGAGCGCCGTCGCGAGCCGGCGCCGGTAGGCGACGGTCAGCGGATGCTCGTGGCCGAGCTCGGCGAAGAGGAGCACCATCAGCTCCCGCGTCTGGTCGCGCGAGGCGGGGTCGTCCTCGATCCGCTGGAGGAGCTTCGCGAACGCGCTCTCGTAGTTGTTCGCCCGCAGCGCGTCCGCCAGCTCCGGGTCGTCGACCGTGTCGGCAACCGGCGGCTTCGTCAGCTCGTCGAGGAACGCCTCGACACTCGGCTGCTGCTGCGCGCCGACGAACTCGGAGACGACGTGCCCGTTCCGGAACGCCTTCACCGCCGGGATGCCGCGGATGCCGTACTCCTGCGCGACGCCCTGGTTGGCGTCGACGTCGACCTTGACGAGCCGGACGCCGCGCTCGGCGGCAGCCGCCTCGATCACCGGCCCGAGCTGCTTGCACGGCCCGCACCACTCCGCCCAGAAGTCGACGACGACCGGCTCGGTCGCCGACCGCTCGATCACCTCGGCCTGGAAGCTCGCATCCGTGACGTCCATCGTCCCCTCAGGATGCCACGGCGAACAGGTGCCACTCGCCGGGGACGCCCTTCAGCTCGACCGCACCGCGTTCCTCGAACTCGAGCCCGGAGCCGGCGACGAGGTCCTTGACCGTGCTCGAGACGAGCACCTCGCCGGGGGCGGCCTGCGCGGCGACCCGCGCACCGATGTGCACCGCGATCCCGCCGACCTTGCCCTCGATCGCCTCGCACTCGCCCGTGTGCAGGCCGGCGCGGACGTCGATTCCGAGGGTGCGCACGCTGTCGCTGATCGCGCGCGCGCACCGGATCGCCCGCGCCGGCCCGTCGAACGACGCGAAGAACCCGTCGCCAGCCGTGTCGAGCTCCCGGCCGCGATAGAGCGCAAGCTGGCGCCGCACGAGCGCGTGATGCTCCTCGACCAGGTCGCGCCAGCCGCGGTCGCCGAGCTCGACCGCCTTCGCCGTCGAGCCGACGATGTCGGTGAAGAGGATCGTCGCCAGCACGCGGTCCGGCTCGGGCGCCTCCCAGCCGCCGCCCTCGTACACGCCGGCGACGAACGCCTCGAGCTCGCGCAGCAGCGAGTCCGTGTCGCCGTAGTACGGCATGTGCGGCCCGCCGGGCAGCTCGACGAACCGCGCTCCCGGGATCTGGGCTGCCGTCCACCGCGCAGCCTCGATCGGCAGACCGTCCTCGGCGCGATGCAGGACGAGCGTCGGCACGCGGATCGTCGGCAGCACGTGCACGGACGTCGATCTGCGCGTTCATCTGCTCCAGCGCGATCGACCGCGCCCGGGCTCGCGCTCAGCCGCTGGCGCGAGCGACTGCCAGCCGGACGGCCTCCTCCGTCGCCTCGCGGCCCTGGCTGGTCAGGAACTCGACAGCCCCCTCCTCGGTGCCCCAGCCGCGCGACCAGTCGTCGGCCTCCCGCATGATACTCTTCGAGCGGCTGACCGTACGGAAAGTCCGGCGCCCAGACGAAGCGCGGCAGCGATCCGTAGACGACCAGCGCCGGCGTCCGCTCCGGGTACGTCGCGGCGAAGAGAATGCTCATCGGGCCACCCTCGGAGGCGCCGACCACGGCCGCGCGCTCGGAGCCGGCGGCGTCCATCACCGCGCGCACGTCGTCCATCCGCGTCTCGAGGTTCGCGATCCCGGCGACGCGATCCGACGCGCCGGTGCCGCGCTTGTCGAAGATGATCAGCCGGCTGAACGAGGCGATCCGCTCGAAGAACGCGCCGCGCGCCGGGTCCTCCCAGAGCAGCTCGACGTTCGAGAACGGCCCCGGGCACGTAGACGAGATCGAACGGCCCGTCACCGACGACCTGGTAGGCGATGCTGACGTCGCCGCTCTTCGCGTAGCGCGTCTCGGCCTGCACGGCCCTAGTCTCGCGGGTTTCTAGGCCGTGCGCTTCTCGGCGACCGACTCGAGCCGCTCGCGCAGCTCGGAGACGTCGGCGGCGAGGTCGTCGACGCGCGGCAGCGCGGCGAGCGACTCGAGCCCGAACAGACGCTCGAAGAGCGGCGTCGTGCGGTAGCGGATCGCGCCCAGCGTCTGGTCGCGTCCGCCCTCGGCGATCAGCCCGCGCTCGGCGAGCCCGGCGACGACCCCGTCGACGTTCACGCCGCGGATCCGGGCGATCTCCGGCCGCGACACGGGCCCGAGGTAGGCGACGATCGCCAGCGTCTCGAGCGCGGCCTGCGACAGGCTCTTCTCGGCCGGTCGGTCGTACAGCCTGGCGCAGGCGTCGGCCGCGGCGGCAGATGCGCGGAATGCGAACCCTCCGGCGACGTGCTCGAGCACGATCCCGCTCGACCCTTCCGCGAAGCGCTTCCAGAGCACCTCGAGCGCGTCACCGATCTCCTCGGCGTCCACCTCGCACGCGTTCTGCAGATCCTCGACCGAGAGCGGCTGCGCCGCGACGACGAGCAGGGCCTCGATCGTCCGCGCGAGCTCGTCGGTCGCGGTCGTCTCGGAGGGGATCAGGCGGAGCGGACGGTCCAAGAGAGACTCCTTTCGGCGTCGGCACGGGAAATCCTTATCGGCGCGAACGGCGAGGCCTGCGCGATCGCGATCTCGTCCTGCTTGCGCAGCTCCAGCAGGGCCAGGAACGCGACCGCGATCTCGACCCGCGAGAGCCCGGCGACCTCCTGGTCGAAGTCGAAGCGGCTCCGGCGGCGGAGCAGCGAGCGCCAGCGCTCGAGGAACTGCGCGACCGGCGGGAAGCGCAGCGCCATGTGCGCCAGCGACGGCGCCGGCGGCTCGACGGTGAGCGCACGCAGGGCGGCGACGAGCGTCTGCGGATCCTGCGGGGCGAGCTTGCGCTCGGGCTTCGGCGCGAGCGGCGCCGGGCCGAGCCGGAAGTAGAGGTCGCGGCGCTCGTCGAGCCGCTCGCGCAGCCACCCGGCCGCCTCCTTCGCCCGCCGGTACTCGGCGAGCCGGCGCGCCAGCTCCTCGGCCGCCTCCTCGGGCTCGAGCTCGGCCAGCTCGGCGTCCTCGTCGGGGAACATCGCGCGCGCCTTCAGCTCGAGCAGCGCCGAGATCAGGACGAGGAACTCGCCGCAGGCGTCGAGGTCGAGCCGGCCGCGCCGGTCGAGGTGCTCGACGAAGGCGATCACCACCTCGGCCAGGTCGACCTCCCGGAGCGGCAGCTCCTCGCGCAGGACGAGCGAGAGCAGCAGGTCGAACGGGCCCTGGAACGCGTCCAGGTCCAGCTCGAGCTCGTGGACGGAGACCGCCATGCGCGGAACCGTAACCGCGCTAGCGGACGCGGCCTCTCGGGATGGCCATGGCCGGCCCCTGCTTCGGCTCGGGGTGGTGCCTCGGGTCGCGCGCGCCGGGCTCCGGCCGCCGCTGCCACCAGAGGAAGAAGGCGGTCGAGCAGACGAAGACGATCGCGCGAGACCCACGCGTTCAGGCGCAGGCCGGCGATGTGGTGCGCCGGGTCGACGCGCAGCAGCTCCTCGAAGAAGCGGCCGAAGGTGTAGTAGGAGACGTAGAGCGCGAACAGCGCCGGCGGCCGGATCCGGAAGCGCTTGGCGACCCAGAGCAGGATCAGCACGCCGGCGACGTCCCAGAGCAGCTCGTAGAGGAAGGTCGGGTGGAAGCGTGCCGCGGTCGAAGTACTGCACGGGGCGGTGCTCCGGGTCGATCTTGAGGCCCCACGGCAGCGTCGTCGGCTTGCCGTAGAGCTCCTGGTTCCACCAGTTGCCGAGGCGGCCGATGCCCTGCGCGAGCAGCAGGCCCGGCGCGGTCACGTCCATGAACCGCGAGGCGTCGTAGCCGGCGCGGCGCACGACGATGCAGCCGACGATCGCTCCGAGCAAGATCCCGCCCCAGATGCCGAGGCCGCCCTGCCAGACCTCGAAGATGCCCTTCCACTTCGGGTTCGGCACCTCGTTCCACGAGGTGATGTCGTGGTAGGCGCGCGCGCCGACGACGCCGAAGCCGACGCCCCAGACGGCGACCCGGGTGACGAGATCCCAGTCGCCGCCCATCGCGACCCAGCGCCGGCCGGTCAGCCAGATGCACGCGAGGATCGCCACGAGCAGCGTCAGCCCGTACATGTGCAGCGTCAGCGGGCCCAGATGGAGGACGCCGGTGTGCGGCGAGGGGATGTACGCGAGCGGAAGGGCCATCGGAACCTGGTTCAGCGAAGTGAACCAGGTTCCTCGGTGAGCATGGCCGCCTAGAGTCGAGATCGTGGCGACGATCGATCCGCTCGCGGTCGACTGGGGCGGCTGGCGGCCGGCCGAGGCGGCGCACCTGCTCGTGGGCGTGCAGGTGCCGTGGTACGTGGCGGCGGGCTGGGCGGTCGACCTGTTCCTGGGCGCGGAGACGCGCGAGCACGGCGACCTCGAGATCGCCGCGCCCGCGGAGCGCTTCGACGAGGTCGCGCGGGTGATCGAAGGCGCCGGGCTCGAGCTCTACGTCGTCGGCGAGCGCCGCGCGGTCCCGCTCGCCGAGGCGGGCGAGGCGTTCGACGAGCACCACCAGACATGGGCGCTCGACCGCCGCGCGAACCGCTGGCGGCTGGACGTGTTCCGCGAGCCGTCCGACGGCGACACGTGGGTCTGCCGCCGCCACGAGAGCATCCGCCTCCCCTACGCCGAGCTGATCCGGCACACGACCGCCGGCGTCCCGTATGCGCGTCCCGACGTCGTCCTGCTCTTCAAGGCGAAGCACGCGCACGAGGCGAAGAACGCCGCCGACTTCGCGGCCGTGCTCCCGCGCCTCGACGCATCGGAGCGGGCCTGGCTGGCGGACGCGCTCGCGCTCGCCCATCCCGGCCACGAGTGGCTGGCGGAGGACTAGAGGAGGATCTGCTTGGCCAGCTCGGGCGAGCAGCCGTTCGTGATCAGCTCGACCGCGCGGTGCAGGTCGACGTCCATCCGCGAGGCGATTGCCGCTGCGTCGGCGGGGGAGAAGCCGGCCCGCTCGAGCTCCTCGGCGCGCCAGCGCTCGACGAGCTCTTGTTCGGACGGGCGAGTGAGGTCTGCGGTCGGCATCAGTGATTCTCGTTCTCGCACATTCTGTTCGGTTTAAACGACGTTCTGGTTCTCCCCTCAGTGGGGGATTCGCAAGATTTACGGACTGCTAACTGTTCCTTCCCAATCCCCAGAGTGCCACTTCCGGGTGAAACGAACGTGAGCAGGGATTTATCGTTCTCTCAGGCGATTGCCGACTCGCCGAGCAGCACCTTGACCTCGGCGTAGAAGTCCGGGACCGGGCGCACCTTGTGCTGGGGTCCGAAGGCGTAGGTCTTGCGGCCCTGCGAGGTGACGCAGTCGACGAACACCGGCGACTCGCCGGGGAAGTCGTGGATCACCTGCGCGAGCTCGTGGATGATCCCGGCGCGGATGCGGGTGGCGTCGACCTTCAGCCGCACCTCGCGCTTCTCGGGCACCGCCTCGAACGCGGCGACCTCCAGCGCGACGAGTTTCGTCTCGCCCTCCTTGCGGTCAACGCGGCCCTTGATCACGAGGATGCGGTCGAGCGTGCAGAGCTCACGCGACGCGGCGTAGGTCGAGTTGAAGACGACGGTGTCGACGCCGCCGGTGACGTCCTCGACGCGCAGGAACACCATCGGCTCGCCGCGCTTGGTCGTCATCTGCCGGAGCGAGGTGACGATGCCGCCGACGATCACCATCTCGCCGTCGCGGCGGCGGTCGAGCTCGGCGATCGTCGTGTCGGCCTTGCGGCGCAGCTGGTCGCGGACGGACGCGAGCGGATGCTCGGTGACGTAGAGGCCGAGCACCTCCTTCTCCATCGCGAGCAGCTCGTTCTTCTCGAACTCGTCGAGCGGCGTCGGCGGGTGGTGGCTCGGCTTGTCGTCGACGGGGCCGAGGTCGAAGATCGAGCCCTGGCCGGCGAGCCGGTCGGCCTGCTGCTTCTGCCCCCACGCGAGCGCCGCGTCGAGCACCTGCAGCATTCCCTTGCGCGAGCCGGGCAGCGCACCGCACTTGACGAGCGCCTCGACGACGCGCTTGTTCGAGACGGTCGGGTCGACGCGCTGTGTGAAGTCCCAGATCGACTCGAACGGGCCGCCCTCTTCGCGCGCGGCGATGATCGCGCGGCACGCGCCCTCCCCCACGCCCTTGACGGCGTTCATGCCGAAGCGGATCTTGCCTTCGACGACGGCGAAGTCGGTCTGCGAGACGTTGACGTCGGGCGGCAGCACCTCGATGCCGAGCTCGTGGCAGGCGTTGACGTAGAACGGCACGCGGTCCTTGGTGCTCATCACCGAGCGAGATCAGCGCCGCCATGTACTCGCACGGGTGGTTCGCGCGCAGCCAGGCGGTGCGGTACGCGATCAGCGCGTAACAGGCGGCGTGCGCCTTCGGGAACGAGTAGTCGGCGGCCTTCTCGACGTCCTCCCAGAGCTGCTTGGCGACGCCGGGGGTGACGTTCTGCTCGGCGGCGCCCTCGAGGAACTTGTCCTTGAGCGAGTTCATGAGCGCGCGGATCTTCTTGCCGATCGCCTTGCGCAGGTCGTCGGCCTCGGTGATCGAGAAGCCGGCGAGCTCCTGCGCGATCCGCATATAGCTTTCCTGGTAGATGCAGTTGTGGACGATGACATTCGCAGCGACGAAGTTGTGGATGCCGTCGACTTCGATGTCGTAGACGCGCTCCTCGCCCGCCGGCTCGATCGACTCGATCTCCTCCCAGGCGACGCGACGAGCGCGATCGGCCTCCGGGAGCGCCACGGTCAGGTCGACTGCGTCGAGACTCCGAACCTCGATGCGCTGCACGGCGGCTACCGAAATGCTGGGAGCTGAAGCCGGTTCGCCGCTGGAGACCACGCGCCGAGATGCGTCCTCCTCGTCGCCGCTCGCCGCCGACGGGCTCGAGCTCCCGGGTCGCCGACAGCACCTCCGCGAGCACGTGCCGCCGCGACAGCGTTCGCGAACCTTCCCGCGCGAGCGAGAGGACGTCGCGCTTCCTGCTGACCATGTGCACCTGGACGAGCTCCGAGAAGCGCTGCGCTCCGTGGCACGTCACCTGGTAGGCGCGCTGTTCGGAGCCGTCGGCCTGCACGTAGCTCGACTCG
The DNA here is from genome assembly GCA_963786185.1 of uncultured Thermoleophilia bacterium. GTDB lineage: Bacteria > Actinomycetota > Thermoleophilia > Gaiellales > Gaiellaceae > PALSA-600. The sequence continues at coordinate 1,469,366 of CAWAYE010000001.1, forward strand.
CAGATCGACGAGCGGATGCCGAGGCGGAGCAGCAACGTCTGGACGTCACTTGCGAGCCGCGCCGAGATCGTCTTGTAGAACGTGCTCGAGCGACCGACGTGCCCGTCGCAGTCCCACAGCGTGGCGAGGAACCTCTCGATCGCCTCATCGGGTAGCTCGAAGATCGCCTCCGGAACCCATTTGTCACCGCTTCCCGGTCCCTTGCGATGACGTCCGGCGCGCTCGTCGCTGCTCTTCCAGCGAAGCCCCTGAGCGCGCAGCCACTGTTCGAGCGAGGAAGGATCGTGGTAGCGGCCGACGCCGTCGGCCTTGCGGATGGTCAACTGAATGACGTCGCGTTCCTTCAGGTGCTCGGTGAACGCAACCCCTTCGAAGCCTTCGCTGCACGTCCGCTTGAAGTCGTCCAGCAGCGCATGCTCGGACGAGAAGAAGCTCGGCGATGGGTTCGAGAGCGAGCCGTCCGCGAGCAGGTAGGCGAGCGTGCGAACGCGGGCTACCTCCGTCGCGGGCACCGCGCCGAGCGATCTCCTCGTGCTGAGCTTCCGCGGCGTTCCGATGTAGTCACCGGCCGTTAGCGCGTCGAGCCGACGCCAGCCATCCTCGGTCAGGAACTCGTGATTGCCGGTGGCGCGGATCGTCGCACCGTTTCGAAGCTTCAGGCGATACACGGGCCGAACGCCGTTGTCGAACCAGCGGGTGATTCGCGCGTGCGTCGGGCTCAGATCCTCGTCGACGCCCTGCACGAGAACGTCCTCGTGTCGCTCGAGCGTGTCGATCCGTACTCGTCGGCCGGACGCAGCGTCGAAGACGAGCGTGTCGCCCGTGAGGCAGATCCCGTAGGTGTCGTGGAGGATCGGCTTCAACCGCGGATCGAGATACGTGACGGCTTCCTGCTTCGCCTTGCGCTTGCCGTAGACCGGGATGTAGCCCATCGGGCCCGGGCGATAGAGCGCGACGAGCGCGATCAGGTCCTCGAACTCGGTCGGCTTCACCTGGCGGAGCGCCTCGCGCATGCCCGACGACTCGAACTGGAAGACGCCGGCGGCGTCGCCCTTCGCGAGCATCGTGTAGGTCTTCTTGTCGTCCATCGGGATCGCCGCGATGTCGAGGCCGCCGAGCAGCTCGCACGCCTTGTCGATCACGTCGAGGTTGCGCAGGCCGAGGAAGTCCATCTTGAGCAGGCCGAGCGCCTCGATGTCCTTCATCGGGAACTGGGTGACGACTTCCTGGTCGGGGCCCTTCTGCTGCAGCGGCACGACGTTGATCAGCGGCTCGGCGCCGATCACGACGCCGGCGGCGTGGATCGAGTCGGCGCGCGTCAGGCCTTCGAGCGGCAGCGCGAGGTCGAGGATCTCCTTGGCGACCGGGTCGGCGTCGATCGCCTTGCGCAGCTCGGCGCCCGGCTTGAGGAACTCGTCGAGCAGCTGGCCGGGGCCTTCGGGGATCAGCTTGGCGATCTTGTCGACGGCGCCGTAGGGCACTTCGAGCACGCGGCCGGCGTCGCGCACGGCGGCGCGGGCGGCCATCGTCGAGAAGGTGATGATCTGTGCGACGCGGTCGGCGCCGTAGCGTTCGCGGACGTAGTTGATGACGCGCTCGCGGCCTTCGACGGCGAAGTCGATGTCGATGTCGGGCATCGACTTGCGGCCGGGGTTCAGGAAGCGCTCGAACATCAGGTCGTAGCGGATCGGGTCGATGTCGGTGATCGCGAGTGAGTAGGCGACGAGCGAGCCGGCGGAGGAGCCGCGGCCGGGGCCGACGGAGACGCCGTTCTGCTTCGCGAAGCGGATGAAGTCCCAGACGATCAGGAAGTAGTCGGTGAAGCCCATCTCCTTGATCGTCTTGAGCTCGTACTTGAGGCGGTCGGTGAGCTCGGGCGTGACGGTGTCGTAGCGGCGCGCGAGTCCCTTCTCGCACTGCTCGACGAGGTAGTCGAACGCGTCGCGGCCTTCGGGCACGTCGAAGCGCGGCAGGTGGATGTGGCCGAGCTCGATCTCGACGTTGCAGCGCTCGGCGACCTCGAGCGTGCGCCGCATCGCGTCTGCGTGGTCGGGGAAGTCGAGCGCCATCTCCTCGGGCGTCTTGAAGTAGAAGTGGTCGGTCTCGAACTTCCAGTGGTCGGGGTTCTTGAGCGAGTCGCCGGACTGGATGCAGAGGAGCGCCTCGTGGGCGCGCGCGTCGGAGTGGCGGAGGTAGTGGACGTCGCCGGTCGCGACGGTCGGCATCTTCGCCTCGGTCGCGAGCGCGACGAGCTGCGGGAGGATGCGCTCCTGCACGGGCAGGTGCGCGTTCTGCAGCTCGGCGTAGACGTTCTCGGTGCCGAAGACCTGCTGCAGCCGGTCGAGCTCGGCGCGCGCGTCGTGAGGGGCGGTTCTCCTCGAGCGCCTTGCAGACGCGGCCGGAGAGGCAGCCGGAGAGCGCGATCACGCCGCGCTTGTGCTGCTCGAGCAGCTCCCAGTCGACGCGCGGCTTGTAGTAGTAGCCCTCGAGGTAGCCGAGGCGACGAGAGCTTGATCAGGTTCGAGTAGCCCTCGTTGTCGGCGGCGAGCAGCGTGAGGTGCGCGTTGCCCTTCTCGTGTGCGCGGCGGTCGTCGGCGACGTAGACCTCGCAGCCGATGACGGGCTTGACGCCGGTGCCGCGCGTCGCCTTCCAGAGCTGCACGGCGCCGGCCATCGAGCCGTGGTCGGTGAGGCTGACGGCCGGCATCTGCAGCTCCGTCGCGCGTGCGACGAGGTCGGAGATGCGGCACGCTCCGTCGAGGATCGAGTACTCCGAGTGGACGTGCAGGTGGACGAACTCGGCAGTGCTCGGAGAGGCAGTGGCCATCGCGGAGGGTCAGTCTACGGGGCGGTCCTGACGGGCCCCTCCAGGCCCCCAACCGCCTGAGGCACAACCGCGGGCCGGTCGGCCACAGAGCGCCCTAACGGCTCGTAGGATGCCCCCCGACCGCCCGACAGCGATGCCATCGGGCGCTGGCGACCGCTGATCTCGCAGAAGTAGAAGCCTCCCGGATGAAAGACTCAACCATGGCGACTGATGCCCCTGGAACCACGCCCCCGTGGGCTTCTGGACCCGGCGAGGTTCTTCGGCACGCTCTGTCCCTGCTTCGAAATGACAACGACACCAATCGTCGACTCGCCATGCTCAACGTCGACAACGCGGTCGAGCTGATGATGAAGACCTACCTCGGACTGCCTTCGAAAGCGACTGGATTGAGTCTGACGAAGGCCCAGATCGATGCACTTGAGTCATTTCCGTCAGCGCTCAGGGCGCTCGAGACGCACGCACCTGCGAAGCTTCAGGGCCTCGACCCAGTAGAGATCGAGTGGTACCACCGTCTTCGCAACCAGCTCTACCACAACGGCAACGGACTGACTGTCGAACGAGCGAAGGTGCTGGCCTACGGCGAGAACGCGAGGTTGTTGTTCCGCAACCTGTTCGGAGCCGATGTAACGGTTTCTGACGATGAGGCATCCGATCCAGTCTGGGCGGGAGTTCGATCGTTCATCCTTCTTTGGCGCGAATTCGAGCTCGTGATCGACCGAATCAGCGGGGAGCCCTCCTCCGAACTCGGAAGCATCATCCAAGAAATAGGGATCCGCCCAACCATCGAGATGCTTGTCAAACGACGGTTGATCGCGACAGAGACCGCAAGTGAGATCATCCGTCTGAACACAGTTCGCCGCGACATCGCTCATGGGACGCTTTCTTACGCACCTCAGCTTGAGAGGGCGACGGTGGACCTACGTTCAGTTGTAGACCAGATACGGCAGATTCCCCCCGGTAATACCGACGGCACAGTAGGCCGATCCCGTCGGAAGTCCACCACCGGGCAGAAGGTTGCGTTCCCGAACGTGACGCCCGGAGATCGCGATGCGATTCGAGCTGATCTCGCCGCCGGCCTTAGCCCAGTTCAGATCTACAACCGCCGCGGCCGACAGCGAAACGTCTTCAACGCAGCAATCGAAGAGGAGGCACGCAGCGATGGCGAACTCGGAGCGCATGCTGCCACCCCCGAAGCCGTAGCACGTCTGCGCGAGAATCTACACCTCCGGTGGGAGCGTGTTGCTGCTTTCGTATTCGGATCGGCAGATCAGGTCGCAGAGGCGAAGAGGCTGTATGACGTTGCCAAGAGCCGTGGCCTCGCCCGGGGCGCACCCCCTAGTAGGCGCAACGCGCGAACACCCGATGAGTGAGCGGCGCCGAGCTCGTCGAGGCGGTCGGTGTAGCGGATGCTCGTGTACTGCGAGCCGCGGTCGGTATGCGCGGTCAGCCCCGGAGCCGGACGGCGTAACCCGTTTGCCATCTCCAATGCGTCGAGCACCAGGTCGGTGCATAGATGGTAGCGAGCTGCCAGCCGACGATCATCCGGCTGTAGAAGTCGAGGATGAAGGCGAGGTAGACGAAGCCGTCCCAGTGCTCAGGTAGGTGATGTCGGCGACCCAGTTCTCGTTCGGACGCGAAGCGACGAAGTCGCGCTGCAACAAGTCGCGCGCCCGCTCGAGCGCCATCTCGTCGGCGATCGTCGTCCGCTTCTTCTTGCCGCGACGGATGCCCTCGAGGCCCTCCTGGCGCATCAGTCGGGCCACATGATCGTGGCCGCTCGTCGACCTCGCGCCGACGCAGCTCCTTCCAGGTTCTTGCGCACCCACCCGGTACACGCGCCGGACTCGCATACCTAACACGACTTGGTGGCGTTGCGGTCCGAATCTCAAGCAGCACGTGGATTACCGGTAGCGCCGACAGCTACGCGCTCTGCCAGAACCGCAACCTGCTCGAGGAGCTCATCTGGATCGCGCTCGACGTCGATCGTCTGTACCTCGATCGTGCAGTCGTGGTTGCGGATCGTGTGACGACGATCGTGCTGCGCTTCATCTCTCGCGTACACGAGGTATCCATGTTGGCGGCCGAAGGCGATGCAGTATGCGAGCATCTGGTACGCGTCTGCATTGGGGAATGAGGCACTCACCAAGGCTTTGTACTTGGCGTCGATTACTGCCTCACATCGACCGGCACGCCACCAGCTGATGTCAGGCTTTAGCCGCAACACGGATGGTTCCGCGTCGAGGAACGTCGCGGTTGAACTGCAGTCGGACTTGGCCTCCGTGTCTCGGTAACGCGGCTTGGAGCGCTGCTGAGAGGAAGTCTTCGAACACTTTGTTCATATCGAAGACGAACGAGGCTGACTCCGACGCGCCCAGCACGAGTGCTGATCGACGCCGCGTCAAGAATGAGCGAGGCGAGGACGAGCACCGGCTCATATCGCTCATTCAGACGTGTGATCAGCGGCATTGACGGATCGCTAGTCGGTGTGACCTCCTCCAGTAGCGAGCGCACGTGCCGCAGTCGCACGCCTGCGGATCTCGTCACGCGAGGGAAGCGAAGCAGGAGCTCAGCGGCACCGAGAATCATCTTGTTCTCGTGTATATCGAGGCTGAAATCGTCGTACGCGATCTCGAGGGGAAGAGGCAGGCCCGGGAGACGCGCGATCTGATCGCCTACTCTCAGGCGACCACGAAAGGCGTTCGCCCGCTCTTCGACGCGAACGTAACTTCTGAGTGGCCCTTGCTCAAGCGCACGCTGGCTCTGTAGGGCGTAGCCGCTCGCAACCGCCTCGAATAGATCGCGCTCGTCTTCGAAGCCAGCGACGATGTCACGCCATCCACCAGCATCCGATGCGTACGCGAGCAGGAACATCAGCCTTGGCACGCTCAGTCGCGGCTCTACGCGCACCTCCCAGCCATCGCCGATCGCAACTCCCACACGGGAGTCGGCGGTGACGATCCATTCCCCCAGGTCGTGCACCCACCTCGACTAGACGCAACTAGCCCGGATCGCCTGAGCTGCCGCGCTTGCAGGTCGGTCAGCTCAAGAGATTCGCTCGTCCACGCCTTCACTCGGCGGGTGCATCGCTCGTGGGCTCGCTCTGCTGTTCGAGCTTGCGACGAAGGGCCGACCATCCGAACTCGTCGTCAATGTCGCGGCCGCTGCCGTAGAAGCGCTCTTCCAGGAGTGGCTTGATCGAGTACGCCCAAACCACATCCATGTCGATCGGGTGGTCCTGCATGAAATAGGAAGGCCCAATCGCAAACTCGGGATCGTCAAGCGCATCGTTCAATGCATCGAGCAGGTCCACCGGTTCTGTAGATCGGCTGTGCTTCTCGAGCCACAGCCTCGGCGACGGAGCGGACCGGCTCTTCGCGCGGTAGGAACGGTATGAAGTAGAACCGTCGGCGGAGCGCGCTGTCGACCAACGCGATCGAACGGTCAGCTGTGTTCATCGTGCCGATCAAGTAGAGGTTCTCGGGGAGCGAGAATTCGTCGTTGGTGAGTACTGCAGCCGCGCGGAGCGCTTTCGATACTCGAGCAGGAAGTACAGCTCGCCGAAGATCTTGGCGATGTTCCCGCGGTTGATCTCGTCGATCACGAGGAGGTGCGGCACGTTGGGCGTCTTCCGGGCACGCTCCGCTAGCTCCTTCAGCGGGCCCGCCCTTAGCAGGAAGCTCAGACTGCCCCCGTCGATCTGCTCTGGCCGGTAGCCCTCGAAGAAGTCTTCGTACGTGTACGAGGGATGGAACTGGATCAGCGCGTAGTCGCCACCTGCCCCGCGTGAGATGCTCGCCGATCGCCTGCGCGACATACGTCTTCCCCGTCCCAGGCGGCCCGTAGAAGATGAGCTGGCGCTGCCGAGCAAGCAGATCGAGAACCTGTTGAACCCAGCTCTGCGGCATGTAGACCTTCGCGGCGAGCTCAGCAGTGGCCGCAGGAAGAGACGCCTGCGCCGTGTCGGTCTGCTCAGTTGTGTGTGGCCCTCGAGCCTTCGCTCGCTCCTGAAATGCGAGGAACGCTTCGCGGTCTTTCTGCGGCCAATCCTCCGGGGCCTCCGGATAGGTCGTGCACCACATCACTCCCTGTGCATCAAGCCGGTCGCGTAGAGCAATCCCTTCGATGAGCATCCGCAGCCGTAGCTCGTCGAGGAACGCGACGTAGTCTGTGTAACGAGTGACGATCGCTTCCGAGGCGGACGCGGGTAAGGTTGCCGTCCCAGGTTGCCCTGATCGGACGACACCGATGAGGAGGTCACGACAAGCATCGGCGTTTTCTTCGGTCACGGTTGTTCCGCCGCCCCGCCAACGCTTGTCACGCCCGTTCAGCACGGAGACCTGCCGGCAGCGGCTCGGCAGGGGGATCACGGAGGTTCAGACGAGTCACCGATGGCCCCACGACCACCTCGGCAACGGTCGCTCCATCAGCCCCGTGAATCCTGTGGAGAGTTCCGTCAGCCGCGCTGTGTACGTCCAGCCCAGCGATCAGGCGCGCCGAGATCCCACCGGCTGCGTCCTCCAGCGGCGTTGGCTCGAAATACGGAGCATCGTCAGGCTCATCCGCGGTTACGAAGCCCGTGAGGCGCCTGGCCTTACCGAACGCGGCTGCCCGGAAGAACGGATAGCGCGTCGCATCAACGCCCATCAGGAAGAGCGATGCAAGAGAAAGCTGCGCGCCCGGGCTACGTTCGCCCGGCCAGTTCTCGAAAACATCACCAAAGCCGACAAGGTCTTGCTCGCCGGAGGACCAAAGATTGGTCAGCGCGGCAGAGGATGCGGCCCGATCGTGATGCGCCCAGTCGACGAATGCCCGCGCTGGCCTCCAGTTGACGAGGTTGTTTGGCGGCCCGAACACCTTCGACAAGAGCTTCGGCCAGTCGTTGTCGCCGGACTCGACCGCCGCCCTCAGCTCGCGCACGTGATCGGCTACTTCGAGCTTGTAATCGCGCTCGTCGGCAGCGAAGTCAGGGGCTCGGTAGAGCCTGCTCGCCCATCCAATGAACTCGTCCCAGCTCGATGACGCTGTCGACCAGACGCGCCGCAAGGGCTCGTCGTAATACTGAAACTGATGCCCGAGGACGGGTTCGATGCTATTGCGGAGCTCGAAGAGCTTGCGGTCTACGTTCTCGTCGCGCACCGCCTCCGGGAGCGCGCAATTGAAGCGTGAAACGATCTTCTGCTTTGCGTCAGCCGCGATGATCGGCTCGAACACATCAGGAAACACCAAGTGAAGGAGCGCCTCGCCTTGGGCCCGCCCCGAGCTTGGCGGCATCTCGGCCACGAATGCTCGAAATCGCCACGGGTCCTGCGAGTAAGTGGGCTCGAGCCTCGGCCGTTTCTGCCGTCCACCGTCGCAAGAACTCAGTGAAGTACCGGACGAAGTAGTCCCGTCGTGTCTTGACCTGCGCGTATCCGGCGATTCCAGTACCGAGGGCGCTGGCGAGATCCTCGGGGACCGTGACGCCGGGCACGTGATCGAGGACAGCCTGAACATGCTTGAGCTTCACCGCCGCACCTGTGTCGTGTTCCGATAGGAGGATGACGTAGAGCATCTCGGCGCTGAGCTGCCAGGCGCTTTCGGATGCGCCCTCGAGCTGTAAGACGATCTTCTGGACGAAACTGAGGGTCGGATCGAGACTCTCGGCGCCGAGTCGCGGTTCGACCTCAGCGACGAGCTCGGACGTCCAGATTCTCTTCTCGGGAGCGAAGAGGGAGCGCTCTTGGCGGAGGCACCGGTCGACGAACGTAGCCGCGGCGTCGAACAACTCGGGCTTCGTCCAGTGGGAGCGTGCCATCAGCTGTAACCCGACACGACGCTAGGGATGGTTGCCG
>CAWAYE010000002.1:0-60659 GCA_963786185.1 uncultured Thermoleophilia bacterium
GATCTCCAGCATGCCTTTCTCGCCCATGGCGGCGACAGCCTTCATGTCGCCGGCGAGCACCGATTTGAACGGTTCCTTGGATTTCCATTCGGGATGCTGGTTGGCCTGGCGCTTCACTTCGTCGATGGCGTAGACGAACTGCGTGTACATCGGCTGCTCGACCCAGAGCGTGCCGTCGTTGTCGATGGTGGCGAGCCGGTCTTTGGGATCGACGTAATCCGCACCGCCCTGCTTCGTCACACGCGTCACGTAGTCGATGATCGACTGCTTGGTCGCCCCGTCGTTCCACGACGGCAGCGGATCCGTGGCTTCGGCCCCTGCACGCGCAGTCGCCCATCCGCAAAGGAACAGCCCAATGAGCGCGATGAGCCGAGCCGTCGATTTCAACATGAAAACCTCCTCGAGGCACAGAGAGTGCGGCTTGGATAATAGCCGCGGCAGGCATCAGCCGTTCGCCGCCTCTGGTTGAATGAGCGGGCGTCCCGAACGAGACGCCCGCTTTGCTTTGCACCTCAGTCGCCGGGCTTTCCCTTGGCGATAGCGGCTTCGACTTGTTCCTTTATCGCCTGAAGGTTGAACGACGCACCCTTCTGCATCGGCGGGAACTCGATGGCCGTTTGCGCCAGCTCTCCGACCTTCTGTTGCACGTAGACGAAGCGCCAGAATTCACGTGCGTAGAAGTCGTTGAAGTACGCTGGAGAACCTTCCAGCAAATTCGAAACCGGCAGCCGCTCGAACGGATCCTGCTTGATGTTTTCCAGGATCGGCATGTTGATGGGAACCTTCGGCCCCGGCCAGCCGTCGGGCTGATCGATGAACCGATACTTGAAGTCGTCGAGACGGAGGCCGCCCAGATTGGATTCGGCGAAGTACCAGATCTCATGCCGGTTCGACGGCCCCTTGCCGGTCAGCAAGTTCGTCTGGTCGTAGCCGTCTAGATGGACCTTGAAGTTTGTGCCGCCGAGATCCTTACCGGCTCTTCAACTCATCGACAATGTTCGGAATCTCCTGCCGCAGCCACGAAGGTCGGGAACCAGTCGAGCCCCGAGAAGATGCTGTTTTCGACCTTGCCGGCGGGGACCTTTCCCGGCCAACGAATGATCGCCGGAACGCGGAAGCCGCCTTCATAAACGGTGCCCTTGGTGGCGCGGAATGGAGTCATGGCGCCGTCGGGCCAGGTGAACACTTCGGCGCCGTTGTCGGTGGTGAACACGACGATGGTATTGTCGGCGAGGCCGAGATCGTCGAGGCCCTTTAGCAGCTGACCGACGTCATCATCCAGCTGCGCCATCCCCGCTTCTTCCATGCCGTAATTGGTCTCGGGGTTCATCATCGCCTTGTACTTTTCGGCGAGGAAGGTGAACACATGCATGCGCGTGGTGTTGTGCCAAAGGAAGAACGGCTTGCCGCTATCCTTGGCCTTCTTCATGAAGTCGATCGAGTCCTTGACCAGCACCTCGTCGAAGGTGGTCATGTCGTATTTGGCGTCGCCAACTCCTTCGCCCTCTCCGCCATAGGGCGTGCGTCCGGTGTTGGGTCCTGGCGCGAGAGGTCCCTCGTCGACGATCTTTTGCTTTCCGATTGCGCCCCAGCGCGGCTGGACGGTTGAGTCGTCGGTATCGCTCGCCCAGCAATGGACGAGATTGCGCGGGCCTACCGCATTTCGGATCGCGGGATCCGTCGGATACGAATACCAGTACGGATCGGACATGGCGTCGAGGTGATACAGATAGCCGAAGAACTCATCGAATCCGTGCACGCAGGGCAGATACTTGTTGAGATCGCCGAGATGGTTCTTGCCGAACTGCCCAGTCGTATACCCCATCGCCTTCAGAGCCGTGGCGATGGTCGGCGCTTGCGCCGGCAAGCCGACATCGGCGCCGGCCTGGCCGACCGTTGTCAATCCGGTGCGGATCGGCAATTCGCCGGTGATGAAGTTGGCGCGACCGGCGGTGCAGCTTGCCTCCGCATAGTAGTCGGTGAACATCATGCCTTGCGACGCCAGCTTGTCGAGGTTCGGTGTTTTGCCCGACATCATGCCGCGATGGTAAGCGCCTATGTTGAACCAACCGATATCGTCACCCATGATGAAAAGAATATTGGGTCGCTGGTCCTGCGCGGCCGCCGGAGTCACTGACCCTACCGCCGTCAGACCCGCGGCGAGAACTGCCGCCAAAGCAGTCATCGATCTCGCGTGATGGCGCTTTGACTGAGCGGGTTGCTCATCCCCTGTACCAATAGGAATCTCACTCATCGTTTCCTCCACTGGTTTGACAACCGCATTGCGCCGCTAAAAAACCCTCAGCGAATTGTTCTGAGCTAAACCTGATCGCCGCCATGTTCGCTGATCTTTGTGACGGTAGGAGGTTTCCGCGCCCTTTGGCAACTGAGCCTCGACGAGATTTGATCGAAAAGGCACTGAGTAGCGCGCGGGCGGTTCACACCCCATTGTGACAAATCGGCATCCCTCGGCGAGACATTCGTTTTCCACAACGGGCAAGCACATGGAAATGCGGCCAGTGAGATGCCGTAAGTTTTTCGCGACATCGTGGGAGGAAGCCGATGTCGCGCCGTGGCGCAATTGCGTTGATTGGCATTGCGACGCTCTTGACCTTTGGCGGCATTGGGGGAGGTTCGCGCCGCGGAGTACGGCACCGGCCCGTGGATCAAGGGCTATACCGATATTTTTGGAGGAGTCATTCCCTCTCAGCCCGGGTTCTACTTTCGCGGCGACGCCTATCATTACAACGGCAGCGCTGACGCGACGATCTTCGACGGCCGCATCGCGCTCAACGTTGATCAGGACTATACCGCGACGCTCATGGCGCTGACCTATGTGACGCCGTGGAAGATCCTGGGGGGGACCTACGCCGTTGCCGTCATTCCAAGCGTTGTCGCCATGAATGTCGATGTCGGCGTCAGGCTTCCCCCCTTGACCGGTCCGCGCGGCAGGACAGTCGGGCCGTTCGAGATCAATCTCGGCGACACCGAGTTTGCCCAAGGTGACACGGCCTTCTCCCCGTTCGTTCTTGGTTGGGACTCGGGCAACTTCCACTGGAATATCGGCGTCTTCGGCTTTGCCCCGACCGGCGAATACGACAAGAAGGATCTCGCCAATACCAGCCTCAATCATTGGGCGGTGATGACGCGGCTCGCCGGCACTTGGTTCGATCCGAAGACGGGATGGCAAGTCAACGGCGCTGCGATCTACTCGGTGAACTGGGAAAATCCTGCAACCGACTACGAGACCGGCAACATCCTCAATCTCGAAGGTGCGGTGACCAAAAATTTCGGGCCGCTCGGGATCGGCGTGGTCAGCTACGCGATGATCCAAACGACCGGCGACAGCGGATCGGGTGCTCGCCTCGGCTCGTTCGAATCGCGCGTCTATGGCGTCGGACCGATCGTGAGCTTTACCACCAGCGCGGACCCGTCAAAGGCGCTGACGGTTCTCGCCAAGTGGTATAGCGAATTCGACGCCGAGCACACGTTCGAGGGCAACACTGTCGACGTCGCCGTCAGCTTCAAGTTCTAGCGCGCCAAAGTCGGCGGATTCAACGCCCGCATTTGCTCGCCGGCGCATAAGCAAATCATAAGCAAATCTTCCGCTGTCGCGGTGCTGATTCATCATTTGCGCTATTCTCCCCGCATTCGAATCGCTTTCGATAGGAGAAACGCCCCTCATGACCAACAACCGTATCGCTTGCCTCGCCCTCGCAGGCCTCATCTCTGCATCCTTTCCGGCGCTCGCCGAGGATGCCATCAGCCATCCCGCTAGCAAGACCATCGGCGCATCGAGCTCCGAGATGGTCGCCTCGCTCGGCGTCATCAACGCAGACGGCGCGAGCCTCGAAGGCAACAAGCTCACGCTCACTGGCGTGTCGACCAACACCATCGTCTTCGCCGATCGCCCCGTGAGAGCAGCCGGTCACGTGCTGACCGCGCATTTCATCAGGGAGTGGGACGAGGGCAATGAGAGCTTCGCCAAGACCCCGCCGAATGCCACCATCTCCGTGTTCAGCAAGGACGGCGCTTCGGTCAAGGATGCCGTCGTCGTGCTCAAGACGCCGAAGCTCGAGGGCGACAAGCTGACCTTCGATGTTTCCGTCCTCGAAGGCGATCTCGCTGGCGCAAACGAAGACGGCGCGGCAGCGCTCTTCATCGACCGGTTCGCCGTTCATTATGGCGGCGGCGGATGGGGTCACGGCACGGTCGTCGTGGGCAGAGGGCCGGCCTGGCATGGAGCGTGGTATGCACATCCAGGCGCGGCCTTCGCTACGGGTGCGGCAGTCGGGGCGGCGGTCGGAGCGGCAGCCGCGACGCCCGGCTACTACGGAGCGCCGTGCGGCTATTACCCCTACCCGCCCTGCTACTGAGGCGCGACGAAACAACAGTACCCGTTCGGATGAATCGGCGGCGGTCTCTTCCGCCGCCGACTTCATTTCTCGGCGAGATTCGGCTCGATCGAAAAGTCTCGGCGCCTGTCGTCGAGGTCTGCATCGCCCCTTGCAAGCCATCAGCGTGATGGCCATCTGGTCATCGATACCAGAGCCGTTGCTCGCATCTTGGGAGGGGTAGCGATGCAGGCGGTTTCAAACTTTCTCATTCACAACCTCAGCGTTCCCGGCCGCGTACGTCGTCCGCCGCATATGCGCGCACTGAGTTTCAGACCTAGGGCACGATCATCGGAGGAACGGTCCAATGAAAAAGTTCTTGTTCGCGTTGGCGTTGAGTTTGACGTTTCTTCCGGCCTTGGCGCCCGCCGCTAAGGCAATCACGGAAGAGGAGGCGCATGCCATCGGCGTTGAGGCCTATCTCTATTTCTATTCGCCGATCACCATGGACGTAACGCGCAAGCAGCTCACCAACCAGGCGCCGACCCCAGGGGGCATCGGCGGACCGATGAACCGCTTCGCCAATGTCGGGGCATTTCCCACCGCCGATATGAGGGTCGTGGTCAGGCCGAATTTCGACACGCTCTATTCGAGCGGCTGGCTCGATCTAACCAAGGAACCCATGGTGGTCTCGGTGCCTGACACCGGCGGCCGCTACTACCTGCTGCCGATGCTGGATATGTGGACCGACGTGTTCGCCTCGCCGGGCTGGCGCACCACGGGAACGGGTGCAGACAATTTCCTTGTGACGCCTCCCGGCTGGAGCGGAAGCGCACCGCCGGAATTCACCCGCATCGCTGCGCCCACGCCTTATGTGTGGATCATCGGACGCACCAAGACCGACGGGCCAGCCGACTACGATGCCGTCCACAAGATCCAGGCGGGCTACAAGATCACGCCCTTGTCGCAATGGGGGAAGGAGCCGGTCGCGCCTGAGGTCAAGATTGATCCCGGCATCGACATGAAGACGCCGCCGAAGACGCAAGTCGACACTATGCCTGCCGATCAATATTTCGCCTATGCCGCGGAGCTGCTTAAGCTGCAGCCGCCGCATATCACCGATGAGCCGATCATCGCGCGGCTGAAGCGTATCGGCTTCGAGGTGGGCAAGAGCTTCGACCTCGCCCAGGCCGATCCCGCCGTGCAGAGAGGGCTCGCAAGCGCGCCTGAAGACGCACAAAAGCTCATGGCGTGGAAAGTGCAGACCCTGGCGCGGATCGCCAACGGTTGGTCAATGAACACCGACACCATGGGTGTCTACGGCAACTACTATCTCAAGCGGGCGATCGTCACTCAGCTCGGGCTCGGTGCCAACCTCCCCGAGGACGCCATCTACCCCTTGAACCTGGCCGACGACACCGGCAAGCCGCTCGACGGCGCCAACAACTACGTCCTTCATTTCGACAAAGGCCAAACACCTCCGGTGGACGCCTTCTGGTCGGTCACCTTGTACGACCCCAAAGGATTCCAGGTCGCCAATGCCCTGAACCGCTTCGCCGTGTCGAGTTGGATGCCGTTCAAATACAACTCCGACGGCTCGCTCGACCTTTATTTCCAGAACGGGAGTCCGGGGCCCGACAAGGAGGCGAATTGGTTGCCGGCGCCCAAGGGGCCGTTCAACCTGACCATGCGCCTCTATGCGCCAAAATCCGATGCGCTTACCGGTAAATGGAACCCGCCGCCGGTCGTGAGAACGGTGACGGCCGATCAGACATTGCCGCAATAGATCGTTCGCCGAGGAGGCCGCATCCTCGTGACGCGGCCTCATCACACGTCGGTAACGAATAAGAACAAGCCCCAGAGGGGCTTAGGATTGGGAGGAGCGTGTCATGCGAAAACAACTGGTCGCCCTGAGTCTAGGACTTCTTGTCGGCACCGCGCTGACGGCTCCGGCGAGCGCGCAGGAGATCACGGGCGTCCCGGGCTCGCCCGAGGCCACCACGACGACCCTGGGCAACCAGCTGCCGCCGCCCGACCCGAAATTCGGCGGAGTGATCAACGAGGAGGCCGCGGAGTCGACACCCTGGTGGCCGCCACGCATCGTGCCGCCGAAGGGCGCGCCCAACGTGCTGCTCATTATGACTGATGACCAGGGCTTCGGTGCGCCAAGCACTTTCGGCGGCGTCATCCCGAACTCCGGCAATGGATCGCATCGCCAATAGCGGGCTGCGCTATACCAACTTCCACTCGACGTCGCTCTGCTCGCCGACCAGGGCGGCGATCATCACTGGCCGCAACCATCACTCGGTCGGCTTCGGGGTCGTCAACGAAATCTCGACGGGGTTCCCGGGCTACAACTCGATCATCCCGCTCGAGAAAGGAACCATCGGTACCATCCTGAAGGGAAACGGGTACGCGACGGCGTGGTTCGGCAAGGACCACAACACGCCATCTTTCCAGTCGAGCCAGGCCGGACCGTTCGATCAATGGCCGAACGGAATGGGCTTCGAATATTTCTATGGATTCGTCGGTGGTGATGCCAGCCAGTGGCAACCGAATCTGTTCCGCAACACGACGGCCATCTACCCCTTCCAAGGCAATCCTGGCTGGAACTTGGAGACGGCGATGGCGGATGAGGCCATCCAGTACATCAAACAGCTCAAGGAGATCGCTCCTGGCAAGCCTTGGTTCGTCTATTACGTGCCCGGCGCTACCCACGCGCCGCATCATCCCACGCCCGAATGGGTCAAGAAGATCAGTGACATGCATCTCTTCGACGAGGGCTGGAACAAGCTGCGCGAGACGATTTTCGCCAACCAGAAGCGGCTCGGCATCATGCCAGCCAATGCTCAGCTAACGCCGTGGCCGAAGGACCTGCCGGAATGGGATTCGCTCAGTTGGGATGAGAAGAAACTCTTCATCCGCCAGGCCGACGTCTATGGGGCCTATCTCGCCTATGCCGACAACGAGATTGGGCGGGTGATTAAGGGCGTCGAGGACCTCGGCGAGCTCGACAATACCCTAATCATCTATATCGGCGGCGACAACGGCGCGAGCGCCGAAGGCATGCTCAACGGCACGCCGAACGAGTTCACGACCTTCAACGGCGTCGCCGTGCCGGTCAAGGATCAGTTTCTCTGGTACCCGTTCTGGGGATCGGAACGGACGTTCCCGCATTTCGCCGCGGGCTGGGCGTGGGCGATGGACACACCGTTCAAATGGGTGAAGCAGGTGCCGTCACATTTCGGCGGGACCGCTCAGGGCGTCGCGATGTCGTGGCCCGGTCACATTACTGATCTGGGCGGCATCCGCCGCCAATTCAGCCATGTCATCGACATCGTTCCGACCATCCTCGAAGCGACCGGTATCCCTGCGCCAGACACGATCGACGGCATCAAGCAGCGGCCCATCGAAGGCGTGAGCATGGTCTATACGTGGGATAAGGCGAACGCGGACGCGCCGACCCGGCACACGACGCAATATTTCGAGATGCTCGGCAATCGCGCCATCTACAAAGATGGCTGGGTGGCGTGCACGACACCAGCAACTCTGCCCTGGGAGCTGAGCACGGCCACGCCTCCAAATGTAATCACCGGCTACAGTTGGGAACTCTATCACGTCGATGAGGACCCTACCGAGTTCAACGACCTCGCGGGCAAGATGCCCGATAAGCTCAAAGAATTGCAGGGCGTCTTCTACGCGGAGGCCAAGAAGTACGGGGTGCTGCCGCTCGACAACAGCACGCTCGCCCGCTGGAACGCGCCGCGCCCGAACCTCACGGCGGCTCGAACGGAGTTTACCTACTCGGGCGAGTTGGCCGGCACGCCGCCGAGCGCGGCGCCGAGGATTCTGGACAAGGCTTACACCATCACGGCCGAGGTCGAGATTCCAGCGGGCGGTGCCGAAGGCATGATCGTCACCGAGGGCGGCCGCTTCGGCGGTTACGGCCTGTTCCTGAGCAAGGGCGAATTTGGCGTGGGCCGCGGCAAGGTGGTGTTCCTCTACAATCTGCTCGACCTCAAACGCACAATTTGGGAGGGCCCTGAGCTGGAGGCCGGCAAACACACCATCGTTTTCGACTTCAAGCCCGACGGCCCCGGTCTCGGCAAGGGCGGAACCGGCACCTTGTCGGTGGACGGTCAGGAAGTGGCCAGAAACACGCTAGACCATACCACTCCGATCACGTTCCCGGAGGACGAAACCTTCGACATCGGTGAGGACACACGCACCGGGGTCGCAATGGTGGAGTATCGCTACGATGTTCCGTTCAAGTTCACCGGCAAGATCGACAAACTGACATTCCACCTCGAGCCGGAGCACGGCGAGGCGAATCCCTAGCGACCCGCAAGCTAGTGTCCACTGAAAGCTTAGGAAGGTGCGATGGAGAGTCTCCTGACCGTTGCCGCTATCGGTGAAGCTGCTACCGGCTTGCCGTTGCTGCTCGCCTTCGCTCGTCGTGCAGTTGCTGTTCGGTGAGGAACTTACCGGCGCGACAACAAATCTAGCGAATAGCCGCACCACCGACGGGGCTTGCTCTGGCCCAAATGTGGTTGTGAACTAGGCTCCAAAGGGTGAGGCCAGGACGGGTCTCGCCCAAATGGAGCCGCATGAACGCAGAGCCACGCAAGAGAGAGAAGCAGGGGCGGAAGCCTCTTGTGGCACTGACCGGCGCCACGGGCTTCATCGGCCAATATCTGCTGAAGGAGCTTCCCAAGCGGGGCTACCGCCTCCGCGTACTGTTGCGTCGCCCGACCGCGCTGCCTTCAGGCTGCGCCAGCGCCGTCATCGGCGATCTCGCCAAGCCCTACAACATGTCGGAAGCGCTCGCCGAGGTTGACGCCGTGATCCACACCGCAGGCCTCGCCGAGACCATGTCCGGCGTGCCGGAAGACGATTATCGCCTGTTCAATACCGAGGCCACGATCGGCTTCGCCAAGGCGGCCGAGCGGGCGCGCGTCAATCGTTTCGTGTTCCTGTCATCGATCAGGGCGCAATCGGGCCCGACGGCTGACCGCGTTCTCACCGAGGAGCACGAGCCCGCGCCAACCGACCCTTATGGCAGGTCTAAGCTCGCGGCCGAGCAAGGTCTCCGCGACACCGGTCTCGACTGGGTCGCGCTCCGGCTTGCTCTCGTCTATGGCCCAGGCGTGCAGGGAAACATGGCGAAGCTCGCCAAGCTCGCGCGCTCCCCCTACCCGCTGCCCCTTGCCGGGCTCAAAGGCGAGCACTCTCTCCTTGCCCTCGACAATCTGGTCGAGGCGGTCGACAAGGTTCTGACCGCCCCTGCCCCACTCAAGCGCCCGCTCATCGTCGCCGATCCGAAGCCGCTCACCGTGGGTGCGATCATCGCCGCCATGCGCCAAGGCCTCGGGCGGCGCCCCGGACTGTTCTATGTCCCAGGTCCCCTTCTTGCGGCGAGCCTCCGCGCCGCGCGCGGGTCACACGCGTACACGCCGCTCTTCGGCTCGCTCGTCGCCAATCCTGCTGCGCTGCAGCGTCTGAATTGGGAGCCTCGCGTCTCGACGGAGGCCGGACTCGCAGCGCTGTTGCGCGAAGATGCCATGCGCTAGTTGCGCTGCACAAAACGCCGCGACTTTTATGCGCTTTGGAAGCGAAGCGTCTTACCTTCGTCGCATTTTTTTGCTACTGTGTTTAATGGCTGACGGGGGTCGCCATCGGAGCAAGGCTTTTGCCTTGAAGGCCGCGACTCTGAAGCCTTCATAACATCAGAGCGCACCTTCTGGGTAAGCCCGAGGAGGTGGGAATGGCACTCCCGAAAATCGTCCTGCGCGGCAGGAAGATCATTCTGCTGAGCGGCTTCAAAGATGAAGCGTGGGACAAGAGCACCCAGCACCGCAAAGTCGTGGTCAATGCCGAGGACAAGCTGCGGCAGGCTGCCAAGGCGAATCCCGATGCCTGCGCGTTCGGCTATGTGGCCGGCGAGTGGATCGCTTCGGCTTGAGGTCTTGGGCATTGAGGCGCGCAAACATCGCTAGGCGGCGCTGACGCGCGCACGCCTATAGCGCGCCCGGCTCAATTAGGCGAAATGGTCACGCCCCACGGCGCATCGCCCACCGCGATGGATTTCACCACCGTCAGGCTCGGCACATCGATCACCGACACGTCGTTGCTGTTGCCGTTGGTCACGAACAAGAGCTTGTCGTCCGGCGTAAAGGCGAGCTGCCACACTCTCTGACCGACCAGGAGATATTTCTCCACCTCGAGCGTCTTCGCGTCTATGACCGCGACGCGATTGGCTGGACCCAGCGCGACAAAGGCGCGCGTTCCGTCTTTAGTGATGCGCACGCCGACCGGCTGGATTTGCTCGGGCTGCACGCCCGGGATCTGAAAGCCGATCGTCTTGATGATCTTCCGCGTCTTCACATCGATGACCGAAACCGTGCCGGCCACCTCGGAAGTGACCCAAAGCTGCGTCCCGTCTGAGGTGAACTCGGCGAAGCGCGGACGCGATCCGACAAGCACATTGTCGGTCAGCTCATAGGTCTCGGTGTCGATGAAATGCGCCATGTTGGACGTCTCTGACGTCGCGATGAGGATTTTGCCGTCTGGACTGACGCCGACGCCCTCCGGCTCCACCCCGACCGGCACCTCAGCCACAACCTTCTTGTCCTTGAGGTCGATCGCTGTCATCAGCGCATCGTCCTCGTTGGCGACATAGACCGGGCTCCCCGAGGGGTGGATGTTGAGCTGCTCGGGGTCGGGTCCGGACGGCAAATCCCCAACGATTTGGCGGCTCGCCACATCGAGAATCTGCACCGTATCGTCGTCGCTCGCACAGATCAGCACCTGCTTGCCGTCCTTCGTCATCATGATGCCGCGCGGCCGCTGGCCCACCGGAATCGTCGCCTGCACCTCGAGCGTCTTGCTGTCGATCACGGTGAGCGAGTTGCCCTTCTCGTTGGAGACGTAGACCGTGTAGGCGGTGGCCGGCGGCGCCGCGAAGACGACGAGCCCCGCGACCGCCAAGGCAAAACGAGTTGTGCTCATCGCTGTTACGCCATCCTCATTTCAGCTTGCACTTGCTCTCAGGCTCGTCGATCCCGAGCGTGTCGACCTCGGCATGCTCGTGCAGAAAGCCCTCTTGCGGTGACATCGACACTGGCAGGTCGGGACCGGCGATGATGATCGGCTGCCGGAGCTGTCCATCCCACGCGCGGAACGTCACCTTCTGGCCCTTGAACGCCGCGAGGTCGAACTTGTCGCTCCTGATATAGGCGTTGACCGGATCGAGATCGGCCGAGCCGGTGCGCGTCACGCCCTCGCCGATAGCGCGCACCGCGACCCAGGCTTGATAATCGAGCGGCAGCATGAACCGCTTGGCGAAACGCTGGAAGCGGTTCTGCATCTGTGTCGCGCCCCATTGCTCATGCGCCGGGTGCCAGCTCATCGCCTTGAGGCCAGCGGTGCCGGCGACGGGGCGCGGGTCCCAGCTGCGATAAGGGAGATAAGGACCGAACACTTCGTTCTCATCGGCGACGATGAGCACGTCATAGTCGGGCGCGCCCTGCGTCAGCATCGGCATTTGCTGCTGGATCTGCTGCTGGCCTGAATCGCTGCGGCGTGCCTCCAACGTGCCCTTATATTCGCGCTCCTCGACGATCTTTCCACCGAAGCGCTTGGCCGCCCGCTCTACCGCCGCGAGATAATCGAGATCCTCCGGGAAGGTCCCTTTCACCACGAACCAGCGCGTCCATTTCTTCCACACGAGATATTGCGCGAGAGCATCTGCGAGCATGGCACGGTCGGGAGCGACATGCAGCACATTGGCGCGGCAATCTTCCTGACGGAGGCTCACGTCCGGCGCGCTGACATTGAACAGGAGCACGTCCTTGCCCTTCGCTGCGTCGGCGAGGCTGAGCAGGGTCTTCGCCGGCGCATCGACGATGATAAAATGGTGTCCGCTCTCGACGAGCTTTTCCAGCGCCGCAACGGCGTCGCCACCAACCGGCACGCGCTCGACGTCGAGGGTGAATTGCTGCTTGGTAAAACGTCCGGTCGTATTGTTGTCCTTGAGAGCGAGCTCAGCGCCTGCGACGCCGAGATCGTCCGGCGGAATATTGAGCCGTGAGATGGGCAGCGGTCGCTTGACCTCCTGCTCGAGATAGCCGATCGGCACCGTCACGACGTCGCCTGAGGCCGCCGGCTCCGCCACGCTCGTCTTACTCTCATCCTCGGCGAGAGCCGGCCCCTGAAAGGCGAGGAGAAGCGCCAGCGCCAGCGCTTGGCAAAGCCAGGAAAGGGTGCTTGCCGGACGAAGCGGCTCGCGCGGTTGTCGGGACTGCATACGCGAAGAACCTACTGACTTGACCGAGACCTCGTTCAGCCGGCGCTGTGCCACCACCCTAAATGTACCCGCTCCCTGCATCGCAAAATAGCAAGCCGCACAGTCACAAGTAGCAATCCTGTTGCAAGCGAGCAGCCCGCATTGGGCCGTTAAGCAAGGCGTTTGTTGACAAATGGCAAGGTGGCGAGCAGTGTTTTTCTCGTGAAGACCCGACTGGAGCACCCGGACAAACGGGAGATGCGGGACCACACCAAGGGAGGACAACATGGTGAGTTGGAAAGTGCGTGGCGCGCTGACGGGCGCGCTCGTGTTAGGCTTTGCGGGGACGGTCAGTCCCGCGTTGTCAGCAGATGCGGGGGCGCCCGCGACACCGGTCACGCAAGATCAGCTCAATGCTGCGGCGAGTGACGCGAACAACTTCCTACACACTAACGGCAACTACGACCAAACCCGCTATTACCCCGGCAAGCAGATCGACACGTCAAACGTCGGCAAGCTGCATCCCGCCTGGATCTTCCAGACCGAGGTGAAGGAGTTGCAGGAGACGACGCCGATCGTCGTCAACGGCGTAATGTATATCACGACCTCGTTCGACCACGTCTATGCGCTCAACGCCAAGACCGGCGAGGAGTACTGGCACTACAAGCACAATATGGGCCCCGTCACGACCTATTGCTGCGGCCCGAACAACCGCGGCGTCGCCGTCTATGACGACAAGGTCTATCTCGCAACGCTCGACTCGCAGCTCGTCGCCCTCGATGCCAAGACCGGCAGCGTGGTGTGGCAGACGCAGATTGCCGATCCGACTCTCGGCTATAGCGAGACCATGGCGCCAACCGCCGTCAACGGAAAGATCCTGATCGGCACCAACGGCGGCGAGTACGGCATCCGCGGCTTCGTGCGCGCCTATGATGCCAAGACCGGCAAGATGATTTGGAACTTCGATACGACACCTGAGAACTCGGTCGGCGTGTGGGCGACTGCGGATGCCACGGGCAAAGACCTGCATCGTGACATCGCGGCCGAGAAGGCACAGCTCGCCAAGGCCGGCGACCCGTACAAGATACTCGGCGGCGGCGTGTGGCAGAACCCGTCGGTCGACCTCAAGACCAACCGTATCTACTTCGTGGTCGGCAATCCTTCGCCTGACCTCGACGGCGCGATCCGGCCCGGCGACAATCTCTATACGGAGTTGCTGGTATCGGTCGATCTCGACACCGGCAAATATGTCTGCCACTTCCAGTATATCCCGCACGACGTATGGGATCTCGACGACACGAGCCCGACGGTCCTGGTCGACGCTAAGGACAAGGACGGCAACGTCGTTCCTGCCGTCATTCACGGCGGCAAGACTGGCCACGTCTATGTCAATAGCCGCAAGGATTGCAGCCTGATCCGCTTCTCAGAGCCGATGGTGTCGCAAGAGGGCATGTACACATTGCCGACAGCCACCGGCGCGCGCATGCTGCCCGGCGCCAATGGCGGCGTTGAGTGGTCGGTGATGGCGATCAATCCCGAGCTTGGGCTGACTTACGCCGTCAACCTGCACCAGCCGATGACCTATCAGGTCCAGAGCTCGCCCTATCCGGGCGGCAAGCTCTGGCTCGGCGGCGCCTTCAAGGTGATCGCGACCGAGGAGTTGTTCGGCAACGTCACCGCCGTCGACTACAACACCGGCAAGATCGCCTGGCAGGTCAAAACGCCTCTGCCCATGATGGGTGGCGCGCTGACCACGGCCGGCGGTCTGATGTTCACCGGCGAAGGCACTGGCTGGTTCAGGGCCTACGATGCCAAGGACGGCAAGGTCCTCTGGTCGTTCTTCGCCGGCGCGGGCGTCAATGCGCCACCGGCCGCTTATCAGGTGGACGGCAAGGAATACATCGTGGTCGGCGCGGGTGGTAACACCCAGATCGACTTCAAGCGCGGGAACAACATCATCGCCTTCACGACCGATTGATCGTTCCTTTGCTTGACGCGATGAGACATGATGGGACGGGGCAGCAATGCCCCGTCCTTTTCTTATGAAATGGAGCCAGTGACTATGAAGCAAGGGGCCGGTGCCGTTCTCGCCTTGTTCGTCGGGGCGCTCATTCTTTCGGGCCGCGGCGCGCTCGCTGCCGACGAGCCTCCGGCTCAGATCGCCGACAAGGTCAAGGTTTGTGCCGGCTGTCACGGCGAGCAAGGCGTCCCCATCCAAAAGGTCATTCCCGTGATCTGGGGCCAAAACGCTGGTTATCTCTTCTACCAGCTCCGCGACTTCAAGAGCGGGGCGCGCAAGAACGGCATCATGTCGCCGATCGCCGCAAATCTCGATCAGTCCGACCTGCTGCCGATCGCGGAATATTTTTCCAAGCTGAAATGGCCTAATCTCGGGCAGCCGCCTGCTCCCGACGATGTCGCGAAGAAGGCGCAAGCCGCCGCCGCATCGATTGGGTGCCCCGGTTGCCATCTCGCTTATTTCCAGGGCGACGGCACGACCGCGCGGCTCGCCGGGCAGAACCACGATTATCTGTTCAAGACCATGAACGATTTCCGTGACGGCACGCGCGGCAACAATCCCGGCATGTCCGATCTAATGAAGGCGACCTCGCCTGACGATATCGCCGCACTCGCGCAATATC
Source organism: uncultured Thermoleophilia bacterium (assembly GCA_963786185.1). Lineage (GTDB taxonomy): Bacteria > Actinomycetota > Thermoleophilia > Gaiellales > Gaiellaceae > PALSA-600. The sequence continues at coordinate 15,261 of CAWAYE010000002.1, forward strand.
TCGCCGGGCTCCAGATCGACCAATATCTTGGCCAGGGCCAGTAGCGCCAAGCCGCCCTATCGCATTGTCATTGCCCGGCTCGACCGGGCAATCCAGTAACCGAGACCGGTGATGACTGGATTCCCGCTTTCGCGGGAATGACGACGGCAATTTAGTTGGGGTTGGCGGCGAGCTTGTCGCGGAGCGCCGTGAGGGTAGTCAGGTCGCTCGCTCTCTTGCCCTCTTTGTCCTTCAGCGTCTTGTCCGCCCCGCGCGCGATGAGGAGATCGACCGCTTCCGCGTGGTTGAGCTCGGCTGCGATCATGAGCGCGGTGCGCCCGCGATTATCCGCGTCATCGATATGCGCGCCGCGATCAAGCAACATGGTGATGACCTCGATCACGTCTTGCACCCCGGCCTCTTCCGAATAGCCGGCAGCCCACATCAGCGCGGTGAGATCGTTGCCATAGCGCGCATTGACGTCCACACCGTGGTCGAGCAAGAGACGCACCACTGGCGAGAAGCCGCGACCCGCGGCGTAGATGATCGCGGCCTTTCCCGTATTGTCAGGGGTCTTGGCGTCGGCGCCCTTCTCCATCAAGAGTTGGATAATCGGCACGCTGCCCATATAGGCCGCAGCTGAAAGCGGGGTAATGCCGCTGCGGCCCGGAAGGCTTACGTTCGCGCCGCGCTCGACGAGCAGCTTAGCGACAGGAAGCCGGCCATTCTCGGCGGCTTGGAACAGCGCCGACGAGCCTTCGATATTCTGGGCATCGATCGCGGCACCCCGGTCAAGGAAGAGCGTGACCATCTCGACCTCTCCCGCCACGGCAGCTCGTGCCAGCGGTCTTGTGCCCGTGCGGTCGCGCGCATCGAGCGAGGCGCCCAACTCAAGCAGCTTGCTGGCGAGGTCGGTGCAGCCCTTGTCGGCTGCCGAGAACAGCGCCGCATTGATTTCGATAGACGTGGGATCGCGCTCGATCTGCTCGAAGCGCTGCTCCTGGCTGCGGCAGACCTTCGCGTTTGCGATGGCGGGTGACGTGGCGAACGCGATGGAGGCAACCAATACTGCCCCCGAGGCCGCAAGTTGAAGGCGATACGCAGACATGACACGCTTCTTAGTGGCTTATCGTGGCGGCGTCGAGAGCCCATGGTTCAGCGCACAAGCGGACCATTTGCATGTTGCCAGGCGCGTACCCCGCCTTGGATGTGGCGCGCGGTTTGAAGACCCTCAGTTTGCGCCGCCTGCACCGCCATGGCCGAGCGCTGGCCGAAGGTGCAATAGAATAAGAGCTGTTTCCCCGCGGATTTGGCGAGCGTGTGCAGAAGACCGTCGGCCTTCAGGCTCTGATCGACCTCGGGATAGGGAACGTGAAGCGACCCTGGGATGATCCCGTCCCTGCTTCGCTCCTGGTCCTCCCTCAGGTCGATCAAGGCGATATCCGAATTGCCCAAGACGGCTTTTGCCTCGTCGGGCGTCAGCGTCCAGCCGCGCTTGATAGCGATGTCGCGCGCAAGCCCGATCCGCATATTGGCGGGAACGGCGACATCCATCATCTTCGGATTGGGCAGATTGAGATGGTTCATCAGGTCGACATATTCGTCGACCGACTTCACCTGAAGCCGCGGATTGAACGCCCTCTCTTCGCCGATGGTGCTGACCGTGTCGCCTTTATAATCGTGCGCGGGATAGACCAATGTCTCGTTGGGAAGCTTGAGCAGACGGCCGAACAGGGAATCGTACTGCGACCGCGCGCTGCCGTTCTGGAAGTCGGTTCGCCCTGTGCCGCGAATGAGCAGCGTATCGCCGCTGAACACGCGGTCAGGCATGATGTAGCTGTAGGAATTGTCGGTGTGGCCAGGTGTATAGATCGCCTCGAGGCTGAGACCCTCGATATCAACTTTGTCGCCGTCGGTGACGCGCATCGAGACAACTTCAGCCTTGCTCTGCTCGCCCATCACCGTGATGCAGCGCGTGCGCTCACTCAGCGCCTCGAGCCCGGTGATATGATCGGCGTGGAGATGAGTGTCGATCGCCTTCACCAGCCGGAGATCGAGCTCGCGCAGGAGCTGGATGTAGCGATCCACCCGCTCGAGCACGGGATCGATGATCAGAGCCTCTCCCCCATGGCGGCTGGCCAGGAGATAGGTGTAGGTGCTGGAGGTGCTGTCGAAGAGCTGCCGGAAAATCATGAACTTCCTCGTCTAGAACGCAGTGTTGGCGCCGATCGTAGCGGAACCGTGTCACGTCTGAAATCGTCCTTTCCTCCAAGAGATCGAAGACCTACTACTAGTCCGCACGTTGAGGGGACGGGGGATGGGCGATTCAGAGGAGCTGATGGTCCTGGTCGATGCCGACGATCACATCATCGGCACGGGCGAGAAGCTCGAGACCCACCGCAAGGGCGCGCTGCACCGCGCCTTCTCGGTGATCGTCTGGAACGGCGCAGACCACCTCCTCCTCCAAAAACGCGCCATCCGCAAATATCACTCGGGCGGATTGTGGACCAATGCCTGCTGCGGTCATCCCCGCCCCGAGGAGAACATTGAAGCGGCGGCGCGCCGCCGTCTCAAGGAAGAGATGGGCTTCACCTGCAAATTGAGCCCACTTGGAACGATCACCTACCGAGCCGAGCTCGAGGGCGGCATGACCGAGCACGAGCTCGTACATGTCTTCAGAGGGCTTTATGACGGAAAGGTCGCGCCTGACCCTAACGAAGCCGAAGGTTATCAATGGGCAAGCCTTGCCGACGTGAGGGCCGACATCGCTGCCATGCCGGAGCGCTACAGCGTCTGGTTCCGCGAGTATATCGCCGCGCAATGGCCGCTCGCGTGAATGTAAATCCTCCTTTGCGCAATTAAGGCACTCTCTATAGGTAGGGCGTCATGAGAGATGCCGTGATGGACACAGCGATTTCGATTCCGCCGGAGTGGGCCCCGCAAAAGGCGATCTGGACCGCATGGCCCGCCGACCCTGAGGAATGGAACGGGGACCTCGCCGGCGCCACGCCGCGATGTCGCTGCGCTGGTGCGCGCGCTTGCGCCGACGAACCGGGTTCGGCTGCTGGTGAACGGCGCCGAGATTGAGACCACCGCGCGCGAGGAGCTTGGGGACGCCGCGGAGTTCGTGCATGCGAAGTACGGCGACATATGGCTGCGCGATACCGGCCCGATCTTCGCGCGGAGCAACGGGGACGAACTCGCGCTCCGCTTCAAGTTCAATGGCTGGGGCGGCAAGTTCGACCTCCCCGATGATCAGATCGTCGGCGACGACATCGCCAAGCTTGCGGGCGACCGGGCCCGGAAATTCGATTTCGTGCTCGAAGGTGGCGCTATCGACCAGGACGGGACCGGCACGATCCTCGCCACCCGCCAGACTTTGCTTAACGCCAACCGCAACAATTGGAGCGAGCAAGAGGCCGAAGCTGCGCTGCACGAGGCCTTCGGCGCGCGCAAGATCATTTGGCTCGATCAGGGCCTCGCTAACGACCACACCGACGGTCACATCGACAATGTGGCGCGCTTCGTGGCCCCGGGACGTATCGTCTGCCAGTCTCCTTCCGGCGCCGATGATCTCAATGCCGAACTCCTCGAGAGCGTCGCAGAGACGCTCTCGAACGCGACCGATGCGCGAGGCCGCAAGCTCGACATCGTGCGGATCCCGAGTCCCGGCCTCGTCGCTAACACCAAGGGCGAAGCCCTCCCCGCCTCGCACATGAATTTCGTCATCGCCAATGGCGTCGTGGTCGTGCCTGTTTACGGAACGCCATCGGCGCCCCGCGCGCTCGATGCACTTCAAGCTCTGTTCCCCACCCGCAAGGTCATCGGCCTCCCCTCGCATGGTCTGCTTGGCTCCGGCATGTCGGGCGGCGGTTCGTTCCATTGCATCACGCAGCAGGAGCCTTCGTGATGAGCGAGCGCAAGGTTGCTGTCGCCGCCATCCAAACCTCTTACGGCCACGATATGGCGGCCAATATCGCCAAGACAGCCGAGCTCGTGCGCGATGCCGCCAAGCTGGGCGCACAGATCGTGCTCCCGTCAGAGCTGTTCCAGAGCATCTACTTTCCGACGCGGCAGGACCCAAAATGGTTCGCGACCGCTCATCCCGCCAACGAGCATCCCTCGGTGATTGCGCTTCGCAAGCTCGCCGAGGAGCTGGACGTCGTCATCCCCATCTCGTTCTTTGAGAAGGACGGCCCGCGTTATTACAACAGCGTGGCGATCGCCGATGCCGGCGGCGAGATCCTCGGCATTTATCGCAAGAGCCACATTCCCGACGGGCCGGGCTATCAGGAGAAATATTATTTCCGCCCCGGCGACACCGGCTTCAGGGCGTGGAAGACGAGGCGCGGGGTGATCGGCGTCGGCATCTGCTGGGACCAGTGGTACCCGGAAGCGGCGCGCGCCATGGTCTTGCAGGGCGCCGAGATTCTGCTCTATCCGACGGCAATAGGCTCTGAGCCCTACGACCTCACCCTCGATACCCACAAGCAATGGCAACGCGCGATGCAGGGCCATGCAGTGGCGAATGCCGTTCCGGTCATCGCCGCAAACCGCATCGGGCGCGAGGAGAACGACGGCACGAGCCAGACCTATTACGGCCATTCCTTCATGGCCGACCACCTTGGCGAGATCGTCGCGAGCTTCGACGCCAAGGAGGAAGGTGTGCTGATTGGAAGCTTCGATCTCGCGGCGATCGAGCGCTATCGCGCCGAGTGGGGCTTCTTCCGCGACCGCCGCACCGACCTCTATGCCAAAACTCTGATCTGAATCAGAGCCCGGCGGCTAAGGAATAGCCACCATCACGTCTGACGACTTGATCACGGCATGAACCTTGTCGCCGACTTTCAGCCCAAGCTCCTCTACCGACTCGTTGGTGATCGAGGCGGTCACGACGGTGCCGTTCACGTCGATGCGCACATGGGCGGTGGTGGCACCCTTTTTGATGTCGATGATCTTGCCCGGAAGCGCGTTGCGTGCAGAAATCTTCATGACCGTTCCTTTAAGCTGGCGAGGTGGCGTTCTTGCATAATTGCTATATCGCTTGCGCTATAGGTGGCTGTCAAACGGGCCAAGGCCCCATGGTTGCTCTTTGGGAAATGCAGAGTGACGTCCGAGCGGTGACTGCTGGTCCGCACCTCAGAAAGTCCCGGCCTTGAGCACTGAACAGGCCAGACGCCGGAAGCCGCTCCCGGCGAAGACCCTTGCGTCAAAGACGCCGTCCTTCGCGACCATCCTCAATGCTCGCGTACTCCGGCACGACGAGGTGCATGGTCTGTCGACGCTCTTTTTCGGCGATGGAGAGCTGCGCGTGCCGCTCGTCCCGGTGCCCGTCAATTCCGGCGTGAAGGTGACGATCTACGCGCGCGATGTTTCGATCGCGCTTTCGCGTCCCATGGACGTGTCGATCACTAATCGGCTTCCCGGCACGATCGTCGCCATCGAGCCGCTCGCGCTTCCCTATGTGCGCGTCACCTTCGATCTCGGGTCGACGCGCCTCGATTCTCTGGTGACGACCGAGTTGGTCGAGCGGCTTGGGCTCGAGAATGGGCTTCGCGCCTGGGCGATGATCAAGACCGTCGCAATCGGGAAGGACGCGGTTGAGCCTGATCGCCTTCCTGAGCCTCGGAGCTGGCCCTCGGGCGAAAAGAAGGATCGAGCGAAGCGGTGAGCTCGGCGAGGCCTTGCGCGCTTGCGCTCCGCGCCCTCCGCTCCATCGAGCGGTAAAGCGCGACCAGCCTTTCGCCGAAATCGGTGAGCTCGGCCCCGCTCCCTCGCCGGCCGGGGAAGGTCGCGAACACCGGCGTCTCGAAAGTGCGGTTCAGCGCATCGACCATCAGCCAGCATTTGCGATAGGAAACCCCGGTCGCCCGGCTCGCTCCGAGAATCGAGCGCTCGGCCCGAATGGCGTCGATCAGTGCGAGATCCTCAGGGGTGAGAGAGCCGCCATTGGCGAATCTCACGATCACATCCAAGCGCGAAGTTCGCGAAGTCACCGCTGTCTCCTATTGGGCGTCTATTTTTGATAGCGACCCGGCGACGCGATGCCAAGCTCGTTTAGGGGGAGTGCTCACTCAGCCGGAGCGAGCGCCCGGGTCTTTTTGCGGCTCTGGCGCTTCCGGCCTGTGAGCCTGTTCTGGAGTCGCGCGAGATAGAGATAGACGATCGGAGTCGTGTAGAGCGTGAGCACTTGCGACAACGCCAAGCCACCGACCATGGCGTAGCCGAGCGGCTGGCGGAGCTCCGAGCCTGCGCCGTGACCGAGCATTAAAGGCACGCCTCCGAGCATTGCCGCCATGGTCGTCATCAGGATCGGCCGGAAGCGCAGCAGGCAGGCTTCGCGGATGGCCTCACGCGGCAGCATTCCCTCGCGTTCGCGCTGGATGGCGAAATCGATCAGCATGATGCCGTTCTTCTTGACGATGCCGATCAGGAGGATGATGCCGATAATGCCGATGACCGAGAGGTCGAAACCGCCGATCATCAGTGCAAGCAGCGCACCGACACCCGCTGACGGTAGGGTCGAGAGGATGGTCAGCGGATGAATGAAGCTCTCATAGAGCATGCCGAGGATGAGATAGACGGTGATGAGCGCGGCAGCGATCAGCACCGGCTCGCTAGCGAGCGAGTCCTGAAAAGCCTGAGCGTTGCCCTGGAACGTTCCATTCAAAGTGACAGGCGCGCCCATGTCGGAGACGGCCTTGCTAATCGCCTCGATGGCCTGGCCGAGAGCGACGCCGGGCGGCAGATTGAAGGAGATCGTGATCGCTGGGAACTGGCCCTGATGCGAGACCGATAGCGGGCCAACTTGTGTGTTGTCGATGGTGACCAGCGTCGAGATGGGGACCGAGGTGCCGGTCACCGGCGCCTTCACATAGATGCGGTCGAGCGTGTTAGGGTCGCCCTGCATCTCCGGCGGCACTTCCAGAATCACGTGATAGGTGTTGGTCTGCGTGTAGTACTGCGCCACCTGTCTCTGCCCGAAGGCGTCGTTCAGCGTGGCGTCGATCACCTCAGGCTGGATTCCGAAGCGCGCGGCCTGGTCGCGATTGATGCTGACCATGAGCTGGGGCGCATTGCCCTGCTGGTCGGTCGTTACATCGGCAAGCTCGGGTAGGGTCCGGAGCTTGGCGAGGATCTTCGGCGCCCATTCGTTGAGCTCACCGATATCGGCGTCCTGCAACGTGTATTGGAACTGGCCGCGGCTGATGCGGCCGCCGACCCTGATGTCCTGTGAGGATTGCAGCGTCAGCTTGACACCCTCGACCCGCGCAAGTTGAGGGCGCAGCCGATTGATGATCTCGTTCGCGTCGGCTGTGCGCTCATCGCGCGGCTTGAGGCCGATGAAGAAACGCCCGGTGTTGGCCGTCTGCGCGCTTCCCGTGCTTCCCATGGCACTTCCCACACCGGCGATATCGGGATCCTTCGCCAAGACGTCGCCGAGCTGCACCATCAGCCGGGCCATCTCCTGCGGTGAGATGTCCTGCCCCGCTTCGGCGAAGCCGGTGATCAGTCCGGTGTCCTGGAGGGGGAAGAAGCCCTTGGGGATGACCACATAGAGATAGACGCTCGCCGCCATGGTGGCGAAGAACACCATGAGCGTGATGAAGGGGTACAGCAGCACCCGGTCGAGCGTGCGGCGATAGAAGGCGTGCATGCCGACGAACACGGCTTCGATCGCGCGCCAAATTGGCCCATGCTGCCCGCTTTCGCGGTGAACGAATTGGGCGCAAAGCATCGGCGCAAGAATCAGCGACACCAAGGCTGAAACGGCGATGGCGGCCGTCACGGTGATGGAGAATTCACGGAACAGCCGTCCGACGATGCCGCCCATCAACAGCAGCGGGATGAACACCGCAACCAGCGAGACGCTGATCGATACCACGGTGAAGCCGATCTCGCGCGAACCTTTGAGGGCCGCCTCTTTCGGAGTCATGCCCTCCTCGATATGACGGTAGATGTTCTCGACCACCACGATGGCGTCGTCGACCACGAAGCCCACCGAGATGGTGAGCGCCATTAGCGAGATATTGTCGAGGCTGAAGCCGAAGAGATACATGGCCGCAAGCGCGCCGAGCAACGAAAGCGGCACGACAACTCCGGGGATCATCGTCACCCGCAGATTGCGCAGAAACAGCAGGATCACCAGCACGACGAGGGCGGTGGTGAGGCCGAGAGTGAACTCGACATCATCGACCGAAGCGCGGATGGTTTCGGTGCGGTCCGACAGAAGGTCGACGCTGATGGCAGACGGTATGGCGGCGCGAAGCTGCGGCAGCGCCGCCATGACCTTGTCGACCGTCTCGATGACGTTGGCGCCCGGCTGCTTGAAGACGACGAGCAGGACTGCGCGCTTACCGTTAGCCCAGGCACCGGTGTAGAGGTTCTCAGGCCCCTCGACCGCGTCGCCCACGTCCTTGATCCTGACGGCAGCGCCGTTCCGATAGGCCACGATCACGTTCGCATAGTCCTCAGCCTTCGAGAGCTGGTCGTTGGCGGCAAGGGTGAGGCTGCGGTTTTCGCTATAGAGCGTACCCTTGGCGGCGTTGGTCGTCGCCGCAGCAATGACCGAGCGAAGATCCTCGAGCGTGAGATTCTTGGCAGCGAGCTTGGCGGGATCGACCTGAACCCTAACCGCAGGCTTCTGCTCACCGCCGATCGAGACCTGCGCCACGCCGTCGATCTGCGATATCTGTTGGGCGAGGATCGTGTCGGCGTAATCGTCGACCACCGTGAGCGGGAGCGTATCGGAATGAACCCCCATCACCAGAATCGGCGAGTCGGCTGGGTTCACCTTCCGGTAGGTCGGCGGTGACGGCATATCCGTCGGCAGTTGCCGGCTTGCGGCAGCAATCGCCGATTGCACGTCCTGCGCCGCCGAATCGATGTCGCGGTTGAGCTCGAACTGAAGCGCGATGGATGTGGCGCCGAGCGTGCTGGTCGAAGTCATCTGCGTGACGCCCGCGATCTGTGAGAACTGGCGCTCGAGCGGCTGCGCCACCGCCGACGCCATGGTCTCCGGAGCTCGCGCCCGGCAGCGAGGCGGAGACGTTGATGGTCGGAAAATCGACCTTTGGCAGCGGCGCCACCGGCAGAAGCGGGAAGGCCACGGCGCCGGCGAAGGCAACCGCGACCATGAGCAAGGTGGTGGCAACCGGACGATTGATGAAAGGCGCCGAAATATTCATGGCGTCGTCTTGCTCGGTTCTTTTCGCCTGCGACGTCGTTGCCGCCGCGAAGATCATCGCGAGCCCGGCCACGCCCAGTCCGACGACCGGGGTCAGGGAGACCGCGCGCCGCTCGACGACGGGCTGCAGGAACAGGCCGAGGCGCCGGATGGCCGCGCCGAGCAGGGCGGCGGCGACCCCGATCGCGACCGCCCAGAGGAATTCGGGGCCGGTGGGGCTCCCGAACGTGGGAATGCCCGGGACCGCCAGCGTGAAGGTCCCGAAGCCGGTCCAGGCGTCCAGACCGACGAAGATGAGCGCTCCGATCCCGGCGGCGAGCAGGCCCGGAACGAGCACGACGCCCAGCATCGGGCCGCCGAGCCCGGCGGCCTCCATCAGCAGGAACGCCCCGACGAGCGGCGAGCCGAGGAGCGTGCTGATCGCAGCGAAGCTGCCCGCAGCCCCGATCACGGCGACCGCGGTTGTGGGCGCATCCTTCTTGAGCAGGTGGACGGCGAGGACGCCCAGCCCGCTGCCGATTGCGATCAGCGGTGCCTCCGGCCCGAGCACGGCCCCGAAGCAGAGGGTTGCGAGCGATGCGAGCACGATCCCGGGCAGCTCGATCGGCGGCACCGGGCCGCCGGTCTTGAAGCCTTCCGCCGGCTTGTGCCCGGCGTTGCCGGGCAGGTAGCGAATCGTCAGAGCGACGAGCACGCCTGCGAGCGCCAGCCAGGGAAGCGGCCACCAGAGGGGCTCGTGCGCAAAGCCGAGCTCTTCGGGCAGAGTCGTGAAGACGTACGTCTGCGCCTCGGAGACCGCCTTGAGGAAGAAATAGGCGACGACGGCGACTCCGGTCCCGACGATGCCGCCGAGAACGAGCAGGACCAGATAGCTCCGGCTGCGAAGGAGCTCGACCGGGTCGGCGGAGGCCGCGGGCGGCGTCTGGCTGGTGTCTGAACTGCTCATCGGGCGGATCTATCCCTACCGCCGGGGAAGCTCGCAGCGAATTGGAACACGCGACTCATCCGATTGGGATGACGGCGCGGAGAACCGGCGCCGGTGTGAAGGAAGTGTGATTGACCCGGATGGGCTAGAACGGCGGTCGCCGCGCCGGGCAACACTGGATGCATGCTCATTCAGCTCGATCCCAGTGTCGTGAGGAAAGCGCAGCGCGGAGATGAGGAGGCGTTCTCGGTCATCGTCCGTACCTACCACCTGCCGATCTTCAACTACGTGCTGCGGTCGGTCGGCGACCGCGAGCTCGCCGAGGACCTGACCCAGGAGGTGTTCCTGCGCGTCTGGAAGGCTCTGCCGCGCTATGCGTTCCGGGCCAAGCTGACGACCTGGATCTTCCAGGTGGCGAAGAACGTCGTCCTGGACGACATCCGCTCCCGGAAGAACCGGCTGCAGCCGGTCGAGCTCGTGCCGGAGCTGTCGCCGGCGCTCCCGGAGCCCCCGATCGAGCAGGCCGAGACGATCCGCGCGCTCTGGGTCGCGATCGAGCAGCTGAACGTCGACCTGAAGACCGCCCTGCTGCTGCGCGACGTCGTCGGCCTGTCGTACAACGAGATCGCCGCCGCGCTCGACGTCCCCCTGGCCACGGTCAAGTGGCGGATCTACAGCGCACGAAACGACGTGCAGGTCGCCCTGGCCGAGGCCGGCGTCACGCTCGCCGCCGGCCGACGATTCCGTCGCCGAGACCGCCTAGCACCGCTCGCAGGGGCTACCGCGCGTCAGGCCTGCGTCGAGAGCTCGGCCTGGATCGCGCGATCGACGTTGCCGTGGATGCTGTCCGCGCCGAGGGTTGCCGTCATCCCGTCGGCGTCGAGGACGGAGCGGACCTGCGGCTTGACTCGCGCGAGGCGCAGGGTGATTCCCTCCCCGGCCGCGACCTCGTAGAGCTCGGCGAGCTTCGCCGCTCCCTGAGAGTCGACGAAGTCGACGCCCTCGAGGTCGAGCACGATCGCCTGGAGCGGCGGCTCACTGTCGCGGATCACCGCGCGGACGCGATCGTCGAGCGCCTCGGCGGTGGCGAAGAACAGCCCGCTGTCGAGACGCAGCACAGCGATGCCAGGGAACGTCTCGTCGCCGGGGTGCTCGTCGAGCTCGCGGAAGGCCTGCGTGCCCGGCTCACGGCCGAGCAGCGGCATCCGCGGTGAGGTCGTCGACGTAGATCAACCAGACGAGAGAGAGCGCGATGCCGATCGTGACGCCAGCGAGGACCCCGGCGGACAGCACGCCGAGAATCGCCGCGACGGAGATCCAGAAGTCGATCCGCGCGACCCGGCGCAGGCGCCGGAGCTCGCCGATGTCGATCATCCCGAACACGACCGCGTCGATGATCACGGCGGCCAGCACTGCCTTCGGGAGAGCCGAGAAGAGCGGAGCAAGGACGATCAGCGTCAGCAGCACGAGGCCGCCGGTGATCAGCGAGGCGACCGGCGTCCGTGCCCCGGCCGACTCGTTCAGCGAGCTCGCGGAGAGACTCGTCGAGACCGGCATGCCCTGGAAGAGGCCCGGCCCCGGCGTTCGCCATCCCCTGAGCGACCGATTCCTGGTTGACGTCGATGCGGTACCGGTGCCGCATCGCGAACGCTCGTGCGTCGCCGGCGGTCTGGGAGAAACCGATCAGGAGCAGGGCGACCGACGCGATGCCGATCGTCGACAGATGCGTCCGGACGAGGTCCCAGTCGGGCAGCGCCGGGCTCGGGAGCCCCCGGGGAACGTGACCGACGAGGGCCACGCCGTGCGCGCCGAGGTCGAAGAGCCCCGACGCGACCAGGCCGCCGACCACCAGCACGAGCGCGCCGGGGACCAGCGGGCGCCGTGAAGCGCAGCCCGAGGATCACGCCGAGCGAGACGAGCCCGACGACGAGCGTCGACCAGTGGATCTCGTCGAGGCCCTGCAGCCAGGTCCAGAGCTCCCGCCAGGCGCTGTCGCCGCTCGACGACGTCCCGGTCAGCTTCGACAGCTCGCCGATCGTCACGTCGATCGCGGCGCCGGCGAGAAAGCCGGTGATCACCGCCTTCGACAGAAACCGCGCGATCCACCCGAGCCGGAACACGCGCGAGCAGCAGGAAGAGGCCGCCCGTGACCAGGGTGATCGCTGCGACCAGTTGAGCTGCGTCCTGGCCTCCGAGCCGGGTCGCCAGGACGGCGCCGCCGGCCACGGCCGCGAGTGAGGAGCTCGGCCCGGTCGAGATCTGCCGGGACGTGCAGAAGAGCGCGTAGATGATCGCGCCGGCTGCTGCCGCATAGAGCCCGTTCTCCAGGGGCACGCCCGCGATGCCCGCGTAGCCGAGGTTCTTCGGCACGACGAGGGCGGTGACCGCGATCCCGGCCATCAGGTCGCCGCGCAGCCAGCTGCGGTCGTACCGCGGGAGCCAATCCGCGATCGGCAGCACGCGACGGATGCCCGGGCCTGGCCGGCCGGTCGATCTGCCCGTCGCCCGATACGCGGCGACAGCGGCGTCGATCGTCGGGAAGAAGTGCTTCGGATCGATCGTGCGGGTGAGGTCGTAGCTCTTCGATCTTGCTCGCGGACCGGGTCCTTCATCTCCGCGAAGACGAGTGAGACGCCGCGCGCGTTGAGGTCGTGGTCGAGCTCCTCGAGCATGTCGGCGGCCGTGGTGTCGACGTCGGTGATCGGCTCGGCGGCCACGACGATCCAGCGTCGGCGCCGGGTCGGCCGAGGCGAGCTTGCGGATCTGATCGCGGAACGTCCGCGCGTTCGCGAAGAAGAGCGGGGCGTCGAAGCGGAACAGCACGAGGCCGGGAAGCACTGCGGCGTCGGGATGGCTGGAGAGATCGTGGTAGCCGGGGAGGCCGTCGACGCGGCCGAGCACTGCCTGGTAGGGCCACCAGGCATGCCGGAACACGCTCGACGATCGACAGCGCAACGGCGACGGCGATGCCGGCCAGCACGCCGAGCAGGACCACTCCGAGGAAGGCGGCGATCGACACGAGGAAGTCCTCTCGGCGCTGGTGCCAGAGCCGGACGGTCGCCGGGATGTCGGCGAGCGAGAGCGATGCGACGATCACGACGGCTGCGAGCGTGGGCTGCGGCAGGTTCCGCAGCAGGCCCGGCACGAGCACGAGCATCAGCACGATCGCGAGCGCTCCGACGAGCCCGGTCACCTGCGTCTTCGCGCCCGACTGCTCGGCGACGGCCGTCCGTGATCCGCTCGTGCTGACCGGGAAGCCCTGGAAGAAGCCGGCGGCGATGTTGGCCGCGCCGATGCCGATCATCTCCTGGCTGCCGTCGAACTCCTGTCCGGTTCGCGTGGCGAACGCGGACGCCGTCGCGATCGTGTCGGCGAGCGTGACGATCACGATGCCCGAGCGCCCCACCGATCAGGAGCGACAGGTCGGAGAGGTGGACACTGGGAATGGTGAGGGGCGGAAACCCCTGCGGCAGCGTGCCGACGAGCTTCACTCCGTGCTCGTCGAGATGGAACACGCGCGCGGCGACGATCGACAGGACGACTGCGGCGAGGACTCCCGGAAGCTTCGGGAGGAAGCGCTGGAGCACGATGATCAGCGCAATGCCGACGAGGCCGATCGCGAGGGCGGCGGTCACCGTCTCGCCGTCTCTGACGCCGTTGACGAAGCCTTTCGTCTCGTCGATGAAGCCGTCCGCATCGATCGAGAACCCGAACAGCTTCGGCAGCTGTCCGACCAGGATCGTGACGGCGAGACCGTTCATGTAGCCGATCATCGTCGGCTTCGACAGCAGATCGGCGACGAATCCGAGCTTGAGGATCCCGCCGAGCACGGTGATCGCCGCCGACGAGCAGCGCGAGCATCGACGCGAGCGCGATGGCGCGCTCGGGATCGCCGTTCGCCCCGACGAGCGGCAGGATCGTCGCCGCGATCATCGGGCCGAGCGACGAGTCGGGACCGAGCACGAGGATCCGAGACGGGCCGAAGATCGCATACCCCGTCAAGCAGAGGATCGACGTGTACAGGCCGGTGATCGGCGGCAGGCCGGCCAGCTCGGCATAGGCCATTCCCTGCGGAACGAGGAGTGCGACCAGGACGAGCCCGGCGACGACGTCCTTCCGGAGCCAGGCGGCCTGGTAGGACGAAAGAGCTCGCAGTCCGGGAACAGCCGACATCGGTTGCGCTCGCGAGCGCTCAGCCCAGGGCCATGCCTTCAACCGCGCTGGCGGGCGCGCGGGTCGGGGAGACGTCTCATCCGGAATGCGTTGAGCACGCCGAGGAGGCTCGCGAGCAGCGGGACGAGCAGCGCCACCTGAAGCGAACGGTCCCGTGCCTCCTTGTTGATGCGAAGGATCTCGGCCTGGACGTCCTGAGGCTCGTCTGCGAGCAGCGGCTCGAGCTGGGCGTTGCTCATCACCTCGGCGTCGTGCTCGAGCGTGTTGGAGATCTGCTGTTGCTGTGCGGGCGGGATCACCGTGCTGTCGTTGACGAGGTTGGTGAAGTCGAAGGCGAGGAACGCGAGCATGATGCCGCCGGCCATCGCCAGCCCGAACGAGAGCCCGAACGACCCGGCGGCGGAGTTGACGCCGGCCGCCTCGCTGACGCGCTCCTCCTCGATCGGCGACAGCGTGTAGTTGTTCAGCTGCGACACGAGCAGGCCGAGCCCCGATCCGACGATCAGCAACGGGATGACCAGCGCCCAGCCCGAATGCGTGCGAGGCACGATCGGGATGATCGAGCGCCATCCCGATCGTGCTCAGCGCGAACCCGATCAGGACGATGTTGCTCGGGCGCCGCTTGCCCGCCTTCCGCCCGGCCAGCAGCGCGACACCGAACATGCTCAGCGAGAGCGGCGCGAGCGAGAGGCCCGCCTGCATCGCGTTGTACTCGAGCGTCATCTGCAGGAAGATCGGCAGCGCGATCATCGCGCCGCCGAGGGTGATCTGCTGCAGCATCTGCTGGGAGATCCCGATCGTGAAGTGCGGGAACCGGAACAGGCCCGGGTCGAGCAGCGTCACCTTCCCTTCCCGCTTGCGACGCACGAGCCAGTACGCGAGGAGCGCCAGCGCGACCGCCCCGATCGCCATCAGCAGGCCGACGTACTCGCCTCCCTCCTGCCAGACGAGGATCCCGAGCACGAGGCCGCCCATCCCGAAGACGGAGAGGATCGCTCCGACGACGTCGACCTGCCGGGGCCCCGTGTAGGGCACGTCGTGGACGAGCTTGATCTGGGACAGCACGACCGCGATCACGACGACCTCGAGCACGAAGCCGACGCGCCACGACAGATAGGTGGTGACGAAGCCGCCGAGCAGCGGCCCGACGGCGGCGGCGATCGCAGCCGCGGCACCGACCAGCGCGTACGCCTGCTTGCGCGCGGCGCCTTCGAAGTTGCCGTGGATCAGGGACTGCATCGCGGGCAGCAGCAGCGAAGCGCCGAGGCCGCCGATGATCGCCCAGAAGATGATGATCGCGGTCAGGTTCTGCGCGAGCGTCATCGCGAGCGCGCCGACCGCGTACGCCAGCAGGCCGAGCACGTAGGCCCGCTTGCGCCCGATCAGGTCGCCGACCTTGCTGCTGATCAGGATGAACGCGGCCGACACGAGCGCCTCGAGCGCGATCGCCGACTGCACCCCGCTCACGGTCGTGTTGCAGATCCGCGACGACCGCCGAGATCGACACGTTCATCAGCGACGTGTCGACGACGAGCACGAACATCGCCATCGCCAGGAGCAGGGCGAGCTTCGGGTTCCCGGCGCTCTCCTCGCTGGTGGCGCCGCCGGCAGTTGCCTCGCTCATGTGCGCACGACGCTCATCAGGCCGCGACCTTATCCCACCCGGGGTTCGGCCGTCATCCAGTCGGGATGATTCGCCGCCGGCGGGCGGCTGCCCAGAATCGGCCCGTGACCTCCGATCTCAATTCGCTCGGTGGGGATGTCGAAGGCGCGCTCGAGTCGATCAGCGTCCCGAGCTACGTCGTCGACCCGACAGGGGATCATCCGCTGGCTGAACCCGGCCGCCCGCCGGCTGGTCGGCGACGTCCGCGGGCGCCAGTTCACCTCGGTCGTCGCGCCGGAGGAGACCCGCCGGTCTCGGGAGACCTTCGCCGGCACATCGCCGGGCCGCCGCAGCCACACGACACCCAGGTCGTCGTGATCGGCGCCGACGGCGAGCGCATCGGGGTCGAGTTGAGCACGGTGCCGCTCGTCGAGGGTGCACCGGGTGGTCGGGGTCTTCGGGCAGGTCGCCGACATCGACGACACGCCGCCGCGGCCCGCTCATCCGCACCTGACGCCGCGCCAGGCCGAGGTGCTCCGTCTGCTCGAGCACGGCAAGAGGACCCACGACATCGCGCACGAGCTGAATCTGAGCGTCGAGACGGTCCGCAACCACATTCGCCACATCCTCCGCGCGCTCGGCGTGCATTCCCGGCTCGAGGCGGTCGCCCTCGCTCACCGGGAGCACCTGCTCTCGAGCTGAGCGCTCAGCCTGCGTCGGGCGGCGGCCGGGCCGACGGGCTGCGAGCTGATGTTGCCCCGCCCGTCGACGGAGAGCACGATGTGCTCGTCGCCTCGCCGCAGGACGGCCGTCGTGTCCGTCTGGCTCACCGGGGCCCAGCCCTGCGCGACCCAGGCGGCGACGGCCTGGGCGAGCACGCGCCGGCGCGCCTCCGGGGGCAGGTCCTTGTGCCGGCTCGCGAGCCAGCCGATCAGCGCGATCAGCGCGACGATCGCGACGCCGATCGCGACGAGCGCCCAGGTCTCGGTGCCGCTGGAGGTGTCCGTCGTCGCGGCGGTCGGGTTGCACGACGATCGTGCTCGGCGGCTCGTGATGCGACGTGGGTGTTCGTCACCGTCAGCTGGACGGTGGTCTGCTGCACGGTCGTCTGCGGGACGCGTCGTCTCCTCGTGCCGTCGTCGTGGGCCGGTCGTCACCGTGGTGGTCGGTGCGGCGCGCCGGCCGCGTGCCCGCCGCCGAACGCCGCGATCACACCCGCGCAGAAGAGCGCGGCGAGGGCCGCCCAGAGCGGGAGCCTGCGCTCTCGTCACGCCGCCGCCTGGCTCGCGCTGGTTCGGCGGGGCCGCCGCAGGCCGCGGACGGAGACGGGGGCGAGCGAACGGCCGAACGTGTCGATGAAGAGCGAGCACGGCCCGCCCGCGGGCGGCAGCGTGCCGTTCAGCACGTCGACCCTGTAGGTCAGCTCGTCGCCGGCCAGCCGCGGCTCGTGCAGCACGACGACGACGTCGGTCCAGCGCTTCGGCCGGCTCGTCGAGGAAGGAGAGGACCGCGTGCGGCGGCTCGACGGCGAAGTTCGCCGGCGTCGTCGTCCCAGAGCTCGAGGAACGCGCCGGGACGGCATGTGCCCGGCCTCGCGGCGCGGACGGTCGGCGAAGTACACCGTCGCCTCGGCGAGGCCGTGCAGCGTGATCTCGCCGTCGTCGGAGCTGAACGCCGAGCCGCTCTGGACGAAGAGCGCATCGATCGCGGCCCGCTCCTTCCGCGGGTTGGCCATCATCCCGCTCCCGCCGCGAGCACGTGCCGCTCGGCGGCGCCGTGGCAGTGCTTCCACTTGCGGCCGCTGCCGCACGTGCACGGATCGTTCCGGCCGCGGCGCGCGTCCTCGGCCGCGTAGAGCTGGACGATCTCGGACGGCGCGCGGTTCTGGCTCAGCAGGCCGCCCATGACCTGGCGGCTGCAGCGCATCGAGCGCCACTTCGGCGCCTACGTGGACGACGGGCGGCTGGCCGGCTGGCTGGCCGTGGTGACCCGCCACGGCGCGGTCGTCTACGACGAGGTCTGCGGCAGTCGCGATCGCGAGGCCGGCCTGCCGGTCGAGCGCGACACGCTGTGGCGGATCTACTCGATGACCAAGCCGATCACCTCGGTGGCGGCGATGATGCTCTACGAGGAGGGCGCGTTCGAGCTCAAGGACCCGGTGCACCGCTACATCCAGTCGTTCGGCAGACCCGCGCGTCTACCGCAGCGGCTCGTCGCTCAAGCCGGTCACCGTGCCGCTGACCGAGCCGGTGCGCATCTGGCACCTGCTCACCCACACCTCGGGGCTGACCTACGGCTTCCACTACGCCCACCCCGTCGACGCCATGTACCGCGCCGCCGGCTTCGAGTGGGGCAGCCCGCCCGAGCCTCGACCTGGCCGGCGCTGCGACGTCTGGGCGTCGCTGCCGCTGCTGTTCGAGCCGGGCACCGAGTGGAACTACTCGGTGTCCACCGACGTGCTCGGCCGCCTGGTCGAGGGCGTGTCGGGCAGCCGCTCGACCGCTTCCTGGCCGAGCACATCTTCGAGCCGCTGGGCATGACCGACACCGGCTTCTCCGTCGAGGCCCGAACCCGCGCACCGCCTGGCCGCGCTCTACGCGCCGGACCCGACGACCGGCCGCGCCACGCGCATCGACGCGCTCGGCCGAGGATCCTCTCGCCGCCCGATGCTGCTCGGGCGGCGGCGGGCTCGTGTCGACGGCGGCCGACTACCACCGCTTCACCCAGATGCTGCTCAACGGCGGCGAGCTCGACGGGGTCCGCCTGCTCGCGCCGCGCACGCTGCGCTACATGGCCGCAACCACCTGCCCGGCGGCGCCGACCTCGAGCCGGTGGGCCGGCCGCTGTTCGCCGAGACCACCTTCGACGGCGTCGGCTTCGGGCTCGGCTTCTCGGTGGTGCTCGACCCGGCGCGCGAACAAGGTGCTGTCTCGCCCGGCGAGTACGGCTGGGGCGGCGCGGCCAGCACCGCCTTCTGGGTCGACCCGGTCGAGGACCTGACCGCGCTGTTCTTCACCCAGCTGCTGCCCTCGAGCACCTATCCGATCCGCACCCAGCTGAAGCAGCTCGTCTACCAGGCGCTCACCGACTGAGAGCGTGGCGGTGATCGAACGGCACCTGGTCGAGCAGCCACTGGGCGACGATCGCGTCGTCCAGGCGGCTACGGCGGGCCGTGGCATTTGCGGGCTGCGAGCGCGCGGGCTGCGCGCGGAGCGTGGCGCGCGTGGGCTTGTTGCAGGCGCCGCGCCGGCGCGGGGTCTCGGCGGAGCGGCGCGCCATGGTGGGGGAGGAGTCGAGATACATGCGGTCCTTCCAGGTTCGAGGAAGCGGCGCTAAAATTGAGGTGTCCCTCCGGATATGTGGAGGGTGTCCTCCAGATTATCGGAGGCGACCCTCCGGTTCAAGCCGAATTTCGCGAATGAGCGTTTCCGACACCACCGCACAGACCCTTCCGATCACCGTCGTGCGCCCCCATCGCGCGGACGCCCGGCGCAACTTCGACGCGCTGCTCGCCGCGGCTCGCGCCGCGTTCAACCGCGACGGGATCGACGTGCCGCTCGAGGACATCGCCCGCCAGGCCGGCGTCGGCATCGGGACCCTCTACCGCAACTTCCCCACGCGATCGGACCTCATCGAGTCGGTCTACGTGAGCGAGATCGAGGAGCTCCTCCAGGCCGCGCGTGACGCGCACGAGCGCGAGCCGTGGGACGCGCTGGAGACGTGGCTGCGCCGCTTCTCCGGGTACGTCGCGACCAAGCTGGCGATGCTCCAAGGCCTCAACAAGGACTCCGAGACCTTCCGCGCCTGCCGCGCCGCGATGTACGAGGCGGCGAACCCGCTCTTCGAGCGCGCCCAGGCGGCCGGCGAGGTCCGCGCCGACACCAGCCTCGACGACGCGATGCGGCTCGTCTCCGGGGTCACCGCGTCGCACTACGAGAGCGACGAGCAGCGCGCGCGCGTCCTGGCCCTCGCGCTCAGCGCGCTTCGCATCCCGGCCGTCTGAACGGAGACAGCCGGCCGCCAGGAGGACGGGGTCCGGGGTATGCGCACCGCATGGCCTACTCGCTCCCCGACGACGTCGACCAGCGGCCGGTGGCGATCGATGGCGCCGGCACCCTGGGCCGCCGCATCGCTGCCGTGTTCACGGCCGGCGGCAGCGACGTCCGGCTGTTCGACACGTCCGCCGATCAGCGAACGGCCGGCCGGGACTACGTCGAGCAGCACATCGACGAAGTGCAGCAGGAGCTGGACCTGCGGCCGGATCGCACCGGCGAGCTCGAGGTCACCGACGATCTCGCGCAAGCGGTCGCCGGCGCCTGGATGGTCGTCGAGGCGGTCACCGAGCGCGTCGACGTCAAGACCGAGGTCTTCGGCGAGCTCGACCAGCTCGCCGACGCCGACGCGATCCTCGCCACCAACTCCTCGTCGCTGCCCAGCCGGCTGGTCATCGAGAAGGTCCGGCACCCCGAGCGCGTGCTGAACACGCACTACTACCAGCCGCCGGAGCTCCCGGCCGTCGAGCTGATGACCTGCGGCGAGACCGATCCCGGCGTCGACGAGATGTGGCGCTTGTTCGTCCGTCGCGGCATTCCGCCCTTCCGGCTCATGGACCGCGTGGGCCTCGACGTCGTCCTGGCCATCGAGGAGCACTACGCCGACGTGCGAACCGGGCTCCCGGAGAGCCCGCGCGAGCTGCTGCGCCGCTACATCGACGACGGCCGGCTCGGGGAGAAGAGCGGCCGCGGCTTCTACGACGAGCCGGGCTGACGCGTCGCGATCAGCGATTTGACGTCGCCGACCGGCCCGAGGTGGCGTCAGCTTGTCGGGGTTGACGATCGCGCTGATGCTCGTGATCTGGCCGCCGGCGATCTCGAGCGCCAGCACGCCGATCAGCCGCTGCTCGGCGTCGAGGTAGAGCGCTCCGGGGCCGCCGTTGACCTCGACGGGGCGCAGCGACACGCCCGGGAGGCGCGCGATCCGGCGGATCCAGGTGACCAGCAGTGCGCGCCACACGGCTGCGCCCGCGCAGCGGCCGCGCGAGCGCCGGGGCCTTGCCGCCGCCGTCGCCGGTCAGCTCCACGTCGTGGGCGAGCAGCGCCTCGAGCCCGGCGAGGTCGCCCTGCTCGGTGGCGGCGAAGAACCGCGCGCGCCAGCTCGTCGCGCTGCTCGCGCGTGGTCTGGAAGCGGGGCCGGCGCTGCTCGACGTGCTTCCTGGCGCGGGTGCGCGAGCTGGCGCACGTTGTCCTCGCTCTTGCCGACGATCGCCGCGATCTCCGGATAGCGGGTAGTCGAACACGTCGTGCAGCAGCAGCACGGCTCGCTGCTCGGGCGAGAGGCTCTCCAGCAGCACCAGCATCGCCAGCGACAGCGAGTCGGCCGTCTCGGCGTGCCGGGCCGGATCGTCGTGGCCGTCGGTGATGATCGGCTCCGGCAGCCACTCGCCGACGTAGTGCTCGCGCCGGGCGCGCGCCGAGCGCAGCTCGTTGATCGCCAGCCGGGTGGTCACCGTGGCGACGAACGCGCGCGGCGATGCGATCTGCTCGCCGGCCTCGAGCGACTGGTGCACCCGCAGCAGCGCTTCCTGCACCACGTCCTCGGCCTCGGAGACGCTGCCGAGCATCCGGTAGGCGATCGCGAACGCGACCGGCCGCAGCTCGTCGAGGAGTTGCTCGCGATCGGTCATGCCGCTGCGAACCCCTGCCGCCAGCTCGGGTGCGCCGGGCGCCACGCGAGCTCGCGCTTGGCCTTCTCGTTCGACGCGCCGCGGATCTCGGTCATCATCACCACGCCGGCCTCGCCGGCGAGCAGCCGCGCGACGAACCGTGGCACGCGCATCGGCTTCTTGGCGCCGAGCGTCTGCGCCAGCGCCGGCAGCCACTCGGCCACCGGGGCGGGGTCATCGTCGACCACGTTGTAGACGCCACGGCTGCCGTGCTCGACCGCCGCCACGCGTCGCGTCCGCCGCGTCGGCGACGTGGATGAACGACCAGACGCCGCCGCCGTCGCCGACCAGCGGGAACTTGCGCCTGCGGATCAGCTCGAACTGCTCCTCGCCCGCCGCCAGCGACGTGCCCGGCCCGTAGAAGGCGCCGTAGCGCAGCACGATCCCCTCCGTCCAGCTGGCACCGAGCACCGCCTGCTCGAGATGGCGGATCGCGGCCAGGGTCTCGCGCATCTCCGGCACGGGCGCGGGGTCGAGCGGGTCCTCCTCGCTCTTCACCGGCGCACCGGTGCGCCCGTACACGCCGAAGGTCGCCACGCCCTGCGCCACGAACCGTCGCACCCCCACCGCCTGCCCGGCCGAGAGCAGGTGATCCGTGCCCTCCGTCCGCAGGCGGTTGGTCGCCGCGGCGTCGCGTTCCGTGTAGCGCTCCACGCCGGCGAGGGCGGTGAGCTGATGGACGATCACGTCCGGCCGCGCCCTGCCCACCGCCTCGGCGACCTGATCGGGATCGAGCGCGTCCGCGACCACCGGGACGGCGCCCAGCTCACGCAGCAGCGCCTGCTTCGACTCGCTGCGCGTCATGCCGTGAACCTCGTGACCCGCGGCGACCAGACGCGGCACGAGCTGCCTGCCGATCGCTCCGGTCGCACCTGCAACAAAGACCTTCATCGTCAACTCCTGGATCGAGCACTGCCTGTACACCACACCTGACAAGACGGCAGCCCGGGCTGTGACACCCGGTTAGGTGATCGCACGGATGAGCCGGGGCGCGATCGCCGGGGACACTGCCCGGCATGACCACCGAGCCCATCCATCCCGCCGTCCGCGTCGGCCACGTCCACCTCAAGGTGGCGGACCTCGACCGCGCGCTCGGCTTCTATCGCGACGCGCTCGGGCTCGGCGTGACCGCCGACGGGCGCGCGGCCGGCATCCCGGCCGCGTTCCTGGCCGCCGGCGACTACCACCACCACGTCGGGCTGAACACGTTCGAGAGCGAGGGCGCCTCGCCGCCCCCGCCCGGCCATCCCGGCCTCTACCACACGGCGTTCGTGTATCCCGACCGGGCGCGAGCTCGGCCGGGCCGTGCAGCGCCTGCTGGACCACGGCGTCGCGATCGACCACGCCTCCGACCACGGAGCGACCGTCTCGGTCTATCTCGAAGACCCGGACGGCAACGGCGTGGAGCTCTACTACGACCGCCCGCGGGCGGACTGGTTCGACTCCGAGGGCCGCCCGGTCCTCAAGGTCGAGCGGTTCGACCACCGCGAGCTTCTGACCAAGGAGACAGCATGAAACGCACCATCCTCGCCGCGGCGCTGGCTGCGCTGACGCTCGGCGCAGCCGGCAGCGCCCAGGCCAAGCACCTCGACAGCCAGCGCCTCGTCGTCCGCGGCACCGACACGGTCGTCGACCACCCGTGCCCCGGCGGCCTGTGCATCGAGCAGACCGACGCGAGCTTCCGCGGCACGCTCGGCACCGGCGCCTACACCGCTGATGAAGCTGGACCTGGCCGATGCCTTCCCCAACGGCGAGGGCGGCGTCTGCGCGCCCGTCGCCGGCCAGATCACCCTCGGCGCCGGCACGCCGGACCGCCTCGACCTCGCGGTCGGGGCGACCCGCCGGACGGCGCCGGGACGGGACCATTCGGAGGACGCCACCGCCCGCGACGCACGGCCTCGGACCGCTGATCGGCCGGATCGCCCGCCGACGTCCGGACGACGCGGTAGCTCAGCCGGTGTTGCGCAGCCCGCTGGCGATCCCGTTGATGGTCGAGCAGGCTGACCCGGCCGAGCTCCTCGCCGTCGCGTCGTCGGCCGCGCGGCGCGCCGGCGCAGCAGCTCGATCTGGACGAACGACAGCGGGTCGACGAACGGGTTGCGGCGGTCGATCGAGGCCTGCAGGACGGGCTCGGCGTCGAGCAGCCGCTCGCCGCCGCGGATCGAGCAGCAGCTCGCGCGCGCGTCCGCTCGAGCTCGGCGCTCGAGCGCGCCCCAGATGCGCTCGCGCGCGCCGCGTCGTCCCACAGCTCCGCGTAGCGGCGCGCGATCGCCGAGGTCGGCCTTGGCGCACGCCATCTCGGCGTTGGACAGCAGCGCTGGCGAAGAACGGCCACTCGCGCGCCATCTCGCGCAGCAGCTCGAGGCCGTGGCGCTCGCGCGGCGCCGCGCAGCGCGGTGCCCAGCCCGAACCAGGCGGGCAGCACGATCCGCGACTGCGTCCACGAGAACACCCACGGGATCGCGCGGAGGTCGTCGATGCCGCCGCGTCGCCTGCGCCGCGCCGGGCGCGAGCCGAGCCGCAGGCGGCGAGATCTCGTCGACCGGCGTGACGGCGTGCGAAGAACGCCGACGAAGTCCGGGTCGTCGTGGACGAGCGAGCGGTAGACCGCGGCCGAGTCGCTCGGCCATCTCCGGCCAGGACGCGCTCGAAGCGTCGTCGGCGCGTCGGTCGGCGCGCGAGCGTCCCGGCGGCCAGCGTCGGCGCTGGCGGCCAGCTCGAGCTCGCGGTGGGCGATCTCGGCACCGCGTACTTCGCGGTCAGCACCTCGCCCTGCTCGGTCATCTTCAGCCGCCCGTCGACGGTGCCCGGCGGCAGCGCGAGGATCGCGTCGTTCGTCGGCCCGCCGCCGCGGCCGACCGCGCCGCCGCGGCCGTGGAAGAAGCACCCAGCTGCGCGCCGTGGCGCGCGCAGCACCTCGGCGATCCGCGATCTGCGCCCGGTAGGCCGCCCACCCCGAGGCGACGTAGCCGACGTCCTTGTTGGAGTCCGAGTAGCCGATCATCACCTCCTGCTCGTCGCCGACCGCCCGCAGCGCCGCGCGGTAGACCGGCATGCGCGCAGCAGCGCGATCGCATCGTCGCCGGCGGCCGTCGCGCAGCGTCGCGCCGGCCTCGAACAGCGGCACGATCCGCAGCCGCGCGCCCTCGCCGCCGGCGCGGCGAGGCCCGCCTCCTTCATCAGCAGCAGCACCTCGAGCAGGTCGGCCGGCCCCTCGGTGCCCGAGACGATGTAGGTCTGGATCGCGCCGCGGTGGCGCGCCGGCGAGCAGCGTCGCGCAGCATCCGGAACGTCTCGATCGTCTCCCGCGTGCGCGTCCGAGAAGCCGGTCGATGTCGGTCGGGATCAGCGGCCGGCGGTCGGCGATCTCGCGCGCGCAGCAGCGCGATGCGCTCGTCCGTCGCGCAGCGCCTCGTAGTCCTCGCAGACGCCGAGCGTCGCGTAGATCTCGGCGAGCGCGCGCCGGTGGACGCGCGGCGTGCTCGCGGATGTCGAGGCGCGCGAAGTGAAAGCCGAACACCTCGACCTGGCGGATCACGTCGCGCAGGTCGCCGCCGGCGGTGAACGCGCCGTGCCCCGTCGCGCAGCGAGCGCCTCGACGCGCGCGCAGGTCGTCGAGCAGCTCGGCCGGCTCGCGCGTAGCCGCCCGGCGTCGCGCGTCGCGTGGCGCGCGCACGCGCTCGCGCATGAAGCGTGAGCGCGCGGCGGTAGGGCTCCTCCGGGTTGAGCGCGTGCCAGCTGCGTCGGCCAGCTCGGGGAAGCGCTCGCGCGCCGGCGGCGAGGATCGGCTCGAGCCCGGGCGCCGGCCGCCGATCAGCCGGTCCGACAGCGACAGCCGCCCGGCGAGCAGCTCGATCCGCGGCCTCGAGGAAGCGCAGGCACTGCTCGCGCATCAGCTCGAGCGCCTCGACGCGTGACCGCCGGCGTGACGAACGGGTTGCCGTCGCGGTCGCCGCCGATCCACGAGCCGAAGCGTCAGCAGCGGCGGGACCGCGATCGCGCTCGCTCCGGGTAGAACTCGGCGACCGCCTCCTCGAGGTCGCGGTAGACGCGCGGCACCGTCGTCGGCGAGCGTGGTGGCGAAGTGGACGAGCCCGCCGCGGACCTCGTCGAGCGACGGTCAGCGAGACGGCGCGCAGCTCGTCGGAGCCCCACAGCTCCTGGACGGTGGCGCGCAGCCGCCGCCGCGCGTCGTCGGCGTCCGCGGGCGGCGCGCGCTCGTCGAGCTCGCGCAGGACCGCCGAACACGCGCGCGAGCTTGTCGATCGTCGTGCGGCGCCGCGCCTCGGTCGGATGGGCGGTCATCACGAGCCGCAGCTCGGCGCCGTCGAGCAGCTCGCGCAGCTCGCTCCGCGCGTCGTGCCGCGCTCGGCGCAGGTCGCGCGATCGCGTCGCGCAGCGAGCCCGCGCCGCGGCGCGCGGCGCGTCGCGCGCGTCGCGCGCGCGCAGGCGCCGGACGCGCTCGTTGTCCTCGGCCAGGTTGACGAGCTGGAACCAGCGCGTCAGCGAGCGCACCAGCATCTCGGCCTCGTCGAGGTCGAGGCCGGCGACGAGCTCGGCGAGCGCGATCGGCGGCGGCCTCGTCGCCGTCGCGCGCCGCGCGGCCGAGCGCGACCGCGCGCTCGAGCAGCGCGACGCGCCGCCGTCGCCCTCGCTCGGCCGCGACGACGTCGGCGAACGCCGAGTGCAGCAGCGCCTCGTCGTCGTCGAACGTCCGGGTCGCCACGCCGTACACGATGGCGGGTGCGCTTCGCGCGCGTCTCGTAGCGGACCGGTTCGACCGAGTGTCGGTCACGCGGGGCGTCACCTGGACCGATCTGCGTGTCCGCCGGGGTCGCCGACCTGTCAGTGTCCTGCGCATGACGCTGGGCGCCGAGCTCCCCGACTGGGCGCGATGGAATCCCGCGGTCGCCGAGGCGCCGTGGACGGTCGGCATCGAAGAGGAGGTCATGCTGCTCGAGCCGGCGACGGCTCGCCGGCGTGGCGCTCCGAGGACGTGCTCGCGCGGCTCGACGCCGAGCTCGCCGAGCCACGCGCGCGGCGAGACGCACGGGCTCGCGCTGGAGCTCGCGACCGATCCGCACGCGACCGTCGCGCCGGCCGCGATCGCGAGCTGCGCCACCTGCGCGCGGGCGCTCGCCGCGAGCGGTCCGCGCGCTCGGGCTGCGCGCCGCGGTCGCCGGCACGCATCCGCTCGTGCGCGCCGGAGGACGTCGAGGTCTCGCCCGGCGCGCGCTACCAGTACCTGCACGCGACGCTGCGCGAGCTGGCCCGGCGCGAGCCGACGTTCGCGCTGCACGTGCACGTCGCGGTCCCGGACGCCGAGCTGGCGATGCGCGCGTTCAACGGCATGCGCGCGCACATCCCGGTGCTGCTCGCGCTGTCGGCGAACTCGCCGTTCATGCGCGGCGCGACATCGGGCTGGCCTCCGCGCGCACGCCGGTCTTCCAGGCGTTCCCGCGCACCGGCCTGCCGCGCGCGTTCGGCGACCTACGCGAGCTACGTCGAGGCGATCGACGTGCTGATCCGCTGCGGCGCGATCCCGGAGCCGACGTTCATCTGGTGGGACGTGCGCCTGCAGCCGCGCTCGGCACGCTCGAGGTGCGCGTGATGGACGCGCAGACGCGCGATCCGCGACACCGCCGCGCTGGCCGCGCTCGTCCAGTGCCTCGTGCGCCTCGAGGCGCTCGAGGGCATGGCCGAGCCGGAGCTGACGCCGCGCCCGAGGTGCTCGACGAGAACCGCTTCCTGGCCGCGCGCGACGGGATCGACGCCGCAGCTGCTCGACCCGCACCGCGACCGCCGCGTGCCGGCCGCGGGGCGCCTGGCGACGCTCGTCGACGCCTGCTGGCCGCACGCCCGCGCGCTCGGCTGCGAGCGCGAGCTGGCGCTGCTCGCCCACCTCGCCGGCGACCCGGGCGCGCGCGCCAGCGCGCGATCGCCGGCGAGCCCGCCGGCCTGCCCGGCCTGATGCACACGCTCCAGGCGGAGTTCGCCCCCGCCCGCGACGAGCGCCGCCGCGGCAGCGGCCTGGTCGTGTCGCTCCCGCTCTAGGAGACTCGGACCCAGGGGTCCTGAGGGGTCCTGGTTCAGGGGCTTCCTAGCGGCGCGGATAGCTGTGCGCGGGGCGCGCCGGCTTGCGCACCGCGCGGCAGCGGCATTCGCTCTTGGCGTCGCGCGAGCGCGGGCAGTCCGACTCGCAGCGGGCCGACTTGGTGAGCGCCGGGGCGGTCATGGCCGTTCTCCCACGAGCGTGTGGGCGGCGCCGAGTGCCCGCGCGGTGCCGCGCAGGCCCACGTAGAGCACCAGCAGCGATGACATCAGCAGGAGCTCGCCGACGGTGTCGCGCGAGGCGTCATGGGAGGTGCGGCTCATGCGGCCAATGGTGCGCCTGCGCCGCGCCGCTCCGCTACGACGCGCGGTCCCAGCCGGGCGGCCGCGCGGTTCGACGCGCGGTCGAGCCCTGCGATGATCGCTCGATGCCGGGCGATCTCGACCACCTGCTCGCCGTCGCCCGCGGCGAGCGCGCGCCGGACCTCGTGGTCGAGGGCGCGCGCGTCTTCTCGGCCTTCACGCGCGAGTGGCTGGACGCGGACGTCGGTGTGGCGAACGGGCGCATCGCGGGCTTCGCGCCGGCCGCCGGAGGCCGGCGCGTCGACGGCCGCGGCCACCACCTCGTGCCGGGCTTCATCGACGCGCACGTGCACGTGGAGTCCTCCAAGCTCTCGGTCGAGGAGTTCTCGCGGCTGCTGCTCGCGCGCGGGACGACGACCGTCGTGGCCGACCCGCACGAGTTCGCCAACGTGCTCGGCGCGCCCGGCATCGAGTGGTTCCTCGACGCGTGCGCGCAGGTGCCGCTCGACGTGTTCGTGATGGTGCCCTCGTGCGTGCCGGCGAGCCCGCTCGAGTCCGCGCGCGGCCCGCTCGGGCCCGACGACATGCGCGAGCTGCTCGCGCAAGCCGGGCGTGATCGGGATCGCCGAGATGATGAACTTCCCCGCCGTGATCGCCGGCGACGAGGGCGAGTTGGCGAAGCTCGCGCTCGCGCCGGGCGGCAACGTCGACGGCCACGCGCCCGGCGTGCATCGGCGCGCGCGCTCGACGCCTACGTCGCGGCCGGGATCCGCACCGACCACGAGGCGACGACGGCGGAGGAGGCGCTCGAGAAGCGCCGGCGCCGCGGCATCTGGGTGCTGATCCGCGAGGCCTCCAACGCGCGCAACCTGCGCGGCGCTGCTGCGCGCTGGTGCGCCGCGCACGGGCCCGAGCTACTGCGCGTTCTGCACCGACGACCGCGAGCCCGACATGCTGCTGCGCGAGGGCCACATCGACCAGATGTGCCGCGTCGCCGTCGCCGCACGGCATCGCCGCCGAGGACGCGCTCGTCATGGCGTCGCTGCACGCGCGCGCGCTGCCCACGGCCTGCTCGACCGCGGCGCGATCGCGCCCGGCTACCTCGCCGATCTCGTGCTGCTCGAGGACCTCGAGCGCTTCGAGCCGGCGCTCGTGATCAAGGACGGCGAGCGTCGTGGAGGGCGACCGTCCGGCGCCGGTCGCCGTGCCGGGCTGGCTGCGCACACGATGCACATCGCGCCCGTCGCGCCGGACGATCTGCGCGTGCCGCGCGCGGCGCCCGCGTGCGCGTGATCGAGATGGACCCGGACCAGCTGCTGACGTTCGCGCGCGAGGCCGACGCCGAAGATCGACGACGGCGCGCGTCGTCGCCGACCCGGCGCGCGACCTGGCGAAGATCGCGGTGATCGAGCGCCACCACGCGACCGGCCGCGTCGGCCTCGGCTTCGTCCACGGCTTCGGACTCCAGCGCGGCGCGTTCGCCTCGCACCGTCGCCCACGACGCGCACAACCTCGTCGTCGTGGGCGTCGACGACGAGGCGATGGCCGCGTGCGTCGGCGCGCCTGGCCGAGCTGGGCGGCGGCATCGTCGTCGCTCGACGGCGCGCGCACGCGTGCGAGCTGCCGCTGCCGGTCGCCGGCCTGCTCTCCGACGCCCCCGCCGAGGAGGTCGTGGAGCGCCTCGAGCGGCGCAGCGCCGCCCTGGCCGACAGGGCGTGGCCTCGGCGCGCCGTTCATGGCGCTGAGCTTCCTCGCGCTGTCGGTGATCCCGTCGCTCAAGCTCACCGACCACGGGCTGGTCGACGTCGAGCGCGGCGAGATCGTGCCGCTCGAGGTCGCCTGAACGGCGGCTGGGTAGGGCGGGGTGTCCCAGCGCTCGTCGCGCGCCCGGGCGTTGGAACGTTCCATGCCCGGGTGGTACGAGTTGACCATCACTACGAAGGTCAAGTCGTCACACCCAAGTGTTGGAACGCTCCAAGAGGTCCGACCCGTGCCTACCCAGCCAAGCCGTTGCGCCCGCGCCACCGGAGGCGCTAGCGGAGACCGCTAACCCGCCCCGTTCGAGCCCTCGGGCACGAGCACGAAGTCGCTCTCGCACCGAGTACCACTCGCCTTCGACGCCGTCCGGGCGCTCGGGGTCGTCGGCGGAGCGCGCCTCGAACGTCGCGCACCAGCGACGGCTTGACCGCGAACACGGCGTCGGAGTCGAGGTAGTCGCTCTCGGCGTCGAAGATGTGCGTCGTCAGCGTCCGGTGGCCGGGCGCGCGCACGATCATGTGGACGTGCGCGGGGCGCCACGGGTGCCGGCCGGTGGCGCTGCAGCATGCTGGCCGACCGGGCCGTCGTGGGGGATCGGGTACGGCACCGGGCGCACGGCGAGGAACGCGAAGCTGCCGTCCTCGCGGGTGCGGAAGCGCGCCGCGCAGGTGGTCCTCCGGGGCCTCGGGGTCCTGCACCGCGTAGAGCTGGTTGTCGCCGTTCTGCCAGACGTCGAGCTCGGCGCCGGCGATCGGCGTTGCCCGCGAGTGTCGAGCACGCGCCCGTGGACCCAGGCCGGCGTGCCGGCGCCGCCTCGCTCGGCGATGCTCTCGCCGTACTCGCGCAGCGGCGCGCCGGGCACGTAGAAGGGGCCGAGCACGGTGGACTCGGTGGCGCCGTCCGGGCAGCGGGTTGGCCAGCGCGTCGACGAGCATCGAGAGCCCCAGCGAGTCCGACCAGAGGATGAACTCCTGCCGCCGGTCGTCGGTGATGTGGCCGGTGCTCGGTCAGGATGCCGATCGCCGTCCGCCCACTCGTCCTGGGTCAGCCCGACCTCGCGGGCGAAGCCGTGCAGGTGACGGACGAGGGCCTGCATGATCTCGCGCAGGCGCGCGTCTGCGCAGTCGTCGAAGCTCGCGACGACGCCGGCCGTGATGTCCTGCGGCGTGGTCCGAGTCTCGCCCATTTCGGGAAAGTATCGCTGCATGAACGTTCCGGCCAGGACTTACCTTCGGTGGGTCAAATCCCGATAATGGACGCAGTGATGCCTGAGTGAAGCCGGAGGTCGAGGCGCGACTGGAGCGCGCCCTGGAGTCGATCGGACGGCTGCCGGTCCTGGACGGAACGGCGCGGGCCGTTCGTGAGCTCGCCGACGATCCCCACGGCTCCACCGACGAGCTCGTCGCGGTGATCGAGCGCGACGAGGCGTTCGCGACGAACCTGCTGCGGCTCGCCAACTCGGCCGCGCTGGCGCGGATCGTGCGCGCGCAGACGATCCGCCAGGCGGTGACGATGGTCGGCCGGCGCCCGCTCGCGCGGCTCGCGCTCGAGGCCGAGATCTATCGCTTCCTCGAGCGCGCGCCCGGGCAGGGCCGCGTCTCGCGCGGGCAGATGCACGTGCACGCCGTCTCGGTCGCCGGCTGCGCGGCGGGCGCCGCGCGGCGCGCCGGCGCCGCGGTCGAGGTCGCGCACCTCGCCGGCCTGCTGCACGACATCGGCAAGCTCGTGATGCCGATCGCGTTCGGCGAGGACGCGCTCGAGCGAGCTCGCCCGGCGCGAGCCGATGGGCGCGCGCCGCGCCGAGCTCGAGCGCGACGAGCTCGGCGTCGACCACGCGTACGCCGGCGCGCTGCTGGCCGGCCGCTCGGACGCGCCCGACGAGATCTTCGCGGCGATCGCCTGGCACCACGGCGGCATCTCCGGCGAGGAGGCGCCGACGCCCGAGGCGGCCTGCGTCCAGGTCGCCAACGCGGTCGCCGGCCTGCTCGCCGGCGTGCCGGCCGACGACGCGCTGCTGCACGTCGCGCTCGACCGCCTCGGGCTCGACCTCGCGATCCTCGACGAGCTCGCGCTCGAGATCGAGCGGCGACGCGAGCGCCCGGCCGCAGAGCTCGCTCGCCGAGCGCGTCACGCAGCTCGAGCGCCTCGCGCAGACCGACGAGCTGACCGGCCTCACCGGCGCATGCCGCCGGAGTACTCCTCGAGCACGCGGTCGGCGGCGTCCGTGAGCCCGAACTCCTCGAGCAGCTCGGTCGCACGCGCCCGCGCGGCGGCGCGCCGCAGGCCGCCGAGGCGCCCGATCATGACGAGGTTCTGGCGTCCCGTCAGGACCTCGTCGAGCGTCGCGTCCTGGGCCGTCACGCCGATCTGCGCGCGTACCGCAGCCGCCTCGCGGACGACGTCGTGGCCCGCCACGCGGGCGGTGCCGCCGTCCGGCGTCGCGAGCGTCGTCAGGATCCGTACGGCGGTCGTCTTGCCGGCGCCGTTCGGGCCGAGGAGGCCCAGGATCGCGCCGGCGGGCACGTGCAGGTCGAGGCCGGCGAGGGCGATCGTCGGGCCGTAGCGCTTCGTCAGCCCGTGGGCTTCGATCATCGGGTCAAGCATTCGGTTCGGTCTCCTTACCGGTCGGCAAGTAACCTCACCGTACGCCATCACCTGCCGGCCGTCAAGTAAGCTGAAGGTGGAGATGAGCGCTCCCGCCTCCTCGACCCGGCAGCGGATCCTCGACGTCGCGCTCGAGCTCTTCAACGAGCAGGGCTACGACAAGACCTCGCTGCGTGAGATCGCCGACCGGCTCGGCGTCACGAAGGCCGCCCTCTACTACCACTTCGAGCGCAAGGAGGACATCCTCCTCGAGCTGCACCTGCGCCTCCACGCGCTCGGGCGGGACATGCTCGACGGCCTCGACGGCCTCGACGAGCGTCAGGTCGTGGCGGCGTGGCCGGCGCTCGTCGACCGCCTGATCGACCAGGTGCTCGCGAACCGGGACCTGTTCCTCCTGCACCAGCGCAACCAGAACGCGTTCATGCAGATCGCGGACCACGAGCGCCACCGCGCCGAGAACGAGGACATCGAGCAGCGCTTCCGGCGCTTCCTCGCCGACGCGTCGATCCCGCTCGCGCAGCGCGTGCGCATGGCCTGCACGATCGGCGCCGTGTTCAGCGCGCTGATGGGCGCGGGCTCGATGTTCGGCGACGCCAGCACGGACGAGGTCGCGGCGTACGTCCGCGAGGCCGTCGCACGACCTCCTGCGCGGCCTCGATCGCAGCGGGACCTCGGGCGGCGCCTAGGTGTTGCCGCGCTCGAGCGCCGGGTCGGGCTCGGGCGTCGGAGCGCCGCGCAGGAAGTCCTCCGCACCGCCGCCCGAGCGCAGTCGGCGCCGCCCGAGCGCACCTCGGTCTCGCAGTACGGGCAGAGCCGCCAGTCGGGGTCGAGCGGCGACTTGCAGCGCCGGCACGCGACCTTCAGCTTGTTCATGCAGATCGGGCACGACAGGAACGACGGCTCGATCTCGCTGCGGCAGTACGGGCAGCGCTGGTCGTGCCCGAGCCGGCGCTCCATGGCGCGGATCTCGAGCTCGCGCTCGCGCACGTCGTCGAGGTACTCCGGCGGGCGCAGGATCAGGTAGATGATGCAGCCGAACGGCCCGAAGATCAGGGCGGTCGCGACGGCGACCGCCACGAGGATCGGATCGGCGATGCGGCGACGGGCGTCCTTGAACGTCCAGAACGCGAGCGAGACCCAGAGCACGACGAGCGCGAACAGGCTGACCTTGATCGCCGCCCGCACGAGCGCGGAGTCGAAGAAGTCAAGGACCGGCTTGAACGGATTGGTGTCGCTCGTAGAGCTGTCGAGGAGGATCATCCGCACAGGTCTGTTCGCCGTGAAGCCCCTGCAGTCCTACCGTAGGAGGGCGCGGCCGATCAGGTAGCCGGCACCGTACGAGACTGCGATCACAATCAAGATGATAGCGATAGCGAACGCGATCACCCCGAGACGGCCGCGAAAGCTCACCGCGCGCGCCCACCCGCGCGCGCCGTCGCGAGCTCGGCGAGCAGGCCGAGCGAGCCCGCGACCACGACCGCGCCGGCCGCGGAGGCGAGCTCCCGCGCTGCGGCGAGGGCCGCTGCCGGCGGCTCGACGGCGTCCGCGGCGAGCCCTCGCGTGCGGATGCGATCGGCGAGCTCCGCCGCCGGCAGCGCCCGCGGTGACGTCGCCGCGGTCGCGACCGCGCGGTCGAGCGCCGGCGCGAGCGCATCCAGGATCCCGTCGACGTCCTTGTCCGCGAAGATCCCGATCACGCCGACGCGCGGCCGGCGCGCGCCGACGACGTCCGGCAGCTCGGCCGCGAGCACGGCGGCCCCCTGCGGGTTGTGCGCGCCGTCGAGGACGACGAGCGGATCGGTGCCGACGACCTCGAGCCGGCCGGGCTGCGTCACGTCCGCCGCGGCCGCGAGCGCCGCGCGGCGATCGAAGCCGTCGCCCGCGAAGGCCTCGCAGGCGGCGAGCGCGAGCGCGAGGTTCGCCCGCTGGAAGCGGCCGCGGGCGGCGAGCGGCGGCGCATCCGCCACGTCCGCGCCCGCTGCGAGGTGGACGATCCGCCGCGCCGGCGGCGCGAGCTCGCGGACGATCGCGGCGAGCTCCGCGTCCTCGTCGCCGACGAGCAGCGTCGCGCCGGGATGGACGACGGCCAGCTTCTCGGCGGCGATCGCCCGCCGCGTCGGGCCGAGCTGGGCGACGTGGTCGAGGGCGACGCCGGTCAGCGCGACGACCTCGGCGGCGAGCACGTTCGTCGCGTCGTAGCGCCCGCCGAGGCCCGCCTCCACGACCCACGCGTCCGCCCCGCGCTCCGCGAGCACGCAGAACGCGGCCGCGGTCAGCGCCTCGAACTGGGTGACGGGCTCGCCGAGGGCCGCCTCGACGACGGCCGCGGCCGCGTCCACGCGCTCGACCGCCGCGGCGAGCGCCTCGTCGTCGTCGCCCGCACCGGCGCGCCTGCACGCGCTCCGGCGAGCGTCGTGCACGTGCGGCGAGAGGTAGGCGCCGACGGCGAGACCCTGCGCGGCGAGCATCGCGGCGCAGAAGCGCACGGTCGAGCTCTTGCCGTTCGTGCCGACGACGTGGATGGCACGGCGGCCGCGCTGCGGGTCGCCGAGCTCGGCGAGCAGCGCCCGCATGCGCTCGAGGCCGAGCCGGATCCCGAACACCTCGCGGTGCGCGAGCAGCGCCTCGAGCGCGCGTCACGCGCCTCAGGCCCCCAGCCCGCGCAGCCTGTCCCGGAGCTCCGCGACCTCGCGGCCGAAGCGCGCCTCGCGGTCGCGCTCCTCCTGCACGACCGCCGGCCGGGGCGCGTTCTGCACGAAGCCGCTCGTTGCCGAGCTTCGCCTGCGCCTTCGCGAGCTCGGCCTCGCGCGTCGGCCGAGCTGCCGGTCGAGCCGGCCGCGGAGCGCGTCGGCGAGCCCGTCGCCGACGACGAGCACGCGCGCGTCGCCGGCGACGACCGGCACGCCGCCGACGCCGTCGCCGTCGAGCGTCGCGTGGCCGAGGCCCGCCAGCAGATCGGCCTGGCCGCGCAGCGCGCCGGCGTCGTCGCCGCCGGAGATCGCGAGCGCGAGCGGCGCCCGCGGCGCCAGCCCGGCCTCGCTGGCGCATCCGGCGCAGCGCCGTGACGACGTCGATCACGAGGCCGACCGCGCGCTCGGCCGCGGCGTCGGCCGGCACGTCGTCCGCGACCGGGAACGGCGCGGCGATGCAGCAGGCCGCGCTCGCGGTCGGCAGGTAGCGTCCAGATCTCCTCGGTCACGAACGGCATCAGCGGGTGCAGCGAGCGCGAGGATCCGCTCGAGCACGTAGCAGCGCCGTCTCCGACGCCGGCCGCGCGCGCCGCGGGGTCGTCGCCGTAGAGCCGCAGCTTGAGCGGCCTCGAGGTACCAGTCGCAGAAGTCGTTCCAGATGAACGCGTACAGCGCCTTCGACGCCGCTGGAGAAGGCGATACGCTCGAAGCGGCGGTCACGTCGGCGATCGTCACCGCGCAGCCGCGTCAGGATCCAGCGGTCGATCGGGCGCGTCGTCGATCGGCGCCGGCGCGCGCCTCGGGGTCGGCGCTCAGGCAGCACGAGGCGCGACGCGTTCCAGAGCTTGTTGGCGAGCGCGCGGCCCTCGTCGATCGCGCCCTCGGCGAAGCGCACGTCCTGCGTCGAGGACATCTTCAGGAGCCCGTAGCGGGTCGCGTCGGCGCCGTAGCGGTCGATCAGCTCGAGCGGGTCGATGCCGGTGCCGAGCGACTTCGACATGCGCCGGCCGTCGGCCGCCTGGATCGTGGAGTGGATGTAGACGTCGGTGAACGGGATCGTCGCCGGCGAACTCGATGCCGGTGAAGATCATCCGCGCGACCCAGAGGTTGATGATGTCGCGCGCCGTCGACAGCACGTTGCCCGGGTACCAGCGCGCGCAGCTCGGCGTGTCGCTCGGGCCAGCCGAGCGTGGCGTACGGCCAGAGCGCGGACGAGAACCACGTGTCGAGCACGTCGGTCGACTGCTCCCAGCCGTCGCCGTCGGGCGGCTCGACCTGCGACGACGTAGCTGCCGTCCGGCGCGAACCAGACCGGCAGCCGGTGACCCCACCAGAGCTGGCGCGAGATGCACCACGGGCCGGATCGACTCCATCCAGTCGAAGAAGATCTTCTCGCAGCCGCTTCGGGTGGAACGCGATGCGCGCCGCTGCGCACGCCGTCGATCGCCGTCCGCGCGAGCTCGTCCATGCGGCAGAACCACTGCAGCGAGACGAGCGGCTCGACGCGCGCGCCGGAGCGCTGGCAGAAGCCGACGCGAGTGGCGGTAGCGGCTCCTCGCGCACGAGCGCGGCCCGTCGGCGCGCAGCTGGCGACGGCGCGCGTCGTGGCCCTCGCTCGAGCGACTAGCCCTCCCAGTCCGGCCGCAGGTCGGTGAGCGTGCCGTCGCTCGTCGAGGAAGAGCAGCGTCTCGGCAGGCTCGTGGTCGCGGCCGATCTCGAAGTCGGTCGGGTCGTGGCCCGGCGTGATCTTCAGCGCGCCGGTGCCGAAGTCGCGCTCGACCCGCTCGTCGCCGATGATCGGCACCGGCCGGTCGACCAGCGGCACGATCGCCGTGCGCCCGATCAGGTGCGCGCAGCGCGGGTCGTCGGGGTGCACGGCGACCGCGGTGTCGGCCAGGATGGTGACCGGCCGGACGGTGGCGATCGCGATCTCGCCGCCGCCCTCGACGTCGTAGCGCGACCTGGTAGAGCACGTCGTCGACGTCGCGGTGCTCCACCTCGAGGTCGGAGATGGCGGTCTGCAGCGGCCACGACCAGTTCACGAGGCCGCTGGTCGCGGTAGATGTAGCCGCGCTCGTGCAGCCGGATGAAGACCTCGAGCACGGCCCGCGCGTACTGCGTCGTCCATCGTGAAGCGCTCGCGGCGGTAGTCCATCGACGAGCCGAGCCGCTTGTACTGCTCGACGATCTGGAGCCGGTCTCGCTGCCGCCACTCCCAGACGCGCTCGACGAACGCCTCGCGGCCGAGCGCCCTGCGCGCGTCAGGCCCTCGGCGGCCAGCTGACGCTCGACGACCCTCTGGGTGGCGATGCCGGCGTGGTCGGTGCCGGGCTGCCAGAGCGACGTTGCGGCCCTGCATGCGCCGCAGCGGATCAGCGAGTCCTGGACGGTGCCGTTGAGCGCGTGGCCCATGTGCAGCGAGCCGGTGACGTTCGGCGGCGGCAGGCGATCGCGTACGGCTCGCCCGGCGCGCGGGGTCGGCGTCGAACGCGTGCGCGGCCAGCCAGGCCTCGAAGATCCGCGGCCTCGACGTCGGCGGCGCTCGTACCGCGTGCGCTCCTCGAGCGCGCTCCGCTTCCAGCGCTCCATGCGAGGGTGCATTGTAGAAAGCCGGCCTGGCGGCTCAGCCGCCGCCAGCGCGCGCAGCACGGCGAGCGCGGCGTCGTAGTCGGGGTGCTCCCAGGTGTCCGCCGCGAGCGCCGCGTGCCGCACGACGCCGCCGCCGTCGACGACGAAGACGGCGCGGGCCAGCTCGCCGTCCTCGGCCATCAGCACCCCGTAGGCGTGGCCGAACGAGCGCTCCGGGCGGTAGTCGGAGATCATCGTCATCCCGCCGAGCTGCTCGCCGTCGTGGAAGCGCTGCAGCGCGTACGGCGTGTCGACGCTGATCGTGTACGCGGCCACCTTGCCGCCGAGCGCGGCCACTTCGCGCGCGAACCGTGCGGTCTGGAGCGCGCAGACCGACGTGTCGACGCTCGGCACGACGGAGAAGAGCCGCGTCGTCGCCGGCGTGTCGGCGAGGGTGATCGGCACGGCGCCGTCGCCCTCCGGCCGGTCGCAGCGGAAGTCCGGCGCAAGGTCGCCGACCGCGACGGGATCGCCGAGGAGCGTGACGGGAGCGCCACCGGACGTCACGAGTCCCGTACGTCGGGTCGTCATGCGGTGGCGCATCGTGCCAGGTCGCGCGCAGTCGACGCCGCGCAGGGCCCGGTACCCGGGAGTCGGTCGACTAGCCTGCGCTCGTGGCTGCCACGTCCGCCGACCGTGCGCTCGACCCCGATCGCCTGCTCGCGGACGTCTTCGGGCATCCGGCGTTCCGGCCGGGCCAGCGGGAGGGCGTCGAGGCGGCGCTCGCGGGTCGCGACGTGCTGATCGTGATGCCGACGGGCTCCGGCAAGTCGCTCTGCTTCCAGCTGCCGGCGCTCGGCGCGTTCCAGCTGACGCTCGTCGTCTCGCCGCTCGTCGCGCTGATGCAGGACCAGGTCGCGGCGCTGCGCGCGGCGGGCCACCTCGACGTCGCGGCGCTGCACTCCGCCGGCGAGCGCGACGACGCCGACGCGACGCTCGCGGCGCTCCGCGACGGCGCGCTGCGCCTGCTCTACGTCGCGCCGGAGCGCTTCGCGAGCGCGCGCTTCCGCGAGCGCGCTCGAGCCGCGCGCCGCGTCGACCTCCTCGTGGTCGACGAGGCCCACTGCCTGAGCGAGTGGGGCCACGACTTCCGGCCCGACTACGGCCGCCTCGCGCGCGTCCGCGACGAGCTCGGCGGGCCGCCGACGATGGCGCTCACGGCCACCGCGACGCCACGCGTCGAGGTCGATGTCGCCCGGCGGCTCGAGCTGCGCACGCCGGTCTAGGTCCGCACCGGCGCCGACCGCCCGAACCTCGTCTTCGACGTCCTCGCACGCGCCCGGCCAGCGGCGGCGGCTCGCGCTGCTGCGCGACGGCCTCGCGCCGGCGGACGCGCGCCCCGCGATCGTCTACGCGCGCTCGCGCCGCGCCGTCGAGGAGCTCGCCGTCGAGCTCGGCGCGCTGCGCTACCACGCCGGGCTCCCGGCCGCCGAGCGGCGCGCCGCGCAGGAGGAGTTCATCGCCGCCGACGACCGCGTGATCGTCTGCACGAACGCGTTCGGCATGGGCGTCGACAAGCCGAACGTGCGGGCGGTCTGGCACTGGAACATGCCGGGCTCGCCGGAGGCCTACTACCAGGAGGCCGGCCGCGCCGGGCGCGACGGCGCCCCCGCGCGCTGCGTGCTGCTCTACGCCGCGAGCGACCGCGGCCTGATCGGCCGCTTCATCCGCGAGGCGCGCTTCACCTCCGTCGACGTCGACCGCCTGCTCGCGGCGCTCGCCGAGCGCGCCGAGCCCGGCAGCGGTGCCTTCGCGGTCCGCGCCGAGGAGCTCGACCGGCTCGGGCCGCCGGACGCCGTCCCGGCCTGGGTGGCCGCGGCGGAGGCCGTCGGCGCGCTCGAGCTCGACCCCGGCTCCGCTGCGGTCTGGCGCGGGCGCCTGCGGCTGCGCCGCCTCGGCGCCGGGCGCCGCGGCGCGGTCGAGCAGCGCGCGCGGGCCCTCGAGCGCTGGCGCTGGGACCAGCTCGACGCGCTCCAGCGCTACGCGGAGGGCGACGACTGCCGCCGGCGGACGCTGCTCGCTACCTCGGCGACCGCGCCGAGCCCGCGCCCGAGGGCCGCTGCTGCGACGTCTGCGATCCGCCGGACGACGCGCCCGCGCGGCCGCTCCCGGTCGGCGACCTGCGCGCCGCCGTCGTCGAGGTGGCCTCGACGGCCGCGCCCTCCGTCGGCAGGAGCGGGGTCGACGGCATCCTGCGCGGCCTCGACTCGTACCGCGACCGCTACGCGGCGCACCCGCGCTTCGGCGCCGCCGAGGGCCGCGTCCCGCGGCGGTGCGCGCGGCGATCGACGCGGCCGTCGAGGCCGGCCTGCTCGTGTCCACCGACGGCGCGCTACCCGCTGCTCCTGCCGCCGGGCGCCGAGCGCCTGCCGGGCGAGCCCGGCGCGGCGTCGCGGACGCGCCCCGCCCCGGCAGCCGTGCCGGAGGGGCCCGACGGCGAGCTCTTCGACGACGCTCCGCGAGTGGCGCCGGGCGACGTCGGCTGAGGCGGGCGTGCCCGCCTACGTCGTCGCGCACGACCGCACGCTCGCGGCGATCGCCGCGGCGCGCCCGCTCGCGCCGGCGATGCTCGCGGCGATCCCCGGCATCGGCCCGCGGTTCGTCGAGCGCTACGCCGCCGACGTCCTCGCGCTCGTCGCCGAGGCCGCCTCAGCCGGCTGACGGCGGCTCGGCGAACGCCTCCGTGAGCTCCGCGCGCGAGCGGATGCCGAGCTTGCGGTAGACGCTGCGCAGGTGGTACTCGATGGTCTTCGGGCTGAGATAGAGCTTGGCCGCCGCCTCGCGCGTCGTCAGGCCCGACGGCCAGGTCGAGCGCGACTGCAGCTCGCGCGGCGTGAGCTGGTCGAGCGTGCTCGGATCGCGCTTGCGCGTCGTCTCGCCGGTCGCGGCGAGCTCGAGCCGCGCGCGCTCGGCCCACGGCTCGGCGCCGAGGTCGCTCGAAGCCGGCGAACGCCGCGCGCAGGTGCTCGCGCGCGTCGCCGCGCCGGCGCACGCGGCGCAGCCGCTCGCCGTAGGCCAGCTCGCTGCGCGCGCGCTCGAACGTGTCGGGCGTCGAGTCGTGCCAGCGCAGCGCCTGCTCGAACCGGCGCGCGAACGCGTCGTCGGCCGCGAGCAGCCCTCGGCGCGCGCGGCGCGGGCGAGCGCCCACGGCTGGCCCTTGGCGGCCGCGCGGCGCGGTAGGCGTCGCGAGACGGCGACGGCGTCCGCGCCTCGTCGGCACGGCACGAGCGCAGCAGCGCCTCGGCGAGCTCGGGCGCGGGGTCGACGTCGCCGATGCCGGACGCTCGAGGGCCGCTCCCATGCGCGGCGAGTCGCTCGACCGCCGCGTCGCGCGGCGCGCCCGAGCGCGAGCTCGAGGTCGCCGAGCGCCGCGAGCGCCCAGGCCTCGTAGAAGCCGCCGCCGGCCGTAGTCGCGCTCGAGGCTCTCGGCCGCGTGCGCGCGGCAGCTCTCCTCGCGCCCCTCGCGCGCCTCGAGCCAGGCGAGCCCCGAGAGCGCGGCGCACTCCTCGCCGGCCGGGCCGGTGTCGTGGGCGAGCTCGGCGCCTCGTAGTAGGGGCGCGCTCGGGCCTCCGCGCGGTCGTCGCGGCGCCTCGCGGCCGAGGAGCAGGAGCAGCGCGGGAGCGCGCCGGCGCGCCGCGCTCGCGCGCGGCGCCATCGCGCGGGCGAGCAGGACTCGCCGCCGTGCGCGCCTCGCGCAGGAAGAGCGGCGCCTCGACCGCCCAGCGCGAGCAGCGGCGGGCCGGACGAGCTCCGGTGCCGCTCGAGTCCTCGACGCCGCGGCGGCGGCTGCGGGCCCTCGTCGCCCGCGCCGCCGAACGACGAGCGCCATGCCGAGCGCGAGCTGCGCGAGGCCGCGCCTCGCGGCCGTCGTCGTCCGGCCACGGTGCCAGGGCGGCGCGGCCACGCGCGATCAGCGGCGCAGGCTCGCCGACCGAGAAGCCGGCGTCGAGCGCCTCCACGCGGAGCGCGGTCGCGAGCCGCCCGTCGCGGCATCGGCCAACACGGCCGCGCGGGCGAAGACGTCGCGCGCGGACGCGACGCGGCCGCGCGGAGCAGGATCCGCGCCCGCAGGTCCGCGACGTCGACCGCGAGCCGCCGGCTCGTCCCCGGCGGCGCCACCTCGTCGAGCAGGGCGACCGCGCGCTCGCCGCGGCCGGCAGGATCCAGGCGTTCGCCGCCGCCACGAGGCGCGGGCGCGCCCGTCGGCTCCGTCGCGAGCCGCGCCGCGCGCTCGGCGGTCGCGGCGCGGCAAAGGCGCCGCGCTCGCGGGCGCGCTGCGCGGCGGCCTCGAGCGCCTCCGCCGCCGCGTCGTCGGGCCCGAAGGCGGCGGCGGCCGATGCCAGGCGCGCTCGTCGGGATCGACCTCGTGCCGCGCCAGCGCGCCGTGCACCTCGCGCCGCTCGGACGGGGTCGGCGGCGTTGTGCACCGCAGAGCGCACGAGCGGGTGCCGGAAGCGGACACGGCCGTCGGCGATCGCGATCAGCCCGGCGGCCTCGGCCTCCTGCAGCGCGGCGATGTCGATCGCCGAGCAGTCGGCTGGCAGCCGCGATCAGGCCGAGATCGGCGGTCGAGGCCGCTGCGGCGACGAGCAGCGAGCGGCGAGCCTGCTCCG
The DNA here is from genome assembly GCA_963786185.1 of uncultured Thermoleophilia bacterium. Classification (GTDB taxonomy): domain Bacteria; phylum Actinomycetota; class Thermoleophilia; order Gaiellales; family Gaiellaceae; genus PALSA-600. The sequence continues at coordinate 57,497 of CAWAYE010000002.1, forward strand.
AGAGCGCGCGCGATGCGGCCGGCGAACGCGCGCTCGACGGTCGTGGCGATCGGCGAGAGGCGCCTCGACCAGGCTGCCCGCGACGGCCTCGGCCTCGCCGGCGAGCTCGATCAGCGCGAGCGGATTGCCGCCGGTCGCGCGGAACAGCCGCTCGGCGCCGCCGTCCGGCACCGGCCCTCCGCGCTCGAGCGCCAGCAGGGCCTCGGACGCGTCGAGGTCGAGACCGCGCAGCTCGAGCGCTGGCAGGCCGGCGTCGGCGAGCGGCGAGGCCTCGCCCGTGCGGACGGCGACGATGATCGCGACGGGGTCGGCGAGCAGACGGCGCGCGGCGAACAGCACCGCCTCGGCGGACGGCCCGATCGAGCCACTGGGCGTCGTCCACGAGCAGGCACAGCGGCCGGTCCTCCGCCGCCGCGGCCAGGAGGCCGAGCGTCGCGGCGCCGATCGCGAGCCGGTCGCCGCTCACAGCCGGCCCGAGTGCGAGCGCGGAGCTCAGCGCGGCCGCCTGCGGCGCCGGCAGGCTGTCGAGTGCCCGAGCACCGGGCGCAGCAGCTCGAGCAGGCCGGCGAACGGGATCGACGCCTCGTCCTCGACGCCCGCGCGCGCGCAGCACGTGCATCTCGCCGCGCGGCGCTCCGCCGCGCAGGCGAGCAGCGCGCTCTTGCCGATGCCCGGCTCGCCGCTGATGACGAGCGCACCGCTCGTGCCGACGCGCGCGTCGGCGAGCAGTCGCTCGATCGCTGCGACGCTCCGCATCGCGCCCGAGCAGCATGCGCGCGAGTATGCCCCAGGGGCCCGATCGCGTGCGGTCCAGGTGGGCCCCCCTGATGTGAAGCCGGGCAGGCGCCCTAGCTTCGGTGTCGCGCGAGTCCAGCGACAGACGGAGGAGCACGATGGCAGCTACGAAGCAAGCGACCGCGATCGACGAGGAGCGAAGCTCGACGCGTTCATGAACCAGGCTGTCGGCGAGCTCGGCGCGACGCTCGGCGCGGCGCTGGTCGTGATCGGCGACAAGCTCGGCCTCTACAAGGCGATGGCCGGCGCGCGGGCCGCTGACGCCGCCGAGCTCGCCGAGCGCACCGGGCACCACCGAGCGCTACGTGCGCGAGTGGCTGAACGCGCAGGCCGCCGGCGGCTACGTCGACCTACGACGCCGCGACGCGGCACGCTACCACCTGCCGCCCGAGCAGGCGCTCGCGCTCGCCGACGAGACGAGCCCGGCCTTCCTCGCGCGGCGCGTTCCAGGGCATCACGCTCGCTGGTGCGCGACGAGCCGAAGATCACGCGAGGCGTTCCGCACCGGCGCCGGCGTCGGCTGGCACGAGCACGACCACGCGCTGTTCGAGGGCACCGAGCGCTTCTTCCGCCCCGGCTACATCGCCAACCTCGTCGACGCGTGGATCCCGGCGCTCGACGGCGTCGAGGCGAAGCTGCGCGCCGGCGCGCGCGTCGCCGACGTCGGCTGCGGCCACGGCGCCTCGACGATCCTGATGGCGCAGGCGTATCCCGAAGTCGCACGTTCGTCGGCTTCGACTACCACGCCGGCGTCGATCGAGGCCGCGCGCGAGCGCGCGCCGAGGCGCCGGCGTCGCCGACCGCGTGCGCTTCGAGGTCGCGCCGGCGAAGGACTTCCCCGGCACGGCTACGACCTCGTCGCGCATCTTCGACTGCCTGCACGACATGGGCGACCCGGTCGGCGCCGCGCGGCACGTGCGCGAGGCGCTCGGCCGACGACGGCACCTGGATGATCGTCGAGCCGTTCGCCGACGACACGCGTCGAGGACAACCTCAACCCGGTCGGCCGCGTCTTCTACGGCGCCTCGACGATGATCTGCACGCCGGCGTCGCTGTCGCAGGAGGTCGGCCTCGGCGCTCGGCGCGCAGGCCGGCGAGGCGCGGCTGCGCGACGTCGTCGACGGCCGGCGGCTTCACGCGCTTCCGCCGCGCGACCGAGACGCCGTTCAACCTCGTGCTCGAAGCGCGACCGTGAGCTACGATCGCCGCAGGTGCGGAGGACGGATCTCGGCAGCCCGGCACGGCTCGCCCGACCTGACGGGCTCGTCGAGCGCGACGGCGTGCGCGTCGCACTGGAGCTCGTACGGCACGGACGAGCCCGCCGCTCCTCCTCCTGCCGAGCTGGGCGATCGTCCACTCGCGGCACTGGAAGTCCCAGGTCGCCGTACCTCGCGCGCCGGCACCGCGTCGTCGTCTACGACCCGCGCGGCAACGGCCTGAGCGACCGTCCGCTCGAGGTCGAGCACTACCGCGACCGCGAGATCGTCCGCGACGGCGTCGACGGTGCTCGACGCGCTCGGCATCGAGCGGGTCGTGGCGCTCGGCAACTCGCGCGGCGGCCGCCATGCGCTGCAGCTGGCCGCCTGGGACCCGGAGCGCGTGTCCGGCGTCGTCGCGATCGGGCCCGACGCTGCTCGCTCCTCGCGCCGCGAGCTGCCGGAGCGGACCGTGTACCCGTTCTCCGAGCGAGATCCGGGAGCGCGAGGGCTGGGCGCTCCAGACCGCCATTCCTGGTCCGCGACTGGCGCACGTACCTCGAGTTCTTCGGCGGCGGCTCTTCAGCGAGCCCGCACTCGACGCGGCAGATCGAGGACTCGTCGCGTGGGGCCTCGACACCGATGCGCGCGACGGTCATGCGCACGGAGTGCGACGCTCGGCTACCGCGACCGGGCCGGGGCCGAGGAGCTCTGCCGCCGCGGTGCGCTGCCCCGTGCTCGTCCTGCACGGCACGGAGGACCGCGTCATCTCGATCGAGGCAGGGCCGCCGCGTCGCCGAGCCTGCCGGCGGGCGCCTCGTCGAGCTCGTCGGCTCCGGACACGGCGTCTTCGCTCGCGAGCCGGTCGCCGTCAACCGGCTCATCGACGAGTTCGTCGCCGACCTCCAGCCGCCGCCGCCGGCGACGTCGACCTGGCGCCGCGCGCTCGTCCGGCCGCGGCGCGCGCTGTTCGTCTCGTCGCCGATCGGCCTCGGCCACGCCCGCCGCGACCTGGCGCTCGCCGCCGAGCTTCGCCGCCGCGTCCCGGGCATCGAGATCGACTGGCTCGCGCAGCCGCCGCTGACCGAGCTGCTGACCGCGGCCGGCGAGCGCGTCCACCCGGCCAGCCGCGAGCTCGCGAGCGAGGCCGACCACATGGCGATCAGTTCTCG
>CAWAYE010000003.1:0-1303902 GCA_963786185.1 uncultured Thermoleophilia bacterium
GGCGGCGCGGCCGCTGAACAGGCAGCCGCCGAGGAAGGTGCCTTCGAGGGCGTTGTAGCCGTGCACTCCGCCGCCGCCGAAGCCGGCGACTTCCCCCGCGGCGTAAAGACCGTCGATCGGATCACCCGCGGCGTCGAGGGCTCGGGACTGGAGGTCGGTCTGGATGCCGCCAAGCGTCTTGCGCGTCAGGATGTGGAGCTTCACGCCGATCAGCGGGCCGTTCTCCGGATCGAGGATCGCGTGCGGCGCGACGGTGCGGCCGAGGCGGTCGCCGAGGTACTTGCGGGAGTTGTGGATCGCCATGATCTGACTGTCCTTCGTGAACCGGTTCGCCAGCTGTGCGTCGCGAGCGGCGATCTGCGCGCGGATGGCGGCGGCGTCGAGCGGCGGGGCGTCGGACGCGAGCTTGTTCATCCCGGCTACGAGCTTGTTGAGATTGCGGGCTACGACGAAGTCCTCACCGTGCCGCTTGAACGCCTCGACCGGATCGGGCGCGTTCTTGTTCAGCATCCGCTGGCGCACGAACCGGCGCTTGTCGCCGCTCGTGATGTCGGGATTCTGCTCCGAACCGGAAAGCCCGAACTCCTTCCGCACGATCTTTTGGGTCGTGATGAACCACGAGTGGTCGAACGCAGCGATGTCGGGCGTCGCGCGCAGGTACGTGAGCGTCGCGAGATTGTTGAAGCCCGGCAGGCACGGATCGGGAAGACGCCGGCCGAGCGCGTCGAACCACATCGACGACGGGCCGGGAAGAATCCGAATCGCGTGCCCCGGCCAGATTGGGTTCCAGTTCCGGAGGCCTTCGGTGTAGTGCCACATGCGGTCACGGTTGACAAGACGGACGCCCGCGTCCGCGGCGATGTCGAGCATGCGCCCGTCGACGTACGCGGGCACGCCGGTGAGCATCGACCGTGGCGGGGTGCCGAGGCGCGCCGGCCAGTAGCGGCGGACGAGATCGTGATTGCCGCCGATCCCGCCGGTCGTCACGATGACGAGCGGCGCGTCCAGCTCGAACTCGCGGACGACCTCGCGGCTGGTCGCGGCGCCACGCGGCGCGTCGTCGTCGGCGAGGATGACGCCACGCAGCCCGGTGACGGCGCCACCGCTGACGAGGAGCTCGTCGACGCGATGCCGGTGCCCGATGGTGAGCAACCCGCTGTCGACAGCCGCGTGCGCCGCGTCCACGAACGGCTTGACGACGCCGGTACCGGTTCCCCAGGCAATGTGGAAGCGCGGGACGGAGTTGCCGTGTCCGTCGGCGCGGAGGCTTCCGCGCTCGGGCCAGCCCACGGTCGCGACGAACGTGATGCCCCGTTCCTGGAGCCACGACCTTTTCCCCCCGGCCGCCCACTCGACGTAGGCGCGTGCCCAGCGCGCGGCCCAGCTGTCCTCGTCGTCGAGACGGTCGAAGCCGGCGCTGTTCGTCCAGTCCTGCCACGCAAGCTCGAGCGAGTCGTGCACGCGCAGACGGCGCTGCTCGGGGCTGTCGACGAGCATCAGCCCGCCGAGTGACCAGAACGCCTGCCCGCCGAGATTGTTCGGGCCTTCCTGGTCGAGCAGGAGTACGCGCTTGCCGGCCGCAGTGAGCTCGGCCGTCGCGACAAGGCCGGCGAGGCCGGCGCCGACGACGACCGCATCGGCGGACGCGCTCGTCATCCGACGGTGATCAGTTCCTTCGTGAAGCGCACCGGGTTCTCGAGCCCGTCTTCCGTGACGACGACGTCGTCCTCGATGCGAATCCCGAAGCGGCCGCCGACGTAGATGCCCGGCTCCACCGTGACGATGTTGTTCGGAGCGAGCGTGTCGGGGCTCTCGGTCGAGAGGCGCGGCGCTTCGTGAACGTCGAGGCCGAGGCCATGGCCCAAGCCGTGGCCGAACGTGCCCGGGAACGCGCTGCCGTCGATCACCGCGCGCGCGGCGGCGTCCGCGTCGACGCCGGTGACGCCGGCACGGATCGCGTCGAGGCCCGCTTGCTGTGCCGCGAGGACGACCGCGTACGCCTCCTGCATCTCCTCGGAGAGATCGCCGGTCGCAAGCGTGCGCGTGTAGTCGGACATGTAGCCGCCGACGTTGCAGCCGGTGTCGATGACGACGAGCTCGCCCGTCTCGATGACCTTGTCGCCGGCACGCGCGTGCGGGTGCGAGCCCGTCGCGCCCGAGCCGACGATCGACTCGAACGACATCGACTCGGCGCCTTCCTCGTGGAAGATCCGGGAGATGTCCCACGCGACGTCGCGCTCGCGCCGGCCGACGAACTTCACCTCGGTGACGAGCCGCTCGAACATCCGGTCCGTGATCGCGCACGCCTGACGGAATAGCGCGAGCTCGCCGTCGTCCTTCACCGCGCGCAGCTGCTCGACGAGACCGGCGCGCGGCACGAGCTCGAGTCCCGCCTCGCGTAGCTCCTCCGCGAACGGCCACGGGAGGATGCTCGACTCGAAGCCGACGCGACCGCTGATGTTCGCGCCGAGCCACGCGATGAGCGACCGCTGCGTCTGCACGACCTCGACCTCCTCCGCGACCTCCGCCTTCGCCGCTTCGAGGTAGCGGAAGTCGGTGAACATCCGCGCGCGTTCGGGCTCGACGAGGAGCGCCGCATTCGAGCTGTCGAAGCCGGTCAGGTAGCGGACGTTGACGAGGTTCGTGACGAGGAGCGGCTCGTCGAGCAGCTCGCGCAGGCGGTCGATCCGGGTCATTCGTGCTCCTTCAAGAAGTCGAGGGCCATTCGGTAGCCGTCGGGACCGTGCCCGACGAAACGCGCCGCGACGAGGTCCGAGATGACCGACGTGCGCCGCCACTCCTCGCGCTCGTCGACGTTGGAGAGATGCACCTCGACGATGGGAATCGTGAGCAGCTCGAGCGCGTCGTGGATCGACCACATGTAGTGCGTCCACGCGCCGGGGTTGACGATCACCCCGTCGACCGTGTCGTAGCTGTCGTGGAGCCACTTGATGAACTCGCCCTCGTCGTTCGTCTGGCGGCACTGCACCGTCAGCTCACGCTCCTTCGACCACTCGTAGATCCTGCTCTCGAGCTCCGCGATCGAGAGACCGCCGTACAGCGTCGGGTCGCGACGTCCGAGCACGTTGAGATTCACGCCGTTGAGGACGAGCACTCTCACGCGATCAACCTATCGAGTTCGCGCCGCACGTCCTCTGCCGGGACGTCGATGTCGTAGCCGGAGAGGAGGACGAGCTTGAGCGCGCCCTTCTTGTCGCGCAGGAGAGCTTCCCACGCGCGGTCGCGGTCGACGCGCACCGGCTCGGGGTGGAGCAGCTCCTCGACGACGGCCGTGTCGTGTCCCGAAAGCCGGAGCGCAGCGAGAAGGCCGAGCGCGACTGCGCGACCGTGCGTGACGCTGCCGTCGTACCCGCCGGCAGCCTCGAGCGCGTGCGCGAACGTGTGGCCGAGGTTGAGCATCTTCCGCTCGCCCTTGTCCTCCGGATCGCGGAGACAGACGGCCGCCTTGTACGCGGCGCAGCGGCGAACGAGCTCATCGTCGGGCAGCTCCCACAACGGCTCACCGGCGAGCAGGCCCGTCTTCACGACCTCGGCCATACCTTCGAGGCGTTGCGCCTCGGGAAGCGTCTCGAGGAGCGCGGGATCGATGACGGTGCGCGACAGGCCAGTGGAAGGCGCCGACGAGGTTCTTTCCCTGCGGCAGGTCGATCGCCGTCTTGCCGCCGATCGCGGCGTCGACCTGCGCGACGAGGCTCGTTGGGACGGGAACCCACGGCACACCGCGCAAGTACGTCGCTGCGGCGAGCCCGGCGGCGTCGGTCGTACAGCCGCCGCCGAGCGCGACGATCGTGCCGCTGCGATCGAGACGCAGTTCCTCCCAGAGACGCGACACGGCGGCGAGCGTCTTCGCCTCCTCGCCCGACGGCAGTTCGTGCGTCTCCGCGAGCCTCGGACCGAGCGCGATCTGCGCGGTCGCGCCGTGGATCCCGGCGACGTGCGGATCGGAGACGAGCGCGACGCCGCCGTCGCCGGGGACGAGCTCGGCGAGGCGCTGCAGGGCGCCGCGCTCGACGACGACGCCCGCGGCCGCGAGGACGACGTCGTGGACGTCCTTCGCGACGACGTCCGCGACCTCGGCGTAGAGCTTGCGCCGCTCCTCGTAGAGCCGGCGGAACTCGGTTTCGTCGCGCGCGAGCGGGCGCTTGCTGTTCTTGACGCGCTCCCAGCAGGTGTCGACGTCGACGTCGAGCCAGATCGTGAGCGAGTTGCGTAGCGCTTCGCGCACGCGTGGGGACACGACCGCGCCGCCGCCGAGCGCCGCGACGATCTTCTCCTCCTCGAGAGCCCGAAAGACCGCCTCACCTTCGTCCACGAAGATCTTGGGGATCGTCTTGCCGGCGGCGATTTCGACGAGCGCGTCGGTGTCGACCCCGCCGAGCGCGCGCGCAGCCCGCGACTTCCCCGCGCCCATGAAGCCGACGATCGCGACGTGCTTCTGCCTAATCAGATCCGCTCCAGGTAGGCGCGCCACGCGGCGACGAAGTCTCCGAGCGCGTCGCCGCCGAACTTCTCGCGTGCGGCGCGGGCGAGCTCCCACGCGACGGCGGCTTCTGCGACGACAGCGAGCGCCTCGACGGCGGAGACGTCGCTCCGCTCGACGAGCGCCTCGGCGGGCTCGCCGGTCGCGAGGTCGACGGAGCCGAGCGGCTTCATCAGCGTCGGGAGCGGTTTCATCGCGGCGCGGACGACGATCTCCTCGCCGTTCGACATGCCGCCTTCGATGCCGCCGGCGCGGTTCGACGTGCGGCGCTTGTCGGTGCCGATCTCGTCGTGCGCTTCGGAGCCGCGCAGGCCGGCGAGCGCGAAGCCGTCGCCGATCTCGACGCCTTTCACCGCCTGGATGCCCATCACGGCAGCGGCGATGCGCGCGTCGAGGCGATCCTCCTTGCGGGCGTACGAGCCGAGCCCCGGCGGGACGCCGGTCGCGCGCACCTCGACGCGGCCGCCGAGCGTGTCCTGGTCCTTGCGCGCCGCGTCGACCGCGGCGGGATCGGCGCCTGCCTCGGGCAGCGCTTCGCCGCGCACGTCGATGCCGATCTCGCGAAGGAGCGCCTTCGCGACGGAGCCGGCCGCGACGTACACCGCGGTGTGACGCGCCGACGCACGCTCGAGCGCGTCGCGGACGTCGTCGAGGCCGTACTTCTGGACGCCGGCGAGGTCGGCGTGGCCCGGCCGCGGCAGCGTGACCGGCTTCGTCCCTTTCCCTTCCGGTTCGCCCCCCAGATCACCACTGAGTGGCCACGGGCTCATCCCCCTGAGCCAGTTCTTGTGATCGCGGTTGCGGACGACGAGCGCGAGCGGCGTCCCGAGCGTGCGGCCGTGGCGGAGGCCGGCGAGCACCTCGACCTCGTCCGTCTCGATCTGCTGGCGCGGCGAGCGGCCGTACCCCTCCTGCCGCCGCCGCAGGTCGGCGTCGATCGCGTCCTTGTCCAGCGTCAATCCGGCGGGCAAGCCGGAGACGATCGCGACGAGCGCCGGCCCGTGCGACTCGCCCGCAGTTGCGAGCTCGAGGTTCATGACGCAGAGGTTAGAGGCGCGCGAGCACGCGGGCGATCCGACCGCGATCGGCCGCCGGCAAGGAAAGAAGGAAGCGACCGAGCCGAGTCGTCTCCTCCGGAGCCAGAGAGATCGCCGCCTCGGCCTCGTCGCCGTGCCAGACGCTGAACCGAGCGTGCGGCGTCTCTCCGAGGTACAGCGACACGCGCATGCCACCGTCGCCGATGTCGGGATGACCGCGGAAGTACTCCACGATCTTCGTCCGCTGCGCCTTGCCGCAGTGCGGGCAGAAGCGGAACTCGTCCTGAACCTCGCCCCTGCACGCGTGGCAATTGCGCATAGGTGCTTTTTATGCCCCGACGCGGCTCAGGTCAAGCCGAGCGCGGCGCGCATCGCGGCCACGGGCGCCGGTACGCCGGTCCACAGCTCGAAGCTTGCAGCGCCCTGCGCGACGAGCACCTCGAGGCCGTCGAGGACGCGCGCGCCGTTCGCCGCCGCCGCCTCCGCCGTCGCCGTGCGCGGGTACGGGAGGTCGACGAGCGTCTGCCCCTCCCCCAGCTCGAACAGCACCTCGTCGCGCACAGGAGTTGCGTGGATCACGAGGTCGGCGTCGCGCACGTCGGGCGGCCACTCGCCGCGACGGGAGAAGACCCGCGCCTCCGGCAACGCCGCGCGAAACGCCGCCGCCGCACCGCCGTCTCCCACCACAACCGGCTTGTGACAAGTTGTCACAAGCTCCAAAATCGCGGCGTCGGTGGAGAAGCCCGCCCCGCGGACGATCGTGTTCACCGACTCGAGCTCGCTCCCGAGGAGCCGCGCGACGTCGCGCTTGTACGGCGCCGTGACGTTCGCGAACTCGACCTCGCGCACCGCGTCCTCGAGCTCGCCGGGCGCAACGTCACGCGCGACGTACGTCCAGTCCTCGAGCCCGGCGGCGGCGAACGCGGCGTTCTGCATCCGGGGCGAGAGCGAGTGCGCCACCGGCTGGCCGAGCAGCACGACCGTGGTCACGGCAGGTAGCCGTACTGGACTTCGTGGTTGAGGAAGTCCTGGTAGCTCGCGGTGAAGTACGAGTGCTTGCTGTGCGGCTTCCGGAGGAAGTAGAGGTAGTCGACGTTCGCCGGGTGCGCCGCCGCCTCGATCGCGGCCGCGCCGGGGTTGTTGATCGGCGTCGGCGGCAGGCCGTGGAACTTCAGCGAGTTGTACGGGTTGTCGCTGTGGAGCTCGCGACTGCGTGAGATCCTGGCCCGGTTTGAGGTGCAGTCCGTACGCGAGCACCGCGTCGCTTCCGAGCGTCATCCCGAGATGGAGCCGGTTGTAGATGACCGCGGCGACGAGTGTGTCATCTCGCTCGGAACGGCGACCTCTCCCTGAATGATCGACGCGATCTTGAGGACGTCGTACGGCGTGAGGTTCTTGCTTCGCGCGTACGACATGTCGACCTTCCGCCATTCCGTCTGGAACGTCCGCAGCTGCTCGTGCACGAGGTCGGCCGAGGTCGACTTCTTGTCGAAGTTGTACGTGTTCGGGAAGAGAAAGCCCTCCATTTGCAGCTTCTTCTGAGCCGAAGCCGGGGATCATGCGCGGCAGGGTCGCGGCGAGATACGCCTTCTCCGAGAGCTTGACGGGATGGTGGCTCTCGCTGCTCGGCGATCTTCGCAACGGCCGCACGCGCGCGCGCCATGTCCGTGCGCGTGAAGCCTTCCGGGAAGAGGATCCGGAACTGGCGAAGCTGCTTGGGCGTCGTCGGCGGCGCCGCCGCCGCGCCGCCGCAGCCGGCGACGAGCGCGGCGACGGCGAGTGCTACGAGCGCGCCGCGGACCATTCGAGCCAGCCGGAAAGGAGATGCGCCGCGGCGACCGCGTCCTCGGGCGCCGCGCCGGCGGTCTGCTGCGCGAGGTCGGTCGTGAAGCGCTCGTCGAACAGCTCGACGGGGACGTCAACAGCGGCGCGGAGCGCGTCGACGAACTGCTCGGTCTCGGCCGCCTGCTCGCCGCGCTCGCCGCGGAGCGTGAGCGGCAGGCCGACGACGATGCGTTCCGCCTCTTCCTCGCGCGCGAGTCGCGCGAGCTCGGCGAGCCCCGCGTCGGTGCCGGCCTTCTCGACGATCGAGAGCGGCCGCGCGAGCGTCCCGGTCGGGTCGGACACGGCGACGCCGGTGCGCGCCGAGCCGTAGTCGAGCGCCATCACTTTCACGCGAGCGCCTTCTTCGCGGCCTCGATGGCGGCGTCGATGGCGTCGGGCTTGCTGCCTGAGCCCTGGGCGAGACTGCTCGGCCTCCACCCCGCCCATCGAGCGCTTCCGCAACCGGGCCCGATAGCGAAAGCGCGTCGTGGCCAGCCTCGATCGTCCCCGGGCTTACCTTGACGACGTAGTTCACTCGATCTCCGGACGGCGAGAAGACGATCGTGCCGCCGGCATATGACTCCTTCTGAAGGACCTGGTCCGCTATGTCGCGCAGCGGCCCTCCCTGAAGGTCTGGAATCGAGGCAAACACGATCGGACCCTCGGAACCTCGAAGCTCGTAGTTCGCGACGGACTCGGCCAGCGCCTTCTGGCTTCTCCTTGCGCGCCTTCGCGAGCTCGCCGCGCAGCACGTCGGCCTCGCGCGCGCGCTCGTGGCAGCAGCGCGAACGCCTCGCCCGCGGTAACGGCCTCGATCCGCCGCGCGCCGGCACCGACGGAGCTCTCGGAGAGGATCGCGAACGGCCCGATCTCCGCCGTCGACCGGACGTGCGTGCCGCCGCAGAGCTCCTTCGACCAGCCGTCGATGTCGACGACGCGCACGACGTCGCCGTACTTCTCCCCGAACAGCATCATCGCGCCAAGCGTGCGCGCCTCCTCGAGCGGCGTCTCGAAGATCCGCACCGGGGCGTTCGCGAAGACGTGCTCGTTGACGCGCTTCTCGACCTCGGCGCGCTCCTCGGCGGTCAGCGCAGCTGGATGGGTGAAGTCGAAGCGGAGCTTGTCGGGCCGCACCGCCGAGCCCGCCTGGCGGACGTGATCGCCGAGCACCTCCTGCAGCACCTTGTGGAGCAGGTGCGTCGCGGTGTGGTTCGCCTGCGTCGCGTTGCGGACGTTCCACGGCACGACGGCGCGCACGCGGTCGCCCTCGGTGAAGCCAGCGCCGGAGAAGACGCAGCTCCTGGTCGCCGCCCTCGAGCCGCAACGCCTCGACGAGTCTCCGCGCGCGAACCGTCGTCCTTCTCGAGCACGCCGGCGTCAGTGACTTGGCCGCCACCCGCGGGATAGAACGGCGACTCGGCGAGCTTCACCTGGAAGAGGCCGTCGCCGGACAGGTCCGCGAACGCGCGTGCATCCCGCCGTGAGCACGTCGGTGCGCTCGTAGCCGAACTGGGTGCGCGGTGCGCGGCGCGCCGCCGATAGCGCGGTTTCGCACCGCTGTCGCGCCGCCCTGCCGCGAGATCTCGCGGTGCCCCTCCATCAGCCGCGTGAACTCCTCGTCGTTCACGCCGAGGCCGCGCTCGCGCGCGAAGCCTCCGCGTCAGCTCGATCGGGAAGCCGTACGTCGCCTGCAGGTCGAACGCGTCGTCGCCCGTGATCTTCCCCTTCGCGGCAGCTTCCTCGAAGATCGCCATGCCGCGCTCGAGCGTCTCGCCGAAGCGCTCCTCTTCGGCGGCGAGCGTGCGGAGGATCTCGTCGCGGTGCTCGACGAGCTCGGGATACGCCTCGCCCATCTGCTCGATCACGACGCCGGCGAGGCCGGGCAGGAATGGCGGCTCCATCCCGATGCGCCGGCGGTGCTGCGCGGCGCGGCGAATGACGCGCCGGAGTACGTAGCCGCGCCCTTCGTTCGACGGCGCGACGCCCTCGGCAGAGATGAACGTCATCCCGCGCCCGTGGTCGGCGATCACGCGGTGCGCCTTCGTCGCGTCGGGAGACGAGCCGTATGCCGCGCCACCCTGCTCGGCCACCCACTTCATGATCAGCTGGTAGCCGTCGGTGTCGTAGACGGACGGCACCTGCTGGACGACGCGCGCGACGCGCTCGAGCCCCCAGCCGGTGTCGATGTTCTTGTTCGGGAGGTCGGTGAGCGTGCCGTCGGCGTGGAGCTCGTACGCCATGAACACGAGATTCCCGAACTCGAGAAACCGCTCGCACTTGGCGCAGCCGGGCAGACAGCCCTCCGCGCAACCGACGTCGACGCCCCAGTCCCAGTACATCTCGGAGTCAGGCCCGCACGGCCCCGGCCCGCCGACCGACCAGAAGTTCTCGGAGGACGGGAGCGGGACGATCCGCTCGGCCGGCATCCCGTTGGCAAGCCAGTGGTCGATCGCCTCCTGGTCGACGTCGAGCTTCAGCCCGGGGTCGCCGGCGTGGACGCTGATCCAGACCTTGTCCCAGTCGAGCTCGAGCCGCTCCTGGATGAACTCGGTCGCGTACGCGATCGCGCCCTCCTTGAAGTACTGGCCGAACGAGAAGTTGCCGAGCATCTCGAAGAACGTCAGGTGGTATGTGTCAAGGCCGACCTCGTCGATGTCGGGCGTGCGGAACACCTTCTGGCACGTCGTCGTGAGCGGCGCCGGCGGCTTCTCGCGGCCGAGGAAGAACGGCATCTGCGGCTGCATCCCGGCCGACGTGTAGAGCGTCGAGCGATCGTCGGCGCGCGGGATGAGCGGGTACGACGGGCAGCGCAGATGGCCCTTCTCCTCGAAGAAGGACTGGAACCCTTCGCGCAACTCGGCCGTCGTCCGCATGACGGCCATTCTAGGAGCGGCGTCCCGCCGTGACAGATTGGACTGCGGAGGCGTATAAAGAGCGACGTGAAGCGCTCTCTCGTCCTCGGGCTCGTTGCCGCCGCGCTCACAGGAGCGACCGGCTGCGCCTCCGCGCGCGACCGCATCGTTTCGCCGAGCGTGCGGATCGCAATCCCTGCGGACAAGCCACCGTCGCCGGCGACCTGGCCGAAGTACCCGCACTTCTCACAGCACTCGTGCTCAGGCCGGTCCGTCCCGACGGGAAACCGTCCCGGCGAGCAGCAGTACGCGCCGAGCCACACACCGGCGCCGAGGGCTCATCCGACTCCACCGGCGGAGATCGTCCGTCTGCTTCCTCACCCGCTTCGGCGACCGGCGCTACATCCACTCGATCACGTTCCCCGTGTACATCAACGGGCGCCCTCCCAGCACCGAACAGCTCGGTGCGGTCATCCATGCCCCGCGCGCAAGCGCCGCGAACGACACGAGCACGGCAGCGAGGCTCGCACCCAACGAAATCCTCACACGCGGAATCGCCAACTGGGGAGACGACGCTCGCCTTCGGCGCGCTACGGGATGACTTCTGCGCGGCAGGCGGGCCTTCGCTCACTGGAGCGGCGGGCGGCGACACAGGCGGTGGCGACGCGGACGATCTCGACGCGCTCGAGCAACGGTTCCCGAATCCTTCCCCGGCCGCGTTCCGGCGCCGCGTCGCGCTCGTCGGCAAGCGCTTCGGGTTCCGCGTCGTCTCGCTGCGCTTGTTGCGGCCCGAGCAGATCGCGCCCCTCCTCATCGTCAAGACCGACCGTGACCGAGCGGCGTTCGCCCGGGACGTGCCGAGAATCATGGAGCTCCTCAATCCGACCTCGAACGCCGCTCACCAGACCGCGGAGACCTTCGAGGGGTTCTACTTCGCAGTGGAGGACGCCAAGGGGCCCTTCGTTACCACGGAACAAGTTCTTCGTGGAGAAGTTGAAGGCGGCCAATGGGCGGCGAGCGAGAACCTGTACCCCTATGCCCACGGTTGACCCGCTCGTCCACGAGCAATCGCCACCCGATTCCCTAGAGGGGCGATAACCCGGTCAGCCGATGGAAGGAAGCAGTTTCCTTACTCTTCACCGTGTCCGACATCGCACAACTCGCCAGAAGGCTTTACGAACTTCTTCCACGGTGACAGATCTCACGTCGGCGGCGTATAAGAGCGGGACATGAAGCACGCTCTTGTCATCGCGACGGTAGCCGCCGTAGTTGCGGGAGTGACCGGGTGCGGCGCGGCGCGTTCGCACGTCGTCGCGCCGGCGCCGGGTGTCGCTATCGCCGCCGACCTTCCGCCCTCTCCCACGACGTGGCCGAAGTATCCGCACTTCTCCCGGCACTCCTGCTGGGGGCGGCTGTTCCCGAGCGGCGTCAAACGCCGGAGCCTCGCGGGGGCGGCACCGAGTTACGCACCCGCGTTGCGGGCTCACGCGACTCCGCCGGTGGAGATCGTCCAGCGGTTCCTCGCCCGGTTCGGCGACCGGCGCTACATCCGCTCGATCACCCTCGGTCCGTCGCCGGCGGCGATCGGAACCACCATTCGCGCGTACTTCGGCGACAGCCATCCCCCAGCCGACGCGCTCCATGCCTATATCCATGCGCCGCTCGCGAACTACGAGGACCAAGCGCCGCACGCGACACCGGCGCAGCACCTCAAGTACGGCATCGCGGAGTTCGAGGCCGGTCTCGTCGGTGCAGCGCTGCGCGACGACTTCTGCTCGGCCGGAGGTGTCCCCCTGGTCTCGTGGAGCGGCGGACGCGAGGCCGCCGGGCTCGCCCACGAGGGGGCGCTCGGGCAACGCTTCCCGAACCCCACCCCGGCCGCGTTCCGGCATCGTGTCGCTCTCGTCGGCCGCCGCTTCGGGTTCCACGTCGCATCGCTCCGCTTGCTACGCCCGGAGCAACTCGCGCCGGTGCTCGTCGTCCGGACTAGCCGACCGCGGAAGGCGTTCGCCAAAGACGTCGGACGGATCGTGACCCTCCTCGATCCGACATCGTTCGCGCCGCATCTTCATCGCGTCGGGCTGACCTTCGAGGGATTCTTCTTCGCCGCGGAAGACTCACGCGGCCCGTTCTTCTACACGCTGGACACCGGTGGCCGCGGCCAGGGAGTGGGCAGCGCGTGGGCCGCGACCCGGTGCCTTCTCCCGGACCAATTCGGACCGGTCGGCTCGTGCCCGTGAGCTAGCTCGAACTTGCGCGACGAGCCGCGCGAGCGCCGTAGACGGCGAGAACGTAGGCCGCCGCAAAGGCCAGGAAGACCAGCGGGGCCGATACGAGGGGGCCGACCCACACCCAGTGCAAGGCGTTGGTCACGAACAGATCGCTCGCGGAGAGGTGCTTCCCATCAGCGAGCGTCCGAGCGAACTCCCAGATCGTTTGCCTGCGAGCGATGGTCAGGGTGGCCATGCTGAGGATCGAGATGGCCGCGAATACGGCTGTCGTCCGGAACCACCGCGCGAACGCCGGCGCGAGACCAAGCGCGACGAACGGCAGTGACGGGACGAGGAAGCGCGGGCCTACGTTCGTTCCGCCGTAGGGCAGGAAGTAGCCGCAGTTCGCAAGCACGAGCACGCCGAACGCGAGGCCGCAGACGATCGCTTCGCGGCGATACCGCCGACCCAGCAGAAAGAGTCCCGCCACCGCGGCGACGATGACCGGTGATGCGACGAGGATCCCGCGGCTCCCGGCGAATACTTGCTCGGCCGCATGGCCGCCCGGAATGCCGATCCCGAAGAAGCCCGCGTTCTGACTCTCGGCGTACCGGTTCGCCACGTAGCGGTATGACAAGTGGAACGGCGAACCGAACGCGGCCCAGTCGTAGGCGCCGAGCAGCATGAGCGGAAAGAGGGCGCCGAGAGCGAAGCGCAGCAGCGGACGCCATCCGGCAGACAGAACGTAGGCGGCGATGATGATCGCCAATAGGCCGCAGAGGTAGTTCGTGTCCACCGCGAGCGCCACAGCCAAACCGGCGAGCACGTAGCGGCGCGACCAGGCGAGGACAAAGCCGCCGAAGACGAAGGCGCCGGCAAGGACATGATCGAACGTCGTCGCCGCGAGAGGCGCGACGTAGGTACCGAGCGCAAAGGCGACAAGCGCCGCACCGCCGTACCCGGGAGCGATCCCCTCCGAGACCCTCCCGATCAGAAACGCGAGCGCGAGAAACGCGAGGCCGCTCACCACGAATCGGATCGTCCAAAGCTTCGCCTGCGACTTTTCCGAGTGGCTGAATCCGGGCGGCCCGGCAAGCCCAACCGCCCACACGATCGGCACCGAGAGAAAGGCGAGCCCCGGTGCCTTGTCGCTGTACTCCGGCCGTCGTAGATCGCGTGGTCGATCGATTTCGACGCACACGGCTGGATGGTCAGGTGCCCCTGGAGCACCTCGCGGGCCAGGCAGAGCCGGGAGACGTCTTGCGTGTTGCCCGGGTACACGGGCAACAGCGCCGCGAACGCGACAAGAGCGAGGAGCACGAACTCGAAGCGCGGCTTCGCCCACGGAAGCACCGGTCTCTCCGTGCGCGTGGGACCCAGCCGTCGTAGTCGGGCCGCGCGTCGGCGCATCCTCTCGGCGAAGCCTGCCCGCATACCTCGCCGCAGCATACGCGGCGCGTTTTCTAGCCTTGCGCTGTTGCAGTTGCTGAGACGAACCCCCGGCTGGCTCGTCGCTCTCGGCGCGTACGTGCTCGTCTCGTTCTTCTACCTCGCGATTCCCGTCATCTCGCACCCGGGGCGGGACGTGATCGGCTACGGCCGCGACCCCGAGCTCTTCGTCTGGATGTTGGCGTGGTGGCCGCACGCGGTTCTCCATGGGACGAATCCGTTCGTCACGCATGCAGTGTGGTGGCCGCAGGGAGCGAACCTCGCGTGGACGACGTCGATCCCCGGCCTGGCGCTGCTTGCTGCGCCGGTGACGCTACTCGGAGGACCGGTGCTCGCGTACAACATGCTCGCCGTCCTCCTCCCGGCCCTCGCCGCCTGGACGGCGTATCTCCTGTGCCGGCATGTGACGCACGCGTTTTGGCCGTCATTGGCCGGCGGATTCCTGTTTGGATTCTCGGCGTACGTCTTCGGCCAGACGGAGGGGCATCCCCACATGACCGCCGTCTTTCTCGTCCCGCTCATCGCGCTCGTGCTCGTGCGCTACGTGGAGGGCTCGCTCACGGGGACGCGCTTCGTCGTCGCGCTCGCGGTGCTGCTCGCGTTCCAGATCTCCTTCTCGACGGAGCTCGCGTTCACGCTGACGCTCGCGCTTGCCGTCGCCCTCGTGCTTGCAGCGATCCTCGTTCCCGCGAGCCGGCGGCGTCTTTGGCTCATGCTTCCGCCGCTCGTCATCTCGTACGCAGCGGCGGCTCTGGTCACCTCGCCACTGCTCGCGTACGCGCTCTTGCACATCCAGCCCGGCGCGCTCCACCCCCCCGGCACGTACCCGGCCGATCTCCTCAACCTCATCATCCCGACGCGTCTGACTGCACTCGGCTGGAGCTGGACACGGTCCGTGGCGGAGAACTTCAAAGGAAACACGTCCGAGCAGGGCGCCTACCTCGGCCTTGCATGGCTCGCAATTCTCGGTTGGTTCGCCTGGAGCTTTCGGCGTGTCGCAGCTGCACGATTCCTCGTCGCGCTGCTTGCGAGTCGGTGTCGTCGCCGAGCTCGGGATCCGTCTCAACGTGGGTGGCCGCGACTCCGTCTCGCTTCCGTGGCGGCTCGTGTACCGGCTGCCGTTCTTCGAGAATGTCCTGCCGGTTCGGATCTCGATGTTCGTCGCGCTCGCCGCGAGCGTGTGCGTCGCTTGGTGGGCGTCTTCGCGGCGAGCGCCACGCACCGCGCGCGTCGCTCTGACGGGGCTCGCGATCGCCACCGTCGTGCCGAGCCTCTGGCTCAACGTCTGGCACAAGCATCCGTACCGGCCCGCCTTCTTCACGCAGGGCATCTACCGGACGTGCCTCCGGCCGGGCGACAACGTCCTCATGCTGCCGTTCCACCGGACCGACGAGATGCTGTGGCAAGCCGAGACCGAGTTCGCGTTCCACACGGCGAACGGCGATGTCGCGCCCGGCGCACCCGAGGGCGTGCCGAGCCCGAACTCATTCGGCGCCTCGGGCGTCCCGCCATACCGGCCGACCCGCAGCCGCTCCTCGCGTGGGCGCAGCGGCAAGGCGTGACGACGATCATCGCCGCCGGACCAGGAAGGCCCAGCCTGGGTTCGGCTACTCGCCCCGACCGCTCACCCGCAGCGTGTCGGCGGCGTCTCCTCTTCGACCTGCGCACCCGTCGCGGTCGAGCATGCAAACCGCCGCCGGCCTGACCAGGGTCTCAGGTTAGGCCATGACCCGTATGGGATCGACTCGACGAAGGTCTACTGTCTCGACCGAATTGCTGTACACGTACAGCACCGTGGCCGATACGGCGGGTTCGGCATCCGATCTGCGCGGCGACCTCTGGCCGACGGTCGACGCGCTGCTCGCGCGGACGCCCGCCGATCGGGTAAGGCTGCACGGGCTCGGACCACTCGAAGCACGCCGACGCAACCTGGAAGGGACGACCGTTCCCAAGATGCTGGCGACGGAAGCGCGAATGGCCGGGTTCGCAATGCTCTGCGCCGCCCGTCCTTGAACGTGTCCGGGCCTGCTGCGACGACCCGCTCGTCCTCATGAAGGGACGCGAACTCGCCCTCCGATACCCAGGCGCCGCACGCGGCTTCAGCGATATCGATCTACTCGCCCTGGAACCGCGACGCGTTCATCACCGCCTTCTAGAGGCTGGCTTCGTCGAGACCGGTGGTCTGAACCTCCTCGAATCCCACCACCATCTTCGTCCACCGAGATGGCCGAACCTGCCCTTGAAAGTCGGAATTCTACGGCGGCCCAAACTGGCCCGGCGGACTAGAACCACCACCGGCTGCCGCGATCATCAGCGCCGCCGGCCCGTCGGGGCTCTGCATCGAGGGCATCCTTGCGCCCGACGATGCCCAGCACGCACTCCTGGTTGCCGCACATGCGTGGGCCCACGAACCACTCTGGCGACTCCGTGACCTGGTGGACGTACGAGCCCTGGCGGCTCCGGCGGGACGCGAGGCGGTCGAACGAACGGCGCTTGCCTGGGGCATCACGCACCTTTGGCGAACCACCGACCGAGTAACGGACGCGGTTCTCGGCCATGGCAGGATGCCACGCTTGATTCGCCCCTGGGGGGTGCATCTCCTCGAAGGACGGGAACGCACCGTGCTCGAACATCATCTTCGAGACCTGCTGGCTGCCTACTGGGCTCTGCCTCTCACCGCGGCCCTCGCGGCAACCGCTCGTGCAATCGGAGAGAACATCCTCCCCGCGCCCGGCCAAGGCTGGGCGGACAAGTTCTCGCGCATGTTGACCGCCTTGAGGGACGCCAACGAACCGATGTCACACCACCGCCTTCAACTCGAAGAAGCGGCGAACGGCGGCCCAAGTCGAGAAGGCCGGGGGCGCGGCGCGAACGACGACCTCGACTGAGAACATCCCTGGTCGACCGGCTAGCCTCCGATCACGCTCGTCATCCCTTCGGCGTGTTGCGCGGCAAACGCTCGCCCGTAGGATGAGGCGGGATGCGGGTTCTCCTCACTGGATGCAGCGGGTACGTCGGCTCGGTCGCGCGCGGCGTCCTCGAGGCCGCCGGGCACGAGGTCGTCGGGCTCGACACCGGCCTCTACGACGGCTGCGACCTGCGCCGCTTGAGCCTCCGCCGCCCCGCCGGAGCTCCGGCGCGACGTCCGCGACGTCGACGTCAGCCGACCTCGACGGCATCGACGCCGTCGTCCATCTCGCGGCGCTCTCGAACGATCCGCTCGGCGAGTTCGACGAGAGCCTGACCTACGCGATCAACCACGAGGCGACGGTCCGGCTCGCCGAGCTCGCGCGAGCTGCCGGCGTCGAGCGCTTCGTCTTCGCGTCGTCGTGCAGCATGTACGGCGCCTCCGGCTCGGACGCGCCCGTCGACGAGACCGCGCCGCTCGCTCCGCTGACGGCGTACGCCGCGTCGAAGGTGCGCGCCGAGCAGTCGCTCGCCGAGCTCGCGACCGACGACTTCTCGCCCGTGTTTCTCCGCTTCGCGACCGCGTACGGCGTGTCGCCGCGGCTGCGGCTCGACATCGTGCTCAACAACCTCGTCGGCTCGGCGGTCACGACGCGGCGCGGTCCGCCTCCAGAGCGACGGCACGGCCTGGCGGCCGCTGATCCACGTCGAGGACATGGCGCGCGCGTGCCTGGCGGCGCTCGAGGCGCCCCGCGAGCGTCGATCCACGGCGAGGCGTTCAACACGGGCGACACCGGCGCGAACTACCTCGTCCGCGACCTCGCGCTGATCGTCGCCGACGTCGTCGACGGGCTCCGAGGTGACGTTCGCCGAGGGCGCCGGCACCGACCCGCGCAGCTACAAGGTCGACTTCTCGAAGATCGCCGTCGACGCTCCCGGCCTTCCAGCTGCGCGTGGGACGCGCGCAGCGGCGCCGAGCCGCTCGCGGCCGCCTATCGCGCGGCGGGCATGGACGAGGACGATGTTCACCGGCGACAGGTTCACCCGCCTCACGCGGCTGCAGCGCGCTGCTCGCCGACGGCACGGCTCGACGGCGAGCTGCGCTGGCGCGAGCCCGCGGCGATGGCGGCGCGGCGCATGATCTTCACCGAGACGGACGCTGCCCGGCGCCTTCATCATCGACCTCGAGCGCCGCGAGGACGAGCGCGGCTACTTCGCGCGGGCGTTCTGCCAGAACGAGTTCGCCGAGCACGGCCTGAAGCCGGTGATCGCGCAGGCGAACGTCGCCTTCAACCGCGACGGCCGGCACGCTCCGCGGCATGCACTTCCAGTTTCCGCCGGCGGCCGAGACGAAGGTCGTCCGCTGCACGCGCGGCGCGATCGTCGACATCATCGTCGACCTGCGGCCCGAGAGCCCGACGTACCTCGAGCACGTCGCGGTGCGAGCTCGAACGAGGAGAACGGCCGCGCGCTCTACGTTCCGGAGCGCTTCGCCCACGGCTACCAGACGCTCGTCGACGACACCGAGACGAGCTACTTCGTCGGCGAGTTCTACACGCCCGGACGCCGAGGGCGGCCTGCTCGCCGACGACCCGCGGCTCGGCCTCGAGCTGGCCGCTGCCCGTCAGCGTCGATCTCGGAGAAGGACGCGCAGTGGGCGCCCCTCGACGACGGTCGAGCCGGAGGTCCGCCGCCGCATGGAGGTGGCGGCGTGATCATCGTCGACACGGCGCTGAAGGCCCGCGAGGCCGAGGGCCGCCCGATCCGCGTCGGCATCGTCGGCGCCGGCTTCATGGGCCAGGGCCTGACGAACCAGATCGTCAACAGCGTCCCGGGCATGCGCGTGGTCGGCGATCTCGAACCGGCGGCCCGAGCGCGCCGCGCGACGTCTTCCGCTACGCGGGCCTCGAGCCGACGCTCGTCGACTCGCAGGCGCGCTTCGACGACGTCGTCGCGGCGGGCGGCGCCGCGTGCACCGACGACCCGTTCCTCCTCTGCCGCAGCGAGCACGTCGACGTCGATCTGCGAGGTGACCGGCGCGTCGAGCTCGGCGCACAGGTCGCGCCTCGAGGCGTTCGCGCACGGCAAGGACGTCGTCCTGATGAACGCCGAGCTCGAGGCGACGATCGGCCCGATCCTCAACGTGTACGCCGACCAGCACGGCGTGATCATGTCGGCCTGCGACGGCGACGAGCCCGGCGTCCAGCTCAACCTCTACCGCTGGGTGAAGGGCCTCGGCCTCGAGCCGCGCGTGATCGGCAACGTCAAGGGGCTGCAGGATCCCTACCGCAACCCGACGACGCAGAAGGGGTTCGCCGAGACAGTGGGGCCAGAACCCCGCGATGGTCACGTCGTTCGCGGACGGCTCGAAGATCTCGTTCGAGCAGGCGATCGTCGCGAACGCCACCGGCTTCACCGTCGCAGCAGCGCGGGATGTCGCGCGGCCTCGAGTACCGCGACGACGTGATGACGATCGGACGCGCTCTACGACGTCGACGAGCTGCGCGAGCTCGGCGGGATCGTCGACTACGTCGTCGGGACGCCGCTCACGAAGGTCTACGTGCTCGCCGAGCACGACGACCCGAAGCAGCAGCACTACCTCGAACCTCTACAAGCTCGGCGAGGGGCCGCTCTACTCGTTCTTCGTCCCGTACCACCTCGTCCACTTCGAGGTGCCGAACTCGATCGCCCGCGTCGCGCTCTTCCGCGATCCGGTCTCCCGGGCGCTCGGCGGCCCGGTCGTCGAGGTGTGCGCCGTCGCCAAGCGCGACCTCAAGGCCGGCGAGACGCTCGACGACTACGGCGAGTACATGACCTACGGCGAGGCCGTCGCGGCCGACGAGATGAGCGAGCGCCGGCTTCTGCCCGAGGGGCTCGTCGAGGGCTGCGTGCTCCGCCGCGACGTCGCCGAGGACGAGGTGATCACCTACGACGACGTCGACGCTGCCCCCGGGAGGCGTCGCCGACCGCCTGCGCGCCGAGCAGTACGAGCGGTTCCGCGGCGAGACGTGGCTCGCCGAGGCAGTTACAGCGCGAGCAGTGCCTTCCGGCACGTAAACGCCTCGGCGTACCGCTCGGCGGCGACAGACTCCATGCCGCGAAGCCGCATCAGGCCGAGGAAGGTCTCACGGTCGAACCAGTGCTTGCCCGACTGGCTGGGGAAGTGCTGCTCGAGCAGCATGAGCTTCTGTTCGACGATCCGCCGCGTCAGCGGCACGTAGACGTTGGGCCGACCAAGGTCGCCGTCGACCTTCGGGAATCTCGTACTCGAGGATCAGGTGGTTCCGGAAGGTGTTCCAGGTGAGCTCGCAGGCCAGCCGGTGATCCTGATGGAAGTCGTAGCCGGCGTGGGTGAACACGATCTGCGGATCGACCCGCGGCTTCAGCGCCTCGAAGACATCTTTGACCTCTGCGCCGGCGTAGGGCAGAAAGCCGTCGCGGAACCCGTGCACCTCGACCCGGGCGGCAGCGAGCGCCGGCGAGGAAGGAAGCGGCGCTCGCCCGGGCCTCCTGCTCACGTTCTCCGGTCGCCGCGAGCACGACCCAGTCGATCTCGAGGCTCGGGATTCGAGCGGGCGAGCGTCAAGCAGCGTCCCGCCACACCCGATCTCGATGTCGTCCGCGTGACAGCCGATCGCGAGGACGCGACGCGGCGGCTCAGCTATCGAGAGATGCAGCACCCTCGTCCACCGGCGAGACCGTACCGTCTTCCTCGTCGGGGGTGAGCTTCCGCCAGGGCGCCTTGTCCGGACTCGTGCAGGCTCTCGAGCCGCTGACGGTCCTTGATCGTGTCCATCGGGCCGAAGAAACCTTCGTACGGGTAGGCGACAAGCTCACCCATGCGCGATCAGGCGCTCGAAGGTCTCCTCGACGAGCTCGTCACCCGGCTCGATCAGATCCATGATCTCGCGCTTGAAGACGAAGAAGCCGCCGTTGATCCGGATCGCCGAGCGGCTCATGTCCTCGACTGCCGACGACCCTCCCGTCGGCTCGGTCGACACGATGTGGGCGTTGAACTGGGGACGGACGGACAGGAACGTCGCGATCTTCTGGTTCTCGTGGAACGACTCGATCACGCGGGCGAGCGGGGCGTCCGTGAGGCCGTCGCCGTACGTCGCGAGGAACACCTCGTCCTCTCCGAGATACGGTTCGACGGCCTTCAGTCGCTCGCGCGATCGTCGGAGTTGAGCCCGGTGTCGACGAACGTGATACGCCACTTGTCGAGATCCTGCGAGAGGAGCTCGAGCTTCGTACCGCTCGCATCGCGGTCGAGCACGAAGTCGTTCAGGAGGGCGCCGTTGTACGACAGGAAGAACTGCTTGACGACCTCGCCCTTGTAGCCGAGGCAGAGGATGAACTCGTCGTGACCCCACATCGAGTAGTAGCGCATGATGTGCCAGAGGATCGGCTTTCCGCCGATCTCGATCATCGGCTTCGGGATGCGGCGGGTCTCCTCGCCCATGCGCACGCCGATACCCGCCGCAGAAGATCACGACCTTCATCTCACACCAGTTAAGGTCGGCACCAACGCCGCGTCAACTGGCGGACGGACGCGACCCGACCTATCCGATCGGCCAGGTCGCCCGTCACAGCTCGCTGAGGCGGTGGAAGTCGGGCGTTGTCGGTAGGAGCGCGACGCCGTGTCGCTCCACCCAGGCGTGGGCGGCGAACCGCGGCTTCGCCCTCACCCCGAGGACGAAGGAGCTGTCGATGCCACGCCGCGCGAGCATCCGAGTCAGGACGAGCGCGGTGACGAGGCAGCGCGAGTCGACAGGCAACACCCGAAGCGTTCGCCGGACGGCGGCGCCGAGGCGCGCCCCGGCCGACTCGAGCTCACCGTCCGGCAGGGCCGGACGGACAATCGGGCCGCACTGCCCTGGCCGCGGCGACCGCCTCCTGGTGGCCGAGCCGAACGAGCCACCAGCGTGCGCGGCAGTAGGTGGCGACGATCTCGAGGCCAAGCCGGAATCGCTCGCCAGAGCCTAGACGGGTCCCGGTCTCCGGGATTACCGGCATCGAGCGACCGCGGGGTACCTCACGTCAGCACGATGGCAGCTGTCGAGGCCTACTGTCCTGGACATCGGGCTGGTCCATTCACCCCTGCGGGCGCTATCCCGAGCCGGGAGTGTCCACTACGCTGCAATCGGGTCACGAAATTGTCCAGAGGAAGGCCGTCGTCACCGCCATGCTTCGACTGAACGAATCCGCCGTCTCCTGGCTCGAGGCCGACGGTGAGATCCTGGCGCTTCAGCATGCTTCTTCGGAGTACCTGTCGACGAACGGGAGCGGCGCGCTCCTCTGGAAGAAGTTGGCCACAGGAACGACGCGGGAGGACCTAGTCGCGCTCGTCGTGGGCGCGTTCGGGATACCGGAGCAACGGGCGGCCGAGGACACGGACGCGTTTCTCGACGCGCTGGCCGCGCACCGTCTGCTGGCCGTGTGATCCGGCGAGCGCGTCTCGGCGGAGTCGAGGTGCGGCCGGCGGCCGCGCCGAGAGGGCCGACCACCGTCTTCGACCTCCGCCCGCCCGCCAACCGCCTGACGGAGCTCCGGCGGGTCCCGAGCCTCACCTGGGTCGCGCTGCGCCTCGTTTGGCAGGCTGACCGCAAACACCTGCTCGCGACGATCGCCCTGCAGGTCGCCGCGGCCGCCGCGGTCGCGGTGCAACTGCTGATCACGCGGCGGCTCCTGGCCGTGCTCGTCGAGCTCGGCCACGGCGGAACGATCCATGCGCTCTACCCATGGCTGGCGGCGCTCGCGGTCTTCGGCGCGGCGCTGAGCGTCCTCGCGGCCCTCACCGCCTTCGAACAGCGCCTCCTCGTCGAGCTTGCGTCGCGCCACGCGTTCGACCGGATCATCGAGGTTTCGGCCACCGTCGACCTCGAGCACTTCGAGAATGCCGACTTCTTCGACCAGCTCCAGCGAGCCCGCAACTCCGGTCTCTACCGCCTGATCGACATGGTCAACGGCGTCACCGCTCTCACGACCGGCATCCTCACGAGCATCGGCATCGCGGTCGTGCTCTTCGTCCTGCAGCCGATCCTGCTCGCCTTCGTGGCGCTCGCTGCGGTCTTCCCGCTGGTCGCGACGATCGTGAACAGCAAGGAGGCGTACGCATTCGAGCACGCACTGACCGCCGAGGGGCGGGAGCGCCAGTACCTGATGGAGGTTCTCACCGAGCGCGACCCCGCCAAGGAGATCCGCACGTTCGGCTCCGGCCCGTTCTTGCGCCGCCGCTATGCGGCACTCACCGACGAGCGTGTCCGCCTGCTCAAGGCGTTCCTCGGGGGTCGCCTGAAGGTGGCGCTCCTGGGCAGCACCGGCGGGCTCCTCGGGACGATCGTGGCGCTCGGCGCGATCATCGTGCTTCTCGATTCGGGACGGATGAACGCGGCGGCGGCGCTCACGGCCGCCCTCGCAATGCAGCAACTCGGCAGCCGCCTCGGGGGCCTCACGGCCAGCGTCGGGCGGCTGATCGAATCAGGACTGTTCATCGACGACTTCCAGGCCTTCCTCGCACTCGCCCAACGGGCGGAGACCGCCATGCCTGACGCCAACGGCGCTGCCGCTCCGGCCCCGCGCTTCGGCGGCCTCGAGGTGCAGGGAGTCTCATTCCGCTACCCCGGCACCGGCGCCCTCGTCCTCGACGACGTGTCGCTCGAGATTGGGCAGGGAGAGGTCGTCGCACTCGTCGGCGAGAACGGCTCCGGGAAGACGACGCTGGTGAAGCTGATCTGTCAGCTCTTTCGCCCCGACCAGGGCCGCATCCTCTGGAACGGAATCGACGCGTCGACGCTCCCGACCGGCGCGATCCGCGCGGAGACGACGGTCCTCTTCCAGGACTACGTGCAGTACCACCTGTCGGCGCGCGACAACATCCTGCTCGGAAGGCCCGAGAGCAACGGCGGCGAGACCGGCGATCCGAGCGGCGGCCGCCGCCGCGGGAGCCGACGGGTTCCTCGACCGCATTGCCGCAGGGATACGACACGCGCCTGGGACGCGAGTTCTACGGTGGCCACGAGCTGTCGGTCGGGCAGTGGCAGCGACTCGCTCTGGCCCGGGCCTTCTTCCGCGGCGGCAGCTTTCTCGTGCTCGACGAACCAACGGCGTCGCTCGACCCGCGCGCCGAGGCGGAGCTCTTCGCGCAGATGCACGGACTCGCGCAGGGACGGTCGGTCTTGCTCGTCTCGCACCGGTTCTCGAGCGTGCGCCCCGCCGACCGGATTTACGTGCTCGAAGCGGGCCGCGTCGTCGAGAGCGGGCCGCACGAGGCGCTGATGGCTGCCGGGGGGCTTTACGCCGAACTGTTCGCGCTCCAGGCGGAGGCGTATCTGGGCGACCGCTGACCGGATTTTCGCAACGTGCGACGTCGGGCGGTGAACCTGGACGTCAGGATAGTTGCCGCTGTCCCGTTCGAGACCTACGGTGTGGTCTGCCCAGCCACGAAACGGGGGAGGTTGCTTTGGAGGGTCATGAGAACCAGGAGCGCGAGAGCGCTCCGTATGCGCCGCCGACGCTCGTTGCGATCGGCCTGGTCACCGAGTTGACGCTCGATTGCGACGAGCGCTACGACAACTGGCACGGCTTCACGTTCATGCGCCGCTCGATCGTCTGCTCGTCGGCGTAACGACCGGGTAGCGCCGCTCGGAGCCGGGAGCGGGTGGAGGCCGAATGCACGCCTCGAAATGGGGCGTCGATGGCGTGTTGGTAAGTCGGACGAACGCACGGCCTGATTGAGACGAACGAACGGCCTGATTGAGACGAACGAACGGCCTGATTGATCAGTTGACTTCGAGGTAGTCGGACGCGATGGTTGGCGGGAGGCGGTAGCGATTCACAGGGTGAGGGAACGGCGCAGAGCGTTGACGGCTGGCGGCCTGGGTCGGCGGCTTCGGCTCGCCCTGCCGCTCGCAACCCTGCTCGCCGCCGTTGTCGCGTTGGCTCCGTCAGGGTCGGCGACTGCCGCCCCGTCGGGGTTGGTGGCGGCGTATGCGTTTGACGAGGGGTCGGGGACGACGGTGACGGATGCGTCGGGTAACGGCCACACCGGCACGCTCGCGAACGCGACCTGGGCGGCGGCCGGCAAGTACGGCAAGGCGTTGCAGTTCAACGGCACCAACGCGATCGTCTCGATCCCCGACGCCGCCGACCTGCACCTCTCGACCGCGATGACCCTGGAGGCCTGGGTCAACCCCTCGACGATCAACGCCAACTGGCGCGACGTCGTCTACAAGGGCAACGACAACTACTACCTGATGGCCTCCTCGAGCCAACGCGCTCGAGGCCGGACGCCGGCGTGATCGCCGGCGGCAGCTACGGCGACGCCTACGGCACCGCCGCCCTGGCCACCAACACCTGGACCTTCCTGACCGCCACCTACGACGGCAGCACCGTCCGCCTCTACGTCAACGGCACCCAGGTCGCCTCGACCGCCCACACCGGCCTGATCGCCACCTCCACCAACCCGCTCACGATCGGCGGCGACAACATCTACGGCCAGTACTTCGCCGGCCTGATCGACAACGTCCGCGTCTACAACGTCGCCCTCACCGCCACCCAAATCCAAACCGACCAGACCACGCCGGTCACCCCGACCGGGCCGGACACGACAGCCGCCGACGCAGCCGGGGACGCTGATCGGCGACCGCGTCTCAGCGGCCGAGATCGACCTCGCCTGGGGCGCCTCGACCGACAACGTCGGCGTCACCGGCTACCAGATCGAGCGCTGCCAGGGCGCCAGCTGCACCAACTTCGCCCAGATCGCCACCCCGACCGCCACCAGCTACAAAGACACCGGCCTCGCCGCCAACACCAGCTACAGCTACCGCGTCCGCGCCATCGACGCCGCCGGCAACCTCAGCCCCTACACCAACACCGCCACCGCCACCACGCCGACGCCCGACACGCACGCCGCCGACGCAGCCGGGCACGCTGACCGCGAACCGCGGTCTCGGCGACCGAGGTCGATCTCGCCTGGGGCGCCTCGACCGACAACGTCGGCGTCACCGGCTACCAGCTCGAGCGCTGCCAGGGCGCCAGCTGCACCACCTTCGCCCAGATCGCGCACCCCGACCGCAACCAGCTACAAGGACACCGACCGTCGCCGCCTCCACCAGCTACAGCTACCGCGTCCGCGCCACCGACGCCGCCGGCAACCTCAGCCCCTACACCAACACCGCCAGCGCCAGCACTCCCGCCGCCCCGTCGGGGCTGGTGGCGGCGTATGCGTTCGACGAGGGGTCGGGGACGACGGTGACGGATGCGTCGGGTAACGGCAACACCGGCACGCTCGCGAACGCGACCTGGGCGGCGGCCGGCAAGTACGGCAAGGCGCTGCAGTTCAACGGCACCAACGCGATCGTCACGATCCCCGACGCCGCCGTCGCTGCACCTCTCGACCGCGATGACCCTCGAGGCGTGGGTCAACCCCTCGACGATCAACGACAACTGGCGCGACGTCGTCTACAAGGGCGACGACAACTACTACCTCGAGGCCACCTCGAGCAACGCGTCGAGGCCGGACGCCGGCGTGATCGCCGGCGGCAGCTACGGCGACGCCTACGGCACCGCCGCCCTCGCCGACCAACACCTGGACGCACCTGGCCGCGACCTACGACGGCAGCGACGCTCCGCCTCTACGTCAACGGCACCCAGGTCGCCTCGACCGCCCACACCGGCCTGATCGCCACCTCGACCAACCCGCTCACGATCGGCGGCGACAACATCTACGGCCAGTACTTCGCCGGCCTGATCGACGACGTCCGCGTCTACAACATCGCCCTCACCGCCGCCCAGATCCAGACCGACCAGACCACGCCGGTCAGCTCGACGGGCCGGACACGACAGCCGCCGACGCAGCCGGGGACGCTGACCGCGACCGCGATCAGCGGCGACCGAGATCGACCTCGCCTGGGGCGCCTCGACCGACAACGTCGGCGTCACCGGCTACCAGCTCGAGCGCTGCCAGGGCGCCAGCTGCACCAACTTCGCCCAGATCGCGCACCCCGACCGCCACCAGCTACAACGACACCGGCCTCGCTGCCGACACCAGCTACAGCTACCGCGTCCGCGCCACCGACGCCGCCGGCAACCTCAGCGCCTACTCCAACACCGCCACCGCCACCACGCCGCGCCCGACACGCACGCCGCCGACGCAGCCGGGCACGCTGACGGCGACCGCGGTCTCGGCGGCCGAGGTCGACCTCGCCTGGGGCGCCTCGACCGACAACGTCGGCGTCACCGGCTACCAGCTCGAGCGCTGCCAGGGCGCGAGCTGCACCACCTTCGCCCAGATCGCGCACCGCCGACCGCGACCAGCTACAACGACACCGGCGTCGTTGCCGCCACCAGCTACAGCTACCGCGTCCGCGCCACCGACGCCGCCGGCAACCTCGGCCCCTACTCGCAACACCGCCAGCGCGACCACGCCGGCGCCGGACACGCAGCCGCCGACGGCGCCGGGGACGCTGACGGCGACCGCGGTCTCGAGCGGCGAGATCGACCTCGCCTGGGCCGCGGCGACCGACAACGTCGGCGTCACCGGCTACCAGCGTCGAGCGCTGCCAGGGCGCCGGCTGCACGCAACTTCGCGCAGATCGCCAGCCGGCCGGACCGGCACCACGCTACAGCGACACGACGCGTCGGCGCGCCACGAGCTACAGCTACCGCGTGCGCGCCACCGACGCCGCCGGCAACCTCGGCCCGTACTCGCAACACCGCCAGCGCCAGCGACTCCCGCCGCGCCCGGTCGCGGGCTGGTGGCGGCGTATGCGTTCGACGAGGGGTCGGGGACGACGGTGACGGATGCGTCGGGTAACGGCAACACCGGCACGCTCGCGAACGCGACCTGGGCGGCGGCCGGCAAGTACGGCAAGGCGCTGCAGTTCAACGGCACCAACGCGATCGTCACGATCCCCGACGCCGCCGTCGCTGCACCTCTCGACCGCGATGACCCTGGAGGCGTGGGTCAACCCCTCGACGATCAACGCCAACTGGCGCGACGTGATCTACAAGGGCAACGACAACTACTACCTCGAGGCCACCACGACCAACGCGCTCGAGGCCGGACGCCGGCGTGATCGCCGGCGGCAGCTACGGCGACGCCTACGGCACCGCCGCCCTGCGCCACCAACACCTGGACGCTACCTCGACCGACACCTACGACGGCGCGACGCTCCGCCTCTACGTCAACGGCACCCAGGTCGCCTCCGACCGCCCACACCGGCGCGATCGCCGCCTCGACCAACCCGCTCCAGATCGGCGGCGACAGCATCTACGGCCAGTACTTCGCCGGCCTGATCGACGACGTCCGCGTCTACAACGTCGCCCTCACCGCCGCCCAGATCCAGACCGACAAGACAACGCCGGTCGGGCGCCAACGTCCCGTCCGCTGCCGGGAACGCTGACCGCAAACGCGGTCACGACGGCAGAGATCGACCTCGCGTGGGGCGCCGCAACCGGCGGCAGCGGCGTTACCGGCTACCAGGTCGAACGCTGCAGCGGCGCCAGCTGCACCACCTTCGCCCAGATCGCCACCCCGACCGCGACCAGCTACAAGGACACCGGCGTCGTTGCCTCCACCAGCTACAGCTACCGCGTCCGCGCAGTGGACAGCGCGGGCGGCCTCGGTCCGTACTCGAATGTGGCCACGGCGTCGACCGCGTTCACGGTGTCTTCCTGGCACGGCAGTGCTGACGTTCACGCGAACCCAGCAGTTCTCAGCTCAGGGACCCGGCAGCGGAAGCGTCACCTGGCTGGTCGACGGAGTCGCCGGTGGCACCGCCGGTTCGGGGACGATCACGACGGGCGGTTTGTACACGCCTCCAAGCACCGTCGGTACGCACACGGTCTCCGCAACAACGGGCCTCGACGACGGCGAACGCGACCGTCTACGTCACCAACTACGCCGGAACGTTCACGTTCCACAACGACAACCTGCGGACGGGTCAGAACCTGAGCGAGACCGTCCTGACGCCGTCAAACGTCAAGTCGGCGACCTTCGGCAAGCTGTTCAGCTACCCGCTCGACGGCTTGACGTTCGCCTCGCCGCTCTATGTCGCGAACGTCAACATCCCCGGCAAGGGTTTCCACAACGTCGTCTACGTGGCGACCGAGCACGACAGCGTCTACGCCTTCGACGCGGACGGGCTGAGCGGCACCCCAATCTGGCACGACTCGTTCATCGATCCGGCGAACGGCATCACGCCCGTGCCGGCGGCGGATACCGGTGAGACCGGCGACATCCCGAACGAGATCGGGATCACCGAGCACGCCCGTCGATCGATCCCGCCACCGGCACCCTGTACGTCGAGGCGGCGACGAAGAGTCGTATCCGGCGGGACCACGACCTACCGCCACTCGCTCCACGCGCTCGACATCACGACCGGCGCCGAGAAGTTCGGCGGCCCGGTCACGATCCAGGCGAGCGTTCCAGGCTCGGGTACTGGGTTCACAAGGCGGGACGCTCTCGTTCCTCCCGCTCCGGGAAAACCAGCGAACCGCCCTCTTGCTCTCGAACGGCGTCGTCTACCTCGGATTCTCGAGTCGCGGCGACAACGAGCCGTTCCACGGCTGGGTGCTCGGCTACAACGCGACAACCCTCCAGCGGGTCATGACGTACTGCTCCACGCCGAACGGAGACGACGGCGGCATCTGGATGAGCGGCGACGGCGTGGCGCGCCGACTCCGCCGGAAACCTGTACTTCATCACCGGAGACGGCCTCTTCGACGCCTCCAGCGGCGGCAGCGACTACGGCGACTCCTTCGTCAAGCTGAGCACCGCCGGCTCAGTGCTCGACTACTTCTCACCCAAGGTGCAATCCAGCCTTGAATTCCGGCAATCTCGATCTCGGCTCCGGTGGTCCCGTGCTGCTTCCGGACCAGCCCGGCTCCCATCCTCACGAGATGGTGAGCGCCGGAAAGAACGGCACGATCTATCTCGTCGACCGTGACAACATGGGCAAGTTCAACAACAACAGCGACCAGATCGTCCAGTCGATCTCGAATATCTGGACCAAATCCACCGGTGGCGAAAGCGGACTCTTCGGCGCGCCGGTCTACTTCAACGCGAACCTCTACTTCAGCCCGCTCGCGGACACCGTACAAGCGTTCCAACTCAACAACGGTCTGCTCACGACCACACCGACGTCGCAGTCGTCCGAAACCTACGACGGCACAACGGGCACCTTCGACTCACGCGGCGGCACCCTGGCAATTTCGGCCAACGGAACCACCAACGGGATCCTCTGGGCGCTCCAGAGCAACGGCGACAGCCTCGACGGGACCCTCCACGCCTACGACGCGACCAACCTGGCCCACGAGCTCTACAACAGCGACCAGGCAGGCGCACGCGACCAACTCGACCCCTGGCTCAAGTTCACCGTTCCGACCGTCGCGAACGGACACGTCTACATCACCTCCACGGGCCAACTCACCGCCTACGGCCTGCTGCCCTAAACCGCCAACGCGTCTCTGACGCCTCGAGGGAGCAATGGGACTGCGGCGGCACCCGATTCTGCTGGGCCTTCTGGGAGTTCTCATAGCGTACGGCGGTCACGCACCGTCTCTCGAGGCGCACTCGAACGTGAGCGCACCGACAACTCGGTTCCCCCTCAAGGTCGGTCCGACTCGTCGATACCTCGTCGACCAGCGGGGCCGTCCTTTTCTGATCGTCGGGGACTCGCCGCAGGCTCTGATCGTGAATCTGTCCGTGCAGGACGCGCGGCTCTTCATCGCGAACCGAGCCGCTGCGGGCTTCAACGCCCTCTGGGTCAATCTCCTCTGCGCGAATTACACGGGCGGGCGGCCGGACGGAAGCACGTACGACCACATCGTTCCCTTCAAGAAGGCGAACGACCTCTCGACGCCCAACGAGCAGTACTTCAAGCGAGTCGACGCGATGATTCGCCTCGCCGGCCAGTACGGAATGGTCGTGTTCCTCGACCCGATCGAGACCGGCAGTTGGCTCAGCGTCCTGCAGTCCAACGGGCCCGCGAAGGCGTTTGCCTACGGCCGCTATCTCGGACGACGCTACGCGACGTTCCCGAACATCGTCTGGATGAGCGGCAACGACTTCCAGGACTGGCAGGACGCCTCCAAGGACGCACTCGTGCGCGCCGTCGCGAAGGGAATTCAAAGCGTCGACCGCAATCACGTTCAGACGATCGAGCTCAACTACCCCGTAAGCAGCTCCCTGGACGACGCGCGTTGGCGGCCGCTGCTCGGGCTCGACGCCGCGTACACCTACGGCCCGACGTACGCGGAGGTGCTCAAAGCGTACGACCGGAGGAGCTTCATTCCCGTCTTCATGGTCGAGGCCGGATACGAATCGGAGCAGAACAACGGGGCGATATCGCCCGGCGTTCCGTCGACCTTGCGCCGGCAGGAGTACTGGAGCCTGCTCAGCGGCGCGTCGGGCCAGCTCTACGGGAACCACTACACATGGCAGTTCCTGCCTGATTGGAAGAACAACCTGAACACGACCGGGAGCAAGGAGATCGGCTACCTCGTGAAGCTCTTCTCCGGCCGGCCCTGGTACCGGCTCGTCCCGGACCAGCGGCACACGCTCGTCACCGCGGGCTACGGAACCTTCATCACCGCGGGCAACGTCCAGGGCAGCGACTACGCGACCGCCGCCCGCACGCCGGACGGCAGGCTGGCGATGACCTACCTGCCGACGGTGCGCACGGTGACGATCGACACGTCGAAGCTCGCCGCAAACCCGGTGGCGCGCTGGTACGACCCGACCGCCGGAACGTTCGCGCCGGCCGCTCCACTCGAGCGGCGCGGGAGCAGCGAGTCGGTCCGTCCGCCCGACAAGAACAGCGCCGGTGACACCGACTGGGTGCTTGTCCTGACCGCGGGCTGACCCGCCCGCCGGGCTACCCGGTCGCGCAGGTCGCGTAGGCGAACAGCTTCCAGGCGTCCGGGTAGAACCCGACCGTTTGCGCGGTGATCGTGTAGCCGCCCGGAAGCTTGCCGGTGCCCGCATCGAAGTCGTTCGGGGTGATGTCGGTGACACCCGGCGCGTTACTAGGGTTGTTCGACGTCGAGAGCTGGACGCTGAACGCCCACGAGACCGCGCGTTTTCCCGTGGGACACGTCGCCGTCGCGCTCTTGAGCCCGCTGTTGTCGAACCCGCTCTCGCGGGCCACGAACTGCAGCCCGAGCCCCGCGCGGAACCGGCTGGGCCGGCACGCCCGGTAGCGCCGCGCGGTCCGGCGGGCCCTGCCGGACCTGCAGGGCCGACGGGCACCTGCCCGCGCTTGAAGAGATTGGCGGTAAGCGAGCCTTTGCGCACCTTGGCCGCGGTCACCGCTCCGTTTTGGAGCTGAGCGGTCCCAACCGAGTTCTTCGGCAGGACAAGGTCGCGGGCTGCGTTGCCAACGCGGGAGGAGCCGAGTGCGAAGGCCACGACCACGGCGAGGGCGCAGGCGAGCGCTATGCGACGGTTGGTCACGGGGGCATTGTTCCCGACGCGCGTACCCGATCCCTCCCCCGTACGGGTTAAATCTCACGATGGCTCGTACGCTCGCAGCGGCACTGACGCCGCTCACGGACGGAGGCGCCGCACTCGACGAGTCGGCGATCGAGCCGTACCTGTCGTTCCTCGCGCGGGCCGGGGTCGACGGAGTCCTTGCGGGCGGGACGACCGGCGAGGGGATCCTGCTGTCGCTCACGGAGCGGCGGCGGCTGCTCGAGCTGTGCGCGCACGAGGCCCGCTCGAGGTGATCGCGCATTGCGGCGCGCAGACGACCGCCGAAACGGTGGCACTCGCCGAGCACGCCGCCGCGGCCGGCGTCGCAGGCGTCGCGGTGATCGCACCGCCCTACTTCCAGCTCGACGAGCACGAGCTGCTCGCGCACTTCGTCGCTGCCGCGCAAGCCTGTGCGCCGACGCCCTTCTACGTCTACGAGCTCGAACGGGCCTCCGGCTACGCGATTCCGGTGCGGGTCGTCGAGCGGCTGCGCGAGACGGTCGACAACCTCGCCGGGATGAAGGTCTCGGATACCCCCTTCGCCAAGGTGCAGCCGTACCTGCTCGAGGGGCTCGACGTGCTGATCGGAGCAGAGGCGCTGATCGGCGAGGGGCTGGGCGCGGGTGCCGGCGGTGCGGTCTCGGGGCTCGCCTCGGCGTTCCCCGAGATCGTGGTCGAGGCCGTGCGGACCGGCAACTCGTCCGCGGCCGGCCGGCTCCGCGCGACGATCGACGGCTACCCGCGCATCGCCGCGCTGAAAGCCGTCGCAGTCGCGCGCGGCGTCCCGATGAGCGAGCACGTACGACCGCCGCTTCGGACGCTCACCGACGGCGAGCGTCGCGACCTGCTGGCGTCGGTCCCGGTCTAGGCGCTAGGAGAGGTCGTCGATCGCCTGGCGGGCGCGCGCGTGCACGTCCGCGCGACGCGCGTCCAGGTCGTCGGGCTCGACGTCGTCGGCGGCCGGCTCGTCGGCCGCGCGGGTCTCGGCGAGCTTCGCCTTCAGGTCGTCGGCGGGCGAGGGGCCCTCAACCGGGGCGTGTCTCCGGCGCCGTAGCAACGCCCGCAGCCCGAGGCCGCCGGCG
The DNA here is from genome assembly GCA_963786185.1 of uncultured Thermoleophilia bacterium. Lineage (GTDB taxonomy): Bacteria > Actinomycetota > Thermoleophilia > Gaiellales > Gaiellaceae > PALSA-600. The sequence goes on from CAWAYE010000003.1 coordinate 33,338, forward strand.
ATCAGCGCGAGCAGGCGCTTCACGGCGCCGATGCTACACTGCCGCCCGCTTCTCGCCACGCCCGTCGCGCCGTTCGCCGAAGCGGCGCTCAGGGGCTGGGCCGACTCAGACCATGAGAAGGAGGAATTCGGCTTGAACGAGTACGAGATCATGCTGCTGCTGGACCCGGAGCTCGCCGAGGAGCGGGCCAACGAGATCATCCAGCGCATCCGCGACGCCGTCGACGGCGCGAAGGGGACCTGGGACGGCCACGAGCCGTGGGGCCGGCGCCACCTCGCGTACGAGATCGACCACAAGAACGAGGCGATCTACCACCTGCTGCTGTTCACGGCGACGCCCGAGGCGCTCGCCGAGATCACGCGCGTGCTCAAGATCACCGACGGCGTCGTTCGCCACCTCGCCGTTCGCCGCGTGAAGGGCGGGCACACGAAGCCGCCGTCGGCACCGCCGCCGCCGCCGTCGGCACCGGCCGCACGGGCCGCGTCCCCCTCCGCCGGTGACAGCGACGAGGCGTCCGAGTAGCCTGGTCGGCGTCTAGGAGAGGAGCGAAGGAACCATGGCCAGCATCAACCGCGTCGTGCTCGTCGGCAACCTGACTCGCGACCCTGAGCTCCGGCACACGCCGTCGGGCATGGCCGTCTGCGGTCTGCGGATCGCCGTGAACACGCGCCGCAAGGACAGCGCGACCGGTCAGTGGACCGAGAAGCCGAACTACTTCGACATCACCGTCTGGGGCCAGCAGGGCGAGAACTGCGCGCAGTACCTGGCGAAGGGACGCCCGGTCGCGATCGACGGACGCCTCGAATGGCGCGAGTGGGACGCCCAGGACGGCACCAAGCGCCAGGCGGTCGAGGTGATCGCCGACAGCGTCCAGTTCCTCGGCGGTCGCGGCGAGAACGCCGGCGACGGCGGGAACCAGTTCGTCCCTGCCGGTGCGCAGGCGACGGGCGACGCCGACTTCCAGTCCGCCGACGACGACATCCCGTTCTAAGGAGAAGGATGGCTGCACCGAAGTCCGAACGCACGAGCAGGCCGAAGCGCGGCGCGCCCACCGGAGGCGGCCGGCGCAAGTCCTGCTTCTTCTGCAAGTCGAAGGTCGACGAGATCGACTACAAGAACGTGAACGAGCTGCGCCGCTACGTGTCGGAGCGCGGCAAGATCCGCTCGCGCCGGATCAGCGGTGCCTGTCGCCGCCACCAGCGTCAGGTCGCGGTCGCCGTCAAGCGCGCCCGCGAGATCGCCCTCCTCCCGTACGTCGGGGATCGGTAGCGACGAGCGTGGAGGTGATCCTCAGGCAGGACGTCGACTCGCTCGGCCTGCGCGGTGACGTGGTCAACGTCGCGCGCGGCTACGCGCGCAACTTCCTGCTCCCACGCGGCCTCGCCGAGACCGCGACGCCGGCGCTGATCCGCGAGCTCGAGAAGCGCGATGCCCAGCGCGCGCGGCACGAAGCGAAGAACACCGACGAGGCGAAGGCGCTCGCCGACCGGCTCGGGAAGCTCGAGCTGCGGTTCGACGTCAACGCCGGGCCGACCGGCTCCCTGTTCGGCTCGGTGACCGCGACCAACGTCGCCGATCGCATCTGGGAGCAGGAGAAGATCCGCATCGACAGGCGCAAGCTGCAGATGGACACGATCAAGCGGATCGGGCGCTACACCGTGCCGATCGAGCTGTTCGCCGACGTCACCGCCGAGCTGCGCCTCGCGGTGGCGCCGGAGGGCGAGGAGCTTCCGACCGAGGAGGAGCTGGCCGCGCTCGCGGCGGCCGAGCAGGCGGCGGCAGCCGAGGCCGAGGCGCAGGCCCAGGCGGAGGAGGCCGAAGCGCTCGTCGTCGTGGACGAGCTCCCGGCGGACGCCGAGGAGGCCGTCTACGAGCCCGCGGAGCCGTTCGCCGAGGCCGAGCCGGAGGCCGCCGAACCGGCCGAATAGCGGTTGTCCACAGGCTCTCCACGGGCCTGTGGACAGATCTTCGCCGAATCGCAACATCACACTCGTCCACAGCGCCGTCCACCGGCTGTGGAACGTGCACGAAAGTCCGCGCTCAGAGCGTCCTTTTCGTCCACCTTGCCAGACGAACACCTGTTCTGATATCCCTGCACGTGATGTTGTTAGAGGAGTGTGAACGGCGTTTTGCACACCGTTGAGGAACGGCCGGGAGACGGCTTCACTACGCGCCACATGGCAATGCCTGCCCAGGCGCTCGCGACCGCCCCGATCCCGCCGCAGAACCTCGACGCCGAGGAGTCGGTCCTCGGCGCGATGATGCTCTCGCCGCTGGCGATCGGGGCGGTCACGGAGTCGACCAACCTGTCCGCGTCGGACTTCTACCGCGAGAGCCACGGGCTGATCTACAAGGCGATCATCGCCCTCTACGCCAAGGGCGAACCGGTCGACGCGATCACCGTCGTCGACGAGCTCGACCGCACGAGCACGCTGGAGGGCGCGGGCGGGCAGGAGCGCGTGCACGAGCTCGCCGCACTCGTGCCGGCCGCGTCAAACGCCGCGCACTACGCACGGATCGTCAGCGAGATGTCGACGCTGCGCGGCCTGATCCGCGCCGGCAACGACATCGCTCGGCTCGGGTTCGACCGGCCGGGCGAGACGATCGAGCTCGTCGACCGAGCCGAGCAGATCGTCTTCGACCTCTCGCAGCAGCGCGTCTCGAGCGAGTTCGCGCACATCGACGAGCTGCTCAAGGACTCGTTCGAGACGATCACCAAGCTCTACGAGGCGGGGACAGACATCACCGGCACGCCGTCCGGGTTCCGCGACGTCGACCGGCTGACGTCCGGCTTCCAGCCGGGCAACCTCGTGATCGTGGCGGCGCGCCCGTCGATGGGGAAGTCGGCGCTGGCGCTCTGCATGGGGGCCAACGTCGCCGTCCGCCACGGCAAGCCCGTGGCGCTCTTCACGCTCGAGATGTCGAAGGCCGAGGTGACGCAGCGGCTGATGTGCTCGGAGGGCAAGGTCGAGTCCCAGCGGCTGCGCACCGGCAAGCTCGCGGTCGACGACTGGCCGCGGCTCACGACGGCCTGCGACAAGCTCGCGAAGGCGCCGATCTACGTCGACGACACCGGCTCGATCACGATGATGGAGATCCGCTCGAAGCTGCGGCGGCTGAAGATGCGCGAGTCCGACCTCTCGCTGGTGATCGTCGACTACCTGCAGCTGATGACGAGCGGCACGACGGTCGAGAACCGCGTGCAGGAGGTGTCGCAGATCTCGCGCGCGCTGAAGGTGCTCGCGCGCGACCTGGAGGTGCCGATCGTCGCCCTCTCGCAGCTCTCGCGCGCGGTCGAGCAGCGGCATGACAAGCGCCCGATCCTCTCTGATCTCCGCGAGTCGGGCTCGATCGAGCAGGACGCCGACCTGGTGATGTTCGTGTACCGCGACGAGTACTACAACCCGGAGGAGACCGACTCGGCCGGCGTGGCCGAGTTGATCCTCGCCAAGCACCGAAACGGTGCGACCGGCATCGAGAAGCTCGCCTTCCAAAAACGCTACGCCAAGTTCGCCGATCTGGCAGCAGCAGCATGACGACGACTGTGTGGCTCTCCCCTTCCGCGACGTCGTTCTCATGTCTCTGCGAACCGTGCCTCGAGGCGGCGCGGCGTAGTGGCGCGTTGTTCACCGACTCCCTCCAGGCCGCGAGCGTTCGCGGCTCCGTCGGCCGGGACACCGCGCTCGGCGTAGTTCGCTGCGCCGCAGGACACGAGATCGTCCTGCGGCGCGGCGAGCAGCCGCCTGCGCTCGCGAAGCGCGACGATCGCCAGCTGCAGCTGACCTAGACTCCAGGCGTGCCGTCGACCGTCGTCGTTGGCGCGCAGTGGGGCGACGAGGGCAAGGGCAAGATCGTCGACCTGCTCGCGCAGGAGTCGCAGATCGTCTGCCGCTACCAGGGCGGCCCGAACGCCGGCCACACGATCGTCGTCGGCGGAGAGACGTTCAAGATCCGGCAGACGCCGAGCGGCGTCATCTCGGGGAAGACGTCGGTGATCGGCGCAGGCTGCGTCGTCGATCCGCAGGTGCTGCTCGACGAGCTCGACGAGCTGTCGGCGCGCGGGATCGACACGTCGGTCGTCGTCGTCTCGGGAAACGCGCACCTGATCATGCCGTGGCACGTCGCGATCGACCAGGCGTCCGAGCGCCGGCTCGGCACGCTGCAGATCGGGACGACCAGGCGCGGGATCGGACCCGCCTACGCCGATAAGGCGTCACGCCTGGGCATCCGCGTCCAGGACGTGCTCGACCCGAAGATCCTGCGGCAGAAGCTCGAGGTCGCGCTGGCCGAGAAGAACGTCTGGCTGGAGAAGGTCTACGAGGTGCCGCCGTTCGACCTCGAGGAGGTCTGGGAGCGCACCGCGGCGCTCGCCGAGCGCCTGGCGCCCTACGTGGGCGACGTGTCGCTGCTCGTCGACCGGGCGCTTCGCGACGGGGCGAACGTGCTCTTCGAGGGCGCGCAGGCGACGCTGCTCGACCTCGACCACGGGACGTATCCGTTCGTCACGTCGTCCAACCCGATCGCGTCCGGCGCCCCGACCGGGATCGGGATCGGGCCGACGCGGATCGACCGCGTGCTCGGCGTGGCGAAGGCGTACGTGACGAGGGTCGGCGAGGGGCCGTTCCCGTCGGAGATCACGGGCCCCGACCAGGAGCGGCTGCGCGAGCTCGGCGGCGAGTACGGCACGGTCACCGGGCGCGAGCGCCGGTGCGGCTGGCTCGACCTCGTGGCGCTTCGTTACGCCGTCCGCCTGAACGGCATGACCTCGCTCGCCCTTACGAAGCTCGACGTTCTGTCGGACTTCGACGAGCTGCCCGTCTGCGTCGCCTACAGGCTGCCCGACGGCAGCGAGACCCGCGAGTTCCCCGCGCACCAGTCCGACTTCCACCATGCCGAGCCGGTGTGGCAGGTGCTTCCGGGCTGGCGCGACCCGCTCGACGAGGCGACGACCCTGCGCGAGCTGCCGGCGGCCGCGGGCGAGTACGTCGAGTTTGTCGCGGCCGACCTCGGCATCCCGGTCGAGCTCGTGGGCGTCGGTGCCGCGCGCGAGCGCGTGCTCGCCTGAGTCCCGTGCTCGCAGCCGGCGGGTCGACGGCCCTGGAGGTGGTGATCGCGCTGTCGATCTTCCTGCCCGTGATCGTGACCGCGGTGCTCGCCTGGTACGTGCTGCGGGGCAAGCGCGACGACCCGGACGAGAAGCTCTGGCGGCTCCAGGATGCGGCGCGTCGTCGGGCGAGAGAGAACCAGACACCGCCCGAGTAGGATCGGCTGGTGAACGTGCTGCTCGTCGGGGCGGGGGCGCGCGAGCATGCGCTCGCCTGGCGGCTCGCGCGCAGCCCGAGCCTCGGCGAGCTCCACGCGGCCCCCGGCAACCCCGGCATCGCCGAGCTCGGCGTGTGCCATCCCGTCCGCGCGGACGACGGTGACGGCCTGCTCGGGCTCGCCGTCACGCTCGGCACCGAGCTCGCCGTGATCGGGCCGGAGGGCCCGCTCATCGCCGGCGTCGCCGACGAGCTGCGGCGGAACGGGATCGCCGTGTTCGGGCCGAGCGCCGGGGCGGCCCGGATCGAGGGCTCCAAGGCGTTTGCGAAGGACGTGCTCCGGACCGCCGGCGTCGCGACCGCGGCGACGCTGTCGGTGGCCCGGCCGCCGTGCGTGGTCAAGGCCGACGGGCTCGCAGCAGGCAAGGGGGTGTTCGTCTGCCACACGGCTGCCGAGCTCGAGGCGGCGCTGCACGCGGTCCAGGCGATCGGCGGCGGCGTCGTGATCGAGGAGCTGCTCGAAGGGCCCGAGGTCTCCGTGTTCGCGCTGTCGGACGGACGCGAGGTCGTCCCCGTCGGTGCCGCGCAGGACTTCAAGCGGATCGGCGACGGCGACACCGGCCCGAACACGGGAGGCATGGGCGCCTACTCGCCGGTGCCGTGGCTCGGTGATCTCGACGCCCTCGTCGACACGGTCCACCGGCCGGTGATCGAGGAGCTGGCGCGGCGCGGCACGCCGTTTCAGGGGTGCCTGTTCGCCGGGCTGATGCTCACCGCGGACGGGCCCAAGGTGCTCGAGTTCAACGCGCGCTTCGGCGATCCGGAAGCCCAGGTGTTGATGCCGCGCCTCGAGGGCGACCTGCTCGAGGTGCTGGCCCAGGCCGCTCACGGAGACCTCTCGCGGGCGACGGTGCAGACGGCGCCGACGGCGGCGGTCACGGTCGTCGTCGCGTCACCGGGCTACCCGGAATCGAGCGACTACGCAGGCGTCCCGGTCGACGGCATCGACGTTGCAGCGGCGAACGGGGCGCTCGTCTTCCAGGGCGGCACGGCGGTTCGCGACGGCCACGTCGTCACGATCGGCGGCAGAATCCTCTCCGTGACCGGAACCGGCCCAACCGTCGCGGCCGCGCGCGACGCGGCGTACCGCGCGGTCGGGTTGGTGTCCTTCGAGGGCGCCCGCTTCCGGAGCGACATCGCGGCGGCCGTGGATGGCTGAACCGGCGGTCGGAATCCTCGTCGGGTCGGAGTCCGACCGCGCGCGGATGCAGGCGGCCGTCGACGAGCTCGACGCCCGCGGCATCGGCTGGGAGCTCGAGGTCCGCTCGGCACACCGCACGCCGGACGCGGTCGCCGAGTACGCGCGCGCGGCAGCGGGACGCGGCCTGAAGGTGTTGATCTGCGGTGCGGGCCTGGCCGCCGCGCTGCCCGGCGTCGTCGCCGCGCACACCGAGCTGCCCGTGATCGGCGTGCCGCTCCGCTCGTCGCTCTCGGTGCTCGACGGGCTCGACGCGCTGCTGTCGATCGTCCAGATGCCGCCGGGCGTCCCGGTCGCGACCGTCGGCGTCGACAACGCGAAGAACGCCGCTGTCCTCGCGGCACGCATCCTCGCGCTGACCTGAGCGCGGGCTGCGACCAGCGGTCGCTCTACACTGACCGGGGTGATCGCCCGCTACTGCCGTCCGGAGATGACGCGCATCTGGTCGGAGGAAGGCAAGCTCGCCCGCTGGCTCGAGGTCGAGCTGGCGGCGCTCGACGGGTGGGCCGAGCTCGGCTCGATCCCGGTCGAGGACGTGGCGGCGATCCGCGATCGAGCCGCACCGCCCTCGCCGGCACGCGTCGCGGAGCTCGAGCGGACGACCGACCACGATCTCGCGGCATTCGTGGATGCGGTCGCCGAGCAGCTCGGCCCCGAAGGACGCTGGGTCCACTACGGCCTGACCTCGTCAGACGTCCTCGACACCGCCCTCGCGCTGCAGTTGCGCGACGCGGGAAATCTGCTGGTCGCAGGCATCGATCGTGCGCTCGCAGCAGTCGTCCGCCGCGCGGAGGAGCATCGTCGCTCGATCTGCATCGGCCGCTCCCACGGCATTCATGCCGAGCCGACGACCTTCGGGTGGAAGCTCGCGGGCTGGGCGTTCGAGCTCGAGCGCGCGCGCACGCGTCTCGAGCGCGCCCTCGAGACCTGCAGGGTCGGCCAGCTCTCGGGAACGGTCGGCAGCTACGGCGCGATCGACCCGCGGGTCGAGCAGGTCGCCTGCGACCGCCTCGGCCTCGAGCCCGACCCCGTTTCGACCCAGGTGATCTCGCGCGACCGCCACGCCGAGCTGCTCGGCGCGCTGGCGGTGTGCGCCGCCTCCCTCGACCGCTTCGCGACCGAGATCCGGCATCTGGCCCGCACCGAGGTGCGCGAGGTCGAAGAGCCGTTCGCGGCCGGGATGAAGGGCTCGTCGGCCATGCCCCACAAGCGCAATCCGAAGGTCGCGGAGCGGATCTCGGGTCTCGCCCGAGTCGTCCGTGCGGCCGCTTCGGTCGGGCTGGAGAACGTCGTGCTGTGGCACGAGCGCGACATCTCGCACTCCTCGGCCGAGCGCGTGGTCGTGCCCGACGCCTTCCTCGCACTCGATTACATGCTCGACCGCTTCACCTGGATCGTCGACGGTCTCGTCGTCTACCCCGAGCGGATGGAGCGGAACCTCTGGGCCTCCCACGGCCTCTTCTTCTCGCACCGCCTGCTGCTCGCGCTCGTCGAGCGCGGTCTCGAGCGCAGCGACGCGTATCGCCTCGTCCAGCGAAGCGCGATGCGCGCGTGGGACGAAGACCGCGATTTCGAGCAACTCGTCCGCTCGGACGGCGACATCACCGCCCGGCTCTCGGCTGCCGAGCTCGACGGCGTGTTCGACCTCGATGCCACGATCGCCCACCTCGACGGCGCGTTCGATCGCGTGCGCCGCCTGACCCCCAAGGAGGAACCGGTTCATGTCTGAAGCGCTGCACGTCGGGAGCGGCAAGGTTCGGGAGCTCTACGCGCTCGACGACGAGCGGCTCCTGCTCGTCGCCAGTGACCGCATCTCGACGTTCGACGTCGTCCTGCCGACGCCGATCCCCGACAAGGGGCGCGTGCTCACCGGCCTGTCGGCGTTCTGGTTCGCCCGCACCGGGGGGATCGTCGCCAACCACCTGCTCGCGCTCGGTGACGACGGCCGCTCGACCGAATGCCGGCGGCTCGAGATGCTGCCGATCGAGTGCGTCGTCCGCGGCTACCTGGCCGGCTCGGGCTGGTCCGACTACCGCGTGTCCGGGGAGGTCTGCGGGCACCGGCTGCCGTCGGGCCTGACAGAGAGCGACGAGCTGCCCGAGCCGATCGTGACGCCGGCGACGAAGGCGACGACGGGCCACGACGAGAACATCGACCGCGAGACGGCCGCCGGGCTGGTCGGCTCGGAGCGGTTCGACGAGGTCGAGGCGGCCGCCCTCGAGCTCTATCGCTTCGCGTCGGCGCATGCGCGCGAGCGCGGGATCATCCTCGCCGACACGAAACTCGAGTTCGGGCTCGACGACGACGGAACGCTCGTGCTCGCCGACGAGGCCTTCACGCCCGACTCGTCGCGCTTCTGGCCGGCCGACGTCTATCGGCCGGGCGGCGCCCAGCCGTCGTTCGACAAGCAGTTCGTCCGCGACTACTGCGAGTCGCTCGACTGGGACAAGACCGATCCAGGCCCGTCGTTGCCCGACGACGTGGTCGAGGGGACGCGACTCCGCTACATCGAGGCGTTCGAGCGGCTGACAGGCCTCGGCTTCGACTCGTACCTCGCCGAGCCCGGAGTCGTGCTCCGGTGAAGGCGACGGTGCTCGTCCGCCCCAAGCCGGGCATCCTCGACCCGCAGGGACAGGCCGTCTCCAGCTCGTTGCGGCACCTCGGCTTCGACGTCAGCGACGCGCGCGTCGGCAAGGTCGTGGACGTCGAGCTCGCGACCGAGGATCCCGCCGAGGCGCGCGAGCAGCTCGAGGCGATGTGCGCGAAGCTGCTCGCAAACCCGCTGATCGAGAGCTACGCGATCGAGCTGGCAGCCGAATGAGCAGCGCCGAGCCCCGGCCGCTCGTCGCGGTCGTCGTCTTTCCCGGCTCGAACGACGACCGGGACACGGAGCTCGCGCTCACCCGCCTCGGCGCCGACGCGCGCCGCGTGTGGCATACCGAGGTCGAGCTTCCGGCCGGAACGGCAGGGGTCGTCCTCCCCGGCGGGTTCTCCTACGGCGACTACCTGCGCTGCGGCGCGATCGCGCGCTTCTCCCCGATCCTCCAGGCGGTCGCGGCCTTCGCCGAGGACGGCGGCTTCGTTCTCGGCATCTGCAACGGCTTCCAGATCCTGACGGAAGCAGGCCTCCTGCCCGGCGTCCTGAGACCGAACGAGTCCCTGTCGTTCGTCTGTCGTGACGTCACGGTGCGCGTGGAGTCGGCGCAGAGCCCGCTGCTCGCGCGGTGCCGACCGGGACAGGAGCTCGTGATCCCGGTGAAGCACGGCGAGGGGTGCTGGTTCGCCGACGCCGAACTGCTCGAAGAGCTGCAGGCCGACGACGCGATCGCGCTTCGCTACGCGGAGGATGCGAACCCGAACGGCTCCGTCGGCGACGTGGCCGGCGTGGTCAACGCCCGCGGCAACGTCCTCGGCCTGATGCCTCACCCGGAGCATGCGGTCGACCCGCTGCTCGGCTCCGCCGACGGCGCCCACGTGCTCGGCTCTCTGGTCGACGCGGCTCGGTTGTCGGTCGCGGCATCCGTCTAGGCCTCACCCGCCCCGTCGAACCGCACGACCTCCGCGAGTGCCGGCCGGCGGGCGAGCTCGGCGCGCAGACGCTCGAGGTCGCGCTCACGCAACGTGACGGGGCCGCGGCGCACGACCCCGTCGGTGGTGTAGGCGAAGCGGACGAGGCGCTCGCCGCGCTCGGTCTCGAGCAGCTCGACGACGGTCGCGAACCGGCGGTCGGAAGCGCGCTGCGTGATCGAGACTCGCTCGACGACGGTCGTCGGACCCCAGGGAGTCGCTGCCCTGGCGTTCTTCGCGGTGTTCGCGGGCATGGCAACGACCGTAGCGGGGTCGGTGTGACGTGTCTGTGCCGAGGCGTGACGATTGTGTGACTTCGGGGCCGCGCGACCGCAGAGATGCCCCGCCCGAGCCGAGCGCTCAGGCGTCCATCGTCACGTGCCCCGGCTCGGCGGCGAGCCGCGCGAGCCAGGAGGTGATCGCCGGGTACGGCTCGAGCTCGAAACCGCCCTCGTGCGCGACGTGCGTGTACGCGTACAGCGAGATGTCCGCCAGCGTCATCCCGTCGCCGACCAGCCAGTCGCGCCCTGCGAGGTGGCGCTCCATCGCGTCGAGCGCGCGATAGCCGGCCGCGCGCCTGCTCTCGACGCGGTCGGCGTACCTCTCCGGCTCCCCGGAGTAGGCGAGCCAGAAGCGCACGACCGCGAGCGACGGCTCGTGCTCGTACTGCTCGAAGAACTGCCACTGCAGGACCTGCGCGCGTTCGTACCGGTCCGCCGGCACGAACCGCGTACCGTCGCCGAAGTACCAGAGGATCGCGTTCGATTCGCCGAGCGCGCGTCCGTCGTCCAGCACCAGCGTCGGCACACGCAGCGCCGGGTTCAATGCGCCGAGCAACTCGTTGCGGCCCGTACGGTCGACGACGTCGACCTCGCGCCGCTCGTACGCGACGCCGAGATGCGCCAGGAGAAGGCGCACCTTGTAACAGTTCCCCGATACCGGGCTGTCGTACAGCAGCATCGCCGCGAACCTCGGCTACCTGCTGCCGATGATCTCGATCCGGTAGCCGTCCGGGTCGCGGACGAAGCAGAGCAGCGAGCCGCCTTCGCGAACGCGGTACGGCTCTCGCTCGGGCTCGATCCCCTGCTCCTTCAACTGCTCGAGCGTCGAGGAGAGATCGTCGACGCCCACGGCGATGTGCCCGTAGCCGCTGCCGAGGTCGTAGGTGCGGCCGTCGTGGTTGTACGTGAGCTCGAGCTCCTCGTCCTGGCCCGGGACGCCGAAGAAGTAGTTCGTCGCTTCCTTCTCGCCGTTCCGCACGATGTCCATGTCGCGGCGGAACTCGAACCCGAGCGCCTCGTAGAACGCCCGGCTCTTCTCGGGGTCGGTGATGCGGTACATCGTGTGCAGATAGCGGGTCATATGGAGATCCTACGGGCCGTGCACGCCGTGCGACGCTCTCTCAGCCGCCTTCGCAACGGCTACCTGTGGCTCGAGGACAAGCCGCTCATCGTCGTCCTCGTCGCCGCGGGAGCGACGGCCGGGATCGCCGTCGTGCTCGCGTCCTACGCCGGCTGGCCGCACGTGCGGCACGTCGTCTACGAGCGGCACGACTGGGGCTGGCTGATCGGCTGCCTGATCGGCGAGGTCGTCGCGTACGGCGGCTACGTCTTGACCCTCCGGGACATGGCACGCGTCGACGACGGCGACGAGCTCGACCTCGCCGCCTCCGCCAAGTCCGTCGTCGCGGGCTTCGGAGTGTTCGCCGCCACGCGGTCGTCCGGCGGCTTCGCGGTCGACTACTGGGCCTTCCGGGAGGCGGGTGCGTCCCGCCGCGAGGCGGTTCGGCGTGTGATCGGGCTCGGGTTGCTCGAGTACGTCGTGCTCTCGATCGGCGCCCTCGTCGCGTCGGTGCTCCTCTACTTCGATCTCGACGGCCACGCGAGCAGCGGTGCGACGCTGCCGTCGCTGGTGATCCTCCCCGCGCTCGCGCTCGGCTTCTGGCTGACCTCGCCGAAGCGCGCGGAGCGCCTCGCCGGGAACCGTCGGAACCTGCCCCGCCGGCTGCTCGCCGACACGGTGGCCGGCGGGAGCGCCGTCCGGCGCATGCTCCTGAGCCCGCGGGCGCACGGCCTCGGCGTTCTCGGAAACGTCCTCTACTGGGTGGGCGACATCTTCTGCCTGTGGGCTGCGCTGCAGATCGTCGGCGCTCACATCTCGGTCGCGGCGATCGTGCTCGGCTATTCCGGCGGCTACGTCCTGACGCGGCGGGCGCTCCCGGCGGGCGGCGCCGGCTTCGTCGAGCTGGCCCTCACCGCGGCGCTCGTCGGCATGGGGATGCGGTTCACGCCGGCGCTGGTCGGCGTCGTGATCTACCGGCTGTTCAACTTCTGGCTCCCGATCGTCCCGGCGCTTGCGCTGATGCCGGCGATCCGCGACCTGCGCGAGCGCTTCCACAAGGCCGAGAAAGCGGCTTAGGAGTCGAGCTCGTCGGCGAGCAGCGAGAACAGCACCGCGTCCTGCCATTCGCCGTGGCGGAGGTACGCCTGCCGCTTCACGCCCTCGCGGACGAATCCCGACCGCTCGGCATGGACGATCGCCCGCTCGTTGAAGGCGTAGCAGGCCAGCTCGAGCCGGTGGAAGCCGAGCTCGACGAGCAGGTAGCGCTGCGCGAGCCGTGCCGCGTCGTCCGCCAGCCGGCGACCCCGGTGATCGGGATGCACCGCCAGCGCCTCGAGCTGGACGATGCCGTGCGCCGCGCTCACCTCGCGGTAGCCGAGCGCGCCCGCGCGCGCTCCGTCGACCTCGACCACCATCCGTCCGAACACGGCCGGCTCAGCCTGCGAGCGCGCGACCTCGACAGCGACAGCGTCCCGGTCGCGCGCGCGTCCGCCGCCCAGGAACGGCTCCACGTCGTCCGCCGTGTAGAGCTCGTGCAGCCAGTCGACGTCGTCGTCGGTCGCCCGCCTGAGCGCGATCACGACGGCTCGACGACGGGTGCGGCGGGGCGTCGGCGTAGCGGCGAGGGCAATGCCGTCCCGAGCGCGACCCCGCCGAGGATCAGCACGAGCCCGATCAACGCCGCGACGCCGATGCCCTCGTCGAGGAAGATCGCGCCGTAGGCCAGCGCGACCGGCGGCACCAGGTAGGTGACGAGCGACGCGTAGGCGGCGCCGGCGCCGGCGATGATCGTGAAGAAGAGCAGGTAGGCGAAGGCGGTGCCGACGAGGCCGAGGACGACCACCGAGGCGATCACCTTCGCGCCGGGAACGTGGCTCGGCGCCTGCGCGATCCCGAACGGCGCCGCGGTGACCGCCGCGACCGCCGACGTCCCGAGCGCGACGATCCGCGGCGGCGCCGACGCGAGGTGGCGGCGCGTGAACAGCCCGCCGGCCGCGTAGCAGGCGGCCATGCCGACGACGGCGAGCGCGCCGAGGACCTTCCCGTGCGGCTGCGCGCCGACGAGCAGCGCGACGCCGACGAAGCCGACCGCCACCCCACCGAGCTTCGCGCCGGTGACGCGCTGGTCGTGGAAGAAGCCGAAGGCGATCAGTGCGTTGAAGATCGGCACCGACGCCTGGATGATCGAGGCGAGACCGGAGTCGATGCGGGTCTCGCCCCACGAAAGCAGCCAGAACGGCAGCGCCGTGTTGACGAGGCCGACGAGCACCAGGGCCTGCCAGTGCGTCCGCAGCTCGAGCAGCGTGGCCCGGGCGCCCATCGCCGCCGGCACGACGATTCCGAGCGCGATCGCGGCGAGCCCGATCCGCCCGAAGATCAGCGTCGCCGGCTGGAGGTCGCGCACCGCGACCTTGATGAACATGAACGAGCTCCCCCAGATCAGGGCGAGCAGGACGAGCAGCGACAGATACCGGCGATTCATCGCCGCGCGAGCCTCACGAGCACCACGACGTTCTAACTGTCGGCGGGACCGCCACGTGAGATGGAACGCTCGGGCGGCCGCGATCCATCCCGGCGGCACCCCGGGAGGGCCGTCGGGATGCACGGCTACGATGGCCGCCTGGCCGCCGTCGCCGACCAGCCGCTCCACCGCTCCCTCGGCCTCACCGACGGGGAATACGAGCGCATCGAAGGCCTGCTCGAGCGCGCCCCCAACGACTTCGAGCTCGCCGTCTTCTCGCTGCTCTGGTCGGAGCACTGCGGGTACAAGCACTCGGCGCCGCTGCTCGGCCGGCTGCCCTCGACCGGCGCGCGCGTGCTGCAGGGACCGGGCGGCAATGCCGGGGTGATCGACGTCGGCGACGGCCTCGCGGTCGCGTTCAAGGCCGAGTCGCACAATCATCCCACCGCGGTCGAGCCGTTCCAGGGGGCCGCGACCGGGGTCGGCGGCATCCTCCGCGACATCTTCGCGATGGGCGCCCGCCCGATCGCGCTCCTCGACGGCCTCCGCTTCGGCGCCCCGGACTGGCATTTCCGGCAGGCCGTCGCCGGGATCGCGCACTACGGGAACTGCGTCGGCGTGCCGACGGTCGGCGGCGAGTGCGCCTTCGACGGCGGCTACGCGGACAACCCGCTGGTGAATGCGATGTGCGTGGGGCTCCTCCCGGCCGCGCGCGTCCTGCGCGCCGAGGCGCAGGGAGTCGGCAACGCGCTCGTCCTCTACGGCGCGCTCACCGGCCGCGACGGAATCGGCGGCGCGTCGGTGCTGGCCTCGCAGGATCTCGAGGGCTCCGACGAGAAGCGCCCGTCGGTCCAGATCGGCGACCCGTTCCGCGGCAAGGCGCTGCTCGAGGTGTCGCTCGAGCTCGTCGAGCGCGAGCTCGTCGTCGCGCTCCAGGACTGCGGCGCGGCCGGGCTCGCCTCGTCGCTCTCCGAGATGGCAAGCCACGGGCTCGGCGTCGACGTGCACCTCGACCGCGTGCCGCTCCGCGAGCCGGGCCTCGAGCCGTGGGAGATCATGATCTCCGAGTCGCAGGAGCGGATGGTCGCCGTCGTCGCGCCCGACCGTGTCGACGACGTGCGCGCCGTCTGCGAGCGCTGGGAGCTCCCGTGCACCGTGATCGGCGAGGTGACGGATCACGGCGAATTGCGCGCCTTCGCCGACGGCGACGTCGTCGGCGCGATCCCGGCGTCGTACCTGACCGACCGCTGTCCTCGCTACGAGATCGAGGGGGCCCCGCGCGTCGTCGAGCCTGCCGCGGTCGACTCGGTCAACGACGAGTCGAAGACGTGGGTCTTCGAGCAGTACGACCAGCTCGTCGGCTCGCGCACGGTGCGGCGGCCGGGCCTCGACGCCGCGGTGCTGCGCCTCGACGGGCGGCGCGGCCTGGCCGTGTCGCTCGACGGGCCGCGGCTCGGTGAGCGCGACCCGTTCGCCGCCGGCTACGGCGCGGTGTACGACGCCGCCCTGAACGTGGCGTGTGCGGGCGGCGAGCCGCTCGCGCTCACCGACTGCCTCAACTTCGGCGACCCCGAGAAGCCGGAGATCGCGTGGGAGCTCGAGCAGGCGATCGAGGGGATCGCGCAGGCCGCGCGCGAGCTCGGGATCCCGGTCGTCTCCGGCAACGTGTCGCTCTACAACGAGACCGGCGGCCGTCCGATCCCGCCGACCCCGGTCGTCGGCTGCGTCGGGCTCGTCCGCGACGTCGAACGGATCCCCGGCCGGTGGCAGGCCGGCGATCACGTCTTCGCTGCTGCGCGGCGCCGGCGCGGAGCTCGTCCACCACGTCTGGGAGAACGCGCAGCACTTCACACTGGCGCACGACGTCTCGGACGGGGGCCTCGAGGCGGCGCTCCGCGAGGCGGCCGCGTGGTCGCAGCTCGACGCCCCGCAGGTACCAGACTGCTCCTTGCCGGGGTTGGCGTGCTCGTGGCCATGCGCCCGGGAGCCGCGCCGACGTGGGCCGACGCGGTCGAGCTGGGGGTCGTCTGATGTGCGGCGTCTTCGGCGTCCGCGCGCCCGGCCGCGACGTCGCCCGGCTCACCTACTTCGGCCTGTACGCGCTGCAGCACCGCGGGCAGGAGTCGGCGGGCATCGCGGTCAGCGAGACGGGGCCGGCTGACGGCGCTCCGCGACCTCGGCCTCGTGCCGCAGGTGTTCGACGAGCAGAAGCTGTCCGGCCTGCCGCGGCCAGATCGCGATCGGCCACACCCGCTACTCGACGACCGGCGCGAACGCGTGGGCCAACGCCCAGCCGCTCCTCCACCACGGCCGCGCGCGCACGGTCGCGCTCGGCCACAACGGCAACCTCGTCAACGCCGACGAGCTGCGGAGCGGCCGCGGGCAAGCCGCTCGCGTCGACGTCCGACTCCGAGGTGATCGCGGCGCTGATCGCCGACGACGAGCGCCCGCTCGCGCGAGGCCGTCGCCGGGGCGATCGAGCGCATCGAAGGAGCCGCGACGGTCGTCGGTCTCGCCGACGGCACGCTGTTCGCGTTCCGCGACCGGCACGGCTTCCGGCCGCTCGTGCTCGGCAGGCTCGGCGACGACCCGGTGCGTCGCCTCCGAGACGTGCGCGCTCGACCTGGTCGGGGCGAAGTTCGACCGCGAGGTCCGTCCGGGCGAGCTCGTGCTCGTCGGGGACGACGGCCTCGAGACGATGCAGGCGCGTCGAGCCGGCGGAGCGCGGCACGCTCTGCATCTTCGAGTTCTTCTACCTCGCCCGTCCCGACACGCGGCTGGCGGGCGTCGAGGTCCACGGCGCGCGCGTGCGCATGGGCGAGCGGCTCGCCGCCGAGGCGCCCGTCGAGGCCGACCTCGTGCTGCCGATCCCCGACTCGGGCACGCCCGCCGCGATCGGCTTCGCGCGGGCGACCGGCATCCCGTTCAGCGAGGGCCTGATCAAGAACCGCTACGTCGACCGCACGTTCATCCAGCCCGAGCAGGGCATGCGCGAGCAGGGCATCCGGATGAAGTTCAACCCGCTCGCCGAGGTCGCCGGCAAGCGGCTCGTCGTCGTCGACGACTCGATCGTCCGCGGCTCGACGACGCGCCAGATCGTCGCAGATGCTGTTCGACGCCGGAGCGGCCGAGGTGCACGTGCGGATCTCGTCGCCGCCGGTTGTCGCACCGTGTTTCTACGGCATCGACCTCGCCACCGAGGACGAGATGATCGCGGCCCACTCGACCGTCGAGGAAGTTCGGGCCGCGATCGGAGCGACGTCCCTCGCGTACCTCTCGCTCGAGGGCCTCCAGGCGGCGACGCGAACGGCCCGAGCACGCCCTCTGCCGCGCCTGCCTCACCCGCGAGTATCCGACGCGCATCCCGTCGGACACCGCGAAGCTCCGCTTCGAGACCTCCCTCCGCCGCTAGAGGTCGTGGGCGCGTCCGTAACGCACGGCGCGGTGCACCTGGCGGGGATCGAGCCCCTGCTCGAGCAGCCGCTGCCGCGTCTCGCCTTCGGCCGCCAGGCGCAGGAACAGCCAGGACAGCGCCGCCAGCGTCACCAGCGAGCCCTCGGCCATCATCACGATGCCGCCGAGGTTCTGATCGTGCGCCGGCGTGATGCCCCACTCGGGGGCGTGCTTGTAGACGGAGTAGAACGCACTGTTCGACCAGATGAAGACGTTGCCGAGGATCGTCTCGATGATCCGCACCGCCGCGATGTACCCCAGCTTCATCCCGGTGCCGAACCAGGCCGGCGCCGGCAGCGTCTCGACGACCGGCTCCCACATCAGGCAGCCGCAGGTGAAGAAGAAGAAATGCTCGAGGGCGTGCACCGAGTCGTGGTGCAGCGCCGCGTCGTAGAGAAACGGGACGTGCCAGACGTAGAGGTCGACCGCCCACAGCGGGAGCGCGACGAGCGGGTGCGCGAGTACCCGGAGGCGCTCGACGGCCGGGAACGCCAGCACCGGCCGCAGGATCTGCCCGGTCAGGCCGACGACGAAGCACAGCGGCGCGAGGTCGCCGAGGAGCACGTGCTGCGTCATGTGCAGGAAGAAGAAGTGCTCCTCGCCGAGCGCGTCGAGCGGCGAGTTGAGCGCGAGGACGACGAGCACGATTCCCGTCCAGAAGCTCGCCTGGCGCCAGCGGGCGACCGGGCGGCCGCGCCGCGGCGAGCGTCCGCGTGCGGCGCAGATAGAGCGCCGCGGCGAGGGCCGTCGGGAGAACCTGGAGCGGCTCGAGGCTCCACGGGCCGAGAAGCGACGGCGAGTCCACCGACTGGAAGACTAGGGGTCCCGTGCACCTCTTCCACTACCACCTGGTGACGTCCGAGATCATCAACGTCGAGGGACGGTACGTCGGCAAGCTCGGCTTCCACCTCGTCGCGCGCTACGGGCGCGTCGACGACGAGCACGTCTCGGTCGAGTCGGGCGTGTCGTGGGAGCAGCTCGAGCGGCGCGGCTTCAAGCTCCGCCTCACCGAGCTCGAGCGCGGCGCCGTGAACGTGGTGATCCAACCGGGGCACTGGCGGATCCCGCGCGTCGACCACATCGGCGTCGCGCTCGACGAGGACGAATACGAGTCGGTGCTCGGCCGCGCCATGCACGACCACCTGCGCGTCACCGAGCACGGCGGCCGCCGCACCTTCGTCGCGACGAACGCCGGCTACCGGCTCGAGATCCATCCGCCGCGCGAGTGGATCGAGGACCTGCTGGCGGCCGCGACCGACTGGCGGCTCACCGAGCTGCAGCTGCGGACCGACGACAGCCTGGCCAAGGCGACGGCGCTCGCGAACCTGCTCGGGCTCGAGCTGGACGGCACCGCGATCGACGTCGGCGGCACGATCGTCCGCTTCGTCGACGGCGGGCCGGAGGGTCGCCCCGAGCTGCACGCGGAGCGCTTCCTCTGAGCGGGAGAAGCTACGCCGCCGCCGGCGTGTCGCTCACGACCGCAGACGCCGTCGTCGACCGGCTCCGGGCAGCAGTCGAGTCGACCGGCGCGCAGAACTTCGGTGCGTTCGCCGGCCTGCATCCGCTGGACGGCGAGCGTCTGCTCGCAGCCTCGACCGACGGTGTCGGCACCAAGCTCGTGCTCGCGCGCCAGCGTGGCCGGCTGCGCGACTGCGGGGCCGACCTCGCAGCGCATTGCATCAACGACGTCGCCGCCTGTGGGGCGGAGCCGCTGCTGCTGCTCGACTACGTCGCGGCAGCGGAGATCGTGCTCGAGCAGGTCGCGGAGCTGGTCGAGGGCGCGGCGGCCGTCTGCCGCGAGGCGGGTGTCGCACTCGTCGGCGGCGAGACGGCCGAGCTCCCGGGGATCTACCGCGACCACGAGCTCGATTTCGCCGGCACGTGCGTCGGTGTCGTCTCGCGCGAGCAGGTGATCGACGGCTCGCGGGTCGAGCGCGGCGACACGGTGATCGGGTTCGCCTCGGCCGGCATGCACGCGAACGGCTTCACGCTCGCGCGGCGCGTGCTCGAGGAGGAGAACTACGAAGGCGACGACCTCCTCGCGCCGACCCGGCTCTACCTGGACGTCGCGCGCTCGCTGCGCGGACGCGCGAAGGCGTTCGCGCACGTCACCGGCGGCGGCATCGCCGGCAACCTCGCGCGTGTCGTCCCCGACGGGCTCGTCGCGGAGCTCGACTGGGATGCGTGGCCGCGGCCGCCGGTGTTTGCCTGGCTCGCGCGCCACGTCGACGAGGCGGAGCTGCGACGCGTGTTCAACCTCGGGATCGGCTGGTGCGCGGTCGTCGCGGCGCCCGAGCCCGGAGAGCTCGTGATCGGCCGGATCGCATGATCGGCGTCCTCGTCTCCGGGAACGGCACGAACCTGCAGGCGCTGATCGACAACGGCCTCCCGATCGCCGCCGTCGCGTCCAACCGGCGCGACGCACCGGCCCTGCTCCGGGCACGTGCGGCCGGCATCCCGACGGCGACCTTCAGCCTCGACTGCCACGCCGACCGGACCGAGCGCGATCTGGTGATGGCGAGCTGGCTCGAGGAGCACGACGTCGAGCTGGTCGTCCTCGCCGGCTACCTGCACCTCCTGACGCCGTCGTTCCTGCGGCGGTTCCCGGAGCGCGTGGTGAACGTGCATCCGTCGCTGCTGCCCGCGTTTCCGGGCCTGCAGGCGATCGAGGACGCGCTGGCGGCGGGCGTCGCCGTGACCGGCGTCACGGTTCACTACGTCGACGAAGGCGTCGACACCGGGCCCGTGATCGTGCAGGAGGAAGTGCCGGTGGAACCGCGCGCGACGCTCGTCGAGCGGATCCACGCGACCGAGCACAGGCTGCTGCCCGAGGTGGTGACGAGGCTGTGCGCCGCGCGCTCCTGAGCGCCTACGACAAGACGGGGATCGACGCGTTCGCCCGCGGGCTCGCCGAGCTCGGCTTCGAGCTCGTCTCGTCGGGTGGGACGGCGGCGTTCCTGAGCGAGCACGGCCTCGAGGTCACGACCGTCGAGTCGGTGACCGAGGCGCCGGAGATGCTCGGCGGCCGGGTGAAGACCCTGCACCCGCGGATCCACGCGGGCATCCTCGCGCGCCGCGAGCTGGCCGACGACCGCGAGACGCTCGAGGAGCACGGGATCGAGCCGTTCGACCTCGTGTTCGTCAACCTCTACCCGTTCTCGTCCGCCGCCGGGCGCCGCGACGCGACCGAGCCCGAGGTGATCGAGCTGATCGACGTCGGCGGTCCCTCGATGCTCCGCGCGGCGGCGAAGAACTTCACGCACGTCGCCGCCGTCTCGAGCCCGGCACAGTTCGACGCCGTGCTCGGCGAGCTCCGCGAGCACGGCGAGGTCACGGCGGAGACGCGGCGCCGGCTGGCGGCCGAGGCGTTCGCCGCGACCGCCGCCTACGACGCCGAGATCGCCGGCTGGTTCGCCGGCGCCGGCTCGCGGCCGGACTCGCTGACCATCAGCTTCGAGAAGGTCGCCGACCTCGCCTACGGCGAGAACCCCCACCAGAGCGCCGCCTACTACCGCGAGCGTGACGCCCGCAGCCACCTGCTCTCACGCGTCGAGCAACTCGGCGGCAAGGAGCTCTCGTACAACAACCTGGCGGATCTCGAAGGCGCTCGCCGGCTCGCCGACGACTTCGACGAGCCGGCCGCGGTCATCGTCAAGCACGGCGGCCCGTGCGGCGTCGCCGTCGGCGCGACGATCGCCGAGGCGTGGGGGCGGGCGCTCGCCGCGGATCCGGTCTCGGCGTTCGGCTGCGTTGCCGTCCTGAACCGCCCGGTCGACGGCGCGCTCGGCGCGCGCATCGCGGAGCACTTCGTCGAGGTGCTCCTGGCCCCGTCGTTCGACGACGAGGCGCTGACCGCTCTCCGCACCAAGAAGGCCCTTCGGATCCTCGCCGACCGGGAACGCCGGGTGGAGACGCCCGGAGAGCGCGACTACACCCGCGTCCTCGGCGGCCTGCTCGTCCAGGACCGCGACCGCGTCGTGACCGACCGCGCGACGATGGAGGTCGTCTGCGGCACGCTCGACGAGCCGCAGTGGGCCGATGCGCTCTTCGCCTGGAGCGTCTGCCGGCACGTCCGCTCGAACGCGATCGTGATCGCCCGCGACCTGCAGACGATCGGGATCGGCGCCGGCCAGATGAGCCGCGTCGACGCCGTCCGGATCGCGGTCGAGAAGGCCCAGCAGCTCGGCCACGACCTCCCCGGGGCGGTGCTGGCAAGCGACGCGTTCTTCCCGTTCGCCGACGGGCCGCAGCTCGCGCTCGATGCCGGCGTCTCGACGATCGTCCAGCCGGGCGGGTCGCGGCGGGACGCCGAGGTCGTCGCGGCCGTCACGGCGGCGGGCGCCGCGATGGTGTTCACGGGCCGCCGGCACTTCCGCCACTAGGACGCCGCTCTCGGGCCGTTGCGCCGGCCGTCTGACATCTGACAAAATCGCCGCCTCTCGCATCAGGCAAGGAGGAATGCGTGGACGCGGCAACGGCGGGCAAACGCGACTTCGACCATCTCCGGGAGCACTCGATCGGGCTCCCAGGCGTTCTGGTCGCGGCCAAGACAGGCGGCAGCGCCGATCCGTGCCCGGAGGCGCTGAAGGCGGCCGAGCGGATCTCCGTGGAGGACGAGACCTTCGCCCCGGCGGGAGCCGAGCCGTTGCCGGCCGACTGATGGCGACCGCCGCCGCCCACCGCATCGGTCGTGACGACGTCGTCTGGGCTTTCGGGCCTGACATGGAGCCCGTGCTCGAGGTCGAGCCGGGCTCCATCGTCATGCTCGAGACCAACGACTGCTTCACGGGCCAGATCCAGAGCGAGGCCGACCTCGTCACGTCGATCGACTTCTCGCGGGTCAACAGCGCAACCGGCCCGATCGCCGTGCGCGGCGCCGAGCCGGGCGACTCGCTCGTCGTCGAGTTGCTCGAGGTGAAGCCCGGCCCGCGCGGGTTCGCCACCCTCATCCCCGGCATCGGACAGCTGATCGACCAGGTGCAGGCACCGCTCACGCAGGTGTTCCGGGTCGACGGCGACACGGTCCACATGACCGACCGGATCTCGTTCCCGCTCCGCCCGATGGTCGGTGTGATCGGCGTGGCGACGGACGGCGAGACGCTCACGAACGGCTTCGCCGGCCGCCACGGCGGCAATCTCGACAACCACCTGCACGGCCCGGGGTCGACCGTCTACCTCCCGGTCCGGCAGCCGGGCGGGATGCTCGCGATCGGCGACATGCACGCGTCGATGGGCGACGGCGAGGTCTGCTTCACGGGCGTCGAGATCGCCGGCGAGGTCACGGTCCGTGTGGGCCTGCTCAAGGGGCGCCAGGGCACGTGGCCGGTGACGGAGCTCGCCGATCGCTGGGTCGTCCACGGCACCGCCGGGCAGGACTTCATGGAGGCGCTCGACCGCGCCGTCGAGGAGGGCGCCCGCTTCCTCGTCGACCAGTGGGGGTTCACGATCGAGGAGGCGTTCGTCTTCCTCTCGGTCGCTTGCGACGCAGGGATCTGCCAGGCCTGCCGGCCGCAGGACTTCTCGACGATCGCCCGCGTCGCGATCCCGAAGGTCTCTGCGACACCGCGGCCGTTCGCGTCGTTAGCATCGGGCGCGTGACCGTCCGGACGCCCGACCCGACCCGCTGGATCGCGCTCGCGATCGTCTGCGCCGCCTTCTTCATGACGGTGCTCGACGTGTCGATCGTCAACGTCGCGCTTCCCTCGATCGGCCGTGCGCTCAACTTCTCGCAGGACAACCTGCAGTGGGTGATCACGGCGTACGCGATCACCTTCGGCGGCTTCCTGCTGCTCGGCGGCCGCGCAGCCGACCTGCTGGGCCGGCGGCGGCTGTTCCTGGTCGGCGTCGTCGTCTTCACGATCGCGTCGTTCTTCTGCGGGCTCGCCTGGTCCGAGGGCGTCCTGATCGTGTCGCGCGCGGTGCAAGGGCTGGGCGCCGCGATCATCACGCCGGCTGCGCTGTCGATCATCACGACCGCGTTCGACGAAGGCGCGGAGCGCAACAAGGCACTCGGGATCTGGGGTGCGATCGGCGGCTCCGGGGCCGCGGTCGGCGTCCTCGCCGGCGGGCTGCTCACCAAGTACGCGGGCTGGGAGTGGATCTTCTTCGTGAACGTTCCGGTCGGCATCCTCTCGCTGCTGCTCGCAATCCGTTACGTGCACGAGAGCCGCGCGATGCGCGAGACGAGCCAGGACTGGGCGGGCGCCGTGTCGGTGACGGCCGGGCTCGCGCTGCTCGTCTACGCGGTTTCGAACGCGCCGAACCACGGCTGGGGGTCGACCTGGACGCTCTCGCGGCTCGCCGTCGCGGTCGTGCTCCTGGTCGCGTTCCTGGTGGTCGAGTCGCGCGCGAAGGACCCGCTGATGCCGTTCCGGATCTTCCGGGTGCGCACGGTCGCGGGCGCCAACGTCGCCGGGCTGCTGCTCGGCGCGATGATCTTCGCGAACTTCTTCGTCCTCACCCTCTACGTCCAGGACGTGCTCGGCTGGACGGCGTTGCGCACCGGCGTCACGTTCATCGCGACCGCCGGCTCGGCGATCCTGTGGGCGGGCGTCGCGCAAGCGCTCGTCACGAGGATCGGCGTGAAGACGGTCATGGCGGTCGGGTTCGCGGCGATGATCGTGAGCCTGTTCCTCTACACCCAGATCCCGGTGCACGGCTCGTACTGGAGCGACCTGCTGCCCGGCTACCTGTTCATGGGGTTCGGGCTGCCGTTCGCGTTCATCCCGGTGTCGATCGCCGCGCTGGCCGGGGTCGACTACGAAGAGGCCGGCCTCGCGTCCGGCCTGATCAACACGGCCCAGCAGGTCGGCGGTGCGATCGGTGTCGCGGTCGCGTCCTCGGTCGCGATCAGCCACTTCAAGCACCTCGTGTCGACCGGTCACCCGCAGCCGGCCGCGCTCACGTCCGGCTACCAGTGGGCGTTCTGGCTGATGGCCGCCGTCGGCGTCGTCGGGCTGGTGGCGTCGCTCGTGCTGATTCGCGGCGACCAGCTGACGCCGACGCACGAGCCGGTCACCGCCTCCGTCTAGGCCGGCCTAGAGCTCACCCGGCCGCGCGTAGCGGTAGAAGTGCTGACCGAGGCCGGCACTGCTCAAGGCCATCATCAGGCCGAGGTGGTCCTCGAGCGCACGGGCGTGCTCGAGGCCGCCGACGTACGCCGGCTCGTAGCCCGCGTCGCTGATCAGCTGCTCCGTCACGTCGCGCGCCTCGTCGTCGGCCGCAAAGAGATTGCTCGGGCGGACGCGCTGCTCTGCGATCCGGTCGAACAGCACCGCGAAGTTGAGGTTGAACGACTTCGCCGTCGGCCCGCCGACGATCGACTTCACCTGGTGGGCGAGCGACTCGAAGCCCTCGTCGCGGCCCGAAAACGCGTTCGTGGCGTCGATCGCGGTCTTTCCGCCGATGCCGTCGACCTTGCCCAGCGCGTCCGCGATCGCGCCGGACGGCACGGCGACCAGGATCACGTCTGCGTCGGAGGCATCGCCTCCGTCCCGGCCGAGCTCGGTGACGTCGTGGCCCGCACGACGCCAGGCGGCCGAGAGCCCGCCGCCGATGTTGCCTCTCCCGATGGTGGTGATCCTCACGAGGCGCTCCCTTCGTCTTTCAGCGTCAAACGAGCGTCGCGGCGGTAGGCTTCCGCCGCCGATGGCCCGTGAGCTACCCAACCGTGCTCGACCTGGTCGGGTCGACGCCGATCGTCCGGCTCGACCGCGTCTCACAGGACGTTCCCGGGACGATCCTCGCGAAGCTCGAGTTCATGAACCCCGGCGGCTCGAACAAGGACCGGATCGGGCTCGCGATGATCGAGGCCGCCGAGCGCGACGGCAAGCTTCGGCCCGGCGGGACGATCGTCGAGCCGACGTCCGGCAACACCGGTGTCGGCCTCGCGATCGCGGCCGCGCACAAGGGCTACCGGTGCATCTTCGTGATGCCCGACAAGATGAGCCAGGAGAAGATCTCGATGCTGCGCGCCTACGGCGCCGAGGTCGTGATCACGCCGACCGCTGTCGATCACGACTCGCCGGAGTCCTACTACTCGGTGTCGTCACGCCTCGCCGAGGAGATTCCCGGCGGGTTCAAGCCCGACCAGTACTCGAACATGGCCAACCCCGAGGCGCACTACCAGACGACCGGCCCCGAGATCTGGGAGCAGACGGGCGGCGAGATCGACGCGATCGTGATCTCGGTCGGCACCGGCGGCACGATCAGCGGCGTCGGGCGCTACTTCAAGGAGCGAAAGCCGGAGGTGCAGATCGTCGGCGCCGACCCCGAGGGCTCGGTCTACACGGCGACGGACGACCGCGACCTCCACCCGTACTTCGTCGAGGGCATCGGCAAGGACACGTGGCCCGAGACGATGGATCCGAAGGTCGTGGACGAGTGGATCCGCGTCTCCGACCGCGACTCGTTCCTCACGGCGCGCCGGCTCGCGCGCGAGGAGGGTCTGCTCGCCGGCGGCTCGTCGGGATCGACGATCGCCGGCGCGCTCGAGTTCGCGAAGCGCCTCGGCCCGGCGGCGCAGGTGCTGACGATGCTGCCCGACTCGGGCCGCTCGTACCTCTCGAAGTTCCTCGACGACAAGTGGATGCTCGAGCACGGCTTCCTCGAGCGGGCGCGCCGACGCCGACCGTGCGCGAGCTGCTTCGCTCGAAGGCGGGCGAGACGCCGCCGCGCTCGTCACGATCTCGGCGCACCAGAAGGTCGGCGAGGCGATCGACGTGATGCAGCGCTACTCGATCTCGCAGCTGCCGGTCGTGCGCGACGGCGAGGTGGCGTCGCTCGCCGACGTGATCGGCTCGCTGCAGGACCGCGATCTGCTCGACCGCGTCTTCAAGAACGCCGACGCGCTGCACGAGGACGTCGCGGCGCGCGATGCAGCCGCCGCTCGCCACCGTCGAGGCGACCGCGTCGGTCGACGAGATCGTCACCGCCCTGACCGGCGGCACGAACGCGGTCGTCGTCGCGGAAGCGGGACGGCCCGTCGGCGTCGTCACGCGCTCCGACCTGCTCGAGTACCTCGCGCACCGGTAGCGTCAACTTTCGTGTCCGGCACGACCACCGTGAGCGTCGCGGCGCTCCGGCGGCTCGTCGTCGCGCAGCAGGGGTACGCCTCGCGGTTCCGCCGCGCGACGGCACGACGACGTCGAGTCGACCGATCCGCCGCCTCTCGGCCGTCCAGCTCGACTCGATCTCGACGGTCGACCGCGCGCACCGGCTGACGCTCGGCGCGCGGATCGGGGCCTTCGACGAAGCCGCCGTCTCGCGCCTGCTCGCGCGACGGGCGGCTCTTCGAGTACTGGGCGCACGAGGCGTGCCTGCTGCCGATCGAGCTCTGGCCCGCTCTTCCGGCGGATGATGGACGGCGCCGGGCACTGGGGGGCGCACGACCGCGCGCTGCGCGAGCACGCCGACCTCGTCGAGCGGCGTGCTCGCGCGCATCCGCGACGAGGGCCCGCTCGGCTCGCGGGACTTCGACGGACGGGGCGACGCGGCGACATGTGGGACTGGAAGCCGGCGAAGATGGTGCTCGAGCGCTCTGGGATCGCGGCCGAGCTCGCGATCGCCGGCCGGCAGGGCTTCCAGCGCGTCTACGACCTCCCCGAGCGCGTGATCCCGCGCGAGTGGCTCGACGCGCCGGTGCCGACCGAGGACGAGACGCTCCGCGCGCTCGCGCTGCTCGCCGTGCGAGGCGCGCGGCGCGCTCACCGAGGCGGCGATCCGCGAGCACTGGCGGCTCGAAGGGCGGCAAGGCGCGCCTGCACCATCACCTCGATCGCGCTCGTCGCCGAGGGACGGCTGCGCGAGGTCGCAGTCGACGACGGCGGCGCGCCGTTCTACGTCGCTGCCGGACGACGGAGCTCGACGGTGCCCCGCGCCCCGCCGGTGCTCCTCTGCCCGTTCGACAACCTGGTCTGGGACCGGCCGTTGCTGCGAGCGGCTGTTCGGCTTCCGACCACCTGATCGAGGTCTACAAGCGCGAGCACGAGCGCGTCGTACGGCTACTACGTCCTGCCGCTGCTCGCCGGCGACCGGTTCGTCGGCCGCGCCGACCTGAAGGCCGACCGCGCCCGAGGGCGTCCTCCGGATCAAGCGGTTCACGCCGGAGCCGAGACGCGCGCGGCGACGTCGAGGCGAAGCTCGAGCGGGCGGCAGCGACGGCTGGCGCGGACGCTCGGCCTCGAGCGCGTGGCCTTCGACCGGGGTCAGACCCGGGTCTGACCCCGCAGGCACCGCCACGGCCGGAGGTACGCTCCGCGCGATGGACTTCGAGACGCGCGCGATCCACGTCGGGCAGGAGCCCGATCCCGCGACCGGGGCGATCATCACGCCGATCTACCAGACCTCGACGTACGTCCAGGAGGCGGTCGGCGAGCACAAGGGCTACGACTACTCGCGCGTCGCGAACCCGACGCGCACGGCGCTCCAGACCGCGCTCGCGAGCCTCGAGAACGCCACGCACGGCGTCGCGTTCAGCTCCGGGCTCGGTGCGACGACGACGCTGATGCACCTCGTCGACCCGGGCCAGCGGGTCGTGCTGATCGCCGACGTCTACGGCGGCGTCTACCGGATGACCTCGCAGGTCTACGAGCCGAAGGGCTACCGCTTCACGTACGTCCCGGCCGACGAGTTCGACGACAACCTCGCCTCGCACCTCGACGACGACGTGCGCGCTCGTCTGGGTCGAGACGCCGTCGAACCCGCTCCTGAACGTCGTCGACATCCGCACGCGCCGCCGATGCCGCGCACGCCGCCGGCGCGACTGCTCGTCGTCGACAACACCTTCGCGACGCCGTACCTCCAGCAGCCGCTCGAGCTCGGCGCGGACGTCGTCGTGCACTCGACGACGAAGTACCTCGGCGGCCACACCGACATCGATCGGCGGCTTCGTCGCGCACGAACGACGACGCGCTCGCCGAGCGGCTCTACTTCCTGCAGAAGTCGCTCGGCGCCGTGCCGGGCCCGTTCGACGCCTGGCTCGTGCTGCGCGGGATCAAGACGCTCGCGCTCCGCATGCGCCAGCACTGCGAGAACGCGCGCCGGATCGCCGGCGTTCCTCGACGGGCACGCGGCGGTCGAGCGCGTGCTCTACCCCGGGCTGCCGTCGCATCCGGGCCACGAGGTCGCGCGCCGCCAGATGCGCGACTTCGGCGGCATGGTCTCGTTCCTCGCCGAGTCGGAGGAGGAGGCCGTCGACCTCGTCGCGCGCACGAAGCTCTTCCAGCTCGCCGAGTCGCTCGGCGGCGTCGAGAGCCTGATCGAGCACCCGGCACGGATGACGCACGCCTCGACCGCCGAGCGCGCCGTTCGCGCCGCCGGCGAACCTCGTCCGCCTCTCGGTCGGGATCGAGTCCGTCGACGACCTGCTCGCCGATCTCGAGGCTGCGCTCGTCAGGCGCGCCGCGCCGGCGCCGGCCTGACGTCCGGCACCTCGAGCGGCGGCACGTCGCGCCGGGGCAGCAGCCCGAAGCGGGCGAGCGCCCGCGGCAGGCGACGGGTCGAACGCATCTCCGCCGTGTGCGCCCAGGCGCCGGTGAAGTCCCAGACCCGCTCCTCCGGCCGGTCGCGGTAGAGCGCGTCGGCGAGCGCGCCGGTCTCGAGGCGCTGGTCGCGGATGATCCGGTCGCGCGTGCTCCAGTAGAGCTGCAGCGGCACGTGCGAGTCGGCGAGCTGCCGTGCGTAGTGATCGGGGCTGCGCACCGCGTACGCCTCCGGCACCTGGGCCGGTGTGCCGCCGACCTCGATCCGCGCGAGCTCGCTGGAGTTGCCGCCCGTCCGCGAGCCGCGCGAAGTCGCGGTAGCGGCGCGCCAGGTCCGTGTCGGGGTCGAAGGCGGCCGCACCCGCGAGCAGGTGCGGATGGAGCGCCGCGAGCAGCAGCACCTCCTGACCGCCCATCGACCCGCCGATCGCGTAGACCCTGGACGGGTCGACGTCCACGCCGTGCGCTTCGGCGATCGCGGGCATCCGCGCCAGGTCGGAGATCTCGCCGGGCGCGCCCCACGAGAACAGTGGAGCCGCGGCCCTCGCCGCCGGGTTGATCACCGCGAAGTCGCCGAGCCCCGGCAGCCCGCCCCAGAACCGCGCGTTCTCGGACTCGTCGCACCCGCGGCCGTGCGGCGAGATCACCAGCGGGATCCGCTGGCCGTGGTAGTCGACGGGCAGCAGCAGCAGCGCAGGCCGCCGTCACGCCGTCGTGGGCGACGTAGTGAATCAGGATCGCCTGCGTCGTCCCGCTCGGCTGAGGCACGACGAGCTGCGCGCGTGCCGCGGGCGTCACGATCAGCACGAGGGCACAGCACACGGCGAACCGCATCGCCGCGGACGGTACGGTCCCTGCCGAGAAGATTCGGTTAGGAAACCGTTGGCTCTCCGTGGCGCGCATGGCTAGACGGCAGCCTCGCACCCGGCTGCAGCCGCCGTGCGACGATTGCGGCGTGAACGCGCTGCGCCTCATCGACCTGCACTTCGGCGGCCGCGAGCACGCGATCGGCGTGTACCTGGTCGACACGGACGACGGCCTGGCGCTCTTCGACTGCGGCCCCACGGCCACCATGCCCGCGCTCGAGACAGGGCTCGCGGCGGAAGGGCTCGAGCTCGCCGACGTCAGGCACCTGCTGCTCTCGCACATCCACCTCGACCATGCCGGCGCGGCCGGCCCGCTCGTCCGGCGCTGCCCGGGCCTGACGGTGTGGGTGTCCGAGGTGGGCGCGCCGCACCTGATCGACCCTGCGCGGCTCGAGCGGTCGGCGCGCCGCCTGTACGGCGACCTGTTCGACCCGCTCTGGGGCGAGCTCGCCGCGGTACCCGAGGCGAACGTGCGAATCGCGCAGGGAACCGTCCTCGGCTGGGAGGCGTTCCCGACCGTCGGGCACGCATCGCATCACGTGAGCTACCTCCGCGACGGGACGCTCCTCGCTGGGGACGCGTGCGGCGTCCGGATGCCCGGCTCGTCGTACGTGCTCCCGGTCTCGCCGCCTCCCGACATCGACGTGGAGGCCTGGCACGCGACGGCCGACGAGATCCGCCGGCGCGGGCCGGAGCGGCTCGCGTTGATCCATTTCGGCCTGCACGAGGACGTCGAGGCGCATCTCGACCGGTTCGACGCGGAGCTCGACCGGTGGGCCGAGCGCGTCGGCGGCGGGATGTCACAGGAGGACTTCGTCGCAGCCGCACGCGCCGACGCCGCCGCCGAGGCGGACGCCTACGACCGGGTGGCGCCGCTCTGGCAGTCCTGGCAGGGCCTGCAGCGGTACTGGGCGAACAAGGGCCGCTAGGTACGGAGGACGTTGCCGCCCGAGACCTGGGCGAGCGCCATCAGGACGATCTCGTCGACGTTCACGTGCGGCGGCCGCGTGAGCGCGAACATGATGCAGTCCGCGACGTCTTCCGCGTGCAGCGGGCCGCCGAGCGCGACGTCGGCGTAGACCTTCGCTGCCTTCTCGCGGTCCCCGTGGAACCGCACCTCCGAGAACTCCGTCTCGACCAGCCCCGGCGCGACGTTCGTGATGCGCACCGGCTTGCCCTGGAGGTCGTCGCGCAACGCGCGCGTGTAGCCGTGCACGGCGAACTTCGACGCGACGTAGGACGAGCCGTTCGGGTACGACCAGATGCCCGCGACCGAGCCGAGATTGACGATGTGACCGCCGCCGTCCTCGACGAGATGCGGCACGCACAGGCGCGTCATCCGCATCAGTCCGAGCACGTTCGCCTCGATCACCTCGCGCTCGTCCTGCTCGCTCGCCTCCCACACCGGATCGCGTCCGCGAGAGAGGCCGGCGTTGTTGACGAGGATGTCGACGCCGCCCAGCCGCGCGGCGGCCTCGTCGACGAAGCGTGCGCAGGACTCCGGGTCGGTGACGTCGAGCGGCAGCGCCACCTCGGTCTCGAGGCGCTCCGTGCGCCGGGCGCCTCCCGCGACCCTGGCGCCGGCCTCGGCGAGCGCACGCGCCGTCGCGGCCCCGATGCCGCTCGACGCGCCGGTGACGATCGCGCGCTTGCCCTGGACGCCGGTGGCCACCGGCGCAATCTACCCTTGAACCTCGTTCGAACCAGGTTCAACGGTTGACGTCTAACACTCCACAGATGGAGCCGTTCGGGGAGCCTTCGGGCCGAAGCTCGCGGCTGGCGTTCGTCGCCGCGGGCCTGCTCGTGCTGCTCGGGATCGTCGCGTTCGCGAGCCGGAGCGGATTCGGCCATCACTCCTCGGCGTCGCCCTCGTCCGGCTACGTCAGCTACGCCTTCACGGCGTTCCTGATCCTGTTCGCGCTGATGATCCCGGTGGCGGTCTACGCCTTCCTGCTGCAGGCCCGGGAGGCGCCGCTCGAGCGCCGCCCGAGCTTCCTCGCGCGCGTGCTCCGGAACCTGGCCGTGCTCGCGCTGCTCTTCGCCGCCGGCTACCTGATCGTGTACTTGAAGCACCACCACCACCTGTTCGGCGGCCTGGGCGGCAAGCTCGGCAACGCGCACAAGCCGCTCGCCCACAACGGCGCGACCAAGCGCTCGACGACCGATCCCACCTTCCAGTGGACGGTGTTCTGGATCGCGCTGGTCGTCGTCGGCACGGCGGCGGCCTACGCCGCGTACCGGTTCCACCGGCGCCGGCAGCGCCGGCTGCAGGCGCTCCCGGCTGCCGCGACGGTGGCCGACGACCTCGCCGCGTCGATCGACATCGCGATCGACGACCTCGAGGCCGAGCCCGACGCTCGGCGCGCGGTGATCGCCGCCTATGCGCGCATGGAATCGACGCTGGCGCGGAACGGACTGCAGCGGCTGCCCAGCGACACGCCGCTCGAGTACCTGCGGAGGATCCTGCTCGACCTGACGACGCGCGCGGAAGCCGTACGCCGGCTCACCGACCTGTTCGAGCTGGCCAAGTTCAGCCGGCACGAGATCGACTCGTCGATGAAGCTCGACGCGATCGGCGCGCTCCGCGAGATCCGCGACGATCTCCAGGCGGTTCCCGCGTGAGGAAGCACCTGCTCGACATCGTGCTGCTGATCGTCTTCTCGTCGATCGCGGTTGCGTACGTCGCCGCGGCGCAGCCGGGCCTCCGGAACATCGCGCTCCATGCCTACGTCCTCGTGGTCGGCGCCCTGGTGATGGTGGGCGTGGTGGCGGCGGCGGGTGAGGCGGTCCCGCGGCGGCAGCGCTCGCAGCTCGACGCGGCGCTCGCCGAGCAACAGGCGCCGAGGCGACGCCTGCCGGAGCTCGAGCGGATGGAGCGCGAGGTCACGCTCGCCGCGGCATCGAGCTTCGACCTGCACTACCGCCTGGTGCCGCACCTCCGCGAGATCGCGAACGCGCGCCTGGAGCGCGCGGCCAAGACGCCGTCGCCCGAGACGCTCGGTCGCTGGTGGGAGCTGCTCCGCCCCGACCGCCCCGTACCCGAGGATCGCTTCGCACCCGGCATCTCCCGCGCCGACCTGCACGCGCTCGTCGCCGACCTGGAAGAGTTGGGCTAGTGCCTGCTGCGCTCGCCGACGTCCCGCGGATCGCGGGCGCAATCCTCGACGAGATCGAGAAGGCCGTGATCGGCAAACGAGACGCGCTCGAGCTGCTCCTGCTCGGCGTGCTCGCCGACGGCCACGTCCTGATCGAGGACTATCCCGGCCTTGCGAAGACGCTGATGGCGCGCTCACTGGCGCAGGTGACCTCGCTCGAGTTCTCGCGGATCCAGTTCACGCCCGACCTGATGCCGTCCGACGTCACCGGCTCGTCGGTCTACAACCAGCGCGAGGCCGACTTCGAGTTCAGGCCGGGCCCGATCTTCGCCAACTTGCTGCTCGCGGACGAGATCAACCGCGCCCCGCCGAAGACGCAGGCTGCGCTGCTCGAGGCGATGCAGGAGCGTCAGGTCACCAGCGAGGGAACCACGCGCGCGCTCGGGCCGCCGTTCCTGGTGCTCGCGACGCAGAACCCGATCGAGTACGAGGGCACGTACCCGCTGCCCGAGGCGCAGCTCGACCGCTTCCTGCTGCGGATGTCGGTCGGCTACCCGTCGCGCACCGACGAGTGGCAGGTGCTGACGGAGCGCGCGGAACGGCGGCAGGACGAGGTCGACCTGCGGGCGCTCGTCGACGGGACGACGCTGCTCGAGCTGCAGGCCGCCTGCGAGGAGGTTCACGTCTCCGAGGCGGTCGGGCTCTACATGGTCGACATCGTCACGTCGACGCGGACGGCGCCGTCGGTCCAGGTCGGCGCATCGCCGCGCGGGTCGCTGGCGCTGCTCAAGCTCTCGCGCTGCCGGGCGGCGCTCGCCGGCCGCGACTACGTCACGCCCGACGACGTCAAGACGGTCGCGGTGCCGGCGCTCGCTCACCGTCTGACGCTGCGTCCCGAGCTGTGGGTCCAGCGTGTGTCGGGCGAGGACGTCGTCCGCGAGCGGCTCGAGACGGTTCCGACCCCGGCGGCCGAGGATCTCGCGCCCGCGTGACGCGGTGGGCCACCCCGAAGCTCGCCTCGTACGCGGGCCTGTCCGGGGTGGGGCTGCTCACCGCGCTCGTCTTCGCCCGGCCCGAGCTCGTGGCGCTGACGGCGCCGTTCCTGGTCGCGCTCGCCGCCGGTCTCGCGCTCGCGACACCGCCGCGCGTCAGCGCCGAGCTCGTTCTCGACGAGACGCGGTCGCTCGAGGGCGACGAGCTCGGCGCACGCATCGTCCTCGCCGCGGAGTCGCCGGTCGACCGCATCGACGTGTACCTGCGCCTGCCCGCAGCAGTCGAGGTGCGAGACGGGCACAACCCGAGGGCGCTCCGGCTCGCGGCCGGCGAGACGCGGGTGCTCGAGCTGACGCTCCGCACGGCCCGCTGGGGCGGACACGTGCTCGGGCCGGTCTACCTGCGCGCGTTCGACCCGCTGGGCTTCCTCGGCTGGGAGACGACCGTGGACGCACGGGACGAGGTGCGCGTCTACCCGCGCGAGGACGCACTCCGCCGCGTCCTGTCGCCGAGGGAGCCGCAGCTCTCGAGCGGAAACGAGGTCTCGCGGCGAAAGGGCGAGGGAATCGAGTTCGCGGACATTCGTCCCTGGAGCGCGGGCGATCCGGTGCGGCGCATCAACTGGCGCGCCAGCGCGCGCCGTGCCGAACTGTGGGTCAACGAGAGCCACCCGGAGCGCAACACGGACGTGATCCTGTTCGTCGACGCGTTCGCCGAGGCGCGGCTCGACGCCGACAGCACGCTCGATCTCGCGGCTCGGGCGACGGCGGCGCTGGCGGACGCGTACGTCGCCAGGCGCGACCGGATCGGGCTGATCAGCTTCGGCGGGATCCTGCGCTGGCTCGCGCCCGATCTCGGCACGACCCAGCTCTACCGGCTCGTCGACGCGCTGCTCGACACGGAGGTCGTGCTCTCGTACTACTGGAAGGAGATCGACGTGATCCCGCGGCGCACGCTGCCGCCGAACTCGCTCGTGATCGCGCTCTCCCCCCTGCTCGACCCGCGCTCGGTCGGCGCGCTCCTCGATCTCAGGGCGCGCGGGCACGATCTCGCGGTGATCGACGTGTCTCCGATCCCGTTCACGAAGCGGCCGCCGTCGGGGCTCGACGCGATCGCGTACGACATCTGGGCACTGCGCCGCGACGCGCTCCGCCACTCGCTGCAGCGCTCTGGTGTCGCCGTCGCCGAGTGGCGCGCCGGCGAGCCGCTCCAGGAAGTGCTCGAGGAGGTGAGAGGATTCCGGCGCTACACCCGGCACGCGCGCGTCTGATCACCGGCCTCGCCGCGCTCGCCGCGCTCGCGGCCGCGGGCGGCGACGCGATCGCGCACGCCGGCCGCTTCGATCTGCTGGTCGGCGTCGTCACGGCGGTGGCGTGTGCGCTTCTGCTCGCCGGCCTGCTGCTCAGGCGGCCCTTCACGATCCCGTGGGCTGTTCTGCTCACCGGTGCCGCGTACCTCGTCGGGCGCGAGGGCAGCTCCGTCGTCGACGGCGGCGCCGCGGTCGTCGGGGCGCTGCTCCTGCTCGCGGCGGAGCTCGCCTCGTGGTCGATCGAGCACGACGCGCGGATCCACGCAGACCCCGGGCTCGTCGCGCGTCGCGCGGCCACCATCGCCTTCCTGGTCGCGGGAGCGCTGCTCGTCAACTTCCTGCTGCTCGGCGCGGCGGCCGTGTCGGCGTCGGCCGGCCTCGCCCTGGCGATTGCCGGAGTCGCGGCGGCAGTGGCGGCGGTGGCGATCGTGTTGCGATTGGTGCGCGCGTGAAGCTGGCGCTCGTCGCCGCGCTCGTCGCCGCACTGCACGTCCCCGCCGGCTACCGGGCGTCGGTCTACGCGACCGGGCTCGACCATCCGACGGCGCTCTCCTTCGGGCCCGATCGGCGTCTCTACGTGTCCGAGGACGTCGGCGACGTCGTGTCGGTCACGCGGGGAACGAGCCGGCCACGGCCGTTCCTGCGCAAGCTCGTCGTGCCCCTCGGGCTGCTCTGGCGCGGCCGCACGCTCTACGTCTCGGAGAGCGGTCGTGTCGACGCATTCGGCGCCGGCGGCCGGCGGCTGCGCGTGGTCCTGTCGCACCTCCCCTACAAGCTCCACCAGCAGGACGCCATCGTCGCCGGGCCGGACGGCCGCCTCTACCTCGGCTCCGGTTCGACGTGCGACGCGTGCGTCGAGAAAGACCCGCGCAGCGCTGCGATCCTATCGTTCAAACCCGACGGCACGGGCCTGCGGGTCGTCGCCCACGGGTTGCGCAACCCTTACGGGCTCCTGTTCGTCGGCAAGACGCTGTACGCGACCGTCAACGGCCGCGACAAGCTCGGCGGCGACGAGCCGGCGGAGAGCGTCGTGAACGTCCGCCAGGGTGCGAACTTCGGGTGGCCCGACTGCTGGCCGAGCTTCGTCCTCAAGCGACTGGCCGGCGCCTGCATCGGGGTGACGCGCCCGGTCGCGTATCTCGAGCCGCATTCGTCGGCCGACGGCATCGCCTCGTGGCGCGGCGACCTCTTCGTCGCCGAGTGGGGCGAGTACCTGTCGCAGAAGCACGGCCGGCGCGTCGTCCGCATCCAGCGCGGGCGCGTGACCACCTTCGCGACCGGCTTCGACCATCCGCTCGCGCTCGCCGTCGACCCCAGCGGCGACCTACTGGTCGCCGACTGGGGCCGAGGCGTGATCTACGCGATCCGGAAGGTCTAGGAGGCGACGAGCGTCGCCGTGCGCCTCTGCGTCTGACCGTGGGCGTCGTTGACGTCCGCGGTCAGCTTGTACGTGTGTCCCTTGACCGGGCTGAACTGGGCGACGAACGAGATCGACTGGTCCTGCCCGAGCTGCGACGTCGGCTGGCCGACGGCGACCGGCTTGCTGCCGTCGAAGATGCGATACGTCAGCCCGACGATGCCTCCGAGCGGGTTGTCGAACGAGAGGTACGGGACGTACATCTTCACGGTCGGCGGAGTGCCGGCCTTGATCGTCTGGGTCGTGCCGTCGATCAGGCGCGCGAGCGCGGAGAAGGAGTTGTACGACGGCTTGTGCGCGCCGGACGTCCCTTCGATCCCGCTCTGCCACGGGTTGCCGGAGTTGTCGCGGAACGTGAACCAGATGAACATCTGCACGTTCGGGTCCTTCTGCGCGACCGTCAACGCCTGCTTCGCGTAAGCAGCCTGCGTCGCCGTGGAGACGCCCTTCGGCTCACCGGGCTTCGTCTCGTGGCCGTACTCGGTGACCCAGATCGGAACGGCGCGGTGGTACCACGACTTGAGGTCCTTCTCGAACTTCGGGAACTGCGACAGCGTGACGTTCGGGTAGCGCACCTGCTCGAGCGGCTTCGCCGAGGGGGACGTGGGGTACGGGTGGTGCGCCCACGCGTCGAACCTCGCATGCTGCTTTGCGAAGAGGCGTGCGAACGTTCCCGGCGACACCGTCTCGCTGACGCCCTTCAACGGCTTGTCGCGGCCCTGCGCCG
The DNA here is from genome assembly GCA_963786185.1 of uncultured Thermoleophilia bacterium. GTDB lineage: Bacteria > Actinomycetota > Thermoleophilia > Gaiellales > Gaiellaceae > PALSA-600. Next base: position 70,566 of record CAWAYE010000003.1, read on the forward strand.
ACGTCTCGCCGGCGGCGACCAGAGCGGTCGGGTTCGCTGACTTGATCGCCGCGTACGCGGCCTTGAAGAGCTTCGCGTAGTTGCCGACGCTGACGATCGTCTTGCCGCGGTACTGCGGGTACAGGAACTGCTGCAGGTTCGGCTCGTTCCAGATCGACCACAGCGCCACCGCGCCCTTGCCGGGGTTCTTCCCGTTGTACCGCGTCGCGAGCATGCGCACGAACGTCGAGAAGTCGCCGATCTTCTTCGGCATGTAGTTCGGCGTGTGCCCCCCGTTTGCCCACTTCGGGCTGCCGGTGACGTCGATCATCACGCGCAACCCGTACCGACCGGCTTCGGCGACCAGCTGGTCGAGGTCGCCGAAGCGGTACGCGGGGTCGTCCGGGTCGAGCGGAAACTTGGGCTTGGTCGGAGCGATCGCCGACCAGCTCGCCGTCGTGTGGATCACGGACGCGCCGGCAGCTGCAGCGTCGGCGAGGTTCGTCTCGCGGTCGGGTGAGAAGCGGAAACTGACGTCGTCGAAGAATCCGACGGGCATCTGCTGCGCTGCCCGCGCCGTGGCGGCGGGAATCGCGGCGAGCACGACGAGCACGAACAGGGCGAAGCGTGGTAGGGCCCTCTGCACGATGAACATCCTCCTCTGTCGGTCCCTGGGCGGCCGGCGGGCACCGTAGCCACCCTCTTTGAGGCAGGTGTTAAGAGACCTCCCCGGAGGCGCGCCAGTTGCGGAAAACCTCGAGCAGCTCGGCTTCGGCCTCGGGAGACAGATCATCGGGCGTGATCCGCCCGACCGCGCGGATCGTGGCGCGCAACTGGTCGAGGTAGTCGTTGCATTTGCCGCAACCGGCCAGATGCTCCTCGACCCGCCGCAGGTCGGCCGGCTCGAGCGCTCCCTCGAGGTAGTCCGTGACGAGCTCGACGAGCTCCTGGCAGCTGATCGCATCGGCGACGGTCATGTGGCCTCCGGTGCGAGGTAGTCCTCGAGCGCGCGACGCACCTTCGCGCGTGCCCGGTGAAGGAGCACACGTTGATTGACCTCGGTCAGGTCGAGAGCGTTACGGACCTGCTCGGCGTCCCAGCCCGCGACGTCGCGGAGCGAGATCACGGCTCGCTGCGTCGCCGGCAGCTCGTCGATCGCGGCGGCGATGACCTCGCGCGTCTCGGCGGCGAGCAACCGCTCCTCGGGCAGCGCGCGGGGCGGCGCCGACCAGTGCCCGGGGTAACGCTCGTGGTCGGCGTCGAGGAAGCGATCGGGGTCGACGGCGGCCTCGGGCACGCGGGCGGGATCATTGAGCGCCGAGAACGGGAGAACGCGGCCCTCGCGTTGCGCCCGTGTCTTCGCCGTGTTGACGAGGATGCGGAACACCCACGTGCGTAGCGACGAGCGACCCTCGAAGCGATCGAGCGCGCCGAGGACGCGCAGCCATGTCTCCTGCACCACCTCTTCGGCGACCGAGCGCGACGGGACGAAGATCTGCGCGACGCGCAGCATCATCGCGTGCCAGTCGGCCACGATCTCGCGGTACGCGGACTCGTCTCCCGCCCTGAGCGCGGCTACGAGGCGGGCGTCGGCCGGGTCCATGCGCGCGACCGTATCGAATCGACGGTCCTGCGATCCCCCGAAAGGGGCAAGCCTCAGGGGGCGTCCGAACAGTCCGAACAGCCAGCGCGCGCCCACCGGGGCTCTGCCAACGTCCGTCTACTTGGGAGGGCATACCGGACTCGAGGACGCGAGCAGCCGGGACCACCACCAGGTCGACGCCGATCACGGTCGCGAGGGGTGCGGCGCCTCGAGCGGGCCGATGTCGGCGTCGACTACCGGGTCGATCTACCTGGAGCGGATGGTCGCCGGCGCTCGCGTCCGAGAGACGCGGGCTAGAGGTGGTGCGGCGCGTTCAGGTTCAAGTGGCCGAGCAGCACGCGCGGCTTGTGCGCGACGTGCCGCTTGTGCGCCTTCTTGGCCTTCTTGACCTTCTTGACCTTGTGAGCCGCCGGCGCCGGTGAGCTCGACTCCGCACGCGGAACCGAGACGGTCGTCGTCGCGCTCGGCGTGGTCGTCGTCGCACCGGTGGTCGTCTTGGCGGTCGTCGTCGGCGTCGTCGTGGTCGTATGCGTCGTCGTCGGCGTCGTGGTCGTCGTCTTCGTGGTGGTGGTCGGAGGCGGCGTGGTCGTCGTCGGCGGCGGCGTCGTGGTGGTCGGCGGCGGCGTGGTCGTGGTCGGCGGAGGCGAGCCGCCGCTCGAGCCCTGGCCGAAGTCCTGCGTCCAGAAGATGCCTTGCGGCCCCGAGGCGACCGCGACACCAGTCGTCGAGTACGTCGGGTTCTCGATGTTGGCCTTGTGACCCGGAGACTGGAGCCAGGCCGCGACCACCTGGTCGGGCGTCGGGTAGCCGCCGGCGATGTTCTCGCCCCAGCCGAGATTGGAGGGCCAGCCGCAGTCGACGAGCCGCTGGCCCGGCTGGCGGCCGTTCGGGTCGCTGTGGCTGAAGTAGCCGGTGCCGGCCATGTTCATCGACTTCCACTGCGCCGAGCGCGTCAGGGCGGAGTCGCTCGACAGCTGCCCCACGCCGATCGACGCCCGGTGCTGGTTGACGAGCGAGAGCACCTGCGCGGCGTACGCGCCGTTGAGCGTGCCCCACGACGCATCCGGCGTGCAGATGTTGTCGGCGTGCGCGTTCCGCGTCGTCGGGAGCAGCGTCACCATCAGCCCGGCGGCGAACAGAGCCGCGAGGGCGAGTAGGCGTGGTGGGGTCCGCCTCACGGGCGGGATTATCGGCAACGCCGCGCGTCTCCTGAACCGACAACCGTTTTCGGCAGAAACCCGGTCACGTTTTCGGCAGGTTCCGTCCGGGTCGGCGGGCCAGTTACTTTACGCGCGTTTTACGTGCGCGTTGCAGAAGGCGTACGGGTGGCGCCAATCCTTCGATGAGGTTCACCGACCAGGAGGATTCATGCGCAGGTTGACGTTCATCGCCGCTGGAGTCGCCGCGCTGCTCGCCACGAGCATCGCAGTCGCCCATGGCATCGAAGGCGCGAAGAGCGCGAAGGCGGTCGCCGCGACGTTTGCCGCGACCGGCTCGAGTGTCTCGACGCGGACGTGCACGACCGCTGACGCCAAGACGATCACGATCACGAACGGCAAGTACACGGGCACCGCGACCGGTGATCCTGACCTGACGGGCGCGCTCACGATCACCGCGCGCAGCGTGATCAATACCACTGACGGCGTCGGCGTGGTCGACGGCCGCTTCCGCATCGACGTTTCCGGCGGACGCGACACGGTCGCGAACTACTCGGCCGTCTACAGCGGCGGCGCCATCGCGGGCCTCGCGTCCGGGGCGGCGCACGATCCGGGCGCACGACTGCTCGCGAACCTGTCGGCCGGTTTCGACGCCGCGAGCGGCTTCACCGGCGGCAAGCTCGGCAACGGAACCGCCGGCGGCGCAGCGGTCGAGCTGAGCGGCGCGAAGTGCGCGTCCAGCAAGTCGAAGCCGGAGAAGAGTGAGGCGCGCGGCACCGTGTCGGCGCTGAGCGTGAGCTCGATCACGGTGGCGGGCCTCACCTGCGCCATCGCGCCGAACGACTCGGCGGCCGTGAACGCGAAGCTCAAGGTCAACGATCGTGCGGAGATCCACTGCTCGCTCGTGAACGGCGTCAACACGCTCGATCACTGGAGCAGCAAGGAGCACCACTAGCTCGAGCTCGGACGGCGGGGTGGAGCGCGTCGAGGGGGACGCACTCCACCCTGTCGCTCCGTCACATGCTCGTGTGCCAGCCGGTGCCGGTGAAGCTGTCGTACGGCAGCTTGCCGGTCGGTGCGTGCGCGAACGACGGTGACGCGTTCGAGAACGTCCAGTCGTAGGACGGGTACGTGTCGCCGTCGACGCTGTAGTCCTCGGCAGCGGTCGAGAACGTCGTCGGCGCCTGGTCGAGCACAACGGATGCGATGAACCCGCCGTCGACCCAGATTCCCCACGTGTCGTCCGCTCCCGCGCGCTGCAGCGTGAACGTGTGCGTCGACGGGACGGTGACGTCGGCGAGCCGGATCAGCTGGTACGTCTTGGTCGTCTCCCACTCGACATAGAGGAAGGCCTTGCCGGTGTCGGCGGAGTACGGCGTGCCACCGCGCCAGATCCCGCCTTGCAGCCACCCCAGCGCGGCACACGGATTCGCCCCGACGCCGTAGGTGACGCCGACGTAGGCCAGTCCGTGGTCGCCGGTCGCGGGATAGCTCGGCAGCTGATTGATCGTCACCGTCACGCTGACCGACGTCGAGGCCAGCGGCTGGTTGACGAGGCTGTAGCGGTAGCTCTGGGGCCCGGTCCCGCAGGTCGACGGGGTCGTCGTCGACGGGGTGGTCGTCGTCGCGGGCGTCGTCGTGGTGCCGGTGGTCGTCGTCGTGGTGCCGACCGTCGTGGTCGTGGTCGCGGTCGTGGTCGTCGTGGTGGCGGCAGGCGGCGGCGAGTCGACGACCGCCGGGCGGATCACGACTTCGCAATCGGCGGCGACGCGGTCGCGCGCGTCCGCGTGCACGACGTCGTGCCCGGCGCCGCAGGAGATCACGTCCCGGCCCGGCCCGCCGTCGAGCTTGTCGTTTCCCGGGCCGCCGTACAGATGGTCGTCGCCGGCCCCACCGTCGAGGCGGTCGTTTCCGTAGCCGCCGTAGAGCCGGTCGTTGCCCCCGCCCGCGAAGAGCGAGTCCCCGCCCGCCCTGCCGTAGAGCGTGTCCGGGCCCTTCGTCCCGAAGAGTGCGTTCTTGCCGTCGGTACCCCGCACGACCGCCGTGCCTCCGGTCGCGCTGAAGCCGAGTGCGAACAGCACTGCTCCCACGACGACCAGTGCGACCCCCCTCATGCTTTGAGTATAGGACCGCTCCGCCGACGTCCTCGGCCAGGGTTTGGCGGGCGTCTCGCGGTCGGACCGCGATCGTTGTATGGTCTGCCTTACATGGTGCGTAAGGAGGGCGACGGGGCGGTTGTGGTGGTGCGGGCGCTGAGCGTCGCCGATGCTCGACGGCGCGCCCGGCGCGAGTGCGCGCGGGCGTTCGGCGAGGAGGCGTGGCAGATCGCCGACGAGTCGATCGCTCCGTGTCTTGCGACGCTCGGCGGCCGAACGCGTCTGTACGAAGGACGCTTCGTGGCGACGCGGCCGTGAGCCGCTTCGGAGACAAGCTTAACGAGCAGATCGCGAACGAGTTCGCGGCGTCGCAGCAGTACGTCGCCGTCGCCGTGCACTACGACGCGCAGACGCTGCCGGCGCTGGCGGCGCACTTCTACCGGCAGGCGGTCGAGGAGCGGAACCACGCGATGATGCTGGTGCAGTACCTGCTCGATGCGGGCGAGCAGGTCGTGACGCCCGCCGTCGCCGCGCCGCAGGTCGCGTTCGTCGACGACCGCGAGCCCGTCGCTCTCGCGCTCGAGCAGGAGAAGAAGGTCACCGAGCAGATCGCGGCGCTCGTCCGGATCGCACGCGAGGACGGCGAGCCGGTCGGCGAGCACTTCCTCGGCTGGTTCCTGGACGAGCAGCGCGAGGAGGTCGCGAGCATGAGCGCGCTGCTCGCGGTCGTCGACCGCGCGGGCACGGAGCACCTGCTGCTCGTCGAGGACTACCTGGCGCGTGCAGCGAAGGGCGCGGCCGAACCTTCGGCGCCGTCCCCGCCTGCAGCCGGCGGCGCTCTCTAGCTCATCGGGGCTGCGCCGCCTCTGAGGGCGGCGCAGCCCCGGCGCATCTCCTAGAGGGCGACGATCCCTTCGCCGCCCGCGCCGTTCGGAACGGCGACCGAGCCGACCGCCGTCAGCGAACCGTCGGCGTTCACGCGGTACTCGTCGACGTATCCCTTGGCTCCAGCCTGGACGTAGAGGAACGCACCGTCGGGCGTGGCGGCGGCATCGACCGTGCCGGCGTCGGTGGGCGTCGCGCCGAGCAGCGACAGCGCGCCGCCGGGGCCGGAGGCGAACCGGCTGACCGAGCCGCTGCCCGCGTTGGAGACGTAGAAGTACGACCCCGCCGCGGCGACCCAGCACGTGGCCGCCTGCCCGGTCGCGACGGACTGCAGCGGCGACAGCGTCCCGTCGGCGCCGAGAGCGAACGTCGCCAGCGCATTGGTTCCGGCCTCGGCGACGACGAGGTTCGCCGACGCGTCGAACGCGACCGCGAACGGGACGGCCCCCGGCTCGACGTTGACGACGGGGAAGCGAGACAGGTACCCGAAGAACCCGACGCGGAAGACGTCGATCGCGCTGCCGTTCGCCTTGGTCGTGACGATCAACCTCGATCCGTCGGGCGTGAACGCGACCTGCCCGGGCGTCGTCGTGAACTGCGGCGTCGCGGCCGGGTCGAGGCCGAGCACCCGCTTCGACGCGAGCAACGGCAGCAGGTGGTCGCCGAAGACGGCGAAGCCCTGCACGGAGCCGCCGTCGAGGGCGTTGAGGACGTACACGATGCCGTGGCGCGCCGCGATGCTGACCGGGAACCTGCCGCCGGAGGAGACGACCTGCGTCCGCGTGAGCGTGTCCCCCGAGACGCGGAACACGGCGACCGTCGAGCTGCCGGGGTTGACCGCGAAGAGCAGCCCGCGCGCGGAGTCGTACGCGAGCGCGCCCTGCGACGCGGTGTGATCCACGACCGAGCCGGCGAGCACACCGCCGTTTCCACCGGTCGAGTAGGCGCCGGCGAAGGTGAGCTGTCCGTCTGCGGCGCGGTCGTACGCGACGACCTCGTTTCCGGCCGGATCGTCGTTCAGGACGAAGACTGCAGGGCTTGGATCCTGACGATCGAGCGTCCCGGCGGCGGCGGTGCCGACCAGCGTGGCCGACAGGGCGAGAACCGCGCCGAGCAGGATCGCAAAGCGGGTCGAGAGCCTCACGGGCTTTCTCCTTTCGATTGGTGTCTCGACCCGGTCCGCGCAGCAGCGCGTTCGTTACCGCTGTTAAGGCGCGCTAACAGTTGAAACGCTTCGCGGCTTCGTCAGTCGCACCGCGGCCACGGCTGCCGAAGGGCCGGCCTCTCGATGCGCTCCGTGGGCGGTGCAGATCAGTCCAGGGGCCTCCAGAGCCGCCCGCTCGGGTGGTGGTAATGCACATGCGTGAACGGTTTGATCACCGCGTAGAACGCGAACGCGACGACGGGCACGACGAAGAACAGGATCACGACCACGCCGATCATCTCAGCCTCCTTGGTCCGGTTCGAAATTCTCCTTCGATCTCGCCGCCACGACATCGGTAGCTAACCGACGTTCGCACGCGGTTACTGCGCAGTCGCGGGGAACTCCGTGCGAGCGAAGCCCCCGGCTTGCAGGGCAGGGCAGCGTCAAACGCCCCGCAAGCCGGGAAACCGTGGGCCTATGCGAAGGCCTTCGTGAAGACCTCGACCGGCTCGGCCGGGAAGGTCTCCGTCTTGACGACCTCGAGGAGCCCGATCTTCGCGAGCACGCGGAACGCGGTCTCGTTGTCGGGGTACTTCACGATCGCGAAGAAGTCCCAGGGACCCATCATCGCGAAGATGTTCTCGATGACTCCACCCTCCGCCTCGACGATATGGCGAATCTTGTCGAGATACTGAGGGGTCTTCTCCAGGTTCTCCCGCCCTTCGGGCGTGAGCTGGATCAGTCCGACGTAGGTGAACATACTGCACCTCCCTTCGGCGCTGGGTTCACCGCTTAGCAGGCTTTCACGGCTCCACCGCCCGCGAATCCGCGCGAACCACGAACGTCTCTGCTCGAAACTACTCAGCGCAGGGATCAGCGCGACTTATCTGACCCGCACCTGGAGGCTGAAGCGATGCTGGCGCGGCGACCAGATCCGGAGCAGCGCGCCGCGCTTGAGACGAATCGTGCGGATGAACACGCCGGCGTCGTTCGTCAGGCGGTCGTGCCCGACGGGCGTCCACACGTTCTTGTGCAGCACCTGCAGCTGGTATTGCTTCCGCCCGCGCCGGCCGCCGCGGACCTGGCCCCAGACCGTCGTCTCGAACCCGACTCGCCGCATCTCCGCGAACGGCAGCTTGAATCCCTGCAGCGAGGGCTTCGGCGCGTTGTTCGCGTAGACGAGCCCGGTCTGGAAGCGGCCGAGCGCGACCTCGTCGCGGTAGAGGTACTGGATCAGCATCGTGACCCGCGGCAGCCTCCACGCGCGCATCGCCGCCAGGCTGAGCATCGTCGCCTGCCTCTTCGGCGGGACCCCCAGGAACGTGTCCGGCGGATTCGTCTGGTAGCCGTACTCGGTGAGCCAGACCGGCTTCGGCCCGAAGGCCCGCCTGACGAGGATGAGGAGCTTCGGGAGCGTCGCCATCGTGATCGACGGGCAGTTCTTGCAGCCGCCGCTGGACGGCGTCTCGGACGGTGTCGAGGGGTACGGGTGGTGGGCGTAGGCGTCGAGCTTCGCGTGGGCGGCGGCCATGCCGTGCACCCAGGTGACAGGAGCGATGCCTCCCAAGCCGCCGCGCGGCGCCGTCACGCCGCCGCCGACCAGCGCATGCCGCAGGACGGAGTGGATCGCCTCGTAGCCGGGGTTGAGCAGATGCTGGACGTAGATCGCGGCCCTCGTCGGCCTCAGCCAGAGGCGCTTGTTCGGCTCGTTCCAGATCAGCCAGTAGCGAACCCACGGGTAGCGCCGGGCGGCCGCCCGCGCGAAGGCGCGGAAGTCCCGCGGGTGCGGCGGAGCGAAGTTCGGCGTGCGCCCGGAGTTCGCCCAGCCCGGCGTGCCGACCAGCGTGAGCACGGGCGTCAGCCCGTAGCGGCGAAGCCCGCGCAGGACCCTGTCGGGCCGGCGCCAGTCGTAGGCGGGATCGCGCGGCGAATTCGGATCCTTCGGCCGCCGCAGGGCGATCTCGTTCCAGCGCAGCGTGAAGCGGACGAGCGGTACGCCGAGCCGCTGGACCGTCTGGAGCCGCTGGCCGAGCGTCCCCGGGCCGAACTCCAGCCACGCGTCGTCCTGGATCCCGTACTGCACCTTCGGCGACGCCCGCACCGGGCTCGCGGCGACGCAGGCCGCAACGGCAACCAGCGCCACGATCAGCATCACCCCGCCCCCGGTCGCCCTCATACGTGGCGTCAACTCTCGCAGGTCGCCCCGCTGACGCTCCCGGTCACCATCCGCGCCCAGGATTCCAGCAGCGTGGCCGCCGCATCCCGCCGGATCGGCGCCTCTTCGGGCATGGCCCAGGGACTCTGCGTGTTGCCTTGGCTGGCGAAATGCAGCTAATGAAATACGCGACGCGCTTGTTTTAGTTTCAGCGGCAAAACTATAATAGTGGGGAATGCCTATTCGAGCTTCCTCACATCTCGATCGCCACGAACGAGCGGGACGCTGGGTTCGCCAGCCCGGAGGCTACGACGCCTTCGTCCCCAAAGGTCTCCCTCCAGACCCCGCGATCGCGTACGACGACCGGCTCGTGGGGCTCCTGTCACGCGCAGACCAGGCGATCGGACGGCTCGACGGCGAGGTCCGGAACCTTCCGAATCCCGACCTCTTCGTCGCGATGTACGTCCGGCGCGAGGCTGTCCTCAGCGCCCAGATCGAGGGAACTCAGAGCACGCTCGAGGATCTTCTAGCGGTCGAACTCGAACCACGTATCACCGACCTCTCGGGCGACGTCGACGAAATCGTGAACTACGTCGAAGCGATGAACTACGGGCTTGCTCGGCTGGCCGAGATGCCCGTGTCCCTCGGTCTGATTGGCGAGATTCATACGGTCTTGCTGGCTGGCGGGCGAGGAGCCGACAAGCAGCCGGGCGAGTTCCGGCACGACCAGAACTTCATCGCGCCGGCCGGTGTTCGACGGATCGAGGACGCCACATTCGTCCCTCCGCCTGTCGTGCCGGTCAACGAGATGAAGATCGCGCTGAACGACCTGGAGAGGTTCCTGAACGAGCCGCCGGTCGGAATGCCGTCACTGGTTCATGTCGGCCTCGCGCACGCCCAGTTCGAGACCATCCACCCGTTCATGGACGGCAACGGGCGCGTGGGAAGGCTGTTGATCACATTCCTCCTCGTCCACCAGGGCATTCTCCACCGACCGCTCCTCTATCTGAGCGTTTTCCTCAAGCGACACCGCAGCGAGTACTACGACCGACTCATGGCCGTCCGCGAAGCCGGAGACTGGGAGGGGTGGCTCGAGTTCTTCGTCACCGGCGTCGCAGAGACCGCCGAAGAGGCGACCCTCAAAGCTCGTGCGATCGTCGAGATGCGCGAGACACAGCGCGGCCGGATCCAAGAGGAAGGACTGCCGACAAACACCTTTCGTCTGCTCGATCTTCTTTTCGATCGTCCGCTCGCAAATGTGGGCCTCGTGCGCGATCGCCTTCGCGTCACATTCGCAACTGCCAACAAGCTCGTCGAAAGCCTCGAACGCCTTTCGCTTGTACGTGAGATCACCGGTCGGAAGCGCGATCGAATCTTTCGGTTCGACCCGTATCTCGAGCTCTTTGCCGATCAGGAATCCGCCGACGCAAGCGGGACACTGGAGGAGACCGCGCGCGTCGACTAACTCTGCGGGTACCGCCGGATCGTGCGGCTCCGAATGGCTGTGCGGGTCTGGATGGGCGGTGCAGGGCTCGAACCTGCGACCCCCTGCGTGTAAGGCAGGTGCTCTCCCAGCTGAGCTAACCGCCCCGGTCGACGACACCGTAGCGACGCGCTCAGCGGATCGGCCGCCAGTACCCCCAGCGGGATTCGAACCCGCGCTACCGGCGTGAAAGGCCGGCGTCCTAGGCCACTAGACGATGGGGGCCCTGCGGCCTGAGGTTAGCGCCGGGCGCTACTTGTGGTGGTGATGCCCGCCGTCGCTCTTCCCCTCGTTGCCGTGCTTCTTCTTCGGTGGAGGAGGCGGCGGGCTGGGGCAGGCCCCGAGCAGGTCGCCGTGCTGCACGTGCTTCGGCCACGCGTGGATGTTGATCCGAAGCGTGACCCACGGCTGCGAGGCAGACCCGGTGTAGTGGCAGATGGCGATCGTCTTTCCGGTCGGCGGCGGAGGCGTCGGGCACGCGCCGAGCGTGTCGCCGTGCTGCAGGTGCGCGGGCCACGCGTGGATGTCGATACGGAGCGTGACCTTCGGATGCCTCTTCGACCCGGTTCTGTGGCAGATCGCGATCGTCTTTCCGTACTGGTACTGGGAGGCGCTCGGTGACGTGCCGGCCGACCCGAGGCCGGCGAGCACCGCGGCAGCAACCATCGCCGCGACGACGAACGCCAGGCCGAGGCCAAGGCGTGCGCGTGTGCGGTCGGTTGCGGCCTGACGGTCCATCTGTGTCACCAGACTGTTCTTATCGAGCCGACCCGGGGCACGTCATCCCCCGAATGGGTCGAGCGCGCGAGCGCGAGCGAGAGCCGCCGTCCGCTCGGAGCCGGAGGCGGCCTCGGCGAGGTCGGCCCACAGCGCCGCGTTCGTCCGGTCGAGCGAGAGGCCGCGGCGGAAGCTCGCGCGCGCCTCCTCCGGCCGGCCGGCCGCCAGCTGCGCCTCGCCGAGCAGCTGCCACGGCTCGAACGACCAGGGCTGCCAGCGGTGCGCCCGCCGCGCCAGCCGCGTGGCCGCCTGGGTGTCGTCCCGGTCGAGCGCGGCACGGCTGCCGGCCAGGGCGCTGTTGCCCGCCTGGGCTGCGATCGCGAGCACGGCCGCCGACGACACGGCAGCCGCGAGGAGCCAGCGTGCGCGCGACGGACGCCGTGTCGCGTCGGGTCGCCGCGCGGCGACGAGCAGCGCGCCGGCGAGCACGAGCCCCGCCACGGCGACCACCGGAAGCTGGAAGTCCCAGTCGACGGCGGCGTGGACGACGAACGCGGCAAAGCCCGCGGCCGCGGCCGGGACGACCGGATGGGCGCGGGCACGGCGCACGGCGACGAACGGAAGCGCGAAGACCGACAGCAGCAGCACGAGCCCGAATGGCCCCAGCTCGGCGAGCGTCTCGAGGTACAGGTTGTGGGCGTTCTGGCCCGGGAAGCCGCTCGGGCGCAGGTGATCCCAGTAGCGCACGTAGCTGCCGGCGCCGCCGCCGAGCAGCGGCCGTGCTTCGACCTCCCGCAACGCGACGCGCCAGTAGGCGCCGCGGCCGTTGCCCGACGCGTCGGGCAGCCGCCCGCCCGCAGCCGTCGGCCACGCGACGGCGCCCGCAACGACGACCAGGAGCGCCGCCGCCGCAAACAGGCGACGGTCGAGCGAGAGCTTCGGCCGAGCGACGCCGAGCGCGAGCGCGACGGCAGTCGACGCGACGAGCGCGACGCCGAGCCAGGCGCCGGTCGGCGCGCGCGCGGCCGACCAGGTCACGAGCGCGGCGGCCGGCAGCGCCGCGGCCACCGTGCCGAGCAGCCGGCGCCGCCGTGTCTCGACGCCGAGCGCGACGCAGCCGCCCACGCCCAGCGCGAGCCAGGAGCCCCGGCTGGAGGTGAGATAGAGCGCGGCGGCCAGGAGCGGCACCGTCCCCAGGCAGAGAACGCGGGACCGTGCAGAGGCAGTGGCGGCGAGCCCGAGCGCGACCAGGATCCCGACCGCCGCGAGGATGCCGACGGCGTTCTCGTAGCCGATCGGAGCCGCGAGCCGCGGCGAGACCGAGCTGCCGTCGACGCGCGCCGCCAGGCCGTCCGCGCAGAGCACGACGATGCCGCCGAGCACGCCCCCGGCCAGCAGCGTCGCACTCGCCGGCGAGGTCGCCACCGCGAAGACGGCGAGCAGTGCGAGGACGTAGACGGCCGTCCGCTCGAAGGCGAGCACCGGCTGGGCCGAGCTCGGCGACCAGACCGTCGAGAGCAGCGTCCACGCGGCGAACGACCCGAGTGCCGCGAGCGTCAGCCATTCGAGCCGCCCGACGACGAGCCTGTCCCGGCCGAGCGCGGCCAGCAGCGCCACCAGGGCGAAGGCCAGGGCAGCCCAGCCCCAGGCGGACGGGAAATAGGCGCCGTTCGCCAGCCCGAGGCCGACGACCGCCGAGCCCGCGGCGACGGCGGGGAAGACGGCCGGCAGATCGACCCGCCCGGCTCTCGCCCTGGTCTGCGCGACGATCGGGGCTCCGGTCATCTCTCGTTCATCGGCGGGCGGGGGTACCGGCTCCAGCCCCGCAGCTCAAGCGTTCGTCGACCGCGACCGATATCTGGCGAGGACCTGCGGTCGATGAAGGCGCTCCTTTCCGGATCCCGCCCGCGTGTCGGGCTCCTCACCCGCTTCGCGCTGGCGGGGCTGGTCGCCGTCGCTGCGCTCGGGATCGTGCTCGCCCACACGCTCGCGCAGGGAGTGCGCACGCGGGCACTCGCCGACGCGCGCCGCACGGCCGAGCTCGTCGACACCTCGCTCGTCAAGCCCCGGCTCACCGCGAGCGACCTGGAGGCGGGCCTCTCGCCGCAGCGTGTCCGCGCACTCGACCGCGCGCTCTGGGCCGGCGTCGAGGGCGGGCACATCGCGCGAATCAAGGTCTGGGGCCGCGACAGCCGCGTCGTCTACGCCACCGACCACTCGATCATCGGCAAGCAGTTCCCGTCGGTCGACGACGGACTCGAGGCGGCCCTCTCCGGCGCGACCGCGTCGGACGTCGACAACCTGAAGAAGGCCGAGAACGCCGGTGACCGGCGCTTCGGCAGCCTGCTCGAGGTGTACACCCCGCTGCGGTTCACGCAGGGCGGCCGGCCCGCCGGCGCCTTCGAGCTGTATCTCCCCTACCGTCCGATCGCGGCCGGCATCGCCCACGACACGCACCGGCTCTACCTCTTCCTGGCCGCCGGGCTGACGCTGCTCTACCTCTCGCTGTTCCGGATCGTCGCGGGGGCCTCGATGCGACTGCGGCGGCAGGCCGCCGAGAACGAGCGCCTCGCGCTGCACGATCCGCTCACCGACCTGCCGAACCGCAACCTCTTCCACGATCGAGCGCAGCAGTCGATCCTGTCGGCGCGCCGCGACGGAACCGGCGTCGCCCTGATGATCCTCGACCTCGACCGTTTCAAGGAGGTCAACGACACGCTCGGGCACCACAACGGCGACCTGCTCCTGCAGGAGATCGGCGGCCGGCTGCGCGACGGGCTGCGCGAGTCGGACAGCGTCGCGCGCCTCGGCGGCGACGAGTTCGGCCTCCTGCTGCCCCGCGTGGCCGACGGCGGCGAGGCCCTGATGCTCGGCGAGCGCGTTCGCTCCGTGCTGCGGCGACCGTTCACGCTCGAGGGAGTGACGCTCGACCTCGAGGCGTCGATCGGCGTCGCGCTCTACCCCGAGCACGGGACCGACGTCGACTTGCTGCTGCAACGCGCCGACGTCGCGATGTACCTGGCGAAGGAGGATCGCAGCGGCTGCGAGCTCTATGCCGCTGACCGCGACGAGTACAGCCCGCATCGCCTCGCACTCGCCGCGGAGCTGCGACGCGCGCTCGACGAGCACGAGCTCGTTCTCCACTATCAGCCGAAGGCGGATCTCGCCGACCGGCGGGTCGTCGCGGTCGAGGCGCTCGTCCGCTGGCAGCATCCGGAGCACGGCCTGCTCGGCCCCGACGAGTTCATCCCGCTCGCCGAGGCGACCGGAGTCATCCGCGAGCTGACGCTGCAGGTGCTCGACGAGACGCTCCGCCAGCAGCGCGAGTGGCTCGACGCGGGACTGGACCTCCGGGTCGCCGTCAACCTCTCAGCCCGCGACCTCTACGACCTGACGCTGCCGGCGACCGTCGCACGGCTGCTCGCGCGCCACGGTGTCCCCGCGACCGGGCTCGAGCTCGAGATCACGGAGAGCGTGATCGTCTCCGACCCGATGCGCGCACGGGCGATCCTGAACAGGCTCAGCGAGATGGGCGTCGTGCTCGCCGTCGACGACTACGGCACGGGGTACTCGTCGCTCGGGTATCTCAAGCGACTGCCGATCGACCAGATGAAGATCGACCGCTCGTTCGTGATGCACATGTCCGAGGACCGCAACGACGCGGCGATCGTCCGCTCGACGGTCGAGCTGGGACGGAACCTCGGCTTGAAGGTGGTCGCCGAGGGAGTCGAGACCGCCGACGCCTGGGCTCACCTGAAGGCGCTCGGCTGCGACTTCGCGCAGGGCTTCTACCTGAGCAAGCCCGTCCCGGCCGCCGACGTGCCCGCGCTGGTCGCCGCCGGCGGCGCCGAGACCGCGCGCATCGCGATCGGCTAGAGCTGCTCCAGGCGTCAGCTACCGTGACGCTCGTGCCGGTTCGCCGCGCCACCGTCGAGGACCTCGACGAGATCGTCGCTCTCCTCACCGCCCGCGATCGCGCCGTCTTCGGCGAGGTCGGCACGCAGCGACGGTGGCAGGAACACCTCGTCGCGAGCGACGGGACCGATTGCTTGATCGCGACAGAAGACGATCGGGTCACCGGCCACGCGACGCTCGACGGTGCACACGACATCGACCTGACCGCGGTGGACGACGCAGCTGCCGACGCGCTGCACGCTGAGCTCGCGAATCGGGCACGTGACCGCGGTTTCAATCGCGTGACCTGCATTGCGGTTCCCGAGGACACACTGCTCTGGTCGTCGCTGGAACGTGCGCAGTACCGGCAGGAGCGCGAGATCGTACGCATGTGGCGGGAACTCGACGGCGACCTCGCGACGCCGTCGTGGCCGAGCGACATAACCGTCAGGACGTACAGCAGCACCGACGCACAGCGTGTGCATGCGCTCCTCGACGCCTCGTACTCGGGATGGGATCCCGACTACACGGTGCTCGAGCACGATGACTGGCTCGCATTCATGACGGATCACGACGACTTCGATCCCGAGATGTGGTTCCTGTGCGAGCGAGGCGACGACCTCGTCGCGTGCGTGCTGCTTTGGCGCGGGCATGAGCGCAAAGGATGGGTCAAGGACATCGTCGTGAGCGAGAGCGAGCGCGGACGCGGGCTCGGCCGGGCGCTCCTCGAGCACGGCTTCCGTGAGTACCGCGCGCGCGAGGTCGAGCGCGTCGGGCTCAAGGTCGACGCGAGCAATCCAACCGGCGCTCCACAGCTCTACGAGCGGGTCGGGTTCGTGCCCGACCGCCGCTACCGCGTCTGGGAGCGCGATCTGTGACCACCACTCCGATCACCGTGTCGCTCCTGCGCTGGCTGCGGCGCCAGCTGCGCGAGCCGACACCCGAACGCGAGCATCTCGAGGCTGCAATCGCGAACGACGATCCCCGCGAGGCAAGACGCATCGTCGATCTGATGTCGTTCAACGATGCGCAACGGCGGCACGTCGAGCGCCTGCTGCAGGAGTGGGAGCACGGCGCGTCGCACTAACCACGCGGCGCCGCTGTCGTCAGGAACTTCGGTGAGGGGTCTCTCCGTCCTCGTCGCGACCGTCGCGGCGCTCGTCGCCACGGGCGCTTCCACGAGCGCGTCGCTGCTGCCGTCGCAGAAGAACGCCCTGCAGGCGGTGGCGAAGGCCGTCAAGGCCGGCCGCCTCGACGCGCCGACCGCCGCCGCCGCACGAGGCGAAATCGGGCGCGCGGCGCGGTTGATCCGCGGCCTGCCGGCCGGCCGCGGCTCGCATGTCGCCGTCGCGCTGTCCGAGCTCGCAGCGTTCAACGGCCGCCTGACGACGCCGCGTGCGCTCGCACTCGTCGGGCAGCTGAAGGCGAACGACGACTACTTCGCCCTGCACTGGGCGCCGGCCGACCGCACCGACATCACGGGCAGCGACGGCATCGTGTACCGCTACTTCTCCGGACGCTGCTTCGAGTTCCACCCACTTGCGGACTTCGGTACGTTGAACGCGCGGATCGCCGCGAACGACGTCGAGGGAACGCAGCGACTCGCCGACGCCCTGATGGCGCGCGGCGTGTACCAGCCGGGCGGTGGCGTCGGCTGGGAGTACTACTTCGACTTCGCAGGCGGACGCGCGCCGTGGCTCTCCGGCATGTCGCAGGCGGTCGCAGCGCAGGCGTTCGCAGCCGCGTCGGCGCTCGTGACGGACCAGAGCCCCGCCTACCTGCGGGCGGCCCGCGCGGCGTACACGGTCATTCCCCGCCGGCTTCTGACGAGCGTCGCCGCAGGCCCATGGATCAGGCTGTACGGCTTTCAGGCGCTGCCGGTGCTGAACGCGCAGCTGCAGACCGTCATCTCCCTGCACGACTACGCGACGGCCGCTTCCGACCCGAACGCGGCAGCGCTCACGGCACGCCTGCAGAGCGCGGCGGCGGCGACCTTGCCGAAGTTCGACACCGGGTACTGGACCTACTACTCGCTGCCGCACGAGCCGTCCCCGGTCGACTATCAGCAGTTCGTCGTGCAACTGCTGGCGAAGCTCGCGCCGGCCGATCCGCGTTTCGCCGCCGCACGTACGCGCATCGCGAGTTACACGAAGCAACCGCCTGCGTTCATGCTCGCGAACGGCGGGCTCGGGACACTGCGCCTCTGGGTGTCGAAGCCGTCGACCCTGCAGATCGAGTCGGCGGCCGGCCCGACGCGCCGCCTCTCCGTGCCGGGCGGCTGGACGACGATCGCCGGCAAGGAGCCGACCCGCGCCGGCATCTACCCCGTGCACGTGACGGCGACCGACTGGACCGGCAACCATGCGTCCTTCGACGCGCTCCCGGTCGTGCGCGTCGTCGCCGCGCCGGGCCAGAAGCAGGCCACGCGCAAGAGCGCCGACGCCGAACCGTCTCCGCAGCCGACGCTCACCGTCGGAGCCGCGCTCGACGATCCCTCCCAGGCTGCGCTCGCCCAGAAGCTCGGGCTGCGCACGGTCCGGCTCGGCGTCGCCTGGCCGGCCGACGCGACGGTGCCCGATCCGGGACTGATCACCGCGCTGCAGCGGGTGCCGGCCGGCATCGGCATCGTCGTCGAGCTCGCCGCGTCGCCCCTGCCCGCGGACGACGCCGGCCGCAGCGCGCTCGCGCAGTACGCGGCGTCGCTCGCCCAGCAGGAGCCGCAGGTGCGCGACGTCTTGCTCACCCCGGCGCCCGCGTCGTCGACGTACGCCGCCTACGCGAACACGTTGCTCGCGATCCGCGACGCCATCCACCTGGTCCGTCCGGATGTCGCGGTCGGGCCGCTCGTCGACGGCGTGGCGGCGCCGAAGGCGATCGTCAACGCGCTCGGTCGCGTCTTCGCCGCGAGCGGGCAGGCGCCGCCGTACGTCGACGTCGTCGCGGTCCGGCCGGCTCCGGTGGCGGCGCCGAATCAGTGGACCGATGCGAGCGTCGCGCAGATCGTCGCGACGACCACGACGGCGTTCGGATCGCCCGCGCCGGTGCTGATCGACGGCCTCGCAACACCGACGACGATTCCGGCGAACGAGCTCGGCGCCTACGGCGGCGGGCCACCGCCCGCCACCGGCGCCGTGCCGGCGGCGACGCAAGGTTCGGCCTACGCCGGCTCGATCCGCGCCGCCGCGTGCTCGCCCACCGTCGTCGGCGTGATCCTCGATCGCGTGCAGGACAGCGCGTCGACGCCGGTCGCACCGAGCGGCGTGTTCTACGCGAGCGGGAACGCGAAGCCGTCGGCCGCGGCGGTCACCACCGCCGCCGTAGCGGCGCAACGCGGAGTCATGGTGTGCCCGGGCCTGTCGACGGCGGTCGGCGCGAGCACGTTCACGTACCCGGCGACGCTCGCCGCTGCGACTCCCGCGAGCTTCCAGCTCGCCTGCCCGCGCGACTGCCTCTACCTGGCGACGCTGGACGGCCCCGACGGCAAGCCGGTCGCCGCCGCGCGCGGAGCGCTCGTCGGCGGCGCCGCGCCGTCGACGGTCGAGCTCCCGAAGGCGAAGCTCGGTGCCGGCCCCTACACGATCGACGTGCGGCTGTCGCCGCAGGTCAACCCGGGCACCGTCACTCAGCTGACGAGCTCTCCTCTCGGCGTCGGCTGACGCGCGGCGCCGGGCGGCTCACCACCTGCAGGCCCCACGCGGTGCCCGAGGCGAAGAGCTCGTCCGCGTCGAGCTCGTCGGCCCAGCCGAGGAAATGCCGCTCGGGCTCCGCCTCGGTCGGCGCCGTACAGCGCACCGCGGCCGGTGGCGAGGTGGCGGTCGAGGTCGTCGCCGCGCTCGAGCGCTGCGAGCCGCTCCTCGACCGCCGATCCTTCCGCGTAGCCCTTGCTCACACGTCCAGGCTACTCCGTCTCCCCGGGGCTACGGAATCGTCACCCCCTCCAGGCTCACCGTGGGGGTCAGGGTGTAGTCGAGCTCGGTCGACTGCTGCACGCCGGCGGGCGTGACGACGTCCAGCGCCTTCGGGAACGGTTGCCGGGTCGACCGTGCAATGGGCGTCGCTGCTCGCCGTCGCGCAGACCCCGAAGGCGAACTCCTGCGGCGTCGACGCGAAGCCGCGCGCCTGGTCCGGCGAGAAGCCGTCTTGCCCGGTGAGGACGACGGTGAAGGTCCAGCCCGAGCCCGGATGCCCGAGCACCGAGGCCGGCACCCGGAACGTGATGAAGTGCGAGATCGCGTTTGCCGAGATCGCGATCGGGCCGAGGTCGTTGCCGGAGGCGTCGAAGTAGTCCGGCCCGGAGGCGAAGCCCTGAACCTCGAGCCGCTGGCTCCACGCGGAGTCGGCGGCGATCACGTAGTTGCGTTCCGGGAACGCAGCGTCCGTCGAGAACGTCGCCGCCGCCGGATCGCGCACGTAGACGTCGACGAGCTGCGCGCCGAGCGGACTGCCGAACGTCGGCGACAGGTCACGAACCTTGACGCGGAAAGTGACGTTCGTGCCGTCGTCGATCACCTGGAACTCCTGGATGTCGAACGCTCCGGCATGGAAGTTCGACGACGTCGGATAGGCGTAGTTGCCGGGACCGTTGTCGTCGCCGTTCGGATCGGTCGCGTCGAGGACGACGGTGCCGGGCACGAAGTCGAAGACGACCGTGCGCCGTGCATGCGCTGTTGCGCCGGACGGACTGACGGCGACGACGTTGAGCACGGTCGTGCCGCCGGTCACCGCGACCGCGACGCTGAAGGATCCGTCCGGGTTGGCGGGCACCGAGGTCGTGGTCGTCGCGGAGTTCGCGTCGGTGTTCGTCGCGGCGATGTAGACGGTGTTGCCCGGAGCGGTCGTGCCGGCGACGGTCACGGGCGAGGTGACGGCCGACTCGTCGGCGGGCGCGGTCAGCGTGAGCGTCGTCTGCCCCTGGCTGTGCGCGACGTACCGCGCAACCGTCACGGCGGGCTGCTCGACGATACGGCCGGCCGAGAGGTCGCCGAGGAGGCGTACGTAGGCGGCGGCCGACCACGTGAGCGGACTCGCCGAGCCGGCCGGCTCGCCGTTCACGAATCCGATCGAGGCGACGGTCGGGTCGGTGGCAAAGGGCGAGGCGGCGAGATCCGGGAGCTCCCAGTCCTGCTCCGGGATCAGGCGGACGCCGCCGGCGAAGCCGGCCATGCCGGCGAGCAGGCTCGCGGCGGTGGCGCCGTCGCCGCCGGCGAGGTCGTATTCGGCCCGCTCCCCCGACAGCACCGGCCACAGGTGACCGGTCCCCTTCCCGCTCGGGGCCCAGGGGTGGCCGTCGGCCTGGCCGTCGCCGTAGCCGTCGCCGTTGTAGCGGTGCCAGCCGGGGCCGCTCGACGTCTGGCTCTCGATGGTCGCGTCGACCACGGGCAGGGACTGCGCGGTCGTCGGGTCGCTCGCCGGCAGCTCGCCGAGCCGGGTGAGCTCGAGGAAGCCGGCGTCGATCACAGACCGCTGGTCGAGCGTCGGCCCGCCGTTGCCGAGGTTGTAGCTCTCGGCCGCATTCGGGTCGCCCGACTTCGACAGCCGGATGAAGTACGGATGCGCGGCGAGCGGGCCGTTGGTGGTCACCGTCCAGCCCTTGACGGAGCGCTGGAAGTCGTCGGCGACGCCGCGATCGATCGCGGCCGCCTGGGTGTCGCCGTTGGCCTGGGCCAGGTCGGCCGCGGCGACGAGGCCGGCGATCTCCGCGGCGATCGTCGACGGGGAGTAGCCGCCCTGCTCCTCCCACCGCTCGACGCCGAAGGCCGGGCCGTGCGCGATCAGGAAGTCGGCCGCGGGCTTCACGTGGTTCAGGTAGAGGCTCGAGCCGGTCATGCCGAGCTGGTCGGCCATCACGATCGGGTAGGCGACCTCGTCGAGCTGCGTGTTGAACGAGTCGGGTGCGGCCTTGCCGTTGACGAGGCTGTTCCGCGGCATCGAGCCGTCCGGCTGCTGCTGGCGCAGGAAGAGGAAGTTCACGGCGTCGCGCGCCGTCTGCAGGTCGCCGTCGACGAGCAGCCCGGTCCACGCCTCGTAGAGGTCGCGCGCAAACACCTCGCGATAGGAGCCGAAGTAGGTGTTCGCCGGGTCGCCCGGCCGAGGTCGCCTGCCCCCACGGCGAGGCGAGGCTCGCGACGATCGCGCCGGGGAAGGTCTTGTCCTCGGACGCCTTGAGCACGTTCGCGCTCGTGTAGTACTCGCCGAGCAGCGGCAGCCAGCGGGACAGCGTGACTCCCGGCGGCCGCGACGGCAGGCGCAGCGTCGCGTCGTAGCCGAGCCAACCCAGCTCGTAGCGGAGGCGGGTGAGCACGAGCGACGCGCCGAGCGAGCCTGCTGCGGCCTGCACGGCCGAGCTCTGCGTCGACCCGAGCCCGAGCGCGACCGTGAAGGAGGCGCTCTTGCCGTTGCCGAGCGGTTCACGCGCCGTCTGCACGAGGTTCCCGAGGCTCGCGTCGGAGTACCGGTCGATGAGCGCGTGCGCGGCGTCGAGCTGGCTCAGCCCGTCACTCGCGGTGCCGGCGAACCCGTTCGACACCTCGCTGAACGGCGTCGACGAGTCGAGTGCCGCGTACACCGGCTGCGCGTAGTCGCGGTTCGCGGCGTTGGTCGCGGTGACGGGATCCGACGCCACCAGCACCGAATGGCCGGTCGACTGGTCGACCGTGCCGGAGTCCGCGCCGCCGTTGCCGGCCCCGCCACCGCCGTTGCCGTTGACGGTCGGGTCGAAGCGCAGATAGAGCCGGTAGCCGGCCAGCGTGCCCGACAGCGCCTCGAACGTCGTCCGCATCACGACCGTGTTGCGAACCGGATCGGTGAGGTAGTCGGTCTGGATCTGGTACTTGCCGCTCTTTGCGGTCGACGTGACGCGGCATTCCATACCGCCTGCGTCGAGCGACCGGACGGTGTACGTCATGTCGCGGGACTGCAAGTCGGTGAACGTGGCGCCGTCGGTGACGACGTACTGCAGCGTCTCGACGTTCGTGTTGTCGACGGTCGGGTAGTAGACGTCGCTGAGGACGCCGTTCGCGACCGTGTACCAGACCTTGGAGGTCGTGTTGCGGGCGGTTCCGAGGCAGTCCTTGCGCGCCAGGTCGAAGTGCGAGAGCGCGCCGGGCCCGCCGGGCGCAAGCGCGAGCGAACGCGCGCCGACCGCCGCCGAGCCGCACAGGGCGACCAGCACGGCCGCCGCGACCAGGCACGGAAGGCTGCGAACCGGCAGACGGCGAGCCCCTCGCCGAGAAGCGAAGTTCCGGTGAAACGCCTGCATCACGACCTCCCCCGCCCGGCAACCGAGCGCGCTCCAGTCGAGACGACCTGACCGAGCACGGCTTCCTTGCTCACGAGGTCGCCCCCGAACCGCGGATTCTCTCACCGCGGAGCGTACGAGCACAACCGCCAGGCCGTCTGCGGCGGCCGGCCCGTCGAGCCCGGCTCGGGTCACTTGCCAATCTGGAAAGTACGTGTCATACTTTCCACTATGGAAAACACCACGGAACCTCACAGTCCCAGCGCGGCCGAGGCTTCAGCAGCGCTGAACGACGCTGAGGCGGCGCGGGCGACTCTCGCTCAGAGCACCAAGATGCCGTCCTGGTTCTTCGCGTCGCTCGGCGCCGCGATCGCCGTACAGATCGCCTCGACCGCCGTCGGTGTCGCAGACCCGTCCTCGTCGACGCTGGCAGCCCTCGCATCCGGCATCGCGCTCCTGGTAGCCGTGGCCGGAGTGCAGCTGGCGCGCTTTCGGCAGCTCAACGGAGTCCGGCTAGGCGGCCTCCTCAGCCGCGTCGTGCTCGGCACCGGCACTCTCGCATCGGCTTCGTACGCCGTCGCGGGTACGGCGGCAATCTTGGGGGCCTTCGACAAGCGCTGGTGGCTGGTCGCGACCGCATCGACCATCGGCGGCGCCTTGTACGCGCTGAACGGGCGCCGATGGCTCCGTGCCTACCGGACCGAGCCCACGTTGCACGCGCGCGGAGAATCGCCTGCCTCGCTGGCGCTGCTCACGGTTACCGCGCTCGCCGGTCTGGCTCTGCTGTTGCTCTACCGCTGATGGCCGAGTTCGACCCGCACGTCCTCGCACCCGCGCGACTGAAGCTCATGATCACCCTCACAGCCGTCTCCGAGGCCGAGTTCTCCACCGTCCGCGACGCCCTCGAAGTCAGCGACTCCGTCCTCTCCAAACACCTCGCCGCACTGGAGACCGTCAACTACGTCAAACGCCGCAAAGGAGTCCAACGCGGACGGCGCACCACCTGGATCTCCCTCACACCCAAAGGCCGCAAGGCGCTCCAAGCGCACGTGGCCGCCCTGCAGGAGTTGATCGGCGGCATCGCCTAGGAGCTCCCGGATCGGCCGGAAAGGAAATAGCCCCTCCGGTCGTTAGCTTTCGGGCCGACGTGGCGACCTCGATTCTCGACACCATCGGAAACACGCCGGTACGCCCGCGACGAGCCGAGTGCGGCTCGGTCACACGATCGAACCGAGGCGCGCGATCCCGTCGTCGATCTTCTCGTCATCGACGAGGCTGAAGGAGAGTCGGAGACTGTCCGTGCTCCGGCCGTCCGGGAAGAAGAGCGTCCCGGGAACGACAGCGACCTCCTGCTCGATCGCCCGGGCCGTCAGCTCGACCGCGTCGATGCCCGGCAGCGTCAACCACGAGAAGAAGCCGCCACGCGGCGTCGTCCACCGCGCCGACTCCGGCAGCGAGCGCTGCAGCGCAGCCAGCATCCGCTCGCACTTGCGCCGGTAGAGCGCCCGTGAGCGCACGAGTTGGTCGTCGATCCAGCCGCGCCGCTCCGACTCCTCGAAGAGCCGTTGCCCGAGCGCGCCGGCGCATTGATCCGTCACCTGCTTCGCCGCGACGAGCCGCTCGACGACCTCCGCCGGGCCGGCCGCCCAGCCGAGGCGGACGCCGGGAAACAGCGTCTTCGACGTCGTCCCCACCTGGACGACGATGTCCGGGCCGAGGCTCCACAGGCTCGGCAGCGAGTCGCCGTCGAAGCCCAGGTCGCGGTATGCCACGTCCTCGACCACCAGAAAGCCGTAGAAGCGCGCGAGCTCGACGAGCCTCGCGCGGCGGTCGGTCGCGAGACTGACACCGGCGGGATTCTGATGATCCGGAATCGTGTAGAGGAGCTTGGGCCTGAGGCCGTCGACGAGCCGCTGCTCCAGCTCCGCGACGTCGAGACCGTGCTCGTCGAGGACGACCGGCACGAGGTCCGCCTCGAAGCTGCGGAAGGACTGGATCGAGCCCAGGTAGGTCGGAGCCTCGACGACGACCACGTCACCCGGATCGACGAACGATTTCCCGATTAGCTCGAGCGCCTCGATGCCGCCGCTCGTGACCAGCAGCTCGTCCTCCGCAGGCCTCCTGCCCTGGAGGCGCTCGAGGCGACCGGCGATCACGTCGAGCGTGCCTGCGAGGCCGCGCGTAGGGGCGTACTGGAAGGCGGCCGACTCGCCGGCCGCGGCGAACTCCTGCAGCAGCGCCGCGACGCGCTCGCGCGGGAACGTCTCCGGGTCGGGAAAACCACCCGCGAACGAAATGACATCGGGTTGGCCGAGCAGCGCGAGCACCGAGGCGATCCCGTCGCCCACGTCGCCGCGTGTTCGCTCGGCAGCGAGTGCCTCCCAGCCAGCCGAGTCGAATGCGAGCGCCATCCTGAAATCCTAAGCAGTCGGCGGCGCGCTCGCCTGACTGCTCCCGGCGGACGCATTCGAACCCTACGTAGGCTCCGCGAGGTGAACGCGACCTCCCTCGGCTTCCTGACCGACATCGCCCTCCTCGAGAGGGCGGGGTCGACGGTCGAGGACCGTGGCGACCACCTCGTGGTGCGCACTCCGCTCAACCCGTCGTTCTACTGGGGCAACTTCCTCCTGCTCGACCATGTGCCCGCTGCAGATCGGGTCGAGGAGTGGCTCGAGCACTTCGAGCTGGCGTTGCCCGAGGCGCGTCACCGGGCGTTCGGCTTCGACGTGGCGCGCGCAACCGTCGGCGACGCCTCGGGCTTTGCCGAGCGCGGGTTGACAGTCGAGAGCTCGACCGTCATGACCGCCCGCGCCGTGCATCCGCCGCCGCGCCCCAACGAGGAAGCGGTCTTTCGAGCACTCGAGTCCGACGGCGACTGGTCGCAGAGCGTGGAGCTGCAACTCGCCTGTCACGGGTCGGACGGCTCGGGGGACCACCGGACGTTCGTGGAGCGTCGTGCGACGAGCAACCGCGCTCTTGTCGCGGGTGGGCACGGACAATGGTTCGGGGCGTTCGTCGCCGATGTCCTGGTCGCCCAGCTGGGACTTGTCTCAGCCTCGCCCGCCGTCGCGCGGTACCAGTCGGTCGAGACCCATCCCGACCATCGACGGCGCGGGCTGGCCGGCACGCTGGCGCACCACGCCGGTTGCTACGGCCTGGGCGAGCTGGGCGCGCAGACGCTCGTGATGGTCGCCGACCCCGACTACCTCGCCATCCGGATCTACCGCTCGATCGGCTTCGAGGACACCGAGTCCCACCTGCAAGCCGAGCGTGCTCCCGAAGGTCCCGCGGCCGGCGCTGCCGGGTGATCGGAAGCGCAGTCGCGAACACCTAGCCGAGCGCGTGACGCCGCTCGACTGCAGATCCTTCCGCGTACCCTTTCCCTCACGTGGAGGTACTGCGCGCGGGCCGGTAGCTCAGTTGGTAGAGCAGGGGACTTTTAATCCCAAGGTCGCAGGTTCGATCCCTGCCCGGCCCATGACTGACCTCGCAAACCTCGGGGTGACGAGCCGCGCCTCGTCAGTAGCTTCCCACCATGCGGGCGAAGACGGGACGATCGACATCGAAGGCGATCTCGTCGGGTGCGCGGCAGCACCATGCGCTTCGGCGGCGAAGAAGACGAGCAACGTCTGGCCGATCCTGATCGGGTCGTGTCCCTATGCGAACGTCGGCTACGAGTATTCGAGCACGATTCTCAGGATCTCGGCCGGGCGCTCGTCGATCAAAGCGTAGGCATCTGCTGCGTCGCCGAACCGAAACCGATGTGTGATGAGCTCGTCGACGCGCAGCCGGCCCGTCGCGAGGAGCGAAGCCGCGAGTGTGCGGGCGCGCCGACGCGGCCAGCGGGGCTCGCGCGGCGCGGAGTCCCAGCCGCCCTGCGAGGCGATCAGCGTGAGCCGGTTGTGATGGAACTCCTGGCCGAGCGCGAGCTCGCCTCCGGTGTAGAAGCCGGCTGCGACGACGGTGCCGCCGGCCCGAACGCTTCGTAACGCCTGCTGCAATGCCGGGTAGGTTCCAGAGAATTCGATCGCGACGTCGGCGCCGACGCGGTCGAGCTGCTTCAGTTCGAGGCCGACGTCGGTCTCGGTCGGGTCGAGGACGAGGTCGGCGCCGTACTCCCGCGCGAGAGCGCGGCGGCCGGCGATCGGATCGGTGGCGGCGACCCAGCCGGCCCCGTTCATCCGCGCGAGCTGCACGGCCAGGAGCCCGAACGTGCCGAGCCCGAAGACCGCGACCCGGTCGCCGAGCTTCAGCGACGCGTCGTGTACCGCCCCGAGCGCGATCGTCGCCGTTTGCAGGAGCGTGGCGTGCTCGGGCGTGAGCCCATGGGGGAGCCGGAAAGGAAGCCCAGCCGCCTCGTCGACGGCGAACGTATGCGTCTCGGCATGCGGGCGCGGCAGATGGATCAGGTCTCCGGGCGCGACGGACTCCACGTCGGCTCCGACCTCCTCGACGCGACCGACCCATTCGTATCCAATACGGATCGGGTAGGCATCCTGTTCGTCGGCCTTGACGAGTAGTCGTAACTCGCGATCGAAGCGTTTGCCGGCGAACGGCGATGTTCCGCGCCAGAGCTGCAGCTCGGTTCCGTGGCTGATGCCGCTCAGCAGCGCCCGTGCCCGCACCTGATCGCGTCCGAGTGGCCGTTGATCGAGCGTCACGAAGCCGATCGTGCGCGGGGCGGTGACGAGGAGTTCTCGCGGCACTCGATGCATTTGTAACGCATCGACAACATAAGCTGAGACGGTGGCGCTCGATCCCACGCAGCCGATTCCGATCTACTTCCAGCTGAAGACACTCCTGCTCGAAGAGATCCTGGAGGGCCGGTACGGCGCCGAGGGGCGGCTGCCGACCGAGCATGAGCTCTGCGAGCGCTTCAAGATCAGTCGCACACCTGTCAGTCGGGCGCTCTCGGAGTTGGCTGACGAGGGCGCCGTCCTGCGACACCGGCGTCGAGGGACGTTCGTCAATCCTCATTGGCTGCGGCGTCGTCCTGACCAGCCGGAGGTGCGGGTCGTCGTGTCGGAGAGTCTGTGGGGTCAGGTGATTTGCGCCGCGGCCCCTGCAGGAATCCAGGTGAACGTCCTCACCGTCGCTCTCCCGTCCCTCCACCAGGCATTGACTCATGCCGTCGCCGAGGGGAGGGCGCCCGACCTCGCAATCGTCGACTCCGTATGGATCGCCGAGTTCGCCGCTGCCGGCTTCTTGTACGCGCTCGAGGATCTCGATGCGGACTGGGTCCGGTACGAGCACGAAGTCGATTTCCTGGAGCCGCTTGTCATGGCGAATCGCTTCGGCGGCCACACCTTCGGGGTCTCCGGGTTTGGGGCGGTCGCCGGTGTGTGGTACCGCCGCCGCGCGCTCGCTGAGCTGGGGCTCGGCCCGCCACAGACGTGGGACGAGCTGCACGCGATCGGTCGAGCGCTCGTCGAGGCCGGGATGCCGCATCCGATCGTGATGCCGGGCGGCTCGAAGGGCGGCGAGACGACGACGTACTGCTTGATCGGCTTTCTTGCGTCGAACGGTGCCCGTGTGCTCGACGAAGGCAGGGTCGACATCGACTCTCCGGAGGCGGCCGAGACGCTTGCCTTCCTGCGCAGGCTGATCGAGGACGGCGTGATGGCTCCTGACGTGGTCGCCTACGAGTGGACCCGTCCGGTCAGGCTGTTGGCCGAAGGCAAGGCAACGTTGAGCGTCGGCGGCAGCTACGAAGCGCAGGCGCTCTCAGAAGCCTTGGGAGTCTCGATGGCGGAGCTCTGGGAGCACGTCGGGTTCATCCCGGTCCCGGCCGGCCCCAGCGGCGCGCCGGCCAGCGTCGCCGGCTCGATGAGCTATTCGATCTTTCGCCAGTCGGCGCAGCCGCACCTGGCAATGCGCGTTCTCCGAAGCGCAGTCGCCCCGGAAGCGCTGGCCCGGGTTGCGCGCGCAACCGGCCGGGTGCCGGCGCGTCGTTCGGCGGTCGAACTCGCGGCGCCGCAGCTCCCTTTCCTGTCCGAGTCCGCCGGGATCCTCGGTCGCGCGGTGACCCGTCCGACGATCCCGCTCTACCCCCGGGTCTCGACGCAGCTTCAGGCGATGCTGGAGGCGGTCCTCACCGGGCGTCTCGCTCCCGCAGCCGCCGCGGCGCACGCCGCCGACCTGATCGAGGCAATCACCGGGCTCCCGATCGTGCGCGAGCCAGCAGCTGCGTCGATCGGCGTCATGTAATCGGCAGCGGACGGGCGTGGGCGGGCGGCTCGCGTGGCGGCGACGAACATGGTGCTGACGCCGCAGACCGCGTCGAGCGGTGCGAGCCGTGGCAGCTGACTCACGGCAATTGCGAGGTAGGCGCGCCGGAAGTCGGGACGATCCCTGAGCATTTTTGCCGTTCGGCCGTAGCAATTTTCCGGGAGCGCATTGACTCCTCGCGAGACAATTTGATACACACGCCAGACAATTCGGCGGAGAGACCGGAGGCCAGGCGCTGACAGAGGTTGAGCTGGGAGTCCGCGGTGCTGAGCTTGTCGATGCCGACGCCGCGTTGGCGCGCGAGGGCATCGCGGTGCTCGACGGCAACTGGCTCGGCCACGCCACGCGCGCGTCGTCGCGGCTCTATCCGCACCAGTGGAGCTGGGACGCGGCGTGTATCGCGATCGCCTACTCCCACTTCGACCAGGAGCGCGCCGAGACCGAGCTGCGGTCGCTGTTCGAGGGCCAGTGGCGAAACGGCCTGCTGCCGCACATCCGCTTCACCGACGGCGCGCGCTACTTTCCCGGCCCGGAGTTCTGGCAGACGGAGCTGTCGCCCGACGCACCGAGCGCTCCGCGCACCTCGGGGATCGTTCAGCCGCCGGTTCACGCGACAGCGGTCTGGCAGCTCTATCGCAACGCCCCGGATCGCGAGCGCGCCAGAGGCGTTCCTCCGCGAGCTGATGCCGCAGGCTCGCGGCCTGGCACGACTACCTCTACCGCGAACGCACGCGAGACGGCGAGGGACTGGTCGAGCTCTGGCACCCCTGGGAGTCGGGCATCGGACAACTCGCCGCTCTGGGACGAGGCGCTCGCGCGCATCACGCCGCCCGACGGCGAGATTCCCGACTACCAGCGCGTCGACACCGAGGTCGTCGACTCGTCGCAGCGTCCGACGAACGCGGAGTACGACCGCTACGCGTACCTCGTCAAGTGCTACCGCGACGCGGGCTACGACCAGGCTCGGCATCCGCGAGGAGTGCCCGTTCGCGATCCAGGACGTTCTCTTCAACGCGATCCTCGTCCGGGCGGACGAGGACCTCGCCGCGATCGCCCGAGCGTCGGCGAGGATCCCGGCCGTTCGAGCAGCTGCGGCGAACGACGCGCTCGAGCCTCGACGTCGAAGCTGTGGAGCGAGGCAGAGCGGCATGTACCTCGACTACGACGTGCGTGCCGACGCGCCACCTCGAAGCACGAACGTGGGGCGGACTCGCGCCGCTCTACTGCGGCGTCGTCGGCCGAACGCGCGCGACGGCTGCTCGGAGACCGTTCGCGGGTTCGCCGTCGACCTCGACGGTGGGCTGGGCCGTCGCGTCGGTGTCGCCGGACGATCCCGTCGTTCGACCCGGCCCGCTACTGGCGTGGGCCCGTCTGGCCGATGATCAGCTGGGTCATCTCACCTCGGACTGCGCCGCCACGGCTTCGACGACGAGGCGGCCGAGCTCCGCTCGACGCAGCTCGAGCTCGCCCGCAGCGGCGGTTTCTGGGAGCACTACAACGCGCTGACCGGCGAGGGCCAGGGCACCGAGCACCTGTCCTGGACGGCCGCGATCGTGCTCGACCTTCTACTCGCCCGTCCGGGCGACACCTCATGTCCTCACGCGCTGCAGTGGAGAAAGGAGTTGAGCATGCTTCGGAAGCGGCTCGGGTTGATCATGGCCGTCGTTTCGGTCGCCGTCCTCGCGCTCGTCACAGCACGGTAGCGGGGCGAGCCACGCGCAAGGGCCACGCGGACGCCGGAAACGTCGTCTTCCTGTCGACGCAGTTGAACGCGATCACCGAGAGCGAAGCGTTTCGCAACACAGATCGTGAAGGGCTTCCCGGGTTCGGTCGAACAAGATCGACGTGCCGCTCGGGAACGCCACGTTCTTCTTCGACCGGATCAAGGCCGAGTCGGACGCCGGGAAGGGCACGGTCAGCCTCCTCGGCGGGCTGCACGGTGACTTCCCGACGATCACGCCAGTACCTGACCGACCTCACCGACGTCGCCAAGGAGCTGAAGAAGGCCGGCATCCCGAAGCGAGCTCTTCACCCTCGGCAAGCTCGGCACGAACAAGCAGTACTACATCCCGTGGATGCAGGCGACGTACGTCATGGTCGCGAACAAGAAGGCGCTTCCCGACCTGCCGAAGGGCGCGAGACATCAACGCACCTCACCTACGGCCAGTTCTTCCAGTGGGCGAAGAACCTGCAGCAGCACTTCGGCAGACCGGAGGTCGGGTTCCCGGCCGGTCCGACAGGCCTGTTCCCGCGGTTCCTCCAGGGCTATCTGATTCCCGGCTTCACCGGCCATCTGAACACCTCGTTCAAGAGCAAGTGGGCCGTCGCCGGCTGGCAGTACATGACGGCAGCTCTGGAAGTACGTCCATCCGCAGTCGCTGACCTACAACTTCATGCAGGACCCGCTGCAGACGCGGCGAGGTGATGGTCGCCTGGGATCACGTCGCTCGCCTCGGAGACGCACTGCGTGACCAGCCCGAACGATTTCGTCGTGTTCCCGGCGCCTGCCGGGCCGAAGGGCCGCGCGTACCTGCCGGTGCTCGCCGGCCTCGGCGATCCCGAAGACCGCTCCGAACCCGGCCGGGCGCGAGGCAGCTGATCGACGTGGCTCGACGGCATCAGCGCCTCAGGCACGGACGCTCTCGACGGTCGGGCTTCTTCCCGGTCGTCGCCAGAAGCTCTCGAAGCGGCTTCCGCCCGGGGCTGCTGACGATCGCCGGCGCCGATCAAGATGCAGCAGCGGTCGAAGGACGCGCTTGCCGTCCCTCCTGCCGGTCGGCCTCGGAAGCCAGGGCGGCGACGTTCAACAGATCTTCACGGACACGTTCACCCGCATCGTGATCAACCACGAAGACATCAACAAGCGTCCTGAACGACGAGGGCGCGAAGCTGCAGGACGTTCTGAATGCGGCGGGTGCGCCGTGCTGGAAGCCGGATCCGGCGAGCACGGGTACGTGCCAGGTCGGGTAGCAGCTAGCCGGGCTCGACGACGGTCGCCGAGCCAGCCCGCGTCGGTCGCTTCTCGGACGGCGGCGGTGGCAAGGTCTGCCGTACTGGCTGATCCTTCCCACCGCTCGGCTACCTCGCCGTCTTCTTCGCCTGGCCGATGATCAAGTCGTTCGAGCTGGCGTTCCAGGACGCCGGCGGGCAACTGGACGCCTGACCCCGGTCCGATCGATGTACCACGACGTCCGACTTCACGCACGCGCTCAGGTTCACGCTGCTGCTCGTCGTCGTGATCGTGCCGGTCCAGTTCGTGCTCGCGTTCGTGATGGCACTGCTCGTGAACGCGAAGCTGCGTGGCCGCGGCATCATTCTCTTCATCTTCATCCTGCCGCTCGCCGTCTCCGACCTCGCCGCCGGTCTCGTCTGGCAGCAGATCTTCACCGAGCACGGCTACCTGAACACGATCCTGCAAGGACTCGGGATCATCGACACACCCGCAGATCTGGATCGATCCGCGCCATTCCAACTGGCTGCTCGGCGAGGTCGTGCTCACCGAGATGTGGCGCTCGACTTCGTTCATCATGGTCATCCTCGTCGCCGGGCTGCAGGGCATCCCGAAGGAGTTCGACGAGGCGGCAGAGGTGTTCGGAGCCGGCTTCTTCCAGCGCCTCCGCACCGTCGATTCTGCCGATGCTGAAGCCCGCGCTCCAGGTGGCGCTGCTCCTCCGGATCATCTTCGCGTTCGAGGTCTTCGCGAGCGTGATCGCGATCACCGGGCGAGCGAAGACGACGCTCGCCGGCCAGGCGCTCCGCTGGCAGGGCGAGTATCTCGACACGTCACGTGGCTGCCGCCTACGCACTGCTGATCCTGTCCTCTCGCTCGTCGCGGCGGCCTCGTGCTGCGAGCTCGTCCGTACGCCGCGAGGAGCGGATGCTCCGCTGACCGCTATCCGCTCACCGTCCCTCTCGCGCGCTGGTGCTTGTACGTGCTCGCGTTCGCGATGTCGCTCTGGGTCGATCCTTCCGATCTACTTCATCACCCTCGGCGCGTTCTCGACCCAGGACGCCGTCTACGCGTATCCGCGCGAGCTGCTGCCGCACCATCTCTCGACCGACGACCCTGCGGCTTCTTCCTGCACTCGAACGGCGTCATCCGCGCGCTCGAGCGCAGCGTTTAGGTCGCGGCGATCACGCTCGCCTGTCTCTCTGGCGATCGGTATCGCCGGCCGGCTACGCGCTCGCACGCTTCGCCTTCCGCGGCGCCGATCTCGTTCCGGCTGACGATCGTGAGCACGCGAGCCTTCCCGATCGTGATTCTCGCGATTCCGCTCTCGGTCACGTTCATCCGCTGGGGTATCGACGACACCGTGCTCGGCGTCGCGATCGCGCACACCGCGCTCGCGTTGCCGTTCGCGGTGCTTGACGACCTCGAGCGTCTTCGCAGGCATCTCGGAGGAGCTCGAGGAGGCGGCGATGACGCTCGGCTGCAGCCGGTTCAGCGCCGTTCGGCGTGTCGATCCTGCCGCTCGCGCTGCCCGGGCTGGCGGCGGCCGCGATCTTCGTCTTCATCATCTCGTGGAACGACGTCTTCGCGGCCTCGTGCTGACGCTGCGGCACCGGACACTGCCGGCTCAGGTGCTGACCGCCGCCAACGAGGCACCGCTGCCGTACCGTGTCGCAGCCGGGTTCTTCCTGCTGGCGCCGTCGCTTGCTCGTCATCTTCTTCATTCGCAAGTACCTGTTCACATGTGGGGTCGGGTGGTGAAGTAGATGGCAGCGTCCGGTTCGATCGGTCACCAAGGTGTTCGGCAAGGTCACTCGCGACCGAATGACGTGAGCCTCGAGGTCGCCGACGGCGAGTTCGTCGTGCTGCTCGGGCCGTCCGGCTGCGGCAAGACGACGCTGCTGCGCTGCCTCGCCGGGCTCGAGAAGGTCGACGCCGGGCGGATCTTCATCGGCGACCGCGACGTGACCGACGTGCCGCCCGGTCGGCGTCGCATCGCGATGGTCTTCCAGAGCTACGCCGTGTTCCCGCACATGACGCTCTACGACAACATCGGCTTCGGCCTGCGGATGCAGAAGGAGAGCAAGGCAACGATCAAGGAGCGGGTCGAGTCGGTGGCCGCGCTCGTTCACATCGAGGAGCTGCTCGACCGCTACCCGGCGCAGATCTCGGGCGGCCAGCGGCAGCGAGTCGCGCTCGCCCGCGCGATCGCGACGAAGGCCGACGTGCTGCTGATGGACGAGCCGCTCTCGAACCTCGACGCGCTGCTCCGAATGGAGATGCGTGCCGAGCTGAAGGCGCTGCTGCGACAGCTCGGGACGACGACGATCTACGTCACGCACGACCAGGTCGAGGCGCTCAGCATGGGTGACCGGATCGCGGTCATGAAGGAAGGCGTCGATCGCCCAGCTCGACACGCCACTCGCGGTGTACGACCAGCCGGCCGACACCTACGTCGGCGGCTTCGTGGGTACGCCGCCGATGAACTTCCTCGACGCGGAGGTGCAGGCAAACGGCGGCCCGCCGATCGTGCAGGCTGAGGGCGGCATCGTTCTCGCTCGCCGGCGCCGCCGCTGACCTGGCCGGACGAGCCGCTGACCCTCGGCATTCGCGCCGAGGCGATCCGCGTGCGATGAGTCAGCGCGACGAGTTCATGCGGGCGGAGGTGTCGTGGTCGAGCCGCTCGGCTCGCACAACCTGCTGACGGTCCGGCTCGGCGAGGACCTGCTCAAGGTGTCGACGACAGCCTGACGTGTTTCCGCGCCGCCGACAGCGACGTCTGGCTCGCGCTTCGACCCGGCACGCGTCCGCTGGATGGATCGCGAGAACGGGCCAGGCGGTCACCGGCACGCGTTCGATGAGGCCGGACCGCTCGATGAGCGGTTGTACGCGCGGCGGACCTCGACTATCGGCCCGTCGTTCCCCGAGCGCCGAATCGCCGTCGCGATCGTCGGCTGCGGCGCGATCGCGAAGGATCACCATCTGCCCGGCATACGGGCGTGGAGGTCGACGTCGTCGGGGTGTTCGACACGCTTCCCGCCGCAACCGACGGACGTGCGCGAGCGCTTTCCGTTCGTGCGGCCGGTCTATGTCGAGCCTCGACGAGCTGCTGGCTGACGACGAGGTGGTCGTCGTCGACATCGCCACGCGCCCGGACGAGCGGCCCGAGCTGATCCTGCGCGCCGTCGAGGCCGGCAAGCACGTGCTCGCCCAGAAGCCGCTCGCGCTCGATCTCGCGTCGGCGCGTGCCGTCGTCGACGCGGCCGACCAGAGCGGCGTCAAGCTCGCCGTGAACCAGAACGGACGCTGTCGCACCCCCGTGGCGCGCGGCAACACTGCTGGTCGAACGGGAAGCGGTGGGCGAGGTCGTCGCCGTCACGCATCTGCACGACAAGCCGCTCCCGCCACTCGTCGGGACACACTTCGACGAGCTCGAGCACTTTCTGATCTATGACTACGACGTCCACTGGATCGACATCAGCCGCTGCTGGCTCGACGGCCGACAAGCCCGTCCGAGGTGCGCGCGCTGGACTACCGCGCACCGCGACCAGCCCGCGACGGCACGGAACCCGTGGGGCGCGTAACGTCGAGATCCGCTACGAGCGAGCGGCGCCAGCGTGCTGATCCGCACGGTCGGCGACGCGCGCACCGCACGCGCCGGTTCGCTCGTTCTGGGTCCATGGCACCGAGGGAACGATTCGCGGAAGCGTTCTGCGCGGCTCCGAATTCCTCGAGCTCGACCGTGAAGGCGACGATCTCGCGCTTCCAGCTCGAGGGCGCGTGGTACCCGGACGGCCTCGCCGGGGCACTCGGCAGAGCTGATGTCCGCGATCGCCGAGGATCGCGAGCCGTACAACTCCGCCCACCACAACCTGCTCTCGCTCGAGCTGACTCTCGCCGCTTGCCGGTCTGCAGACCAGAACGGCGCTCCGGTACGGCTGTGAGACTTCGCGCGGCGTGCTGGACCGACGTGCTGCCGAGCCCGGACGACGAGCAGCTCTTCCAGCGAGCCAAGCGGGTCGGGTTCGCCGGCGTCGAGGTCGTCCTCGGCGCGCCAAGCCCGCATCGGATCGACAGCCTACGTCGGGCGTGCGCCGACACGTGGACTCGCCGATTCCGAGCCTCGTGCTCGGCGAGCACAGCGACATCGGCGGTATCGCGGACAGCGATCGCGACGTCGCGCGTGCCGCAGCGGACGACGTGCGACGCGCGATCGACTGGGCCGTGGCACTCGAGGCGATGCACTGCTCGTCCCGTTCTTCGGTCGAGCCGAGCTCGTCGAGGACGCCGACGTCGAGCGAGCGGCGGCGGCGTTCCGGCCGCTCTGTGAGGCTGCGAGCGAGCGGGGAGTCGAGCTCCTCTACGAAGGCACGCTCCCCGCCGCGCGGATCAGGCGTCTCGCGCGCCAGCGTCGACTCGCGTGCGTTCGGCTGCTACTTCGATCTCGCGAACGTCGTGACGCGAGGGCTGGACACCGCGACCGAGCTCCGCTGCACTGCGTGAGCTCGTCAGACGCGTCCACTTCAAGGACGTGCGCGCGACGGTCGGAGACTGCGCGCCGGGGCTCGGCCGGGTCGACTTCGCGGAGACGGCGCGAGGCACTCGTGGAGATCGGCTACGAGGGCTGGCTCGTGCTCGAGACGCCGCCCGGGCCGGCGGAGCTCGTCGCCCGCGACCTGGCCTTCGCGAGGCACGTGCGTCCCGCAGCTCGACGGAGCGCCCGCTGGCCGCGACTCGGGATCTTCACGTGCGAGTTCGCCGACTGGGACGAGCTCGTCGCGAGCTGCCACCGGTTCGGCCTCAATGCCGTTCAGCTCGGAAGCCACCTGCTGGAGCGAGGCTTCGAACGGCCGGAGCTCGTGGCCGCGCTCGACCAGGGCGGGATCGCGGTCGCGGGACTCGCGGCCTACCGCAACCTGATTGCACCGGACGAACGGGCCCGCCGGCAAGAACGTCGAGTACCTCGCACGTTGCCTCGAGCTCGCGCCGCGCATCGGCACGTCTGTGGTCGCGACCGAGTCGGGTACGCGCAGCACGCAGGGCCGAATGGGTGGCATTCGCCCGACAACCGCCGCCCGCAAGCGGGCAGCTCTTCGACGACGCCGTCGGCGAGCTCGTTGCGGCGGCCGAGCGCCACGGCTCGATCGTTGCCGCTCGAGGGCTCGGTCACGGCACGTGCTCGCGACCCACGCGGCCTCGACCGTGCGCTCGACGCCTTCCCCTCACGCCATCTCCAGGTGGTGCTCGACCCGTACAACTATCTCGCGCGCAGCCATGCTGCCGGCTGCCGAGCGGTGACGCGGGACTTCCTCGATCGGTTCGAGCACCGCTTCGTGCTCGCACATCTCAAGGACGTCGTCCGGGCGGAGCCGAGGAGTCGACGCCGGAGTTCGGCACCGGCGTCTTCGTTCAGGAGCCGTACGTCGAGTTTCTGCCGGCGCCGACGCCCCGACCTGCCGGTGATCATCGAGCACCTCCCGCTGGACCACGTTCCCGGCGTGGTCGAGCAGGTTCGCGGACGATGACCGACCAGCTGGCCCGAGAGGCGCGCCGGCGCGGCGACCTCCTACCGCAGCCGCTCTCCGTGTCCAAGTCCGCCGTCGACCGGATGGTCGGCGGAAGTTCCCGTGCGCGTATTCGCATCCGACGGACCCGTGCGGGGTCTTCCTCCATCTCCACGGCGGCGGCTTCGTCTTCGGCTCGGCGCGGCTGCAGGATGCACGCCTCGAGCGACTGTCGACGGCGTGCAGGCTTACAGTCGTCTCGCGTCGAGTACCGGCTTGCGCCGGAGCACCCGCATCCTGCGGCGGTCGACGACTGCGAATCGGTTGCCGTGTGGCTTGCCCGGTCGGCTGCGAACGAGTTCGGCACCGATCGTCTCGCGATCGGCGGCGAGTCGGCCGGCGCCAATCTCGCGGTGACGACGTTGGTGAGGTTGCGCGATCGCCACGATTGCACCGGCTTCACCGCGGCGGTTCTCTCCGCTGGTTTGTACGACCTCGAGCTCGCCGGCTTCGCCGAGACGACCGACCGGTCGATCGTGCGCGAGGAGCTCGACCAGCTCGCCGCCGACTACGCAGGTGGCGCGACACGGAGCGATCCTGATCTCTCCCCGATGCACGCCGATCTGCACGGCCTGCCAGAGGCACTGTTCACCGTCGGATCGCTCGATCCGATCCGCCCAGACTCGACGCGCATGGCCGCCCGTTGGCGCGCCGCGGGAAACGAAGCGCGGCTCGAGGTGATCGCGGGCGGTGGGCACGATCTCGACGCGTGGAAGGTCATACGTCCGTTCATCTCCGATCGATTTCGCCGCGCGTGACGCGACCCGGGACCTTCTCGGCGAGTGTCGGTCCGGCGGAGGGCATGATCCCGGACGGACCGCGCAGCGAGTTGCGTGAAGGAACGACCGGCGTCGAGATCGACCTCGGCGGCGTCACGGTGCGTGCCGGCGACCTGCCGCTGATCCGCCGCAACGTCGCCGGCGGGCGGAGCCAATGCCTCCGCCTCGCCGTCTCCTCCGGGACAAACCGCGGCCAGGCTCGCTTCAAGGTTCATGGAGCAGACGGGGTCCTCGGCGAGGTGACCGCCGACGTCAATGCCGGAGTGCAGCGGGCGTACCTGTTCGTACCCGCCGTCGACGCTCCGACGACCGTCGAGCTCGAGCTCGAGTTGCCCAGCGGCGTTCGCAGGCGCGCCGAGATCGAGCTCCGGCCGCAGCGCCGTTGGCGAGTGTTCCTCGTCCATCACTCGCACCTCGACATCGGATACACCGACCGCCAGGGCGTCGTGCTACGGCAGCATCTCGCCTATCTCGATTCCGCGCTCGACTATGCCGTGGCGGACGACACCTTTCGCTGGACGATCGAAAGCAACCTTGTTCTGGAGCGCTGGCTCGCGAGCCGCCCTCGTTCGGTGCGCAACGAGCTGATCGGGTTGCTTCGCTGCGGCCGGTTCGAGGCCTGCGCACTCCCGTTCACGACACACGCCGAAGCGCTCTCGATCGACGAGCTCGCCTGGCAGCTGCGGTTCGCGCGCGAGCTCCGCGACAGGTACGCCATCGAGGTCGTCTCGGCGATGCAGACCGATGTACCCGGCGGGCCGCCCGGCCTGCCGCTCGTCCTTGCCAAGGCCGGCGTCCGGTATCTCGCGGTCGCCCACAACTGGGCCGCGCGCGCAACACCGCATCTGATCGGCGGGGCCGCCCTACCACGCGCCTTCCACTGGCAGACGGACGGCGGCCGGCAGGTCCTCGTCTGGCAAACGGACAGTCCGCACGGCGTCGCCTACCTCGAAGGGAACCTGCTCGGGCTGGCCGAGTCGTTCGACGACGCGCGAGCGAGCTGCTGCCCGAGTACCTGGCCGCTCTGGCAGTCGCGCGCTACCCGTACGCGTCGGCGCCACTCGGCGTCGCTGCGGACCTGGGCACGGACGACTCGCCTTACCCGTACGACATGCTTGCACCTTCGCGTCCAGGGCGCTCAGCGCAGACAATGCAGCCCCGAGCGGTGTGCCCGCCGCGATCGCGCGAAGCTGGAATGAGCGAGTACGACTCGCCCGAACTCCACGTGGCGACGAATCGCGAGTTCTTCGAGGCGCTTCCACCTAATCTCGAGATATTCACCGGTGACTGGGCGGATTGGTGGGCGGATGGGCTTGGCTCCGCGCCTCGGGCAGTCGGCTTCAACCGCCGTGCGCAGGCGACGGTCCGAGTCGGCGCAGACGTTGCACGTGCTGCGGAGGCTCCGGCACCGAACTCGCCGCCGAGACCGGGCGCGTCTACGAGCGGATGAGCCTGTTCGACGAGCACACCTGGGGTGCCGCGCATCCCAGCGGGGACGCCAGCGAAGGGCGCGAGTCGGGAGGGCTGCAGTGGCAGACGAAGGCCGCGCTCGCGATCGAGGCGTTGGACGGCGCGGAAGCGCTCCTCGACTCCGCCGTCGCCCGACTGAGCTCGCGCCGGGCGCGGCCGCTTCGATGCTTGCCCTCAACCCGAGCGGTTTCGTTCGGACCGACGTCGTGTCGGTCTTCCTGCCGATCAGCCGCTTCGAGCCTGGTCGCAGCCTCTCCGTGGTCGACGCGGAGACGCGGAGAACGTGCTCCGTCCGCCGTCGACCCACCCGAGACGAGTCGCAATCGGCCCCAGGGCCGCCGGCTCCGGTTCGTGGCCAGCAACGTCCCGGCGCTCGGTTTCCGGCGGTTCGACCTCGTCGACGAAGTCGAGCCGCTCGCCGCAGGCGGCGGCGCGCTCGAGACCGAGCACTACCGTCTCGAGCTCGACAGCGAAGGCGGGTACGCGGCGAAGCTCGTCGACACCGAGCTCGGCTTCGACGTCGTCGACGGCGCGAGCGCGTTCGGATTCGGACAGGTCGTTCGCGAGGTCTACGGAAGCGGGCTACAAGCGACCGCCAGACTGCAGCGCGGCCGTGCATCCATCACTCCAGGACCGGCTCCGGCTCCAGGATCCGAGGCGTGGATCGCGTCTCGGTCGACGGCGCAGTACGGAATCGTCACTGCGCGCGTGTCGAACGCGGTCGAGGAACGCGCGACAGTCCGCCTGACCGGCGCAGGCTTCGACTGGATCGAGACCAGCTACCGGCTCGTCCACGGCGTCCGGCGCCTCGAGGTGATGCACCGGTTCGCCAAGCTCGAGACCGTCGAGAAGGAGAGCGTGTTCGCGGTCTTTCCGTTCGCTCTGAAAGACCCGGCGGTCGCATACGAGCTCACCGGCGGCGTCGGCGGCGACGCGCACGTTCCAGGCTCGGCGGAGCACTTCCACGCGATTCGTCATTGGGTCACCTTGCAGGACGCGAACGCGACGGTCGCGTGGAGCACGCTCGAAGCCCCGCTAGTCCAGCTCGGCAACATCTTCCTTCCCTACCCGCCCTACCCACCGACGATCGACGGCGCCGGCCAGAACGGCCTAGTCACGTCGTGGGCGATGAACAACGTCTGGGAGACGAACTTCCCGGGTCGTCTCGGACGGCGAGATGCGCTTCGACGTACGCAATCGCATCGGGACCGGCGGGCGCCGACGCGCGTTCGCTCGGCATTGCCACCGCTGCCGCGCTGACCCAGCCGCTCGTCGGAGCGCTCGGTGGAACACGAGGGGCACCGTCGGGAAGCATCTGTGCGATCGAGGCTCCAGGCGTCGAAGTCGCGTTCGTCGCCGCTGCACCCAGCGGCTTCGTGGTGCACCTGCAGTCGTATGCCCCAGTCGAGGTCGTAGCCAACGTTGGCGACCAGCGACTGACGATCCGACCCGGGGACTACGTGACGGTTCCGGTCGATCGTGCGTAGCTACAACGCGGAGCCGCGATACCCGACGGTCGGAGGAACAGCGGCCGCCGGCTTACCGCCGTTGCCGGACGGCGTGCTCGCGATCGACGGGCCGGCCGCCCTGCCGTGGGACGCGTTGCTGCGCTCGTTGCCTGGTCGCGACCCGATCGACATCCGCGAGCACACTGCACCGTGGACGGACACCGACCCAGATGACCCGAACTTCGCCCGGGCACCAGGCGGATCGCTCGCAGACCTCATTTGCACTTCGCCGGACCTCGACGGTCGGACCGTCGTCTACGGGCCGGGGAGCGCCCTCGTTCCACACGACGAATTGTGGTACGCGGACCTTCCCAAGCGACTCGCACTCGAAGCGATTCGGAGGGGCGACGCACCGAACATCGGCGGGCCGGCCGCCTCCCTCGGAAGCGAACGGCGGCTGCTCTACGTCGACTGGCCGCTCCAGGACCGACACAAGCAGGAACTCCTGCCGGCGATCGACCACTATCTGGACCTCAGCGACCCGGCACGCCCGCGCTTCCTCGGCGGAGACGTGCTTCGCTCGACGCTGTTCGATCTCGCCGGCAAGCCGTTCCGTACGCGACCGACGTTCCTGCCCGGGCCCTGGGGCGGTCAGTGGCTCCGCGACCGGCTTGGAATCGAGACGAACGCCCCTAACCTTGCGTGGTCGTACGAGCTGATCGCACCCGAGGCCGGCATCTTGCTCGACTCGGTCGAGGTCGGCTTCGAGCTCCTCATGGCCGAGCAGAGCGAGCGTGTGCTCGGTGCGGCGGTCGCCGCGCAGTTCGGGAAGTCCTTTCCGATTCGCTTCGACTACCTCGACACGCTCGAGGGGGGCAACCTCTCGATTCAGTGCCACCCGCGCGCCGATTACATGGAAGACGTGTTCGGCCTTCCGTACACGCAGCTCGAGACGTACTACGTGATGCAGACCACGCCGGAGGCGAAGATCTTCCTGGGCCTGAGGGAAGGGGCCGACGCTGCCGCGCTCGAGACCGACGCCCGCGCCGCACTGAACGGCCGTGCGTTCGAGCCTGAGAGGTACCTGCAGGCGCACGCTGCGGAGCAGCACCGGCTATACCTGATACCGGCCGGTACACCGCACGCCAGTGGCGCCGGGAACGTCGTGCTCGAGATCAGCGCCACCCCATACCTGTACACGCTTCGCTTCTACGACTGGCTCCGCGCGAATGAGGACGGAACGCTACGACCAGTCCACCTCGAGCACGCGTTCGCCAATCTCGACGCAACGCGAAGCGGGGCATCTGTCGCCGAGGAACTGATTCCAGAGCCTCGAATCGTGCGCAGAGGGGCAGGGTGGACAGAGCTCGAGCTTGGACGGCTGCCGGATCTCTTCTTCGCCGTCCACCGGCTCGACTTCGACGGTTCCGTGGAGGAGGACACCGCCGGGAGGTTCCATGTCCTCAACCTCGTCGACGGCGAGGAAGCGGTCGTCGAGACGTCGACGGGATCACACCCGCTCGCCTACGCCGAGACGATCGTGGTCCCAGCCTCCGTCGGCGAATACCGCTTGCGTGGCCGAGGCAAGGCGATCAAGGCGTTCGTCGCATGATCGTCGGCGCGCTCGAGCTTGGGGGCAGCCACATCTCGGCCGCGCACCTCGAACTCGAAACTGCGGAGGTCGATCGAGTGTCCAGGCGGCGGCTCGACCCGTCCGGAACGCGACGCGAGCTACTCGATTCGATCCTCGACGCAGCTCGGTCGATCTCCACGGGAGTGAGCCGGGTCGGCGTCGCAGTGCCCGGCCCGTTCGACCATGAACGCGGCGTCTGCACGATCCGCGGGGTCGGGAAGCTCGAAGGGCTCTTTGGCACCGACCTTCGCTCTGAGCTGTCCCGTGTCTTCGAAACCGACCCGCTGGCGATCCGATTCCTCAACGATGCGGAGGCGTTCCTGCTCGGCGAGGCGCACGCCGGCTCCGCGAAGGGTCACGAACGCGCGATCGGAATCACCCTCGGGACCGGCCTTGGATCGGCGTTCCTGGTAGACAGCGAGATCGTCCACGACGACCTCGGCGTGCCGGCCCAGGGCAATCTGCACCTCGTTTCCTTCCGCGGCGGGCCCGTCGAGGACGTCATCTCCGGCCGCGCCTTCCAGACACGCTTCGGGGCCAGCGCCGAGGCGATCGCGCTCCGGGCGAGCCGCGGCGACCAGAGGGCGAGTGCCGCATTCGCGCAGTTCGGGCGCGACCTCGGCGAGTTTCTTCGGCCCCACTCTCGCCGCTTCGAGCCGACCTGTATCGTCATCGGCGGATCGATCGCTCGCGCCTGGTCACAGTTCGGATCCGAGCTCCGGTCGTCACTCGGCGGCGTCCCGGTGGAGCCGGCCATGCTCGCCGAGCCCGCCTTGCTCGGAGCCGCATTGCACGCAGTCCAGGACGTACCTCCTACCTCTTCGGCCGCCGGCAAGGCGGAAGGGAGGGGCTGAACCCGTCGAAGCCAAGCCGCGCCTCGGCCGAGGCGCCGGTGATCTCGCGGACGTCTTGGGCCATCGGAAGAACGAGGCCTGTGAGCCCACAATATGGCCAGCGGCAATGAAAAGGCGGAGGCGAGAGGCGGCGTGGAGCCTGCCTCTCGCCTCACTTGCCACTAGCTCGTCGGCGGCAGCAGCACCTTGTTGATGACGTGGATCGTTCCGTTGCTCGCGAGGACGTCGGTCTTCACGACCTTCGTCGAGCCGTTCAGGAAGACCGATCCGCCGCGCACCTGGATGCTGATCTTCGGTCCGGCGAGCGTTGCCGTCGACTTGAGCTTCACCACGCGCGCCGCCGTGACGTTGCCCTTGACCACGTGGTAGAGGAGCACGCGCCGGAGAGCGCTCCGGTTGCCGGCGAGCTGCCGGAGCGTCGCCTTCGGGACCGCTTTGAACGCGGCGTCGGTCGGGGCGAAGACCGTCAGCGGCCCCGGCCCGGAGAGAGCTCCGACGAGACCGGCCTGCTTTGCGAGCGACAGCAGCGTCGTGAACTGTCCCGCGGCCGCGGCGGTGCCGACGATGTTCTGCCGGGCAGCCGGCGCGGCGGCCGCACCGGACGAGTTGCCGAGGCTCATGGTGAGCACTGCGACCGCTGCGGCAATGCCGGCAAGAGCCAGTCCGAGCGGCTTCTTCGAGCGTGCGATTGTGTCGGGCATTCTGTTCTCCTTCGTCTCTGCTACGGGTTACGCGGTTGCGACGCGCGGGTCGCGGCTCCAACGCCGGCGAATCGCGTGCTGCTGCAGGACCTGGTAGACGGCTGCTGCCCCGACCAGCCCGTAGACGACGCGGCTCGCCGCATTCGTCTGGCCGAAATCGAGGCCGACGAGCGTGGCGACCAAGTCGAACTTGGCCACGGCGACCAGGCCCCAGTTGAGCCCGCCGACGGCAACGAGCACGGCGGCGGCGATGTCCAGCTTCTTCATCGTCCCTTCTCCTTTTGTCGAGATTTTGTAGAGAGTGTGTCGAGACAGTAGCCGCTCGGGCCCGGCGTTGTCAA
This sequence comes from uncultured Thermoleophilia bacterium, assembly GCA_963786185.1. Lineage (GTDB taxonomy): Bacteria > Actinomycetota > Thermoleophilia > Gaiellales > Gaiellaceae > PALSA-600. The sequence continues at coordinate 114,884 of CAWAYE010000003.1, forward strand.
ATGTTTGTCGAATGTTCGTGTAGACTGCCGGGGATGGCGGGAACGGCGCATCTGCGAATCGGAGAGCTGAGCCGGCGCGTCGGCGTCCCCCCGGAGCTCCTCCGGGCCTGGGAGCAGCGGTACGGCCTGCTCCAGCCCGTCCGCTCAGCCGGCGGCTTTCGCCTCTACACGACGGCGGACGAGAGCCGCGTTCGGTCGATGCGCCGCCACCTGGATGCAGGGGTGTCCGCGGCGCAGGCCGCGCGTTTGACGCTTGCGGAGCCGGCCGGCGAACCCGGGGACGGGAGCGAGCCCGCGGGCTTCGCGCCGTTGACGGCAGACCTCGGAGAAGCGCTCGACCGGCTCGACGAGCCCGGTGCACATGCAGCCGTCGACAGGCTGCTCGCGCGCTTCACGCTCCAGACGGTGCTGCGCGACGTCCTCCTGCCGTACCTCCACGAACTGGGCGAGCGGTGGAAACGAGGCGAGGCGAGCGTCGCCCAGGAGCACTTCGCCAGCAACCTCCTGCGCGGACGGCTCCTCGGCCTGGCTCGAGGCTGGGGGCAGGGCGCCGGCCCGAGGGCCGTGCTCGCGTGCGCCCCGGGGGAGCTTCACGACCTGCCGCTGATCGTCTTCGGGCTCGCGCTGGCCGCGCGAGGCTGGTCGATCACCTACCTCGGGCCCGATACACCGATCGCGACCATCCAGGAGGCGCTCGAGGACGTCGAGCCGCGCCTCGTCGTCGTGTCGTCGACGTCCAGCCGGCGTCTCCGCGCGGCGCAGGCTCAGCTGGCCGAACTCGCGCGGCACGTCCCGATCGCGATCGCCGGCGCCGGGGCAACTGATCCCCTTGCGCGCGCTACCGGCGCCTCGCTCCTGCAGGAAGATCCCGTCACGGCGGCGGAGCGCCTGGCCGACGAGCTCCGATGAGTTGGGCCGGCCGCAACGAATCGTGGAGCTCGACCCAGACGCGTTCACCATCGGGCGCGTTCGAGTCTGTTCAGCGCACCGCGTTCTCGACACCCGTCGTCGAGCGCTCGGCAGCCGGCGCGACGCAGTTGGGCGAGGTCTATTGGCGCGAGGTGCAGCGCTCGACACTCGGTGTGATCCGTGTCCACCGCGGCGCCGACGGATTGGACGTCCGCTTGCTCGGGATCGGGCCCGCGCTGCTCCGCTTCGGCCGGCCCGAGCATGCGGTCAGCTCGACCGAGGTGCGTTGTCTCTACCCGATCCGGGGCGGCCTGCTCGTCCGGACTCCGGGCGGCTCGATCTCCTTCACGCAAACCGGGGCCGACGTCGTCGAGGTCAGCTCGGCGATCGCGGGCTACTTCCCGCGGCTCGCCGCACGACGTGAGGGGCGCCGCTGGCACGGGCTGCTCTATCCGCAGGTTCAGGCCCGGCTGCACGTTGCGCTCGGCCGCCGGTACTTCGCGCGTCTCTGGCAGGAAGCCCGCAGATGAAGATCGCAGTGCTCGGCTCCACCGGCACGGTCGGTCGAGCCCTTACTCCACTCCTTGCGCAGCACAACGACGTGCTCGCCCTGTCACGGCGGCCGCCCAAGGAAGCCGCGGGCCTCCGCTGGGCGACTGCCGACGCAACCGACGGAGCGGCACTGCAGAAGGCGTTCGCAGGCATCGATGTCGCCTACTACCTCGTTCACTCGCTCGGCAGCCGCGAGTTCGAGCAGCGTGACCGCCTCGCGGCCGAGACCGTGGCGCGCGAAGCCGAGCGGGCGGGTCTGCGCCAGCTCGTCTATCTCGGCGGTCTCGGCGACCAGTCGCCCGAGCTCTCCCGCCATCTCCGCAGCCGCGCCGAGACTGCTGCCGTGCTCGCTTCCGGATCTGTGCCCGTGACGACCCTGCGCGCCGCGATGGTGATCGGCCCGGGCAGCGCCGCGTTCGACACGATCACGGCGCTCGTCGACCGGCTGCCCGGGATGATCTGCCCACGCTGGGTCTCGACACGGACACAGCCGATCGCGCTGGCAGACATCGCCGCCTACCTTGCCGCCGCCGCGGGTCACGAAGCGATGCTCGGTCAGTCGTTCGACGCCGGCGGCCCCGAGGTGATGACGTACCGGGAGATGATCGAGCGCATCGCACGCATCCGCGGCAAGCGCCCGCTGATCGTCGAGGTGCCGGTCCTCACGCCGCGGCTCTCGTCCTACTGGCTGCACCTCGTCACGCCTGTGCAGGCGAGCGTCGCACGGCCGCTCATCGAAGGGCTCCGGAACGAAACGGTGGCGAACGACGAGCGCCTGCGCCAACTCGTGCCCCGCCGGCTGACCCACTTCGAGGAGGCCGCGCAGGCTGCGTTGCGATCGTCGGGTCGCAGCGCGCGGTAGCGTGGGCCCTGACGATGCGCGCACTGGTCAAGGCCGAGCGCGGCGCCGGGGCTCTGGCTCGAGGACGTGCCCGAGCCCGGAGATCGGGATCAACGACGTCCTGATCCGGGTGCGCAAGACGGGGATCTGCGGCACCGACCTGCACATCTACGAGCTGGGACGACTGGGCGCAGGAGACGATCCCGGTGCCGATGGTCATCGGGCACGAGTTCGTCGGCGAGGTCGTCGCGTTCGGCTCGAACGTGAGCGACTTCGAGGTCGGCGACCTCGTCAGCGGCGAGGGCCACGTCGTCTGCGGCCGCTGCCGCAACTGCATGGCCGGGCCGCCGGCACCTGTGCGCGCACTCGATCGGCCTCGGCGTGCAGCGGCCCGGCGCGTTCGCCGAGTACGTCGCGCTGCCGATGACGAACATCTGGCACCACTGGCCCGGGATCGACGAGGACGTCGCCGCGATCTTCGACCCGTTCGGCAACGCCGTGCACACCGCGCTCTCGTTCCCGGTGCTCGGCGAGGACGTGCTGTCACCGGCGCCGGGCCCGATCGGCTGCATGGCGGCCGCGGTCGTCCGCCACGCGGGCGCGCGTCACGTCGTCGTCACCGATCTCAACCCGTACCGGCTCGAGCTCGCGCGCCGGATGGGCGCGACGCTCGCGGTCGACCCGCGCGAGCGCGACCTCGCCGACGTGCAGCGCGAGCTCGGGATGACCGAGGGCTTCGACGTCGGCCTCGAGATGTCGGGCAACCCCGACGCGCTGCGGACGATGATCGCGAACATGGCCCACGGCGGCCGGATCGCGCTGCTCGGGATCCCGACGGGCGAGGTCGACGCTCGACCTCGAACCCGGTGATCTTCAACATGCTCACGATCAAGGGGATCTACGGCCGCGAGATGTACGAGACCTGGTACCAGATGACGCGTGATGCTCGAGTCGGGGCTCGACATCGCGCCGGTGATCACGCACCGCTTCTCGTACCGCGACTTCGAGGAGGCGTTCGCCGTCGCCCGCTCCGGGCCAGTCGGGCAAGGTGATCCTCGACTGGACGCGACTCGAAGGAGGGACGGCATGTACGGAACGCTGCGCGACGACCTGAGCGGCGCGCCTCGCCGAGGTGCGCGAGGCCGGGCACCTACAAGACCGAGCTCGTGATGACGACGCCGCAGGGCGCGCACGTCGACGTCGACGGGCGCGGCGAGCTGCTCAACCTCTGCGCGAACAACTACCTCGGCCTCGCGAACCACCCGGCGATCGTCGAGGCGGCGCACGAGGCGCTCGACCGCTGGGGCTACGGCATGGCGTCGGTGCGCTTCATCTGCGGCACGCAGGCGCTGCACCGCGAGCTCGAGGAGCGCCTCTCGGCGTTCCTCGGCACCGAGGACACGATCCTCTTCAGCTCCTGCTTCGACGCGAACGGCGGCCTGTTCGAGGCGCTGCTCGACGAGCGAGGACGCGGTCATCTCCGACGAGCTCAACCACGCGTCGATCATCGACGGGATCCGGCTCTGCAAGGCGCGCCGGCTGCGCTACGCGAACGGCGACATGGACGAGCTCGAGGCGCGGCTCGTCGAGGCGGCCGACGCGCGCCACCGGCTGATCGCGACCGACGGCGTCTTCTCGATGGACGGCTACCTCGCCCAGCTCGACCGGATCTGCGACCTCGCCGAGCGCCACGACGCGCTCGTGATGGTCGACGACTCGCACGCCGTCGGCGTCGTCGGGCCCGGCGGGCGCGGCACGCCCGAGCACCACGGCGTCGATCGAGCGGGTCGACATCCTCACCGGCACGCTCGGCAAGGCGATCGGCGGCGCGAGCGGCGGCTACGTCTCCGGCCGGCGCGAGATCGTCGAGCTGCTGCGCCAGCGCGCGCGTCCGTACCTCTTCTCGAACAGCGTCGCGCCGCCGGTCGTCGGCGGCGAGCCTCGCGCGCGCTCGACCTGATCGAGAGCTCGGACGAGCTGCGCGACCGCCTGCGCGAGAACACCGCCCACTTCCGCGCGCCGCATGACCGAGCTCGGCTTCGACATGCTCCCGGGCGAGCACCCGATCGTGCCGGTGATGATCGGCGACGAGGTCGGCCGCCGCGCGCCTCTCGGCGAGGCTCGTCGAGCTCGGCGTCTACGCCGTCAGCTTCTCGTTCCCGGTCGTGCCGCGCGGCACCGCCCGGATCCGCACGCAGATGTCGGCCGCGCACACGACCGACGATCTCGACTTCGCAGCCGACCGCTTCGCCGAGGCGCGAGAGGCGATCGGGAGCGAGCAGCGATGAGCGAGCACATCCCGGTCACCACGGGCCAGCAGCTCGGCCGCCGCTCCTGGGCGGAGCCGTGGAAGATCAAGATGGTCGAGCCGCTGCGGATGTCGTCGCGCGAGCAGCGCGAACGCGCGCTGGCCGACGCCGGCTACAACACGTTCCTGCTGCGCTCGGAGGACGTCTACATCGACCTCCTCACCGACTCCGGCACGAACGCGATGAGCGACCGCCAGTGGGCCGGCATGATGCTCGGCGACGAGGCCTACGCCGGTAGTCGCAACTTCTACCACCTCGAAGCGGCGATTCAGCGCTACTACGGCTACGCGCACATCGTGCCGACGCACCAGGGACGTGGCGCCGAGCACCTGATCAGCCAGATCGCGATCAGGGCCGGGCAGACTCGTCCCCGGCAACATGTACTTCACGACGACGCGGCTGCACCAGGAGCGCGCCGGCGGGCGTCTTCGTCGACGTGATCCGTCGACGAGGCGCACGACCCGGAGAGCCTCCATCCGTTCAAGGGCGACGTCGACCTCGCCAAGCTCGACGCGCTCGTCGCCGAGCACGGCGCGGAACAGATCGCGTACGTCTCCCTGGCAGGCACCGTGAACATGGCGGGCGGCCAGCCGGTCTCGATGGCGAACGTGAAGGCGCTTCGCGCTTTCTGCGACGAGCACGGGATCAGGCTCTTCCTCGACGCGACGCGGATGGTCGAGAACGCCTGGTTCATCCAGGAGCGCGAGGACGGCTACGCGGACGAGATCGGTCGCCGAGATCCTGCTGGAGTTCTGCTCGCTACACGGACGGCTGCGTGGATGAGCGCGAAGAAGGACTCGCTCGTCAACATCGGCGGCTGGCTCGCGCTGAACGATCCCGACCTGTTCGAGGAGGCGCGCAACCTCGTCGTCGTCTTCGAGGGCCTGCACACCTACGGCGGCCTCGCGGGACGCGACCTGGAGGCGATGGCGATCGGCATCGAGGAGTCGGTCCAGGACGACCACGTCCGTTCGCGGATCGGGCAGGTGTACTACCTCGGCGAGCTCCTGGAGGCGGCGGACATTCCGTTCGTCAGGCCGGTCGGCGGGCACGCGATCTTCCTCGACGCGCGGCGCTTCTACCCGCACCTGCCGCAGGACGCGTTCCCGGCGCAGACGCTCGCCGCCGAGCTCTACCTCGACTCCGGCATTCGCTCGATGGAGCGCGGCGTGGTCTCGGCCGGGCGCGACCCGAAGACCGGCGACCACGCGTACCCCAAGCTCGAGCTGACGCGACTGACGATCCCGCGCCGCGTCTACACGCAGGCGCACATGGACGTCGTCGCAGAGTCGGTCGAGAGCACGTACGCGGCGCGGGATGAATCGCGCGGGCTGAAGCTGACGTACGAGCCGCGCTACCTGCGCTTCTTCCAGGCTCGATTCGAGCCGCTCTGATGCAGGGGTGGACCGACCAGACAGAGCGGCCGGCTCCGCAGTTTCCCGAAGTCGGCTCCGCCGCGCCCCCGATGCCGGAGGTGCACGCGAGGTCGAGGATGAGGGACGACAAGGAGGTTGTCGTGGGATTGCTGACGCAGGAATCGCACTTGACGGAGAACCCGTACGCGGTCGCCCAGTCGCAGCTGCACCGTGTCGCCGACACGTTCGGCATCGACGAGCGCATCGTCAACGTTCTCGAGAAATGCAAGAAGTCGGTGGTCGTATCGATCCCGACGAAGATGGACGACGGCTCCGTCCGCGTCTTCGACGGGTATCGCGTCACGCACAACGTTACGCGCGGGCCGTCCAAGGGAGGCATCCGCTACCACCCGGACGTGACGCTCGACGAGGTTCGCGCCCTGGCGATGTGGATGACCTGGAAATGCGCGCTGATGAACGTCCCGTTTGGCGGCGCCAAGGGTGGCGTCGCCTGTAACCCGAAGACGATGTCACGCGACGAGCTCGAGCGCATGACGCGCCGGTACACGAGCGAGATCGTCAACGAGATCGGCCCCGAGAGGGACATCCCGGCCCCGGACGTGGGCACGAACGCCGAGACGATGGCCTGGATCTTCGACACCTATTCGATGAACAAGGGTCATCCGGTGCTCGGCGTCGTCACCGGCAAGCCGCTGACCATCGGCGGTTCGCTCGGACGCGAGGAGGCGACCGCGCTGGGCGCGGTCTACTGCGTGCGCGAGGCGCTCCAGAAGCTCGACCGCCGCTTCGAGGACCTGACCTGCGCTGTTCAGGGCTTCGGCAACGTCGGCAGCTTCCTCGCGCGCTTCCTGCACGAGCGCGGTGCTCGCGTGATCGCGATCTCCGACTCCACGGTGGCGCTTCACAATCCGGCCGGCATCGACGTGCCTGCCGCCATCGCGTGGAAGCACGCGGAAGGAACGCTGCAGGGTCTTGCGGGCGCCGACCCGATCCCCGCCGACGAGCTGCTCCTGCTCGACTGCGACCTGATCGCACCCTGCGCGCTCGAACAGGTCGTGACCGGCGCGAACGCCGACCGGGTGAAGGCCAGCATCGTCTGCGAAGGCGCCAACGGCCCACTCACGCCGGACGCCGACGCGATCCTCGAGGGAAACGGCGTCTTGATCCTCCCGGACGTGCTCGCGAACGCCGGTGGCGTCGTCGTCTCCTACTTCGAATGGGTCCAGGGGCTGCAGGAGTACTTCTGGAAGGAGGAGGAGATCGACCAGCGGCTGAACGAGATCATGACCGCCGCATTCGCGGAGACGTGGGAGCTGCAGCAGTCACGGCAGGTGTCGATGCGAGTCGCCGCCTACGGGCTCGCCGTGCAGCGGGTTGCCGAAGCGACACTCACCCGGGGTATCTACCCGTAGATCGACTCAACGCGACACGGGCGAGCCCTCCACGGGGATCGCCGCACGGACGCAGGTGCCACGCTCGCTCGACGTCACGTCGAGGTGTCCCGCGATCGCCTCGACGCGATCGGTGAGGCCTCGAAGGCCCGTGCCCTCCCCGGGGGCGACACCTCCGACGCCGTCGTCGGCGATCGTGACGTTGAGCGCACCGTCCGCCACGTGCACGTCGACGACAACCTCGCTGCCGTGCGCGTGCTTGACGGCGTTCGTGAGCGACTCCGCGACCACGAAGTAGGCAGCCGCCTCGACGGGCTCGGGTAGACGACCCGGGAGGTCGTTGCGCAGCGTCACCGGAATTGCCGCCCGTTCCGCGAGCGCCTGGAGGGCGGGGCCAAGGCCGCGGTCGGTGAGGATCGCCGGGTGCAGGCCGCGCGCGAGCTCGCGCAACTCGGCGATCGCCTCGGCCAGATCCTGGGACGCGGCTCGGAGCGCCGACACCGCCTCGTCGGGCGCCGACGTGACGTTGCTCTCCGCCCGGCGAAGCGAGAGGGCAAGCGAGACGAGCCGCTGCTGAGCGCCGTCATGGAGGTTCCGCTCGAGCCTGCGGCGCTCGTTGTCGGCGGTCACGACGATCCGGCTACGAGAGTCGCGCAGCTCCTGCGCCTGGTGCTCGCGGACGCTGACGTCGACGCCGCTGATCAGGAAGACGGGCTCCGAGGCGATGTCCGGGAGCGGCTCGCACGTCCAGGCGACCGCTGCCTGTCCGGCGACGGTGCGCCAGCGAGAGACGCGGTCGGCCTGCGGCTGACCGCCGACGACTCGGTGGATCACCTGCTCGACGTCCCTCTGATCCTCCGGAACGACGACGGCGTCCCAGAAGAGCTTCCCGGCAAGCTCCTCCTGGGTTGCGCCGACCAGCTCTCGTGCAGCTCGGTTCGTGCCCTCGGGTGTCATCCGACCGTCTGCGAAGACGAGGCAGAGCAGCGCCGGCGTTCCGTCCCCGATCGCGCTCAAGAGATCGCGTTGCCGGCGAAGCTGATCGTTGATCCGATTCCGTTCGATCGCCAGTCCGAGAACGCCCGTCAGCTCACCGAGCGCCGTGGGCTCCTCGAGCACGGACGGGTCGTGAATCAGCGCTCCGACGGTGCGGCCCCCGTGCGGCACCAGCGTGACGGCACGCCCGGGCAGCTGCTCGTCGAGGCTCACCGTCTGCCCGTCGGCAGCGAGGAACGTGCCGTCGGGACTCGTCAAGAGCAGGTCGAGGGTCGGATCGGCGAGCACGTCCCGCAGCCCCGCTTGAGCCTCTGCCTGCGTCGACAGCTCGGGAGCTCGACTCAGGAGGCGGCTGATCGGTCCGAGCTGCGTCACGTCGCTCAAGACTCGCATGATCCGGTCGGACGCGCAGCAAGCGGAGACTCGAGGGCATCGCCGCAGCGCCTGCTTCGTCGCATCACCCGTTGCGGTAGACACGTCTCACCCGTTCGCGTCAGGTCCGCGGCTCGGTTCACTCGTTCGGGCGGCGACCTCACTCGATCCGGCGATGTCGGCGTGTTGTCTCGCGTCGAAACAGTGTGAGCCGTCGTGGTCGGATGTTGGCGTCACGAGGCGAAAGCCACCCGATCGACAACCTAGGAGGACGACGTGCTGACCTGGTCGAGACTGGCCGCGCTCGCGGCTGCCTGCCTTGCGATCCCCGCGGCCTTCGCGGCGGCCCCGGCCCACACCGCCGCAGGCGCCGGCACCGGCCCCGCGTTCGGAGTATCCGACGACGCGTCCAAGTACGCCGACGACGGCGGCGCAACCTTCTACGCGAGCCTGACCGCCGCCGGGATGACCGAGAACCGGTGGACGCTGACGTTCGACGGCGATCCGACTCAGGTCGGCGAGCAGGCGTTCCTCGACCGCTCGGTGCCGGCGGCCGCCGCCGCCGGGACCGACGTCATCCTCTCAGTCTTTCCGGCCCACGCTCAAGCGCCGGACCCTGCGTCGTTCTGCCAGTGGGTCGGAAACGTGGCGACCCGCTACCCGACGGTGACGAAGTTCGTCGTCGGCAACGAGGTGAACGCGACGCGCTTCTGGTCGCCTCAGCACGCGCCGGGCGACCCGAACGCCGGCCCGGACACCTACGAGCAGACGCTCGCCCAGTGCTACGACGTGCTCAAGGCGATCAACCCGGCCATCGAAGTGGTCGGCATGGGCCTCGCGCCGCGCTCGGTCGACTCGCACTCGACGAAGCCGCTCGACTTCTTGCGTGCCGTCGGGGTTGCGTACCGCGCTTCCCACCGCACGACTCCGATCATGGATGCGCTCGCCGTCCATCCGTACCCGAATCCGAACGCGAGCCCGCCGCCGCCTCCCGACCGGGCCGCCTACGAGGACCCCGGCTTCTTCGGCATCTCGCAGCTCGACCGCGTGAAGCAGGCGGTGTACGACGCGTTCCGCGGAACGCCTCAGCCGACGACCGTCAACGGCCTCAAGCTCGTGATCGACGAGGTCGGCTACCAGAGCAACGAGACCGGCAATCCGCAGTACACGGGCGTCGAATCGTCGCCGACCGTCTCCGAGTCGCAGCAGGCGGCCTTCTACGCCCGCGTCGTCGGCCTCTACGCGTGCGATCCGGCGATCCAGGCCGTGCTCTTCTTCCACCTGATCGACGAGGCGAACATGAACGTCTCGCCGATCTCGGGTGGTTGGCAGTCCGGCCTCGAGTATCCAGACGGCACGCCGAAGCCGTCGTTCGGCGCGGTTCAGCAGGCGATCGTCACCGGCTGCTCGGGAACGCCGACCACGTGGTCGGCGACGCACCTGACGCCGAAGGTGAAGCCCAAGCTCGTGCACAAGCCGAAGCCGAAGCCGAAGCTCAAGCCCAAGCCCAGCACGCACGGTCACCACGGCAAGCGGAAGTAGCGCAGGACCGCGGCCTCACCCACGATTGACGCCTCGCGCCGGCCGGGTGGATACTCGCCGGAGGGATTGCGAGGGGAGGACGGTGGCTGCACAACGCTGGCCACTGCGGCGAAGGACGCGGCGCGGACGACCGCCGTGACGCCTTGCACCCGGTGCGTCAGTCGCCGAAGAGCACCCGGAGGAACGCCAGCTCGGGGAGCAGCGACATCGTCTGCAGCGCGTCGCGCCACCTCGGCTCGCGCGCCTCGAGCGCTGCGAGCAGCGCGAGCGCCTGCTCGCGGTCGCCCGACGTCACCGCGTCTGCGATCGCGCCCAGCTGTACAGAGGAATCCGGCAGCCCGCCTGCGCGCGCGATCTCGGCGCGCCCCCGATCCGCCCTGTTCGCAGCTCGATACGCCAGGGCACGCGCGAGCAGTCGGCGGAGCTCGACCAGCGAGTCGTCGCCGTCCTCGACGCGCAGGTCGACCACTCGCGCCCACGGCTCTCCTTCCGCCGGCACGACGACGATGCCGGCGCCGCCGCGGCCGCGCCAGTCGCCGCCCGCGGCCTCGGCCGCCTCCAGTGCCGCCAGCAGCCGCTCGGCGAGCGAGCCGCCGACGGATTCGAACGTCTCGCCCATCGCCTCCCAGACCCGAGGCGACGCCACCATGTTCGCCTGCGCGACCCAGCAGGCGCCGGCGGCGCCGCCGGCAGCGGAGACGCAGTGGCCGCCCGTCCACTGGGCGCCGGCGCCCTTCACGGCGAGGATCCCGACCTGCCGGAACTCGACCAGGTCGTCGGTCGCGCGAAGCGCTGTCAACGCCTCCTCGGCCGTCGAGCCCGCCTCGAGCAGCTCGAGCCCGCGCCAGCCGTAGCGCCGGTCGGTGAACGACTGCGTCGCGACGGCGCCGGCGCCCGGCCGCGCCCACGGCACTGCGGCGCCGGTGTTGAACGCCTGGGACTGCACGCCTACGCCGATCTCTCCCGTCGAGTCGTCGCGGGCGACGATCGAGTACGTCATGGCGTGACCTTAGAGCTTCCTAGTGCGAGCGAAGCCAGGCGAGGAGGAAGGAGCGAGCGTTCGCGGCGTACGGCGCGTCCTCGACGAGATCCCACCCGTGGAAGCCGCCCGGATACAGCTCGACCCGCTTGTCGTGCGAACCGGCGCGGCGCCGGAGCAGCAGCGCGTCCGCCACCGACAGGTACCGGTCGTGCCGGGAGCCCATGATCAGGAGCGGCGCGCGCAGGCGCGGCATCGCCGCGAGCGCGTCGAGGCCCGTTCCCGGGATGTGCGTCTCGCCGGAGAGGCTGACCACGCCGGCCAGCGCGAGGCCAGGCGCGTACGTGAGCGCCGCGGCGCCCCCGAACGACGCACCCATCAGGAAGACCTTCTTGACGCCTTCGCCGTGCAGCCGCGCAACCGCCGCACGCAGGTCGCGCCCGTACGCGAGGAAGTCGTGCGTCGACGACGGCCGCTGTGAGTCGCCGAAGCCGCGAAAGTCGAAGGCGAGCACGCGCGCCGACGGCGCCAGCGTCGCCATGTACGGCAGCCAGCCGCAGAGGTCGGCCGGCGACTCGTGCGCGAGCACGACCCCGATGTTGCCGCGCCCGGCCTCGACCGCATAGAGCCGGACGCCGTCGGTCGCCCGCAGCCAGAACGGCTTCGCGGCGACGTCCGACGGGTTCCCGCACTTCGCGGCCAGCGGCCGCGGGGCGGGCGCGGTCGCGACGGCGACCGTTGCAAATACTAGGCTGAGCAGTACTCTCATGGCGTCTATTCTCTTAGAGACTAACAAGCCGCCGACCACCACCGAGCTGGCCGTGCTCGGACTGATCGCCTTCGGCGAGGCCTCGGGCTACGACCTCTCGCGCACGGCGGCGCGCAGCGTCGGCCACATGTGGGCGCCGTCGCGCAGCCAGATCTACAAGGTGCTGCCCCGGCTCGTGACGGCGGGCTACGCGCGCAGTCGCGAGGTCGAGCAGCACGGGCGCCCGGACAAGGCTCTCTACCGGATCACGGCTGCCGGGCGTCGCGCGCTGCGCGACTGGATCGCATCCGTCGACCCCGACCCGCCCGGCGGGACCGGCGTGTTCCTGCTGAAGATCTTCTTCGGCTGGGCAGCCGCACCGGACGCAGTGCTCGCGCAGCTCGCCGCGTACCGCGCACTGCTCGAGCAGCGGCTGCGCGAGTTCGAGCAGATCGAGTCCGGCCTCGCCGACGACGAGCCGCTCCACTCGCGGATCGCCCTTCACCACGGCATCGCGCGCGCTTCGGCGACGATCGCCTGGGCCGGCGAGGCCGAGCGCCTGCTCAGTCGCTCGACAGCTCGATCAGCTTCGTGAGGGTTCTCCAGTTGCGGAGGGTCGCCGGCACCTTCAGGCGCCGCAGTACGAAGTCGGGGAGCTTGGAGCGCCCGAGGCCGTGCGGCAGGTGCAGGTAGAGCTCGGAGCCGACCACCGCGAACTCCTCCGGCCGGAACGGCTCGGCGTCGATCGCCCGCACGACCGCCGCGGCCGGTCGCCGCGCCAGGAAGCCGACGTGGACCTTGCTGCGCTCTGCCTTCGGGAACGGATCGCGCTCGGCGGCGCGCCGCAACTCGGCCGCCGTCCGCAGCATCACGTCCACCTTCAGACCGAACCGCTGCTCGATCGCCGACTCGAGCGTCGCGGCCGCCGGCCGTCTCTTCGCCGAGAAGACGGCGTTGCCGCTCTGGATGTACGTGCGCACGTCGTCGAGCCCGAGTCCCTCGAACAGCTCGCGCAGCTCTGCCATCGGCACCTTGCGTCCACCGACGTTCACGCCGCGCAGCAGCGCTACGACCGTCGCCATCGCTACTCGGCTTCGACGACGGCACCCTTGCCGATCACCACGATGCCGCCCGGCGACACGGTGAAGCGCTCGCGGTCGCGGTCGGGGTCGACGCCGATGCGCGCATGCTCGGCGATGCGCACGTTCTTGTCGACGATGGCGTTGCGCACGATCGCATGCCGGCCGACGTCGACTCCGTGCATCAGGATCGAACCATCGACCTCGCTGTGCGAATGAGCGCGCACCTCCGGCGAGAGCACCGACCGGCGCACCGTCGCGCCGGAGACGACGACTCCGGCGCACACCATCGAGTCGAGCGCGTGCCCGACGCGGCCGTCCAGCTCGAACACGAACTTCGCCGGCGGCAGCGGGTCGGGCCACGTGAGGATCGGCCAGAGACGGTTGTAGAGGTTGAAGATCGGGTCGACGGAGATGAGATCCATGTGCGCGTCGTAGAACGCGTCGAGCGTTCCGACGTCGCGCCAGTAGCCGCGCTCGCGCTCGTGCGTCCCGGGTACGTCGTTGCGTGCGAAGTCGTAGACCTCGGCGCGTCCGCCTTCGACGAACGCCGGGATCAGGTCACCGCCGATGTCGTGCTTCGACCCCGCGTCGGCCGCGTCGGCCGTCACCGCCTCGATCAGCGCCTTCGTGGTGAACACGTAGTTGCCCATCGACGCGTACACCTCGCCGGGCGAGTCGGGTAGGCCCACCGCCTCGGTCGGCTTCTCGCGAAACGCCCGGATCGCCCGTCCGTCCTGCTCCGTCTCGATCACGCCGAACTCGCTCGCCTGCTCGATCGGCGCCCGGATCGCGGCGACCGTGACGTCGGCGCCGCCCTCGACGTGTTGCGCGATCATCTGGCGCGGGTCCATCCGGTAGATGTGGTCGGCGCCGAACACGGCGACGTACTCGGGCCGCTCGTCGTACAGCAGGTTGAGGTTCTGGTAGATCGCGTCGGCGGAGCCCTGGAACCAGTACGGGCCGCGCCTCATCTGCGCCGGGACCGGAGCCACGTAGTTGCCGAGCAGCGGCGACAGCCGCCAGGTCGCGGCGACGTGCCGGTCGAGCGAGTGGCTCTTGTACTGCGTGAGCACGACGATGCGCAGCAGCCCGCCGTTCACGAGGTTCGAGAGGGCAAAGTCGATCAGCCGGTAGTTGCCGCCGAAGGGAACGGCCGGCTTGGCCCGGTCGTTCGTGAGCGGCGCAAGACGCTTCCCCTCGCCACCGGCAAGCACGATGCCGAAGACCTGGCGTGGGGCGACGAACGTGCTCAGCCGCTTGCGCTCCGCTCGAGCGCACGCACCCTGCCCGCCAGCGTCTTCAGAAGCGCGACGGAGAGCTGCGGCTCCTGCTTGAGCATCCGCGCGAACACGGCTCGCCCGATCTCGAGCACCTGCACCTCGGAGAGGGCGGTGACCGTCGCCGACCGTGGCGCACCGTCGAGGAGCGCCATCTCGCCGAAGTAGTCGCCGCGTCCGAGCCGCGTGCCTCGACGGCCCGGGACGCCGACGGACACCTGCCCGTCGAGGATCACGTAGAACGCGTCGCCCGGCCGGCCGGCGATCACGATCGGCACGCCGCGCTCGAACCGCCGGACCTTCGCCAGCGTCGCGACCTTGCGCACATCCCGTCTCGACAGGGGCTCGAAGAGCGGCACCTGCTGCAGGACCGCGGTCCACTCCTTGGCCGAGCCGCGCGACCCGGACAGGCCGAGCGCGGCCTGAGCCGCTGCAGCCGCTGCCGCGCTCCGGTCGGGCATCGGCCAACCATAACGCCGGCCCTAGGTGGCCGTCAGGCGCGCGACCGGGCCGTCGACAGCTCGGGAGCCTCGATCAGCGCCGCCAGGGTCGCGAGGAACTCGGCGGCTCGGGCACCGTCGACCGCACGGTGGTCGAACGAGGCGCTCAGCTGCAGCGCTGGGCGCACGACCGCCTCGCCCGCGACGGGAACGAGTCGATCGACGATCCGGCCGACGGCGAGAATCGCCACCTGAGGCGCGTTGATGATCGCGTCGAACGAATCGACCCCGAACATCCCGAGGTTCGAGATCGTGAAGGTCCCGCCCGCGACATCGTCGGGACGCAGACGTCCCTGCCGGGCCCGCTCGACCAGCGCGGCGCGGCGCGCGGCGATCTCACCGATCTCGATCAGGTCGGCGTCGTGCAGCACCGGCACGATCAGCCCTGAGTCGGTCGCGACGGCGATCCCGACGTTCACGCGCGCCTCCAGCTGAACGCCGTCGTTCCGCCACGTCGCGTTCACGCCCGGATGGCGGCGAAGCGCGGCCGCGACGAACGACACGAGCAGGTCCGTATGCGTGACGCCGTCCGCCCGGGCTTCGTCGCGGGCGGCCTGGAGCCCCGTGGCGTCGACCTCGCGTCGAAGGTAGAAGTGCGGAACCTCCCGCCAGCTCGCGGCCGTCCGCTCGGCCGTCGACCCGCGGGCGATCGGCGCCGCAGCCAGGTCAGAAGCGACGATCGCGCCACCGGGCCCGGCGCCTGCGAGCGTTGCGAGATCGACCCCGCGCTCCGCCGCGAGCCGGCGCGCCTTCGGCGACGCCAGGGGCCGCTGCTCGACCGCCTCGGAGAGCAGCTCTCCCGGGCCGAGGATCACGGCGACGGCGTGGCCGACGGGCACGTCGGTTCCGGCTGCAGCACGGATCGCGCCGAGCGTGCCGCTTGCCGGCGCCTCGAGCTCGACCGTCACCTTGTCGGTCTCGATCTCGAGCAGCGGCTCGCCCTTCTCGACCGGCGCTCCCTCCGTCTTCAGCCAGCGCAGGACCTTCCCCGTGTCCTGTGCCATCCCGAGGGCCGGCATGATCACCTCGTGCGGCATCAGTCGGAGTGGGCGCCCTCGAACCGGGCGGACTCCACGACCGCGTCGGCCAGGCCGCCGTTGTTGAGGTGCGACTGGCTTTCACGCTCCCCGGACAGGGGGCCTCCAACCGCGTAGTGCCTGCCTCCGGCGACGAGCAGCTCCTCGGCGGGGAACCTCGTGATGACTTCGCAGCCGTCGGCCGTGACCACGAGCTGCTCCTCGATGCGTGCCGCCTGCCAACCGTCCGACGCCGGCCAGAACGTCTCGAGAGCGAACACCATCCCCTCCTCGATCACCTCCGGATGGTCGAACGACACGAGCCGCGAGACGATCGGCTTCTCCCAGCTCGACAGCCCGACGCCGTGGCCGTACTGCAGCGCGAACGCCGCCTCTTCGTCCGGGAAGCCGAACTCCTGCGCCTTCGGCCAGGCGGCGGCGATGTCGGCTGTGCTGACGCCGGGCCGGACCATCGTGATGCCGCGATCGAGAATGTCCCGGCAGCGCTTGTAGGCCTCGACGAGGCTCTTCGACGCGCTGCCGACTGCGAAGGTGCGGTAGTAGCACGTTCGGTAGCCGTTGTACGCGTGGAGGATGTCGAAGTAGGCCGGATCGCCCGGGCGCAGCATCCGGTCCGTGAAGACATGCGGATGCGGACTGCAGCGCTCGCCCGAGATCGCGTTGATGCCCTCGATGTGCTCGGAGCCGAGCTCGAAGAGTCGGCTCGAGACGAGCGCGACGCACTCGTTCTCCCGCATGCCCGGCTTCATCGCCCGGAAGAGATCCTCGTACGCGGCGTCGACCATCGCGCACGCCGTGTTCAGCAGTGTGATCTCGTCGATCGTCTTGATCTTGCGCACGTCCTGCATGAGTGCCTGACCGTCGACGACGGTGATCCCGGCGGCCTCGAGCGCACGCAGGACGGGGAGCTCGACGATGTCCACCCCAAGCGGCTCCCCGAGGAGTCCGCGCTGCTCGAGCTCGACTCGAATCTTCTCCGCGACCGCCTCTGCGCGGCCCTTCACAGAGCCGCGCAGGGTCGAGATACCGGCCCGCGAGCGTCCCTCGCCGAGCCAGGAGTTGTAGAGCGTGTGATGGCGGGCTGCGGAGCCGAAATCCCACATGATCGGATCGTCGCCCTGCGGGAGCAGACAGAAGCGGACGTACTTGTCCACGGCCCACATGCCGATATGCGTGGCGGTGATGTAGCGGATGTTGCTCATGTCGAAGCAAAGAAGCGCTCCGAGCTCCGACTGCTCCAGTCCGCGCTTCGCACGCGCGAGCCGCTCCGTCCGCAGTCGTTCGAAGTTCGCCCGCTCTTCCCAGTCGACTCCCATCACTCCGTAGCTGCGCAATCCCATGGCTCTCCTCTCAGGACCGTTCGCACAACTCGCGTGCGACCTTCCCGACCAGTTCGGCAGTCGGCACGGTCACATCTTCGAGCGTCGGCGAGAACGGGACGGGAACGTCGAGCGCGCCGAGCCTGCGCACCGGCGCGTCGAGGTGGTAGAAGGCGCCCTCGGCGATCACCGCAGCGAGCTCTGCGGTGATGCCGTAGCTCCGATGCCCCTCGTCGACGACGACGGCGCGACCCGTCTTCGACGCCGACGCAACAAGCGCCTGGGAGTCGAGCGGCGAGAGCGTGCGCGGGTCGACCACCTCGGCTGAGATTCCGACGGCAGCGAGCAGGTCCGCGGCTTCGAGACAGGTGCGCACCATCGAGCTCGTCCCGACGAGCGTGACGTCTGTGCCGGTCCGCTTCACGTCGGCAACCCCCAGCGGAAGCGTGAAGTCCCCGTCCGGCACGGGGCCCGTGACCCGCCAGTCCATCTTGTCCTCGATGAAGACGACGGGATTGTCGTCTCGGATCGCCGACTTCAGCAGACCCTTCGCGTCGGCCGGCGTGGACGGCAGGACGACCTTGAGCCCCGGCACGTGCGCGACCCACGCCTGGAGACTCTGGCTGTGCTGCGCCGCTGAGCGGCGCGTCGCGCCGAGCGTCGTGCGAAGCACGAGCGGCACGGTCAGCTTCCCGCCCGACATGTAGTGCGCCTTGGCAGCCTGGTTCGCGAGCTGGTCCATGACGAGCGTGAGGAAATCGCCGAACATGATGTCGACGACCGGCCTGAGGCCCGTCATCGCGGCGCCGACACCGAGGCCTGCAATACCGGCCTCCGAGATCGGCGAGTCGACGATGCGCTCGCGACCGAACTCCTCGACCAGACCCGAGAGCACCTTGAAAGGCGTCCCCGCCTCCGCGACGTCCTCACCGATCACGAACACGCGCTCGTCGCGGCGCAGCTCCTCGGCAAGCGCTTCGTTGACAGCCTGTGCGATCGAGAGCTCGCGCGTGGCGGACGGCGCCTCGACGCTAGACATAGACATCCTCCGTGACCTCGCTCGGATCGGGGTACGGCGCCGCGAGCGCGAACGCGACGCCGCGCTCGACCGCAGCGCGCTGATCCGCTTCGATCGTCTCGAGCGCCGACTCGTCTGCGACCCGCTCGTCGATCAGCCACTGCCTGTGCAGCGCAATCGGATCCCGTTCCCGCTGCCAGGAGTCTTCCTCCTGCCTCGAGCGGTAGTAGGCGCGATCGACGTCGCCCACGTGATGCCCGTGGTAGCGGTAGGTATTGCAGAGCAGGAACCCCGGGCCGCCGCCGGCTCGCGCGCGTTCGACGAAGCGGGCCGCTGCATCGCGAACCGCGCGAACGTCCTGTCCGTCCACTTCGAGCGCTTCGATCGAGAACGACCGTGCCCGGTCGAGAATCGAGCCCGCCGTCGCCTCGAGATAGTGCGTGTATTCGTTGTAGAGGTTGTTCTCGCACACGTAGATCACCGGGAGCGACCACAGCGAGGCCATGTTCATCACCTCGTACAGCAGGCCTTGACCGAGGGCGCCGTCACCGAAGAAGCAGACCGCGACCTGGTCGGTGCCGCGACGCTTCGCCGAGAAGGCGGCGCCGGTGGCGATGCCGGTCGACCCGCCGACGATCGCGTTCGCGCCGAGATTGCCGTTCGCGTGGTCGGCGATGTGCATCGACCCGCCCTTGCCCCGGCAGTAGCCCGGTTCCTTGCCGAGCAACTCCGCGAACATCAACGCTATGTCGGCGCCCTTCGCCAGACAGTGTCCGTGCCCGCGGTGGGTGCTCGTGATGTAGTCGTCGCGCCGAAGCGTCGAGCAGACGCCGACGGCTACCGCCTCCTCACCGCTGTAGAGATGAGCAAGCCCGGGCATCTTCGCACTGCGGTAAAGGTCGTTGACCTGATCCTCGAACAGCCGGATCGTGACCATACTGCGGTACAGGTCGAGCGCGAGGGCCTCGTTCATCCCGTCACGCTCGTCCGGACGCCGGCCATTCGCGCCAGGACGTCGAAGAGGACGGCGAAGTCTCGATCGCCGATGCCCATTCCGTTCGCGGCGGTGAGCAGTTCGTTCGTCACGGCGGTTGTCGGGAGCGGCACCTCGAACTCCCGGCCGAGCTCGAGTGCGAGATTCAGGTCCTTCTGCATCATGTGGCAGTCGAACCAGACCTCGTCCGGATGCCCGAGCACGAGCGGGCCGCGGTACCCGACCATCGGCGAGGCGATGACGCTCGCGAGCATCACCTCCACCGCACGCTCGCGCGGGATTCCACTCTTCTCTGCCAGCAGCACTCCCTCGCTGAACGCGAGCATCTGCACGGCGAGTGAGAGATTGATCGCGATCTTCATCGTCACTGCCGCGCCGCTCGGCCCGACGTGAAACACCCGCGGCCCGATCGCTTCGAGAATCGGCTTCACGCGTTCGAAGGTGCCTTCGTCACCGCCGACCATGAGCGACGCTTTGCCCTGGTCGACGACGATCGACGTGCCGGAGACCGGCGCGTCGAGCATCTCCGCACCGGTCGCCGCCACGTCTACCGCAAGCGCCCGCGTGTTCGCCGGGCTCGCGGTGCTCATGTCGACATAGACCTTGCCGGGGCCGAGGGCGGTGATGATCCCGTCTGGACCCTCGGTTACGGCCTGGACGGCAGCAGTGTTCGTGACCATCGTGAAGACGAGCTCGCTGCCCTCCGCGACCACGCGGGGGCTCTCCCCCCACTGCGCGCCGGCTGCGAGCAGCGGCGCGGCCTTGTCGGCTGTTCGGTTCCAGACGGTGACGTCGTGGCCCGCGGCGAGCAGCCGGCGAACGATCGCGGTGCCCATCACCCCCAGGCCGACGAAGCCGACCTCAGCCAACGCCGCTTCCTCGAGACCGCGAGGGCCCGACGGCGAGCGCCTCGTGAACGTCCGATTCGACGCGAACGAGGTGCGCGAGCATCTCCGCGCGCGCAGCACCCGCATCGCGCCCGGCGATCGCCTCACGGATCGCGCGGTGATGCTTCTGCGAGTCCTCCGGGCTTCCGGGAATCCGGAAGATCGAGGTGAGCGCCCGCCGGATCACCTCCCGCAAGGCTCCCATCGTGTGCAGGATCACGCCGTTGCGGGTTGCCTCGGCGATGGCGAGATGGAAGCGGAGGTCGCCCTCGATGTAGTTCCCCGCACGCTCGCCGTCGTTCCCGCCGAGGGCCGAGGCCATCTCCGCGATCGCCCCGTCCATCAGCTCGAGGTGCGCATCGGTTCGACGATCGGCCGCCAGCGCCGCAGCCTCGCACTCCAGGATGCGACGGAGCTCGTACACGTCGAGCATCGTCGCCTGGTCGAGGCTGAGCAGCAGCTGCAGGCTGGTGTTGAGCGGTTTGGCCCACCCGGAGACGATGAACGACCCGTTGCCGACATCCTCGATCACGCCCTTCGACTCGAGCATCCGCAGCGCTTCGCGCACCGAGGAGCGCCCCGCGCCGAAGGCTTGCGTCAGCTCGCGCTCGGTCGGCAGCTGGTCTCCCGGATGCAGCTGTCCGGCGCTGATCCGCCGCAATAGCTGGTCGGCGATCAGGTCGTAGATCTTCTGGCGCTCGATCGGCTGGTAGCTCAACCCGCCCTCGCTGTCTGACAACGGAAGAACGCCTGACTCTATCTCACAACCCCTCTGTTGTTGCAATCGCGGGCAGGGTGTGCGTAAATCGGCCGACTCAGTCTGCTTGTCTGACAAAGGAGGCTTCGATGGCGAAGCGAACGAGCGGCTTGCTCGCGGTGATCGTGCTGGCGGCGGTTGCGTCTGCGGTCGTCGCGACGACCGCGAGCACCCGGCCGGCGGCCCGTGACGCCGGACCGATCAAGATCGGGATCTCGCTCTCGCTCAGCGGTGACTTCTCCGACCCGGGGAAGGCGGTCAAGCGCGGCTACGACCTCTGGGCCGCGTACGTCAACGCGCACGGCGGAATCCTCGGCCGACAGGTTCAGCTGAAGATCGTCAACGACGCCTCCGATCCGAGCCAGGCCGTCTCGAACTACCAGAAGCTGATCACAGGCGATCACGTCGACCTGGTCTTCGGCCCGTTCTCGTCCCTCCTGACGGGCCCCTCGGCCACTGTCGCGAATCGCTATCACTACGCGTTCCTCGAGCCCGCGGGCGGCGGACCGAAGGTCTTTGCGCTCAAGCTGGGGAACCTGTTCTTCGTCCAGCCTGCGCCCGTGGTGAAGTGCGGCGACTCCTTCGTCGCCTATCTGAAGTCGTTGCCGGCAGCCCAGCGGCCGAAGACCGCGTCGTACGAATCGCTCGACGACCCCTTCTCGTCACCGATCGCCGACGCCATGCAGAGCCAGCTCACCAAGACCGGCGTGAAGACGCTCTACCGGACGATCTACCCGAACGAGACATCCGACATGACGCCGATCATCGCGCGGGCGATCGCCAAGAAACCCGACCTGATGGTGGGCGGGACGCAATCGGAAGACGCCTATGCGCAGGTCAAGGCGCTCGTACAGGCCGGCTACAACCCGAAGTTCCTGTTCTTCGCAAACGGTGCGAACTCTCCGACGGAGTTTCCGACCAAGGTCGGCAAGAAGAACGTCAACGGCATCTTCAGCTGTAGCGACTGGACGCCTGTGGCGCCGACGAGCGGCAACAAGTTGTTCGTCTCGCAGTACGTCAAGCGCTACGGCGGCACCGGGTTCGACATCGACAACAACTCGGCCGAGGCCTGGGCCGTCGGGCAGTTGCTGCAACTCGTCGTCAAGCACATCGGCTCGATCGACAACCAGAAGATCATCGCGGCGCTTCACAAGGGTGTGTGGCCGACGATCGAAGGGAATCTGTCGTGGAATGCGTACGGCCAGCCGAGCGGAGACGACCTGCTCGTCGAGTGGGTCAACGGCAGGCTGCTGCCGGTCTACCCGCCGAAGGTCGCCGTCGCCAAGCCGTTCTCGCCGAAGCCCGCCTGGGGAAAGTAGGGGAAGCTATCTAGACCGATGCACGTCTTCGTCCAAGCCTGCATTCTGGGTTTGCTCACCGGCGGGGTGTACGCCCTGATGGCGAGCGGGCTTGCCCTCGGCTTCGGGGTGATGCGTGTCATCAACGTGGCTCAGGGCGCGCTGATCATCCTCGGCGCGTACCTGAGCTACACGCTCTACGGCGATCTCGGGATCGATCCCTTCGTCGGGCTCGTCGTGATTGCACCGGCGATGCTCGTGCTCGGTGTCTTGCTCCAGTTCGTCTTCCTGCGGCCGCTGCGTGACGAGGAGCGCGAGGAGCTCTCGCTCCTCGTCACGTGGGCTGTCGCGCTCGGGATCGAAGGCCTGCTCAGCGTCGCCTACCAGACGACGTACCGCTCGACGATCACCGGCTACGCCGATCGGTCGTGGCACGTGCACGGCTACTACATCTCGGTCGCGCGCGCCTACGCGTTCGTCGCCTCGCTCGTCGTGCTGGGCGTCCTCTTCGCGATTCTCCGGTTCACGAAGCTCGGACGGGCGATCCGCGCCACTGTGCAGAACCCGACGGCGGCACGTCTGCTCGG
This sequence comes from uncultured Thermoleophilia bacterium, assembly GCA_963786185.1. Classification (GTDB taxonomy): domain Bacteria; phylum Actinomycetota; class Thermoleophilia; order Gaiellales; family Gaiellaceae; genus PALSA-600. Next base: position 137,655 of record CAWAYE010000003.1, read on the forward strand.
CGTGGACACCCGCATGGTGTCGGCGATCGGATTCGGTCTCAGCGTCGCGACCGCGAGCGCGGCCGGAGCGGTGTACGGGATCGTCTTTCCGTTCAACCCCGGCAGCCATTACGACCTGATCTCACGGCTGCTTTCGATCATCGTGCTGGGCGGGCTCGGCTCCCTCGGAGGCGCCGTGATCGCAGCGCTCTTCATGGGACTCTCGGAGTCCGTCTTCTCTGCCGAGGTCTCGCCGACCTGGTCGAGCTTCACGTTCTTCATCGTCCTGATCGCCGTGCTCGTCGTCCGCCCGCAAGGTCTTTTCGGCGCCCGCGTTCGAGGGTCGATCTGAGAGCTCCTCACCGCCGCCTGACGACCGGCGGACTGCTTCGGGCGGCCGTGGTATTCGGAGCACTCTCGGCGGTTCCCTACGGGTTCACGGCGCCCTGGGTGCAGGACCTCTTCATCTTCACGCTGATGTACGCGGCGCTCGCCTCGGCGTGGAACATCGTCGGCGGTTACTCGGGGTACATCTCACTGGGGCACGCGGCATTCTTCGGCGTCGGGGCGTATGCGGTCGCGATCGTCTTCGAGCATGTCTCGATCGGGTCCGGTTACCGGCCCTTCTACGTGCTCCCGGTGGTCGGCGTGTGCGTCGGGATCGCATCGGTCCCTGTCGCCTGGGTCGCCTACCGAACTCGAGCGGCGACATTCGCGATCGTCACGATCACGCTGCTGTTCGTCGCACAGCAGCTCGCATACAACCTTCACTCGCTGACCGGCGGTTCTCAGGGCGCGACGATTCCGACTCCGAGTTTCAACGTGGCCGATTACAACGTCCCGTTCTACTTCGCGATGCTCGCAATCCTCGCCCTGTCGATGCTCGCGAGCTGGTTCGTACAGGGAAGCAAGCTTGGCCTCGCTCTCCTCGCGATCCGCGACGACGAGGACCGTGCGCGCGGGCTCGGCATCCAGACGACCTTCGCGAAGTTGACGTCGTTCGCGCTGTCGGCGGGGCTCGTCGCGATGGCCGGCGGGGCGTGGGCGTACTACATCGCGTTCATCTATCCGCAGTTCGCCGTCGACCCGCTCGTCACGATCGGCATGGTGCTGATGGTCTACCTGGGCGGCCGGGGCACGCTCTGGGGGCCTGTGCTCGGCGCGTTCATCCTCGTGCCCGCCCAGAAGTACCTGGCCTACCGTCTCGGCGCGAGCGACCTCTACCTGGTCGGCTACTCGAGCGTCTTCCTGGTCGTCATCCTCCTGCTTCCCCGCGGCATCCTCCCGTCGCTCGACGACCGCCTGCGGAGGCTCCGCGTGCGGGGTCGGTCCGGCGAGCACAAGGTCGAAGAGGTCGTCACGTCGTGACGGCGCTCCTCGAGGTGGAGGACGCGCGGAAGCGCTTCGGCGGCGTCGTCGCGCTCGACGGCTGCTCGTTCGCGGTCGAAGCGGGAACCGTGACGGGGCTGATCGGCCCCAACGGCTCGGGCAAGACGACCGTCTTCAACCTCGTGACCGGCTACCTCCCGCGCGACAGCGGCCGTTTTCGCTTCGCCGGCGAGACAATCAGCCGTCCCGAGCCGACCAGGCTCGCGCGCAAGGGGTTGATCCGCACGTTCCAGCAAGCCCGCGTCTTCCCGCACCTCACGGTGCTCGAGAACCTCGCGCTCGCCGCTCCGCACTCGCGGCTTGGAACGGTCCGACCGCGGGTCTCGAGAGCCGAGCGAGCTCGAGGCGAGGAGCTCCTCGCCGATTTCACTCTCACGTCGCACGCGCATTCACTCGCCGCCGAGCTCTCGTTCGGGCAGCGCAAGTTGCTCGAGTTCGCCGCCACCCTGATGAGTCAGCCGCGACTGGTGCTGCTCGACGAGCCGGCGGCTGGGGTGAATCCGGTGCTGATCGCGACGATCGAACAACACATCCGGCGACTCCACGCCGAGGGCCTCACGTTTCTCGTCGTCGAGCACGACATGCCGCTCGTGATGCGGCTGTGCGATCCGGTGATCGTGATGGACCGCGGGTCGACGATCGCGGAAGGCACCGCCGCAGAGATGCAACGCGACCCGCGCGTCCTCGACGCGTACCTGGGCAGTTGACGCAGATCGCGCTCAGAGACGTCGTCGCAGGCTACGGCTTCGGGGACGTGCTTCGTGGTCTCGACCTCGTAGCCGAGGCAGGCGAGATCACATGCCTGATCGGCCCGAACGGCGCGGGCAAGTCGACGGTGCTGCGTGCTGTCAGCGGCCTTCTGCGCCCGCGTCGCGGCAGCATCATGCTCGGCGACCGGGAGATCACGGGCCTGTCGCCGAAGCGTCTACTCGGGCTGGGTGTCGTGCACGTTCCGCAGGAGCGGAGCCTGTTCCCGCTGATGACGGTCTGGGAGAACCTGCTGATGGGCGGATACGCGTTGCGCGATCGCCGCGTGGCGCGCTCCCGCGCGGATGCGCTCGCCGAGCGGTTTCCGCTGATCCGAGAGCGCCGTCGCGAGCGGGCCGGGTCGCTCTCCGGCGGTGAACAGAAGACGATCGAGATCGCGCGGGCGCTGATGCTCGAGCCGAAGGTGCTCCTGGTCGACGAACCGTCGATCGGCCTCGCGCCGCGCGCGCGCGCCGAGGTGTTCGCGACGCTGGCGTCGCTCTCCGGCGGCGGCTGGACGATCCTGCTGGTCGAGCAGAATGCCCGTTCTGGGCTCGCGATCGCGCACCACGGCGCCGTCCTCGACGGCGGCGTGGTCAAGCGGACCGGTGCCGGTGGAACGCTGCTCGACGATCCGGAGGTCGGGCGCCTCTACCTCGGTGCGAGCTAGGCGGCCGCTCAGACGAACGTCGCGATCTGTTCGAGCGACTTCTTCTCGAGCCGCGGCACCTCGGCGTCCGCCGCCGGATACCCGACGGGGACGAGCAGGAACGGCCGCTCGCTCTCGGGCCGCTCCAGGATCTCGGCCAGGAAGCGCATGGGCGACGGCGCGTGCGTGAGGGTGGCCAGGCCCGAGGCATGGAGCGCGGCGAGCAGGAAGCCGACGGCGATCCCGACCGATTCGCGGACGTAGTAGTGCTTGCGCTTCTCACCGGAGCCGTCCCGGCGCCAGGCCTGCTCGAAGACGGCGATCAGATACGGCGCGTCGGTGAGGTGCGGCTTGATCCAGTCGGTGCCGATCGGCCGGATCGCCGTGAGGTACTCCTCACCGGCGCGCTCGCGGTAGAGCAGCTCCTCCTCGTGTTCCGCGGCGAGGCGGATGCGCGCCTTCGTCGCGTCGTCGGAGACGACGACGAACGACCACGGCTGCTGGTTCGCACCGGAGGGCGCGGTGCCGGCGACACGGATCGCGTTCTCGACGAGCTCGCGTGGGACCGGCTCCGGCGAGAAGTGCCTGACGGAGCGCCGGCCCCGCATCAGCTCGAGAAACGCCTCGGAGCGGGCGAGCGCCTCGTCGGGCTCCGGCCGCTGCGGCGAGTAGGGCTCGGGCCGGTATTCGAGTCGCGCGTCGACGCCGATCAAGCAGCCGCCTCGCCGAAGACGGCGTCGAGCAGCTCGAGCTCGCCCGCCTCGGCCGCCACCAGCGCGCCGCGGAGCTGAACGACGAGCAGCCCGTTCGCGGAGAGACGCTCGTCCGCCGCGGCGACGAGCCGCCGATACGCACCGAGGCCGTCGCCGGGGGCGAACACCGCGCTCGCAGGCTCGACGGCGAGGTCCGGGTGCGCGTCTCGCTCCGACACCGGCAAGTACGGGAGGTTGGCGACGACGACGTCGACTGCGCCCGGCACCGGGTCGAGCAGGTACCCGCGGCGCACGTGCACCGACACGCCCGAGCGGACGACGTTGCGTCGTGCGAGGGCGACCGCGTCTGCGCTCACGTCCGTCGCCCAGACGCGCGCCTCGGGGGCCGACCGTGCGATCGCGATCGCGATCGCGCCGGAGCCGGTGCCCACGTCGACGACAACTGCGTCGGTGCCACCCACGTGCTCGAGCACGCGTTCGACGAGCGCGACGCTCGTCGCACGCGGCGTCATCACCGCGCCCGGAGCGGTCAGCAGCTCGAGACCGGCGAAGTTGACCGTCGTCATCCGACTCCGGCCGCCGCGAGCAGGACGAGCACGAGCGTGGTCGCCGCGAGCAGGCCGTGGAGCGCGACGACCGGAACCGGAAAGCCCTGCTCGGCGGGCTCGCCGGCGACGCTTCCCGCGCGACTTCGCCGTCGGGAGAGCCAGATCCCGAGCATCGTGAACCCGAGCAGCGCCACCACGAGCAGCAGCGCAAAGGCGATCCACGCGAGCGCGTCGGTGTCGAGTGCGACGTAGACGATCCAGAGCACGAGCCCGGTCGCCGCCAGCGCAAAGTGGCCGAGGATCAGCGGCGGCCGGATCCTGGGATTCTGCTCGGACGGCTTCATGCCGCCGGCGCGCAGCCAGACCGCGAGCAGCACGAAGCCGCCGCCGGCGGTGAGCACCCAGGTGATCAACGCAGCCCACTTCATGACTCTCCTCCTTGCTCCACGCGCATTCCGTGCACGAACACGATCGCTCCTCCGAGCCAGCCGCCCGTACCCAGCGTGGCCAGGCCGACCAGCGTCAGCACGAGCCCTCCGGTGGTGACCGTTCCGTCGCGATAGCCGGCGTGCTGGAGCCAGGCCGCGACCGCGAACAACGCGACCGACGTGACCATGGCGGTGAGATGCAGGGTCGCAGTACGCCAGAGGGGCGTGCCCCACTCGATCGTCAGCCAGTCGGCGAAGCCGGTGACCGCGGTCGGCGCGGCGACGATCAGCCCTCCAACCAGAGCGAGCCACATCGCCGGCCCGGCTGACGACTCGATCCAGCCCAGCGAGCCGATCACGGCGAGGCCGGAGGCGAGCACGAACATCCCGATCGTGGCATCGGTGAGAGGTGGGTGAGCGGGGTGACCGGGCACACCGCGCAGCAGTCGTTGCAGCATCCGCATGAGTATAGACACTTTGAATGTATTTAGATTGCCTAGAGCTGTCGTGCCCGCTTCGCGGCAAGTGAAACCAGGACGCGACAGGACGCGTGGTCGACCAGGCAGTCGTGCGTCTCGCACTCGACGTGGTCGATTTCGACGCCGGGAAGCGCGTGGGCAGCGAGCGCCGACCACATGCCGCGGTCGATCTCCGCGGCCTCGGGCCGAGCGCGCACGAGCGGCCGCAACGGGCACGTCGGCGTCGCGATGGTGGCGCCGCGCTCCGTCACCGCCTCGAGCGACGCCTGGTAGCCGAGGCCACGGACCGCCTCGCACATCCGCTCGAAGCCGGCACGGAGCGTGCGCGCCGGCCGCAGCCGCGCCGCCCGCGCCAGCTCGCCGCCGAAGCTGACGCCGATCGCGTGCAGGCGCGCGGGGCGTCCGCGGGCCGGCAGCGAGTCGATCAGCGCACCGAGGAGCGTCTCGTAGTGACGGTTCGGAAACTCGATTGCCTCGAGGCCGGGCGCGACGGCGTACGTCTTCGCCGGACGGCCGGCGCCGGGGCCGCTCTTGCCGGTCCGGCGCTCGTAACCGGCGACGAGCAGCCCGGCGTCGGCCAACCGTTCGAGCCGGGAGCGGGCGACGTTGCGGTGGATCCCCTGCGCCGCCGCGAGCTCGTCCGCGGTGACGGGGCGTGCCTCGGAGCGCGCGTGCAGGAGCGCACTCCGCAGCTCCGGATCGCCGACGGCCGCCAGCTCGTCCATCTCTAAGTTCAAGCTAGCAGGCTTTAGAACTCAGCCCTGGACGATGCGGAACGGCGCGAGCCGCCAGGCGGCCCACGTCCAGTACCAGGCGGGCACCTTCTTCGGCGCCGCCGCCGGACGCGAGCCCTGACCGTGCTGCCAGGCGAAGAACGGCCAGACCCAACCCGGCAGCGCCTTCGGCAATCCGGCGGGCCGCGCACGCGGTCGCACCGCGACCGGCCGCGACGGCTTGCCGAGGTTCCCGCTCGGATCGACGGCCCGGACCCGGTAGACGGTGAGCCCGGAGGCATGGAACGCGTGCACCGAGGTGCGCCGCGACGTCGCCTTGAGCTTCTGCACCGGCTTGCCGTCGAGCAGCACCTGGTACGAGGCAACGGTGCCGCTGTCGTCGGTCGCTGCCCTGCCACTGCAGCACGAGTGCGTTCCGCGCGAAGTGGCCGGCGAACGCGGGCGGCTGCGTCGGCGGGCGCCCGTCGAGGCGGAGGCCGAAGAAGCCCGGGACGAACGTCTGGATCTCGACGCTGCCGTCCGGGTCGAGCGTGTAGCCGACGTCGACCGGCACCGCCCCGGCGGTCAGCTTCGGGATCGCCTTCCAGGTCGAGCCGTCGGGCGAGTACGACGGGAGCAGCCCGTTCGCGGGCATCAGCAGGTGCAGCGTCAGCGGCGCGGCGAAGCGCGCGACCGGCGCCTGCGTGTCGGCCTGGGTGGCGGTCAGCTGGACGGTGTACCCGGGCGCGCCCGGCTGCGAGGCCGGCGTCAGCGTCACCACGGCGGGCGACGGGAAGGCCTCGATCGGCCACGAGACGACGGCCTGGTTGTCGCCGGAGCCGACGGCGCCGCCGGTCGGCGTCGTGCCCGGCGTCGTCGTGGTCGGAGGCGGCGGCGGTACGGGCGCGCCGGTCGCACCGACGACCGGGCCGTCGACGTAGTCGTTGTCGACGTTCAGCTTCACGCCGCCCCACGTCTCGTTGTGGCCGCCCTTGTACTGGTGCACTCGCTGATGGTTCGCCCACAGCGCGTCGGAGACGTGCGGGTCTCCGAACACGCCCTCGACCCCGTTCCAGTTCGCGATCCACGCGGCGTCGGGAATCGCGGCGCCGAGCGCGGCGACATCGCGAATCGTCGACGCTGCGCTGCCGTAGACCCCTGCCACGTAGCCCTGGACGTGCAGCTCGTTCACCCAGCCGCCGGCGAACGCCTGGACGACCTGCGAGCACGCGGCGTCGTTCGTCGCATAGCCCTCGATGTCGGCGTAGAGCGGGCTCCCGGGCGGCAGCCCGAACGCGTTTGCCTTCGCGACCGCGTCGTCCGCGGCGGCGGTGCCCTGCGACGCCGCCGTCGTCGCGTTCGTCGAGATCTTCGCGAGCCCCGACTGACTGACGCACGGCGCCTGCAACCCGACGTACAGCGGAAGCAGGCTCCAGCCGAGCGACAGCGTCGTCGACACCCACGAAGCGGAGAGGTTTCCGTCCTTGCACGCGCGGTTGACGCCGCCCAGGTAGATGCCGACCGCCCGGTACGGCGACGCGGCCCACGCCGTGAGCGCGCCGATCGACGGCGCCGTGCAGGTCTCGAAGCCGTATCCCGTGAACACCGCCGCGCCTCGCTGCGCCGTCGCGGCCGACGGACCGGGCAAAGCGAGCACGAGCAGCACCGCGAGAGCGGCGCCGGCCTGGGCGAGGCGGCGGCTCATCCGCATCAGGGTGACGGCGAAGTGTGAAGAAACCGTCAGGCGCGCGTATAGCCCCACGCAACGAGATCGTGGTGGAGCTTCGCGATGTACCTGCGACCGCCGGGGCCGAGATCGTCCGAACGCAGGTAGCCGTGCCGCAGCGCGTCGGCGAGCGCGGCGTCGCACGCAGCACGCTTGCCGAGCAGGTATTCGTCCGCGCACCACGGCCCGATCAGGCCGCGGATGTCGCCGTGCCTGCGCTCACCGAGGTACGACCGCCACAGGCGCTTCGCGTTCGCGGCGACGAGGTCGAGCCGCTGACGCGTCACGTCGACGAGCCGGCCCGGCCGGTCGACCGTCCACACCTGCATCGGGAACCCCGAGGCGGCGTACGAGGTGTAGGCGTACGCGAAGCGGTCGTCGCCGGTAACGAACCAGAACCGGCCGCGCAGCCACTGGCCCCTGTATCCGAGGTCGCCCCAGTCGTGGAAGATGCCCGTCGCGGGCCCGCCGGGCCGGAGCAGCACGAGCTCGGTCTGGAAGCAGCAATGCGCACCGCCGGTGTAGAGCGAGACGACGACTTCGGGCGTGCGGCTGTCCCACACGTTCCGGAATGCGATCGCTCCGCCGGACGCAGGCCCGCACACCTGCGCGCAGATCTGCCGGTCGAAGACGACCTGCTCGCCGCGCGTCACGCGCACGCGCAACCGCCGGTAGATCTTGAAGTCGCCGCTCGGATCGACCGACTGCTGCTCGTAGGAGACGCGCACGCCGACGGCGCCGTGACGCGCCGTCTGCTGCGCCGGAGCCCAGCCGCCGGCGGCGAGCGCGAGAGCGGCGAGCAGGGCGACCACGTGCGCAGCTTAGGACGCCCCGGCGGGGCAAGTTCGTGATCCTGATGATCGTCGACTACACGACCGCCGCGCCGCCGGTTCCCGAGACCGGGTATGCGGCGTACCTGCGGAAGTTCGGCCTCCAGAACGGCTACCCGACGTACGCGTGCTCGGCGGGCGACGTCAGCGTCGACGACCACCACGGCGAGCCGCGCCTTTGCATCGTCGTCCCGTTCCCCGAGGCGGGCGAGGGCTGGGGCGACCCGCCCGAGGTCGAGCTCGCAACGCGGCAGGCCGCACGCTACGAAGAAGCGATCGACCGCGGGCCGGCCGAGCGCCCGCAGGTGACGAACTGAGATCATGCGACGCGCTCGACCGCGCTACGATCGACGATTCTCGCAACGGCCAGCGCTGCACGGAGGTAACCGGTGGACAACAGCCCGAAGTGGAAGATCGCGCGCCTCGACGACATCGAGCGCCGCGGTAGAGGCATTCCGGTGCGCGAGCACCTCGGGATCCGCGCGTTCGCAATCAACGCCTACACAACCGGCGAGGACGGCACGCTGATCAACGAGCACGACGAGGCCGGCTCGGGTCAGGAAGAGCTGTACATCGTGTTCGACGGGAAGGCAAGCTTCGAGATCGACGGCGAGACGGTCGACGCGCCCGCGGGGACGTTCCTGTTCGTCCCGCCCGAGTCGAAGCGGAAGGCGACCGGAGAGGGAACCGTCCTCGCCCTCGGCGGCAAGGTCGGCGAGGTGTACCAGGCGCTCGACTGGGGTGACGCGTGGAAGTTCCACACCGCGTCGTTGACCGCCTACGGCGAGCAGCGCTACGCCGACGCGCTCGAATCGGTCCGCGGCGGCCTGGAGCACGTGCCCGACCACGCGGGCCTCCATTACAACTACGCGTGCTTCGCGACGCTCGCGGGAGAGACCGGCGACGAGACGTTCGGACACCTCGAGCGCGCGGTCGAGCTCTTCCCGCCGTTCCGCGACCAAGCGCGTGGCGACGACGACTTCGCCGCCGTACGCGACGACCCGCGGTTCGAGAAGGCGCTTCGCTGAGCTAGAGGCTCTCGTAGATCACTCGTCGGGAAGCCAGCCTCGCCGGTACTTGACGAACCGGGACCGCGGCAGCTTCGCCCACACCTTCGCGTAGGCGATCGCGGGGTCGACGGTCTCGCGCGCGACGCTCGCTCCGTATCGTGCCGCCGCCTTGCAGACGGTGTAGACGAGGCCGCCGCCGACCCCTCGTCCGCGGCCGCCGACGGCCACGAGGACAGCCGACTGTCCCTCGGCCGCCACGATGATGTGCTCGGTCTCCGGCGCGCAGTAGAAGAAGTCCCACGCGGCGAGCCGCCGTTCGTGCCCTTCGACGATCAAGGTGCACTCGCCCGAGAGGACGAGGAACGCCTCCTGCGCCCTCTCGCGGTGGTACATGCCGATCCGCTCGCCCGGTTCGAGCACGCTGACGTTGATCCCGAAGTGCGGGAACCGTCGCTTGCCCTCGAAGGTGCAGTAGGAGCCGAGCGGACCTTCGTCCTTCCAGCGCGACTCGCGGGCGTTCACGACGAACCAACCCTCGCCGTCCACCACGAGGCCGTTCTTGCTCATCCGAAGCGGCGCCTCGGGCACCGCGAGATTCTGGCAGAGCTGCAGGTGCGAAGCCGTTAGCGAGTGACGAGGAGCCGATCGGCTTGCAGCGGCGGCATCACGGTCCCGCCGCGCGTGCTCGCCGGCCGCGCGCAGCGCACGCCGGTACGCCTCGACGCCGTCGCCGCGCCGGCCATCACCTCGCCGGTCGAGCGCATCTCCGGGCCGCGCGTCGCCGCGCCGGGGAAGCGCTCCGCCGGGAACACGGCCTCCTTCGCCCAGGCGCGCGCCGGGACGCACGCGCTCGGGCAGGCTCGAGCGCGCGCGAGCGGCTCGCCGAGCAGCAGCCGCACCGCGTGCTCGACGAGCGGGACGCCGGTCGCCTTGGCGACGAACGGCACCGTGCGCGACGCGCGCGGGTTCGCCTCGAGCACGTAGAGCCTGCCCGCCCGTGAGCGCGAGCTGCAGGTTCAGCAGGCCGCGCGCGCCGAGCGCCGCGCGGCGATCCGCGCCGCGACCTCGCGGATCTCGTCCTCGAGCGCCGCGCGACACCGACGGCCCGGGCAGCACGCAGGCCGAGTCGCCCGAGTGGACGCCGGTCGGCTCGACGTGCTCGAGCACGGCCGCGACCCACGCGTCCTCGCCGTCGCAGAGCGCGTCGACGTCGAGCTCGAGCGCGCCCTCGAGGTAGCGGTCGACGAGGCACGGCCCCTCGACGCGCAGCTCGTCGGCCGAGTGCGCGACGTGCATGCCGCGGCCGCCGAGCACGTGGTGCGGGCGGACGAGCACCGGGTAGCCGAGCCGCTCGGCGACCTCGCGCGCCTCGTCGGCGTTCTCGGCCGCGCCCCACTCCGGCGCGAGGTCGCCGGCGAGCTCCGCGAAGCGGCCGCGGTCCTCGGCCGCGTCGATCGCGTCGAGCGGGTCGCCGAGCAGCGGCACGCCCGCCGCCGCGAGCGCGGGCGCGAGCCGGAGCGGCGTCTGGCCGCCGAACGAGACCGCGACGCCGAGCGGCTGCTCGAGCTCGCAGACGTCGAGCACGTTCGCTCGGCGCAGCGGCTCGAGGTAGAGCCGGTCGGACGTGTCGTAGTCGGTCGAGACCGTCTCGGGGTTCGAGTTGACGAGCACCGCCTCGTAGCCGAGCTTCCGCAGCGCCTGCGCGGCGTGGACGCAGCAGTAGTCGAACTCGATCGCCTGCCCGATCCGGTTCGGGCCCGCCGCCGAGCACGATCACCGCGCGTCCCGACGGCTCCGGCCCCTCGTCCTCGCCCTCGTGCGTGACGTAGTAGTACGGCGTCCGCGCCTCGAACTCGCCGGCGCACGAGTCGACCGCGAGCCGCGCCGGCCTGCCGGCGCGCACGTCGGTCGCAGGCCGCGATCTCGCGCAGCCGGTCGGCGAAGTACGGGTGGATCCCGGGCAGCTCGAGCCCGCGCCGCGCCGCCTCGAGCAGCAGGTCCCAGCGCTCCGGCACGCGGCTCGGCCGCGCGCGCGACGAGCTCGTCGTCGTCGGCCGGGAACGCGACCGGCGGCGCCTCGCGCCCGTCCATCGCCTTCATGAACGCCTCGGGGAACGTGCGCCCGAGCCCGAGCGCCTCGCCGACGGCGCGCATCTCGGCGCCGAGCCGGCGCTCGGCCCGCGGGAACTTCTCGAAGTCGAACCGCGGCGCCTTGACCGCGACGTAGTCGAGCGCCGGCTCGAAGGCGGCGGTCGTCTTGCCGGTGATGTCGTTCGGCAGCTCGTCGAGCGTGAAGCCGACCGCGAGCAGCGCCGCGAGCTTCGCGATCGGGAAGCCGGTCGCCTTCGACGCGAGCGCCGAGGAGCGCGAGACGCGCGGGTTCATCTCGATCACGCGGTACTCGTCGCGTCTCCGGATGCACGGCGAACTGGACGTTCGCGCCGCCGGTCGCGACGCCGACCGCGCGCGCGGTCGCGAACGCCGCCTCGCGGAGCTGCTGGTAGAGCGGGTCGGGCAGCGTCTGCTGCGGCGCGATCGTCCACGAGTCGCCGGTGTGGACGCCCATCGGGTCGAGGTTCTCGATCGAGCAGACGACGACCGCGTTGCCCGCGCGCGTCGCACATCACCTCGAGCTCGTGCTCCTGCCAGCCGTGCGAGGTACTCCTCGACGAGCACCTGGCCGACCGGGCTCGCGGCGAGGCCGTGCGCGATCGCGGCGCGCAGCTCCTCCGGCGTCCAGCGCGACGCCGCCGCCGGTGCCGCCGAGCGTGAACGCCGGCCGCACGATCGCCGGCACCGGGAAGTCGACGTCGGGCGAGTGGCGACGATCGCAGCGCGGCATCGGGATGCCCGACGCCGTGCACCGTCGTCGCGGAAGAGCTCGCGATCCTCGGCCGCTGGATCGCGTCGAGGTCGGCGCCGATCAGCTCGATCGCCGCAGTCGGCGCGAGCTCGACCGCGAGGTTGAGCGCCGTCTGCCCGCCGAGCGTCGGCAGGATCGCGTCGGGCCGCTCGCGCTCGATCACCTCGCGCGACCGTCTCGGCGTCGAGCGGCTCGAGGTAGGTCGCGTCGGCCCACTCGGGGTCGGTCATGATCGTCGCCGGGTTCGAGTTGACGAGCACGACGCGGTAGCCCTCGCGCCGCAGCACGCGGCAGGCCTGCGCGCCGGAGTAGTCGAACTCGCACGCCTGCCCGATGCGGATCGGCCCGGAGCCGAGGATCAGGATCGAGCGAAGGTCGGTGCGCTTCGGCACGCGTCGGCCAGGCGGTCGAAGAAGGGCAGGGCGTCGAGCGGGCCCGGGCGACGCCTCGGGATGGAACTGCACGCTCGCGAAGCCGTCGCCGGCGAGCCCCTCGCAGGTGCCGTCGTTGAGCGAGACGTGCGAGATGTCGCCGTTCGGCGAGCACGGCGAAGCCGTGGTTCTGGACGGTGACGAGCACGCGGCCGGTCGTCGACGTCGCGCACGGGGTGGTTCGCGCCGCGGTGGCCGAACGGGCAGCTTGAAGGTCTCGTGGCCGAGCGCGAGCCCGAGCAGCTGGTGGCCGAGGCAGACGCCGAAGAGCGGCACCCGGCCGAGCAGCGCGCGGATCGTCTCGATCTGCTCGGTGAGCACGGCCGGGTCGCCGGGGCCGTTCGCGATCAGCACGACGCGCGGGTCGGCCTCGAGGATCGCGTCGGCGTCCCACGTCGCCGGGCACGACGTAGCGCCTCGAGCCCGGCGTCGGCGAGCCGGCGCGGGATCGAGCGCTTCGAGCCGAGGTCGACGACGACCACGCGCGGGCCCGGCGCCGACCGAGTACGGCTCCTGCGCGCCGACCTGGCGGTCGAGCGGCCGGCCGTCGATGAACGGCTCGGCGAGCGCGCGCGCGCGCAGCTCCTCGACCGGCGCGTCGCCGAGCGCGCAGCGGAGCACGCCGCCGTCGCGGATCTTGCCGCACGAGCGTGCGCGTGTCGACGCCCGTCGAGCGCGACGACGCCGCGCTCGCGCAGCCAGCCGGCGAACGCCGGGCCGCGCGTCGCGCATGACGACGCCCTCGCACTGCACGCGCTCGGACTCCATCCGCGCCTCGTCGACGCCGTAGGTGCCGATCAGCGGGTAGGCGAAGCAGAGCACCTGCGCGACGTAGCTCGGGTCGGTGACCGCCTCCTCGTAGCCGGTCATCGCGGTCGTGAAGCAGGCCTCGCCGGCGGCGACGCCGGGCGCGCCGACGCGCGACGCCCGGGAAGACGGTGCCGTCCTCGAGGACGAGATGGCTGAGGCCTGTCTGCATAGATTCCACCGAATGTGCATAATACGCACATCGTGATGCACCGCCGCCATCCTCGGTGCGCCGGCTACACCGGCCAGGAGACGCTCGACCGCGTGCTCGCCCATCCCGGAGCTCGAGCTGGTCGCGCTCGGCTCGGACTCGCTCGCCGGCCGGCCCGCGCCACGCGCTCGACCCGCGGCTGAACGGCGACGCTGCCGATGTTCGCTCTCGAACGTCGAGGCGGCCGCGAGCGGCGCCGACGTGATCTTCCTCTGCCTCGGCAACGAGCGGCGGCCGCGTTCGAGCCGCCCGGACGACGCGGTCGTCGTCGACCTCTCCGGCGCGCACCGGCTCGCCGACCACGGCGCTCGCGCGAGCAGTGGTACGGCGTCGCGCCCGGCGCCTGGAGCTACGGCCTGCCGGAGCTGTCACCGCGCCGAGGGCCGCCTGATCGCGAACCCCGGCTGCTACGCGACCGCGGCGCTGCTCGCGCTCTGGCCCGCTGCGCGAGGCGATCTCGACGGCGACGTCGTCGTCGACGCGAAGTCGGGCATGACCGGCGCCGGCCGGACGCTGCAGCGAGCGCTCGCACGCGGGCGCGGTGCTCGAGAACTTCTCGCCGTACGCCGTCGGCGCGCACCGGCACGCGCCCGAGATCGAGCAGCTGCTCGGCTTCCCGGTCTGCTTCGTGCCGCACCTGCTGCCCGTGCGGCGCGGGCTGCTCGCCACCTGTTACGTGCGCATCGGACGCCGACGTGCGCGCGCTGCTCGAGGAGGCGTACGCCGGCGAGCGCGGTCGTGCGCGTGCTGCCCGAGGGGGTCGAGCCCGAGCTCGGGCGCGTGCAGGGCACCGACGCGGCCGAGATCGGCGTCTTCGCGGACCGCGCGACCGGGACGGCGATCGTCGATCTGCGCGATCGACAACCTCGGCAAGGGCGCCGCCGGCCAGGCGGTGCAGAACGCGAACCTCGCGCTCGGCCTGCCGGAGACCGCCGGGCTGCGGCTCGCGGAGCGTGCTGGTATGAGCGTCACCGCCGCCGAAGGGCTTCGTCGCCTCGGGCGTCGCCGCCGGGATCCGCCGGCGCGACCGGCAAGGATCTCGCGATCGTCCGCTCGCGTGCCGCACGCGGTCGGCGCGGCGATGTTCACCCGCAACCGCGTGCAGGCCGCCTGCCTGCAGGTCGAACCGCGAGCACCTCGCGCTCGCCGAGCCGCAGGCGGTCGTGATCAACTCCGGCGTCGCGAACGCGGCCACCGGCGAGCGCGGCAAGCTCGACGCGCTCGCGACCGCGGCCGAGGCGGCGCGGCTGCTCGACCTCGACGTCGAGGAGGTGCTCGTCCTCTCGACCGGCGTGATCGGCGCGCGGCTGCCGCTGCACAAGCTGCTGCCCGGCGCTCGAGCCGGCCGTCGCCGGCGCTCTCCGAGGACGGCGGCGCCGACGCGGCCGAGGCGATCATGACCACCGACACGCGCGCGAAGGAGGCGGTCGTCGCGCGCGACGGCTTCACGGTCGGCGGGATGGCGAAGGGCTCCGGGATGATCCACCCCGACCTCGCGACGATGCTCGCGGTCGTCACGACCGACTACCCGCTCGAGCCGGGCGAGGCGATCGAGTTCCTGCGGCCCGCGGTCGAGCGCGAGCTTCAACGCGATCTCGGTCGACGGCGAGCCGCTCGACGAACGACTGCGTGATCCTGCTCGCGAACGGCGCGAGCGGCGTCGAGCGCACGCCGCGACCGACGCCGCGTTCGCCGCCGCGCTCGCGCGAGGTGTGCGCCGACCTCGCGCGCCAGGTCGTCGCCGACGGCGAGGGCGATCACCGTGCTCGCCGAGATCAACGTCACCGGCGCCGTCGACGACGCGCAGGCGAAGGCGATCGCCCGCCGGATCGCCACCTCGCCGCTCGTCAAGACGGCGCTCTTCGGCCACGACGCCAACTGGGGCCGCGTGCTGATGGCCGCCGGGTCGCGCGCCGTGCAACGGCGGCTACGCCGACGATCGACGCCGACCGGGTCACGCTCCGCTACAACGGCACGGTCGTGCTCGACGCGCGGCGCGCCGACCGACGTCGAGCCGGACGTCTCCGGGCCCGAGCTGCACGATCGAGCTCGACCTCGGCCTCGGCGACGGCGAGCGCCGGCTACCTGACGAGCGACCTCTCCTACGACTACGTCCGCATCAACGCGGACTACCGCACGTGAGCCGCCTCGTCGTCAAGGTCGGCGGCGCGGTCGCCGGCGCGTCGGCGCAGGCGGTGCTCGAGCTCGCGCGCGACCACGAGGTCGTGCGTCGTGCACGGCGCCGGGCCGCAGATCAGCGCTCGAGATGGAGCGCGCCGGGCATCCCGGTCGAGTTCGTCGGCGGCCGCCGCGTGACGACGCGCCGAGGGGCTCGAGGTCGTGCGCGCGTCGTTCGCCGCCGTCAACGCGGCGCTCTGCGCGGCGATCGGCGACGCGCGCCGTCGCCGCTCTTCGGCGACGAGATCGGCCTCGCAGGCGACGCCCGGTCCCGGAGCTCGGGCTCGTCGGCGATCCGCTGCCGTCCGCGCCTGCCGGCCGTCGACCGCGCCCTCGCCGCCGGGCCGATCCCGGTCGTCGCGCCGCTCGCCGCCGGCCCGCTGAACGTCAACGCCGACGAGGCCGCCGCCGCGCTCGCGATCGGGCCTCGGCGCCGACCGGCTGCTCTTCCTCACCGACGTCGACGGCCTGATCCTCGACGGCGAGGTCGTCGACGCGATCGACGCTCGGCGACGGCCGCCGAGCCTGCTCGACGGCGGCACGCTCGAGGGCGGGATCATCCCCAAGCTCGGCGCCGCGGTCACCGCCGCCAGGCGCGGCGTCCCGGCTGCGATCGGCCGCACGGCGGTGGTCGGCATGACCGTCGCACCGCGACACGCCCCTCCTCCCGACCTACGCGCGTCCGGCCGTCACGTTCGTCGACGGCGAGGGCTGCTGGCTGGTCGCCGACACGGGCAGCGCTACCTCGACCTCGTCGCCGGGATCGCCGTCGTCGCCTCGGCCACTGCCACCCGGCGCCGCTCGCGGCCGCGCAGCGAGCAGCTCGAGCGGCTCTGGCACGTCGTCGAACCTCTACTCGACCGAGCCGATGGAGAAGCTCGCCGCGACGCTGTCCGAGCGCTTCGGCGGCGCGCACGCGTTCTTCTGCAACTCCGGCGCCGAGGCGGTCGAGGCGGCGCTCAAGTGGGCGCGCAAGGCGACCGGGCCGCCCGGAGCTCGTCGCGCTCGACGGCTCGTTCCACGGGCGCACGATGGGCGCGCTCTCGATCACCGGCCAGCCGGCGAAGCGCGCGCCGTTCGAGCCGCTCGTCCCCGGCGTCCGCTTCGCGACGCCGGCGACGCTCGCCGACGCCGTCGGCGCCGGACACGGCCGCGATCGTCCTCGAGCCCGTGCAGGGCGAGGGCGGCGTCCATCCGCTCACGACCGAGACGCTCGCGGAGGCCCGCTCGCTCGCCGACGAGCACGACGCGCTGCTCGTCTTCGACGAGGTGCAGACCGGCGTCGGCCGCACGCGGCGACGTTCTTCGCCTGGCAGCGCCACGGCGTGCGCCCGACGCGGTCACGCTCGCGAAGGGGCTCGCGAACGGCCTGCCGATCGGCGCGCTGCTCGTCTCCGACGACGCGCCGACGGCATTCGTCCCGGGCGACCACGCCTCGACGTTCGGCGGCAACCCCGTCTCGTGCGCCGCCGCCTGCGCCGTCGTCGACGACGATCGACGACGACCTGCTCGCCCACGTCCGCGACGATCGGCGCAGCGCTTCGAGGCGTCGCTCGCTCGGCGACGTCCGCGGCGCCGGCCTCCTGCTCGCGATCGAGCTCGACCGCCCGGCCGGCCCGGTCGTCGCACGCGGCGCTCGAGCACAACCTGCTCGTCGGCACCGCCGGCGAGACGGCGCTCCGCCTCACCCCGCCGCTCACGATCTCGACCGACGAAGCCGACCCGGCGCTCGACCTGCTCCGGGAGGCGCTGCGCAGTGACGACCAAGTTCGAGCGCCAGGGCGCGATCCTCCGCCTCGTCGCAGCAGCGGCAGCTCTCGACGCAGGCCGAGCTCGCCGAGGCGCTGCGCGGCGAGGGCATCGACACCGTCCAGGCGACCGTCTCGCGCGACATCGCGCAGCTCGGGCTCGTCAAGGTGCGCAACGGCGACGGCCGGCTCGTCTACGCGCTTCCGGGCGCCGCCGACCTGCGCCGCCTCGACGCAGCTCGACGTCGGCGCTCCGCCGCTGGGCCGGCGCGATGACGCCCGACCGGCGACGCTGCGTCGTGATCCACACGCCGCGCGGCTTCGCCGCCCCGCTCGCCGACGCGATCGACGAGCGCGGCGCTGCCGCGAGGTCGCCGGCACGATCGCCGGCGACAACACG
The DNA here is from genome assembly GCA_963786185.1 of uncultured Thermoleophilia bacterium. Classification (GTDB taxonomy): domain Bacteria; phylum Actinomycetota; class Thermoleophilia; order Gaiellales; family Gaiellaceae; genus PALSA-600. Next base: position 155,504 of record CAWAYE010000003.1, read on the forward strand.
ATCTTCGTCGCCGTCCGCGAGCGGCACACCGGCCGCGAGCTCGCCGAGGAGCTTCACGCACTGATCGACGGAGGCGGCGAATGAGCATGACGGAACCATCGTCGGCCGCGGCCGGCGGCGTGATCCTCGGCTCGCTGCCCGTCGGCGAGCGCGTCGGGATCGCGTTCTCGGGCGGCCTCGACACGTGCTGCGCGCTCGCCTGGATGCGCGAGCACGGCGCCGTCCCGTACGCGTTCACCGCCGACCTCGGCCAGTACGACGAGCCCGACATCGACGCCGTGCCCGGACCGGGCGCTGCCGCTACGGCGCCGAGGACGCCGTGCTCGTCGACTGCCGGGAGGCGCTCGCGCGCGAGGGCGCTCGCCGCGCTCCAGTGCGGCGCCTTCCACATCCAGACCGCCGGGCGCCGCTACTTCAACACGACGCCGCTCGGCCGCGCCGTCACCGGCACGTTGCTCGTGCACGAGATGCGCGAGCACGGCGTCGAGATCTGGGGCGACGGCTCGACCTACAAGGGCAACGACATCGAGCGCTTCTACCGCTACGGCCTGCTCGCGAACCCGGCACCTGCGGATCTACAAGCCGTGGCTCGACGCCGCGTTCGTCGCCGAGCTCGGCGGCCGCACGGAGATGAGCGAGTGGCTCGCCGCGCGCGGGCTCGCCGCACGGCACGTCGGCGGAGAAGGCCTACTCGACCGACGCGAACCTGCTCGGCGCGACGCACGAGGCGAAGGACCTCGAGCTACCTCGACGAGCATGATGATCGTCGAGCCGATCATGGGCGTCGCGCACTGGGACCCGGCCGTCGCGATCGAGCCGGAGGACGGTCACGCTCGAGTTCGCGGACGGCCTGCCGGTCGCGATCGACGGCGAAGAGCTCGCCGATCCGGTCGAGCTCGTCCACGCGGCGAACGACGATCGGCGGCCGCCACGGGCTCGGCATGTCCGACCAGATCGAGAACCGCGTGATCGAGGCGAAGAGCCGCGGCATCTACGAGGCGCCCGGGATGGCGCTGCTCCACATCGCCTACGAGCGGCTGCTCAGCGCGATCCACAACGAGGCGACGCTCGAGCGCTACGCCGTCGACGGCCGCCGCCTCGGCCGGCTGCTCTACGAGGGCCGCTGGTTCGAGCCGCAGGCGCTGATGCTGCGGGAGTCGCTCCAGCGCTGGGTCGCTGCGGTCGTGTACCGGCGAGGTGACGATCGAGCTGCGGCGCGGCGACGACTACACGATCCTCGACACGACGCGGCGAGCACCGTCTCCTACGACCCGGAGCGGCTGAGCATGGAGCGAAGCGCGACCGCGTTCACCGCCGCCGACCGCATCGGCCAGCTCGCGGTGCAGGTCAACGACATCACCGACATGCAGCGGCGCTCGCTGCTCGCCAGCGGCCTCCGACCCGCTGAGCTCGGCTGTGACGCTGTGGGCCGGACGGGTCGGCGCCGAGCTCGCGCCGGAGGTGTGGGACTTCCTGCGGGCGCAGGACGACGAGCTCCTGCCGTACGACGTCCAGGGGACGCTGATCCACGCCGGCCGGCTGCACGCGGCCGGGTTGCTCGACGACGGCGAGCTGGCCGAGGTGCGCGACACGCTCGGTTCGCTCGACGAGGTCGACGGCGACGACGAGGACGTGCACTCGGCGATCGAGCGCCTGCTCGGCGAGGTCGGCCGCAAGATCCACGCCGGCCGCTCGCGCAACGACCAGGTCGCGGCCGCGTTCCGGCTCTACGTCGCCGACGCATGTCGCGAGGCGTCGACGCTGCGCTCACGACCTTCGCGCGTGCCGATTCTCGAGCGCGCCGCCGAGGAGGCCGACGACGCCGCATGCCCGGCTACACGCACCTGCAGCGCGCGATCCCCGTCACCGTCGGCCATCACCTGCTCGCCTGGGTCGAGATGCTCGAGCGCGACCGCACGCGCTTCGCGTTCGCGGGCGGGCAGGCTGCGCCCTCGCCGCTCGGCGCGGGCGCGCTCGCCGGCTCGACGCTGCCGCTCCCGCCGCCGCCGAACCCGATGCGGAACTCGCTGGACGCCGTCGCCGACCGCGACTTCGCGCTCGACTACCTGTACGCGTGCGCGCGACGCTCTTCGTGCACCTGTCGCGGATCGGCGAGGAGCTCGTGCTCTGGACGACGCAGCGAGTTCGGCTTCGCGCGGCTGCCGGAGGACGCCGCGACGGGCTCGTCGATGATGCCGCAGAAGCTGAACCCGGACGTCGCCGAGCTCGCCCGCGGCAAGGCGGGGACGGCGATCGGGCGCCTCACCGGCCTGCTCGCGACGCTCAAGGTCGCTCCCGCTCGCGTACAACCGCGACCTGCAGGAGGACAAGGCGCCGGTCTTCGCCGCGCGCGCCGACGTCGCCGGTGCGCTCGCGGCGCTGACCGTGCTCGTGAGCGGGCTCGACTTCGACCGCGAACGGATGGCGGCCGCCAGCGCCGACCCGCTGCTCCGGGCGACCGACGCGGCGGAGGCGCTCGTGCAGGACGGCGTGCCGTTCCGCGACGCGCACGAGCAGGTGGCCGGCTCCGGTCCGCGCCGGCACGTTCGAGCCGCCCGAACCGGGCGAACGGCTCGGCGACGTGGCGGCCGCGATCCGGCGGCGCAGGAGCGGTGGTCGTGACGCTGCCGCTGCCGGTCGAGCTCGCGGGCCGGAGCCTGCTGCGGATCTCCGACCTCGTCGCCGCCGAGGTCGAGGCGATCCTCGACCTCGCCGGCGAGCTGAAGGTCGACCTGACGCCCCGACTCGCCGGCCGGACGCTCGGCCTGGTCTTCATGCAGCCCTCGACGCGCACGCGAATCTCGTTCTCGGCGGCGATGGCCCAGCTCGGCGGCATGCCGATCTCGCTGCGCAGCGACGAGCTGCAGCTCTCGCGCGGCGAGTCGGTCGGCGACACGGCCCGCGTCCTCTCTCGCTACCTCGACGCGGTCGCGATCCGCACGCTCTCGCAGGACGAGCTCGAGGTCTGGGCGGAGTCGGCGACGATTCCGGTGATCAACGCGCTCACGTAGGTCGAGCACCCCTGCCAGGCACTGGCGGACGTGCTCACGATCCGCGACCGGCTCGGCGGGCTCGACGGCGTCCGGATCGGCTGGGTCGGCGACGGCACCAACGTGCTCGTCTCGCTCGCGGACCTCGCCGAGCTGACGGGGATGCGAGGTCGTCGCCGCGTGCCCGGCCGGCTACGAGCCGCCCGCGGGCACGCCGGTCGAGCTGGTCCGCGACCCGCGCGAGGCCGCCGCCGGCGCCGACGTGCTCGTCACCGACATCTGGACGAGCCTCGGCACCGATGCGGAAGCAGCGCGGCGCGTGCGCGATCTCGAGCCCTACCGCCTCGACGCCGCGCTGCTCGCGACGGCAGCGCCCGAGGCGATCGTCCTCCACTGCCTGCCCGCCCATCCCGGCGAGGAGATCGCGGCAGACGTGCTCTACGGCGACGCAGTCGGCGGTCTGGGACGAGGCGGAGAACCGCCTGCACGTGCAGAAGGCGCTGCTCGCACTGCTCCTTTCGTAGGAGCGTTCGCCAGACTGGGCGCGGTGGAGCCCGGAACGCTGATCCTGATCGTGGGCGCCGTGCTGCTCGCGGCGGTCGCAGCCGCGACGCTGGCCGGGCGCGCCGGCGTGCCGGTGCTCGTCGTGTTCCTCGGGCTCGGGATGCTGCTTGGCAGCGACGGCATCGGCGGCATCCACTTCTCCGACGTCCACCTGGCGCGCACGGTCGGCATCGTCGGGCTCGCGGTGATCCTGTTCGAAGGCGGCATCACCACGCCGTGGCGGGCGCTCCGCCGCGTCGTCGTTCCGGCCGCGACGCTCAGCACCGTCGGCGTCGTCGTGACCGCGGCGATCACCGCACTCGCCGCGCGCGCCGTCTTCCCGCTCTCGTGGTCCGCCTCGTTCCTGCTCGGGGCAGTCGTCGCGTCGACGGACGCAGCCGCGGTGTTCGCGACGCTGCGGGTGACGAGTCTCCGCCGCCGGCTGGGGCGCGTGCTGGAGGGCGAGTCGGGCGCGAACGACCCGACGGGCGTCGCCCTGACGATCGGCCTGATCCACTGGGTCGAGGGCAGCGGCGCCGGCTTCGTCGACCTGTTCGTGCTCGTCGTCCGCCAGCTCGCGCTCGGCCTCGCGCTCGGGCTCGCAGTGGGCGCGGTCTCCGCGTGGGCGCTCGTCCGCCTGCCGGCCCTCGCGGCGCCGTTCGCGCCTGTCGCGACCGTCGCCGCCGGTGCGATCGGCTTCGGCCTGGCGGACGTCGCGGGTGGAAGCGGTTTCCTCGCCGTCTACATCGTCGGCCTCTGGCTCGGCAACACGCCGACCAAGCTGCGGCGAACGCTCGTCAACTTCCATGCCGGGCTCGCCTTCCTCGCCCAGGTCGGCCTCTTCATCGTGCTCGGCCTGTTCTCGTTCCCGCACCAGCTCGGGTCGGTCATCCTCCCCGGCCTCGCCGTCGTCGCCGTCCTGCTGTTCGTCGCCCGTCCGGTCGCGGTCTGGGTGTCCACGCTGTTCCAGCACTTCGAGCTGCGCGAGCGCGCGCTGCTCGGCTGGGGCGGCCTGCGCGGCGCCGTGCCGATCGTGCTCGCCACGTACCCGCAGGCGGCCGGGCTCCCCGAGAGCCGGACGATCTTCAACGCCGTCTTCTTCGTGGTCGTCGCGTCGGCGGTGATCCAGGGCCCGACGCTCGAGCCGCTCGCGCGTGCGCTCGGCGTGACCGGCCGGGCGCACGGGTCGTACGAGCCGCCGCTCGAGATCGCGGCGGTCGACAGCCTCGGCAGCGGGCTGCTCGAGTTCGGGGTCGCGCCCGACTCCGCGGTCGTCGGCCGTCACGTGCGCGAGCTCGGACTGCCCCGAAACTCGCTCGTCGCCGTGATCGTGCGCGACGGCGAGGCCCTGCCGCCGCGCGGATCGACGCGGATCGAGGACGGCGACCGCCTCTACGTCCTCTCGCGCCGCGAGAGCCGGCGCGACGTCGAGCGGCTGTTCGATGCCTGGCGCTGAGCGGCGGCGGCTCGGCAGCGTGGTCGCGCTGGTGGCAGCGGCGCTCCTCGCCGTCGTCTTCTGGGGCGGCTACGGGCACCACTGGCACTGGACCGGCTTCCGCCAGCACGACACGCTCTGGGACTGGCTCGAGATGCTCGCGCTCCCGCTCGCCGTCGCAATCGCGCCGCTCTGGGCACGGCATGGACGCAACCTCCAGCGCACGCAGCGTCTGTTGCTCGCCGCCGCCTCGGCGGCGTTCGTCCTGCTCGTCGTCGTCGGCTATGCGGCCGACCTGCGCTGGACGGGCTTTCCCGGCAACCGCCTGTGGGACTGGCTCGAGCTGCTCGTCCTGCCGCTCGCCGTGGCGACGATTCCGGTGTGGTACGAGCTGCGCGGCGGCCTGAGCGGGCTGCAGCTCGCGCTGCTCGCAGGCGGCGCGCTCGCGCTGGCGGTGCTCGCGCTCGGCGGCTACCTGGACGACTGGGACTGGACCGGGTTCCAGGGCAACACGCTCTTCGACTGGCTGCACCTGTTCCTCGCGCCGCTGCTCCTGCCGCTCGTCCTCGTGCCCGCCGTGCGGTCCTGGGTCGAGGGTGAGCGCGGCGGCGGCTAGAGTCGCGGCCGTGGAGCCAGTTGCCGATCGCGGCGCCGCCGCCACAGCACGCGCGGCGCTCGAGCGGATCGGCTACTCGGAGCGAGGCGTCGTCGAGCTGCTCGGCGACGACGGCCCCGCCGCCGACCGCGAAGACGTCCCCGTGCTCGACCGGCGCCTGCCCGACTCGCCGCGCGCCGCCGCAATCCGCCTGCTGCTCCTCCAGCTGCCGGTGCCAGAGGCAGACGCGACCGGCGCGCTCGGCGACGACGGCGTCGGTGCGCTGGCCAGCCTCGGGCTCGTCGAGCGCAGCGCCGGCACCGTCCAGCCGCTCGGGCGGATCATGCCCGTCGAAGGGCTCCTGCTGGCCTGCGACACGTTCCCGCGCGGCGCCGAGGATCCGCCCGGTTACGTCGCCGCCTTCACGCCGACGGCCTCGTGGTGCGCGTCGCTGACGCCGAGGCGGCACGCACGCCGCGCCCTCGACGTCGGCACCGGCAACGGCGCCCAGGCGCTGTTCGCGGCGCGACACAGCGACCACGTCGTCGCCACCGACGTCAACCCGCGGGCGCTCGCGTACACGAACCTGAACGCGGGGCTGAACGGCTTCGACCACGTCGAGACGAGGCTGGGCAGCCTGTTCGCACCCGTCGCCGGCGAGACGTTCGACCTCGTCACCTGCAACGCGCCGTACGTGATCTCGCCCGAGACGCGCTGGCAGTACCGGGACGGCGGCCTGCCCGCCGACGAGTTCTCCGCCCGCGTCGTGCTCGGTGCGATCACTGCGCTCGCCGACGACGGCTACGCGACGCTGCTCGTCAGCTGGCTCGCCGAGTCGGAGGAGGAGCCGGACGGGCGGGTCGAGGAGTGGCTCGACGGCTGCGGCTGCGACGCGTGGGTGCTCGGCCTGAGCGGCGCCGACCCGCTGGAGCACGCCGCGACCTGGAACGACCACGTCTCGGACGCTGCGCTCGGCGAGGCGCTCGACACGTGGACCGACTACTTCCGCGACCTCAGGGTCGGCTGGATCACGGAGGGTGCGGTGCTGCTGCACCGGCGCAACGGCAACTCGCACTCGCTGCGCGCCGATCCCGTCGAGGCCGACGAGCTCGAGAACGCCGGCGACCAGATCGAGCGCGCCTTCGCGGCGCAGGCGTTCCTCGTCGAGGACGGCCGCGACGAGCGCCTGCTGGACGAGCCGCTCGCGCTGGCCGACGCCGTCTCTCTCGAGTCGCGCCTCGATCCGCACGACCGCACGCGCGAGACGCGACTGCTGCTCGACGAGGGCACGTACCCCGACGTCGAGTGCGCTCCCGCGGTCGCCGAGGCGCTGGTGGGTCTCGACGGCGGCGCCACGCTGCGCGAGTCGCTCGCGCGCCTCGGCCTGCCGAAGAAGGCGGAGGCCGACGTCCGCGCGGAGGCGCTGGACGCGCTGCGCGACCTGCTCGAGCTCGGCTTCGTCGAGCTCGCGGACTAGGGACGAAACCCGGTGCCAGGCACGCTGGTGCCTGGCACCGGGTCGACGTTGCTAGATGCCGAGGGCCGCGGGCGCGGGGGCCGCGGCGGCGTAGAGCGGCTCGTAGCCGAACAGCCGCCCGAGGGGGGCGCCGAGCGCCAAGCCGATCCGCTGCAGCACCGTCGGCGGGAACGGCAGCCGCACCGTGTCGAAGTGCGCACGGGCGATCACGGCCAGGCGCAGCGGGTTGGGCATGCCCTTGCGGTTCGTCTTGCCGTCGGCGGCGAGCGCGAACATCGTCTCGAGCAACGACTCGAACTGGAGCGCGGGACGCACCTCGCAGACGAAGTGCGCGACGTCGTCGCCCGCGTTCCAGAACTTGTGCGGCGTCCCGGCCGGCACGGTCAGCCGCTCGCCGGGACCCGCGACGCGCCGCTCGCGGCCGATCCGGAAGCCGATCGACCCGGCCAGCACCTCGAACCGCTCCTCCTGGCTGGGATGGACATGGGCAGCTGCGACGAACCCGTTCGGCTGCACGAACGTCTCGATCACGACCGCCTCGCCGTTCGTCTCCTTCGAGGTCTTCCGGAACACGATGCGCTCGCCGGTGACCGGGTTCTCGATGCTCTCGCCTGCATGAATCATGACGTCTCCTTCAGGTCTGGCCGCCCTGGTCGGCGGCTTGAGCCCGAACGATCCGAGGAGCCGCTTAAGATCGGGTTGGGGTCGACTTAAGGGGGTCACGAAGGCGATGGAGTTCCGGCTGCTCGGGCCGGTTCAGGCGCTCGCGGACGGGCAGTCCGTGCCGCTCGGCGCGCCGAAACAGCGGGCGCTGCTCGTCGAGCTGCTGCTGCACAAGGGCGAGGTCGTGCCGCGCGCGCACCTGATCGACTCCCTCTGGGGCGAGCAGGCGCCCGAGTCGGCCGCCCGCGCCCTCCAGGTGTACGTCCACGGCCTGCGCCGGGCGCTCGGCGCCGAGCGGATCCAGACGCACGGAAACGGCTACCGGGCGACCGTCGCCGCAGACGAGCTCGACCTCGACCGCTTCGAGTCGCTGCTCGCCGGAGCCGCCGCGAAGCTCGCCGACGGCGCGCCGGCGGCCGCCGCCGTCGACGTCCAGGAGGCGCTCGGCCTCTGGCGCGGCGCCGCCCTGGCCGACCTGAGCGAACAACCCGTCGCCGAGACGGCCGCTGCTTCGCTCGACGAGCGGCGACTCGTCGCACTCGAGCTGCGCAACGACATCGAGCTGCGACTCGGCCGCCACGAGACGGTCCTCGCCGACATCGAACCGCTGGTCGCGGAGCATCCGTACCGCGAGCGTCTCCGCGAGCAGTGGATCCTCGCGCTGTACCGCGCGGGACGGCAGAAGGAGGCACTCGACGCCTATCGCGCGACGCGCGAGCTGCTGATCGACGAGCTCGGCGTCGAGCCGGGGCCTGCGCTGCAGGAGCTCGAGCGCGCGGTGCTCAGGCAGGACGACGCGCTCGCGGCGCCCGCGCCGCGGGAGACGCCGGCCGCGCTGCTCCCGACCCCGCCGACCTCGCTCGTCGGCCGGCGGCTCGAGGTCGCCGCCGTGTCGGCGCTGCTGCGTGAAGAAGCGCGGCTCGTGACGCTGACAGGACCGGGCGGCACCGGCAAGACCCGGCTCGCGCTCGCCGTCGCGGAGGAGCTCGGCGGCGAGCGGTCGGCAGGCGTCGCGTTCGTCGATCTCGCGCCCGTGAACGATCCGAGCCTCGTCGGCGAGCTGCTCGCCGCCGCGCTCGAGGCGGGGGGCGCGCTGCTCCTGCTCGTCGACAACTTCGAGCACCTCCAGGCGGCGGCGACCGAGCTCAGCGCGGTCCTGGCCGCGACCCCGGACCTGCGAGTCCTGGCGACGAGCCGCGTGCCGCTACGGCTGTCCGGAGAGCACGAGTACCCGGTCCCGCCGCTGCCGACGGACGACGCCGTGCGCCTCTTCAGCGACCGGGCGCGCGCGGTCGACCCGAGCTTCGAGCTCAACGACGCGGGCGCCGAGGCGGTCGTGGAGATCTGTCGCCGCCTCGACGGCCTGCCGCTTGCGATCGAGCTCGCTGCGGCACGGACGCGCGTGTTGCCGCCGCCGGCCCTCGCCGCCCGGATCGGGCAGGCGCTCGACCTCCTGGTCGAAGGTGCGCGCGACCTCCCGGAGCGGCAGCGGACGCTCCGCGCGACGCTCGACTGGAGCTTCCGCCTCCTGTCGGAGGCGGAGCAGGCCCTGCTCGCACGGCTCTCGGTGTTCGCGGGCGGGGTGACGCTCGACGCCGCGGAAGCAGTCGTCGGCGGCGGGTTGCTCCCGCAACTCTCGGCACTCGTCGACGGCAACCTCCTGCGCCGCGTGTCGGACGCGCCGCGGTTCGCGATGCTCGAGACGATTCGCGACTACGCGGGAGAGCAGCTCCGGGCGAGCGGCGAGGCAGGCGAGTACGCCCGCCGGCACGCCTTGCACTTCCTCGCCGTCGCAGAGGCGGCCAACGCCGTGATCGCCGCCGCGGACGAAGGCTACGAGCGTGCCTTCGACACGCTCGAGAACGACCACGACAACCTCCGCAGCGCGCTCGCGTGGGCCGTCGAGCGGGGCGAGGTCGAGGTACAGGCACGGCTCGCCGTCAGCCTGCGCTGGTTCTGGGTCGTCCGCGGCCACGGCCGTGAGGGGCGTGTCGCGTTCGCGCGCGCGATCGCCGACACGGAGGGCGCGGCCGACGAGCTGCGGGCGCTGGTCCTGGTCCACGGTGGCACGTTCCCGTACCGCGAAGGCGCCCTGGACGAGGCGAAGGCACTCTGGACCGAGGCGCTCGACCTGTACCGGAAGCTCGGCGACGCGGAGGGAATCGCGCGCTGCATCGCAGAGCTGGGCGCCGTCGCCGTGTCGGCAGGAGAGCTCGAAACCGCCGCCGCGGCCTATCGCGAGAGCCTCGAGCTCTTCGAGCGGCTCGGCAGCCACCACCGAGCATCCGTCGCCCTCGCGAACCTGGCCGCGATCGCGGAGCTCCAGGGCGATCACGAGACGTCGGCGACGTACGGCGAGCGCGCGGTCGCGGAACAGCGCAGCCGCGGCGATCTCGACGGCATGGCGATCTCGCTGCACAACCTGGCCCGGTCCAGGCTCGCACTCGGAGAGCTCGAGGAGGCGAGAGCGAATCTGGCCGAGACGTTCGAGGTCGCCGAGCGGCTCGGGTACCGCGAGCTGATCGCCTACTCGCTCGAGACCGCCGGCGAGCTCGCCTACTCACAGGACGACCGGGAGCGGGCCGTCCGTCTGCTCGGCGCGTCCGTCGAGCTGTTCGACGCGATCGGCGTCGAGATGAGCGGCGCCGAGCGAGCCGGGTACGAGCGGATCCTCGAATCCGTCACCGCGGCGCTCGGTCGCGACCGGGTCGACGAGCTGCTCGCGGCCGGGCGCGGGCTCGAGACGGCCGACGCGGTGCGCGACGCGCGCGGCGAAGGCTAGGCCGGTCCAGCCGTACGACCGGTGTGCGGCGTCCGCGAGCGGTTTAGACCAGAGGTACGCGCCCGCGCGGCGCACAGGTCAGCAATGCCAACGATTCGCCTCAACGATCCGTCGCTCGTCGACGACCTGCTCGCCGATCTCCGAAGCCGCGGCGACATCCTCGCCGAGGAGATCGGCCCGGGCGCGGTGCGCGTGAGCGTGCTCGGCTCGTACTCGGCCGAAGGCATGCGCGTGGCGATCTACCTGCACGTCCGCGCCTGGGAAGCGGCGCAGCGCGCCCGCGGCGTCGACGTCCAGGTCGAGCTCGACTAGAGGCTAGCGCTCCCTGAGCGCGATCTGCACGTCGGCGCCGGCCCGCTTGAGGAGCGCCGAGAACGGACATCCCTCGTCGGCCTTCGCGATCGCGTCTCGCAGCGCGGCGTCGTCCGCCCCGTCCACCGCCGCCGTCACGCTCACGACCGAGCCGACGATCTGGTGGCCCTGGCCCTCGACCTCGTCCATCACGATCCGGCAGTCGACGTCGAGCCGCCCGGGCGGCGTGCCCGCCTGCGTCAGCTCGGACGCGAGCGACATCGTGAAGCAGGCGCCGTGCGCCGCCGCGAGCAGCTCCTCCGGGCTCGTCTTGCCTTCCGGGTTGCCGATCCGCGTCGCGAGCGTGAACGGCAGCTCGGCGAACGCCCCGGACGCGGCGGACATCCGGCCGGCGCCGCGCGCGACGTTGCCCTCCCAGACGATCTCGGCGTTGCGCTCGATCCTCGGCACGGTCGCTCCTCCTAGCTCTCGGGGACGACGGCGAGGGTGCCGTCGGGGTAGTAGGCCTCGGCCGGGGAGCCGGCCGGCCGGAAGACCCCGAGCAGGCGCAGCTCGGAGCCGCCCGTGTTCGCCAGGCAGTGGACGAGGCGGGCGGGCAGGTGCACGCAGCTTCCGGCGCGGAGCGGCGCGCTTTCGCCGCCGATGTGGAGCTCGCCCACCCCGTCGAGGACGTAGATGACCTCGTCGTATGTGTGGAAGTGGTCGGGGGCACGGCCGGGCGGCACGAGGCCGATGAACTGCGTCGCCGACCGACAGCCGACCTCCGGGGTCGCGCCGAGCACGAACTGGCGCCCGCCCGTGGCCGTGCCTCGCTCCTCCGCGCCCAGATCGCGCACCGCGTGGGTCGCCCCGGCCGGAGACGGCTCGTGCACGAGAACGGAGAGGGCACGGGCATCCCCCACTGCGCGCCAGGGGGTGCCCGCGGCGAAAAAGACCGCGACACCTCCGTGCAGCCGGTGTCGCTCGCCTCCGACGTGGAGCTCGCTCTCGCCGGAGAGCACGTACAGCACCTCGTCCGCGCCGGCGTCCATTCGCTCGCTCGACGAGCCTGAGAACGCAAGCAGCCGTTGCTCGAAGAGCCGGCACCCCCGCTCGGCGTCGAAGAGACGCGTGACCTGGACGCCGCGCACGGCCGCCTGCGCGCCGACCGCGTGGCTCTGCAGGTGGTACTTCACGCGGCCGAGCGTATCGGCACCGGCTGTTTGAGCCACAGCAAGAGCGCGGTTACAGTCCTTGCCTTCGGCGTCGGCGCTCGGCGCGCAAACCAATGGGCGAAGAGAACGCCTAACTTGGGGACACACCCCACCAAGGAGGAGTTTGATGTTGAAACGGGTTGGCTTGGTCGTGAGCGCGACGGTTCTCGTCGGGCTCGCGGTCGTGGCTGCGGCGCTGGCACGTCCGTTTGCGCACGCCGCGACGACCGCCGGGACGGCAACATGCTCAAAAGGCGTCCAGATCGGCATGCTCGCGCCGATCACGGGCGCGGCAGGCTCGATCGGGAGTGACCAGCTCCACTGGGCGCAGTTCTACATCACGCAGTGGAACAAGGCCCACAAGCTGAAGATTCACCTCGTTCAGGGCGATACACAGCTCGATCCTTCGAAGGCGTCGACGGTTGGGCAGTCGTTCGCCTCGAACAAGTCGATCATGGGCGTCATCGGCCCGGCAGGCAGTGACGAGGTTCAGGTCGTCGCGCCGATCCTCAAGAAGGCCGGCCTGGTGTTCGCGTCCGGCTCGGCGACCCGTGTCTCTCTGTCGAGCGGCAAGTGGAAGGGCTATTTCTTCCGCAACGTTCCGAACGACAGCGTGCAGGGGCCGACCGACGCCGCCTACATGACCTCGAAGCTCGGGGTGGCATCCGGCGATACCGTGATGGTCGTCGACGACCAGGAGTCGTACTCGACCGGTCTCGCGGACATCGTCGGCGCATCGCTCAAGGCGAAGGGTGTGAACGTCGACCGCGAGTCGATCAGTCAGAAGGACACGGACTTCTCCTCGCTCGTGGCGAAGGCCGGCTCGGCGAAGGTGGTCTTCGCGCCGTTCCAGATCGCGTCCCAGGCCCAGCTGCTCGCGCAGCAGCTGAAGGCGCAGGGCAAGAGCGCGATCGTGTTCGGGAGCGACGGCACTTTCGACTCGTCGAAGTTCTCCATTGCGGGGAGCTACGTGTCGTTCTTCGCACCGGACGTGACGACGATCTCCGCGAACGCGAGCACCGTCGCCGCGTACCACAAGCAGTTCCCGGGCGGCACCACGCCGTTCGGCGCTCCGAACTACGTTCTCGCCGGGATGTACGCGACGGCGATCACGAAGGCCTGTGCGGACAACAAGATCAGCCGCACCGAGGTTCGCCAGGATCTCGCCAAGGTCAAGCTGAAGACGTCGATCTTCGGCGGCCCCGTCGCCTTCACGGCAAACGGCGATGTGGCCGGCGCGAAGTTCTTCATCTTCAAGATCCAGCCCGACGGCAGTTACAAGACGGTCGGCTAGTCAGAGCGATTCACGGCTCCAAACGAATGGGGCGCGGTTGCATTGCAACCGCGCCCCATTCAGCATCGAGGACGCTTGAACTGGAATCTCTTTCTCACGGAGCTCGTCTCGGGGATCACGCACGGAAGCGTGTACGCATTGATTGCGCTCGGCTACTCGATGGTCTACGGAATCCTGAAGCTGCTGAACTTCGCCCACGGCGACATCTACATGGTCGGCGCGTTCATCGGGTTCGGCGTGATCACCGTCTTCGGAGGACCGACGTCGCTCGCCTCGACCATCGTAGTCCTCCTCGTCGTCATGTTCGTCTGCGCGATGCTGGGCGGAGGCCTGCTCGGCGTCATGGTCGAGCGATTCGCGTACCGGCGACTCCGTAACGCGCCGCGGATTGCACCGCTGATCACCGCGCTCGGCGTGTCCTTCTTCCTGGAGAACAGCGCTCAGCTGATCCTCGGCGCCCAGTACCAGAGCTACAACAGCTTCAGTTGGAAGAACGGCCAGATCTGGTCGGAGGGGTTCAGTTTGCCGGCGGGTGTCCACGTGGCACTCGCGCAGATCATCGTGGTCGTCGGGACGCTCGTCTTGATGGTGCTCCTGACCTACTTCGTGCGCGCAACGCAGACCGGCAAGGCGATGCGGGCGACCTCGTTCGACAGAGAGGCGGCAGCGATGATGGGCATCGACGTCGACCGGGTGATCGTCGTGACGTTCTTCATCGGCTCGGCGCTCGCCGGCGCGGCCGGCGTGTTCAACGGATTGGTCTACCAGCAGGTCTGGCCGTACATGGGCTTCCAGGCAGGGCTGTTCGCCTTCACCGCGGCAGTCGTGGGCGGCATCGGCAACCTGCCCGGCGCGGTACTCGGCGGTCTCGTGATCGGCCTGGCCGAGGCATTTGCCACCGGCTACGTGTCGTCGACTTTCGAGCAGGCGATCGTCTTCGCCATCCTGATCGCCGTGATGCTCATTCGCCCGAGCGGACTCCTCGGCAGGGCAGCGGTGCAGAAGGTCTGATGGCCGGCGACGAGACCCCAACCCCTCCCGCCCGCCCCGACGAAGGCGAGACCGGCAGCCGGGTCGGCGTGGACGACTGGGTCGCGACGCACCACCAACGCGACGTTCGGCGCGGAGGGCTCGTCGGCCTGCTCAACGACGCAATCGATCGCACGCCGCGGCCGCTCTTCTACGTCCTCTTCGGACTTCTTGCGGGCTTGCTTCCGGCGCTGACGAGCAACGGCTACATCATTCGCGTCGGCTTCGACACGGTGATCTACATGCTCCTCTGCCTCGGCCTGAACGTAGTCGTCGGCTACGCAGGCCTGCTCGATCTGGGGTACGTCGCGTTTTTCGGATTCGGCGCATACGTCTACGCGATCCTCGCGTCCCCCAAGTTCGGGCTGCACTGGGATTCCCTGATCGTGGTCCCGCTCGCAGTCGTGTTCACAGCCCTGCTCGGCCTGCTCGTCGCCCTTCCGTCCCGGCGGCTCGTCGGGGACTACCTCGCAATCGTCACGCTGTTCTTCGGGCAGCTGTTCGTGACGATCGCGCAGAACGGAAGCCGATTCTCGCTCCTCGGCTTCGGTCACCACAGCTGGGATCTGACCGGTGGTCCGAACGGCATCCCGGACATCGACAACTGGGATCTCGGTGGCCTCAAGATCTCGTCGCTGAGCGGTTACTACCTGACGGCACTCGTCGTGTTCGTCGGCTCGCTGTTTGCGATCTATCTGGTGGACCAGTCGCGAACCGGCCGCGCGTGGAAGTCGCTGCGCGAGGATCCGCTCGCGGCCGAGGTGATGGGCATGCCCGTGAACCGCCTGAAGCTGCTCGCGTTCGCGATCTCGGCCGGGATCGGCGGACTGGCGGGCACGCTCTTCGCAGGGCTGAATACGGCCGTCTTCGCGGCTGACTTCGACGTCCCGACGCTGATCATCGTGTACGCGATGCTCATCCTGGGCGGCGCCGGGAGTCTGGGCGGCGTCATCCTCGGAGCGATCGTCGTGAACGTGTCGCTCGAGGTGCTGCGGACGCCGGGCCACGCGACCTGGATCTTCTACGTCCTCATCCTGGGGACGATCCTCGCCAAGGTGAGGCCGTGGCGCTGGGCCTTGGGAATCCTCGGCGGCGCGATCGGACTCGGCTACGGGATCACTGCGATCGCGAACGAGTGGTGGCCGCGTGGCACCGCCGGCAACCAAGCCGTCGGCGGCTGGCTCGGCGCCTGGCTCGATCAGTGGGTGCTGCACCCGTCGAATCCACAGTTCATCGGGAACATCTGCTTCGTCGTCCTCGTCTTCGCGGTGCTCGCGCTGACCTTGCTGAAGCCGTGGTTGCTCTGGCTCGCAATGATCCCCGCGCTGTACCTGACCGCGTTCGTCTGGCAGAACCGCCTGGTCATCGAGCCGAGCGTCACCCGCCTGATCCTGATCGGTGTCGTCTTGATTGTGTTGATGAACGCGCGTCCACAAGGCTTGTTCGGGACGCACCGCGTGGAGATCGTCTGATGCCCGAGAGGTTGCTCGAGCTGCGTGAGGTCTCGAAGTCCTTCGGTGGGCTGCGCTCGGTCCAGGACTTGACGATGCACGTGGACGAGGGCGAGATCGTGAGTGTGATCGGGCCGAACGGCGCGGGGAAGACGACCCTGTTCAACCTGATCACCGGCGTCTACGCACCCAGCACGGGCGACATCCGGTTCGCGGGCGAGAGCCTGCAGGGCCTCGAGCCGCACGAGATCACGGGCCGCGGCATCGCCCGCACGTTCCAGTCCCTCCGCCTGTTCCTGAATTTGACCGTGAAGGAGAACGTGATGGCGGCCGCCTACTGCCATACCCGTGCGGGCGTGTTGCGCTCGATCCTTCGCACGCCCGGCATGCGCCGAGAGGAGAAGGAGATCGAGCAGCTCGCCGAGGAACGGCTGTCGTTCTTCGGGCAGCGGCTGATGGGCTACCGGTGGAACCAGCCTGCCTACTCGCTCTCCTATGCCAACCGACGGCGCCTCGAGATTGCACGAGCGACCGCGACGAATCCGCGGCTCCTCCTCCTCGACGAGCCCGCCGCGGGCATGAACCCGGTCGAGACGCACGAGATCACCGAGCTCATCTCTCGGCTCCGGGCAGACGGCGGGTACACGATTCTCGTCATCGAACACGACATGCACGTCGTCGAAGGCATCTCGGACCGGGTGATCGCTCTCGACCACGGAGAGAAGATCTCCGAGGGGACGTTCGATCAGGTGGCGACCGATCCACGAGTCGTGGAGGCGTACATCGGGACGAAGGCCGTGACGGCGACGTGACGGACGTCGACCGTCCGCTGCTCGAGCTCGACGCGATCGACACCTACTACGGCTCGATCCACATCCTCCAGGGGCTCAACATCGCGATCCGGCAGGGTGAGCTCGTCTGCCTGCTCGGCGGAAACGCTTCCGGCAAGTCGACGACCCTGAAGACGATCCTCGGCATCGTCCGGCCCCGCAACGGCGTCGTCCGCTTCGCGGGCGAAGACATCACCGAGCGGACGACGAGTCACCGCATCCGGCTCGGGATCGCCATCGTTCCCGAGAACCGCCGGCTGTTCGGGCCGATGACGGTACTCGAGAACCTTCAGATGGGCGCGTACCTTCACGGCGGCGGGACGAAGAGCGAGTACGACCGGGTCTACCAGCTGTTCCCGCTGCTGCACGAGCGCCGCTCCCAGCTCGCCGGGACGCTGTCGGGCGGCGAGCAGCAGATGGTGGCAATGGGACGCGCGCTGATGTCGCGCCCCAGGCTGCTCCTGATGGACGAGCCCTCGATGGGGCTCGCGCCGCTGCTCGTCGAGAAGAACTTCGAGATCATCAAGCAGGTGCACGAGTCCGGGGTGGCGATCCTCGTCGTCGAGCAGAATGCAAATGTGTCGCTCGCGATCGCAGACCGCGGCTACGTCCTCTCGACCGGCCGGCTCGTGCTCGAGGGGCCCGCCGCCGACCTCCGCGAGAACGAAGACCTCCGCAAGGCGTACCTTGGCCGTTAGGGATGCGACCTCGGTTCCGGCACGTTGCCGTCACCGGTTCCCGATCTTCGAGCGCCTCGTCTACCTCAACTCCTGCTCGCAGGGAGCGCTCTCGGACGCGGTGCGCGCGGCCTACCTCGACTACCTCGACGGCTGGGACGACCGGGGCGCGCCATGGGATTACTGGGTGGAGCGCTCCGAGTCCGCGCGCGCCTCCTTCGCGCGGCTGGTCTCGGCGCAGCCGGACGACGTCGCCGTCACGACGTCGGTGTCGGCGGGCGTGAGCGCCCTCGCGAGCGCGATCGACTTCTCCAAACGCCCCAAGGTCGTGATCTCGGACTTCGAGTTCCCGACGATCGGGCAGATCTGGCACGCGCAGCAGCTCCGCGGCGCCGAGGTGACGATCGTGCGGGCCGACGGGCCGGAGATCCCGCTCGAGCGCTTCGACGAGGCGATCGACGAGCGCACCGGCATCGTCTCGATCGCGGCCGTCTGCTACCGGAACGGCACGCGGCTGCCCGTCGAGGAGATCACGCGCATCGCGCACGAGCGCGGCGCGCTCGTCGTGCTCGACGCCTACCAGGCCGCCGGCACGTACCCGCTCGACGTCGAGGCGCTCGGCGTCGACGCGCTCGCTGCGGGCGTCCTCAAGTACCTGCTCGCCTCGGCCGGGCTGGCGTTCCTCTGGGTGCGTCCGGAGCTGTCCGAGCAGCTCGTGCCCACCCAGACGGGGTGGTTCGCCGACCAGGACATCTTCCAGATGGACCACACCGACTACTCGCCGGCGCCGGGCGCGCGCCGCTTCCAGTCCGGCACACCGCCGATCCCGGCCATCTACGGCGGCATCGCCGGCATCGAGCTGATGCAGGAGATCGGCGTCGCCGCCACGCGCGAGCACGTCCTCGGCCTCACCGACCGCCTGATCGACGGCGTCGACGCGCTCGGCGGGATCGTCGTGACGCCGCGGGTGCACGAGCACCGGGGCGCGCTGGTCTGCGTCGCCTCGACCGACGCGCCGGCCCTGGTCGACGCACTCGGCGGCGACGGGATCGTCACCTCGGAGCGGGACGGCAACCTCCGCGTCTCGCCTCACGCCTACAACACCGAGGACGACATCGACGCGATCCTCGCCGCCCTGCAGCGCCACCGGCCGCTCCTGCGCACGTAGAACAGGGGCCCGGCGCGGGCCGGGCGAGTCTCTTGGGGCGGCCCGCTCGCCCTCGAGCCGACCGGCACGTAGTTGCAGCGGTCGCAAGCCAGATTTTATAAAACTCTCTACATGCTGCTGCGGGACGTCGGCTACGCGCGCCCTGGGTCCGTCGAGGAGGCCGTCGAGCTGCTCGCGGAGAACGACGGCGCGCGGGCGCTCGCGGGCGGCCAGACGCTCGTCAACGTGATGAAGGCGCGGGCCGCTTCGCCGGACGCGCTCGTCGATCTCAACGGGCTCGAGGCGCTCAAGGGCATCGACCTGGCGGCGGACGGAACGCTGACGATCGGCGCGATGACGACGTACACCGAGCTCGCGGAGAGCGCCGAGGCGCGCGCCCGGCCGATCCTCGGCGAGGTCTGCGCCCAGATCGCGGACGTCCAGGTGCGAAACCGCGGGACGATCGGCGGCAACATCTGCTCCAACGACCCGACCAACCACCTGCCGCCGCTGATGGTCGCGCTCGGCGCCCGCATGACGATCGTCGGCAGGACCGGCGAACGCGAGGTGTCGGCGGACGACTTCTTCCTCGGTGTCTACCTGACCGCCGTGTCGACGGGGGAGCTGCTGACGAAGGTGACGCTGCCGGCCGGCAAGGCCGACGGCTTCGCGTCGGTGACGCTCGGCGTCGAGGGCACGTGCATCTGCTGCGTCGCGGCGAGCGTGAACGGCGGCGTGCGCATCGCCCTCGGCTGCGTCGACGCCGTGCCGGTGAGCCTGCAACCGGCGTCCCCCGACGAGCAGGCCGTCCGCGACGCCGTCCGCGCAGCCAACCTCGACCCCCCCTCCGACGTCCATGCCTCTGCCGCCTACCGCACGCACCTCGCCGAGGTGCTCGCGGTGCGGGCGGTCGACCAGGCCCAGAAAGCGAGCCGCTCGTGAGCGCACCGGCGATGCCGACCAGCAAGACGGTCACCGTGACGATCAACGGCACGACGTACGAGCGCGAGGTGGAGGCGCGCAAGCTGCTGATCCACTTCGTCCGCGACGACCTCGACCTGACCGGCAGCCACATCGGCTGCGACACCGGCAACTGCGGCGCCTGCTCGATGATCGTGGACGGACAGCTCGTGAAGAGCTGCATGCTCCTCGCTGTGCAGGCCGACGGCTCGACGGTCGAGACGGTCGAAGGGCTCGCCGACGGCGACGAGCTGACGAAGCTGCAGCAGGCGTTCACCGACCACCACGCGCTGCAGTGCGGCTACTGCACGCCGGGCATGCTGATGAGCGCGACCGCGCTGCTGCGCGCCAACGCCAACCCGTCCGACGACGAGATCAAGAAGGCGCTGCAGGGCAACATCTGCCGCTGCACCGGCTACTGGAACATCTTCGAGGCTGTCAAGGCAGCCGCCTCGTGAGCACTACGACTACGACCGCGCCCGAGACCGTCGAGACCGAGGCGCCCGCCAAGACCTGGTCGGGACAGAGCGTCCCGCGCAAGGAAGACCGCCGGCTCGTCCAGGGGCAGGGCGTGTTCGTCGACGACGTCAAGCGCCACGGCATGGGCTACATCCACTTCGTCCGCTCGCCGTATGCGCACGCGCACATCACGTCGATCGACGTCTCGCAGGCCGAGCAGGCGCCGGGGGTGTACGGCACGCTCACCGGCGAGGAGGTCGCTGCGCTCACCGACCCGTTCTTCCAGCTGTCGACCCCGCCCGGCGCACATCTCAAGGACTACGCGCTCGCCGTCGGCAAGGTGCGCTTCGTCGGCGAACCGATCGTCGCCGTGGTCGCCGACACCCGGGAGCGCGCACGCGACGCCTCGGAGCTCGTCGAGATCGAGTACGAGCCGCTCGACGCCGTCACCGACGCGCGGGTGGCCCAGGATTCTTCGACGCCGGTCCTCCACGACGACGCCGGCTCGAACCTCATGTGGGAGGGCGTGTACGAATGGGGCGACCTCGATGCGGCGTTCGCCGAGGCCGACCACGTCGTCAAGATCTCGGAGCTCCACTTCCACCGCTTCAACTCGACTCCGCTCGAGTGCGACGGCGCGCTCGTCGAGTTCAACCGCGGGGTCGGGCAGTGGACGATCATCACCAACAACCAGTTCCCCGGCTTCGCGGCGATCATGATGGGGCCCGCGATGCGGTGCGGCCTCGACAAGCTGCGCTTCGTCACGCAGGACATCGGCGGCGGCTTCGGCAACAAGATCACCTCGCATCCGCAGCTCGTCGTCTGCTGCCTGCTGGCGCGAAAGCTCGGCCGCCCGATCCAGTGGACCGAGTGGCGCACCGACTTCCATCTTTCGATGTCGCACGGCAACGAGCGCTGGTTCCACGACACCGAGGTCGCGGTGAAGGCGGACGGCACGATGCTCGGATTCCGCACGAAGGCCCTCGACGACGCCGGCGCCTGGCTGCGCTACGAGCCGCTCGGCGGCGTGATCTGGGCGCAGGTGACGCCCGGCATGTACCGCTGGCGCAACATCCGCCTCGAATTCACGCAGGTCGCGACGAACAAGGCGCCGGTGTCGCCGAACCGCGGCTACTCGCGCATGCAGCACCTGTGGTTCACGGAGCGGATCATCGACATCGTCGCGCACGAGCTCGACCTCGATCCGGTCGAGGTGCGCAAGAAGAACTACATCCGCGCCGACGAGATGCCCTACGAGACGCCGAACGGCTGCGTCTACGACTCCGGCGACTACGCAGGGATGCTCGACGTGGCGCTCGACCTGATCGGCTACGACCGGCTCGGCGAGCGCCGCCGGGACGCCGAGTCGCGGGGCAAGCTGCTGGGCGTCGGCATCGGCTCGACGCTCGACTCCGGCACGAACAACTTCGGGCAGTCGCGCATGATCAACCCCGAGCTGCAGTTCTCGGGCAACAACGAGGTCGCCACGGTCAAGCTCGACATCTTCGGCGAGATCGTCGTCACCCTCGGAACGACGCCGCAGGGGCAGGGCCACGAGACGACCGCAGCGCAGGTCGTCGCCGACATCCTCAAGTGCTCGGTCGACGACGTGCACGTGCGCGCGGGCCACGACTCGTACTGGAACTCGCATGCCGGCTTCTCCGGCACGTACGCCTCGCAGTTCGCCGTCACCGGCCTTTCGGCGGTCAAGGGCGCGACCGACATGCTCGCGGCCGAGATCAAGAAGCTGGCCTCGGCGGTCTTCGGCGGCGTCCCCGAGGAGGCACTCGAGCTCGCCGAGGGAACCGTGCGGATCAAGGACAACCCCGACGCGGCTCTGCCGTTCATGGCGTGCGGCGCGATCATCAACGCGAACAACGCCGGCCTCCCGGAGGATCTCGGCGTGACGCTCAACTGCCGGTACGTCTACCGGCCGCCGTTCCAGGTACCCGACGTCGAGCGGAAGTTCGGCAACCTCACGCTCACCTACGCTGCCCAGATCCACATCGCGGTGATCGAGATCGATCCCGAGACGGGCTACTACGACCTGGTCGACTACGCAGCCGTCGACGACTGCGGCAAGCGCATCAATCCGCAGATCGTCGAAGGGCAGGTGATGGGCGCGACCGCGCAGGCGCTCGGCGCCGCGGTGCACGAGCACTTCGCCTACGACGAGGACGGCAATCTGCTCACCCCGAACTTCTACGACTACCACGTCCCCCACGCGCTCGACATGCCGCCGCTCAAGACCGGCAGCATCGAGAGCCCGTCGCCGTTCACGCCGCTCGGCACGAAGGGGATGGGCGAAGGCGGGGGTGCCGGGATCCACGCCGTCTGCGCCGCCGTACAGGACGCGCTGCGCGGTCACGGCGACGCGATCGTCTGGGACAGCTGCAACCCGTACAACCGCGTGTGGGAGATGCTCAACGACCCGAAGGAGGCCGGCGCGACGGTCTCGGTGAACGCGGCGTGATCGACGTAGGCTTGACGGAGTCGACTGGGGAATGATCGTCTCGGGCGACCGCACTTTCGCCGCGCCGCGGAGCGCGGTGTGGAACGTGCTGAACGACCCGGCGTCGATGGCGAAGACGATGCCGGGCGTCGAGGGCTTCGATGTGCACGATCCCTTGCACTGGACGGCGAACGTGAAGATCCCGCTGGGGCTCGGCGGGCTGCGGATGAAGGTCGACATGGAGAAGCTCGAAGAGCGCGAGCCCGAGTTCGCCCGGCTCGCGATCAAGGGCCAGGGCGTCGGTGCGATGCTCCGCATGGAGACGCAGTTCGAGCTCTCGGACACCGATGACGGCGGCACCGCGATGCACTGGTCGGCCGACGTCCGCATCGCCGGACCGGTCGGCTCGATGGGGCAGCGCGTGCTCCAGCCGATCGTCAACCAGCAGGTGCAGCACGTGCTGTCGGCGCTCGACCGCGAGGTCCAGGCCGCGGTCTCCGGGACTGCATGAGCCCTCCGTTCAGGGTCGGGGTCATGCAGCTCACGATGGAGCCGCTCGACGAGATGCTCGCGTCGGCGCGGGTGATGGACGCCGCCGGGATGGACACGATCTGGCTCGCCGAGGCGTACCCCTGGTGGCGCAAGCACGGCATGGAGGCGCGGTCGTCGACCGTCGTGTCTGCGCTGATCGCCCGAGAGACGGAGCGACTGACGGTGGGCTGGGGCATCATCGCCGCCTCGACGCGCCACCCCGTACAGGTGGCGATGGACGCGCGCGTCGTCCAGGAGGCCGCAGGGCCGGGACGCTTCATCCTCGGCTACGGGACCTCGAAGATCTTCCTCAACAACACGAAGACGCAGACCCGCAAGACGCTCGGCCCGATGCGCGACGCGGTCACGATCGTGCGCGGAGTCCTGTCGGGCGAGGCGTTCGACTACGACGGCGACACGTGGAGCGCCGACGTGCCGGCGCTGCAGGCGGAGGCGCACACACCCCGGGACGTGCCGCCCGTCTACGTCGCGGCGACGGCACCGAAGATGCAGGCGCTCGCAGGCGAGATCGCGGACGGGTGCCTGACCCCGTCGATCACCACGCCCGCGTTCGTCCGCTACACGTGCGGGAACGTGAACGCACCGATCGACATCGGCTGCACGGTCGTGGCCTCGATTCACGCCACCGACCGCGACAAGGGCCGCGACGGAGCCCGCGAGATCGCCGGCATGTATCTCGCGAACAAGGTGCAGAACATCCAGGGTGCGGCGGACACGCTGCTCGACCTCGCCGGCCTCGAGCAGGACGAGATCCGGCCGGTCGCCGAGGCGATGGAACAGGGCGGCCGCCTCGCCGCGAAGGCGAGAGTCACCGATTCGATTCTCGACAAGTGCAAGCCGATCGCGGGCACGCCGGCCGACTGCATCGCCGCGATCGAGGAGTACAAGGACGCCGGCTGCACGCACGTGATGCTCGAGCTGTGGGGCGACGACCGCCACGAGCAGATCCGCCTCTTCGGGGAGCAGGTGCTCCCGCACGTGCGGTGATCGACCGGGTGCTCTCGCAGGCACGGGCGCGAATCACGAGGGTGACGCCGATCGACGCCGCGGCGTCCGACGCGCTGCTCGTCGATACGCGCTCGAGCGACGAGCGTTCGCGCGACGGGATCATCCCCGGCTCTCTGCACGTGCCGTTGTCCGTGCTCGAGTGGCGCGCCGACCAGAGCTCTGGGTTCGCGAATCCCCACCTCGCCGACCGCACGTTGCTGCTCGTGTGCGCCCACGGCTACTCGTCGAGCCTCGCCGCTGCGCGGCTCGTGGAGCTCGGCGTCGACGCCGGCGACGTCGAGGGCGGCTTCGAGGCCTGGCGGGACGCCGGGCTGCCGGTGGCAGCCGCACCCGCGCCGAACGGCCTGCCCGGGATGGGCGGACCGCAGTGAACGTCGACCGCGACCGGCTCGTCGAGACCGCCTCGCGGATGATCGGCGTGCACAGCTTCACGGGCGACGAGCAGAGCATGGCGGAGCTGATGGTCGAGCTCTACGAGCAGCTCGGCCTGTACGTGCAGTGGCAGCAGGTCGAGGACGGCCGTGCGAACGCGCTCGCGACCTGGGCCGGGACGGGAGGCGGCAGGTCGCTGATGTTCAACGGCCACATGGACACCTCGTACTCGGGGCGCGAGCCGTGGCTGCGGAACGTTCCCGGCTTCCAGCCGCGTGCTTTCGAGCGCGACGGCCGCTTGTACGGCCTCGGCATCTCGAACATGAAAGGCGCGCTCGCCTGCTACGTCGAGGCCGTTCGGGCGCTGCAGGACGCGGGCGTGCGACTGCGCGGCGATGTGCTCGTCGCCGCAGTGTGCGGCGAGATCGAGAAGACGCAGTACGGCGACGCATCCGGAGCCGAGTTCCGCGGCTACGCCGCCGGCACGCGCTACCTCGTCTCGCACGGCGGCGTCGCGGACATGTGCCTGCTCGGAGAGCCGACCGAGGGCAAGGTCGTGCTCGGCCACTTCGGCTCGCTGTGGCTGCGGATCCGGGCGCACGGCGACTTCATCCACACCGCGTTCAGCGAGGGCCGGCGCGACCGCAACTCGATCCTCCGCATGCACGAGCTGACGAGCGCCGTGCTCGACTGGATCCCGGGCTGGGAGCAGGATCCCACGAACGCGTATCGCGGCACCCCCGCGATCGTGAACGTCGGCGCCGTCGCGGGCGGCTTCGGGTGGCGCGTCTCGCGAACGCCCCACCACACCGACCTGTTCCTCGACGTGCGTGTCCCTCCGACCAAGCCGATGGGCCTCGCGCGCCGCGAGGTGCTCGACTTCGTGCGCTCGCTCGCGGACCGTTTTCCGAACTACGGCGTCGAGGGCGAGGTGTACGTCACGGCGCCCGGCGCGGAGATCGACGAGGGGCACGAGCTCGTGCAGGCGATCGACGCCGCCCACGCCGAGGTGCACGGCGCGCAGCCGGGGCGGGACGTCACCCGCTGGTTCAGCGACGCCTCCGCGCTGACACGCTACGGCGTGCCCACGGTGAACTACGGCACGTCGACCGGGCTCATGGACGTCGAGCTCGGCGAGAACCTCGAGATCGAAGGACTGGTGAAGATGGCTCAGACGTACGCGCTCGTGGCGCAGAGGATCTGCGCGTGAAGCTGGCGACCTTCGACGACGGCAAGGTCGGCCGGATCGAGGGCGACGAGATCGTGCGTCTCGACGTGCCCACGATGCGGGAGTACTTCGAGCGCGGCGGCGCCGACGACACGTCGGAGCGCGCGGCGCTCTCGGACGTGCGGCTCCGTGCGCCGATCGTGCCGAAGAAGTTCTTCCACACCGCAGGCAACTTCCGCGAGCACGAGGACGACTCGAAGAAGGTGAACTGGTCGCACGAGATCGCTCCCTGGATCGTGTTCTTCCAGAACGTCGACGCGATCATCGGCCCCGACGACCCGATCGTCTATCCGGAGCATCTGACCGAGGAGCTCGACTACGAGCTGGAGCTGGCGGTGGTGATCGGCAGAACCGGCAAGTGGTTCGGGCCGGAGGAGGCGATGGACTACGTCGCCGGCTACGTCGTCTTCAACGACATCACAGCGCGCGACATCCAGCGGCGTGAAATGCGATCGGGCGTCTTCAGCTTCTGCAAGGCGATCGACACCTTCTGCCCGCTGGGACCGTGGATCGTCACGCCCGACGAGGTCCCCGACCCGGCCGACCTGACGATGCAGCTGCGCGTGAACGGCGAGACCCGACAGAGCTCGCACTCCGGCAACATGTCGACGACGATCGCCGAGATCGTCAGCCACTACTCGCCGCTCGGGTTCTCGGCAGGCGACGTGCTCTCGACCGGCACGGTCTCGGGTGTCGCGGGCTTCAGCGAGGACGCCGCGTCGCTGTACCTGAAGCCGGGCGACGTGATCGAGGCGGAGATCGAGCGCATCGGCGTGCTGCGCAACCCGGTCGTGTCGTGGCAGGAGGCTCACGGCGAGCCGGCGCCTCCCCGCGTCCGCTGGTGAGCTGGCCGCGCGACGACGCCAAGCTCGAGCGCGTTCGCGCGCTCCTCGACGAGCAGTCGCTCGACGCGCTCGTCGTCCGGGCCCCCGACAACGTCCTCTATCTGACGAACTTCTGGGGCATGAAGGGGTACGACGCGTGCGTCTTCCCCCGCGAGGGAGAACCGCGGTTGATCTGCCTCGAAGCGTCGGCCGAGGACGCCGCCCTGACGGCCTGGACACAGGACGTCCGCTACGTGCGCGGCTACGACGAGCGCGATCCACGTCCTCCGCTCGCCCGGACGCTGGAGCTCGCCGTCGCGGCCTCGAGCGACTTCGCACGCGTCGCCGTCGAGCAGTCGCTCGGAACGCAGGCGTCGGACCGGATGGTCGGGGAGCCGACCACCTTCACGAAGGCGTGGTTCGACGCATTTCCCGACGCGGCCGACGCGACGCCGCTGCTGGCCGCCGCGCGTGCGCTCAAGACGGAGCAGGAGGTCGAGCGCGTCCGGATCGCGAACGCGATCGCGGCCGACGCGATGGAACACGTTCGCGCCCGCCTCGACGTGGGCATGAAGGAGTCGGAGGCTGCGGCGATCTGGCAGGGATTCGTGCACGGGCAGGGGACGGCGCGCGACGACGTCGAGCTCGCGCTGCCCTTCTCGCTCGTGTGGGCGGGCCGCGGGATCAAGACGTTCACCGCGACCGCCGACCTCCCGGTCACCGAGGACGAGCCGGTGCTGTTCGAGATCTGGGTGTGCGCCGACGGGTACTGGGCCGACCACACCAAGAACCTCGTCGTCGGGGCGCTGCGCGACGACTATCGCGAGCTCGAGGCGGGGCTGCTCGGCGTGTACGAGCGCGCCGTCGCCCACTGCAAGCCGGGCGCGAGCCTTGCCGAGCTCGACGTGACCGTGCGCGACGGCATCGCCGCGCTCGGCTACCCGGGACAGCCGACGCATCCGATCTGCCACGGCGTCGGCGCCCGCGCGCACGAGCCCCCCTACGCGCACCAGGCCGGCGGCGGTACGGTCTCCGCCGGAATGGTCCTGGCGATCGAGCCGGGGTGCTACTGGGAAGGCGGCGGCGGATTGCGGGTCGAGGACAACTTCCTGATCACGGAGGACGGCGCGGAGAAGCTCTCCGCCTTCCCCGACGGCGTGGTCGCCAAGTGAAGGACGACCTGATCTGGACGGGCTCGCTGAACCATCCGTATGCGATCCGCGGTCACGTCGGCCTGTACGACACGACGCTGCGGGACGGCGAGCAGACGGTCGGCGTCGTCCTCGATCCCGAACAGAAGCTCGAGATCGCCCGACTGCTCGACGACCTCGGCATCGAACGGATCGAGGCGGGCTTCCCGCGCGTCTCCGACGACGACTGGCAGGCGGTGAAGCTCATCTCCGAGGCCGGCCTGAAGGCGGAGGTGTGGGGCTTCTCGCGCGCGGTGCCGGCCGACCTCGAAGCACTCGTCGCACTCGGCGTCTCCCATTCGGTGATCGAGTCGCCGATCTCCGATTTCAAGCTCGAGGCGATCGGCGTGTCGCGTGAGACGATGCTCGAGAGGATCGCGGCGGCGATGCGCTTCGCCGCGGAGAACGGGATTCACGCGGCCTTCTTCGGCGTCGACTCGACGCGTGCCGACCTCGAGTTCTTCCGCCGCGTGTACGAGACCGCCGTCGAGGCGGGCGCGCGGGAGGTCGTCGTGGTCGACACGCTCGGCATCGCGTCTCCCGAAGCGGTGGGCGACCTCGTCGGGCGGACGATCCAGTGGCTCGACGGCACCCCGGTGCACTTCCACGGGCACAACGACTTCGGGGTCGCGACGGCCAGCGCGGCCGCAGCGGTCCGCGCCGGCGCGACCTGGATCCACGGGACGATCAACGGGATGGGCGAACGGGCCGGCAACGCGAACCTCGGTGAGGTCGCGCTCTCGCTCCGGGCGCTCTATGGCGTCGACACGAACCTGCGCCTCGACCGTGTCCGTGCCGTGTCGGAACGGGTGCGCGAGCTCTCCGGCTACGAGCTCGAGCCGTGGAAGCCGGTCACCGGCGACACGCTCTATCGCCGTGAGAGCGGTGCCGTCGCCAGCCAGTTCCACGATCCGCCGTCGATCGAGCCGTACTCGTCGCAGCTCGTCGGCACCGACCGCTCGATCGTGCTCGGGAAGAAGAGCGGCCTCGACTCGATCCGGATCAAGGCGGACGAGCTCGGCCTCGACGTCCCCGAGGAGCGCCGCGCCGCCGTGCTGTCGGCCGTGAAGCAGCTCGGAACCAAGAAGCGCGGCCTCGTCACGGACGACGAGTTCCGTGCGCTCGTCGACAACGCGAGATGAACACCGAGCGCGGGGGCTACGACGTCGTGGTGGTCGGAAGCGGCGTGAACGGCCTCGCCTGTGCGGCGCTGCTCGCCAAGGCGGGGCGGCGCGTGTGCGTGCTCGAACGCAACGACTGGTTCGGCGGTGCGATCCGGACCGCCGAGATCACGAAGCCCGGCTTCCACCACGACGTCTTCAGCGCCTGGCACCCGCTCTGGGTGGGCGGCGCCGCCCATGCCAGGCTCGCCGGCGACCTCGCGCGCCACGGGCTCGAGTACGTCAACACCGAGCTTCCGACCGCGACGCTCTTCCCCGACGGCGAGGCCGCCTTCCTGCTGCGCACGGCCGACGCGAACGCCGCCGAGCTCGACCGGCTCGAGCAGGGCGACGGCGACGCCTGGCGGTCGCTGCTCGACGAGTTCCTCCCGAACGCCGACCTCGCGTTCGGCGTGCTCGGCACCGAGCTCTGGTCGCGCCACGGCGCCGGCCTCGCCCTGCGTGCGTACCGCCGGCTCGGACGGCGCGGCACCGCCGAGTTCGCGGCGAGCCTGCTCGTGTCGGCGCGCGACTGGCTCACGGAGACCTTCGCGTCCCCGCGCACGCATGGGCTCCTCGCGCCCTGGGTGCTGCACACCGGGCTCGGCCCCGACGCCGCCGCGTCGGGCTACATGGCCGCGGTGATCGCCGTCGCGGTGCAGGAGGGCGGGATGCCGATCCCGATCGGAGGTGGAGCGCGGCTCGCCGACGCGCTCGTCGCGCTGATCCGAGAGCAGGGCGGCACGTGCGAGACCGGCGTCGACGTCACGCACGTGATCACCCGGGACGGGCGGGCTGCGGGTGTCGAGGTCGAGCCCGGTGACGTGTTCCGGGCGGGGACGGTGGTCTGCAACGTCACGCCGACCCAGCTCTACGGACGCCTGCTCGGTCACGTGCCGCTCGACGTCCTGCGACAGGCGAAGCGCTTCCGCTACGGACGCTCCGAGATGCAGATCCACTTCGCGCTCTCACAGCCGCCGCGCTGGACGGGCGACGAGCGGCTCGACCGAACCGCGATCGTCCACGTGACGCCCGGGCTCGACGGCGTGTCGCGCGCCGTGAACGAGGCGGAGCGCGGCCTGCTGCCCGCAGAAGCGACCGTCGTCGTCGGACAGCCGCTGACGATGGATCCGTCGCGCGCGCCGGACCGGCGTGGCCTGCTGTGGATCCAGCTGCAGGAGCTGCCGTGGCACGTGAAGGGCGACGCGGCCGGCGAGATCGCCGTCGGCACAGGCGAGTGGACACCGGCGCTGCGCGAGCGCTACGCCGACCGGATCCAGACCCGGCTGGCGCGCCACATCCCGAATCTCGAGTCGGCGCTGCTCGAGCGCACCGTGCTCTCCCCGGCGGACCTCGCGGCCGCGAACATCAACCTCGTCAACGGGGATCCCTACGGCGGCTCGCTGGCGCTCGACCAGAACTTCGTGTGGCGGCCGCTCGCGGGGGCGCCCGGGCACCGGACGTTCGTCGAAGGCGTGTGGCACGTCGGGGCGAGCACGCACCCCGGGCCCGGCCTCGGCGGGGGCTCCGGGACGCTCGTCGCGGACGCCATCCTCGAGCCGCCCGCCCCTCGCCGGCTCGCGGGCAAGCTCGCGGGGCTCGCGCGCCGCGCCTGAGCTACGCGCCGCCCTCGGGCGAGTGCACGATCAGTACGTCGCAACGCGCATGCCGGGCGACGCCCTGGCTGACACTGCCGCCGAACAGCCGTTCCAGCAACCCGGGCTCACGCGTCCCGACGACGATCAGATCGGCGCCGTGCTGCTCCGCGACGTCGATGATCTCCCCCACCGGCTCGCCGATCACACCCGAGAACTCGACGGGCACGCCGGCGCCGGCGAAGTACGACTCGACGCGCTGCCGGTGGCTGCGCCAGAGCGCCTCGCCGGCCCGCTCCACTGCGGCGAGGTCGGGATAGGAGTACGGCGTGAGCCCGAATGCGCCCTCGACCGGAGACTCGGCCGGCGCGAGCGGCATCACGTCGACGACGATCACCTTCGCGGTGAACGCCTGTGCGATCGCCGCCGCCCGTCTCAGCGCGTGCTCCGCCTCCCGCGTGCCGTCGTAGCCGACGACGACGGACTGGAACGGCGGCGGCGTCTCGGACACGTCAGAAGACCCAGATGGCGAGGACTGCGAGCAACACGATCACCGCGACCGCCAGCATAACGACCAGGTTGACGCCCGCCAGCAACGCGAACGGCGTCGCGGGGCTCCGGCCCTCGACGACGCGACGGGTGTCGCGGCCGACGGCGTCGCCGGGCGCAGGCGCACGCGACGCGCCGACGCGCGTGACGGGCAGACCGAGCGGCAGCAGTGAGAGCTCGAGCACGGCGTCGCCCTCCCCGCCGACGATCAGGATCTCCTGCGCGGGAAAGGTCCGGAGCGCGTCCTCGACTGCGAGCACAGGATCCGTGTCGCCCTGCTCCGTCTCGGTGCTCGCCTGGCCGTCGATCGTCGACGCGGCCCGCTCGGCGCGACGATCGGCGTCGGCGCGCGCCGCGTCCTCGTCGGACGTGAGCCACTCGAGCTTGCCGACGCGCGCAGGCGCCACGACGCGCACGTTGGGCTCGCCGCCGCGGTCGGCGATCGCCTGCTGCAGGTCGGCCCGGCTACCGCCCTCCAGGACGACCACAAGCAGGTTGTCGACCGTCTGCGTCATCTCGACCTGCGCTTGCGGCCGTCGACCGCGCGCTGCAGCTGCGCCTTGGTCATGCTCGACCGGCCGGGCACGTTCAGGTGCTTCGCCTCCTCGTACAGCTGGTCGCGCGTCCGGCCCTTGGGTCGCGCGGTACCCGAGCGGAGCCCGCCGCGCCGGCCGGACGAGATGTCCTGCTTCGACAACCGCGAGCTCGTGCGCGCCTCGCCGGACCGGGCCCGCGCCTTCTGCACCGTGCGCGCCGCGATCTCCTCGGCGCGCGACTCCGACGCACCGCTCTCGCGCTCGCTCTGCTTGATGTGCTCGTACTGACGTGCTCGCTTCGTGCCCTTGCGCACTCCTCTGGGCGGCATCGCTTCGTGACCTCCTCGAGTCGCTGTCGCCCCGGGCATACCCGCTGCCCGTGTCGCAAACACACCTCAGGAATCGGTGAGCGGCGCCCGCTCCGCGGCGCGGCGGACCCGCTCGACCCGCTCGCCGGCCCGCAGCTCCTCGCACACGCGTTTCGTGACCACCAGCGCGACGAGCGGCACGACCCAGATCGCAACGCGGTACACCCACAGCTGCGTCGCGTAGTCGAGGCCGAGGAGCACGTCGACGCGATCGGCCGAGCCTGCGAGGAAGATCAGGAATACCCAGGAGAGCAGTGCCGCGCCGAGCGCCGTGCGCCACGGATTGTCGCGAGGGCGTTCGAGCACGTTGTGGTACGCGTGGTCGCCGGTCACCTTCCGCTCGAGCCAGGGCCACGCACCGAGGAGCGTGAACACGATCCCGGGGAAGAGCACGCCGCCCCAGAACGGGTTCGGCACGAGCGTGTAGCGGCCGACCGTCAGGTCGAATCCGGGCACGAGCCGGAGGGCGCCGATCAGCCAGCCGAGGTACCAGTCCGGCTGCGCCCCGTTCGTCCCGTCCGCGACGTGGTACGGCCCCCACAGCCAGACGGGGTTGATCTGCACCAGCCCGCCGAGCAGGAAGAGCACCGAGAAGACGGCCAGCATCAGTCCGATCGAGCGCGGCGCCTGGCCCGGGAACGCGGGCACCCCGACGATCCGCCGTTCCGTCTCCCGCCTCCGCCGGAACTGCGTGTGGTGGCGGCTCACGACGAGCACGAGGTGCACGGTGAGCAGCGCGGCGATCAGCAGCGGGAAGATCAGCACGTGCGCGATGTAGAGGCGCGGCCAGAACGACGCCGAGCCGGGGAACTGACCGCCCCAGATCAGGCTCGCGAGGTTGACGCCCACGAACGGGATCGAGGCGGCCACGGCATACCCGATCGCCAGCCCCATGCCGGAGAGCAGGTCGTCGGCGAGGGAGTACCCGACGTAGCCCTCGAGCAGCGCGAGCGTCAGCATCGCGAGCCCGATCAGGTAGGTCAGGTCGCGCGGCTTGCGGAAGGCTCCCGTGAAGAAGACCCGCATCAGATGCAGGACGATCGCGGCGACGAAGACGTTCGCAGCCCAGTGGTGGGTCTGGCGGATCAGCAGGCCGGCCTTCACGTCGAAGGAGATGTGGAGGACCGACGCGTAGGCATGGCTCATCGTCGCCCCGTCGAGCGGGGCGTACGCGCCGTGGTAGGTGGTCGTCGAGACCGAGTCGTCGAAGAAGAACGTCAGGTAGATACCGGTGCCGACGAGCAGCACGAAGCAGTAGAGCGCGACCTCGCCGAGCAGGAACGACCAGTGGTCCGGGAACACGTACCGCAGCGCCTTCTTGACGAGCGGCGCCGTGCCGGTGCGCTGGTCGAGGAAGCGGACGAGGCCCCGAATCACGTTCGGGCCTTCCCCATCCGTACCCCCCACCACGAGGGCCCGACCGGGCCGGAGAAGTTCCCGGCGGCCCGGAGGTGCCCCCTCCCGTCGACGTAGAGCGGCAGCTGCGGCAGCGGCCGGCCGGCCGGCCCGAACAGCACAGCCCCGCCGTCGGCCGGGTCGAACGTCGAGTAGTGGCACGGGCAGACGAGCGCGGGCCGCGGCTGCACGGGCGCAAAGGTGGGCTTCCGGTACAAGGCGATCGCGCAGCCGGCGTGCGTGCAGACCTTCGAGTAGGCCACGATCCCGCGCGGCGCCCAGTCCCGTCGCTCCTTGATCTCCTCGAGCGGCAGCCGGACGACGACGAGCGGCGAGCCGAGCAGCTCCCGGTCCGCTCCCTCCGGGTACGCGGTCCAGAAGGCGCCCTCGCGCACGTCGGCGGCGGCGAGCGGCTTGCCGTCCTCCCCCACCAGCCTGCGGCCGCGCCGCCACGGCGTGCGGTAGAGCGACGCCGTGTCGAGCACCGGCCCCAACGAGGCGACCGGTGCAAGCAGCGCGGCCCCCAGGGTGCCGACCGCGCCGAGGCCCGCCAGGCGCACGAGCCGCTTGCGCGTGAAGCGCGAGCCGCTCTCCTCGACGATCTGGTCGATCTCGTCCTGGACGTCGGGCGACTCCGGCTCCGGGTAGTTCTCCTCGAGCTCCTCGGTCACGACCAGGCGGTGCGCGATCACGATGCATGCGGCCGCGAGGAACGCGAAGGCGAGGCCGAGCGTGAGCCCGAGCCACTGTGTCTGGTGCGAGAGGCGGTCGAGCGCATAGACGGCGACGAACGCCGCCGCAGCGAGGGTCGCGAGCCCGAAGAGCACGAGCACGGCGGTCTCGGCAGTGCGGTTCGGCCCGCCCTCCTCGACGATGCGGGCCCGCTCGGACCGCCGCCGGCTGCCGAGCGCGAGCAGCGCGGCGGCGACGAGGAGGTCCTTGAGACGGCTCATGCGCGCAACCTCCGCCCGACGAGCAGGCAGGCGCCCACGAGAGCCGCCGCCGCGAGCAGCCACGTCACGGCGCCCTCGGGCCAGGGACCGAGGTGGCCGATCGCCCAGCCCCCCGGGTCGTCGGGGTGCTTCGCGTAGTCGACGTACGCGACGATGTCGTCGACCTGCGCAGACGTGATCGCGGCCGTCGAGAACTTCGGCATCAGGTACGGCCCGACCCGGATCGCCTCGGCGATCTGCCGGTCGGTCGCATCGACGAGCGGCGGGACGCGCGCGCCGGTCACGTACCCGCCCTGGGCGACCGCCTGGTGACAGCCGGCGCAGTGGTCGGTGAAGAGCCGCAGGCCGGCGGCGACGCTGCCCCGTGAAGCGTGCGGCTGCGGGACCGCCGGCCCCCCTCCGAGCGAGGCGACGTACGCGACGAGCGCGCGGACCTCGGCGTCGTCGAAGAGCACGCGCGACCGGGTCGGCTGCGCGCGCGGGCTCGACAGCGGCATGTACCCGGTGCGGAGGTAGAAGTCGGCCGCGCGGGCACCGACGCCGCGGAGCGGCGGCCCCTGGCCCTCGACGCCGCCCGCACCGCGCCTCGGCGTGGGCACGCCCTCGCCGTGCAGCCCGTGGCAGCTCGCGCAGTGCTCCGCGAAGAGGCCGGGCCCGCTCGGCGCGCCGGCGGCGAGCGCCGGCGTCACGGGGAGCGCGACGAGGAGGACGAGGAGCGCCGCCGGCCGCCTCATGACTGCCTGCACGGAAGGTGGTAGAGGCTGCCGAGCCCGTCGAGGGCCACGAGCGCCAGGAAGAGGACGTTCCCGACCAGGGCAGCGACGGCGAAGAAGTGGATCCGCCCGAGCGGCCCCGGCGCGTCGTGGTCCGCGCCGCTCGTCTCGCGGAAGACGACGAGGGCGGCGAGCTCCGCAGCCACCACGGCGGCGGCCGCCGTTCCCGTGAGGAGGCCGCTCCACAACCCTTCGGAAACTCCCCACTGCCGGACCTGGGCGCTGCAGCGTGCGACGCTGACGAAGTACCCGAGGACGTGCAGCGTGGTCCACGCGAGCGCGCCGCCGAGCAGCGCGTACCACTGGAGGAGCTCGAGGCGGAGACGCGTCACAGGTACGGGCTCAGCTCGACGAGGAGCACGAAGACGGTGATCGCGTTGACGGCGTGCCAGTAGAACGCGACCGCCCGCAGGCCGACGAGCCGATAGACGGTCGCCTGCCGCACGAGTTGCAGCAGCAGCCACGCGTCGAGCAGCAGCCCGAGCAACACGTGGGCGTGCGCGAAGCCGAGCATCGTGATGAGAATCGACGAGTACGTCGAGTGCGACGGCGGATCGGCGTGGATCGCCGATACCCAGTCGTGCAGCTGCCAGACGAGGTACGCGGTCTGGACCGCGAACGCGCACGCGAGCAGGTTCCAGGAGCGCCGCAGCCGTCCGGCGCGGGCGGCCAGCCACGAGAGCTGAATCGGAACGCTCGTCGCGAGCAGAGCGAGGGTGAGCAGAACCGGAACGAGCACGGCCGGCTTCGCGACTCCGGGCGGCGGCCACCGGTGGTTGTGGAAGCGCAGGTAGACGTAGGTGCCGATCAGCGTCCCGAACAGGGTCGCCTCGGTCGCCACGAACAGCGCCATGCCCCACCAGCCGTTCGGCCGCGCGAGCCGCGCCCCTACCGAGACCGAGACGTGCGGCGTCGCCTCCGCATGCCAGCCCAGCAGCGCGAGCAGCACGAGTGCGGCGAATGCGCCGGCGAGAACGAGGTGCGTCGTCAGGAGCAGGAAGAACCCGGCCGTGGCAGAGACGGCCACGACGACCGGCCACGGCGACTCGGCCGGCATGTCGAGGATCTCGTCGGCCGTCGCGTCGTTGACCGTCGTGCTCGGCGTCTCGTGGCCGTCGGCCAGAACGAGCTCGCCGCGCTCGAGCTTGGCGCGATCCGCCGCGCGATCCGCGTCGTCCCAGTTCGGATATGCGCTGGTCACGGTCGGAACGACCGCGAAGTTGTAGTGCGGCGGCGGCGACGGGATCGCCCACTCGAGCGTGCCGCCGTGGAAGGGGTCGGGCCCCGCCGGCACGTTGCGCCGCCAGCTCCAGAGCAGGTTCGCGAGGATCGTCAGGATCCCGAGCGCGAGCACGTATCCACCGATCGTCTCGATCAGGTTGTACGCGCCCCAGCCGAGCCCGTTGTCGTACGTGTAC
Source organism: uncultured Thermoleophilia bacterium (assembly GCA_963786185.1). Taxonomy (GTDB): domain Bacteria; phylum Actinomycetota; class Thermoleophilia; order Gaiellales; family Gaiellaceae; genus PALSA-600. The sequence goes on from CAWAYE010000003.1 coordinate 191,714, forward strand.
ACGCGCCGCGTCATCCCGAGCAGCCCGACGATGTGCATCGGGAAGAAGGTCAGCGCGGTCCCGGCGAAGACGAGGAAGAAGCTGATCTGCCCGAGGCGCTCGTGGTACATGCGCCCGGTCACCTTCGGGAACCAGTAGTAGATGCCGCCGAAGAGCGGGAAGACGGCGGCGCCGAAGATGATGAAGTGGAAGTGCGCGACGACGAAGTAGGTGTCGGTCGCTGCCTGGTCGAACGGAATCGCGGCGAACATGATCCCGGAGAGGCCGCCGAGGACGAAGAAGAGGATGAACCCGCCGATGTAGAGCAGCGGCGTGCGGAACAGCGGCCTGCCGAGGTTCACCGTCAGCAGCCAGGCGAACACCTGAATCGTCGACGGGATCACCACCATCATCGAGGCGGCGGCGAAGAAGGCGAGCGTCGTCGTCGTGATTCCGGTCGCGAACATGTGATGCGCCCAGACGCCGAAGCCGATGAACGCGACGAGCAGCTCGGCCATCGCGACCAGCGGGAACGCGAGCATGCGCCGCCGGGCGAAGGTCGGGATGATCGACGTCGCGATTCCGAACGCGGGCAGCACGATGATGTAGACCTCCGGATGTCCGAAGATCCAGAAGAGGTGCTGCCACAGGAGCGCATCGCCGCCGGGCGGCGAGAAGAAGTTGAACCCCAGTTTGCGCTGGAGCTCGAGGAAGACGCAGTCGATCGTCAGCGCCGGGAGCGCGAAGATCAACGACAGGGAAGCGGCCAGCATCGCGAAGCAGAACAGCGGCACGCGGTTCCATGACATCCCCGGAGCGCGGAGCTTGAAGACGGTCACGATCAGGTTGATCGCGGCGATCGTCGACGAGATGCCGTTGAAGATCAGCCCGAGCGCGTAGAAGTCGATGTTGAGGCCGCCGTCGTAGCGCTTGAGCGCGAGCGGCACATAGTCGAACCAGCCGGCGTTCGGCGCGTCGTGGAACAGGAAGCTCGAGTACATGAACAGCCCCGCGCCGAGGAACAACCAGTAGCTGAGGGCGTTCAGACGCGGGAACGCCATGTCGCGCGCCCCGATCATCAGCGGCACCAGGTAATTCCCGAAGGCGCCGGTCGTCATCGGAATGATGAAGAAGAAGATCATCGTGACGCCGTGCATCGTCAGGAGCTGGTCGAAGGTCTCCGGCCCGACGACATGCGCGTTCGCCTGTGCGAGCTGCGTGCGCATCAGCAGCGCCTCGGTCCCGCCGGCCGCGAAGAAGACGAGCGTCGTCCAGAAGTAGAGGAGGCCGATCCGCTTGTGGTCGACGGTCGTCAGCCAGCCGAGGACGCCGGGCCGGGCGTGCCACACCGCCTCGAGACGCGCGACGTGACGGTCGGCAGTGGTGACCGCCATCAGCGCAGCGACCGCAGGTAGGAGACGATCGCCGACCACTCGCCGTCCGGCAGCTCCAGGTCGGGCATCCTGCTGCCCGGCTTCACGCGCTGGGGCCGGCGGATCCAGTCGGCCAGGTTCGCGGGCGTGTTCGCGATCGTCGACGCCGCCAGCGTCGACCTCGAGGCGAGGTGCGTCAGGTCGGGACCCACGCGTCCGCGGGCCGCCGTCCCTCGGATCGTGTGGCAGTCGCCGCAGCCCGCGGCCAGGAACGCCGGACCGCCGCTGCTGGCGGAGGACGCCGGCCGCGACTGGGACGCGAGCCAGCTGCGAAACGCCCGCCGGGTCTGCGCGACGACCTCGACCGCCATGTGGGCGTGCTGGAGGCCGCAATATTCGGAGCATTGGCCGCGAAACACGCCGGCACGGTCGGCGTCGAGGACGATGTGGCCCGTGTAGCCCGGGATCATGTCGATCTTGCGGTTCAGCTCGGGGACCCAGAAGCTGTGGATGACGTCCGCGGTCTTCGAGCTCACGTCGACGCGCGTGTCGACCGGGATGTGGATCTCGTTGGCGGTCACGACCGGCGTTCCCGGATAGCGCACCTCCCACCACCATTCGTGGCCGATCACCTCGATCGTCATCGCGGTCGACGAGCGCCGCGGCGCCGCCGTCGACGACATCACCACCAGGTCGGACCAGACGAACAGCACGCAGAGCAACACGATCGGGAGCGCGACGCCCATCCCCACGAGCAGGCGCATCGCACCTCGCTCGCCGACGCCGCGCGGCAGGTCAGGGCTCCTGCGCCGCGCGAAGCCGAGCCAGAGCAGGACGACGACGACGAGGAAGCCGGCGACCGACCCGCCGAGCATGACCCAGAACAGGTTCGCGATCGCGTGCTCCTGGTGCGAGGCCGGCGCAACCGCGTTCTGGTTCCCGCCGCACCCTGCCGCGAGGACGACGAGCGCGCACGCGACGACGGCGCCCCCAGCTCGGCGGTGCACGCAGGCCCACATCTGCTCGCCTCCACTCGTACCCGTCCGACTTCCGCGAAAACCAGGCGGGAGGTGTAAGCGACCAGGCCTCGGGTAGAGGCCCGGCATGACGGTTCTTCTCGTGGCAGTGCTCCTGCTCGTCGCGGCCGGGCTGGCAGCCGTTCTCGGTGCCGGCTGGCTGGCGGTGCTCCCGTTCCTCCTCGCGCTCGGGGTCGGAGCGTGGTTCGTGCTGACGTTGGCCGGCGGCAGTACGCCGGGTTCGGCCGTGCGCCGGACGGAGCATCCGGAGCTGCTCGGCCCGGGCGGGCCGGACGACCCCGACGCGGGCGCCTAGCGCGGTCCGACCGCCCGTCCGCCGCGTCGCTACGCCGCCACACGCTCACCGCCGCGCCCTCCGCGAAACGCGGCGTGCCGCTTGCCGGGGAGCGCCGTTTAACCGGCAGGAGCGAGGAAACCGTTCGCGGCACCAGAGGGAAAGGAGCGACGGAATGCCGGGCAAGCGGGCGAACGTCAAGAACGAGAAGCAGTACGAGGCGCTGAAGGACAAAGGGATGTCCAAGGAGCGCGCGGCGCGGATCGCGAACTCACCCGGCGCGTCGAGCCGGGGCGGGAAGCAGTCGCATTCGGGCTCCTCCCGCTCGAGCTCGTCGCAGGGCGGAACGACCGCGCAGAAGAAGGCAGCCGGACGCAAAGGCGGCAAGGCGACCGCACGCAAGAGCTCGTGAGCGACGACGAGCGGAGCGCCGTTTCACACGATCAGCCGAAGGAGGCAGACACATGGCGGAGTTGACGAATCTCGAATCGAAGCTCGGAGAGGTGATCGGCCTCGCCGAGGCGGCCAAGGAGGCAGGCACCAAGGTCTCCCGGCTCGCGCGCGAGGACAGCCAGGAGGATCTGCTCGACACGCTCGAGCGGATGGCGGCGGAAGCCGAGGAGACCGCCGAGCGCGGCACCCGGCTCGCAGGTGCGATCGAGGGCAAGAAGACGGCGATCCTCGAGGAGGCCACGGAGACCCGCCGCAAGGCCCGGGAGATGATGAAGACCTACCTCGACGGCGCTTCGGATCCGCTCGACGGCTTCGAGTTCCTGACCATGGCGGAGGCGGGCGAGGTCGGCCACTGGGAGATCCTCGCCACGCTGGCCGAGCGGGCGGGCCGCTCGGACGTGACCGACCTCACCGCCTGGGCGCTGCCGATCCAGCAGCGGCACCTCGAAACGGTGCGCAACACCTCCCTCAAGCTCGCGGGCGACGAGGATCCGAACGAGACCGCCGACTAGAGGCGCGTGCGGACGCCCGGCTCGCTCTCGAGCCGCTGCAGGTGGTCGACGAGATCGGCGTCGAGCGCCGCACGTGCCGTACCCGCACGGACGAAGGGCAGCACGCAGCCCGGAAACGCCGGTCAGCCTCTGCCGAGCAGGCGGAGCACCGCACGCTCTCGCACCGCGCGACCCTTCGGGTCGCCGTTCGCAGAGGCCGCGGCGCGCGGCGAGATCGTCGTTCCCGCGTGATAGAGGTCGAACACGCGCGGGTCGATGTAGGACGCCTTGCTGACGGCGGGCGTGTTGCCGAGCAGCTCCGCGACGTCCGCTGCCGCCTGGTTGACGGCACGCTTGCGGCCGGCGACGGTCGGTGCCTCCGCCGAGCGGACGAGCGACGCGGCAGCCTCGACGGTGCCGTGCCAGGTTCGAAAGTCCTTCGCCGTGAAGTCGCCGCCTGCCGCCTCCTTGATGAAGGCATTGACGTCGGCGGCGTCCACCTCGCTCCAGCCGGAGCCGTTCGCGTAGGCGAGGAACGCGCGGTGCCGCCCCGGGCGCTCCTTCAGCTCCGCCGCGACCGATCGCAAGCGCCGGCCGGCGACCGTGTGCACGCGCCTCGCGCCGGTCTTGCCCGGATAGTCGAAGACGACCCCGTCGCTCCCCTGCACGGTGACGTGGCGACGCTCGAGCGTGGTCAGCCCGTAGGTGCCGTTGTCGTCCGCATACTGCTCGCTGCCGACGCGGAACAGTCCGCGATCGAGCAGCGCCACCGCGAACCCGAGCACACGCTCCCTGGGGAGGCCGCGCTTGCGGAGCAGCCGCTCCGACCGCTCGCGCAACCCCGGCAGTGCGCGCGCGAACTCGAGCATGTCGTCGAACTTCTTCCGGTCCCGCCGTTCGCGCCACACCGGGTGGTAGAGGTACTGGCGGCGGCCGGCGGCGTCGGTCCCGACGGCCTGGAGGTGGCCGTTGGAGTGCCGGCAGATCCAGACGTCGGTCCAGGCCGGGGGGATCGCGAGCGCGCGGATCCGTTCGATCACCGCGGGATCGCGGAGCGGCGCGCCGCGCTCGTCGAGATAGACGAACCCACGCCCGGCGCGACGGCGCCGGAACCCCGGCTCCGCACAGTCGACGTGGCGGAGGCGCGGCACGTCGGCCCCATTCCCGGAAGTCGGCGGCGCGCAACCCGGTCGAGCTCGTTTCGCCGGACGCTCCCCGGAGAGGACGCAGAGGTGGACGCCCTGGGGACGTTGCGCGAGGAAGCGGCGTCGTGCCGGGCGTGCGACCTCTGGCGAAACGCGACGCAGACGGTCTTCGGCCAAGGGCCGCACAACCGCGCGGATCGTGCTGGTCGGCGAGCAGCCCGGCACTTCAAGTGGCAGGCACGCGGGAAGCGGCGCATCCACCAGCGGCCGAACGCCGCCGAGGACACCGACTTCGCGGCGGTCGTCGTCGCGACCATCCACCCCTCCGCGATCCTGCGTCTGCGCGATGAGGACCGCGACGAGGCGCTCGCGGCGCTCACCGCCGACCTGCAGGTCATGGCCGGACTGGCCGCGAGCGGCTAGCTCCGCCCGAGCAGCTCCGTCAGCGCAGCGGCGTTCGCGGGCGCAAAGCCCTCCCAGTCGTTGTTGAAGTACACGTACGCGCGGCGCGCCGTCGTCCACCCCGCGATGCGCTTCGCCCACCCCTCGAGCTCGGCGCGCGAGTAATTGCCGCGGCGGCCGCGCGAGCCGTGATGGAACCGGATGTACACCAGGTCGGTGGTCGGCTCGACCGGAACGTCGTGGAGCTCGGGACGGTCGGCGACGACGAGGGCCACGTCGTGCGCCCGGAGCATGGCGCACACGCCTTCGTCGAACCAGCTCGGATGGCGAAACTCGATCGCGTGGCGGAACTCGCGAGGAAACGCGCCGAGCGCCTGCTCGAGGCGCGCGTCGTCGCGCGCGAAGTTGGGCGGAAGCTGCCAGAGCAGCGGGCCGAGCTTCCCCGTCGCGACCAGCGGCTCGATCGGCTCGATCAAGCGGGGCAGCGACCGTTCGACCTCCCGGAGGCGCTTGCTGTGCGTGACGTAGCGGCTGACCTTGACCGCGAAGACGAAGTCGTCGGGCGTCGCGGCAGCCCACTGCTCGACGGCCGAGCGGCGCGGCAGCCGGTAGAAGGTCGAGTTGACCTCCACGGTGTCGAAGCGCTGCCCGTAGTGCTCGAGCCAGCGCCGCTGCGGCAGGCCGGGCGGATAGAACACGCCGTTGCGCCAGTGGTCGTAGTTCCAGCCGGAGCAGCCGACCCTCGCGCCACTCGGAGCTCGCGGCGTCGAGCGGCCGGTCAGCGAAGCCACGGCCGCATCAGCAGCTCGAGCTGACGCGGGCCGGAGGGCGCTTCGATGCGCAGCTTGACCTTCCGGTCCTCGACGACCACGATCGTCGGCACCGACTCGACCCGGAACCGCTCGGCGAGTTCGGGGTGGTCGTCGACCGACACCCGGGTGATGTCGAAGGTGTCGTGGTTGTGGCGCCGCTGGAGCACCTGTGCCAGGTGGCCCTCGGTGCGCCGGCACGGGCCGGAGAGCGACGAATGGAAGAAGACGAGCCGCGGCCGAAGGGGCTGCTCGACGGGGGTGGGAACCAGAGGCTCTTGCATGGCAAGGCTCGTTCCCGGCACACTAATTCCTGAAACCTGTCACGTGTTTCAGCAGTCCGCAAATGCGGCCCGACAGCCAGGCTGCACCGCTCCGAGAGCCCGCGCTCCTAGGGGTGCCGGCGGCAGCGGCAGTCGCGCGAGCGAGCGCCGCACGACGGACACGCACGGGTCGTGCGCTTCCACTCGAGGGCTCGCTTCTGGACTCCGGCGGCCATCATCAGGTAGATCGCGCCGGCGGCGACGAAGAAGAAGGCGAGGATCTGATTCGAGAACATCCTGTTCCGTTCTTATGGTGCGCTCTCCGCGCGCCTAAACCCGACTTGGCGATACCCACACACGTTGTGCATCGGCGTCGGGAGCCGGAAACGTGAGCACCTGATCGACACCGGCCGACGGGAGCCGCGGCGGTGCGCGCCGCCTCACCGGTCGACGCGGCTGCATAGTTCCGCCATGGAGGTCACGGGGATCCTCCTCGTCGGCGGGGCCAGCAGGCGCTTCGGCTCGCCGAAGGCGCTCGTCACGGTCGACGGCGAGACGATGGCCGAGCGCGCGTGGCGGCTCCTCGGCGACTGCGCCCACCGGATCGCCGTCGGCAAGGCGGCCGACGCGCTCGAGCTGCCGTTCGAGCTTGTCGACGACGGCGTGGACGTGCGGGCGCCGCTCGCCGGGCTCGTCGCGGGCCTGCGGGTCGCGCCGACCGACCTCTGCCTGGTCGTTCCCGTCGACTGCCCGGCGCTGACCCGCGCTGCGCTCGCCGACCTGGCAGCTGCGTGCAACGGGCACGAGGCGGCGTGGCCGCAGACGGGCCCGCTGCCGGGCTGCTACCGGCGGAGCGCGCTGCGCGTGCTCGAGCCGAGGCTTGCCGCGCGACAGCTTCGCCTCCGCGACGCAGCGGCCGAGCTCGACGTCGTCCGGGTGGAGCTTCCGGCCGCGGTGCTCGCGAACGTGAACAGCCCCGCCGACCTCGCAAGCGGATCGGTGACGTTGACGCGCGCGATCGCGCGCGCGGACGTCGTCCGCCTCGACGGCCGGGACGAGCCGGACGTCGTCGCGGTCGAGGAACCGCTCGAGATCCGGATCGCCGGCGAGCCGGTCGCGGTGACGATGCGAACGCCCGGCCACGACGAGGAGCTCGCGCTCGGGTTCGCGCTCGGCGAGGGCCTCCGCCCCGTCGAGGCGTCGCTCACACCCGACTTCGCGGCCAACGCAGTCGACCTGCGCGTCGGCTCCTTCGACCCGGAGCGGCTCCGGCGTCACTTCTACACCTCGTCGTCGTGCGGCGTCTGCGGCAAGGGCGCGCTCGACGCGGTCGCGGTCTCGGCGCCGCCGGTCGACTCGCGGCTCGAGGTCGACGGCGAGCTGCTCGCGTCGCTCCCCGACCGCCTGCGGAGCGCCCAGCCGGCGTTCGCCCGCACCGGGGGCGTCCACGCCGCCGGACTGTTCGCCGCGGACGGCTCGCTGCTCTGCGTACGCGAGGACGTCGGGCGCCACAACGCGCTCGACAAGGTCGTCGGCTGGGCGCTCCGCAGCGGGCTCGTGCCGCTGCGCGACCAGGTGTTGTGCGTCAGCGGGCGGCTCTCGTTCGAGCTGGTGCAGAAGGCGGCGCTCGCCGGGTGCCCGGTGCTGGTCGGCGTCGGCGCCCCGTCGAGCCTCGCCGTCGAGCTCGCAGCAGCGCAGGGGATCACGCTCTGCGGCTTCGCGCGCCGGGGCGGGCTGAACGTCTATTCGCGGTTCGAGCGCGTCCGCGTCGCGGCCAGCCGCGCCCGCTGAGGCTCGACGGTGTAGCGCGGGTCCCGCGCCGACTCGAAGCCCGCGTGGAAGACGGCGAAGCGCCGGGCGATGCCGCCCGCGAGCACCAGGGCGCTACCGCCGATCGCCGCCGCGCGACTCCGGCGGCCCGCGGACGCGAGCAGCGCCGCTCCCAGCGGAGAGGCGAGCCTGGCGACCCGGTCGAAGCGACGCGGCTTGCCCTTCCCGTAGACCTCGCCGACGAGACCGAGCCGCCGGCGCATCCCCGCCGCCACTGCCTCGCTCACGAGCGCCCCGGCGATCGCGAGCCGGCGGGCCGGGGCCGCCTCGGCGGGACGGAGCAACACGGTCGCGGCCGCGCCCGCGCTCGCGGCCGAGTCCGACGCGAACACGAAGGGCAGGTCGTGCCGGGCCTCGTGCCACACCGGCACCGCAGTGTTCGAGATCAACGTCGCGGTGTAGACCGCGAGCGGTGCTCCGGCAACCGTCGAGCCAAACTCGGCCGCGAGCTTGAGACGGGGCGCGACCCCGAGCAGCTCGCACGCGGCGGCCGTGGTGGTCGCTCCGCCGCTCCCGGCGAGGATCCAGCTGCCGACGATCATCGGCGAGGTCACCTTGAACACGCGCAGCATGTTGAGGAAGCGCTCGGGCCGCCCGAGGTCGCCGATCAGCAGCGCCGGGCTCGCGATCTCGGCGGCGGCGCCGACGTAGAGGCTGCGTTCGGGCAAGCCGCTGGTTGCCGGTGAGCCGCGCGACGGTGCTCAGCACCGACGAGGCTCCGGCGAGGCCGCCGGTGAAGAAGTACCACGGGATCTCGCGGCTTCCAGACCGGCTCCTTGAGGATCGGGCGGCCGTAGTAGGAGTCGCTCATCGCTCGACCTCCGAGGAACGCGGCCGCCACGCCCGCGATCAGGGCGCCGGCTGCGAAGGCGGCCGTCCGCCACATCGCGGGCAGGTCGCGCGTCGTCGCGACCGGGTCGGGCGGAAGGCCGTAGACCTCGGGCTCGTCGAGGAGCAGGAAGAAGGCGCCGAAGCCGCCGACGCCGTCGTGCGGGTCCTCGCCGTAGAGGCGCGCGCCGTTCCAGCCTTCCCCCTGGAGCTTCTCGAGCCGCGCGGTCGCGCGCTCCCGCAGCTCGTCGAGCGGGCCGAACTGGATCGACTCCGTCGGGCACGCCTTCGCGCACGCGGGCTCGTGGCCGCCCTTCAGCCGGTCGTAGCAGAGCGTGCACTTCCAGACGCGCCCGTCGGCCCGGCCCGCGAACGGCTCGGGACGGTCGGCGGCCGGAAGCTCGCGCCGGTCGATCACGCCGAACGGGCAGGCAGGGACGCAGTAGCCGCACCCGTTGCAGACGTCTTCCTGGACGACGACGGTGCCGAACTCCGTGCGGAAGAGCGCGCCGGTCGGGCAGACGTCGAGGCACGCCGCGTGCGTGCAGTGCTTGCAGACGTCGGAGCTCATCAGCCAGCGCAGCGAGTCGCCCGCGACCTGCGCCTGGTCGCCGTCGACTCGCATCGGCACCTGCTGCTCGACGAACGCGACGTGGCGCCACGTGTTCGCGCCGAGCTCGCTCGTGTTGTCGTAGGACTCGCCGGTCCAGACGAGCCCGTCCTCCGGCACGAGGTTCCACTCCTTGCACGCGACCTCGCAGGCCTTGCAGCCGATGCAGACGGAGGTGTCGGTGAAGAAGCCGACGCGCTCGGTCGCGGTGCTGCTCACGTCTGCTCCTCCGCCGACCGGCGGTGCCGCTGGACGAACGCCGGCAGGGCGCGGCCGCGCGGACGGCGTCCGGGCCGGATGTCGCACGTGAACGCCTTGACCTCCTGGATGTGGACGTTCGGGTCGAGCACGACGTGCGCTCAGGTCGTTCGCGGCGTCGCCCGTGACCAGGCCCTTCGAGCCCCAGTGGTACGGCAGGCCGACCTGGTGGACGCGCTGTCCCCTGCACGGTCAGCGACTTCACGCGTTCGGTCACGAGCACGCGCGCCTCGATCGCGGTCCGCGACGTCACGATCGTCGCCCAGCCGCCGTGCTCGAGCCCGCGCAGCTCGCGCGAGCTCGGGATGCACCTCGACGAACATCTCCGGCTGCAGCTCCGCCAGGTACGGCACCGATGCGGCTCATGCCGCCCGGCCGTGTGGTGCTCGGTCAGCCGGTAGGTGGTGACGACGAACGGATACGCGTCCGACTCGGGCGGGTTGGTCGGGTTCTCGGGGCGCTCGAACCGCTGCCGGGCGGGGTTCGCGCGCTGGCGGTAGAGACGGGTTCGCGCACGGGCGACTCGTGCGGCTCGTAGTGCGTCGGGAGCGGCCCGTCGACGAGCCCATGCGGCGCGTACAGCCAGCCGCGGCCGTCCGCCTGCATGATGAACGGGTGGTCGCCGGCGATCGCTGCCGGGCCTTTCGCGTCCTCGGGCGGCACGTAGTCCGGCCGCTTCTCCTCGTCGAAGTCGGGCACGTCGATGCCGGTCCACTTGGCCTGCGTCCTCGTCCCACCAGACGTAGCGCTTGCGCTCGGACCACGGCTTGCCGTCGGGGTCGGCGGACGCGCGGTTGTAGAGCAGGCGCCGGTTCGCCGGCCACGCCCACGCCCAGTCCGGGCGCCGTGTGGTGCTCCTGCTCCCAGTGCGGCTTGCGACGGGCCGCCTGGTTGACGCCGCCTGCGCAGCACGCCGCAGTAGATCCAGCAGCCGCACGCCGTCGAGCCGTCGTCCTTCAGCTCCTTGTAGCTCGAGAGCGGCTCGCGCGTCGCGTTCCAGCCGTTGATCTCCTGCGAGCACGGCCTCCGCGCTCGGCTCCTCGTGCTCGCCCGACACGCGGGTAGTCCCAGGTCAGCCGCTGGATCGGCCGGTCGCGCTGCTTCCTCGACTCCGCGAGCTTCTCGCGGATCCGGCGGCCGAGGTGGTAGTAGAACCAGAGCTCCGAGCGGCAGTCGCTCCGTCGGCTCGACCGCCTTGAAGTGCCACTGCAGGAGCCGCTGCGTGTTCGTGAACGAGCCGTCCTTCTCGACGTGCGACGCCGCAGGCAGGAAGAACACCTCGGTCGGGATCTGCTCCGGTCACGAGCTCGCCCGTCTCGATCTCGGGGCCGTCGAGCCAGAACGACGCGGACTCGATCTCGACGAGGTCGCGAACGACGAGCCAGTCGAGCTTCGCCATCGCCAGCCGATGCAGCTTCGCGTGCGCCGAGCCGACGGCCGGGTTCTCGCCCGCGAGGATGAATCCCTTGACCGAGCCGTCGAACATGTCGAACGACGCACTTGTAGATCGAGTTGTCCTGGTCGATGCGCGGCAGGTAGTCGAAGCAGAAGTCGTTCTCCGTCGTTGCGTGCTCGCCCCAGTAGGCCTTCAGGAGGCTGACGGCGTAGCTTCCGAAGTGGTTCCACCAGCCCGCCCGCGAGGTGTTCGCCTCGACGTAGTGCGCGAGGTCCGTCGTACGCGCCGACGTGCGGCATCGTCAGGTAGCCGGGAAGGATGTCGTAGAGCGTCGGGATGTCGGTCGAGCCCTGGATCGACGCGTGCCCGCGCAGCGCGAGGATGCCGCCGCCCGGCCGGCCGATGTTGCCGAGCAGGAGCTGGATGATCGCCGCCGTGCGGATGTACTGGACGCCGACGGTGTGCTGCGTCCAGCCGACCGCGTAGCAGACCGCGCTGGTGCGCTCGCGCCCCGAGTTCTCGCACAGCGCCTCGGCGACCGACACGAACTCCTGCGACGGTGCAGCCACAGGCGTCGGCGACGAACTCCGGCGTGTAGCGGGCGAAGTGCCGCTTCAGCGATCTGGAAGACGCAGCGCGGATGCTGCAGCGTCGGGTCCTCGTCCGGCGGCTCGCCGCCCGAGAGCGCGGCACCCGCCGCGCCGTGGCCGGCCGCGTGGCCCTGCTGCGCAGTGAACCCGCGCTCGCGGCCACCTGCGGCGGCGTGCAGGTCGATCCCCTCGTACTGCCAGCTCGCCGGGTCGTACTCGCCCTCCTCGGCGCTCCCAGCCGGAGAAGAGGCCGTCGAGGTCCTCGGTGTCGCGGAACTCCTCGCTCGACGATCACGGGCGCGTTCGTGTAGTTGACGACGTACTCCTGGAACCAGCGGTCGTGCTCGAGGATGTAGTTGACGATGCCGCCGAGGAACGCGATGTCGGAGCCCGGCGCGGATGCCGACCCATTGCGTCGCCATCGCGCTCGTGCGCGTGAACCGCGGGTCGACGTGGATCACCTCGCGCACCGCGCTCGCGCGCCTCCATCACCCACTGGAAGCCGACCGGGTGGTTCTCGGCCATGTTCGAGCCCATGATCAGGATGCAGTCCGAGTTCGGCGAGATCCTGCTGGAACGTCGTGGCCCCGCCTCGTCCGAACGAGGTCCCCAGACCGGGGACCGTGGAGCTGTGTCATATGCGGGCCTGGTTCTCGACCTGCACGACCCCGAGCGCCGTCATCAGCTTCTTGATCAGGTAGTTCTCCTCGTTGTCGAGCGTCGCGCCGCCGAGGTTGGCGATGCCGAGCGTGCGGCGGGTCCGGTCGCCGTTCGCGTCCGTCGCCTGCCAGGTGTCGCGTCGCGTGTCGCGATCACGCGGTCGGCGATCATGTCCATCGCCTGCGTCGAGCGGGAGCTCCTCCCACTCCGTGCCGTACGGCCGCCGGTACTTGACCTTCGTCTCGCGCAGCGGGCTCGTGTGCGTATCCGAGGGACGCCGACCCCTTCGGGCACAGCCGGCCGCGTGAGATCGGGCTCGCGGGGTCGCCCTCGATCTGCATGACCTCGCCGTCCTCGGACGTACACGAGCTGCCCGCAGCCGACGGCGCAGTAGGGGCAGATCGAGCGGGCGACCGAATCGGCCCGGTCGATTCGCGGCTCGAGCGCTGCGCTGCGTCTCGACTGCGCCGCCTTCCCGCGCGCCGTCGGGTCGGCGTCCGTGAGCTGGCGGACGAGCGGCCACGAGCGCGGGGACAGTCCGGCCACGCCCGTAACTATCCCGCACGCGCGGACGTGTGAAACAGGAAGGAGGTGTAACCGGCGAAGCAGCGGGTAGCGCTCGGCCGTGGGAGGCGACGCATGATCGAAGTCGGCTACTCGTTGTCCTCGGAGGAGCACCCGGCGCGCGATCTCGTCCGCCACGCAGTCGCTGCCGAGCGCGCGGGGTTCTCGTTCGCGTTGATCTCCGACCACTTCCATCCGTGGACCGACCGCCAGGGCGAGAGCCCGTTCGTCTGGTCGGTGCTCGGCGCGATCGCCGAGGCGACGGAGCGGCTGCGTGTCGGCACCGGCGTCACGTGCCCGCTCGTGCGCATCCATCCGGCGGTGGTCGCCCAGGCCGCGGCGACGACGGCGCTGCTCTACGAGGGGCGCTTCTTCCTCGGCGTCGGCACCGGTGAGAACCTGAACGAGCACGTCCTGGGCGACCGCTGGCCGAGCTACGAGGAGCGCGCGGAGATGCTCGAGGAGGCGGTTGCCGTGATGCGCGAGCTCTGGGGCGGCGGTCTCGTCTCGCATCGCGGACGCCACTACACCGTCGACCGTGCGCGCCTCTACAGCGTGCCCGGCGAGCCGCCTCCCGTCGCCGTCGCCGCCTCCGGGGAGAACAGCGCCCGCCTCGCGGCGCGGATCGGCGATGCGCTGATCTCGACGGCGCCGGACCGCGAGCTCGTCGAGCAGTTCGAGCAGGCCGGCGGCGCGGGCAAGCCGCGCTACGGCCAGCTGACCGTGTGCGTCGCGGACAGCGAGGAGGAAGCGGTCCGGCTGGCGCACGAGTGGTGGCCGAACGCCGCGCTCGGGGGGGACCTCGGTCAGGAGCTCGCGCTGCCTCGGCACTTCCGGCAGGCGACGTCGACCGTCACGCCCGACCAGGTCGCCGAGGCGGTCGTCTGCGGTCCCGACCCGGATCGCCACCGCGAGGCGCTCGCCGAGTTCGAGCAGGCGGGCTTCGACCACGTCTACGTCCATCAGGTCGGTCCCGACCAGGAGCGGTTCCTGCAGCTGTACGAGCGGGAGATCCTGGGCGCGACCGCCCTCCGCTGAGAGAGCCCGGGAGGTCACAGTGAGCAAGCTGGTCGCCGACTACATCCTCGAGCGCCTGCGGGCCTGGGACGTCGAACGCGTCTACGGCTACCCGGGCGACGGCATCAACGCGCTGCTCGGCGCGCTCGATCGAGCCGACGGCAAGCCGGAGCTGATCCAGGTGCGCCACGAGGAGATGGCCGCGTTCATGGCCTGCGGCCACGCCAAGTTCAGCGGCGGCGAGGTCGGCGTCTGCCTGGTCACGTCCGGCCCGGGCGCGATCCACCTGCTGAACGGCCTCTACGACGCGAAGCTCGACCACCAGCCCGTCGTCGCGATCGTCGGGCAGCAGGCCCAGACGGCTCTCGGCGGCAGCTACCAGCAGGAGGTCGACCTCGTCAGCCTCTTCAAGGACGTCGCGCACGAGTACGTCGAGATGGCGACGCATCCGGCGCAGATCCGTCATCTGATCGACCGGGCGATGCGCATCGCGCTCTCGCAGCGGACGGTCACGTGCGTGATCGTCCCGAACGACCTGGCCGGCAGCGAAGCCGTCGAGGCGCCGCCGCACGCCCATGGGACGGTGCACTCCTCGATCGGCTACGAGGCGCCGCGGGTGGTGCCGCACGAGCGCGACCTGCAGCGCGCCGCGGAGGTCCTGAACGCCGGCGAGCGGGTGGCGATGCTCGTCGGGCAGGGGGCGCTCGGCGCCGCGGACGAGGTGATCGCGACGGCCGAGCGGCTCGGCGCCGGAGTCGCCAAGGCGCTGCTCGGCCGCGCCGTGCTCCCGGACGACCTGCCGTTCGTCACCGGGTCGATCGGCCTGCTCGGGACGCGGCCGAGCTACGAGCTGATGACCGGCTGCGACACGCTGCTGATGGTCGGGTCGAGCTTCCCGTACTCCGAGTTCCTGCCCGAGGAGGGGGCCGCGCGCGGCGTGCAGATCGACATCGACGCACGCATGATCGGCCTGCGGTATCCGATGGACGTGCAGCTCGTCGGCGACGCGCGGGAGACGCTGCGCGCGCTCCTGCCGCTGCTCGAGGAGAAGACCGACCGCGGCTGGCAGGAGCAGATCGCGGACAGCGTCCAGGACTGGTGGCAGCTGATGGAACGCCGCGCCCACGAGGACGCCGACCCGATCAACCCGCAGCGGGTCTTCTGGGAGCTCTCGTCGCGGCTGCCCGATCGCTGCATCCTCACGGCCGACTCCGGCTCGTCGGCGAACTGGTTCGCACGCGACCTCAAGCTCCGGCGCGACATGATGGCGTCGCTCTCGGGCACGCTCGCCACGATGGGCCCGGGAGTGCCGTACGCGGTGGCCGCGAAGTTCGTGCACCCGGAGCGGCCCGTGATCGCGCTCGTCGGCGACGGCGCCATGCAGATGAACGGGTTGAACGAGCTGATCACGGTCGGCAAGTACTGGCGGCGCTGGGTCGACTCGCGGTTGATCGTCCTGGTGCTGAACAACCGGGACCTCAACCAGGTGACCTGGGAACAGCGGGCGCTCCAGGGCGATCCGATGTACCCGGCGACGCAGCAGATCCCCGACTTCCCGTACGCGCGGTTCGCAGAGCTCGTGGGGCTCCAGGGCATCCGCGTCGACGATCCCGAGCAGATCGGGCCGGCCTGGGACGCCGCGCTCGGGGCCGACCGGCCGGTCGTGCTCGAGGCGGTCGTCGACCCCGACGTGCCGCCGCTTCCGCCGCACATCACCTTCGAGCAGGCGAAGCACTTCGCGCAGGCGACCGTGAGCGATCCGAGGCGCACCGAGATCGTGCGCCAGTCGGTCAAGCAGATGTTCGACGCGTTGCTGCCGGGTCGGTGACACGCACAGCCGCGCCGCGGCAGGCACCTCGGCACGATGTCGACGCACGCGCGCTCCGGCGCGCGCTCGAGCGGACCGTCGAGGGCGAGGTGCGCTTCGGAGCGGGCGACCGCGTGATGTACTCGGGCGGCGGCTCGAACTATCGTCAGGTGCCGATCGGCGTGGTGCTGCCCCGCACGATCGACGACGTCGTCGCAACCGTCGCGGCCTGCCGCGAGCACAGCGCGCCGCTGCTCTCGCGCGGCGGCGGCACGAGCCTCGCCGGCCAGTGCTGCAACGTCGCGGTCGTCGTCGACTTCTCGAAGTACCTGAACGAGATCGTCGACATCGATCCCGGGCGCAAGCTCGCACGCGTGCAGCCCGGGGTCGTGCTCGACCGCCTCCGCGAGGCGACCGAGCAGCACGGGCTCACGTTCGGGCCCGACCCCTCGACGCACGACCATTGCACGCTCGGCGGGATGATCGGCAACAACTCCTGCGGCGTCCGCTCCGTGATGGCGCAGTTCTACGGTCCCGGCCCGCGCACGTCGGACAACGTCGCGGAGCTCGACGTGCTCACGTACCGCGGCGAGCGGTTGCACGTCGGGCCCGACGGAGCCGGCGTCGACGGCGAGCGGCGCGACGCCCTGTCGGAGCTCGTCGAGCGGTACGGCGACCTCGTCCGCGAGCGGTACCCGGACATTCCCCGCCGCGTCTCCGGCTACAACCTCGACGATCTCCTCCCCGAGCGCGGCTTCAACATCGCGCGCGCGCTCGCGGGCACGGAAGGCACGTGCGTCACCGTGCTCGAGGCGACGGTGCACCTGATCGACAGCCCGCCGCACCGCACGCTGCTCGTCGCCGGCTACGAGGACGCCGCGACGGCTGCGGATCACGTGCCCGAGGTGCTGGAGCACCGGCCGCTCGGGCTCGAGGGGGTGGACGAGCTCCTGATCCAGGACATGACGCTGCTCGGCAAGCATCGGCACGACCTGTCCCTGCTCCCCGACGGGCGAGGCTGGCTGCTCGTCGAGCTCGGCGGCGACACGAAGGACGAGGCCGACGAGAAGGCTCGCGTGCTGCAGCGCGCGCTCGAGCGGCGCCGCGGCGGCCTCCGCGGCGTGAAGATCTACGACGACCGGCGGAGCGAGCAGCACGTCTGGGGCGTACGCGAGGCGGGTCTCGGGGCGACCGCCTTCCTGCCGGGACTGCCGGACACGCACGAGGGCTGGGAGGACTCGGCCGTCCCGCCGGAGCGGCTCGGCGAATACCTGCGCGAGCTCACGAAGCTGACCGACCGCTACGGGTATCGCAGCGCGCTCTACGGCCACTACGGCCAGGGCTGCGTGCACGCGCGCTACAACTTCGACCTCGCCAGCAAGGAGGGCATCGCGACCTTCCGGCGCTTCCTCGGCGAGGCGGCGGAGCTGGTGCTCTCGCTCGGAGGCTCCCTCTCCGGCGAGCACGGCGACGGCCAGTCGCGCGCGGAGCTGCTGCCGAAGATGTTCGGGGAGGAGCTCGTCGAGGCGTTCCGGGAGTTCAAGACGATCTGGGACCCCGACTGGATGCTGAACCCCGGCAAGGTGGTCGACCCGTATCCGATCACCTCGAATCTGCGGCTCGGCACGACCTATCGGCCACCCGCGGTCGAGACGGCGTTCGCCTTCCCGTCCGACGGCGGCAGCTTCGCGCACGCGACCCTCCGCTGCGTCGGCATCGGCAACTGCCGCCACACGAAGGGCGGTGTCATGTGCCCCAGCTACATGGTCACGCGGGAGGAGAAGCACTCGACGCGCGGACGGGCACGCCTGCTCTGGGAGATGGTCAACGGCGAGCTGCCGCTGTGGCGTTCGCCCGACGTGCTGGAGGCGCTCGATCTCTGCCTCGCCTGCAAGGGCTGCACGAACGACTGCCCGGTGAACGTCGACATGCCGACCTTGAAGGCGGAGTACCTCTCGCACCACTACGCGAGGCGGCTGCGGCCGCGCCACGCCTACGTCTTCGGGCTGATCGACCGCTGGGCGCGGCTCGGCTCACTCGCACCGCGCGTCGCGAACGTGCTCACACAGACGCCCGTGCTGTCGGCGGCGGCGAAGGCCGCGGCCGGTGTCGCGCAGGCGCGGACGCTTCCGCCGTTCTCGGCGGTCACGCTGCAGTCGTGGGCGAAGCGACGAGCCAGGCCGGCGACCGGTGCGCGCCGGGTGGTCCTGTGGCCGGACACCTTCACGAACCACTTCGAGTCGGAGGTGGGAGCGGCTGCGGTCGAGGCGCTCGAGCACGCCGGCTTCGAGGTGACCGTGCCCCAGGGGCATCTCTGCTGCGGCCGTCCGCTCTACGATTACGGGTTCCTCGGCCAGGCGCGCCGGTACCTCGAGCGCACGCTCGACACCCTGCGTGACGACATCCGGGCCGGCGTTCCCGTCGTCGGCGTCGAGCCGAGCTGCGTCGCCGTGTTCCGCGACGAGCTCCAGAAGATGCTGCCGAACGACGAAGACGCGAAGCGGCTCGCCGCCCAGACCTTCCATCTCGGCGAGTTCCTCGCGGGTCAGCCGGACTACGTTCCGCCGCGGCTCGACCGCGACGTGCTCGTGCACGGCCATTGCCATGCCTCGGCGACCGGCGGCGTCGAACCGGAGCACACCGTCCTCGAGCGCATGGGCGCACGCGTCGAGGCGCCGGACAGCGGCTGCTGCGGGATGGCCGGCGCGTGGGGATACGAACGGGCGCACTACGACGTCTCGCGCGCCTGCGGCGAGCGCGTCCTCCTCCCGGAGGTGCGTCGCGCGAGCGACTCGACGATCGTCCTGACGAGCGGCTTCTCGTGCCGCCACCAGATCGAACAGGGCGACACCGGTCGCCGGGCGCTGCATCTCGCCCAGGTCTTGAAGCTGGCGCGCGAGTTCGGACCGGGCGGCCCGCCGGGCCGCTTGCCCGAGCACGCGGTCAGGCCGCTGTCGCGGGCCGGCCGGAGGCCGGGCCGGACGGTCCTCGGATTCGCGATCGCCGTCGCGGTCGCAGCGGCCGCCGGAGGATTGGCCCTACGACGTTCGAAACGAGCCTAGATGGCGACCGTCCCGGAAGGCATCGTCCTCAAGCGCCACCGCGACCTGGAAGACCCCGGCTACGGCGTCACGGGGCGACGCGCGACGATGGCGGCGATCTGCCTCCTGCTCGTCCTCGCGCTCTTCAACGTCTTCGGTCAGCGCCCTCGCGGAACGCACGTCTCCTCCCCCGCCGCCGAGCTCGAGCTGTACGCGCCCGCGCACCTCCGCTCCGGCCTGCTCTTCGAGGCGCGCCTCACGATCCGGCCGCGCCGCGACCTCGAGCATGCGCAGCTCGAGCTCTCACCGGGCTGGAGCGAAGGCATGCAGATGAACACGATCGAGCCGAGCCCAACGAGCGAGACGAGCCGCGACGGCAGCCTGCTCTTCGGCCTCGGCCCGATCGCGAAGGGTCACGTCTACCGGCTGTTCATGCAGTTCCAGGTCAACCCGACGAACGTCGGCCGTCGCTCGGCCGACGTCGCGCTGCTCGACGGCACGACGACGCTGCTCACGGTGAAGCGGACGCTGACGGTGTGGCCCTGATGGACATCGTCGCCCGCGGCGTCGTCATCTTCGCCTTCCTCTACGTGCTGATGCGCGCAGTCGGGCGCCGCGAGCTGTCGACGCTCCAGCCCTTCGACCTGATCCTGCTCGTCGTCGTGGGCGACGCGGTGCAACAGGGGCTGACGCAGGACGACTACTCCGTGACGGGCGCGTTCCTCGCGATCGGGACGATCGCGGTGCTGCAGGTCGGAGTCTCGTACGCGAACTTCCGCTTCCCGCGCCTCCGGATCTTCCTGGACGGCTCGCCCGTCGTGATCGTCCAGGACGGCAAGCCGATCGAGAAGAACATGAGGCGGGAGCGGGTCACCCTCGACGAGCTGCGCGAAGAGGCCCGTCAGCACAGCATCGCCAGCCTCGACGAGGTCGCCTGGGCCGTGATCGAGACCAGCGGGAAGATCAGCTTCATCAAGCGCACCGGCTGACCGCCGAAAATCGAACTCGCTGAAGGTTCACATTTCCCTGACTCTCGGCGGCGTTTAACGACCCTTTTCGCGGGTACACGAGCGATCCAACCCTCGTTGTCCACCCTGGAAGGAGGTACGGAGATGCTCTTGCTCGCCCTGCTGGCACTGCTCGCGATCGTCGCGTTCGGCGTCGCGTTCACGGTGCACTGGCTGTTCGTCGTCGCCGTCGTCCTCGCTCTGGTCTGGGTGATCTCTGCCCTGGCGGGTGGAATCGGGGGTCGCCGGCGCAGCCTCTGGTGGTGAGCCGGATTCACCATCGCATTCTGCGAGCTAATTCGGATCTCGTCACTTCTCGTGCGTCTGCGAATTCCGAAAGCGAAGCGCAGCAATCCGACTTGGAAGGAGTCAACATGGGTATAGGAGTCAGTCTGATTCTCCTCGCCGCCGGGGCAATCCTGACCTGGGCGGTCAACGCGACGGTCTCCGGCGTCGACATCAACACGATCGGGATCATCCTGATGGTCGTCGGTGCAGCCGGCCTCGTGATCTCGCTGATGTTCTGGTCGAGCTGGGGCGCGGGCGTCCCGGGTGGGCCGGCGCGGCGTCGCACCACGACCACCGTCGACGAGGCGCCTCCGGGCTATTGACGAGCGAAGCACGCATCCGCGCCGGTTCCGCTCACCGGGACCGGCGCGCTGCGGGCGGTGGCGGCGCTGTCCTTGACGTCGCGATCGAGCGGCTCGACGTCTCGGTCTACACCGTTCCGACCGACGTCGCAGAATCGGACGGCACCGCCGAGTGGCACGAGACGACGATGGTCGTCGTCGAGGCGCACGCAGGTGACCACGTCGGGCTCGGCTACACGTACGGCGACGGGGCTGCCGGCGTGTTCGCCCGCGACACGCTCGCTCCGCTGGCCGTCGGTCGCGACCCGTTCGCGGTCACGCGCGTCTGGACCGACCTCGTGCGATCGTCGCGCAACGTCGGACGCCCCGGGATCGCGTCGACTGCGATCGCGGCGATCGACACCTCGCTCTGGGATCTGAAGGCGCGACTCCTCGAGCTCCCTCTGGCAACGCTCCTCGGCGCGGTGCGCGACATGGTGCCGGTGTACGGGAGCGGTGGGTTCACGTCGTATCCGGACGCGATGCTCGCCGGCCAACTCGCGAGCTGGGTCGAGCTCGGCATCCCGCGCGTGAAGATGAAGATCGGCCGCCGGCCCGACCACGACCTGCATCGGGTCGACGTCGCCCGCTCCGCGATCGGCGACGACGCCGAGCTGTACGTCGACGCCAACGGCGCCCTCGAGCGCAAGCAGGCACTGGCGCTCGCCGAGGAGCTAGCCGTGCGGGCGAACGTCTCCTGGTTCGAAGAGCCCGTGACCTCGGACGATCTCGACGGGCTGCGGCTGCTCCGCGACCGCGGTCCGGCAGGCATGGACGTCGCGGCGGGCGAGTACGGCTACACCCTCTCCTACTTCGAGCAGATGCTGGCGGCCGGCGCGGTCGACTGCCTGCAGGCCGACGTCACCCGCTGTGAAGGGATCACGGGCTTTCTCCGCGTCGCCGCCCTGTGCGAGGCGAGGTCGCTGCCGCTGTCCGCGCACTGCGCGCCCGCCATCCACCTGCACCCCTGCCTCGCCGCCGGCCCTCTGAGGCACCTCGAGTTCTTCCACGACCACGTCCGGGTCGAGAGAATCCTGCTCGACGGCGTGCGCGAGCCCATCGACGGCGAGCTTCGGCCCGACCTGTCGCGACCCGGGAACGGGCTGTCGCTGAAACGCCCCGATGCCGAGCGCTTCGCGCTCTGAGCATCGGCCGGAGGTCGTCGTCGTCACCGGCGCATCCGGCGGCGTCGGGCGGGCGACCGCGCACGCGTTCGCCCGGCGTGGAGCGGCGGTTGCGCTGCTCGCGCGAGGCGAGAAGGGGCTCGACGACGCGCGGCGGGAGGTCGAAAGGCTCGGAGGACGAGCGCTCGTCCTCCCGACCGACGTCGCCGAGGCGGCGCAGGTCGATGCGGCCGCCGACGCAGTCGAGGAGCACCTCGGCCCGATCGACGTCTGGGTGAACAACGCGATGGCGACGGTCTTCGCGCGCGCCCTCGACGTGACGCCGGTCGAGTTCCGGCGTGCGACGGAGGTGACGTACCTCGGGACGGTGCACGGCACCCTCGCCGCCCTCTCCCGAATGGTCCCGCGCGACCGGGGCACGGTCGTCCAGGTCGGATCGGCGCTCGCCTACCGCGCGATCCCGCTGCAATCGGCGTACTGCGGCGCGAAGTTCGCGATTCGCGGGTTCACCGACTCCGTGCGCACCGAGCTGCTGCACGACGGCAGCCGGGTGTGGATCACGATGGTGCAGTTGCCCGCGCTCAACACGCCGCAGTTCGACTGGTGCCGGACGAAGCTGCCGGACCACCCACAACCGGTGCCGCCGATCTTCCAGCCCGAGGTCGCCGCGAACGCGATCGTCTGGGCGTCGCACCATCGCCGCCGCGAGCTCGAGGTCGGCGCCAGCGCGGTGAAGGCGATCGTCGGCAACGCGCTCGCCCCGCGCTTTGCCGACTGGTACCTCGCGCGCACCGGCTTCGACGCGCAGCAGGTGCAGGGCATGCCGGTGAACGGGCGGCGGGACAACCTCTTCGAGCCCGTGCCGGAGGAGGCGGCGACGCACGGCAGGTTCGACGACCGAGCGAAACGGCGGAGCAGCCAGCTGTGGCTGTCGACGCACCGTGGAGTAGTCGCGGCAGGCGCCGCGGCGGGGGCGGCGGCCGCCGCGCTCGCGCGTGCGCTCCGCTGATGGCCCCGGTCGACACCGACCCCCACACCCTGCGCGAGTACGCCCTGCTCGCCGACGGCGAGCGCGGTGCGCTCGTCGGCCCGTCCGGCGACTTCGTCTGGATGTGCTTTCCCAGCTGGGACAGCGACGCGCTGTTCTCGTCCCTCGCCGGCGGCGCCGGGGGGTACACGATCGAGCCGGCCGACCGGTTCGTCTGGGGCGGCTACTACGAGCACGGCAGCCTGATCTGGCGCAGCCGCTGGGTCACCGTCGAGAACGCGCTGATCGAGTGCCGCGCGGCGCTCGCGCTCCCGGCGCAGCGAGACCGGGCGGTCGTGCTGCGCCGCGTGCTGGCGGTGCGCGACACGGCACGCGTGCACGTCTCCCTGAACCTGCGCGCGGCGTTCGGCGACGAGCCGATCCACGGGCTGCACCGCGACGACGCGGGCATCTGGCGAGGCCGCGTCGGGCAGGCGTTCGCCGCGTGGTCGGGGGCCGAGCGCGCCCGGCCGGAGCCCGACGGCCACCGCGGCAAGACGCTCCGCCTCGAGCTCGAGCTCGCCGAGGGCGACCACCACGACTTCGTGCTCGTCCTCGCGATGGACCGAGACGGCGTCGACCCGCCCGATCCCGACACCGCCTGGTCGGGGACGGCGGCGGCCTGGCGCGAACGCGTCCCGGACCTCGACGACGTTCCCGGCGCCCGCGACGGCCGGCACGCATACGCGGTGCTGAACGGGCTCACGAGCGGCGGCGGCGGCATGGTCGCCGCCGCGACGACGTCGATGCCCGAGCGTGCACGCGGCGGTCGCAACTACGACTACCGCTACGTCTGGATCCGCGACCAGTGCTTCGCGGGACAGGCGGTCGGGAAGCACGGCCCGCACCCGCTGCTGGACTCGGCCGTGCGCTTCGTCGCCGAGCGGTTGCTCGACGACGGCCGGGCGCTGATGCCCGCGTACACGACCGAGGGCCTCCGCGTCCCCGACGAGCGGCGGCTCGAGCTCGTCGGCTACCCGGGAGCGGACGTCGTCGTCGGCAACCACGTGAACAAGCAGTTCCAGCTGGACGCGTTCGGCGAGTCGCTGCTGCTGTTCGCGACGGCGGCGCGGCACGACCGGCTCGAGCCCGACAGCTGGAGCGCCGCGGAGACGGCGGCGCAGGCAATCGAGCAGCGCTGGTGCGAGCCTGACGCGGGCATCTGGGAGCTCGATCCGGAGGAGTGGACGCACAGCCGGCTCATCTGCGTCGCCGGGCTGCGCGCGGTCGCGGCGAGGGCACCCGCCGGCGCGGAGGCGGCGCGGTGGCTCGCGCTCGCCGACACGATCGCCGCCGACACCGCCCGGCGGGCGCTGCACCCGACCGGCCGCTGGCAGCGCTCGCCGGGCGACGACCGCGTCGACGCGGCGCTGCTCCTACCGGCGATCCGCGGGGCGGTCGCCGCGGACGACCCGCGCACGCTCGCCACGCTGGACGCGGTCGTGCGGGAGCTGACCGACGACGGCTACGCGTATCGGTTTCGCCCCGACGAGCGCCCTCTCGGCGAGGCCGAAGGCGCGTTCCTGCTCTGCGGCTTCGTGCTCTCGCTCGCGTTGGCACAACAGGGCGACGCGGTCGCCGCGGCACGCTGGTTCGAACGCAATCGCAGCGCGTCCGGCCCACCGGCATTGCTCTCCGAGGAGTTCGACGTCACGCAGCGGCAGCTGCGGGGCAACCTGCCGCAGGCATTCGTGCACGCGCTCCTCCTCGAGTGCGTGCTCGCCGGGGCGGACTAGCCGCGCCGGTCGCGCCACAAGCGCCAGAACCGCAGCGGGAGCAACCCGACGAGCGGCGCGCGCCGGCCGAGGTCGTCGCGGTCCTCGCGATCGAACGCGCGCGCGTAGCGCGCCGCGTCGTCGGCGGACGCGTAGCGCTTCTCGCCGCCGGCGCCGCAGCGCACGCACGACCACGACATCGTGGTCCCGGCCGCGGAGAACCGGAACCGGTGGCCGAGGACGCGGCAGAACACCATGCCGAACATGATTACCGGGCAACGGCCCGGGTACGCACGACCCCATGACCGCCACCGCGAGGCCCGCGTCGGCGCAGCCCGACGTCATCGAGACCGACATCCCCGGGCGTCTCGACCGGCTTCCGTGGGCGCGCTTCCACTGGCTCGTGCTGGCGGGCCTCGGGACCGTCTGGATCCTCGACGGGCTCGAGGTGACGATCGTCGGCTCGATCGCCTCGCGGCTGACCGAGAAGGGCAGCGGCATCTCGCTCGGCGCCGGGTCGATCGGAACCGCAGCCGCGGTCTACGTGGCGGGGGCATGTGTCGGCGCGCTCTTCTTCGGCCAGCTCACCGACCGGTTCGGGCGGAAGAAGCTGTTCACGATCACGCTGGGCGTCTACTTCGTCGCCACCGCCGCCACCGCGTTCGCCTGGGCCCCCTGGTACTTCTATCTCTGCCGCTTCTTCACGGGTGCCGGGATCGGCGGCGAGTACTCGGCGATCAACTCGGCGATCGACGAGCTGATCCCCGCCCGCGTCCGCGGCCGGGTCGACCTGATCATCAACGGCTCGTACTGGGCGGGCGCGGCCGCCGGCTCCGCCGGAGCGCTGTTCTTCCTCAGCTCGGTCTTCCCCAAGGACATCGGCTGGCGCGTGACCTTCGCGCTCGGGGCCGTGCTGGCGCTCTCGATCATGCTCGTTCGCCGCAACGTGCCCGAGAGCCCGCGCTGGCTCTTCATCCACGGCCGCGACGACGAGGCCGAGGAGATCGTCCGGAGCATCGAGCAAGGCGTCGAGCACGACACCGGCGACAAGCTCGAGGAGGTCGACGACACGATCAAGGTGCGGCAGCGCGAGTCGATCCCGTTCCGCACGATCGCGAAGACGGCGTTCCAGCTCTACCCGAAGCGCGCCGTCCTCGGGCTTGCCCTCTTCGTCGGACAGGCCTTCATCTACAACGGCGTCACCTTCAACCTGGGCGACCTCTTCAGCACGTTCTACGGCGTCTCGTCGAGCTTCGTGCCCGTTTACATCATCGTCTTCGCGCTCGGCAACCTGCTCGGCCCGCTGCTGCTCGGCCGGCTGTTCGACACGGTCGGCCGCGTGCCGATGATCGCCGGCACGTACCTCGGCTCGGCCGTGCTCGCGGCGGTCCTCGCGGTGCTCTTCGTCTCGCACGGGCTCGGCTCGCCGTGGGCATTCGAGGCGCTGATCTTCGCGACGTTCTTCCTCGCGTCGGCGGGCGCGAGCGCCGCCTACCTGACCGTCAGCGAGATCTTCCCGATGGAGACGCGTGCGCTCGCGATCGCGTTCTTCTACGCAGTCGGCACGGGCGCCGGCGGAATCGTCGGCCCGCTGCTGTTCGGGCACCTGATCGCCACGAAGGACCGGAACATGGTGCTGGTCGCGTTCCTGATCGGGGCCGGGGTGATGGCGCTCGGCGGCATCGCCGAGATCTTCCTCGGCGTACGCGCCGAGCAGACGCAGCTCGAGGACATCGCCAAGCCGCTGACCGCCGAGGAGGCGGAGAGCGGCTCGCTCGCGGGCGAGGACGGCAGCGAGCAGGCCGAGGACGAGTCGGAGCGCCGCTGGCGCGAGCGCAGCGACCGGCGCACCCGACAGGAGCGGAGCGGCGGGCGGCGGTATCGCCCCGGCCCCGGCGACACGTTCTACTCCCCCGGGATGGTCGGCACGTCGATCCGCTCGCGGCAGGCGTCGCCGCGGCTGCTCGACCGCGAGATCGACGCGATCGCCGAACAGCTCCGCCGTGAGGGGCCGCTCCGGCGCGAGGAGCTCGCACGCCGCGTCGGCGCCCGCCGCTGGGGCCCCGGGCGCTTCCGAAACGCACTCGCGGAAGCCGCCGGCGAAGGCCGGATCCGCCGCGTGTCGCGCACCACCTACGACGCCGCGCGGCCAACCGCATGACAACCGACCAAGGAGGCTCACCGTGACGGTGGTCTGGATCGTGATCGCAATCGTCGTCGTCCTGTTCCTCGTGCTCACAGCCTGGCGGCTCGTCGCCAAACGGCGGACCGGACACCTGCAAGAGCGCTTCGGCTCCGAGTACGGCCGTACGGTCGAGTCGGCAGGGAGCCGGCGCAAGGCCGAGTCCGAGCTCGAGGCGCGCGAGGACCGGCGCGAGCAGCTCGACATCCGTCCGCTCCCGCGCGCCTCGCGTGAGCGGTACCTGGAGAGCTGGCGTCACGTGCAGGCGCAGTTCGTCGACGAGCCGAAGCTCGCAGTGGCGAGCGCGGACAGCCTGATCCAGTCGGTGATGAGCGAGCGCGGCTACCCGGTCGACGACTTCGAGCAGCGCGCGGCCGACATCTCGGTCGACCACCCGGACGTGGTCGAGCACTACCGCGAAGGCGCCCGGCTCGCGAGCGGCGCCGGGGACGGGGGCGACGAGACCGAGTCGCTCCGGCAGGCGATGCAGCACTACCGCACCCTGTTCGAGCAGCTCGTCGAGGACAGCGCGGATGCGCCGATCGGGCGCGACGACGGCACCCAGGTTGCCGACGCCGAGCGCGAGCGAACCGTGCGCTAGCCCCGAGTCGCTAGCGGTCGAAGATGCCGCGGTCGCCGAGCTCGGTCGCGTAGAAGCGACCGGCGAGGTCGAGGTGCTCGAAGAGCGTGGCCGCCGCGCGGTCGGGGTCGGCGGCCGCGACCGCGTCGGCGAGCCGCTCGTCGATCTCGCGGTGGCGGTCCTGGAGCTCGCCGGCGGCGGAGAACAGGGCGGGCCGGAAGCGCTCGGTCCGGTCCCAGGCCGGCCTGATCATCTGCAGCAGCCACGGCGCGCCGCAGGCGTCGTAGATCGCGAAGTGGAAGTCGGTGTGCGCACGCATGGCGCCGAGGACGTCCTTGGCCGCGCGGGCCTCGTCGAGCGCGGCCAGCTGGCCGCGGGCGGCGTCGAGCTCGGCCGGGGTGATCCGGACGGCCGCGCGGCGCACGGCGAGCGACTCGAGCGCCAGCCTCACCTCGAACAGGTCCCGTAGGTCGTCGATGTCGAACGGGACGACCCGAGCGCCCTGATGCGGCACGTGCTTCGCGAGGCCGAGGGCCTCGAGCTGCCGGACCGCCTCGCGAATCGGCGAGATGCTCATCCCGAGCGACCGCGCCAGCTCGTCGAGCCGGAGCGGCGTGT
The DNA here is from genome assembly GCA_963786185.1 of uncultured Thermoleophilia bacterium. GTDB lineage: Bacteria > Actinomycetota > Thermoleophilia > Gaiellales > Gaiellaceae > PALSA-600. The sequence continues at coordinate 219,423 of CAWAYE010000003.1, forward strand.
CGGGCTGGAGCTCGCCCATGATGATGGCCTCGCGCAGCTGCTCGAGCGCGTACTCGGCCATCGTCCGGTGCCGCAGGCGGCGGCCGTCGGTTTCGCGCGTCGAGGGCACGTCTCTAGGCCGCAGGCTCACACGCGCTTGATCAGATGTCAAACCCTGTGCGAGGATCACCCAATGGCCTCAGGCGGCCCGCGGGTCTCGATTTCCCAGATCTCGACGTTCGCCGCACCGTTCGCGGCCGATCTCGCCGCGTACACGGCCGCCGGGCTCGACGGCATCGGCGTCTGGGAGCTGAAGCTCGGGGAGGGCCCGGACGACGAGCTGCTCGAGGCGCTGGACGCCTCCGGCCTCGCCCGGGCCTCGGCCGTGCCGGCGGTGCCGTCGATCCTGCCCCTGCCGCTGCTGGGCGGCCCCGAGGACCCACGCGAGCGCCTCGACGCGCTCCTCGGCTCGCTCCGGCGGCTCGCTCCGTTTCGGCCCTCGGGCATCGTCTGCCTGACCGGAACGGCAGCCGGACGGGACGCCGGCGAGGCCCGCGGCATCGTGGTCGACGGGCTGCGCGAGCTCGCCGCCGAGGCGGAGCGCCTCGACCTCCGGATCGCCCTCGAGCCGTACCAGCGCGACGGGGGCGGCGAGTGGACGATCGCCTCGACCATCCCGGAGGCGCTCGAGCTGATTCGCGACGCCGGCGACTCGCCCGCGCTGGCGCTGCAGTTCGACGTCTGGCACCTCTGGAACACCGACTCGCTGCTCGACGACATCGCGGCTCACGTCGACCGCTTCGCAGGCGTGCACGTGTGCGACGTGCGGCGGCCGACGCGCGGCTGGGCCGACCGCTCGGCTCCGGGCGACGGCGCCGCGGACGTGCCGCGGATCCTGCGCGCGCTCGACGAGGCCGGGTTCGACGGCCTCTACGACATCGAGATCTTCTCCGACGACGGAACCTTCGGCTCCACGTACGACGATTCGCTCTGGCGCCTCGATCCGACCGAGGCCGCCGTGCGCCTCCGCGACGCCTTCGCGGCGTGCTGGTCGGCGCGCGAGCCGTCGGACGACGAGCCTTCGATCCCCCAGTCCCCCGTCCGACCGCATGAGCGGCGGCTGACAGTGAAGGAGTAGAGGATGAGAGGACCGAGTTCCCGTCTGGGGCTCATGTTGGTCGCGGTCGCAGCGATCGTCGTCGCGGTCTCCGCGACGGCGGCGGCACGCACGACCGCGGCCAAGCCGATCGTGATCGGCTGGGCGTTCGACTCGAAGGGTGCGATGGCGCCGTTCGACGGCCCGGCGCTCGCCGCGGCCAAGCTGCGGGTCGCGCAGTGGAACGCGAAGGGCGGCGTGAACGGACGCCAGCTGCAGATCATCACGTGCGACACGCAGGGCAACAAGGCGCCGATCGCCAAGGCCTGTGCACTCAAGCTGATCGGGCAGGGCGCGAACGTGATCTTCACGACCTGCGACGTCGACCTCGCCGCACCGGTGGTGCAAGAGTCGATCAACCGCGGTCTCCTGACCGTCGCGCCGTGCATCGGAACCGACCAGATGGGGCCGAAGCGGTTCGGGTCGAAGGGCAAGCTCGCGTTCAGCTTCGGCAACGTCGCGCAGGACGAAGGCTCGGCCATGGCGCAGTACGCCTGGGGCCGCGGCTGGCGCACGGCGGCGCTCGCCACGGACACGGCGATCGTCTACTTCAAGAACGTGGTCGCGGCCTTCAAGGCGCGCTGGCTGCAGCTCGGCGGGAAGGTCTCCGACCAGGAGACGTACCTCGATCAGGCCTTCGGCGGCAACAACGTGCAGAACGCCGTCAGCCGGATCGGCAGCGCGAAGGCCGACGTGATCGTGACCTCGACCGCCGGTGCGTTCGGATCCCTCTCGGCGTTCATCACCGGGCTGCGCAGCCTCGGTGACAACACGCCGATCCTCAACTCGTGGGCGGGTGACGGCACCTACTGGCTGCCGAAGAGCCCGAAGGTGTCGAACTACTACTTCGTCACCTTCGCGTCATGCTTCGGCAACGACCCGAATGCCGCCGTCAACAAGCTCGCCAAGCAGGTCAAGGCCGGCACCGGCGGGTTCATCACCGGCTCGGCGGCGATCGACGGCGTCGTCACGGCGATCAAGCGGTCGGGCGGCTCGACGACCGGTTCGACGCTGGCGGCCCAGATGGAGAAGTTCAAGAAGGTTCCGACGCTGTCGGGGCTGATCAGCTTCTCGCCGCAGCTCCACACCGTGTTCGGGCGTCAGTACCGCGTGCTGAAGATCCAGAACAACGTCCCGCGGCTCGTCGGCACGGTGGTCGCCAAGGTCGTGCCCAAGATCTGACGCTTGGCCACGAACGCAGAACCGATTCACGGGAGGCCCGGAGGAACGCTCCGGGCCTCCTCCGTGTCGCGGACGTTCGAAGGGGTCGAGGCACTTCGCGACGTCACGCTCGAGCTCACGGGGGGCGAGGTCGTCGGGCTGATCGGCCCGAACGGCGCCGGCAAGTCGACCCTCGTCAACCTGCTCTCCGGCTTCGACCGCCCGACGAGCGGCACGGTCGAGCTGGAGGGTCAGGACGTGACCCGCTGGCCCGCGCACAAGCGAGGGCGACACGGCCTCGCCCGGACGTTCCAGCACAGCCGCTCCTTCGGCACCCTCTCCGTCCGCGAGAACGTCGAGGTGGCCGCGCTCGGCGTCGGCCGGTCGCCGCGCCAGGCGACGGCTCGGGCGGACGACCTGCTCGAGCTGCTCGGCCTCGCCGCGTACGCGAACCGGCCGGCGGCATCCCTCGCGCACGGCGACGAGCGCCGGCTCGGCGTCGCCCGGGCGCTCGCGTCGGAACCGCGGTTCGTGCTGATGGACGAGCCCGCCGCCGGCCTGCCCGAGGCCGAGGTTCCGGCGTTCGCCGCGGTCGTCCGTGCCGTGCGGGACGACCACAGGGCCGGCGTGCTCCTGATCGACCACAACGTCGCACTCGTGATGGACGTCTGTGACCGCATCCACGTCCTCGACCAGGGGCGCACGCTCGCCGAGGGCGCTCCTGCCGACATTCGCGCGAACCTCGACGTGGCGGCGGCGTATCTCGGCGAAAGCGCGGTGCACGACGAGTGACCACGCTCGTCGTCACCGATCTGGACGTGCGCTACGGCGCGGTCGACGCGGTGCGCGCCGTCTCCTTCGAGGTGGCGTCCGGGGAGATCGTCGGGCTGATCGGCCCGAACGGCGCCGGCAAGTCGTCGACGCTGCACGCGATCATGGGCGCGGCGCCCGTCACCGGCGGCAAGGTCGCGCTCGGCGGTCGCAGCCTGGTCGGGCAGCGGCCCGAGGAGGTCGCCCGGGCCGGCATCGCCCTCGTGCCCGAGGGGCGCCGCATCTTCTCGGAGCTCACCGTCGCCGAGAATCTCGCCCTGGGAATGGCGGCCAGGCGCACGCGCGGCGGCGAGGAGGCCGCGCTCGACCGCGTCTACGACCTCTTTCCAGTCGTCCGTGAGTTCAGGCGACGCTCGGCGGGCGCGCTGTCGGGTGGACAGCAGCAGCAGCTCGCGATCGCGCGCGCGCTCGTCGCCGAGCCCGACGTGCTCCTCCTCGACGAACCGTCGCTCGGCCTGGCGCCGCGCCTGGTCGACATCGTCTTCGAGGCGCTCGCCGCGATTCGCGACCGCGGCCTCGCCGTGCTGCTCGTGGAGCAGCGGGCCCAGCGCACGATCGCACTCGCCGACCGCTCTCACGTCCTCGCGGGCGGCGAGCTGCGGCTGACGCTCGGCCCGGACGACGCCGCCGACACCGATCGCCTGATCGAGGCCTACCTCGCATGACGCTCGCCTTCTTCCTCACGGTCGATTGGCAGACGCTGGCGGATGCGCTGGCGCTGGGCGGGATCTACGCGCTGATGGCGGTCGGGATCGGCCTCGTGTTCGGCGTCCTGCGGCTCGTCAACTTCGCCTACGGCCAGCTCGTGATGGCTGGCGCATTCGCGCTCGCGATGGGCTCGCAGTGGAACTGGCCGACCTGGCTGTCGATCGTCCTCTGCTTCGCGGTCGTCCTCGCGCTGTCGCTGCTGCTCGACCGGCTGGTCTTCCGCCCGCTCCGCACGCAGTCGCCGGCGGTGATGCTCGTGGCGACGTTCGCGATCGCCTTTCTGCTCCAGAGCATCGCGCTGCTCTGGTTCGGGCCGCTCGGCAAGATCGCCACGTCGCTCGCGCCGCTCAACCGGCCGTGGACGATCTCGGGCGTCGACATCCGCAAGATCTCGGTCGTCGCGATCGCGGTCACCGTCGTCTGCCTGATCCTGCTGCAGCTGCTGCTGACCCGGACGTCCGTCGGCCTGCACATGCGCGCGGCGTCGATGGACTTCGGAACCGCCCGCCTGCTCGGGGTGCGTGCGAACCGCGTGATCGGCGGCGCCGTGCTCGTCTCGGGGCTGCTCGCGGGCGTCGTGGCGGTGATGCTGACCGTCCAGAACCCTCTCGTCACGCCGGACTTCGCGCTGCAGGACACGATCGTCGTGCTCGCCGGCGTCGTGCTCGGCGGTCTGAACCGACCGATTCCCGCGACGCTCGGGGGCTTCTCGATCGGGTTCGCGACGGGCCTGCTCGGCGGCGCGCTGCCGACCGCGCAGAGCCAGTACCTGCAGTCCATCGTCTTTGCCGCGGTGATCCTCGTGCTGCTCGTCCGCCCGAACGGGCTGTTCACCCGCGGCGGCCTGGCGGAGCGCCTGTGACGAGGCTCGTCGAGCTCGCAGGCCCGTGCGCGCTGATCGTCGCGGCGATGCTCCTCGGCGACGTCGCCTCGGCGGCGACGGGCGTCTACTTCATCACGGCGCTCGTCAACGTCGCGATCGTCGTCGCGCTCTACGTGTTCATCGGCAACTCGGGCGTGCTGTCGTTCGGCCACGTGAGCTTCGTCGCGCTCGGCGTCTGGACGGCCGGGGTGCTCTCGGTTCCCGCGGCCGAGAAGCCGGCGATCATGCCGAACCTCGCCGGCTTCCTCCGCCACACGACCGTCGGCAACGTGCCGTCGCTCGTGCTGGCCGCCGCGGTCGGCGGGGTCGCGGCGGTGATCGTCGGTGGCCCGCTGATGCGGCTCTCGGGGCTCGCGGCCGGCATCGCCACCTTCGCCGTGCTCGAGATCACCCACAACGTGTTGCGCTACTACGAGAAGGTGGGGCCGGGCCTGAACACCTTCTCGTCGGTGCCCGAGACGACCGGGATCTGGCAGGCCGGCGCCGGCGCCCTGCTCGCGACCGTCGCGGCGTTCCTCTATGCGCGCAGCCGCTTCGGCCGCCTCCTGCGCGCGACGCGGGAGGATCCGGCGGCGGCGGCCGCCGCCGGGGTGTCGATCTACCGGCAGCGCCTGTTCGCGTTCGCCATCTCCGGCGCGATCGCCGGCTTCGCCGGCGGCCTCTACGTGCACCTGCTGCCGCTCAACACCGAGGCGCTCTACCTCGATCTCACGTTCATCACGCTCGCGATGCTGGTCGTCGGCGGCGCGACGAGCCTCTGGGGCGCCGTGGTCGGGGCGCTCGCCGTCAGCGCGCTCGACTCGTTCCTCGCCGAGGCCGAGAACGGCGTGAAGATCTTCGGCGGCACGCTCGACCTGCCGGCGGGAACGCGCGTGATCGTGGTCGGTGCGCTGATGGCGCTCGTCCTGATCCTGCGACCCGGCGGTCTCACGAACGGGCGCGAGCTGCGGTTGGGGTGGCGGCGGTGACACGCGTCTGCGTCGCCGGAGCGGGCGCGATCGGCAGCCTCCTCGCCGCGCACCTCGCGCGGGTCGCCGAGGTGTCCGTGCTCACCCGCCGGCCGCAGCACGCGCGAGCGCTCGAGCGGGACGGTCTCCGCGTCTCGGGACGCAGCGAGTTCGTCGCCCACGTCGCGGCGTCCGACGACCCCGCGCGCCTGCCGCCCGCCGACCTCGTGATCCTGGCGAGCAAGGGGACCGACCTCGACGCGCTCGCCGCCCGGCTCGCCGGCGCGTTCCCGAACGCGACGCTGATGACGATCCAGAACGGCCTCGGCGCCGAGGAGATCGTCGGTTCCCACGGCGACTGGCCGCTCCTCTCCGCGGTCACCTTCATGAGCGGGACGCGTCACGACGACGCCCATGTCGAGTACGTGCTCGACACTGCGACATGGATCGGCCCGTACCGGGGCACCACCGGCGACGACGCCCGTGCAGTTGCGGCGCTGATCGCCTCGTCCGGCCTCAAGGCGGAAGGCTTCGACGATCTCCGCCCGGCCCAGTGGTCGAAGCTGATCTTCAACGCGACCGTGAACGGCGTCGCCGCGCTGACCGGACTACCGCACGACTTCCACTTCGCGCAGATCGAGCACGACGCCGACCTCGGCCTGCTCGTACGCGACCTCGTCGACGAGGGAAAGGCGACAGCGTCCGCTGCGGGCGTCGTGCTCGTCGAGGACCCGTGGGAGATGAACGTGCTCGCGACGCAGCGCGGCAACCGGCACTTCCCGTCGATGCTCGAGGACGTCAAGGCGCACCGCCCGACCGAGGTCGAGCTGATCAACGGCTCGCTGATCCGCGAGGCGAGGCGAACCGGCGTCGCCATGCCGCTGCACACAGCCCTCTACCGGCTCGTCAAGGCAAAGGAGGCGTCGTACACGTCATGAAGATCTGCGTGGTCGGCTGCGGAGCGGTTGGCTCGCTCTTCGCCGCGAACCTGTCGCTGCTCGACGACGTCGAGGTGGTCGCCTACGACCTCTCGGCCGAGCACGTCGACGCGATCAACGCGAACGGCCTGCGCCTCTCCGGGGCGGGCGACGTGCTCGGGCATCCGCGCGCGACGACCGACGCCGCCGCGATCGGGCAGTGCGACTTCGCGATCGTCGCGACGAAGGCGATGCACACCGATGCGGCGATGGCGGCGACCGCCGGTGCGCTCGCCGGCGCCTGCGTCGCGACGGTTCAGAACGGCATCGGCAACGAGGAAGTGCTCGCCCGCCATGTCGAGAAGGTGATCCGCGGCACCACGTTCCCGGCCGGCAAGATCGTCGCTCCCGGCCACGTGCAGTGGGACGTGAAGGGGGACACGACGCTGGGGCCGTTCGAGCCGTCGCCGGCACCGTCCGCGGAGATCGAACGGCTCGCCGACGCCTGCACGCGGGCGGGAATGCCGACGGCCGCGGTTGCCGACGCCCGCGGCCCGCAGTGGCGCAAGGTGATCTTCAACGCGTCGACGAACCCGATCGGCGCGCTCACCGGCCTCACCCACGGCCGCGTCTGCGAACGGCCCGACCTGCGCGCGCTCGTGACCGGGCTCGTCGACGAGGGCAAGGCGGTGGCGGCGGCCCAGGGAATCGAGCTCGACGCCGACCCGGAGGCGCTGATCGACCACGCGGCCAGGCCCGAGGTCGCGTACGACCACAAGGCCTCGATGCTGCAGGACGTCGAGGCGCACCGGAGCACCGAGATCGACTACCTGAACGGCGGTATCGTCCGCTTCGGCCGCGAGCACGGGGTGCCGACCCCGTTGAACGAGGCGATCTGGGCGCTCGTGAAAGGAGTGGAGCAGTCGTGGCAGCAGTGACGGGCCCCACCTACACGGGGCTTCCGCCGACCGAGATCGAACGCCGGTACTCCCGGATCAGGGAGGCGGCCGCGCGCGCAGGGCTCGACGCAGTCGTCGTCTGCGGAAACGAGTACACGGGCTTCGAAGGTGCTGTGACGTACCTGAGCGGCTTCGTGATCGTCCACCGGTACGCGTACGTCCTCCTCCCGGTGGACGGCGAGGCGGCGATCGTCTTCCCCAGCGAGGCGCGGTACGTCGGCGAGCACGGGACGACGTGGATCGACGAGCAGGTGTTCGTCGACCGGCCGGGCGACTGGCTCGCGGACAAGCTGCGGGGCAAGCGCGTCGGCGTCTACGGGCTCGACTACGTGATGACGGTGCGCGACCACACCGCGCTCTCGGGTGCCTGCGAGCTGGTCGGCTTCGACGTGCAGTTCGACCACGCGCGCGCGGTCAAGTCGGAGCTCGAGCTCGAGTCGGTGCGCGAAAGCGTGAGGATCAACACCGAAGGCTTCTGGGTCTTCCTCGACACGTTCGAGCCGGGGAAGACCGAGCGCGAGCTGCTCGCGCCGTGCGAGGAGTACTTCGTCGCGCAGGGCTGCGGCCGCTGGACGATGGACATGGTGCTCGACGGGCCGAACGGCTCCGCGCTGCCCGAGTTCAAGATCGCGGGCACGCGGCCGGTCGAGGCGACGGACCTGCTGCTCCCGTCGCTCGAGATCGCCGGCCCGGGCGGGCACTGGGTGGAGGTCTCGCGTGCGATCTGCGCAGGGCAGCCGAGCGACGACACGAAGCGGATGCTCGAGGCGTACGAGGAGTACTACGAGCTCGCACCGGCCGCGCTCCGCGCAGGCTCGTCCACCCGCGATGCGCACCGGACGGTGTCGAAGGGCTTCGTCGACCGCGGCTTCCACCTCGGCCACGTGACCGGGCACTCGATCGGGATGACGATGATCGAGTTCCCGAAGATCGGCGAGGCGGACGAGACCGTGCTCGAGAACGGGATGGTGCTCTCGATGCACCCGCATGCGATCTCGGCGGACGGGCAGGCGTGTCTCTACATGCAGGACACGTGGCTCGTCACGGACGCCGGCGGCGTCCCGCTCGCCGGCCTCGAGATGAAGATCTACGACGGGTCGGAGCGGCGGCCGTGACCGAGGCGCCGGGACTCTCCAAGCCGGTCCTGCCGGGCGACGCAGGCTCGGACTACGAGCGCTACCTCCGTACCGACGACCTGCTCGCGCTCCAGAAGACCGCGTCGGAATGGGTCCACCGCGACGAGCTGCTCTTCCAGACCGTCCACCAGTCGTCGGAGCTGTGGCTGAAGCTCGCCTGGAACGAGGTCGAGGAAGCGGCCCGGCTCGTGAACCACGACGACGTCGCGTCGGCGCTCAGGCTGCTGCGTCGCGCCAACGACTGCCTCAAGCTCGTCACCGCGGCGCTCGACATGCTCGAGCACATGTCGCCGTGGGAGTACACGACCGTGCGCAAGGTGCTCGGTCACGGCAGCGGCTTCGACTCGCCCGGGTTCCGCGAGATCCGGCGCGTCACGCCGCTGCTCGGGGAGGCCTTCGACGCCGCGCGCGGGCGCGCCGGCCTGTCGCTCGTCGAGGTGTACACGCGCGGACGCGAGTTCGACGCGCTCTACAACCTCGCCGAGCAGCTGATCGAGTGGGACGAGCGCGTGACGGTCTGGCGCGTCCGGCACTTCAAGGTCGTGCAGCGCGTGATCGGCGGCGACGTGATCGGGACGCAGGGGACGCCGGTCGAGGTAATGGGCCGTTTGATCCATCGCACCTTCTTCCCGGAGCTGTGGGACGTCCGCAACGAGCTCACCCGGATGAACCCGCCGGAATGACGGAGCGCGGATTCCGGGGAATCGCGCTCGGCTGCGGCAACTTCGGCGGGATCGGATCGGCGCCCGCGTTCTTCGGGCAGGGCACCGACGAAGAGACGGCGATGGCGATCATGGATGCGGCGTGGGCCGGCGGGATCCGCTGGTTCGACACCGGCGACGCCTACGGCGGCGGGCGCAGCGAGTCGTTCATCGGCCGCTGGATCCGCGAGCGGCAGCCCGAGGGCCTCGTGCTGACGACCAAGGTGTTCCATTCGACGACCGGGACGCCGGGCGACCAGGGCCTCGCGCCCGACCGGATCCGCCGGCAGTTCGCGGGGAGCCTCGAGCGCCTGGGGGTCGAGCGCGTCGACCTCTATCTCGCGCACGAGCCCGACGCCGAGGTACCGCTCGGCCGGACGATCGAGACGTTCGAGGCGCTGCGGGCGGAGGGCCTGATCGGCGCCTGGGGCCTCTCCAACTACGACGCGGCCGGCCTCCGCGAGGCGCTGACGATCGGGATGCCGGCGCTCGTGCAGAACTCGTACTCGCTGCTCGACCGCGGCGACGAGGACGATGTGCTCCCCCTCTGCGCCGAGCACGGCATCGGCTACGTGCCGTTCGGGCCGCTCGCCGGCGGCTGGCTGACCGGGAAGTACCGGCGCGGCGTCGGCTTCCCCGCGGGCTCGCGCATGACGCAGCGGCCCGGGCCCTACGAGCGCTACGTCGAGGACCGCGTCTTCGACGGGCTCGAGCACCTCGAGGCGGAGGCGGGCGAGCGCGGCGTCGACATGTCGGCACTCGCGTTCGCGTGGGTGCTCGCGACGCCCGGCGTCACCGGCGCCGTCTGCGGGCCGATGCGACCGGAGCACGTACCGCCGGTTCTGACCGCGGCCGAGCTCGACCTCTCCCCCGACGACCACGAGACGATCGGAGCGTTCTTTCGATGACGGTACGCGTACTCGACGAAGAGACCGTGCGCCGGCTGCTGCCGATGCCCGAGTGCATCGACCTGATGGCCGACGTCCTCGCTGGACTCGCGCGCGACGAGCTGTACAACCCGCTGCGCTTCGTCGTCCGGCCGCCCGAAACGCCGAGCCTGATGGGGCTGATGCCGGCGCACCGCGCCGCCGGCGCACCGCTCTGGTCGCTGAAGGCGCTGACGATCGTCCCCGGCAACAGCGCCCGCGGGCTCGATTCGCACCAGGGGTTCGTCGCGCTCTTCGACGGCGTCACCGGCGAGCCGAGGGCGATCGTGAACGCAGGGGCCATCACCGCCGTGCGCACGGCTGCGGTCTCCGGCGTCGCCACGAGACTGCTCGCGCGCGAGGACGCGAAGACGCTCGCGATTCTCGGCACCGGCACGCAGGGGCGCTCGCATCTGGACGCGATGCACGCCGTGCGCAGCTTCGAGCGGGTCGTGGTCTGGAGCGCGAGCGGTCGAGGGCTCGACGGCGCCGAGAGCGTCGCGAGCGCCGAGGAAGCGGTGCGGGACGCGGACGTCGTCTGCACCGTGACCGCATCCGCGGAGCCGGTGCTCGAGCGCGGCTGGCTCAAGCCCGGCGTGCACATCAACGCGGTCGGCTCGAGCATCCCGAGCGCGCGCGAGCTCGACACCGCGACGATGGCGGCAGCGGCACTCTTCGTCGACCGGCGCGAGTCGACCGTGAACGAGGCCGGCGATTACCTCGTCCCGCTCCGCGAGGGCGCGCTCGACGAGTCCCACATCCGCGCCGAGATCGGCGAGCTGCTGATCGGCGCGGCGGAAGGACGGCGCGACGCAGACGAGCTGACCGTCTTCAAGTCGCTCGGCCTCGCCGTCGAGGACCTCGCGGCGGCAGAGTTCGTCCTCACGCGCGCCGAGGCGGAGAACGCGGGCGCGGTGGTCTCGCTCTGATCCCGTCGGGTGACATTCTCCGCGCGCGCGAGGTGCTCCGCGGCGTGGCCGTGCGCACGCCGCTCGTCCCGCTCGTGCACGACGGCGACGTCGAGATCCTGCTGAAGCTCGAGACGCTGCAGCCGGTCAACTCCTTCAAGATCCGCGGTGCCGGCAACGCCGTCCTGCAGGCGTCGGACGACGAGCTGCGCGACGGCGTGCTCACCGCCAGCGCCGGCAACATGGCCCAGGGCGTCGCGCTCGCGGCGAAGCTGCGCGGCGTCCCCGCCACGATCGTCGTGCCCGAGCACGCGCCCGACAACAAGGTGACGGCGATCGAGCGCCTCGGCGGGCGTGTCCTCCGCGTGCCGTACGACGAGTGGTGGCAGGTGCTCGTGGAGGGTCGCTACGAGGGCGCACCCGGCCTCTTCGTGCATCCGGTCGACAACCCGAAGGTGATGGCGGGCAACGGCACGATCGGCCTCGAGCTGCTCGAGCAGTCGGACGGCTTCGACGCGGTCGTCGTGCCGTACGGCGGCGGCGGGCTGGTGACGGGGATCGCGAGCGCCGTGAAGGCCGCCCGGCCCCACGTGAAGTTCTACGCCGCCGAGCCGGAGACGGGCGCCCCGGTGACGGCAACCCTCGCCGCGGGCGGCGAGCCGACCGCCGTCGACTACCAGCCGTCCTTCGTCGACGGCTCGGGCAGCCGCGCGCTCATCCCCGGCGTCTGGGCGCACGCAGCCGAGCTGCTCGACGGGGCGTTCGCGCTGCCGACCGCGGAGACCGCGGCCGCGGTCCGGCTGCTGGCCGAGCGCGCGCGCGTGATCGCCGAGGGCGCGGGAGCGCTCGCCGTCGCGGCAGCCACCGGCGGACGGGTCGAGGGGGCGCGCCGGATCGTCTGCATCGTCTCGGGCGGGAACATCGACTCCGCCGTCCTGGCCCGCATCCTCGCGGGCGAGACGCCCTAGGGGCCTAGACGGCGGAGCGGGTCAGCGCGTCGCTCGTGACGGCGGGCACGGGCGCCGGTCGCCCGAAGTAGTACCCCTGCGCCGAGCCGCAGCCGAGCTCGCCGATCACGCGGCGCTGGTGCTCGGTCTCGATCCCCTCGGCGACGAGCGTCAAGCCCAGCGCGTTGCCGAGGTCGACGATGCCCTTCAGCAACACCAGGTCGTCGTGCACGCCGTCGATGCCTGCGGTGAAGCTGCGGTCGATCTTCACGATGTCCACCGGCAGACGCCGCAGGTACGCGAGCGACGCGTAGCCGGTGCCGAAGTCGTCGAGGGCGAGCATGATCCCCATCTGCTTCAGCACGTGGAGCTGCTGCTCGACTCGATCACCCGACGACAGGAGCACCGTCTCCGTGAGCTCCAGCGTCAGGCACGCGGGCAGGAAGCCCGACTCGTTGAGCGCTTCCCGGACGTGATCGACGAACGCGGGGTGCTGAAGCTGGCGGGCGGAGACGTTGACCGACATGCGCACGGGCCGGCCGAGCTCGGAGTGCAGCGACGCGCCGCGCCGGCAGGCCTCGGAGAGCACCCACTGGCCGAGCGGCACGATCAGCCCGGTCTCCTCGGCGAGCGGGATGAACTCGAGCGGCGAGATCGAGCCGAGCTCGGGATGGTGCCAGCGGAGCAGCGCCTCGTAGCCGGAGATCGTCTGCGCCTCGAGGTCGACCACCGGCTGGAAGTCGAGCGTGAACTCGCAGCTGTCGACCGCGCGGCGCAGCTCCGCGGCCCGGCGCGACCGTTCGACCGCCGTGCTGTCGAGGATCGCGTCGAAGAACGCGAAGCCGGCGATCCGCTGGCTCTTCGCACGGTACATCGCCGCGTCGGCTTCCTTGAGGAGCACCTCGGGCTCGTCGCCGAGCGCGATCCCGATGCTCGCCGAGACGGAGACGAACTCCGGACCGAGGCCGATCGGCTCGACGATCTTCTCGAGCAGACGCTCGGCGGCCTGTGCCGCGTCGGCGGGCTCGGAGACGGACGCGAGCACGATTGCGAACTCGTCGCCGCCGATCCGGGCGGCGCTGTCGCCCGCGCGCACGGTGCGCTGGATGCGACTGCCGAGTCGCGCGAGCACGGCGTCGCCGACGTCGTGCCCGAAGCGGTCGTTGACCTCCTTGAAGTGGTTCAGGTCGACGAAGAGCAGCCCCGTCTGCTCCCCCGGCCCCTTGCGCAGCGCGGTCGCGTGCTGCAGCTGCTCGTGGAAGAACGCACGGTTCGCGAGCCCGGTGAGCACGTCGTACAACGCCATCTGCCGAAGCTGCGCCTGTGCTTCCCGCTCGACCGTGACGTCGAGCAGGTACCCCTGGAGGTAGAGCGGCTCGCCGCGCTCGTCGACGACGACGACTCCTTCGTCGCGAACCCAGACGACGCGGCCGTCGCTGGCGAGGAGCCGGTACTCGACCGACAGCGGCTCGTGCGTCGAGTGCGTCCGTGCGTGCGCGGTCAGGACCCGGTCGCGATCCTCCGGGTGGAGGGTGCGGACGAAAAGAGTCGCGTCGGACGCCCACTCGTCGACCGTGTAGCCGAGCAGCGGCTCGATCTGGGGGCTGGTGAAGACGTTCGAGCTCGCAGCGTCGAGCGCGTCGATGTAGACGACCAGGGGAAGCTGCTCGACAAGCGTCCGGTAGCGGCGGACGATGTCGTCGTGAACCGTCGAAGCGGGCGCACGCGTCGTTCCCTCTGAGACGGGTTGCACGAACAACTCATCGTCAATCCCGGAGCCTTCGTCCCTCCCCCGCCTGGGGGGTCGGCCGCTAGTCCGTGCCCGCGAAGGCGACCGTGAAGGTGCGCCCGGCCGGGTCGACGGCCGTCGGAGTCGCCTTGCCGGTCGAGGCCGAGAGGAACGGGCTCGAGGTCGAGTCGGGGACGAGGTCGATCGCGGTCGCCGCCCAGGTGGGGTCGGTGATCGTGCCGGGATGGCCGTTCGCGATCGCGGCGATGCGCGTGAACGGAATCGAGCCGAAGTTGGCGAGCGGAAGCGCCTTGCACCGGGTGAGCAGCGCGTCGCAGCTCGACGGCGCCTCGGCAATCCACTCGGCCGAGGTGAAGTCCTGCGCGGTCGGGGTCGCGAGGACCTTCGTGAAGCTCGTCTTGCGGGTGCGGTCCTTCACCTGGAAGAGCACGCCGGTCGGCACGACGTTCACGGAGGCCGAGATCAGGTCGCCGGGCACGATCTTCAGCTTCACGGTCACCGACGCCGCGGGCACGAGCTCGTACCACGCCGTGTAGACGGCCTTGCCGGCGGCGGTGCAGTTGGCGGCCGTGCCGACCTGCTCGAGGGCGTTCGCGTCGACCGCGAGCCCGCCGAGGCCGACCCAGAAAGCGGAGAACGTCGGCTCGCCCGAGCTGCAGGTGACGCGCGGCTGGACCCACGTCGCCGTCGCGCTCGAGAACGTCAGCGTCGTCGTCGAGCCGGAGATCGGCGCGCCGCTCACCGTTGCGGGATCGGCGATCGCGTAGCCGGCCCAGTTCGAGCTCTGCTCGTCGCCCGGCGCGGCGGCCGCCACCTGCGGCAGCACGGCGACGGCCGCGGCGAGCGCCGCGGCCGTCAGCAGCAAGGCTCTCCCCCTGCTCACGATGTCGTTCGGGCGCCCAAGGTGGCCGACACGGTACGCGAATGGCCGCCCTGGCTGACGTCCAGCGTGACCACGTCGCCCGGCTGGTGCGAGTCGATGATCGCGCGGAGCTGGTCGGCGGTGGCGACGTCCTTCCCGTCGATGCTCGTGATCACGTCGCCACCGGTCGGATACTGGACGCCGGCGATCGTGGTCGAGCCCGTCGCCGCCTTGAGGCCCGCCTTGGCGGCTCCGCTCGACGCCTCGACCTTCCCCACGGCGACACCGGCGGCGTCGCCGAGCGTGCCGGCGAGGCTCGCCGGGATCGTGACGGCATCGATGCCGAGCAGCGCGTGCTTCACGGTGCCGCCGGAGATCAGCTGCGAGGTCACGTTCTGCACGGTCGAGGACGGGATTGCGAACCCGATCCCCTCGTTGCCGCCGCCGGAGCTCTGGATCTGCGCCGTCACGCCGATCACCTTGCCCTCGAGATTGAAGAGCGGTCCGCCGGAGTTGCCGTGGTTGATCGCCGCGTCGGTCTGGATCGCGTTCTCGATCGGGGTCTCGTTCGGCGAGGTGATCTCGCGGCCGACGGCGCTGACGATCCCGCTCGTGACCGTGTCGTCGAGCTGGTAGGGGTCGCCGATCGCAACGACGATGTCGCCGACGGCCACCACGCTCGAGTCGCCGAACGACAGCGGATGCAGCAGGCTCGCCGGCGCGTTCACCTTCAGGACGGCGAGATCGGTGGACGCGTCGCTGCCGACGACGGTCGCACGGTAGACCGACTGGTCGTCGAACTTGATCGTGATGGAGCTCGCGCCCTGGATGACGTGCTCGTTGGTGACGATGTGGCCGGCGGTGTCGATCACGAACCCCGTGCCTTCCGCCTCCGACGTTCCGCCGTTGCCGCCGCCGTACGGGAACTGCGACCCGCCGGAGCTCATGCTGGACGTGACGACCTCGACGACGCCGGGGGAGGCGTTCTTCGCAACCTCGCCGACCGTCAGGGGCCCGCTCGTGTTCGCGGTGCTCGACGTGCCCGTGGTCGGCGACGAGGCCGCCTGCGTGGTGACGATGCGGGTCGTCGTCGCGCCGCGCGCGCCGAGCCCGTAAGCCACCGCGGCAGCCGTCGCGCCGACCAGCACGACCAGCGCGGCGAGAGCGGCCGCGCGCCGCTTGGGAGAGCTGAACATGACGTTTCCCTTCGTCGGATTCGGTTCCACTGAGTCCAGGGAACCTCCGCCGGCTCGGAATCGGCTTGGAGGCGCCTATGGGGGACCTAAGAAGGCAGAGTTGAGCGCTCGTGCCCGCGCTCGACCCGATCCGCCGCCGGCTGCCGCCGGCGCTCCGCCACCGCGACTACCTGCGGCTGTGGCGCGCGTTCCTGACCTCCGGCTTCGCCGCGCAGATGGTGGCCGTCGCGGTCGGCTGGCAGGTCTACGCGATCCACCGCAGCGCGTTCGACCTGGGGCTGATCGGGCTCGCCGAGTTCGTGCCGCTGCCGCTGCTCGCGCTGCCGGCGGGACAGCTCGCCGACCGGCTGCCGCGCGGCCGCTGTTCGCGGCGTCGATGCTCGCCGAGGCCGTCGTCGCAGGCCTGCTGCTCGTCGTCACGATCGGCGGCGCGCACCGCAGCTCTGGCCGTTCATCGCGCTCGCGGCGTTCACCGGCGTGACGCAGGCGTTCGGCAACCCGGCCGGCCGCGCGCTCGCCCCCGAGCTCGTCCCGGGCGAGCTGCTCGCGAGCGCGCTGGCGCTGCGCTCGGTCGCCTTCCAGGCGGCGACCGTCGCCGGCCCCGCGCTCGGCGGTCTGCTGTTCGCGCTCCGCCCGGAGGCCGTCTACGGCACCGCGATCGCGCTCTTCGTCGTCGCGGCCGTCTCGCGTGCTCGACCGTGACGAGCCCGAGCCGCGCGCGCGGCGAGCTCCGAGCCGGCTCCGCGGCTCGAGAGCCTGCTCGGGGGGATCCGCTTCATCCGCGCGACGCCGATCATGCTCGGCGCGATCACGCTCGACCTCTTCGCCGTGCTCTTCGGCGGCGCCGTCGCGCTGCTGCCGCTGTTCGCCCGCTCGATCCTCCACACCGGGCCCGATCGGGCTCGGCGTGCTGCGCAGCGCTCCCGCGGTCGGCGCGCTCGTCGCGGGCGTCCGGCTCGCACGCCGGCCGCTGCGGCGGCCACGCGGGCCGAACGCTGCTCGTCGTGGTCGCGGACGTTCGGCGCGAGCATGATCGTGTTCGGCCTCTCGCACTGGTTCTGCGCTCTCGTCGCTGGCGCTGGCCGTCAGCGGCTTCGTCGACATGATCAGCGATGAACATCCGCTCGACGACGGTCGCGCTCGCGACGCCGAACGAGCTGCGCGGCCGCGTCAACGCGGTCGAGATCGTGTTCATCAGCGCGTCGAACGAGCTCGGCGCGTTCGAGTCGGGCGCCGCCGCAGCGCTGCTCGGCGCCGTGCCGGCGGTCGTCGGAGGCGGCGCCGTGACGATCGCCCTCGCCCTCGCCTGGCACCGCGTCTTCCCGGCGCTGGCAGGCGTCGACCGCCTCGAGGAGGTGCGCCCCTCCTGACGGTGCCAGGCACCGTCGCTGCAGTGCGGGCGACCTAGAGGCTTGATGTGAAACTCACGCACCCACGGCTGGTGCGCCAGACACGGCGCGGCTCGGCCCCGTCAGGCTCGCCCGTAGCAACCGCTACGGGCTACGCCCGCCGTGTCCAATCCGCTTGGTCTGGCGCATCCCCACGGGCACGCCATTTCACATCAAACCTCTAGCCGCCGGACTTCGAGAAGTGCTGCCAGTCCGGGCTGCCGCTCCAGCGGCCGCCCCACTGCCACCCCACGGCCGCGAACGCGCGCACGAGCACACCGCCGGCGAGCGCCATTCCTCGCCGCGCGTTGGTGCGGTCGGTGAAGCGCTTGCCCGTGGGCGGCAGCACGCGCCCGCCCAGCAGGTACGGATTCTCGACGGTGTTCACGTCGACCGCCTCGCCGTAGGCGTGCACCGACCAGCGCTTCGGCCCGGCGGCGACGGCGTAGCGGCAGTTGAACGCCGAGGTGTTGTCGGCGGCCATCGACCGGTCGTCGCTGCCCCCGTAGGCGGCGAGCGGAAGCATGCGCCGGATCGGAAACTGCGCCGCGTAGAGACGCCGGAACACCAGCGTCAGCTCCGTGGAGACCGCTCGGTTGACGACGAGCACGCCCCGGCGCGGCCGCCCGTCGAACCCGACGTACGAGACGACCAGCCTGCGCAGCTCGCTCGGGCCGACCGGACAGCCGGCGTGCCAGGAGCGGCCGAGCTCGGCGGCGGTCACGGTCTGAACGCTCGCACTGAACGGCGGTAGGGCGGGCATCGCTTCCACAACGTACCCTCGACTCGTGCTCGCTTTCGCGCTCGTGCTCGCCGCTCTGCACGCGTGTCCCCAGCGCATCGAGCTGACCGCGCCGAGCGCTGCAGCGACCACCGCGCGGCTCTCGCTCGTCGAATGCAGCGCCCGCGTGCTGGGTCCGTGGCCGGCCCGAGTCGGCTTCGCCGGGCTGTCCGCGCGCCACCGCGAGGGCGACGGCACGACACCGCTCGGCACGTTCGCGATCGGACCGGTCGTCTACGGGCTCGACCCCGACCCGGGCGTGAAGCTCCGCTACCACCGGCTCCGCTGCGGGGACTGGTGGGACGAGGACCCGGCCTCGCCGACCTACAACCGGTTCCGGCACCTCCCGTGCGGCGAGTCGCCGCCGTTCCACGGCAGCAGCGAAGCGCTCTGGCGGGCGACCGTCGCCTACCGCGAGCTCGCGGTGGTCCAGTTCAACACCGACCCCGCGGTCCCGGGCCGCGGCTCGGCGATCTTTCTCCACGACGACCGGGGCCACGCGACCAACGGGTGCGTCTCCGTCGCACGCCCGAACCTGATCCGGTTGCTGCGGCGGCTGCGTCCGGGCGCGACGATCTCGATCAGTGTGGCCGCGTGAACGCGGCCGCGGCCCACACGACACCGACCACGACGAAGCCGATGCGTCCGTCGCCCGGCAGCGAGAACGCGAGCCCGAGCAGCGGGGTGCCGACCAGGATCGTGGTCGCCGCGACCATGTTCACCGCGCCGACTGCGGCGGCCGGCGCGTCGGGCCGGAGTCGCTGAGCGCCCGCGAACGACGGAGCGAACGGGATCCCGGCGGCGAGCCCGGCTCCCACGCACGCCGCGACCGCGAGAGCCAGCGGCGAGGCGATCGCCAGCGCGGCGACGGCGGCGCCGCCCACGACGAAGCTCGCACGCACGACGCTCGGGCCGGCTGACGACGCGACCCGCCGAGCGGACGCGTGATCACACCGAGAAAGAGAATCAGCCCGCCGGCGACGCCGGCGACGTGCTCGGAGTCGCCGCCGGCCCGCTGGAGCAAGGTGGCGGCCCAGTTGCCGACGACGACCGACAGGCCGAACGACGCCGCGTGCCACACGGCGAACGGGCGCAGGCGCTTGTCGGCGACCCGGGTGATGCGTACCCGCGAGGCCGGGCGGGCGCGCTCGCGCGGAGCGAGCACGACGAGCACGACCCCGGCCGCCGCGATCAGCGCGGCCGTCGCGAACGGCGCTCGCCACGTTCCCCAGAGCGGCACGGTCGCCAGCGCGAGCCCACCGCCGGCCATGCTCGCAGCGCCGTATCCGCCCTGGGCGACGGCAGAGCCGATCGTCGAGCGCACGTAGTCGCTGCCCGCGACGAACGACGCCGCCGTGCCGACGCCGGCGACCAGGCGCATCGCGATCGCGAAGACCGCCTCTCGCCAGGAGAGCGCGGCGGCCGACGCGACCGCGACCAGGGCCAGCCCCGCGCCGCCGACGACCCGCGCGCCGAGCCGGTCGCAGAGGCGCCCCATCGGCACCTGCAACGCTGCGTGCGTGAGGAAGAGCGCGGTCGTGAACAACCCGACGACGGCCAGTCCGACGCCGTAGGCGTGCGCCGTCCGGTCGGCGACCGCGCCGACGTTCGCGACGTTCCAGCCCGGCGTCAGGGCGAGCGCGAGCCCGCCCAGCGCCGCTCTGAGCTTCAACCGCGCGCCTTGCGGCGGCGGTAGGCGCGCGTCTTGGTCCGGTTTCCGCAGAGCTGCATGGAACACCAGGTTGCCGATCGGTTCGGCGAGTAGTCGTAGAACGACCAGTGGCAGTTGCGGCACGCCTTCAGCCGCCCCCACGTCCCGTCGAGCATCGCGGCGAACGCCACGGCGACGACGTCGTCGATCGCGTCGCCTCCGCTGCACACGCGAGGCGCGCCGTTCGTCCCGAGCTCCAGGGTCAACCGGCTCGCAGCCGCGTTCACGACGGCGAGCGCCGCCGGGTCGAGCGGCGTCACGTTGTTCGCGAGCACGAGCGCCCGCAGCGCCTCGCGAAGCTCGCGGGCGCCGCTGAGCTCGCGGGCGAGACCGTGCTCCTCCAGCCAGTCCGGCAGCCAGTCGACGTCGTTCTCGTGGTCGACGCTGTTGATGAACAGCTGCACGCGCCGGAGCGGCTCGGGCGCGGCCTTCGGGACGTCGTAGCGCGGGCTCACGGTTGCCCCGGATTCTAGACACCGGTAGCATCCGCGTACCGGTGTCGCTGCGCCGATTCGTGTTCCCGCTCCGCCTGGTCGGCTCGCGCCTGTCCGCGGGCGGCGAGCGCGTCCTCCTGGTCTCGCTCGGTGTCGTGGCGGGAGCCGCCGTGCTGGCCGCGGTACTGGGCGGCAAGCTCGTGATGCAGGATCGCTCGCTCGCGCAGGCGACCGCGGCGCTCCAGCCGGCCGACCGCGAGGTGCAGGTGACGTGGAGCGGCGCGGTCGACAGCTTCGGCCGCCTGAACGACGAGGTCGTGCCGCAACTCCGCCACATCACCGGGACGGCGCCGGCCGACGCGATGCTCTTCCGCGAGTCGTCGATCCAGCAGCGGCTCGTCAACCTGCGGGCGGCCGACGACCTCGGACGCTACGTCCGGCTGCTCTCCGGACGGCTGCCGACACGCTGCGTACCGGCCCACTGCGAGGTCCTGCGGCTGAAGGGCGAGGGCCCGATCCCCTCGACGGCGGCGTTGCACCTGATCGTCGTCGGCCGCGCCGAGCTGACGCCCGACGCTCCGATCGGCCCCTTCGTCCTGCCGGCGCCCCGCACGGAGATGGTCGCGCAGGCGGTGCGGTACCACACGCCGCAACCGTCGCCGATCGTGATCGCGAACGGCATCGCCGGGCTCTCGCGCACGAAGGAGCTCGAGACGTTCTACCGCTCGTACGCCTGGTTCGTGCCCGTGCTCGCGGGCGACATCCATCCGTGGTCGGTCGACGCGTTCTCGGCGCGGGTGCAGCGCGTCGCGGCGCAGCTCGAGGCCAACTCGGACGAGTTCCAGGTGACGGCGCCGACCGACACGCTCGCCACGGCTGCCTCGTCGTCGACGGCCGCGGGCCACCGGCTGCTGCTGCTCGGCGGCGAAGGCGGCGCGCTGCTGCTCGCGTTCACGGTGCTGGCGGCGGCGGCGATGCGCCGCGACGTCGGCGACGCGCGCCGCCGGCTCGTCTGGTTCGGTGCGACCCGCTGGCAGGTCGAGCTGTTCACGCTGGCGGAGTCGGGCCTGCTCGCGGTGCTCGGCACGGTCGTCGGCTGGGTGGTCGGAGGCGGTGTCGCGGCGATCGTCGCGTCGCGCGCCGGCTCACCGGCGTGGCCGGTGGTGACGCACAGCCTGCTCTCGCGCGGCGGGTTGCTCGCCGCCGTCGGCGTCGCCGTGGTCGCCGGCCTGCTGCTCTACGCGGCCGTTCGGGCTCCGGCCGTGCAGTTCGGGCGGCTCGCGCTCACGCCGCTCGACGCAGCGGCGCTCGGTGCGATCGCGATCGTGATCGTCGGCTGGGCGCGCGGCTCGGTCGATGCCCAGGCGCTGGCCTCGGGCAGCGGCACGAGCGCGTTCCTGCTGCTCGTGCCGGCACTGATCGTCTTCGCAGCGGCCGTGATCGCGGCGCGGCTGCTCGCACCGGCGCTGCGCGCGCTCGGACGGGTCGGGCGCCGCGGGCCGATCGCGATCCGGCTCGCCGCCGCGTCGCTGGCCCGGAACCCCGGGCATGCGGCGATCGCGGCGACGTTCCTGGTCGCGAGCGTCGGGCTGGCGCTGTTCGCCGTGGTCTACCGCTCGACCCTGATCCAAGGCCAGCACGACGAGGCCGCCTACGCCGTGCCGGCCTCCTTCGTGCTGACCGAGGACCTGTCGCAGCTCGTGCCCGTGCTGCACGCCGCCCCGGCGTCGGCGTATCCGGCGACGCCGTCGCCGGTGCTCCGGCTGACCGGGAATGTTCCCAGCGGCGCGACGTTCACGATGCTCGGCTTGCCGACACCGGGCCTCGCCGACGTGGGCGGCTGGCGCGGCGACTTCGCGTCGCGACCGCTCGCGGAGCTCGCCGGCCGCGTCACCCCCTCGCGCGACGAGTCGCTGCGCACGACCGCGCTGCCCGCCGGCCGCCGGTTCGAGCTGCCCGTGTCGACGAACGGCGAGAACATCGGGCTGCGCGCCGTCTTCCGCTCGCCGCTCGGCGACTACGAGCCGGTCTCGCTCGGCCAGACGCACGAGGGGAACACGCGTCGTCCTGCACGCACGGATCCCGTTCCTGCACGCGACGCTCGCCCAGCTCCAGCTCGACCTGCTGAACGGCGGACGCACCTCGGCGAACGCCGGCACCGGCATCCAGCCCAGCGCGAAGGGCGTCCTGACGCTGGGCGTTCCGACCGTGGACGGCAAGCCGGTGGCCCGCGCGTTCGCGAACTGGATCGGCACCGGCGGCGTGAGCGGCGGCGGAACGCGAGCCGGCTACGTCCTCACGCCCGACCGGCAGGGACGCTTCCGCCCGCGCGCAGCCGACCGACGGGCAGGCCGATCCCCGTGCTCGCGACGACCGCGGTCGCGCGCGAGGCCGGGCCGAACGGGATCATCCCGCTGCAGGTCGAGGGCGAACAGGTGGCGGGCCGCGTCGTCGGCGTCATCCGCCGCTTCCCGTCGATCCTCGGCGACGCCGTGATCGCAGACCGCCAGGCCATGGCGACGCTCTTCGACACGCGCTCGCCCGGTCTCGGGACGACCGACGAGCTCTGGCTGAACGTGCCGAGGTCGAACGACGAGGCCTCGGCCGCGGCGCTCGACCGGCCGCCGTTCACCGCGCTCGCGGTCGAGTCGCGTGCCGAGACGCTGCGGTCGCTGCAGAACGATCCGCTCGCGCGCGGCGTCCTGCTCACCCTCGCCGGCACCGCCGTGGTCGCGCTCCTGCTCGCGCTCGTCGGGCTGCTCCTCGCCATCGTCGCCGACGTTCGCGACGACCGCGGCGAGCTGTTCGACCTCGAGGCGCAGGGCGCCGCACCGTCGACGCTGCGCGCGCACCTCCGCTTGCGCGCTCTGCTCGTCGCCGGCTTCGGCATCGCGGGCGGGCTCGCGCTCGGCGCCGTCCTCTCGGCGCTGGTGATCGCGCTCGTGTCGGTGACGGCAACCGCCGCCGAGCCCGAGCCCCCGCTCCGCCTGTCGCTCGACCTCGGCCTCGTCGCGCTGGCTGCACTCGCGTACGTCCTGCTGGCGGCGCTGCTCGTCGCCGGCGCGACGAGCCTGCGCGGGCGCGCGCCTGCGCGTGCTGCGGAGACCGCGGCGTGAGCGCGGCGCCGGCAATCGAGCTGCGCGACGTCTTCCGCGTGCATTCGACGCCCGAGGGAGACGCCGCCGCGCTGCAGGGCCTGTCGCTGCGCGTCGCCGACGGCGAAGTGCTGACCGTGCTCGGGCCCAGCGGCTCCGGGAAGTCGACGCTGCTGCGGATCCTCGCCGGCCTCGACCGGCCCTCGGCGGGCGTCGTGCGCGTCTACGGCGAGGAGGTCGGCAAGCTGCCGGCGCGCCGGCTCGCGCAGTACCGGTCGACGCTGCTCGGGTACGCCGACCAGCACTACACACGGGCGCTCGCGCCGGAGCTGTCGGCGCGCGAGCTCGTCGCGCTGCAGCTCGGGCTTCGCGGCGCGGACGCGGGGGAACGCCTGCGCCGGGCGGACGAGCTGCTCGAGCGGGTCGGCCTCGCGGCCAAGCGCGACCGGCTACCCGGGGCAGCTGTCGGGCGGCGAGCAGCAGCGCGTCGCGCTCTGCGCGGCGCTGGCTCACCGCCCGCGCGTGTTCCTCGCCGACGAGCCGACCGGCGAGCTCGACGCCGCCACGGCCGACCAGGTCTACGCGACGCTCGGCGAGCTCGTGCGGGAGCACAGCTGCACCGCCGTGATCGTGAGCCACGATCCCGAGTCGACGCGCATCGCCGACCGCATCGTGCGGATCCGGGACGGCCGCGTCTCGGAGGAGTGGGCGCGCGACGGTGCGGAGAGCGACACGATCGTCGTCGGCCGCGGGGGGTGGCTGCGGCTGCCCGAGGAGCTACTGCTGCGCGCCGGCATCGGCTCGCACGCCTCCGCGACGCTCGAGCAAGGGCGCGTGGTCGTCGAGCCGGCCTCCGGCACCGCCGTCGACGAGCCGGTGCGGGGCACCACGGTGCCTGGCACCGCGCCGGCCGCGGCCGGCGAGCTCGTCGCACGCGCCCGCGGGCTCGTGAAGCGCTTCGGCGAGACGGTCGTGCTCGACGGGCTCGACGCCGAGTTCCGCGGCGGGCTCCTCCACGTCGTCACCGGCCCCTCGGGCTCCGGCAAGACGACGCTGCTGCATCTGCTCGCCGGCCTCGACCTGCCCGACGCCGGTGCGGTCGAGATCGGCGGAACCGACCTGACGTGCCTCGACCGCGCCGCGCGCGCGGCCCTGCGCCGCGAGAAGATCGCCTACGTCGGGCAGCAGGTCGGGCTCGTGCCTCATCTCTCCGCGCTCGAGAACGTCGAGCTCGCACTCGCGCTGCGCGGGCGCGAGGACCGCGGCGCCGCGCTCGCCGCGCTCGACTCGGTAGGACTGTCGGAGCGGGCGACCCAGCGGGTCCTTCGGCTGTCGCAGGGCGAGCGGGCGCGAGCCGCGATCGCGCGCGCGCTCGTCTCACGACCCTCGCTGCTGCTCGCCGACGAGCCGACGTCGCGGCTCGACGGAGCGAACGCCGTCTCGGTCGCAGTCCTGCTCGGGCAGCTCGCGCGGGCGACCGGGGCTGCGGTCGTCTGCTCGACGCACGACCCGCTCGTGATCGAGCAGGCCGATCAGAGCGTCGCGCTGACCTCGGCGTCGTAGCGCGCCGCAGTCCGGCGTCGCCAGTTCGACCAGCCGCCTTCGTACGAGCGGATGCCGCCGTCGGTCACCTCGAGGATGCGGTCGGCGATCCGGTCGAGGAAGTAGCGATCGTGCGAGACGAAGACGGCCGTGCCCTCGAACGACTCGAGCGCCGACTCGAGCATCTCGACGGATTCGATGTCGAGGTGGTTGGTCGGCTCGTCGAGCAGCAGGCAGTTCGCACCCTCGAGCATCAGCAGCAGCAGCTGCAGCCGCGTCCACTCGCCGCCCGACAGCGTGTGCAGCGGCCGGCGCACCTGCTCGTACGAGAACAGGAACTTCATCAGGCGCGAGACGGCCTCGCCTTCCGAGATCGGCGCCGCGCGGCGGACGAGCTCGAGCGGCGTCGCGTTCGGGTCGTCAGGTCGGCGGTCCTGCGCGAGCCTGCCGAAGCGGATCGACGGGCCGGCCTTGCGCTCGCCCTCGGTCGGCTCGAGCTCGCCGGCGAGGACCCGGAGGAGAACTGACTTGCCGGCGCCGTTCTCGCCGACGACGCCGACGCGCTCGCCGCGGAGCACGGTCAGGTCGACGCCGGCGAGGATCGGCGTCGCCACCGAGCTCGACTCCGGCCTCGACGAGCTCGACCACGCGTTCGCCGCCGCGTGCGTGCGGTCGCAGCTCCAGGGCGATCTTGCGGCGCTCGAGCACCGGCCGGTCGATCTTCTCCATGCGGTCGATCTGGCGCTGCTTGTTGCGCGCCTGCTTGATGTGGCGTTCGTCGACGACGCGGCGCGCCCAGTCCTTGAAACGGCGGATGGCCTCTTCGAGGCGGGCGATCTCCTTCTGCTGCGTGACGAAGAGCTGTTGCTGGCGCTGCAGCTCGAGCTCGCGCGCCACGGTGTACGCCGAGTAGTTGCCGGGCCAGAGGCGAATGTGGCCGTCGGCGAGCTCTGCGATCTGCGAGACGGTCTCGTCGAGCAGGTAGCGGTCGTGCGAGACCTCGACGACTGCACCGTCGAAGCCGCGGATCAGCGTCTCGAGACGCTCGCGCGCCTCGAGGTCGAGGTGGGCTTCCGGCTCGTCGAGCAGCAGCACGTCCGGATCGCGCAGGAGGCGCGACGGCGAGACCGACGAGCTTGCGCTGGCCGCCGGAGAGCAGCCGCGTCGGCTTGCTCAGGTCGGACGCGTCGAGGCCGACCTGGAGCAGGAGCGCACGGGCGCGGCCCTCGAAGCCCGGGCCGCCGGCGGCGGTCCAGCGCTCGACGAGCTCTTCCTGGCGGCGCAGCAGCCGTGCGAGCCGGTCGAGATCCGCGCCGGCGTCGCCGAGCTGCGCCTCGACCGCGCCGAGCTCGCGCTCGAGCGCGGCGGAGATCGGGCCGGGCGGCCGTGGCGGTCGCGATCGCGTCGCGGTCGTCGCCTTCGGGCTGCTGGGGCAGGAACGCGATCACGAGCCCGCGCCGCTGCGTGAGCTCGCCGGCGTCGGCCGTCTCGAGCCCGGAGAGGATCCGCAGCATCGTCGACTTGCCGCCGCCGTTCGGCCCGATCACGCCCAGGCGTGCGCCCGCCTCGACGTCGAAGTCGAGCCCCTCGAGGATCGACCGCGAGCCGAAGCTCTTCGCAGCCCCGCGCAGCGAGAGCAGTGCCATGGTCGAGTCACCGTAGCCGCGACCAGCGCACCCGTCGTCCTCCCGCAGGACGAGCCGGGAGGATGACGTCGACCGCGGTCAGACGAACGGGAAGTGGAACGCCAGCTCGCCGAGGCGGCGGTAGCCGGCGATCGACGGGTGGTCGCCGTCGGCATGCGTCCACTCCGCCTTCATGCGGCCGGGGCGGTCCGGGTCCTCGAGTGTGTCGTGGAACGGCAGCAGCGGCACGCGAAGCGCGCCCAGGCGGCCGTTCAGGTCGCGGATCGCCGCCTCGCGCCCCGGCCAGCCGTTGTTCCACGGCAGCACGTCGCAGATCGCGACCGGCACGCCGAGCTCGACGGCGCGGGCGACGAGCGCCTCGAGGTTCGCCGCCGCCTGTGCGACCGGGCGACCCTGCGCGATGTCGTTGATGCCGCCCTGCAGGACGAGCGCCTCGGCGCCGTCGACGGCGCGGTCGAACCGCGTCGCGATCTCGTCGGTGCGCTCGCCCCAGATGCCGTGATTGCGCAGCTCGAGCTCCGGGAAGCGCACGGACGCCCAGTGCTGCCACTGCCCCATCGGGTTGCCGGCGCGCCGGCGCGAGTCCCAGTACGGCGCGCCTTCGGTGATCGAGTCGCCGAGGCACGTGACGACGACGCTGCTCATCGAGGCAGCGGCAGCGCGCCCGCACGGTAGTAGCTCCTGGCCTGCGCCTTGAAGTAGCCGCCGTCGTCGTCGGCCGACAGCGACGGTCGCGTGTTGCCGTTGACCGGCGCGGGATTCGTGACGCCGTCCTTCGCGGCGTCGCACGCGCACGTGTTTCCGTCGGCGCCCCGCCCGAACATGAAGCCCGCGAACCCCGCCGCGACGTACTGCGCCAGGCGAGGACGAGAGCCGGCCCCGAGTAGCCACTGCACGCGGTTGTCCTGGAAGTGATCCCACGTGTTGTTCTCCGCGCGCATCATCGTGTTCCCGAGCGGGACCTGCCAAGCCACCATCCGCACACCCGCCAACCGCACGAACGTCCGAGCGTAGAGCAGGTGCCGGCGGAAATCGGCAGGCGCGAACCACGTCTTCTGGTTGCCGTTGTTCGCATAGAACGCGGCGTCGCGATCGGAGAAGTCCTCGAAGGAGAGGTCGAAGCGAGCGTGGAGCGAGCGGTAGAACGCGGCCGACTGCGCGGCATACGCGCGAACCGTCGCATCCGACGGCTTCTCGGAGACGATGTCGTGCTTCGTCCCCCAGCCGCTCATGTGGTACGCGAGGATCACGTTCGGCGCGAGCTGATCGCGCAACGTCACCCAGCGCTGCGCGAACGTGGAGCCGAGGTCGACCGCACCTGCCTGCTCGAGGTAGCCCCACAGGTCGGGCTCGACGTGGACGACGACCGGCTTCGCCCCCTTGACGCGAGCGAAGAGCAGGCGCACGTCGTCCCAGTACGAGGCCATCGTCGCCGCGTCACGCAGGTTGGCGAGGTCGGCGTGCGCCTCGTCGCCTCCACCCGGCTTCGACTGCAGCAGCATGTAGTACGTCAGCACAGGAATCTCGCCGTGCTGCCAGGACTCGTCGACGTACATCGAGGCGAACGAGCCGTTCGGGTTCCAGGTCGACCAGCCCTGACCCGTGTTCACGCCGCCGGCGAGGTACTGGTAGCGGAAGCCGAAAGGAGCAGCGCGTCGAAGCGCAGCGGCTCCACCGGGCGAGTCGCTGACGCCGAGTTGCAGCGTGTGCGGCCACGCCTTCGGGAGCGGCGGCAACGTCGCCGGCGCTGCACCGGCCGCTCCGGCGCAGACGAACGCGGCGACCAGCCCGATAGCTGACGAGAGTCTCGACACGACGGCACCGCCAACGGTAGTCCGTTTGACGGCCGACGCCACCGGCGCTACCGTCAACCACGTCAAGCCGACGACCTGAGGAGGGGAGATCAAATGATGACTGTGCTGTGCGCAACTCCTCTCGGCGTCGCCTGACCGCGTTCCGGACGAGCATCTCCGCTTGACCTCTCCAGTTCCGCTCACGGCGGCGCCCTGTTGCGCCCACCGCGAGAAGGAGCCTGGATGTTCGACCTGCAAGCCCAGGCGCGCACGATGCGCCTGTACACGATGGATGCCTGGGTCGCCGACCCGGCCGTCCTGACCGACGAACCGCTGCTGAACGCGGCGTTGCACGCGGGCGCGAGCGCCGGCGGCGCGCTGGTCCTCGGCGAACGGTTCTGCGTGTTCCCGAACGGCGCGGTGACGGGGGTGCTGGTGCTCGCGCAGTCGCACCTCAGCATCCACACGTGGCCGGAGCTCGCACTTGCGAACGTCGACCTGCTCTCGTACGGCGACGTCCGCGGCGACGTCGTGCTGCGCGAGATCCGCGAGCGCCTCGGCGTCGAGCGGGCGTCGGTGACCTGCGTCCCCCGCGCCGTTGCCTGAGCACGACCGCATCGTCGGCGCCGTCGCGGGGGCCGTCGGCCTGGCCGAAGGCGTCCGCGGCGTGCAGGCGGTCGTCGATGCGCTCGCGCGTCTCGAGCCGGTCTCGATCCGGTCGCTCTCGCGCGCCGTCGACCTGCCGGTGCCGATCGTCGCCGCGATCTGCAGCGAGCTCCGCAAGCACGGCGTCGTCGCGGAACAGCGCCCGGCCCAGCTGACGGTCGCCGGGCGGAAGCGCTTCGCACGTGCGACCGTCGACCTCGACCCGCGCTGTCCGAGCTGCGGCGGCCGTGGGATTGCGCTGCCGGAGGACGTCGCCCGTCTCCGCCGTGGGCTCGCGCGGGTCGCCGACGCCGCGCCGCGGGCGCTCGCCGAGCTCGACCAGTGCCACTGCACGCCCCGGACGAAGCTGAGACGGATCCTCGCGCTGCACGCCGCCGGCGCACTGGCCGGCCGGCGGATCCTGCTGCTCGGAGACGACGACCTGACGTCCGTCGCCGTCGCGCGGTTCGTTCAGCAGTTCGGCGCGGGCGAGAGCATCGCCGACCTCGCAGTCGTGGAGCTCGACGAGCGGCTGCTCGAGTTCATCGGCGCCGAGGTCGGCGAGCCCGGCTTCCCGGTGCGGCTCGTCCGCCACGACCTCCGCGACCCACTGCCGGCGTCGCTCGCCGGACGCTTCGACACGGTGGTCACCGACCCGCCGTACACACCGGCAGGCGCGGCCCTGTTCCTCTCGCGCGCGGTCGAGGCGCTCGCCGGCGAGGGATCGAACGTGTTCCTCTCGTTCGGCTCGCGGCGGCCAGGCGCGCAGTTCGAGCTGCAGCGCACGATCGCGAGGCTCGACCTCGAGATCCGCGCACTCACCCGAGACTTCAACGACTACGTCGGGGCAGGCGTGCTCGGCGGCACGAGCCACCTGTACCACCTCGCGTCGACCGCGACGTCGCGCCCGCTCGTCGGCGGACGGTACGACGGGCCGCTCTACACGGCCGCTAGAAGAAGAACTGACGCCAGGCAGTCCACCAGTCGTCCGCACGAGAGACGATCTGGCGCGGCTCCGTGATCTCGACGCCCGCCCGGTGGCGGTACTTCTCGACGTGGTCGGACGTGTTGAAGTCGACGACGATCTCGCTGGGGCGGCCCGGGTCGTACGGCGCGACGGCGCGAAGATCGGCGAGCGCCTGCTTGGCTCCGGCCTCGATCAACTCCCGCGCCTTCGGTGCCGGATACTGGCGCGCCGAGAACCGGCCGAGGCCCTGCTTGACGGCGACGGCGGTCAGCCCGTCGCCGAGCAGCGCCCGACCTTCGCGGCACGAGGCCTCGTCGCCGGTGACGAGCAGCACGGGGCAGCCCCAGGTGCCGCAGAGCGCCGCGTTGATCCCCGTCTCGCCCACCTCGACACCGTTGAAGCGCAGCCGCCACCACGACGAGCCGCTGACGGTGTGCGCGAGGACGCCGTCGCGCGTACCGGCCATCGCGTGCATGCCGACGAAGAGCGCAGCGTCGACTCCCTGCTCGAGATACTCGGTGTACTCCGTCCATTCGTTCTGGACGACGTACTCGCAGTCGGTGTCGAGCTCCTCCGGGATCAGCGAGTTGAACGTCCACCCCTCGCCGGCGCCGTGGCAGTCCATCACGACGATCTCGGTTGCGCCGGCGGCCTTGGCCCCGCGCACCGCCGCGTTGATCTCGCCGGTGTAGAGGCGACGTCCCTCCTCGTACATCGCGTGGCCGCCGGAGACCTGCTGCCACTTCACGATGCCGGCGACACCCTCCATGTCACTGACGATGAAGACCTTCATGCGGAGATAGAGCCTACGACTTCGCCGAGGCTGTTCGTCATGGGAACGTCGCGGAACGCGTCGATCCCGAAGACGACGCCGAGCGCCGGCCGGATCGCGCGAAACGAGCCGTCCTCGGCCTTGAGCGCGGCGCCGCGGCCGTCCGCGTGGGCCGCGCAGAACAGTCCTTCCGCGCCTCCCTTCGCGATCCAGCCGTCGAGCTCGCGCATCAGGTCGGTGTCGGGCGCGTCGCTCGAGGCGCCGACCAGCTCCGGTCGGGACCGCATCGCGTCGCGAATCCGGAGCGGCGTCCGGGTCAAGAGCGAGGCGGCGGCGGAGAGCGTCGACCGGAACGTCGGCAGGCCGCACCCGTCGGTCGCCCTCTCGTCGCCGCCGATCAGCCCGGCGAGCCGCTGCTGCAGCGGATGCGACGGGTCGCGATACGGATGCAGTGGCCAGCCGTGGGCGTGGCACGCGGCGAGCATCGCCGCGTGCTTGCCGGAACAGTTGTGCCCGAGCCGCCCCTCGGGCCGGCCCTCCTGCGTCCCATTCTCGAGATCGTCGACGCTCGCCCCTGCCCGCGCCAGCACCTTGCGCACCGCCGCCAGCTGCCCCGGTTCGGCGTGGTGGGAAGCACAGGCGATCGCCAGCTCGTCGTCGCCGAGATCGTCGTAGCCCTCGGCAAACGGGATCGCCTGCAGCGGCTTCACCGAGGAGCGCAGCAGGAACGCGAGCCCCTGATCGCCCCACGCGTCTCCCCACGTCGTCGCGACGTGGACGCGGTGAACCGCTTCGACGACGGCTCCGCGCGTGACGACTACCCTGATTGCGTCCACCGTCATCCTGGAGCGAGGAGCCTACGCTGCCCGAGCTACCCGAAGTCGAGGCGTGGCGCCGACAGCTCGATCCGCTCGTCGCGGCGTCGCCGGTCGAGCGGGCCGGGCCGGCTCATGTCGCGACGCTCAAGACGGTCGATCCGCCGCTCGCGGCGCTCGAGGGCGAGAGGCTCCGCGTCGAGCGGCGCGCGAAGCGCTTCCTGCTGCCGACCGAGGACGGCGAGCTCGTGCTGATGGTGCATCTGATGAGCGCGGGACGGCTGAAGTACGTGCCGGCCGGCGGGAAGGGTGCGAAGGTGCCGATGTTCAGGCTGACGTTCACCGACGGGGGCGAGCTCCAGCTGACGGAAGCCGGCTCGAAGAAGCGTGCCGGAGTGTGGCTCCTGCGGCCCGAGGACGCGGCCGCCGAGCTCGCTCACCTCGGGCCGGAGGCAGACCGCCTCGACGCAGAGCAGCTCGCGCGCATCCTCGCGTCGGACTCGCGCCGGCTGCACTCGCTGTTGCGCGACCAGCGGCTGATCGCCGGGATCGGGCGAGCGTGGGCGAACGAGATCCTCTGGGCCGCGCAGCTGTCGCCGTACCAGCTGTCGACGCAGGTCTCCTCCGAGGAGACCGAGCAGCTCGCCGCGGCGATCCGCGACGAGCTCGCGCGCGGGCTCGAGCTGCGGCTCGCGAACGCGAACGACGCGAAGACGTACCGCGTGCACAACGGCCTCGGGCAGCCGTGTCAGCGCTGCGGCACGCCGATCGCGCGGGTCGACTTCGAGGAGCACACGATCTACTACTGCCCGACCTGCCAGACGGGCGGACGGGTGCTCAAGGACCGCCGGCTCTCGCGGTTGCTTCGCTGACGAGGGGTCGTCCTGTCCCGCCTGTATCGTCCCGCGCCGTGATCAGGACTCAACCACCTCGCGGCGGCTGGCTCGAAGTCGTGTGCGGGCCGATGTTCAGCGGTAAGAGCGAGGAGCTGATCCGGCGTCTGCGGCGCGCCGAGATCGCAGGCCAGCGCGCGCTGATCGTCAAGCCGCTGATCGACGACCGCTACGACGTCGGGCACGTCGTGTCGCACGCCGGCGCGAAGATGCGAGCTGTCACGGCGGAGAGCAGCGACGAGGTCAAGCGCCTCGCGCGGGGCTACGACGCCGTCGGGATCGACGAGGTTCAGTTCTTCGACGAGGGAATCGTCGAGGCGATCGGCGCGCTCGCCTCCGACGGCGCACGCGTCGTCGCGGCCGGCCTGGCCCAGGACTTCCGCGGCCTGCCGTTCGGCGCGATGCCGACGCTCCTCTGCGTGGCGGAGTTCGTCGACAAGCTCGAGGCGGTCTGCCATCGCTGCGGCGGTCCGGCGACGATGACCCAGCGGCTCGTCGACGGCGAGCCTGCTCCGTTCGGCGGGGAGACGATCCAGGTCGGCGCCCTCGACTCGTACGAGGCGCGCTGCCGGAGCTGTCACGAAGTGCGCCAGGAGAGCTCCGCGCTCGGCGGCTCCCTCGCCGAGCGACTCGCCGGCTGAGCCGCCCCTCCCTCCGGCTCCGCCGTAGAGTCGGAGTCCCCAACGAAGGAGAGGCGAACATGGCCCTTGGCATTCGGATCAAGATCCCCGGAATCACGCAGGAGCAGTTCGACAAGGCGCACGATCAGATCAACCCGGATCGCACACTGCCGAAGGGGCTCCTGTTCCACGCGTCGGGGCCGATCGACGGTGGCTGGGGGATCATCGACTTCTGGGAGACCCGCGCGGACTTCGACGCCTTTGCCGTGCGGATCCCCGAAGGCATGGCGGCGGCGGGCGTCGAGGCGCAGGGGCCGCCCGACATCAAGGAGTTCCCCGTTCACGAGCTGATCCACCCCTAGAGGCGAACCGCAAAGCTGTGGCCTCTACTCGGGGTCGGGGGACTCTCTCGTCGACGCTGTCTCCTCGAACCGGGTAGAGGCCGAACACCTACTTGAGCGTCTTCAGATAGGCGGCGAGCGCCTGCAGCCGCTGCGGCGGGATGATGCCGCCCCAGTGGGGCATGCTGACGATCGGCGCCTTGCCGATCACGCTACCGGTGCGGATCACGTCGATGATCTTGGCGTCGGTGTTGAACTCCTTGCGGAAATCGAGACCAGAGAGCGGCGGGATCGCCTTGTCCGGCGACTGCGGATTCGGCACCCCGCCGAGGCCGTTCGGCCCGTGACAGTTGATGCATCCGTAGGAGACGTAGAGCGTGGCGCCCTCGACCGCGGCCCCCTGCCCCTGCGGCACCTCGGGTGGGCTCGCAGTCGGGACGGACGGCAGGCCCGCGCGGATGTAGGCGACGAGGTCGTTCACCTGCGAGTCCGAGATCACGGCTCCCCAGACCGGCATGTAGGGCTTCGTCGGATTGGCCGACTCGCCGAGCCCGTGGTTGATCGTCGAGCGAAGCTGGGCCGCCGTCAGCTGGCTGCGGACGTTGGTGAGCGCAGGCACAGCCGGCGACACGTCGCCGCGCCCCAGGTTCCCATGACACTGGGCGCAGGCGAACTGCACGAAGATGTGCGCTCCGGCGGCGACGTGCGGGTCGACCGCGGTCGTGGAAGTCTGGGTCGAGGCCTGCTTCGCGTGCTTCGTGTCGCGGCCGAGGAAGAAGCCCCCGATACCCGCGCCGAAGGCGAGAGCGAGGGCGAGCAACAACAACACGGCGGAGACGGCCTCCTCCGCCCAGTCGTGCCGCTCGGCCCTCCGGCGCGCCATCTCCGACGCGAGCCTACGCGACCAGAGCCGGCGGCGCCGGCTCGACGCGTTTTCGGCCGAGCGTGGCGGGTATCCCGGTAGCCTCGAGCGGGCCGGTCGTCCGGCCGAAGGACACCACTCACCACCCGGAGGAGGGCCCATGAGCGACTACAAGGTTGCGCACCTCGACGAGATCGAGGAGGTCACCGACGGCCGCTGCCCCTGGCGGCCCGTGCGCCACCACTTCGGCGTCACGTCCTTCGGCGTCAACGCCTGGACGGGCAAAGCCGCCGGCGACCGGCTCATCAACGAGCACGACGAGTCGCAGGAGAACGACCTGCAGGAGGAGCTCTACCTCGTCCAGAGCGGCCGTGCGACGTTCGAGCTCGACGGCGAGCGAGTCGAGGCGCCGGCCGGCACGTTCGTGTACGCGCGCCCGAACGTGAAGCGGACCGCGTTCGCCGCGGAGCCCGGCACGACGCTCGTCGCGCTCGGCGGCACGCCCGGGAAGGCATACGAGGCGAGCGGCTACGAGCTCTGGATGCCGCTCCACTCGCTCTACGAGGAGGGCAAGTACGCCGAGGCCGCGGATCGCGGGCGCGAGGTGATCGAGGCCCATCCGGAATACGCGGGGCCGCTCTACAACCTCGCGTGCTGCGAGAGCCTGGCGGGCCGGACCTCCGACGCGATCGAGCACCTGCGGCTGGCGATCGACCGGTCGGAGAACTTCCGCGACATGGCCGCCGGCGACTCGGACTTCGACCCGATCCGCGACGAGCCGGCGTTCAAGGAGCTGCTGGCCTAGCTTAAGGCGCGTTCGCGCCCGAGCTACGCGCTGCGAAGTCGTCGGCCATCTCCTCGAAGGTGACCCAGCGGGCGCCCTCGTGCGCATCGATGTGCTCGATCAGCCGCTCGAGCATGAGCAGGACCTGTGGCCGGCCGCTGACGTCCGGGTGGATCGTCAGCGGGAAGACGGCGTATTCCTCCTCGCGATAGACGAAGTCGAACTGGTCGCGCCACAACTCCTCGAGCTGACGTGGGTTGACGAACCCGTGGCTGTTGGGCGAGCTCTTGACGAACATCATCGGCGGGAGATCGTCGAGGTACCAGCTGCCGGGGATCTCGATCAGCGCGGTCTCGCGACCACGCCTGAACGGTTTCATCCACGTCTCCGCCGGCTGCGAGTAGTCGATGGGCGTCCAGCTGTCGCCGACCCGGACGTAGTACGGCATGTGGTCCGTGTGCATCAGGCTGTTGTCGTACTTGATGCCGTACTCGAGCAGGAGCTCGTTCGTGACCCGGGAGAACTCCCACCACGGCGCGACGTAGCCGACCGGGCGGCGACCCGCGAACGGCTCGAGCACCTCGATGCTCCGCTCGAGCACCGCGCGCTCCTGCTCCGGCGACATCGCGAGCGGGTTCTCGTGCGAGTACCCGTGCAGGCCGATCTCGTGACCGGCGTCGGCGACGAGCTGCGTCACTGCCGGGAAGCTCTCGGCAGTGTGCCCCGGGATGAACCAGGTCGCCTGGATCCCGGAGCGCTGGAACAGCTTCAGGAGGCGCGGCATCCCGACCTCGGCGGCGAACACACCGCGGGAGATGTCACAGGGCGAGTTCTCGCCGCCGTACGAGCCGAGCCACCCGGCGACTGCGTCGCAATGCACTCCGAACGCACAGAGGATCTCGGGCATGAAGCTCCTTTCGGATGCGGGATCGAACGGGACCCCGGGTCGCTGCGTGTAGCGGGATACCTAGCGGAACGCGCCGAGGAACACGAGGA
Organism: uncultured Thermoleophilia bacterium; assembly: GCA_963786185.1. Classification (GTDB taxonomy): domain Bacteria; phylum Actinomycetota; class Thermoleophilia; order Gaiellales; family Gaiellaceae; genus PALSA-600. Next base: position 255,475 of record CAWAYE010000003.1, read on the forward strand.
TCTGTGCGTTCTGCGGCGCTTTGCCGCCCGCGAGCGGCGACTGCTGGACGATCCTGCCAGCCTGCGACCGCGAGGTGACCGGCAGCTTCACGAAGATCAGCCTCAGGTGGGAGCCGTTCATGGTCGCGACAGCCTGTGAGAGCGTCTGCCCGATCGCGTTCGGCACCGGCTCGTCGGTGGCGGCGTTCGGGCCCTTGGAGATGTTGACCTGCACGTGGGCGTGGTAGGGCACGGTCGTCCCGGCCGGCTTCGCCTGCTGCTCGACCGCGCCGAGGGGATCGCTCGACGGGACGAACGCGAAGCTCGGGAGCACGTTCGCCCTGTTGAAGGCGCTCGCCGCCTCTTGCTCCGTCAGGCCGCTCACGTCCGGGACGGTCGCGCTGGTCGGCGCCGGCGGGGCCGCTGCGGTCGTCGTCGGTGCCGTCGTGGTCGCCGACGATGTCGTCGTCGACGATGTCGTCGTCGACGGCGCCGTCGTCGACGGCGCCGTCGTCCCGGCGGCGGTCGTGGCGGGCTCGGTCGCCGGCGCGACGACCGGAGAGGTTGTCGCGGGCGAAGCGGTGCTGATCACGACGGTCGTCGTCGAGCCCGTGTCCGGGCCGCCGCGCGTCGCGAGGTAGGCGACCACGGCGCCGACGGCGACCAGCGCGATCGCGCCGAGCGCAAGCAGCATGCCGGCCCCGATCCGCCGGTCGTCCGGCGGCGGCGGGCCGTACGGCTCGGCAGGCGGCGCGACCGGCGCCGGCGCGGCGGGCGGCACCGCCGCCGGGGGGCCGGCGAAGGTGTCCTCCCGGGTGGGCCACTCGGACTCGGTCGGCGGTTCGGTCACGGCGAAGCTGATTCCCGTCGAGCCGACCGTGAATCATCGGAACCCCCGCTAGCATCGGCGCGATGAGCAGCGCCGCGACGCTCCCGTTTGCGTGGTACAGCGGCGAAGAGACGATGCGCCGCGAGCGCGAGCGGATCTTCGCGCGCTCGTGGCAGTACGCCGGCCGCGCGGACCAGGTCGCCGAGCCGGGCTCGTTCCTGAGCACGGACGCCGGCGGCATCCCGATCCTGGTCTGCCGCGACGCCCACGGCACCCTGCGTGCGTTCCTCAACGTCTGCCGCCATCGGGGCGCTGTGCTCACCGACGACTGCGGCAAGCGCGAGACGATCCAGTGCCATTACCACGCGTGGACGTACGGCCTCGACGGCTCGCTGCGCGCGGCGCCGCGCTCGGACCGCGAGGACGGCTTTCCGAAGGACGAGCTCTCGCTCCTGCCGGCGAGCGTCGGCACCTGGGGCCCCTTCCTCTTCGTCAACCCGGACCCCGACGCCGCCGCTCTGGCCGCCTGGCTCGGCGACCTGCCGGAGATCCTCGCGCGCGACTTCGACCTCGACGGCGTCGTCTTCCATTCGCGGGTCGAGTTCGGCTCGAATGCCAACTGGAAGGTCGTGGCGGAGAACTTCCTCGAGTGCTACCACTGCCCGACCGCGCACCCCGACTTCAGCGCCGTCGTCGACGTTCATCCCGACCGCTACGTCCTCGAGCCGCATGCCACGTTCTCGTCACAGCACTGCGAGTCGAGAGCCGGCGGCGAGCGCGGCCAGTTCCACCTGCTCTACCCGAACACCGGGATCAACGTCTTCCCGGGGCCTGCCAACCTCTCGATCGGGCCGATCGTGCCGGCCGGGGCGTCGCGCACCGAGCGCTACCTGGACTACTTCTTCGCCCCCGGCGCCGACGAGGGCTGGCTGGCCGACTTCTTCGCCTTCGACGACCAGGTCGGGCGCGAGGACACGGCGCTCGTCGAATCCGTGCAGCGCGGCATGTCGGCGGGCTTGCTCGGCGAGGGCCGCCTGCTGCTGAACGCCGAGCCGCTGATCGCAGCCTTCCAGGGCTGGGTCACGGAGCAGCTTGCGGGTTAGACTCGACCAACCCCCCTGCTTTCAACACGCATAGGAGGATCTCTGTGAAGCGTCTCGTTGCTCTCGTCGCCGTCGCGACGCTGGCAGTCGCGCTCGCCGCCGTCGCCGGCGCGCGGCCAACCTCACCGCCGACGATGACCCCCGGCAAGCTCGTCGTGGGCTTCGGCGACCCCGCCGTGAACTTCGCCAACGGCAAGATTCGCGGCTCGAACTACCTCAATCCGAAAGGCTACGAGGTCGACCTCGCGGCGGCGATCGCGAAGGGCCTCGGAGTGACCCCGGAGTACGTCTTCACGCCGTGGGCGAAGCTCTTCTTCCCCGGCCACAAGACGTTCGACATCTCCTTCCAGGAAGCGACGATCACCGCTCAGCGCAAGCACACCGTCGACTTCACCTCGTCGTACTTCGATGCGAACCAGGGCGTGCTGCTGTCGAAGAAGGCATCGGTGCCGCACTCCCTTGCAGACCTGAAGAAGCTCCAGACCTGCGCACAGACCGACACGACCGGCCTCACCTACATCCAGCAGAAGCTGCACCCGGACAAGAGCCCGCTCATCTACCAGTCCACCGCCGCGGCGTTCGTCGCCGTGCAGGTCGGACGGTGCGACGCCCTCATCCTCGACACGCCGATCGTGGCATCCGAGAAGAAGGCGCGCCCGTCGCGATACGGCACCGTCGGCGGCCAGATCATCACGCACGAGCAGTACGGCGGCGTCCTGCAGAAGGGCTCTGCGCTGACGCCCATGGTCGACGCGCAGATCAAGAAGCTGTGGGCGAACGGCACGATCGCCAAGCTCCAGAAGAAGTGGTTCAACGTCGACTTCTCGAAGGTCCCCATCCTGAAGTAGACGGCGCGCGATGCATCAGGTCATCCACACGTATCTCTCGCCCCATGACTTCCGGGTCGCGCTCCCCAACGTGTGGGCGGGGTTCAAGGTGAACCTGAAGCTGATGGTCGTCGCCGAGGTGCTGGTGCTCGTGCTGGCGCTCGCGGTCGCCATCGTCCGTGGCTTGCCAGGGCGCGGAGCGAAACCGCTCCGCGCCCTGATGATCGTCTACACCGACTTCTTCCGCGGCACCCCGCTGATCCTGGTCGCGTTCGTCGTCGGGCTCGGCGCCCCGGCGCTCAACGTCGGCGTCCTCAGCAACCGCTCCAACTTCACGTACGGCGTGGTCGCGCTCGTGCTCGTGTACACGGCGTACGTCACCGAGGTGTATCGCGCCGGAATCGAATCGGTGCACCCGTCGCAGCGGATGGCGGCGCGGTCGCTCGGCCTCTCGTACGGGCAGTCGATGCGCTACGTCGTCGTCCCGCAGGCGGTGCGGCGCGTGATCCCGCCGCTGCTGAACGACTTCATCGGCCTCCAGAAGGACACCGCCCTCGTCTCGGTGATCGGCGTCGCCGAGGCCGCCCTGCAGGCACAGGGCTATTCGCAGACGTACGCGAACTTCACCTCCTACACCGTCGCGGCGGTGTTCTTCGTGCTGCTCACGATCCCGCTCGCACGGTTCACCGACCACCTGATCCTGACGCGCGAGCGTCGCGAGCGGGCCGCAGCAACGTGAGCTTCGTCGAAGCGCGAAACGTCTCGAAGCGCTTCGGTGACAACACCGTGCTCTCGAACGTGCACCTCGACGTCGGCGAGCACGAGGTCGTCTGCCTGATCGGAGCCTCCGGGTCGGGGAAGTCGACGCTGCTCCGCTGCCTCAACCTGCTCGAGCCGGTCGACGAAGGCACGATCGAGATCGACGGCCAGGTGATCACGAACGGGGGACTGGACGTGAACGTGCTCCGCCGCAAGATCGGGATCGTCTTCCAGGCCTACAACCTCTTCCCGCACATGACGGTGCTCGAGAACGTGATGCTCGCGCCGGTCAAGACCGGGCGCCTCGGCTCACGGCAAGCGCGGGGCGAGGCCATGGAGCTGCTCAAGCGCATCGGCCTGACCGACAAGGCCGACGAGTTCCCCGACCGCCTCTCGGGCGGGCAGCAGCAGCGGGTCGCGATCGTCCGCGCGCTCGCGATGGGACCGAAGCTGATGCTCCTCGACGAGATCACGAGCGCGCTCGACCCCCAGCTCGTCTCCGAGGTGCTGAACCTGGTGCGCGAGCTCGCCGAGGTCGGGATGACGATGATCCTGGCCACGCACGAGATGTCGTTCGCCCACGAAGTGGCAGACAAGGTTTGTTTTCTCGACGCCGGAGTGATCCTCGAGGAGGGGCCGCCGGAGCAGATCTTCTCCCACCCCGAGGCGCCCCGGACCCGCGAGTTCCTGGCGCGCATCATCGAGGCCGGACGCCTGTGAGGCGGCTTGCGCCGCCCACCAAGGCGCCGCTCGGCCTCGCCGGCTTCCTCGCGCTCCCCCTCTTGTTCGCGTCCCTGATGGCCGCCTCACTCGCGCTCGAAAAGCCGCGCGTCGTCGAATGGTCGCGGCCGGCCGGCAGGATCGCGCGCACCTACCACAACGCGAGCTCGTCGACCGAGGCGCGGATCTGGCTGTTGGCACTCGTCGCCCCGCTGCTGCTCGTGCTCGCCGGCTGGCTGGCGTCGTTCGCGCCCTACGGGATCTACCTGACCTGCGTGGCGGCCGTGGCCGACGGTCTGGCGCTGACGCTGCGACTGCACCGCTGGCAGGTGCACCACACCGCCCGCTTCCCGAACGGCGAAGACCTCCTCCCCGACTCGACGACGTCGAGCTCGCTCGCACGCGGCGAGTGGGAGAAGGACGCAGCGGAGACCGTGCGGAGCCTCGTCCATTACACGATCGGTCTCGCGATCGTGGCCGCGCTGATCGCGCTGTTCCTCGCGCACCGGCGCCGCCGCCAGGCCGGCCTGAGGCCGGCTCTCGCCGGCTCGGAAGTGCATCAGACCGGCGGAGCGCCCACGACGACCCGCATCTAGAGCGCGACGACGAGCGCGTTGCCGTCGAGCGCCAGCGTCCCGCCGACGGCCCCGATCACAAGCCCCGCGACGAGCGCACCGAGGTCGCGCAGCTCCTCGCCGCCGACGATCGGCGCGGCGGCGTTGGTCACCGGCGTGAGCCGGAACGACGCCCCGTCGACCGTCCAGGTCACCTGGTCGACGGGGCCGTGCCGGAGGGCGGCCGCGGCGAGCGAGTTGAGCGCGTGCCGAATCGCCTCCAGATCGGTCTCGACGGTCGCCCCGGTGCCCGTCACGGTCACGCGCGGGTCCTCGTCCTGCGCGAGCTCGAGCGTGTCCACCTCGCGGGGCACCGGCTCGAAGCGGTCGGCCTTGACCCGTGCGGCGACGCCGAGCTCGTCGAGCAGCACCGTCATCTGCTCGGCGGCGGTCTCGATCATCCCGAGGAAACGCGCCGTCCGCTCGTCGTGCCCGCCGGCCCGCGTGAGCGTCCGCGCGAAGCCGTAGACGGTCGCCAGTGGAGTGCGCAGGTCGTGGCACGCGAGCGACACCAGGCGGGGGAAGCGTTCTGCGTCTTCCATCGCGCTACGGTTCTACCCGATGGGAGATCTTCGCGACGAGCTCACGGTCGACCTCCAGGCCTCCCGGCCCGACGTCCAGCTCGGGCTGACCCGGGCCGGGGTCACCGGCGTCCAGAAGGCGATCCGCATCCGGCACGAGGGGCGCGAGAAGACCTTCGCCGCCCAGATCTCCTGCACCGTCGACCTGGATCCGGCCCAGAAGGGCGTCCACATGTCGCGGTTCCCCGAGCTGTTCGGCGAGGCCATCGACGAAGTCGTGATCGGCGAGGCGTTCCTCGTCGAGACGCTCGCGGAGCACATCGCGCGGCACATCGTCGACCGGCAGGCGGCCCTTCGTGCCGAGGTCCGGATCGAAGCGCAGTACCCGCTCGCGCGGAGGACACCGGTGACGGGACTCGCCACCCAGGAGATCGCGACGCTGATCGGCATCGCCTACGCGTCGCGCGACCGGGTCCGCCGTGTCGTCGGCGTCGAGGCCTGGGGCATCAACGCGTGCCCGTGCGCGCAGGGGCTCGTCCGCGGCGCCGCGGCCGACCGCCTGCTCGAGGCCGGCTTCGGCGGCGGCGACGTCGAGCGCATCCTCGAGCTCGTCCCGCTCGCGACCCACAACCAGAGAGGACGCGGGACGCTGCTGGTCGGCACGGACGCTTCGGTGAACGCGGAACACCTCGTCGACATCGTCGAGCGCTCGATGAGCTCGCCCGTCTACGAGCTGCTCAAGCGCCCGGACGAGCTGTTCGTCGTCGAGCATGCGCACCTGCAGCCGCGGTTCGTCGAGGACTCGGTTCGGTATGCGCTCGCATCGACGCTCGAGCAGTATCCGTCGCTCGAAGACGACGACTTCGTCTTCGCCCGGCAGCTCAACCTCGAGACGATTCACCGCCACGACGTCGTCGCCGAGCGCTCCGGCACCGTCGGCGAGCTGCGTCGCGAGCTCGAGGGCGCGGTCACCACGCGCCACACCGAGCTCAGGGACTGGCTCAGCGCTTCTTCTTCGGAAGCTTCGTGAAGCGCGCCTTGACGGTCAGCGCGTAGTCGGTAACCGGAGCGCACGTCAGGCGCGTGCCTTTGCAGGCGCCCGACCAATCGGCGAACTTCCAGCCCGTCGCGGCGACCGCCTTGAGGTGCAGCGCCTCGCCGGCCGGGAACGCCTTCGTACACGCCGGCGTGCACGCGACCCGGCCCCGGCCCGAGGTCGCGACGCGCACCGGGATGCGCAGCGGCCCGAACACGGCGGTCACCGTCGCGGCCTGTGCCAGGGTGAGCTGGCAGGTGGCCTTGCCCGTACAGGAGCCGGCCCAGCGGACGAACCGGTCGGTCGACGACGGCTCGGCCTCCAGGGCGAGGACTGCGCCGGGATCCCACTGCGTCGTGCACGCGGCCGCACAGTCGACGCCCGGCAGGTCGCTGGAGACGGTGCCGGCGCCGCTGAACGCGACGGTCAGTGCAACGGGCGCCTGGTCGATGCGGTGCAGCCACAGCGAATCCTGGATGTCGGGCCACGTCTGCGAATGCGCGTAGTAGTCGTCGTGGTTGAAGTCGAGCACCTTCGCCGACAGCGGGGTCTCGTCGGCGAACGGGTAGAGGACGTCGGTGGGCGAGTCGCACGGATGCCCCGGGTCGGCGGGGCAGTGTGGGTCGCCGGCCGCGACGGCCCCGAGCGCGTGCAGCAGCTCGTGCGTCGCTGTGACGCCGGTCGGCACCGGCGGGCAGCCGGCGGGCATGACGACGGCGTACGCCGGCCCGCTCGTGAGGTCGCCGACGCCGACACCGCAGACGTCCTCCTCGAGCGACGGGCCCTCGAAGTAGACGAGGTACTTCTTGTAGATGCCGTCGAGACCGGCGCCGATCAGGCCGAGCACGATTCGCTGGAAGCCCGGGCTCGCGCCGGCGCCTGCGAACGTCGACGACGGGTCGGGCAGGCGCACGAACGAGATGTCGAGGCACTGGCTGCCGCCGTAGAGCGCCTGATCGAAGCGCGGGATCCGCGAGGGGTCCTGGCCCGCCCACCAGCCGACCGTCGACGTGACGTCGTCCGCGACCGTGTTCGCATTGTCGGCAAAGGTGTCCGGCGCGTCCGACGGGATCGCCACGACCGCGTGGATCTGCTGCGCCGTCACGGTGTCGGGACGGTCGGTCGACGTCTCGCCCGAGCCGCACCACGCGGCCGAGGCACCGGGCGCGAACCAGAGCGCGGCGACGACCGTCGCCGCGCACATGAGGCTACGCATGCCGGGCGCGTCCGAAGCTGAAGCGGCTCTCCGTCCCTGCGCGCAGCCGCCGCAGGTTCGCTCGGTGCAAGAACAGAATCGCCCCCGCCGCGGCGGTCGCGAAGAGGATCACCGACAGCGGATAGCCGTACACGACGGCGGCGATCGGCAAAGCGATGCCGGCGAGAATGGACGCGACCGACGCGTATCGGAACGCGAAGAACGCGATCAGCCAGACGACGCCGGCGGTGACCGCGACCCAGACCGCGACGCCGAAGAAGACGCCGCCGCAGGTTGCCACCATCTTTCCGCCTTTGGCGAAGCGCAGGAAGAGCGGCCGCCAGTGCCCGAGCATCGCCGCGGCGCCGGCGGTGACGCCGGCGAGATGGTGCGGCGAGACGAAGAGCATGGCGACGAGCGCCGGGACGAACCCCTTCAACGTGTCCAGCAGGACGACCGGGATTCCGAGCGTCCGGCCGTACGTGCGCCAGACGTTCGTCGCCCCGATGTTCCCCGAGCCGACGCGCCTGATGTCCTCGTGCTTGAGCAGCCGGACGAGCCAGTAGCCCCACGGGCACGACCCGAGCAGGTAGCCGAGGACGACGACCGCGGCGAAGCTCACGGCGAAACGCTAGCGGCCCAGGCGGTCAGGGCTTGATGCCGTAGCGCTGGACCCAGTCGTTGACGACGTCGTAGTCGAGGTTGTTGAAGAACGCGTCGATGTAGGCGCCGCGATCGGTGCCGAAGTCGATGAAGTACGCGTGCTCGTAGACGTCGAGCGCGACCAGCGGGGTCGCGTTCCACACCGGGAACGTGTTCTGAGCGTCGCCGATGTAGTTGAAGAGACGGCCCTCGTCCCAGTCGTACGCCGTCCATGCCCACCCACGCCCGGCGAGACCGGTCGCCTTCAGGTCGGCGCGCCACGCGTCGACCGAGCCGAAGTCGCGCTTCACGAGCGTCGAGAAGACGCCGGCCGGCTCGCCGCCGTGCCCGCCCAGATGCTCGAAGTACAGCTCGTGGTTCTTGATGCCGCCGAGCGCGAACGTGAGGTCGACCTTCAGCGCCCGCAGCTCCGAGTAGACCTGGTTGGCGCTCGTAAGATCGACGCCGGCGAGCTTGCCGAGAATCTCGTTGCGCTTGTTGACGTAGCCCTGGTAGAGCTTGTAGTGCGCCTCGACGGTCTCGCGGGAGATCCCTTCCAGCTCGAGCAGCGCGGGCTTGAGCTCGCGTGGGGTGATTTCCTCGTGGTTGTAGGCAAGCGCCATGTCTCTCCTCACTGACTCGCGGGTGCGGCGCGGAGCATATCTTTGTCGCACGCCCCGACTCGAAGGAGAACCGATGCCCTACGAGCTCCCCCCGCTCCCGTACGACTACGACGCGCTGGCCCCCACGATCGACGAACAGACGATGCGGATCCACCACGGGAAGCACCATCAGGCCTACGTCGACAACCTGAACAAGGCGGTCGAGGGGACGGGGCTCGACGGTGTCCCGGTCGAGGAGCTCGTCCGGCGGCTCGACGAGCTGCCCGAGGATCGCCGCACCGCCGCCCGCAACAACGGCGGCGGCCACGCCAACCATTCGCTCTTCTGGCAGATCATGAAGCCGGGCGGCGGCGGCGAGCCCGAGGGCGCTCTCGGCGATGCGATCCGGGGGACCTTCGGCGGCGCCGACGCGCTGAAGGCGCAAGTCAACGACGCCGGCGTGAAGCGGTTCGGCTCGGGCTGGGCATGGCTCGTCGTCGCGAACGGGAACCTCGCCGTCACGTCGACCCCGAACCAGGACAGCCCCCTGATGGAGGGCGCGACGCCGATCCTCGGCGTCGACGTGTGGGAGCACGCCTACTACCTCAACTACCAGAACCGGCGCCCGGACTACCTCGCGGCGTGGTGGGACGTCGTCAACTGGGACGAGGTCGGCCGCCGCTTGGCAGCGGCGGGCTAGAGGCGGACGGTGCCGGGCACCTTCGTGCCCGGCACCGTCCCGAGAGCCGTCAGGCGAGCCGGCGGTACGTGATCGTCGGACCGATCACACCGAGGAAGCCGGCGCCGGCCTGGTTCACCGACATCGTGACGCGGAGCTTGCTGACGCCCTTCGGCAGCGTGAAGGTGACCCGTGCCGAGGACTTGGTGTTCAGCTGCGGCTTGGCCAGGGTCACCCACTGCCCCGTGACGGTGTTCAGCCGCTGGAGCTGCACGCTCCGGCCGGCGAACGTGCGCCCGCCCGAGACGTGGACGATCCAGGCCCCGGACCGGCCGAGCGAGAGCTTGGGCTGAACCTGCACCGTCGTCGGAGTCGCGAACGCACCCTTCCAGGCGGCCTGGTAGGTGGTGAGGATCTGCGGCTCGACGATGAAGCTGAACGTCCCGCCGGCCGCCGTCAGCACCGTCGCCCGCTGGATCAGGTTCGGCTGCGGATACGGCTGGTAGTAGATCGACACCTGCTCGCCCGCGGCGTGGTTCGACACCACCCCGGTGAGCGTCACCTTCGTCCCGTAGACGATGATCGGCGTCGACGCCGCGAGGGTCAACGTCGGCGGCGCGCCCTTGACGACGATCTTGCCGGTGAGCTTCGGGTGCAGCTCGTCCTTGTAGTCGTACGTGCCGGCCGCGCGGAACGTGAACGAGTACTTCTGCCCCTGCTTGAGGATCGCGGACACGAACTGGCCGCCCGTGGCGAGCACCTGGTGCGTGTCGTTGTCGCGGTTCACCCACGTCACCGTGTCGCCTTCGGTGATCGTCACGGACTTCGGGCTGAACGTGGAGCCGTAGATCGAGATCGTCCTGGTCGCGGCTGTGGCCGGGCCGGCAACCAACAAGGCCGTCACGGCGGTGAGCACGAGAATCAGCTTGCGCATGGAGCCTGCCCTGCCTTTCCGATTCGAAGGAACAGTCCCACTGATTGTTGCCAGTTCTGCGCACGGGGATGCACGCTGGGGCACGTGTTTTACTCAGGTCTGCGATGTCCTTACAGATGCCGAACAGCCGGGCCCTGATTGCGGGTGGAACGGGCCGCGTCGGCGCCGCGATCGCAGCCCGGCTGCAGGAGCTCGGGTGTGCGGTGGTCGCCGCCGGAAGCGCCGACGGCGACCTGCGGACGGCCGCGGGAGCCCGCTCGCTCGTCGACGCGGCGCTCACGGCGCTCGGCGGTCTCGACCTCGTCGTGCACGCGGCCGGCGCCGGCTTCGCGCCGAAGCCGTTCGACCAGGTGACGGAGGACGACTGGGATGCGGCGATGGACGTCACCGCGAAGGGCACCTTCTTCCTCGCCCAGGCCGCCGCACCGGCGCTGCGGGAATCGCGCGGCGCGTTCGTGATCGTCGAGGACGTCGCCGCCTATCGCGCGTGGCCCTCGTTCGCCGCGCACAGCGCTGCGAAGGCTGCGCAGGCGATGCTGACCCGTGTGCTGGCCCGCGCACTCGCGCCGGAGGTGCGCGTCTGCGGCGTTGCGCCCGGCGCGGTCGCGGTCGCGCCGGGGCAGGAGGAGCGGCGGGCGGCCGAGACCCTGGTCGGGCACGTCGGCCGGCCGGAGGACGTGGCGGACGCCGTCGTCTACCTTGCCGGCGCCTCGTTCGTCACCGGCGCGTCCCTGCTGGTGGACGGCGGAACCCTCCTCAAATCCACCGGGGGCCGGGAGCCGTAACGGTGAATGATGGTCCTGGCGCTCTCACTCCGTACGATTCCTCTCGTGACGTCCGACGGCGAGCTGATCCAGCGTGCGGCGGACGGCGACCGGTCCGCGTTCGAGGACCTCTACCGCCGCTATGCCCGGCCGGTGTTCGGGTTCGCGCTGCGCCGGCTGGGTGACCGCGGACGCGCCGAGGACGCCGTCCAGGAGACCTTCGCATCGGTCTGGCGGTCGGCGGCCTCGTACAAGCCCGAGCGCGGTCCCGGCGCGCCCTGGCTCTACGCCGTCGCGCGCAACGCGATCGTCGACCGCGCGCGCGCCCGCACCGACACGCCCGCCGAGGTTCCCGACACCGCGACCGAGGGCCCCGGCCCGCCGGAGCTCGCGGAGCAGAGCTGGACGGCCTGGCGCGTCCACCGGGCGCTCGAGGAGCTGCCGGAGCGCGAGCACGAGGTGATCGCACTGGCGTACTGGAGCGGGTTGTCGCAGAGTGAGGTGGCGGAATATCTCGGCATCCCGCTCGGCACGGTCAAGACACGGACGCGGGCGGCGCTCGCGCGCCTCGCGGACCTGCTCGGCGACGACCTGGAGGAGATGTGACCGACTTCCGTGACCTCGTCGATCCGGGCGATCTCACGCCCGAGGAGGAAGCGAGGCTCCGCCGCGTCCACGAGCTGCTCGTCCAGGCGGGGCCGCCCGCCGACCTGCCGCCGACGCTGCTCGACCCGCCGACCCGCCCGCCCGAGGCGGACGTCGTCCAGTTCCCGCTGCTGCCGCGCCGCCGGCTCACGCCCGTCGCGGTCGCCGCGGCCGCGCTCGCCGTGGCCGCGTTCGGCGGCGGCTACCTGTTCGGTCACTCGAAGGCCAAGCCGGCGACATTCGTGGCGCAGCAGGTCGTACCGATGCACGGTCGCGCCGCCAACGCGATCCTCCGGATCGCCGCACGCGACAACGTCGGCAACTGGCCGATGCAGATGGAGGTCAGTGGGCTGCCGGCGCAGAAGAACCGCAGCGCCTACTACGAGCTCTGGCTGACCCGGAACGGCAAGCCGACCGAGCCGTGCGGCCAGTTCCGGGTCCACGGCAAGACGACGCGCCTCACGTTCAGCGTCCCGTGGGCGTCGGGCGGGATCGACGGCTGGGTCGTGACGATGCAGACGCCCGACCGGCAGGGGCCCGGCCCGGTCGTGCTCAGCACCTAGACGACGCGCGCCTACGAGGTGTCGAGGCGCGAGTCCTCGAGGTCGATGTCGCGCTGCACCCGCTGCATGACCGCCTCGGTGATGATCCCCTCGTTGCGGAGCCCGACGACCGCCCGGCGCTCCGCGTCGAGCAGCTCGCGGCGGAGGCGCTGATACGCGGCCGAGCGCTCCTCGACCCCGTCGCCGTCGACCCCGTCGAAGCGGGCGCGGAAGCGGTTCGTCCGGAAGCGGTACTGGCCGCGCATCCGCTCGAGCGTGTCGTCGCGGACCCAGTCCTCGCCGGCAAGCTCCTCGAGCCGCTCGAGCGCGGCCTCGGCTGCGCGGATCCGCGCCTTGGCGTCCTCGCGCTCGGCGCCCCCGTCGTCGGGGATGCGCAGCGCCTGGATCAGCAGCGGCAGCGTGAGGCCGTGGCCGACCAGGGTGACGAGGATCACCGAGAACGTCAGGAACACGATCAGGTCGCGATCCGGCAGGTTGGTCGGAAGCGCGAGCGCGGCGGCGAGCGAGACGGCGCCGCGGATGCCGGCCCACGCGATCACCGTCGGGTACTGCCACGGTGGGTACGGGTCGCGGTCGCGGACGCGCCGGAACAGGTACCGGGGCAGGTAGGTGAAGACGGGGACCCAGACGAGCCTGAGCACGATCACCGCACCGGTCACATATGCGGCGTCGGCGATCAGCGATCCGGTCACGTTGAGCCGGTCGACGATCCCGCGCAGCTGGAGCCCGACGAGCGCGAAGAGCAAGGCGTTGACGACGTAGACCAGGATCTCCCAGAACGCGTTGCCCGAGAGGCGCGTCTCCACCGTCGTCAACTGTGGCGTGTACCACCCCATGTAGACACCGATCGTGACCGCGGCGAGCACGCCCGAGACGCCGAGCGCGGCCGCCGGTAGGTACGCGAGATAGCCGGAGAGCAGCGCGAGCGCCACCTCAGTGGGCGTGTCGTCGACGCGGCGGCGCACCTGCCGGACGACCCAGGCGACCGCCAGGCCGACGGCGAGCCCGCCGATCACGTTCAGGACGAGGCGGCCCGACGCATCCCAGAAGGAGAAGACGCCGTTGACGGCGGCCGCGACGGCCGTCTTGTAGAGCACGAGCGCGATGCCGTCGTTGACGAGGCTCTCCCCCTCGATGATCGCGATCACGCGTCGGGGCGCCCCGACGCGCTGCGCCACCTCGGTCGAGGCGAGGGCGTCCGTCGGCGACACGATCGCGCCGAGCGTGAACGCGCCTCCCCAGGAGAGGCCGCCGATCGCCTCGTGCGCCACCCAGGCGACGCCGACGGTCGTCACCGCGACGAGCCCGATCGCGAGCAGCGAGATCGGACGCAGGTTCGCCCGCAGCTCGCGCAGGCCGGTGAAGAACGCCGCCGAGTAGAGGAGCGGCGGCAGGATCGCCACCAGCACCAGGTCCGGGGGCAGCGTGAGGTGCGGCAGGCCGGGCACGAACCCGAGCACGAGCCCGCCGCCGACGAGCAGGATCGACGGCGGCAGCCGCTGCGACGCCGACGCGACGAGCAGCGCGGCGAGCGCCGCAAGGAGCAGGAACAGCTGCAGCTCGTCGTGCGCCGTGAAGTGCAAGGTGGCTGACACCCTAGGGGGTGTCAGCCACCGGTTGCAGGCTTACGCGGCGTCGGCGAGGTCTTCGTTCAGCGCGAGCCGGCGCAGGGCGTCGGTCTCGATCTGACGGACCCGCTCACGCGTCAGTCCGAGCTGCTTGCCGATCGCCTCGAGCGAGGCGGGACCGTCGCCGACGAGTCCGAACCGGAGCTCGACGACGGCACGCTCGCGATCCGGGAGGTTCGCGACGGCCTGGCGCACGGCCAGGTCGCGGAGCGAGGCAGAGGCCTCCTCCTCGGTCGACGGGCCGGTACCGGCGATCAGGTCGCCGAACGACGCGTCGCCGTCGTCACCCACCGGCATGTCGGTGGAGGCGACCGCGCGGGCGGCAGCCATCACCTCGTGCACGTGCGTGATCGGCAGCTTCGAGTGCTTCGAGATCTCGTCGGGCGTCGGCTCGCGCTCGAGCGTCGCGACCAGCTCGCGCCGCGCGCGGGCGACCTTCTGCTCGCGCTCGACGACGTGCACCGGAATGCGGATCGTCCGAGACTTGTTGGCGACGCCGCGCTGCACGGCCTGGCGAATCCACCAGGTCGCGTACGTGGAGAACTTGAAGCCCTTCCGCCAGTCGAACTTCTCGGTCGCGCGAATCAGGCCGAGGACGCCCTCCTGCACGAGGTCGCCGAGCGTGATGCCCTGTGTCTGGTAGCGCTTCGCGATCGAGACGACGAGGCGGAGGTTGCAGTTGATCATGCGCTCCTTCGCAGCCATGTCGCCGCGCTCGATGCGCTTCGCGAGCTCGACCTCCTCCGCGGCGGTGAGCAGCGGATAGCGGCCGGCCTCGTTGAGGAACATCTGGAACGAGTCGGTTGTGTAGTGGGCCTCGCCGATCGAGAGATCGAGCGCCAGCTCCTCCTCGTCGGTCTCGGGGGCAGCGCCGTGCGCGTCGAGCTCGTGCTCGAGCGCCTCGGCCTCCTGCTCGTCGAGATCGTGCGCCAGCACCGAGTCGGCGACGTCGGCAGGGGTGATCGACCCCTGCTCGGCGCGGAGGTGCAGCAGCTGCTCGAGGGCTTCGGCGACGGCCGTGGTCATGCTGAGTTGGGTCAACGTGCTCCTTCTTGTCTTCGAGGAAGACGGGCGCGCGGATTGCGGTGTGCGCGCCTCGGTCGAAGATGAAAACGGCGTGGATCCAGGCGCTATTCCCCCTGGCGACCAGAACTTAGTGACACTTTGTTACAAAAGTGTGAGGCTTGGTGCGGGAGCCGGGTTAAGGCGCCGTCCGGCCGTTCTCCAGGAAGGCGGCGTGGGTGACCGGCATCAGCTCGGCGAAGAAGGCCTCGACCGCCTCGGCGTACCGCCGGATCTCCAGCTGGGCGAACTCGGAGTTGCGCAGGGAGACGAAGTTCATCAGGGCGCGCGCGTTGACCGTCCAGTAGAACTGGGTGTAGGCCCCGACCGGCATGACCGCCCGGGCCAGCTCACGGGCGACGCCCCGCTCGACCAGGCGGGTGTAGGTGGCGAATGCCTGCTCGTAGACGGCCTCGAGCTCGCGGCGGGCCTCCTCGGCCAGCTCGTCGTCGACCGGCTCGAACCGGTAGGCCCCGGGCTTCCCGACCTGCGTCCGCACGTCGCCGGGCTCGGGGACGTAGAAGTCGTCGGTCGCCTTGGCGTAGCGCATACTGAACTCGTTGAACGAGTTGTGAACGACGATCCCGTTCGCGACGAAGTTGTGCCAGGGGCCCTCGATGCTGAGGTCGTACGTCTGCTTGGCCCCGACGTACTGGAGCGTGACGACCTCGACCGGATGAGCGGTGAGCCTGAACCCTCGCCGAGGCGGCGGGTCGACGTCCTGCGCATAGCCGATCCGATGCGCGAACCGACGCCTGAAGCGGAGCTCGGATTCGCGGCTCCCGTGAATCCCGCGATGACAGTCCGCACAAACCGTGATCAGGTTGCCGATGTCACGGGCGCGGCCCGGCTCCAGCCATACCGGAGCAATGTGATGTGCGTGAAGTTCGCCGCCGCGCGCGTGGCACGACTGGCACACGTAGTCGAACTGACGATGCACCTTCGCGGCCTGGGACGTCGTCCAGGCTGCGACCGACGCCCGCTCGCTGCTGCCGCCGCCGCGCCAGAAGTTGCTTGCGGGGCCAGATCTTGCCTCGCGGATCGCGGCAAGATGCTCCGCCGAGTGGGTGAGATTCGTGCGATAGCCGGACTTGCCCTTGTTCCACGGCGGATGAGCTCGCTCGTCCGATCGGAAGGAAAGGTCATGTCGCTTGAGCCACTTGCGTACGGTGTGGTAGCTGCAGCCGGCGTCGTCGGCGATCTGCTGCACCGATAGACCGGCTCGCCGACGTTCTGCGAGCCAATCGCGACTCTGGTGAACCGGCGCCCCGTTGACGAGGAGGCGGCACCGGCGCGTCATCGTGGCGTCGTGGCCTCTGCCGGCAAGCCCTACCGCTTCCTCCATCCGCGCCCAACCACGCTCGGTCAGCACCCGATGGTTCTCGGTCAAGGTGATCTGCTTTCCATCCTCGAGCGTCAGCCGGTAGACCGGCTGGATTCCCTTGTCGACCACGTCCGCAATGTGGCCTGTCGTGAACTCGCGGGTCTCTTCGTCGAGGACCCGAACCCGCATACGGCGAAGCCGGCTTCTCGACGCTCGCAAACCGTTCGAGCCGGCGAGGCAACTCCGAACACCCCGCCGCCCGATGCTCAACTCTCCTGCGATCGACCGTTGGCTTCGACCGGCTGCCGCACGCTTCCGGATCTCGCGCCGGACGTCCTCGGGGAGCGCATGGCCGTCACGCTCGCCCTTGTGCCACATGTGGGCCAACTCGTCGATCGTCTTTCGCATATGAGCATGGGAGTTGACGTCGACGAACGTGATCTCTGTGTCGCCTGTCAGACACCCGATCCGGTGGCGGAACCATTCCCGCGCGACGAAGATCGGGCAGCGGACGTGGAAGCGGAAGGCGTTGTGCTCGAACGGGGAGCCGTGGCGGTCGCGCATCAGGAAGCGGATCAGCCCCTCGTCGGAGGTGTCCATCTCCTCCTTGCGCCGCGCGAACGAGACCCGGGCGCCGTTGACGACCGAGAGATCGTCCGCCAGCGCCCCGTCGAGCCGCACGAATCCGTGGTCGAGGACCCTGGTCGTCTGGTCGGGAGTCGTCTCGGTCACCGTCAAGGCTGGCGGACCCTAGTCCGCAGCTCGGACATCATCATCCCTGGTATCTCTGGCGCCGTGATCCGCGTCGGTACCTCCGGTTGGTCGTATCCCAAGTGGCGGCCGGGCTTCTATCCGGAGTCGCTCCAGCCGGCCGAGTTCCTCCGCTTCTACGCCGAGCGCTTCGACACGGTCGAGCTGAACTCGACCGGCTACCGGCTCCCCAGCGAGGACCAGTTCCGGCGCTGGGCGGAGGCGGTGCCCGACGGCTTCCGCTTCGCCGTGAAGCTGCCGCTCCAGCGGCTCGACCGGGTGACGCCGTTCCTCGAGCGCGTGCTCGCGCTCGGCGACCGGCTCGGCCCGGTGCGGATCGTGGTCGAGGCGGCGCGCGACGACGGCCTCGTGTCGTTCGTCCAGGGCTCGGTGCCCGACGAGGTCGAGCTCGCGTGGGACTTCCGGCACGAGACGTGGGACGGCGTCGAGGGACTGGTTCGCGTGGGCGACCCGGCGGCGGAGCCGTTCCGCTACCTGCGGCTGCGCGAGCCGCCGTACTCCGACGACGAGCTGCGCGAGGCGGCCGCCGGCATCCGCGACCCCGCCTACGTCTTCCTTCGCCACGAGGACGAGCCGACGGCGCCCGCCTATGCCGAACGCCTGCGGGCCTTGCTCTAGTAGCCGGCGGCGGCTCCCGCCCGGGCGCGGTGCGCGCCCGAGGCGAGGATCTCGCTCACCTGGTCGACGGCGAACCGGAGCTCGTCGTCGGTCGTGAAGAAGTGCGGGCCGAACCGCAGTCCGGCGTCGGGGCGGTAGTCGCAGATGATGTCGCGCGCGGCCAGCTCGGCGTGCACGGCCCGGAACTCGGGCACCGAGAAGACGACCGAGCCGCCGCGAACGGCGGGGTCGCGCGGTGAGGTGAGCTCGAAGCCGGCGGCGTCGACGAGGTCGACGAGGAAGGCGGTCTGGCGCACCGAGTTCGCCCGGATCCGGTCGACGCCGATCTCGGCGACGATCTCGTAGCCGGCGCTCGCCGCGTACAGGGCGGGCACGTTCGGCGTCCCGGTGAGGAAGCGCGCCGCTCCCTCCGCGTACCGCATCTCGGGCTCGAAGGCGAACGGCTCGGCGTGCGCCTGCCAGCCGGCGAAGGCCGGCTCGAGGCGCTCGGCCAGGTCGGGCCGCACGTACAGCCAGCCGGCGCCCGGACCGCCGCAGAGCCACTTCACCGACCCGCCGACACAGAACTCGACCCCGAGCGCGGCGACGTCGAGCGGCACGGTGCCCGCGGACTGGTACGCGTCGAGGCAGACGTACGCGCCGACCTGGTGCGCGCGCTCGACGATCCGCTCGACCGGCTGGATCTCGCCCGTCTTGTAGAGCACGTGCGACACGGGCACCAGCAACGTGCGCTCGTCGATCGCGTCGATCACCGCCTCGGCGTCGTCGCAGACGACGACCTCGGCGCCGAAGCGCGACCACGCCTGCTGCACGTAGCGCACGGACGGGAACAGCCCCTCCTCGAAGACGATCCGGTTGCGCGGCGGCTTCAGGTCGAAGCACGAGAGCACGATCGCCTCCGCCACGGTGACGTTCTGATGCATGACGACGGTGCCGGACGCGGCTCCGATCACGCGACCGAGCAGGTCGCCGACCGTCAGCGGCATCGTCCACCAGCCCTCGCCCCACGCCCGCGCGCCTCTTGTCGCCCACTCGGCGGCGTAGCGGCGAAGCCGCGTCTCGGCCTCGGCCGGCATCGCTCCCAGCGAGTGGTTGATCAGGTACGTCGTCGACTCGAGGATCGGGAAGCGTTCGCGATAGTCGAGGAGCTCCACCGGTTGAGAGCTTAGAAGTTCTCAGAGCCTCCACACCGCGTTGTCGGTGGTGTGCGAGATCCACACCCGCCCGCCGGCCGGCAGCACGACGATCGGACCGGGGCCGGCCGCGAACGAGCGCACGACCTTCGCGGTGTTCGGGTCGATCACGACGACCGCGTTCGCGTCGATGCACGGCACCCACAGCTGACCGTCGACGACGGCGGAGCCGAGCGGGTTGCGTTTGACGGGCACACGTGCCTGCACCTTCAGCGTGCGCGGGTCGACCCGCGCGACGACGTTCGTCTCCTCGGACACCCACAGCGATCCCGCGGCTGCGGTCACCCAGTCGGCGCCGGGCAGCGCCACCGAGCCGGTCGCGCGGTTGCTGCGCGGATCGATGCGGACAAGCTTCCCGAGCGTGTGGTCGGTCACCCAGAGCGAGCCGCCGATCGCGCTCAGCCCGTTCGGCTCGACGCCGACCTTGATCGTCTTCACCACCGTCTTCCCGTTGATGCGCGAGACCGTTCCGTCGCCGGAGTTGGCCACCCAGACGGAGCCGAACCCCCACTCGACGTCGTACGGAGCCGTACCGACGTGGACGTTCGCCGTCACGCGGCCGGTGCGCGTGTCGATCCGTGCAACCGACGAGGAGAAGTTCGCGACCGCCCACACTGCGCCGGGCGCGACGGCGAGATTGAAGACGCGCGCACCGACGCTGACGCGCTTCTGCACCTTCCCGGTCGTCGGGTCGACGCGGAGAACGTCGCCGAGCGAGAGGCCGCCGACCCAGACGCTCCCGCCCGCCGAAGCCAGTCCGTAGCTCCACTCGCCGACGTCGACCTTCGTCGCCGACGGTGCGGCTGCGAGCGCAGCGACAAGCGTTGCGAACAGGATGCGCACCGACTCGAGTGTGCCCGCGGCGCGCGGCCACGGCCACACTCGATCGGCAGTTCAGATCAGCGCGGGGCGACCGCCTGGGCGGACGGGCCCGACACCGGCCGCGGCGGCGGCTTGGAGTCGACGAGGATCGCCGCGAGCAGCAGCACGGCCACGCCGACGAGGCTCTCGCCGACGAGGCTGCGCCCGATGCGCGTGAGGAAGCCCGTGTCGGCCCGCTCGAGCGCCGGCCCGATCACGAACTTGTGGAACGCGCCCCACAACAACGCAACCGACACGAGGCCGAGCTTGACGAGCAGCACGCGGCCGTACCCGGCGCTCCAGAGGTCGTGCAGGTGCGGGAGGCGGACGATGCTCAGGTACGTCCCCGCCGCCAGGACGAGCGCGATCAACACGGTGGCGAGCTGCGAGAACTGCAGGAACGCCTGCCGGCGCAGCTGCGGCGCCCCGAACCAGAGCAGGCCGGCCATCGCTGCGAGCCCGCCGATCCACAGTGAGGCGGCGGAGATGTGCACCCAGTCGGCGATCTCCGTCTTCCACGACGAGCCCGGGTCGACCGCATCGTGGCCGGAGAGCGACAGCCCGCCGACGAGCACGATCGCCAACACGAACGCGGGCGCCAGGAAGACGACGCGGTCGAGCAGCCACGCGAGGTAGACGAGCGCGAGCACGAGCGCGTAGCCGAGCGTCATCGTCACGAACGCGTGCCCGAACCGGGTTTGCGCCATCGGCGACAAATCGCCGTACAGGAACTTCCCGAACGGCAACCGCAGCGCGTCCTCCGCGCGGAGCGAGAACGCGGCGATGCCCGCCTGCAGGCTGACGAAGCAGCCGAGCCCGGCGGCCACTGCCACGCGCCGCTCGAGCTCGCGCGGAACGGCGAGGCCACGCAGGCAGATCAACCGGAAGCCGAGCGTGCCGACCGTCAGCGCGAGCCCGAGGAACCACAGCCAGCGCACGATGTGCTCGGTCGTCGTCGGTCCCCCGGCCCCATACGCCTCCGACACCGGCGGCGCCGGGACGCGGACGCCGAACGTCCACACGCCCGACACGACGTGCGAGTCGGCCGAGAGCGCCTGCCAGCGCACCGTGTAGGCGCCTGCCGGCAGCTTCTTCACGATCGCGACGACGTTCGTACCCTGCACGCGCGAAGAGCCGGCGAAGTCGCGCCCGTGGGCGTTCAGCACCCTGACGGCATGCGGGAGGATCGTCACCCGCTGGTCGAAGTGCAGTGTGATCGTGCCCGGCCCTTGCTGCAGCTCGCGTCCGAAGTGCGGGGAGGTCGACTGGAGCGTCGCGTGCGCAGCTGCCGCCGCGGGCACCGCCAGCGCGACCAGCACGACTGCGAGCGTGCGTCTCATCGGTGCTCGACCCCGGCAAGCGGCGACAGATGGCCGAACACGGGTGCGACGTCGCGGTCGCAGAAGAGCATCACCGACACGGCGACGATCGAGACCGCGAAGACCGACTGGAGCACCGCCGAGCGCGGCCGCCACACGAGCGCGAGCGGGACGATCGCGGCGACGACGAACGTCCACCCGAGCAGATGGTGCAGAAACGCCGAGCGGGCGAAGAACCACGGGTTCTGCTCGTGGACGATGAAGGCGAGCCCGGTGACCGCGAACGCGAGCGGCCACGTGAGCCTCCACCACCGCGACTTCAGCCGGCCGTGGACGAGACCGAGCTCGGCGCCACCGGCGAGCATCAGCACCTCGGCCCACGACCCGTGGGCGTACATGTGGATCGACGAGTTGGTGAAGAACGCCATCACCGGCCAGAGCAGCACGCCGAGCGAGAAGGCCAGGCCGGGCCACAGGTACTTCCGCCACGGCCGCATCCGCCAGACCTCGGTGCCGACGACCGCCTCGCAGAGCAGGCACAGCCCGACGAGGAGGATCCCCGTCGCGAAGAGCCAGTGCACCATCTCAGCGCGAGGCAGCATGGTGCGCCTCCAGATCGGCGAGCAGCGGCCGCGCGACGACGAGCGTGAACACGATTCCGGCCACGATCACGAGCAGCGGCGGCTCGATCAGGAGCCACCAGAAGCCCTGGCCGCGCGGGTGCAGCAGCGTCACGCGATCCGGCTGCACCACGGCCCAGATCAGGCCGGCGGCGGCGGTGACCGGCCCGAGCAGCGAGACGACGTGAGCCGCCCGCGTGCGCCGCCTGACATCCGACGCCGACAACTGATGTACGTAGGAACCCTGCATCTTCCCTCCGCGAAAGGTCGTTCGACGACACGGTCGCCCGCGGACGGTCGGTTCAGGCCCGCGGGTTTACGCGGGCAGGGGCGGCGGCCGCGACTCGAAGGCGAGCCCGAACCGGCGGCGCGGCGCTGCGTCGGCGACGGGCCGCGGGCGGCGCGCCGGCGGCAGCAGCGTCGCCGTCAGCAGGCGGCGCGCACGCGCGAGGGTGCGGCAGGCGTAGTCCTCGACCTCGTGCAGCCAGCGGGCGAACCGCCACGCGACGGCGACGAGCACCGAGACGACCGCGAACACCGGCAGCGCGTAGCTGTGCAGCCACGGCGAGAACACGGCCCAGCGGCCGGCCGCGGCGCTGTCGGCGTCGGAGTGCACGAGATAGAGCAGCGACGTCGCCGCGAACGAGGCGAGCCAGATGCGCGGCGAGAGCCCGGGGCGCAGGCGCGGCGAGCGGGTCGCCTGCCGGTGCCCGAACGCTTCGAGCAGCCGCTCGCCCGCTTCGGCCGCGGCGCGCGCACGGACGAGCCGCGCCAGCAGCGCGGCGAGCGCGAGCGCGACGACCGCCTTCAGGCCGATCAGCAGGTAGGGGTAGTAGTCGGCCCCGGTCGGCGCCAGCGGGCTGACGTGGAGCGCCCGGTCGACCCGCGTCGTGGCACTGCGCCCGACCACCTCGGCGACCAGCACGAGCAGGAGAAACGTGGTCGTGCCGCGGCGGCGAAGCATGTGCGGGATCATACGCCCGCCCGGGCAATCCTTCCTAGGGCGACCAGACGTTGAGGCGTGTGGGCGGCCAGTAGTCGACCACGACCGGCCCGACCAGACGATCCCGCTTCACGGGCCCCCACGCACGCGAATCGCAGGAGCTGCCGCGGTTGTCGCCGAGCATGAAGTACGCCCCCTTGGGCACGTGCCAGGTGCGCCCGCGGTAGGAGAGGTCCTGTGCCCGCGCCGCGGCGGAGACGTACGGCTCACGGAGCTCCTTGCCGTTGACCCAGATCCGGCTCTTGTCATCCTCGTGGAGCGTGTCGCCCGGCAGCCCGATCAGCCGCTTCACGTAGGTGCCGGCGGCGCCGCAGCGGGCGGCCGCGGCCGCGGGCGCGTCGAAGACCACGATCTGCCCGCGCGACGGCCCGCCCAGGCGGTAGCAGAGCTCGCAGGCGATCACGCGGTCGGAGAAGTGGGCCTGGCAGCCCACCGCCGGCCGGGCGCAGTGGAGCGTCGGCTCCATCGACTCGGACGGGATGCGGTACGGCTTCGCCACCTCGGCCTCGAACACCAGCACGAGCGCCACGGCGACGCCGATCGTCAGCACCCAGTCGACGGCCTTGCGCCACGGCGCCGGGAGACGATCCCTCAACCTCGCACCGAGCACCGCGCCACGATAGCTGGCCCGGTCGGGTGGTCTGGACCTCAAACGGCGGGCCGTTTCCGCCGATAACCGCGTGTGCGGCGAAATGGAGTCGAGTTGAGCGAATCGCGTGGGCAGCCCTCGGGCTGGGCGGCGCGCCCTGCGCTGGCGTGGTCGATCCGTGCCGTCGTGCTGCTGGCGCCGCTCGCCGCGTCCTTCCTGTTCGTCCACTTCGCGAGCACCTGGCTGAAGCCGCCGACCAGCTCGCTTTGGCTCTACCTGACCTGGTGGTTCGGGATGAGCCTGTCGGCGACGGGCGTGCTGTTCGTGGTCTCGCGGCTGACGCGCCGGCTCCTGCCGCTCGCCGCGCTGCTGAAGCTGTCGCTGATCTTCCCGGACGAGACCCCGTCGCGGATGCAGACGGCGCTGCGCGCCGGAAGCGTCGACACCCTCGAGAAGCGCCTGGCGCTGGTGCGCGAGGCGAAGGCGGCGACGACCCCGCGCGACGCCGCGGCGCTGCTGCTCGAGCTCGTGGCCGCCCTCGACGTCCACGACCGCCTCACCCGCGGCCATTCGGAGCGTGTCCGCGCGTACGCCGTCCTGATCGGGAGGGAGCTCGGCCTGAACAAGGACGAGCTGGAGCTGCTCAACTGGGCCGCGCTCCTGCACGACATCGGCAAGCTCGAGGTCGGCCAGGAGATCCTGACCAAGCCGGGCCGGCCGTCTGAGACCGAGTGGCAGGCGCTCCGCCGGCACCCGCTGTACGGCGAGCAGCTGACCGAGCCGCTCCGCGAGTGGCTCGCGGGCTGGCAGGCGGCGGTCGGCTACCACCACGAGCGCTGGGACGGCAAGGGCTATCCGCGCAAGCTCCGGGGCGAGGACATCCCGCTCCCCGGCCGCATCGTCGCGGTCGCCGACGTCTTCGACGTGATCACCTCGGCGCGGTCGTACAAGGAAGCGGGAAACAGCGCCGACGGCCGCCAGGAGATCGCGAAGTGCGCCGGCACGCAGTTCGACCCGCAGGTCGTGCGGGCGTTCCTGAACGTCTCGCTCGGCCGGATGCGCGTGATCATGGGCCCGCTCTCCTGGCTCAGCCACATCCCCTCGCTCGGCCGGATTCCGCTCACGCCCGCCGTCGGCACGTTCGCGGGAACGCTCAGCGTCGTCGCCACCGCGACGGCGAGCGGCGCGCTCGCGCACCACGCGCCGAGGCCGGCGAAGCCGGCGGCCGTCCGCACGGCGGTGAGCCTGCCGCACGCTCCCGCGCCGAGGCCGGCCGGCCATCGGGAGCGGGCGCGCCCGGTCGTCAAGGTGCGCGTCCAGCACCGGCCGAGGCACACCGACCCGGCCCCGCAGCCCGTGCTCGTGACGCCGGTCGTGAGCGTCTCGCCCCCGGAGACGCCCGTGCCGGTGCCGGTGGCCGCCGCGACTGCACCGGCCCCGCCGCCTCCGCCTGCCGCCGCGCCGGTCGAGCCGGATCCGACTCCACCTCCCGCGCCGAAGCCGAAGCCGCAGGCGCCGCGGAGCCCGCCGCCCACGACGACGACCGTCACGCCGCCGCCGGCGCCGGCCGCCCCGCCGCATCTCGCCTTCGCCGACGCAGCCGGGCGGACTGGCCGCGGGCACGTCCACGCAGATCCAGGTGGCGGTCGAGAACGAGGCGGGGGAGGTCGTCACGACCGACAACAGCACGACGGTCACGCTCGCCCTCGCCGAGAACCCTGCAGGCGCAACGCTGACCTGCACGAACCCGCAGGGCAGAGGACCCGTCGCCGTCCACTCCGGGCTCGCGGCCTTCACGTGCTGGATCGACCGCGCAGGAAGCGGGTACGTCCTGGCAGCAGACGACGCGACGTCTGCGCCGGCTCATCCGTACGCGCGTGCGCGAGGAGACACGTTCGCAGTCACGTCGGGCGCGGCGAACCAGCTCGTGTTCATCGACGAACCCGTCGATACGACGTCAGGCTCGCCGATCGCACCCGCCGTACGCGTCGCGCTCGAAGACCCGTACGGCAATACCGTGACCGGCGACAACAACACGGCGGTCACTCTCGCCCTCGCGACGAACCCCGGCGGAGCAACGCTGAGCGGCACGGGCACGACGACCGTTGCCGGGGGCATCGCCACCTTCTCCGATCTCAGTCTCGACGCAGCGGGCGCCGGGTACACACTCACCGCCTCCAGCAGCCCTGCCACTTCGACTGCAACCAGCGCATCGTTCGACGTCGTCGTCGGCCCGCCCGCACAGCTCGTCTTCACCGGCGAGCCGACGAACACGAGCGCCGGGACTCCGATCGATCCGGCGATCCAGGTGACCGTCGAGGATGCCGCCGGCAATACGCTCGACAACGACAACACCACCAAGGTCACGCTCTCACTCGGCGCCAACCCGGGCGGCAGCAGCCTCGGAGGCACGCTCACCCAGACCGCGCAGAACGGCGTCGCGATCTTCCCGGACGTCAGCCTGAGCACCGCGGGTAGCGGCTACACGCTCACCGCAACCAGCAACCCGGTCACGACGACGGTGACTAGCGCCCCGTTCGACATCGGCGCGAGCGGCATCGTGGGCGTGAGGCTCCTCACGACCAATGCCGGGCACCCGTGCACGAGCGGCACGTCGTGCACGACCGGGGCGTTCACAGCGACGCCCGGCGCCACGCTGCTCGTGCTCGTCCAGCGCGCGGACTCGACGAAGACAACCGACACGGTGACCGCGATCACCGGGGCTCCCGTCCTGCTCTCCGCGCCGGCTGCGAGCATCGAGTATCCCGTCGGAACCGGCCGCGACTATCTGTTCGCCTGGTCGGCGACCGCTACCGGCCTCACGGGTTCGGTCAAGGTCGACTTCGCGCCGGGCAGCAACGCCAATCCCACCGTCATCGAGGTCGTCGAGCTCTCAGGCGTGAACCTGCTCTTCCCGATCGTCCAGGCACCCACGAACAGCAGCCCCACCGGCAACGCGTCCGCTGCGCTTGCCTCCCCGGACAGCGCCAACGGCGAGCTGATCATGGTGGCGTTCCGTCACGACAAACCACTCGACCCGCCCCTCGGCTTCGGAACGGTCGACGCCTTCCGGAACGGCAGCGACGGCGGAGACGCCTACGGCGTGTTCTTCAACCAGTCGGCACAGGGTGCGACGACGATTCTCGAGCCGCACGGCGGCGGCGGCGGCGGCTGGGGCACGATCGCGATCGAGCTCGCCCACTCCTGACGCGGGAGCGCGGCGCTACTCGCCGGAGCCGCGCCCCGACTGGTAGTTCTGCCCGGCCGATCCGGCACCGCGCGTCTGGCTGAGCCTGATCGTCTCCACCTCGTCGCGGAGACGTTCCGCCTCGGCGATCTCCTCCGAAGACCTCGGCTCACGTCCGAGCAGGCCGCGCAGCTTCTTCATGAGCTCTCTCATGCCGTGACCATACGCACATTGCGGGTTAGCATCCGGGCGGTGCTCGATCACGTCGGATTCGCCGTTGCCGACTACCAGCGGAGCAAGGCGTTCTACGAGCTTGCGCTCGCGCCGCTCGGAATGACGCTGCTGATGGAGTTCGCCGGAGCGGCCGCCGGGTTCGGTGAGTCCGGAAGGCCGACGTTCTTCATCGAAGCTCACGGGGAGCCTGTGCGTGGCCGGCTTCACATCGCGCTGCACGCAGAGACTCGCGCCCAGGTGGATGCGTTCCACGCGGCGGCCGTCGAGGCAGGCGGAACCGACAACGGTGCGCCCGGCCTTCGACCGATGTACCACCCCGACTACTACGGCGCGTACGTCCTCGACCCCGACGGCCACAACGTCGAGGCGGTCTGCCACCGGCCCGAGCGAGGGCCGGCAGCCGGCGCCTAGTCAGGAGGGCCGGAGAACCGTTCCCACGCGGCCTGCCTGCTCACACCGAGCGCCTCGCCGATCTCGGTCCACGTCTGCCCTGCCGCACGAGCCTGCCGGACGAGCTGCCGCTGGAGCTTGTCGACCGCGCGTGCCAGGCCGGCCGACTCACAGAGGCCGTCCAGTGGAACCGCCTCCCAGTTCCCGATCAGGCGGAGCTTCCGGCCGTTCCCGACAACCCTCAGCTGTTGACGTCTGTGCGTCACCCCTCCTCCGTCAAGGACTCCTGACAAGGAGGATAGCGCAGACGGCGAGTGCGCCTTACGTCCCGAAGGGCTCGCGTGGGCGTTCAAGACGCCGCAGGTCTGCTGGCGTAGACGCTGAAGCCGACGCGCGGATTCGAACCGCGGACCCCTTCATTACGAGCGTTGATCCACTGACGCGGCAGGACGCGACTGGTCGCGTGAAGCCGCGTGGTTCGAAGGGATCTGGAGCTCCACGGTGGCGGCCGAAGCCGCCGAACGGTAAGCGCGTAGACCCCGCGTAGACCCCAAACGGGGCCCCCCCGGGCGCGCCGTGGACGCAGTGCGTTCTTCGCCGTCTGCCTGCGTCGAGATGATGCTCCGGTGCCGCGGATCAGCGCGTTCTACGGAATCGTGATCGCGATGTACTACCGCGACCATCACCCTCCACACTTTCACGCGATCTACGCCGAGCACGAGGCGCAGATCACCATCGACACTCTCGAGCCACTGGGCGGCGAGCTTCCCGGACGCGCACT
The DNA here is from genome assembly GCA_963786185.1 of uncultured Thermoleophilia bacterium. Lineage (GTDB taxonomy): Bacteria > Actinomycetota > Thermoleophilia > Gaiellales > Gaiellaceae > PALSA-600. The sequence goes on from CAWAYE010000003.1 coordinate 283,467, forward strand.
CAGGCTCGTCCAAGAATGGGCCGCCATCCATCAAGCCGAGCTGACAGCCAACTGGGCGAAGGCGGAAGCCCACCTGCCCCTCGATACGATTGAGCCACTGCCATGAGCATCCGCACACGCACAGCACGAGTCCGAACGGTCGAACCGCTCGACCGCTTCGTCCTCAGGCTCGGCTTCGACGACGGATCCGAACGCGAGATCGACCTTGAACCGGAGCTCTGGGGGCCCGTCTTCGAACCGCTCCGCCGCGACGCCGAGCTCTTTCGACAAGTGCGCGTCGACGAGGAACTCGGAACGATCGTCTGGCCGAACGGCGCCGACATGGACCCCGACGTCCTGCACGGCAGCGTGAACCCGGCTGCTCGCAGCTGACCCCGCAGTCGACGCCGCGACCGTCGGTCTGGTCGCGCTGATTGGCGTCGTCCGGCACGTCGCCTGCGATTGTCCCGGACGCGCTCGGGCTGGTTCAGCCGGTTCAGTACCAGAACGGCTGGTCGCCGGCGAGCAGTTCGACGGCGAAGCCGGTGCGTCGCAGTTCGCGGCCGGTGCGCGCGTCGAGGACTGCGCCGCGGTGGAAGAGGCGGCTGCCGGAGGCGCCGCCGACGAGGATGCGTGTGCCGAGCGGTTGCACGGTCGCGATCGGATCGTCGCCGTACAGGTGGAAGCGGCGGTGTCCGTCGGGGTCGTAGCCGCTGAGGCCGCTTCCCGTCATTTGCTGACTGCGTGAGTCCCAGAGCACGCCGAAGGCGAGCAGCGTGCCCGAGGCGAGCACGGCGTTGCTGACATCCGGGTCGAGTGTGCGCACGCTCCAACTGCGGGTGTCGATCAGCTTCAGCCCAGCCGGAGTAGCCCACTCGGCCTGGCCGCCGCGCGAATCGATACCGGCCCTGCCGTCGAAGCCGGTGACGGCGAGCATGCCGTCGCCGAGCCAGAGCGCTTGCCGAGTCGGCCCCTCGTCCGCCTTAGCTTCTGCCTTCGGTTCCAGCCAGTCGTGGAGGCGGCCGAGCAGCGAGATCGGCTCGGAGAGGTTGTGGTAGCGAACCTCGAGGCTGCGCAGGTCGATGTCGGCGACCGGCGCGCCGGTCTGCACGACGAAGGCGCGCGCGCCGACGGGGTCGACGGCGAGGCCCGGGTCCCAGATATCGGAGACGAACCGGCCGGAGCGGTAGTCGCCCGATCGGCTCACTCCAGAGCGGATCTCGGCAACGCGGGTGGAGCGGACGTGGCCGTCCGGGGCGACGGTGACGAGTCGTGAGGGACCGAGCTTGCGCCCGGACGGGCCGAGCACGAGGACGAGGCTGCGTTGGAACCGCGCCCCCGCCTGAAGTGAGCCGCCGAGTCGACGCCGCCAGAGCAGATGCGGCGCTGGCGTCGCGGCGATCGCAGCGACGGTCGTATCGCCGAGCCCACAGCAGCCAGGGCTGACGACGACCGCGAGTACACGGTTCGGGCCGACCCAGACCGACGCGAGCACCAACCCAGGCTCGGCGATCTTCACCTCGACGTCGCCGAGCACGCGGCGGCGGCGCAAGTCGAGCAGGCGCACCTCGCCGCTGCCGTCGCTCCCCAGCGCGAGCCTCGAGCGGTTGGGCGAAAAACTCCAACCGAAGCTATGGCCGTCGAGCGGGATCCGCCACCCGGGCAGCCGACGCAGCGTCCCGGGATCGACCCGCACCACCCCCGCCGGCGGCGGACCGGCGATCCCGTACAGCGGCGTCGCGACAACTCGCATCGCCGCAGCGGAATTGGTCGAGCGGGTGGACGCCGCCTGCGCGCCCCGCTCCCGCGCCATGACACCACCCACGAACGTCGCAAGGACGACCGACACCCCGAGGCCGACAAGTAGGCGCAGCGGCTTCGCCCTCAGGCTGCCAGACCGCGCCGCCAGCCGCTCAGAGCTCACCGCGCCCGCTCCACGCCGCGTCGAAAACGCCGCCGGCCGTCATGCCGGGAAGACGGCGAACGAGCCGGCTCAACTCGACGAACCGTCCAGATCGAGTCGTGTCGATCGCGGCGACGTAGCCCTCGCTGGCCGAATAGAGCAGCCAGTCACCACGCCAGACGAGCTCTGCCTGCCGCTCACAAACTGCGAAGCCGACATGTTCGCGGTAGATCGCATGTGCCGACTTGGCCCCCGAAGCGAGCAGGTAGACGCTCTCGGTGCCGGTGGAACCGTAGGCCGTGTTGCCCCGCGTGGCGGTGAATGCGACGTCTCCGCGGGCGTCGGCGGCGACCGCGCCCGGCGCCCAGTCGGCGTGTGCGCGCGGCCGCGGCAGTCGCGTCGAGGAGACGAGCGAGCCGTTCCGGCGGAGCACGACCAGCCGCCGCCGACCGCTGACCACGAGTACACCGCGAAGCGGCGTGAGCGACGGCCGTCCACCCAGGTAGAGCTCGGGTACATCGGCGAGCACTCGCATCCGAGCGCCGTCGAAGTGCTCGATCATCCCGTGGGCGACGTAGACGAGCGCGCCGTTCGCCCGGTCGAAAACGAAGTTGTAGACGCCGCGCGCAAGGGTCCGCTGCACCCGGCCGCGCGCCGAGCGCACCCGGAGCACACCGCTGCGGCTGCTCACGGTCAACAGCGATCCCGTCCGCGTCCAGCCGAGCGGGGTCTCCCCGCGCGCAATCCGCTGCTCGGCGCCCTCGAGGCGTGCCAGGTAGAGCGTCGGCGTCCTTCCCTTGAAGAACGAGAAGGCGACGCGCGTGCGCGAGAGCGCGACTGCTCCGACACCGTCGCCCGGGCCAGCGTGAAATCGTCCATGCGAGCGCCAGAACAGGCGGTGGCGGCGACCGACGAGCAAGCGTCCCTGCTCGATCCGATCCCACGTCAGGTCCATGAACCAACTCGAGCCCGCCGGAACGGGCAGCCGCCTGTCCCCGAGAAACCGAACGCGGCCGGTCCCGCTCGCCTGGTAGCGACCGCAGTCCGTCGTCAGCACGACGGCAGCCGGCAGACCAGTGGGCGCCGCCGCGACAACGCGACGGCAGGAGCCCGCGGTTCCCGCGCCGCTCGCGGTCGCGGCGACGAGCAGGCCCGCCAGAGCCACGGCCGCGGCCAGAGCGACAAACGGCACCCGCACCACACTGTCCATACGCACCAGGCAGGTCGGCGGGTCCCGCGCCCAGACAAGCGCTATGGAGTTCGTGGAGACGGTGGACTGCGGAGCGTGGGAATCACGACAGTTGAAGCTGATCCATCGACCCGTCTGAGCGTGATCGTCACAGCGCCGAGCGCGAAGCCGCCTCTATACGGAGTGGGGGGAAGGCGTGGTCGATCGTCGCCGGAACGTCAGCGCCGGGTGTTTCGCGGCGGCAGCGCGGAGTGTGACGTACCGCCGACCGGGGATCGTTGCCGGCCCAACGCGGCAGGTCGCCATTTGCAGCGACTGCGTACGTCTCTGCGTCGAGATACTCGGCGACTCCGGCAACGACCGTCGACACGTCGGAGCCTGACGGGAGCCCGCTACCCCAGCGAGAAGATGACGGGGTAGACGGTCGTCCAGACCTCGCGGGAACGCGCGTCGGCGATCGAGAGCTTGAGTCGTTCGCGTTGCGCGAACGCCACAGGCGTGAACGGCCCGACCGTCACGGTCCTCGCCTCGCGGGCGCCCAGCAGGACGGTCCGCGACTTGACGATCGGCCCCAGGGACGGACGCGGCACGGTCAGCGTGAGCCTGAGGGTCCGTCGCGCGCCGCGGTTGCGGATCCTCACGGCGAACGCGAGGCCCGCGGTCGCGACCACCGTGTTCACGCGCCGCATCGAGAGCGCGCCCTTGCCTTTCGGCGTGCTGCTCACGCGGACGATCGACAGCGCGTCGTGCTGAGCCGCGTGCGCCGCCCCGCTCCCTACCGCAAGCAGGGTTCCCACGAAGCCGACTGTCGCCAATCGCTTGGCCACCGTCATGGGCGACGAGCCTAGCACCGGATCAGAGCTATCGGGGTTGCGCTTTCCCTTACGCTCCGACGTAAGCCGATGAGCGCGACGCTGGCTGCGTCCGGACGCAACGACGGAGCGATTGGTCCCGCCGGTTCGCGCGCGCTCGTGTGGCGGCGGTTTTGTGCTGACCGGCTGGCGTTGGCGGCGCTGTGCGTCTTGACGCTGCTTGTGCTTGCGTGCTTCGTCGGGGAGCCGATCCTGACGCATGTGCTCGGGCGGGGGCCGGACACGCCGTTCTTGTCCGCCGTCGACGTGAACCTGAAGCCGGTCGGGCCATTCTCGTGGGTCAGGAACACGCCGCTCGACCTCGCGCCGCACCCCGGGAAGACATTGTTCGTGCTCGGCGCCGACGGTCCGCTTGGCCGCGACGAGCTGCTACGGCTGCTGGCGGGTGGGCAGGTCTCGCTCGAGATTGCCTTCCTCGCGACGCTGATTGCGCTCGTGATCGGCGGAACGCTCGGCACGATCGGCGGCTGGTTCGGCGGCTTCGTCGACGAGCTCGTCGGGTGGCTCACCGAGTTGGTGATGGCGTTCCCGCTCCTCCTGCTGTTCATCGCGGTCGGGCAGACGATCGCGAATCGCTTCGACCTCATCACCATCCACCACACGTTCAAGCCGGGGGTGCTCTCGCTCGGCGTCGTGCTCGGATTGTTCTCGTGGTTCTACCCAGCACGCATCACCCGCGCCCTGGTCCATGCGCTGCGGGAGCGAGAGTTCGTCGAGGCGTCACGGATGACCGGGGCGCGCGAGTCGCGGATCATCGTCAGGCACGTGCTGCCGCACCTGGCCGGGCCGCTGATCGTCTGGAGCACGCTCGTCGGTGCGGGCGTGATCGTGCTCGAAGCCTCGCTGTCGGCGCTCAACTTCGGGATCCGGCTACCGACGGCCAGCTGGGGAACATTGCTCGCGTCCTCCTGGGGGACGTTGCTCAACTTCAACCCGCAGGGGAGCGCGACCAGCGACTACGTCTATCCGAAGTCGGCGTGGGTACTCGTCTGGCCCGGGGTGGCGCTGTTCGTCACCGTCGTCTGCCTCGCTCTGATCGGTGACGGCCTCCGCGCGGCGCTCGACCCGAGAGGCGACGCCTGATGGGCGCCTTCCTCGTACGGCGCCTGCTCTCCGGGGCAGCGCTGATCGTCACGCTGACGTTCCTCACCTACGCCGTGTTCACGACGATCCCCGTCAACCCCGCCTGCGTCATCCTCGGCTGCTCCTACAGCAACGTGACGCCTCCCCAGATCCACGCTGAGGAACACAAGCTCGGGATCGACCGGCCAGTCGTCGTCCAGTACGGACACTTCCTCTGGCACCTCGTCAGGCACGGCACCCTCGGCAACGCCTGGTTCGGCGGCTTCTCGATCAACCACGAAATCGCCCAGACGCTGCCAGTGACCGCGTCGGTCGTCCTCGGCGGACTCGTGCTGTTATTCCTCCTCTCTGTCCCACTCGGCTGCATCGCCGCGCTACGAGCCCGAAGCGCACTCGACCGGGGTCTGCTCGGGCTCGGGCTGGTCGGGCTCGCCGTCCACCCATTCGTGCTCGGGATCGGGCTACGCGACCTGTTCCACCACTTCGCCGGACTGCCGCGCACCGGCTACTGCCCACTCCACGGCACTCTCGTCACCGGCGGCGGCGGCGACTTCTCGCAAACAGTGACACGCTGTGGCGGGCCGCTCGACTGGTCCGAGCACCTGCTCGTCCCCTGGCTCGTGTTCGCGTTGCTCTTCCTCCCGATCTACCTGCGGATGATCCGCGTCCGTCTGCTCGAAACGCTCGGCGAACCCTGGGTCTCAACCGCGCGCGCGAAGGGCGCCTCCGAGACCCGCATCGTCGTCCGCCACGTGCTCCGCAACGCCGCCGGCCCGCTGCTGCCAATGCTCGCAGCCGACGCCGGCACCGCACTGACCGCCGCGATCTACATCGAAACGATCTTCGTCCTCCCCGGCCTCGGCCGCGACGCCGTCAACACCCTGAGCGGAAACACCGGCGGCTACGACCGCCAGGTCATCGTCGGCATCGTCTTCGCCGTCGCCGTCAGCGTCGTGCTTCTCAACATCGCCGCCGACGTACTAGGCGCCGCGATCGACCCACGCACGCGCCTTCGCAGCTCGAAAGGGCTGATCCCACTCCCACACCGACTCGCCACGCTCCCATATCCGAAGATTCCGCGTTACGTGCTGCTCGGCATCTCGCTCGCATGTGTTGGAGCAGTGGTCGCGATCTCCCTGGTGCGGAACAAAGACCATCCGGCGAACACGACCACCACGCTGACCCTCACCGGACCCGTACGCACGGCCGCACCCGGTCTACACGAGCGCCACACATCGCCGTACGGTCCGGTCGTGACACTCGACGTGCACGAAGTCGAGCTGACACGGAACGGCTGGCGGATCGTCGCCGAGATCCGCAACGACACGAACCGCCCCGTCGAGATCGTGCCGCCTGCGAACTTCGGGCTCGGATTCGGGCTCGTCGTCCTCGTCAACGGCCCTGCGCGAAGCCGCGGGCTGCCCGCGATCACCTTCACACCTGCCTTGCCGACCGAACTACCGCCCAAAGGACGGTGGCTCGGCTCGTTCGCCGGTCGCGGCTACGTTGCCCAACGCGCGCGCTTCTACATCGGGATCGGCGCATTCGCCTACAAGAACGACCAATCTGCGTCGTTCCTAACGAATGCAAGCGTCCGTGCGCCGTGAGTAGGCGTTTGGCGGTGAGCACGCTCGCCCAAGCGATCGACCAGCCTTCGGGCTATGCGCCATGCCAGGTTCGCCTGGTATCTCGTCGTTCTTCCCGTTGCTTTGGCGCTCGGCTCGAGAGCGAACAGCGCGACGCGACGATCTCACGCTCTCACGAGTCGACAAATCCAGGCCAACGAACCCTCCACTGCCACCAAGGTCGGTTTCAGCGCCACCGGGCCCGTGAAGTTCACGCAGTTCGCGAGCGCCGACGGCGTTGACCGGCCGTGCCGCCCGTAGCGACGGTCGCGGTCCGTCGTCGATGTCAAACACTGACCCACATGAGGTAGCCCATCACCCGTCGCTCTGGATCTAGCCCTCTCGCCAGGCCTGATCTATTCTCGGCATCGTGAACCGTCGGCTAGTGGTGGTTCTGGCGCTCGCTGCGGGCTCTATCGCCGGAATCACTGCGGTCACGACAGCAGCTTCGTCGCTCGACCGGCCAGCGCCGGGGGACGTGCGCACGTGCGCGACGCGGGGCGATCGGGTCGTCCGGCAAGCTGGTGATCTGGCCGACCGTTCGCCGGCCGACCCAGCACACGACCGACACGGTATGGCCGTATGCCACAAAGGCACCAATCTTGCTCCGAGCGCGCGCACGGGTCACCCTGGCGATCGCCCCCGAGGCGACCAACCTCGCCGCCCTGTGGCGCAACCGAGGCGGCTACGTCTCCGCCGTCAGCTTCCTCGCCTGCCGCGAGCGACAGCCGGTCCGCACCTACAGAGGGACAGTCGGGCGATTCACGATGTTCCCCTTCTCCTTCGCGCTGACCGTCCCGTCTGCATGCGTGCCGATGGACGTGTGGATCGACGAGCAGGACGCCCCCGACCGCATTATCGTGCCCGTCGGCAAGGCAACTTGCTGAGCCAGGATCAGGGTGCACCCGTAAACACCGGCGCGATCGACGGCTTCCTCGCCGGGTTCAGCACACGCGGCGCGCGTACGCGTGAAGCTCGGCGCACAGCGCGCAAGGGGTCATGTCGCGCGGCAAATGCAGAATCGCAGCCCTTGCGATCGCGCACGAGTAGTTGCCGTCGACGCGCCCGTCATACGAGTCGCGGATCAGGGCCCTTCCAGTCGTCTGTAGCAACTCGGACGGCGGTTGGCGGACGCACCTGCCCGCAGCCGGCCGCAGCCAGCAACACGACCCACAAGATCAGCGCCGCGCGCCGTCCAAACATGATGCAGCTTCATCAGTGCACGTTCGGGAACGATGAACCTGGCCCCTCGGGGCAGGACGACCGCTCGGAGTGCATCGCGGATACTGGCGCAAGCGACCGAGGAACCTCTTCGCGATCACGAACGTAATGTGAGCTGTGAAGACGACCTTTCTCTTCGCCGTAGTGGCGGCGGAAGTTCTGTACTTTTGCGGCGTAACGGCGCAGATCACGGTCACCGGGGCTGCATCTGCCACGGAGCTATGTCGCGTGTCGAAGAGCTCGTCGCACCCGGTGCCGGGAAGACCGTCCTTCAACTTCGGTAACGCACGCATCGCAGCCGACCTGCCTCACGGTGCGACATTCCTCGCCGTTCCAGACGGCCGCCCTGGGGGAGCGTTCATCCAGAGCGACGGCTGGATCCGCACCAAGCTCGGTTGGTTCACGGCGCGCGGCAGCCCGCACGTGACCGGGCGCAGAGTCGGCGGAACAGGCCGCCCGCTTCGTGCGGACGTCGGGCCGCTGAGCAGCACGGCCGACGGAACAACCTTCTATCCGAGCCTCCTCTACTTCCCATCGTTCGGCTGCTGGAGGATCACGGCGACAGCGGCCGGCTCGCACCTCACCGCCACCGTGAACGTGATGCGTTTGACGCGCCATGGTTGAGCACCGCTCAGCCGTGCCTCTGCGAACGGCGCCCCGGGCGTCAGCTCGGGACCGCTGGCGCAGCGCGGTGTGACGGCCCCAGCCTAGTGGCGTACACGCTCGACGGGTCATGCGCTTGCGAGCACACTCCTCACCGCTTCGGGACTTGTCGTCACGCTCTCCGCGTGTGGCAGGCAGATGACTTACGACGTGCGCGCCTCGGGCAAGAGCGCCATCGAGGCCCCGCAGCGCGACGTCAAGGTCATTGCGCGGGCGCAGGAGGTCTTGTCGCGTCCCATCCACTGGACCAACCAGATCTGCCAGGTTTCCTCTGTGCGTGTCCGGCGGTGTCAGCTCGTTAGCCGGCGGCTACAGCTCCGCGCGCGGCGCGCTGCCGTTGGCTTCCGGCGGCGCGCTTGGGCAGCTTCTGTTCGGCGAGCTCGACGATGCGGAGGTTCGCCTCGGTGTGCAGGACGGCGGCCTCGATCAGGAGCTGGACAAGCGGGTCGTCTTCATGGCGGGCGCGGAGCTGCGCGAGGGCGGCGAGCTCGCCAAGGTAGGCCTCGCGCTGGATGCGGATGACGCGTTTGACTTCGGCGCGTCCGAGTCGGACGGCCGCGAAGAGCTTGAGGAAGAAGTCGTCGCGGTAGCCGCTCTGTCGGACGAACGGCGTCGAGAGCCAGCGGCGCAGCTCCTCGTCGCCGCGGTCCGTGAGGCGGTAGACGACCTTGTCGGGTCGATCCTTCTGGCGGATCTGCCGCTTCGAGGCGAGTCCGTCGCGGACAAGCCGGTCGAGCACCTGGTAGAGGTGGCCGATGTTCAGCTCGCCCCATTGCGGGCCGATCGAGTCTTCGAACTCGGCGCGTAATTCGTAGCCGTAGCTTTCCCCTTGGCTCAGCAGCGCAAGGACGGCATGTTGGATCGGCAGCGGACGACCTCCAGCCTTTGACGCCTTAGCTTGTCACAATATACGATTGCAGTGGATGATGAAAGCCAGTTCCGAGGTCTGCCATTGAATCGCGTCGAGGCGCCGGCGTCGAGGTCCAGAACACTCTGCAAGCGGTATCAGGCCGGCGACACGACCATCACCGCCCTCGACCGGGTCACCTTCTCACTGGAACCCGGCGCGGCCCTCGGCGTGACCGCACCTTCTGGCTCGGGCAAGTCGACGCTGCTGCACATGATCGGCGCGATGGACACGCCGGACCACGGCATCGATCCGCGTCGGCGAGTTCCAGGTCACCGACCTCAGCCGGCGCGAACAGGTCGCCTACCGCCGCCGGATCGGCTTCGTCTTCCAGCGCTTCCATCTGCTGCCTGCGCTGAGCGCGCTCGACAACGTCGCCGCACCGCTACTCCCATACCACACCGACTTCGACAAGCTCGAACGCGCACGCGAGCTGCTCGCCGCGGTCGGCCTCGAGGGACGCGAGGACTCGATTCCTTCGCGCTTGTCCGGCGGGCAGCAACAGCGCGTCGCGATCGCCCGCGCGCTCGTCAACGAGCCGCTGCTTCTCCTCGCTGACGAGCCGACCGGGAACCTCGACTCGACGACCGGCGCGGAGATCATGGAGTTGCTGCTCCAACTGCGTGCGGCGCGAGGGATGACGCTGATCGTCGCCACACACGACCCGGTGATCGCCTCCCGCTGCACCCGCATCATCCGCCTTCTCGACGGCAGGCTGATCGACGATCTCGACGTCCCGCAGCCGATCGAACCAGACGCCGTGCTCGCCCGGATCAGCCGCATCGACAGCTGAACGGCGTTATTCGGCCGCTAGGACGACCGGGGCGTTCAGGCGGTGTAGTTGGCTGAGTGGCGCGAGCGAGCCGATCAGCGCGACCAGCAGGGCGCCGGCGAGGCCGAGTGCCGCCGCGGCGGCGAGCGTGCCGACCGGAAGGCCGAGAACCAGTCCGAGGCCGAGGCCGACAAGCGCGCCGGCTCCGCCGCCGATCAGGCCGATCCCGACCGACTCCAAGGCGATCAGCAGCGAGAGATCGCGTTCGCCCCAACCGACGGTGCGAAGGGTGACGAGCTCGACGGAGCGTTGGCGCAGGTTGAGATAGGTGACGTCGGCGATCGCGAGGGTGCCCAGCGCGACGGTGACCCCGACCGCGGCGAAGTCGAAGCGGTTGACGCGGATCGAGATGGCGTCGCCGAGCAGCGTGCCGACGAGTGAGCCCTGGAAGGAGCGCTCAATTCCGATCAGCAACGTCAGCGCCGCGACGCCGAGGAACAGGCTGGAGGCCGCGACGGCCGTCCGCGCAGGAACTCGTCTCAGGTTGACGAGCGCGAGGGCCACGAGGTTGCCGGCATGGCCACTCCGTTCCTTGCCTGAGATCGCGGGTCGAACGGCGTCGAGCGGTACGCGGGCCGAGGCCAGCCAGGCGGGAACAAGGCCGGCCGTCAACGCAAGCGCGAGCGCGAGCGGCAGCACGAGTGCGATCTGCCAGAGCGGCATCGACAGGTCGAAGGCGCGCACGACGGCGCCGGAAGCAAGCACGCCGAGCGCGCCGGCGGCCGTCCCGATCAGCAGCAACTCGCCGAGCACGGCGGCGAAGATGTCGCGAGGCCGCCACGCAATCGTGAGAAGAGTGCCGATCTCGGTACGGCGTGTGCGCACTGCGGCGGCGGAGCCGTTGGCGACGTAGAGCGCGCAGACGGCAAGGATCAGCGAGAATAGTCCGACATCTTTGGAGTCGACGGCTTTCAAGAACGCGGTCGAGACGCCCTTCTTGCTCCACCCCTCGCGCAGATCGAGCTGCGGCCGCCCGAACTTCCCTTTCGGAAGCTCAATCGCGACGGGATGCGGCGACGACCCTGCGGTGATGTCGACCTTGAGTCCGGTGCGGTCGTGGATCGCGATCGCCACGCTGCGGATTCGCGCCATGCTCAGCGCGTCGGGGCCGGCCACGCCGGCGACGCGCACCCGGATCACACCGATCGGAGCCTTCGCCGAGACGCCGCTGTAGAAGCCGCTGTTCAGGAACGGCTTCAGGCCGGCCAGGCTGATCAACATCAACGGCGGCTGCTGGATATAGCCGCCCACGTTTTCAGACGGCAGGAGCGGGGAGCCGTCCAAGAGGCCCGCGGTACGCGAATCGTTCGGTGCGAGCTGCGGCGGATAGTACGTCTCGAGCGGAACCCGTGACAGCGGCGAAAACCCGGGCAGCCCGGCCGGGTCGTAGCGGCCGACAACCTGGAAGCTCGCCCCCTTCAGCACCTTGCCTGCAAAGAAGTTCGAGCGTGAGTGCCGCTGGAGCGCACGGAACTGGACGTCGCGGCTTGCCGCGGGAGCGGGCAGGAAGCCGCCCTGCCCGCTGCTCGATTGGTAGAAGGGGCTGCGCCAGTCGTTCGGGTCGTCGGGCACCGAGCGGGGCGCGAGCTGGTCGGCGGCGAGCCGGCGGTAGCGAACCGGCGACACCGTCCAGTAGATCGGCGAGCTGAGCTCGCCGGGCGCCTGGCCCGGCTGTCCGCGCAGCAGTTGCTCGTAGCTCGTACGGAAACCAACGGTGCGCCGCGCGATCACACTTCCGGGCAGGTGACTCGCCAGTTGATAGCCGTGACCGGAGGCAAGCTGCTCCGGCAGGGTCTGCGGATTGAAGCCGCCGAGCCGCTGAACCGTCACATCGACCCGGTCTCCCACGTAGGTGCGCGACGCCGCGATCGCCGGCACGAGCAGATGCCCGTAGCCGGTCGAGGTCTGGTGCACGTACGGCGCGTCGTTCTCGCGCAGGTACCGACCCGACACGATCGTCCGCGGAAGGTGCAGCAGCTTTGCCTCCTCCACCGGATCGATTGCCGCTACCAGGATCGGAAACAGGGAGATCTCAGCGGTGCCGATCGCCCCGGGCGGCAGGCCAAGGTTCGACGAGATGTTCTCAGCGGCGATCTCGGGTGATCGCGCCGAGAAGCAGTTGAGGTACGTCCCATTCAGCGGATCGAACGGGCCATCCGCTGTCGGCTGCGATGCGCCGAACAGACGGCACACCTGCAGCGGCTTACTCCGACCGGGAACGATCTCGCCGCCGGGGGTGAACCCGTGGCCCAGGACAAACCGGTCGCGACGGTTGTAGTAGACGTACTGGTCGCCGCCCGAGTAGCGGGAAAGGCCGTTGTCGGCGACCCACGTGTAGCGCACCCGATACAGCTGGACCGGATCCTTGTTCACTAGATTCGTGATGTCGACCGGCAGGTTTCCCTGCGGGAGGAAGTAGCCGAGATTGGCGATCGGCGCCGCTACCGCAACCCCGCGGATCCGTTTGATCGTCTGGTATTCGGCGAGTGTGATCCCGCCAAAGACACCGGCCAGATAGTTCGGCCGCACGAGCCGCTCGCTCTGCTCGAGCGGCGTTGCCGCGCCCGCCGGACGAACGAGGATGTCGTACGCGGTCCGGAAGTTGCTCTCGACCGAACCCTTGACCCTGATCGAGCTGGTCTTCGCGGTCGCGGTGAGCACCATGAAGCTTGAAGCAGCGACGAGGATGCCGACGCCCAGCGCAACCGCGCGGCCGGCGCGGTGCCGCAGCTGCCCGATGACGAACCGCAGCACGTCGGGCTACAGCCGAAACGAGTGCTGCGTCAACCACGAGAAGCCGTAACCGCTGGGGTCGACGAAGTGCCCGAACGAGATGTACAGCTTCACGCCGTGCGGCAGACGAGTCGCACCGTCACCACCGAACGTTCCGCTCCATGTCTTGCCCGCCCCGATCCGCGCCGGCAAATGAGGCGACGAGGTCTTGGCGTTGACGCTGCGGAACTGGTCCGGATAGCGGTCGATCGCGATGATCGAGAAGCCATAGCTCGGCGTCGGGAACTTCCACGCCTCCGGCTCGATCGTCAACGCGGTCTTCCCGAGATTGGTAAACGAAGCTCGAACGCTCCATCGGTTCCCGGTCACCTTCACCTCGGTCACTCGAAAACGCATCGGCGGGGAGCTGTACTGGCGCCGCTCGGTCCAGTTGAGGTGGATCGTACGGTTTGCGACGGCAGCGACCGCCGCGCTGTACGGCGCCAGAACGGCCGCCGCGACTAGACATGCCGCGCACACACCACGCACGAGTACCGAGCTCAATGTTCGAGCGATACGAACGCCACGCTCCCCCCTACAGCATCACAAACTATATGGCGACAAGATACGCCGCGTCGCAATCGCTGTCAACGGATCCCGCCGCGAAGCCCAAGCCCCACCAGCATCACGACGCCAGAGTCCCTGGGACCCTACCCCCACCCCGCGTGAAGGCCGACGCGAATAGTCGCTGAGGCGACCGTCCCGTCACGATAGAACGCGACTAGCCGTACGCGAGCAGTGACAGGATGGCGGCCGGCCCAGTAGCCGTCGGGGCCATCGGGTCGTACGTGCAGCGCGCCAGGTCGGGTCAGCCCGGCCGGATGGAGCGACCCCTCGAAGTACGTGCCGCGCTCGTCTGTGCCGCCTGCACCGAACCGGGCCGGAACCGCCATCTGCAGTGACTTGCCGGCGATGGTCGCGGCCAGTCGGGCCGCAGGCTTCCGGAGCCAGACCGCCAGGCCGATCCGGTCACAGCCGATCCTGTTCGGCTCTGGACAACGCAGACCCATGTACGGCGTCTGCGCAAGCCGCAGCGACGAATGGCTGACGACGCGAGCCGAGCCGCCGCAGGCCGAAGCGGCCGGCAAGGTGACGGCGAAAAGGAGCAGCAACCGAACGCGCCAGATGCTCTACGTACGAGAGGCGGCTCGATCCGGGTCCGCGGCGCGCGACGGCAGGCACGGTCGTTCGCTCAGATCCGCTAGCTCGTCCCATGCTGCACCCCCCGGCGCGGGAGGCTGTCGCGGGGCATGAGCGCCGACCACCGGCCGTGGGGTAAAGGTTGTTGGGCGTCGGGCCTCTGCGCGGGCCTTTGCTCGGCCGATGAGAAGACGCAGTCGATTGCACCACGATTGCACCACGGTGGGGTTCGAGCGCCAGCTCGGCGGTTGAAAACCCGCATGAATCCTAAGCCGACGCGCGGATTCGAACCGCGGACCCCTTCATTACGAGTGAAGTGCTCTACCAGCTGAGCTACGTCGGCGGGGCGCGCTCAGTGTAGCCGCGCCCCGGGCGCCGTCTAGGCCGCGAGCTCGCGTGCGACCCGCACGAACAGGCTCTCCAGGGCGAGCTGCGCGGACAGCTGGAACTCCTCGAGCTGCCGCCACGTCTCGCGCACCTCCTCGACCGCGTGCTCGGCGCCGACGAGCCGCTCGCGGGTGGCGTCGTCGCGCAGCTCCGCGAGCTTGTCGAGATGGATCGCCGCGGCATCGGCGCCGACGGCGACGGCGACGAGATCGCGGTACCAGGCACCCAGCTCCTCGAGTTGCGCGAGCAGCTCCTCGCGCTCCGCTCCGCGCGCGGCGCGCTTGACGCGCTGCTCGGCTTCGCGGGCCGGCAGGTCGAGCTCGGCGATGCGCGCTTCCTCGAGCGCGCGCGCCTCACCGCCGCGCTCCTGCGCGTTCGCGATCAGCGCGGCCGCCGCCTGGTCGGGCTCGAACCCCGGATCGCGATAGACCCGCCGCGCCTGCTCGATCAGCGCATCGCGCCGCGCACGTGAGGCCGGGTCGAGCAGGCGATCCGCCCGATCGATGCGCCCACCGGCCGTGCGCGCGATCGCCCCATGCTCGTCGTCGCCGAGCTGCGGTGCGCGCGCCGCGACCAGCTCGCGGATGGTGCGCTCCGACAGGCGCCGGAACGGGACGAGCTGGCAGCGCGAGCGAATCGTCTCCGGCAGCGGCCCGAGGTCGTCCGCGATCAGGACGATCACCGCGTACGAGGGCGGCTCCTCGAGATCCTTGAGCAGCGCGTCGGCCGCGTCCTCGTTCAACAGATGCGCGCGGTGGATCAGATAGACGCGCCGGTCGGCCTCGAACGGCCGCATGTGCAGGTCGCGCCGAAGCTCGCGGATCGCGTCGATGCGGATCATCTCGCCGAGCGCGTCGAGCTCGTAGAGGTCGGGGTGGAACTCGCGCTGCGTTCCGAGCAGCGCCCGCGCGAACGCGCGCGCGACCTCGCGCTTGCCGACGCCCGGCGGCCCGTGGAAGAGATAGCCGTGCACCGGCCCCTCGCGCAGCGCCGCGTCGAGGAGGCGGGAGGCGTCGGCGTGCTCAGAGAAGCGAACGAACGTGCTCACGGATCTCCTTTGCGATCTCGCCGGGCGGCTGGTTTCCCTCCACGGTCACGATCCGGTCCGGCTCCGCTTCGGCGAGCGCCCGGTAGGCCCGGTCGACGCGGTGCATGAAGTCGCCGCCCGCCCGCTCGATGCGGTCGTGGCTGCTGCCCGCGCGCCGCAGCGCCTCCTCCGGGTCGAGCACGACGAGGAACGTCCGGTCGGGCAGGAGCGAGCCCGTGACGAGCAGGCTCAGGTCGCGCACTCGGGCCTCGCCGAGGCCGCGCCCGGCTCCCTGGTAGGCGACGGACGAGTCGAGGTAGCGGTCGCAGACCACGTCCTCGCCGCGCTCGAGAGCCGGCCTGATCACGGCCGCCACGTTCTCGGCGCGGGCGGCCGCATAGAGCGCGGCCTCGGCCCAGGGCGACATGTCCTCGCCGTGGAGCACGAGCTCGCGGACGCCCTCGGCGACCGGCGTCCCCCCGGGCTCGCGGGTCGTCAACACGGTCCGGCCCTGGTCGCGCAGCCAGGCGGCGAGCAGCTTCGCCTGGGTGCTCTTGCCCGACCAGTCCACGCCTTCGAAGGTGACGAACATCCCGGTTGCCTAATCTACGCGGCTGATGCGGATGCTCGTGACGGGGGGCGCCGGGTTCATCGGCTCGAACCTGGTGGACGCGCTGCTCGACCGCGGCGACGAGGTCACGGTCGTCGACAACTTCGCGAGCGGCAAGCGGGAATACGTCGATCCGCGGGCGACCCTGGTCGAGCACGACGTCTCGCAGCCGTTCGAGGCCGACGCGGACGTCTTCTTCCATCTCGCGGCCCAGGCCGACGTCCAGACGTCGATGCGCCGTCCCGAGTTCGACGCGGCCGTGAACGTCGTCGGCACGGTGAACGTGCTGGTAGCGGCGCAGCGGGCGGGCGCCCAGGTCGTGTTCGCGTCGTCGGGCGGCGCCGGCTACGGCGAGTGCCCGGGCCCGGTCGACGAGGACTTCCCGTTCCTGCCGCTCTCGCCGTACGGCATCGCGAAGAAGTGCGGCGAGGAGTACATGGCCGGGTGGAATCGCATCCACGGCGCCTCCCACGTCTCGCTGCGCTTCGCGAACGTCTACGGGCCGCGCCAGGACGCCGGTCTCGAGGGGGGTGTCGTCGCGATCTTCCTCGAGCGGCTGGCGGACGGCCGCGAGACCGTGATCTTCGGCGACGGGTCGCAGCGCCGTGACTTCGTCTACGTCTCCGACGTCGTGGCCGCGCTGCTCGCCGCAGTCGGTCGCCGCGGAGGGCCGTACAACGTCGGCACCGGCGTCGAGACGACCGTGAGCGGGCTGCACGACGCGTGCGCGCACGTCGCCGGCGTCGAGCGGCCGGCGAGGCTCGAGGATGCGCGGCTCGGCGACGTCCAACGCTCCGCGCTCGACTCCTCCCGCGCCGGGCGCGAGCTCGGCTGGCACGCGCAGGTGGAGCTGGCCGACGGGCTCGCCCGCACGTGGTCCTGGATGCGGGAGGAAGCGCCCTAGCCGCGCCGAAAACGGCGGCCTGGACGCGCCGCTGTCACCCGACGCCCTGATTCGCCCCTGGCGCACCGCGACCCTCGTCGCGAGCCTCGTGGCGGTGATCGAGCTGATCGTCTTGATCGCGCTCGGCGTCGTGCTGCTCGCGAAACCGATCGCCCGCACCGTCCAGCACCACGCCGTCTCGGCGGCGCTGGCGCCCGCCAAGCACACCGCGCCCGTGGCCCACAAGAAGTTCGTGCTCTCGATCCCGCGGCACGCCCGCTCGCAGCTCGGCGTGCTCGTGCTGAACGGCAACGGCCGCTCGGGTGCAGCCGCGAACGCGGCCGGGCTGCTCGGGTCTCTCGGCTACCACATCCGCGGCACGGCCAACGCAAAGCGCCAGGACTACGCCACGACCGTCGTCATGTACAAGCGCGGCTACACCGGCGAAGGCCAGCGGCTCGCGCGCGACATGCACGTGAAGATCGTCGGCCCGCTCGACGGCGTCAAGGCGTCGGCGCTGCACGGCAGCCAGCTCGTAGTCGTGCTCGGCGCGCGCTAGCAGCGCGCGGTGCCCGAGTTCACGAGCGTCAACGCCCGGCGGTAGTCCGACCCGCCCTCGCTCGGCCGCGCCTGCTGGTTCATCAGCTCGGTGAAGCGCTCGAGCAGCGGATACGCGAGCTGCGGACAGCCGCTACGGAGCGCGTAGCGACCCGCGAACAGCCAGGTCTGCGGGTTCGCAGGCTGGCGGCGCGTCGCCCCGAGGTAGTACGCGAACGCCTGGCGCTGCCGGCCGCGCGCGCTCGCGGCGAACGCCTGGGCCCAGTAGGGCTCGACGAGGAACGGGTCGACGGAGTGGGCGCGCTTCGCGAGCGTGACCGCCCGCGCCGGCGACGCGAAGAGCGCGTCGTTCGCCCAGCGTGCGCCGAGCCACGGAAGGAGCAGCGCGCCGAACGCCAGCACGGCGGCGCCGGCGGCCGCGAGCACCGCGAACCCGGAGGCGCGGCGCTGCGGCACGGAGCGTCCCGCCACGGCGCCGGCCGCGAGAAACGCCGGCACCGAGACGGCGGCGAAGTCCCAGTCGACGTCGACGAGCGCGTGCAGCAGGTACGCCGGCAGGATCAGCGCGAGCGCCAGCTCGGGCCCGGCGCGGCGACGACCGCGGGCGAGCAGCGCGAACGCCGCCGCCGCGAAGAGCAGCAGGCCGACGATTCCCGCCTCGGAGAGGAACTGCAGCGGCAGGTTGTGCGGCTCGATCGTCTGGTCGAGGTAGCTCGTGCGATAGCGCAGGTTCGTCAGCTGGAACGAGCCTGCGCCGGTGCCGGCGAGCCGGTGGTGCGCGAAGCCGTGCCAGGCCTGCTTCCACCAGACCCAGCGGTAGTTCGAGGCCGCCGACCCGAAGCGCGTGCCCGTCTGGTTCGTCACCTGCGCCGAGCTCGTGAACGAGCGCCACGCATGCCCCGCCTCGAGCACGCCCCCGGCCAGCGCGGCGACGACGGCGAGGGCCGCGACGGCGAGCGCGGCGCGCTTCAACGCGCGCGTCGGCGCCGGCGGCGGCACCCGCTCGAGCAGCGCGGCCGCGACCGCACCTCCGACGAGCACGGCGCCGAACACCAACCCGTCGTGCCACCGGGTGTGCAGGCTCTGGCCGTCGCTCGTGATCCCGGGGAGCGCGAACGACACGCCGGCGACCGCGGCCGCGGGCAGCAGCGCGGCTACGAGCACAGCGGCCGACGCGAGTCGCTCCTCCGCAAGCACGAACCAGGCCGCGACGACCACCGCCGCCACCGCGAGCCCGCCGCGCGAGCCGGTGAGCACGAGCGCGACCAGCCAGAGGTACGCGAGCAGCGTCCCCTCGAGCCGCCGCCGCCAGAGCGCGAGCGGCAGCGCGAACGCGCCGAGCAGCGCGAGCTGGTTCCAGAGCCCCACCGGCGCCCGCAGCCGGGTCACCCCGGGCGGGCCGTAGTCGAAGAGCGTCGGGATCACCTTGCCGAGCAGCGCCCACCCGGCGACGAGCCCGAGCAGTGCCGCGAGACCGAGCGCGAGCGCACGCGTGCGCGGGGCGAGCCACAGCCCGAGCACGGCGAAGAGCAGATAGACGAACGAACGGTTCGCGTAGTTCCACGAGCGGTCGGGCAGCGTCGACCACGCGATCGAGACGGCGAGCCACGCCGTGAGCGCCGCCAGCGGCAGGAGCGGGACGACGCCGGCCGGCGCGCCGAGGACGACCGACGCGGCGAGGATCGCGAGCAGCACCCCGCCGCCGAGCCACAGCAACGAGCCGTCGAGCGCGCCGCCGCCGAAGAGAAGCGCCGCGCCCGTGAGCAGCAGCGATGCGGCGAGGGGCAGTTCCCGAATCGCCCGCATCTCGCGCGAAGCTACCATCCGCCCGTTCCGCTTACGAAAGCCTTACAGGGCGCGCGTACGCTCGCCGCTCCAAGCTCCGGCCCGACTCCGTGACCTCCATCGCCAAGGCGCTCGCCGCAGCCGCACTCCTCGCGGCTCTCTTCGTCACGGCGTCCGTCCGTCCGGCAGCCGCAGCGACGCCCTGCTGGAAGACGCTCCTGAACGACTGGTACGACGGACGGATCGACAACGTCTATCCCGTTCACTGCTACCAGGACACGCTGAAGCATCTGCCGGAGGACGTCTCTGTCTACTCGAGCGCGCGCGACGACATCCTGCGGGCTCTGCAGAGCGCGCGCGCCAAGCTGAAGGCAAGCCACAAGCCGGCCGGCGCGAACGCGCTCGTGCCCGCGCAGACGACGAGCACGGACACCACGTCGACCACGACGACGCCGGGCTCGACGACGACCACGGGCGGCAAAGGCCCGGGTGGAACCGACGCCGGCGGCGGCAAGTCCGGCACGCCCGGCCGGCAGCCCGGCAAGGGCCTCCCCGGCGTTGCCCAGCAGTTGAACCCGTCGAGCCCGTCCTCGGTCCCGGTACCGCTGCTCGTGCTCGGCGGACTGGCGCTGCTGCTGGTCGCCGGCGGCGGCGCCGGCCTGATCGTGAAGCGCCTGCAGTCACGGCGCCCCGGTCACTGAGCCCGGTCCCGGGCCGCTTTTCGGAGTCCGACAGGTCCCTTCCTTAAGGTTCCGAAGCCCGCCCTCGGGCCGCCCGCCGCACGACGGCTGGAGACCTCGGGAACCTAGAATTCAAGGTCGAAAGGAACCGCAGAATGGCGTCCCTAGAGCAGGTACACACCCATCAGATCGACCCCGGCGACCTGGCCAACGCCGTCGCCGACGAGGACGCCAACCTGGCTGTCCGCCGCCACTTCACGATCGAGGGGCGCGATCCCTACGACGAGGTCGAGTGGGAGATCCGCGACGCCTTCATCCCGGGCAAGAACGGGCCCGCGTTCGAGCAGAAGAACGTCGAGTTCCCGAAGTTCTGGTCGCAGACGGCGACCAACATCGTCGCGCAGAAGTACTTCCGCGGCCGCATGGCGAGCCCGGAGCGCGAGCGGTCGGTCAAGCAGATGATCGGACGCATCGTCCACACCGTCGGGACCTGGGGCCGCGACGGCGGGTACTTCGCGAGCGAGGACGAGGCACAGACGTTCGAGGACGAGCTGAAGGCGATTCTCGTCAACCAGCTCGCCGCGTTCAACTCACCGGTCTGGTTCAACGTCGGCTTCGAGGAGAAGCCGCAGTGCTCGGCGTGCTTCATCCTCTCGATCGACGACTCGATGGACTCGATCCTCGACTGGATCAGGCGCGAGGGGATCATCTTCCGCGGCGGCTCCGGCTCGGGCGTCAACCTCTCGAAGCTGCGCTCGTCGAAGGAGCAGCTGTCGAAGGGCGGCTACGCCTCCGGCCCGGTCTCGTTCATGCGCGGCGCCGACGCGTCCGCCGGCACGATCAAGTCCGGCGGCAAGACCCGGCGCGCGGCGAAGATGGTCGTGCTCGACGTCGACCATCCCGACGTCGTCGAGTTCATCTGGTGCAAGGCGCACGAGGAAGAGAAGGCGCGCGTCCTCGAGGCGGCCGGCTACGACATGTCGCTGGACAGCCCCGACTGGGCGTCGATCCAGTATCAGAACGCCAACAACTCGGTGCGCGTCTCCGACGCGTTCATGGAAGCGGTCGAGAACGACGCCGACTGGAACCTCACGGCGCGTACCGACGGCTCCGTCGTCGAGACGATGAAGGCCGGCAAGCTGCTCCACGACATCGCCGAGGCGGCGTGGCGCTGCGCCGACCCGGGTGTGCAGTACGACACGACGATCAACTCGTGGCACACGCTGCCGAACACCGGCCGGATCAACGCGTCGAACCCGTGCTCGGAGTACATGTCGATCGACGACTCGGCGTGCAACCTCGCGTCGCTCAACCTGATGAAGTTCCGCCGCGACGACGGCGAGCTCGACGTGGAGGCCTTCGAGCACGCGGTCGACGTCGTCTTCCTCGCGCAGGAGATCCTCGTCGGCAATTCGAGCTACCCGACGCCCGAGATCGAGCGCAACGCGAAGGCATACCGGCAGCTCGGGCTCGGCTACGCGAACCTCGGCGCGCTGCTGATGGCGCGCGGCCTGCCGTACGACTCCGACGAGGGCCGCGCGTACGCGGCGGCGATCACGGCGCTGATGACCGGCCGTGCCTATCGCAAGTCCGCCGAGATCGCCGGCCGGATGGGCCCGTTCGCCGGGTATCGCCCGAACGCCGGCGCGATGATCGGCGTGATCGCGAAGCACCGGGCCGCCGTCGGCAACATCGCGGCGTCCGAGACGGTGCCGTCCGACCTGCTCGCCGCGGCCCGCAAGTCGTGGGACGAGGCGCTCGACCTCGGCGAGGTGAAGGGCTTCCGCAACGCGCAGGCGACCGTCCTCGCGCCGACCGGGACGATCAGCTTCATGATGGATTGCGACACGACCGGCGTCGAGCCGGACTTCTCGCTCGTCAAGTCGAAGAAGCTCGTCGGCGGCGGCGAGATCACGATCGTCAACAAGACCGTCTCGGCCGGGCTCGAGAAGCTCGGGTACTCGCCGAACGAGGTCGACGAGGTGGTCGCGTTCGTCGACGAGCGCAACACTGTCGTCGGCGCGCCGTACGTCAAGAGCGAGCACTATCCGGTGTTCGACTGCGCGGTCGGCGAGCGCGCGATCCACTACCGCGGTCACGTGAAGATGATGGGCGCGGTGCAGCCGTTCATCTCCGGCGCGATCTCGAAGACGGTGAACCTCCCGGAATCGGCGACCATCGACGACGTCGCACAGCTCTACCTCGAGTCGTGGAAGCTCGGCGTCAAGGCGGTCGCGATCTACCGGGACAACTGCAAGGTCGCGCAGCCGCTGTCCGGCAAGAGCGACGGCGGCGCGCAGCAGACGCTCTCGCCTCCGGGGCTCGTCTCGGCGCCGAAGCGGCGGCGACTGCCGGAGGACCGCACCGAGATCGGCCGCAAGTTCCGGGTCGGCGAGCACGAGGGCTACATCCACGTCGGCGTGTTCGACGACGGGACGCCCGGCGACATCTTCGTCGACATCGCGAAGGACGGCACCACGATGGCCGGCCTGATGAACTCGCTGATGATCGCCGTGTCGATGGGCCTGCAGTACGGCGTTCCGCCCGAGGTCTACGTCTCGAAGCTCTCGCATCTGCGCTTCGAGCCGTCAGGCCCGACGAACGACGCGGACATCCGCAGCGCGAAGTCGATCGTCGACTACATCTTCCGCTGGTTCGGCAAGAAGTTCCTCGACGTCGACCAGCAGGAGGAGGCCGGCATCCTGTCCGCGGAGGTGCGGGCGAACATGGCCGCCCGCTACGCGAGCGGCGGCTCCGCTCCGGCGGTGGACGCTCCGGCGCCCGGACAGACCGCGCTCTTCAACTCCTTCGAGGACGCGATCGAGTGCAACCGCTGCGGCGGCCGAATGGTGCGCGCAGGCACCTGCTACACCTGCCGCGACTGCGGCACGTCGACCGGCTGCGGCTGAGAACACGCATCGGGCCGCCCGGAAGGGCGGCCCGTTCGGCCTCTGTGCGCAAGAGGTCGCGCCCGCACGCCGAACTGCATGTCGTGATCGGAACGCTGAACGAGGGCTCGCTGCACGCGCAGCTGAAGGAGTGGTATCGCAGGCCCGGCGACCTGCTCGAGCAGCCGGTCGACGGCTACGTCGTCGACCTCGTCCGGGGCGAGACGCTCGTCGAGATCCAGACCGGCGGCTTCGCGCCGCTACGGACGAAGCTCGGCCGGCTGCTCTCGTCGCACGACGTCCGCGTCGTCGCACCCGTCGCCCTCACCCGCCGTATCGTCCGGCTCTCCGGCGAGGGCGAGATCCTGTCGACGCGACGCTCGCCGCGGCGTGGGCGCATCGAGGACGTCTTCGCGCGGCTCGTCAGCCTGCCGGCGCTGCTCGCGCACCCCCGGTTCGAGCTGGAGCTGCTCCTCACGCACGAGGACGAGCACCGCCGGCACGAGCCGGGTCGCGCGTTCCGCCGCCACGGCTGGGTGGTCGCCGGGCGCGCGCTCGTCTCCGTCGAGCGGCGCATTGTGCTCTCGTCGCCCGCAGACGCCGTGGCGCTCCTGCCCGCGGTGCCGGAGCTGTTCGACACGGCGGAGCTCGCCGAAGCCGGCGGCTGGAGCCGGCGCCTCGCGCAGCAGGCGACGTACTGCCTCCGCGCGATGGGTTCTCTCGAGGCAGACGGACGGCGCGGGCGCGCCGTCGTCTACCGCCTCGATCGCTAGGACGGCCTGCGGCTCAGCCGTACCCGCCGCCGCCGCCCGACGACGCCTTCTGCTTGTCGAGCACTCCGCTCGGCGAGATCGCCCACCAGAGGCCGCCCGAGAGATTCAGACCCTGCCCACTCGTCTGGCCGGGAGTCACGTCGCTGATGAAGCTGTACAGAGGACGGCCGGCGTAGGTGACCTGCAGCTTGCCGTCCTTGCGCCGCGTCGTTCCGAGCAGCGACGCCTTCGCTCCTTTCACCGCCGTCGGCTTGCCGCTGGTCAAGAGCGGCGGCCAGTAGTGCGCGCACTGGCCGTAGCACGCGCTCTTCCCGCGCTTGTCGGCGGCGAACATGTAGAGCGTGCGGCCCTGTCCGTTGACGATCACAGTTCCGATCGACGTCTTCGCGACACCGACCTTGGCGACGCTGCCTGCGGCCGAAGCGTGGGCCGCGGCGAAGATCGCCAGCGCGCCGAGCAGCGAGGCTGCGGCGAGCACTGCGCGAGCCAGGCTTGGCCGCGCGAGACTGTGTTCCCGAGTTTCCATTCGCACCCCCTGTGTGCATTTGCGAGTTGCAGGATGTACCGACCGTGGGGCGCTAGTGGATGTTGAGCGCGGATGAAGCCGCGCCTGACACGCGCGAGGAGCTGCGCCCGCCTAGCGCGGATGAGCGCGATGGAGCCTGACTCCGTCCCACCGCAGCACTGTGGCCCTCGAGGGCCCGCGAGCCACGAACAAGACGAGCCGTCTCACGCGCTGCGGGTGAACCCGTCGGTCCCTCGACTGGGTAGGACCGTCCTATCCGGCGTCGGGCTGGTGACGCGTCCGCGCAACCGGCTCGTGCTGGGCGAAGTACGGAATTGGCACCACGGGCCGCTTTCGTCACCGGCGGGAGACCTGGGAGACTCGCGCGGTGTCCGACAGCCGCCCGGAGCGCCGCGCGCCGACCCCGACGGGTGCGCTCGCGCGCGGCGTCTTCACCGCGGGTGTTTGCCTGACCCTCGGCACGGGTGCTGCGCTCGTCGCAGCACCCGGTCGGACGGCCGGCTACTGGGCCTGGGCGATCAAGGCGCCGCCCACGGCCGCGTTCATCGGCGCCGGGTACCTGGGCGCTGCTGCCTCGCTCGCACTCGCGGCGCGGGCCCGCGACTGGGCGCAGGCACGCCTCGTCGCGGTGCTGGCGTTCGTGCTGACGTCGCTCGCGCTCGCCGGGACGGTGCGGAACCTGACGCCGTTCGCGTTCGGCGACGGCGGGCTGCGAGAGGCCGTCGCCTGGATCTGGCTCGCCGTCTACGTCGTCCTGCCCCCGGTCGTCCTCCTCACCTTCCTCGAGCGCGAACGGGCCGGCGGCCGCCGCGAGTACGGCCTCGAGCAGCCCGCCCGCACCGGCTCCCGGCTGGTGCTCGGAGCGGCTGGAGTCGTCATCGGCGCGATCGGAGCCCTGTTGATCGCGGGCTCGCAGTGGCTCACGGACCGCTGGCCGTGGCCGCTGCCGCCCCTGTCGCAGACGATGCTCGGCGCGTGGTTCGCAGCGATGGCGGCCGGGCTGCTCTGGTTCGCCCTCCTCGAGCCTGCCTGGCGCCGGGCCAGGATCGGGGTCGTCCCGATGCTCGTGCCGCTCGTGCTCGATCTGGCCTCGGCGGCACGCCTCCACGGCTCGCTCGTCGGCGGCGCCCGAATCGGCGTCTATCTCGGCGGCGTCTCGGTCCTGCTGGCCTCGATCGCGGCGATCACGCTCCTCGAGGAGCGGCGTCTGCGTCGACTCGATCGACGAGTTCTCTCACTGCGCTGACCCCAGCGCCGCTCCCGGGCAAGGTCGATTAGCGACACTGGCCGTGAAGGGATCGGCGCCGTACGGCGTCCAACGCAGGTGAGTCACCGGCGGGGCCAGGCCCGCCACGTCTGGAAAGGGGTCTCGAATGCTTCGTTTGGTCATGACGGTCGCGGCAGCGGCCACGGTGCTCGGCGTCGCCGGGGGAGCGGTCGCGAGCGCGCCGCCGGTCGGTCCGCTCCCGAAGGGCCCGGTGACGACGATCGGCACCCGGCCGGGGGCGCTCGTCGCGGTCGCGCTGCCGGGACGCTCCGGCGGCCTGGTCTGGCGCCTCGCACACGGCGTCGATCCGAAGGTGCTCGTCGAAGTCTCGGAAGCAAACGTCGGCGCCGACGTCGTCGTCGTCGTCTACCGCAGCACCGGGCCGGGGCGCGTGCGCCTGGCCTACGGGCTGACGCGCGGGGAGACGCGGCGCGCACACGCCTCCCTCGCGTTCGTCGTCACCTCGCGACGCGGTTGACCTGAAGGAACGGCGGGTCCCGGTCGTCCAACCGTAGTGGAAGAAATCGATCTCGCCGGCGCGCGAGCCCGCGCTACGCGAGCGGCCAGGGCGAGCGCGCCGGCACGATCTCCGGCCGGCCCGCGTAGGCCTCCCGCGGCGAATCGGTGGCGGCAGCCACGGAGGCGCCGTGGGCGGCGGCCGCCGGCTCGACGGGATACGTGATCGTCGCGTCCGGCGAGCGGGTCCCGACCATCAGGATCGCGCACGGCTCATCCCCGGCCCCGATCGTGATGTGCGCGGTTCGGGGCGGACAGTGCAGATAGTCCCACGGCCCCAGTCGCCGTTCCTCGCCCTCGACGATCGCGATGCACTCGCCGGAGAGGACGAGAAAGCCCTCCTGGTTGCTCTCGGCGTGGTAGAAGCCGGACGACTCGCCGCGCCCGAGCACGTGGATGCCGATGCCGAGCAACGGGGACGGCGCGCTCGGCGCCTCGAAGCTGCACCACGTACCGCCGCCCTCGAGCGCCGCCCATTCGATGTCGGCGACGTTGACGACGAACCAGCCGTCGCCCGCCGGGACGAGACCCGTCTCCGTCTGCTCGAGGGCTGCCTCTTCCATCGGTCTGCAGCCTACGGGCGCGCGGCGCCAAGGCGCCGGACTAGAGTCGGGCGCGATGGAGCTTCGCCCGCTCGGCCGCACCGGCGTCCACGTCAGCCCACTCTGCCTCGGCGCGATGATGTTCGGCGCGTGGGGCAACACCGACCACGACGAGTCGATCAGGATCATCCACCGGGCGCTCGAGGGCGGCATCAACTTCATCGACACGGCCGACGTCTACGCGCGCGGCGAGTCCGAGGAGATCGTCGGCAAGGCGCTGCAGGGCCGCCGCGACTCCGTCGTGCTCGCGACCAAGGTGCACGGGACGATGGACGACGTCGACGTGAACCGCAGCGGCAACTCGCGGCGGTGGCTCGTCGAGGAGGTCGAGAACAGCCTCCGCCGCCTGCAGACCGACTGGATCGACCTCTACCAGATCCACCGCTTCGATCCCTGGACGGCGCACGAGGAGACGCTGGGCGCGCTCACCGACCTCCAGCGCGCCGGCAAGATTCGCTACTTCGGCTCGTCGACCTACCAGCCGTCCGAGATCGTCGAGGCGCAGTGGGTCTCCGAGCGCCGCGGCCTCGGCCGGTACGTGACCGAGCAGCCGCCGTACTCGCTGCTCGTGCGCGGGATCGAGTCCGAGGTGCTGCCGGTGTGCGCGCGCCACGGCCTCGCCGTGATCCCGTGGAGCCCGCTCGCCGGCGGCTGGCTGTCCGGCGCCTACCGGCGCGGCGCCGAGACGACGAGCACACGCGCGTCGCGGATCCCGGCGCGCTACGACCTCTCGCTGCCGGAGAACCAGCGGAAGCTCGACGCGGCCGAGCGCCTCGCCGACCTGGCCGACCAGGCCGGCCTCACCCTGATCCACCTCGCGCTCGCCTTCGTGCTCCGGCACCCGGCGGTCACGGCGCCGATCATCGGCCCGCGGACGATGGAGCATCTCGAGAGCCAGATCGGCGCGACGGACGTCATGCTGAGCGACGACGTGCTGGACGCGATCGACGAGATCGTGCCGCCGGGGACGAACCTGAACCCGGCCGACGCCGGCTGGCGTCCGCCCTCGCTCGAGCCGTCCGCGCGCCGCCGCCCTGCCTGACGATGGCCGAGACGCGCACCTGGCGGTGGGTCTCCGTGCCCGTCGTCGCCGGCGCACTAATGTCGCTCACCGCGCAAGCCCGCGTGGGTCAACCCGGTGCACCGCTGGTCGTCGCCATGCTGATCGCGGTCTGGTACACGAGCGCGCTCTGGCTGTACCGGCAGCCCGCCGCGCAGGCGGCGGCGGGCCCGCGCACCGTGCCCGCGGGCGCGAACGTCGCGGCCGGGGCGGCCGTCTTCCGGTCGGCCGGCTGCGGCAGCTGCCACACGCTCGCGGCCGCAGGCGCACACGGCAGCTCGGCCCGAACCTCGACACGCTCCGGCCGACGTTCGAGCAGGTCCGGGCGCAGATCGAGCACGGCGGCGGATCGATGCCGGCCTTCGGCGGGCAGCTGAGCGTCACGCAGATCCGCGACGTCGCCGCCTACGTCGTAAGCTCCGCGCGATGAGCACCCGCACAGTCGACGCCGGCGACGGGCGCGTCCTCGCGATCACCGAGGCCGGCGACCCGGACGGCCTGGCGGTGTTCGTCCACCACGGCACGCCGTCGGCCGGCACCCTCTATGCACCGTGGGTCGAGCATGCCGCGGCCGGCGGGATCCGCCTGATCGGCTTCGACCGGGCCGGCTACGGCGGCTCCACGCGTCTGCTCGGTCGCGCGATCGCCGCCGCCGCCGACGTCGAGGCGATCGCCGACGCCCTCGGCCTCGACCGCTTCCCGACCTGGGGCATCTCGGGCGGCGGGCCGCACGCACTCGCCTGCGCCGCCCTGTGCGGCGACCGTCTCAGGGCGGCCGCGAGCCTCGCGGGCGTCGCCCCGTGGGGCGCGGAGGGTCTGGACTGGCTCGCCGGCATGGGCGAGGCGAACGTCGAGGAGTTCGAGCTCGTCCTCGCCGGCGAGGAGTCGCTGCGACCGGCAATCGAGCGCGACCGTCAGATGATGCTCGACGCCGGCCCCGAGCAGCTGCGCGAGGTGCTCGACACCCTGCTCGGCGACGCCGACCGCGCCGTGCTGACCGACGCGATCGCCCGCTGGATGGCCGACGTGAACGCGAGCGGGCTCCGCCCGAGCGGAGACGGCTGGGTCGACGACAACCTCGCGTTCGTGGCCTCGTGGGGCTTCGAGCCCGGCGAGATCACGCGGCCGGTGCTGATCGTCCAGGGCGGCGACGACCGGTTCGTCCCGCGGTCGCACGGCGACTGGCTGGCAGCGCGGATCCCCGATGCCAAGGCGTGGATCGACGACGCGCAGGGGCATCTGACACTGCTCGTGAACGACGTTCCGGCCGTCCACGAATGGCTGCTCGCACACAGCTGACCAACGTCCTCGACACGGCTCTCCGCAAGGGGATCCTGTTCGCGGCCGACAGCGCCCACGTTCGCCGCGTGGTTCGCAGCCACGGGAAGCGCCTCGGCGCCTCGCGCTTCGTCGCGGGCGAGACGCTCGACGAGTGCGTCGCCGTCCTCCGGCGCCTCAACGAGCGCGGCTTCTCCGCGAACACGACCCTGCTCGGTGAAGGCGTGCTCGAGCCGACGGAGAGCGAGGCGGTCGTCCGCGCCTATCTGGAGATCATCGACCGGCTCGCCGCCGAGAAGCTGCGCGCGAACGTCGCGCTCAAGCTGACGCATCTCGGGCTCGACGTCGACGAGGAGCTCGCCCTGGCAAACGTACGGAGGCTCGTCGAGCGCGCCCAGGAACGGGACAACTTCATCCGGATCGACATCGAGCAGTCGGCCTACGTCGACGCGACGCTGCGGATCTACCGCGCGCTGCGCGAAGCCGGTCTCGACCGGGTCGGAACCGTGCTCCAGTCGTACCTGTACCGCACGCCGGACGACCTCGAATCGCTGCTGCCGCTCGCGCCGAACCTGCGTCTCGTCAAGGGTGCATACCTCGAGTCGCACGACATCGCCTACGCACGCAAGCAAGAGGTCGACGGTGCGTACAGGCAGCTCCTGGAGCGGATGCTGACGGCCGCGGGATACACGGCGGTCGCGACGCACGACGACCGTCTGATCGAGCACGCGATCGCATTCGCGAGCAAGCACGAGATTCCGCGTGACCGGTTCGAGTTCCAGATGCTCTACGGCGTGCGACCGAACCTGCAGCTCGACCTCGTCCGGCGTGGCTACAAGGTGCTCGTCGCGACGCCGTTCGGCCCGGACTGGTACCCGTATCTGATGCGGCGGCTCGGCGAACGCCCGGCCAACCTGCTCTTCTTCGCGCGCGCCGCCCTCAGGCGCTGACGGCCGGGGTCAAGCTGAGCGGCAGCTCGACCGTGAACGTCGAGCCGCTCCCCAGGGTCGACTCGACGTCGATCGTCCCGCCGTGCGTCGTCACGATCTCGCGCGCGACGGCGAGACCGAGGCCGGTGCCGCCCACCGTCGTCCCCTTCGCGGCGCCGCGGAAGAACTTGTCGAAGACGCGCTCGCGATCCTCGAACGGGATCCCCATCCCCGAGTCGGCGACCGAGAAGATCGCACGTCCGCCGTGGGTGCCGACGTGCACGCGCACCTCGCCGCCGTCCGGCGAGTACTTGATCGCGTTCGAGAGCAGATTCCCGATCACCTGCGCGAGACGATCGCGGTCGCCGTCGACGATCAGCGGCTCGCCCGGCACGTCGAGGACGAGCGCGTGCGACTCGGAATGGGAGAAGAAGAGCCGTGTCTGCTCGTGGGCGAGCTCGACGAGGTCGAACGGCGCCCGGTCGAGCTCGAAGCCTCCGCCCTCGAGGAGCTGCACGTCGAGGAAGTCGCCCGCCAGCGCCGCCAGGCGGCGCGCCTGCGTGTCGACGATCTCGAGGTAGCGCTGCTGCTCCTCCGGCGGGAACTCACGCTCGAGCAGCAGCGAGGTGAAGCCGAGCACGGCCGACAGGGGCGTCCGCAGCTCGTGCGACACCATGCTGATCAGATCGCGCTTGTGCTGTTCGCTGATGCGCAGGCGCTCGTTCTGCAGGAGCAGCTCGCGGCGACCGACCTCGAGCGACCGGGTCATCGAGTTGAACGCGCTGACGAGCGTCCCGACCTCTGCAGCGCCTCCCTCGTCGAGGCGCACCGAGAGATCGCCGCGGGCGACGTCGGTC
This sequence comes from uncultured Thermoleophilia bacterium, assembly GCA_963786185.1. GTDB lineage: Bacteria > Actinomycetota > Thermoleophilia > Gaiellales > Gaiellaceae > PALSA-600. The sequence continues at coordinate 314,279 of CAWAYE010000003.1, forward strand.
GCTGCTTCGGCGGTGCGGCGAAGCGGCTGCGCGACGCCGCTCGCGACCCACGCACCGAACAGCAGCACCAGCACCGCCGACCCCGCGAGGCCGACCGCGCCGATGATGACGGCCGTCCGCGCGACCGCCTTCGTGTGGGTCGCCCGGCGCTGTGACCGGGCGTCCTCGGTCGTCAGGATGTCGTCCAGCGTCGCGTGGATCTGCTGGGTGCGGATCTTGTCCTCCTGGCCCGAGGCGGGACCGCGCGCATCCGCAGGCGACACCTTCGCGATCACGATCACCGGTTCGACGTAGTCGGTCAGGTAGTCGCGCAGCTCCTGGGCGGCTGCGTGCGCACGCCGGAGCTGGGCCGGGTCGTCGACGACGAGCTTGTCGAGCGCCACGAGCGCGCCGGGGAGCTGGCTGCGCTGGTCGCGGAGCAGTGCCAGGAACCGAGGGTTGCGGCGCGGGTTCTCGGAGAGCACGTAGCCGCGAAGCGAGGACTGGATCTCGACGGCGAGGGTCTGCACGCGCAGCGTCGCGACGGTCACGTCCTTCGCTCGCGACTCGCGGCTCTCGGCGCGGCGCAGCGACAGGATCGCGAGCAGCGCCGACGCGACGATGATGCCGACCACCACCGCGACGACCGTGGCCAGCAGGGCGACACGCCCGACCAGCGACAGCCGTGTCACCGCGGCCGCTCCACCAACGATCGCGCGATCGACGCGAGCTCGTCGACGCGAAACGGCTTCGCCAGGAACCGGTCGGCGCCGGCCTCCAGCGCCTTCGCGACGTCACCGGGCGACTGCCAGGCCGAGACGACGCACACCGGAACCTTGTGCAGCACCGGGTCGGCACGCATCTCGCGCAGGACGTCGATGCCGCTGCGGCCGGGCATCGCGACGTCGAGCAGCATCAGGTCCGGCGGCTCGGCCGCGCCGCGAAGCAGCTCGAGCGCCGTGTCCCCGTCGCTCGCCTCCTGGCACGCGAACGCCTCGCCGAGCGTGACGACGATCAGCTCCCGCAGCGTCTCCTCGTCTTCGACGATGAGAGCGCGCGGACGGCTCTCGGGGTTGCTGCCGTTCATCCCGTCAGGCGAAATAGCAAGACCTCCCGGCGAGGGCTGAGGTGAGTCGATGTCACCGTCAGTGTGCCGCGCGCGTTGTCGAAGAGGCCCGTGCCGCCGACGATCGCGATCTCGTAGAGCAGCCGGGTCTCGAGTGCGCCGGCCACGATCAACGTTCCCTTCGGGAGGAAGTACGTGCCGGTGCACGAGCGCTCACGGTCGTCCAGATAGGTGCAGACGACGTCGGCACGCCCGATCGGCTTTCCGGTGACGCCCGGCTTGTAGAGGCGCTGCCGCACGAGCTCGGTCGAGCCGGCGACCCCGCCTCCGGCCGGCTTCACGAGCCGCCGCCCGATCTGCAGGTCCGTGATGCGCACCTGGGCGGGGCCTGTCGACGCGCCACTGGTTGCTGCAATCAGCGTGGTCGTCGCTGCCGCGACGATCGTCGCCGCCAGAAGCGTCCGGGACTGCAATCAGTTCCCCTTTCTCGGTTGGTCGATCGGGTAGGCGAAACCGTGCCCGCTCTCATTCGGCACGGATAGGGGCTTTACCTACCCCCGAACAGGCTTCGCTACGCCTCCACCGCGATGCGCGAATCCATGATTCCGTCGACCAGGCCGTACGAAACCGCCTCGGCGGGGCTCATGAAGCGGTCGCGGTCGATGTCGCGGATCACCTGGTCGACGTCCTGGCCCGAGTGGAGCGCGATCAGCTCCGCCATCCGCCGCGTCATCGAGAGCACCTCCCGGGCGGCGATCTGGATGTCCGCCGGCGTGCCGCGGAAGCCCGCCGAGCCCTGGTGGATCATGATCTTCGCGTTCGGCAGGGCGAACCGCTTGCCGGCGGCGCCGGCGCAGAGGATCATCGCCGCCGCGCTCATGCCCATCCCGAGGCAGACGGTCGAGACGTCGGAGCGTACGTACTGCATCGCGTCGTAGATCGCCATGCCCGCGTACGCGGAGCCGCCGGGCGAGTTCACGTACAGCGAGATGTCCTTGCCGGGATCCTCGGCGTCGAGGAAGAGCAGCTGCGCCGCGACGAGGTTCGCGATCTGGTCGTCGACCTCTTGCCCGAGGAAGACGATGCGTTCGCGGAGCAGCCGCGAGTAGATGTCCGACGAGCGCTCGAAGGGCCCGGTCTGGTCGATCACCATCGGGATCACGGAGCCGACGTTCACGCCACCACCTCCTGTTAACGTGCAACCTTGAAGTTGCCACTGTAACGCAACCTGGAGGTTGCAGATGATCCGCCGGGAGATCGTGTTCCCCGTGACGCGCGAGGAGTTGTGGGAGGCCCTGACCGAGCCCGAGCGGCTCGAGGACTGGTTCGCCAACGAGGTCGAGGTCGACCTCCGGCCGGGTGGGGCGGCGAGCTTCCGCTGGTCGAACGGCGAGGAGCGGCGCGCCACCGTGACCACGGTCGCGCCGGAGGAGCGGCTGGCGTTCGCCTGGGAAGACGAGGGCGAAGTGGAGTTCACGCTCGCCGACGACGACGGCGGGACGCGCCTGACGGTCGTCGAGACCGCGCCCGCGTGGTCGACGGCGCTCGAGCTGCAGGCCTCGGCGCTCCAGCATGTCGGCTGCTGATCCGCTCGGCCAGGTGTTCAGCGCACTCGCCGACCCGAGCCGCCGGCACGTGATGGAGTACCTGTCGATGCAGGGAACCGCCACCGCGACCGAGCTGACCGGCGAGCTGCCGATCACCCGCCAGGCGGTCGCGAAGCACCTCGCGACCCTCGCCGGCGCCGGGCTCATCTCCTCCGAGCGGCACGGCCGCGAGACGCGCTACCGGCTGACGGTCGTCGGCCGCGAGTGGGACGAGCGGCTCGGTGCGCTCCGCAGCCACCTCGAACGGCGGCAGTCGTGAGCACGTACGACCGCGTCCGGGCGTTGCCTCTGACGGTCGAGGAGTACGACCTCGAGCCGCTCACGCGCGAGGTCGCGCGCGGCTTCACCCTGCGCCGGACGACGATCGTGCTCCGCGGCGGCGGGCACGAGGGGCGCGGCGAGGAGGTCGACTACGACCCGGCGACGCAGCAGCGCTTCCAGGAGCGGAAGGCAGAGTTGCCGCTCGTCGGCGAGCACACGCTCGAGTCGTATTCGCTGCTGCAGGCGGGCCAGGCGGAGTATCGGCGCTGGGGGCTCGAGTCGGCGGCGCTCGACCTCGCGCTCCGCCAGTCCGGGCTTTCGCTCGCCGAGGCGCTCGAGCTCGAGCAGCGGCCCGTGCGGTTCGTCGTCTCGACGCGGGTGGCGAACGTGGAACCGTGGCTCGCGCGCTATCCGGAGCTTCGCTTCAAGCTCGATCCCGACCGTGAGTGGACGGACGATCTCGTCGCCCGGCTCGCCGCGACCGGCCGCGTCGACACGCTCGATTTCAAGGGCGTCTACCGCGGCGAGTTCGGGTCTCCACCCGACGCCGAGCTGTACGCGCGCCTGGCGGCGGCGTTCCCGGACGCCTGGCTCGAGGATCCCGCGCTGACGCCGGAGACGTCGGCTGCGCTCGCCGGCGAACGTGCCCGGATCACCTGGGACGCGGCGATCCACGAGTGGAGCGACGTCGAGGCGCTGCCGTTCGCGCCCCGCACGCTCAACTCGAAGCCCTCCCGGTTCGGCTCGGTCAAACGCCTGTTCGACTTCTACGACGCCTGCTCGCAGGCCGGGATCGCGCTCTACGGGGGCGGCCAGTTCGAGCTCGGGCCGGGACGGCGCCAGATCCAGCTGCTCGCCTCGCTCTTCCACGCGGACGCACCGAACGACGTCGCGCCGTCCGGGTTCAACGCGACGGAGCCGACGGACGGGCTCCCGGGCAGCCCGCTCGTGCTCGAGCACGCGCGCGGCTTCTAGCGAAAGGCGGCGGCTTTCGCCGCGAGTCGTGCGACCGAGCCGTCGCCGGCTTCCCCGACGGGATACCAGGCTGCGCCGTCGCCCGGCTCGCCACGGCCGACCACGAGATAGCGCACGTCGAGGTGGAAGTGCGCCGGCTCGTCACCCCGGGCGGGAATCCCGTGGACGTCGAGATCGAAGGGGCGCGGCGCCTTCGGATGCAGCTCCAGCTCGAGCCCGGTCTCCTCACGCGCCTCGCGGAGGGCGGCATCCTCGAGGCACGTGTCGACCGACTCGACGTGCCCGCCCGGCTGCAGCAGCCGGTCCAGCTTGGCGTGCGCGACCAGGCAGGCGCGAGCTCCGGTCTCGTCGACGACGAAGGCAGATGCCGTGAAGTGCGCGCGCGTCTGCAGACGCGAGAGCGGCTGCTCGAGCTCCTCGGCCAGGCGCAGCATCGCGCACCGGTCGGCCTCCTCCTGCTCGTCGCCGGCCACGTACGCACGGAGCATCGCGGCCAGCTCGCTCATTCGTATTGCAGCGCCTCCAGAACGTTGAGGCGTGCGGCGCGGCGTGCCGGGAAGATCGCCGCGATGATCCCGACGATGATCGCCGCGAACGCGAAGACGATCAGCGAGACGATCGGCAGCGAGAAGGAGATGAAGTCGACCCGGTAGACGAGCAGGCCGCCGAGCACGATCCCGAGCACGATCCCGAGCACGCCTCCCATCAGGGCGGTGATCACGCTCTCGTGGCGGATCATCAGCCTGACCTGACGCCTGGTCATGCCGATCGCGCGCAGCATGCCGACCTCGCGCGTTCGCTCGAACACGGTCAGCACGAGCGTGTTGACGATCCCGAAGAGACTCACGATCACGGACAGGGCGAGCAGCACGTACAGGATGTTCAGGACCGAGTTGAGACCGCTGATCTGGTTGTCGATGAACTTCTGCCTCGTCGCCACCTTGGCGTTCGGGAACGACTTGAGGCGCGCCGCGAGCTTTGCGAGGTTCGCGTCCGTCTGCCCGCCCTGCATGCGCACGAACGAATAGAGGTTCTCCGGGTTCGCGTTGTACTTGTCCCAGGTCGACTGCGAGATCGTGACGGTTCCGAATGGTGAGCCGCCGGCGGGCGGCTTGAAGATGCCGCGGATGTGGAACGTCTTCGTCGCGCCGCTCGAGAACGTCAGCTTGACCGGCGAGCCGGCGACGAGATGGTGCTTCTTCGCGTAGCCGTCGTCGACGAACGCGCCGTCGTCGCCGAGCGTGCCGAAGACCGCGGTCGAGCCCACCTTCCAGTCCAGCCTGAACATCGAACCGCCGACCGGGTTCACTGCGGTCGCGAAGAAGCTGTGTCCGAACGCCTTCGCGTCGCCCGTGCGGACGTTGCCGACCGCCTCGACTCCCGGAACCGTCCGCACGGCGTTCGCGGCGGTCACCGGAATCGGGTCGAAGTTGTTCTGCGCCGTGATCGCGTAGTCGGCGTTGTGCCAGATCTTGTTCACGGCGCCTCGGAAGGAGGACGTGATCCCCGACGCGAGCACCGCGACGAACGTGACGAGCGCGAGCCCGATCATCAGCGCCGCGGCCGTCGACGCGGTGCGGTGCGGGTTCCGCCGGGCGTTGTCGCGCGCAAGGTCGGCGGCCGACGAGCGGTCGATGACGGTCGGCCAGGTCTTGTAGCGCAGGCGGTGGTAGACGAGGTAGATCCAGCCGAGCGGGGTCACGAGGAAGACGATCCACGCGGCGGCGAGCAGCCAGCGGATCGGCGGTGCGAGCGTGTCCGCGGCGACGCCGACGATCCGCATCGAGAGGATCGAGACGCCGATGAAGATGAGCAGCGCGCCGACGCCCATCCAGATGAGCACGCCCGCGGTGCCGAGGCCCTTGCCGAACAGGCCGTAGACCAGGGCCGCGAAGCCGAGCAGCGTCACGATCGACGAGCCGAGCGTGCGGAAGCGCGCGAACCGCCCCTCCGGCAGGGTCGCCCCTTCCCGCACCGCCGCGATCGGCTGCACGCGCGTGGCGCGGAACGCCGGGCGCAGGCTTGCGACGACCGTGACCAGGATCCCGACCAGCAGCGCGACGATGATCGTCCTCGTCCCGAACACGAGACCGCTGTTCGGAAGCGTGAACCCAACGGTGTCGAAGAGGCTGAACAGTCCCTTCGCCAGGAGCAGTCCGAGGAACAGCCCGATCACCGACGCAAGCGTCCCGACGACCAGCGACTCGACGAGGATCGAGCGCAGGACCTGCCGGCGGCTCGCGCCCAGCGTGCGCAGTGTCGCGAGCTCGCGCGTGCGCTGCGCGATCGTGATCGACAGCGAGTTCGCGATCACGAAGCTGCCGACGAACAAGGCGATTCCGCCGAACGCGAGCAGAAAGCCGCGCAGGAACGAGATGAACGAGTTCGTGTCCTTGGCATCCTTCGCCGCCTGCTGCGCACCGGTCCGCGCCTGGGCGTTCGCGGGCAGGACCGACCGCACCTGCTTCAGGGCTTCGTTGTCCGTCACCCCGCGCTTCGTCGCAATCGCGATCTCGTCGAACTGGTTCGGCTTGTCGAAGAGCCTCTGAGCGGTCGGGATGTCGAAGCCGGCGAGCGTCGCGCCTCCGATCGTCGAGACGGTTCCGAACTTGACGAGCCCCGAGATCCGCATCTTCACGACAGGCCCCTCGGCCTGGACCCCGATCACGTCCCCCACCTTGAAGTGCTTCTTGTCGGCGGTCGAACGGTCGATCACCACCGAGTTGCCCTTCGGCCAGTCGCCGGAGACGAGCGTGAGTGGGTTGAAGCGAGACGCGCCGTTCGCGATCGAGAAGCCGAGGTTGGGTGCGCCGCCGAAGACGATCGCCTTGCCGTCCGAGCCGATCAGGTGCGCCTCGCCGTCGACGCCGCCCTCCGCGAGCTCGACGTCCGACAGGCCGCGGATCCGGTCGAGCACGGACGCCGAGACCGTCGGCGCGGTCGAGCCGTTGTTCGTGCTCGTCGCCGCCTTGCCGGTGACCACGATGTCGGATCCCTTGCGGATGTCGGTGAAGATCGACCCGAACGCCTTGTCGATCGAGTCGGTGAGCACGAACGTGCCGCTCACCATCGCCACCCCGAGCACGATCGCGATCGCGGTGAGCGCCGTCCTCAGCTTGCGCCCGAAGAGGCCGGCGAGCGCGACGCGGGTCACGAGCCTGCGCGTGCCATGGCCGCGAGGATCTCGTTCGCGCCGCTGCGCGGGAGCTCCTCGACGACGCGTCCGTCCGCGAGGAAGAGCACGCGGTCGGCGATCTCGGCGGCATGGGCGTCGTGCGTCACCATCACCATCGTCTGCCCGAGGTCTTTCGCCGAGTTGCGAAGCAGTTCGAGGATGTCGTGTCCGGTCTGCGAGTCGAGGTTGCCGGTCGGCTCGTCGGCGAACACGACGGTCGGCTTGGTGACGAGCGCGCGGGCGATCGCAACGCGCTGCTGCTGACCGCCAGAGAGCTCGGCGGGCCGGTGCTTCCGGCGATCGGCGAGGCCGACGCGCTTCAGGAGGTCCTCGAAGAACTCCGGCTCCGGCTTCTCGCCGGCGATCGAGAGCGGCAGCTTGATGTTCTCCTCGGCGCTCAGCATCGGCAGCAGGTTGAAGAACTGGAAGACGAAGCCGATGTGGCGACGGCGCAGGAGCGTCACTTCGGTGTCGGAGAGCGAGCCGACGTTCTCGCCGGCGATCGTGACCGTACCGCCGGAGGGCTTGTCCAGCGCCGCGAGGAGGTGCATCAGCGTCGACTTGCCGGAGCCCGACGGCCCCATCACGGCGACGAGCTCGCCCGGCTGGACCGCGAGCGACACGCCGCGCAGGGCGTCGACGGCAGCCTCGCCCTCGCCGTAGCGGCGAGACAGGTCCGTGGCAGTGACGACCGCTCCGTTCGCGCTCACCCCCTCGACACTAGCGGCTCGCGCCGGCCGAGGTCGAACTAGGCGGGAATCGCGCCGAATTGCGGGATGATCTCGTCCCCGTAGGCCTGGAGGGTCTCCTCCTGGCCGTGGGTCATCAGGTAGATGTTGAACTGGTCGACCCCGACGGACTCGAGCTCGCGCAGCTTGGCGGCGCACTGCTCGGTGTTACCGATCACGCAGAAGCGGTCGCAGATCTCGTCGGTGACGAATTCGCCGTGCTTTGCGCCGACGCGCGAATGCTCGTTGTAGTCGTAGAACTTGCGCGCCTGCACGTAGTCGGTCAGCGCCTTCGGCACCTGGCTGCCGTCGGTGCCGTAGCGCTCGATCAGGTCCTGGACGTGGTTCGACACCATCGCCGGGAACCAGCGCACCTGCTCCCGCGCGTCGTCGAGGTCGTCGGTCACATGACTCGGCGCGCCGACGATGCACTTGAGCTGCGCGGGGTCGCGCCCTGCCTCCTCGGCCGCCTGGCGCGCGGTCGACATGATCCACTGGATGATCTCGGGGTCGGCGAGCTGGATGATCACGCCGTCGGCCACGCGGCCGGCGACGGCCAGCGCCTTCGGCCCGTAACCGGCGATCCACATCGGGATCTGGGGAAGCTCCGGCCGCACCCACTTCAACTGCAGCTCCTTGTCGTTCCAGAGCACCTCGCGGCCGTTCATGAAGTCGCGGATCATCGCGCACGCGCGCTCGAACTCGGCGACCTTCACCGGCTGCTGGCCGATGTAGCGCCGCGCCGAGTCGCCGCGTCCGATGCCCATCACCATGCGGCCGTCGGTCAGATCGTGCAGCGTGGCGTACGCGCTCGCGAGCACCGTCGGCTCGCGCGTCCCGGGGTTGGTGACGAAATGGCCGAGCTTGATCTTCGACGTCTCGCGCGCCGCGTACCCGAACAGCGGGATCGACTCCTGCCAGAGCACGTGGGAGTCGTAGGTCCACGCGTACTCGAAGCCGCGCCGCTCGGCGAGCTGGATCAGCTCGAGCCAGCGTGAATACGGCGGGTCGGGCAGGACGGTGACGCCGAAGCTCAGAGCCATTCCGTGACCTCCTGGTCGTCGAAAACGCGCTGTATGAGCCTACTGCGTCAGAATCGGCGCGTGAAGATCATCTGCGTCGGGCGCAACTACGCGGAGCACGCCGCCGAGCTCGGCGACGATCCGCCGTCGGCGCCGCTGCTCTTCGGCAAGTTCGACTCGACGCTGATCGGCCCCGGCGAGGCGATCGTGCTACCGCCGGAGGCGACGCACGTCGACGCGGAGGCGGAGCTCGCCGTGGAGATCGGCCGTGCGGGACGGCGCATCGCCGAGCGCGACGCGCTCGAGCACGTGGGCGGCTACCGGTGCGCGAACGACGTCTCGGCGCGCAACCTGCAGTACACGGATGGACAGTGGGCCCGTGCGAAGGGATTCGACACGTTCTGCCCGCTCGGCGACCGGCTCGTGGCCGTGTCCGAGCTCGGTGACGGAGCCGGGCTGCGCGTCGTCCAGCGGATCAACGGCGAGGTCTTCCAGGACGGCTCGACCGCCGACCTGATCTTCAGCGTCCCGTTCCTGATCAGCTACATCTCGGCGGTCTTCACGCTCGAGCCGGGCGACCTGATCCTCACGGGCACGCCGCCGGGCGTCGGCTGGGCCCGCGACCCGAAGGTGTCGCTCGTCGACGGCGACGTCGTCGAGATCGAGGTGGAGGGGATCGGCGTGCTCGCGAACCCGGTGGTGCGCGAAGACGTTGCGGCATGAGCCCGAGGCCTACGCCTGCCCGTTCTGCGGGCTGATCCGCGGAGAGGAGTCGGAGCACAATCGGCTCGACGACGTCGTCTGGCGCGACGGACACACGACGGCGTTCGTCTCGCCGAAGTGGTGGCCGGGCAACGCCGGCCACGTGATCGTCGTGCCGAACCGGCACGTCGAGAACCTGTACGCGATCGACGACGAGCTGCTCGGCGCGGTGTACGCGACCGCAAGGCGGATCGCGATCGCGATGAAGACGGCGTACGGCTGCGAGGGCACGTCGACGCGGCAGCACAACGAGCCGGGCGGCAACCAGGACGTCTGGCATCTGCACGTGCACGTCTTCCCGCGCGCCGACGGCGACGGCCTCTACACCCGCGACCTCGAAGCCCGCTGGATCGACGCCGCCGAGCGAGCGCCCTACGCCGCTCGCCTGCGCGCAGCGCTCGCAGACCCCACGGTCTGACCGCGGTCAGACCGACGTCTGACACACGAGACGGTGACCTCTTCGTGACGAAATCGTCCAGCGACGGCGGCGATCGCGCTCCGCATGCTGGTCGGCGCGAAGGGCGGTTCTGCGCCGGCACTCGTCTCGAGCGGACGAGCTGACGCCCGGCGCCCGCCGGTGCGGGCGTGAACGGCGGGGTCAGACCCGGGTCTGACCCCGGGGTAGGAGCGACCGCCACGCCGCCGCCGCCGTTAGGACATGGCCGGTTCGAGGACGTTTCCGCTGCTCGCGAGCTCAGGGGGCGGCGCCACGGGACGCGGACGGTGCGGACAGCAGGGGTCAGACCCGGGTCTGACCCCGAAGGGTGACCAAGGGAGCCCGACCCCGAAGGGTGACCGAGGGAGCCCTAGACGAGGGTGCCGCGGGCGGTGGCGCGCCTGTCCTGGCGAATCGTCAGGACGCCGACGAGCCTGAACAGCACCAGTCCGGTGACGACCTCGAGGACGTGCGTCGCGAGGTACGCCGAGTTGCGGTGCTGCAGCTCCGCCACCGTCTGGCTCGCCGTCTGCGTCGCGTAGATCGCGACGGCCGACGAGACGAGCGAGAGCGCCCAGAACGCAGCGACGAGCGTGCTCGCCGGCAACGTCCGCCACGCACCCTGCGACGCGTCCGCCTTTGCATCCGTCGCGCGCCACAGATCGTCGAGGATCTGCTTCGGCCGGACGATGTTCAGGATCGGGATGAACCAGTAGCCGACGGCCCAGTCCGGCGTGAAGCGGAGGTCGTAGCGGCGACCGTCAGCCCGATCAGCCACCGTGCCTTCCGTCCCCTGCCGCCCGGCGAGTGGAAGCCGTCCCCGAGGGCGCGCCACGTCTCGGGGCCCGGCCGCGCGTAGAGATCCGCGAGTGGGTGCTCGGCCTGCGCCATGACTCCTTGCGGCATCGACACGAGCACGCGACGACTCCCTCCCTCGAACGAGCCACGACGCCGCCTTCAGGCGACCGCGAAGCTACGAGCGCGCCGCGAGCGTCTTCGTCGCGAGGCGATCGAGCGCCAGCACCGACAGCTCGAGGTGCTCCCGCTTCGTGTCCTCGAGCTTCGTGTGCGACAGACCGCGCAGGCTCTGCACGAAGAGCATCACCGTCGGCACGCCGGCACGGGAGACCTCTGCGGCGTCGTGCAACGGCCCCGACGGCAGGCGGTGCGACGTGCCCGACACCTCACGGATCGATTCGTCGGCAAGCTCGATCAACTGCTCGTCGAACAGGATCGGCTCGATGTTCCAGATCCGCTCCCACTCGACCGAGATGTTCTCCTCCTCGGCGAAGCGGTCGGCGGCCTCGCGCGCGATCGCGAGCATCCTGGCGAGCTCGCCCGCGTCGAGATGACGCTGATCGAGGAGCTGCTCGGCGGTCTCGACGACGGACGTGACGATGCCGGGGCGGCAGACGACGCCGCCCGACGTGCACACTGCGCCGCCGCCGACGTCGCGCGCGATGTCGCGAATCGCGAGCGCGAGCTTCGCCGCGCCGGCGAGCGCGTCGCGGCGTGCGTCCATGGGCGTCGAGCCGGCGTGCGCGGCCTGGCCGCGCCACGTGAAGCGCGAGCGCTCGACGCCGAATGTCCCGAGGACGACGCCGAGCGGCAGGTCGAGGCTCTCCAGCACCGGACCCTGCTCGATGTGCAGCTCGAGATACGCGACGGCGTTCTCCAGCTGCGCACGCGCCGCGAGCGCACCGTCGAGGTCGACGCCATGATCGCCGAGCGCGTCCGGCAGCGCGACCCCGTCGCGATCCGTCAGCTTCCGCAGCTCGTCCTGGTCGCGCATCGAGCCTGCCGCAGCCGACGAGCCGAACAGGGAGCGCCCGAAGCGCGCGCCTTCCTCGTCCGCCCAGCTGACGAGCCGGACCGTCAGCGGAGGGGTGCCCTCCTCTGCGATCCGACGCAGCACCTCGACGCCCGCGACCACGTTGAGGCAACCGTCGAGCCAGCCTCCGTTCGGAACCGAGTCCATGTGGCCGCCGATCAACATCGCCTGCTCCGACTGCCCGGCCAGCGTGAACCACTGATTGCCGGCCTCGTCGATGTGCTCCGTCACGCCGGTCGGCGCGACCTTCGCGCGCAGCCACGCGCGAGCCTGTTCCCAGGTCTCTGTCCAGGCGACGCGCTGTGCGCCGTCGTCGTTTCCCGTGAGCGCACGCAGCTCCTCCAGCTCGGCGATGGTGCGGGACGGGTCGAGCGGCACGCGGCGAGAATACAGCGGCGGTGCCGGTGTGGTAATCACTCCCCCGTGACCGACCGCACTGCCGCGATCGCGCGCCGCGCCCTCATCACGATTCTCGTCGTCGCATCGCTCTGGGGCCTGTGGGAGGGCTACAAGTGGCTCTGGCACACGGCCGGCTGGACCTGGCCGTTCGCCGTCGACGACACGACCATGCCGCACCTGCACGACGTCGTCGCAGCATTCTGGCAGCCGACGACGACCGGCGGCCCGCCGTTGATCCACTCGCTGCTGCACGCGACGTGGTTCACGGGCAAGGAGGCGCTCGCCGGATTCCTGCTCGGCGGGGCGATCGGCTTCGCCCTCGCAGTCGTTCTGTCGCAGTCGCGCCTGCTCGAGCGCGGCATCCTCCCCTACATCGTCGCGTCGCAGACGGTCCCGATCCTCGCGATCGCGCCGATGGTCGTCGTCGGGCTCGGGTCGAAAGGGGTGCAGGGCTGGAAGGCCGTCGCGATCCTCGCCGCGTACCTGACGTTCTTCCCGGTCGCGATCAACACGCTGCGCGGCCTCCACTCCGTCGACCCGCGCGCGGTCGAGCTGATGCACTCGTACGCCGCGAGCCGCTGGCGCGTGCTCTGGCAGCTGCGCGTCCCCGCCTCGGTGCCGTACATCTTCACGGCGCTGAAGATCTCCGCGACCGCGAGCGTGATCGGCGCGATCATCGGCGAGGCCCCGGCGTCGATCCAGAACGGCCTCGGCGGCGCGATCGTCAACTTCAACCAGTACTACTCGCTCGAGCCGACCTTCCTGTGGGCGACGAACGTCGTCTGCGCGGCGCTCGGAATCGTCTTCTTCCTCGCAGTCGCGGGCGCGGAGCGCCTCATCCTCCGCGGCGCGCCGGAGAACATCGCATGACCGACACGGCGGCGAACGTGGTCCGGATCGAGGGTCTCTCGAAGACGTTCCGCACCGGCGTGACGGCGCTGCAGGACATCGCGCTCGAGATCCGCGCCGGTGAGTTCGTCTCGCTGATCGGGCCGTCGGGATGCGGCAAGTCGACGCTCCTCCGCATCATCGGCGATTTGGTCCAGCCCACGAGTGGCTCGGCGGTCGTGAACGGGAAGAGCGCGCACCAGGCGCGGCTCGACCACGACTACGGAATCGTGTTCCAGGACTCGGTGCTGTACGACTGGCGCACGGTCGCGCGCAACGTGGCGCTGCCGCTCGAGATGCTCGGCTGGGACCGCGGGCGGCGCCGCGCGCGTGTCGCCGAGATGCTCGAGCTGGTCGAGCTCACCGGCTTCGAGTCGAGCCGCCCGTGGCAGCTGTCGGGCGGGATGCAGCAGCGCGTCTCGATCGCGCGCGCACTCTCGTTCGACCCGGCGCTGCTGCTGATGGACGAGCCGTTCGGCGCGCTCGACGAGATGACGCGCGAGCGCCTCAACATGGAGCTCCTGCAGATCTGGCAGAAGGCGGGCAGCACCGTCGTCTTCGTCACCCACTCGATTCCCGAGGCCGTGTTCCTCTCGACGCGCGTCGTCGTGATGTCGGCGCGGCCGGGACGGATCGCAGGCGTGATCGACGTCGACCTGAAGCTGCCGCGCACCGTCGAGACGCGAGAAGATCCTCACTTCTTCGAGCTGATCACCGCCGTGCGCGAGACGCTGTCGGCCGGCCACGGCGCCGAGCCGACGACACGAGCGACAGGGGCGGAGGAGCGCTATTGACGAGCCGGCTGCGTGACTGGCTGCCGGTGCTGGCGGTGTTCGCGCTCGGGATCGGGCTCTGGCAGGGCCTGACCGCACGCGTTCCACGTCCAGACGTTCCTGCTGCCGCGCCCGAGCCAGATCGCGACGTCGTTCTGGGACAACAAGGGGCCGCTCTGGCACGACGGCGTCTACACGCTGAAGGAGGCGGCAGGCGGATTCGCGATCGGCGCCGGGCTCGGGATCGTCGCGGCCCTGTTCCTCGCACGGTTTCGCGGCGTCGGCGCCGCGCTGATGCCGATCGCGATCGCGGCGAACGCGGTGCCGATCATCGCCTTCTCGCCGATCACGAACAACTGGTTCGGTCTGCTGAACCCCGTGTCGAAGATGGCGATCGCGGCGGTGCTCTGCTTCTTCCCGACGATGATCAACACGCTCCGCGGATTGACGTCGGTCCAACCCTCGTCGATCGAGCTGATGCGCTCCTACGGCGGCGGCGAGCTCGCGACGTTCCGGCGCGTCCGCATCCCGAGCTCGCTGCCGTTCATGTTCACCGGCCTCAAGGTCGCGGCGGTGCTGTCGATGATCGGCGCGATCGTCGGCGAGTACTTCGGCGGGCCGACCAACGCGCTCGGCGTGAGCATCCTCAACGACTCGCAGCTCTTCGACTTTCCCCGCGCCTGGGCGGGGATCATGCTCGCAAGCGCGTTCGGAATCGCGTTCTACGGCCTCGTCGCCGCGGTCGAGCATGCGACGACCAGCTGGCATCCGTCGGCGCGGACGGTTTCCACCGAGTGAGAAAAAACGAGAGAATGGCGCAGGAGGCGGCCGGGCGGGTCGCAGACACCGAAAGGAGACACTGGATGAGGAGGAAGCACGGGATCGTCGGCCTGCTCGCGCTGGCCTGCGCTGGCCTCGCGATCTGGGGCGCCACCGCAGCCGCAGCGCCGAAGCAGCAGAAGCTGACCAAGGTGACGCTGCAGCTGAAGTGGGTCACGCAGGCGCAGTTCGCCGGCTACTACGCGGCGGTGGCGCAGGGGTACTACAAGGACGCCGGGCTCGACGTGAAGATCAAGATCGGCGGGCCGAGCATCACCCCCGAGACCGTCGTCGTCGGCAAGCAGGCCGAGTTCGGGCTCGACTGGCTGCCGAACCTGTTCGCGACGCGTGAGAAGGGCAGCGGCCTCGTCTCGATCGCGCAGGTGTTCGCCCGCTCCGGGATGACGGAGCTGACCTGGAAGTCGAGCGGCATCAACTCGATCGCGAAGATGCGTGGCAAGAAGGTCGGCGTCTGGTGCTGCGGCAACCAGCCGGAGCTGTTCGCCGCCCTGACCAAGAACGGGATCAACCCCGCGAAGTCGAGCGACGTCACGATCGTCAACCAGCCGTTCACGATGGATCTGTTCCTCAAGCATCAGGTCGATGCGGCTGCGGCGATGACGTACAACGAGCTGGCCCAGGTGCTGGAGACGAAGAACCCGGCGACCGGCAAGCTCTACACGCTCAGCGACCTCAACGTCTTCAAGATGGCGACCCCCTCGGTGGGCACCGGCATGCTCGAGGACAACGTCTTCGTCCGCGGTGACTGGCTGAAGGACGCGGCCAACCAGAAGACGGCGACGGCGTTCCTGAAGGCGTCGTTCCAGGGCTGGATCTACTGCCGCGACCACCAGAGCGCGTGCGTGAACACCGTGCTCAAGAACGGGTCGCTGCTCGGCAAGGGGCACCAGACCTGGCAGCTGAACGAGATCGACAAGCTGATCTGGCCGAACCAGAGCGGCATCGGGCTCGTGCCGGCATCCGCCGTCAACCAGACGGCGACGATCGCCAAGACGTACGGCGTGATCAAGAAGGCGCCGACCGGCGCGACGAACTACACGTACGCGAGGCAGGCCGTCGCGCAGCTGAAGGCGGCGGGTGTCGACGTGAACGGCAAGAGCTGGAAGGCCGCCACCGTGGCAGTCACCCCGGGCGGCAAGTAGGCGAGAGCGAGAGACCGAGAAGGGAGATCCGCTATGTCCGTGCTGATCAAGAACGGCCGCATCATCACGGCGGCGGATGACTACGTCGCCGACATCTTCATCGACGGCGAGCGGATCTCCCTGATCGGCGAGTCGCTCGACCTGCCGGCCGACACGACGATCGACGCCTCCGGCAAGTACGTGCTGCCGGGGTGCATCGATCCGCACACGCACCTCGACATGCCCTTCGGGGGGACGGTCACGATCGACGACGTCGAGTCGGGGCAGACGGCCGCCGCGTTCGGCGGCACCACCTGCCACGTCGACTTCTGCATCCAGCCGCAGGGCTCGAGCTTCGCCGACGCGCTCGCCGACTGGAAGTCGAAGGCGGAAGGCAAGCAGGTGATCGACATGGGCTACCACATCGCCGTCACCGACCTGCGCGAGGGCGGCTCGCTGGAGGAGCTCGCGTCGCTGCCCGACCAGGGCATCACCTCCTACAAGCTCTTCATGGCCTACAAGGGCGCGCTGATGGTCGACGACGAGACGCTCTTCAAGACGATGGAGGTCGCGGCGGAGACCGGAGCGCTCGTGATGGTGCACGCCGAGAACGGCGACGCGATCGACGTGCTCGTGAAGCGGGCGCTCGCCGAAGGGCACACCGAGCCGCACTGGCATGCGCTCACGCGCCCGCCGGAGACGGAAGGCGAGGCGACGAACCGGGCGATCCAGCTCGCGCGGGTCGCGGGAGCGCCTCTGTACGTCGTCCACGTCTCGTGCCAGGAGTCGGTCGAGCCGATCGCCCTGGCGCGCGAGAAGGGCTGGAACGTGCACGGCGAGACGTGCACGCAGTACTTCTTCATCGACTACCACGATCTCGAGAAGCCGAACTTCGAGGGAGCCAAGTACGTGTACACGCCGCCGCCGCGCGACAAGGCGAACCAGGACGTGCTCTGGAACGCGGTGCGCACCGACGTGCTCTCGGCGATCTCGACAGACCACTGCGCGTTCAACTGGGACGGCCAGAAGACGCTCGGCAGGGACGACTTCTCGAAGATCCCGAACGGCGGCCCGGGGATCGAGAACCGCCTGCAGATGATCCACCACTTCGGCGTGCGCGAGGGCCGAATCACCCGCAACCGGATGGTCGAGCTGCTCGCAACGAACCCGGCCAAGCTGTTCGGGCTCTATCCGCGCAAGGGCACGCTGGCCGTGGGCTCCGACGCGGACGTCGTCGTGTTCGATCCCGACAAGACGGTGACGATCTCGGCGGCGACGCATCACTCGAAGGTCGACTACAACCTCTTCGAGGGCACCGAGGTGCACGGCTCGCCGGAGACCGTCCTGCTCCGCGGCAACGTGCTCGTCGACGGCGGCACGCTCGTCGCCAAGCCGGGGATCGGGCAGTTCGTCAAGCGGGCCAAGTTCGGCGACGAGCTGAAGCCGGCCGCCCTGGCCCGGGCCGGCGCGTAACGGCGGAACGCCGGCCGCGTCGGAAACGGGGATGACGCGGCAGCCGCTCGAGGTTCTCCTGCTCGCGCTCGCGGACGGCGTCGTCGGCGCGATCCTGCTCACGGCGGCCGTCCACCACGGACGGCACCGCGACGTCCTCGTCCACTTCTTCGCCTACCTCGGGGTCGTGTTGCTCTTCAAGGCGAGGGAGGCGGCGCGGCGGATCCCGGCGCTGCTAGCGCTCGCGCGCCGACCCGCAAGCACCCGTCCGTTTCGCGCGCCGCTGTGGCTGCGACTGGCGAGGCTGCTCGTCGGCTACGACTCGTGGTCGCGCACGGAGCGCTTCGGCATGATCGCGATCTCGGTCGTCGTCTGCACGCTCTTCGGGTTCGACGACGGCGGCCCGTTCGCGGCCGCGCTCTTCGTCGCCGTCGCCTGCGTCGACGGCGCGCTCGCCCTGGTCGCGCTCGGCGCCCGCCTGTTGCCCCCGCCGTAGACTCGCCGCCATGAGGCCGACGGTCGCCCCGGGTGGAGCACCGCCCTGGTGGCTCGAAGAGGCGTTCGCCGCAGAGGGCGGACGACTGGACGCGCCGCCGCTCGGCGGCGACGAGAACGCGGACGTCGCGATCGTCGGCGGCGGCTACACGGGGCTCTGGACCGCTCTCGGCGTGCTCGAGCGCGAACCGGCAGCCCGCGTCGTCCTGCTGGAGGCGGAGTTCTGCGGCGCGGGCCCGAGCGGCCGCAACGGCGGCTTCATCGAGGGCTACTGGCCGGCGTTCGCCGAGCTCGTCGAGCTGTTCGGGCGCGAGCAGGCAGTTCGGCTCGCCCGCGCGGGCGAAGGGATCCGCCCTGCCGTGCGCGCGCTCGGCGAGGACGTCTGGCTGCGCGAGGGCGGGATGCTGATGGTCGCCACCACGGAGCGCCAGGAGCGCGTGCTCGACCACGCGCTCGCCGCTGCCGAGGCCGCCGGCCGGCCCGACCAGGCGGTCGCGCTATCGGCGGACGAAGTGGCCGAGCGCTGCCGCTCGCCGCGCTTTCGCCGCGGCGTTCTCTTCCCGGACACCGGCACGGTGCAGCCGGCCCGCCTCGCGCGCGCCCTGCGGCGAACGGCCCTCGACCGCGGCGTCGTGCTCTACGAGGGGACGCCGGCGCTGTCGTTCGAGCGGGGACGCGTCACGACGCACGGCGGCAGCGTGCGTGCGCAGCAGGTCGTCGTCGCGACCAACGCGGCGATGACCGACTGGCGTCCCGTCCGCGGCCGGCTGACCGTCTTCGGCAGCTACGTCGTGCTCACGGAACCGGTGCCGGAGCTGCTCGCCGAGCTCGGCTGGACCGGCGGCGAGGCGATCGTCGACGCACGTATGTTCCTCCACTACTTCCGGACGACCGACGACGGGCGCGTCCTGATGGGCTCGGGCTCGGGGCCGATCGGATTCGGCAACCGCGTCGGCACGCGCTTCACGCACGACGCCCCGACCGCCGGGCGCGCCGAGCTCGGGCTGCGTCGCCTGCTGCCGGGGCTCGCCGCGGCGCGGGTCGAGCGCGCCTGGGGCGGCCCGATCGACGTGTCCGCCGACCACGTCCCGTTCGTCGGCACCACGGACGGCGGCGGCGTGCACTTCGCCGCCGGCTTCTCGGGCAACGGCGTCGGCCCCTCGTACCTGGCGGGGCAGGCGCTGGCCTCGCTCGCGACCGGCCGGGACGACGACTGGCGCTCGCTGCCGCTGGTGCGCCCGCGCGGCGACCGTGTCCCGGGCGAGCCGATCCGCTTCCTCGGCGGCGCGGCGATCAGGCGCGCCGTGCTCGCCTGCGAGGAGGCCGACGAGGCGGGCCGGCGGGCGCCGCTCGTCGCCCGTGGAGTCGCCACGCTGCCGCGGCTGCTCGGGATGCGTCTCGGGACGCGCTAGCGATCGCGCCGCGCGAGCCACTGTGCGAAGCGCCCGGCCGGCGTGTCGAGCCACGCAGCCAGGTCGTCCGGGAAGCGCTCGATCTCGGGGCGGAGCTCGATCAGCCCGTAGTCCACCAGGCGAGCCTCGTCGCACGTGTGCGCGGGCGTCCCGTCAGCCACCGGAACCGAGGCGCCGCACTCCGGGCACGGCATGTGATCGGGTGTCGGAAATGCGAAGGACATGGTGGTCTGAGCACGTTTCGCCCTCCCCGATACGTCCTTCATCGGCACATTCCTCGCCAAGGTGAAGGGCGGGCCCGAGCAGCGGGCCCGCCCACCCGCCCCTCTCAGGCCGTCTGCATCGCCGTCGGCACGGCGCCGAGCTGCTGGAGCAGACCGAGCGTGTCCCAGTTCGTCCACGACTCGGCGACCTTGCCGCCCGAGTACCGGTCGATCGTGATCCCCGTCACCGTCGCCTGCTTGCCGGTCGGCGCGATCCCGAACAGGTCGCCCTTGTGCGTCCCGCGACCGATCCAGCGGATCGCCACCAGGTCGCCCTCGGCGATCGCCTCCTCGACGGTGAGCTTGAGATCCGGGAACGCTGCGCGATAGCCGCGCGCAGCCTCCTTCAACCCCTCCGGGCCCTGAACGGGCGCGGGTAGGGCGGCGTCGTGGCCGATCGCCCCGGGCTGCAACAGCTCGTCGGCCACGTCGAAGTTCCCTGCGCCGAAGATCTCTTCGATGATCCGCAGCGAGGCCTTCTTGTTTGCCTCCATGCCGCACTCCTCTCGTCGGTTCGCGGCGGGCCGCACCGTTGGTGCGGCAGGGCGACCCTACTCCCGCGCCGCGGGCGAAGGCAATCGACGATCCTCGATCCCGTGCGGTGAGCCGTAGTCACCGAGGAGCTCGAGGAACGGCGCCGCCGGGAACGCCTCGGGGCCGAGCACGCCGGCACCCGCCCAGGCCCCCGATTCGAGCAGCTCGAGCGCGACGACGGGGTTGAGCGCGGTCTGCAGGACGACGGCCTGGTGCCCGTACTCGCGCATCGCCTGCTCGTTGTCGACGACGTGGTAGAGGTACGTCGCGCGCGGCGAGCCGTCCTTCCCGGTGCCGGTGACGAACGTCCCCGCGCACGTCTTGCCGCTCATCCGGTCGCCGAGCGTCGCCGGATCGGGCAGCGCGGCGGCGACGACGTCGCGCGGTGCGACCTTGACGCCTCGCACGCTCACCGGCTCGGTCGAGTCGAGCCGCAGCTTGTGCAGCGTCTTCAGGACCCCGATGAACTCCTCGCCGAGCCCGTACTTGAACGTGACGCGGCGGCAGTCGACCCAGCGCGGCACGAGCACCACCTCCTCGTGCTCGACGTTGACGCACTCGACGCGGGCCGATCCCCTCCGGGAAGTCGAACACCTCGGGCTCGGAGAACGGCTCGGTCGTGTACCAGCCACGGTCCTGCTCCCAGACGAGCGGCGGGTTGAGGCACTCCTCGATCGTCGTCCAGATCGAGAACGTGGGCGCGAAGTCGTAGCCCTCGACGACCAGGTCGGCGCCGTCGCGGATGCCCACCTCGTCGATCTCGGCGAACAGCTCGTCGGCGGCGTGGCGCGCGAACACGTCGGACAGGCCGGGCTCGACGCCGATCCCGACGAGGGCGAGCCGACCGGCCTCCTCCCAGCGGGCCGCGTCGGTCGAACTGGTCGTCGCCGAGCATCACCCCGACGTCCGAATACGGGCGCTCCGGGTGCGGACGCGACAGCGTCATCGCCATGTCGAGGTACGTGCAGCCCGCGGCGAACGCCGCCTCGAAGATCGGCGGGTTGAAGCGCGGGTCGCAGGCGTTGAGGATCGCGTCGGCCCGCTCGGCCGAGGCCAGCGTTGCGATCGCCCCCGCGTCGGAGGCGTCGACCTGCGCCGATCCCCCGCGGTCGCCGAGCGGCGCGGCGGCCCGTTCCGCGCGACCGGGATCGAGGTCGGCGAGCGTGAACCGCTCGAAGAAGTCGCGCCGTGCCGCGACGGCAGCGGCGGCCGCACCGACCCCGCCGGCGCCGACGACGAGAATCCTCAACGCCGTCTACCGGGTCTGCGGGAAGCCGAGGTCGACCTTCGACGTCGCCGGGTCGGGCCAGCGCGACGTGACGACCTTCGAGCGCGTGTAGAAGTCGATCCCCTCCGGCCCGTAGATGTGCCGGTCGCCGAACAGGGACGACTTCCAGCCGCCGAAGCTGTAGTACGCGACCGGCACCGGGATCGGGACGTTGATCGCCGACCATCCCCGCCTGCACGTCGAACTGGAACTGCCGTGCGACACCGCCGTCGCGCGTGAAGATCGCGGTGCCGTTGCCGTACGGGTTCTCGTTCACGAGCGCGCATCGCCTCGTCGTAGGTGCCGACGCGCGTGACGCCGAGCACGGGGCCGAAGATCTCGTCGTCGTAGGCGCCCATGCCGGGCGCGACGTCGTCGATCAGCGACGGCACCGAGGAAGAAGCCCTCGGTCGGGACAGCTCTCGCGGCCGTCGACGACGACCGTCGCGCCCTCGCCGCGCGCCGCTCGACGTACGACGCGACCTTGTCGCGGTGCTCACGCGTGATCAGCGGCCCCATCTCGCTCGAGGCGTCCATCCCGTCGCCGACCTTCACCTTCGGGATCCGCTCCTTGATCGCCGCGACGAGCGGGTCGGCGACGTGCCGCCGACCGCGACGACCATCGAGACGGCCATGCAGCGCTCGCCGGCCGAGCCGTAGGCGGCCGAGACCGCCGCGTCGGCCGCCATGTCGATGTCGGCGTCGGGCAGCACGATCATGTGGTTCTTCGCACCGCCGAGCGCCTGGCAGCGCTTGCCGTTGCGCGGTCGCCGTCTCGTAGACGTAGTGCGCGATCGGCGTCGAGCCGACGAACGAGATCGCCGCGATGTCCGGGTGCTCGAGCAGCGCGTCGACGGCGACCTTGTCGCCGTGGACGACGTTGAAGACGCCGTCCGGCACGCCCGCCTCCTCGAGCAGCTCGGCGGTGTAGACCGACGCCGACGGATCCTTCTCGGACGGCTTGAGCACGAACGTGTTGCCGCACGCGAGCGCGGGCGCCCACATCCACATCGGGACCATCGCCGGGAAGTTGAACGGCGTGATCCCGGCGACGACGCCGAGCGGCTGCCGGATCGAGTAGACGTCGATGCCGGTCGAGGCCTGCTCGGTCATGCCGCCCTTCAGCAGGTGCGGGATGCCGCAGCAGAACTCGATCACCTCGAGCCCGCGCGTGACCTCGCCCATCGCGTCCGAGAGCACCTTGCCGTGCTCGGCGGTGAGGATGCTGCGCGATCTCCTCGCGGTGCTCGTGGACGAGCTCGCGGATCGCGAAGAAGAGCTCGGCGCGCCGTGCGAGCGAGAGCGCGCGCCATGCCGGGAAGGCGGCCTTCGCGGCCTGGACGGCCGCGTCGATCTCCTCGACGCTCGCGAAGTCGACGGCTCCGGTCTGGACGCCGGTCGCCGGGTTGAACACGGGCCCCGTCCGGCCGGAGCCGCCGGCGTGCGGCTTGCCGCCGATCCAGTGGTTGATCGGCTTGACGGCTGCGGGTGCGTCGATGACGTCGGTCACTAGCTCCTCCTCGCGAGAGACAGGATCAGCCTACCCTCGCTACCGTCGTGTCATGCCGAGGTCGTCGCTCGAGCTCGCGGAGGACTACACGTACCACCTGCAGCCGCGAGCGGGATTCCTGCGCGTCGTGCGGGACGAGTGGGTGCTGACGACGGGAACGTCCGGCGCGATGGTCACCCGCGTCCGCCTGGCGGCGAGCGGCGTCGCAGGTGCGGTCGAGGCGATCCGCGCTCTGCTCGTCGGCGAGGACGTCGACCGGGCGACGTGGTGGTGCGGGACGCTGGCGCGCCCGCGCGACCTGCCCGAACGGCTCGCAGCGCTCGGCCTCGTCCCGGACGACGAGGCGCCGACGCTCCAGGCGATGGCGCTCGAGCGCGAGCCCGGCGGCACGCCGACGGCGGACGTGCGCCGGGTCGCGTCGTTCGACGAGTTCACGCTGGCGATGGAGCTCGACTGGGTGAGCTGTGGCGCGCCCGCCGACCTGCGCGAGCGGCGCCGGGCGCGGCTGCCGGAGACGTGGGCGTCCGCCGAGGCGCAGGGCGCTGCCTACTACCTCGGATACCTGGACGGCGAGCCCGCCGGCTTCGCACGGGCCTTCGTCCTCGACGATGCCGTCCTGCTGCAGGGCGGATCGACGCTGCCGAGCGTCCGCGGCCGGGGCGTCTACGTGTCGCTCGTCCACGCGCGGTGGCGCGACGCCGTCGAGCGCGGGACGCCGACGCTCGTCGTCCAGGCCGGGGCGATGTCGGAGCCGATCCTCGCGCGACTCGGCTTCGAGCACCTGGGTGAGATCCGTCTTCTCGTCGACCGCTTGTAGGATCGGGGCATGGCGACGACCGATACGAACACCGAGCTGGGCCGGCAGATCGTCGAGGACGCGAAGCGCTACGTCCTCTACTCGTGGAGCGTCCAGGATCAGATCAACCCGATCCCGGTCGAGCGGGCGGAGGGGCGCTACTTCTGGGACTACGACGGCAACCGCTACCTCGACTTCGCGTCGCAGCTCGTGAACGTGTCGATCGGCCACTCGCACCCGAAAGTGGTGCAGGCGATCAAGGATCAGGCCGAGAAGCTCGCGACGATCGGCCCGCCGATGGCGACCGAGAGCCGCTCGAAGCTCGGCCGGCTGCTCGCCGAGGTCACGCCCGGCGACCTCTCGATGAGCTTCTTCACGAACGGCGGCGCCGAGGCGAACGAGAACGCGATCAAGCTGGCGCGCTGGTACACGGGCAGGCACAAGATCGTCGCGCGCTACCGCAGCTACCACGGTGCGACCGGCGGCGCGATCACGCTGACCGGCGACCCGCGCCGCTGGCCGGCCGAGCCGGGGCTCCCGGGCGTCGTCCGCATGTTCGATCCGTACACCTACCGTTGCCCGGCGGGACATCCCGACCCGTGCCCGGTCTGCACGGGCGCGCCGCACCTCGAGGAGATCCTGCAGTACGAGGGTGCGAACACGGTCGCCGCGGTGATCCTCGAGACGGTCACCGGCACGAACGGGATCATCGTCCCGCCCGACGGCTACCTGCAGTCGATCCGGGAGACGTGCGACCGCCACGGGATCCTGTTGATCTGCGACGAGGTGATGGCCGGCTTCGGGCGCACCGGCAAGTGGTTCGCCGTCGACAACTGGAACGTCGTGCCGGACATCATGACCGTCGCGAAGGGGATCAACTCCGGCTACGTCCCGCTCGGCGCGATGATCGTGCGCGAGCCGATCGCGTCCTGGGTGCGCGACAAGCCGTTTGCCGGCGGGCTGACGTACAGCGGGCACCCGCTCGCGTGTGCGTCGGCGGTCGCGTCGATCGAGGCGTTCCAGGAGGAGGGCATCGTCGAGCAGGCGGCGGCGACCGGCGAGGTGTTCCGCACCGAGCTCGCGAAGCTCGCCGAGCAGCATCCGTCGATCGGCGAGGTGCGCGGGCTCGGCTGCTTCTACGGCATCGAGCTCGTCCGCAACCGTGAGACGCGCGAGCCGCTCGTCCCGTTCAACGCAGCCGGGGACGCGGCGAAGCCGATCGGAGCCGTCGCGAAGCGCGCGCTCGACCGCGGGCTCTACCTGATGACCCACTGGAACGTCGTGATGTGCTGCCCGCCGCTGACGATCACCCGCGACGAGCTCGCGGAAGCGCTCGAAGCACTCGACGAGGCGCTCACCGTCGCCGACGAATTCGTCACCTGAGAGCCCCAGGCGACCGCGCCGTACACTCGGGGCATGCCGTTGCCGACCGAGCTGCGCGAGTTCGCCGAGAGCCCGGACCGATTCGTCGACGTCGCCGACGACGGGCTCGTCACGCGCTTCGTGGACGAGCGCGTCTGCGTCGTCCAGGGCCCGTCGTTCGCGTCGATCTGCGCACCGAAGGTCGCCGCAGGCGACGTCGCGCAGCTGCTCGCCGACGTGCGCGCGCTGACGCCGGTCGAGAAGCGGCCGATCTGGTGGATCGGGCCGTCCGCGGAGCCGCCCGACCTCGTCGAGCAGCTGCTGGAGCTCGGCCTCTCGGAGCCGGCCGACGGCGTGCCGGTCGTGCACGCGCTCGCCGCGACCGCCGAGCCCAAGGGCTTCCGGCCCGGAGTCGAGGCGCACGCCGTGGAGACGTTCGAGGACTTCGCCGCGACCGCCGAGCTCCGCTTCGACGTCTTCGACGTCCCCGAGGATCGTCGCGAGCTCGAGCGCTCTCACTTCCGCGCGTACTACGACGAGTCCCGGCGCATCGGGATCCCCGTCTGGTTCGTGGCCGCGGTGGACGGCCGTATCGCCGGCTCGGCCGGCGCGATTCCCTCACCGCGCGGCGTGTTCCTGATCGGCGGGTCGACGGCGACGTGGGCCCGCGGGCTCGGCCTGTACACGGCTCTCGTCCGCGCGCGCTGGGACTACGCCGTGACCCGCGGCACGCCCGCGCTCGTGACGCACGCCCAGCCGGACTCCTCGTATCCGATCCTGCTCCACGTCGGCTTCGAGGAGGTGTGCGAGATCCGCCGCCTCGAGGATCGCGGCTGAGCGATCATCAGACCGTGGACATCCACTACAACGAGGGCAGCCGCGGCTATCAGGACCGCTACGACACGCGCCGCCTGGCCGATCGCATCGAGGAGCGCATCGTGCGCGACACGATCGACGCGGACGACCGCGCGTTCATCGAGCGCTGCGACATGCTGTTCCTCGCGACCGCAGACGCCGAAGGACGCCCTCAGTGCTCGTACAAGGGCGGCGACCGCGGGTTCGTGCGCGTTCTCGACGAACGGACGATCGCCTTCCCCAACTACGACGGCAACGGCATGTACCTCAGCGCCGGCAACGCGCTCGTCAACCGCCAGGTCGGCCTGCTGTTCATCAACTTCGAGGAACAGAAGCGGCTCCGGCTCAACGGCACCGCCGAGCACGTCGCGGACCACCCGCTGCTCGCGAACTGGCCGGAGGCGCAGTTCCTCTGGCGCGTGCACGCGACCGAGGTCTTCCCGAACTGCCCGCGCTACATCCACCACTACCGGCTGGTCGAGCATTCGCGCTTCGTGCCGAAGGCCGAGTGTCGGACACCGGTGCCCGCGTGGAAGCGCCGCGAGTGGGCGAGCGACGCGCTCGCGTCCGACGACCCCGCCTACTCCGACGACGTCGAGGTTCTAGACCGCTAGAACGGCGCCGGACTCGTACAACGCGACGAACGCGTCGACGACCGCCGGATCGAACTGCGAGCCCGAGCCGTCCCGCAGCCGACGGACGGCCTCGTCGGCCGAAAGGCGCGCCCGGTACGGCCGGTCGGTGACCATCGCGTGAAAGGCGTCGCAGACAAGCACGATCCGCGACTCGAGCGGAATCCGTTCTCCCGACATGCCGTCGGGGTAGCCGAGGCCGTCCCAGCGCTCGTGGCACGCACGCACAATCGGCCGCACGTCGGCCATCCGGTGGATCGGAGCGAGGATCTTCTCGCCCAGCTCCGGATGCCCCTTCACGATCTCGAACTCCTCGTCGGTCAGAGGGCCAGCCTTCTGCAGGATCTCGGAAGGGACGCCGATCTTGCCGATGTCGTGGAAGAGGGCGCCCAGCTCGAGGCGCTTGAGGGCGTGGCGGTCGAGCGCGAGATCGCGGCCGACCAGGAGTGCCATGTCGGTGATCCAGCGCGCATGCGACGACGTGTACTGGTCATTCGCCTCGAGCGCGTTCGCGAGCGCCGCGATCGTCGAGACGAACGTCTCCTCCAGCCCGTCGTAGTGGGCTGCGCTCTCGATCGCCAGCTTCGCCTGGTGCGCGAGCCCTGCGAACAGCCGCATCTGCCGGTCGTCGAGCTCGCGGTCCTCGATCAGCGCCGTCAACGCGCCCAGCCGGCCGGCGTCGAGATGCAGCGGCGCCACGACGAAGCGCTCCGCCTCGTCGGGCGCGACGCCCAGGATCTCGGCGAACACCTCGCGCTCGAGCACGAACGGTTCCTGGCGTGCGAGCCACTCGCGGGCGAGCTCGGCGGAGAAGCGGTGCGACGACTTCTCCTGCCCGTAGGCGGCCACGCAGACGACGTCGCCCGACGCGCTCTCGTCCTGGATCCAGAGACGCGCGACCGGCGTTCCGAGCGAGCGAGCGGTCACCTCGACGGTCCGTGAGAGCACCTCGTCGGGCGACTCCGCGGTGGCGAGCTCGCGGCTCGCCTCGAGCAGCGCATTCGCGATCTCCGCGGCCTCGAGCTGGCGCCAGTACAGCCGAGACTTGCGCAAGGCGACGGACGCCTGCGAGGCGAAGGTGGCGAGCAACTGCTCGTGCTCGTCGTCGTCCCCCGCGAGGTCGAGGACGAGCCGGCCCCGCACACCGTCACCCTCGACGAGCGCCGCCTCCACACCGTCGGCGAGCGGCAGCCCGATGCTCGCCGCACAGTCGTCGTCGAGCCACAGCGAGACGCGGTCGGTGCTGAAGAGCGACGCCGCGGTGACGACCGTCAGCCGGCAGATGTCGTCGAACGATTGGGCGCGCGACGCCGCGTCGGCAAAGGCGAGCAGCGCCTTCGCATTCTCGGCCTCGCGGCGCTGGCGCTCGTACAGAAGCGCGTTCTCGAGCGCCACCGACGCCTGGCCGGCCAGGACCTCGAGCAGGCGAACGTCGTCCTCGTCGAACTGGTTGAGCCCGAGCTTCGAGATCACGATCGCGCCCGTGA
The DNA here is from genome assembly GCA_963786185.1 of uncultured Thermoleophilia bacterium. Taxonomy (GTDB): domain Bacteria; phylum Actinomycetota; class Thermoleophilia; order Gaiellales; family Gaiellaceae; genus PALSA-600. Next base: position 342,207 of record CAWAYE010000003.1, read on the forward strand.
CCGCGCCGCCGTGGCGCAGCGGCACGACGGCGAGCGACTCCTCGAGCTCCTCGGTGCCCACGATCCGCTTCCCGAACTCGCAGTCGACCGCGTTCGGGATCAGCAGCGACTCGCCGCGCTGGACGGCCGTGCCGGTGACCCCCTCGCCGACCTTGACGGTGTACGCCTCCGTCGTCGCGAGCTCTTCGCGGTCACCGACGAACGCGATCGGACGGAGATCGTCGCCGTCCCGCAGCACGACGCGACAGTTGTGGTAGTCGATGAGGAGCCGCAGCTCCTCGGCGATCGTCTCGCCGATGCGCGTCACGTCGTTGAGCCGGTTCAGCTTCCCGGCCAGCGACTGCAGCATCTTCATGTGCGCGATCGAACGCAGGTCGCGTGTCGACGTCGCCGCATCGGGACGCTCGGTCGGCGTGTCGTTGTCGTAGAGGACGAAGCGGTTCTTACCGTGCGCCTTCGCAGCCATCATCCCGGCTTCGGCGCACGTCGCCAGCTCGCGCGGGTTCATCGCGTGCTCCGGACCGAGGGCGATCCCGATCGACACCGTCATCGCCCCCGTCGGCTCGAACTCCTCCGCCGCGAAGCTCGACACGAGCCGCCCGGCGAGCGCGAGCGCCGCGCGCCCGTCACACGACGGCATGATCACGCCGAACTCCTCGCCGCCGATTCGGCAGACGATGTCGGTGCCGCGCACCATGTCGCGGGTGATTCGGCTGACCTGCTTCAGGAGCTGGTCGCCGGCGCCGTGGCCGTACACATCGTTGACGCGCTTGAAGTCGTCGAGGTCGAACATCAGCACGGCGACCGAGTCGTGCGAGCGCGACGCGCGCGTCAGCTCGGCCCGCAGCCGCTCGTGGAAGTAGCGGTGGTTGTAGAGGCCCGTCAGCGAGTCGGTCTGGGCGAGATGCTCCAGCCGGGCCTTCGTCTGCGCGTTGTCCAGCGCCAGCGCCGCGGCGTCGCCGAACAGCTTGGCGAGCTCGAACTCCTCCTCGCCGAACGACGCGTCCGCCCCGATGCGGTAGATGTTGAGCGCGCCCTTCAGCGCGCCGCGGGCGATCAGCGGGATCACGATGATCGCCTCCGGATCGTTCGGCGTCCCCGGGATCACGTGCGTCCGGGGATCGAGATGCGCCTGGTTCGTCCAGACGGCCGTCCGATGCTCCGCAGCCCAGCCGGTCAGGCCCACGCCGAAGGCCGGGCGGTCGCGCATGATCTCTTCCTGGTAGTCGGCGGACCGCGCGAAGATCGGGATCAGCTGGCGGCGCGGTGCGTCGGCCTCGTAGATGTGGAGCGCCTCGTAGGGCATCAGATCCGCGAGCGTCACCGCGATGCGTTCGAGCAGCGCGTCGAGCGTCTGCTCGGAGAGCACCTCGTGGAACACCTCCGCGAGCCGGCGATACGACTCCGAGAGCGGCTGGGGCCTGCCGTTCCCGTTTCCGTCGATCACCCGAACGAGGGGCGTTCCGGCCGCCACTGCTCGCCGGATCATCACCGGCATCATCGGCTCGGCGGCCGGGCCGCTTGAGACTCCTGAAGGGTTACAGGAGGCCGCAGGCGCGCGCGGTGTTCGGCCAGGGCCAGAAGCCCCGCCCCGCGCGATACGCCGTCACCGCCGCGTCGAGCTGCGCCCAGACGGGCCAGCGGTCGGCCGTCCCGAAGCGGCCCAGGTACCGGGCGCCGTAGCGGGCCTGGAACGACAGATCCATCTGGAGGCCGCCGTAGTAGCCGTTCCCCGTGTTCGCGTTCCAGGCGGCCTCGAGCCGGTGGATGCAGAGGAACGCCTGGCCGAGGGCGGGCGGGATCTGCCGGCGTCGCTCGGCGTGGCGCGCGACGACCAGCGCGGCGAGGGCGCTCCGGCGGTTCCAGAGGCGAAGCTGCGAGCTCCCTCCTCCCCCGACGCGCGCGGACCCGAACGACCGCGCGACCTGGCCGGGATAGATGCGCCGCAAGGCCAGGGCGAGCCGCCTGCTGTAGGTCACCCGGGCACTCAGGGAGGCGCGGAGCCCCGGCGGCCTCGGCAGCGACACGGACAGGCGCCGGTGGATCGCGGCCAGCGCCTGGCTTCGGGCCGCGTAGGCGCGCCGCGTCCAGCGGTCGATCGCCCAGCGGAGGTAGGCGCGGTCGTGCGTGCGCCGCTCGACATACGAGCTCCGGGCGCGCGGAACATGGGCCGCGCGCTGGAAGGTCCAGGTGACGGTGCGGTAATGGCCGACCAGCGACCGCAGCGAGATCAGCGAGGGGCCGGGGTCGGACGGTTTGACGGCAGTCGCCGCGCGGGCGACGCCGACCGCGACGACCGTCAGCGCCGCTACGAGGGCGGCGGCAACTGCGATTGGCTGCCGCCTGGCGGGCGGCCTGCGTAAATGCACGTGTCGGCTTCCTCCTGTCGAGGACCGGTGTGAGTAAGGGAAGCCGGCGGCTGCCTTGCGGGACCAGCTGAGCCGTCGGACGCCCGGGAGGGTAGCGACTCGGCGCGGGGCCGAGGCGGTTCGTTAGGACAATGTTTGTGCGCTTTCGCGCAAGCGGTTCAGCGGAAGAGGTCGAGCTCGGGCTCGATCACGATCTCCTGGGCGCTTCCGTCGCCCTCGAGCGCCAGCCCGCGCACCACCACGACCGGAATCCCGTCCGCCTTGCCCCGGGCGAGGTCGGCGGCGGCGGCGATCTCGTCGGCGATCGCCACCCTGGTCGACCGGAGCACGTAGCCGATCCGGTCGGCGGTGCCGCGGAGGTCGAGCAGCGCCGGGACGCCGGCGATCCCGATCGCCACGTCGGTCGTTCCCTGCCGGAACGGGCGGCCGAACGAGTCGGTCACGACCACGCCGACGGCGACGCCGGCGAGCTCGCGCAGGCGGTCGCGGAGCGCCCGGGCGCTCGCGTCAGGGTCGACCGGGAGCAGGACGAGCGTGCCCGGCTCCGGGGCGTTCGAATGGTCGACGCCGGCCGACGCGCAGATGAAGCCGTGCCGCGTCTCGGCGATGATCAGCGGCCCACGTTCGCGCACGATCCGCTTCGCCTCGCGGAGCACCACCTCGACCTCGCGCGGATCGCGCTCGTCGCCGGCAAGCTCGTGAGCCTTGCCCGACGCCTCGATCTCGTCGATGCGCACGATCCGGCCTTCGACCTTCGAGATCGCCTTCTGCGCGACGACGACGACGTCGCGCTCGACGAGCTCGACGCGCTCGACGATCAGCATGGCGAGGTCGTCTCCCGCGTGGATCTCCGGGAGCTCGCGAACGGGCAGGAGCTCGATCACGCGCCGTCGATACCTGTCACACGCACGCCGGCGTGCGCCCGGTATCGCCGGTTGAGGTTCACGATCACCGCGGTCAGGCCTTCGAGCGCGCGGGCGCTCTTGAGCGGCCCGGCGTCGAGCGCGCGGCCGGCAACGAGCCGACCGGCGACGGAGAGCACCAGCTCCTTCGCAGCGGGATCGTCGCCACAGACGAGCGCGTCCTCGTCTGGCGGTGCGGCGCCGAGCGACGCGGCAGCGATCGAATGCAGCCCCGCGACGACCGGCGCGTCCACGACGTCCTGGATCCGCTCGGCCAGGCTGAGGCCGTCGGGGTCCGGCAGCGCACCGACGCCCTTCTGGACGACGATCGCACTCGCCACCGAGAGCAGCGGCGTCGAGCCGAGCGGCCCTGCCACGCCGCGGGCGGTCTCGAGCGCGCCGTCGGCTTTCACCGCGAGCACGACCAGGTCGACGCCCCGGACGGCGTCCTCGTTCGTCACCCCCGTGGCCGTCCCACCGAGCTCACGTGCAGTTGCGTCCGCGCGATCGGCGTCGCGCGAGCCGATCACGACGTCGTCTCCGGCGGCCGCGAGGCGCGCCGCGAGCGCCCGGCCGAAGCTGCCGGTCCCGCCCAGCACCGCGATCTTCATGCCGGCGCACCGGCCGCATCGAGCACCGCCGCGGCCAACCGTCGCGCCGCATCCGCGTCGTGCATCAGCGTCTGCGCGACGACGACGCGCACGGAACGAGGCCGATCCGCTTCAACGTCTGCCTCGTCGATCACCAGCGCGTCGATCAACCCGTCGTAACACCCTGCGACGTGAGCCGGGGTCGTCCCGCCCGCGAGCCGCGCGAGCATACGATCGGCCGGCCCCTTCACCGCGCGACCGCCGATCAGCGGGCTAACCGCCACACACGGAGCCGTTCGGCGCTCGAGCGCCCTGCGGATCTCCGCGACCGCGAGGATCGGCCCGATCGAGACGTACGGATTGCTGGGCGCGACGAGCACCACGTCTGCAGCCTCGAGCGCCTCGACCACGCCGGGCGCAGCAGCCGCGTCCGGCGCACCGGCGTAGTGCACGGCGTCGACCTCGTCGCGATGCCCGCGCCCGACGAACCAGGTCTGGAACGGGAACGTGCCGGCCGGCGTCTCCAGGAAGGTTCGCAGCGGGTCGTCGGTCGCCGGCAGCAGCGCGGCCTCGAGCCCGAGCGCGTGCGCGAGCTGCTCGGTCGCGGCGGAGAGGCTCGCCCCTTCGCGCAGGAGCTGCGTCCGTACGAGGTGCAGCCCGAGATCGCGGTCGCCGAGCGAGAACCACGCTTCGCCCCCGAGCTGCGCGACCGTTTCGAGCGCCTGCCACGTCTCGCCGGCGCGGCCCCAGCCACGCTCGTCGTCGCCGAGCCCGGTGAGCGTGTAGAGGATGCTGTCGAGGTCGGGCGAGACGTGCAGGCCGAGAACCTCGAGGTCGTCCGCCACGTTGCCTATGATGGAAACGTTGCCCGGCTCGACAACACCCAGAACCCCGCGCAGGAACCGCGCGCCCCCCACGCCGCCCGACAGGACAGCCACCTTCATGCGGCCGCGCCCAGGTGCAGCAACGGCAGCACGCGCCGTGTGTGCTCGCCGACGCGGGTCGCGACGCGCGCCAGATCGGCCAGCGTGTCGACGTCGTCGTGCAGGTTCGGCGCGTCGAGCGCGCGCGACTCGGCGAGCTGAGCGAAGCGGGCGGCGCTGCCGGGTCCGTACACCGGCTCGAACAGGTGCTCGTCCGAGAGCGCGAGCGCGTTGGTCGTGCCGTCGGCAGCAGCGGTCAGGGCGAGCCCGTGCTCCGGGACGGCGCCGGCGAGCGCCAGGAGATCGCGGGCGGTGACGCACGGCAGGTCGGCGTTGACAACCAGAAACGGTGACGGCAGCGCCCGCTCGACGGCGACGGCGAGCCCTGCACGGACGGCAGCGCCCTGCCCGCGCTGCGGATCGGCGACGAGTGAACAGCCGGCGGGAAGCGCCGGCGGCTCCGACGCGACGACGAGCACCGGGCCGAGAGCGCGCGCAGCGTCGACGACGTCGGCGAGCATCGCCGCGGCCAGCGCCGCGCGCACGCGCGCGTCGAGCGGGTCGAGCCGGCGCTTCGGATCGGTGCCTCGGAAGGGGACGATGGTGGTCGCCATCGCCCGCGGACACTACCGAGGCGGCGTCGCGAGCCCGAGCGCGTCAGCCGCCGCGGCCCGCGACCTCGCGGACGTCGAGCCAGTGCGTGCCCTGGAGCGCACTCACGATGCGCGCGTCCGTGTGCTCGGGGTTGAACACGTGCGCGTCGAGGTCGCAGCACACGGCGACCGCGTCGAAGGGGATTCCCTCGACCTGCACGAACGCCTCAGCGGGCAGGTGGACCTCGCCGAGCGTGTAGTGGCGGAAGGTGAGCTCGGGCGCGAGCTCCATCAGCGCGGGCCAGTCGGGACAGGCGCGTGAGCTCACGCGGGAACACTTGGCGCGCGCCCGGCGGTCTCCTGCAGCGTCCACTCGCCGTCGAGCAGCACCATCCCGGTTTCGGCGCCTGAGGGGAAGACGAAGAAGCGCAACGCATCCTCGAGCGTGTGCAGGAGGCGGCCGCCGTCCTCGTCCACGAGCGAGGCGCGCAGGTGGAACCGGCCGTCGGCCAGCGGCAGCCGGCCGATGCGGAAGCGCAACTCGCGCTCGCCGGCCGCCTCCTGCCAGCCGAGCGCGCGCGTCTCCTGCGCGGCGCCGGCGAGGACGAGCCCGCCTTCGTCGCGCAGCTCGAGCGACACGCGGGGCGGCGGCACGCCGTCCTCGGCTGCGACGACGAGCCTCACCGTGACCGGCTCGCCGGCGGCGAACTGACGCCTGGCGTCTCCGTCCTCGTCCAGGAGCTCGGCGGAGACGATGCGCGCCTCGCCGGTTCCCCACTCGCGCAAGCCCGCACTCAGCTCGTCGGGATTCGCGTCGGCGGCGAGCTGGCGGCGGTACGCCCCGATCGCCTCGCGCGTGTCGCCGTCGAACTCCACCTCACCCTGGCGCAGCAGCACCGCCCGGTCGCAGAGCCGCTCGACGGCCTGCGCGTCGTGCGAGACGAACAGGATCGTGCCGCCGCGATTCTTGAACTCCGCGACCTTGCCGAAGCATTTCCGCTGGAACTGCTCGTCGCCGACGGCGAACACCTCGTCGAGGAGGAGCACGTCCGCCTCGATGTGCGCGGCAACCGAGAAGCCGAGGCGCATGTACATGCCCGACGAGTAGGTGCGGACCGGGAGGTCGATGAAGCGCTCGAGCTCGGCGAAGGCGACGATCTCGTCCATCGCCTCGCGCACTCGTGCACGCGACAGCCCGTGGATCGACCCGTTCAGGTAGACGTTCTCGCGTCCGGTGAAGTCGGGGTGGAAGCCGGCGCCGAGCTCGAGCAGCGAGGCGACGCGACCGCCCGCCTCGACCTTCCCAGCCGTCGGCTTGATGATCCCGGAGACGAGGCGCAGGAGCGTGGTCTTCCCGGAGCCGTTGCGGCCGACCAGACCGACCGCTTCGCCCGGCTCGACGCTCACCGACACGTCGCGCAGCGCCTGCACCTCTCGCGCGCCGCTACGGCCGCGCGTGACGAACAGATCCTTGATCGTGCGCTGCGCCTTCGGGTAGACGCGAAACGTCCGCGACGCGCGGTCGACGACGATGCGACCGCGCGTCACACCGTCACCGCCGAGCGTGCTCTGCGCACGATTCCGGCGAGCGCCTGGACGAACGCGGGGTCGTCGTTGGGCATCTCGATGCGCGCGACGTTCATGCCGAGCTCGCCCGCCAGCTGCTGCGCTTCCGTGTCGAGGTCGAAGCGGATCTCCAGATGATCCGACACGAACCCGACGGGACACACGAGCACCTCGTCGCAACGGCGCTCGTGCAGCTCCCGGAGGTGCTCGAGGATGTCGGGCTTGAGCCAGGGCTCGCCGGTCGGCGATTCGCTCTGGTAGGAGAACGACCATTCCGACACGCCGGCCTCCCCCGCGACGAGCCGCGCGGTCTCGAGCAGCTGGTCGGCGTACGGGTCGCCCTCGTCGAGGATCCGCGCCGGGAGCGAGTGAGCCGTGAAGACCACGTGAGCAGTCGTCCCGCGGATGCGGTCGGCGAGCACCGAGACGAAGCCTGGGTCGTCGTGCCAGCTGGCGACGAAGTGCGTGGGCACGCGGCCGTCGACCGCCTCGTCGAGCAGGCGCTGATAGCCGCCGATCGAGAGCCGGCTGTAGTGCGGTGCGAGCACCAGCCCGACGAGCTGGGTCGCTCCGCCGGCCAGAGCCGCGGCGACCGCGTCGGAGATCCGGGGCGTCCAGTGCTTCATGCCGGTGAAGACGGGCAGCGCGAGCTCGCGCTCGAGCGCCGCGCGCGTGCGCTCGGTGATCGCGTTCAGGGGGTTCGAGTCCTCGATGCCGAGGCGGCGGTAGCGCGCGACCAGGTCCTCCAGGTGCGCCGGCGCGATCGCCCGGCCGCCGCGGATGTCGGCGTAGTAGGCGGGGACGTCCTCCAGGCGCTCCGGCGACCCGTAGGCCATCAGGATCACCGCCGCGTCGCTCATGCCGTGACGGTAGCCGAGCCGCCGGGAGGGTCAGCCGGAGCCGTGGGCGTGAACGAGCTCGACGAGGCGCGTCAGGGCGGTCGCGTCGGTGGCGGGCAGCACCCCATGGCCGAGGTTGAAGATGTGCCCAGGGCGCCCGCCGGCACGGCGGAGCACGTCGAGCGCGCCGGCCTCGACGCGCTCCCACGGGCCGAGCAGCAGCGCGGGCTCGAGGTTGCCCTGGACGCCGCGGCCTCGCCGGACGCGCGCCCAGCCCTCGTCGAGCGGGACGCGCCAGTCGAGGCCGATCACGTCGCCCCCGGCCGCCGCCATCGAGCCGAGCAGCGTCGAGGTGCCGGTGCCGAAGTGGATGGTCGGAACGCCGCGCGGCGGCGAGGATGCGCGCCGACCACGGCGCGACGAACTCCTCGTAGTCGGCGGGCGAGAGCACGCCGACCCACGAGTCGAAGAGCTGCACCACGTCGGCGCCCGCGCGGGCCTGGGCCGCGACGTACCCGGCGAAGCACTCGGCGAGCTTGTCGAGCAGCGCCCGCCACACGTCCGGGCTCGAGTACATCAGCGACTTGACGGTCGCGAACTCGCGCGACGGCCGGCCCTCGACGAGGTAGCCGGCGACCGTGAACGGCCCGCCGCAGAAGCCGACGACGGCGCGCTCGGGCTCGAGCTCGCGGCGGACGATCCCGATCGCCTCGAGCACGGGCGCGAACGCCTCGTCGGGATCGGGAACGCGCAGGCGCGCGACGTCCTCGGCCGACCGCACCGGCGAGGCGATCGACCGGACCGACACCCTCGACGAGCTCGACGTCGAGGCCCATGCCGACGACCGGGGTCATGATGTCGGCGAAGAGGACGGCGGCGTCGACGCCGTGGCGGCGGACGGGCTGCAGCGTCACCTCGGCGCGAGAGGTCGGGCGTGCCGGTGACCTCCCAGAACGTGTGCCGCTCGCGGATCGCGCGGTACTCCGGCAGCGAGCGTCCGGCCTGGCGCATGAACCACACGGGCGTCCGCTCGACCTGCTCGCGGCGCGCCGCCCTCGCGAGGAGCGGAGTCACCGACCTAGACTAACCGCCCGTGTCGAAGGGACCGCTGTCCGTCGGCTTCGGTGCGGCGCACGCTCGAGCGAGCCGCACGCGGGAGCGATCTCCGAGGCGGAGGTCGCGCTCGCGAACACCGGGAGCGTGCAGTGGGGCCAACGCATCTTCCTCGCCTACCACTGGCTCGACCGGCGCGGGAACCCGATCGTCTGGGACGGGATCAGGACGGCGCTGCCGCCGCTTCGCCCCGGCGAGGAGGCGACCGTGCGCGTGCCGGTCCGCGGCCCGATCCCGCCCGGGCCGTACCGGCTCGCCTTCGACCTCGTCGCCGAGGGCCGGGCGTGGTTCGCCGAGCTGGGAGGCGACGCCGCTCACGCTCGACGTCGAGGTGCACGAACGCCTCGGCGAGCCGCGGGCCGACCTGCCGCCGGGCGTCGAGCCGGCGCCGGACTGGGCCGAGCGCGTCCGCGCGGCGCACGCCGAGGGCTACGGCGTCGTCGCCGGTGCGATCGCCTGGGACGGCGGCGCCGCTCATCGGCGGCCGCACGAGCTCGAGCCGTACACGCCGGGCCGCGGCCGGCAGCCCGGGTTCTCGGCCTCGCTCGTCTGCCCGTCGGTGCTGGACGGCATCCGGCTCGAGCGCCTCGCCGACGTCGCCGGCCTGCCGGCCTACGCCGCACCGCGGGACGAGCCGTGGGTGTACGACGGCCGCATCGTGCTGCGGGTCCGTCGCTAGGCCGGACCAGGACTAGAGCTCGAGCGCGATGCGATCGTCGACGCGGCGGAAGACGAACGCGCCGAGCGCGAGCGCGAGCGCCGCCGCGACGCACAGGTAGACGACGTCCGCGATCCGCGGCAGGTGACCCGACCAGAGCGCATCGCGGATCGCGAAGATCGGCGGCGCGAGCGAAGTTGCCCCAGCGGAGGACGTCGAGCAGCTTGTGATGCTGCTGTGCGCGGTCGGGGAGGCTGCCCGACGCGCCAGAGGATCGGCGTGAGGAAGAACCAGGGCAGCAGCGCCGCCGTGAGGATGTGCTCGATGTCGCGGAGCAGCACGTTCAGGCACGGCGACGAGCAGCGACAGGCCCGCGACGAGCCCGAGGAAGAGCGACCGCGAGCGGGACCGCCGACCCAGACCGTCGACCGCGCCTCCGGGACGAACGCGAGCGGAGAGCACGAGCAGGATCGCGATCATCACGGCGAACGTGACCGCCTGGGTGGCGACGATCGAGAATGCCACGAGCTGCCGGGGGAACCGCACCTTCTTGATCAGCTCGCCGCTGTCGATCATCGAGCGGGCGGCCGACTGCAGCGACACGGAGAAGAAGAGCCAGCAGGCGAGCCCGCCGAGCAGGTAGATCGGGTAGTGAGGGGTCTTCGCGTTCGGGAAGAGGACGCCGAACACGACCAGGTAGACCGCCAGCAGCAGCAGCGGGTTGAGCAGCGACCAGACGATGCCGAGCAGGGATCCCTTGTACTTCGCATGGAAGTCGCGGCGGAAGAGGTTCGCGAAGAGCTCGCGGAAGCGGTAGAGGTCGGCGTAGACCGTCATCGGGGGCGCGTTCTAGTGTAGGGACGGCTCGTGCGGGCACACACAGCCCTTACAGCGGTTCTCTACCCTCACACGCCGTGAGCACGATCACGGCGGTCGCCGCCTTCCCCGCGGCCCTGCTCGCGGTCTGGGCGCTCCTCCGGACGAGCCTGGCACAGCGGCTCGTCTCCGCCCCCTCGACCGAGCGCTGGCACGACCGGCCGACGCCGCTGCTCGGCGGCATCGGCATCTTCCTCGGGATCTCCGTCGGGTTGTGGCTCGCGATCGCGGTCGGGGCCGTTCACGCTCGACGGCGGCCTGGCCGGCGTCTACGGCGGCATCGCGCTGCGTCTTCGTCGCGGGCCTCGTCGACGACCTGCACGCCCTGCCGCCGCTCGCGAAGCTCGCCGTCCAGATCGCCGCGGCGGTGATCGTGTCGCGACCGGCACGCACGTCGCAGCTCGTCCACAACGCCGTGATCGCCTGACGCGATCGCGCTGCTCTGGCTCGTCGGGATGACGAACGCGTTCAACCTGCTCGACAACATGGACGGGCTCGCGGCGACGCTGGCCGGCGATCGCGTTCTCCTTCTTCGCGATCGACGCGGTCACGATCCACCCGAACCACACCGTGCTCGCGTTCGCGCTCGCAGGCGCTCTCGCGTGCGCGGGCTTCCTCCCGTTCAACCTGCGGCCGCGCGACCAGGCGCTCGTCTTCATGGGCGACTCGGGCAGCACAGATGCTCGGATTCGCGCTCGCGTCGCTCGGGACTGCTCGCGAGCTGGCACGTCGCCGGTACGACGGTCGCGACGCTTCCTGCTGCCGATCCTCGTGCTGGCCGTGCCGATCCTCGACACGACGCTCGTCACCGTCGTCCGGCTCCTCGACGGGCGGCCGATCTACCAGGGCGGCCGCGACCACACCTCGCACCGGCTCGTTCGCTTCGGCCTCTCCGAGACGACACGCTGTCGCTCCTGCTCGCGCTGATCGCGACGGCGCTCGGCGGGACGAGCCTCGCGTACAACGTGCTCGACAACCAGCGGCTCACATCGTCGGCGTCGCTCGTCACCTTCGTGCTGCTCGTCCAGTTCGCGAGCTTCCTCGCCGACGTCGAGCGGCGCGCCCCCGGCGGCGAGCCGATGCTCGCAGACCTTCGCGGTGCACTGGCGCCGGCTGGTCGAGGTCGTCGTCGACTTCTGGGTGATCACTCGGCTCGTTCGTCGCCGCGTACGTCGTCGCGTTCGGCTGGCCGGGCACGCCGAACCAGCGTCACCTCGCCGAGGTCGCGCTGCCGATCGTGCTCGCAGCCCGCTACCTCGCGTTCATCCCGTTCGGGCTCTACCGCTCGGTCTGGCGCTTCGCCGGGTCCCGCGACCTGCTCGCGATCGGAGCCGCATCGTTCGTCGCCGAGGCGGTCGCAGCCGGGTACGTGTCGCTCGACCACGACTTCGGCGACTTCTCCCGCTCCTTCTTCCTCGTCGACGCGCTGTTCGGCGCGATCGCTGATCGCCGGCTCGCGCTTCGCCGAGCGCACGGCCGTCGGCGCGCGCACGTTCAGGGACCGCACGGCGCGCAGATCGCTGATCGTCGGCGCCGGCCGGACCGGGCGCAGCCTGATGCGCGAGCTGCGCGAGACGCCCGGCGAGCGGGTGGTCGGGTTCGTCGACGACAATCCGCGCCTGCGGCGCCGGCGGCTGCACGGCATCGCCGTGGTCGGCGGCACGCACGAGCTCGCCGCGCTGCTCGGGCGAGCACGAGGCCGACATCGTCTTCGTGACGATCCCGGACGCGCCGCGCGAGCGCCTCGACGCGATCGTCGCGGCGTGCGAGACCGCGGGCGTCGCGTGCCGGTTCGTGCGGCGAGAGATCGACCTCGACCCGCAGGTCGCGCTCGGCTCGGGCCTGGCCGAGTGAAGGACGAGCGCCCCCTCCTCGACCGCTTCCTGGCGGCGGTTCCGGTCGCGGTCGCGGCCCTGGCGATCCTCTCGCTCCTCTTCTGGGAGAGCGCAGTCCGGAAGACGCCGACGATCTTCACGGACGAGCTTCAGTGGGCACAGCTATCGCGCGCGATCTGGCACACCGGACACGCAGGGCTGCGCAACTCCTCGACCTCGTTCCGCTCGCTCTACGCGTACCTGATCTCGCCGGGGTGGGCGCTGCACTCGACGGGCGACGCGTACGCAGCGATCAAGTACCTGAACACGCTCGTGATGGCGTCCGCCTCCGTGCCGGTGTACCTGCTCGCGCGGCGTCTGGTCTCGTCGCGCGCAGCGATCGTCGCGGCCCTCGGCTCGATGTGCACCTCGGCGCTCTTCTACGCACCCCTCCTGCTGCCCGAGGTGCTCGCCTATCCGGCGTTCGCGTGGCTCGCCTACCTGTCGGTCCGGGCGCTCGAGGGGGGCGGGCGACGCTGGATCGCCGCGGCGGCGGTCGCCGCGCTGGTCGCGATCGAAGCCCGCCGGCAGCTCGTCTGCGGCGCCGCCGCCCTCGTGCTCGCGGCCGCGTTGCTCTGGTGGCTCGGCCCGCGCGGCCGGCACCTCCGTCGCAACTGGAGCACCTTCGACAACGTCGGTGCGGCGGTGCTCGCGATCGGCGTGTTCGTCGTGATCAACCGGCTCGTCAGCGGCCACGCGCAGCAGTGGTCGGTGGCGACCCAGTCCTACAAGGGGCGTGTGTGGCATCTCGGGCTCGAGGCAGGCTCCGCGCTCACGATCGGCCTCGGTGTGCTCCCCGTGGTGGCGGGACTTGCGTCCTTGTGGCTGCCCGAGCGCCGCGCAGACCCCCGCTGGCGCGCCTTCGCAGCGTTCTTCGGCGCGTCGATCGTCACCTTCGGCGCCTACACCGGCGTCAAGGCCGCGTTCCTGTCGACCAACTTCGGGACGTACGTCGAGGAACGCAACCTGATCTACCTCGGCCCGCTGCTCCTCGTCGGCACCGTCGTCTACTTCTCGGCGCGCCGGCCGTCGCTGCCGGTCGTCGCCGCCGCGATCGCCGTCGCCGGCTGGTTCGCGCTCCGCTACGGCTACCAGCTCGGCTACCCGTACTTCGAGGCGCCGGGCTACGGGATCACGCAGATGGCGAACCGCTCCTTCTACTGGGATCAGAACACGATCCGCGTCGCCCTGGCCGTGACGCTCGCGGTCGCCGCCGGCGTCGCGCTGCTCCCGTTCGTGCGCCGCTGCGACCGGGTCAGACCGGCGCTGCTCGCGGTCGCGGCGCTCGGAACGGTGAGCTGGCTGCTCGCCGGCGAGGTGACGAGCGCGCGCGGCTCGCAACAGTCGGCGAAGGACTTCGTCCACAACCTTCCGTCGCCGCTCGACTGGGTCGACCAGGACGTCAAGGGTGCCGACGTGACGTATCTCGGACAGGCGCTCGGGCCGACGTACGACTACGGCCTCGGGCTGACCGAGTTCTGGAACGGCTCGGTGAGGCGCGTCTACACGCTCGACGGCACCGCCCCCGGCCCCGGCCCCACGCTGACGCCGGACCTCGCCGCCACGGACGGCCGCCTGCGTGTCGATCCCGGCGACCCGTACGTGCTCGAGGACAACGGCGTGCGGCTGGTCGGCCGCACGGTCGACGCGCGCGGGTCGCTGACGCTCGTCCGGGTCGTCCACCCGTGGCGACTCTCCGAGTCGTACTACAACCGCTCGCCGGACGGCTGGATCCCCTCGGACACGGTCCACGACGGACGCTGGGCGTACTTCGGCCCGTACACCACGGGGAAGCTCACCGTCGACGTCAGCCGGGCCGGCTTCTGCGCGCAGACGGCGCCGCCGACGCCCGTGACCGTTCGCATCGGGCCCGTCGCACTCGACCAGCAGCGCGCACCGATCGTCCGGCACGCGACGCACACGGTGCGCTTCCTGCTGCGAAGCTGCGAGGACCACCCGGTCACGGTGCCGGTGCGCGCACCCGTCGCCGTCGACGTGCACATCGCCAGGCTGGTGCGGCCGTCCGACTACGGCGTCAACGACTCGCGGCTGCTCGGGGCCGTGATGAGCGGAACGTTCAAGCCGACGCGCTGACGAGCAACGGAAAGCGGACGGCGGTGAGGAGTCGCGCACCCGGCAGCGGCTCGATCGCGAAGAGCGCGCGCTGCACCGGACGGGGCAACGCGGCGCGCTGCGGCATCAGGAACGGGCGCACCGCGATGCGCCGCCAGCCGGCTGCCTGCAGGTCGTCGTAGAGCGCGGCGGCCGCGAAGGCGCGCGGGTCGAAGTCGAAGACGAGCTTCACCCGAGTGAACGAGCGCACGCGCCCGAGGAACGCACGCCGGTCGGGGACCAGGTAGAGCGAGCGGAAGATCGTCGTCGCGTCCACCGGCGAGGAAGGTTCGTGGTCGAACACCCCGAGCGTGACCCGGTCGCCGAGCGTGCGCCGGGCGACGTCGACCATGTGTGGGCTCGCGTCGACGCCGCGGTAGTCGATTCCCAGGGCAAGCAGCGGCGGCCCGAGCCCGCCGTCGCCACAGGCGAAGTCGAGCACGCTCGAACCGGCCGTGAGCCGCGGACCGAGCGCGACGACGAGCCGCGCGCGCCGGCGGTAGTACGAGGAGGCGTCGGCGTAGTCGTGGCGCTGTAGCCGCTCGGCGAGCGCGTCGTACTTGTCGACGATCTCGTTCACAGCGCCCGCAGCCTCTCAGGATGCTTGCGCACGAAGCGGACGATGCCCGCCCAGTGCCACAGCGTGCGCCGCGTCAGCCAGCGCTTGTCGGTCTCGGCCTTGTGCTCGTGCCGGACGACCGCCTGCGGGACGTACCAGCGCTCCCAGCCGGCGCGCATCGCGCGGTACTGCGAGGTCGATGTCCTCGCCGTAGAGCCGGAAGCCCTCGTCGAAGCCGCCGAGCTCGTCGAGCATCGCGCGCCGCAGGAGCAGGAAGCCGCCGAGCATCCAGTCGGCCTCGACCGGCTCGTCCGGCGGCGCGGCTCGTCGAGGTGGAAGTGATGGCGCTGCGGGACGACCTTGCCGCAGCGGCGTGCGGCGGACGATCGTGCCGCCGACCGTCGGGAAGCGGCGCCGCGACGGCTGCGGGCTGCCGTCGGGGAAGACCATCCGCGGCCCGGCGACGCCGCAGCGCTCGTGGGTCTCGGCATGAAGGCGCGCAGGGCGCTGCGACGGCGCCCGGCTCGGGCACCGCGTCGGGTTCGCGGTGACGATCAGCCTCGCCGTCGTGCAGCGCGACGCCGAGGTTGAGGTTCGCGGCGAAGCCGAGCGGCCGCTCGTTGTGCGACCGCCTCGACGCCGGCGCGGCACCGAGCCCGGGACGTTCGCGATCACGACGAGCTCGTCGACCTGCGGCGCGCAGCGCCGGCAGCGACGCGCTCGAGCTCGGCGGCGTGCGCCGTGCGAGACGACGACCGCGGCGACCTTCATCGCGAGCACCCGCCGGTAGACGTCGACCGTGCGGCGCGCCGGTCTCCGCCCAGGAGAAGCGCCTTCGCGCGCTCGAGCCCGGCCGCGCGAGAGCTCGCGCGCGCTCGGCGCAGCGCGCGGTCGGACGGCCGCGGCGAAGTCGCCGTCCGTCGGCGTAGACGGCCGCGTCGCCGGCGACCTCGCGCAGCGCCGGCTCGTCGGCGGCGACGACCGGCGTGCCGCAGGCCATCGCCTCGAGCACCGGCAGCCCGAAGCCCTCGAAGCGCGACGGCAGCACGAGCGCCGCGGCGCCGCGGTAGAGCTCGGCGAGCTCGTCCTTGGTGACGTAGCCGCGCAGGTCGGCGCCGCCGCGCGCGCAGCTCGCGCGGCGAGCGCCGGCGTCCTTCTCCGGGCCCGGCGACGACGAGCGGCAGGCCGACCGCCCGCGCCGCCGTCGAGCGCCGCGAGCGGGTTCTTGCGCGCCTGGATCGCGCCGACGAAGAGCAGGTAGCCGCCGTCGACGTCGCCGCCGGGCGCGAACGACGGGTCGACGCCGTTCGGCGTCACCGTGACCTTCTCCTCGGGCACGCCGTAGCAGCTCGACGACGTCGCGCTTCGTGCGCTCCGAGACGGCGAGCACGTGGTCGGCGCGGCGCACGGCGCGCGGCACGACCGTCCGGAACGTCGATCCGGTCGAGCGAGCCCCATCACGCGTCGGGTCGTCGCTCGAACGAGAGGTCGTGCAGCGTGACGACCGAGCGGCCCGCGCCAGCCGAGCGGCAGCGCGTGCTGGAAGTGCGCGAGCTCGGGCCGCAGGCGGCGGAGCAGCCGCGGCAGCGACCACGCCATCCGCAGCTCCTGCGAGCGCGCCGGCAGCTCGATCGGCTCGACCCCGTCCGGCACGAGCTCGGGATGCCGCGTGACGGCGGCGAAGCGGAGGTCGGGCGCAGCGGCCGGCAGCTCGCGCAGCAGGTTCGCGACGTAGGTCTCGTCGCCGGTGCGCTCGCGGCCGAGCACGTCGGCGTCGATGAGGATCACGCGACCTCCTCGTAGACGGCGCGCGTCGCCGCGGCGACGTCGGCCCAGTCGGCGACCCGGCGCGGCGCAGGCGCGAGCCGCCGCGCGCGATCCCGTCGCGGATCGACGTCGACGTCGAGCGGGTCGACGTAGGTCGCGTCGTCGCCGGCGATCTCGGCCATCGCGCGAGTCGCGGCGTCGTCACGACCGGGCAGCCGCAGGCGAGCGCCTCGGCGACCGGGATGCCGAAGCCCTCGTAGAGCGACGCGTAGACGAGGCAGCGGGCGCCGCGGTAGAGCGCGGCGAGCTCGTCGTCGCGACACTCGCCGAGCCAGGTCGACGTTCGCCGGCGGCTCGACGCCGCCCCAGCCGCGCGCGCCGACGACGCGCAGCTCGCCGTCGACCGCGGCGGCGATCCGCGCGAGGTTCTTGCGCGGCTCGAGCGTCCCGACCGCGAGCACGTAGTCGCCCTCGGCGCGCGGGCCGTCCGGGCGTGAAGACGTCCTCGACCGCGTTCGGCACGACCCGGATCTTCGCCGTCGTGCGACGCCGAGCAGGTCGACGAGCTCGCGCCGCGTGAACTCGGAGACGGCGATCACCCGCGTCGCCGCGCGCGACGACGCGCGGGACGGCGAGCCGCGAGTAGGTGCGCGTCCAGCGGTTGAACCACTCCGGGTGGCGGAGCACGGCGAGGTCGTGCACGGTGACGACGAGCGGCGCCGTCGAGCGGAACGGCCCGCGGAAGGTCGGGCAGTGGAGCACGTCGGCGCCCGCCGAGCCCGCAGCCGCGGGTACCAGAGCACGTCGGCCGCCGACCGTTCGCAGGCGCGACGTCGCCGGGAACGACAGCTCGACCACGTCGCACGTCGAGGTGCGTCGAGCAGCCCGCGCAGGTAGCGCGCGGTGCCGGCGCGCGTCTGGCGGAGCGGCGTCGTGTCGATGCGCTACGAGAATCGCTCGGTACCCCTCGAGGAAGAGCTCGCCGTCGCGCCGCCACGAGAAGCTGCGCAGCGTGCGCGAGCCCGCGCGCGCGCAGCTCGTCGCGCCGGTCGAGCGCCTCGCGGATCGCCGCGGCGATCGCCTCGGGGCTCTCCGGGTCGGCCGCGCACCGCGGCGTCGCCGCACGCCTCGTCCAGCGACGGGTGCGCCGAGGCGACGACGGGCGCGCCGCGAGGCCATCGCCTCGGTGATCGGCATGCCGAAGCCCTCGAAGCGCGACGGGTAGACGACGACCGCGGCGCCGCGGTAGAGCCGCGCGAGCTCGTCGTCGTCGACGCGCCCGAGCCGGACGATGCCCGGGCCGGTCGAGCTCCGGCTGCTCGCCCCAGCCCGCTCCCTCCGACGACGGCGAGCGCGAGGTCGGTGTCGCTCGAGCAGCGCGAACGCCTCGACGAGCGTGCCGAGGTTCTTCCGCGGCTCGAGCGTCGCGACCGTGAGCAGGTACGGCCCGCCCAGCTCGGCCTGCGGTCCGTCCGCGGCGTGAACTCCGCGCCGATCCCCGGATGCGCGACGACGATCGCGCTCGCGCGGGAAGCCGAGCGTCGCGGCGATGTCGTCGGCCGTGAACGCGGAGTTGGCGAAGATCACGTCGCAGGTGCGCGCCGCGTTTCGGTACTTGCGGCCGTGCATCGAGCGCGTCCGGCCGGTCACCCACTCGGGATAGTGGAGCGGCACGAGGTCGTGGATCGTCGTCGCGCGCACGCCCGCGCGCTGCGGCGGGTACATCCAGTCGGTGAAGTGGAGCACGTCGAACGCGCCGAGCCAGCGCTCGGCGGCGGCCGGCCGAGCGCGCGACCACGCCGTGCGCCAGGCGTGCGCGCCGGGGAGCGTCGACGAGCGCGCAGCTCGACGTCGATGCCCGCGAGCGCCTCGGGGATCACGCGGCGCCCGGCCGGCGAGGTCGGCGCGAACGCGACCACCTCGTCGCCCGCGCTCGCCGCGCCGCCTCGGCGAGCCCGGCGAGCGAGCCGCGGATGTAGTTGTTCACGCCCGTCCGCTCGTGCGAGAGCGGGCGAGACGTCGAAGGCGATCCTCACCGGCGGTAGTCGAAGCGGAGGAAGTGCGCGCCGAGCTGCGCGTGTGGTCGCCGCCGCCCGGGACCGTGCCGTGCGACGCAGGCACGTGAAGCTCGACGTGGCACGTGCCCGCTGCATCGGGATGGAGCGGCACGGTCGAGCGTCGCCTGCCCCGTCGGGGCGATGCGCGGCCGAGCCGACCGTTCGCCCGCCGTCGGCGCGCTGACGACCTGGTCCGTGCGGTAGAGATGCGGGTCGCTGCCGAGGAGCGACCGACAGCCGGCCGCCCGTGCAGTCGACGCGCGTGTAGGTGACGCGCCGGCCCGACCAGGTGTCGCCGGTAGACGCCCGTCGACGTGCGTCGGCAGGATCACGACCGGCCCGTCGACGCGGTAGAGCGTCGAGCCCGATCCGCGGGTCGCGGCGCGACCGGCTTGCCGTCGACGCTCGGCGCGCCGTCGGCGAGCACGTAGCCGGCGCGGGCGATCCGGCCGGCCGCGTCGGCGAGCGGGCCGTCGCCGGCCGCGATGCACCGGCGTCTCGGGCAGCGCGTCCGGCGACGGGCCCGTCGACGGTCGTAGACCGGTGCGACGCTGCGGTTGAAGAACTCGTTCTCCCAGACGGTGTTCACCGGCGCGCGGCCGGTCCAGAGGAAGGCGACGTCGGCGTCGCGGCCGACGTGCGCGGTCGATCCAGTCGGGGTGCGGCACGTGGATGCCGGCCCAGAGCGAGCCGACCGACGTCGTTGTGGATCCCGTGCCGGCCGTTCTCGACCGACGAACGGCGGTGAGCGACGAAGTAGACGGCGACGAGCGCCGGCAGCACGAGCGCGTAGCGCCGCGGGAGCGAGCACGAAGAGCGCACCGGCGGCCGCGAGCGCGACGCCGAGCGCCGCCCAGCGCACCTGGTCGAGGTGGATGCAGTGGTCCTGCACCCACCACCACGGCAGCAGCGCGAACGTGTCCGAGACCGCGCTCGTCGTGATGAAGCGGTCGAACGGGATGAAGACCGGCAGGACGCCGGCGACGACCGCGGCGCCGGCGAGCACGGCGCGCCGGCCGCGGGACGACGCCGTCGCGGCGAGCCCGAGCAGCGCGATCAGCGCGAAGCGGCGCGAGGTAGAACATGTTCCGCTCCTCGATCCGTTGCACCGAAGGCTGCGACGCGAACGCGGCGACCTCGGCGAGCGAGCCAGACGGCGATCGCGAGCGACGCGGCGGCGAAGGCGCGCGCCGCCGGCGTCGAGCGCGCGCGGCGCGAGCCACAGCGCGAGCAGCGCCGCGAACGGGATGACGCCGAGGTAGAGGTCGAGCTCGGCGACGTGGTAGAGCGAGGAAGTGGAGGACGCCGCTCGCCGTGTAGCGTGCTCGAGGTCGCGGCGCGGTAGGCGCCGAGCAGCGTCGAGCGGCGAGCGGCCGCGCGCGACCGTGCCGAGCAGCGCGAGCAGCGCGCCGCCGTCGAGGATCGCCGTAGAGCGGCGCGAACGGCTCGGACGCGGCGCACGCAGCGTCTCGCTCGATCGAGCCGAGCAGGATCGGCGCCGTCGCGACCGCGGCGACCAGCGCGACCGCCTGCGCGCGCGTCGCGAACGCGATGCCGCGCGAGACACGAGCAGCGCCGACCTGGCGCAGCCGCCGTCGGCCGCTCGAGCGTCGCGACGAGCGCGAGCGCGACGAGCAGCGAACAGCGGGTAGAAGGCGTTCTCGGTCATCAGCATGCCCGTGTAGAGCATCGAGGGCACGAGCACGGTCGAGCAGCGCAGCGACGAGCGCGAGCCCGGACGGGACGAGCGGCGGCGCGAGGAAGTAGGCCGGGATCGCGGCGAGCGACATCAGGACGGCGTTGATCGCCTTCGCGGCGGCGTAGGCATCGGCGATCGGCCGCGAACGAGCCGCCACGCCGGCGCGATCAGCACCGGGTAGACGAACCCGTAGCCGTGCGTCGGCGACGCCGCGGACGAGGAAGCTGCGCCGTGCGCCGCGAACGACTTCGCGAGCTCCGAGTAGACGATCTCGTCGACCATGATCCACGGCGCGACGATCCGGCGGCCGAGCGCGACGCGCACGACCGCGCGAGACGACGACGATCGCGGCGAGCCACACCCAGACGGGCACGGCGACCGCCCGCGCGCGCACCGCCGCGACTGCGGCGTTCACGCGACGATCCCCGCGTCCACCGCCGCGCGCGCGAGCTCGGCGGCGTCGTCGAGGCCGACCTCGGCCGCGGCCTCGGCGATGCGCCACAGGACCGCGTCGTCGACGGCGTCGCCGCCGGCCGCCTCCTCGAGCGCGCGCGACGTAGGCGTCGGCGACTGCGGCCGAGGTCGTGCTCGCGCTCGACGTACTCCCGCGCGGCGCGCCGAGCTCGGCGCGCGTGCTCGGCGGCGAGCTCGAGCGCCGCCGCGATCGTCGGCACCTCGTAGCTCGTCGACCGGGATCTTCAGCACCGACGTCGTCGGGCAGCTCGGCGAACCAGCCGACGTCGGAGACGAGCATCGGCTTGCCGAGCGACGAGCCCGCGGATCACCGAGCCGGACGTCTCGCCCATCGTCGGCGAGCGCAGGTTGACGAGCACGTCGCACGCGGCCATCAGCGACCACATCCGCTCCTCCGGGACGTAGTCGAGCCGCTCGACGTCGCCGCGCGAGCCCGAGCCGCTCGAGCCGCCGGTCGAGGTCGAACCGCTCGCGCCGCCGCGCCGACGAGCAGCAGCCGCGCGCCGGGCCGGCGCGCGGCGCAGCAGCGCGAACGCCTCGAGCAGCTGCGGGATCCGCTTGTTCATGTTCAGGAAGCCGAAGCAGCCGATCAGCGGGTCGCCGGCGACCTCCGGCGGCGGGCGTCGACCTGGTGCATCGGCCACGCCGGGTGCGGGATCCGCCAGAGCCGGCCGTCGTAGCCCGCGGCCGCGCGCCCTCTCCTCGACGTAGTGCGAGTGCGACGATCAGCCCGTGGGCGCGGTCGAGCACGCGCCCGCGAGCGGGAAGCGCTCGGGCTGCGTCTCCCAGAGCAGCGGCAGCAGGTTGTCGAGCACGCCGAGCCCGAGCAGCCGGCCGGCGACGCCGAGCTCGCGCTCCATCGCGTCGAGGTAGCCGCGCCCGTCGCCGCGGCCGATCGTGATCCCGGCGATCAGGTGGTGCAGCACGAGCTCGTGCAGGACGACGACGCCGGGCTGCTTCTCGCAGCGCGTCGACGATCCAGCCGTGCGCGTCGGGGTCGTTGCCGACGTGGTAGAGCGCGACGTCGGCGTGCGGCGCGCGCCTTCCGGGCTCGGCGACGACGACGTCGACCCGCTCCCGCAGCGCCGGCAGGAGCAGCGCCGAGTAGTCGGCGATCCCGGACCGCGACGGCGGCATCGGCGAGTAGTAGGCGACCCTCACGCGCACGAGCAGCGCGTCGATGCACGCGTCCCAGGTGACGCGCTCGGCGACCGCCTGGCCTGCGCGCCCGAGCTTCGCCGCCTCGGCGGCGTGCTCGCCGAGGTAGCTGCACGCGCGCGCGAGCTCGGCCGGCCTCGGGCGCGACGACGACGCCGGTCTCGCCGTCGCGGACGACCTCGAGCGGACCGCCGGCGTCGGTCGTCGTCACGACCGGCTTCGCCGAGAGGAACGCCTCGTAGGGGACCATCCCGAAGTCCTCGTCGACCGGCGCGTAGTAGACGGCGAGGCAGCGGGCGTAGAGGTCGGCGAGCCTGTCGTCGTCGACGCGACCGGCGAACTCGACTTGCCCGTTCAGCCCGCTCGCGAGCTGCTCGAGCCGCTCGCGGTCGGGCCCCTCGCCGGCGATCACGACGCGCAGCGACGGCTCCGCCTTCGCCGCCTCGATCAGCAGGTCGATCCGCTTCGCGCGGTCGAGCCGGTTGACCGAGAGGACGAAGCCCTCCGACTCCGCCGTGCGGTAGGCGAGCGTCTGCGGCGGATGCGGCAGCACGGCGGCCTCGACGCCGTTGAAGCGCCGGAGCCGGTCGGCGACGTTCTGCGAGGTCGCGAAGACCCGCCGCGCCTCGCCGAGCGAGACGGCGTCGAGCCGCTCGACCGCGCGGCGCGTCGCGCGGTCCTCGGGCGACTCCGAGAACTGGCCGAGCTCGGTGCGGTCGTAGTCGTAGGCCTGCCGGAACTGGTGCAGCACCCACGCGACCTTGTTCGGGTGGCGGACGCAGTAGGCGGGGAACTTCGTCGCGATCACGCGATCGATCGGACGCCCGTCCGACTCGGTCAGGTCGACGAGCCGCCAGAGGAACGCCTGGTCGAGCACGCGCGTGCCGGGGTACCACTTGAACGGGACCGTGACGAGCTCGGCCTCGTGCCCGCGGCTGCGCAGCGCCGCGACGAGGTCGTCGGCCATCAGCTCGGCGCCGCCGCGCACGAACGGCACCTGCGGCGCGCAGACCGCGATCCTCACGGCCGCTGCTGCTCGAGCCGGCCGATCCGCTCGTCGAGGTCGTCGACCAGCTTGAGCACGGCGTCGTTGAACGCGCGCTGGTCGGCGAACGCCGGCTCGACGTACCAGCGCATCAGGCGCCGGAGCAGCGACTTCACCGGGCCGCCCTTGCCGACGATCGGCCGCTCGGCCGAGATCGGCCACAGCCGCTCGGCCTGGTCGCGGACGCACAGCCGCACCTGGGCGGGCGTGACGTCGGCGGCGCGCGGCCCGGCGGCCCGCACCTCCTCCTTCAGGCGTGCGAAGAGGGCCGCGACGTCGGTCGTCTCCTCCGGGCCTGCCATGCGCGGGAGTGTAAAGACCGGCCGTTACGGCGCTGTTAGCTGCGCGGCGGGAGAGGAGAGAGGGCCTCCCGAGGCGGGACGCCCGGCAGTTGCTCCCGGACGGCGGCTACGCCGTCTTGGCGAGCAGCGCCTCGCCCTCGCGCACGTACCGCGTGGCGCCGACCGCGCGCCAGAACACGAGGGCCCGCCTGAGCTGCTCGTCCGCCTCGCCTCGCCGTCCTTGGGCAACCAGCCACTCTGCCGCGCGCAGCGCCGCGAGCGCCGCGTACGGACGGGCTCCCATCTCGTCGTAGACGTCGGCAGCCTCGGTCCAACGCCCCTCGAGCACGGCGTCGGCGGCCGCGTCGAACGGCGTTCCGCGCCGGCACTCGAGCGTGCGCGCCTGCCACTCCTCGGCCGCACCAAGCCGGGCAGCGGCGAAGAACGCCTCCGGGACGGACGCGATGAACGGCATCGGGTCGATCTCGGCCAGCAACGAGCGTGCCCGCTCTGAGTTTCCCAACTCGGCATGCACGAACGCGCCGAGCGCCAGCGCGGGAACGACGGCCTGCGGATCGCCGACGCGGCGGCCGTGCTCCATCGCCTGCTCGGCAGACGCCTCCGCATCGAGTTCGCCCCGGGCGAGACCGATCAGTGCAAGCGCACCGGTCGCGATGTTGTCGAAGTAATGCATCGTCGCATCCGATTGCTGAATGAATGCCCGCGCGCGTCTTTCCGCTTCCTCCCACTCGCCCCGGAGGAGTTCGGTGGCGATGAAATTGCCCTCGCAGAAGCGCAACGCCGCAGTGTGCCCACGGCGGACCGCGAGGCGGTAGACCTCGTCGAGGGTCACCTGCGCCTCGGCGAGACGTCCCGAGCATTCCAGAACGGCGCCGAGATTCGTGTACGCCCGTGCGAGCTGACCGAGGTCGCCGGAGGCTGCCGCAACATCGACACCTGCCTGCAGATCGGCGATCGCACCGGGCAGATCCGGCTCGGGGAGGAAGCTGCCTGCGGATCCGAGCGTTGTCAGATTCTTCGCGCGCAGGTCGTCTCGCCCGAGCGCCTCCGCGAGCTGCAGGCTCTCCCGTGCGTATTCGACAGATGCCTCGTTGTCGCCGAAGAAGTGCTGGAAGCGCGCGAGCTGGCTGAGCACCGATGCTCGCATCTCCGAGTTGCCCTCGTTGCGGACGAACTCGTCGGCGCGTGCGAGCGCGGCCTTGCACTGTTCGCGGTCACCGTTCCACCATCGAGCCTCGGCGAGCACGAGATCTGTCTCTGCAGCACCGGCGCGATCGCCGGCAGCGGCAAATGCGGCCTGCGCGTCTTCGAGGACGTCGAAGCGGCGCACGTCCAACATCGCGTGGAGCGCCAGGCCGTGCTGGAGCAAGGCCCGCGGGCGATCCGCATCAGGCTCGCCGCCGAGCGATTCGGCCGCGTCGAAGAACTTCGCCGCTGCCGGAAACGCGTTGAGCGCGAGCGCGCGGGCACCGGCTGCGCGAAGCGCTGCCCGAGTGCGAAGCGGGAGGTCGCCTACGTCTCGGCCCGAGGCGCGCAGAAGTTCAAGCGCGCTGCCGTAATGGTGCGCGAGCAGCTCGGCCTGATCCTCGCCCCGCCCGAGAGACTCGATCCAAGCTGCGGCGTGAACGTGCTTGTCCGCGCGCTCCGAGCGTGGGATCTGGCCGTACGCGACGTCGCGGACGATGATGTGGCCGAAGGAGAACTCCGTCTCGCCTTCGACGGACGTGCGCCGGTCGCGCCGGACGAACTCCTTCCGTGCCAGCGCGCGGAGGCGCTGCTCCAACGCACCCGGGTCGGACCCGCCGATCGCGGCAAGCGAACCGGTCCAGAACACCTTCCCGACGACCGCGGCGTCCTGAAGCAGCTGCTTCTGATCACCCGGCAGTGAGTCGAGCCGTGCGGCGATGATTCCCTGAACGGTCTCCGGCACGTCGGCGGACAGCTCGCCGCGCTCGGCGTACATCCGCGCGAACTGCTCGGCGTAGAGCGGATTGCCGCCGGCGCGGTTCAGCAGCTCCGACTGGGTGTCGGCGGGAAGCACCGCGCGGTCGAGGAGCGTCGCGACGAGCCTGGCTGTGTCATCCCCGTCGAGCGCCGACAGCGAGATCGTCAGCGCGTTGCGCTTGCCGCCCCCCCAGTCCGGACGACGGTCGAGAAGCTCGGGCCGTGCAGTGCAGAGGACGAGCAGCGGAACGTCGTCGCTCCAGTCCGGAAGCGCGTCCACGAAGTCCAGCAGCTCCTCATCGGACCAGTGCAGGTCCTCGAAGACCATCACGAGCGGCCCCTGCTCGGCGAGTCCCTCGAAGAACGCTCGCCACGCGGCGAACGACTCCTCCCGCTCCCCTGCCTCGCCGCCGAGCCCGACGAGCGGACGCAGCTTGGCCTCGACCCAGCGGCGGTCCGGTTCTGGAACGCACTCCGCGACTGCGAGCTCCAGCTTCCGCGCCGTCTCGTCCGCCGAGTCGTTCTCGACGATCCCGGCCTGCGCCTTCACCATCTCGGCAAGCGCCCAGAACGCAACGCCCTCGCCGTATGGGAGCGAACGCCCGTGTCGCCAGAAGACGAAGTCCGGTAGCGCCTCGACGTGCCCGAGCAGCTCCGCAACGAGCCGGCTCTTGCCGATTCCGGGAACGCCGACGAGGGTGACCAGCTGCGCCGCGCGCTCCGCCCGAATGCGCTCGAACGCATCGATGAGCTGGTCGAGCTCGCGCTGCCGGCCGACGAGCCGAACATGCGTCGACACCGCCTCGCTGCCGACGCGGGACCGCGGCTCGAGCGCCTCCCAGACCGACACGGGTTCTGCCTTCCCCTTCGCCTGGACGGGGGCGGCTTCGCGAAAGAGGATCGCGTCGAGCGTCGCGCGGTACGTCGCCTCGCCGACGAGGACACCGTTCACAGGCGCCGCGCTCTGCAGCCGCGCGGTCGTGTTCACGACGTCGCCGGCCGCCATGCCCTCGCCCGCGTCCGGACGCGCGGCGAGGTTGATCAACGCCTCGCCCGTGTTCACGGCGACGCGGACCTGGACCTCGCCCGTGTCGCGAGCCCAATCGCGGATCCCGAGCGCCGCGCGGACCGCACGCTCCGGGTCGTCCTCGTGCGCCACCGGCGCGCCGAACAACGCCATCACCGCGTCGCCGATGAACTTCTCGACGGTGCCGCCGAACCGTTCGAGCTCGGCGCGCAGCCGCTCGTGGTAGGGGCGGAGGATCGCCTCGACGTCCTCCGGGTCGAGCTCCTCGGCGCGGGCCGTGAAGCCGACGAGGTCGGCGAAGAGGACGCTGACGACCTTCCGCTCCCGGCGCGGCTCGGCCATGCGTCGAGTCTAGGGCGACATCGCAGCTTGCGGGTGCTCTGGTGCCGGTCTCCGTCACAGGTGTCCGGTCTTGGGGTGGCCAATCTCCTCTCCCGTTAGCTGCCGGGCGATGCCGCGGGAGCGCCCGAGAGCGACGGCGCCGGCGCAGGCGACCGCCAGGGCGAGCCCGAAGACGACCGGGTGAGGCGGCGAGCCGTGGGCGACGAGGGGCGCGACCGCGGCCGGCACGGCCATCTCGAGCGAGAAGACGACCGGGATCGACCGCGTCGCCGGCCAGGACTGGAGCGCCGTCATCTCCGCGAGCAGCGTCGCGCCGCTGGCCGCGCCGACCGCCGCCAGCCAGCCCAGGCACACGAGCCAGCGCCGGTCGGCGAGGGCGTTCACGACGAGGGCGGTCGCGAGCCCCACGCCGGCCCAGCCGAGCCCCGCGGCAACGCTCGTGGCGAGGCCGCCGGCCCGGCCGGAGAGGCGGAGGAGCACGGGCGCCGCGGCCGTCACCGCGAGCGCGATCGCGACCGCCCAGGTGCCGCCGCTCGTGAAGGACGTCGACCCGGTCGGCCCGGCCCAGGCCAGCAGCGCGACCGCCGCCGCGATCGCGAGCGCCCCGGCCACCTCGACCGGGCCGACGCGCTCGTGGAGGACGCGCACCCCGAGCACGAGGAGCACGATCAGCCCGAGCCCGAGCGCCGGCTGGACGAGGGCGACCGATGCGAACGCGAGCGCGACGGCCTCGGCCGCCCAGCCGGCGATGCTGGCTGCGCTGCCCACGATCCAGACCCGTCGCCGCACGAGCTGCCCGAGCAGGTTGGCGCGCAGCGCCGATGCCGCCGGGATCACGCGCGCCTCGAGCGCCTGCAACGCGGATGCGCCTGCGTACAGCGACGACGAGAGCATCGCCAGCAGGATCGCTCCGAGTTCGCGCACGGCTGCAGATTACGATCGTTGCGTGGTGGGCATCGCTCTCTTGACGCTCGTACCCGGCGCACTCGGCGGGAGCGAGACGTATGTGCGGAACCTGCTCGGTGCGCTCGCCGAGGCCGGCGAGCTCGACTATCGCGTGGTCCTGCCGCCGCTCGCGCCGGACGCCGCCGGCGGCCTCGACTTCGAGCTCGCGACCGAGTACCGGAGGGCGCTGACGATTCCCGGGCGTCTCGCGGCGATGACGCTCGCGGCGGCACGACCCGGCCCTCTGCGGAAACGTCTCGCCGCCGCCGACGTCGTCCACTATCCCCTGACGCTCCGGATTCCCACGGTACGGCGCCCGTCCGTGGTGACGCTGCACGACGTCCAGCACCTCGATCTGCCGCAGCTCTTCCCGTGGACCGAACGTGCATTTCGTTCCGTCGCCTGGCACCGCTCCGTCCGCGGGGCGGAGCGCGTGATCGTGATGAGCGAGTTCGTGCGCGACAGGGCGATCGACCGGCTCGGGCTCGATCCGGCACGCCTGCGCGTCGTGCCGCTGGGGCTCGACCACGCAATGCTGCACCCGGGCGACGGAGACCGCCTGCCCTTCATCCTGTACCCGGCCCGTTCCTGGCCTCACAAGAACCACAAGCGGCTGTACGACGCGTTTCGACTCGTGCGCGCCCAGCGGCCCGAGCTGGGGCTCATCCTGACCGGCGGCGGTGACTTCGGCCGTGTTCCGGAGGGCGTGGAGGTGCGTGGGAACGTGCCGTGGAGCGAAATCGTGACGCTCATGCAGACAGCGTCCGCGCTCGTCTTCCCGTCACTCTACGAAGGCTTCGGCCTGCCGCCCCTCGAGGCGATGGCGTGCGGATGCCCGGTCGCATGCTCGCGTGCCGGCGCATTGCCCGAGGTCGTCGACGGCGCGGCACTGCTCTTCGACCCCTACGACCCGCGGTCGATCGCCGACGCCGTGCTCGCCGTGCTCGAGGACTCGGAGACCTGGGCGCGTCGCGGTGTCGAGCGAGCGAGCTCCTTTTCGTGGCACAGGACGGCCCGGGCCACCGAGTCCGTCTACCGCGAGCTCGCCTCCTGACCGAGTCGGCGGCGGACTGCGTCTTCGTCGACCGTGGCCTCGTCGCGCATCCACGGCTGCAGCCCCTCCCTGAACACGGCGAACGCGAACAGGTTGGCCTGGCGCGGCAGCACCTTCGTCACCGCCTTGAGCGGCAGCGCGGCGAAGCGCCACGCTCCGCGCCCCGACAGCTCGAGCACCGACACGGGCAGCTCGAACTCCCGGAACCAGACAAAGCGGTGGCGGGCCTCCGGTGCGGCGGAGGCGATGGTCTTCTCGACCTCTCGTTCCGTCCAGCGGTAGACGAAGTTCGGCGTCGCGCTGTTCCGGACCCCACCGGAGCGGAAGTCGTTCGCCGCGACCGCCGTGAGCTCGTACTCGTCGACCACCCCGAACCGCTGGGCCGCGCGCATCAACAGCGAGTCGCGTGCCTCGAGCGCGAGCAGCCCGCGCCGGCCGACGCGGTACAGCTCGAGCAGTGCGCGATGCGGTGAGGCGCAGTGATGGAGGCCGGCGGAGATGATCGCGAAGTCGAACGCGCCGTCGGCGTACGTCAGGGCCTCCGCGTCCTGGCGCTCCTCGCCGGGACCGGGATCGAGGTTCGTGATCGTCACGTCGGTGAACCCGCACGCGGCGAGCGCCGAGCGGTCGACGTCGCCGCCCGCGACGACCAGGACGCGCCAGCCGGTCTCGACGAGGCCCTCGGCGAGCAGCGAGCGCAGCACGCGCTCGTAGAAGCCCTCGCGCTCCTTCATCTGCGCCCCATCTTGCCCCGGCGGTAGTCGCGCCAACCGGCGACGACGGCGGCCGCGCCCTCGCGGCGGGCCGGCGAGCGGAGCGCGGCTGCGAGATGGGCTCCGACGACCGCACCCCGTCGCAGGCCCCGGGCGCCGGGCGGCAGCGGACGGTGCCGCTCGACGACCGCGAGCATGTTCCGCGTGTCGTAGTAGAGGCTGGTCGGCGAGCCGAGCCCGCCCGTCGACGCGGAGCCCACGTGCCAGGCTCTCGCCGCGGGCACGTAGACGATCGCGAAGCCCGCGCGCTTGATGCGCAGGCACCACTCGACGTCCTCGACGTACGCGAAGAGATCCTCGTCGAGCAGGCCGGCCGCGCCGATCGCCGCGCGCGACACGGCCATCGCCGCGCCCGTCGCGCGACCGACGTCGCGCGAGGTGTCGAAGCTCCCGTCGTCACGACGGCCGAAGCCGTCCTGGCGCCCCCACCAGCCGAGTGTGAGGTGGACCGAGCCGCCCGCGTACATCAGCACGTCGCGCGGCTCCGAGAACAGCACCTTGCACGCGAGCACGCCGGCGTCCGGCCTGCGCGGCCGCGGCGGTCTCCAGCGCCGCCGGCAGCCCCGGGTCGGCGACGGCGTCGTTGTTGAGGAGCAGCACCCAGTCGGCGCCTCGCTCGAGCGCACGGCGGATGCCGACGTTGTTGCCGCCGGCGAAGCCGAGGTTCAGCGCCGGTGCGGATCAGCTCACATCCGGGAAGCGCTCCGCGACGAACGCGTCGGAGCCGTCGGTCGAGCCGTTGTCGACGCAGATCGGTCTCGACACCGGCGAGCGAGGCGAGCGCGGCAGGCGTGTCGTCGCCGCCGTTCCAGTTGAGGACGACTGCGACGAGCTTCAGCGACTTGACGAAGTGGGCGATCGAGCCGGCGCCGTGCCCGGCGCTCCCAGCCGGGGTCGCGCGACATCTCGTCGGCGAGCCGCGCGACACCCGGATAGACGTTCCCGTAGCCACCCGCGTCGACGGCGTCGTGGAAGAGCAGGTGGCCGCCGGGCCGGACGAACGCGCGCCACCGCTCGAAGTCGGCACGCGCGCCCTCGTAGGTGTGGTCGCCGTCGACGAACAGCAGCTCGAGCGGCGCGGGCGGCGGGTCGACGGTGCGCGAGTCGCCGACGAGCAGCTGCACCTTGTGCGTCGAGCCCGTAGCGCTCGCAGCGCCGCCTGCAACTCCGCGTCGAGCCGCTCGCCCGGCATGTCGGGCCGGAGCGCGACGTGCAGGTCGTACGACCAGAGCTCGACGCCGTCGCGCAGACGCGTTCGCGAACACGAACGTGCTGCCGCCCTTGAAGCGCCCGATCTCGGCGATCGGCCCGGTCTCGACGTCGCGTGCGAGGCGGTAGAGCAGCGCCGCTTCGTCGATCTGCAGCGACGCGACGCCGTGGTTCAGCTGGTTCGACGAGAAGAGGAACGCCAGGTCCTCGAAGCCGCGCACGTCACTCGGCCAGTGCTCGACGTTCGCGAAGCGCATCGTGGACGGGTCGCGGAGGACCGATGCGTGGATCAGGTTCTTGCCGACCGACGTTCGCCCGAGCCGGCGGACGACCTGTTTGAGGCGAGCGGTCGGCACGGGCCGGGAGGCTACTGCAACGAGCGCAGGTACGCCCAGGCGTGCCGAGCCCGGCCGGCCGCCAGCGCGCCGAGCGCGGCCGCATAGAGCACGAGCCCGACCGCAGCCGCGGCAACCGGGCCGAGCACGAGTCGCGGGGACGCCGAACGCGACGGCTGCGAGCACGCCGACCGCGACGGCCGCGACGACGAGGCCGCGCAGGGCGAGGACGGCGGCGTGGAGCGACACGAGCAGCACGAGCAGGACGCAGCGCCGTCGTCACGGCCAGGCCGGCAGCGACGCCGGCGAGCCCGAACGCGGCACGACCGGCCCAGTCGACCGCGACCTGCGCCGAGCAGCGCCGCGACCGCGAGCGCCGGCAGCCAGCGCCGCGCGGCCGCGGACGAACACGAGCGGGTACGCGACCGTCACCGCGACCGACGCGACCATCCACGGCGCGAGGTACACGACCAGCCGCCCGAGCTCGGCGCCGGTGCCGCCGCCGTAGCTCGAACCGAGGACGCGCCGCACGACCGGCTCGCCGGCGAGCGCGAAGACGCCCGCCGCCGCGGCGACCAGAGCCAGCGAGACCCACGAGATCGCGACGACGTGTCGTGCGGCACGCTCCGGCGACGACCCCTCGCGCGCGAACGGCACCGTCGCGACGAGCGCGACCGACGTCGCGGTGACGGCGACGAGGAACGCCGCGATCAGGTACGCGTACGAGAACGTCGTCGCCCGCCCGGCGCCGAGTGCCGGCGGCGAAGCGGTAGCCGATCACGTACAGGCCCTGCAGGGCGAACGGGAGCGCCACACCTTCGGCGAGCTCGCGCAGGCGCGCAGACGGGTCGCGCGTCCGGACGCGCGAACACGTGCCGCGCCGCGAGCACCGCAGGCCGGGATCGCGACCGCCACCAGCGCCGTTCAGCGCGAGGCCCCAGCCGAACGCGACCACGCCGTGCCCGATCAGCGCGACGATCAGCGACGAGGCCGGCGACCGCGCCGCCGCCGAAGCCGACTGCGGCGGTCCTGTAGTCGTCGAGCGCCGCGAGCGCGCTGCGGCGAGCACCCCGGCGCAGATCTGCGCCGCCGCCGCCGGGACGAGCCACGGGAGCAGCTCCGCCGCCGAGTGCCTCGCCTCCGCGCCTCGCCGTGAGCGCGTGCGCGATGCCCGAGGGCCAGGCGATCGCGAGCGACGACGATCGGCACGACCGGCGAGGGCGAGCGCGCCGAGCCACGTCGTCAGCTCGCCGCCGAGCCGCTGCTCGGCGCGGGCGACCGCGAAGCGCGGCAGCACGACCACGCGCAACGCGCTGGCGACGAGCACGAGCGCGAGGTAGACGGCGTAGGCGGCGAAGAAGCCGTCCGTCTTAACGCCGTGCCCAAACTTCCGGGAGAGAATGACCCCGGCCACCGCGGCGGAGCCGCTGACGGCAGCCGTCGAGATACCCGTCAGGAGCCCGCTCGAGACAGCTCCCCGTCCACGTGAACCGATTACCCTCCATCCGGTGCCCGGCGACGATACCGCCACCTGGACCGAGGACGAGCTCGACGCGCTCCGCGGCGAGCTCGGGAGACGCCTACGCGCGGCCGGACCTGCCTCGTCACCGGCGCCGACGGCTTCATGGGCTCGCACCTGACGGAGGCGCTCGTCGCAGCTGGGACGCCAACGTGATCGCCTTCGTCCGCGCCACCTCGTCGGGCGCGCTCAACAACATCGGCGCACCTGCGCCGCAGTCTGACGCGTCGTCTTCGCCGACCTGACCGACAAGACGTCGATCGACTACCTCATGCGCGACCACCTCGTGCCGGCAGCAGACCGGCCGTTCGTCTTCCACCTCGGCGCGCAGGCGCACGTCGGCGAGTCGTGGCACCGCCCCTACGAGACGGTGATGGCGAACACGATCGGGACGCTCAACCTGCTGCAGTCGATCGTCGACACCGGCGTCGAGCTCGAGAAGTTCGACACCGCCGGCACGTCGGAGGAGTACGGGAACGTTCACGAGTCGGTCGCGCACCACCACGACTTCGACGAGCTCGGCGGGCTGATCCTGCACGAGCGCTCGCCGATCAACCCGAAGTCGATCTACGCGACGGCGAAGGTCGCGGCGGACTTCCTGACGATGAACTACCACGACGCCTACGGCATCCCCGGCGTCGTCACGCGCATGTTCAACAACTACGGGCCGCGCCAGAACCCGCGCTACGTCACGGGCACGATCATCACGCAGGCGCTCGACGCGCCCCGAGGTCGAGCTCGGCGCGCTCGAGCCGCTGCGCGACTTCTGCTTCTGCACCGACGGCGTGCGCGGCCACCTGACCGTCGCCGCGCACGGGATCCCCGGCGACGTCTACGTCTACGGGCAGGGCGAGAACATCTCGATGCGCGACTGGAGCGAGCTGATCCTGCGGCTCGGCGACGAGCACGGCTTCTGGCCGGCCGACCGTCACGTCGTGACGAACGAGAAGCGCCTTCGCCCCGGAGCGACCGACGTGATGGCGCTGCGCGTCGGCTACGACAAGCTGCACGCGGAGACCGGCTGGGAGCCGACGCGTGTCCTGGGAGGAGGGCGTGCTGCGCACGATCCGCTGGTACGCCGAGAACCGCGACCGCTGGCTCGGCCGCGTCGACTGGCTGTCGCGCGCGGGCGCGCGCGCCTAGGGTCATGCGCACGCTCGTCACCGGCGGAGGCGGGTTCCTCGGCTCGCATCTCGTCGAGCGGCTCGAGCGCGACGGCCACGACGTCCTGGTCGCACGCAGGCGCGACTACGACCTGACCCGGCAGGAGGACACCGAGCGCCTGTTCGCCGACGCGCAGCCCGAGCTCGTCTTCCACCTCGCGGCCGAGGTCGGCGGGATCGGCGCCAACCGCGAGAACCCGGGCCGCTACTGGTACGCGAACCTGATGATGGGCGCGCACGTGCTGGAGGAATCGCGACGGCACAGCGTGCGCGAAGCTCGTGCTCGTCGGAACGGTCTGCGCGTACCCGAAGTTCACGCCGACGCCGTTCCGCGAGGACGACCTCTGGAACGGCTACCCGGAGGAGACGAACGCGCCGTACGGCGTCGCGAAGAAGGCAGTGCTCGTCGGCGCGCAGGCCTACCGCGAGCAGTACGGCCTCGACGCCGTGTACCTGCTCCCCGCGAACCTCTACGGGCCGCGCGACAACTTCGACCTGCAGACGTCGCACGTGATCCCGGCGCTGATCCGCAAGATGCTCGAGTCGAGCGGCGAGATCACGCTCTGGGGCGACGGCTCGCCGACGCGCGAGTTCCTGTTCGTCGACGACGCCGCCGACGGGCTCCTGCTGGCGGCCGAGCGCTACGACGGCGCCGAGCCCGTGAACCTCGGCACGGGCGTCGAGACGTCGATCCGCGAGCTGGCGGAGCTGATCGCCGAGCTGACCGGCTTCGACGGCGAGATCGTCTGGGACCGGTCGATGCCGAACGGCCAGCCGCGGCGGCAGCTCGACGCGACGCGGGCGGGCGAGCTGTTCGGCTTCCAGGCGCGAACGCCGCTCCGCGACGGCCTCGAGCGGACGATCGCCTGGTATCGCGAGCACGCACTCGCGCATGCGCGTCCTTGAGCGGGTCGCCCGCGCCGCAGCGGCCCGGGTGAGCTGGCTGGCAGCGCGGCCGTGGCTGCTGCTCACGGCGCTCGCCGCCGTCGAGCTCGCGATCGTCGCCTGGCTCGCGTTCGACACGCCGCACAACGGGTGGGTCTGGTACTCCGGCGGCGACGCGACCGAGTACTGGACCGGCGAATGGGCGATCGCGCACGGCCTGATCCCGCAGGCGATCATCTCCTTCGGCCTGCCCGTGTACTACGGCTGGGTTCCGCTCGTGACCGGAATCACGCTGCTGCACGGGCTGCAGGTGATCGTGGTGCTGCAGGCGCTGGTGCTCGTGCCGCTCGTGCTGGTGCTCGTCTGGGCGGTCGCCGACCGGCTCTTCGGGCGCACGTACGCGGCCGTCGCGTCGTCGCTCTGGGCGTTCGGCCCGCTGCTGATGCTCGCCGGGCTCACGAGCCGGTACCGCCCGTCGTTCGAGCAGTACTTCCTCGTCCCGCACTGGGCGGGGCTAACGAACATGGCGGACTTGCCCTCGGTCGCAGCCGTGCTCGCGTGCGCCTGGGCGACGCTGCGCGCCGCGGACACCGGCCGCACCGACGACGCGGTCGTCGCGGGCGTGCTCGGCGGCGTGATGATCGGGCTGAAGCCGGCGAACGGGTTCTTCATCCCGGCGGTCGCCGTGCTGCTCGTCGCCGCCTGGCGGCCGAAGGTCGCGGCCGGTTTCGCCGCGGGCATCGTCCCGGCGCTGATCACGCTCGCACTCTGGAAGGCGCGCGGGCTCGGCCACCTGCCGATCACCCACGCCTACGCGTCGACGCGCGAGGCGGCCGGCCCCCTTGCCGCCACCCCGTCGCACTACATCCCGTTCGACCTGCACCGGCTCAACCAGCAGCTGATCGACCTGAAGGAGGTGTTCTGGAGCCTGCGGCTGCTCGAGTTCCTGGCGATCGCCGGCTCGCTCGCCGCGATCCGGCGCGTGCCGGCCAAGGGCGCCTTCGTGGTCGTCTGGTTCGCCGGGTTCTGCCTCGTGAAGGGCAGCTCGAACCTGGCTTCGGTGCCGAGCACGAGCTATTTCCGCTTCGTCGAGCCGGGCCTGCCGGCGTTCGTGCTGCTGATCGCGTCGCTCGGCTTCCTCGTCCCCGTGCACGGGCGCCGGGTCCCGTGGCGGCGGGCGGCGGAGTCGTGGAGCGTCCGGCGCTCGCCCGGATTGATCGCAGCGGGGCTCGCCGCGCTCGTCCCGCTGGCGGTGATCGTCGCCGCCCACCCCGCGCGCACGATGCGGTTCGCGCGCAACAACCTCAACGCGACCGAGGCGCCGATCTCGAGCGACTTCGCGCTGACCGCCGCCGCGCGCGGCGACTCGGTGCGGCTCGACTGGAAGCCGCGCAGCGTGCCGGGCTCGACGAAGGTCAGCTACCTGATCCTGCGCTCGACCGGCGACGACGGCTGCGAGCGGCCTCCCCAGGGCGCTGTCGAGTGCTTCGTCACCGGCAACCAGGTGTCGTTCTCGCGCCTCCCGTTCTACGTCGACCGGCCGCCGCCCGGCCACCGTTACGCCTACCGCGTCGCACTGGTCGCCGACTACCGCGACTCGCCGACCACGACCGACCTGATGCTGCTCAGCTCGCCGGCGTTCGCGACGGCCGGCTGACGGGCTCGCGCTCGCCGAGGCTCGCCTCGAGCAGCGCGAGCCGCTGCGCGAGCACGACGTTCTGGTCGGAGAGTCTCGAGATCACCGTCGAGTAGTGCAGCAGCACGAGGATCACGAACATCAGGCCGACCGCGAACAGCACCGCCGGCGGATAGCCGCGAACGCCGAACCAGCCCGCGATCGTGTTCAGGCCCGCAGCGCCACGCGGACAGGACGACCAGCACGATGCCGGTGAGCAGCCAGAGCAGCGCGTACCGCTCCCGCAGCCGCCGCGAGCGGATCAGCTCGAAGACGACCAGCACGAGCAGCAGCGACACGATGGTCGCGGCGATCGAGACCTTGAGCGGCGTGCCGGACGCGAGCGTCACGCGTCCTCCAGCGGGACGACGCTCCGGCGGAACAGCCCGACGAACAGCGCGACCAGCACCTTCGCCATGTAGTAGATCGAGCGCAGCGCGGTGATCGACGAGCGTCCGTGGACCCGCTCGCGCATGGTCACCGGCACCTCGCACAACCGCAGGCGATGCTTGATCGTCATCACCATCCCCTCGACCTCGGGGTAGTCGTGCGGATAGTCGGCGGCGAAGAGCTCGAGCGCGCGGCGGTTGAGCGCCTGGAAGCCGGAGGTCGTGTCGGTGACGCGCTGACGGGCAATCGCCGTCACGATCAGCGCGAGCAGGCGGATCCCGACCCGCCGGGTCGCCGACGACCGGTAGCCCTCGCCGCCGACGAAGCGCGAGCCGACTGCGATGTCCGCCTCGCCGGCGAGCACGGGCGCGATCACCTTCCCCAGCTCGGACGGGTCGTGCTGGCCGTCGCCGTCGCAGCGAACCGCGAGCTCGTACCCGTGCTCCGCGGCGTACCGGAACCCCGTCTGCACGGCGCCGCCGATGCCGAGGTTGAACGGCAGCCGTACGACGTGCGCGCCGTGCTCTGCCGCGACCTCGGCGGTGCGGTCGACCGACCCGTCGGAGACGACGACGACGTCGAGGCCGGCGTCGAACGCCCGCAGCTCGTCGATCACGGCGCCGATGTTCCGCGCCTCGTTCAGCGCCGGGACGATCGCGATCCGGCGCAGGCCTGGCTGCTCAGCCGACACGTGCCTCCTCGCGGAGCCCGATCAGCTCGAGCAGCCGCCGGGCGCGATGACGGTACGTGTGCTCGTCGAGCACGCGCTCGCGCGCGCGCCGGCCGAGCTCCTCCGCCTGCGCGGGGTCGTCGAGGAGATCGCGGTAGGCCTCGACCGCCTCGTCGGCGCTCTCGACCACGATCAGCTCCGATCCCGGCTCGAACCAGCGCTCGATGCCCTCGTACGGGTTCGAGACGATCGCCGCACCCGACGACGCGAGCTCGAACGGGCGGCACGAGGAGGACGCGTACACGCTCGCGTGCGAGCGCCGCGTGATGCAGAGGTTGATGCGCGCCGCCGAGATCGCGCGGGCGAACGCGTTGAACGGAACGTCGCCGACGAGCCGCGCCGAGCCGATGTCGCCCTGGAAGTCGTCGCCGCCGAGCGCAAAGTCGACGTCGGGAAGCCGGCGGGACGGCTCGCCGACCATCGCCTTGACCCACTCGCGGCGGAACTTGTCGCCGTAGCCGTAGAAGAAGACGTCGGCGTCCTTCGCGACGTCGGCCGGCGCGAAGAACTCGGGGTCGGCTCCCCAGAAGACCGCTTCGGCGCGGCGCGCGCCGAGCTCGCGCAGGCGGTCGAGCGCGCCCTCCGAGTTCGAGACGAGCAGGTCGTACTCGGACGGGTCGGCGTCGTGGTACCAGTTGAAGCCGGTGTCCATGCCGCCGAACTCCGGGCAGGCTCATCGGCACGTCGCCGTCGTAGAAGACGACCGGGACCTCGAACCGCGTCCGCAGCGCCGTCGGAACACCGCGAAGGTGCGACATCGGCACCGTGAAGACGACGACGGCGTCGGGCCGCTCGCGCTCGACCAGCGACTCGAGATGGCGGCGCCAGCGCGGCGTCACCCAGCGCCAGATCAGCTCTCGCGTCATCCGGTCGCCGAGCCCGTCCTCGGGATTGTCCTCCGCGCGGCGCAGGTAGCGATCGCCGCGCAGGCGTGCGACGAGGTCGCGGGCGCGCGCGAACGACTCGCCCTCGTGGAACGTCGGGTTCGGTGCCGTCCGCCACCACGGCGACTCGACGGGCCGGCCGCGGTACGGCGTGACGACCAGGTCGACGCCCTCCTCGTAGAGCCCCTTCCAGAGCTGCCACCAGGCCGGCGTGCAGCCGTACCGGAAGTCGAGGTCGACGGCCGAGGCGACGGCCAGCACGCGCGGGGCACGCATCCGCATCAGTGTCGCAGAGCGGGGTTACGGCACGGTAAGGGCTCTACGGAAGGTCGACTTCAGGGAGGCGGCTCGCCGTCGCGCAGCCAGCGCACCTGCTCGCCGATCTCCTGCACCGGGTCGGAGCCGAGGTGACCGGCGGCGTCGTCGATCTTGACGACACAGCCGGGCACGTTCGCTGCCAACCATTCGCCGTGTGCCGGAGGCACGAGCACGTCGGTCATCCCGTAGCGGACGAGCACCGGCACGCGGATCGTGTCGACGTCAAAGCCCCAGGGGAGCAGGATGGCGAGATCGTCGTCGACCCACCCCCAGACGCCGTTGACGGCCTGCTCGGCCGTCGCCGCGCGGATTACCTCGATCACCTCCGGCCGCGCCAGCTGCGCACGGTCGGACTCGCTGAGCTCGAAGTCGCCGAGCACCGTCGACGGGTCGACGGCAACCCGTTCGAGGATCGTCGTCTGGAGGCGCTCGAGCTCGTCGGCAAGGACGTCCTCGCCCGCTTCCGCCCATTCGAACTCCTTCACGTTCTCGGGATCCTGCCCATCGAGCCACGCGTCGCGTTCGAGGCCGGGCGTTCCGAGCGGCGCAACGCCCACGATGCAGCCCGCCCGCACGACGCGATCCGGGAGCAGTGCGGCGCACGCGAGCGAGTGGGGTCCCCCGCCCGACCCGCCGGTGACGGCGAAGCGCTCGAAGCTGAGCTCGTCGGCGATCAACGCCACGTCGTCGACCTCGTCGGCGACCGAACGCCCCCGCCGGCGGGTTGAGCGCCCGTAACCCGCCCGGTCGTGCGTCACGAGACAGACTCCGAGGCCGCGATACACCTCCTCGTCCGGCCACCGATTCAGCCGGCACCCCGGCGTCCCGTGGAGGGACAGGATCGGGAAGCCGGCGGGATCGCCCCAGACCGCGTAGACGACCTCGCGCCCGTCTGGCGCGACGGCGGTCCTCGTTTCGCTCATGACTGGAGACCATAAGGCACCGGCCCTCGCACCCGAATAACAGCCAGCGGGGCCGCTTGTGCACGGCAGGCGGCGTTTCGCGGCCCTCTATCTCCTAACCCTAGTAGGCACCGCGCTGCGAGAACACCGCGATCGGCGTCTTCAGCAGGATCGAGACGTCGAGCCAGATCGACCAGTTCTCGAGGTAGTAGAAGTCGAGGCGCACGAGGTCGTCGAAGCTCAGGTCCGACCGGCCCGAGACCTGCCACAGGCCGGTGACGCCCGGCAGCACGTTGTAGCGGCGCCGGTGCCACGGCTCCAGGCGCTCGTAGTCGCGCAGCGGCAGCGGCCGCGGGCCCACCAGGGACATCTCGCCGCGCAGCACGTTGACCACGTTCGGCACCTCGTCGAGCGACAGCCGCCGCAGGATGCGGCCAACAGGCGTGACCCGCGGGTCCTTGCGGATCTTGAAGAGCGCGCCGCTCGCCTCGTTCGCTCGCTCGAGCGGCTCCTGCTGGCGGTCTGCTCCGGCGACCATCGTTCGGAACTTGAGCATCCGGAACGTGTGCTCCCCGAGCCCGACCCGCTCGTCCGCGTAGAACACCGGGCCGCGCGAGGTGAAGCGGACCGCCGCCGCGATCAACAGCCACAGCGGAAGCCCGACGATCACGATCCCGACGCCGACGGCGAGGTCGAAGGTGCGCTTGGTCGCCCACTCGGCTCCCGCGAACGCCGGCGGCCGCACCTCGAACAGCGGGACGCCCTGGCCGGGCACGTACTCGCCGCGCTCGATCAGCAACTCGGCCGTCCGCGGAGCGATCCGCACCTTCACGCCACGGCGATGCGCCGCCTCCACCAGCTCGAGCAGCCGGTCGTCGTCGATGCCGGCGTCGGCCACGATCAGCTCGTCGAGCGGGAGCTCGTCGAGCGCGAGCTCCAGCTCCGGCCCGAGCTCGGCCTCGCCGGCGAACTCGTAGTAGATGCCCGCGCGGCTGCGGCCGAGCCCACCGCGCAGGTGCGCGCGGGTCGCTGGGTCGCCGACGAGGAGCGCCGTACGCCGGACCCCGACGACGCGCATCATCGACCCGGTGATCGACTCGTAGCAGCCGCGGAGCAACGCGATCGCAGCGGAGACGAACACGGCGCCGGCGACATACAGCCCGAACGTGGTGAAGTGCTGCCCGGTGCCGATCGCGAACGCGAGCGAGAGCGCGGAGACGAGGAACACGCTCGGGACGACGCGGCCGTAGCCCTCGCGGAGCTCGCGCCGCGCGTAGAGGCCCGCGCGCCAGAAGACGAGCACGAGCAACAGGATCAGGAACGCGAGCCAGTCGGTCTCGTGGTCCCAGAGCAGGCCCCAGAGGATCGGCTTGGGATCGAAGAGGAGCGACCGCAGGGCGAGCGCGGCGTAGACGCCGAGGATGAGCCCGCCGACGTCGATCGCGATCAGCGCGAGGATGCTGACCAGGCGCCGCGCGGCCGTCCGCAGCGGCGACCAGAGCAGGTGCGGGTGCGTCGCCCGGACGTCCGCAACGGGCCGCGACTCGTCGATCGTTCCGCCTGTCACGAGGCGATCGTAGCCTCGTCCCAGCCGATCTCCCCCGCGTCGGCGGATCGTTCGGCGAGCGCGGCCACCGTCAGCGGCTCCCGCAGGCGGCCGAGCACGCGGAGCAGCGCCACGATCGCCGCGCGGCGCCGGCGCGAGACCAGCTCCCAGTCGTGGAAGTGGACGTGCACCGCGTTCGGCAGGCGGAGCAGCCCTCGGCCCAGCGAGCCCAGCGAGTGCGTCGCCGGCAGCTCCAGCAAGGTCGCGCCGCTCGCCAGGACGACGCGTCGCGGCCCGGGAAGCAGCAGCCGCGCGGCCCCGGTCGGCAGGTACGACTGCCGGAAGGTCGTCGCCGTGCAGTCGACGTACCCGAACGCGGCCAGCGTCTGCGCGACCTCGGGGTCGATGTACCAGCCGCCGCCGCAGAAGAAGCGCGGCTCGACTCCGTGCCCGCGCAGCCAGTCGACCTCCGCGCGGACGACGGCTTCTGCGTGGACGCCGACGGGCGGCCGCGCCTGGGTCGGGCCGCCCCAGTGCGTGTGGTGCCCGAGCGGCGCGAGCTGCGCCGCTCGGCGCGCGCGCTCGAGCCAGCGCTCGCCGTCCTCGCCCTCGGAGGGCGGCCGCAGGAACGGCGTCACGACGAATCCTCCGGGAGCGTGCTCGAGCAGCTGCAGGAAGGCCGCCCAGACGCGGTCGTCGAGCGGGCGCTCGGCGTGGCACGAGGCCACGGCGTACCCGGTCATCGGGCGAGCGCCTCGCGGTACACGGCCTCCACGCCTTCGACCGCCCGCGTCGTCGAGAACTCGCCGAGCGCTCGGGCACGCGCCGCGTCGCCGAGCCGTCGCACCCGCGCGGGGTCGAGCGCCAGCTCGACGATCGCCGCGGCCAGCGCGTCGGCGTCGCCGGCCGGCACGACCAGCCCGGTCTCGCCGTCGACGACGATCTCCGGCAGGCCGCCGACGTCGCTGACGATCGCCGCGCGGCCGCGCTCGGCGGCCTCGAGCGCGACCATGCCGAAGCCCTCGCCGCGCGACGGCACGACGACGATCGCGTTCCGCTGGTAGACGGGCACGACCGGCGAGACGCGGCCGAGCAGCGTGACGCCCTCGGGCGCGGTGCGGCGAAGCTCGCCGGCGAGCGGCCCGTCCCCTGCGAGCTCGAGCGTGAGCTCCGGCACCCGCGCGCGCGCCGCCGCGAACGCGC
This sequence comes from uncultured Thermoleophilia bacterium, assembly GCA_963786185.1. Classification (GTDB taxonomy): domain Bacteria; phylum Actinomycetota; class Thermoleophilia; order Gaiellales; family Gaiellaceae; genus PALSA-600. Next base: position 384,527 of record CAWAYE010000003.1, read on the forward strand.
GGAGCAGGAGGTCGAAGCCCTTGATCGGGATCAGCCGCCCCACCGCGGCGAGCCGCGGCGTCTCGGGCGAGCGCAACGGCTCGGGGCCCGGCTCGATCCCGTAGTGGACGACCGTGAACGACCCGGACGCGAAGCCCTGCGTCTCCTCCAGGTAGCGGGCGAGGCCGGCCGAGATCGCGATCTGCCGGTGCGCGAAGCGCGCCGCCGCGCGATCCGCGGCCGCGACCAGCCGGTTCGAGCGGAACTCGTTGAAGCCGTGCTTCGTGCTCACGCGTACCTGAACACCTGCCAGCGCGCCGGCCGGGAGGCCGAGCACATCGGCGTGGACGAGGTGGGTGTGCAGGACGTCGGGACGCCGGCGCGCGACCAGCGCCGGCACCCGCGGATCGAGTTCGACTCGCATCCGCTGCGTCTCGACCGGCACGTCGAGCGCGCGCAGCCGCTCGACGAACTCGCGCGCGCCGGGCTCGCCCTCGTGCAGCACGAGCATCCGCGCGTCCCAGCCGCGGTCGCGCAGCAGCGGCAGCAGCGACAGCAGGTGCGCCTCCGAGCCCGAGATGCCGGACACCTTCTGGACGTGGAGCACCCGTGTCACCGCGCCGCCTCGACGACGCGGTCGGCCCAGTGCTCGACCGAGTGGTCGCGTGCGACGCGCGCGTGCAGCTCCTGCCCGAGCGCGTGTCGCGCGTCGGGGCCTGCGGCGGCGAGCGCGCGGATGCACCTCGCGAGCTCTGCCGCGTCGTCCTGCCGGAAGCGCAGGCCCGGGACGAGACCCTCGACGAGCGCGTCGAAGCCAGGGCTCGCGACGAGCACCGGCAGACCGGCGGCCGCCGCTTCGAACACCACCTTGTCGAGGGCGCCGGCGCGCATGTTCGAAACGAGCACGTCGTTGCGTGCGTAGACGGCCGCGACCTCGCGCTGCGGCACCGGGCCGTGAAGGCGCACGCGGCCGGCGACGCCGCTCGACGCGATCCGGGCCTCGAGGGCGGTGCGGTGCGCACGCTCCTCGTCCGTGAGCGACGGCCCGACCAGCTCGGCCGCGATCGACACGTCGTCGAGCGCCGCCACCGCGTCGACGATCGTGTCGAGCCCCTTCGCCGGCGACGTGCGGCCGAGCGCGAGCAATCGCAGCACGCCGTCGTCGCGGCGCGGCTCCGGCACGACTGCCGGCACCTCGATGCCGTGGCCCGTGGCGACGAGCTTCGCGGTCGGAAACGGAAACGACCCAGCGCCGACGCTGAGGACCCGGGTCGAGAAGTGCTCGGCCAGCCGGAGCATCCGCGAATCCCGCCAGTGCGTGAACCAGAGCAGCAACGGACGCCGCAGCGGCCGCACCAGCGGCGCCGCGAGCACCGCATACACGGGCGCCATGTGCGCGAGCACCGCCGGACGCCCGCGCAGCTCGGGCGCGAGCGCCGCCTCGAGCCGCGCGGCGCGAAGCGCGCGCCCGCGGCCGCCGAACAGCTTCACCGTCACGTTGGTCTGGAGGTCGGCCGGTCGCGCCTCCAGCGCGAGGACGACGAGCTCGTCGACGCGGTCCGCGAGCGCCCGCAGCTTCGGCACGGTCGCCCCGAGCGCAGGGTCGTCCGGGTCGACGCGCTGCGTGATCACGACCAGCTTCACGAGACGACCAGATCGCGAACGCGGCGTGCGTACTCCGCCGGGGTGACCACCCACCGTTCGCCGGCCGCACGCGCGCCGGCGGCCAGACGGGCGAGCTCGCCAGGATCGCCGAGCAGGCGCACGAGCGCGGCTGCCAGGGCGTCCGGCTCGGGAGCGACGAGGACTCCGTCGACACCGTCGGCGACGAGGTCGGGGATGCCGCCCACCGCGCTCCCGATCACCGGCCGGCCGCGCAGGTGGGCCTCGATCACGACCCGGCCCATGCCTTCGGAGCGCGACGGCAGGACGAGCAGCGACGCGTCGTCGAGCGCCTGCGCGACCTCGGCCGTGGTCAGGCGCTCGTCCCAGGTCGCGAGCCCGTCGCGAACGAGCGCGGCGGCGACGTCGCGTCTCGTCCCGGTGCCGACGATGCGCAGCGTCGCGTCGCCGACGCTCGGCTGCGCCAGACGCCAGGCCGCGGCGAGGCCGTCGATGTTCTTGTACGGCTCGAGCACGCCCACGAAGAGGGCGACCGGCGGCGCGGGCAGCGGTCGCACCGGCGCCAGGAAGGGATCGAGGTCCATGAACGCAGGGAACTCGGCGGCCGGCTCGCGCGACACGTCGCGCGCCAGCCGGGCGGTGTAGGGCGAGACGGCACGCACCTTGTCGGAGCGCCGCACGGCCCAGGTCCCGACGGCGTCGGCCGCGCGCGCGGCGAGCCGGCGGAGCGGCGATCCGTAGAGGCGCGCGAACGTCCGCCAGTCGCCGTGGAGCTCGACGATCACCGGGACTCCCGTGCGCGCGACGAGCGCGGCGGCCGCTTCGTACGGGCTCTGTGCGACGATCGCGTCGGGGCGCGCCGCCGCGACCTCACGGCGCAGCCGCCGCGGCAGCGTCAGCCAGAAGCGGGGGCCGTCGAGCACGGTGCGCGGGCGCAGGCGGAACACCGAGTCGCCGCGGGAGCCGTCCGACGACGAGGCGACGACGCGCAGGTCGAGCACGTCGCCGAGCGCCTCCCACTTGCGGTGCAGCGAGTCGGAGAGCGGCAGCCGGTAGCGCGTGCGGCCGGCGAAGATCACCCGCGGCTTCACCGCGCCGCCTCGAGGATCGCCTCCAGCCTGCCGTAGATCCGGTCCTGACTGTACTCCGCCACCGACGGCGCGGCGGCCTCGCGCAGGCGCGCCCGCAGCGCCGGGTCGGCGAGGAAGCGGCGAACCGCGCCCGCGAATGCGTCCGCGTCCCCCGGGCCGACGAGCAATCCGTTCTCTCCGTCGTGCACCACCTCGGGAACACCCCCGACGCTCGTCGCGATCACCGGCGTGCCGAGCGCGAGCGCCTCGACGACGCCGTGCGGGAAGTTCTCCCACGCAGAGCTGAGCACGACCGCCTCCGCCGCGGCCACGTGTGCCAGCACGTCCTCGCGCGGCAGCGCGCCGAGAAAGCGCACCCGTCCTCCGAGCCCGAGCCGCTGCGCCTCGGCCTCGAGCCGGGGCCGCTCCGGGCCGTCGCCGATCACGTCCAGGTGCGCGGCGTCGACGGCGGCCACCGCGGCGAGCGCGACCTCGAGCTCCTTCTGGTCGGTCAGCCGCCCGGCGAAGACGAGCAGCCCCGGCTGTCCGGTCTCCGGTGCAGCGCCGTTCCGGCTCGGTGCGGGATTCGGCAGCACGGTCACGCGCGCCGCGGGCACGCCCCAGCCGATCACCAGCTCGCGCAGGAACGCGCTCGGGCAGACGACGTGCGCCGCCCGCCGCACTGCCGCGTCGCGGGCTGCGCGGAGCATCGCGACGCGCGGGCCCGCCGCCGTCCGCTGGAACGCCGTCACGTCGCCCTCGACCAGCCCACGACGACGTGCGCGTTCGAAGGCGGGGTCGGAGGTGAGCTTGAGCACGTACGGCGTCCTGGCGGCGGCCGCCCCGGCCGCGGAGCGGACGAACATGCCGGTCGAGTAGACGACGTCGGCGGCACGCGCGCGCTCCGCGATCAGCGCGAACGCGCGTGCGTGCCGAAGGCCGGGCGGCAGGGCGCGCGAGACGAAGCGCACCGGGTACGGCGCGGCCGCGGGCGCACGCTCCGCGGTCACGACCACCTCCACCTGGTGACCGCGGCCGGCGAGCCAGCCCGCCACCTCGGGGGCGTGGCTCGCGGGGCCGCCGACGTCGGGCGGCCAGATCCCGGAGACGACGAGGATCTTCACGGGGCGACCGCCCCGTCCGGGGCGGCGGCGAACGGCCTGCCCCACAGCCGGATCAGCCCGGCGACCCAGAACAGCCCGAGGGCGCCCGAGGACGCGACGAGTGCTCCCGCCGCGCCGGAGGCGCCGTAGCGCGCGCCGAGCACGAGCACGAGCGGGATCAGGATCGCGAGCTCGACCACCTGCCCGGCGGTGCGCAGGCCGGGCTTCCCGATCGAGACCGGAAACGACTTCGTCCAGCCGAAGACGAGCTGGATCGCAGCGGCGAGCAGGATCAGGCGCGCCGGCGTCGCCGCGCTCTCGTACCGCTTGCCGTAGACGACGCGCACCAGCGTCGGCATCGCGATCCACAGCACCGGCACCGCGACGCCGGCGAGCACGATCGTCGCCTCGATGTAGCGCCGCAGCAGGCGCCAGGCACGGTCGGCGCGTCCGTGCTCGATGTCGCGCGTCTGCTCGGCGAGCAGGACGAGCCGCGCCGGCGCGGAGAGCGACGCGAACGCCGTCTGCGGCGCCTGGGCGATCCGGAAGCGCCCGACCTCGGGCGGCTTCCCGACGACGCCGACGAGCACGGTCGGCAGCAGCGTCCTCAGCGAGCTCAGCCCCGAGGCCACGGTCGACTGGACGGCGAAGTTGCGGATCGCCGGAGCGTCGTCGCCGAGCGCGACGGGCGCGGCGCGCGGCCAGCGGCGGAAGATGACGAGCCCGACGCCGAGCGCGGTGCCCGTCGCGACCAGCTGCGCGACGACGATCGCCGCGAACGCCGCGGTCACGCCGAACGACCCCGCGGCCGCGACGGCGGCGAGCCTGAGCGCCATCGACCAGAGCAGCAGCCCGCCGCGCACGTCGTAGCGGTTGCGGACGAGCAGAACCGCCTCGGCCATTCCCTCGGGCGCCTGCAGGAGCGGAACGCACGCCGCGATCAGCAGCGGTGCGCGCAGGCCGGACGGGTTCCAGATCCAGGGGGCGGCGACCGCCGCCACGATCACCGCCGCCGCGCTGAGGACGCCGCCGGCGAGCTTGATCCGCAGCCCGATGTCGAACAGGCGGCGGAACCGCCCCCAGTCGCCCTGGGCGGCGTAGCGATTGCCGTACTTGACGACGACCTCGTTCGCGGTGAGATCGAGGAACATCTGCAGCAACCCGGTGATCGCGAACACGAGCGCGAAGCGCGGGAACTCATCCGTCGACATCTCGCGTGCCGCCACGACGGTGGCGAGAATCCCGAGGACCGCGGAGCCGTAGATCCCGCCGGCCGTCGCGGCACGCCGCTGCAGGACGCGGGAACGCATCTGAGACGGCGAGTATAGTGGCGCGGTTGGCCGCTCCCGCCTCGCAGCACCTGCGTGCCCGGGCGGGGCCGCTGGTGGTCGCGGCCGCTCTGCCGTTCCTCTTCCTGCACCGCCACTACTCGCCGTCGGTGTCGCTCGGCAGCGTCGACGCGTACCTCTCCGACGTCGCCGTGCTCGCGGTCGTCCTCGCTGCGCTGGCGGCGACGCCGGCGCGGCTGGCGCGGCTCCGGCTGCGCGAGACGCGGATCGTCTGGATCGCGTGGGCGGCGCTGGCGGCGCTCGTCGTGCTCGGCACGATCTGGGGCGCCGCCCGGTTCGGGGGCTATCCGGCCGGCACCCACACGACGAGCGCCGCGAAGTGGCTGGAGTACATGCTGCTCGCGCCGGCGATCGTGCTCGTCGCCGACGACCTGCGCGACCTGCGGCTGTGGGCGGCGGCGCTGATCGGCTGGAGCTGCGTCGTCACCGCGGTCGGGTTCCTGCAGATCGTGGGTGCGCTCGGCAACTTCGAGCACACCCCGGCCGGCTCGCGCAAGCCGTCACTCGCAGGCGATCACGACTTCGCCGCGCTCTCGGCGGCCGTGCTCGCACTTGCGCTGTTCCTGCTCGCCCGCAGGCCGGCCTCGGCGGCCGAACGGCGAGCCGCCTGGACGGCGGGCGTCGCGGGCGCGGTCGGCATGGTCGTCTCCGGCGCCTTCGACGCGTTCGTCGGCGAGCTGCTGGCGGCGGCGCTGATCGTGGTCGCGCTTCGGCCGGACCGGCGGCGGGTCGCGCTGATCGGAGCGGTGCTCGCGGCGGTCGTGGTCGGGCTGCTCGCGGTGCGCGGCCGTGCGGTCGCCGACGGTCTCAAGTTCCTCGGCGTCAAGCACGGCTCCGGCGGCGCGTCGGCGAACGTCCAGAGCTATCGGCAACGGACGCTGCTCGCGTACATCGGCGGACGGATCTTCCTCGACCACCCGCTGCTCGGCGTCGGCTGGCAGGGGTCGAGCGACGCGTACGCCTACAAGCCCTACCTGGCGGACGCGCGGCGGCGATTCGTGCAGCCGCCGGAGGCGTTCCCGTCCCCGGCGCACCCGTGGGGCGTGCAGAACGCGTACGTCGAGAGCCTCGCCGACTTCGGCGTCGTCGGGCTGATCGTGTTCGTCGGGGCGCTGCTCGTCCCTGCCGGCGTCGCGGTCCGGCGCGGCGGTGACGATCCGCGGGTCGCCGGGCCCGCGCTCGTGCTCGTCGCGGTCGGCGCCTGGAACGGGTACGGCCTCGTCGCGGGCGTGCCGCTCGACGCGCTCACCTGGCTGGCCGTGGGGGCCGCGGCGGCCGCCGTCGCCGTTCGCAGACCGCTAACGGTCGGTGTGTAGGGTGGCGCGCGTGGCTGGAGCAGCGACGTGGCCCGGGCGGAGCCAGCGCGAGCCGTCCCGCGGCGAGCCGGGCTGGTCGATCCGCAAGCCGATCGCGGACTGGCTGCGCCGCGAAGGCGCCGCGTCGACCGGTCTCCGCGTGCTCGACGTCGGCTGCGGCTCGAAGCCGTACCGCCCGTTCTTCGCCGGGGCGGCGGAGTACGTCGGGCTCGACGTGCCCGGCAACCCCGACGCCGACGTCCACGGGTTCGTCGAGGACATGCCGCTCGAAAACGCGTCGTTCGACCTCGTCCTCTGCATCCAGGTGCTCGAGCACGTCGAGGACCCCGCCGCCGCGGTGCGCGAGCTCCACCGCGTCACCAAGCCCGGCGGCCGCGTGCTCGCCTCGACGCACGGCGTGATGGTGTACCACCCGAACCCGAACGACTACTGGCGCTGGACGCACACCGGCCTCGGACGCCTCTTCGCGACGAACGGCGACTGGTCGAGCCTCGACGTCACGCCCGGCGCGGGCTCCGCATCGGGGCTCGGACTTCTGCTCGCGCGCTTCATCCATCTGCTCGCGAAGCGGTGGCGCGCGCCTTCCGTCGCCCGGCCGGTAATCGCGGCGGTGAACACGATCGCCGGCACCCTCGACGCACACGTCCCCCTGCTTCGTGCGCCCGTCCCCGGCGCGATGTTCGCGAACTTCCACGTGACGGCGGTGCGCTCGTGACGCGCGTGCTGGTCACCGGCGGCGGCGGCTTCATCGGCTCGAACCTCGTGCGCGCCCTGCTCGACGGCGGCGACGACGTCCGCGTGCTCGACAACTTCTCGACCGGCAACCGCGACAACCTGGAGGGACTCGACGTGGAGATCGTCGAGGGCGAGCTGCGCAGCTACGAACGCGTCCACAATGCCGTGCGCGGCGTCGAGGTCGTGTTCCACCTCGGCGCGCTCGGGTCAGTACCGCGGTCGGTGCAGGATCCGCTCACGTCCAGCGCGGTGAACATCGAAGGGACGCTCAACGTCCTGCTCGCTGCACGCGACGAGGGCGTGCGCCGCGTCGTCTACTCCTCGAGCTCGTCCGTCTACGGGACCCGCCGCGACCTCCCGGTGACCGAGGAGACGCCGCCGGATCCCCTCTCGCCGTACGGAGTCGCGAAGCTCGCGGCCGAGCGCTACTGCGTGAGCTTCTCGCGCGTCTACGAGAGCTTCGAGAGCGTCGTGCTGCGGTACTTCAACGTCTTCGGCCCACGGCAGAGCCCGTTCTCGCAGTACGCGGCCGCGATCCCGCTCTTCGTGACCAACATCGCGGAAGGACGGCCGGTCACGATCGACGGCGACGGCGAGCAGTCGCGCGACTTCACCTACGTCGAGAACGTCGTCGACGCGACACTGCGGGCGGCACACGCCCCGGCGGCGAGCGGGCAGATCGTCAACGTCTCGGCCGGCGCGCCGGTCACCGTCAACCAGGTGGCGGAGACGATCGGAGCCGTGCTCGGCAAACCCGTCGCGCGGACGTTCGCACCGCCGCGCGCGGGCGACATCCGCGCGTCGTGGGCCGACGGCAGCCGGGCCCGCGAGCTCCTCGGGTACGAGCCGCAGGTCGGCCTCGAGGAGGGGCTGCGCCGAACGGTGGCGTTCCTCGTTGGCAGCTGAGCCGATTCGCATCCTGCGCGTGATCGCGCGCCTCAACATGGGCGGCCCCGCCTTGCACGTCTCGTATCTGACGCGCGGCCTCGACCAGCGAGGCTACAAGACGACGCTGATCGCGGGCGAGCTCGCGCGCGGCGAGGACTCGATGTCCTTCGTCGCCGACGACCTCGGCATCGAGGTGCTCTCGGTTCCGGAGCTACGCCGTGAGATCTCGCCGCTCGCCGATCCTGTCGCGATCTGTCGGATCGTCAGCGAGATCCGCCGCGTGCGGCCGCACATCCTCCACACACACACCGCGAAAGCCGGCGCGGTCGCACGGACGGCCGCGCTCCTCGCCGGCGACGCGAGGCCGCCCGTGATCGTGCATACGTACCACGGGCACGTGCTGCGCGGCTACTTCGATCCGCTGCGCACCCGGTTCTTCCGCGAGACCGAGCGGGTGCTCGCGAAGCACACGACACGCCTGATCGCCGTCGGCCCCGAGGTTCGCGACGACCTCGTGGCCCTCGGCGTCGCGCCCGCGGAGCAGTTCGTCGTGATCCGCCTCGGCATCGATCTCGAGCACCGCGTGAGCGGCGACCGCCGCGCGGAGTTCCGCCGCCTGTTCGGGATCCCGGAAGAGCGCTTCGTGGTCGGCTGGATCGGGCGGATGACCACGATCAAGCGCGTGCCGGACGTGCTGCTCGCATTCCGGGCGCTGCTCGACCGCGGCGTCGACGCGACGCTCTGCCTCGTCGGCGACGGCCCCGACCGCGCCGACGCCGAGCAGCAGGCGGCCGACCTCGGCATCGCCCGGAACGTGCTCTCGGTCGGCTACCAGCAGGAGGTCGCCCCCTACTACGCGTTCTTCGACGCCCTGCTCCTCCCCTCGGCGAACGAGGGCACACCGGTGGTCGCGATCGAAGCGCTGGCGGCGGGCCGGCCCGTCGTGGCGACTCGCGTCGGCGGCTTGCCCGACGTCGTCTCCGAAGGCGAAGACGGCTTCCTCGTCGAGGTCGGCAACATCCAAGGGCTCGCGGACGCGCTCGAGCGGCTCGCGCGCGATCCCGAGCTCCGCGCGCGGATGGGCGCGGCAGGGCCGGCACGCGTGATCCCCCGCTACCGCGTCGAGCGGCTGGTCGACGACGTGGACGCGCTCTACCGCGAGCTGCTCACGGAGACGGCGCCGCCATCAGCTTGAACGCGTTGAACGACGGCTTGTGCTTGCCGCCGTAGGTGATCAGCCCGGACTGCCAGCCGCCGAGGTTCGGCTCGTCCTTCAGCAGGAACCAGAGCATCAGGTCGATCCGCTTGTTCTTCCGGGCGATCGCGAAGGCCTGGGTCAGGTACTGCGCCTGCTTGGCCCAGGACACGCCGATCAGCGGGTCGGGCGGGTTCGTCTGGTAGCCGTACTCGGTGATCCAGATCCGCTTGTTGCCGTAGAGCCGCGTGACCTCCGCGATCAACGTGCTGATGTTGGCCAGCGCGATCGCCGTTGACTGGGCGCCGTTCGCGGGCGGCGGCGGCTTGGTGGTCGGAGTCTCCGACGGCAGGCCGTAGTACGGATGGTGCGCCCAGGCGTCGAAGTGCTTCAGCCCGGCCTTCGCGACCGCCCGGAGGAACGCGAGCGGTGAGATCGAGGGCCGCGAGCTCGACGGGTTGTTGTTGCCGCGCGGCGCGGTCGCGCCGCACGCGACGCGCTCGCTCGCGATCAGCGTCTGGTGAACGCCCGCGTAGACGGCCTGGCAGATGTGCGCGTAGTCGGTAGGGCTCTGCATCACCCACTTGCCCCGCGACCGCTTGAACTGCGGCGAGAGGAAGATCGGGTTGTTCGGCTCGTTCCACGCCAGCCACTCGCGGACCGCAGGAATCACGCGGCCGTCGGTCGACATGTGGGTGCCGTCGTAGCGGGTCGCCGCCGCATACGCGAAGGCGTGCAGGTCGGACGCCTTCGTCGGAGCGCGGTTCGTCCCCTTGCCGCCGTTCGCCCAGCCGGGAGTGCCGTAGACCGAGAAGAGCACCCGCACGCCGTTCTGCGCCGCGTAGTCGACCGTGCGGTCGTAGAGCGACCAGTCGTACGCGGGATCGTCCGGATCGGTGGCGTCGGCGGGCCGGTGCCGCGCCACGCCGTAGGTACCGCCCCAGTACAGGTTCAGCCGAACCTCCTGGACGTGCAGCTGCTTGAACAGCGCGAACGTCTTGTCGACCGGACCGTAGAGCGTCTGCGCCTCGTCGTAGATCCCGACCCGGAGATAGCGCGACCCGTGCGCAGGCTGCACGGTCGCCGCCGTCCCCGCCGCGAGCAGAACGGCGGCGAGGGCCCCGACCCGCCGCAGCATCAGGCTGGGACCGCGTCCCGACCGACGGCGGCGAGCCAGCGACGCAGGCCTTCCTCGAGCTCGATCTCCGGCTCCCAGCCGAGCACCTGCTTCGCGCGGGTGATGTCGGGGCGGCGGACCTGCGGGTCGTCCGTCGGCAGGGCCTCGAACACGATCTGGCTCGACGACCCCGTCACGCGGATCACGGTCTGCGCCAGCTCGAGCATCGTCAGCTCGTGTCCGGGGTTGCCGAGGTTCACGGGCAGGTGCTCCCCGCTCGTCGCGAGCAGAAACAATCCGCGGATCAGATCGTCGACGTAGCAGAGCGAGCGTGTCTGCGACCCGTCGCCGTACACCGTCAGCGGCTTGCCTTCGAGCGCCTGGTTGAGGAAGTTCACCGACGCACGGCCGTCGTTGCGCCGCATGCGCGGGCCGTACGTGTTGAAGATCCGCGCGATGCAGGTGTTTACGCCCTGCTGCGTGTGGTACGTCATCGTCAGCGCCTCGGCGTAGCGCTTCGCCTCGTCGTAGACGCCACGCGGCCCGATCGGGTTGACGTTCCCCCAGTACGTCTCCGCCTGCGGATGCTCGAGCGGGTCGCCGTAGACCTCGCTCGTCGACGAGATCAGAAATCGTGCCCGCTTCCACTTCGCGAGCCCGAGCGCGTTGTGCGTCCCGTACGACCCCACCTTGAGCGACTTCAGCGGCGCCCGCAGGTAGTCGACCGGGCTCGCCAGCGCTGCCAGGTGGAAGACGAAGTCGACGTCGCCCTCGATGTCGATCGGCTCGACGACGTCCTGGTACCGGAACGTGAACTGCTTGCCGCGGAGGTGGTCGATGTTCTCGAGCGTCCCCGAGTCGAGGTTGTCCACGCAGACGACGTCGTGACCCTCGGCGATCAGGAAGTCACAGAGGTGAGACCCGAGGAACCCGGCGCCGCCGGTCACCACAGAGGTGGGCATCGGTGCAATGTACTTCGCGAGCCGGAAAGCGCCTCCAGCCCTTACGAACCTTTTGCAACCGTTGCTGCTGCCGCGCAGGCCGATCCCGTTCGTTACGGTGGTCCGTGGACGTGCCCTCGTCCTGCCCGGGGCGCCTCGAACGCGTCTCGGGTCCCCCCGGGGAGGTCTCGCTCGAGCCGCATGGGCGAGGCCTCCCTCTTTCGATCCCCGGCCTAGCGCAGGTCCTTGTTCGACTCCATGTCGAACCACATCGCGAAGAGCGTGAACTGGCTGCCCGAGATGAGAAGCAGCGCCACGAGGACGATCGTCGCCGTCGTGATCCCGTGGCCGCTCAGCCGCAGCACGGTCTCGAGAACCCCGAGCGCGAGGCCGGCGAGCGTCATCAGGAAGCCGAGGACGTAGAAGAAGACGAGCGGGTGGAAGTCGCGGATCACGTACTTCTCCCGCAGCCTCCAGAAGAAGCCCTTCCAGAGCAGCCACGAGATGCGCGGCACGACGCGCCGGATCTTGATACCCGACCGCTCCCCGACGCCGTAGATCGGCCGCGACGGAATGTCGCGCACCCGCGCGTTCCAGACGTTGAGGTGCACGAGCATGTCGTTCGGGAATCCGTACGACGTGTAGATACGGTCGAGATCGAGCAGCGACAGCATCCGGAGCGAGAGCACCGTGTACCCGGCCTGGGAGTCGGCGACGTGCCAGTAGCCGGACGCGATCTTGGTGAGCAGGCTCAGCACCGCGTTGCCGAGATACCGGCTGCGTGGGATCAGCTTCCAGGCGCTCCCCGTGAACAGGCGGTTCGCCTTCGCGTAGTCGAGCTCGCCGCGCACGACGGGGGTCGCGAGGCCCTCGAGCTCGTCCGGATCCATCTGGTTGTCACCGGCCATCACGGCGACGGCGTCGATCCTCGCGGCAAGGGCGAGCTTGTAGCCGCTGACGATCGCCGCGCCCACCCCGCGGTTGCGGTCGTGGACGACGACCTCCACGCGAGAATCGTCGGTTGCGCGGGCGCGCTCGGCGGTCGCGTCCGTGGACGCGTCGTCGATCACGAAGATCCGGTCGACGAAGCCGGGGATGCCCTGCACCGTCGCAGCGACGAGCTGCTCCTCGTTGTGCGCCGGCACCACGACGGCGACGCTCTTGCCCTCGAGCACGGGCGCATCGTACGGCGGCGCCCGGTCGGCGACTCAGGCGTGCGCGCGGCCGATGCGGCCGTCGCCGACGATCGCAGCCGCAGCACCCAGCAGCAGCCCGATCAGCGCGCCGATCAGCACCGAGCTCGACCGCGAGTGGGCCGACGCCTTCACCGCGGTCGCCTTCTCGACGATCTTGGCGGCCTCGACCTCCTGCGCGAAGACGATCTGCTGCTGGAGCGTCTCCTCCTGCGCGATCAGGTTCCCCTGGCGGGTCTCGGCGTTGTTCTCCTGGCCGACGATCACGAGCTGCTGGAGCGGGTCGAGCTTCTTCGCCGCCTCGAGGGCGGCGTTGATCACCTTCAGCTGCGCGGTAATCCCGGCGAGCTGCGACTTCACGTTCGACAGCGTCGCCTGGAAGGTCTCGAGCTTCGTCTTGACGTAGGAGGCCGTGGTCTGCTGCACGACGATCCCCGCGAGGACGTTCGCCGCCGCGGCGACGTTCTTCGGATGCGCACCGGTGACGGTGAGGGAGATCAGCGGCGTCGTCCGCGTCGCGCCCGCGCCGGCGCTCCCGACCTGGGCGACCGAGACGTGGCCCCGCAGCGCCGACGGGCGCATGTCGGCGGCGTTCGCCGCCTGCTCCTGATAGGTCGCGCCGCTCACGATCTGCGAGACGGCCCGCGGATTCGTGCCGTAGCTCGGCACGAGCGCGCCGCCCGGAGACGTCGGCTGCCCGAGCGAGATCAGCGCGGTCGCCTTGTAGTTGCTGCCGCCGCGCAGCGAATAGAGCCCGCCGAGGATCGCGCCCACGACCAGGCCCGCGGCCGGCAGCCACCAGAGCCGGACCACGGCGCGGCGCCAGCGGGCGAGGTCGACTTCGCGCTCGTCGTCGAGGTCCGCAGGCGGCGTCATCGCGCGGCGACTGTAGCCGACGCCCATTCCCACTGTCTCGCGAGCCCGTCCTCGAGGTCGACGGCGGGGTCCCAGCCGAGCTCCGCCCGGATTCGCGAGGTGTCGGCGACCGTCCGGCGCTGGTCGCCTGCCACGGCCTCCCCGCGACGCACCTCGAGCCGCTTGCCGGCGAGCCGCTCGAACAGCGCGATCGCCTCGTTCATCGACGCCTCGAGCGCGCCGCCGACGTTGTAGGTGCCGGTGCCGGCCTCCATCGCCGCGATCGTCGCGGCGACGATGTCGCCGACGTACGTCCAGCTCCGCGACTGCGCGCCGTCTCCGAACAGGTCGAAGGTCGTCTCGCTCGCGAGCGCGAAGGCGATCCTCGTGAACGCCATGTCGGGGCGCTGGCGCGGGCCGAACGCGTTGAAGTACCGGAGCACGACCGCGTCGAGATCGTAGGAGCGGACATACGCGTCGAGCAGGTGCTCGCACGCGAGCTTCGTGACGCCGTACGGCGAGAGCGGATGGGGCGTCGCATCCTCCGGTGTCGGGAACCGCGCGGGGGCGCCGTACACCGACGACGACGACGCGAACACCACCCTGACCCGGTCGCGTGCGGCCGCCTCGAACACGCGCTGCGAGGCGAGGACGTTCCGTCGCAGGTACAGCGGGAAGACGTCGCCGAAGCTCCGCACGCCGGGCTGGCCCGCGAGGTGGAAGAGGCCGTCGAGCCCGGCGAAGTCGAGCTCGTCCTCGGCGAGGTCGACGCGGCGGACATCGAGGCCGCGCGCGTTCTGCTCCTTCAGCTGCGGGTCGTAGTAGTCGGTGAAGCAGTCGAAGCCGACGACCTCGTGGCCAGTTTCGAGCAGCGCTCCGGCGAGGTGCGAGCCGATGAAGCCCGCCGCGCCCGTCACCCCGTACCGCATGGCGCAGGTTACCCCCGCCGCTCCGCCAGGCCGTAGATCCGCGTGTAGCTCCCGTTCACCGGCGCTCCACCGCGAAGAGGCGCGAGTACCCGTGCAGGAGCAGCCGCCGCCCGCTCCCGGCTACCGGCACGTACTGGCCGTGCGGGAAGTCGAGCACGACGCGGCCGCTGGCGCCGTCGACGCCGACGATCCGGTGCGAGAACGAGCCGGCGTACGCGACGCCGTCGACGACGACGGCCGCACCCGAGATCGGGCCGCCCGTCCGGTGGGCCCAGAGTGTCGCTCCGGTCCGCGCGGAGAGCGCGTAGAAGACGCCGTTGTAGGCGCCGAAGAAGACCCGTCCGTCGGACACGGCCGGTGAGGAGTAGACGTACGCGCCGGTCGAGCGGCTCCAGAGGCGCCTCCCGTCGACGGAGAACGCGGTCAACGAGCCGCCGGTCGAGCTCGGCACGAAGACGCGCCCGCGGGCGACCGCCGGCGTGCCGTACACGCGTCCGTTCACGTGGCCCGCCCAGCGAAGCCGGCCGGTCGCGGCCGACAGCGCGAGCAGGCGTCCGCAGTAGTCGCCGATGTAGATCGTGCCGCCGGCGACCGCCGCCGACGAGGTGATCTTGCAGCCGTCGCGATAGCGCCAGCGAACCCGGTGCGTGCGCAGGTCAAGCGCGCTGATCGTCCCGTTCCACGTCCCGAACACGTCGAGCGCGCCGTGCAGCACCACGGGCGACGACTCGACGGGCGAGCCGGTCGCGAACCGCCAGAGCAGCCGGCCGTCCGAGCGCCGCAACACCTGCACGCTCCCGTCCATCCCGTGGACGACGAGCGTGGCGCCGGCCACCGCCGGCGACGACGCCATCTTCCCGTGGGGCGTGTCGTGACGCCAGATCACGCGACCGTTGCGCATACCGAGCGCGCGAATCGTCCCGCGCGAGTTGGCGACGTACGCCACGCCGTCGGCGACGACGGCGGGGAACTCGACGAGCGACCCGAGGCCCCGCGTCCAGACGACGCGGAACGGCGGCCGCAGCCTGATCGCCTGCTGCGCCTGCGTGCGCTGCGGCCCGGCGCCGTACATCGCCCACTGCAGCGAGCGCCGGTAGATGCGGATCGTCGACTTCGGGTGAGACCGGAACGCGAGCCGGACGGCACGCTTGCCGTACCCGGGCTTCGACGCGACGGTGACGAGCGCCGAACGGCGGCCGAGCGGGATGCGCGCGACGCCTCGGGCATTGCTGGTCGACGTCAGCCGGCCGATCCGCACGCGTGCTCCGTGGACGCGCGTCCCGAAGTCGCCGTCGAGCACGGTCACCTGCACCGCCGTCGGCCGCTGCGAACGGGTCTCGACGGGCGGACGGGGTCTGACCCGGGTCTGACCCCGGTCGGGGCTCGACTGCGTCGACGCGGCCTCGTGACCGGAGCCGCAGCCGCCGGCAGCGAGGGCCGCGAGGACGAACAGGCAGGCGGCGCGCCTCACGCTTCCGGCGTGACCGCTTCCTCCGCCTGCTCCTGCAGCGGCTCGAGCGTGCCGGCTGCATCCTCCAGGATCACCTGAGCGAAGTACCGCGTCATCACGACGCCCTCGCGGAAGTCACCGAACCGCGGCTCGGGCCGCTCACCGTTCGCGAGTGCGAGCGCGAGCTCGGGGTAGCGCGATCCCGCCGCCGTCGGCAGCGGGAAGCCGCCGCCGAAGCGCGGGTTGACGTCGGTCACCTCGAGTCGTCCGTCCGGTTCGCGGAAACACTGGACGTTCGCGGGGCCGATGATGCGCAATGCCTCGGCCACGCGCCGTCCGTGCTCGATCAGGTCGGAGTCGGCGATCGTCATTCCCTTGATTGATTCGCCGCCCTTCGACTCGATCATTGTCCGCGGAATCGCGGCCAGGCATCGTGCGTCCAGGTCGCAGAACACGTCGACCGAGAACTCCACGCCGAGGCACTGCGACTGCACCATCGAGTCCGCCGTCGTGTAGCGCAGGAAGAACTCGAGCTCGGCCCGGTCGGCCGCCCGGTAGATGTGGCGGGAGCCGAACCCACGCCGCGCCTTGACCAGCACCGGATACCGGAGGTCGTCAGGGAGCGCGTCCGGCAGCCAGGTCGGGGGCGTCCCGATGCCCTGCTCCTCGAAGAACTGGTGGGCGAGGTACTTGTCGGCACAGCGCTGGATCGACTCGGGCTCGGGCACGAGCAGGACTGCGCCGCCGAGGCGGTCGCGATTCTCGGCGAGCACCAGGTGGTCGAGATCGGTGAGCGGGACGATCAGGCGCACCTCGTGCAGCTCGACGAGGTTGCGGAGCGCGTCCACGTACCCCGGGTCGTCGACGCGGGGGACGATCGCACGGCGATCCGAGTGGTAGAGCGCCGGCGCGAGCGAATCGGCGTCGGCGGAGATCGTCGTGGCGCCGGCAGCTCTGAACGCACTGACGATGTCGACGCGCTGGCCGGCGCACGTGAACAGGACCGCGGTCACGAGGCGGCAGGGTAGCGGCGGCGCGCCGGCACCCCGGCGACGACCGCACCGGCCGGCACGTCGTGCGTGACGACCGCGCCGGCGCCGACGAGCGCGTCGGCGCCGATCGTGATGCCGCCCATGATCACCGCGCCGGAGCCGATCGCAGCTCCGTCGCCGACGCGGACGGGCAGCAGCGTCCAGTCGCTCCCGGCCGCCAGGCTGCCGGCGGCGTTCGTCGCCTTCGGCGTCTTGTCGTTCACGAACAGCACCCCGTGGCCGACGAACACACGGTCGCCGATCTCGACCCCGTCGCAGATGAACGTGTGGCTCTGGATCTTGCAGTTCGCGCCGATCACGGCGCCGCGCTGGATCTCGACGAACGTGCCGATCCGCGTCCCGGCTCCGATCCGGCAGCCGTAGAGGTTCGTGAACGAGTAGACGACGACCCCGTCGCCGAACTCGACGCCGTCGATCAGGCGGTACGGCGCGTCGTTCGCCGGCGCGCCTTTCAACCCGCGCCCGTCCGGACGGCCGCGACGACACGCGCGATCTCCGCCTCCTCGAGCTCCGGGAACATCGGCACTGAGAGCGCCGTCTCGGCCCACGCCTCCGTGGCGGGGAAGTCGCCGGCGCCGTGGCCGAGCGCCGCGAGCGCAGGCTGCAGGTGCAGGGGCACCGGGTAGTGCATGCCGCTGGCGATCTCGGCCGTCGCGAGGGCGTCGCGGACAGCGTCGCGCTTCGGCGTGCGGATCACGTAGAGATGCCAGACCGGCGCCGCCCACTCGGCCACCTCGGGTGTCTGGACGACGTCGGCGAGCAGCTCGCCGTACGAGGCCGCGTGCCGCCGGCGCAGCGCGTTCCACGCGTCGAGATGCCGCAGCTTCACGCGCAGGACCGCCGCGTGAAGCGTGTCCAGCCGCTCGTTGCCGCCGATCGCGACGTGCTCGTACTTGCGGCTCTGGCCGAGGTCCCGAAGCACGCGGATCGCGTCGGCGAGGTCGGCACGGTCGGTGACGACCGCGCCGGCGTCGCCGTAGGCGCCGAGGTTCTTGCCCGGATAGAAGCTGAAGGCCGCGATGTCGGCGAGCGAGCCGCACCGGCGCCCCTTGTACTCGGCGCCGTGCGCCTGGGCGGCGTCCTCGACGAACGCGAGCCCGTGCTCGTCGCAGACGGCGCGGAGCCCGTCGGCGTCGCACGGATGCCCGAACAGGTCGACGCCGACGATCGCCTTCGTCCTCGGCGTGACGGCAGCGGCGGCCAGGCCGACGTCGAGCTGCCCGTAGCGGTCGCAGTCGACGAGGACCGGCGTCGCGCCGAGCCGGACGACCGGCAGGATCGAGGCGATGAAGGTGTTCGCCGGCGCGATCACCTCGTCGCCGGCGCCGATCCCGAGGGCCTCGTAGGCGAGCGCCAGCGCCGCGGTTCCCGACGACACGCCGACGGCGTGCGCGGTCTGGCAGTACGCGGCCCATTCCGCCTCGAAGCGGGCGACCTCCTCGCCGAGGATGTACTGCGTCGACGCGATCGCGTCGATCACGGCGCGGTCGACCTCGTCCTTGATCGACGCGTACTGCCGCTTGAGGTCGACGAACTGGATCGGCTCGGGCACCGACGGAGCGTACCCGCCGTCGCGGCGAGCTACGGAAGAAGCTCGCGATACACGGCTTCGGTCGCCCGCGCGGTCGCATCCCAGCTGAACCGCGCCGCCCGCTCGAGACCGCGCTGGCGCCACGCAGCCCGGTTACCGACGACCTCCAGGATCCCGGCCGCGATCGACTCCGGGCTCCGCGGGTCGAACAGCAAGGCAGCGTCGCCGCAGATCTCGGGGAGCGGCCCGACGTTCGACGCGGCGACCGGGCAGCCCGACGCCATCGCCTCGAGGGGTGGCTGCCCGAACCCCTCGTAGAGCGACGGGAAGACGAGAGCGGAGGCGCAGCGGTACAGCGTCGCCAGCTCCGCATCGGAGACCCGCCCACGCTGCTCGACGCCGTCGGGGACCGAGTCGAACGCACCGCCGGTCAGGACGAGGCGCAGCTCGGGGCGCTCGCGACGCACCAGCGGCAGCGCCTCGAACAGCGTGCGGTGGTTCTTGTGCGGCCACGCGTTCGCGGGGTAGAGGACGAACGGCTCGGGCGGCTCGTCCGCGGGGAAGAAACGCGCATGGTCGACGCCCGAGTGAACGACGCGCACGCGCGACGGGTCGAGGCCGAGTCGCTCCACCGCCCGGTCGCGCACGAACTCGCTCAGCATGATCACGCGCGCCGCGTGACGCGCGGCGCGGTCGTAGGCCGTCGCGCGGAAGAGCCGTGTTGCCCGCGAGAAGTTCTCCGGGAGGTCGAGGTGCTGAACGTCGTGGAGCGTCACGACCGTCGGCACGGAAACCGGCGGAACGGGCACGGTGAGCGGGTAGTGCACGACGCGGCAGCCAGCGAGCGCGTTGCGCGCGGCACGCCCGTGGGCGAGCAGCAGCTGCAGCGGCCGCGACCGGGCCGGCAGCGCCACCGCGCGCGTCTCGAGCCCAGGTGCGAACAGGGCGGCGGCCGACGCCGGAACGACGAGCCGGTACCGCAGGCCGCCCGCTGCCGCCAGCGAGCCCGCCAGCTCGCGGACGTACACCTCGCTCCCGCCGACCTGTCCGGGCGCGAGCGACAACACGGCGAGCCCGACCGGGCCGTCGTCCGCCACGGGCGGCGCTAGCCCTGCCAGCCGCCGGTCTCGCCCTTGTAGGTGCCGCCGAACAGGGCGAGCGGCGTCCGCAGCAGGATCAGCAGATCGAGCGTCCAGGCGAGCGGTGCTCGCACGTACCAGAGGTCGAGCTCGATCCGCTCGGCCCACGGCAGCGCGGCGCGGCCGTGGATCTGCGCCCAGCCGGTGATGCCCGGCTTCACGTCGAGGCGGTGCCGCTGCCGCTCGTCGTAGCGGTCGACCTGGTAGCGCAGCGTCGGCCGCGGCCCGATCACCGACATCTCGCCGCGGACGACGTTCCAGAGCTGCGGCAGCTCGTCGAGCGACAGGCGGCGCAGCAGGCGCCCGGCCCGCGTGATCCGGTCGTCGCCGCGGTTGACCGCGTAGCCGGCGCCCAGCTTCTCGGCGCCGACGACCATCGTGCGCAGCTTCAGCAGCTCGAAGTCGACGCCGTCCTTGCCGACGCGCGTCTGCCGGTAGAGCACCGGCCCGCCGTCCTCGAGCTTCACCGCGAGCGCCGCGAGCGCGAGCAGCGGGCGACGTGACGACGAGGCCCGGCGCCGGCGATCGCGACGTCGAGCGCACGGTTCACCGCGTGCCCTCCGCCGGCTCCCACGTCGCCGGCACGCCGCGGCGGAGGTAGTTCCAGAGCGCGACGACCGTCGCCCACGTGACGAGCACGTAGTAGCGGGCGATCCCGACGCCGACGGCGGCCGCGAGCGAGCAGGCCGAGCTGCGCGGCGAGCACGACGTCGTAGACCCAGCCGTGCGCGACGAGCGCGATCGACGTCGCGAGCAGCACGAGGTGCAGGAGGCCGCTCGCGTAGCGCAGGTGCCGGTGCGAGACGAGCTGCGACGAGGTAGCCGGGCGGCGAGCCGCCGGAGCATCTTCCCGCGCAGCACGATCAGCCAGCAGTGCTCGAACATGCGCACCTTGCGGCGGTACTCGGTCTCGTTCGTCGGCGTCGGCTTCTCGAACGCGACGCGCCTCCGGCTCGTAGACCGCGCGCCGGCCGCGCTGCACCATCAGGTACGGCAGCGAGAGGTCGTGGCCGAAGCGCGGGTCGACCTCGACGTAGTCCGAGCGGCGCACGGCGTAGATCGAGCCGTTGCCGCCGGTGACCGAGCCGAGCCGCGACTCGGCGCCGCGCACGCGCCATCTCGTAGCGCCAGTAGACGCCCTCCTTGTTCGTGCCGTCGGCGTCGCTCGAGCGCGAGCTGGCCGCAGACGTAGGCGACGTCGGGATCGGCGAACGGCCGCACGAGCCGGCGCAGCGCGTCGGGCGCCCAGGTCGCGTTCGCGTCGGAGAAGGCGACGATCTCGCGCGTCCGTCTCGCGCACGGCGCGGTCCTGCGCGGCGACCTTGCCGCCGCGCGGGTTCGCGGATCACCCGCGCGCCCGGCGCGCTCGGCGAGCTCCTCGGTCGCGGTCGGTCGAGGCGTCGGAGGTGACGACGATCTCGAGCCGGTCGGCGCGGGTAGTCGAGCGCGAGCAGGTTCTCGACGCGCCGCTCGATCACGCGTCTCCTCGTCGTGCGCGGCGACGATCACGGTGACCGTCGGCGGCTCGTCGGCGCGGCGCGACCGGCCGCGGCGCGCGAGCCGCGCCAGCAGCGCGCCGCGAGCCGGGATAGGCGACGTGCGTCCAGGCGAGCGCGGCGAGCGAGCCCCAGAAGACGACCGTCGACCGCGATCATGCGGCGTCCGCCGGCCAGCGCTGACGCTCGATCAGCAGCGCGCGGTAGCGCTCGACAGCGCGACCTGCCGGTCGGCCTCGCGCTTCGACGTACGCGCGGCCGCGGCGGCCCATCTCCTCGAGGTCGTGCTCGCCGTCGTGACGAGCTCGCGGATCGCCGCGGCGAGCAGGTCGGGCCGGCCCGGCGGGACCACGACCCCGCAGCCGACCTCCGCGACGACCTGCGCCGTCTCGCTCTCGGCGTCGGCCGCGACGATCACCGGCCGGCCCGACGGCGAGGATCCCGTAGAGCCGGCTCGGGACGACGTAGCCGGCGAGCCCCGTCGCGAGCCCGACGAAGTGGACGTCCGCGCGACGAGAGCGACTGCGGCAGCACCTCGCGCGGCTGGTACGGCAGGAAGCGGCACCGTGTCGGCCTCGAGCCGCTCGGCGAGCGCGACGAGCTCGGCGTGCCGCGCGCCGAAGCCGACGATCACGACCGCGAGGTCGTCGAGGTCGCGCAGGAACGTCGTCGCGCGGATGAGCGTGTCGAGGTTCTGCGCGTGGCCGACGTTGCCGGAGTGCATGACGACGAAGCGGCCGCCGAGACCGTGCTCCCGCGCCCAGTCGTTGTCGCGCGGCTGCGGCGTGAGCGCCGTGCGTGTCGACCCAGTTCGGGATCACGCGGATGCGCTCGCGCGGGCGCGCCCTTCTCGCTCGAGCCGCTGCTGCATCGTCTCGCCGATCGCGACGACGCGGTCGGCGCGCCGCAGGTAGAAGCGCGTCGATCGCGCCGAGCAGCGCCGACGAGCACCGGGTTCTCGAGCCGCTCGAGCTCGACGGCGATCTCGGGGAAGACGTCCTCGCTGATCACGAGCAGCGGCACGCGGAAGCGCCGGCGAGCGACGAGCGCCGACGTCGCCGACCATCGGCGGGTCGGTCATGCAGAGG
Organism: uncultured Thermoleophilia bacterium; assembly: GCA_963786185.1. GTDB lineage: Bacteria > Actinomycetota > Thermoleophilia > Gaiellales > Gaiellaceae > PALSA-600. The sequence goes on from CAWAYE010000003.1 coordinate 406,576, forward strand.
ACGACGTCCGGGCGCTCGAGCGACGAGCGCGCGCGACGAGCGCTGCGGCCGAGGTAGCGTGACGTAGTTGAGCGCCGCGGCGGCCGAGCTGCGCGCGGTCGAACGCCGTCGACCGGACGCGGACGATCGCGGACGCCGTTCCGCCGCTCTCGGCGTCGGGCAGGTCCTCGTGGCCGCGCAGCACGGCCGGTGACGACGGTCACGTCGTACTCGTCGGCGAGCGCCTCGCAGAGCTCGGTCAGCAGGTGCGCGGTCGCCTCGACGCCCGGCCAGTAGTACTGGTTGAGGACGAGCAGGTGCGGGCGTTGCGGCTCACCGCCTGGTTGGCACGGTCGCCGTCGGACGACCCCGTCCGCTCAGCGCCGCATTCGGCGCGTGTGCCGACCGCGGAGCCACTCCCCGAGCGTCGGTCGAGAGCAAGCGGTGTCGCGTCGAAGCCGCGACAGGCGGCGCCGAAGCGGCAGGTAGCGGAAGCTCTGCCGACCGCCGAACCGCCCACGCGGCCAGACGTCCGGCGGAAGGTCGTCGCCGAGCTTGCGCGACAGGCACGGTCCGCTCGCTGATCGCGCCCGTCGACACGCCAGGAGCGGAACTCCGCGCAGACCGTCGAGGATGGCCATCACCGGCGGCAGGTAGGCGTCGTCGAGCACCATCAGCCCGCCGAGTCCGCAAGCTGCGCCCGAGCTGGAACCAGTCGAGGATCGCGTACGGAAAGCCGTGGGCACCGTCGACGAGGACCAGGTCGAGGTCGCGCTCGGCCAGGCCGGGAAGCACGTCCTCGGACGGCCCGAGCACGAACTCGAGTCGGCCGTCGTCGATGCCCAGATGATCGGCAGGCGGCGCGCACAGCGGTCTCCTCGTCCGCCTCGGGCGTGACGGCGATGTGCTCGGAGCCCGCGGCCGCGAACACTATCGTGCTGAGCCCGGCGCCGGTCTCAAGCGTGCGCATCTCCGGCTCGACGTGACGCTCGAGCCACGCGAGCGCCTCCCACGACAGGCCGGCGCAGGTCCGGCCGTGCTCGTGGATCAGCGGTCGCTCCGACCGGAGCTGCTGTGTGATCGAGCCGGGCATGCGCGGACGATACTCGCGCCTAGCGAGCGCTCACGGCGGCGCCGAGCAGGCGGACGAGCCCGTCGACGCTGCCTGCGTAGCCCCAGTCGGCGACGAGCTCGCGCGAGCGCACGCCGAACCGGTGTCTGAGAGCTTCGTCGGCGGCCAGTTCCCGCAGCGCGGCCGCGGTTTCGGAGACGTCGTCCGGCGCCACGAGCATCCCGTTCTCTCCTGGACGCAGGAGGTCGTGTGCGGCGCCGACCTGGTCCGAGAGCACGAGCGGCAACCCGCTCGCCGCCGCCTCGTTGACGACGACGCCCCAGGTCTCGCGCCGAGAGATCAGCGCGAACACGTCGGCCGCCGCGTAGCCCTCGACGATTCGCTCCCAGGCGAGCGAACCCGTGAACACGACTCGCGCCGGGAGTCGAGCGGCCAGGGCCTCCAGGCGGGCCCGTTCCGGTCCCTCGCCGATCAGGACGAGCGCGACCGGCGCTCCCGCGGAGGCGGCGGCCCGGATCAGGATGTCGAGAGCCTTCTCCTCCGACAGGCGTGCGACGCACAGCACCACGACCTCGCCGTCCTCGATCCCGAGGTCACGGCGAAGCTCTCCCCGCCGCCGCGCCAGGCTCTCGACTCGCCGGGCGAACTCATCGACGTCGATCGTGTTGGCGAACGTCTCGATTCGGTCGGGCGCCGCGCCACGCGCCAGCATCGACGCGCGCACCAGCGAGCCCGTGACGAGCACCCCGGCCGCCCCCTTGACGACCCGCGGCACAACGGCATCCTTGATCGCGCGACGCCAGGCACCGCGCGGGTTGTGGTCATGGCTCTCGACGACGAGCACGTACGGCGTCCTCGTCACCCCGCACCAGCCGATCGCGGCCTGCGAGCTGAACGTGCTCCAGCCGGAGACGACGACCACGTCGGGCCGGAGCCGTCGTAGAGCGGCGACGACTCCCGGCGTCAGCCGGTAGTCGTGCCGGAAGATCGCGCTCGTCCCCGGCAGCCGAACGCCGCGGAGCAACTCATGCGGGTGCGCTATCGACACGTCCCAGGTTCGGCCGGCGAGCGCCTGCGCCGAGTAGAGCACGACCAGCTCGATCCCGGGCTGAGCGGCGACGAGGTCGAAGAGCGGCGACCGGTAGGAGGTCGGCTCCGGGAACACGCCGACGACCTTCACCGGACGCCCAGCTTCCATCCGATCTTCCGCATCGTCTCGCGTGCGCGCAGCAGCGAGCCGAGGTTGCGATGAATCGACAGATCGGCGTGCATGCGATGGCTCGCGTCGTGCAGCGTGTACGTATGGGACTTGCCGCCTCCGAGCACGACGTTGTGTTTCGCTTCCTCGCCGTAGTAGGCCTGGTCCTTGCCGCCCCCGAGATGCGCGTAATCGTGCGGCTGGTGAATCGCGACGACAGCGTCCGTCGCGTCGATGACCGGCCCGAGCCGGCGCGCCTTCCAGATCATCCAGTTGTCGAATCCGGCGCGCCCGACGAGGAACGGCGGCATCGGATCGAACAAGCCGCTCGGGAACACGAACCAGTCGATAGCGGCCGGGCCGCGCAGGCGGCCGTCACGAAGGGCGCGCTGCCTGAGCCGAATGGGGTCGGCGAGCTCCGCGTCGTCGACGGAGAGATCACGCGTCTGACCCACGAGCAGGAAGCGTGGGAACGGTCGAACCATCTCCACCGCGGCGAGCAGATCGTCGGTCAGGATGACGTCAGCGTTGACGAAGCAGCGGATTCCGGATGGTGCGATCTCGTCGACGCGCCGAAATGCGGAGTCGAGCAGCGGAGTCCCCAGGTCGCTCCGAGCCACGTCGCCGGCATGCACCGCGGACGACTCGCGCGCGGCCCATTCGACGCCTGGGTCGTCGCCGACCAACACCGTCGAGACGCCGAGCGCCGACCAGCTTGCCGCGGCACGGCGCTGCCGCGCCCCGGCGTCACCCTCGAACGACTTCGGTATCGAAAAGATCGTCAGCACCGGCGTTCCGAGCGTAGCGAGCGCATCGTTCGATCCTGGGTCGGGCGCCGGTCATTCACGAACCGTGGCCGGCCGGGCCCGACAAGGCAGCCTCTAGTGTGCAGCTCAACAATGGCGCTCAATCGCACTCGGATTCGTCGCGTGCTCGCTCGCGTGACGGGCCGACCCCGCCAGGCAGACGATTTCGACTGGGACGATTACAACACCCTGTACCGGGAAGAAGTGCGCGAGAACGAAAAGCGCTTCATCGGGCGAATCGCTCCCGGTGAATTCGAGTTCGTGGACGGTGTGCTCAGAGCCTCAGGCGCTGCCCGTCCACTTCACCCCAACCATCGGATCCTCTACGAAACGATCCTCCAACTGCAGCCGGCGAGTGTCCTCGAGGTCGGCTGCGGCGGTGGCGACCATCTACACAACCTGCAGGTCTTGGCACCACACGTCTTGCTCCACGGCGTCGATCGCGACGCGAAGCAGCTTGCCTACTTGAGGGAGCGCCACCCCGACCTCCACGCCGACATCCGTGCGGCAGACGCAACCCTCCATCTGCCCGCGACGGTCGAGAGTGTCGACCTGGCCTTCACGCAAGCCGTGATCATGCACTTGCACGACGGCAACGGCCATCGCGTCGCCCTGACGAACATGTTCCGGGCCGCCCGGAAGCACGTCGTCCTGATGGAGAACTGGCGACGTCATCCGTACCTCGACGATCTCCGCGACCTGCACCAGCGCGGCGTCATCGGGTGGCCCGAGTTGCGTTTCTACTACCGCGAGTCGCCCGAATTCGGTCGACCACACATCCTGATCGCGTCGACCGAGGTACTCGACTATCCGATCCTGGAGGACTTCGCGATTCTCCGTGACAACGTCTCCTGACCTCGTCGCAGTTTCACTCGGTCGTCCGCCACGACGAGTACCCGCGACAACCGAGCTCCGGATCGAGTGGCAGGATTCGCCGTTGTGCGGATTCGGCGATCACTGGGCCGGTTTCGCTCGCTGCTGCGGGCGAGACTGGAAGTGCGCCGCTGGGAGTTGCGCGGACGGCCCGCTCCGCCGCCGCCGCTGGTGAAGCGGCGAACGATCCGAGACTACGCACGCAGTCACGGCCTCAGGACGTTCGTGGAGACGGGAACTTTCTTCGGCGACACAACGGCTGCGATCAGATCACACGTCGACACCGTGATCACGATCGAGATCTCACCGACGCTCGCCGCCGACGCGAGACGACGCTTCGAACGCGACCAGCAAGTCCGCGTGCTCGAAGGCGACAGCGGGAAGCTTCTGCCCGAACTGATGAATGGCCTGCGCCACCCAACGCTATTCTGGCTTGACGGTCACTACTCGGGCGGCGTGACCGCGCGAGGAGATGAAGACACTCCAATTCGCGCCGAACTCGCAGCGATCTTCGCCTGCGGCCCTGAACATGGACACGTCATTCTGATCGACGACGCGCGCCATTTCGGCGGTGCCGGGTATCCATCCCTCGACGAGATCGCCCAACTTGCCCGCTCTTCCGGCTACTCGTTCGAGGTCCACAACGACATCATCCGGCTCACGCCACTTGGCCGTGCATGACCGCGGGTCTCTCTCACTTCGAGGCGCTCGTCACACGCATGAACCGTTGACCCGCACCGCCCGTGGTGACCGCGCGATCGCCGGCCGCTCGCTGGCGATTCCGAAGCTCGCCAAGACGAGACTCGAGCTGTACTGGCAACTCCTTCGTGCCAGGCGGATGCCACTGAACAGCTTGTGGATCGGGGACTCGCACGCATCGTTCCTCGCGAACGCGCCTTTGCAGCGATTCGCCGTAACGCCTGGCGCTGACGCTGTCATCTGGCTCGGACCACGCCTGATGTACTCATTCGAGCCGTGAAGGCTTCCCGGATCCACTCCTTCCCGAGCTCAAGCGTCTGACGCTCCCCTCTGCTCGGATCGTTCTCACTGCCGGCGAGATCGATTGCCGTGTGCACCTCGTACGGCGTCGGCATCGCGCTGACGCTTTCGCGTTCGTGGCGGACTACGTCACGCGCGCGTCGGAGCTCCGAGCCAGACTGAATGCTCCCCGTGCATTCCTCATCGGGCCGGTGCCTCCATCGGACTCCGGCCCCGAGAACCTGGAGTTGCCGCGAACGGGAACGCTGACGCCTAGCCGTGTCGAGACAGCTCGAGGCCGCGCTGTGCGAATCGGTGATTCGCTCAGGAGACCCCGCCCTCTCGGCAGTTCCCCTTGGCTGCCGTCTCGAAGATCCCCGGACCGGAGAGCTCGCCGAGCATCTCTCCCTGGACGGATGCCACGTGAATCAGCTGGGTTCGCAGAAGATCCGCGACGTCCTCGCGGAAGCGGCCGCAGACCGGCCGCGCCCCGTGGTCTAGTCGCGAGGGTGCTGGCTTGCCTCAGAGCCGTACGGCACGAGGACGTCCAGCTGACCGAGCGCCTCGCTCAAGGTCCAGCTCTTCGCGAGAACGACGCACCCACGCAGATATGCCGGTCTCGTCAGCGGACGCGGCTCGTGGGAAGAACGGCACCAAGCCGTTGCGTTCGAAAGCGGGTCCCGAAGTCTCGTAGCGTGAACCGCTTGCCAGGCCCATAGTCGTCGAAGCCGTAGCCATCGTCGTGGGGAACCTGGAAGTCGTCGATCATCAGGACGAATTCGCTCCAGCTCCGGGCGATGATCTCCAGCTCTTCGACGAGGGGCAGATCCTGGTTCCAATGAGCATCGAGGTAGAGAAAGGATCGTCTCTCATGGACGCCGCGAGCGATGAGATGGCCCAGGAACGCGCGTGAGTCTCCCAGGAAGAGATCGACGTTCGGCTTCCGTGCCAGCTCCTTCTTGGCGATGGCGAAGAACACCGGGCTCGACTCGCACGAATAGACCGGCAGCGACGTGTCGGCCATGTACTTGGTCGTATTGCCCAGGTACGTCCCGGTTTCGACGATCGACTCGCAATCGAGAGCGCGCAGCACGGCTGTGAAGAGATCGGCTCTCGCCCGCTGTCCGTTGAAGTGGAGGATCCTGTCTTCATCGGGAACGGTGTACGGCGCTGGGTCGAGCAAGTAACCGACGGCGGTTTCCAAGGCGCCGACGCGCACAGCTACGTCGCGTTGTGCGTTGGGGTCAGGGAACAGCGAGGCGCGTGCTCGCCGTGCGGCGTTCCAGATGCGCTGCACCTACCCGCCCCGAAGAAGGACGGAAGACCCGTCGCGTCGGGGGCCACTGCGTGCTGCGGTGGGCGCAGCGAAACCGCGGTCTCGCGACGGTGACACCCGCGAAACTCTATCCGGGAGGCTGTCCGGTCAGTCGGTACCATCGCCTCCCTTGCTGTCCACGCTGCGCTCCCGGGCCGTCTCATTCCGCCGACGCACACTCCCGACCGTCCATGAGAGGAACGTGCGCGCCTGGGTTGCGCTCGACGGTGACGCAACACTCCGCCTGGACTACCCCCTCACCGCCGACTCGACCGTCCTCGACGTTGGGGGTTACGAGGGGCAGTGGGCCAGTGACATCTTCGGGAAATACGGCTGCAGAGTCGCGATCTTCGAACCGTGGCCGGCGTTCGCCCAGCAGATCGAGGACCGGTTCCGTGGCAATCCTTCCGTCACCGTCCACCCGTTCGGCCTCGGTGCACACTCTCGCGTGGAGCGCCTCTTCGGCCGTGGTGACAGCACCTCGGCCTTTCGGCGGGGCAACCACGATGAATCGGAACTGCTGCCGATTCGAGCTCTCGCGGAGACGTGGGAAGAACTTGGTCTCAGTACTGTCGACTTGATGAAGGTCAACATCGAGGGCGGTGAGTACGAACTCCTCGATGCGCTCATCACCACCGGGCTCGTGACGCGCGTTCGGGATCTCCAGGTTCAGTTCCACCGGATCGTTCCCAACGCGAAGCGTCGCTGCCGCTGGCTGCAGGGACGACTCGCGACAACGCACCGCCAGACGTACGCGATCCCCTTCGTCTGGGAGAACTGGACGCTGCTCGCCGCCTCGGGCTGACTCGATGTTCGCCGATCTCGCAATCTGTGTCGACCCAACCTTCGGGAACGACGAACTCTTCGACCTTGCGAGCCCGTTGAACGCGAATCACAGCCTGACGATGTGGGCGCTCCTGCACCGTCGCCTTCGTGCTGCGGGCAAGAAGTGTCACACCTGCGACGTCTTCGAACGCCGCCGCGAAGCTCCGGAGATCGAACTACTCCTCGATCTCCCGCCCGATCTGACCCGAGACGCGGTGAGGTGGGGTCAACCGGTCCGCCGTTGGCTAATTCTCTCCGAGAGCGAGGTCGTCCTCCCCACGAACTGGTTGCTCGCGAGGCATAAGGCCTTCGAGAAGATCTTCACGTGGTCGGATCCTCTCGTCGACAACCGGCGTTACGTCAAGCTGAACACGCCCGCACTCTTCGCGCGAAAGCCACTGTTCAGCGACCGCCCCAAGACCGGCTTCTGCACGATCATCGCCGGTGAAAAGGGGTCGCCACATCCGCAAGAGCTCTACTCGGAGCGGCGCCGTGCGATCAGGTGGTTCGAGCGAAATCACCCCGACGACTTCGACCTCTATGGGCCCGGCTGGGCCCGGCCCGGGCTTCATCGATCGCAGCTCCTCGAGCGCGTGAATCACCGGCTGAACCGCTTCGCGGCCTATCGGGGAGTCGCAGGACTTCGGTACACGTCGTACCGTGGCACAGTCGAGGACAAGTACGAGGTTCTCAGCCGTTATCGCTTCAGCATCTGCTACGAGAATGCGTACGACATCGACGGCTACATCACCGAGAAGATCTTCGACTGCTTCCTGGCAGGGACGGTCCCGATCTATCTGGGAGCTGGAAACGTCACAGCTCACATTCCTCCGCAGTGCTTCATCGACAAGCGCGACTTCCTGACGTACGAGGAGCTGTACGACCACCTCACGAGGCTTTCGACGGAATCGTACGACGCGTACCTGAGCGCCGCGAGGGCGTTCATCGCGAGCGAGGAAGCGGCCCCGTTCACGCCCGAGCATGTCGCTGGGGCACTGCTCGACGCGATGTGACGCTCTTCGTCACCGAGGCGTGGTGCTCGAGTGTGTTGCCCGCTCCCGATGGCTCGCGATCGCCGACGCATAGACGCTGAGGTAGCGATCCATGTGCTCGGCGTGCCCGAAGCGAAGTCGGGCATCGCCGACCGCAGCACGAGACATCGTGCGTCGCCTTTCCGGATCGTCGAGCAGCTCGAGGATCGCGGCTCCAAGCGCGCGAGGGTCACCCGGCGGGACGAGGATCCCTGTCTGCGCGTCGCGGACGACGTCCGGAACGCCGCCGACGTCCGATGCGATAGCGGGGAGACCCGTGGCGAGCGCTTCCATGAGACTCAGGCCTTGCGCTTCGGCTCGAACAGGATGGATGTAGAGGTCGGAGGCGCGGAAATGTCGCGCCAGATCCGGGCGCTCGAGAAACCCGATCTGGCGTATCTCCACCCGGCCGAACCGCTTCGTCTCACCTGCCGTCCCTATCGTCAAGGCGACGAGAGGGGGCCCGTTCGACGCGCCGAGGGAGACGAGTGCGCGCTCGAGTGTCGGGAAGTCCTTGAATTCGTTCATTCGTGCGCCTGCGGCTGCGAAGCTGATGACGAATGCGCCAGATGGGATCCGAAGGGCCGCGCGCGCCGAAGCCTGATCGCCGGGCTTGAACGTCTCGAGGTCGACGCCGTTCGAGACGACGCTCCAACTCGTCGCGGCGTGCTGCAGAATCGAGGCTTGCGCCCGCTCGAGCAGCCAGCGAGTCGGCGCAACGACATCGACGTGTGAGTTCGACCAGAGCTCACGCTTCCGGTTCAGGTTGAACGCCGTTCCATCGCGGCGAAGCCGCGGGTAGACGTCCAGATGCGGACACGAGCCACAAGCCTCTCGCCAGCGCTCGCACCCGAGCGTCAACGCGCAGTGCCCCGTAAACGTCCACTCGTCGTGGAGCGTGAGCACGACTGGCCTGAGTCGCGACAAACTCGGCAGGAGGCGGAGGTCGAAGTACGCGCCGTGAAGATTGTGGAGATGGAGGACGTTTGAAGACTTCGCGAACGCCAGCAAGGCGTGCGACCTCGGGAACCGAAAGTCCTCGTGGCCGCGGGCAAGATCGGCAAGGACACGGGGATCGTCGAGCGCCCGCGCAACACGGCCGAGACGCGGCAATCCGCGCGCCAGGACACCGTCGTAGACGGAGGAGCGAAGGCCGGCGCCGCGCGGAAATTCGACGACCCCGGGGACGCACGACCGGCGAAAGCCAACAGCCAACCGCGAGTCGAAGCCGCCCGCGATGAGCGCCTCGTGTAGGTCGAGCGCTACGGCTTCGGCGCCGCCACCGCGGTCGGAGGTGTTGGCCTGGAGAACTGACACGTTCCCCCGGGCAACCGCCTCAGGTCTCTTCGAACTCATCGCCGCAATATCCGTTCCGAGGCTCGCTTGAGCGCAACGAGCGGAAGCGCCGGCTCGATGGTGACGATCTCGCGTATGAGCGCGAGAAACATCCGGTCGCGAGTCGCCCCTCGCAAGACTCGTGCAGCGTCGGCGGCCGCATCGCGCCTCACCCGGCTCAGATCCGGATGACCGGCGTGCGCGGTGGAGAATGCCTCCAGGAGGTCGAGGTACGACCGCACCGCTGCGAGTCGGTCGAAGTGCCCGTCTCCTCCTCCCGCAAACGCGCGACGGACGTTCGTGATCTGGCCCGGGGTGATCGGATGGTGAGGTAGCTCGTGCGCAATCGCGTTCAGGGCGATGCTGTCATGGGCATCGAGCATGCCGCTGCGCCGAGTGCTCGTCATCTGCCCACCGTGGAGCCGATACGTCACGAGCGGCTCGCGGAGGTTTGCGCCTTCCACGGATCGCAGGGCCCGCGACCAGAGCTCGTAGTCCTCGGCCGGCGCGAACCTGCCGTCGTAGACCAGCTCCCGCGGGTCGAACGCTGCGCGCCGAAGCATGACGGTCGGATGAAGAAACGGCGAGCGAAGCAACGCTGCAAACCGAACGGCCAGTGAACTCTGCGGCAGCCTCCAGGTGGCTTCACCGGAGACGCCCTCGCCGACGACGCGCGCTGCGGTCCCCACGATCGTGACATCGTGGTGGCCGTCCAGGTACGCGACCTGTCGACGGAGACGATCGTGCGCGCAGATGTCGTCCGCGTCGAGGCGCGCGATGTACGCGCCTCGTGCAGCAGCGATTCCACGGTTGAGCGACGCAGCGAAACCGAGATTCTGCGGATTCCTCAGGACCTGCACGCGCCGATCGCAGACACCCAGAAGGATCTCGGCGGAGCCGTCGGTCGAGCAATCGTCGACGACGACGAGCTCCAGGTCGCTGAACGACTGGGACACGACGCTCTCAAGCGTCTCCGCCAGAAACGGCTCGGCGTTGTAGACCGCCATGACAACACTGACCCGGGGCGACATACTCATCGGTCTAGAACCTGCCTGGCTACGTACCGGGCCGGTGCACCGCTAGTGAAGACCGATCTCGGCGAAGACTTGGCGGAACCTCGCCTGCCACGTGTGATCTCGCCGAGCCCGCTCCATCCCGGCCGATCGGATGCGCTCCCGCTCGGAAGGATGGCGAAGGTAGAACTTCGCCTTGTCGACGAGCTCGTCCTCGTCGTTGAACACAACGATCTCCTTATCCGGTTCGAAGAAGTCCTCGAGCTCTTCGTATCGTTCGACGAGGTAGAAGGCCCCGCTCATCGGGGCCTCGAAGTCTCGCAGCCTGACCTGCTTGATCGAGGTTGCTCCCGGAACCCCATCCGCGACCTTTGTGAATCCGAGGCTGACCTTGCTCCGGCTGTACATCTGGATGTATTCGACGTCCGACAAAGGTGGGCCGGAGCGGTCGAGCGGAAAGTCCGGGGCAGGCTGCTTGGGCCGGCCGAGCGCGAGACGCTTGGCAGCTGCGGCTGCCGCCCGCCAGCCTGAGGGACGGACGGGTGGCGTGGTCCAGTGAGGCCCCCAGGCGCGTACGTCAACGCCCGATGCAACCAGCGCGGTGAGGAACGCAGGGCGGTCACCATACCGCTGACCCACGAACGTGACGTCGAAGTCCCGTTGCAGGTCGTACGGCCGGTAGACGTTCGGATTCGCAGCTTCCTGGCAGTAGAGCGGGGTTGCTCCGACCCTCCTGTAGTCGTCGAGTCGAAAGCGCTCTGGCACGAGACACCAGTCGAACGCGGGCGCGATTTCACTCACAAGCCTGAACTGGTACGAGGCATTGCAGAACCAATTGACCGTCGGAACGCCTGTTGCGCCGATCTCGCGGATCGCGGCCGGCTCGACATTCGCCGAGTAGAAGTAGCTGAAGAAGAGGTCGACCGGGCTCGTCGACCGCGCCTCTCGGAACTGCCGAAGGAGCGCCTCGCTCAGCCGTGGGCGGTTCGCCTCGATGAACCGTCGATGGTCAGGGATCTCGGGATCCACATGCTCGAGAAACGGGCCGAAATCGAAGTCGAACACGACGACGTCGTGCCCCATCGACACCAGCGACTCGAGGAGATTTGCATGCCAGAGTTTCGAGTCCGGAAGCGCGGCTTGATGGGCCGTTGCCGAGGACGCAAAGAAGATCCGCACTCTTGGCGAGTGTAGCCCGGGTCGAGCGACCCCAGACCGTGCCGGGGCACTTTCATAGACTTGAAGAACACGGTGATCAAGGCCCTCATCCACCACGCGAGGACGGTCGTGCCGCGCCCTCTGCGACAACTCGTGACTGCAACTCCGTTCGTGGGGCCAGCGCTCCGTCGACTCGATCCGCTGCGCGATCCAACGTACGTCTGGAACCTGAGTGGGCCGCTCGAGGGAATGCGCCTGCGCATCGTCGATCCATCGGAACGCCAGTACGTCACTGCCCCGTACGAGCCGGCCGTCGTCGAAGCAATTCGCTCTGCCGTGACGCCGGGAATGACTTGCGTCGATGCAGGAGCTCACATCGGCTACATGACCTTGCTGATGGCCCGGGAGGTCGGCGATAGGGGCTGGGTGTTCGCGTTCGAACCCAGCCCCGTCAACTGCGATCGCCTGCGCGCGAACATCGCCCTCAATGCCGTGCAGAACGCAACCGTCGTCCAGGCTTTCGTCTCGTCGGCGGACGGCACAGCGGCACTCGGAACCGGCCTCTCTTCATTCGAGCATCGGCTCGATCCCACGTCGTCGCTCTCGTCCGCGGTCGAATCGATTGCGCTCGAGCGCTACTTCGCCGACAGACGCGTGGACTTCGTGAAGCTCGACGTCGAAGGCGCCGACGACCTCGCCGTCGAGGGCATGCGCGGGGTCCTCATTCGCGACAAACCCAGGATCCTCGTGGAGGATCACGGTGCCCCGACCATCGCGGCAAGAGCGATTCTCGCCTCACTCGGCTACCGGTTCACCGAGGTCGACGACGCTCACGTGCTCGGCGCACCGACAGTCTGACCGTCTCCGACGCGCGACGGTAGTCCGAGAAGGGCCGCAAGCTTTCGAGCGTACGCCGAGATCGCAAATTCCTGGTCGAACCGCACCCGGCCCTGCATTCCCAGGTCCTTCGCGAGGCGCGGTTCGGCATCCAGGCGCCGGAGACAGACTGCAAGAGCTTCGACGTCGCCCTCTGGAAAGACCAGTCCTGCCGATCCGACCACCTCGGGAATCGCGCCGCTCGAGGAGCCGACGACGGGGAGGCCGACCGCCATCGCGTCTGCGAGAACACCGCCGAACTGTTCCTTCCACGTCGGAGTCGTGTGAGACGGGAGCACGAGGCAGTTCAGCGCTGCGTAGAACCGCCACAACTGGTCGCGCTCCAGCAGCCCGAGATACGCGACACGGCCCCGTAGACGCGGCTCGTTCAGCATCTCCGCCAGAGCGACTCGATCGTGGTCACTTCCGGCAAGTACGAACTTGAACGACTCCGGAAGTCCCGCGACAGCTGCGGCGATGTCACGCCAACCCTTCTCAGCAACGATGCGCCCCGCGAAGCCGACTACGAAGTCCCCCTCTTCGACTGCGAAGGGCAGCGCCGCGGGCTCCACGTGACTCGGAGGCGGCAGCACACCGGCCACCAGAACTGCAGACGGGATCGACACAGGCATGCCGACCCCCCAGATTCCGTCTAGCGATGCCGTCGCGACGGCGGCAAGCGCATCGATCCGTGGCCAAAGAATCCGCCCGGCGAGCTTCACGACTGCGTTCGTTCGGCCGAACTGGTTCTCGCACACGGCGCAGACAACCCGCGTGCCGGACGATCTCGGAACGGCGGCGAGCAACTCGAGCGCCAGCCTGTCCGTCGGCTCCTGCTGCAGCCATATGGCGTCAGGACCCAGCACGGTCAACTCACGTCGCAAGGTTCGAATGCGTTGAGTCCGAGATCCTGTCGGGAGCGGGCGAATCGAGATCCCATCCGTTGCTCGGTCGCCCTGACCCCAGCCAGCCTGACGGTGAACGTCGGGCAGATCGGAAGCATCGGCCGCGACGAAAGCGGTGCCTTCAGCCTGGTAGTCACGGCAGAGCAGTCGGAACGTCTCCCAGTGGGTCGGGAAGAACGCGAGAGAGCTGAACAGAACCAGTCGCTTGTCACTCACGGGCGGCCATCGCCGCCGGCGCACGCCGGTGCGTCCACTCATGCTTCGGAACGAAGCTCCCCGTCTCATCAGTCGCGGCCCAGGTCGACGCGATTCCGAACGGATCGAAGCGCTCGATGTCGAACGCGATCTCTCCCCCCCATTCGTCCAGGGTCTGAACGCCGCCGAGAGTTGCCCATAACTCGACGAAATAGCGGCCGGGTGCGAGCGGCATGAACGGGATCGTGCAAGTGGCGACGTCTCCAGCTCTGAAGTACGCGCCTTGCATGGCTGCCGACGAAAGGAAGATCAACGGCCGCTGGCGACGATCGCTGATCCTGACCTCGATGCTGAACGTTCCGATGTCCACAGCGGGATCAGTCTCGATCTCCAGTGCCACGGCATCACCGTGAGATGCGCGTCCGTCTCCATCGCCGGCGACGATTCGAACGCGTGTGAACACCGGTGTGGGATAACGAGGGCTCGGCACCGAACGAACGAACTCGCCGTCGATTGCAACCGCGGACACCTGACGTTCCTCGTACTCCCTGACGACGGACCCCGACGGGCCGTCGGAGATGATCACACCGTGATCGATCAGCATCGCCCTCGGGCACGTCGAAAGGATGGAGTTGAGATCGTGGCTCACAAAGAGGACCGTGCGGCCGTCCTCTCTGCTCACGTCCCCGATCCGGCCGAGGCACTTCTTGCGGAACTCGAGGTCTCCGACGGCGAGTACCTCGTCGACGAGCAGGACCTCGGGCTCGAGAAAGGCGGCGACGGCGAACCCCAGGCGGAGGGCCATGCCGCTCGAGTAGCGCTTCACCGGCGTGTCGATGAAGCTCTTCGACCTCCGCGAACGCGACGATGTCGATCGAACTGCGCTGCGGATCTCGCACGCCGCATGCCCAAGATCGCTCCGCTCAGGTAGACGTTCTCGCGACCGGTCAGCTCCTGGTGGAAGCCCGTGCCGACCTCGAGCAGCGACCCGACGCGACCGTGGATCTCGGCGCGGCCCTCGGTCGGTGCGGTGACGCGCGCCAGCAGCTTCAGCGAGCGTCGACTTGCCGGCGCCGTTGCGCCCGATCAGACCGACCACCTGCCCTCGCTCGATCTCGAACGAAGCGTCCTCGCAGCGCCCAGAGTTCGCGGTGATTCGCCGACCTGGGCGCCCCGCCGCCGCCGAGCGACGTTCGACAGCGATTCCGTCAGCCTGCCGTAGCCGGCTGTGTTCTCGCCCAACCGGTACCGCTTGCCGAGGTTCTCGACCGTGACGATCGTCGCCATCAGATGATGTCCGCGAACGAGCTCTCGCTTCGCGCGAAATAGATCAGAGCCGACAACGAGCAGTACGACCGTCACTCCGAACGAGACGGCAACCTCCGACCACGGGCGCGTGGTCGAGTTAGCCGCTGCCCAGCGGAAACCTTCGATCAGCCCCGCGAGAGGGTTGAGCCCGTAAAGCGGTCGCAGGTAGGCTGGGATCAAGGTGCTCGGGTAGCCAATCGGGGACGCGAACATCAGCGCTGGATCAGGAACGGGACCGTGTAGATGATGTCGCGATAGCGGACGTTCAGGGCCGCAAGCCAGACGCCGATGCAGAGGGCGGTCAAGAGCGCGAAGACAGCCAGCGGCGGGATGAAGATGAACCGCCAGGTCGGGTAGATGCCCCAGAACGGCTCGACGACAACGAGAAACGCGAACGCGAGCTCAAGATCGACGAGGAACGCCGCCGCCGCGGCGACCGGAATGATCAGCCGCGGGAAGTACACCTTCGAGACGACTGGCTCGAGCCGACGACGCTGTCGCGCCGAGGCGGCGAGCGCGCTCGAGAAGAACGTCCACGGCACGAGCGCGGCGAGGACGAAGATCGAGTACGGGCAGTCCGTCGCGACGGCAGCCCTGCCAGCCGCCCGAAGAAGAGACCGAAGACGCCCATCAGCAAGATCGGCTGGATCAGAGCCCAGCCCGGCTCCGAAGAACGTCTGCTTGTACCGCAGCTTGATGTCGCGCCACATCGAGGTAGTACGTGAGCTCGCGATGCGACCAGAGCGATCGCGAGCCCGAGCGACCACCGCTGTTGCGGCTCGATGACGATCGACGGCGGATATGGTTCGACGGGCAACGCGCCCCGCTTGCGTGACCGCGGCGGCTCGACCTGAACGTCTGACGCCTGAGGATAGCATCGCGTCGAGAACGATAGCTCCGTTCCGGCCCCGCGACGCTGGGGCGCGGCGCGCCTACACCAGGCGCGATGTCATTCCGTAGAGCGCCGGCGGCAGCTGCCTGCCACGCTCCTGAGCGAAACGCGCGACGGCGTGACCCAGGCCCGCTGCGCCGGCCGCGTTCGGCGGGCGATCGCCGTCGCCGAGAAGGCGCTCGAGTGCGCCGCGAAGCCCGCGCCGGCGCCGCGACGAGGCGGCCGCCGCCGCGAGGTCGACGAGCCCGCCGACGCGCGTCGCGACGACCGGCCGCCCGTATGCCATCGCCTCGCGCGCGGTCATGCCGTAGCCCTCGCGCCGCGACGGGACGCACACGACCGCCGCCCGCTCGTAGTAGGCGCCCAGCGCGGCCGGCGGCACGAACCCGACCGCCTCCGGCACCCGCTGCCGAAGCGGCCCGTCGCCGACGATCACCCGCGGCAGGCCCTCGGTCGCCTCGAGGAACTCGAGGATCCCCTTCTCCTCGCTCAGCCGGCCGACGAAGAGCACGTGCGGGGGATCGGCAGGCTCGCCGACGTGGTCGGGGATCTCGACGCCGGGTGGAATCACGTACACCTCCTGTGCGCCGAGCCTGCGGGCCTCGTCGGCGAGATAGGTCGACGCCGCGATCACGGCGCGCGCGCGGCGGACGAGCGGCCGGGCGAGGGCGGGCGCACGGCGTGCGAGCTCGACGTCGGTGCCCCAGACCTGGAGCACGTACGGCTTGCCGGTGGCGCGTGCCGCGACGGCCGACGGGATCCAGTGCGCGTGCACCAGGTCGGCGTCGCGCGCGGCCGCGCGCGCGGCCCGCGCGTAGCCCGCCATGAAGGCCGGCAAGCAGCGCAAGCCGCCACGGCGCGGCGCGCAGGTTCTGGGCGATGCCGCCGCCGTAGGCGATTCCGAAGTGCGCGAACCGCTCGGGCGAGACGACGTCGACCTCGACCCCGAGCTCCCGCACGCCGCGCACGGCGCTCTCGACGAACGTGCCGGCGACGTCGCTCTCGTCGCGCGGGTACGACGTCGTGAGGACGACGACCTTCATTCGCTCCGCGCGAAGACGACCGGAATCGACAGCGCAAGCGCCGTGAACGCGTAGAAGTAATAGAACTGCATCGTCAGGTAGAACGCGTTCGAGGCGAGCGTCCCGACGAGCGCCGCGGTGCACCCCCACGCGAGCGGACGGACGCGCGCGGCGAGCGGGTCGCGGGCGGCCGCCAGCGCACGGCCGAGCGCACGCGCGGCGCGCAGGCGTCTGAACACCCAGAAGAGGAATGCGGCGAACAGGAGCGTGCCGGCGAGCCCGGTCTCGACGATCAGCGCCACGTAGTAGGAGTGCGGCCCCCAGTTCGTCTTGCCGGTGACGAACTCGTAGTAGACGGAGAACGTGTTCAGGCCGAGCCCGAACAACGGATCGACGTGCAGGACGTGCGGGATGAAGCGAGTACACCTGGAAGTGCGCGTTCTCCGAGCCGCCACTCGTCTGGACGCGCGACTTGAGCACGGTCGTGAAGAAGCTTCGGTCCGAGAGCACGATCGCCAGCAGGACGGCGACGGCCGCACTGATCGGGACGAGCAGCTGCGGCGTGCGGAGGTAGCGCCGGTACGGGACGAGCAGGACGAGCGTCCCGACGCCGAGCCCGAGGATGCCGCTGCGCGAGAGCGTCGTCGCCTCGACGACGAGCAGGAAGCCGATCGCGAGCATCAGCCAGCGCCGCGCGCCGTGGCCCTTCTCGAGCCTCAGGTAGAGCGGCGTGAGCACGAGCAGCGGGACGATCAGCATGATCCCGAGGTGGTTCGGGTCGCCGGTCAGCGCGTTCGGCCGGTAGACGTTCGCGCCGTTGATCGCGCCGTAGATGTTGATCTGGCTCGCCCCGCCGGTGATCGGCGAGAGGATCGACGCGTCGAGGTTGCCGCCGCGCCGCGCGTCCAGGAGCTGGAAGACCCCGTACAGCGCGTTCACGACGAGGCCGCCCGTGAACCAGCCGAGCGTCCGCCAGAAGTAGCGCTGCCCGCGCCGCGACAGCCAGACGACCGCAGCCGCGAGGAAGAGGAAGTGGATCAGCCACTTCGTCAGGCCCTTCGTCCACTGCCCGAGCGCGTCTGAGTCCGACAGGTCGAAGTAGCCGGCGAGGTAGACGAGGACGAACGCCGCGAAGAAGCCGAGCAGCACCGCCGTCGTGCGCGGCACGCGAAAGCGGCGCGTGCCGAGCGTGAACGCGACGAGGAACAGGATCGCGAGGATGTCGGCGAGCGAGACCGTCCCCGCGAACGTCCAGTGCACCTTCTCGAAGGTGACGCAGAAGACGCTCGCGAGGAAGAGGAAGCTGGTGACACGCCTCACGCGGTCACCTGCTCGAGGACGCGCACGAGGTCCTCGACACGCGTCCGCCGCGAGACCTTGTGCCGCCACTGCGCGGAGAGCGGAGCTGCGTCGAGCGTGCCCGCCTGCCAGCGCGCGTGCAGGTCGGCGAGCGCCGCGCCGATCCCGTCGACGTCGTCGGGGGCGACCACGACGCCTGCGTTCGCCTCCCGGATGAGCGCCGCGGCGGCTCCGTCGGGCGGAACGAGCGCGAGGATCGGACGCTCGGCCGCGAGGTACTCGAACACCTTGCCGCTGAGGACGCCCTTGCCGCGTCCGCCGGCCTCCGGGATCAGCAGGAGCAGCGCCTCCGAGTCGCGCTGCAGCTCGAGCGAGCGCCGGCGCGGCGCGTAGGGGATCAGCTCGAGCCGGTCGCCGAGGCCGAGCGACTCGGCCCACTCGCGGTCGGCAGAGCGGAAGTCGCCGAGGAACCGCGCGACGAGGTCGAGCTTCGAGCGCTCGAGCGCCGTGAGAAACGGCCGCGGATCGCGCTTGCCGAAGAACGAGCCCGTGTGCGTGATCCGGAACCGCGCCGACGCGTGGTGCTCGAGGCCCGCGAAGTCGTCGAAGTCGGAGCCGTTCGCGATCGCGGCGACGGTCCCGGCGGGCGAGCGCTCGCGCATCTCCTCCGCGATCGCGTCGGAGACGCAGACGATCGCGTCCGCCGACCGCGCGACCAGGCGCGCGACGGCGTGCTCGCCGCTCTCCTTGGCACGCACGAGCCGCGACTCGGCGCGGCGGTGAGGATGCGCGACGATCGAGTCGCGGAGATCGGCGACCCACGGAATGCCGACGGCGCGCTTGACGGCCGCACCGACGAGGTGCACCGACGACGGTGGCGACGTGGTGATCACGACGTCGATCCCCTCGCGCTTCGCGATCCGGACCGCGGCCGGGATCGCGGTCAGGTTCCAGCTGACGTTCTCGTCGGGCAGCAGCAGCCTGCGGCCCGCGAGCCGCGCCTGCCGCGACACGCGCTCGAGGCCGCGCGTCCCGTGCAGCTCCTCGGCGGGCTTCCGGCCCTTCGGGCCGAGGTAGCGCGCGCGATGCACCCAGGCGAGCGTCGGCGGCTGCAGCTCGTCGTCGCGGTGGATCCACTTCGGGTCGTCGGGAGCGAGCACGTGGGTCTCGATGCCGAGCTCCGGAAGGTGCGTCGCGAACTTCAGCGGACGCTGCACTCCGCCGCCGCCGGCGGGCGGGAAGTACATCGTCACGAGGAGGACCTTCACCGCGGGAGACGATAGAGACGGCCGGCGCGAATCGCCCAGGTCGCGCCGTAGCGCCGGGCAACCTGCGGATCCTTCGTGCTCACCCAGTGCCGAACGGCCCGCGCCCGCCCGTACGGGTCGTTGGCCTTCGTGTCGGCGACGTGGACGACCGGCAGGCCGACCACGTACACCGGCGCCGCGGCGACGACGCGGTAGCTGACCTGCAGCGGCGCCAGCACGATCGCCCCCTTCGGGACCTTCGTCCGCAGGTTGTGGACGAGCCGCGGCGAGAGCGCCTCCGGATCGCTGCGAGATCCGCGGGCTCCAGTGCCAGAGGGCGTGCACCGCGACCGGCAGGACGAAGCAGAACATCGGCGGCGGCGCCGAGGCGATGACGCTCGCGAAGCGGGCGTGGGCTGCGGACCAGCACCGCGAGCAGCGCGACGCCGCCGCCGACGAGCGCGATCCACGTCGCCAGCGCGGGGCCGCCGTTCCGCAGCCCGTAGTCGAAGTCGCCCGGCCAGAGCCGCTGCAAGACGACCCCGAAGACGAGCGCCGCCGGGAGCACGACGAGCGAGCGGGCGAGCAGGAAGAGGGCGCCGGCGAGGGCGAACGGCAGCGGCGCGAAGCCGGCCGCGCGACGCGACTGCGAGAGGGAGACGGCGTCGGAGAAATGTACGAACAGCCACGGCACCTCGAGCAGGAGCAGCATCGCCACCGCGCCGCCGAGCACGAACGGCGCCCAGCGCCGGCGCCAGGCGAGGGCGGTCAGCGGCAGCAGAAACAGCGCCGCGACCGCGACGGCGCCGCTGCGCCCGAAGACCTCGGGCGCGAGCCGGTAGTGGCGGTCGTTCGTCACCACGAGCTGGTCGGCGTACTGGGCGATCGCACGCGCGCGCTCCGCCGGAGACGGATCGTGCGACCGGGTCTCGTCGACGATCGGGCGCAGCCAGAGGAGCGCGAGGCCGACCGGTACGACGGCGGCCGCGAACAGCGGCGACCAGTCGCGCCACTCGCGCGGCCGGAGCACGGCGTAGGCGCCGAGCGGGATCAGCACGAAGAGTGCGTACGTCGGGTGGACGAGCGCGAGCGCCCCGAAGATCGCCGCCAGCGCCGTCCAGGCGCGCCACGAGGGAGCGGCGAAGAAGAGCGCGATCGCCGCCGGGACGAACAGCTGCCGTGCCGCCGTCGCGGGCTGGGAGAGCTGGGCGAACGCGCCGCCGTGGCCGGCGCCGAAGCGAGAACGAGGCGAGCGTCGCGAAGAGCACGGCGGCCCCGGCGGCCCGCGAGCCGAAGACCGCGACGCCGGCCTCCCAGGCGAGCGCGCACGCGAGCGGCGCGAGCAGCGAGGGCTCGTGCCGCATGACTTCCGCCGGGTCGACCCCCGAGACCCACGAGACGAGCGCGACGAACCCGTGCCAGAGCGGGAAGGCGTAGCCCGGGTGCAGTCCGCCGTCCTTGAACTCGTCGACCGTGCGGAGGTGGAGGTCGCCGAGGTCGACGAGCTTGCGAACGCGCGCCTCGTGGAACAGCCCGTCGCCGGCGACCGGCCCCGCCACGTGCCACAGCAGCCAGCCGAGCACGATCCCCACGACCCACGGCACCGACGAGCCGTGCTCGTCCCGCGGTTGCCGCGGGAGTCGCCGGCGGGCGAGCACCGCGGCGGCGAAGATCAGCGCGAGCACGATCCCGGCGAGCGAGATGTTCGAGTGGACGACGAAGACGACGGCCCACGCCACGAACACGCACGCCGTCCCCCAGGCGAGCAGGGTCGCGGCCGTGCCCCGGCCGAGAGCGCGCGCCACGGCCGCTCCCGGCGCGAGCACGACCACCGTGCCGAACGCGAGCCTCAGGTACTCGATCACGAGAGCAGCGCGTCGACGTCGCCGGACGAGAGGAAGCGGAGCGCCGTCGCGGTACGTCGCGGCCCGCTCGCCGCGAAGACGCGAGCGCGCGAAGCCGCAGCGACCAGAGCAGGAGCGCGGCGCGCGCGCTCGGCCTCGCTGCGGCCGCGATGCTTCGCGAGGAAGCGCAGGTGGCCGCGCAGGTTCTCGACGTACAGCCGGCCGCCGTGCGACGCGCCGCCGACGTGCACGACCTCGGCGCCGGGATAGAACAGCACCCGCCAGCCGGCGCGGCGGAAGCGGGTCAGCCAGTCGACCTCCTCGCTGAACATGAAGAACGTCTCGTCGAAGAGCCCGACCTCGTCGGCCGCCTCGCGCCGGACGAGCAGCGCGGCGCCCGACACCCAGTCGACCTCGCGAACCGCGTCGTGCTCGAAGCCGCCGACGTACAGCGGGATTCAGCAGCTGCGAGCGCGGCGCGAGCTTGCGGACGACGAGGTACTCCGTCGCGAGGCGCCACACGGTCGGCTCGCGCGCGCACCGACCGCTGCAGCGTCCCGTCGGGGTTCTGGAGGCGCGGCCCGACGACCGCCGCCTCGGGGTGCGCGTCGGCGAACGCGACGAGGCGGTCGAGCCCGTCGCCGACGACCCAGGCGTCCGAGTTGAGCAGGAAGAAGTAGCGGCCCGCCGCGAGCCTCATGCCGGCGTTGTTGCCGCCGCCCATGCCGCGGTTCTCCTGCTCGACGAGGCGCACGTCCGGGAAAGCGCTCGCGGACGAGCTCGAGCGTGCCGTCGGTCGAGCCGTGGTCGACGACGATCGATCTCGCGCCCGCGAACCGACTCGAGGCACTGCTCGAGCCACGGCAGCGCGTTCCACGTCACGACGACGACGGAGACGTCAGGTGCCTGTGCCATCGGGCACCACCGGCGCTCTGCGCAGGTTCTCCCAGAGCAGCACGACGAGCCCCGGCAGCGACAGCACGAGCGTCAGGAGGAAGAAGAGGAAGCCGCAGCGCGAACGCCGCGTCGGCGTCGACGCCGAGCCGGCCGAGGAAGCTGACGAAGAACGCCTCGCGCACGCGCGAGGCCGTTGATCGTGAACGGGACGAGCATGACGAGGAAGAGCAGCGGCCCGAGCACGATGTACGGCAACGGCGAGAGGTCGATCCCGACCGCCCGGCCCGCTGCGTAGATCGCGACGATCCGCGCCGATCTGCACCACGAGCGTCGCCAGGCAGACGACGAGCGAGCGTCCCGGGGTGGTCGCGGTAGCCGTGGATCCCGTCGTAGACGGCGCGGGCGATGCGCTCGACGCGCAGCCGGCGCGCGAGCGGCACGGCGAAGACGAGACGCCGCCGGACGCTGCGCGAGAAGAAGACGATGCCCGCGGCGACGGTGCCGACGACGAACAGCATCTCGATCCAGAGGTACGCGCCGATCGCGTAGCGCCCGATCGCGAGCAGGAAGCCGCAGCCCGCGAGCAGCAGCGTCACCGCTCCGCCGAGCGCCCGCTCGAGCAGCACCGACCCCGTGATCGGCGTGATCTGGCCGGGATGCCGGCGCGACGTCTCGTAGATCCGCGACGCGTCGCCGCCGACCGACGTCGGCAGCACCTGGCCGACGGCGTACGAGACGAAGTACGCGCGCGTCAGCCAGCCGAGCTCCTCCTGGATGCCGCGCGCCTCGAGCAGGCGCTGCCAGCGCCAGGCCATCGGCAGGACCGTGACGACGATCAGGAACGCCGAGAGCGCGACCCAACCGACCTTCGCGGTCCCGATGATGTGCGCCGTCTTGCCGACGTCGATCTTGAGGAGGATGTAGCCGATCGCCAGGGCCGAGACGACGAGCGTCGCCGCGACGCGAAGGCGGCGGCTCATCCGGCGAAACGCTCGTGCACGCGCCGCAGCGCCGCGACGGCGTCGCGCACGTCGTCGTCCGAGTGCGCCGGCGAGAGCGGGAGCGAGAGCACCTCGCGACCCGGCGCGCTCGCGTCACCGGCAGCGGCGGCTGCGTCGGCGCCGTGCGGTCGCGATACGCGCTGAGCTGGTGCACCGGCAGGAAGTGGATCGAGGTGCCGATGTTCTCGTCGGCGAGCGCCCGCTGGTACTCGTCGCGCGTCGCGCCGGCGGCTCCGCGTCGATCCGGACGACGAACAGGTGGTTCGCGTGCACGTCGCGCGCGTCGCGCGCGACCGCGGTCGATCCCGTCGAGCCCGGCGATGCCCTCGTCGTAGAGCGCGACGTGTCTCGCCCGGATCTCGGCGTGCCGCTCGACCTTGTCGAGCTGGACGAGCGCGATCGACGCGAGGACGTCGGAGAGGTTCGCCTTGTAGCCCGGTACGGCGATGTCGTAGAGCGAGCCGTGGCCGCGCCGCATCACGCGCAGGTCGTCGAGCGCTTCGGCGAGATCGTCGCGCGATCGTCGAGATCAGCCCGCCCTCGCCCGCGGCGATGTTCTTCGTCGCGTAGAGCGAGAAGCACGTGACGTCGGCGATCGAACCGACCTTGCGGCCGCGGTAGCGCGACTCGGCGGCGTGCGCGGCGTCCTCGACGACGGGCAGGCCGAGCGCGAGCAGCGGGTCGAGGTCGGCCGGCTGGCCGTAGAGGTCGACGGGCAGGATCGCCTTCGTCCGCTCGCCGACCAGCTCGCGCACGCGGTGCGGGATCGATGTTCAGCGTGTCGTCGCGGACGTCGGCGAAGACCGGGGTCGCGCCGCAGTGGACGATCACGTTGGCGGTCGCCGGCCAGGTGAGCGAGCGTCGTGATCACCTCGTCGCCCGGACCGACGCCGAGCGCGACCAGCGACAGGTGCAGCGCCGCGGTGCAGGACGAGACCGCGAGCACGTGCTCCACCTCGAGGTACTCGCGCATGCGCGCCTCGAGCTCCGCCGTCGCGCGGCCCGGTGGTCAGCCAGCCGGAGCGGATCGTCTCGGCGACGGCGGCGACCTCCTCCTCGCCGACGGCGGGCGGCTGGAAGAGAGGAACGTCGCGCGGCGCGTCACTTCCACGCGCGCAGGGTAACGCGCGCTCCAACCGGTGAGCTACGCGCACGCGCGGTGTCGACCCGGAAGCGGATCGCCTGGCCGCCGCGCTCCGCCCGCGCGAGCGCCTCCTCGCGGCTGTCACCGACGACCAGCACCGCTCCGGCGCGGTCGGTTCCGCGCCGGAGCGGCGGCGACGTCGAAGCCCGGCTCCCGGTAGATCCGCACGCGCCGACGCCCTCGAGCTCCTCGGGCACCTCGACCGACCGCGAGCACCCCGGGCGGGGCGACCAGGAAGCGCGTGACGGCGCCGCCGACCAGCCGGCTCGGGCGGCTCGACCGCCGCGGCTCGCCCGAGCGCGGCGTCGATCGCGAGGTCGTTGAGCGCGACGCCGATCGCGGCCTCGACGAGCTCGGCGTCGTGCCCGCCGCCCAGCCGCGCCGCGACCTCGATCACCCGCGGGCCGCCCGCGGCCGACGCGCAGCTGCGTGTACGACGGGCCCTCGGTGATGCCGAGCGCCGCGACCGCCTGCCGCGGCGACCTCGGCCGCCTGCCGGCCGGCCTCGCTCGGCCAGACGTGCGCGAGCGCGACGCCGAACGCCGGCGGCTCGGCGACGAGCCGGTCGGTGACCGCCAGCGGGTGAACGACGCCGCCGACCGAGAATCCGATGACGGTCACCTCGGGCCCGGCGACGAGCTCCTCGACGAGCGCGAGCGCCGCCGCGCGACTCCGACGCGCGCAGCGTCGATCGCGTCGTCCAGCTCTTCCGCGCTCGCGCACGAGCGACAAGCCCTTCTGGCCCTGCCGGTCGGGCGCCTTGACGACGCACGGAAGCTCGACCTCGGGCGTCGCGTCGCCGGCGCCGACGACCCACCAGCGCGGCTGCGGCACACCCGCCTCGTCGAGCCGCTCGCGCTGGCGCAGCTTGTTGGTGGCGAGCACCGCGGTCTGCGGCGCGAGCGGATGCGGCAGCCCGAGCGCGCTCGGCGATGCGCGCGGCGACGCCGACCGGCCAGTCGGTGCCCGGCGCGATCATCCCGTCGATGCCGAGCGCGCCGGCGAGGCGGTCGATCGCCGGCTCGTCCTCGGTCGAGAGGATGCAGCGGCGGTCGGCGAAGCGGAAGCCGGGCGCCGACGGGTCGCGGTCGACGACCGCCATCCAGAGCCCGCGCGCACGCGCAGCCTCGAGCAGCCCGAGCTGAGCCGGCCCGGCGCCTAGGACGAGTAGGCGCGGGCTTCGCGAGCGAGGATCGCTCTCCACCACGCCTCATTCTCGCGATACCACGCGACGGTCCGCTCCAGCCCCTCGGCGAACGACGTGCGCGCACGCCAGCCGAGCAGCCGTTCCGCCTTGTCGGTCGAGCCGATGTGACGGTCGACCTGGCCCGGCCGCTCGACGACGTTGCAGCGTCAGCGACCGCGGCTTGCCGAGCACGTCGAGCACGAGGTCGGCGATCTCGGCGACGGAGATGTCGATTCCCGTCGCGACGTTGATCACCTCGCCGGCGATCGTCGTCGATCGGCGCCGCGATCGCGCGCTCGATCGCCTCGGCGTCGTCGCCGACGTAGAGCCAGTCGCGCGACGCGTGCCCGTCGCCGTGGATCGTGAGCGGCTCGTCGTCGAGCGCCTGGGTGATGAAGCGCGGCACGACCTTCTCGGGGTGCTGGCGCGGGCCGTAGTTGTTGAACGGCCGGACGATCACGATCGGGAGCCCGTAGGTCGTCAAGTACGAGTACGCGAGCCGGTCGGCGCCCGCCTTCGTCGCCGCGTACGGCGAGCGCGGGTTCAGCGGGTGCTCCTCGTCCATCGGCGCGTACTCGGCGGTGCCGTACACCTCGGACGACGAGATCGAGGATGAAGCGCTCGACCGGCGTCTCGCGGATCGCGTCGAGCAGGATCTGCGTGCCCTCGACGTTCGTGGTCACGAACTCGGAGGCGCCGTCCGCGATCGACTTCTCGACGTGCGACTCGGCAGCGGCGTTGACGATCACGTCGACGCCCTCGACGAGCTCGCGCACGAGCGCCGCGTCGCGGATGTCGCCGTGCACGAACGAGAGCCGCGGATGGCTCATCACGTCGGCGAGGTTCTCGAGGTTGCCCGCGTAGGTCAGCGCGTCGAGCGACACGACCTCGTACGGCGTCGCCTCGAGCAGGTGGCGGATCAAGTTCGACGAGATGAACCCGGCCCCGCCCGTCACCAGCACGCGCTTGCTCACCGTTCCAGCTCCTCCGACACAGCTACAGCTCCTCCTCGATCGTGTACAGCGGCCTGCCTTCCACGTCACGCTGGATCCGGCCGAGGTACTCGCCGATCAGCGCGAGCACGAAGCCTTGCACACCGAGCACGAGCACGATGCCGGCACCGGCGAACAGCGGCCCGGGGAAGTTCGCGTTGACGATCCAGTAGACGACGCCGTACGACGCCGAGCACGGCCGCCGCGAGCGAGCAGACGAGCCCGAGCGTGACGCCGATCCACTGCACCGGCTGCGGCCAGAAGCCGGCGACGACGTGCAGCGCGAGCCGGACGAGCCGGAACGGCGAGTAGCGCGAGCCCCGTGCGCGCGGCGGCGTGCGAGACGTCGACCTCCTCGACCGACGCGCCGCTCGACAGCACGAGCGCCTTCGTGAACTTCTGCCGCCCGATCGCGCCGAGCAGCGGCTCGATCGCGTCGCGCCGGTAGCCGTTGAACGCGCAGCCGAAGTCGGAGATGCGGCACGCCGGTGAAGCGGCGCAGGAGCGCCGTTGATCACGCGACACGGCAGCGTGCGGCCCGGCGAGTCGCGGCGGGCGACGCGGCGGCCGGAGGCGACGTCCGCGCGGTCGAGCGCCGCGAGCAGCTTCGGGATGTCCTCGGGCTCGTTCTGCAGGTCGCCGTCCATCGTCACGATCAGGTCGCCGCGCGCACGCGCGAGCCCGGCGTGCATCGCCGGGTGCTGGCCGAAGTTCCGCTTGAAGCGGACGACCCGGACGCGCGGGTCGCGCTCGTGCAGCCTCGCGCAGCCGCGCGAACGTCCCGTCGGTCGAGCCGTCGTCGACGACGATCGCCTCCCACGCGCGGCCCGTCGAGCGCGGCGGCGGTCCGGCGGTAGAGCTCGTCGACCGCGCCCTCCTCGTTGAGGACGGTGACGACGACGGAGACGTCAGGATGCTCGGTCATGGCGGAGGAAGCGAACCACAAGCGCTGGCAGCGCCGGCCAGGTGGTCGTCAGGCAGGAGGTGCTGAACGACGGGCGCGCCTGGCTGCGCATCCCGGTCGTGGTCGTGCGCGACGAGCCCGAGCTGCTCGCGACGTACATCGCGTACGGCACGCCGTTCGAGTTCCCGGAGGGCGATTGGCCCTCGCACGACGGCCGGCATCCGTGGCACGGACGCGAGCGGTGGCAGGGCAACGGGCTGCTGATGCTGCAGCGGCCCGGCGAGGCCTACGCGATCTGGCTCTTCTGGCACGGCCCGGAGCGCGCCTTCGCACGGCTGGTACGTGAACCTGCAGGAGCCGTTCCGGCGAAGCGCCGAGGGCTACGACACGCAGGACCTCGAGCTCGACATCTGGGTGCCGCTCGACGGCCCGTGGGAGTGGAAGGACGAGGAGCTCCTGGAGCAACGCGTCCGCGAGGGCCGCTTCACGGCCGCGCAGGCCGACGAGATCCGCGCCGAGGGCGCCCGGATCGCCGCCGAGCTCGACGCCGGCCGGCGCTGGTGGCCGGACGACTGGGCGCACTGGGAACCGGATCCCGCGTGGTGAGCCCGGGGCGGGCGGCGACGCTCGCCGGCTTCGTCGCCCTCGGTCTCTTCTGGGGTGCGTGGGCGGCCGTCCTCCCCGACGTCCAGCGGGGCGTCGGCGCCTCGAAGGGGACGCTCGGGATCGCTCTCTTCTTCACCGCGATCGGGTCGCTCCCCGCGATGCTCTTCATCGCCGGCCCGGCCGTCGCGCGGTTCGGCGAGCGCGCCGTCGCGTGGGCGTGCGCGGCGTTCGCAGCCGTGACGGCGCTGCCCGGGCTCGCGTCGTCGCTGCCGGTCCTCGCCGGGGCACTCGTCCTCACGGGCGCAGCCTCCGGCGTGCTCGACGTCGGCATCAACGCCCAGGCGGCGGCGATCGAGCGCACGTCGGGCCGACGGCTGATGCCGCTCGCGCACGGCCTCTACTCGACCGGCGTGCTCGTGGGCGCGGTCGCCGCCGGCCTCGCGCGCGGCGCGGGAGCGAGCCGCGAGCCGATTCTCCTGGCGGTGGCGGTGCTGATCGCCGCGACCGCGCTCGTGCTGGGACGGGCGCGGGCAAGCACCAGCCTCTTACAGGCTCCGGGCGGCGGCCGCCTGTCGTCGCTCAGCCGCGCGCTCCTGGTGATCGGTGCGCTCGGGGCGGCGGCCTTCGTCGTCGAAGGGGCGATCGAGAACTGGAGCGCGATCTTCCTCGAGCGGCAGCTCGACGCCGAGCCGGCGGTCAGCGGGCTCGGCCCCGGGGTCTTCGGCGCGTCGATGGC
The DNA here is from genome assembly GCA_963786185.1 of uncultured Thermoleophilia bacterium. Lineage (GTDB taxonomy): Bacteria > Actinomycetota > Thermoleophilia > Gaiellales > Gaiellaceae > PALSA-600. The sequence goes on from CAWAYE010000003.1 coordinate 435,213, forward strand.
GGCCGGCCGCTTCCTCGGGCAGGCTGCGGGCCGGCTGTCCGATCGCACCCTGCTCGCGGGCGGCGCGCTCGCTGCGGCGTGCGGCTGTGCCGTCGTCGCGTCGGCGCCGTCGTCGCCCGTCGCCCTCGCCGGCTTCGCCCTGGGCGGTCTCGGGATCTCGCTGAACGCGCCGGTGATCTTCGGCGCCGCCGGGCGGCGCCGCGAGGACGCCGCGGGGGCGGTCGCGATCGTGACGACGCTCGCCTACCTCGGCTTCTTCGTCGGGCCGCCGCTCCTCGGCGGGCTCGCGCAGGCGACGAGTCTGCGCGGCGCGTTCGCCGTGCTCGCGGTCGTCGCGGCCGCCGTGGCGGCGGCCGCGACCCGCGTGCGACTGGATCCCTAGCGCGCGCCCTCGAGCGCCGGCTCGGGGGCCGCGACCGCGGCATCCGGGCGCGTGCGCCTGATCGCGAGCGCGGCGAACGCCCCGACGGCGACGACGGCGGCCCCGACGTAGACGGCGACGCTCATCCCGTGGACGAAGGTCTCGCCGGTCCGGTAGCCGCCGTAGTGGGCGAAGAGCGACGCGAGCACGGCGACCCCGAACACGCCGCCGAGCTCGCGGATCGCGTTGTTGGCGCCCGACGCCTGCCCCTCCTGCTCCGGCCGCACCGACGAGAGCACGACGTTCGCGACCGGGGCGAAGAAGAGCGCCATCCCGATCCCGGAGAGGGTGAACGGGGCGACCAGGTCGATGTACGGCGCGGACGGCGACGACACCGCCGCGATCCAGGCGAGGCCCGTCGCCTGCAGCAGCAGCCCGAGCCCCATCAGCCGGTGCCCGCCCACCCGGTCGGAGAGCGCACCCGCGATCGGCGAGACGAGGATCGGCATCGCCGTCCACGGGAGGATCCGCAGGCCGGACTGCAGCGGCGAGTAGCCCTGCACCGTCTGGAAGAACTGCGCGAGCAGGAAGATCGCGCCGAACATCCCGAAGAACATCAGGAGGCTCGCGACGTTCGCGAGCGCGAACGTCCGGTTCCGGAAGAACTTCATCGGAAGCATCGGCTCGCTCGCACGGAACTCCCAGACGACGAACAGCGCGGTGACGATCACGCCGGCCGACAGTGCGCCGACGATCTCGGTCGAGCTCCAGCCGACCGAGTTGCCGCGCACGAGGCCCCAGACGATCCCGAACAGGCCGGCACTGACGAGCGCGAGCCCGGGCAGGTCGAGCTTCGACGCCGGGCCGTGCGACTCGTCGAGCCGGACGAGCGCGAGCGGCGCCAGCACGATCCCGATCGGGACGTTCAGCCAGAAGATCCAGTGCCAGGAGATGCCCGACACGACCGCGCCGCCGACCAGCGGCCCGAACGCGACGGCGAGCCCGCTGATCCCGCCCCAGAGACCGAGCGCGAGGCCGCGCCGCTCCTTCGGGACGCCGGCGGACAGGATCGTCAGCGTCAGCGGCAGCACGATCGCGCCGCCCAGCCCCTGGACCGCGCGCGCGACGTCGAGCATCGTCGCCGACGTCGAGAGCGCGGCGGCGGCGGAGGCGAGCGTGAAGATCACGAGCCCGATCGAGAACATCCGCCGGCGGCCGAGCCGGTCGCCGAGCGCGGCGCCCGTCAGCAGCAGCACCGCGAACGTCAGCGTGTAGGCGTTGACCGTCCACTCGAGCTGCGACAGCGACGCGTGCAGGTCGCGGCGGATCACCGGCAGCGCCGTCGTGACGACGAGGTTGTCGAGCGTCACCATGAACAGCGCGAGCGAGGTGATCGCGAACGTCCAGCCGATGTTTCGTTTGTGAGTCATCACTTACCTCCTGTCGAAAAAACCGTCAGTCGCCCCGGGCGCCGGCCAGCAGCCGCTTCGCCCACTCCTCGGGCGCGTCGTCGAGGTGCGTCGCCGCGATCACGTTCATCAACATCCCCTTCCCGAAGAAGGACGAGACGCGCGCCGGATCGAGGCCGGAGACCCGCTCCACATAGGCGACGAGGTCGCCGTACCCGTCCCGGACGACGGCCCGGATCTCCGGGTCGCCGCAGGCTGCATAGGCCTGCATCTGCGCCCGCAGATAGACGGAGTCGCCGGAGAGGAGCTGCTCGTACGCCCCGCCGATCGCCTGAAGCGCCGCCTCCCCGCGCCGTCCTTCGGCCGCCCGCTGGAAGATCTCGAGCGTCTGGCGGAAGCAGCGCGCCTCGACGGCGATGAAGAGGTCGCGCTTGGTGCCGAAGAGCCGGAACACGTACGGCTGCGAGATGCCGGCGCGGCGCGCGATGTCGTCCGTCGAGGCGCCGTGCAGACCCTTCTCCGCGAACTCGACGAGGGCGGCGTCGAGGATCTCCTCCCGCCGGACCTCCTTCGTCTTCCGTTCGGCTGCGACCATCATGAGGCGTGATGTTAGTGAGTACTCACAACCTTGTCAAGAGCCGCTGCGACGGCGTCGAGATCGCCGTCGGAGAGGCGGGTGTGGAACGGCAACGCGAGCGCACGCTCGAAGACGCGCGTCGCGCCCGGGAAGGCGCCCTGGTCGCGGTAGGCGCCGAGCAGGTTGAGCGCGTACGTGCCGATCTGCGCCTCGATCCCCTGCGCCCGCAGCTCCGCGAGGATGCGGTCGCGGTCGTCGACCTGCACCACGTAGGCCTGCCAGCCGTGCACGTCTCCCTCGTCGGCCGAGGGCAGCAGCAGCGGCAGGTGGGCGAGCCGCTCTGCGTAGCCGGCGGCGATCCGGGTGCGGGCGGCGAGCAGGTCGTCCAGGCGGCGCGCCTGGGGCAGCCCCACCGCACAGAGGATGTCGGACAGCCGGTAGTTGAGCCCCGGCCCGGGCAGGTCCGGAGGCGAGAGCGAGCGCCAGCCGTGGTTGCGAAGCTCGCGGACCGAGTCGGCGATCGCGTCGTCGTTCGTCGTCACGGCTCCGCCCTCGCCCGTGGTGACGATCTTGCGCGGGTGGAAGCTCAGGCAGCCGAGCAGTCCGAGGCCGCCGCAGGCGCGACCCGCGCGCCGGGCGCCGAGGGCGCCGGCCGCGTCCTCGAGCACCGGCAGGTCCGGCAGCTCGTCGAGGCGCGCCGGGCGGCCGAACAGGTGCACCGCGAGGATCGCCTTCGTCCGCGGCCCGACCCGGACGCGCGCCGGATCGACGTTCATCGTCTCGGGGTCGACGTCGACGAGCGTCGGCACGAGCCCCGAGAGCGCGACCACGTTCGCCGTCGCGGGGAACGTGTACGCCGGCACCAGGATCTCGTCGCCCGGATCGAGTCCGAGCGCGAGCACCGCCGCGTGCAGGGCTGCGGTACCGGACGAGACGGCCAGCGCGTGCGAGACCTCGCACAGGCGCGCAAGCTCGGCCTCGAACTCGGCGACCTTCGGCCCCATCGTGAGCATCCCGCTCTCGAGGACCTTGGCCACCTCGGCGAGCTCCGGCTCGCCGACGTCGGGCCAGCCTAGGCGGAGACGGGGTGTCTTTCCCGGTACCACGCGATCGTCTTCGCCAGGCCGTCGTCGAGCTCGACCCGCGGCTCCCAGCCGATCAGCTCGCGCGCCTTCTCGACGTTGGGGATGCGCAGCTCGACGTCGGCGTAGTGCAGCGGCTGGAAGACGATCTCGCCGTCGCAGCCCGTCAGCCGCTTGATCCGCTGCGCGAGGTCGTAGATGGTCACCGCGGAGCGCGGGTTGCCGATGTTGAACGTCTGCCCGACCGCCTCGGCGCGCTCGAGACACGCGAGCACGCCGCTCACCATGTCGGTCACGTAGCACCACGCGCGGATCTGCGAGCCGTCGCCGTGGATCGTGAGGTCGCGTCCGGCGAGCGCGGCCTCGATGAACGCGCGAATCGCGCCTCCACCGATCTGCCCCGGGCCGAACACGTTGAACGGGTGGACGGTGACCGTCGGCAGTCCGAGCTCGTCGTGGTAGGCGTGCGCCATGTGCTCGCCGGCGAGCTTCGAGACGGCGTACGTCCACCGCGCCTCGCCGACCGAGCCGATCGTCGACACCTGGCCCTCCTGCACGCGAAACGCGTGCGTCCCGAACACCTCGCTCGTCGAGAAGTCGACGAAGCGCTCGACCGTCGCGCTGGTCTGGAGCGCCGCCTCGAGCACGTTGTAGGTGCCGATCACGTTCACGCGCATCGTGCGCACGGGGCTTTCGAGCACCGTGTCGACGCCGGCGATCGCGGCACAGTGGACGATGTGCGTCGCGTCCTTCGCCGCGGCGCGAAGGGCGTCCGCATCCAGGACGTCGCCGGTGACGAGCGTGAAGTTCGGGTGCTCGCCGAGCGCGGTGCCGGTCAGTGCGTCGCGATGGAGGTTGTCGAAGGCGACGACCGTGTTCCGGTCGACCAGCTCGCGCGCCACGGTCGTGCCGATGAACCCGGCGCCGCCGGTGATGAAGACGCGCTTCGCCTCGAGTGCCACGGCGGCACAGCGTATCGGTGGGGCCGCGCCGCCCTACAGCTCGACGTCGGCGGCGGCGGCGCCGGCCATTCCCGGCGCGTCGTTCCCGGCCCCGTGCAGCGCCGCCACGAAGAAGAGGACGGCGCCGGCGCTGAGCCCGCCCGCGAGCGCCACCCAGGTGCCGCTGTTGCCGTAGCGCTGGAAGATCGGGCCGACGGCAAGCCGCCCCAGCGGGGCGCCGAGCCCGCTCGCGGTCAACACGACCGTCATCACCTTCGCCCGCAGGGCTGCGGGCGGGCGTGTGGTGATGATCCCCATGAACGGCGCGTTGACCGACGGCACGAAGAAGCCGCAGAGGAAGACCGCGCCGCACACGACCGGCCACGGGACGTCGGCGACGATCACCCAGATCGGGAGCGTCACGAGGAGCACGCCGATGCTCGCGAGTCGAAGCGGCGGGATGCGGTCGAGGAGCTTCATCACGAGCACCGAGCCGAGGACCGCGCCGACGCCGAAGCCGGTGAAGATCCACCCGGCGACGTGCGGATCGCGGTGGTACCGCGTGAACGCGAGCAGCGGCACCGCCACCGAGAAGGCGTTGCCGGCCCCGTCGAGCACGACGAGCGTGAGGGTCATCGGGCCGAGCAGACGGTCTCGCGCGAGGTAGCGCACTCCGGCGAACACGCCGCGGCTGTCGTCGTCGGCCGGTACCGGCCGGCCGGCGCGCACGAAGCCGAGCACGACGACGAACGCGAAGGCGAACGTCGCGCCGTCGAGGACGAGCACGGAGGGCGCGCCGAGCGCGGCGACCAGGATTCCGGCGAAGGCGGGACCGACCACGTTCGGCACCTGCGTCGCGCCGCCGAACAGGCCGGACGCCTTCGCCACGACCGTCTCGTCGTCGCCGAACAGCTCGGGGATGATCGTGCGCTGCGCGCTCATGTACGGCGCGATGAACACGCCGAGCACGAAGACGATGCAGAGCAGGATCGGGAAGGTCAGCGCGCCGGCCCAGTGCAGAACGGGGACGAGCGCGATCAGCGGCGCCCGGACCGCGTCCGACACGAGCATCGCCCGCCGCGAGCCGAGCCGCGCGACGACCGAGCCGCTCGGGATGCCGAGCAGCGCCATCGGCGCCACCTCGACGGCCAGCACGACGCTCATCCGCGTCGCCGAGCCGCTCGTCACGAGCACGAACCACGGCAGGGCGACGAAGGTCATCGCGGTGCCCGTGCTCGAGACGACCTCCGCGAGGAGCAGCGCGCGCAGCGAACCGTTCCGGGCCAGCATCAGGGCGGCGATAATAGTACGACCGTACGTTTTTGTAAAGTGGAGGCATGCCGAAGGTCAGCGACGACCACCGCGCCGAGCGGCGCCGCCAGATCCTCGACGGCGCGCGCAGCGCCTTCGCGCGGTACGGCTACGAGGGCGCGACGGTGGCCCGGCTCGAGACCGAGATCGGGCTCTCACGCGGTGCGATCTTCAACTACTTCCCCAGCAAATGGGCGGTTTTCCTGGCGCTCGCCCAGGAGGACCAGGAGCGCGTGTTCCAGCTCTGGCTCGACGAGGGCTTCGGCGCGGTCGTCCGGCGGATGGCCGAGGAGAACCCGGACTGGCTCGGCGTCTACTTCGAGCTGACGCGCAAGCTGCGAACCGACCCCGAGCTGCGCGACGAGTGGTCGAACAGGACGCCGGAGCTGAACGACCGCCTGACCGAGCAGCTCGAGGAGCAGCAGCGAAACGGCGAGCTGCGCCGCGACATGTCCGTCGAGGCGCTCGGGAACTTCCACGGGCTGATCCTCGACGGCGTGGTCGTCCACGTCACCGCGGGCTATCCGGTCGACACCGACTCGGTGCTCAGGCTCCTGAGCGCGGCGATCTCTCCCCAGTAGCATCGCGCGCGTGAGAACCGTCCTCTTCGTCGGCGCCGGCCGCCACCAGCGCCGGGCGATCGCGCAGGCGAAGGCGACGGGCTTGCGGGTGGCCGCCGTCGACCGGAACGAGCAGGCGCCCGGCCTCGCCGAGGCCGACATCGCCAGGATCGTCGACTTCGCCGACGTGGAGGCGGTGCTGCGCGCGACGCGGCGGTTGCGGATCGACGGCGTGCTGACGGTCAGCGCCGACCGCGCCGTGCCGGTCGTGGCCGCCGTGGCCGAGGCGCGCGGGCTGCCCGGGATCGGGACCGAGACCGCGCACCTGATGACGCACAAGGTGGCGATGCGCCGGCGGCTCGCAGACTTCGGGGTGCAGCAGCCGCGCTTCGCGGCGGTGCGGACCCTCGCGGAGACCCGCCGGGCGGCCGGCGCGGTCGGGTTCCCGGCGGTGCTCAAGCCGGCCGACTCGGGCGGGCAGCGCGCCGTCTTCCGTGTCGAGTCGCTCGACGAGGTCGACGTCCACCTGCACGAGGCGCTGGCGGCGTCGCCGACGGGCGAGGCGGTCCTCGAGGAGTTCGTCGAGGGGATCGAGCTGAACGGCATCGTGGTCGCCCGGAACGGCGAGACGATCCCGCTGACGCTCTCCGACCGGCTGCGCCCGCCGGGCGTCGGCTTCGGCGTCGGCTGGATCCACGTCTACCCGCCGACGATCCCGCCCGAGCAGCTCTCGACCGCCGAGGAGATGGCCGGCTACACCGCGCACGCGCTCGGACTGCGAACCGGCATCGCCTTCCCCCAGCTGATCGCGGCCCGCGACGGACGCGTCGTCGTCGTCGAATGCGCCGCGCGCATCCCCGGCGGCCAGATGGCCGATCTGGTGCGGGTGGCCGTCGGCGTCGACCTGGTCGACCTGCAGCTCCGGATGGCCCTCGGCGACGAGCTCCCGGACGAGCTCGTGCGCCCGCGCTTCAGCCAGCCGCTCGCGATCAGGTTCCTGACCGCCTCGCCGGGACCGCTGCCGACCGGCCGCGTCACCCGCGTCGGATCGCTCGACAAGGTGCTCGCGTTCCCCGGCGTCGTGCAGGCGGAGGTGTACCTGCAGCCGGGCGAGGTCATCCGTCCCGTGCGCGTCGACGGCGACCGCCGCGGCTACGTGCTCGCGACCGCGGACACCAACCTCGCGGCGCTCGAACGCGCCGAGGCGGCGGCGACGCTGCTCGACGTGGAGGTCGAATGACCTGCGACTTCTCGCTCGCGCACTACCGCGACCTGCTCGACGCGCTGAAGCAGGGCGGCTACCGGCTGTCCGGCTTCGACCGTCCGCCCGAGAACGGCGACGCGATCCTGCGCCACGACGTCGACCTGTCGCTGGAGGCGGCGCTGGCGGTCGCCGAGCTCGAGGCCGAGCACGACGTCTGGTCGACCTGGTTCCTGATGACGCGCTCGGTCTTCTACAACCTCGACTCCGCCGAAGGCGAGCGGACTGTCGACCGGCTCAGGGAGCTCGGCCACCGGGTCGCCCACCATGCGGTCTGGCCGCACGTCGACCTCGACGAGCGGTTCGACCCGGTCGTGGCCTGGCACAACCCCGACCCCGCGTACATGCAGCACCCGGTCGACGGCGCGACCAACGTGATGACCGCGCCGTTCTTCGACCCGGACCACTACCGCTCCGACTCGAACCAGCACTGGCGGAGCGGCTGCCCGCACGAGACCCTCGCGCGCGGCGAGCCCTCGTGGCTGCAGCTGCTCACGCATCCGGAGATCTGGGCGTTCGACGGCGCGACGATGGGGGAGACGATGCGCTCGTTCCTCGCCGCGGACTGCGCCGTGCGCCTCGAGCACCTGCGCAACGACCGGATCGACCTGTCGTGACCGACGGTCGCCGGGAGCCCGCAGCCGGACTCGCTACGTTCCTCGCGTGAGCCTGTCGCCGATCACCATGCTCGTGAGCGCCTCGGGCGCGCCCGGCACCGCCGCGCTCCTGCACGCGCTGCGCGCGAACGGCGAGCGGGACGTGCGACTCGTCGGCACGGACATGAGCGAGCGCTCGGTCGGCCGCCACCTGTGCGACGCGTTCCATCGTGTGCCGGCGGGGTCCGATCCGTCGTTCGCCGACGCGATGCTCGCCGTCGCCGAAGAGGAACGCGTGGACGCGATCCTGCCGCAGTCGTCCTTCGATCTCGAAGGCCTCTCGGAGCACGTCGACCGGTTCCCGGTGCCGGTGCTGGTCTCGCGTCCCGACACGATCCGACGGTCGAACGACAAGGCCGAGACCTACGAGCTGCTGCACCGGATCGGCGTGCCGGCGCCGGAGTTCCGGCGCGTCAACGGCGCGCGTGCGGTCGACGCAGCCGCCCGGGAGCTCGGGTACCCGGACCGGCCGGTGTGCTTCAAGCCCGTGTTCTCGTCGGGCTCGCGCGGCTTTCGCGTGCTCGACCCGACCGTCGATCGCGCGCACCAGCTGCTGTACGAACGGCCGGGCTCGGTGGCGATGCGGCTCGAGGAAGCCGTCGAGTTGCTGCCGGACGACGGCGGGCCCGACCTGCTCGTGATGGAGCTCGCGACCGGCGGCGAGCGGACGATCGACGGCATCGCCAACGGCAGCGAGATCGTGCTCGGACATCCGAAGACGCGCGAGGCGATGCGTGCGGGGCTTGCCATGTACTTCGTCACGCTCGCCGACGCCGACCTGATGCAGCTGGCCGGCCGGATCGTCGCCGAGCTCGGGATCGAGCATTTCTTCAACATCCAGCTCGTCGGCGACCTCGTGATCGAGATCAACCCGCGCATCTCCACGATCGTCTACCAGGAAGACCTGAACGTGCCGTACCTCGGCGTCAAGCGGGCACTCGGCGAGATCTCCGACGACGAGCTGCGGACGCTCGCGGGCCGCGTCCGCCCCGGACGCACGGCGCTGCGCTACTTCGACCAGCTCGAGTTCGACGGCGCGTGAGCGACCGCCGCCCGCTGCGCGTCACGCACTGCCCGGTCAACATCGCGGGGATCCCCTGGGAGAACGTGCAGGCGCTGCGCCGCAAAGGCATCGAGGCGAGGCTCGTCGTGTTCGAGCGCGGACGACTGCACCCGGAGGCCGACTGGTCGCTCGACCGGCGCGGCGGTCTGCTGCGGCGCCTCGCCACCCAGGTCGCCGCCTTCGTCCGGCTCGCCCCGCAGACCGACGTCTTCCACTTCTACTTCGGGCTCACGCTCCTGCCGAAGTCCGTACAGTTCCCGTTGCTGAAGCTGCTCCGGCGCCGCAGCGTGTTCCACTACCTCGGCTCCGACATCCGCGGCAAGACGCCCGAGCAGCTCGCGTACGGAAAGCGCGCGGGCGCCGAGATCGTCGGCAGCTACGACGCCGTCCGCTGGGTCCCGGAGGCGCGCGTGATCCCGCCGGGGCTCGACCTGCGTCCGTTCACTCCCGCTCCGCCCTCGGACAGCCCGCGGCCGCTGGTCGTGCACGCGCCGTCGAACCGCGAGCGGAAGGGCACGCGGCACGTGATCGACGCGTGCGCGCAGTTGCCGGTGGAGCTCGACATCGTCGAAGGCGTGCCGCACGACGTCGCCCGCGAGCGCTACGCCCGCGCGGACATCGTGGTCGACCAGCTGAACGCCGGCTGGCACGGCGTGTTCGCGATCGAGTCGATGGCGCTCGGCAAGCCGGTCGTGACGCACCTGAAGCCCGACGTGGTCGAGCGCTCGGCGGAGGGCTACGGCGTGCGCATCCCGATCGTGCCCGCGACCGCGGAGACGCTCGTCGACGCGCTCCGGCCGCTGGTCGTGCAGCCCGCCCTGCGCCGGGAGCTCGGCGCCCGGGGGCGGGCCTACGTCGAGCAGGTTCACGACATCGACCGGGTCGCCGACCGGCTGGTCGACCTCTACGGCTCGCTGCCGCGCCCGTGAGCCTGGGCGCGCAGCTCCGGCGGCTCGTCCGCCATTCGGCGATCTATGGGATCGGCGGGCTCGTGTCGCGCATCCTGGCGACGCTCCTGCTGCCGCTCTACACGCACTACCTCCCGCCCGGTGCGTACGGCCAGGTCGAGCTGGTGACCGCCGCGACGGCCGTGCTCGCGATCGCGTTGCAGCTCGGCATCGCGAGCGCGTTCTTCCGCTTCTACTTCGACGCGAAGGACACGCAGGCGAAGCTGACGGTCGTCCGGACGTCGTTCTGGTTCACGATGGCGATGTCGACGCTGGGGCTCGTGCTCGGCCTCGTGTTCGCGTCACCGTTCAGCGACTGGCTCAACCTGCACAGCGTGACGCTCGTCCGCGTCGCGGCGGTCGGCCTCTGGGCGCAGACGAACTATCAGCAGCTGACCGCGCTCTTCCGGGTCGAGGAGCGGTCGACGTCGTACGCCGTTGCGAGCGTCGCGAACGTGCTCGTCACGGTGGTCGCGATGGTGGTGTTCGTCGCCGTGTTCCACTGGGGCGCGGTCGGGCTCGTCGTCGGCAACTTCACCGGCACCCTCGTCGTCTACCTGGCGCTGCTCGCGTACCGCACCGAGCAGCTCGGCCTCGAGCTCGATACCGGCCTGCTCCGAAAGATGCAGTCGTTCGGCATGCCGCTCGTGCCGTCGGCGCTCGCGCTGTGGACGATCAACTTCGTCGACCGCGAGTTCGTGTCCTGGTACAAGGGCAATGCCGAGGTCGGCGTCTACTCGGCGGCGATCAAGATCGCGTCCGTGATCACGTTCGTGATGATCGCGTTCCGCACGGCCTGGCCCGCCTTCGCCTACTCGATCGACGACGACCGCGAGGCCAAGCGGACGTACGCCTTCGTCCTCACCTACCTGCTGGCGTTCGCGTCGTGGACGGCGCTGGCGCTGGGTGCGCTTGCGCCGTGGTGGACGCGCCTGCTCACCGATCCGCAGTACCAACGTGCCGACAAGGGAGTCGCGCTGCTCGCCTTCGCCGGAGCCGTCTACGCGGGGTACACGGTGCTCGCGATCGGGAGCGGGCGTGCGCGACGGACGCAGCTGAACTGGGTGGTGACGGGGGTCGGCGCGGCGGTCAACGTCGCGCTCAACTTCTGGCTGATCCCGCGGTACGGGATGGTCGGCGCCGCGATCTCGACCGCCGCGGCGTACGTCGTCCTGTTCGCAGGCATGACCGCCTATGCCCAGTCGGTGTTCCCGGTCGCGTACCAGTGGCGGCGCGTCGCGACCGCGGTCGGCGCAGCGGTGGCGCTGAACGTCGCGGCGCGCGCGAGCGGCTTCGGGTTCGTGCCGTCGCTCCTGCTCGTCGCCGCGTATCCGCTCGCGCTCGGCGCGCTCGGGTTCTTCCTGCCCGCCGAACGGGCGCGGCTCCGCCGGCTCGTGCCGCTCTAGGACTTGCGGAAGCGGCGGATGCCGAGGCCGATGCCGCCCGAGGCGACCAGCAGCAGCGCGACGCCGCCGAGCACCAGCACCGGGAGCGGCAGGCCGCTCGAGCCGCTGCTCGCCGGGGTGACCGCGACCGGCGTCACGTTCGAGTGCATGCCTCCGCCGGGGTCGGCGGCATTCGGGGCGGTGCCGGTCGGCGACTTCGGGCCCGGCGCCGACGACGAGGCGAGTTGGGTCTCGCCGACCTGCTCGGGGACGTTCTTGCCGTGGCTCCGCTCGACCGCGGCCTGCAGCGCCAGACGGATGTCGTCGCCGAGGCTCGAGTAGACGCCGACGTCGGGCGGGATGTGCTTGAGCGCGTCGCGGTAGCAGGACAGCGGGTACGTCGACGCGATCTTCCCGTCCTTGTACCAGTCGTTGAAGATCCGGTTGCGGCACGGCGCCTTGGCGTCGGCGACGCCGGGCGACGTGATCACCAGGGAGCAAAGCGCGCAGGTGAGAACGATGAGTCGTTTCACTCGCCGCCATGTTCCCCCGCCCGCGTCAAGTTCCACCCTGTTCGGCGTAAGGCTTTCGTTAAGAAGGTCTCAGTCGACGAAGCAGGCGTCGTGGCACGAGCCCGCGACGGCGATCGTGCGCAACAGCACACCCTGCTCGTCGAGCACGGCCAGCGTGCCGCGGTCGAGCGACGGCGTGAGGATCCGCCCCCGGCCGTGCTGGACGTTGTACGAGCCGACGGGAACCGCCGTGGTCCGCAGCACCTCGCCGGCGAGCGACTGGACGCGAAACGTTCCGTCGTCGCCGCTCGTGACGTACGCGCGGTGCGCCGAGAACGTGACGTGCTGGGGCGCGGCGTCCGCCTCAAGCCGGCGGTGCAGCCGTCCCGAGGGGGCGAAGATCGTCGTCTCGCCGTGGGCGCCGGAGGTGACCCAGGCGCGGCCGTCCGGGGCGAAGCCGACGTCGTGACTGAGGAACGGGGTCGGCACCGACGCCGTGTGTCGCGGCCGGCGCGGGTCGGTGACGTCGACCACCGCGACGGACGACGCGGCAGAGCCCAGGCCGACCCAGAGCGTGCGTCCCGACCGGTCGAGCGTCAGGTGCCGGGCCCAGCCGCCGAGCTTCGCCCGCCCGAGCACCTTCCCCACGCGCGTGTCGACAGCGACGACCGAGCTCGCTCCGGAGTCGGTCACGAACGCGTGGACTCCGTCCGGGTGGGCGGCGACGTAGCGCGGCTCGACGAACCCGTCCAGCCGGTGCCGCACCCGGTGGTGGTCGACGACGGTGACCACACCGGCGGCTGTGTGGCAGACGACCGCAGAGGGGCCGACCTGCTCGATCGCACGCGGATCGGGAGGGGTGGCGACCGATCCGATGACCCGCAGCGCGGCGACGTCGACGAGCGCCAGCCGCGACTCCGCGTCGCACGTGACGAGCGCGTGCGCGGGGCCCGCGGCACGCGCGACCGTCTCACGGAGCGCGAAGGGAGCTGCGGCGGCGAGCGCGAGAAAGCTCCGACGGTCCACGGGATCAGTACGTGGCGACCACGTGTCGAGGTCCGCGACACTGGGATTCATGAGCCATCCCGAGCTCGAAGCCGAGCAACAGTACGTCGACCAGGCCTACGACCATCTCGAGCGCATGCGGTCGGTCGTCGCACGCGCCGCCGAGGCCGTCGACGGCGAGGTCGCGCAGGCGGCGATGGATGCGTGGGCCGCGCGCCGGCTCAAGACGTTCGCGGACGCCGAGCGCGGGCTCGTCTTCGGCCGCCTCGACTTCGAGCAGCTGGCGCGCCCGCTCTACCTCGGCAGGCGCTGGGTGCACGACGAGGAGCTGCAGCAGGTCGTCGTCAACTGGCAGGCCCCCGCTGCGCGGCCGTTCTACACGGCGACTCCGCAGGACCCGCACGGCGTGACGCTCCGCCGCCGCTTCCGCACCGACGGAAGGCGCGTGCTCGAGCTCACCGACGAGGCGCTCGACGGATCGATGCTCGACGGGGCAGCCGTCGGCGACTTCCTGCTCGAGGAGCTCGAGCGCAGCCGCGAGCGGCACATGCAGGACATCGTCGCGACGATCCAGGCCGACCAGTACCGCCTGATCACGCGCGAGCCGTCGCCGCCGCTCGTGATCCAGGGCGGCCCCGGAACCGGCAAGACGGCGGTCGGGCTGCACCGCGCCTCGTGGCTGCTCTATACGCACCGCGAGACGCTCGCCCGGCGCGGCGTGCTGGTGGTGGGCCCGAACCCGCTCTTCATGGAGTACGTCTCGCACGTCTTGCCGGCGCTCGGCGAAGAGGCGGTCGAGCAGCGTGCGGTGAGCGAGCTTGTCGACGGCGTCGAGGCCACCCTGACCGACCCCCCCGGCGTCGCCGAGCTGAAGGCCGACCTCCGTCTGGTCGAGGTGATCCGCCGCGCGGCGGAACGCCGTCTCGAGTCGGAGCCCGAGGAGCTCGCCATCCGCCTCGAAGGATCGTTCGTCTGGGTCCGCGAGCGTGAGGTGCGCAGCCTCGTCGAAGCGGCGCGCGCCGAGCTGGGGCTCACGTCGGCCGCCCGCGAGCGGTTCCGGATGAGCCTGCTGCGCCGGCTCTACGAGGAGTACGGCCGCGTGCTCGGCGCGTACGCGGTGCGCTCGTTCGACGAGGTCGAGCGCGCGCTTCGCGGGCGCGGCTACCTCGACCGCGTGCTCAAGGCTGCCTGGCCGCTCGTCCAGCCCGACAAGCTGGTGCGCTCGCTGCTCACGTCGCGCGCCACGCTCGCCGAGGCGGCAGCCGGAATCCTGACGCCCGAGGAGCAGAAGCTGCTCGCGCGCCGAGGACCGGGCTGGTCCGACGCCGACATTCCGCTCCTCGACGAGGCGCGCAGCCTGCTCGCGGCGGCACCGCATGGGTACGGCCACGTGATCGTCGACGAGGCGCAGGATCTCTCGCCGATGCAGCTGCGGATGGTCGCGCGCCGCGCCCGTGACGGCTCGCTGACGATTCTCGGTGACGTCGCGCAGGGAACCGGCGCCGTCCCGTACGCGAGCTGGGACGAGGTACTGCCGCAGTTGCCCCGCGGCGACGAGGCGCTGGTCGAGGAGCTCCGCCACGCCTATCGCGTGCCGCGCGAGATCATGGAGCTCGCCCTGCCGTTGCTCGACACGATCGCGCCCGACGTGACGCCGCCGATCGCCTACCGGACCGGAGCCGCCGCGCCGACGGTGATCAAGGTCGACGAGCACGACCTGCTCGCGTCGGCGTACCACGAGGCCGAGCGGCTCGCCGGCGAAGACGGGCTGCTCGCGGTGATCGCGCCGGACGAGCTCGTCGCGGCGGCCTCGGCCGGCGACCTCTGGGACGGCGTGCCCGTGCTCACGCCCCGGCAGGCGAAGGGCCTCGAGTTCGACCACGTGGTCGTCGTCGAGCCGGCGCTGATCGCCGCGCACGAGCAGGGGCTGCGTGAGCTGTACGTGGCGCTCACGCGCCCGACGAAGACATTGGTCGTCGTCCACGCGCGGGAGCTCCCACCGGAGCTCGGCGCGCGCGCTCACGTCGCTACGTGAGGTAGTACACCGCGAGGGTCACGCCGAGCGCCAGGCCGACGATCACGACCAGCGCCATCACGATCGCGCCCAACACGATCGGAAGCGCCGCCGGGTCGTAGCCTTCCCGCGCGATCTCCTCGAGGTGGTGCTCCTCGGCGACGAGCTTCTCCACGAAGGTCGTCATGTGCGAATCGTTGCAGATAAAGGGCGCTCGGCGCCGGCAATCACGTGGCCGTCCGGGGCGGGGGCCAGCTCCTGACCAGCTCGCGCTGCTCTTCCGTCTCGGGGGAGTGCGGATCGCCGCTCCACTCGCGGACCGTGTCCAGCGCTGCTGCCGGCGCTGCACCGTGCTCGACCAGACGGCAGGCGACGACGCAGCCGGTTCGCCCTCGACCTCCCCGGCAGTGCACGTAGACGACCCGGCCCGCGCGGAGCAGCTCGTCGATCGCCGCGAGCGCCTGCCGCATGGCATCCTCCGGATACGGACCGGCGAGCAGGCGGCCGGGCTCGATCCAGTACGTCACGACCTGCCTGCCCCGTCGTCGAGGGTCTCGATCAGGCGGGCGACACGCCGCCCGATCTCCTCGCGCAGTTCGCGCACTGCCTCGATCGGCAGGTTCTTCGGGTCGGGCAGGTTCCAGGCGATGCGCGCCGTGCCCGGCGGCGTCACCGGACAGGCTTCCTCGCCGCAGGTCGAGACGACGGCGTCGACCTGACCGACCTCCTCGAGGTCGAGGGCGCGCGGCCGGTGGTCGGAGGCGTCGATCCCGATCTCGGCGAGCGCCGCCAGGACGACCGGGTGGACCGCCGCGCCCGGCTCGCTGCCCGCCGAGCGGGCGCTGTGGCGGCCCGCGGCGAGCCGGTTGAAGATGCGCTCGGCGATCACCGACCGGCCCGAGTTGGCGACGCAGATGAACAGGACGCGGCCCACGCGGGGTCTTCGACGGCGTCCGGAATCTCCGGGTCGCCTTCTACGCCACCAGCCGGTAGACCTGGAAGACCTCGGCGTACTCGAGGTTGACGTTGATCCCGTGCGTGCGGGCGACGCTGCGGACGTAGTCCGCGTTCGCGTAGCGGCGGTGCTGCTGCGAGGCGTACCTCTCGAGCGCCGAGACCTTGCGCTCGATGTGCTTCTCCTCGAGTGAGACATACGCCTGGTACGCGAAGTCGAAGTTGTTCCACGGGATCTCGTAGCCGAAGATCGTCGTGCGCTTGAACGCGCGCAATCCTTCCTCCGCGATCGTGCGGTGATCCTGGTGGACGTCGTGGAGCGACGGCTGAAAGACGCAGTCCGGACGCCAGTCGTTCCAGATCTCGATCAGGAGCTCGAGGATCTCCTGGCGGTGCTCCGGGAACGTCCGCACGTCGAAGTCGTGCACGGTGAGCTGATCGGGCGGGATGCCGAGCTCGGCGGTCGCCTCACGGACCTCACGGGCCAGGGTGTCCGGCGGAAAGCCCTCGGGCAGCGATCGCGTCGCGATCGAGAACGCGACGTAGCGCACCTCGGCGCCGGCCTCGGCGAGGCGCACCATCGTCCCCCCGCAGCCGAACTCGCCGTCGTCGGTGTGCGGCGCGAGCACGAGCGCCCGGCGGAGCCCGTCGATCACGCGGCCGCCTCGGCGGCGCCGTCCGCACGTGCACCGACAGCGACCAGGGCGAGCAGCGCCCAGAAGGTCGGGTCCTCGAAGAGCGCGTTGTAGAAGAGGCAGTGCACGAGGATCGCGGTCAAGGCTAGACCGAAGGCGAGACGGGCCGTCCCCTCGAAGGCGGCGCCCAGGCGCCGGAAGGCCACCACGAGGGCGGCCCCGACGAGCACGAGCACGAGGGCGAGACCCGGGAACCCCGTCTCGGCCGCGACCGTGATCGGCGTCGTGTGGGAGGCGGCGGCCTTCGGCTCCTTCCCCTTCAGGCCGTTCGCGTCCGCGTAGGCGCGCTTGAAGCCGCCGACCCCGACACCGAGCACCGGATGGTGGACGGCGAGCTTGAGCCCTTTCGTCGCGAGCGTCGAGCGGCCGCTGGTGACATGCGAGAGCGACGACGACGTCTTGCCCTGGATCCGGTGGCGTAGCTGCGGCGAGGCGACGACGGCCAGGGCGAGCACCACCGCCGCGGCCCCGAGCAGCCCGGCGCTGCGCCACCGCCACATGACGATCGCGGCCACTGCCGTCCCGGCGAGCAGCGCCACGAAGCTCGACTGCGAGAACGACGGCAGCAGGCCGGCCCAGGTGATCCCGATCGTGAGCGTGGCGGCGACCGCCCAGAGCGGGTCACGGCCGCGGAGCCGGAGCACGACGACGAGGCCGACGAGCACGGCGACGACGAGGAAGCGGCCGTAGATGGACGGGTCGTAGAACACCGAGTTGACGCGGTAGAACCACCCGCTCGGCGCGTACGCGTTGTCCACCTTCACCTTCGGGTTCCAGAAGATCTGACGCTCCTCGTACTGGACGATCCCGATCGCGGCGAAGACGAGCGCCATCGCTGCAAGCTGCACGTACAGCGTCAGCACCCACGCGCGCGACCACGTCAGCCGAGCGAGCACGACCGCGAGCAGGCCGAACGGGAGCACGAAGAACAGCAGCTCGATCGCGCCCTGGCGCACGTCCTTCGTCCAGAGGACCGACGCGCCCTCCCAGGCGACGAACAGCGCGAGCGGCCACGCGAGCGGCCCGAGCTCGCGCGCGCCTTCGCCGTCGTCGTAGAGCTGCCACGCGAACGCGAGCGCAGCGACGACCACGACACCGTACAGCGGCAGCAGCAGGTTCGCCTGCGTCGAGCCGACGTGCACCGGAATGCGAGCCGGGACGCACGCGAGCGTGGCGAGCGCGAGCAGCCAGGGAACCTTGAGCACGAGCCAGGTGCCGACCGCCGCGGCGACCAGCCCGACGACCGCGGCCGCCGCGAGCAGCCGATGGTGGCCCGACGGCGCCAGGAAGGCGGCCAGGCCGCCGCAGCCGATCGCCCAGCCGGCGAGCCCGGCGACGCGCAGGTCCCGGCGCGGCGCGACGATCAGCACCCCGAGCCCGGCCGCGCCGACGAAGCCCGCGGCCTGGGCCAGTCCGTTGCTCATCTCCCGCTCCGGCTCATGCCACCACCACGGCGCAGCGGGCGGCGTGATTGCCGACGAAGACGTAGAGGTGGTAGACGCCGCGCTTCGCGGGCGCGCGGAAGTGCAGCGTGCCCCGGTGCTCCACGCCGGACCGCCCGTTGAGCCGCCAATGCACCGTCGGCGCGTCGGTCGAGACCCTGAGCGCGAAGCGCTCCCGCGGCCGGACGACGACGCGCGTCCGCGCGAGCACGACGTAGCGGACGTGCGCGATCGCGAACGGGTACGGCTTCGAGACGTTCCCCGCGCGGTCGCGCGCGGCGATCGTGAGCACGTATCCGTTCTGCCGCGGCCGCACCGGCTTCGCGTCGATCCTCCCGTTCCAGATCAGATCGCCGGACAGCTTCTGGGACTTGGTGAACGCGACCTGCGTGCCGTCCGCGTACATGATCGCGTGGGCCGGCTCGTCGAGCGTGTAGCGGACGCGGAACGTGTCGCCGTGGTGGTCGCCGTCGGGCGAGAGAATCGGGTAGAGCGGGTGCTTGACGGTCACCTTCGGCGCGACGGTGTCCAGCGTGATCGGGTTGGGCAGGACGATCGTGCGGTGCGACCGGTCGAGCTTCACGACCGGGAGATAGCGCCCGTCGGGCTCGGCCAGCCCGTTGTCGGACAGGCCGTCCCACACGAGGTTGACCCTGGCGCCGGCACGAAAGCCGCGCGGCTGGAGCAGCGTCCGGACGCGGCGACCGCCCGCGGTCTCGATCCAGGCCTCGATCCGCTCCCGCTTGCGCAGGCGGAACGAGACCTGCGCGACCGGTGCGACCTGCCCGTTCGGCGAGAACACCGGGATCGGCACGTTGGTGCCGTAGATCGGGGAGCGCTCGAGCTTGGCGCCCTCGGTGATGGCGAACGCAACGGCTGTCGCCGCGAGCAGGGCGAGAACGAGTGCGCTCGACAGGGCCCGGGCCACGCCCGGACGATTCTATGCCGGGCCTTCTGCGACCAGGCGCCGCTGCTGCAGCTGGCGAAGCGACCACGCGACGAGTGCGATCGCGCCCAGGGCGACGGAGACCTCGATGATCGTCGTCGCCTGCGGAACGCCGACGAGCTTGATCCCCGACAGGGCGAGCACGAACGCGAACGCCGTGCGCAGCGCGCGCTCGGGCACCCGGATCGAGAGGTGAGAGCCCAGCAGCACGCCGGGGATCGACCCGACCAGCAGCCAGGCGATCGCGTGCAGGTCGACGTTGCCGTGGAGCAGGTGCCCAGCGCCGGCGACCCACAGGAGCGCGGCGGCGTGGGTCAC
Organism: uncultured Thermoleophilia bacterium; assembly: GCA_963786185.1. GTDB lineage: Bacteria > Actinomycetota > Thermoleophilia > Gaiellales > Gaiellaceae > PALSA-600. The sequence goes on from CAWAYE010000003.1 coordinate 454,652, forward strand.
GTCGGTGCCCACCATCCGCGTCGCCGAGAGCGGGAACAGGAAGAGCATGAACAGCCCGAAGAACGTCCCGGAACCAACCGACGTGAGCCCGACCACGAACCCACAGCTCGCACCGATCAGGACGGCGACGATCTTGTCCCGGCGGGTGAGCCGGAACGTCTGGTCGCTCGTGTGAACCGTGATGAAGGTCTTCGCCAGGAAGCCGAGCCCGCCGAGGATCAGCGCGCCGCCGATCACCTTCGACATCGTCGACTGCGCGCCGTCCGAGAACGAGCTCGCGATCTGCACGCCGACCAGCGAGCACGGTCCGGAGCCGAGGAACAGCCACGCGGCGAGCGGCAGGTGCACGTTGCCGAGCGAACGGTGCCGCCAGGCGCCGAAGCTCTTGAAGACGGCGCCGTGAAGGATGTCGGTGCCGACCGCCGTCTTCGGGTCGAACCCGAACAGCAGGATGAGCATCGGCGTCATCAGCGAGCCGCCGCCCATCCCGGTCATGCCGACGAGGACGCCGACCAGCAGGCCGGCGAGGACGAACTGCCAGCTCACGTCGCTGTCCCGGGCTCGGGCGGCAGCGGGCAGGAGACGAACGGCCGTCCGGTCAGCCGGCACGCGAGCTTGTAGGCCTCGCAGCCGGTGCAGAAGCCGGTGACCGCCGCGAGCAGGGCGAGCGCGGCGACGAGGATGCCGAGCGCGGCGCCGAGCGGGGCGACCCCGACCGCATACGAGACGGATGCGGCGCCGAGCACGGCGAGCCCGACCATGTTCGCGACACGCGGGGGCCGGGCGTCCTCGAGCGGGCCCTCGCCGAAGCGCGGCTGCACGAGCTCGAAGTACGCGACGCACGCGAGGCAGTAGCGGCGGCCCAACGTCAGGCCGACCGCGAGCTGGAGCGCGAGCACGGCGAGGAGCCACCACCAGCCGGTGGCGACCGCGACGACCGAGAGCACGCCGATCACGAACTGGTTGGCGCGCGGCGCGCGCGAGTCGATGACCGTCGTGTCGCGGTAGGGATGTGCGCGCCGCGTCATGCCTGCGCGTCGACCACCATGCCGGCGCCGACCGTGTCGTTCGTCGCCTCGTCGATCAGGATGAAGGCGCCGGTGGCGCGGTTGCGTGCGTAGGGGTCGACGGCGAGCGGCTCGGCGAGCCGCAGCCGGACCGTGCCGAGGTCGTTGAGCTCGAGGCGCTCGGGCGACGCCTGCTCCTCGAGGGTCTCGATGTCGACGACCGTCTGCAGCTCCTCGACCAGGGCGCGCGACGTGCGGGTCGTCTGCTTGATCACGAGCCGGGCACGTTCCTCGAGCGGGCGCTCGCTCATCCAGCAGACACGCGCGACGAGCTCGCGCGCGGTCACGGGCGGGTCAGCCGGGTCGGCGAGCAGATCGCCGCGCGAGACGTCGACGTCGTCGTCGAGCCGGATCGTCACGGATTGCCCGGGCAGAGCCTCCTCGATCGGCCCGCCTGCCGTTTCGACCGCCTCCACGCGGCTCCGCTGCCCGGACGGGAGGACGACCACCTCGTCGCCGGCCCGCCAGACGCCGCCGTTCACCTGGCCCGCGTAGCCGCGGTAGTCGTGGTGCTCGTCGGCCATCGGGCGGATCACCCACTGGACGGCGAAGCGCCGGTGGCCGCGGTTGCGGTCGTCGGCAAGCTCGATCGTCTCGAGGTGCTCGAGCAGGGTCGGGCCGACGTACCAGTCCATCGCGTCGGTGCGCTCGACGACGTTGTCCCCACGCAGCGCCGAGACGGGGATGACCGCGACGTCGTGGAGGTCGAGCTGGCTGCCGATCTCGGCGAGGTCGCGGGCGATCGCGTCGTACCGCTCCTCGGAGAAGTCGACGAGATCCATCTTGTTGACGGCGAAGGTGACGTGGGGGAGCTCGAGCATCGACGTGATGTACGCGTGGCGGCGCGTCTGCTCGACGACGCCCTTCCGCGCGTCGACGAGGATCAACGCGACGTCCGCCGTCGAAGCGCCGGTCACCATGTTGCGCGTGTACTGGACGTGACCGGGCGCGTCCGCGAGCTGGAAGCGGCGGCGCGGCGTCACGAACGAGAGATAGGCGACGTCGATCGTGATGCCCTGCTCGCGCTCCGCGCGCAGGCCGTCGGTGAGGAGTGCGAGATCGACATAGTCGTGGCCGCGACGGCGCGAAGCGTCCTCGATGTGCTGGAGCTGATCGACGAGGATCTGCTTCGTGTCGTAGAGCAGCCGGCCGATCAGCGTCGACTTGCCGTCGTCGACAGAGCCCGCGGTCACGAGCCGGAGGAGGTCGGAGTCCATCAGTTGCCTAGAAGTAGCCAACCCGTTTCCGATCTTCCATCGCCGCTTCCGACACACGGTCGTCGGCGCGTGTCTCGCCCCGCTCGGTGACACGCGTCGCCGCGATCTCGTCGACGACGTCGTCGAGCGTCGCCGCGTCCGAGAGGACGCCGCCGGTACACGTCATGTCGCCGACCGTCCTGAAGCGGACGGACGCGGTGAACGGCTCCTCGTCGGGCAGCCGCTCGACGAACTCCGACGCGGCGTAGAGCATCCCGTCGCGCCGGAACACGTTGCGCTCGTGCGCGAAGTAGATCGAGGGCAGCTCGAGCCCCTCGCGTGCCACGTACTGCCACACGTCGAGCTCGGTCCAGTTCGAGATCGGGAAGACGCGGATGTGCTCGCCCTTCCGGATCCTGGCGTTGTAGAGGTTCCAGAGCTCGGGGCGCTGTGCGCGCGGGTTCCACTGACCGAAGTCGTCGCGGAAGCTGAAGATGCGCTCCTTCGCGCGCGCGCGTTCCTCGTCGCGACGGGCGCCGCCCATCGCCGCGTCGAAGCCGTGCTCCTCGATCGCGTCGAGCAGGGTCGTCGTCTGCAGCTGGTTGCGCGACGCACGCGGGCCGGTCTGCTCGACGACACGGCCGTTGTCGATCGACTCCTGGACGCTCGCGACGATCAGCCGCTCGTCGAGCTCCGCGACGCGGCGGTCGCGATACTCGATCACCTCCGGGAAGTTGTGCCCGGTGTCGACGTGCATCACCGGGAACGGGAACCGCGCCGGACGGAACGCCTTCTCGGCGAGCCGCAGCAGCACGATCGAGTCCTTGCCGCCCGAGAAGAGCAGCACGGGGCGCTCCCGCTCGGCGGCGACCTCGCGCATGATGTGGATCGCCTCGCTCTCGAGCTCGTCGAGATGCGAGAGCGTGCGGCGGTCGGCCGTGGCGCTCATGCCCGCTCCCCGTCCACGTGCAGCCCGCACTCGGTGCGATCGGTGCCGGCCCAGCGGCCCTCGCGACCGGCCCCGGGGATCGTCGAGTGGACGTCGCCGATCGACTCGTAGCCGCGGTCGTGCAACGCGTTGTAGGGCAGCCCGCGCTCGCGGATGTACGCCCAGCAGTCGTCGTCGCTCCAGTCGGCGAGCGGGTTCGCCTTCCACAGCTCGTGCGCCGCGTCCCAGCCGAGCTTCGGCGCGGTCGCGCGCGTCGCCGACTGGTCACGGCGGACGCCGGTGATCCAGCAGTCGAGATCGAGGAGCGCGCGGTTCAGCGGCTCGAGCTTCGCGATCGCGAGGTAGAGGTCGGGCTTCGCCTCCCAGAGTCCCTCCTCGACCGGCCCGCCCTCGAACCGCTCGACCGTCGCGTCGTAGCGCTCTTCGACGGTGCGCCAGAGCTCGTACGTCTCCGGGAAGAGGTAGTGCGTGTCGATCGCGAAGACGCGTGCCTTCGGCTCGATCCCGAAGAGCAGGTCGAGCAGCACCGTCTCCTCCTTCTGGAAGGAGGAGGCGAGCGCGATCCGTCCTGGGAACTGCTCCACGCAGAACCGGAGCACGTCCTCCGCGCTCATCGCCTCGAGGAAGGCCGGCTCAGGAAGCGTGAACGGGCTCGCTGCCACCGAGCAGAACCTCCTTGAGCGTGTCGCCGCGCAGGCCGAGCCGCAGCGTCTCGAGCGGGATCACCTCGTCGGGCGGGATGTTGCCGAGGTTGACGTTCGGGCCGAAGTGCTTGACGAACCAGGCCTGGCTCGACTTCGTCGGCGCCTCGAAGATGAGATCCGTCAGCGAGATCTCGTGGGCGATCTCGTCGATCAGGCCGGTGCGCATGTCGCCGTCCTTGCGGAAGATGCCCGCGGTGCCACCCTCGCGCGCCTCGGTGATCACCTTCCACGCGCCGGCGTCCTTCTCTTCCTTGATCCACTCGACCCACTGATAGGGAGCGAAGACCACGTCGGGGTCCTTCGAGCCGACCTCGGAGAGCACGGTGAAGTCGCGCGCGAAGTCGGCGATCAATTCGAGCTTGCGATCGCGCGGAATGTCGAGCGTGCCGTCCGAGATCTCGACGTGCGAGAAGCGGTGCTCGACGAGCCACGCCTTGAAGTCGTCGAGGCGCCCGCGCGCGTACACGACCTCGAAGAGCGTGCCGCCGCAGACGACCGGCGTGTCGAACGACCGGTAGAGCGCGATCTTCTTCTCGAGGTTGTTCGTGACGTAGCTGGTGCCCCAGCCGAACTTGACGATGTCGACGAACTCGCCGCCGACGTCGAACATGCCCTCGATCTCCCGCAGGTTGAGGCCCTTGTCGATCACGTGGGTCAGACCCTCGGTGCGAGGCTTCCCCGGACGAGCCGGTAGGTCCAGGAAGTCGTCGTTAAAGCCTGGCATAGAGCTCCTCCAGCTTCTGCTTGGCCCGCGACTGAACGTCGCGGTAGAGGGAGTTGCCGTGCGCGTCGATTCCGACTGTCAACGGACCGAAGTCCTTGACGCGGAACTTCCAGAGGCACTCGGGCATCAGCTCCTCCCACGCGACCTCCTCGATCTCCTCGATCTGCGTGGTCTCGAGCGCGGCGGCGCCGCCGACGATCGCGAAGTAGACCATGCCGAGCCGCTGCATCGGCTCGATCGCCTCGTCCGGGAAGCCGCCCTTGCCGCAGATCGCTCTGACGCCGTACTGCTCGCCGAGCGGCTCGGTGAAGCGCACCATCCGCGCGCTCGTCGTGGTGCCGATGCAGATCTTCTCGTACTTGCCCTCCGCCACCTTGCGCACGTTCGGCGCGGTGTGCAGCAGGAAGGCGCCGGTCAGGTCCATCGGCGGCGGCACGCCCTGGTCGAAGATGCGGATCTGCGTGCGGTCGCGGATGCCGATGATGTGGCCCTGCACCGTGACCTCGTCGCCGGCGCGCAGCTTGAGGATCTCCTGCGGGTCGGTGATCGGGAACGTGACTTCGTGCTTGGCCATCGCTCAGGCCTCCCGGTCGTAGTCGATGTCGCCGGCGGCGCTGATGTGCGCGGACGCTCGCCGCGCCGCCCAGCACTGGTAGTTCACGGCGACCGGGTTCAGCGTCATGTGCGTGTCTGCGTGCTCGATGTGGCACTGCAGCACGGTCACGTCGCCGCCGAGCCCCATCGGCCCGATGCCCGTCTCGTTGAGGAGCCCGAAGAGCTCGTCCTCCAGCTCCGCCACGATCGGGTCCGGGTTGCGCGTCCCGATCGGACGCATGATCGCCTCCTTGGCGAGATACATCGCGTAGTCGGCCGAGCCTCCGATCCCGACGCCGACGATGCCGGGCGGGCACGGCTTGCCGCCCGCGCCGACGATCGACTCGAGCACGAACTGCTTCACGCCCTTCACGCCGTCGGCGGGGACGCACATCTTCAGGAAGCTCATGTTTTCGCTGCCCGATCCCTTCGGCACGCACTTCACGTCGAGGCCGTCCCAGTCGGCGACGAACTCCCAGTGCACGATCGGCAGCCGGTAGCCGATGTTCGGGCCGGTGTTCTCGCGCGTGATCGTGTGAACCGCGTTCGAGCGAAGCGGATGCTCGACGGTGGCACGCGCGGTGCCGTCGCGGAGACCCTCGTAGATGCGTGCGGGATGGAGCGGGAAGTGCTCGCCGACACGCGCGTGATACACGGCGATGCCGGTGTCCTGGCACACGAGGTTCTTCTCGCTGTCCGCGACGTTGATGTTCCGGTGGATCACGTCGAGGACGCGCCGGCCGGGCACGGACGTCTCCTTCTCGCGCGCCGCGGCAAGCGCGTCGCGCAGGTCCTGCGGGATGTCCTTCAGCGCCCAGACGTAGAGGTGCGCGGCCGCGTCCTCGACCACGTGCTGCAGGTCGGTGGTGATGTCGATGCTCATGCGCTCGCTTTCTCCGCGGCCGACGTACCCGCGCGGCGCCCGAAGACAACGCACTCGAGCAGGCTGTTGCCCATCATGCGGTTGCGTCCGTGCGTACCGCCCGCGATCTCGCCGCACGCGTACACGCCTTCGAGGGTGGTCGCGGCGTCGGTGTCGATGACCAAGCCGCCGTTCTGGTAGTGGAGGACGGGGTAGGTGAGGATCCGTTCGCGCAGCGGGTCGATGCCCGCGCCGCGGTAGCGCCGGAGCATGTACGGCAGCGAGACGTCGGCGTCCTCCGGCGCGATGCGCGTCGTGTCGAGGTAGACGGCCGGCCGGCCGTCGGGCGTCTCGACGCCGCGACCCGCCTCCACCTCCTCGAAGATCGCCTTGCTCACCGCGTCGCGCGGGCCGAGCGAGTCGGTGAACTCCTCGCCCTCGGCGTTCAGGAGCACGGCTCCGTACGCGCGCGTCGTCTCCGGGATCGAGTAGCCCTGCATGTTCGCCGGCCAGGCGCCGCCGTTCGGGTGGTACTGGAGCGCATCGAGATCGCGCGTCTCGGCCCCGAGCTCGATCGCGAGCTGGGTCACCTCCCCGGTGGCGTTCGGATGGTTCGTCGACAGCTCGCCGCGCCGCACAGCCTCCGCGAAGCAGCGGCCGCCGGCGGCGAGCACCACGGCGCCGGCAGCGACGACATGGTCGCCGCACACCGCCCGCCACCCGTTCGCCGTCTGCTCGAGCTCCCGCAGCGGCGCGTTCGTGAACGAGGTTCCGCTGCCGGCCTCCCAGGCCTCGCGGAGCTGCTTCGTGATCGCGTGGCCCGTTCGGTCGCCCACCTGCAGCAGGCGCTTGCGCGTGGCGCCGCCGCAACGGGCGAGGCGGTAGCCGCCGTTCGAGCGCGTGAACTCGACGCCGAGCTCCTCGAGCCAGTGGATCGCGCTCGGCGCCTCACCGGTGAGGACGGCGACCAGCGCCGGATCGGCGGTCTCGTGCGACGAGGCGACGACGTCGGCGGCGTGCTGCTCCGGCGAGTCGTCTTCGCCGAACGCGGCCTGGATCCCGCCCTGGGCCTTCGACGAGTTGTTCGCCTGCAGCGAGCCCTTGGTCGCGAGCGCCACCCGGGCGCCCGCCCGCTCGGCCGAGACGGCGGCCGCGAGACCGGAGGCGCCGCTGCCGACCACGAGCACGTCGAAGTTTGCCGCGTCCGACATGGGCGTGGACTATACCTGAGATTAGCCTGGCTTATCTATTGGAACCGCTTCGGGGACGTGGTGCCTGGCACCGTAGTGCCAGGCACCCTGGTTGCGGCTAGTCCCCGAGCGCGTACTGCCCCTCCGGCGCCCGACGGGCCTCGCCGAGGCGCGGCAGCCATTCGAGCTTCCGGGGCAGATACCAGTTCCACTCGCCGAGCAGCTTCATGACCGACGGCAGCAGCACCGCGCGGACGACGGTGGCGTCGATCAGGATCGCCGCCGCGAGCCCGAAGCCCATCTGCTTGATGTCGATCTCGTGCAGCGTCATGAAGATCGCGAACACCGCGACCATCACGATCGCCGCGCTCGTCACCGTCGACGCGGTCCGCTTGATGCCGGTCGCAACCGCGTCCTCCGTCGACATGCCGCCGTCCACCAGCTCCTTGACGCGGCTCAGGATGAACACGTGGTAGTCCATCGAGAGCCCGAAGAGGATCACGAACATGAACAGCGGCAGCCACGAGGCGATCGCACCGTTCGAGTGGAATCCGAGCAGCCCCTCGGCCCAGGTGTGCTGGAAGACCAGCACGAGCAGGCCGTAGGCGGCGCCGACCGACAGCAGGTTCAGCAGCACTGCCTTGATCGGGATCACGATCGACCGGAACGTCACCAACAGCAGCAGGAAGCAGAGCGCGAGCACGAACCCGAAGACGAGCGGTGCGTGGCTCTTCATCTGGTTGTTGAAGTCGTGCGTGCCGGCGGTCTCGCCCGTCACCGGCGCGACGACTCCGGGCACGGACGCGATCGTCGCCGGGATCACGTCGTTCCGCAGCGTCTGCAGCGCCTTCACCGACGCGCCGTTGTCGCCGTTCCCCTGCAAGGGGATCGACACGACCTCGACGGTCTTCGACGGATTCACCTTCGTCTCGATCGGGAGTGACATCTGACCGGTCGCGAGCGCCCGCTGCTTCAGCGCGGCAATGCCCTGCTGAACCTGCGGAGCGGTCACGTCCGGCGCCTTGACGACGACCTGGGCCGGCGTCTGCGCGCCGGGGAACGCCTTCTGGATCGACTCGTAGGTGCGCACGATCCCGATCGACTTCGGCAGGTCCGTGAAGCTCGGCAGCTGGGTGTGCAGCTGCAGCGCCGGGACCGCCAGCGCGAGCAGCGCCCCGCCGGACACGATCGCCGACAGCCACGGCCTCTTCACCACCCGATCGAGCACGAAGCCCCACACGCGCGACTCGCCGTTGCCCCGCCGCGCGAGCAGCGGGATGCGGCCCTTGTTGACGCGGTCGCCGAGCCTCGACAGCAGCGCCGGCAGGATCGAGAGCGACCCGACCAGTGCGACGGCGACCATCAACATCGCGCCGACGGCGATGGACGTGAAGATCGCGTTGCCGGTGAACAACATGCCGCCCATCGCGATCAGCACCGTGATGCCGGAGATCAGCACCGCGTAGCCCGACGTGCCGGCGGTCTTCAGCAACGCCTCGCGATGTCCGAGCCCGCGCGCCCGCTCCTCCCGCTCGCGGCGGATGTAGAAGAGCGAGTAGTCGACGCCGACAGCCATGCCGATCAGCAGGATCACGGACTGCGTCGGATCGCCCGCCGCGACGACGTGGCTGGCGATCGACGAGAGGCCGATCGTCGCGAGCACGCCCGAGAACGCCAGCAGCACCGGGAGGCCGGCGGCCACGAGCGCCCCGAAGGCGAGCAGCAGGATGACCAGCGTCACCGGCAGCGACGAGTACTCGGCACGCTGGAAGTCCTTGCCGATCGTGTCGCTGAGCACGTGGTTCGCACTGGCCTCGCCGAACTCGGCGACCTTGAAGTCGGGATGGGCGGTCTGAACATTCGCGACCGCGGCGAGAACGGGAGCGACCTTGTCCATCGCCTTGTCCTCGTCACCGCGAATCTCGAACTGCACGATCGCCGAATGGCCGCCGTCCGCGACCTGCGTGTCGTTCGCCGCGACGAGCGGCGAGCGCACGCGCGCGACGACCGACTGTGCCGACACGGTGCGAACGACGTCGTGCACCGCTGCGCGGAACGATGCGTCGCGGACGGTTGCGGTCTTCGACTGGACGAGGACGCTCTCCCCCGCATGCCCGGCGAAGCCGGCGTCGTCCAGGATCTTCTGCGCAACGCGCGTGTCTCCCGACGCAGTGTCGGCCTGCTTGAGCGAATGCTTCCCGACCGCGGCCCCGACCGCGATCGCGGAGATGCAGAAGACGAGCCAGGCAGCAAGTGCCGTCTTCCAATGCGCCGCGCTCCAGCGACCTGCGCGCGCGGCCAGGTTCGTGCGTTCCATCGCCCTCTCCTTCCTCGATGCGTCCACCGCGCCAACGGTGCCCGACCCCTTGTCACGGCACCAACCGGTTGCCCGGCATCCGCGCGGTAGAGCTGCCACTACTTCTAGCGGGCCGCCCCTCGTCCCCGAGGACGATTTGCGTGTCCGTCACCAGACGGACGCGAACAACATACGAATCTCGTCCGGAGTCGCCGGTTTCGGGTTCGCCTGGTTGCCGCCGCGGACCGCCGTCGCCTCCGCGAGCTCCGCGAGGTCGTGCTCCGGCACGCCGAAGTCGCGCAGCCGTTCGAAGCCTCCGAGCCGCGCGAGCGCACGCGACCGCTCGATCGCATCGCCGCCGATCGCGTCACCGAAGCGTTCGACCGCGGCCGGCACGAGCGACCGGTTGAACTCGAGCGCCGGCGGCAGGCAGATCGCGTTCATCGCACCGTGCGGCAGCCCGTAGCGCCCGCCGACCGCCTGTGCCATCGCGTGCGCGAGCCCGAGCCCGGCGATGCCGAGCGCGTGACCGGCATGCATCGCCCCGGCGAGGAGCTCGGTGCGTGCCTCGAGGTCGCGGCCGTCGGCGAGCACGCGCGGCAGCGCTCGCGCGATCAGCGGGGCGCCCGCGAGCGCCTCGGCGTCCCCTTCGTCCGTGCGGCCGCGCACGTACAGCGCCTCGGCCGCGTGCGCGAGCGCGTTCAGCGCCGTGCCTGCGCTCGTCGCGGGCGGAAGGTCGAGCGTCAGCTCGGCGTCGTAGACGATCGCGACGGGATGCGCGCCGGCGCCGCCGCCGCGCATCACGCGGTCGGGCGAGCGGATGCCGTAGAACGTCGTCCACTCCGCGCCGGAGTACGTGGTCGGCACGCTGACGAGCGGCAGGCCCGTCGCTGCGGACGCGGCCTTGCCGGTGTCGATCGCGGAGCCCCCGCCGATCGCGAGCACGCCGTCCGCGTCCGCGGACACCTCGACCCGAGCCGAGGGCACCTCGCTCCACCACGCGACGTGCGGCAGGTCGAGCACGCGCCAGCGGTCGCTGGCGATCACGAACGGTCGGGCGATTCCGGCCTCGGCGAGCACCTCGGGCAGGCGCCGGAGCCCGAGCCGCACGATCACGGCAGGCGACTCCGGGCGAACTCCAGGAACGCGCGCGCGGCGCGCGTCTCCGAGCGCCCGGCGGCGCGCACGAGCAGCACCTCGCGCTCGAGCTCGAGCCCCTCGACCGTCGCCTCGGTGAGCGTGCCCGCCGCCAGGTCGTTCTCGATCGACAGGCGCGAGATGAACGTGACGCCGTGCCCGCCGCGAACCGCGCTCGTGACGGACTCCTGCAGCCCGAGCTCGAGCCGCACGCCGAGGTCGCGCAGACGAATGCCCGCGCGCTCGCGCAGCTCGTCCTCGATCAGGCGGCGCACGCCGGCTCCGTCCTGCATCACGAGCAGCGTCTCGCCGCGGAGCTCGTCGAGCGTGATCGTGCGTCCCGCGAACGCATGGCCGGGCGGGCAGGCGAGCGTCACCGTGTCGCGGAAGAACGGCTCGTAGTCGACCCCGCGATGCTTCGGCGCGGCGCCGACGACGCCGAGCTCGAGCGTCCGGTCGGCCACGCGTTCGACGATCGTCTGCGTGTCGAACACGCTCAGCGCGACGTGCAGGCCGGGATGGCCGGCCGCGAAGTCGCAGAGGAGCCCGGAGAGGACGACGCCGCCCGGCCCGGTCGACGCGCCGATCTCGAACGTCCCCTGCAGGTCGCCGGCGGCGTCCTCCGCCAGGTCGTTGACGAGGTCCTCCTCGAGCTGCAGCAGCCGCTGCGCCCCGCGGTAGAGACGGGTGCCGGCCTCGGTCGGCTCGACGCGCCGGCCGGAACGGTCGAGCAGCTGCAGCCCGAGCCGCTTCTCGAGCGCGCGGACCTGGAGCGAGACGGCCGGCTGGGTGACGCCGAGCCGCTCGGCCGCCTGCGAGAACGACCGCCGCTCGACCACCGTGCAGAACGCACGCAGCTGTCTCGTATCCAGGGCAGTTACCTCTGCCGGCCGGCCGGACATCCGGACATAACGAAAGCTTATAGATAGGACGCCGGTTCGCTCAGCGCCCGACGGCGATGCGGCGGCGGGCCACCAGCCAGCTGTCGATCGCGACCGAGAGGGCACAGGTGGTCAGGGCGGCGACGAAGGCCGTGTAGACCGACTCGAAGCCGACCAGGCCGACGCCGAACGCCGTGGTGACGGCGATCGCATACGCGACGAAGAGCGCCCGCGGGGACAGCGGCTCCACGGCCGGCCGGGCTGCGTCCCCGGGGCGTGCGTCGCCGGGATCGGCGCGGCGCAACGCATTCGACTCGGCCTCGGCTTCGAGGCGCCGCGCCCGCTCGCGTCCGGCCGCCTCGCGTGCGACCGCGAGCTCCGACTGCAGCTGCTCGAGGAGCGTCGGCACCGGCGTCTCGTCGGTGGACGGTGCTTCGCCGGTCGGCGCGCCGGCGTCGGCCCGCGGACGCGAGAGGATGAGCTCGCACCACGTTTCCGCGTCCCGTGCCGCGACCTCCCACCCGCCGGCGACGAGTTGCGCCGTCAGCGCGTCGAGCGCGGCGACGGCCGCCTCTGTCGGGCCCGGTGGCGCCCCGGACCGCCACGCGATGGCGGGTGACTCGCCGATCAGCCGCGCTCCTTCCGCTGTGCTTGCGAAGGCCAGGAAACGGCCCTTGACGTAGCCCCGCCACCAGACGATCTCGCACGTCTCGAGTTCAGGGATCACGGCATTGCGGCTCATGAGCACGCTCTCCTCACTTGCACGTTGTCGTGTGGGCGTCGTGCTGTTTCGCCTCGTACACGGTGCGTGCGACCGCCGGCGTCGCGAAGCGGACGACGAGGACACGCTGGTCCCCGGCCAGCGTCGCGTAAGCACCTGCCTTCCGGTGCGCCGGGAGGCATTCGACCATCGTCGCGCCGCCGCGCCGCGCGACGGCGCAGCCCACGTCGGTGCCGGCGATCCTCACCGTGTCGCCGACGCGGAGCACGACCGGGCTCCTCGCAGCGCCGGTGGCCTGCGACGTCTCCAGCCATGCAAACGCGGCGGCGAATGCGGCGACGGCGGCGATGACGGTGAGGCGGCCTCCCATTAGTGACCTCCCGAGTCGGGTTGATTGACGGTCGCTCACCGCGCCTGGAAGCGTTGGAGTCGCCACCGGACCGCGACGATCAGCGCATTGGCGACGGCGAGCATGGCGAGAACGAGCGCCTTGACGATCGACCATGCGTGCTCCTTCGTCACGGCCGCGCCGAGCACGCCGCCGATGCGTGGGAGCAAGGGCGGGCGGAGGTCACGGGCGATCGGCGCCGTGCCCGACGGCGCAGGCGCGGACGCCGCGCCGCTGGCCGATCCCCGTGGAGCGCCGGCCGAGCCGGACAGCGCTCCGGGCTCGAGCCCGCCGGCCGCGGCGCGACCCGGGCCGGGGCACGGAAGAAGACGGAAGCGCGGGAAGGGGAACCGCGCCAGCTCGGTACAGGCGGCGACGAGCGGCGACGAGCCGACCGCGCCCGCGCCCATGAGGGTGGCGAGCGCCAACAACGCGACAAGGCCACCTCCCAGCGCTGCACGGCGTGTGTCCGCGCCCGACCACCGCGACGCCGACCGCGCCGCCTGGGGTTGCAACGTCGGCGACGTGGGGAAGCCGGCCGGCGTCGGCGGAGCCGGGATCTGGTGCGCGAGTGGCGAGAGCAGAGCGGGGTCCACGGTGTCCCGCACGTGGGGACGAGTCCGCGCCGCGAGCGGCCGAGACGTGGAAGCCGCGAGCGAGGACGCAGGCAACGCTCCTGGAACCGGCGCGGACCCGGCGGGCCCGGAGCCCACCGAGACGCCGATCGCGCCGGCCGGATCCGAACGGGGCGCCGCTGCGGAGACGACACCCGCGGACGCGCCCGCCGTCGCCGAGGAACCGACGGACGCCTGGACGGTCGCCGCCGCGGCGCCGGCGACGGTGACGCCGACCCCGGCGTGTACCGGAGCGTCCGTGCCCTGCGCGCTCGCGGAGACCGTCAGCGCCGGGACGGACACGGTCGCCGGGGGAACCGAAGCGACGGCGGGCGTCGAGACCGACGGAACGGTGACGGCCACGCTCGTCGTCACCGGAGGCAACGCCACGCTCGTCGTCACCGGAGGCATCGCTACGGTCGTCGGGACCGTGACGGTCGTGGCGATCGACGTGGTCACCGGAGGGAGAGCGACGGTCGTGGGCACCGTCAGGGTCGGCGTCGGCACGATCGTCGTCACCGCGGGCGTCGACACCGTGGTCGAGATCCCGACGGTGGGCAGGATGTTCGTCAGGCCGCCCGCCTGAGCACCGCCGGCCAGGGCGACGCCGGCGAGACAGCCGCTCGCCGAGACGAGAAGTCCGAGTAGGCATGAGCCAACGCGCCGCAGAGCGCTCGTCCCCATGTTCGCCAGCCCTCCCTGGGCAGTTCGCGCAGAGGGAAAATCACCAATTTGCGGGGTTGCTAAACCACCGCCCGCGTCGTCCTGCTCACGCCTGGCGGAACTCGAGCCGGTTGCCGAACGGGTCAGCGGTATGAAAGCGGCGCGCGCCGGGAATCGCATCGTCCTCCCGGACGCTGATGCCTTCGCCCTCGAGCCGCGCCCGAAGCGCGTCCAGATCGTCCACCACGAGCCCGGGATGGGCCTTCCGCGCCGGCACGAACGCCTCCTCGACGCCGACGTGAAGCTCCTGCGCCCCGACGCGGAACCAGCAGCCGCCACGCGCAGCGAGCGCAGGCGGCTTCGCGACCTCCTGCAACCCGAGCAGCGCGCCGTAGAACGCCCGCGCAGCTCCTTCGCAGCCGGGCGGCGCCGCCAGCTGCACGTGGTCGAGCGCAGTGACCGTCAACCCCCACGGTCTACCATCGGACGCGTGACAGCGGCGCCGCCTCGGCTCGAGGACACGCTCGTGCGCGGCTACTCGCGCCTCGCGGCCGATTCGCCCCACCGCCGCATCGACGCCGAGCTGCGCGCGCTCGACCTCCTGTTGGCCGTGCTGTTCGGCGCGCTGCTGCTGCCGCTCGCGCTCGTGATCGCGCTCGTCGTGGTCGCCTCGAGCGGGCGGCCCGTGCTCTATCGAGGCCGCCGCGTCGGCCGCGGCGGCCATTTCTTCGACATGCTCAAGTTCAGGACGCTGCGCCCGGGCGCCGAGGAGCGGATCGGCCAGTACCTCGGCGAAGAGCTCGTCCGCCGGACGGAGGGCGAGCTGACGGGCGTCGGTCGCTTCCTCAAGGTCTCGCAGCTCGACGAGATCCCGCAGCTCTGGAACGTCGTCTGCGGGCAGATGTCGTTCGTCGGTCCGCGTCCGATCAGGCCGCGCTTCTTCGCGGAGCTCGCGAGCGAGCTGCCGGCCTACTGGCAGCGGCTGGTCGTGCGGCCCGGCCTGACGGGCTTTGCCCAGGTGCGCCGGGGCTACGAGACGTCGATGGCCGAGAAGCTCGCGCACGACCTCGAGTGGATCGCCGACCGCTCCGTCCGCCTGTATCTGCGCACCGTCGTCTTCACCGGCCTGCGCGTCGTCCGCCAGTCCTTCGGCGCCCTGCGGAGCAGCCGCTAGATGTGCGGCATCTGCGGCATCGCCGCCGCACGCGGCGCGGTCGACCCGGACCGGCTCGCGCGCATGTCGGCGACGCTGCTGCACCGCGGTCCCGACTCCGAGGGAACCCATCTCGACGGCTCGATCGGCCTCGCGGCCCGGCGGCTCGCGATCATCGACCTGACCGGCGGCGACCAGCCGATCGCGAACGAGGACGGCACGGTCGTGGTCGTCCAGAACGGCGAGATCTACAACCATCTCGAGCTGCGCGCCGAGCTCGAGCGCGCAGGCCACTCGTTCCGCACCCGCTGCGACACGGAGGTGCTCGTCCACGGGTACGAGCAGTGGGGCGCCGGGCTCTGGGAGCGGCTGCGCGGGATGTTCGCCGTCGCGGTGCACGACGCCCGGTCGCGCACGCTCGTGCTCGCGCGCGACCCGTTCGGCATCAAGCCGCTGTACTACCGCGACCACGGCGGCGAGCTCTCGTTCGCCTCCGAGCTCGACGCGCTCCCGCGCGGCGAGATCGACCTCGACGCGCTCGAGGCGTTCCTCGCGTTCAACGTCGTCCCCGCACCGCTCTCGATCTTCCGCGAGATCCGCAAGCTGCCGGCCGGACACACGCTGCGCTGGTCGGAGGGCCGGTCCTCGCTCGAGCGCTACGCGCGGCCCGGCCCGCTGGCGGAGCGCACGGACGACGACGAAGCGGAGCTCGTCGAGGAGTGCCGCGCGCGCCTGCGCGACTCGGTGCGCGCCCACCTGATCGCCGACGTGCCCGTCGGCGTCCTGCTCTCGGGCGGGGTCGATTCGGGCTCGCTCGCCGCGCTCGCCGCCGAGGAGTCGAGCGAGGCAGTCCGGACGTTCTCGATCGGCTTCGAGGAGGCGTCCTTCGACGAGCTCGCCGGCGCACGCGCCGTCGCGGAGCGGTACGGCACGCGTCATCGCGAGCTCGTGCTGCGACCGGACGCGGCGCTGCTCCTGCCGGCGCTCGCGGACGCCTTCGACGAGCCGTTCGCCGACTCGTCGGCGCTCCCGACCTACCTCGTCTCGAAGCTCGCCGCCGAGGACGTGAAGGTCGCGCTGTCCGGCGAGGGAAGCGACGAGCTCTTCGGCGGCTACTACACCTACGTCGCCGACCTGCTCGCGGAACGCGTCGGTCCGGCCGCGTCGCTCGTCCGGCCCGCCGTCGAGCTGCTGCCGTCTTCGAGCCGCAAGGCGAGCTTCGACTACAAGGCGAAGCGCTTCGTGCGCGCCGCCCACCTGCCGCCGCTCGAGCGGCACCACGGCTGGAAGGAGATCTTCGCTCCGGCCGCGCGCGCGGAACTGCTGACTGCGCGCGGCGCGACCGATCCGGTCGACGTCCTGCGCGCGCGCTTCGCCGAGACGGAGGGGCACGCACTGCTCGCGCGCCTCCAGGACGTCGATTTCGGCACCTACCTGGTCGACGACCTGCTCGTGAAGACCGACCGCGCCTCGATGGCGTGGTCGCTCGAGGTCCGCGTGCCGTTCATGGATCCGGCCGTTGCCAACTTCGCCTTCTCGCTGCCGACCGGCCGCAAGGTGCGGCGGCTGCAGAAGAAGCTCCTGCTCCGGAAGGCGGTGGAGCCGCTGCTCCCGCGCGAGGTCGCCCACGGCCGCAAGCGCGGCTTCTCGATCCCGGCGGCGGCGTGGCTGCGCGGCGACCTGCTGCCGTTCGCCCGCGAGACGCTCTCGCCCGAGACGATCCGGCGCCAGGGCTACCTGGAGCCGGCCGCGGTCGGGCGGGTGCTCGAGCAGCACGCCTCCGGGCGCGAGGACCTCTCGCGCCAGCTCTGGGGGCTGCTCGCGTTCACGCTCTGGTACGAGCGGCACGTCGAGGGTGTCCGGCGCGACGTACCGCTCGAGCGCGTCGTCGCGAATCAGACGTAGTCGACGATCGGCAGCGCGGCGTTCGCGTCGAGACACGCGCTCAGGAAGAGCGCAGCACCGACGTCACCGGTCCAGAGAGTCACGCGTCCGCGTCCCCGGCGCTCGCGCCACCGCCGAACCTGCCCGGCGCCGTGCATCGCGAAGCGCCTCGCCCGATCCAGCCAGAGCTCGTCCTGCGTCCGCTCGAACACCTTCAAGAGCGCGAACCCGCTGCCGGCCGTTCCGTGGCAGATGCCCGTGCCCTTCTCCATGCTCGGCGGGCCCGCGCGCCAGACGAGCTCACCCGCCATCAGCAGCAGCGGCACGTCGAGGAACCCCGCGGCGGCCTCGGCGACGCCCGCCGCACCGTGACACCACTGCGTCCGGATGACTCCGTCCCAGCCGACGAGGTCGTCGCCCACTGCCAGCGGCCAATTCGCGAGACCATCCTCGATGACGGCGGCCGAGCCGAGCGCGGCTGCACTCTCGGACGCCAGCGACGCGACCGCCTCCGGCGTCAGGAGCTCGCGGCCCGCGAGCAGGATCTTCGTGTTCGAGGCCAGGCCGTGCGACGCGCCCGGCGCCTTCCCGTACGGCGGGTAGACCCAGTAGCCGTCGGCTTCCCGCCGCGCGAGCAGGATCTCGGCCGCTCGCCGCCAGCTCTCGGCCCAGCGCTCCTCGCCCGTCGCCGCAGACAGCGCGCGGGCGGCGAGCATCGTTCCGGGCGAACCGGAGAACAGCTCGTTGGTCGGACAGTCCTCGTTCGCGACGACCCGCGCATGGAGGTCGTCGCGGAGTTGGGACGAACCGTCGAGCAGGCACGCGGCGAGCAGCGGGCCGGTCTCGCCCATGAAGAGGCTCGCGTGGGTCGTGACGGGCGGCTCGAGTCGCTCGTCGGTGTCGGGACACGAGCGCCACGCGGCGAGAGCGTGACGCGCGGCCGCCCCGAGATCGGTGCACGGCTCGGCATGGCCGCGCCGGCGCAAGGTGCCGAGCCCCCACGCGACGCCGGCGGCGCCCGTCGAGAGGCTCGAGAGCGGCAGCCTCGCCTGACCGCCCCAGTCGTCCCACGGGTCGACAGGCGGCCAGAGCGACGCCTCGCCGTACTGCGCGTCGGCATCGGCCACGATCTCGCGGATCGCCGCGCCGGCGGCTGCCGCCGACCATGGCTCGTCCGTGACCGGTTCGTGCAGCTCGGGCGAGAAGATCGTCACGCGGCGATCGTAGGGACATGAGCCTGTAGCGTCGAGCCCATGAAGGTCTGGGTCGACTTCACTGCGAGCGCGCACCCGCTCGTCTTCCGGCCGCTCGTGCAGCTGCTCGAGCGGGACGGGCACGAGGTCGAGATCACCGCGCGCGACTACGCGCAGACGCTGCAGCTGATCGAGTCGCACGGGATGACGGCGACCGTGATCGGCCACCACGGCGGCCGGTCGTCCCTCGGCAAGGCGCGGCAGCTCCGCTCGCGCCTGAAGGCGCTGCGCTCGTGGGCGCGGCCGCGCGGCTTCGACCTGGCGCTGGCGCACGGCTCGCACGAGCTGACGATGACCGCGCACCGGCTCTCGATCCCGAGCGCGACCACCTTCGACTACGAGTGGGCCTGGCTGCAGCACCAGCTCGGCTGCCGTGCGGCGACGCGAGTCGTCGTCCCGGACTCGATCCCGGCAGAGCGGCTCGCGCGGTACACCGCCGTGCCGCCCAAGCTCCGGCAGTACGAGGGCCTCAAGGAGGAGTACTACCTCTCCGACTTCGAGCCGGACCCGGCGGTGCTCGCCGAGTTCGGGCTGGAGCCGGCACGCGTCCTCGTCGTCCTCCGCCCGCCGCCCGACGTGTCGCTCTACCACCGCCACTCGAACCCGCTCTTCCCGCAGACGCTCGAGCACCTCGGCAGCCGCGACGACGTGCATGCGTTCGTGATCCCGCGAACGGACGAACAGCGTGACTTCGTCCGCTCGCTCGAGCTGCCGTCCGTGATCGTCCCCGATCGCGCCGTCGACGCACAGAGCCTGATCGCGCTTGCAGATCTCGTCGTCTCGGCCGGCGGCACGATGAACCGCGAGGCCGCTGCGCTCGGCGTGCCCGTGTACACGACGTACGGCGGGCGCCTCGGCGGCGTGGACGAGCAGCTGATCCGCGACGGCCGGCTGCGTCCGCTCACCGATCCGCGCGCGCTCGAGCTGCACAAGCGCGAACCGGGCGCGGACGCCCGCATCCGCCGCGATCCACGGGTGCTGCTCGACCTGCTGCTGTCAGCGCTCGACCACTAGGTCGAGCACGGCGTCGCCGTAGCGCTCGAGCTTCGCGGGACCGACGCCGGCGATCCCGGCGAGCTCGCCGAGCGAGCCCGGCCGGGCCGCGGCGATCTCGTGCAGCACGCGGTCGTGGAACACGACGTAGGGCGGGACGCCGTCCTCGCGGGCACGCTCGAGCCGCCAGGCGCGGAGGCGCTCTCCGAGCGGTGTCCACTCGGCGCCGCTCTTCGCTGCGGCCGGCGCTCCTCCCTTCACGCCGAGCTCGCGCAGGAACGGGCTCGGCCGCTTCGTCCACGTGACCCACAGGATGCGCCGCGCGCGCGTGAGCCCGACGTAGAGCAGCCGCCGCTCCTCGGCGAGCTGCGCCGGCGTCTTCGCCTGACGTGCCGGCAGCTCGTTCGCCTCGAGCCGGGGCAGGAACACGGCGTCGAACTCGAGCCCCTTGGCGCGGTGCAGCGTGAGCAGGTGGACGCCCTGCGCCCCGTCGCCGCCGGGGTCGAAGCGCCTCTGCAGCTCCTCGACGAACGCCGCCGCGTCGCCGTCGAACTCCTCCGCGAGGGCGACGAGCCGGGCGAGGTCGGCCTGCCGCACGAGCTCGCGCTCGCCGAGCGAATCCGGGAGCTGCTCGAGCCAGCCGGCCTCGAGCGCGGCGGCGCGAACCGCCTCGCCGGCGGGCACGCCGGCGGCGCGGGTGAGGCGCCGCACGATGCGCCGCGCGGCGTCGCGCCCGAGCAGCGACGCCCCCTGGAAGGGGATGCGGGCGTCGTGCAGGAGCTCCTCGTAGTCGGTCAGGCGCGCGTTGGTGCGGCAGAGCACCGCCGCCTCCTCGAGCGGGCTTTCGAGCGCGCGCAGCGCAGCGACGATCGCAGCGCCCTCGTCGTCGGCCGTCGCAAACGCGCGCAGCACCGGCTCGGGGCCCGACGGACGCGTGGCGCGGAGCACCTTCTCGGCGCCGCCGAGCTGCGGCACCAGCCGGTTGGCGAGCGCGAGCACCTCCGGGGTCGAGCGGTAGTTCTCCTCGAGCCGGACGACGAGCGCGTGCGGGAAGCGGCGCGGCGTGCCGAGCAGATGCTCGGGCCCGGCGCCGGTGAACGCGTAGATCGACTGGTAGTCGTCCCCGACCACGCAGAGGTCGTCGCGGTCGCCGAGCCAGAGGTCGAGCAGCGTGCGCTGCAGGAGGTTGACGTCCTGGTACTCGTCGACCGTGAACGCGCGGTACTGCCGGCGGAAGACCGCGGCCGACGCCACGTCCTCCTCGAACAGCGAGACCGCCCCTTCCAGCAGGTCCTCGAAGTCGAGCAGGCCGGCCGCGCGCTTGCGCTGCTCGTACTCGCGGTACACGCGCTGCATGAGGTCCGGCGGAATCGGCGGCTGCCGGTCGCCGAGCTCGTCGAGGTAGCGGTCGGAGCCGACGCGGCGGTTCTTCGCCCATTCGACCTCGCCGGCGAGATCGGCCGCGGGCCGGAACCGGAACGCGCCCGGCAGCCGATTGCCGATCTGCCGGAGCAGCAGCGCCTTCGACGGCAGCAGCTCGCCGACCCGCTCGGGCGCGAAGTGCCGCAGCTGCCGCAGCGCTGCGGCGTGGAAGGTGCCGGCGCGCACGCGGCCGGCGCCGAGCGCCGCGAGCCGCGCGCGCAGCTCCCCGCCCGCCTTGTCGGTGAACGTCACGGCCATCAGCTCTCCCGCCGCGAACGTCCCGGACTCGACCTGGTGGGCGAGGCGACGCGTGATCGTGGTCGTCTTGCCGGAGCCTGCCCCGGCGAGGATGCAGACGGGGCCGCGCACCGCCTCCGCGGCACGGCGCTGGTCCGGATTGAGGCCGTCGAGCGCTCCCACCGAGGCACCGTAGCCGGGCCCGCGGCGGGCACGTGTGCCGCTAGTGCATCGTGTCTTCGAGCACCGCGTCGGCGCCCGTGCGCAGCGGCTCGCGCAGGATCGCGTCGAGGCGGACGACGACGCCGGCCGCATCGCCGTCGTCGACGAGCCGCTCGAGCTCCGCCAGCTCGCCTTCGAGCCACTCGCGGTCGACGGGCGCATGGGCGGCCCGCATGATCTTCGGGTGCGACGTCGGGCCGACCGCCTCGTCGTCGTTCCACAAGACCTCGTGCAGCTTCTCGCCGGGAAGCACGCCCGTGAACGTGATCGGGATCTGCGACTCGTCCTTCCCCGAGAGCCGGATCATCTGCTGCGCGAGATCGAGGATGCGCACCGGCTCGCCCATGTCGAGGACGTACACCTGGCCGCGGCCGCCCATCGCCCCGGCCTGGATCACGAGCGAGGAGGCCTCCGGAATCGTCATGAAGAAGCGCGTCATCTCGGGGTGCCGCACGGTCACGGGCCCGCCGCGCTCGATCTGCCGGCGGAAGATCGGGATCACGGAGCCGGACGACGCGAGGACGTTGCCGAAGCGAACCGCCACGAAGCGCGTGTCGACCTCCGGCCGGCGTGCGAACGACTCGACGATCCACTCGCACAGCGCCTTCGACTGGCCCATCACGTTCTTCGGGTTCGCGGCCTTGTCGGTCGAGACCAGCACGAAGCGCTCGAGCCTCGCCTCCACCGCCGTCTCGACGAGCCGGCGCGTGGCGAAGACGTTGTTCGCGACGGCCTGGAGCGGGTTGGTCTCGAGCATCCCCACGTGCTTGTACGCGGCCGCATGGAACACCACGTGCGGTTGGTAGCGCTCGAACGCCTGCTGCATCTTCGCGCGGTCGCCGCAGTTGGCGAGGACGGGGATCGCCGCCGCGAACTCGCGCTCGCCGACCAGCTCCCGCTCGATCTCGAACAGCGGCGATTCGCTCTTGTCGACGAGCACGAGCCGCGCCGCGCCGAGCCGCGCGAGCTGCCGGCAGAGCTCGCTGCCGATCGATCCGCCCGCACCGGTCACGAGCACGGTCTTGTCGCGCACATAGGCGGCCACGGCGCCGAGATCGACGTCGACGGGCTGCCGCCCGAGCAGGTCCTCGACCTGAACCGGCCGGATCTGGCCGGCCAGGTTGAGATCGCCTGCGATCAATTCGTGCAGGCCGGGCAGCGTCTTCACGGCGACGCGCTCCGACCGGCAGGTCTCGACGATGCGCTGCCGCACGCCGCCGGGCGCGGACGGGATCGCGATCAGGACCTCGTCCGGCTTGTTGTCGCGCAGCACGTGCTGCAGGTCGTCGGTGGTGCCGAGCACGCGCACCCCGTGGAGTCGGAGGTTCTTCTTGCGCGGGTCGTCGTCGACGAGGCCGATCGGCGTGTAGTGCAGGTTGCGGTTGCGCTGGAGCTCGCGGATCAGAAGCTGGGCAGCGTCGCCGGCGCCGACGATCAGCACCTCCTTGCCCCGCGCCACCACTCCCGACTGCGGCCGCTCGATCAGCGACCGGGCGAGCAGGCGAGTCCCCGCCACGAACGCCAGCAGCAGCAGGAAGTCGAGCGCAGCGACTCCCCGCGGCAGCCGCGACGTGCTCTCGGGCGGGAACGCGTAGAGCACGAGGTACGTCAGCGCCGACGCGACGGTGACGCCGCGCGCAGCACCCCACATGTCCCGCGTCGAGACGTACCGCCACCAGCGGTTGTAGAAGCCGAAGACCACGAACGTCGCGAGCTTGATCCCGACGACGAGCGCGATCACGTCGAGGTCGAGCAGGTGCCGGTAGTAGATCGGTGTCGCCTTGTCGAAGCGCAGGAAGAACGTGAGGCGCCACGCCGCGGCGATCAGGACCGCGTCGAAGGCGAGCTGCCAGATCCGGTGGCGATTGACCGGGAAGCTCTTCACGAGGCGACGAGCTGGGGCGCGCCGGCGAGCGCCGCCGCGACCTGCTCCTGCTGCTCCTCCGTGATCCCCGCCCACAGCGGCAGGTTCAGGTTCTCGCGCGCAGCCTTCTCCGTCTCGGGGAAGTCGCCCTGCGAGTAGCCGAGATACGCGAGCGCGGGTTGCAGGTGCAGCGGCGGCGAGTAGTAGACGGCGTGGCCGATTCCCGCCGCGGTCAGCGCCGCGGAGAAGCGGTCGCGCTCCGGAGAGCGCACGCAGAACTGGTGGTACACGTGGCCCGGGTGGTCCGCCGGCACCTCGACCAGACCGCCCACGAGCTCGCGGTAGCGGGCCGCGGCCTCGCGCCGCTGCTCGTTCCAGGCGTCGATGTGGCGCAGGAAGATCCGCAGGAACGACGCCTGCACGGCATCGAGTCGCGAGTTGTAGCCGACGTAGAGGAACTCCTTCTTCGCGGCGGAGCCGTGGAACCGCAGCATGCGCAGGCGTGTCGCGAGCTCCGCGTCGTTCACGGCGATCAGGCCGCCGTCGCCGAGCGCGAAGAGGTTCTTGGTGGGGAAGAAGCTGAAGGTCGAGACGGGGCTCGAGCAGATCCCACCGGCGCCGAACGCCTGCGCCGCATCCTCGACGACGGTCGGCCCGAGCTGCTGCAGCTCTTGGAGCGGCGCAGGGCGGCCGAACAGGTGCACCGGCATGATCGCCTTCGTCCGCGCAGTGATGCGGCGCGCGACGTCGGCAGGGTCGAGGTTCATCGTCGCCGGGTCGATCTCGGCGAAGACGGGCGTCGCCCCGCGGCGCGCGATCGCCTCGGCCGTGGCGTAGAAGGTGAAGGACGGGCAGATCACCTCGTCCTCGGGGCCGATCTCGAGCGCGTCGAGCGCGAGCACCAATGCGTCGGTGCCGTTCGCGCAGCTGACGCACTCGGCCACGCCGAGATGCTCGGCAGCCTCGCGCTCGAACGCCTCGACCTCGGGGCCGAAGATGAAGCGGCCGGTGTCGAGAGTCTTCGCGAAGGCGGCCTCGAGCTCGGCGCGCAGCGGCGCGTACTGCGCCGGGACGTCGACGTGGGGGATCTTCACGACCGCTGGATGGTACGCCGGCGGCGGCGGAGTAGGCGTGCGCCGACGACCGCGGCGAGCGCCACGACCGCGGCCGCGACTGCGTAGTCGACGAAGCGGAAGCCCTTGTGGAAGGTGTCCCAGCTCGCGCCGAGGCCCCAGCCGACGCCGGCGAGGGCGAGGCACCAGGCGGCGTTGCCGATCAGCGTGAGGGCGTTGTAGCGCCGCCACGGGCTGCCGAAGGCGCCCGCGGGGATCGAGACGAACGAGCGCGCGACGGGGTGATCCGCCCGACGAGCACGGCCCACGAGCCGTAGCGCTCGAACCAGCGCTCGGCCCGCTCCAGGCGCTCGGGGCTCAGGTGGAGCAGCCGGCCGTGGCGCTCGAGCAGCGCCCGCTCGCCGCGGAGGCCGACCCACCAGCCTGCGGCCGCGCCGAGCTGGTAGCCGAGCACGCCGGCTGCAACGACCGCCAGGTAGGCGCCGATGCCGGTGGTGTGCCAGCCGAGGACGTCGACGCGGTGGGTGAGCGCACCGGACGCGAGGGCGCCGCCGTAGACCATCACCAGCTCGCTCGCCGCCGGGAACACCGCGTCGATCGCCATCAGCACGAAGATGGCGATGACGCCGTAGTGGGCGAGCAGCGAGGTCACCGCGTGACCCTAAACGCGAACGTCTGTCGGAGGTCCGATGTCCCGACCGTGCTCGTCGCGAACACGTGCGCAACGTACGTCCCGGAGGGCGCCGGCGCGCCGCCCGCCAGCGCACCGTCCCAGGTGATCGACGCCGGCCCGGCGGGGAGGGCGACCGCAGGCAGGCTGCGGACGACCACGGCGGCGGCCGTCTCGATCCGGAGCCGCACGGACGCGGGCCGGCCGAGCTCGAACCCCACGGTGACGGAACCGCGGGCCAGCGCCGGCAGCACGAACGCGTGCAGCGTCCGGTCGACGCGGAACGGCCGGTCGATCGTCGATGCCCGGCCGAGATCGTCGGTTGCCGTGACGTTCCAGTGCCACTGTCCCTCGACGTCGAAGCTCGAGACCGTCGTCGAGTAGGTTCCGGGCGGGTGTGCGACGGCGGCTTCGAGCACGCGCGGCACGCCGTCCGGCCCGACGAGCTCGGCGGTCACGCTGGAAGGGCGGACGACCTTGTACGCGAGCGTCTCGCCGGTCGCACCGGGATCGCCGTCGACGAGCGGCACCGACGGCGGCGGCGCGTAGACACCGAAGTACTCGACGAGCAGGGCCTCGGCGACGGCGCGCTCGCCGGCCGCGTCGCTGGGGCGGTTCAGCAGCTGACCGTCGAAGGCGGCCGTGACCGCGCCGCCCGAGTCGACCGCGCAGGCGGAGACCGCGCCGAGACGCGCCATCGTCTGCGCCAGCTCGAAGCTGGTCATGCCGACGCTCGAGCCGGGCCGGCCGCCGTCGACCGCGACCAGCAGCAGCCGCCCGTCGGCGAGCTGGCCGACCGCGGCCCGCGCCTCCCGGTCCGCCACCTGGTCGCTCGTGAAGTCCTCGCCCGAGCGGAAGATCGCTCTGCCGGCCCGCACGAGCACGGGCCCGCCGCCGAGCCCCGAGACGACGCCGGCCCACGACGGGCGGAGCAGCAGGCGGGTCGTGACAGTCGTGGCGGCCCGCGCCTCGGCCTGGAGGGGGGCGACCGCGGAACCGGTCGCCTGCAGGATCGCTCCGTCGGGCGGGATCCCCTCGCCGCCGCCGGCGCCGGTCGCGGCGACGACCGCCTGCAGGTCGGTCCCGGGCACAGCCGCCGGGAACGGCTCGAGCACGACCTCGGCCGACCCGCTCGCCACCGGCGCGGTCGGCCCGTAGGCGGGCGTCAGCAGGACGACCTGGTTCCGCGACGGCGCCTGGTTCACGCCCGCCAGCGGACGGCGCTGGCCCATGCCCCGCCAATCCCCGGCGAACGACACCCGGTCGACGTGGAGCGCGCCGGTCGAGTCGACGCCGAGCGACGAGCGAAACGGAAGCGGGGTGTGCTCGAGCGCGCCGCCCTGCAGCAGGATCCCGGCCGGCAGGCCGGCCTTCCCGGCCGGAGCGTCTCCGTTGATCCCGAGCACCGTCGCCTGGGGGGCGAGCGCGCGCTCGATGCGCGTCAGCCGGTCGCCTCCGCCCGTCAGCGTGCCGTGGGCGAGCACCGGCGCGACCGCGTAGAGACCGTTCTGGTCCCCGGCCGCGGGGTGGTGATCACGGTGAAGCCGACCGGGCCGTGGAGCGTGAACTGCACGGCCCGCTCGACCGTGACGCCCGGCAGCAGCGTGACCGGTGCGTCCGCCCGAGCCGAGGGAGACAGCGCCGCGGCGACCAGCGCGGCGAGGACGAGGCGGCGGAGCATGACCCCGCTCGACACTACCTCGGGCACCGGCTCGCTCCTGCAATAGTCCAGCGCGATGGGGGTCGCGCACTGGGACGAGGTCGAGTTCCACCGCGCCGCCAAGGGCGAGATCGACGCGTCGTGGCAACGGCTCGGCGCCGCGGCAGGCGCGCAGGGGGTCGGCGTGAACCGCGTGCGCGTCGCGCCCGGGATGCTGCCGACCCCGCCCCACTCGCACGGCGCCTCCGAAGAGATCTACTTCGTGCTCGCGGGCGCCGGTCTCGCCTGGCAGGACGAGGCGGTGCACGAGGTCGGGCCGGGCGACTGCGTCGTCCAGCGCGCCGACCGGTTCGAGCACACCTTCAAGGCAGGCCCGGAAGGGCTCGAGTACCTCGTCTTCGGCACGAACCACCCGACCGAGTTCGGGTGGCTGCCGCGCTCCGGCGCGGTCCGCCTCGGGTGGCCGTGGGTCGAAGGGCGCACCGACGACCCGTGGGACGTGGAGGCGCAGGTCGAGCCGCTCGTGTTCGGCGACCCGGCGCCGCGGCCGCCGAACATCTCCTCGCTCGAGGCCGGCGACAGCTACCGGCGGCTCGGCGCAGAGGGCGGCGCCGCGCGCACGGGCTTGACGTGGCTGCAGGTCGACGACGGACGGCTGAGCGCTCCGCCGCACTGCCACTCGGCGGACGAGGAGGTGTTCGTCGTGCTCGGCGGCGAGGGCACGCTCGAGCTGTGGCCGTCGCCGGTGGCGGCCGAGGACGGCGTCGAGCGCGAGGACGTTCCGCTGCACGCCGGCCACGTCGTCGCGAGGCCCCCGTCCACCGGCATCGCCCACGCACTTCGCGCGGGCCCGGGCGGCCTGACGCTGCTCGCCTACGGGACGAACGAGCCGGGCGACGTCTGCTACTACCCCCGGTCGGACAAGCTCTCCTGGCGCGGCCTCGGCGTGATCGGGCGGGTCGAGTCGCTCGCGTACCGCGACGGCGAGCCCGACGACTGGGACTAGGCTCCAGGTGTGAGCCGCACCGAGCTCGTCGAGGAACTGATGGCCCGGTTCGCGCACATTCCGCGCGAGGCGGTGCTGAAGGAGGATCTGCTCCGCACGGGCATCGCGTTCGAGGAGTCGGCGCTCACCGACAACCTCGACGGCGAGGTCAAGCCGAAGTCCTACTTCATCTTCTCGTTCGACCAGAAGCCGCTCGCGTCGCTGGGCGAGGCCGCGAGGCGCCGGCCGCCCGAGGAGATCGCGCTCACCGGCGGCCCGTACGAGCTGCGCCGGACGATCGTCTCGGTGCGCGTCAACCCCGACTCGCCGTACCGCGTGGCACTCCGCGCCGACGGCGCGCTCGGCCTCGCGCTCGAGGGACGTCCGGTCGCCGACGTCGGCCTGCCGCCGATGCCCGAGTACTACCGCCACACCCTCGCGAACGGCAAGACCGTGCTCGAGACGGCGCCGACGATCCAGTGGGGCTACCTGATCTACCTCACGGTGCTGCGGCTGTGCCAGTACTTCGGCGCCAAGGAGGAGTGCGGCTTCTGCGACATCAACCACAACTGGCGCCAGCACAAGCGGGAGGGCCGTCCCTACACCGGCGTCAAGCCGGTCGCCGACGTGCTGGAGGCGCTCGAGCTGATCGACCGCTACGACACCGACCGCTCCTCGAAGGCGTACACGCTCACCGGCGGCTCGGTGACGAGCACCGTCGACGGTCTCGCCGAAGCCGACTTCTACGGCCGGTACGCGCAGGCGATCGAGGAGCGCTTCCCGGGACGCTGGATCGGCAAGGTCGTGGCGCAGGCCCTGCCGCGCGCGGACGTGCAGCGCTACAAGGACTACGGCATCTCGATCTACCACCCGAACTACGAGGTGTGGGACAAGCGCCTGTTCGAGCTGATCTCGCCGGGCAAGCAGCGCTACGTGGGACGCGAGGAGTGGCATCGCAGGATCTTCGACGCGGCCGAGGTGTTCGGCCCGCGCTACGTGATCCCGAACTTCGTCGCCGGCGTCGAGCTCGCGAAGCCGTTCGGGTTCGCGACCGTCGGCGAGGCGATCGCGTCGACCACGGAGGGCCTCGACTACTTCATGAGCCGCGGGATCACGCCGCGCTTCACCACCTGGTGCCCCGAGCCGACGACGCCCCTCGGGCGCGACAATCCGGACGGCGCGCCGCTCGAGTACCACATCAGGCTGCTCGAGGCCTACCGCGAGACGCTCGAGCGCCACGGCCTCAAGCCGCCGCCGGGCTACGGCGTGGCCGGCGCCGGCAACGCGGTGTTCTCGGTGAGCTCGTTCATGGACACGCTCGCGCCCGAGACGGTCACCGTCGAGGAAGCCGTGCCCGCGTGACCGGGCGGATCGGCGTCGACGAGGCGCGGGCGCTGTGGCTGGAGGCGTCCGACGACGAGCTGAAGGCGCGCGCGCAGGCGACCCGGGCCCGCTTCCACGATCCGAGCCGGGCCACGTACATGGTGATGCGCATCGTCAACTACACGAACGTGTGCGTCGCCCAGTGCGACTACTGCGCGTTCTACGTCCTGCCGAACCAGGAGGGCGGCTACGTCCTCTCGCGCGACGAGGTGTTCGCGAAGATCGACGAGCTCCTCGAGGTGGGAGGCGATCTCGTCGGGTTCAACGGCGGCTTCAACCCCAGGCTGCCGCTCGACTACTACTGCGACCTCTTCGCCTCCGTGCGCGAGCGCTACGGCGACCGCGTCGAGTTCTACGCGCTCACGGTCGCCGAGTTCGTCTACCTCGCCGACCGCGCGAAGCTCAGTCACGCGGAGGCGGCGGCTCGACTGCGAGACGCAGGGGTCCACTGGGTGACGGGCGGCGGCAGCGAGATCCTCACCGAGGACTTCCGCAAGCGGCACGCAAAGTTCAAGTACACGGTCGGCGAGTACCTCGACGCGCAGCGCGCGATCGTCGAGAGCGGCATGCGGACGACGGCGACGATGGTGATCGGCTTCGACGAGACGCTCGACGAGCGGCTCGAGCATCTCGAGCGCACGCGCGCGTTCCAGGACGCCTGCCTCCGCGACGGGTACGACGGGCTCTTCTCCTTCCTCTGCTGGACGTACAAGCCCTACGGCACCGCGCTCGGCGGCCGCGAGATCAGCGCGCACGAGTACTGGCGCCACATCGCCCTGTCGCGGATCTTCCTCGACAACGTGCGGCACGTGCGCACGTCGGTGCTGACGCAGAACGAGGAGGCCTTCCGCGCGCTCGAATTCGGCGCGGACGACTTCGACCTGCCGATCGAGGACGAGGTCACCCAGAAGGCGGGCGCCAGGATCGACCTCGACCTGGAGGGCCTGCTCGCCGTCCCGCGCTCGCTGGGCTACACGGTCGAGTACCGGCGCGCCGAGCGGCCGCCGGCGCTTGAAGTGCGACCGGCCGGCGCAGTAAGTTCGAGCTGACGTCCAGTACAGGGAGGGTGGGCATGGCGCGCACGACCGGAATCGTCCTCGTTCTCGCACTCGCGGTCGCGGCCGCCGGCTGCGGCGGCAGCGGCAAGAAGGCGTCGTCGCCTGCCACGACGTCGAGCTCCTCGAGCTCGTCGAGCACCTCCTCCAATTCGTCGTCCAGCTCGAGCTCGTCGTCGAGCTCGTCCAGCTCGAGCTCGTCGAGCTCGTTCGGCTCGACCAAGAACTGCAAGCAGCTCCTCTCGCTCGGCCAGAAGATGTCCGCGGCGATCGCCTCGTCGAGCGGCAACGCCGCCTCGAGCCTCGACGCCGAGGCGAGCGCCCTGTCCGAGATCGCCAACGCGGCGCCGTCGGAGATCCGCGACGACTTCAAGACCTTCGCCGGCGCGTTCTCGACGTACGCCGACGCCCTCAAGAAGGCCGGCTACAAGCCCGGCTCGACGCCCACCGCGACGCAGATCGCGTCGATCGCCGCCGCGGCGCAGAAGTTCGGCTCGCCGCAGCTGAAGGCGGCGGAGACGCACCTGTCGGCCTGGGCGCACAAGAACTGCGGCGCCCTGGCGGGGAACGGCTAGATGACGTGCCTACACAGGTTGTGAACGCGCTGAGGGGTAGGCCGGGCCCGAGCGAGGCTGTGGGGTCGTCGCAGGAGCTCGACCGTGCCGAAGGACGGCGCGCGGTGTCGGTGTCAGCGTAGCGCGACGCTCGGCTTGGCTGGCCGCTATGCGCTGGTGTGTGCGGTCGAGGATGGTCGTTCGCTGCGCGGCGGCTGCGGCTGCGTTCGAGTGTCTCGACCGGGCGGCCAGGTCGCGCAGCGAGCGGTTCGGCGTGCTGCAGGCATTGCCGCAGGACGCGCGCGAGCTGGCGTGTCTCGGCGATCGGCGCGAGCGCGGCCGCGAGCGGAGTGCCCCGGCTGTCTAGCTCGGTGAGCCAGCAGCTGACTCGGATCGCGTGTGCCGCGAGGCGCCGCGGCGGTTGCGAGGCCGCGGCTCGTCGGCGATCGCGGGCCGGGCGCGGACGCGCGACGCGCGACGATCTGCAGCAGATGCGCCGGGCACGGCCTCTCACGGGCCGCCCCGGCCGGCGCGGGGCGGCCCGCTACGAGAGGCCGTGCCGGCGATCTGCTGCACATGGACGATCGCGCGTGCGCGCGCTGGTCCGCCAGCCGGCCACGCGATCGCCGCGACCGCCGCAAGACCGCGTTCGACCGGCGCACTCGCCCGGCTACGACTACGCGCACGCTGATCTCGACGACGAGAGCCGCCGCGGCTACGCCGAGCGGCTCGCAGACGAGCAGGCGGCAACGGTCACCGCCTTCGTCGAGCGCGCGCGCGCCTTCTTCGCCGAGCATGGGATCGAGCCGAAGCGCGTCATGACCGACGATGCGTTCAGCTAGCGCCAAGAACCGCTCGCTGCGCGAGCCTTCGCCGCCGGTCGATCCGGCACCGCAAGACAAAGCCGCTACCGGCCGCGCACCAACGGCAAAGTCGAACGCTTCCACCAGACGCAAGGCGCGCGAACGGGGCTACGAGCGTCGCGCTACGGCTGCACACCGACACCGCGCCGCCGCCCTGCGCACACTGCTCGACCACTCGACAGACCCCACAGCTCCCTCGAGCAGGCCTACCCCCATCAGCCGCGTTCACAACGCTGTAGGCACGCAGCTAGACGGCCGCTTCGGCGGCGACGAACCGGAGCTCGGGCACCTCGTCGAGCTCGCCGACGTCGCGCGCGAGCTCGAGGAACGTGTAGAGGCCCGCGCGCTCGCGCGGGCCGAACCGGTACCGCAGCTTCTCGAAGTAGCGGGCGAGGAACCCGGCCGGATAGCCGTAGCGCTCGGACGACGAGTAGGCGAGCTGCTCGGGTTCCGCACGCGCCGCGCGAACCGAGGCGACGAGCGCGTCCTCGAGCTCGGCGAGGCCCGGATGCGTGGGCTCGGGCGCGGCCCACACCGCGAACACCATCGGCAGCCCGGTCCTCTCGAGCCAGAGCCGCCCGAGGTCGTGGTGCGGCGTCGGGTCCTCGAACGCCGACCGCAGGGCGGCGTCGCCGATCAGCAGACGCGCCTCCGCGTCGCCGCTCGCAAACGCCTCGAGCGGCAGATGCTCGGCCTCCGGCAGGAGCACACGGGTGAGCACGACCGAGGTCGCCGACTCCGGCGTCACCGCAACCGTGCGGATGCGCTCGAGCGGCGTCTTCGAGATCAGCTGGATCGACTCGACCGCGCCCTCGCTCGAGACGCAGAGGCGCGGCAGCAGCCGCAGGCGGTCGGCGGCCCGGGCGTACGCAATCGACGAGATCGGGGCGACGTCGAGTTCGCCGGCGATCAGCTTGCGGTTGAGCTCGGTCGGAACGCCGACGATCTCGTCGACGTCCGCCTCGAGCCGGAAGAAGACCGGCGCCATGTTCACGTACCCGATGCGCCCGAGCCGGATCGGCATCAGCCGGCCCGGTCCACGACGGCGCCGGTGAGAGCCTCGAGCTCGTCGCGGTAGCGCTCCGAGCGGAGATACGACCGCGCGTCCTCCGCGTACCGGAGCGCGGCGTCCCGGGAGCGCGCAAGCGCATCCGTCGAGGCGACACGGACGAGCGCGCCGTCGAGCGGACCGCCGGCGAGCGCGCTGCGAACGACGTCGTCCTGCCGGGCGGCCAGGAGCAGCGGCATCGTCGGCGTCCCCTCGCGCAGGTCGGTGCCGGGGATCTTCCCGGTCTCCTGCGTCTGCCCGGCGCAGTCGAGGATGTCGTCTGCGATCTGGAACGCGATCCCGAGGTTGACGCCGTACCGCCCCAGGCGCGTCTCGCCGCCGGAGCCGAGCAGACAGGCCGCCTCGATCAGCTTCGCGGTCTTGAGCCGGCAGCGCGCGACATAGGCGTCCAGGGTCGTGTCGGGATCGTGGGTCTGCAGCCGCTGCATGGCCTCGCCGCGTGCGAGGTCGAGCGCCGCATCCGCGAGCGTCTTCACAGCGCGGCGGTTGCCGGTCTCGGCGAGCACCGAGAACGCACGAGCGTAGAGATAGTCGCCGGCCGACTTCGCGGCTTGCGCGCCGAAGACGGACCACGCCGCCGGCATGCCGCGTCGCATGCGCGCGCCGTCGACGAGGTCGTCGTGGACGAGCGTCGCCATGTGCACGAGCTCGACGGCCACCCCCGCGGCGACGGAGGGCGCGCCGTCCGAGGTGAGGAAGCAGAGCAGCGGCCGCAGCCGCTTGCCGCCGGCGGCGAGCGCCTCGCCGGCGACCTCGCGCACCAGGCCCGGCCGCGCGGAGACGGCCCGATCGAGGCCCGCCTCGACCTCGGCCATGTACGCCGCGACGCCGGGTGTCGCGTGGACCGCGGAGAGCTGGCTCATGCCGCGGCCGGTACCTCTCCGGTGTGCAGCGCGACGATCGACGCACCGAACAGCCGGAACTCGACCTTCGCGAAGCCGGCCGCCTGCAGGCAGTCGACGAGCTCCTCGGCGCTCGGGAACCGCTTCACCGACGCGGGCAGGTACGTGTACGCGGAGCCTCCCGGCAGCACCTTGCCGAGCAGCGGGACGATGCGGTCGAACCAGAGCGAGTAGAAGGGCCGGGCGAAGCCGCGCGGCTGGGTGATCTCGAGGATGGCGACCCGTCCGCCCGGCCTCAACACGCGGCGGAGCTCGCGGAGCGAGAGGTCGAGGTCGGCGACGTTCCGGACGCCGAAGCCGACGGTTGCCGCGTCGAAGGTCTCGTCGGCGAACGGGAGCGCCAGCAGGTCGCCCTGCACCCAGTCGAGCGGCGCCTTGCGGCGCGCCCGGGCGAGCATGCGCTCCGAGAAGTCGAGGCCGGTGACCCGGTCGGCGCCCGCCTTGAGATCGGCGATCGCGAGGTCGCCGGTGCCGCAGGCCGCATCGAGCACACGGTCGCCGGGGCGCACGACCGACTCGGCGGCGTGCCGGCGCCAGCGGACGTCGAGCCCGGCCGTCATCACGCGGTTCATCAGGTCGTAGACCGGCGCGATGCGGTCGAACATCGCGCGCACGGCGTCGGGCGCCAACGTCACGGTTGCCCCCAGCGGGCGACGAGCGAGTTCGCGAGCCCGAGCTGGTCGAGGATCCTGCCGACCACGAAGTCGACGAGGTCGTCGATGGTCGACGCGCCGTGGTAGAAGCCCGGCGCGAGAAAGAGGACCGTCGCGCCGGCGCGCCGCACCGTCAGCATGTTCTCGAGGTGGATCGACGAGAGCGGCGTCTCACGCGGGCAGAGGATCAGCTTGCGTCCCTCCTTGAGCGCCACCGAGGCAGCCCGATGCACGAGGTTCTGCATCGCGCCCGAGGCGATCGTGCCGAGCGTCCCCATCGAGCAAGGGCAGATCACGTAGGCGTCGACCTGGGCCGACCCGGACGCGTACGGGCTCCGCCAGTCGTTCGGATCGAAGATCGTGACCTTCTCGCTCGCGCCTTCCGTGAAGCGCGCGAGCACCTCGTCGCGGGACAGCCGCGCGTCGCCGTACAGCTCCGTCGCCAGCACCTCGATCGCCGCGCCCGAGACCGTGACGCCGACCTCGCAGTCGGCGGCGGACAGCGCCTCGAGGAGCCGCCGTGCGTACGGGGCGCCCGACGCGCCCGTGATGCCGAGGAAGATCCGCATTCGCGCCGGTCAGGTTACGTCGCGACGCACGGATCGGGCGGGGGTTACTTCCCGCCCTTGGATGCTTCGAGGAACGCCGCGAGCTGCGCCAGGCGCGCGTCGCCGAGGTCCTGGAACGACGGCATCGGCCAGCCGGGGTTCACGCACGACGGGCACTTGAGGTGGCGGATCTGGAAATCGATCCCCTTGTTCTTGGCGCCTTCCGCCGTCAGCTCCGGCGCACCCGCGAAGCCGCCGCCGATCCCTTCGTAGATGTGGCAGTTCGCGCAGCCGACGACCGCGAACAGGTTCGCCCCGGCGACCGCCTGCTGGTTGTTCGTGAAGTGCTGCTTCGCCGCCCACTTCGGCACGAGCGCCTTGAGCTCGCTGCCGAGCGCCTCCTTCGCGGTCGCGCCCTTGTAGGTGAGCACGCCCATCGAGACGACGACGAGCGCGGCGGCGACCAGCGCGACCGGGCGGCGCAGCAGCCGGCGCTCGGCGCGCAGGTCGATGAACGGCATCGCGAGCAGCAGGATCAGGCAGATCGTCGGGATGCCGATCGTGCCGAGCAGCACCGAGTTCGGCCACTTGAAGATCCGCAGCAGGTAGAAGAGGAAGTAGAAGTACCAGTCCGGGCGCGGGACGAAGTTGATCGTCCCGGGGTCGGCCGGCTCGTCGTAGAGCTTGCCGAGCCAGCCCGCCTCGATCGTGTGGTGGTTCCCCGGCGTCGTGCAGCTTCCAGACGATCGCGAGCCCGATGATCACGACGACGACGACCAGCGACATGATCGTGTCGTGGAGCATCGCGTACGGGTAGAACGGCTTCCCGCGCTCCTTGACGTCCTCCTTGTACTGCTTGAAGACGCGGCGGCGCTCGACGATGCGGTCGCTAGCCACGGACGTCCTTGCGCGGACGCGGGTTGACGAGGCCGGCGCGGCCGCCGTTCTGCGGCGCGGACTCGAGCGGGCCGGTGCCGGCCGCTTCCTTCGACCACGGCGGCGACGTGACGCCGAGCCGGATCACGAGGTACAGGTGCAGCCCGATCAGCGCGACGATCGCGCCCGGGATCAGCAGCATGTGGATCGAGTAGAACCTCGGCAGCGTGTCGGGGTTGATGTACGTGCCGCCCTGTAGGAACTGCGCGAGGAAGGGCCCGAGGAACGGCGCCGTCCCGTTGATGTTGATGCCGACGACCGTGCGCCCAGTACGACGTCTGGTCCCACGGCAGCAGGTAGCCGGTGAAGCCTTCGGCGAGCCCGATCGCGAGCAGCAGCACGCCGATGATCCAGTTCAGCTCACGCGGGTACTTGTAGGCGCCGAAGAGGAACACGCGCCCCATGTGCATGAACATCAGGATGATGAAGACCGACGCGCCCCACTTGTGCATGCCGCGCACGAGCCAGCCCGCCCACACGTCGTTCGTGATGTGCTGGATCGACGCGTACGCCTCCGTCGGATCCGGCTTGTAGTACATCGCCAGGATCACGCCGGTCAGCGCCTGGACGAGGAACGCGGTGAGCGTCGCCGAGCCGAGCGTCTGGAACCAGTTGACGTCGCCCGGGACGTTCCGGAAGAGGAAGTACTTGACGCCGCCGACGAGCCCGGACCGCTCTTCGAGCCAGTCGAGCGGGTAGAGGATCGGTTGCGCTGCTGGGACGTGTGAGCCTGCGCGTCGCCATCCAGTGAGGCGGCTGGATCGGGTAGAGCCACGACTCGATGCCGTTCACGTGCTCGCCCGGGAACGCGAGCGTCCACTTGTGGATCTTCGCGTTCGCGCCCGTGCCGTCGACGTGCGAGACCGAGAACGGCGTGCCGACGAACAGGTGGCCGTTGCGGATCGAGAACGAGTAGCGGTCGAGCGCGCGGACCGGCGGGCCGGCGGTGCGGTTGCCCTCGGTGTCGTACTGGCCGCCGTGGCACGGGCAGCCGAAGCCCGCGACGCGATCGCCGGGATCAGCGTGACGTCCTTGAAGTGCTTCGTGTTGGCCTCGTCGAGCAGCCCGTTCGGCTGCACCGGGCAGCCGAGGTGGGCGCAGTGGTTCGAGAGGATCGTGAAGCTCGGCTGGTCGTTCCGCGGGCCGTTGTAGCGGATGAACGCGGTGCGCCGCGAGACGTCGCCGGCCGCGGGATCCGAGTGAACAGGTCGTGACCAGGAACTTGCCCTCCGGGAAGTCGGCGATCGGGCCGAGGTCGTGGTCCTTCGAGCCCTGCTTGAGGAACGCCGGGCCGACCATGAAGCCGAGCACGGGCACCGTGACGAGCCCGCCGATCACGCCGCCGAGGCCGAGCGTCGAGATCTCGAGGAACTTCGAGCGCGGGAAGCGCTCCTCGGCCGTCGGCGGCGGCAGGGTCGGCTCCTCCGCGACACGGGCGGGACCGCCCCGCTCCGGCTCGACCTCGGGCGTGTGCGCCAGCTGCGTCCCGGCGGTCAGGTCGCGCACCCAGAGGAACGCGAAGACGAGCGCGATGAGCGCACCGAGCCCGACGATCCACCAGGAGACGATGAGCCCGACCAGCAGCACGACGACGCCCACGGCGAAGCCGACCGGCCAGAGGCTCGGCCCCGGGACGTGCGGGTGTTCGTCTTGGGGTGACAACGGCTAGGGCAGATCTAACCGGCACGAGCGGACGCCGGTCAACGTCGTAACAAGGTGCGCGAACTCTGACGGATCGATCCGTTCCCTGCTTGAGGAACCGCCTCGAGCCCGTACTCGGCCCAGCGGCGGTCGACGAGGTCTCGGACCTCCTCGCTCATCTCGATCTCCGGCGGCCACTCGCGCGCCCCCTCGTCGGGGCTCTTCGCGGTCGCGTCGATGCCGAGCTTGCCGCCGAGGAACTGCCGCGTCGTCGCGTGGTCGAGATGGTCGAGCGGCCCTTCGCTGAGCACGACGTCGCGCGCCGGGTCGACGTTCGCGCCGACGTAGAAGAGCACCTGCGCGTAGTCGTGGACGTCGACGTGCGCGTCGACGACGACGACCGTCTTCGTCAGGGAGAGCAGGCCGAGCCCCCAGATCGCGTGCATCACCTTGCGCGCGTGGCCCGGGTAGGCCTTGCGGATCGAGACGATCGCGCAGTTGTGGAAGGCGCCCGCGACCGGCAGGTCGTAGTCGACGATCTCGGGGACGCTCGCGCGGATCGCCGGCAGGAAGATCCGCTCGGTCGCCTTGCCGAGCCAGGCGTCCTCCTGCGGCGGCTTGCCGACGACGATCGACGGGTAGATCGCGTCGCGTCGCATCGTCAGCGCGGTCACGTGGAAGACCGGGAACGGCTCGGCCGGCGTGTAGTAGCCGGTGTGGTCGCCGAACGGCCCCTCGGCCGCGAGGTCGCCCTGCTCGACGTAGCCCTCGAGCACGATCTCGGCCGAGGCCGGCACCTCGAGGTCGACCGTGACGCCCTTGACGACGTCGACCGGCGCGCCGCGCAGGAAGCCCGCGAACATCAGCTCGTCGATGTGCTTCGGCAGCGGCGCGCTCGCCGCGTAGGCGGTGACCGGGTCGAGCCCGAGCGCGACCGCGACCTCCATCCGCCCGCTCGCTGAACAGGAAGTCGGCGCGGCCGTCCTTGTGCAGCTGCCAGTGCATCGCCGTCGAGCGCGGCCCGAGCACCTGCATCCGGTACATGCCGACGTTCCGCTGCCGGTGCGCGGGTCGCGGGTGATCACCGCCGGCAGCGTGATGAACGGCGCCGCGTCGCGCGGCCAGCAGGTCTGCACCGGCAGCACGCCGAGGTCGACCTCGTCGCCGCGCAGCACGATCTCCTGGCAGGCGCCCTTGCGGACGACCGTTCGGCCGCGAGTCGGCGATCGACTTCAGCTGCTTGAGCCCGCGGAGCTTGTCGACGAGCCCCTCCGGCGGCTGCATCTCGAGCACGTCGGCGAGCTTCGCGCCGACGTCGTCGAGCCGCTCGACGCCGAACGCGAGGCACATGCGCCGCTCGGTGCCGAACTGGTTGACGAGCAGCGGGTGCGTCGCTTCCCTTCGGCCGCTCGAAGAGCAGCGCCGGCCCGCCGGCCTTGACCGTCCGGTCGACGATCTCGGTCACCTCGAGGTGCGGGTCGACCTCGGCCGCGACGCGGACGAGCTCGCCCTCGCGCTCGAGCAGCGCGATCCACTCGCGCAGGTCGGCGGGCGGCAGCCACCAGCGTGGCCTAGTACGAGCCGGGCGCTGGCGCGCCTTGCGGCGGTGGCCGGCGGCCGCGTCACGTCAGCTCGCCGATCGCGATCACGGCCAGGAAGATGAGGCCGACGATCAGCATCGCCGAGGATGACGTGCGTCCCGTCGCTGGCGGCGTCGAAGATCACGCGGCGACTCGTACGCGTCCGAGTGCCCCGCGAGCGGCGCGCAGCGCCGGCCGATCTCGTCCCCGGCGGCTCGCCGCCGAGCGCGCGCGCCGCGTCGACCCAGGCGTCGCCGTCGCCCGGCCTCGCCGGCCGCGCGCAGCGCGGCGCAGCGCGAGATCAGCTCGGCCATCGCCGCGACCGCCTCGACGCCGCCGGCCTCGGCGATGCGGACGAGCCCGTGCGCGTAGAGGTAGTCGCCGAGCAGGACGCGCTCGCTCTCCTCGCCGGGCGGCGAAGAGCCGCGGGCGGCCGTAGTGGACGAGGTAGGCCTCGTAGATCGTCTCGAGCCCGAGCGCGAACTCGTCCGGCGCGAGCGGCGAGAAGACCGGCGTCCAGGCTCGCGGTCGCCGCGTCGGCCGCAGCGCCGCCGCCCAGAGCGGGCTCTCGGGCGCCTGCCGCGTCTCGGCGGCGATCGTCGCTCAGGCACGTCCGCGCGAGCGGCTCAGCTGCCGAGCACCGTCGAACGCGCGACCGCGGCGACCGTCGCGTCGATCTCGTCGTCGCCGTGCGCGAGCGACGGGAAGAGGCACTCGTACTGGCTCGGCGCGACGTAGATGCCGCGCTCGAGCAGGTGGCGGAAGAGCTCGCGCGTAGCGCGTCGGTGTCGAGCTGCTCGCGAACCGCGTCGACCGGCTCGGTCGCGCCCGGCGAAGAGCGTCAGCATCGCGCCGACCCGCTGCACGCGGCCGAACGGCGCGAGGCCCGCCTCGAGCCGCGCGCCGCGCCGCTCGAGCTCGTCGTAGACCGCGCGGGTCGCGCAGCCGCCGGAGCACCGAGAGCCCGGCGGCGGTCGCGAGCGGGTTCCCGGAGAGCGTCCCGGCCTGGTAGACGTCGCC
The DNA here is from genome assembly GCA_963786185.1 of uncultured Thermoleophilia bacterium. Lineage (GTDB taxonomy): Bacteria > Actinomycetota > Thermoleophilia > Gaiellales > Gaiellaceae > PALSA-600. The sequence goes on from CAWAYE010000003.1 coordinate 494,258, forward strand.
GACCGGCGCGAGCCGCGACATGACTCGGCGCGGCCGCCGAACGCCGCGAGCGGCAGGCCGCCGCCGACGATCTTGCCGAGGATCGGTCAGGTCGGGCGTGACGCCGAAGCGCTCCTGCGCGCCGCCGCGCGCGACGCGGAAGCCGGTGATCACCTCGTCGAAGACGAGCAGCGCGCCGGACGCGTCGCAGAGCGCGCGCAGCGCCTCGAGGAAGCCCGGCGCGGGCGGGACGCAGCCCATGTTCCCGGCGACCGGCTCGACGAAGATCGCCGCGAGGTCCTCGCCGTAGCGCTCGACCGCGGCCGCGGCGCGCGTCGACGTCGTTGTAGGCGACGACGATCGTGTCGGCGGCGACGCGCCGACGGCACGCCCGGCGAGGCCGGGATGCCGAGCGTCGCGAGCCCCGAGCCCGCCTCGGCGAGGAACGGGTCGGCGTGGCCGTGGTAGCCGCCGGCGAACTTGATCACGCGGTCGCGGCGCGGTGAACGCGCGCGCGAGCCGGAGCGCCGACATCGCCGCCTCGGTGCCGGACGAGACGAGCCGCACCTGCTCGATCGACGGCACCGCGTCGACGATCTCGGCGGCGAGCTCGACCTCGCGCTCGGTCGGCGCGCCGAAGCTCGTGCCCGTCGAGCGCCGCCTCGCGCACCGCCTCGACCGTCTCGGGATCGGCGTGGCCGAAGATCAGCGGCCCCCACGACTGCACCCAGTCGAGCAGGCGGCGGCCGTCGGCCGTCTCGAGGTAGGCGCCCTCGCCGCGCGCGACGAAGAACGGCTCGTCGACGCCGACCGACGCGCATCGCGCGAACCGGCGAGTTGACGCCGCCGGGGATCAGCTTCTGGCGCGCGGTGCCAGAGCTCGCGCGTCGGCGTCGACTCAGAGCCAGCCCGCGAGCTCCTTCGCCCAGTAGGTGACGATGATCGTCGGCGCCCGCGCGGCGGATCGCGGTCAGCGACTCGAGCGCGGCCGCGCGCTCGTCGAGGTCGCCGGCCGCGGCGGCGGCCTTCACCATCGCGTACTCGCCCGAGACGTTGTAGGCGCGCGAGCGGCAGGTCGAAGCGCTCGCGCACCGCGCGGATCACGTCGAGGTACGGCAGCGCCGGCTTGACCATCAGCACGTCCGCGCCCTCGGCGACGTCGAGCTCGCACTCGCGCAGCGCCTCGCGCACGTTGCCCGGATCCATCTGGTAGCCGCGGCGGTCGCCGAACGACGGCGCCGAGCCGGCCGCCTCGCGGAACGGCCCGTAGAACGCCGAGGCGTACTTGGCCGCGTAGGCGACGATCGGCGTCTCGGGCAGCTCGGCGCGGATCGCGGCGACGCGGCCGTCCATCATGTCGCTCGGGCAGACGACGTCGGCGCCCGCCTCGACGTGCGAGACGGCGGTGCGCGCGAGCAGCTCGAGCGACGCGTCGTTGTCGACCTCGCTCGCCGCGCAGCACGCCGCAGTGGCCGTGCGCGCGTGTACTCGCAGAGGCAGACGTCGGTGAGCAGCAGCAGCTCGGGGAAGCGCGGCCGGAGCGCGCGCAGCGCCTGCTGGACGATCCCGTCCGCGATCCACGCGCCCGAGCCCTCGTCGTCCTTCTCCTCCGGGATGCCGAAGAGGATCACCGCCTTGACGCCGGCGCGGAGCAGCTCCTCGCACTCGCGCACGACGCCCGTCGACGGTGTGGCGCGACAGCGCCGGCAGCCGCTCGTTCGGCAGCGCCTCCGGCGCGACGAAGAGCGGCATGCACGAGGTCGTCGAGCGAGAGCGTCGTCTCGCGCACGAGGTCGCGCAGCGCGCCCGTCCGGCGCAGGCGGCGGAGCCGGGTGGCCGGGAACGCGCTCACGTCGAAAGGGTACGGCTACCAGGCGGCCGGCCGCGCGGTCGCTGGCGCGCGGCTCGGGCGGCTCGGCTCGACCGGCTCGACCTCGACCGGGATCGGCGCCGCCGCCCGACCACGACTCGAACGCGACCGCTCGGCGAAGAACTCCCAGATCGCGCGGCCGACCGCGAGCAGCGGCAGCGCGATCAGCGCGCCGACGAGCCCGTCGATGCTCGGCGCCGGCGAGCAGGCCGAAGATCACGAGCAGCGGGTGCAGGCGCAGCGCGCTCCCCATCACCTTCGGCACGACGATGTGGCCCTCGATCTGGTGGATGCCGAGGAAGAGCAGCACCACCCAGATCGCCGAGAACGGGTGCACGACGAGCGCGTAGATCAGCGGCGGGATCGCGCCGAGCCACGGGCCCGAGGTACGGGCAGCACCTCGGTCAGCGCCACCCAGCGCGCCGAAGAGCAGCGCGTAGTTGTCCGCGCCGGGCAGGAGCCCGGTGACGCCGAGGATCCAGAGGCCGAGCCCGGCGCTCGTGCCGATGATCAGGCTGAGCAGCGACCTGGCCGCGCACGTACGAGACGAGCGCGTGCTCCATCCGCGAGAGCAGCGGCCGCCCGCCGTGCGGCGGAAAGCGCCGGTCGACGGCGCGCGCCAGTCGCTGCATGTCGAGCAGCATGTAGATCGAGATCACGAGGATCAGCACGGCGTCGAAGAGCGCCTTGCCGATCGAGATCGCCGCGCCCTCGACGAAGTTGACGATCCGGTGCGTGTACTTGCCGACGTCGCGCTGCGCGGATCCGCTGCACGAGCCGGTGGCCGCTCTTCTCGATCTTGATCGCTCGCAGGTGGTGCGTGTTCAGCCAGAGCTGCAGCCGGTCGACGTCGCGGTCGGCCGCCGTCTGGCCGGTCTGTCCGTGCGTGACGGTGAAATAGTCGTTGAACCGCTCGGCCGCCGTCTTCGTCTGGCTGACGACGACGGTCGCCGAGCGCGACGATGATGAGCGACGATCGCCGCCGCGAAGCGTCAGGTACACGAGCGCGACCGACGAGGCCGCGGCGGATCCGCAGCCGCTCGAGCGCGCGCACGATCGGGTCGAGCAGGAGCGCGATCAGCGCCGCGATCAGGAACAGGAAGACGCGTGAGCCGCCGCGCTCGCGACGACCCACGCGAAGCACGAGCAGCAGCGGCAGCCCGACGAGCTGGATCCAGCGCGGGATCTGGATCCGCGGCGGCGGGCCGGCCGGAGCGCTCACGCGGCCGATCGTACAGCGCCGCGATCCGGCGGCTCCGGCCGCCCGCCTGGGACTGGTCGCTCGCCGAGGACGGCGCCCTGGCGCTCGACCGTCACGAGCTCTGGGACGAGCCGCCGGACGGTCGCGCCTGCACCTGGCCGACGGTCACCCGGTTGAAGCGCCTCGGGCAGTCCGGCTACGGTGCCTCCGATGTCGCCGCCCCCGGCCCCAGGGCGGCCGGCTGCGCTCCCGGCGCCACCGAGCACGAACGCGCCGGCGGCGCCGGCTCGCCGTCGTCGCCGTGGTACTCGCGTCGTCGCGCTCGCGGTGCTCCTCGTCACCGCCTTCGGCGGCGGCGACCACTCCGGCCGCGCGCTCACGGCGCCCGCCGAGCGCCGTCGCGGCTGCTCCCGGCCGGGCCGCCGACGCTCGAGGCGGTCGCGCGCCTCGGCGACGCTCACGCTCCAGCTGCCGGTCAACCAGAGCCGCATCACGGCGATCGGCTACTACGGCGGCACGCGACGGCGCGCTCGCGCTCGACGCCGATCGGCACGCAGGCGAACCAGGGCCTGCTGCAAGCGGCGTCGCGCACGCGATCTTCGGCGGCGGCTCGGGCGTCGCCGCGCTGGTACCAGCTCCCCGGCGGGGACGGCCCGCGACACGTCGGCGCTCGACGTCGGCGCCGCCGCCGGGCACCGACGTCTACTCGCCGGTCGACGGCACGATCGTCGGGATCGAGAAGGTCATCCTCGACGGCAAGGTGCTACGGCGCAGCGGATCGACATCCAGCCGACCGCGCGCGCCGTCGCTCGTCGTCTCGGTCTCGCACGTCGCGGCCGATCCGTCGCTCACGGTCGGCGCCGCCGGTCACGGCCGGCAGCTCGAAGCTCGGCGCGCTGCTCGACCTCTCGAAGGTCGAGACAGCAGGCGCTCGCGCGCTACACGAACGACGCGGGCAACCACGTGCTGTCGAGGTCCACCCCGCCGCGACGCTCTGCCGTCGGCTGACGACAGGCGTGCGCAGGATCCTCTTCGTCGCCGACGTGTTCGGCGCGCCCGGGCGGCGCGCGGTCGAGTCGCCGGCTGCCGGCGCTGCGCGAGGAGCTCGGCGTCGACTTCTGCATCGTCAACGGCGAGAACGCCGCCGACGGCCGCGGGATCACGGCGAAGATCGCCGAGCGGCTGCTCGCCGTCCGGCGCCGACGTGATCACGCTCGGCAACTGGGTCTGGGGCCAGCAGGGCTTCGCGCCGTACCTGCTCGGGCACCGACCGCGTGCTGCGGCCGGCGAACCTGTCGCCGCGACACGCCGGGCCGCGGGCTCGCCGTGCACGACGGCGTCGCGGTGATCAACCTGCTCGGCGCAGATGACGCTGAACCCGTTCGAGAGCCCGTTCCTCGCCGCCGACCGGCTCGTCGAGGAGGCGCGCGCGCGAGACGCCGGTCATCGTCGTCGACTTCCACGCCGAGGCGACGAGCGAGAAGGTCGCGCTCGCGCTACTACCTCGACGGCCGCGTCGACCGCGGTGCTCGGCACGCACACCCACGTGCAGACGAACGACGCCCGCGTGCTCGCCGGCGGCACGGCGGCGATCACCGACGCCGGCATGACCGGCCCGCACGACTCGGTGATCGGCAGCGTGCCCGAGGGCGCGATCCGGCGCTTCATCACCGGGCTGCCCGTCGCGGCTCGAGGTCGGCGACCGGCGACGTGCGGATCGAGGGCGTGCTCGTCGAGTGCGGCGCCGACGGCCGCGCGACGAGCTGCGAGCCGTCCGCGTGGAGATCGCCTAGAGGCGGCGCGCCGCGGGCCACGCCAGCACGGCGAGCAGCGCGACCAGCGCGAGGTTGCGCGCGAGCACGACGCCGGCGAGGTGGAAGCCGCCGACGTAGCCGCCAGTAGCGCCAGGGGAACCACACCTGCGTCAGCACGAGCGCGAGGCGAGCAGACCGGTCGCGGCCAGGCCGCGCCGGCCGCGGACGAGCGGAACGAACGGAACGAGCCAGAGCAGGAACTGCGGCGAGAGCACCTTGCCGAAGGCGACGAACGCGCACACGCAGGCCGCCGAGTAGCGGACGAGGCGGTCCTGGTCGACCGGCCCGCGCAGGAACGCGAGCCAGAGCGCGACGATCACGCAGCGCCTGCAGCGCCGCGAAGCCTGCCGCGAGGGCGCCGTGCCCGACGAGGTTCTGCGAGCCGTGCGAGGTCGTGATCGACGGATGGCCGAACGTCGTCGCGAGCGACGCGCCGAGGCTCTCGATCTGCAGCGGCCGGTCGGCCTGCCCGCGCACGCTGGCGTAGAGGCCGTGCGGCGCCAGGATCGCGAAGGGGACGACGAAGACGGCGAGCGTGACGACGCCGGCGAGCGCCGCCCGCGTGCGTCCGTGCACGGCCGCCCAGGCGAGCGCCGGCGGCACGAGGACCGCCGGCCACAGCTTCGCCGCGATCGCGACCCCGAGCAGAGCCCAGCCGAGCCGATGCCGGCGCGCGAGCAGGGCGGCGAGCGCGCCGGCAGCGAGCAGCGCCGGCCACAGGTCGTAGCGCGAGAGGATCAGCGACCCCGCGAGCACCGGCGAGAGCGCGACGACGAACGCCGCAGCCGGCCGGACCGACGCGACGACGGCCACGAGGCCGACGCCGCAGAACGCCATCAGCGCCTCGAACGCGACGCGGTAGCCGCCGAAGAGCGACGGCAGCGCGAAGACGGGCAGCGCACCCGGCGGATAGTCGACCGCGAAGTCGCGGTACGGCACCTCGCCGCGACGCACGATCGCATCCCCGTAGTCCTTGTAGACCGGCCAGTCGACCAGGCGCCCGTGGGCCCAGAACCAGTAGTGGACGAGCGCGAAGCAGACGAGGAAGCAGCCCGCCGGCCGCGAGCGTGACGTCACGCTGCGGCCAGCGCCGGCTCGAGACGCTCATCGGCTTCCTCCTCCTCGACCGGGGCGCCGTGCAGCGGCGCGACCAGGGCCAGGCACGCGAACGGGAAGAACCAGACGAGGTACGGGTAGAACCAGTGGGTCAGCACCAGCTCGAACCCGACGAGCAGCGATCGTCGTCAGTGCGGCGAGCCGCAGCGGCGAGCGCTGCCGCGGCCAGACGGCGAAGGCGAGTGCGGCGGCGACGAGCACGAGCTGCAACGCGCGCTGCGCAAGGTGGAGGTCGGGAATCCCCTTCGCGTGGTACTGGCCCCAGTCCCAGAGCGAGAACGGCGAGTCGCGGCCGACCTGGTACCGCACCGTCCGGTCGAAGAACACGCGCGCGGCGTGGAACGGCGACGGCTCGAGGAGCAGGACGAAGAAGACGAGCGCCGTCGTGACGAGGAAGCCTGCGAGGTACACGAGCGCGCGGCGGGGCGCGAGCGCACGCGGGTACCCGGCCCACAGCGGCGCGAGGATCAGCGACGCGAACTTCGTCCAGCCCGACACCGCGACGACGGCCCCGCGGCCGACGTCGCTCGTCAGGACGAGGAAGCCGAAGACGAGCAGCGCGGGCATGATCGAGTCGTTCGTGTTGGAGCTCGAGGCGTACTGCGAGAACGGCCACGCGACCCAGGCGAAGGCCAGCGACGCCGACGAGTCGAGGCCCTCCGAGGCGGCGGCCGACGAGCGCCAGCCCGATCAACGCGAGCGTGTCGAAGAGGATCGACGTCGCGTGCACCGACGGCAGGGAGTCCCACTTGTGGCTCCAGCCGAATGCGAGATAGCCCGGGATGTACGCGACGTAGGCGACCGGGCCGTAGGTGTCGCCGAGCGCGTCGGCCGTCTCGCAGCGGCCGTTCGTCTGCACGCGGTCACGGATCTCGCCCTCCGTGTCCGACGGGCCGCACGGCTTCTGCGACGCGGACTCCGTCGGGAAGTGCCCGTACGGGCTCTGACCGTTCCAGATGCGGTCGGCGCCGATCACACCGGAGTAGCCGACGTCGATCACGTTCGAGTCGCGCACGTTCAGGCCGATGCGGAAACCGGCGAGGAAGACCGTCGCGGCCGCGAGCACCCACACCGGCCACACCGACCCGCCGAGCGAGGGACGGTCGCGCCGCGCGATCCAGGCGCAGCGGAGCGATCAGCCAGAGGTACGCCGGGTAGAGGAGCGGGACGCTCGCGAAGATGTTCCCCCGGTTGAAGAACCACAGCGAGACGGAGAAGGAGAGCAGCACGAGCAGGTCGAGGTTCCGGATCGACCAGAGGCGGCGCCAGTCGACGAGGCCGATCAGGAACGCCGCGCAGAACCCGAGCCAGATGGGGTAGCTGTTGATCTTCTTGCCGCCGAACTGCCCCGGGTAGCCGCGCGCCATGGCGCCAGGCGACCTGGGGTCCCGTCCACGCCTCGGTCACGACCCGCGTGGCGTCGTCGACCTTGCCCGTCGCGATCTCGCCGGCGCGGCCCGAGAAGACGTTCACCGTCCACGATCCGTTCGAGAACGACGCGTCCGTCGTGGGCTTCGGCGGGTAACGGCGCAACCACGAGCGAACCTTCGAGACGTCGAGGAACGAGGCGATCACCGCTTCCTGCGTCGACCGCGGCTTGCCGACGCTCACCTGGGTGGTCGGGAGCGCCGGGTTCGAGGTCGCCGCGTGGAGCGCCGGCGCGAACGCGAGCGTCGCGACGAGGACCGCCCCGAGCCTCAGCGCCGGAACGACCACAGCTTGTTGCCGAGGAAGTTGAGCGGAGTCACGAGGACGATCGCCAGCGCCTCCGAGACGATCTTGCCGAGCCCCTGCCAGTCGAGGAACACGGTGAGCCACAGCTGGTTGACGACGAACGCGGTGATCGAGACGACGTAGAAGCGCATCCCCTGCAGGGCGAAGTTGCCCTTCTGCGCCGCGAACGTCCAGTGCCGGTTCCACCAGTAGTTGCTCGCGGCCGAGATGACGAACGACACGGCCGCGGCCTTGTGCGCGCCGATCCCGATCAGCAGCCGGTAGATCGCCGAGGTTGAGGACGAACCCACTCGCGCCGACCGCCGAGAACTTCACCAGCTCGATCCAGTTGTGCCGGTTGCGGAGTGCCGCAGCGGTGCGAGTTGTCGCGGACACCCGGCGCGAGGCTACCCGACCCCTTCGGCGCCGCGAAGGGGCACGAAGCGAACGCCGGCCAGCTCACGGGCCCGGAACCGGTCGCCCTCCCGCTCGACCAGCGTGAGCCGCTGTTCACCGCTGCCGCCGAGCGGCATCACCAGCCGGCCGCCGGGAGCGAGCTGCGCGAGCAGGCTCGCAGGCACCTCGGGGGCTGCCGCCGCGACCGCGATCGCGTCGAACGGCGCGCGTTCGGGAACGCCCAGCGTGCCGTCGCCGACGAGCACCTCGACTCGCGTAGCCGGCCTGGTCGAGTGCGACGCGTGCCCGCTCGGCGAGCTCGGGGATGCGCTCGATCGACACGCACCTCGGCCGCGAGCTCGGCGAGGACGGCTGCCTGGTAGCCGGAACCGGTGCCGACGTCGAGCACCCGCTCGCGATCCGTCGAGGGCGAGCGCCTGTGCGATCAGGGCGACCATGTACGGCTGCGAGATCGTCTGACCGTGGCCGATCGCGAGCGCGGCGTCGTCGTACGCATGCGCGCGCAGGGTGTCGGGGACGAACAGCTCGCGCGCGACGCGCGCCATCGCGGCGAGCACGCGCTGGTCGACGATCCCGCGCCTGCGCAGCTGGCGGTCGATCCAGTCGCCGTCCGCTCACGCGGCGCGCGCGCCCACGGGGCGGAAGTGCTCGACCACGAGCGGCTTGATGCCGGTGATCGAGCGCGGCGGCTCACCGAGGCCGACGGTGAGCATCGGCACCTCGGAGTCGGAGTGGTCGAGCGAGCCGTGGCTGCCGCCGCCGAGGTGATGGCGTCCGGCCAGGTCGACGAACTCGTGACCCGGCGCCGCCGAGACGAGCACCTCGCCGGCGTTCGGGTTGCGCAGCGCGTGCTCGGCGCGCGCGCGGCCGTCGGGCACGTCGTCGAGCAGCGCCAGGTCCTCGTCTCCGTCGCGGCGCGCGACGACCTGGTCGTCCTCGAGGAAGAGCGCGACCGTGCCGGCCGCCTCCTCTGCGTCGAGCGACGCGGCGACGCCGCGCGGGTCGTCGCCGTAGACCATCGCCGCGCGATTCGACGCCGTGACGAGCTCGTCGCCGACCTCGAGCCGCGACCGGTCGCTCGACGTGCGACTGCCCGTGATCGGAGCAGACGACGACGGCGTAGCGCTCGAGGAACTCGTCGGGACCGCCGGCCGCGTCGAACAGCGCGGCGATCGCCGCGTCGCTGCGGCGCGAGCGCCTCGTGCGCGGCGTCGGGGCCGAGGGCGTGCGAGGCGTAGTCGTAGTCCGGAAGGTAGTGGACGAGCAGGTCGAACCCGTCGCGCGTGACGAGCCAGCGCCCGACCGTCGCGGCGTAGGCGTCGATCGATCCGAACGCGCGGTTCAGCACCGCGATCGGCGCACCGGTCGCGTCGCACTCGTAGAGCGAGTAGAAGAAGAACCGCTTCGGCCCGAACACCGCCGGCACGCCAGGGATGATCGGCACGTGGCGATGCGTGCCGCGGTAGCAGGTGATGTTGATCGCAGCGGTCGTCAGGCCGTCGGCCTCGAGCGACTCGTACATCGTCTCGACGTCACGTGAGAGGTGCCGCTCGTTCAGGTTGACGACCGTGTCGCGCAGGCCCCGCGCGAGCCCCGCGGCGCGCATCGCGCGCGAACGACGAGCCGTACTCGACGAGACGCTGCTCGCCGCGGTGCCACCAGACGAGGTGCGGGATGTGTGCGCATCGGGATAGGCCCCCGTCGCGATCGACGACAGGCAGACGGGCGTCAGCGACGGGAAGACGGAGGCCGCGCGGCGGTAGCTCGCCGTGGTCGAGCAGGAAGCGGAGCGCCGGCGTGTCGGTCGCCTCGAACATCGACGGCGTCAGCCCGTCGATGACGATCAGCACGACGGGCTTGACCCCCCGCCGACCGCTCATCTAGTCCTTCGCGAGCGTGCGCAGCCCCGCGTGCGTGTCGGGCGTGCGCCGCCTGAGTCGAGCGGCCAGAGCCGGCACGGCGACGGCTTCGAGGTACCCGACGACGGGGATGAAGGCGAGTGCCGCGCCGACGAGCGCGACGCCGGCCAACAGCGTCGCGGTGCCGCCGCGCGTACCGCCACGGCGAAGCGTTCCGGCGACGAACGGCGAGGCGCCGAACGCGCCGCAGGTCGAGCCGACGACACCGCCGACCGCCTCCTCCCAGTTCCAGAAGGCGAGCGCGATCACCACCGACAGGACGGCGGCAGCGGCGATCGCGAGCACTACCTGCCGCAGTGCGCCCGCTGCGGCCACACCGAGCGCGACACCGAGCCCGACCAGGATGCCGATCGTGTACCAGCCGCCCATGGGGTGGCCAGTGTAGACCGGCGGGTGCGACCGTCAGGCGGGTTGCTCGAGCCGGCCGATCACGGCCAGTGCGAACGCGGCCGCGCGTGCGCCGTCGACGACCCGGTGGTCGAAGGTCACGCTGACGTTGCCGATCGCTCGCACCACGATCTCCCCATCGCGCACGACCGGCCGCGGCGCGATCCGGTGCACGCCGAGGATGCCGACCTCGGGATGGTTGACGAGCGGGGTGACGAACAGGCCCGCGAGCTTCCCCGCGCTGGTGACGGTGAACGTCGAGCCGCGCAGCTCCTCGGGCGCGAGCGTTCCCGCGCGCGCCTTCTCCGCGAGCGCATCGACGTCGGCGCGCAACTCGTCGACAGAGCGCGAGTCGCAGCCGCGCACGACCGGGACGACGAGCCCCTGGTCGGTCTGCACCGCGACACCGAGGTCGTAGCGGTCGAGGTAGACGATCTCGTCGCCTTCGAGCCTCGCGTTCAGCTCCGGGTACTCCTGGAGCGCGTGCGCCGTCGCGCGCAGCACCAGCGGCACGAGCAGGCGCAGGTCGCAGGCGGTGAAGTCGCACTCCTCGACGAAGGTGACCGCGGGGATCTCGCGGTGCGCGCGCGTGAGGTGCTCGACGATCTGGCGGCGTACGCCGCGAATCGGCTCGCGGCGACCCTCGGGCGCCGTGGTCGGTGCTCCGGTACCGGCGGCCGCCCGGACGTCGCTCTCCGTGACACGTCCGCCGGGGCCGCTCGGGCGCAGCGCGGCGAGCTCGACGCCGAGCTCCTCCGCGAGGCGGCGGACGAGCGGCGTCGCCTGCACGCGCGGCGCGGACGCATCGGCCGGCGCTGCAGCTGCGTCGCCGCCGATCACCACCAGCACCGTGCCGACCGGCACGACCTCGCCGGCGGCCACGAGGATCCGCGTGACGGGGCCGGCCGCCGGCGACGGGATCTCGACCGTCGTCTTGTCGGTCTGGATCTCGACGAGCGGATCGTCCTCCGCGACCTCGTCGCCCTCGGCGACGAGCCAGCGCGCGATCTCGCCCTCGGTCAGCCCCTCGCCGAGGTCGGGCAGCTTGAACTCGTACGGCACGGCGGCAGGCTACCGGGGGCGGCCGATCCAGGAACCGGCCGGGACGATCAGGATGCGCAGCCCCGTGCCGGCGCGCCAGAGCGACACCGCGAGCTCGCTCCCGTCGACCGAGCCGGCCTGCTCGCGCGGGACGTACCCCGCCTGCAGCGTGCGCTCCTCGTTCCAGACGGCGACGGCGTTCGGGTCGAACTCGTTCTGCGGCTCGGGCACGAGCGCGAGCGGACGGCCCGGGTCGAAGGTCGCGTCGAGCACGGCCTCGTCGCGGAACGAGACCCCGGCGACGGGCACGATCAGCACCCGCAGGTCACCCGCACGGATCGGCTCACCGGTCGCGGCGTCGCGGAGGTGGTAGCCGGCGCCGTCGCGCGAACGCTCGAGCCAGAGCCGCAGTCGCTCCGTCATCTAGGAGGGATTGGCGAAATGCAGGTTGTGGCGAACGGCATTCCGCCAATCCCTCCTTACAGCGCGCCGTCACGGAGGACGGCATGCACGCCGAGCTGCTCGTTCACCACCTGGGTGACGCGCAGGTCGACGACCACGCTGGCGAGTGCGAGCGCGTCGTTCGCCGCCAGGTCGAGCTCTCGGCCCATCAGCGCGACCATTCCGTCGGTGGCGATGCGCGCCGCGACGCCGAGGTCGGCGTCGAACCCGAACGTGAGCCAGGCGCCGTCGATTCGCGCGCACGGGTACTCGAGCTCGAGGTCGTCGCGCACGTCGAGCGTCACCCGGGCGCGCGAGGGGCATTCGATCGCCGTCCCGCTCACCTCGCCGTCTCCCTGCCGCGCGTGTCCGTCTCCCGCCGAGAAGAGCGCACCGTCGACCGGGATCGGCAGGTACAGCGTCGTTCCGGCGACGAGCTCCTTGCAGTCGATGTTGCCGCCGTGCGGGCGGGGCGGCGTCGTCGAATGGATGCCGCGCTCGGCCGGCGGCATCCCGAGCACACCGAGGAACGGCCGCAGCTCCACGGTCTGCCCCGACGAGGCGCGGCCCGTGCCGTCCTCGAGCGACCAGAGGATCTCGTGCGGCGGCTCCGTCAACGTCACGCCCCACGGCCCCGGCACGACCTCGTCGATCCGCACCGCGAGCACCTGGCCGGCCCGCGCCCCGACGACGGCGATCGGGCCGGCGAGCGCGTGGCCGTCGTCCTCGGGCGACGAGCGCGGCTCGAACCGGTCGCGCGAGTCGAGGTACCAGCCCGCGTTCGGGGTCGAGAAGGCGACGCTGTCGCCGGGCTCGAGCTCGAGCACGGGCGCGAGGTCGCGCGAGAAGTGACCGTGCAGCGTCCGCCGCGAGAGCGCGAGCTCGTGGATCATCCGACGAGCGACCGCACCGCCGCCGCGACGCGCTCGACGGACGGGACGTATTCGTCCTCGATCGTCCAGTACGGGTACGGCACGTCGTAGCCGGTCACGCGCACGACGGGGCCCTGCAGGTCGAAGATCGCCTTCTCGGCGATCAGCGCGGCCAGCTCGGCGCCGAATCCGGCCGTGCGCGGCGCCTCGTGCACGATCACCACGCGTCCCGTCTTCGCGACGGACGCGAGCACGGCGGCCTCGTCGAGCGGACGCAGCGAGCGGATGTCGACCACCTCGCACGAGGCCTCGCCGTCGAGCTCGTCGGCGGCTGCCTCGCAGACCGGAATCATCGCCCCGTACGCGAGCAGCGTCACGTCGGTCCCGGCGCGTGCGATCCGCGCCCGGCCGAGCGGCACGACGTAGTCGCCTTCCGGCACCTCGCCGCGCGCGGTCCGGTACACGAGCTTGGGCTCGAAGACGACGACCGGATCCGGATCGCGGATCGCCGCGGCGAGCAGCCCCTTCGCGTCGGCCGGGGTCGACGGGATCGCCACCTTGATGCCCGGCGTGTGCACGTAGTAGGCCTCGGGCGAGTCGTCGTGGAGCTCGGGCGCCCGCACGCCGCCGCCGTAGGGCATGCGAATGGTGATCGGGAACTCCATGCGCCCGCCGCTGCGCCAGTGGTAGCGGCCGACGTGGGTGATCAGCTGGTCGAGGCAGGGGTACGAGAACGCGTCGTACTGCATCTCGCAGACCGGCCTGAAGCCCGCCATGCAGAGACCGACGGCGGCGCCGAGCAGACCCGCCTCGGCGAGCGGCGTGTCGACACAGCGCTCCGGGCCGAAGCGGTCGCGCAGCCCCGCGGTCGCGCGGAAGACACCGCCCGCGCGGCCGACGTCCTCGCCCATCACGAGCACGTCGTCGTCGCGCGCGAGCTCGGTGTGCAGCGCGTCGTTCACCGCTTCGACAAGCGTCAGCTCAGCCATTGCGGATGCCGCTCGGCGGGTCGACGTAGGCGTTGTCGAAGAGCAACGCGGGATCGGCGGGCGGCTCGGCCTCGGCGGCGGCGATGCCCTCGCGAAGCACCTGCTCCGCCTCGGCGCGCATCAGCGCGATCTGCTCGTCGGTGAGGAGACCGGCGCGTTTCAGGTACTCCGCGTACCGGCCGACGCACTCACGCGCGCGCTCCTCTTCGACGCGCACCGGATCGATGTACGCGCTCGGATCGTCGGCCGTCGCGTGCGGCGCGGCGCGGTAGTGGACGGCCTCGATCAGCGTCGGACCGCCGCCGTTGCGGGCGCGGTCGACCGCCTCGCGCGCGGCGGCGTGGACGGCGAGCACGTCGAGGCCGTCGACCCGTACCCCCGGGATGCCGTAGCCGACCGCCTTGTCGGCGAGCGACTCCGCGCGCGTCTGCGCGTCGATCGGCGTCGAGATCGCCCACTGGTTGTTGTTGCAGACGAAGACGGCCGGCGCGTTCATCACCGCCGCGAAGTTCACGCCCTCGTGGAACGCCCCTTCGCTGGTTGCACCGTCGCCGAAGAAGGCCATCGCGACGGTGTCCTCGCCCCGCAGCTTCTTCCCCCACGCGAGCCCGGCCGCGTGCGGGACGTGCGTCGCGATCGGGACGCAGATCGAGGCGACCTTCCACTCGTCAGGGCTCCACCAGCCCGACGGATGGCCGCGCCACCACTGCAGCACCGTCTGCGCGGGCATGCCGCGCACGAGCCCGATCGCGCTCTCGCGGTAGGACGGGAAGATCCAGTCGCGGGGCTCGAGCGCGTACGTCGCGCCGGCCTGGATCGCCTCGTGGTTCCAGAAGATCGCGTACGTGCCGATGCGGCCCTGCCGGTGGTACACGACCGAGCGCTCGTCGTACGTCCGGAGCAGCACCATCCGGCGGTAGAGCTCGAGCAAGTCCGTCTCGGCGAGCCCGCGCGGCGGCTCGGAGCCGTCGAGGACGCGGCGAAGCTCGGTCACTGCCTGCGCCATCGCCAGCGCAAGCTACCTCTTCGGCGCACCCAGCTGCTCGGCCTGCCAGGCGTCCTGGTCGCGCATCGAGCCGAGGTTCATGCTGTGCCCGAGGCGGTACCAGCTCACCTTCGGACGTCCCGGCGCCGCGGCGATCAGCGCCAGCAGCTGGGCGTGCGGCACGACCTCGTCGAGCGTTCCCGCCTGGAAGTAGAGACGGGCGTGCGTTTGCCGGATCCAGTAGGTCGTGACGGCGTTGCCGCGGCCGGCGACGATGCCGACCGTCTTCAACCGAGGCTCGTCGCCGGCGAGGATCGCGGCCGTCTGCGCACCGAGGGAGTAGCCGACGAGGCCCAGACGCTTCGGATCGACGTCGGCGCGCGCCGCGAGCAGGTCGAGCGCGCGTCGGGCGTCGACGACGAGCGGCCTGAAGTCGAACGCGTCGTTCGGCTGCGAGATCGTCATCGTCACGACACCGCGCTCGGCGAGGATCGCGGCGGGGATCAGGAAGTCCTCCCGGCTGCCGCCGGCGCCGTGGAGGAACAGGACGGCCGGCCGCCGGCCGGCTCGCCCGTTCGGAACGAGCAAGAACGCGTCGACGCGTCCGCCCGCAGCCGCGAACGAGAGCAGGTGCACCGACATCAGCGCGTTCGGATGCGCGACTCCCGACTGCTCGACCGCGAGCGGCCGGGTGCTGTCGTACGCGAACGGATCGACGGCGTGGTGCTTCGTCGCGTGCCCGCAGCCTGCGAGCGCGAGCAGCAGGAGGGCGCTACACCAGAACCGAGACCGCATCGCGAACCGCCTCGAAGACCGCTTCCTCGACGTCGCCGAGATCCTCGCCGTCGGCCTGGAGCGGCATCGGCCGGTCGCAGCGGACGACGACGCGGTCGAGGTCGTGCCCGGTGTGGACGTCCTCGGCCTCGAGCTGTCCGCGCCCGCGGACGATGTAGCTGACGAAGCGGGGCACGTCGCGCGCCCGCACGCGCGACGGCGCGACGAAGTCGATTCCCTGCTCGAATTGCGCCGCCGGCGCGATGTGCAGCGGGACGCGCCCCGCGTACGAGTACGGATCGCAGTTGGCGACCAGGATGAACGCGGCGCGCCCCACTCCCTCGATCTCGAGTTGCGGCTCCCAGCGGCCCCGGTGCTCGCGCAGCATGCGGCCGACCATCCGGCCGAAGGCGAGATCGCCTGGGCGCTCACCGCCCGGGCTGCGCCCGAGCTCGTCGAGCCGCCGCACCGCTTCGGCGTCGAAGCCGATCCCCGCCGAGAAGCCGAAGCGCCTGCCGTTGACGACGCCGAGCGAGATGCGGCGTGTGCGTTCCGCGGCCAGGGCGTCCGCCACGGCCCGCGCAGCGCCCAGCGCGTCGCGCGGCAGGCCGAGCGCGCGCGCCATCACGCTCGTGCCGCCGCCGGGCACGAACCCGAACGGGACGGTTCCGTCGGCGGCGTTCAGCGCCTCGTTGTACGTGCCGTCGCCGGAGAACACCACGATCGCGTCCGCCTCGGGGGCCGCCTGCTGCGCGAGCTCGGTGGCGTGCCCGGAATGCCGGGTGAACTCGATCTGCACCTCCGCGCGCTCGGCGAGGATGCGTTCGACCTTCGTGATCAGGTCGCCGGTGACGTGCGTCGAGTAGGGGTTGACGATCAGCACGGCCCGCTTCACGCTCGCGAGCATGCCACGGCGGACCGCCCTGATCGTCCCGGTGCCGGAGGCCGAGCCGGCGGTCTCGGCGCTGCGCCTGCGCCACGACCCGATGGCCGCCCTCGGCGTGCCCGCCCACGTGACGATCCTGTTCCCGTTCGCGCCGCCGGCCGAGGTCGACGAGGAGTCCGTCGCCGCGCTCGTCGCGGCGCACGCGTCCTTCGCCTTCGAGCTCGCCGAGGTCCGCCGGTTCGGCGACGAGGTCACGTACCTGGCGCCGGACCCGCCGGAGCCCTTCTCGGCGCTGATCGCCGCGGCCGCGGCGCGCTGGCCCGACTATCCGCCGTACGAGGGAACGATCGCCGAGGTGATCCCGCATCTCACGATCGGGCTCGGGGTGCTCGAGGTCGAGCCGGCGCTGCCGATCGCATGCGTCGCCCGCGAGGTGCTCCTGCTCGAGGAGGCGGCTGACGGCCGGTGGTCGACGCGGCGGCGCTACGAGCTCGCGGGCGTCGCGTAGCCGCGCATCCCGTCGAGCAGCACCGCGTACAGGCGGTCGGCGAGCGCGTCGGTGTCGGCGCCCGCCTGCAGCCACGTGTACGCCCAGTTCGCCGACGAGAGGAAGAGCAGGACGGCCGTCCCGACGTCGAGATCGGTGCGCAGCTCGCTGCCGTCGACGCCGTCCCTGAACAGCTCGCGGACGCGCTGCTCGTACCGGCGCCGCTCGGCGACGAACAGGTCGCGCCGCTCGCCGGCGAGGTAGCGCCACTCGCGGACGAAGACCGTCGCCACGTCGAGCTGCTCGGCGACGACGGCCAGGTGCCCGCGCAGCGCGAGCCGGATGCGGTCGGTCGCGGCCGCGTCGGCGGGGACGGCGTCGAGGGCGGCGTGGAACGCCTCGGCCCCCTCGCGGGCGACCTCCCAGAGCAGGTCCTCCTTGGAGGCGATGTGGTGGTAGAGCGACGGCTTCTGCACGCCGAGCTCGTCGGCGAGATCGGCCAGCGAGGTGCCCTGGTAGCCGCGCTCGGCGAACAGCCGGGCCGCGATCCTCGTGAGCTCTTCCCGCCGCTGCGACATCTTCTAGACTGAGCCTAACGAACGGTCGGTAGGGAGGTTTGGATGGATCAGCGGACGCAGGAGCTGCTCGCGTACGTCCAGGAGGGCGGCCAGGTCGAGGCCACCGACTGGTTGCCGGACGAGTACCGGCAGCGGTTGATCAAGTTCATCGAGATGCACGCGAACAGCGAGCTGATGGGCGTGCTGCCGGAGCGCGAGTGGATCCTGAAGGCGCCGACGCTGCAGCGGAAGCTGGCGCTCACCGCGAAGGTGCAGGACGAGGTCGGGCACGCGCAGCTGATCTACCGCGTCGCCGAGGACCTCGGCAAGCCGCGCGAGCAGATGTTCGCGGATCTTCTCTCGGGCAAGGCGAAGTTCCACAACGTCTTTCACTACCCGACGCACACCTGGGGCGACGTCGGCGTGATCGCGTGGCTGGTCGATGCCGCTGCGATCATCAGCCAGAAGGCGCTCCTCAAGTGCTCGTACGCGCCGTACGCGCGGATCATGCGCAAGATCTGCTGGGAGGAGTCGTTCCACATCCTCCACGGCCGCGACGTGATCCTGGCGATGATGACCGGTACCGACGCCCAGCGCGAGCTGGTGCAGGAGGCCCTCACGCGCTGGTGGCCGCCGCTGATGCAGTTCCACGGCAACCCGATCCCGCGCGACGAGGACCCGATGTGGGTCTGGCGGATCAAGTCGCAGGGGAACGAGGAGGCGCGCCAGCAGTTCCTCGAGGGCTACGTCCCGCAGATCTGGGAGCTCGGGCTGACCGTCCCCGACCCGAAGCTGCGGCGGCGCGACGACGGCGTGTGGGAGTACTCGGAGCCCGACTGGGAGGAGCTGCGCTCGGTCGTCACCGGCCACGGGCCGCGGTCGCAGGCCCGCCTCGAGCTCCGCCGCCGCTACCTCGAGCAGGAGCGGTGGGTCCGCGACACCCTGCTCGCGGCGTGACCGTCTACGAAGTGTTCCGCCGCGAGCGCCGCGGGCAGCCGTTCACGCACGCGGGGTCGCTCGAGGCGCCGGACGCGGCGTTCGCGGACGTCTGGGCACGCGAGCAGTACGGCCGCCGCGGCGAGTCCGAGGCGCTGTGGCTCGTCCCCCGCACGTCGATCCACGAGGTGACGGAGTGGGCCGACGAGTTCGATCTCAAGTACCGGCGCGTCGACGGCTACTCGATCAAGGCGCGCCTGAAGGAGGCACGTGAGCGAGCGGGCTCGGCTGCTGCTGACGCTGGCTGACGACGAGCTGATCCTCGGCTGGCGCGACTCGGAGTGGACCGGGATCGCCCCCACGCTCGAGGAGGACGTCGCGTTCTCCTCGATCGCGCAGAACGAGATCGGCCACGCGCGCGCGCTGTACGAGCTCGCGGCCGCCGAGCTCGGCACCGACGCCGACGCGCTCGCCTTCGACCGCAGTCCTGCCGACTACGCGTGCGCACCGCTCGTCGAGCTGCGTCTGCTCGACGACTGGGCGCTGACGATCGCCAGGCGCTACCTCTACGAGGAGGCCGACCGGGTGCGGCTGGAGGCGCTGCTGCGCTCGGACGACCCGGAGCTCGCGGGCCTCGCCGCGAAGATCGACCGCGAAGAGGTCTACCACCGCCTCCATGCCGAGCTGTGGGCGGCCCGCCTGCGCGACGAGCCGCGCTTCGAGGCCGCCGTGGCGGAGCTCTGGCCGTACGCGCTCGGACTGCTCGAGCCGGAGCAGCGGGACGAGCTGGCGCGGCGGGTCGGTCGCGACCCGGTGCCGGCGCGCGAGCGCGGGACGCATACCGACGAGCTCGAAGGGCTGTGGCAGGAGATGACCGAGGTGCGGCGGAGCGCGCCGGGTGCGCAGTGGTGACGGCCGAGCAGGTCTGGGCGGCGCTCGACGAGGTCACCGACCCGGAGATCCCCGTGATCTCGCTCGTCGACCTCGGCGTGATCCGCGACGTCGCCGTCGACGGGCGCCGTGTCCGGGTCGAGCTGACGCCGACGTTCCTCGGCTGCCCGGCGCTCGACGCGATGCGGCGGGAGCTCGAGGCAGCCGTCGCCGGGCTCGGCGGAGAGCCCGAGGTCGCCGTGATCCAGGACGACTCGTGGACGACCGACCGGATCACGCCGGCCGGGCGCGAGAAGCTCCGCGCGGCCGGCTTCGCGCCGCCCGCCCCACGCGCAGCCGGCCCGACGACGCTGCTGCAGCTGCAGTCGAAGGCCTTTCGCTGTCCGTACTGCGGCTCGACCGAGACGCGGCTCGAGAACATCTTCGGGCCGACGCCGTGCCGCTCGATCCGCTGGTGCGAGAGCTGCCGCCAGCCGTTCGAGCAGTTCAAGACGATCTAGCCCCGCGGCGGCCGTCTTAATCTGCGTTTCATCCGCCTGTCCTAGGCTCGGGTTCGATGAGCCGTTCTAAGCGAGCTCGCGCGAAGGAGCGGCGGCAGGCCGTCTCACGGCCGGGACCGGGCACCGGCACGCCCGGAGCGCGTTCGGCTGCCGAAGCGTCTCGGTTCAGCGGGGCCCGCCGGCGCGCGAACGCCGCGAAGATCGGGATCGGAGCAGCCGCCCTCCTGAGCGTCGGGGTTTCGATGGCGCTGGCTCGGGTCACCTACGCGGGCCACGCCAAGCACCCCGCTCGCGCCCTGTCGATCCCGCAGCCGTTGTATCGCGTCGTCCGGCAGAACCTCTTGCAGGCCGGGATCCTCGCGCCGGCTACCGCTCCGCCCGACGTCGTGACGAGCTCGTCCTGAAGCGGGTGGTCGATCCCTCCACGTTCGAGTCGATGGGATGCGACGTCGTCGTCGCCGGCGCGTGCAGGTCGGGACGGGCAGCGATCGAGCGGTTGTTCCACGCGCGCGACCAGATGTTCAGCCGCTTCAAGCCGGACAGCGAGCTCAACCGGGTCAACGCCGCGGCGGGAAGACCCGTTCGCGTCTCCCGGGAGTTCGCACACATGCTCGGCCTCGCACTGGACGCCGCACACGAGACGGGAGGGCTCGTCGATCCGACCCTGGGAGCTCAGCTCGCAAGCGCCGGATACGACGACGACTTCGCATCGCTGGTCCCCGGCGTCCGCCCGGTGTCCGCCGCCGAGCCGGCGCCACGCGGTGAGGTGCGCCTCGACGGCCGGCTGGTGCTTGCCCCGAAAGGCGTCCAGCTCGACCTGAACGGGATCGTCAAGGGGAAGACGGTCGACGACGCGCTCCTGCTTCTCGACGGCGAGGGGTTCGTGTCGGCGGGCGGCGATCTCGCGGCCCGCGGCACGCTCGTCGCAGCGCTCCCGCGCGGTGGGTCGGTGGAGCTGATCCGCGGCGGGCTCGCGACGAGCGGGAGCGATCGACGCCGGTGGTTGCACGGGGGCACGGTGCAGCACCATCTGATCGACCCGAACACCGGAGTTCCAGCCGCCTCGCGCTGGGAACAGGTGACGGTCTGCGGTCTCACCTGCCTGGCCGCCGACATCGCGGCGAAGGCGGCGTATCTGCTCAGCGCCGAGGGGCCGGACTGGCTCGACGCCCGCGGCCTGCCGGGGCGATTCGTCACGGCGAGTGGCGAGATCGTCGCGAACCACGCCTGGCAGCGCATGGTGGGAGCCGTCCCATGCACCTGACCTCGAGCCCGGTCGACTGGTACGCGGCGCGAGCCGCGGGCATCACGGCCTACCTCCTGCTCAGCGGAGTCGTGCTCCTCGGTCTGACGATGGCGGCGAAGAAGCCGCTCGCGCGGTGGCCGCGCTTCACCCTCGAAGACGTCCATCGCTTCGGCGGACTGCTCGTGGGGAGCTTCGTGACGATCCATGTGGTGACCGTCGCGGTCGATTCGTGGCTGCCGTTCACGCTGCAGTCGCTCGTCGTGCCGTTCACCTCCCGCTACCGGCCGCTCTGGGTCGGGCTGGGCATTGTCGCCACCGAGCTCCTCGTCTCCCTCGCGGTGACCAACCACTACCGCCGAAGGCTTCCGTACGCGTTCTGGCGTCGTGCTCATTACCTCAACTTCGCGGTCTGGAGCGCAGCCACGGTTCACGGCCTGGGCAGCGGCACCGACCGCAGCTCACCCTGGGCTCTGGCGATCTTCGCGACCGCGGTCGCGGCCGTGCTCGCCGCCGTCGTCTGGCGTGTAGCTCGTGCACGTCTGCGATCGCGAACGATCTACGTCGCAGCCCTCGCGGCGGGCGCGGCAGCGCTGCTCGTCGTCGGTCTCGGGACGGGCCCGTTGCGGTTCAGGCCGAGACCGTGGAACGCCGCGAGCTTCAGCGAGCAACTCAGCGGTCGGGTCACGCAGTTGACCGGCGTCAGCCGCGGCATCGTCTCGATGGTCGGCCAGGGCCAGGGGCGGCAGAACGTGCTCGTGCGCGCCGACCTCCTGATCGCCCCGCAGAAGCTTCTGAAGACGTCATTCCAGATGGAGTACCTCCCGAGTGGAGAGCTGTGCACCGGCAGCGTGACAGCCGTCCACTCGACGGCATTCGCAGCAACCTGTCGCCTCCCGACCGGTGAGAGGCGCCGCGTTCATGCGCAGTGGGAAGCGGGCGACTCCGCCGAGTTCACAGGCGGAGTCATCACCGCTGCTGCGTCATGACGGAGGGGCAGTCCGTTCCGCCAGGCGCTCGTGCGGATCGACGGTCGCGCCGCGCCGCGCGTCGTCGCCGGCGTCGGCTCACACAGAGCTTCGTCCTCCTGGGGGTCACGGGAATCGCAGCGTTCGCGGCGTTCGCCGCCACGCTCAAGACCCACGCCGAGGCGGGCTCAGGTGCGCCGGCGGCCCGGCGGGTGCCGAGCCGGCCGAAGCTGAACCCACCCGGGCCGTTTCCGGGGTACCTCCTGATCGCCGACCGAGGGAACGATCGGATGCTGCTGGTCGACGGCGCCCATCACGTCTACTGGCGCTATCCCGGCCGTCGACCGACTGCGATGCCGTTTCGTTTCGACGACGACACGTTCTTCGGGCCCGAGCACGACCGGATCATCTCCAACCAGGAGGACCAGAACACGATCCAGATCATCTCGTTCCCCGCTGGTCGCGTGCTCTGGCGATACGGCCGTGTGAACATCAAGGGGAGCGGACCCGGGGAGCTCAACACGCCGGACGACGCGTATCTGCTTCGAAACGGCGAGGTCTCGGTGGCGGACGCCTACAACTGCCGAGTTCTCTTCATCTCGGCCACTCATCGAATCCGGCGCCAGTTCGGCACGCCCGGAGTCTGTCGTCATGATCCGCCACGTCAGCTCGGCGCGGTCAACGGCGCCACCCCGCTTGCCGACGGCGGCACGCTGATCAGCGAGATCACCGGCTCCTGGATCGACGACATCGGCCCGACGGGACGCCTTCGCTGGGCCGTCCAGGCGCCCGTGACCTACCCATCGGATCCGCAACTGCTCCAGCCGAACCGGATCCTGCTCGCCGACTACACGCGGCCCGGGCGCGCGATCATCATGGATCGTCGCGGGCGCGTGCTCTGGCAGTACGGCCCCGCGTCGGGACCGGGTGAGCTCGACCATCCGTCGCTCGCAGTGCGCCTGGCGCCGGGCCTGATCGCGATCAACGACGACTATCGCGACCGCGTCGTGGTCGTCAGCATCCGGCTCCACCGCATCGTCTGGCAGTACGGCCACACGGACAAGCCGGGGAAGGGAGCCGGATACCTGAACACGCCCGACGGCCTCGACCTGCTGAGCACACGGGACGCGCAGGCGGCGCCGCGGCTCGCGACCCTGCTCGCCAAGCGCGGGCTCGACCGCGCTCGTCGCTGAGTCAGCGTCGGGGAACGTGGATGAAGATCACCCCGCGGTTCGGGACATTCGTTCGGGTATCGAATCCGAACACGTGCTCCCCGTCGGGGAAGTTGTACTCGGCGACGTCGAATCTGCCTCCCGGCTCGACCCCGGTGACATAGGCGACATGCCCGAGCGGACGAGCGAGCTTCGGCCAAACCGCGACTGCGCCGATGCTGGGCGATCGATCGACGGGCAGCAACGAGAGCTCGGCGACATGCGGCCAGTTCCACGCGTCCATCGCGCCGCGGATGAACCAGCCGATCCGCTGCCGGTTCGCCGAGAGCGCCCAGGCGACGAACGACGTGCAGTTGCACGCGTACATCCCCCAGCGGTCGACGACGTCGGCGATGCCGGCACCCGGACATCGACTCGCGTACGGGTAGCCGTAGACGATTGTCTGCGCGGGGGCCTGCGCGGGGCGACCTGCGGGCGTGCCTGATGTCGAACCGAGCGCGAAGCCGGCGAAGACGGCGATCGACGCTACAACGAGACGGGCGGGTGCAGGCACGGAGCGCAGTATCCGGCTTCGCGACAAGGCTCGGAGCAGGTTAGCCCGCCCGCGTCCGGACGTAGACGCGCCAGCTGTAGTAGGCGAAGAACGCATGCGCGTCTCGGCCGATCCGGCGCGCGTACCGCAGTACGGCGTCGACGTAGAGGGCGGAGCGGTTGTAGTGGTAGAGCGCCGCCGCGCTCGTCCGTCCGGCCGTGGTTCGCGGCGAGGTAGTTCGCCGCTCCGAGGATCGCATCGTGCGAATCGTGGACGTCGCCGCCCAGCCCGTACGCCTTCCACGTCGCCGGCTCGAACTGCATCGGGCCCTGGGCGCCCGCGCCGCTTGCGCTGCGCACCTTGCCGAAGGCGCTCTCGACGAAGTTGATCGCCGCGAGCAGCTGCCACCGGACGCCGAACCGCGCCTGCGCCTCGCGGTACCACCGAAGCAGACGGGCTGCGGCCGGCGGACGCCCGAGCAGCACGCGACCCCGCGGAGCAGGGCTCTTCGCGGTCAACTCGGCGAGCTCGCGTTGCGCGACCACGTCGTCCGCGATTGCCGGATCGAGGCGGACGAGCTTCGCGGCGAGCACCCGGTCGCCCGCAAGTAGCCGGACGACGCGCTGCTCGTACTGCGCCGGCTGCGTCACGCCCGCGGGCGGCGGCTCGGACTTGTGCCAGCGCTCGATCGCCCGGTCGAGGTCGCGCTCGGTTTCGTGCAGCCTCGCCGCGAGCGCCGCGGGAGACCGCGGGATCGGAGCGACGGGACCCGGGAGCGCAAGCATCGAGGTCCAGTCTTCCCGACGCCGCGGCAGCTCACGCCGCCACTCCGAAATCCGCGCTCGACCGCGTCCGCGTAGAGAGGGAGAACCAGACCGATGCGAAGACGACACATGGAGGCTTCGACGATGAGATACCTGGCGATAGCGGCGCTCGTGGCGCTGGTCACGGTGGGCGGCGCGGCGGCTGCGCTCGACAAGGGCAGCAAGTCCCTTCACGCGACGCTCACGGGCAAGGTGGAGGTGCCGAAGGGAGATCGGGACGGGAGCGGCACGGCCGAGATCAAGATCACCGGCACGAAGGTGTGCTGGGAGATCAAGGTCGCGAAGGTGCAGACGATCGTCGCCGCGCACATCCACAAGGCTGGCGCCGGCGTGGCCGGGCCGGTGGTGGTGCCGTTCGGCAAGGTCTACAAGTCGAAGGGGTGCACGACCACGTCTGCCGCGATCGCCGCCGCGATCGTGAAGAACCCCAGCGGGTACTACGTGAACGTCCACAACAAGACGTACCCGGGCGGCGCGCTCCGCGGACAGCTCCGGAACGACGCCTAGACGCAAGGAGGCGCCCGCCGGGTCGCCCGGCGGGCGCTACGCGGCGGACTCGACGGGCTCGCCCGCCGGCTGCGGCACGACGATGTCCGACGGGCTCCGCTGCGGGATCAGCAGGCCGACGACCACGCCGACGGCGAGCGCGCCGGCGCACAGCGCGAACGCGCTCGTGTAGCCGGCCGCCGTCGGGTAGCCGCTGGCGCCGACCGTCCCGCCGATCAGCGACGCCGTCGCGGCGCCGCCGAACGCGCCGCCGACGGTGCGGGTCACCGTGTTCATGCCGGTTGCGACGCCGGTCTGCTCCGGGCCGACGTTCTCGATGATCAGGTTCGCCATCGCCGCGAACGCCAGGCCGATGCCGCTGCCGAGCAACGCCGCCGCGACGTAGATCTCCCAGCGCGCACTGCGGGTGAACGCGAGCATCAGGAACGACACGAGGGTCAGCAGGCCGCCCGCGAGCAGCGGCGGCTTGGAGCCGAAGAGCTTCTCCAGCCGCCCTGTCTGCGAGCCGACGACGAGCATCGCCAGCGTCGAGGGAACCATGAAGACGCCTGCCTGCGACACCGACGCGGCGAACCCGTACCCGGCGACGCGCGGCGTCTCGACGTACTGCGGCAGCAGGATGAACGACGAGTACATCCCGAACCCGAGCAGCAGGGCGACGGCATTCGTCGTCCAGACGCCGGGGATGCGCATCATCCGCATGTCGACGAGCGGCTCGGTCGCGCGCACCTCGCTCAGGACCCAGGCGCCGAGGACGGCGACGCCGCCGGCGATCGCCGCGATCGTCCTCACCGAGAGCCAGTGCCACCGAGGCGTCTCGCTCACCCCGACGAGCACGCAGACGAGCCCGAGCGACATCAGGGCGGCCCCGAGCCAGTTGATCCTCGACGGGACCTTCACCGGCGACTCCGGCACGAACAGGTGCGTGGCGATCGTGGTGAGCACGATCGGGATCAGCGGCAGCCAGAAGAGGTAGTGGAACGAGAGCCGGTCGACGATCGGCCCGGCCAGGACGACGCCGGCGCCTCCGCCGACGCCGAGGAGCGCCGACATCAGCCCCACACCCGCCGCGACCCGGTGCCGCGGGAACTCGTCGCGGATGATCCCGAAGGCGAGCGGGAAGATGCCGCCGGCCGCCCCCTGCACGACCCGGCCGATCAGCATCACCGTCATCGTCGTCGAGACGGCGGAGACGAGCGTCCCGGCCGAGAGCAGCGCGAGCGCGATCATCAGCAGGCGTTCCTTGCCGTAGATGTCGCCGAGCCGGCCGAGCAGCGGCGTCGCGACGGACGCGCTCAGCAGGTACGACGTGAGCACCCAGCTGACCGAGCTCTCGGAGGTGTGCAGCGAATGCTGGATGTTCGGCAGCGCCGGAGCGACGAGCGACTGCAGCAGGGCATACGAAACGCCGCCGAGGGCCAGCACCGCGAAGGTGAGGGTGGGGCGCCGGTTCCGGTCGTCGCTCAAGCGTCGAGTACTAGCTGAACGGCGAGGAACGGGCGAGGGAGTGCTCGCGGAGCGACGACTGCGCGATCACCTTCAACGCCGTCGCGGCGAGCGCGAAGCAGACGTAGGCGATCGCGAGCAGGATCCCCAGCCTCGAGCGCGCGACGAGCAGCGCGTATCCGAGGTACGGGAGGTGGAACACGACTCGGTGGGCCTGCATGTGCCGCTCGAACACGATCGCCCAGGGGTCGGGCACGGGATTCGAGTCGCCCCGGTACGGTAGACGGCACGCCCGTTCGCGCGTTCGATCTCGACGATGCGGTGGGTCGCGATGCCGGAGGAGCCGATCGGCTTGCGGAACGAGATGACGTCGCCCACGCGGAGCGACGCGGGCGGCACCGTCCGGTCGACGACGAGCGACCCGATCGGGATCGACGTCGTCATCGAGCCTGTGGCCATCGCCATCGGCTGCAGCCCGAGTGCGAGCACGACGACGTATCCCGCGACGAGCAAGATCACCGTTGCGACGCCGAGGCCTTTGGCGAGCGCGAGCGTCCGCCTCGCGGGCTGCACGTACCTTCCCATCAGAAGCCCGAGGCTCCGCCGGTCAAGACCGCCGTCGACATGCCGTTGCCGGCGAGATCGGTGGCGTTGCCCGACGGTGTCCACTTGAACACGGAACTTGCAACACCGGTCACCTGGCTCGAGCCGGGGGCACAGCCGCCAAGCGTGACAGTCACCGTCGAGTCCGTCGCCGTCATCGTCGACGACCCGCAGGTCAGCGCCGCACTGACGTAGTTCGCCTGCGTGTTGACCGAGCCGAGATTCACCCCGGCCACGGTCACCCTGTCGTTCGAAGCAGAGTTCGCGACCACCGCGGACACCGTCACCGGGGAGCCGTCCCAGCCACTCAGGATGGAGTCGGAGACGAACGGCTCGGAGAACGCATACGTCAGGTGGTCGCCGTCGTCGACCTTCAGTGCAGCCGAGCCGGCCCCGTTCGTCGCCGCGATGTCGACCGCGGTCGGTGCGGCCGTGTCTCGGAGCAGCGTGATCGACGTCGTCGGTGAATGGTCGCCCGTATTGGCGCTGACGTACGTGGAAGCGGTCACGGTGCCGTCGGCGAAGGTGTTGGTGTTGGCATTCGCGAAACTGATCGTCTCCGCCCCACCTGCCACACCTTTCGTCTTCGACACGGTGTTGCTCGCGCTGTCGGTGACCGACAGGTTGGCGGTGTCGGACGTGAGCGAGGTTGCCGGTAGCACGGCCTGGAACTTGACCGAGGTCCTGATCCTCGAGTTGATGTACGTCGTCCCGGCGTAGACCGGACAGTTCGTGCAGACGAGGCTGCTCGGCGGGGCCGCGATCTCGACGGTTGACGACTTGGTGCTCTCCGCGCCTGCCCAGCTCGCCCTCGTGGCCTGCACCGAGTACTGCCAGCGGCCGATCGGCACGGTGCTCTCGGTGCAGCCGTTCGTCGCGAGCGACCCACTACAGCCGGCGCCAACGGCCTGCAACGCGCCTCCCTCCGCATACCGGCGAACCGTGTAAGAGGCCGAGCCTCCGCCCACGTCGACCGCACCCCAGGTGAGCACCACGCCGGGCCAGGTCGGCAGCGCGTGCGAAGGCGCAGCGACCGGAGGGATCGACGCCGCCTTCGACGACCCGTACCCGCTGCCCGAGATCGCCCAGGAGGCATCCGCGGCGCCGCCGAGGGCGAGCGCCGCGGCCAGGCCTCCCAGCAGGATCAGGTGACGCCGCACCTCACCGGCCTCAGCTCGTCGCCGTCAGCGTGACCGGGACGGTGAAGACAGCCCCCTGACAGCTGTTGTCGGAAGCCGTCGACATCGCGACCTTGCCGCTGAGCGAGAAGGTGACCGTCGTCCCCGCTCCGACCGCCTGCGAGAGGCCGCTCGTGTTCGTGAAGGTGACGCCGGTCGCCGCGTTGCAGGCGGCGCCCTTGTCCGACGCGATCGTCCCCGCCCCGGTCACGGCGGTGACCGTGACCGCGAACGAGTTCGGGTTCGTCACCTTGACGACCAGGTCGCCGGTGCCGCCCGGGTAGAGCTGGGCGGTGGTCGACGCGGACGCATCGGAGAGCGTCACGTTCTGTGCCGTGACCGCCTTCGCGTACCCGTTGCCGGCCGACGAGCCGACCGTCCACGAGCCGAGCGTCACGGCTGCGGTGCCGAGCAGCGCGACGGCGCACAGGGCCAGGGCGAGCCTGGCCTTGTCCGCAGCCACGATCGTCAGTGCTGCGCGCAGAGTCATGTCGGCGCCCTTTAACTCGACGCGGTCAGCGTCACGGGAATGGCGAAGACGGCACCCTGGCAGCTCGTGCTCGCTGCACCGCTCATCGCGGCCGCACCCGTCAGCGTGAAGGTGACCGTCGCGCCCGCGCCGACCGCCTGCGAGAGGCCGGTCTGGTCGCCGTAGGTCACGCCGGTGGCGGCGTCGCACGCCGCCCCCTTGTCGGAGGTGATCGTCCCCGAGCCCGCGACCGACGTGATCGTGACCGGGAAGAGGTTCGGGTTCGTCACCTTGACCTTCACGTCGCCGGTGCCGCCCGGATAGAGCTGGGCGACGGTCGAGGCCGAGGCGTCGGAAAGCGTCAAGTTCTGCGCGGAGGTCGCCTTCGCATAGCCACTGCCGGGGCTCGAGCCGACAGCCCAGCTGCCGAACGTCACCCCGCCGGCGACCACCACCGCGACGAGCAGCAGCGCGGTCGCCAGCCGCCCCTTGCTCCTGAGAATGATCGAGAGCACGTCCTTCATCGCCTGTTGACTCCTTCGTCGAGTTGACGCACCGGGATCGCCCACGCCACGGGCCGCAGTGGTGCGTTCGGCCGTGGTATCGGCGAGCGGGGTACCCCGCTTGAGGGACGATCGCGTTCCGCTGTATCCCTCTTTCAAGGGACAGCTGCGGCCGCTGCGAGCCGCGGCGCGGCGAGTAAGCTCGCGCGATGGCGCTCGTTCGCATCCTCTATTGCCCCGTCTGAAACGGCTACGACGAGGAGGCCGCGCGTGTCGTGGCCGAGGTGGAGGGGACGGCGCACCGCGCCGAGATGCACGAGGGGCTGAAGAGCCAGTTCGACGTGATCGTCGACGGCCGGATCGTCTTTTCGAAGCAGCGGACCGGACGCTTTCCGTATCCCGGCGAGGTGCCCGACCTGCTCCCGCCGGCCTGACTGCCTCTAACACGCGGTCAATCTCGCCACGCTACCCTCGTCGCCGATGCGGCTCGCCTGGCTCGTGCTGGCAGTCCCCGCGCTCGCCGCGTGCGGCGGGTCGTCGGCGAAGACCAACGCCCCGACGACCACGGCGACCGCGGTCGCACGCCTGACCCAGCAGCAGTTCGCGAACGCCGGCAACCTCGTCTGCCTGCACTCGGACCGCCGGGTGTACCGCCTGGGCGCGCTCTCCCGCGACCCGTCCGGCTGGGCGAAGACCGCGAAGGCAGCCCGCGTCGGCATCGCCGAGATGAAGGCCCTCCGGCCGCCGCTCGCCGACCAGGCCGGTTTCGACCACCTGCTCGTGCTCGCAGGACGGCTCGCGGACGGGATCCAGCGCGTCCACGACGCGCTCGTCAAGCAGGACTACGCGACGGCTCGCAAGGCGCAGTTCGCCGCGACCGACACGGACACCGCGATCCACAAGCAGGCGAAGAAGATCGGGCTCACGTTCTGTCAGCAGCTGCTGACGAACTGGCCGGCGTAGCGGCTGCGGCAGGCGCCGCCAGCGCGGGATACCGGTCGGTCAAGAGCAGCAGGTACGCGAACGTCTGCGCCTGGTAGCGCAGCGCGTACGCGCCGAGGTCGCGGAAGCCGCGCGGATAGCGGCCCATGGCGAGCGCGAAGAAGTACCCGAGGAACGCGACGATCGCGAGCACGTAGCCGAGCGCCGTCGCGAGCACGTACGCGGGGATCACCCACACGAGGCGCAGGAGCGTCTTCCAGCGCGCCTGCGCCGCCGGACGCCCGATCTCGAGGTCGATCGGATACGTGCCGCGCTCGCCGCGGAACCGCGGAAACGGGTCGGCGACGAGATACAGGTACGCGTAGACGTGGGTCTGGTAGCGGAGGAACCGCGAGAGCCACTCGTGCACGCGCGCCGGGGAGCGACCGCGCACCAGGGTGATGAACCAGTCGACGATCACGACCGCGAGCACGGCGTACGTCCAGAGGGCGAGCACGGCGAGGTGCGGCAGGGCGAGCAGCCAGCGAAGCGCGACCGTCAGCCGCCAGCGGCGCAGGTCGTCGTTCACGAGCAGGCGCACCGGATGCGACCAGGCGGCCTCGGCGCCGGTGAACCGCGGCTCGCGCTTCTCGAGGAACGCCGCCACGCCCTCGCCGAAGTCGTGCGTCCTGGTCAGCTCCGCCTGCGCCCGTGCCTCGAGCTCGAGCTGCTCCGCGAACGTCGACGTCTCGGCCGCGTCGAGCAAGCGCTTCGTCTCCGAGACCGCACGGGTCGGCATCGCCGCGAAGAGCCGAGCGACCTCCTGCGCGCGCTCGGGCAGCTCGTCGGCCGGGACGACCTCGGAGACGAGGCCCCACGCGCGCGCCTCCTCGGCGCCGAGGCGCCGCCCGGTCGTCAGCCATTCGAACGCGCGCGCGGTGCCGAGCAGCCGCCGTGCGAGCCACGTGCCGCCGGAGTCGGGCACCAGGCCGATCGAGATGAACGCCGGGACGAAGCTCGCCGCGTCGGACGCGATCCGGACGTCGCACGCGAGAGCGAGCGACATGCCTGCACCGGCGGCCGGCCCGTTGACGGCGGCGAGCACCGGCTTGCGGAGCGCGCGGATCGCGAGCACGTTGCGGTGGTAGTTCCGGCGCAGGTTCTCGGCCACGTCGCCCGCCCCGCGCGAGAACTCCTGCAGGTCCTGTCCGACGCAGAAGCCGCGCCCGGCCCCGGTGATCAGGACGGCCCGGACCGCCGGATCCGCTGCGGCCTCCGTCAGCCCGGCGTGGATGCCGTCGTGCACGGCGCGGTTGAGCGCGTTCAGCACGTCGGGCCGGTTCAGCGTGATCGTCAGCACGCCGCCGTCACGCGTCAGCTCGACCACGGACACCCGCAGAACCATAACCGGCACGTCACCCGTCTAGAGTCCGGCGGACATGAGCGACCCGTACGACGCGTATCCGAACCTCGAGCTCGACCGCCCCGCACCGCACGTCCTGCGGCTCACGCTGCGGGCGGCCGGCCGGCTGAACGCGGTCAGCGGCGCCATGCACGGCGAGCTGGCGGCGATCTGGAAGACGATCGGGGACGACGAGGAGACGCGGGCGGTCGTGGTGCGGGGGGCGGACGGCGCGTTCAGCGCGGGCGGCGATCTCGACCTCGTCGAGGAGATCGCGAACGACCCGGAGGTGCGCCGCCGCGTCTTCCACGAGGCGCGCGACCTCGTCTACAACATCGTCTCGTGTCCCACGCCGATCGTGTCGGCGATGACGGGACCGGCAGTCGGTGCCGGGCTCGCGGTCGGCCTGCTCGCAGACATCTCGATCGCGACGCCCGCCACACGCATCGTCGACGGCCACACGAAGCTCGGCGTCGCCGCCGGCGACCATGCCGTCCTCGTCTGGCCGCTTCTGTGCGGTCTCGCGAAGGCGAAGTACCACCTGCTCCTGTGCGAGCCGCTCGACGGCGTCGAGGCAGAGCGGATCGGGCTCGTCTCGCTGTGCGTCCCGGAGGAGGAGCTCGAGGAGCGCGCGCTCGAGATCGCGATCCGGCTCGCGCGGGGAGCGCAGCCCGCGCTCCGGCACACGAAGCTCGCGTTGAACAACTGGCTCAAGGAGGCGGGCCCGGCGTTCGACGCGTCGCTCGCGCTCGAGTTCCTCGATTTCGCCGGGCCGGACGTGCACGAGGGCGTCGCGGCGGTCCGCGAGAAGCGCGCGCCCGACTTCGAGAATCCGTCCTAGAGACTGACGAACTCGACGATCGGCTGCGGGAAGCCGCGCTTGTAGGCGTCCTTGCCGGTCGCCATGAACTCGGGGCTCGCCGTCGCCGCGCGGAAGGCCTCGTCGTCGGCGAACTCCCACTCGGCGTAGTACCTGTGCGCGGGCTCGCCCATCGGCGACCCGACCACCCTGCCGTGCCGGAACGTCCCACCGGGCACGAGCCTGCAGAGCTCCGCGTGCTCGACGTACTGCTTCGCGTCCGGCTCCTCGCCGTAGAGTACGACCACTCTGACCACGACCAACCCCCTTTCGTACGCGAACGAGGAGAGGAGCGTAACGATGGCCGGATCTGTCGTACACGTGGAGCTGCCGTCCGCGGACGCCGACCGCGCAGCGTCGTTCTGGAACGGCCTGTTCGGCTGGGGTCTCGACGCTCGGCGATGGAGGGCTTCGACTACCGGATGGCGCAGATCGCCCCCGAGCAGGGCGTGGCGGTGTTCCCGTCGCCGGACCGCCCCGGCAGCGGCGCGCTCGTCTACTTCTCCACCGACGACATCGACGCCTCGGTCGCGAAGGTGCGCGAGCTCGGGGGGACGGCCGAGGACAAGCAGCCGGTGCCGACACACGGCTGGTTCGCCGCCTGCGTCGACACCGAGGGCAACTCGTTCAGCCTCTGGCAGGCCGACCCGAACGCGGCGTAGACCGGTGACGTCTGCGCCGTCGCCCTCACCGTCCTCGCGGGGCTCGCGGGCTCGATTCAGGTGGCCGTGATGGGCCGCTTCGGCGACCGCGTCGGGGTGCTCGAGGCGCTGAGCTTCTCGACCGTGATCCAGCTCGTGCTGTCCATGGGGATCCTGCTCGTGGCGCGGGCGGGGGTCGGCGGCCTGGGCGGCGCGATCCGGTCGCCGACGTGGATGTGGCTGGGTGGAGTGATGGGGTTGACGGTCGTCTTCACGATCACCTTCGCCCAGCCGAAGATCGGCGCGACGGCCACGATCGGGATCCTGATCGCGGGGCAGCTCGTGATGGGTGCGCTGATCGACCGCTTCGGGCTGTTCGGCGTCGAGCAGATCGCGATCTCGCCCGCGCGCGCGGTCGGGATCGCCCTCCTGGGAATCGGCGCGGCACTGTCGCTCGTTCGCTAACGGGTGGACCTGCGGACGAAGACGTGGACCGCGCTGGTCACGGTCTACGTGATCTGGGGATCGACGTACCTCGGCATCGCCGTCGCCGGCGAGACGATCCCGCCGCTCTTCGCGGCGTCGACGCGGTTCATCACCGCAGGCGCGTTGATGGCGGGCGTGGTGCGGCTCCGCGGCGGGTCGCTCCGCGTGTCCCGGCGCGCACTCGCCTCGTGCATCGTGATCGGCGCCCTCCTGCCGGGCGCGAACGCCGTCCTCTTCTTCGCCGAGCGGAACGTGCCGACCGGCCTCGCCTCGCTGATCATCGCCTCGGTGCCGCTGTGGATCCTGGTGCTGCGCCTGCTCGCGCGCGAGCGGCTGCCGTGGCCGGCGCTCGCCGGCGTCGGCGTCGGCTTCGTCGGCGTCGCGATCCTGGCGCGGCCGTCGGGCGGCGCCACCACGCTCGGCATCGTGCTCTGCGTCGCCTCCGCGCTGATGTGGGCGACGGGCTCGGTGCTGTCCGCACGGCTGACGATGCCGGACGACCCGTTCGCCGCGACCGCGTACGAGATGCTGGCGGGTGGGCTCCTGATGCTGCCGCCGTCCCTCTTCACGTTGCACCACTTCTCGCCGTCGGGCGGCTCGATCGCGGGTTGGGTCTACCTCGTCTCGTTCGGCTCGATCGTGGGGTACACCGCCTACGTGTGGCTCCTCGCCAACGCGCCGCTCGGGACCGTGTCGACCTACGCGTACGTGAACCCGGTGGTCGCGATCGCGCTCGGCGTGCTGTTCCGCGGCGAGCACCTCACGTGGACGCTCCTGGCCGGCGCCGCGATCGTCGTCGCGGCCGTCGCGGCGGTCGTTCGCCAGGAGCCGCCCGCCGCGACGACGCTCGAGGAGGGCGTGCGGTGAGGTTCGGGCTCATCGTCCCGCAGGGCTGGCGCGAGGATCTCGACGGTCGCGACTTCGAGACGGCCTGCGGCATCGCGCAGGCTGCGGAACGCCTGGGCTTCGACTCGATCTGGCTGTACGACCACCTCCAGACGCGCGACGGCGATCCCGACCGCGTCCTCGAGTGCTGGTCGACGCTCGCCGCCCTCGCGCGTGAGACGACGCGCGTGCAGCTCGGCCAGCTGGTCACCGGCGTCGGCTACCGGAACCCGGGTCTGCTCGCCCAGATGGCGTCGACCGTCGACGCGGCGAGCGGAGGTCGCGTGATCGTCGGCGTGGGCGCCGGCTGGGACGAGCGGGAGTGGCGCGACTTCGGCTACGGCGAGGAGCTGCCGCCGATCGGCGCACGGCTCGCGCGGCTCGAGGACGCGCTGCGCGTGCTGCGGCAGCGGCGGGGCGACCGGCCGATCCTCGTCGGAGGCGCCGGCGAGCGGGTGCTCCTCCGGCTCGTCGCCCGCTACGCCGACGCCTGCAACCTCACCGACTCGTTCGATCCCGCGTACTACCGGCACAAGCTCGACGTGCTGCGGCGACACTGCGACGACGTGGGCCGGGACTACGACACGATCGAGCGCACCGCGTCGTTCACGGTTCCCGAGGACGCGCC
The DNA here is from genome assembly GCA_963786185.1 of uncultured Thermoleophilia bacterium. Taxonomy (GTDB): domain Bacteria; phylum Actinomycetota; class Thermoleophilia; order Gaiellales; family Gaiellaceae; genus PALSA-600. The sequence goes on from CAWAYE010000003.1 coordinate 529,300, forward strand.
TGACGATCTCTTCGAGACGCTCACGGCCGCCGGCCTGCAGCGCTTCATCGTCTATCTCGAGCGACCGACCGAGCTCACGGCGCTCGAACGGTTCGCGGCGCGCTTTCTCTAGAGCCCGCAGATGTCGTCGGGTCGGACCGGCACACGGGTGAGCTCACGGCCGGTCGCGGCCCGTAGCGCCGCGACGACCGCAGCCGTGGAGACGACGGTCGGCGGCTCGCCGACGCCCTTGACGCCGTACGGCGCGTCCGGCTCCGGGTCCTCGATCAGCACGGACTCGAGCGGCGGCATGTCGAGCGCGGTCGGAATCAGATAGTCGGTGAAGCTCGCGTTGGTGATCAGGCCGTCGGGGTCTGGATCTCCTCCATCAGCGCCAGCCCCAGCCCCTGGGCCGTCCCGCCCTCGATCTGGCCCTCGACCTGCTGCGGGTTGACGGCCTTGCCGATGTCCTGGGCCGCGCCGATCCAGACGACCCGCGTGAGGCCGAGGTCGACATCGACCTCGGCGCACGACCTTCATCGCGCAGGCGGCGAAGGCGACGTGCGCCCGCTCGCCGGTGATCTGGCCGTGCTCCGGATCGAGCGGGGTCGTGCGCGGGTGGCGGTAGATGCGCTCCACGTCGACCTCCGAGCGGTCGCCGCGCCGCTCGCGCTCCTCGAGCGCCGCGCGGCAGGCGTCGCGCACGGCGCCGGCCGCCATCCACGTCATCCGCGACGCCGACGCGGAGCCGGCCGAGTCGACGGACGAGGTCACCGCCGGAGCGAGTCGGACGTCGTCGGTCTGAAGCTCGGTGCGCGCGACCTGCAGGATCACGCCGGTCACGCCCTGGCCGACCTCGGTCGCGGCGCAGTGCACCTCGGCCGAGCCGTCCTCGAAGAGCCGCACGCGCGCCGCGCAGTAGTCGTCGAACCCCTCGGAGTACGCGATGTTCTTGAACCCGACCGCAAAGCCGATGCCGCGCCGGACCCCCTCGCCGCGCGTGGTGTTGCCGGCGCCGCCCGGCAACCGAAGCGGGTCGCGCGGAAGGGCCTCGGCCGGCGGCGGCTCGAGTGCGGCGGCGGCGCGGATCACGTCGGCCACGGGCAGCGACCCGGTGATCACCTGGCCGGTCGGCAGGGAGTCGCCGGGTGCGAGCGCGTTCAGCAGCCGCAGCTCGACCGGGTCGATGTCGAGCGCGACGGCCAGCTTGTCCATCTGCGCCTCTCCGGCGAAGCAGGTCTGCACGGCGCCGAACCCGCGCATCGCGCCGCACGGCGGGTTGTTCGTGTACACGGCCGTGGACTCGATCAGCGCATTCGGGACCTCGTACGGCCCGAGGGCGAAGGAGGCGGCGTTCGAGCACACCGCCGTCGAGCTCGAGGCATAGGCGCCGCCGTCGAGCAGGATGCGCATGCGCACCGAGACCAGCCGGCCCTCGGCGGTCGTGCGGTGCTCGGCCCAGATGCGCGCCGGGTGCCGGTGCACGTGACCGGTGAACGACTCCTCGCGGTTGTAGACGATCTTCACCGGCCGGTTCGTGCGCAGCGCGAGCAGCGCTCCGTGGATCTGCATCGAGAGGTCCTCGCGGCCGCCGAACGCGCCGCCGACGCCCGCCGAGGTGGATCCGCACCTGCTCGAGCGGAAGACCGAGACACGGCGCCACCTGCGCGCGGTCGACGTGGAGCCACTGGGTCGCGACGTAGATGTCGACGCCTCCCTCGCCGTCGGGCACGGCCAGTCCCGATTCCGGCCCGAGGAACGCCTGGTCCTGGATGCCGAGCTCGTAGAAGCCGCTCACCGACACGTCCGCCGGCGTGTCGGGATCGCCGTGCCGGATCACCAGGTGGCGCACGACGTTCGCCCGGTCGTCCTCGCGGTAGCCGTGCCCGCGCGTCGGGCGCTCGGGATGGAGGTCCTCCTGCTCGAGCGCCCGCTCCATGTCGGCGACCGGCTCCAGCGGCTCGTAGCTCGACGCGGATGCGCTCGGCCGCGCGCCGTGCCTGCTCGGGATGGTCGGCCGCGACGAGCGCGACCGGCTCGCCGTAGTAGAGGACACGGTCGATCGCGAGCACCGGCTGGTCGGCGAACTCGAGCCCGTACGTCTTCTCGCCCGGCACGTCGTCGTGCGTCAGCACGGCGTGCACGCCGGGCATCGTCACGGCGTCGGTGATGTCGACGGCGACGATGCGCGCGTGGGCGTGCGGGCTTCGCAGCGTGTGCCCCCAGAGCATGCCGGGCGCCGAGAGGTCGCTCGCGTACGCGAACTCGCCCTTCACCTTCGGCGGTGCGTCGGCACGGGGAACGAGCTCTCCGACCTTGCCGACCTGCAGGCGTCTCGGTGCGGTCTGCGTCATGCGAGTCCGGCCGCGACCCGGACCGCGTCGAAGATCTTCGCGTAGCCCGTGCAGCGGCAGAGGTTCCCGGACAGCGCCTCGCGGATCTCGTCGTCGGTCGGCGCCGGGTGTGGCGCAGCAGGTCGGCGGTCGCGACGACGAGCCCCGGAGTGCAGAAGCCGCACTGCACCGCACCGGTCTCGACGAACGCCTGCTGCACCGCGTGCAGATCGTCGCCGTCGGCCAGACCCTCGACCGTCGTGACGTCGTGCCCGTCGGCCTGGGCGGCAAGCACGAGGCAGGCACAGACGAGCGTCCCGTCGAGCAGCACGGAGCACGAGCCGCACTCGCCCTGCTCGCACGCGTTCTTCGCTCCGGGGAAGCCGAGCTTCTCGCGCAGCGCGTAGAGCAGCGACTCGCCCTCCCAGCAGTCGGCCTCGTGCTCGGCGCCGTTGATGCGAACCGTGATCCTCACGCGAGCACCCGCTCGAGCGCGCGTGTCGTCAGCACGCGAAGCGCGTGCGTGCGGTAGCGGCCCGTCCCGCGCACGTCGTCGATCGGCGACGCCGCTTCGGCGACGCGCTCGGCGAACGTGTCGGCCTCCTCGCGAGGCGCGGTGACGAGCACCGGGCGCGGCGCCGCCGAGCCGAACGAGGCGCGCAGCTCGTCGCCCGCCGAGAGCGCGAGCGAGACGACCGCGATCACCATCGCGTTTCGCGGCCCGACCTTCATGAACGTCTGCGGCGACCCCGACGGGCGCAGCCACACGGCCGCGATCAGCTCGTCGGGCGCGAGCGCGGTCCGCTTCACGCCGGTCACGAACTCGGCGAGCGGCACGCGGCGCGAGCCGCGAACGAGACGCGCACTCGACCTCGGCCTCCTCGACGACGAGCGGCGGCAGCGCGTCGCCGGCGGGCGAGGCGGTGCCGAGGTTGCCGCCGATCGTGCCGCGGTTGCGGATCTGCGGCGAGCCGACCGTGCGCGACGCCTCGGCGAGCGCCGGCAGCAAGCGCGGCGAGCTCGCCGCGCATCGCCTCGGCGTAGGTCAGCCCCGGCGCCGAGCCGGAGCTCGCCGTTCGTCGCGCGACCAGCCGCGCAGCTCGGCGACCTCGTTCAGGTTGAGCACGGTCTCGGGCCGGTCGCGATCGAAGTTGAGGGCGACCATCACGTCCGTCCCGCCCTGGATCGGGAGCGCGTCGGGATGCTCGACTTCAGCTGGAGCGCCTCGTCGAGGGACCGCGGCGTGAGGACGTCCATCGGCCTGAACTGTACGGTTTCCCCGCCAGTGGCCGCATCCCTGTCGCGACGCCTCGCGGTCGCGCGCGGCGACGAGCCCGCGGACGTCGTGATCCGCGGCGGTCGCGTGTTCTCGGTCTTCACGCGCGAGTGGCTCGACGGTGACGTCGCGGTCGTCGACGGCGTGATCGCCGGGCTCGGCGAGTACGACGGCGAGGAGATCGTCGACGCATCCGGGCGATTCGTCGTCCCCGGCTTCATCGACGCGCACATGCACCTCGAGTCGTCGAAGCTGCTCGTGGACGAGTTCGCGCGCCTCGTGCTGCCGTTCGGAACGACCGCGGTCGTCGCCGATCCGCACGAGATCGCCAACGTGCTCGGCACCGACGGCGTGCACTGGCTGCTCGACGCGCGGCCGGACTCCCGCTCGACGTCTACTTCATGGCGTCGTCGTGCGTGCCCGCGTCGGTGTTCGAGTCGCCGCGCCGCGCGCTGACGGCCGGCGACCTCGATGCGCTCCTGCGCCGGCGCCGCGTGATCGGGCTCGCCGAGATGATGAACTTCCCGGGCGTGATCGGCGCGTCTGCGGCCGAGCTCGACAAGCTCGACGCTCGCCGAGCACGTCGACGGCCACGCACCGGGCGTTCGCGGCCGCGCGCTGAACGCGTACGCGGCGGCGGGGATCCGCTCCGACCACGAGGCGTACACCGCCGAGGAGGGCCGCGAGCGCCTGCGGGCCGGGATGTGGCTGCTGATCCGCGAGGGCTCGGCGGCGCGGAACCTGCAGGCGCTGCTGCCGCTGCTCGCGCGAGTACGGCCCGAACCGGATCGCCTTCTGCACCGACGATCGCGAGCCGGAGCACATCGCCGACGACGGCCACATCAACTCGATGGTGCGCGACGCGGTCGCCGGCGGCGTGCCCGCCGGAGGACGCGCTCGTCTGCGCGACGCTCAACCCGACGCTCTGGCACGGGCTCGGCCAGCTCGGCGCGGTCGCGCCGGGCTACCAGCGCGATCTGCTGCTGCTGCCCGACCTCGAGCGGTTCGTCCCCGAGCTGGTGCTGAAGGCGGGCCGGCCGGTCGCGGACATCCCGCTCCGCGGAGGTGCCCGACTGGGTGCGCCACACGGTGCGCATCGGCGCGCTCGGGCCGGAGATGTTCCGCATCCCCTGGCAGGGCGGCGACGCCCGCGTGATCGGGATCGTCCCGGGTCAGATCGTCACCGACTCGCTCGTCGAGCGCGCTGCCGGCCCGCGCCGGCGAGGCGCTCGCCGACCCCGAGCGCGACCTCGCGAAGATCGCGGTCGTCGAGCGGCACCTCGGCACCGGCCGTGCCGGCCTCGGCTTCGTGCGCGGCTTCGGACTCCGGCGCGGCGCGCTCGCGTCCACGCGTCGCGCACGATGCGCACAACGTCGTCGTCGTCGGGATGAACGACGCGTCGATGGCGGCCGCCGTGCGCCGGCTGGCCAACCGTGGCGGCGGGATCGTCGTGGTCGACGGCGCCGAGGTGCTCGCGGAGCTGCCGCTGCCCGTCGCCGGCCTGCTCTCGGACGCGCCGCTCGACGAGGTCGTCGCCGCGTCGCCGCGCTCGTCGCCGCCGCGCGCGAGCTCGGCTGCGAGCTCGAGGCGCCGTTCCAGCACCTCGCCTTCCTCGCGCTCTCGCGTGATCCCGAGCCTGAAGCTGACCGACCGCGGGCTCGTCGACGTCGACCGCTTCGAGCTCGTGCCGCTGGAGGCCGGCGTGATCCTCGCCGAACGCCTGGTCGTCACGATGGACGACGCCGGCACCGAGCACGAGCGCGGCTGGCTGCGGATCGAGGACGGACTGATCGCCGAGGTCGGCGCCGGCGACCCGCCGGCCGGCGACCGCGACGACCTCGGCGGCGCCGTCGTCACGCCGGGCCTCGTCAACACCCACCACCACCTCTACCAGACGCTCACCCGCGCGCGGGCGCAGGAGGCCGACCTGTTCACCTGGCTGCGCGACGCTCTACCCGACCTGGGCGCGGCATCGACGCCGAGATGGAGTACGCCGCCGCGCGCACCGGGCTCGCCGAGCTCGCGCTCTCGGGCTGCTCGACCGTCTTCGACCACCACTACGTCTTCCCGCGCGGCGTCTCCGGGCCTGGTCGAGGCGGAGCTCGACGCGGCGCGCGAGCTCGGCGTCCGGATCGTCGCCTCGCGCGGCTCGATGGACCTCGGCGAGTCGGACGGCGGCCTGCCGCCGGACTCGCTGGTCGAGGACATCGACGCGATCCTCGCCGACACCGAGCGGCTCGCCGCGCTCGCCGACGGCGACCTGGTCGCAGATCGCGGTCGCGCCGTGCTCGCCGTTCTCGGTCACGACGCGACTGATGGAGGAGTCGGCCGCGCTCGCCCGCCGGCTCGGGCTTCAGCTGCACACGCACCTCGCCGAGACGGTCGAGGAGGACGCCTACTGCCGCGAGCTCTACGGCTGCACGCCCGGTCGAGTACCTCGAGCGCGTCGGCTGGCTCGACGGGGACGTGTGGTGCGCGCACTGCGTCCATCTCTCGCCCGCGGAGATCGAGCGCTTCGCGACGCGCCGGCGTCGGCGTCGCCCACTGCCCGACGTCGAACCTGCGGCTCGGCGCCGGCGTCGCGCCGGTGCGCGAGCTGCTCGACGCGGGCGTCCGCGTCGGGCTCGGCGTCGACGGCTCGGCCTCGAACGAGCGCAGCGACCTGTTCTTCGAGGTGAAGCAGGCGCTGCTCGTCGCGCGCGGCCGCGGCGGCGGCGACGCGATGAGCGCCCGCGAGGCGCTCCGCCTCGCCACCCGCGGCGGCGCCGCCGTGCTGCGGCGCGACGACATCGGCTCGCTCGAGCCGGGCAAGCGCGCCGACGTCGCGGTCTGGCGCACCGACGGCCTCGAGCTCGGCGGCGCCGACGATCTCGTCGGCGGACCTCGTGCTCTCCGGCCCGCACCGCGTCGACACGCTGCTCGTCGGCGGCCGCGAGGTCGTGCGCGGCGGCGCGCTCGTGAACGCCGACGAGCAGGAGATCGCGCGCGAGCATCGCAACCAGGCGCGGAGGCTCTGGCGCGAATGACCATCTCGACCCACGTGCTCGACACCGAGCGCGGCAGGCCGGCCGCAGGCGTGCGGGTCGAGCTCTACGCGCGCGACGGCTCGCTCGTCGGCGCGGGCGAGACCGACGCCGACGGGCGGATCCGCGAGCTCGCGAGAGGGCGCCGCCGGCACGTACCGGATCGTCTTCCATCCGCCGTCGCCGTTCTTCCGCCGGGTCGAGCTCGAGGTCGATCTCGGCGACGGTCACCATCACGTCCCGCTGCTGATCTCGTCCTACGCGTGCGCGAGCTACCGCGGCAGCTGAGCGTCGACGAGCTCGCGGAGCTGTTCGAGGGCCGGACGCGCTTCGTCGAGCGGCTCGCCGCGCTCGACGATCCGCTCGGACGCGCCCGCGAGCTCGCGCACGGACTGTCGGACGACGAGAAGAAGGAGGTGCTCGACGCCCACCCCGCGATCGGCGCCCGCGCAGGCGCTGTCGAAACGCTCCGCGACGGAGCAGGGAACCGACGACGACCCGGCGGTGCTCGCCGAGCTGGCCGAGCTGAACCGCGCCTACGAAGACCGGTTCGGCTTCCGCTTCGTCGTCTTCGTCAACCGCCGCCCGCGACGCGAGCATCGTCCCGATCCTGCGCGAGCGGCTCGAGCGGACCCGCGAGCAGGAGCTCGCGACCGCGCTCGACGAGCTCGTGTCGATCGCGATGGACCGATGGCAGCACACCTCCTAGCGCTCTCCGACTACTGGTGGCAGCTGGGGCAACCTGCTCTTCCGCTGGCTGCACGTGATCGCGGCGATCGCGTGGATCGGCTCGTCGTTCTACTTCATCGCGCTCGACAACCACCTGAAGCCGCCGCACGACCCGAACGACGCTGAAGCGCGGAGTCGGCGGCGAGGCGTGGGAGATCCACGGCGGCGGCTTCTACCGGGTCGAGAAGTTCCGCGTCGCGCCGGAACGGCTGCCCGAGCCGCTGCTACTGGTTCAAGTGGGAGGCGTACACGACGTGGCTCTCGGGGTTCGCGCTGTTCGTCGTCGTCTACTACGCGCACGCCTCGACGTTCCTGATCGACACGTCGGTCGCCGATCTGCGGCCGTGGCAGGCGATCGCGATCTCGGTCGCGGGTCTCGCGGTCGCCTGGCTCGTCTACGACCTGCTCTGCCGCGCCTTCGAGAACGACGAGGCGATCCTCGCCGCGCTGGTGTTCGGGTTCGTCTGCCTGGCCGCGTGGGGCGCCTCGGAGCTGTTCGCGGCGCGGGCCGCCTACATCGCAGGTCGGCGCGATGATCGGGACGGTCATGGTCGGCAACGTCTTCTTCGTGATCATCCCGGCGCACTGGGAGCTCGTGCGCGCCAAGGAGGCCGGGCGCGAGCCGGACCTGCGCTCGGAACGGTCGCGGCAAGCAGCGGTCGGTTCACAACAACTACCTCACGCTTCCGGTCGTGTTCGCGATGCTCTCGAACCACTTCCCGATCACGTACGGCCACTCGCACGCGTGGCTGATCCTCGTGGCGCTGATGGCGATCGGGGCGATCACGCGCCACTACTTCAACCTCCGCCACCGCGGCCTCAACGTGTGGCCGGTGCTCGGCGTCGCCGGCGCCGGCATCGTCGCGCTCGCGCTGCTGATCAAGCCGTGAGCGCGGTCCTGATCGTCGCGGTGGTCATGATCGTGATGCCGGGGCCCGAGCTCGACGTTCGTCACCGCCTCGTCTCGATCGCGTTCGGCGGCCGCCTCGCGACGTCGCGGCGGTAGGGTCTCGCCATGCTCGAGATCGTCGCGTCGGGACTGCGGTTCGTCGCCCGCTGGGAGGACGAGCTCGCCCCCAACACGGTCGCCGCGTTCAAGGGGATCCTCCCGTTCGAGGACCGGATCATCCACTGCCGCTGGAGCGGGGAGTCGAACTGGATCCCGTGGGGCGACCGCGACCTCGGGATCGGCCCGGAGAACGCGACGTCGTATCCGCATCCGGGGGAGCTCGCGTTCTATCCGGGCGGGCAGAGCGAGACAGAGCTCCTGTTCCCGTACGGCTACTGCTCGTTCGCGTCGAAGGCGGGGCACCTCTGGGCGAACCACTTCGCGACGCTCGTCGAGGGGCAGGAGCAACTCGTCGAGCTCGGCCGGCGCACGCTCTGGGAGGGTGCGCAGCCGATCTCGTTCCGCGAGGCCTAGCGTCGCGAGCGAAGTGACGCGAACAGCGCCTGGACGGCGGGGACGGCGTCGTCGGTCTTCCCCGCGATCTCGAGCGCGACGCGACCCTCGTACTCGCTGAGCGTCCACGTCGCGAAGGCGCAGCATTCGCGCTCGAGGGCAGCCAGGTCGGCGAGCGCGGCGGTGCCGATCGCCTCCCAGCGACCGCGATTCACTGCGCGGTCCTGGTCGGTGAGCGTCCAGCCGATGGTTGTCATGCCTGGTAGCGTGCATCTTCAAGTGGACTTGAAGTCAAGCGACGATCTGTTGACGATCGGCGAGCTGGCGCGGCTGACCGACCGGCGCACGTCCGCGCTCCGCTACTACGAGGAGGTCGGCCTGCTCGCCGCCGCCGAGCGCGTGTCGGGCCGGCGGCGCTACCGCCCCGAGGCGGTGCGTACGGTCGCGATCATCGACACCGCGCAGCGAGGCGGCCTCACGCTCGAGGAGATCCGCCTGCTCCTCGCTGGCGAGGCGACGGAGGAGCTCCGCCGGATCGCCGAGCGCAAGCTGCCGGAGGTGGACGCCCTGCTCGAGCGGGCGCAGGTCGTGCGCGACTGGCTCGCGGCGGCGGCGCGGTGCGAGTGCCCCAGCCTCGACGACTGCTGCCTCTTCGAGCAGCACGCGGCCTGATCTCGATCCGGCCGCTCCAGGCAGGCGACGTCGACGCGGTCGGCGCGGTGCTCGGACTGGCGCGGCTGCACCAGGGGGACGGCGTGTACCTCGTCGCGTGGGACGGAGACGAGCCGGTCGGTCACGCGTATCTCAGGCTCGGCGACCCACCCGAGCTGCAGGACGTCGAGGTGCGACCGGAGCGGCGGCGCCGCGGCATCGGCTCGGCGCTGACGGACGCCGCGGAGCGCGAGGCGCGCGCCCGCGGGCACGACCGGCTCCGGCTCGAGGTGAGCGTCACCGGCGACGCCGCCCAGGCGCTGTACCGCCGCTCCGGCTACGCCGACGCGGGCCTCGCGCCGCGCCGCGTGCAGGGTCGAATCACGATTCGCACGGGCCCGATCGACGTCGACGACACACTCCTCACCTGGGAGAAGCGCCTCCGCTAGAAGCGACACCCGGGGTCTGACCGGCGTCTGACCGGTGTCTGACCGCGAGGGGTCGCGTAGGCATGCTCTCGGCACGCCTTTCACCCTGCTCACGGCGTTTTCTGGTCTGACGCACGTCTGACCGGTGCGCGCGCGGGCCCCTAGCGCTCTTCGCGGAAGTACGGCAGGCCGAGGGCGCCCGGGGCGCCGAGGCGGCGGCGGGCGCCGGCGCTCGAGACGAGGACGAGCACGACGATCGTCATCACGTACGGGAGCGACTGGAACAGCTCCGGCGGGATGCCCTTCAGGATCCCGCGCGCCTGGAACGTGAACGGGATGCCGGAGAACGCTCCGAAGAAGTACGCGCCGACGAGGCAGAGCGCGGGCCGCCAGAACGCGAAGATCACGAGCGCGATCGCGATCCAGCCGGCCCCGCCCGTGATCCCGTTCTGCCACTGGGGCGTGATCCAGAGGGTGAAAACGGCGCCCCCGACGCCGGCGAACGCGCCGCCGGCGATCGTGTGGACGTAGCGGTAGGCGACGACGTTGATCCCCATCGCGTCGGCCGCAGCCGGCGCCTCGCCGACCGCCCGCAGGTTGAGGCCCGGGCGGGTGCGGCCGAGGTAGAAGGCGACCGCGATCACGAGCACCCACGAGATGTAGACGAGGGCCGACTGATCGAACAGGATCGGGCCGACGACCGGCGCCGAGCGCCAGCCGTGCGGCAGGAACGACGCGAACGGGTGGCGCGCGGGATGGTCGGCCAGGTTGAGGTCGTTGGCGAGGTAGGACGAGAGGCCGACCGCGCCGGCGAAGATCGACAACGCGAGCCCGGAGACGATCTGGTTCGCACGCAACGTGACGACGAGGAACGCGTGGATGAGCGCCATCGAGGCTCCGGCGACCGCGGCGACGAGGAAGGCGACGGCCGGCGAGCCGGTCTTCAGGTCGGCCCAGAACCCCATCACGGCGCCGACGAGCATCATCCCCTCGACGCCGAGGTTGAGCACACCGGACCGCTCCGCGAGCAGCTCGCCGAGCGCCGCGTAGAGAAGCGGCGTGCCGTAGACGACCGCGGAGGCGAGGACGACCACGGCGATCGAGTCGTTGATCCCCGCGGCCAGGATCACGTGACCGCCTCCACCCGACGCGCGCGACGGTCGATCGTCAGGCGATAGCGGATCAGCAGCTCGCCGCCGAGCGCGCAGAAGAGGATCAGCCCCTGCATCACTCCGACGAGCCCCGACGGGAAGTCCGCGCCCTGGAGCGCGTAGCCCGCGTTCTGCAGGCCGCCGAGCAGGAACGCGATCAGGCAGACGGCGAACGGGTTGTAGCGGGCGAGCGCGGCGATCACGATCCCGGCGTAGCCGTAGCCGGCCGCGGTGAGGCCGCGCGGGTCGAGCGTGTGGCGGAAGTCGCCGTCCTGGCTCGCGCCGCCGATACCGGCGATCGCGCCGGAGAGCGCCATCACCGCAAGGATCTTCCGGCGCGTGCGCATGCCGGCGTAGGAGGCGGCGCGCGGCGAGTCGCCGATCACCTGCACCTCGAAGCCGAACCTCGTGCGCGAGTACAGCACCCAGACGACGCCGGCGACGACGATCCCGACCAGGAGCCCGAAGGGAAGCACGAGCCCGCCGAGATGGAGGCCGGGCCAGGTCGCGGCGTCCGGCAGCATCTTCCCCTGCGGGAAGACCTTCGCGCTCGGCGTCGAGGTATCGCGCCAGTACGACTGCGAGTCGAAGATCAGGTAGTCGATCACGAGGGCGGCGACGTAGTTGAGCATCAGCGAGGTGATGATCTCGTTCGTCGAGAGGAACGCTCGCAGGACGGCCGGGATCAGCGCGAGCGCCGCGCCGCCGGCGACGCCGGCCACGATCATCGCCGGCACCGACAGCCAGCCGGAGTGGTTGCCGAGGGCGATGCCCGCCGCCGCGCCGAGGATCGCGCCGACGTAGAGCTGGCCCTCGCCGCCGATGTTGAAGAGCTGCATGCGGAACGCGACCGCGGCGCAGAGACCGGTGAAGAGCAGCGGCGTCGCCGAGACGAACGTCGCGTTGAGGGCGATCGTGCTGCCGAAAGCCGGTGACGATCAGCCGCCAGAACGTGTGCCCCGGCGGGTGGTGCGTCGCGAGCAGCACGAGCGTCATCACGACGAACGCCACGACCAGCGACCCGACCGGGACGGCCACGCTGAGCCACCGCGGCTGCGTGAGCCGGCGCTCGATGCGGATCATTCGCTCGTCCCTCCCGCCATCAGCAGGCCGATCTCCTCGACCGTCGCCGTCGACCGGCGTCGAGCTCGCCGCGATCGCGCCCTCGTACATGACGGCGATCCGGTCGGCGAGCGCGAGGATCTCGTCGAGGTCCTCGCTGATGAGCGAGCACGCCGACGCCGTCGGCTGCGGCGTCGCGCAGGTAGCGGTGCACGGTCTCGATCGCGGCGACGTCGAGCCCGTGGGTCGGCGAGGCGACGACGAGCACGCGCGGCGCGCCCGAGAACTCGCGCGCGAGCACGACCTTCTGCAGGTTGCCGCCCGAGAGCAGCCGCGCCGGCAGCTGCCGGGCCGCGGCGCCGCGATCGTCGTAGCGCTGGATCAGCTCGACGGCGCGCTCGCGGATCGCGCCGAGCCGCAGCAGCGGCCCGCGCGAGACGTCGGTGCCCGCGGTAGGACTTGAGCACGAGGTTCGAGGCGATGCTGAGAGCTCGGCGCGACGCCCGTGTGCGAGCCGGTCCTCCGGGACGTGCGCGACGCCGGCGTGGATCGCCTCGCGCGGATCGCCGCCGCGCAGCCGGCGTGCCGGCGACCGCGATCCGGCCCGCGCGTCGGCGCACGCATCCCGGCGATCGTCTCGGCGAGCTCGCGCTGGCCGTTGCCCGCGACGCCGGCGACTGCCGACGATCTCGCCGCGCCCGAACCGTCGAGCGACACCCCCGCACGCGCGTCGTCGCCGCGGTCGCCCGGCCGCCCAGAGGTCGTCGAGCTCGAGCACGGCGTCGCCGGTCCCGGCTCGCGCGGCTCGCGCTCGACCGCCGGCGACCTCGCGGCCGACCATCAGCGCCGCGAGCGAGCGCGGCGTCGACGTCGGCGGTCGTCGACCGTCGCGACCGTGCTTGCCGCCGCGCAGGACCGTCACGCGGTCGGAGACCGCCTTCACCTCGTGCAGCTTGTGCGAGATGAAGATCACCGTCCGCCCCTCGTCGGCCATCCGCCGCAGCGTCTCGAAGAGCGACGTCCGCCTCCTGCGGCGTCAGCACCGCGGTCGGCTCGTCGAGGATCAGGATGCGCGCCTCGCGGTAGAGCGCCTTCAGGATCTCGACGCGCTGCTGCTCGCCGAGCGAGAGCTGCCAGATCCGGGCGCGCGGGTCGACCGCGATGCCGTAGCGCTCGCCGAGCTCGGCGCACGCGCCGCTCGATGCGCCGCGGATGCGACGGAACGAGCGCTTCCCTCGCCGCGGTGGTCGCCGAGGATCGATGTTCTCGGCGACGGTGAACGGCGGGACGAGCCGGAAGTGCTGGTGCACCATGCCGATCCCCGCGTCGAGCGCGTCGCGCGGCGAGCTGAAACTCGACCGGCTCGCCGTAGAGGAGGATCTCGCCCTCGTCGGGGCGGTAGAGGCCGGTGAGGATGTTCGAGAGCGTGCTCTTGCCGGCGCCGTTCTCGCCGAGCAGCGCGTGCACCTCGCCCTCGGCCGCCTCGAAGTCGACGCCGTCGTTCGCGACGACGCCCGGGAAGCGCTTCGTGATCCCGCGCATGAGCCACGGCCGCCCCGCGGAGCGGCCGTGAGCGATGCGTCGGGCGGAGCCGGAGCCGCTCGCGCCGCGCAGCGGCGCCTAGCCCTTCGGGCTGCCGATCACGCCCTTGACGAGCCAGTTCATCGCGTAGAGCTGCGTTGACCGTCAGCTTCTCGCCCTGCTGGACGCGCAGCTTGCCGCTCTGGTCGTAGAGCGGGCCGGTGAACTCGTAGAACGAGCCGTTCTCGATCGCCTTCTTCTTCGCGGCGATCGCGGCCTTCGTCTTCGCGCTGACGCCCGGCCCGTACGGCGCGAGCTTCGTGAAGCCGTCCTTGATCGAGCCGTAGTAGAAGCCCGACTTCCAGGTGCCGTTCATCGCCGCCTTGACGCGGCTGCAGGTAGTACGGGCCCCAGTTGTAGACCGGCGCCGGTCAGCCACTGACTTCGGCGCGAACTTCTGCGCGTCGAGTCGTAGCCGACCCACGGGATGCCCTTCGACTCGGCGTACTGGCCGGTCGCGGGCTAGTCGACGTTCTGGCCGAGCACGTCGGCGCCCGCGGCGTCGAGGCTCTGCGCCGCCTTCTTCTCCTTGGCCGGGTCGAACCAGGAGTTCGTCCAGACGAGCTTCACCTTCGCGCCCGGATGCGTCAGTCTGCGCGCCGAGCGCGAACGCGTTCGCGTGCCGGATCACCTCGGGGATCGGGAAGGCGACGACGTAGCCGACGTGCCCGGTCTTCGTCGCCGCGCCGGCGGCCATGCCGGAGAGGTAGATCGTGTCCTCGCCCGCGCCGAAGTACTCCGACAGGTTCTGCGGCCTGCGTCGTCGCCGGTCGCCTGCTCGAACATCACGTCCGGGTACTTCTTCGCCGCGACAGCGCCTCGTCGACGGAAGCCGTACGACGTCGCGAAGATGATCTTGTAGCCCGTCGCGAACGAGGCTCGTCGATCAGTCTGCGCGAACTGCGGGCCGACCGCGATGTTCTCCTTGTAGGTCGTCTGCACCTTGCTGCCGAGCATCTTCTGCACGTACAGCCGGCCCTCGTCGTGCGCCTGCGACCAGCCGCCGTCGTTGTGCGGGCCCGACGTAGATCCAGGCCACCTTGAACGGCGTCGCGTCGTGCTGACGCCGACCCGGCGCCGCGCCGACGGCGAGCGACGACGGCCGCCAAGCGTCGCGAGCGCCACGCGCCGAGCGCAATCTTCCTCCTGGTCATGCCTGCTCCTCTCCTCGAACCGTCCGCGATTGCCTGGGGGATCGTCGACTATATGGGATCGCCGCCTTGCGGACTGGACGCTTTCGAGCAGCGATTCGCGAGCGGCGCTGCGAGACGGGCTCCTCGGCGCTCCACGGGAAGTCGATCCAGCGATCGGTGCGCCGCCAGACGTACTCGCAGCTGACCGGTCGAGCGCGGCTTCTCGTACAGGACGGCGCAGCGGATCTCGGCGACCTTGCCCGCGCAGAACTCCTTGACGAGCGCGAGCGTCGCGCCCGTGTCGGCGACGTCGTCGGCGATCAGGACGCGCGTCTCGCTGAAGTCGACGAGGTCGGGGACGGGCGGCAGGATCATCGGCATGTCGAGCCGCTCGTCGATGCCCGGTGTAGAACTCGACGTTCATCGTGAAGGTGTTCTTGACGCCGAGCGCGTAGGAGAGCGCGCCCGCGACGAGCAGGCCGCCGCGCGCGATCGCGAGGATCATGTCGGGGCGGTAGCCGTCGCGCGTGCGACCGACTCGGCGAGCTCGCGCGCGCCGTCGCCGAGGTCGTCCCAGCGTCATGATCTCGCGCTCGCTCATCGCGAGCGAGATCCTAGCCAAGCGCGCGCCGTCGAGGACGCGTCGACCGCGAGCGCGATGTCCTCCGTCGCTCGAGAGCTCGTCCGGGCGAGTGGCTGACGCCGCCGTTCAGGCTGCGGACGAAGAGCATCCCGGTCGGGACGCCGGCCGCGCGCGAGGACCGCCGCGTCGTGGCCGGCGCCGGAGACGAGCTCGGGCGCGCCGGGCGCGGCCGCGCGCAGCGCCGCGAGCGGCGCGCCGCTCATCGCGACCGGCTCGAGCCGGCGCAGCCGGGCTCGAAGCCGATCGCGCGCGACGAGCGCGTCGAGCTGCGTCGGCCGTCCGGCGCCCGCGCGTCGACGCTGACGGTCACGCGCGCCGGGACGACGTTCGACGGCGCCCGGCTCGACCTCGAGCGCGACCGACGGTCGCGACCGTCGCCGTCGCCGCGCGCGCTCGCGCACGTGCAGGACGAACGCGCGCGGCCTCGACGAGCGCGTCGTCGCGCGCGTCCATCGGCGTCGTGCCCGCGTGGTCGGCGCGGCCCTCGAAGACGACCTCGCCGCGCGCCTGGCCGACGATCGCCGTGACGATCCCGAGCGGCTCGCCCGCGCGCTGCGAGCACCGGGCCCTGCTCGATGTGCAGCTCGACGAACGCCGTCGCGGCAGCGCCGCTCGACGCACGCGCGGCTGCCCCATCAGGCCCGTCTCCTCGTCGCGGAAGGCGACGACCGCGAGCGGCGCGTCCGCAGCCGCTCCGCGGCCTCGAGCGCCGCGACGACGCCGAGCACGCCGTCGAAGCTGCCCGCCGTTCGGGACCGAGTCGAGGTGCGAGCCGCTCCAGACCGTGCGTGCGCCGCGGCGGCCGAGCAGGTTGCCGGCCGCGTCGACGCGCGACCTCGAGCCCGGCCTCCCGCATCCAGCGCGGCGGCGAGCTCGTGCGCGGCGTCCTCCTCGGGCGAGTACCCGGCGCGGTGCTGCCCGATCGCGTAGATCTGCGTCGAGCCGCTCGACGATCCGCATCACGCGCAATGCTCGCAGCACCCGCCAGCCGGCGAGCGGGAACAGCGCGACCACGGCAAAACCGACGCGCCACGACGTCGCGGCGACGAGCACGCCGAAGAGACCGGGATACGCGGCGCCGGGCACGTTCAGCAGTGTCTGCTGGAGCCCGATCGCGGCGCCGCTGCGGCCGCTGCCGGCAAGCTCGACGGCGGCGGCGAAGGAGAGGCCGTTCCAGCTCATCGAGACGACGCCCGCCGCGACGAGCACGGGGATGACGAGCGGGAGCGGCGCGGTGACCAGCGCGGCGGTGGCGGCGACGAGCACGGCCGCGGTCAGCGCGATCGCGCGCAGCGGGCCGATCCGGCACGCGCGCACGTCCGACCAGCGGCCGGCGCCGATCCGCCCGCCGATCGCGAGCAGCTGCATCACCGCGAGCACCGCGGCCGCGCCGGCCGTCGGTCAGCCCTCGGCGCTCGTGCAGGATAGAGGACGGCGAAGCCGGCGACGCAGAGCTGCGGCGCCAGCACGAGCGAGCTGCCGAGCGAGAGCGTCCAGATCCGGCGGTCGCGGAACGGCGCCCGGACCGACGACGGCTGCGGCATCGTCGGGCCGCGGCCCCTCGCGCAGCACGAGACCGCCGACGGCCGCGCCGGCGAGGCAGGCGAGGCCGAGCGTCGCGAAGCCCCACGCAGGCCCGCCCGCGTGCACCACCGGCGGCAATCGCGAGCGCGACCACGAAGCCGCTGGCCGGGATCGCCGTCTGCCGGATTCCCAGTGCGAGCCCACGCTCGGAGGGAGGGAACCAGTGCATCACGGCGCGACCGCTCGCCGACTGCACGCTTGCACCGGAGGCGCCCGCGGCCGCGAGCAGCAGGCCGAGCGACCAGAACCCGTGCGCGGAGGCGGCGCCGAGCAGCCCCGCCCCGCAGCCGGCGAGCCCGGTGACCAGGACGACGCGCTCGCCGAGACGGTCGGTGGCGAGCCCCCACGGGATCAGGCTGGCCACGGAGCCCACGAGCGAGCCCGAGATCAGCAGCCCCGTCTGGCCGAGCGAGAGGTCGTAACGATGCCGCAGGGTCGGCGCCATCACGGCGACGCCGAACCAGATCGCCGAGTACGTCGTCTGCGCGAACGTTCCCGCAGCGAGGACGGCGTAGCGGTAGCGAGCTACAGGCCGAACGGGTTCGTCGGCCGCGAGCCGGTGTAGGTGACGACCGACTTCGTCTCGAGGTAGAGGTCGAGCGTCTCGACGGCCAGCTCGCGCCCGAAGCCTGACTGCTTGTAGCCGCCGAAGGGAATGCCGGGGAACGCCGTGTACGGCATGTTGATGCCGACCGTCCCCGACTTGATGCGTGCGGCGACGCGGTGGCCCCGCGCGGGATCCCCGGTCCACACCGTCGCCATCAGCCCGTACTGCACGTCGTTGGCCAGGCGCACCGCCTCGGCCTCGTCGGCGAACGGGATCACGGTCACGACCGGGCCGAAGATCTCCTCCTGCGCCGCGCGCAGGTCGTTGGTCGCGGGCGCGATCACGGTCGGCGGGTAGAAGGCGCCCCGGCCCGTCCTCGATCGCACCGCCCGTCGTCACCTCGGCCCCCTCGCCGCGCGCGCCGTCGACGAACCCGTGCACCTTCTCGCGATGGGCGGCCGAGATCAGCGAGCCCATCTGCGTCTCCGCGTCGAGCGGATCGCCGACCCGCACCTGCCGGGCGAGGCTCGTGACCTTCTCGACCACCTCGTCGTAGATGCTGGCCTCGACCAGCAGCCGCGACCGCGCCTCGCACGACTGGCCGGCCGCGTAGAAGATCGCCCAGACGCTTGCGGGAATCGCGTCGCCGAGGTCGGCGTCTGCGAACACGAGGTTGGGGCTCTTGCCGCCGAGCTCGAGCGTGACGCGCTTGATCGGATCCGAGCGCGAGCCGCATGATCTCGCCGCCCGTGCGGGTCGAACCGGTGAACGCGATCTTGTCGACGCCCGGGTGCCGTACGAGATACGACCCGGTCGTGGGACCGTCGCCGGGGACGACGTTGATCACCCCGGCGGGAACGCCGGCCTCGGTCGCCAGCTCTGCGAGCCGGATCGCCGTCAGCGGCGTCTGCGGATCGGGCTTCAGCACGACGGTGCAGCCCGCGGCGAGCGCCGGTGCGAGCTTCCACGTCGTCATCAGCAGCGGGTAGTTCCAGGGCACGATCTGGCCGCAGACGCCGACGGGCTCCTTCAGCGAGTAGAAGAGCAGCGAGCCGCCGATCGGCGCCGAACGGCCCGCGATCGAGGCGATCGCCGTCGCCATGAAGCGGAGCTGCTCGGTCGCCCCGGCGAGCTCGGCCTTGACGGAGGAGATCGCCTTGCCGACGTTGCGGCTCTCGAGCTCGGCGAGCTCCTTGCGGTTCGCGCCGACCGCATCGGCGAACGCGTGCAGCAGCCGCGACCGCTCGGTGCCGGAGGTCTTGCCCCACGGCCCGTCGAGCGCGGTGCGGGCCGCGGCCACGGCGCGGTCGACGTCCGCCTCGCCGCCGATCGCGGCGTGTGCGAGCGCGTCGCCCGTCGCGGGCTCGTGCAGCTCGCGGACGTCACCCGACTCGGGCTCCACCGACGCGCCGTCGATGTAGAGCCCGTACTCGGTCGCCACTGCCACGAGGAGAATCTAGCGGGCGGCGGCGAGCAGCTCGCCGACACGCACCTGCTCCGTCAAGAGGCGGTGGAACCGCTCCGGTGAGCCGCCGACGAACGCACGGCAGAGCTCCTCGCCGGCCGTGTAGTTGATCGTGTAGGCGCGCCACGTCGGATCGGTGACGAAGCCGACGCTGTGCGCGGCCTGCTCGGGCGTGGCGAGCCGCCACTTCTCGACGTACCGCTTGGCGTCCTCTTCCGACGCTCCGTCCTCGTGAATCAAGAGAGCCGCGTCCACGCCCGTCGTCCCGAGCTTCTCGAGCGTGGTCGCAATCTGCTCGGTGAGCTCGGGGTCGACCACGATGCCGTGCCGCTCGAGAATCGCGTACAGCGCCGCGCGCGAGTCGGCGTCGAGCACGACCTCGCGCCCGATCTCCGCGATCCCCTCGGACAGGAGCGCCTGCGGCGTCGGCACGAGCTGGATCCCCTCTTCGAGCAGGCCCTGCTCGCGGAGGAGCAGCTGCTCCTTCAGCGCGTGCTCGGTGTGATGGCCCGGGTACACCTCGTGCGCCGCGAGGTGGATCAGGTCGAGCCCGGTCGTCGGCACGTCGACGTTCAGCACGACCCGGCTCACGAGGTCGCCCTGGTAGTAGTTGAATGCCCACCACGGCTCGCCGTGAACGGCTTCGAGCGTGGAGCGCTCGCCGTCGGGCAGCGCGACGACAGCCTCCGTCCGCTCGCGCAGCACCGGCAGCAGCTCCCCGAGGACGGCGACCGCGCGGTCGCCGTCGATCAGATGCTTCGTCCGCCACGCCTGCCGGCGCTCGAACAGCGAGCCGTCGCCCGGCAGCAGCTCGTCGAGCTCGGCGAGCGCCGCCTCGTAGACCGAGACGGGCGTCTTCACCGGCCGCACGCCGTACGACCCCTCGACCTCGTCGGCATAGCCGATCGGCTCCCCGGCGAGCACGCGCGCGTACGTCGCGCAGCCGTGCACCTGGTCGCGCAGCCAGCCGTCGGGCAGCTCGGCAAGCAGCGCGCCCGCGTCGGCGACGAGCTGCTGCGCGTCGACCACGTCCTCGGCGTCGACCTGCTCCTTGAGCTCGGCCGGGCCGTAGTACGCGTCGACGAGGCCGTCGACGTGACGGCCGAGCCGCAGCCCGAGCTCGAGGTAGCGCTCGGCGACGGTCACGACGGAACCTCGAACAGCGCCGCCTGGCCCTGGCCGACGCCGACGCACATCGTCGCCACGCCCCGGCCGCCGCCCCGGCGGCGGAGCTCGTGCAGCAGGCTGACGACGAGGCGGGCGCCGCTCATGCCGAGAGGATGCCCGATCGCGATCGCGCCGCCGTTCACGTTCACCTTGCTCTCGTCGAGGCCGAGCTCGCGGATCACGGCGAGCGACTGGGACGCGAACGCCTCGTTCAGCTCGACGAGGTCGAGGTCGCCGACGGTGAGGCCGGTGCGGTCGAGCAGCCGACGCACGGCCGGCACAGGCCCGATCCCCATCACGCGCGGGTCGACGCCGGCAACCGCCGAGCCGCCGAACGAACCGAGCGGAGCGATCCCGAGCTCGTTCGCCTTCTCCTCCGACGCGACCACGAGAGCGGCGGCGCCGTCGTTGATCCCGGACGCGTTCCCCGCCGTGACGGTGCCTCCGGGGCGAAACGCCGGCCGCAGCGACGCGAGCTTCTCCGCGCTCGTGTCCGGCCGCGGGTGCTCGTCGCGTTCGAGCTCGCCGGCCGCCACGAGCTCGTCGTCGAAGCGCCCGGCGGCGGCGGCGGCCGCGTGACGCTGCTGCGAGGCGAGTGCGAACGCGTCCTGGTCCTCGCGGCCGACGTGCCAGCGTTCGGCGACGTTCTCACCGGTCTCGCCCATCGACTCGAGCGGGAAGCGGTCCTCGAGCCTCGGGTTCGGAAAGCGCCACCCGAGCGTCGTGTCGTAGAGCGTGCGGTCACCGCGCGGAAACGGCTGCTCTGGCTTCGCGGTGACGAGCGGCGCGCGCGACATCGACTCCACTCCGCCCGCGACGAAGAGGTCTCCGTCACCCGCGATCACCGCGTGACAGGCACCGACGATCGCGGCGAGACCCGACGCGCAGAGCCGGTTGACCGTGACGCCGGCGACCGACTCGGGCAGCCCGGCGAGCAGCACCGCCATGCGCGCGACGTTGCGGTTGTCCTCGCCCGCCTGGTTGGCGCACCCGAGCCAGACGTCCTCGATCTCGTCCGCCGGCACACCGGCGCGGTCGACGGCCGCGCGCACGGCGACGGCGGCCAGGTCGTCGGCACGGACGCCGGCGAGCCCACCGCCGTAGCGACCGACGGGCGTGCGCACCGCCGAGAGGACGACCGCGCGTCTCAGCCCACGAACTCCGCCGCGACACCCGAGCCCGCGCGGCGCAGGAGCTCGGCCACCGCGGCCCGCCCCGACTCGCCCATGTCGAGTGTGCGCTCGTTGACGTACATCGCCACGAACTCGTCGGCGGCCTCGAGGTCGAGTCCGCGCCCGAACTCGCGCGCGTAGGCGAGCGCCTCCTGCCGATGGGCGAGACCGGCGTCGATCGCCGCGCGCAGCACCGCGGAGACGTCGTCCGCGCGCTCGACGTCACGACGGATCCCGACGACGCCGAGCGGCAGCGGCAGCCCCGTCTCCCCCTGCCACCAGGCGCCGAGGTCGAGCGCCTTCACGAGCCCGTGCTGCGCGTAGGTGAGCTGGCCCTCGTGGATGATCAGGCCCGCGTCGGCGCGTCCCGACACCACCTCGTCGAGCACCTGGTCGAAGGGCAGGTCGCGTGTGCGCAGACCGTCCCCGAGCGCGAGGCGCAGCACGAGCGACGCCGTCGTCAGCCTGCCCGGCGTGACGATCTCGACCGAGCGCAGCTCGTCGCGGCCGAGCTCCGACCGCGCGACGACGATCGGCCCGTACCCCTCGCCGAACGACGCGCCGTGCGCGAGGAGCCGGTAGCGCGACGCGACCTCCGCGTAGGCGGCCGCCGAGAGCGCCGTCACCTCGAGCCGCCCGCCGAGCGCCCATTCGTTCAGCGTCTGGATGTCCGACGCCACCGGCTCGAGCTCGAGCCCGCGCGTGTCGACGACGCCGGCGCGGAGCGCCCACACCATGAACGCGTCGTCCGGGTCGGCGCTGTGTCCCACGTGGATCGACACCCGCGTCAAGTTACCCTGAGCGCCGATGGCGAACGTGCCGCTCTCGGAGGCGATCCAGGACTACCTCAAGTCGATCTACAACCTGCAGGCGAGCGACGGGCGGGCGACGATCGGGGCGGTGGCGAAGGACCAGGGCGTCTCGCCCGCGTCGGCGTCGGCGATGGTGAAGAAGCTGGCCGCGCTCGACCTGCTCGAGCACGAACCGTACCGCGGCGCCCAGCTGACCGCAGCGGGCGAACGGGTTGCGCTGGAGGTGATCCGCCACCATCGGCTGCTCGAGCTCTACCTCGCGAAGACGCTCGGCGTCAGCGTCGAGAACGTGCACGACGAGGCGGACCGGCTCGAGCACGTCATCTCCGAGGAGCTCGAGTCGCGCATCGACCGGGCGCTCGGCTTCCCCACGCACGACCCGCACGGCGACCCGATCCCCGACGCCAACCTCGAGTGGCCGTCGGGTCAGCGGCCGAAGAAGTAGCGCTCCAAGGGTTCCAGCAGCTCTTCGCGGCGGAAGGCGCGGACGTGGCCCTCGCCGCCGTCCTCCTCGGTGACGACGACGTCGTCCTCGAGCGTCGCGTTCGCCTGCTGGAGGCAGTCCTCGAGCTCGTGCCCCTCCCACACGTAGTCGTCGGCCCGCGCCTCTTCGGTCTGGCGGTGCTGCGGGTTGACGATGCGCCCGACCGCCCACAGCGCGCCCGGCCGCCGCTCGATCCAGATGAGGACGCGCTCGTCACGGCCCGCGTCGTCACGACCGTCCACGACCCGCTCGGCGAAGCGCCCGGCCTGCAGTGGGGCCTTCACTGCGGCGACTATACAATCGCGCCGATGGGTCTCGTCGAGGCAATCCGCGGTGTGTTCTCGTTCCTGTCGTCGAGATCGCAGAGCGAGGAGCGGATGGCGCAGTACGTGATGCGCGAGCACCACCGCGGCCGGCCGCTGGAGGAGATCCTCCGGGACAAGTACGTGACGAACCGCTGCACGCCGGAGCAGGTCAAACGGCTGCTCGACCGGCCCGACGTGCTGCACGCCGTCGGCGAGGACGTCGCCGACGCCGCGAAGTCGCTGGTCTAGAGCTCGCGTCCGGCGCCGCGCTCGCGTGCGAGCTCCACGACTCGGGCGCCGGCGGCGAGGTCCCACGCCGCGAGGCCGTTCGACTTGAACAGGACGATGTCGTCGTCGCCGGCCCGCCCGACGAGCTCTCCGGCGACGACCTCGCCGAGCTCGTGGACCTCGAGCCAGTCGAGGACGCCGCGCTCGACGGGCTCGACGAGATCGCCGGCCTCCACCCGCGACTGCGCACGCGAGTCGCAGCACACGAACGTCGCGCGCTCGAGGACTGCGTTGTCGAGCTCGCGATGAGCGAGATCGTTCGCGCCGACGGCGCAGACGAACGCGCCCGGCTCGAGCCACTCGCCGCGCAGCACCGGGTCGGTCGACGTGGTGGCGGTGACGACGACGTCGCAGGCCGCGGCGTCGCGCGGTTCCTCGGCGGGCTCGCAGTCGTGCTCCCGGCAGAACGCGGCCAGGCGCCGCGCGTCGCGCGAGTGGACGACGACGCGCTCGAGCCCCGGCAGCGCGTCCCGCAGTGCGGCGACGTGCGCCGCTCCCTGCCGCCCGCTGCCGAACACCCCGAGCGAGCCGGCCTCCGGCCGTGCCAGGTGGACGGCCGCGACCGCGGAGGCTGCGGCGGTGCGGAACCGGCTGAGCAGCTCCGCCTCGACGAGCGCCTCGAGCCGGCCGTCGAGCCGGAAGAGGACGACCAGGAAGGGCGTGCCCGCGGACGCCCAGGCGTAGGTTTTGAGCCCGGCGAAGCCGAGCTCGCGGTCGACGCACGCCATGGTCGCGAAGTCGCCGTCCGGGAGCTCGAGCCGCTCGCGCAGCCGGTTGTCGACCGCGCCCGACGCCAGCCGGCGGAAGGCGCCCTCGACCGCCGCGAACGCATCGGCCGGGCCGAACAGCTCAGCGACGTCGGCCTCGGTGAGGTAGAGGGGCATCGTCGACATCATCGCCAATCGCGACCGAGGGGCCCGGTCGCCCGGGCCCCTCGAGTCGAACGGGTTTCGTCAGCCTGCCGGCGACAGCGCGACGAGGCGCGCCAGGCGCTTGAGATCCGGCGAGCCGAACCCCGTGGCGAGATCCCAACCCGGGCGGGCGTCGTAGCCCGGCACCGTCGTGTCGAGGTCGGCGTTGCTGCCGATCGTCACGTCGTGGAAGCCGCCGACGTGCAGGAACCCGAGCGCGTACAGCGTCGGGTTCATGAACCCGAGCGGGTGGTGCACCATCTGGTTGAGGTCGGCGACGACGCCGGCCCACTGCGGAGCCCCCTCGCTCGTCCCGCCGATGAAGTACCAGCCTTCCCCACCTGGGATGAACCCGTTGTAGGTCAGGATCCCCTGGCACGGGTCGGCGATCCACGAGAGGTCCGGCATGCCGCGATGGCCTGCGAGCTGCCCCTGGATCGTCCGCGGCAACAGGCGCTGGTAGGCCGGCTGCGAGAACATCTGGCTGACCCCGCCTCCGCCCGCTCCGCAGTAGCCGAACGGCCCGACCGGCTCGCCCCAGACCGTCTCGGACTGGTAGTTGCCCTGGTCGTCGGCGTACAGGCTCGTCCCGCCGACGGACGTGACCAACGGCGACGTCGCCGGGTAGGCGACGACCGGGAACGGGTAGAGGTCGAAGTTCAGGTCGTAGTTCGTGCTGCCCGTGTCGCCCGAGCCGGTGATCGCCGTCACGTGCTGCAGCGCCGCGCGTGCGTACAGCGACTCGAAGGTCGCGATCACCTGCTGACCGGCGGGATCCGTCAGCGTGTTCTCGGTCGCACCCCAGCTCTGCGAGATGATCTGGCCGAGGTGATTGTCGAGCGCGTACTTGATCAGCGCGGCGAACTCGGGCATCCCCGTCACGCCCTCGGTCTCCGAGACCGGGCTGGTCAGGAGGACGATCGCGGCGTCGGGCGCCATCGCGTGCGCCCACTCGACGTCGAGCGTCGTCTCGAACGCCCAGCCGACCATGTCGCCGTTGTTGACGTCGAACGGCACGGTGCCGAGCGGGTGGAGCACCGTCAGCGACGGCGGAGCGGGCAGGCCGTAGCCGGCGTCGAACGCGGCGAGGTCGCTCGCCAGGGTCGGGCTGCCGAACGAGTCGATGATCACGATCGTCTGCCCGGCACCGGTGTCGCCCGCATTCAGCAGCGTGTCGACGCCGTACGCGTGCCGGATCTCTTGCGGGCTGTAGCACGGTGCCCCGTCGAAGACCGCGCGACAGAAGTCGTCGGTCGGGGGTGGAGCACCGGCCTTGACGAAGCGGGTGTCGACCCGGGTGTTCGTGACGGCGAGCGCCCCGGTGTGGTGGCCCGCACGCTGAACGCCGCCTGATGTCGCCGCCGTCCCGACGAACAGGGCCGCGGCCGCAAGCGCAACACCGAGCAAAGGTGTGCGTCCGAGGAACATGGTTGTCGTCTCCTCTCCCCAACGCGCGCCGAGTGCGCGCGACGGCCGAACCTACCACCGAATTTGCACCGGCGTACCCGGCACGATCGTCCGCGCGAGCCAGCGCACGGCGGCGTTGTCGACCCGCACGCAGCCGTGCGAACGGGCCGTCCCGAGCGGGTCGCGAAGGCTTGCCCCGCCGCGCCCGTGGATCGCGACGCGACCCGGGCCGCCGCCGTAGCTCTCGAGCACCGCCGAGAACGCCGTCAGCTGCAGTGCCCAGGGCCCGAGGAAGCCGTTCGCATCGGGCTGCGCGTTCACCTCGTAGACGGCGAAGAGCCCGGTCGGCGTCGGCGTCGCCGGCGCCCCGATCACCGCGTGGAACCGCCTGATGAGGCGACCGTCGCGGAAGACGCGGACGAGCCGGGCCGACAGCGACACGTCGATCGACCACGCATCGCGGCGCAAGACGACGGCGTCGCGGCGGATCCAGCCCGACGAGCCGTTGGGGCGTCCCGGGAGCCGGACGCGCAGCCAGCGTTGCCCATCGCGGGCGGTTCCGGCGCCGAGCACGAGTAGCTGCTGCGGCTCGCCGCTCCAGCTCGTGCGCGTCGCCAGCAGCCTGAGAATCGGGCCGGCGCCGGGACGGGGCCGAACCGGTGTCACCGCGACGATCTTCGCGACCTCGACGCCGGCCGGCCTGGTCGGCGCGGCAGCCGCGGCGCCGGGGGAGAGCCCTGCCGCGACGAGCAGGAGGCCGGTCGCGAGCGCCCGCACGTTATCCCGTCACTCCTCCGGGTCGCGCGCGAGGCCGCGCGGCGAGCACGCGGACGGCGGTGTGGCTCTCGAGCGTCCGTCCCCGTGCTCTCGTCAGCACGGCGACGTTGCGGAGCAGCCCGGGACGCGCCGTCGCGTCGACGCGCAGGACGACGACGAAGCGTCGCGACGACGCCGCGTCGAGGGCGGCGATCGACCAGCAGGCGCTACCGCGGCGGAGAGCCGCGCCCGGCGCCGCGACGAACGTCGCCTGGCCGGGCACCGGCAGGCACACGAGGAAGCGGCCGGCGATCGTGGAGCCGGTGTTGGGGACGCGGATCGTGACGCGGAAGAGGCCCGTCGGGCGCACCGTCTTGCGGTCGACCGTCGAGACGAGCGCGAGCCGCGGCGACCCGATCGCAGTGACTCCGACGCGGAGCACGCCGGCGGCCTTGTTGTTGGCCGGGACCGGATCGGCGGTGGCGGAGCCGACGGCCGCGCGGACCACCAGCGACCCGGACCGGGCCGAGCCCGCCACCGTTGCCCGCCAGGCGAGCCGCACGACGTCCCCGTTCGCCAACGCGCCGAGCCGACAGGTGATCACCGACGTGGTCGCCGTGCACGAGTCGCCGGCGGGAGCGCCGTCGATCGTCATCGAGCCCGGCACCACGGTCAGACCGGCCGGCAGGGTCAACGTCACCTGGGTGGCCAGCGCCGTTCCCGCGCCGTTGTTCCGCACGGTCGCGGTGAAGCCGATCGCCTGCTTGGGCTTCGCGGTCGAAGGCCCGGCGACCGTCGCGGCGAGATCGGCCTGCGCGAGCGCGGGCATGCTCGCAGGCGGCGTCACCGTGATCGACACGGAGGCGGTGGCGGTGCGGCCGTTCGCATCCGTGATCGTGTAGTCGAAGGAGTCGAGGCCCGCGAAGGACGGATCGGGCGTGTACATGCATTGCGACGCGCATGAGACGGTGCCGTGGGCCGGCGCCGAGTGCGCCGTGACACCGGACGGAAGGACGCCGAGGGTGTCGTTGCCGGTGACGTCGATCGCCACGGCAGCTCCCTGCTGCGTCGACACCGAGTCGGCCGCTGCGATCGGGATCGGAACCACGAACGCGGTGTCGCTCGAGTGGTTGTTCGCCGTGTTCGAGTCGAACGTCGCCGCGCTGACGGTTGCGGCGTTCGTGGTCGAAGGAGCCGCCGCGGGCCCGACGGCGATCGTCAGCGTGATCGACGACGACCCGCCGGACGCGAGTCCGCCGGCCTTCGTGCAGGTCACGTTCGAGCCGACGGCGCCGCACGTCCAGCCGGCGCCGCTTCCGGCGACGAAACCGAGCCCCGACGGAAGCGCGTCGCTGACGGTGATCGCCCCGGACGCGCCCGGGCCGGCGTTCGAGACCGTCAGCGTGAACGTACCGTTCTGGCCCACCGTGAACGAGCCGGCGTGCGCCTTGGCGAGTGAGACGTCGGCCGAGTCGACGACGTCGAGCGAGCTCGCAGAGGTCGTGCTCGGGAAGTAGGTCCACGTGTCGAGGCCCTTCACGTCGCCGAACGAGCCCGTGCAGGGGACGTTGGTGTTGCTGCCGATGTCGCCGCCGAACGCGCGCAGCGAGCCGCTCGAGTCGTAGCCGGCCACCGGATCGCTGTGGTACGGCGCAGCCGGAGGCCCCGAGCCGCACAACGGCGTATCGGGAGCCGGGGCCGTCCCGACCGTGGTCGCCGCCGGCCCGCCGGTGTGGTAGCCGCGGTCGTCGAAGAACGCGGTCGTGCAGGACGCATTGGGGCACACGCCGCCCGGCGGGTTCAGCAGCGTGAACGTCGGCCCGCCGAGCGTCGAGTTCTCCGCGTCGATGAGCGGGAAGTGGTACTCGCCGGCGTGCAGCGACGCGCGGACCGCGTAGTTCGCCCCGACGGGAAAGTCGGCGCCGCTGTTGTCCTTGCCGTCCCACGACACGCTCTGCGTCCCGGCCCCGCCGATCCCGCGCAGGACCCGGTTCTGCGCCAGGCCCGGATCGAAGTTGACGCCGTCCCGGCTGATCACGATCTCGTAGACGCCGCCCTCGTTCGCGGTGTACGAGAACGTTCCACCGGCGCCGAGCGAGCTCGTGTTGCCGGAGACGTTGCCCGTGAACGAGAGAGCGCCCAGAGACGGCGCGACCGGGGTGGACGGGATCCCGAGAGCCGCGAGCGTCGCCGCGGCCGGCGGGCCGAAGAAGATCGGGTACTCGGGAGCGGCGAACGTGACGCCGCCGGCGAGGCCAGTCAGCTCACTGCTCGACGTCGTGCCGTACGCGTCGTGATAGAGCGGGCTCGAGCCGTCGCCGTCGAGGAACCCGGCCTGATTCCCGTAGAAGGCGAACCCGTTCGGATCAATCCCGCGCGTGTCGGTGCGGTAGCGAAAGCCGTCGAGCGTGACGACGTCGACGCTGACGTTGATCGGCCGCCCGTTGGCGCCGGTGAACGCGATCAGCGCGGTCGTGAACAGCCTGCCGGTGATGTCGGCGGTGGACGAGGCGTTTGCGCGCACCGTGACGTCCCAGGCGGCGATCGAGCTTCCCTGGGTGGCGTCGAAGTTCGATGCGCTCGCGAGACCGGTCTGCCCGGTCGGGCCGCCGTCGGTCGCCGAGCCCGCGCCGTCGGGCCCGTAGAAGACGACGCCGTAGATGCCCGTGACCGGCGCGACGTAGGAGCACGGCACGTACCCGGCGAGGTTGCCGCTGCCGTCGACCGCCTGGGCGCCGGCAAGCTCCTGGGCCCTGCTGGTGATCCTGCCCTGGGCGGCGATCCCGCTCGTCGTGCGCTGATCGGAGCAGCGGAAGCCGTTGACGCCCGTCGTCAGTGCGGGTAGCGGGTTCGCGGTCGGGTCCGTGACCACGCCGGGGTCGTAGACGAGGATGTCTCCCGCTCCGACGCCGACCGCGCTCGATCCCAGCGCCAGAACCTCGCCGGCCTGCGCGAAGACCTGCATGTACGACCGGCGCCGCACCTGAGCGCCGGAAGCAGGCCCGTAGGCGTCGGTCCGCCATTCGATGTTGGCCCGGCAGCTGCCGCCGGACGAGTTCGGCGCGCACGTGGTGTTCGCCGGATAGAGCTGAGCGCTGCCCTCGGCGCGCGCGATCCCAGCCGTGCCCGCCGACACGGCAATCGCCACGCTGAGAATCGCGAACACGCGCAAGCAGGCAGCCGCGTCCCGCGCCGCAGGATCGACCCTCAATTCCGCTCTCCTTGGTGGGGATTCGGGCAGCGGAGGCCCTCAGCTTCGCGCTCGACCGCCGGAGTCCTGCCCGGTAGCGTCCGACGATGGTCGCGATCGTCCTCGTGATCGCCATGACCGTGGTCGTCGTGGTCGTGGTGCTCGGCCTCCACGTCTGGGGGGCGATCCAGGACGGGCGCGAGGAGAAGGCGATGCGGCCCTGGAGGCAAGGACGAAGCGCGGTGAGGGACGAACCGCGCGACAAGTCGTAGCTACTACCGATGCCCGCCGCTGCAGCCGGGGCGATCCTTTGTCGTGGTCGGCGGGCTCCGCCCCTCTCGGAGGGGGCCCCTCAACCCCCGTCGGTATCGACGACCCGCCGGCCCCTCCGGCCCCAGCCTGCGACCACGAAGGGAAGCGATGTCGCTCGACCATCCGGCGGACACTCCGACGACCGAGCCGATGATGTTCGTCGTCGAGGTCAGGGGCTTCGGCCACGACGCGACCACGATGGTCGAGGCAGAGAGCCCGGGCGACGCAGTCAAGGCGGCCTGCGAGAAGTACGGCGTCGCGGTCAGGGTCGTCGGCGAGTTCGCCGCGCGGTGCGGCCAGGCGCAGCCTGACCGACTGATCGCCGTCCGCGGCGCTCCAGGCACGCGCTGAGCTCGTCGAGGGCTACCGGTTCGTGGCGATCCGGGCTTCGGCGCTGCGCAGCAGGCCGCGCAGCGTGGCGCAGATCCGGCAGTCGTACGAGCGGATCGTGCCGTCGACCGACGCGGACTCGATCGTCCGCCCGTCGGCGGCGAACCCGACGCCGACGAGCCGGCCCGCATGCCCACGCAGGTACGTGACGAACGTCCCCACCGGCATGCGGAAGAGGCCGACGGTGGTCGGGACACGACTCCGCTCTCCGTCCCGGCGCCGTGCAACGCGAAGCCGGTGACGCCCGCGCTCGTCGAATGGCAACTGATCTCCAGCCGCAACATCGCGACGACGAACTGGCACGTCGCAGCCGACTTCCGCGACACACTCCCGATCGTAAAGTTCACGACTCTCTACGCGCGCTTCACGCGGCAGAACCACCCGTGGGGCCGGGGCGGTCGCGGACGCTACCGCTTCTACCTCGCCCACGACCTCGACACGCGGCGGCTCCCGAACGGGACGTATCGCGTCCAGGTCCGCGTGACCGACACGCGGGGCAACGTCGCGTACGGCACCCGCGACCTCACGATCGCGAACGGCGTCTAGGCGATCGGAGTCGACGCGGCGATGCGCCCGGCATGATTCGAACATGCGACCTCTGCCTCCGCAGGCAGCGGTCGCTCGACAAGACGCTCTTGCTCGTTCGGGGCGACTGCGGCGTAGCATCTTGTTTGTCTTGTGACCGAGGATCCTGTTCGCGTATGAACCCGAGCTTCACGATCGCGCGGATCGCCGGGATTCGGATCGGCGTCAACTGGAGCTGGGTGATCGTCTTCGCGTTGATCGTGTGGACGCTCGAGAGCACCGTCTTTCCCACCTCGAACCCGGGTCTTTCGACGGCGACCTACGTGGCGATGGCGGTTGCGGCCGCGATCCTGTTCTTCACGTCGCTGCTGCTGCACGAGCTCGGTCACGCGCTGCAGGCGAGACGCGATGGGCTCGAGATCGAGGACATCACATTGTGGCTGTTCGGTGGCGTGGCACGCTTCAAGGGCATGTTCCCGTCGGCGGGCGCGGAGCTGCGAATCGCGGTCGCCGGACCGCTCGTCTCGCTGCTGCTCGGCGGGCTCTTCGTCGGCGTCGCCGTCGCCGGCGGGCTCGGCAGCGCCGTCGACGGCGTCGCAGCGTGGCTGGGGTACATCAACCTGATCTTGCTCGTCTTCAACCTGCTGCCGGCGCTGCCGCTCGACGGCGGCCGGGTCTTCCGCTCGCTGCTCTGGTTGCGCAGCGGCAACTTTGCCCGCGCAACTCGGGTCGCATCCGACGTCGGACGGGGCGTTGGTTACCTCCTGATCGCGCTCGGAATGGTCTTGTTCATCCTTCAGGGCGCATGGAGCGGAGCCTGGCTGGCTTTCATCGGCTGGTTCCTGCTCAACGCAGCCGCCGCCGAGGGCCGCTACGGGCTGCTGCGCGACGCCCTCGGCGATCTGCGGGTCCGCGACCTCATGATCCGCCAACCCGAATCTGCCGCCGCCGATTGGACGCTCGCCGAATTCATTGACCAGGTTGCGCATGTGCACCACTTCACGACCTACCCCGTCATCGCCGACGACCACGTTGTCGGGCTGCTGCCCTTCGCCGCGGTTGCACAGGTGCCGCGACCCCGATGGGAGACGACCACAGTCGCTGAGTGCATGGTGCCGATCCGCGAGACACCGACCGTCCGGGAGGACGAGCCATTGCTCGACGCGATCGGCGACATGCGACAAGGACCGCTCGACCGAGCGCTCGTTCTCGCCGGCGACCAGGTCGTCGGACTGCTCTCGATGACCGACGTCGGCCGCCTCGTCGCACGGAATCATCCGTGAGAGGAAACTGGCGGGGGCTCGCGCCGGAGAGGAAGAACATCGGCAGCACGACGAACTGCATCACCGCCTGGAAGGACTCGATCTGGGTCATCCGGCCGGCAAGCATCATCCCGAGCGCCGTCAGCGCTGCCCAACCCGAACGTCTCCCCGGGCGCAACCTCGAGCTGAGGCCTCGCACCGCCTCGACCCGCTCGAAGCGCTTCGTCAACGCCCGTACCACGATCGCCGACTCGCTCGCATGTGATGGCAGCGCGACCAATGGGACATCGCTCAGCGACGCCACCAGCCTCTCTGCATATGCATCCGCACGATCAGCTCGTCCGAACGGTACGCCTCTGCTCGTCTCGGCTACGGTCGGGGAGCGCTATTCCGTCCATCTGTGCACCGGTGCCGGTTCGAGTTCCCCCACCTCGTCTTTGGTAAGGCGCAGGGTCACCGCGTCGCTCTCGACCTTGGCGACGGCACCGATTGGGATCGTCACCTCGCGCCGTCCCCACAGGTGACCGCGCTCGAGCACGAGCTGGGTGATCTGCTCGTCGTCATCGACAACGAGCCCATCCACGTGGCCAAGGTGGTGTCCGTCGTCCGAGGTGACCGCGCTCGAGCGGCGGATCTCGACCTCGCCTTTCGGGACACGGTCGTAGCTCAGCCCGACGTGTGGGTCGGCTTCGCCGACGTAGCCGCCTAACCCTGCGCTGCCGTAGTACGGCATCGCCAGCACGTCCTGGACACCCACATCCCAGTCGGGATCGTTTACGGGGAACTCCCCGAGCCGAAGGTAGGCGAACTCCTGCACCGGCGCGAGCCTGCGCACCTCCTCGACCGTACAGCGAAGCGAGATCTCCGGCTGCACGTCGCCGCCGGCGGCGACCTCAGCCAGTTCGACCGGGACCAGCCGGGCCAGCCGGTGCTGATGGCGCGGTTGGACGACCAGGTGCGTGACCCGACTTCGCGTCGGGTCGATGACGACATCCGCGAGGTCGCCGAACAGGTCGTCAGTGCAGCGGACCGGGATTCCCAGTTCAAGCCGCATCACCAGCACACCCTTTCTTCACAGCGCGCCGCCGGCGCGCGGCGGCTGCGACCAGAGACGTAGGGTCCTTTCCAAGTTAGGGCTCATGATTGCCCAACCGCGGCATTCGCGTTCGTGGGCATAGCATTTCTTGGCTTGAACAAGCGATGCGCCCGGCATGATTCGAACATGCGACCTCTGCCTCCGCAGGGCAGCGCTCTATCCCCTGAGCTACGGGCGCGAGGGAGCGGTCAGTGTAGCCGGGCGGTTGCCGACCCGACCCGCAGCTCCGCGTCGTCGGGCACCTCGACGCGCACGTAGGCGAGCGCGAGACCGGGCACGGCGCTCGTCACGCGGCCGACGTCCTTGCCGTCGTACGCGACAGGCGTCTCGGGATCCGGCATGTCGCCGTCGAGCTCGAGCACGCGCAGCCGCCGGTTCACCTTGCCCCGGTAGCGCTGGCGCGCGATCGGCTCCTGGCCGGGGAAGCAGCCCTTGTCGAACGACACGGCCCGCTCGTCGAGCCCCGCCTCGGCCGGGAGCACGCGGTCGTCGAGCTCCCGCCCGAACCGCGGCGTCGCGGCGGCGATCCGTCTGCGCTCGAGCTCCTCGCCGGCGAGCGTCGGCTCGTCGTCCGGGTCGAGCAGCTCGAACGCCGGCTCGCCGTAGTCGCGGTTCTCGATCCCGCCCGGCACCTCGGCCGCGAACACGATCGCGGAGGTGTGCTGCTCGAGCTCGATGTCGCAGCGCGACGCGAAGCGGTTGCGAATCAGGTGGTCGCGCACGATCTCGCCGAGCTCCGGCTCGGTGAGCAGCAGCACGTCGTCCCCGCCGCGCCGCCACACGAGCAACGGGGCGATCACGCGCGCCTTCGCGGTCAGGAGCAGCGCGTCGGCGGAACCGGACTCCGGCACGTCCTTCGACAGCATGCGCGTTCAGGTACTCGACCGCCGCCGGCCCGCGCACCGCGATGTACGCACGGGCCAGCCGGGCTGCGAGAGGCGTAACGCTTGCCATCCCTCCCTAGACTAGAGCCCATGTTCAGGTCGAGAGCGGAACGCAAGGTGACCGAGCTCGGGTACGACCCGGCGCGCCTGCCACCGGGCCAGTACCTCACGGAGAAGTGGCCGGTGCTGCACGCCGGCTCCGTTCCGCGCTACGCGGATCTGTCGACGTGGACGTTCCGTGTCTTCGGCGAGGTCGAGAACGAGTTCGAGCTGAGCTGGGAGCAGCTGAACGCGCTGCCGCGCAGCGGCAACACGCAGGACATCCACTGCGTCACGCGCTGGTCGCGCTTCGACGCGAACTTCGAGGGCGTGCATTGGCGCGAGGTCGCTGCGCTCGTCCAGCCGAAGCCGACCGCCGCCTTCGCGATCGCCCACGCCGAGCACGGCTTCACCTCCAACGTCCCGTACAGCTTCCTCACCGACGACGCCGCGCTGCTCGCGACGCACGCCGACGGCGAGCCGCTGACCCCCGACCACGGCTATCCGCTGCGCCTCGTGATCCCGGGCAAGTACTTCTGGAAGAGCGCCAAGTGGCTGCGCGGGATCGAGCTCTCGGCAGCCGACCAGCCGGGCTTCTGGGAGCGCTACGGCTACCACAACGACGCCGATCCCTGGCAGGAAGAGCGCTACGGCTTCTAGCCGGTTCCTCCCCCGAAAACGAGAAGAGCCGCCCGGGAAGGCGGCTCTTCAAGGGGATTGGGAGGGTGTTGACTTGGTTGTCGGAGTTCGACGCCCGACCACCGATCCCTCGCCCGAGTGATTCCACCGAAGCCCGGTGCCGGGCACCAAGGCGCCCGGCACCGAACCTCGCGTGTCTCTACATCATCCCGCCCATGTCGGGCATGCCGGCGCCGGCGCCCACGGCGGTTCTTCTCCGGGGCCTCGGCGACGATCGCCTCGGTGGTGAGGATGTTCTTCGCGATCGACGCGGCGTTCTGCAGCGCCGAGCGGGTGACCATCGTCGGGTCGGTGATACCGGCCTTGACCAGGTCGGTGACCTCGCCGGTGTCGACGTTCAGACCCTCGCCCGGCTTCGACGAGCGCACCTGCTGGACGACGACCGAGCCCTCGAGCCCGGCGTTCGTCGCGAGCTGGCGGAGCGGCTCCTCGAGCGACTTGATGATGATCTGAGCGCCGGTGCGCTCGTCACCCTCGAGCGAGGCAAGGAGCTTCTCCTTGATCGCGTCGGCGGCGTTCAGCAGCGCGACGCCGCCACCCGGGACGATGCCCTCTTCGAGCGCGGCGCGGGTGGCCTGCAGCGCGTCCTCGACGCGGTGCTTCTTCTCCTTCATCTCCGTCTCGGTGGCAGCGCCGACCTTGACGACCGCGACGCCGCCCGACAGCTTCGCGAGGCGCTCCTGGAGCTTCTCGCGGTCGAAGTCGGAGTCGGTGTTCTCGATCTCCGACTTCAACTGCTTGATGCGGCCCTTGATCGCGTCGCCCTCGCCGGCACCGTCGATGATCGTCGTCGAGTCCTTGTCGACGACCACCTTGCGGGCGTGCCCGAGCTGCGAGAGCTTCGTGTTCTCGAGCTTGAGGCCCATCTCCTCGGTGATCACCTCGCCGCCCGAGAGGATCGCGATGTCCTCGAGCATCCGCTTGCGGCGATCGCCGAAGCCCGGCGCCTTGACGGCGACGGCCTGGAAGGTGCCGCGCAGCTTGTTGACCACGATCGTCGCGAGCGACTCGCCCTCGACGTCCTCGGCCACGATCAGCAGCGGACGACCGGCCTGGATGACCTGCTCGAGCACGGGCAGGAGATCCTTGACGGCGCCGATCTTCTGGTTCGCGACCAGGATGTACGGGTCGTCGAGCACGGCCTCCATGCGCTCGGCGTCGGTGATCATGTACGGCGACAGGTAGCCCTTGTCGAACTGCATGCCCTCCGTGAACTCGAGCTCGAGGCCGAACGTCTGGCCCTCCTCGACGTTCACGACGCCGTCCTTGCCGACCTTCTCGATCGCCTCCGCGATCACGTCGCCGATCTCGCTCGAGCGCGAGGAGATGGTCGCGACGCGCGCGATGTCCTCCTTGCCGGAGATCTCGGTCGACTGCGACTTGAGGTTCTCGACGATCTGATCGACGGCGGTCTCGATGCCGCGCTTGAGCGCCATCGGGTTCGCGCCGGCGGAGACGTTCTTGAGCCCCTCGCGGACGATCGCCTGGGCGAGCACGGTCGCCGTGGTCGTGCCGTCGCCGGCGACGTCGTTCGTCGCCGTGGCGACCTCGCGGACGAGCTGGGCGCCCTGGTTCTCGAAGACGTCCTCGACCTCGATCTCGCGGGCGATCGTGACGCCGTCGTTCGTGATCGTCGGTGCGCCGAACTTCTTGTCCAGGACGACGTAGCGCCCCTTCGGGCCGAGCGTCACCTTGACCGCGTCGGCCAGGATGTCGACGCCGCGCTGGAGCGAGCGACGCGCATCCTCGCTGAACTTCAGCTCCTTGTGAGCCATCTGGTTTCTCTTCCCCTTCCTACGCGACCGCTGCGCGATCGCCGACGACCTTCGCGAGCACGTCGGACTCGCGCAGGATCAGGACTTCGTCGACGCCGAGCTTGATCTCGGTGCCGCCGTACTTGCTGAAGATGATCTCGTCGCCCTCGTCGAGATCCATGGGGATGTGCTCCCCGTTCTCGTCGCGGGCACCCGGACCGACTGCGAGGACGCGGCCGCGCTGCGGCTTCTCCTTCGCCGTATCCGGCAGGACGATGCCGCTGACCGTCGTCTGCTCTTCCTCGAGGACCTCGACGATCAGGCGATCGCCGAGCGGCTTAAGGTTCATTGATCGGACCTCCACCTTGTAACAGGCTTGTGCTTCCGGCTGGCACTCTAGCGGGCCGAGTGCCAGCGGCGCAAGTTTCCGGCCGAAGACCTAAGTCTCCGACGCTCAGATCGCAGCGCCGTGCGGCGTGAATTCTCCGCCGGTGCGGTGCTCGTCCGGCGGCTGCGCGGGCAGACGATGGTCGCCGCGATCCGCCCGGCGGGCAAGCCGGCCGGCTTCTGGGCGCTGCCGAAGGGCCAGATCGACCCCGGCGAGCGCGGCGAGGCGACCGCCCTGCGCGAAACGGCCGAGGAGACGGGCGCCCGCGGCCGGTCGCTGGGCAAGCTCGGCGACGTGCGCTACTGGTTCGTCTGGGAGGGCGAGCGGGTCTTCAAGGTCGTCTCGTTCTTCCTCGTCCGCTACAGCGGCGGCCGGCTCGGCGACCTGCCGCCGGCCCACCGGCACGAGGTCGCCGAGGTGCGCTGGCTGCCGCTCGACCGACGCGCCGCGGCTGCTCGCCTACCGCGGCGAGCGGCAGATGGCCGAAATCGCCCTGTCCAGGCTGGCGAACGAGGACGTATGATCGGCGACCGGTGCCCGGCTTCGCGCTGAACTTCTACTCGCCGATCGTCGAGGCGCAGCTGCGCTCGCACCGCAAGACCGCCACGATCCGCCTCGGGGACAAGTCGCGCAAGTACCAGAAGGGTATGATCGTGTCGGTGCTCGTCGGCGCCCGCTTCAGCCCGCGCCAGCACGTCTTCGACGCGGTCGTCGACAAGGTCGAGGTGAAGACGATCGCCGAGCTGTCGCCGAACGAGATCGAGCACGACAACCCGGAGATCCGTCACCACGACGAGCTCTGCCGCTTCCTCGGTCAGCTCTACAACCGCGACGTCACCGCCGAGGACACGGTGACCGTGATCCGCTTCTCGGCGATCAAGCCGAGCCTCGGCCTCTAGGTCGAGGGGCGTCCACGGCGGATCTGGATCCCGTTCAGCTCGGCCGGGCGAAGCGGACCGCCGCAGGCCTCGCAGTCGACGGCGAAGGTCGACGAGAACGGCGCCGAG
Organism: uncultured Thermoleophilia bacterium; assembly: GCA_963786185.1. Taxonomy (GTDB): domain Bacteria; phylum Actinomycetota; class Thermoleophilia; order Gaiellales; family Gaiellaceae; genus PALSA-600. The sequence goes on from CAWAYE010000003.1 coordinate 567,136, forward strand.
CAGGCGGGACAGCGATGCAGCAGCCGGCCGCCGCACGCCGGACACGCCTCGGGGACCTCCGCCTCGAACTCCTCGAACCAGCGCCGGGCCGCGCCGCAGTCGAGGCAGAATGCGCTCCAGTGCCCGAGCACGCCACGACGCTCCTCACGCAGCCAGTCGGCAGCCTTGCCCACGGCAGCACTGTAGTGACGGAGCGCCCGCGAGGCTCGTTAGCATGCGGTCGGCTTTCCCCTTCGAACTCGAGGACGGTGCAGTGGCGATCGCGCGTGTAGCCGAGCCCTCAGGCTCGCTCCAGGAGGTGAGGGAGTGGGGCCTCGACCGCGAGGACCTTCTCCAGATCTACCGCAACATGCTGATCACGCGCGGCGTCGAGGAGCGCGGGCACATCCTCTATCGCCAGGGGAAGATCCCGGGGTCGTTCTACACCGGCCGCGGCAACGAAGCCGCGGCGGTCGGCGTCGCCATGGCGATGCGCGGCGACGACGTCGGAACACCGCTCCATCGCGACATGGGCGTCCACATCACGCGGGGCGTCGAGCCCTGGCGCATCTTCGCTCAGTACATGGGACGCGCCGACGGCCCGAGCAGGGGGAAGGACGGGAACGTGCACATGGCGGACGTCCGGCTCGGCCTGATCGCGATGGTCAGCCACCTGCCGGCGATGCTGCCGGTCGCGGTCGGCTGCGCGCTCGCGTTCCGGATCCGGGAGGAGCGACGCGTCGCGATCGGCTGGACCGGCGAAGGCGCGATGGCGCGCGGCGACGCGCACGAGGGCATGAACTTCGCCGGCGTCCGCCGGCTGCCGGTCGTCTTCATCTGCGACAACAACCAGTGGGCGTACTCGACGCCGACGCATCTCGAGTACGCAGTCGACCATCTCGCCGACCGTGCAGCCGCGTACGGCTTCGAGGGAGTCGTCGTCGACGGCACCGACGTGCTCGCCGTCTACCGCGAGGCGAAGCGGGCGATCGAGAAGGCGCGCGACGGAGGCGGGCCGACGCTGATCGAGTGCCAGACACTGCGGATGGAGGGCCACGCCGTGCACGACGACGCCTTCTACGTCCCGAAGGAGTTGTTCGAGCAGTGGGCTGCGCGCGATCCGCTCGAGCGCTACCGCACCTGGCTGCGCGGCAACGCCGACTTCGCCGACGGCGAGGAGGACGAGATGACCGCCCAGGTGAAGCGGCTCCTCAACGAAGCTTTGCAGCGGGCGGAGGAATCGCCGCAGCCCGATCCGGCAGAGCTGCTCGACGGCGTGTACGCGACGCCGGAAGACCTCGACACTCCCCACCACAAGTAAGGGCGGCGGCGATGGCTGAGATGACCTATCTGCAGGCGATCTCCGACGGGCTCCGTCAGGAGATGCGCCGTGACAAGCGCGTGTTCGTGCTCGGCGAGGACGTCGGCGTCTACGGCGGCGCGTTCAAGGTGACGCTCGGCTTCCAGGAGGAGTTCGGCTCGTGGCGGGTGATCGACACGCCGCTCTCCGAGACGGCGATCGTCGCCGGCGCGACGGGCGCCGCGTTGATGGGCCTGCGTCCGGTCGCCGAGATGCAGTTCGCCGACTTCGTCTCGTGCGCCTGGGACCACCTGGTCACCGTCGCGGCCAAGCAGCGCTGGCGCGTTGGGACGCCCGTGCCGTTCGTCCTGCGGCTGCCGTCGGGCGGCGGCTTCTCGGGAGGGCCGTTCCATTCCCAGAACCCGGAGTCGTCGTTCGCGCACATCCCCGGCCTCAAGTGCGTCTGCCCGGCGACGCCCGAGGACGCGAAGGGGCTGATCATCTCGGCGATCGAGGATCCGAACCCGGTGCTCTTCTTCGAGCACAAGCACCTGTACCGCCGCATCAAGGGCGAGGTGCCCGAGGAGCGCTACACCGTGCCGATCGGGAAGGCGCGGATCCACACCGAGGGCACCGACGCGACGGTGATCACGTGGGGCGCGATGGTCTACACCGCCGAGGAGGCGGCCGCGCAGGTGGATGCGTCGATCGAGATCGTCGACCTGCGGAGCGTGATGCCGTGGGACAAGCACGCGGTGCTCGACTCGGTGCGGAAGACGTCGAAGGTGCTCGTGCTGCACGAGGACACCCGCACCGGCGGGTTCGGCGGCGAGATCGCCGCCACGATCGCCGAGGAGGCGTTCGAGGACCTCGACGCCCCGGTGCGCCGGATCGCGGCGCCCGACACCCCGGTGCCGTTCTCGCCGGTGCTGGAGAAGGCATTCATCCCTCAGGTCGAGGACGTCGCCCGTGGACTCAAGGAGCTCGTGGAGTACTGATGAGTACCGGAACCGCAACCGACGTCGTGATGCCGCAGATGGGCGTGTCGGTCTCCGAGGGGACGGTCACACGCTGGGCGAAGCAGGTGGGCGAGCACGTCGAGGCCGACGAGACGCTGCTCGAGATCTCGACCGACAAGGTCGACACCGAGGTTCCGTCGCCCGCCTCCGGAATCGTCAGCGAGATCCTCGTCCAGGAGGGGCAGACGGTCGAGGTCGGCACCGTGCTCGCCCGGATCGGCGGCGGCGGCGTCGGCAGCGGTCGAGCCGCCGGCGCAGCCCGAGCCGGCGGCGCCCGCAGCCGAGCCCGAGCCCGAGCCGGAACCTGCACCCGCACCTGCACCCGTGGCCGCGGAGCCGGCTGCGCCGGTTCCGGCAGCGGCGCCGGCCGAGACGTCGAACGGCAAGGCGTTCATCTCACCCGTGGTCGCACGCATCGCCGGCGAGCACGGCGTCGACCCCGCTTCCGTGCCCGGTACCGGCACCGGCGGGCGCGTCACGAAGCGCGACATCCTCGCCTTCATCGAGTCGGGCGCCGGCGCCACCGCCGCCCCGGCCGAGCCGACGGTCGCTCCGGTGCCGGCTCCGGTCGCGCCGGCACCACCTGCGCCGACGCCACCCGCACCCGTGGCTGCGCCGGCCCCCGCCGCCGCAGCCGCTCCCGCGGCGGCCGAAACGTCGCCGTCGGACGGCGAGTCGTTCGAGCCGATGTCCGCCATGCGCCGCGGCATCGCCGACCACATGCGCCGCTCGCTCGACACGTCGGCGCACGTCACGAGTGCGATCGAGGTCGACATGAGCAACGTCGTCGCGGTGCGCGCGAAGCTCAAGCGCGAGTTCGAGCAGGCCTACAACGTCAACCCCACGTACCTGGCCTTCATCGCGCGCGCCACCGTCGACACGTTGCGCGACTACCCGTGGGTCAACGGCGAGCTCCGCGACGGGCAGATCGTGACGCGCACATTCGTCAACCTCGGGTTCGCGGTCGAGCTTGCGGACGGCAAGGGCCTGATCGTCCCGGTCGTGAAGAACGCCGAGACGCTCAACCTGCTGGGCATGGCGAAGGGGATCGCGGACATCGCGGCGCGGGCGCGGAGCAAGCAGCTGCTGCCCGACGACGTCACCGGCGGCACGTTCACGATCACCAACCCGGGCGGCTACGGCACGTTCCACGGGACGCCGGTGATCAGCCAGCCGCAGGCGGCGATCCTCGGCACCTATGCGATCGTCAAGCGTCCCTGGGTGATCACCGACCAGGACGGCACCGACGCGATCGCGATCCGCTCGATGATGAACCTGACGCTCACCTACGACCACCGGCTGGTCGACGGCGCGCTCGCCGGGCGATTCCTGCGCGACCTGCGGGAGCGGCTCCAGACCTGGGGCGAGTCGGACTACTAGGGTCGGCGAGAGGCGCTACGAGATGGGCCGCGCGAACCTCGTGAACCTCGGGGTCGTCGACTACCGGGAGGCGCTCGACCTGCAGCGCTCGCTCGCGGGCGCCGTCGCGCGGGGCGAGGCGCCGGACACGGTCCTGCTGCTCGAGCATCCGCCGACGATCACGCTCGGCCGCCGCACCGAGGAGGGCGAGGTGCACGTGCCCGAGGGAGCCGCCGCCGACGTCGTCGAGGTCGACCGCGGCGGCAAGTCCACGTACCACGCCCCGGGTCAGCTCGTCTGCTATCCGATCCTCGACCTGACGCGTCACGGCGAGGACGTGAAGCGCTACTGCCGCGACCTGGAGGAGGCCCTGATCCGGACGACGGCGGCGTTCGGCATCGAGTCGACGCGCATCGAGGGGCTCACGGGCGTGTGGCTCGAGCGCCCGCCGCGCAAGATCGCGTCGATCGGCATCCACCTCACGAGGTGGGTGTCGACGCACGGCTACGCGCTCAACGTCGATCTGGATCCGGCGCCGTTCACGGACTGGATCACCGCGTGCGGGCTCGACGGCTATGCGTTCACGACGATGGCGCAGGAGCTCGGCAGCCCGCTGACGGTCGCCGAGGTCCGCCCGGTCGCAGCCGCCACCTTCGCCGACGTGTTCGACCTGACGTTCGCCGAAGCGCCGGTCGCGATCCCCGGCTGACCGCCGCCGCGCGCGTCACGAACACCACCGTCCGCACACGGCGGCGGCGGACGTGTCCGGTGGCAGCCACCGTCACGGACCGTCCACAGGCCGCACGCGGCCGCGGCTGGGCTCTTGTCCGTTGCGGCTCGGCGGGGCCAGGCCCCGGCTGTGGGGGAAATGTCCGGGGTGGGGACATGGCCGCTCGGTTGTCACGAAGTACCGGCCGGTTCGGTCACGACCACTTCGCGCGCGGTCTCGGCTCTTGGGCCAGCCGCTCGAGGCGGTCGAGCAGCGCTTCCGGGTCGTCGGCGACGGCGATCGCGGCGAGGTCCGACTCGCGCACGAATCCCTCTTCGGTCGCGTGGCGCGCGAGCGCGATCAGCGGGCGCCAGTAGCCCTCGACGTCGAGCAGGCCGACCGGCTTCCCGTGCAGGCTGAGCTGTGACCAGGTCAACTGCTCGAGCAGCTCGTCGAGCGTGCCGAACCCGCCCGGAAGCGCGACGAACCCGTCCGCGAGCTCGGCCATCCGCGCCTTGCGCTCGTGGAGCGACGCGACCACCTCGAGCCGCGTGAGCCCGCCGTGAGCGAGCTCGCGCTCGACGAGGCTCTGCGGGATCACCCCGATCGCCTCGCCGCCGGCGCCGAGCGCGCCGTCCGCAACCGCGCCCATCAGCCCGACGCGACCGCCCCCGAACACGAGCCCGAGCCCACGGCCGGCCAGCCTCGCCCCGAAGTCGCGCGCCGCCGCGGCGTACGCCGGCGAACGGCCGCCCGACGCACCGCAGAACACGCAGACCCGCTCCACGCCGCGAGCCTAGCCGCGTTCTCTACCGTGACCCCGTGTTCCACTACCGCCCGAGCGAGACGCCGCCCGAGCGCCCGGCCGATCCGGCCGTGCGCCGCGCGAACCTGAAGCGGATCGCGCGCCTGTTCCGGCCGTATCGCGTTCGGCTGAGCGCGGTGCTGACGCTGATCCTGATCTCGGCCGCGGTCGGCGTCGCGCCGGCGTTCCTGCTTCGCGGTGTGCTCGAGGCGATCCAGCGGCACGACACGAACCGCCTCTCGCTGTTCGCAGGCGGGATGATCGCGATCGCGATCTTCACGGGCGTGCTCGGCGTCTGGCAGACGCTGCTCTCGAACCAGGTTGGCCAGCGGGTGATGCACGACCTGCGCACCGCGGTCTTCCGCCACCTGCAGCGGCTGTCGCTCGCGTTCTTCACGCGCACGCGCACGGGCGAGGTGCAGTCGCGCATCTCGAACGACATCGGCGGCGTCCAGAACGTCGTCACCTCAACCGCGACGTCGATCGTCTCGAACGCGACCACGGTGCTCGCGACGATGATCGGCATGCTCCTGCTCAGCTGGGAGCTGTCGCTGTTCGCCTTCGCGCTGATCCCGGTCTTCGTCCTCCTGACGAGGCGCGTCGGCAACGAGCGGCGACGGATCGCGAAGTCGACGCAGGAGACGCTCGCCGACCTGTCCAGCCTCGTCCAGGAGTCGCTGTCGGTCTCGGGGATCCTGCTGGGCAAGACGATGGGGCGCACCGAGGAGCTCGCCGACCGCTTCGACGGCGAGTCGCGGCTGCTCGCCGACCTCGAGGTTCGCCAGCGGATGGCGGGCCGCTGGATGATGGCGATGATCCAGACGAGCTTCGCCGTCATGCCCGCCGCCGCCTACTGGTTCGGCGGGCTCGCCCTCGCCCACGGCTGGTCGCACTCGCTCACGGTGCCGACGCTCGTGTCGTTCACCACGCTGCAGACCCGGCTCTTCTTCCCGGTCGGTTCGCTGCTCGGCGTCGGGCTCGACGTGCAGACCTCGCTCGCGCTCTTCGACCGCATCTTCGACTACCTCGACCAGCCGGTCGACATCGCGGAGCCGCTGGTGCCGCAGGCCACCCGGGCGGGCGACGTCGCGTTCGACCACGTGTGGTTCCGCTACGACCCGGCAGGCGACTGGACGCTGGAGGACGTCACGTTCACGGTCCCCGCAGGGACGAAGACCGCCCTCGTCGGCGAGACCGGGTCGGGCAAGACGACGCTCGGCTACCTGACGGCCCGCCTCTACGACGTCCACGACGGACGCGTCTCGATCGACGGCGTCGACGTGCGCGACCTCTCCTTCGCCACCCTGACCGACCTCGTCGGCGTCGTCTCACAGGAGACCTACCTCTTCCACGCGAGCGTGCGCGAGAACCTGCGCTTCGCGAAGCCCGACGCGACGGACGACGAGATCGAGTCGGCCGCGGACGCTGCGCAGATCCACGATCTGATCGCTTCGCTGCCGGACGGCTACGAGACGGTCGTCGGCGAGCGCGGCTACCGCTTCTCGGGCGGCGAGAAGCAGCGCATCGCGATCGCACGCACGATCCTGCGGAACCCGCCGATCCTCGTGCTCGACGAGGCGACGAGCTCGCTCGACACAGAGACGGAGCGGCAGGTCCAGGAGGCGCTCGACCGGCTCGCGAGCGGGCGCACGACGATCGCGATCGCGCACCGCCTCTCGACCGTCCACGACGCCGACCAGATCGTCGTCCTCGACCACGGCCGCATCGTCGAGCGCGGCCGGCACCACGAGCTCGTCGCGCTCGGTGGCCGCTACGCGGAGCTCGTCGAACGCGCGCCGCTCGGCCGGGAGCCGGCTCTAGACTGAGCGCGATGGAGACGTCCCTGCCCGTCGCCGAGCGCCCGCGCCGCCCCGAGTGGATGAAGGTCCGCGCTCCGTCGCAGAACGGGCAGTACTACGACGTCAAGAAGCTGATCCACGGCGCGCACCTGCACACGATCTGCGAGGAGGCGCGCTGCCCGAACATCGCCGAGTGCTGGGGACGAGGCACGGCGACGTTCCAGATCCTCGGCGAGACCTGTACCCGCGCCTGCCGTTACTGCTACGTGCACTCGGGCCGGCCGTCGGAGCCCGTCGACCCGCTCGAGCCGCTCCGGCTCGCCCAGGCCGCCAAGCAGATGGGCCTGAAGCACGTCGTCGTCACCTCGGTCGACCGCGACGACGTCCCCGACAAGGGCGCCGGCCACTACGCGGCGACGATCCGCGCGATCAAGGCCAAGCTTCCCGCGGCCACCGTCGAGGTGCTGACGCCGGACTTCCTCGGGGTCGAGGAGGACGCACTGCACACCGTCCTCGGCGCGCGGCCCGACGTGTTCAACCACAACATCGAGACGGTGAGGCGGCTGCATCGCCGCATGCGCGGCGGCCGGGCAAGCTACACGGGCGCACTCGCGCTGCTCCGGCGCGCGAAGGAGCTCGCCGACTACCCGGTGCTCACCAAGAGCGGGATCATCGTCGGCCTCGGCGAGACCAACGACGAGGTCGTCGACACGATGCGCGACCTGCGCGAGCACGGCGTGGACGTCGTCACGATCGGGCAGTACCTCCAGCCGAGCTCGAAGCACGCGACGATCGACCGCTGGGTGCATCCCGATGAGTTCCGCTGGTTCCGCGAGCAGGGCGAGGCGCTCGGCTTCGGCTCGGTCTTCTCGGGCCCGCTCGTCCGCTCCAGCTACCGCGCCGACGAGCAGCGCCATGCCGCGGCGACGGGCCGCGGCGCCGTCGCGTACTGAACGGCTACCGGTCGAGCGGCTGCACGGGCTGCGGGCACTCGAGCCCGCCCTTCGGCTTCGGCGACGTGTAGGTCGCCTGTCGCCCGCTTCGGACGCCGGTCGCGGAGGCCGTCACCTGGTGGCAGGCGTCGATCTGGACGGCCCCGGGCCACTCGGCCTCGACGCGGCCGCTACGCGCGGCGCGCAGGGTCTTCGCATACCGCGTCCCTGCCGCCTTCAGCGTCAGGACGACGCGCTCGCGGGCGGCGAAGCCGCTCGCCGCGACGACGATCGGGCTCCGGTCGGCGACCCAGACCTTCGGCCTCGGCTTGGCTGCCGAGCCGGCGTTGACGGACAGAAGGGCCGTGAGCGCCACGGCGAGGAGAGCCGGGATCTTCACCCCGAGATGATTGCAAATGCCCTGCGAATGGCGCTGATATCAGCCGACGGTTCCCTGGTTGCCAATTCGATATCAACCTGTTTAGATACCGAAGCTTGTCTGGGGGAGACGCCTATCGCTTCCTCCTGCGCATGCCGCAGGAGCTGCGCGAGCGCCTGGCCGCGTCGGCCGACGGTGCCGGGTGGAGCCTCAACCGCGAGATCGTCGATCGGCTCGAGCGCAGCTTCGAGCGCCAACCCGTGCACCTCGAGGGGAGAGGAAGACACCACATGCCACGCAGGTACCGCAGGCCCGCGTTCGCGCTCGGCCTGGTCGCAGCAGCCGCGTTGTTGGTGGCGGCCGTCGCAGGCGTCTCACACGGGACGTTCTCGGCGGCGAAGTCGCAGAAGCTCGGCCGGGATCCGGACGCCCGGGCGATCCTCCGCTACCAGCAGCAGCACCACACGAACCGGACCATCCCGGGCGGGCCCAGTCACGAGCAGCTCGGCGGACCGGCGTCGCTCGTCGCCGAGCAGATCGCGAACCGCGCCTACCCGGCGAGCTCGCTGCCGTTCAGCCTGCAGCAGGGCGCCGCGAACGACTTCTCGAACTCGATCCTGCCGCGCGGGCCGTTCGACTCGGCCAACAGCTGGAAGCTGGTCGGCCCGAGCACGGCGACGTACCCATCGGTGCTGAACCGGACGAGCGGCCCCTACGTTGCCTCCGGCCGGATCACCGCGCTCGCGCTCGCGGGCACCTGCGTCACCGGCAACTGCCGCCTCTGGGTGGCGGCGGCGGGCGGCGGCATCTGGCGCACCGACGACGCGCTCTCGAACACACCGTCGTGGACGTTCCTCTCCGGTGACTTCGGCACGAACGCGATCGGCACGCTCACCTACGACGCCGCACACAACACACTGTATGCAGGCACCGGCGAGCCAAACGCCTCGGGCGACTCCGAGGCCGGCGTCGGGATCTACAAGTCGACCGACGGCGGCTCCACCTGGACGCTGCTGCCCGGCAGCCCGGCGGCGATGAACGCGCGCTCGATCTCGTCGATCGTCGTCGACCCGAACAACGCCGACACGCTCTACGTCGGCACGGCACGCGGCGTGCGCGGCGTCACGTCGGTCACGGGCGGCGCGGTCAGCCTCGCGCCCGACGCCCCGCCGTGGGGCCTCTACAAGACCACCAACGGCGGCGGCTCGTTCACCGAGATCTGGGACGGCAACGCCTCGGCCCGCGGGATCAACCACGTCGAGCTCGACAGCCACGGCACGCTCTACGCCGCGGCGTTCCAGCAGGGCATCTGGCGCTCCGCCGACGGCGGCGCGCACTGGGAGCAGGTCTTCGCGACCCAGGATCCCACCGAGAACACGGCCCGCACCGAGTTCGCGCTGGCCACCCAGACGGACGGCCACACCCGCCTGTACGTGGGCGACGGCGGCACCGAGACCGGGAACATCACGCCGGACGGCGCCTCTTTCGAGTCGAACACCGGCGTCTACCGCGCCGACTCGGTCGACACGAAGAGCGCGGCGTCGCTGACGAACGGCACGGCCAACCCCGGGTTCCTCTCGCTGACGACGTTCGACCGGACTCAGCCCGGGTACGCCACGTACGACTACTGCGCGACCCAGTGCTGGTACGACAACCTCGTCGTCACCCCGGCCGGGCACCCGGACATCGTCTACATCGGGGGCTCGTACGACTACAACTTCGTCGGCGGCCGCTCGAACGGCAAGGCGTTCCTCCTCTCGCAGGACGCCGGCGTGCACTTCACCGACCAGACGATGGCCGCCGATTACGTCGACGGCATCCACCCCGACCAGCACGCGGTCGTCACGAACCCGAACAATCCGCTCCAGTTCCTGGAGGGCTCGGACGGCGGGCTGATGCGCTCGAGTGGCGCGCTGGCCGACGTCTCGGCCAGCGGGGCCAACGACTGCAGCCATCGCGGCCTCGGCGCCGCGAGCAAGGCCGCGTGCACCAACCTGCTCAAGGCGGTCCCGACCAAGCTGACCAGCCTCAACACCGGCCTCTCGACGCTGCAGTTCCAGAGCGTCTCGATCAACCCGAACAACCCGGCCGATCTCCAGGCCGGAACGCAGGACAACGGGACGTTCGAGGGCCTGGCGACGAACCCGAGCTGGCCCGAGACGATGTACGGCGACGGGGGCCAGTCCGGCTTCGACGTCGGCAAGCCGAACATCCGGTTCAACAACTTCTTCTCGCCGTATACGGACGAGAACTTCCGCAACGCCGACCCCACCGCGTGGGTGATCACGGCCGGGCCGTTCTTCACGGGCCTCAACGGGGCCCAGAAGGAGGCGAGTGCGTTCTACGTCCCGATGATCGCGGACCCGGCCATCTCGGGCACGCAGTTCACCGGCGAAGGTCACATCTGGCGGACGACCGACAACGGCGGCAACCAGGCGTACCTGGAGGCGAACTGCCAGGAGTTCACCGTCAACTCGACCACTCCCGGCTGTGGCGACTGGGCCCCGCTCGGCGATCCGTCAGGTGTCGGCGGGAACACGCCGGGTAACCTCACGTCGACCCAGTACGGCACCGACCGGACCGGGGACTACGTGGTCGCGACGACGCGGGCGCCGAGCGACACGTCGACGCTCTGGGCGGCGACCCGCACCGGCCGGGTGTTCGTGTCCCGGAACGCCGACGCCGCGAACCCGGCGAGCGTCTCGTTCACGCGCATCGACTCGCTGGCGTCGACCGATCCGGCGCGGTTCGTCTCCGGGATCGCCGTCGACCCGAGCAACCCGTTGAAGGCGTACGTGTCCTACTCGGGCTACAACGCGAACACCCCGGCGCAGCCCGGCCACGTGTTCGTCGTCAACTACAGCCCGGGCGCAGGCACGGCGACCTGGACGAACATGGACAACGGCGCCGGCCCGATGGGCGACCTGCCCGTCACCGGGATCGCGTACGACGCGAAGGCACAGCTGATGTACGCGTCGACCGACTTCGGCGTCCTCGTGCAGGCGAACACGCGCTCGAGCGCGTGGAAGCTGGCGGCGCGCGGCATGCCGCAGGTCGAGGTCGCCGGGCTGTCGCTCGACACGAAGAACCGGATCCTCTACGCGGCCACCCACGGCCGCGGGATCTGGAGCCTGAAGCTGCCGGCCTCGCTGTTCGGCCCGTTCGGCGGCTGACACCGAACCGACAGATCGCAACGCATCCGAGGGCCCGGCAACGGGCCCTCGGGCGTTCTAGTCCTCGATCGCGATCGGGACGGTGTGCGCGCTCTGACCCTGGCGGATCACGACGGCGTAGTTGCCGGCGGCAGCGGGGTTGCGAAGCGCGGCGGCCGGCGCGAACGCGACCTGCAGGATCCCGTCGGTCAGCGAGTTGCAGGTGATGCCGTGCGCGACGGGCAGCCCGACCGTCACCGAGCGGCCGGCGACGGCGACCTTCGACGGCGCCTTGCCGTTGACGCGGACCGCCTGCATGCCGATCGTGTGCGGCAGCCTCGCCGCCTGCGGCAGCGTCACGACGACGTTGCCGCCGGTGGGACGGCCGCAGCGGAGGATCGTCTGCAGGCGAACCGTCACCGCGACGTGCTCGGCGCCCGCCTGCGCCGTGGACAGCTTCACGGTCGCCTTGTGGTCCGGCGACTGGAAGTTGACGGCGTCCGCAACGCTGCCTCCGAGCGGGACGATGACGATCGGCGGCGTGACCGAGGGGGCCGCGGTTCCGGCCGCCGCCAGGGCGGCGACGCCGGCGAGCACGACCGGGGCGGCAGACCTCATCGCGGCCAGTCTAGACCTGACGTGACGGGTAGGTTTCTGCAATTGCTTGCACGCTGCAGGCCATTCTGCTGAGAATCGTGCGCACAGGGGGGAGCCTCACGAGGTTCTCGAGCTTCGGACGCCCATGAAAGGGGAGACGAGTTGACGATCCTTCGCGCGAAGGGAGCGCGTCGCGTGGCGGCCTTGGCCGTCATCGGCCTGATCGCCGCCGCGGCAGCCGCATTCGGCGGCAGCGCACATCGGGTCGCCGTTCACCGCATGACGCCGGACACGATGCGGTCTCCGGCGCTCTTCAAGCAGATCACGAAGCAGGACAGTCCAGCCGGGAAGGTCGTGTTCAGCTGCCAGAAGCCCGGCGCGATCGTGTGCTACGGCCCCGACCAGATGCGGGCCGCCTACGGCACGCAGGCCCTGCTGAACGCCGGCTTGACCGGCGCCGGCAAGACGATCGTGATCATCGACGCCTACGGGAGTCCGACGCTGGGGGCCGACATCTCGGCGTTCAACAGCATCTGGGGCCTGCCGGCGACGCAGGGCACGATCTACACGCCGTTCGGCATCGACCCGACGGATCCGAACAACGCCGAGGGCTGGTCCGGCGAGACGACCCTCGACGTCGAATGGGCGCACGCGATCGCCCCGGGCGCGCGGATCGCGCTCGTGATCGCCAAGTCCAACAACGACGCCGACATCCTCGACGCGACGCAGTACGCGGTCGACAACAACCTGGGCGACGTCGTCTCCCAGAGCTTCGGCGAGGCCGAGCAGTGCATGGCATCGTCCGACCTTGCTCGCCAGGTGGTGCTGTTCCGCCGGGCGATCGCCAAGGGCATGACGCTGTTCGCCTCGTCGGGCGACCAGGGTGCAGGCCAGCCGACGTGTGACGGGGACCACTACTTCAAGTCCGCGAGCACGCCTGCGAGCGACCCGAACGTCACCGGTGTCGGCGGCACCACGCTCTTCGCCGACCCGGCCTCGGGCGCGTACCAGTCCGAGTCGACGTGGAACGAGTCGGACATCTTCGGCGACGCCGTCGCAGGTGGCGGCGGCGACAGCGTGCTGTACGCGCGGCCGTTCTACCAGCTCGGCGGGATCCCGTCGCGCGGGTCGGCCGGCGGCAAGCGCGAGGTCCCCGACGTCTCGTACAACGCCGCGGTCTTCCACGGCGTGATCGTCGCCTGGGAGGGAAGCTTCTTCCTGTTCGGCGGCACGAGCTCCGGCTCGCCGCAGTGGGCGGCGCTGGGCGCGATCGCGAACCAGCTCGCGGGCCACCGGCTCGGCAACATCAACCCGGCGCTGTACATGATCAAGACGCTCGCCCCGGGTGCCTACCACGACATCGCAGACGGAAGCAACAACTCCGTTCCCGACGGTCTCGGCGGCACGATCACGGGCTTCACGGCCGTGCGGGGGTACGACATGGCGACCGGCATCGGCTCGCCGAACGCGGCCGCACTGGTGCCGCTGCTGGCGAAGCTTCCGGTCACGTTCGGACCGGTCAGCTGACGAACGGAGAGCGGGCCGCCACCGGGCGGCCCGCTCTCTCTATCCGTTCGGCTTCGCGAGTGCGCGGTAGTCGAGCGCCTCGTCGAGGATCGCCTCGTCGACGCCTGCCTCGCGCGCGACCTCGCGGAGCGGCCGGCCGGAGGCCGTCGCCGCCTTGACGATCTCGGTGGCGCGGTCGTACCCGATGTGCGGGTTCAACCCCGTCGCGGCGGCGAGCGTCAGCTCCGCGTACCGCTCGCACTGCTCGCGGTTCGCCTCGATGCCGGAGACGCACTTCTCGTCGAGCAAACGGCACGCCGACGCGAGGAGCTTGATCGACTGGAGCAGGTTTCGCGCGAGCAGCGGCACGAAGACGTTCAACTCGAAGTGCCCCTGCAGTCCGCCGACGGCGATCGCCTGGTCGTTGCCGATCACCTGGGCGGCGACCTGCGTGACGACCTCGGGGATGACCGGGTTGACCTTGCCCGGCATGATCGACGAGCCCTTCTGGAGCTCCGGCAGGAAGATCTCGGCGAGCCCGGCCCGAGGTCCCGACCCGAGAAAGCGAAGGTCGTTGGCGATCTTCGTGAGGCTGACCGCAAGGGTCTTCAGCGCGCCGGAGGCCTCGACGAGGCCGTCCCGTGCCGCCTGCGACTCGAACGGGTCGGCGGGAGGCGAGATCGTGAGCCCGGTTGCGCGCTGCAGCTCGGCACGCACCCGCGCTGCGAACTCGGGATGCGTGTTCAGGCCGGTGCCCACCGCGGTTCCCCCGAGCGGGATCTGACCGAGCCGCTGCAGCGTCGCCTCGACGCGCAAACGGCCTTCGCGGACCTGGGCGGCGTACCCGCCGAACTCCTGCCCGAGGGTGACCGGGACCGCGTCCATCCAGTGCGTGCGGCCCGACTTGACGACGTCGTCGAACTCGCGGGACTTCGCCTCGAGCGAGCCTGCGAGGCCGGCGAGCGCCGGCAGCAGGTCGTTCGTGATCTGGTCGAGCGCGGCGAGGTGGACGGCCGACGGGAAGACGTCGTTCGAGCTCTGGCCGAGGTTGACGTCGTCGTTCGCATGCACGTCGTCGCCGGCGAGCGAGGCGATCACCTCGTTCGCGTTCATGTTGGACGACGTGCCCGACCCGGTCTGGAAGACGTCGATCGGAAACTGGTCGTCGAGCTCGCCGCCCGCGACCCGGTCCGCGGCCGCTGCGATCCGCTCCGCCTTGTCGGCGTCCAGCAGCCCGAGCTCGCCGTTCACGCGCGCCGCAGCGCCCTTGATCCGGCCGAGCCAGCGGGCGACCGGGCCAGGGATCGGCTCGCCGGAGACCGGGAAGTTGTCGATCGCCTTTCGTGTCTCGGCGCCCCACAACTCGCGCGCCTGGACGCGTTCGCTCATGACGGGGACTGTACCCGCCGACCCGTCTCCAGCAGGTCGTCCCACCCGCACAGCTTCACCCTCGGCCGCCCGGCCGCCTCGCCCGCGGCGCGCTCGGCGGCGTCGATCGCCTGCCATCCCGCGTACTCGACGAACGCGACGCCGCGCCGGTCGAGCAGCGCCTCGAGATCGTCGCCCCCCGGTGCGGCGAGCAGGCCGCCCCGCGCGTCGGCGAGCAGCGACTCGACCGTCTCGGTCGCGTCTTTCTTGTTCGTGCCGATCACGCCGCTCGGCCCACGCTTGATCCACCCGGCCGCGTACGTGCGCTCGGCGCCGCGCACGCGCCCCGCGTCGTTCGGCAGCACCCCGGCGCGGGCGTCGAACGGGAGGCCTGGCAGCTCGACGCCGTGGTAGCCGACGCTTCTGAGGACGAGCCCGCAGGGGATCGTCTCGCGCTCGCCGGTCGGGCGCGCGACGAGGCGGTCGCCCTCGACGGCGAGGGTGTTCCGCGCGACCTCCACGCCTTCGACGCGGTCCGCGCCGACGATCGCGACCGGCGACACCAGGAAGCGGAGGACGATCCGCCGCGGCAGCCCCTTCGGCTCACGGGCCGCGAACTCGTGCAGCAGCTCCACGTTGCGGCGCGCGCGCTCGCGGTCGTGCTCGAGCGCCTCGGCGCTCGCCGCGTCGAGCTCGAGGTCGCGCGGATCGACGATCACGTCCGCGCCGGCGAGCTCGCCCAGCTCCTGGAGCTCCGGCGGCGTGAAAGCCGCCTGCACCGGGCCGCGCCGGCCGAGCATCACGATCTCGCGGATGCCCGAGCCGACGATCGCCCGCTCGGCGGCGTCGACGGTGTCCGTGGGCGCGAGCTCGGCGGCCGTGAGCGCCAGCATCCGGGCGCAGTCGATCGCCACGTTCCCGTTCCCGACCACGACGGCCCGCTCGTGCGAGAGGTCGAAGCGGAGACCCTGGAAGTCGGGGTGGCCGTTGTACCAGGCGACGAAGGCGGTGGCCGGCCACGAACCCGGCAGATCCTCGCCGGGGATGCCGAGGTGCCGGTCGGTCTGGGCGCCGACCGTGTAGACGACGGCGTCGTAGCGCTGGAGCAGCTCGTCGTGCGTGACCGCGCGCCCCACGTCCACGTTGCCGAAGAACCGGAAGCCCGGGCGCGCCGCGATCCGCTCGAACGCGCGCGAGACGGCCTTGATGTTCTCGTGGTCGGGAGCGACACCGAACCGCACGAGACCCCACGGCGTCGGCAGGCGGTCGAGCACGTCGACCGCGACCGCCGGATCGTCGCTCTTCAGGAGCGCGTCGGCCGCGTAGAACCCGGCCGGGCCCGACCCGACGACGGCGACGTGGAGCTGCGCGCTCACGCGCGCGAGACTAGTGGCAGCTGCCGCAGCCTGCAGCGCCTGCCGGGGCTTCGCCCTCGGCGACCTGGAAGCTCGAGCCGCACCCGCACGAGGCGGTCGCGTTCGGGTTGTCGATCTTGAAGCCGGACTCCTGGAGCGTCTCCAGGAAGTCGACGGTCGAGCCCTGGAGGTAGGGCGCGCTGAAGGGGTCGACGACGACCTTCACGCCGTGGAACTCGAGCTCGTGGTCGCCCGCCTGGGCGCCGCGGTCGAACCCGAGCGCGTACTCGAAGCCGCTGCACCCGCCGCCCTGGATCGCGACCCGCAGGACCTCGGCGTCGCCGGCCGGCTCCTCGGCCTGGAGGCCGCGGATCTTCTCGGCCGCACGCTCGGTGAGCGTGAGCACCGACTCGGTTTGAACCTCGGTCGTCGCCACCAGAGTCTCAGTGTAGCCGGACGGGTGTCGAACGGGCACTTCGTGACACCTGCAACGCCGATCACTTCACGGTTTCTGGTTCCGTTCGTGCGGCACGTCCGAAGCGTGGTAGCGTCCGGCCGCTGGTACGCGAGGAGGCGTCTTCTTGTTCGACAGCTGGTTGCCGTTCGCGATCTACGGGTTCTTCGCCCTGATGATCCCCACGACGATGATCGTCGGCAGCTTCGTGTTCGCCCAGCGGCCGCACCGCCGGCTTCGCGCCCGCACCGTCCCGTTCGAGTCCGGCGTCTCGCAGGGGCCGCCGAAGCGCCAGCGCTTCACGGTCAGCTTCTACCTGACGGCGATGCTGTTCATCCTCTTCGACATCGAGATCGTCTTCCTCTATCCGCTCGCGGTGATCCTGCACGAGCTCAGGTGGTTCGGCTTCTTCGAGTTCCTCACGTTCCTGATCATCCTGCTGGTCGCCTACGTCTACATCTGGCGGAAGGGCGCGCTCGAGTGGCACTAGACGGGCGCCTCCGCGACGAGGGCCTCAAGTCCGAGCGGCTGCTCTGGCCGACGAAAGGGCCGAGCCGCTTCGAGCAGGAGGTCGACGACCTGGAGCAGCGCGTCGGCCTGACGACGTTGCAGAAGGCCGTCGCCTGGGCGCAGACGAACTCGATGTGGCCCGACACGTTCGGGCTCGCGTGCTGCGCGATCGAGATGATGTCGATCGTCGGGGCGCGCTACGACATCGCGCGGTTCGGGATGGAGCCGTTCCGCGGCTCGCCGCGCCAGGCCGACCTGCTGATCGTGTCGGGACGCGTCTCGCACAAGATGGCGGCCCCGCTGCGGCAGATCTACGACCAGATGCTCGAGCCGAAGTGGGTGATCGCGATGGGCGCGTGTGCCAGCTCGGGCGGCATGTTCAACAACTACGCGATCGTGCAGTCGGTCGACAAGCTCGTCGCGGTCGACATCTACGTGCCGGGCTGCCCACCGCGGCCGGAGCAGCTCATCGAAGGCATCGTGAGGCTGCACGAGGCGGTGAAGGCCGGGGTGCCTCCCGCCTACGAGTTGCGGAGCGTCGCGTCGTGACGGCCGCAGCCGGCGGCTGGGACGCTGTACCCGGGCTCGTCGGCGCGACCGACGCGCACGGCGAGACGACCGTCGCCGTCGAGGCCGGCAGCCTCGTCGAGGCCGCGCTGCACCTGCGGGACGAGCGCGGGTACACCTTCCTCGCGGACGTCACCGCCGTCGACTACCTCGGCTACGGCGAGCCCGGTGTGTCGGGGTTCGTCGGGACTCCCGCCGGCCGCGACCTGAACGCGCCGATGACGCAGGGGTTCCAGACGGTACCGCTCGCGAAGCCGAAGCGTTTCGCGCTGAACTATCACCTGCTCGCGATCGCGTCGCCGCCGCGGCGCGTGCGGCTCCAGACCTGGGTCGACGAGGGCGAGGCCGTGCCGTCGGTCGTTCCGGTCTGGCCGACGGCGGACTGGCACGAGCGGGAGGCGTACGACCTGATGGGCGTCGTGTTCGACGGCCATCCGAACCTCGTCCGGATCCTCCTCGACGACGACTGGGAGGGCCACCCGCTGCGCAAGGACTACCCGCTCGGCGGAGAGCCCGTGCGGTTCTCGGGGGAGGAATAGCCGCGATGACGGCCACCGCCCGCCGGCCGGGCACCCGCGGCGCCGTGTACGAGGGCTCGCGCATCCCGCACCCGATCCCGACGGTGCTGCGCACGCCGCCGGAGGTGCAGGCGACGGGCGACGTGATGACCGTCAACTTCGGCCCGAATCACCCGTCGACGCACGGCGTGCTCCGGCTGATCGTCGACCTCTACGGCGAGGACGTGACGGGCCTCGAGGCGATCGTCGGGTACCTCCACACGGGGTTCGAGAAGAACATGGAAGAGAAGACGTGGTGGAAGTGCATCACGTATCCGGAGCGCATCGACTACGTCGCCTTCCAGAACAACGAGTACGTGTTCGTCGCCGCGGTCGAGAAGCTGCTCGCGCTCGAGGTGCCGGCCAAGGCCACCTGGATGCGAACGCTGCTCTGCGAGCTGAACCGCATCCACTCGCATCTCGTCTGGCTCGGGACCTCGGCGCTCGAGCTGGGTGCGATCTCGATGTTCTGGTACGCGTTCCGCGAGCGGGAGCTGGTGCTCGACCTGTCCGAGCTGGTGACGGGTTACCGCATGCACACCCGCTACTTCCAGGTCGGCGGCCTCGCGGAGGACATCCCCCGCGGCTTCTACCCGCAGGCGCGGTCGTTCTGCGACTGGATGCCGAGGGCGATCGACGACTACGAGACGCTGCTCACCCGCAACAAGATCTGGCTCGAGCGCACCGAAGGGGTCGGCCTGCTGTCGGCGGACGACGCGATCGCGCTCGGGCAGTCAGGCCCGGTGCTGCGCGCCTCGGGCGTCGACTGGGACATCCGGCGCGACGAGCCGTACCTCGCCTACCACCAGGTCGACTTCCGCGTCCCGGTCTTTCCGCAGGGAGACGTCTACGCGCGCTACCGCGTCCACATCGAGGAGATGCGGCAGTCGGTGCGCATCGTCGAGCAGTGCCTCGACCGGCTGGAGCGGATGGAGGGCGAGCCGTGGATCGCCGACGACCGCAAGGTCGTGCTGCCGCCGCGGCACGAGCTCCACACGTCGATGGAGTCGCTGATCCACCACTTCAAGATCGTCACCGAGGGCTTCCGTGTTCCCGAGGGCGAGGTCTACGTCGCGATCGAGTCGCCGCGCGGCGAGCTCGGCTGCTACGTCTGCTCGTCGGGCGGGCCCAAGCCGTGGCGCGTGAAGTTCCGCGCTCCGTCCTTCGTCGCGCTGCAGGCGACCGCGACCTGCATGAGCGACGCGCTGATCGCCGACATGATCGCGATCGTCGGCTCGCTCGACACCGTGATGGGCGAGGTGGATCGTTGAAGCTCTACGACGCGATCCAGGCCGAGCGCGCGAAGTATCCGGAGGGCTCGCGGAGCGCGGTCCTGCCGGCGCTGCGACTCGCGCAGGAGGAGCACGGCTGGCTGTCGCCCGACGTGCTGCGCGAGGTCGCCGATGCTCTCGACGTGACCCCTGCGTTCGTCGCGTCGGTCGCGACGTTCTACGACCAGCTCCACACCGCGCCCGTCGGCGAGCATCTCGTCGAGGTCTGCACCAACGTCTCGTGCGCCCTCTACGGCGCACAGCAGGTGCTCGAGTCCTTCGAGTCCGAGCTCGGCTGCCGCGCAGGCGAGACGAGCCCGGACGGCACGGTGACGCTGCGCACGATCGAGTGCCTCGGCGGCTGCGGCTGGGGCACGATCGTCGCGGTCGACCACGCATACCGCCTGCACGTCACGCCCGAGAGTGCGACCGCGATCGTCGAGGAGCTCCGTGCCGGCTGAGCTCCGCGAGCTCGTCCTCGCGAACGCGACCACCAGCCTCGCCGACTACGAGGCGACCGGCGGGTACGCGCAGCTCGCCCGCGCGCGGGCGATGACCCCGGCCGAGGTGACCGAGGAGCTGCTCGCCTCCGAGCTGCGCGGCCGCGGCGGCGCCTTCTTCGCGACCGGACGGAAGTGGTCGTTCGTGCCGTCGAAGGAGCAGATCCCGAAGCCCCACTACCTCGTCGTCAACGCCGACGAGTCCGAGCCGGGCAGCTTCAAGGACAACGAGATCTTGACGCGGGTTCCGCACCGTTTCTTCGAGGGGTGCCTGATCACGGCTCACGCCGTCGACTCGACGAACGTGTTCGTCTACATCCGCGGCGAGTACTCCGGGCCGTACGCGATCCTCGCCGCCGCGCTCGACGAGCTGCGCGGACGACCGGACCTGCTCGGCGACGTGGCGATCGTCCTCCACCGCGGCGCCGGCGCGTACATCTGCGGCGAGGAGACCGCCCTGATCGAGTCGCTCGAGGGCAAGCGCGGCCAGCCGCGGTCGAAGCCTCCCTTCCCGGCGATCTCCGGCGTCTACGGCTCGCCGACCGTGGTGAACAACGTCGAGACGATGGCGACGGTGCCCCCGATCCTCGAGCTCGGAGGCGCCGCGTACGCGAAGCTCGGCGTCGAGAACTCGCGCGGCACGCGCGTCGTCTCGGTCTCCGGCCACGTCGCGAACGGCGGCAACTACGAGGTCGAGCCCGGCATCTCGCTGCGCGACCTGATCTACGCCGAGCACCTCGGCGGCGGGGTCCCCGGGGGACGCAAGCTGAAGGCCGTGATCCCGGGCGGCTCGTCGACGGTGATCCTGAAGGGCGACGAGATCGACGTCGGCTACGACTTCGACTCGCTGGCGAAGCTGCACACCGCGATGGGCTCGGCCGGTGTCGTCTGCCTCGACGAGCGCGTGTGCATGGTGCAGCTCGGCATCCGCGTCAGCGAGTTCTACGAGCACGAGTCGTGCGGCAAGTGCACGCCGTGCCGCGAGGGAACCCGCTGGATGACGGCGATCCTGCGCAAGCTGGAGGCGGGAGACGCGACGCGCGGCGAGCTCGACCTGCTGCTCGACGTCTGCGACCGCATCAACGGCAAGTGCCTCTGCCCGCTCGGCGAGACGGCGGCGATGGCGGTGGCCAGCTACGTCGCGAAGTTCCGCGACGAGTTCGTCGCGCACATCGACCAGGGCGGCTGCCCCTTCGGCGACAGCTCGCCGCTCGATCACGTGCTCGCGCCCGTTGCGATGCACACGCTTGCACCGACCGCACAGGTGCCCGCATGACACAGCCCGCAGCCGGCCTCGTGCAGGTGACCATCGACGAGAGAACGGTGCAGGTGCCGAAGGGGACCGGCCTGGTCGAGACGGCCCAGGCGGCCGGGATCGAGATCCCGGTGTTCTGCTACGAGCCGCGGCTCGGCCCGGCGGTCGGCGCGTGCCGGATGTGCCTCGTCGAGGTGGAGGGCATGCCGAAGCTACAGGCCGGCTGCACGCTCGCGGCGCAGGACGGGATGGTCGTGCGCACCGCGCGCTCGTCGAAGCAGGCGGCCGAAGGACAGAACGCGACGCTCGAGTTCATCCTCGTCAACCATCCGCTCGACTGCCCGGTCTGCGACAAGGGCGGCGAGTGCCCGCTGCAGGACCTGACGTTCCGCTACGGCCCCGGCATCACCCGCATGATCTTCCCGAAGCGGACGTTCGAGAAGCCGATCCCGATCTCGCCGCTGATCGCGCTCGACCGCGAGCGCTGCATCCTCTGCTACCGCTGCACGCGCTTCAGCGAGCAGGTCGCCGAGGACGGCCAGCTCGTCGCCGTCAACCGCGGCTCGCAGTCGGTGATCGCGACGTTCGAGGACGAGCCGTACCGCGGGCCACTTCTCCGGCAACGTCACGGAGATCTGCCCGGTCGGCGCGCTCACGTCGACGCAGTACCGCTTCGAGGCGCGGCCCGTGGGAGATCCAGAACGTGCCGACCGTCTGCGGCCTCTGCCCGGTCGGCTGCAACATCAGCGCGACGACCCGCGAGGGCAAGGTCAAGCGCATCCAGTCGCGGATCCACCCGGAGGTCGACGAGGGCTGGCTCTGCGACAAGGGCCGGTTCGCCTACGAGCACCTGCTCGCCGACGACCGGATCACGACGCCGCTCCGCAAGACGGGCCCGCGCCGGTTCGAGGCGGTGTCCTGGGACGAGGCGCTCGACACCGTCGAACGGATGCTCCGCGACGGCGGCACCTCGACGGTGACGGCGCTCTCCGGCGGCGAGTCGGTCGAGGAGGCCTACGCGCTCGCGAAGCTGCTCCGGCGCGGTCTGGGCGCGCACAACGCCGTCCTGTCCGAGACCGTCCCCGACGGCCTCGAGGCCACCCGCGCGCCGCTCTCGGCGCTGCGCGACGCGAAGACGATCGCCGTGCTGAGCGACACACCGGTGGTCGAGCGCGCACCGGTCGTCGACCTGTGGCTGAAGGCCGCGCGCCGCCGCGGCGCGACGATCACGTACGGCGCACCCGCCGGCGAGGTCGACGCCGTCGTCACGGACGACCCGGCCCTCGCGCACGGGGCGGCGAACGTCTACTACCTGCCGCTGACGCCGAACGGCCGCGGCGTCGCGGACGCCTGGAGCGCGGCCGCCGACGGCGAGTCCGGCGACGAGGAGCCGAGACTGCTCGTCGTCTCCGGCGACGAGGCCGCGCGCGACCCGAGCGTGCGCGCGCTCGCCGCGAGAGCCGACGTCGTGCTCGGCATCGGCATGTTCGAGAACAGCTTCCGCGGCTTCGCCGACTTCGTCCTGCCCGCGACGAGCTACCTGGAGCGCGACGGTACGACGGTGAACCTCGAGGGACGCCTGCAGCGCCAGCGGCGCGCCGTCCTCGCACCCGTGCCCGACCAGCTCGCCTGGCTCTCCAAGCTCGCGGCGCGGTTCGGCGTCGAGCTCTCGCCCCACGCGTCGGTCGTCTTCGAGGAGGTCTCCGCGACGTGCTTCGGCGGCGTCTCGCTGGCCGACGTCGGCGAGCGGGCGACGCTGCCCGCCGAGGATCGACGCGCCCGCACCGCGGCAGGCCGCGACGAAACGGCCGGCTGCGGGCGGCAAGGCACTCCGCCTCGTCGCCTACCGCCCGCTCTTCTCCGGCGCCGCGGTCGAGCGCACGCCCGAGCTCGACTTCCAGCGGCCCGAGCCCGAGGTCTGGCTCGCGCCGGCCGACGCCCGCGCGCGCAAGATCCGGAACGGCACGACGGTGACGGTCTCGTCGAACGGCACCTCCGTCGAGCTGCGGGCCCGCATCGCGCGCGACCTGGCAGCCGGCGCCGTCCGCATCGCCGAGGAGCACGCCGCCGACCTCCACGCGACGGTCGAGGTGACGGCCTGATGCACGAACCGTGGTGGATCACGATTCCGAAGGCGTTCCTGGTGATCAACGTCGTGATGGTGTTCTTCGCGTTCACGACCTGGCTCGAGCGCAAGCTGCTCGGCCGGATGCAGCTGCGCTTCGGGCCGAACCGCGCCGGCCCCAAGGGCCTGCTCGTGCCGATCGCCGACCTGCTGAAGCTGATCCGCAAGGAGGCGTTCTCGCCGAGCGGCGCCAAGGAGCCCCTCTACATCCTCGCCCCGATCGTCTCGATGTTCACGGCACTCGCCGCGTTCAGCGTGCTCCCGTTCGGCAAGGGCTGGACGGTGTGGGGTCACTCGATCACCGGCGAGGTGGTGAACGTGCCGATCTCGCTGATCCTCGTGTTCGCGCTCGGATCGCTCGGCATCTACGGCTTCATCGTCGGCGGCTGGGCCTCCGAGTCGAAATACTCGATCCTCGGCTCGATGCGCACCTGCGCGCAGCTCGTGTCGTACGAGGTTTCGCTGGCGCTGTCGGTGCTCGGCGTCGTGCTGATGGGGCAGTCGCTGAGCCTCGTCGACATCGTCGACAAGCAGCAGGCGACGCTCTGGTTCTTCATCCCGCAGGCGGTCGGGCTCGCCGTGTTCCTGGTCGGCGGCACCGCCGAGACGTCGCGCGCGCCCTTCGACCTGCCGGAGGCCGACACCGAGCTCGTCGCCGGCTACCACACGGAGTACTCCGGCATGCGCTGGGGGATCTTCCAGGCGGCCGAGTACATCAACCTGCTCACCCTCTCGGGCCTCTGCGTGACGCTCTTCTTCGACGGCTACCACTTCCCGTGGGTGCACTCGCTCGACATCCTCGGGCCGATCTGGTTCGTCCTGAAGCTGTTCACGCTCGTCTGCGTGTTCATCTGGCTCCGCGCGACGCAGCCGCGCCTGCGCTACGACCAGCTGATGCGCTTCGGCTGGAAGGTGCTGCTCCCCGTCGCGACTGCTGAACGCACTTGATCACCGCCGCACTGGTGGTCGCAATCTAGTGGCGTTCGTCCCGAACACGCTGAAGGGCTTCGGCGTGACGCTGAAGCAGATCTTCAAGCAGCCGATCACGCAGCAGTACCCGGAGTACAAACGGCCCGTGTACCCGCGCTACCGCGGGCGGCACCGCCTGCACCGCCACGAGAACGGCCTCGAGAAGTGCGTCGGCTGCTCGCTCTGCGCGGCCGCCTGCCCTGCGGACTGCATCCGCGTCGTCGCAGCCGAGAACGAGCCCCACAACCGCGTCTCCGCGGGCGAGCGATACGCCCGCATCTACGAGATCAACATGTCGCGCTGCATCTTCTGCGGCTACTGCGAGCTCGCGTGCCCGTTCGACGCGATCACCCTCGGCAACGAGTTCGAGATCTCCGAGTACAACCGCGACGACCTCATCTACACGAAGGACATGCTGCTCGCGCCGCCCGTGAAGACGATGCCGGTGGCCGACCGCGACCTCTACGACACGCCGATCCCCTACTACCAGGATCACTCGTAGTGGCCAACTTCCTCGTCTGGGTCGTGTGGTTCGTGGCCGCGTTCGCGTGCCTGGCGAGCGCTCTCGCCGTCGTCAGCTTCCGCAACCCGTTCTACTCGGCGCTCTCGCTGATCGGGAACCTCGGCTCCCTCGCCGTGCTCTTCCTGTTGCTCTCGGGCGAGTTCGTCGCCGCGGGGCAGGTGCTCGTCTACGGCGGCGCGGTGATGGTGATGTTCCTGTTCGTGATCGCCTACCTCGGCGACCGCACCGAGGAGTCGCCCTGGTCCGGCGGCCCGTCGTGGCAGGCGGTCGGCGCCGTGACGGCCGGCGGCGCGATCCTCGCCGAGGTGATCGTCGTGGTCGGGCTCACGGCGGGCGACGTCCTTTCGAAGCCGCAGCACATCGGCCGCTCGTTCGGCTCGCCCGCCTCGCTCGGCCGGCTCTTCCTGACCGACCACCTGCTCGCCTTCGAGGTGACGTCGATCGTGCTGCTCGTGGCCGCCGTCGGCGGTGTCGTGCTCGGCGCGCACGCGCGCCGAATCGACCCGATCGAGCGGCAGGACGGAGCCGATGCACGGGCCTGACATCCAGTGGTACGTCGTGCTGGCGGGGCTGCTGTTCGCGACGGGTGCGCTGGGCGTGCTGCTCCGCCGCAGCCCGCTGATCATCCTGCTCTCCGTCGAGATCATGCTGAACTCGGCGAACCTGCTGCTGATCGCGTTCTCGCGGCTCCACGGCCGTGAGGACGGCCAGGTGTTCGCGATCTCGGTGATGGCCGTCGCCGCGTCCGAGGTCGTGGTCGGGCTCGGTCTGATCGTCGCGATGGGCCGGCGGAACATCGAGCTCGACGTCGACAAGCTCCGGACGCTGAGGGGCTGAGCGCGTGAAGGTCGCCGCCTGGATCTGCCTGCTGCTGCCGCTCGCCTCGGCGATCCTGATCACGATCGCCGGCACGCGCATTTCCCGCCGCGCCGCCGGCTGGATCTCGACCACGACCACCTTCGGCGCCTTCGTCGCCGCGGCCGTCTGCTTCTTCGACCTGCTCGGCGAGCACGTGGGCGAGCGCACGCACGCGACGACGTCGTGGACCTGGCTCTCGGCCGGGCCGTATCACTTCGGGCTCTCGCTGCTCGTCGACCAGCTGAGCGTGGTGATGATGCTGATCGTCGCCGGCGTCGGCGGCCTGATCGTCGCGTACTCGCTCGGCTACATGGACGGCGAGGACGAGGAGCGCCGCTACTTCGCCTACATGTCGCTGTTCGTGTTCTCGATGCTGCTGCTCGTGCAGGGCGCGAACCTGCTGCTGTTGCTCGCGGGCTGGGGCATGGTCGGGCTCTCCAGCTACCTGCTGATCGGCTTCCACCAGGACCGGCCGTCGGCGATCGCCGCCGCGAAGAAAGCCTTCGTGATGAACGCGTTCGGCGACGCGACGTTCGCGCTCGCGCTCTTCCTGCTGATCCAGCACACGGGTGCGCTCGACTACGCGTCGGTGTTCGCGTCCGCACCGCACGGAGGCGCCGTCGCCAACCTCGTCGCTCTCGGCCTGCTCGGCGGCGCGGTCGCGAAGAGCGCGCAGATCCCGCTGCACACGTGGCTGCCCGACGCGATGGAGGGCCCGACGCCGGTCAGCGCGCTGATCCACGCCGCGACGATGGTGACCGCCGGCGTCTACCTGATCGTCCGCTGTCACCCGCTCTTCGAGAACGCGTACGTCGTCGAGGACCTGGCCGCCGGCCTCGGCGCGGCGACGCTCCTGATGGCCGGACTGATCGCCCTCGTGCAGGTCGACATCAAGCGCGTGATCGCGTACTCGACGATGTCGCAGATCGGCTACATGTTCGTCGGCGCGGGGCTCGGCGCGTACCCGAACGCAATGTTCCACCTGATGACGCACGCGTTCTTCAAGGCGTTGCTGTTCCTCGCCGTGGGAATCGCGATCCACGCGGTGGCCGGTGAGCAGGACATCCGCAAGCTCGCCGGCGTGGGGAAGCTGATGCCGCAGACGCGAGCCGTCTTCCTCGTCGGCTCGCTGGCACTCGTGGGCATCTTCCCGTTCGCCGGCTTCTTCTCGAAGGACTCGATCCTGGCGGCCGCGCTCGATCGGGGCTGGTACGGGATCGTGATCTACGTCGCCGGCATGATCGGCGCGCTGCTGACGGGCCTCTACACCTTCCGCCTCGTGTTCATCGTGTTCACGGGCGAGCCGTCGTCGTTCGTGCGGGAGCACTACCACGCGCATCACGGCACCGAGGGGCCGTTCTCGATGCGCTCGACGGTCGCCGTGCTCGCCGTCCTCTCGACTGTCGCGGGCTTCCTGCAGTGGGCGCCGCTCTGGCATTCGCTCTCGACGTGGCTCGACCCGATCGAGCAGCCGCTGGCCGAGCCGACGCGCTGGGAGGAGTGGCTGTCGTCCGGGCTCGCGCTCTCGCTCGGTCTCACCGGGATCGCCGTCGCCTGGCTGGTCTACGCCGCCAAGCGCGTTCCCGCACCGAGGGCGCTGAGGCTGCTCGAGCGGAAGTTCTACTGGGACGAGCTGTACGACCTGCTCTGGTACCGGAGCTCGGACCTGCTGGCGCGCGGCCTCGCCGCGTTCGTCGAGCGGCCGCTGATCGGCGGCTCGCTGGCAGCGCTCACGGGCGGCTTCTCGCTGGGCGCCCGTGAGCTCGGGCGCGCCCAGACCGGCCTCGTCCGCTCCTACGCGCTCGCGCTCGCCGGCGGCCTCGCCGTCCTCGTCGTCGTCTTCCTGTCGGTGAGGTAAGCGTGAGGCTCCACTGATGCACTGGCTCACGACGATCCTGATCTTCCTGCCGATGGCCGGCGCGCTCCTGATCGCAGTCGCACCGCTCACCGCCTACTGGCTCGGCGCCCTGGCGGCGCTGATCTCTCTACTCGAGGTGGGCGTCTGGGTCACCGCCGCCGGGAAGTTCGAGTTCGGCGACCCGTCGCTGCAACTCGACCAGCGCACGTCGTGGTTCAGCGACCTGCACGTCTCGTACCACGTCGGCCAGTACGCGTTCTCGCTCTGGCTCGTCGGCATGACCGTGGTCGTCCTCGCCGCCTGCGTGATCTACGGCTGGTGGGCCGGGCGCGACCGGGCGCGCGCGTACTTCGCGCTCATGCTGATCCTCACGGGAGCCATCGTCGGCGTCTTCACCGCGCAGGACCTGCTCCTCTTCTACGCCTTCTTCGAGGCGATGCTGATCCCGCTCTACGTCCTGATCGGCGTCTGGGGCGGCGCCGGACGGCTGCGTGCCACGATCACGTTCGTCGTCTACACCGTCGTCGGCTCGCTCCTGATGCTCACGGCGATCATCGTGTACGGCCTGCAGCAGGGAACGTTCGACCTCACCCGGATCGGCCAGAGCGGGTCGACCTGGTTGTTCCTCGGCTTCGTCGTCGCGTTCGCGATCAAGTCGCCGCTCGTCCCGCTGCACGGCTGGCTGCCCGAGGCGTACCGCGAGTCGCCGCCCGAGGTCTCGGCGGTGCTGTCCGGCGTCGTGTCGAAGGCGGGCCTGTACGGCCTCTTGCGAATCGCCATTCCGAAGTTCCCCGGCCCGGTGCACGACTGGCGCGTGGTTCTGCTCGTGCTCGGCTCGGTGTCGCTCGTGTACGGGTCGCTGCTCGCGTTCAGGGCGCCGGACTTCCGCGGCGTCGTCATGTACTCCTCGCTCGCGCAGGCCGGCCTGATCGTGCTCGGCCTGTTCGCGAACAACGACCTCGGCTTCGACGGCGCCGTGCTCCAGATGGTCAACCACGGCCTGATCTCCGCGGCGCTGTTCCTGATCGCGGGGATGGTCGAACGCCGCTGCTCGACGGGCGAGCTGCGCCTGCTCGGGGGCATGGCGCGCGGCCGGCCGGCGCTCGCGACCGTCGTGCTGATCGCAGGGATCATCGGGCTCGCCGTGCCGCTCTCGACCTCGTTCGCCGGCGAGTTCCTGATCCTGGCCGGCGTCTTCCAGCAGGGCTGGGCCTGGGCCGTGATCGGAGCGGCCGCGATCGTGCTCGCGGCGATGTACATGCTCCGGGCGATCTCGGGGGTGCTGCACCAGGACATCGGCCCGGCCGTGCCCGACTCCGCGCTCGACCTGCGGCTCGGCGAGCTGGCCGTCGTCGTGCCGTTGCTGCTCTGCCTGCTCGGGCTCTCGGCCTGGCCGAACCTCGTCTCCGGCCACGCCTTCGGCGCCGACCGCGCGACGAGCTCGATCGTGCAGGGACTGCCGTGATCGCGGCGATCGCCACGCCCCACGTCGACTGGCTCGCGCTGTCGCCGTCGCTGGCGCTGCTCGGGGCCGCCGGCCTGCTGCTGATGACGGCCGTCTTCGTGCCGCGCGGCCCGCGCAAGGTCGTCGCGGCGACGCTCGGGTTCGGCGGCTTCGCGGCGGCATTCGCGGTCGCCGTCGTGGTCGCCTCGCGTACCGATCACGGCGCCGCGATCATCCGCGACTCGATCTTCCGCGACCGCTACGCCGCGCTCGCCCAGGTCCTGATCGCGGGCTCGGGCGCGATCGCCGTGCTGATCAGCTACGGCGAGCACTGGAGCGACGAGCACGTCGCCGAGTACTACGCGCTCCTGACCGCGGCGGGCGCGGGAATGATGTTCTTCGTCCAGGCGTCGAACCTGATGACGCTGTTCCTCGGGCTCGAGTGGTTCTCGATCGCGCTCTACGTGCTCTGCGCCATCGACATCGACCTGATCGGCTCGCTCGAGGCCGGCCTCAAGTACTTGATCGTCGGCGCCGTCGGCTCGGCGACGCTGCTCTTCGGCTCGGCGCTCGTGTACGGGATCACCGGCGAGCTCTCGTTCGACCGGATCGGCGCGGCCGGACACACCCACGACGTGATGCTCGTCGTCGGCCTGGCGATGATCATCGTCGGACTGATGTTCAAGTCGTCGGCGGCGCCGTTCCACATGTGGACGCCCGACGCCTATCAGGGAGCCCCCACCCCGGTCACGGCGTTCATGTCGTCGGCGACGAAGATCGCGGCGCTGGTCGTCACGTACCGGGTGCTCGAGACCGCGTTCCCGGGGAACGAGCATCTGTGGCGCTGGACGATCGCCGTGGTCGCGTGTCTGTCCCTCGCCTGGGGCAACATCGCCGCGCTCGTGCAGCGGAACGTGAAGCGGATCCTCGCCTACTCGTCCGTGTCGCACGCCGGGTTCATGCTGATCGCCGTCGCAGCGGCGAACGCCCTCGGCGTGCGGGCGCTCTTCTACTACCTGATCCCCTACGCCGCGATGTCGCTCGGCGCCTTCGCGGTCGTCGCGGCACGGGAGCGCGAGCTCGGCGTCCCGGTCACGCTCGACAACCTCGCCGGGCTCGGTTGGGAGCGCCCATTCCTCGGGGTCTCGATGTGGGTGTTCATGCTCGGCATGCTCGGCTTTCCGCTGACCGGCGGGTTCATCGGCAAGTTCTACGTCTTCGCCGCGGCGTACGACCACGGGTTCTGGTGGCTGATCGTCGCCGGCGTGATCGCGACGATGATCTCGGCGTACTACTACCTCGGCGTCGTCCGCGCGATGTACTTCCGCGACTCCGCCGAGCTGCACCTCGCGCCCGCCGGAGGCTCGCCCCCGCGCGAGCTCGTCCTGAGCGCCGGCGTCGTGCTCTGCCTCGTCGTCACGGTCGGCTCGTTCTTCGCCGTCCAGCCGCTGATCGACGTCGCCCGCTCGGCGGCACGCGCGCTGCCGCTGTAGATGGTTGATCGATAATTGCTGTCGTCGCGGGGAGGGTCTGCACCAAGCAGTGTGGTCGACTCGATCGGGGCCAAGGCCGGTGGGCCTTGGCTCTGGGCGAGGCGGACGCAATGCGCCGTGTGCAGGCCCCCAGCCACGGCGGCACTGAATTGTCGATCAATCATCTAGGCGCCGGCAAGCTCGCTCCCACCCCGAACGGTCCTTCTATGCTGCCCCGGTCCGCGACCGAAAGGATCCAGTTGGCATCGCTCACCTGGCTCGGCCACGCCACCTTCCGCCTCGATACGAACGCCGGCAAGCGCCTGTACATCGATCCGTTCTTCGGACCGACCTGCCCCGACGCGGAGAAAGTGCCCGAGCGCGCCGACGTGATCGCGGTCACGCACGGGCACGGCGACCACGTCGCCGACACGGTCGGGCTGCAGCAGCGGCTCGACTGCACGGTCGTCGGGATGCTGGAGCTGATGTCGTGGCTCAACGGTCAGGGGATCCCGAGCGACAAGCTGATCGGATTCAACAAGGGCGGCACCATCGAGGCGGCCGGCGTCCGGATCACGATGACGAACGCGTTCCATTCGAGCTCCGCGCCGGACGGCACGTACACGGGCGAGCCGGTGGGCTTCGTCTTCGACCTCGGCGACGCGCGCGTCTATTTCGCCGGTGACACCGCGGTCTTCGGCGACATGGCCCTGATCGCGGAGCTCTACCGCCCGACCGTCGCCGTGCTCCCGATCGGCGACCATTTCACGATGGGCCCGCGAGAAGCGGCAAAGGCGCTCGAGCTGCTCGGCAACCCGCGCTGCGTGCCGTGCCACTGGGGAACCTTCCCGGCCCTGTCCGGAACGCCCGACGCGCTCGCCGCGCTGACGTCCGCGCCGGTCGAGCGCATCCAGCCGGGAGACACGGTCGAGCTGTGAGAGAGCGTTGGTTCGGCGCAACCGGCAGGCGTGTGCCGGAGATCGCGCTCGACGGGGAGCTCGAGCTCGGCGACGCACTCGTGCTCGACTCGACGGACGACCTCGGGGCACTTCGCTCCGCGCACACGGCTGGACGACCGGTCGTGGTCAGAGCCGCGACCGCCGACGAGGTGAAGGCGGCGCTCGCCCGGCCCGAGGTCGCGTGCGCGCTCGTCCGCGATCCGTCGCTGCTCGACCTCGACCTGACCGAGCTGACCTATGGCTGAGAAGCTCTCACAGGATCACGTTCGTCGATCCGGGTGCGATCGGCGGGGCGACACAGGCGCTCATTCTGTGAGAGCTTCTGGGCGGCCGGTCGTCGCCACCTACTCGATCGCCGCGTGCGACCTCGAGACGGGACAGTGGGGCGTGGCGACGCAGTCGAAGTTCCTCGCGGTCGGCTCGATCGTCCCCTGGGCGGAGCCCGGCGTCGGCGCAATCGCCACGCAGGCCTACGCCAACCCGCGGTACGGCCCCGACGGCCTCGCGCTCCTGCGGCAGGGGAAGTCGGCCGCAGACGTCGTCGCGAGCCTGACCGCCGCCGACGAGGGCCGCGAGCACCGGCAGCTCGGCGTCGTCGACGGGAACGGGAACGCGGCGACCTACACCGGCTCGTCGTGCATGACCTGGGCGGGCGGCATCGCGGGCGACGGCTTCGCCGCCCAGGGCAACATCCTCGTCGACGAGTCGACCGTGTCGGCGCTCGCGACGACGTTCACCGAGAGCGCCGGCCGGCCCCTCGCGGAGCGACTGCTCGCCTGCCTCGCGGCTGCCCAGGCCGCGGGCGGCGACCGGCGGGGACAGCAGTCGGCGGCACTGCTCGTCGTGGAGCGTGACGGCGGCTATGCGGGCCTCTGCGACATCCTCGTCGACCTCCGCGTCGACGACCATCCGCAGCCGATCGCCGAGCTCACCCGCCTCCACACGTTGCACGACCTGCTGTTCGGCAAGACTGCGCGAGCCGACTGGGTGCCCGTCGACAAGGAGCTGCGGGCGGAGCTGTCCGAGCGCCTTGCGCGGCTCGGCTACGCGGGGAGCCTCGACGTGGCGCTGCCCGCCTGGGCGGGAACCGAGAATCTCGAGGAGCGCGTCGACGGCGTCGTCTCGATCGACCCCGTCGTGCTCGAAGAGCTGCGCGCGCGATGACGGTGAGGCGAACGGCCTACGAGCTCGCGCACGTCGACGATCTCGAGGCGATCCCCGTGTCGCACGGCCTGCTCTGGCGGCCGGTGCGGAAGCGGTTCGACGTCCGTGCGTTCGGCGTCAACGCGTACACGAGCGAGGAGGTCGGCACGCAGGTCGTCGAGGAGCACACGGAGTCGCAGCTCGGGCACGAGGAGATCTACCTCGTCCTGCGGGGCAGCGCGACGTTCACCCTCGACGGTGAGGACGTCGAGGTCGCGGCAGGCTCGCTGGTGCACATCCCCGACCCCGAGGTGAGGCGCGTCGCGATCAGCCGCGAGCCGGAGACGACCGTGCTCGCGCTCGGCGGCAAGCCGGGAGAGCCGTACGACGTATCCGCCTGGGAGGCGATGTTCGCGGCGCTGCCCGCGTCGAGGCGCGGCGACTGGGACGAGGCGATCCGCCTGCACGAGGAGGCGCTCACCGAGCGCCCCGGCCACCCGGCGCTGCTCTACAACCTCGCGTGCATGGAAGCGCGCGGCGGGCGGCACGTCGACGCTCTCACCCACCTCCGCCGCGCGATCGAGCTCGAGCCGAAGTGGGCCGAGCTCGCCCGCACCGACACCGACTTCGCCTCGATCCGCCACGAGCAGGGGTTTCCGGTATGAGCCGTAGGCTCGACGGAGGCTCAAGAAGAGCGGAGGTGCCGGCTTTGCCGGCACTGGAGCGGGAATGAGCGGCTCGTGGACGGTGGTCTCGCTGGACGAGGCCGAGCATCGCCGGGGGTGGATCCCGCTCCGTGAGCTGCTCGGCGTCCGCGCGTACGGCGTGAACGCGTGGTCGGTCGAGAACGCCGGCGACCCGGTGATTCCCGAGCATGACGAGCGGCCGACACAGCACGAGGAGCTGTACGTCGTCGTGCGCGGCCACGCGCGCTTCACCGTGGCCGGCGACGAGCTCGACGCGCCGGCGGGGACGATCGTGTTCGTCCGCGACCCGGAGGCGAAGCGCGGCGCGGTCGCGGTGGAGTCGGACACCGTCGTCCTCTCGGCCGGCGCGAAGCCGGGCCAGGCGTTCAGTCCTTCGCCCTGGGAGTGGAATGCGCGCGCCTTCCAGCCGTACCAGGAGGGCGACTACGAGGCTGCGCTCGCCGGGTTCCGCGAGGGCCACGAGCGCTTCCCGGACAACTGGACGCTGCTCTACAACATGGGGTGCGTCTCGGCGCTGCTCGGCCGACGCGACGACGCGATCGAGCAGCTCCGCGCCTCGTTCGAGCTCGGCGCCGACATCGACCCGCTCGCCGACGACGACCTTGCCTCGCTCCGCGACGACTCAGAGCTCGTCGCGATCGCCCGGGAGGCGGACGCCCGCCGCCAGCGCGCGTAGCGCCGGGACCGGGTCGGACTCCGGCCGCGCGACGAGCAGCACGGCGCCGAATCCCTCCTCCGGGTTCAGCGCGTCGACCAGCAGCTGGAGGCCGACCGCGAGCGCGAACGACTTGTGCGCCTGGGCGCCCCCGAACGGGACGAGCTCCTCGGGCCGGGCCGCACCGGCCAGCACGTCGCCGTGGGTGACCGCGCCCATCGACACGTCGACTGCGAGCGGCCGTCCGTCCGACGACGGCACGGCGACGGCGAGCGGGTTCGTACCGGTGAGCGGAGGGCCGCCGGCGGGCGAGGGCAGGCGCCTCGGCGACGTCGCGGTGAGCGCCGCGACGAGCCCGCCGCGGGCGAGCAGCCGGGCCCAGTAACCGAGCGCGCCGGTCGGAAACGTCCGCGAGCACACGACGAGCCGCGCCCGCTCCGGCGGCGCCGCGAGCTGCGCGTCGACGGCCGCCGCCAGTGTCAGGTAGCCGAGCGCCCCGGCGCCGTCCCAGCGCTCGTAGCCCTCCGCCGCCTCGACGCGCACGGGCCGCGCATCCGGCTGCAGCTCCGCGAAGCTCTCGAGCCACGCGATCCGGCTGAGCCCGTGGCTCGACAGCCCGCGCCGCTCCGCCCAGAGGAAGTGCGCCGCCAGGGTCTCGGCGTCGGCCCCGCCGAAGCCGAGCGCGCGCAGTCGCGGCAGCGCCTCGCTAGGCAGCACGGACGTGGCGCTCGCGGAACACGAGCACAGGCCAGCCCCGCTCCTGGGCCGCCCGGCGGAGCTTCCGATCCGGGTTCACGGCGACGGGATGGCCGACGAGCTCGAGGAACGGCAGGTCGCTCGCCGAGTCGGAGTACGCGGTCGACGCACGCAGGTCGAAGCCGCGTGCGGCCGCCAGCTCGCGCACCGCCACCGCCTTCGCCTCGCCGTGGATCGGCCGGCTCGAGCGGCCCGTGTACACGCCGTCGACGATCTCGGCCGTCGTGGCGATCGCCCCGTCGAACCCGAGCTCGCCGGCGAGCCGCGCGACGATCTCGTACAGCGTCGCGGAGACGACGAACACGGGCTCGCCGCGCGACCGATGCTCCTCGACGAGGCGCAGCGGCTCTGCGTAGACGAGCGGCCGCAGCACAGACGCCATCGCCTCGTCGACGAGCGCCTCGACGTCCGCCACGGGCACGCCGGCGAGGAAGCGCATGCCGTTCTCGGCGGCGTCCTGCACCTTCGCTGCGCCCACGCCGCGTGCGGCGAACACCAGCTGCCACAGCGCCGCCTTGGCGAGGTGGGTCCGGTCGATCAGCCCGCGCCGCCGAAACGCCGGCGCGAGCGCGAGCGCCGACGAGCGGCTCGTCAGGGTGCGGTCGAGGTCGAAGAACGCCGCAGCCGGCATCAAGAGACGAGCGGCAAGGTGCGCGTGAAGCCGCCGGCGCGACTCGCGTCGACGGCCTCGGCGATCTGCACGATCGCCGCCGCAGGCTCGCAGTCCGGATCGCTCAGGACGAGCGGCGTCCCCTCGTCGGCGGACGCGCGCAGCCGGGCGTCGAGCGGGACGCGGCCGAGCAGCGGGACGCCGAGCTCGGCGGCGAGCCTGTCGCCGCCGCCCGAGCCGAAGACGTCGGAGCTCATGTTCTCGACAACTCCGACGACGCGCATGCCGGTCTTCTGCGCCATCGCCGCTGCGCGCGCGGCGACCTCCTGGGCCAGCGGCTGCGGCGTGGTCACCACCACGGCCTCGGCGCGCGGCAGCAGCTGCCCCAGCGAGATCGAGACGTCGCCGGTGCCGGGCGGCATGTCGACCAGCAGCACGTCCAGGTCGCCCCAGTGCACGTCCTGCAAGAACTGCTCGAGCGCGCGGTGCAGCATCGGCCCGCGCCACATCACCGGCTGGTTGTCGTCGAGGAAGAATCCGATCGACATCAGCTTCATGCCGTGCCCGATCGGCGGGACGATCATCTTGTCCACGGCCACCGGGCGCTGCTTGACGCCGAGCATGTACGGAATCGAGTGGCCGTAGATGTCCGCGTCGAGGACGCCGACCTCCTTGCCGGCGGCTGCGAGCGCGGCGGCGATGTTGACGGTCAGCGAGGACTTCCCGACGCCGCCCTTCCCGGACGCGATCGCGACCACGCGCGCCGACGCCGGCAGTTGCAGGCCGCGCGGCTCGGCGCCGCCGCGCAGCTTCGTCGTGAGCTTCGCGCGCTCGTCGGGCGTCATCACGTCGAATCGCACCGCCGTCGACGACACGCCTGCAAGCGAGCCGACGTGCTCGCCCACCTGGTCCTCGAAGCTGGAGCGAAGCGGGCAGCCGACGACGGTCAGTGCGATCGTGACGGTCACGGCGCCGCCGTCCACCTCCACCCCGCGCACCATGTCGAGCTCCGTCACGGGGCGCCGGAGCTCGGGATCGATGACACGCTCGAGAGCGGCCAGGACGTCGTCGCGCAGGCTCACGCGTCGATGTTAGTCCCGGCGGAGCAACCGCCGGAGCAGTGCCGCCAGCCACCCATGCCTGGGCGGACGGCCGGCCGGCTCGTCCTCGCGCCCGTCCTCGACCGGCGCGAGCGGCTCGAGGTAGGTGAAGATCGACTGGGCGGGCATGTCACAGTCATCGACGCGGGCCGGCCCGGGCGCGAGAACCCAGACGAGCTATTCGCCGCGCAGGGCGGTCGCGAGCTCGGCGCAGAGACGGTCGTTGGCGGCCGCGACGACGCGCGAGCGCGGCTCGAGATCGAGCGGCGCGGCGGCGAACGGCGGCGACTCGGGCAGATCGATCGCCAGGCCGCGCTCGCGAACGAGCAGCTGGGCGGCCGCGATGTCGACGGACCGCGCGGCCTTGAGCGACACGACGCCGTCGAGGCGGCCGGCCGCGAGGTGGCACAACGTGATCGCCAGCGAGCCCATGACGCGTAGGCGGTGGGCGACCCCGACGAAGCGTGCGGCGTTGTCGGCGACGAAGGCCGTGGTCGTCGCCTCGAACGAGAGGATCTCGATCCGGTCCTTCGGCGGCTCCACGAGCAGCTCGCCGTTCAGACGCGGGCCGTCACCGCGGACCGCCGTCCACTCCTCGCCGGTGCCGAAGTCGTAGACGTACGCCGTGTGGACGTCGTCCATCGTCTCGCCGTCCGCGACGGCGACCGAGATCGCGAAGAACGGGATCCCGCGCTTCGCGTTCAGCGAGCCGTCGATCGGGTCGACGACGACCGTGACCGGCCCCTCGCCCTCCGTCCCGATCTCCTCGCTGACGATCCGGACGCCCTCGCCGCGGAAGCGCGCGAGGATCACCCGCTCGGCGGCGGCGTCGATCGCAGTGGTCTCGTCGCCGCCCTTGCCGTCGCCGACGACCGGCTCGCGCTCCGCGCGCGTCGGCAGGTCGACCAGCACGCCCGCGACGTCGTCCCGCGCGGCGCGACAGAGAGCCAGCCAGTCAGTCAAGCGGGTACAGCAGGAGCCCGGACGTCAGCTTGGGGTAGAAGAACGTCGACTTCTGCGGCATCGTCTCGCCGGCGCGCGCGAAGCGGGCGACCTGGTCGACGGTGACCGGCTCGAGCAGGAACGCGGCCGCCGCCTCGCCACGGTCGACCGCCGCCACCGCGGCCCGCGCGTCGGCCGTGTAGCTGACGCCCTCCGGCTCGAACGACTCGACGACCCGCGGCCCGAAGTCGTCGTCGGTCTGCACCCGCAGGTAGCGGCCGTCGCGGTAGAGCGTGACGCCGCCGTTCGGATGGTCGATCTCGACACCGGGAACGTCACCGACGCGCTTGACGAGGCGATGCGTCGGAAAGATCTCGAGGCCCGGGGCACGCGTCGACACGAGGACCGCGAACATGTGCGTCGCCCGCGGATTCTCCTCGCGGTAGGCGACCGCCGTCTCGTAGCGGTGGTGCCCGTCGGCGATCAGGAGCGGCGAGTCGATCGTGAGCTCGCCGGCCGACACGGCCCACACCCGCGTCGGCACTCCGCCCTCGTCGACCTCGGCGTGCGGAGGACCGCCCGGGGCGGGGAGCAGCGGCTCGCCGTCGTAGAGGACGAAGATCGGCTCGAGCTCGGTCGCCGTGGCCCGCAGCAGGCGCAAGCGGCCCTCCTTGGGGCCGGCGTGCGTGCGTTCGTGCGGCAGCACCTCGCCGTCGGAGTACGGGGTCACCGGGATCGCGGCGCCGATCCCCTCCCGGGTCCGCGCGACCCCGTCCGGCCCGACGTAGTCCTGCGCGATGAACCAGTACGACGGCTCGCGCGCCGCCAGGACGCCGCGGGCGCGCCAGTCGCCGAGGGCGGCGGCCGCCTGCTCCGGCGAGTCGGGCAGGGTCAGGTGGACGATGTTGTAGGGGCTTCGGGCGAGATACCCGGCCCGCGCCTCGTCCGAGATTACGTCGTACGGCGGCGCCACCAGCTGCTCGAGCGGACCGGCCACCGCCCGGTCGTACTGGAGGGCGCGGAACGGCTTCAGCGTCGGCATGCTTGGACATTAATGCTCCGGACGCTCGAGGCCGCCGCAGCCTGGGTCGACCGCGTGGGCGTGGCGCTGCTCTTCCCGAAGGCCGACGTCGTCCTGCCGTCGCTCTGGGAGCAGGTCTCGGGCAGCGCCGAGGACAACTGGGCAGTGCGCGACGCCGACGGCACCTTCGTGCGCTGGACCGACGAGCTCGGATTCCTCTGGGGCGCGAAGGACGACCTTCCGGCGCAGGGCCTCGTCTGCGTCGGCAAGCACCTGGCGCGGGTGTCGGCCTGCATCGCGCCGCGGGTGCTGCCGGCGCTCTGCGCACAGGCGGCGCGCGCCGTCGAGGACGGGCTCGAGGCGGACGTGGTGGCCGCGGTCCGCGACGCCGGCCCGTCGACCGCGCCGCAGCTGCGTGGGCTCGTGGGCGCGCCGAAGAAGGACGTCGACCGCGCCGTCGCGCGGCTCCACCACCGCCTCGTCCTGACGAGCTCGCATCTGGTCGAGCAGGACGTGGGGTGGGGCGCCGTCGCCCACGATCTCGTCGACCGGAAGTGGCGGCTGCGGAAGCTCCCGGCGCCGGAAGCCGCGCGGCGCGAGGTCGCCGGGCTGGTCCTCGCCGCGGCCGGCGAGCTGACGGCCGCCGACCTGAGCGGCGTCCTCGGCTGGCGGCGGCGGCGCGCCGCCGAGGTCCTCGACGAGATCGCGGACTCCCGCGACGCGGACGGCTTCCGCATCTGGGCGGCTCCGTAGACTGGCGGCGTGACGATCGCGGAGCTGCAGGAGGACCGGGTCGTCGAGGCTGTCTACGCGGTCAAGGCGAAGCGGAAGCTCAGGACGCGCGGCGGCGCGCCGTACCTCGCCCTCGAGCTCGTCGACCCGACCGGCAAGATCGACGCCCGCGTCTGGAGCGACGTCGAGCTGCTCGACGGACGGTTCGCCGAAGGCGACGCGGTCCGCGTGCTGGGCCGTGTCGAGCGCTTCCGCGACCGCCTGCAGCTGGACGTGCGGTCGCTCGAGTCCGCCGACGTCGATCCCGGATCGCTGACCCCGACGGCGCGGCGGGACACCGACGAGCTGCACGGCTTCCTCGAGTTCCTCGTCGGCGAGCTCGCCCACCCCGGGCTGGCCGAGACCGTGCAGTCCGTGCTCGACGCCGCTCCGCTCGCGGAGCGCCCGGCGACCCCGGACGGCCATCACTCGTATGCCGGCGGCCTGCTCGAGCACACGGTCGGTGTCGCGACGATCTGCCGGGAGACCGCCCAGCTCCATCCGCGGCTGCGCGGCGACCTGCTGCTCGCCGCGGCGCTCGTGCACGACGCCGGCCGCGTGCTCGAGCTCGGGCCGGGGCCGGCCTTCGCCGTCACCGAGGAAGGACGCCTGCTCGGCCACGTCCAACTCGGCGTCCGGCTCGTCGACGAGCGGGCACGGGGCCTCACCCCGGTGCAGCGCGCCGAGTTGCTGCACTGCATCGCGGTGCACCACGACGTGCGGTCGGCCCAGACGGCCGAGGCCGCCGTCCTCCATCACGCGAACGCGCTCGACGTCGTCGCCGCCACGCGTCCGACCGGTTGACGGCGTTCGCACTCGCGCTGGGCGCGAGCCTGGCGTGGGGTGTCGCCGACTTCGTCGGACCGCTGTGGGGCAGAACGTGGGGTGCGCTGCGCGTGCTGCTGTGGGCGCAGGTCGCGGGCGTCGCCTCGATCGCGATCGCGGTGGCGGTCCGCGGCGAGGGGCCGCACGGCTGGGTGATCCTGCTGGCCGCGCCCGCCGCGCTCTCCGGGACGCTCGGCCTCTACGCGTACTACCGCGGCATGGCGGTCGGTGCGATGAGCGTGGTCGCTCCGATCGCGGGTGTCTCCGCGATCGTGCCGGTGATCTTCGGGATCGCCGCCGGCGACAGCCCCTCCGCCGGGCAGCTCGCCGGCGTCGCCTGCGCGATCGTCGGCGTCGGGCTCGCGTCGCTCGAGCACCAGGAGGGCGGGCGCAGCCTCGCAGCCGGCGTCGGGCTCGCCGCGCTCGCCGCCGTCGGGTTCGGGTTCTACTTCCCGCCGATGCACGCGGCCGGCAGCGCCGACTTCTGGTGGGCGTCGCTGCTCTTCCGCTCGACGGCGTGCATCGTCGTCCTGCTGGCGGTCGCGGCCCGCCGGCCGCCGCTCCGGCTCGGGCGGCGCGACCTCGCGATCGTGGCGGCCGTCGGCGTCGGCGACACTCTCGGCAACGTGTTCTTCGCCGCGTCGTCGAGTCACGGCCTCGTCAGCCTCACGTCGGTGCTCGCCTCGCTCTACCCGATCGTCACCGTGCTCCTCGCGGCTGCTGTCCTGCGCGAGCGCGTCTCGGCGCCACAGCGATTCGGAATCCTGCTCACGCTCGCGGGCGTGGCGCTGATCTCGCTATGAGCATCCCCAATCGCCGGATGCGCGACAGACCCAGCTATCGCCCTGGGGTCGGAGAGATCGTGGCGGCACCGCGCGAAGAGGGAGGGATGGGTCTCGGGAGGGGAACCGCAGGTTCTCTTCCCGACGGAGCTAGACGTTGAAGCGGATGTTCAGCACGTCGCCGTCGCGGACGACGTAGGTCTTCCCTTCGAGCCGCTGCTTGCCCCGCTTCGCGACCTCGGCGTGCGAGCCGGCGTCGACCAGGTCCTGCCAGTCGACGACCTCGCAGCGGATGAAGCCGCGCGCGATGTCGGAGTGGATCGATCCGGCCGCGTCGAGCGCGGTCTGGCCGGAGCGCAGCGTCCACGCTCTCGTCTCCTTCTCGCCCGCGGTGAAGAAGGTGATCAGGTCGAGGGCGTCGCGCAGCCGCCGCACGACGCCGTCGAGCGCCGAGTCGCCGCCGTCCCGGAAGGACGACGCCTCCTCGTCCGGCAGCTCGGCCAGCTCGGCCTCGAGCTTCAGGTCGACGCCCGCCGAGCCGTTGACGACGGCCAGCAGCGGCTTCGTCGTCAGCGGCTCGAGCTCGGCCGGAAGCTCGCCCGGGTAGTCGGCGAGTGACTTGCCGGCGTCCACGTGCGCCAGCACGTGCGTGAGCTCGTCGACCTCGGCGCGCAGGCTTGCCTCGCCCGACTTCGCCTGCTTCGACACACGCTCGAGCCGTCGCTCGACGTGATCGCGGTCGGAGACGAGCAGCTCGAGGCGGAACGTCTCGAGATCGCCGTCCGGATCCGGGTCCGGCCCGAAGCCGCGCAGGACGACCAGCAGCGCGTCGACCTGCCGCAGGTTTCCGAGCTGCGCGTCGCCGCTGCCGGGCACGTCCTGCACCCGGATCGTCGCCGGCGTGACCTTGCGCGCGTGCACGACCTGGGCCAGCGCCTCCAGGCGGTCGTCGGCGATCGGCGCGATCCCCACGTTCGTCTTGCCGTACTCGCCGCCCGCAGCCTTCGTCAGCGCGGTGAACAGCGACGTCTTGCCGCTGCCGGGCGGACCGACGATCCCGACCTCGAGCGCCACCGGGCGGGTCCGTCAGCCGTTCGCGCCGAAACCGACGCGGCTCTCGCGAGCGAACCGTTTGACGTAGACGACGCGGCGCAGCAGCACCGTGTACCGCCCGTCCTCGGCGTCGAAGGAGAACGCGCTGTCGCCGGAGCCCGCGAGTGCACGGTCGAGCTCGTCCGCGGTCTCGGTGTTGACGAGCACCGAGAGCACCTGCGGCCCCTCGAAGGCGATCTCGATGCGCTGGCGGTCAGTCGCGTCCATCGGCCACCAACTCTGCCAGGACCCCGCCGGTCGCCTGCGGGTGAACGAACGCGACCTGCAGGCCGAACAGGCCGACGCGCGGCTCCTCGTCGATCAGCTCGACGCCGTCGGCACGCAGCCGGCCGAGCTCCGAGGCGAGGTCGGCCACGGCGAAGGCGACGTGGTGCATGCCGGGACCGCGCCTGGCGACGAACCTCCCGACGGGCGTGTCCGGCCCGAGCGCGCGCATCAGCTCGACGCGCGAGGAGCCGACCCGGAGCGAGACCGCCTCGACGCCCTGGTCGGGAACCGTGGCACGGTGCTCGACCTCCGCGGCGAAGAGCTGCGCATAGCCGGCGACGGCCGCATCCAGGTCCTCGACCGCGACGCCGAGGTGGTGGATGCCTAGCGCGCCCATTCGCGGCGCAGGATCGCGTACTGGAGCTCGCTCTGCCACTCGCCCTTCACCCATTCGTTCTCGACCAGCGTCGCCTCGAGGCCCATGCCGAGCCGCTCGAGCACGCGGAAGGCCTCGAGATCGTCCTCGCGCTGGGGACGCAGTTCGAGCCGCTCGGTCAGGAGCGGCCAGCCCGGTGCTCCGGCCGCCATAGGCGGAACGTTACCCCGCGGTGTCGGCGCCGAGCGCGCGAACGACGCCGACGGCGTCGGACGACAGCGACTCGGCCGTCACGCCCGAGAACAGCTCCAGGAGGTCGTCGCGGGACAGCGTCTCGTGCTCCAGCAGCGAGGCGGCGACCCGATCGAGCGCAGCGCGATGCTTGAGCAGCAGCCGCAGGGCCTCGGCGTAGGCGCTGTCGGTGAGGTGCGCCTGCTCCGAGTCGCGCAAGCGCTTCGTCTCCTCGGACAGCGCGTAGTTGTCGGCCCGAAGGGTCCGCGACGTGACGTTGTCCCCCATGCCCCATTCGAAGACCATGGCCCGGGCGATCTGCGTCACCTTCTCGAGGTCGTTCGCCGCGCCGTTCGTGACG
This sequence comes from uncultured Thermoleophilia bacterium, assembly GCA_963786185.1. GTDB lineage: Bacteria > Actinomycetota > Thermoleophilia > Gaiellales > Gaiellaceae > PALSA-600. The sequence goes on from CAWAYE010000003.1 coordinate 610,317, forward strand.
CGGCCGAAGACGAGCTCCTCGGCGCCGCGTCCCGCCAGCCCGACGACCATCCAGTCGAGCAGCTCCTCCTTCGTCTCGAGATAGCGCTCCTCCTCGGGAAGGTGCAGCACGTAGCCGAGTGCCGTCCCGCGCGCGATGATCGACGCCTTCTGCGGCTCCTTGCCGACGAGGTGCGACATGAGCGCGTGACCGCCTTCGTGGTAGGCGAGGATCCGCTTCTCCTTGTCCGTGACCACCCGCCGCTGCTGCAGGCCGGCGACCACCCGCTCGAGCGCGTACTCGAAGTCGGCGTTGGTGATCTCCTTCGCGCCCTTGCGACCGGCGCCGATCGCAGCCTCGTTGCAGATGTTCGCGAGGTCGGCGCCGGTCAGCCCCGACGTCTGGCGGGCGACGCTCTCGAGCCCTGCGTCGGCGGCGAGCGGCTTGCCGCGCGTGTGGACGCCGAGGATCTCGCAGCCGCCCCTTGAGGTCGGGAGGCTGGATCAGGATCTGCCGGTCGAACCTGCCGGGGCGAAGCAGCGCCGGGTCGAGGTCCTGGAGCCGGTTCGACGCGCCCATCACGACGACCTGGTCGCGCGGGCCGAACCCGTCGAGCTCGACGAGCAGCTGGTTGAGGGTCTGGTCCTGCTCGCGGTTGAACGAATGCCCGCTGCGCGCCTGGCCGACGGCGTCGAGCTCGTCGATGAAGACGATCGAGGGCGCGTTCTTGCGCGCGTCGTCGAAGAGCTTGCGGATCCGGGCCGCGCCGAGGCCGGCGAACATCTCCACGAACGCCGACGCGCTCTGGGCGAAGAACTTGGCGCCGGACTCGTTCGCGACCGCCTTCGCGGCGAGCGTCTTCCCGGTGCCCGGCGGCCCGTGGAGGAGGATGCCCTTGGGGACGCGGGCGCCGAGCGCCTCGAACCGCTTGGGGTCGCGGAGGAAGTCGACGATCTCCTGGAGCTCCTCCTTCGCCTCGTCGAGGCCGGCGACGTCGCTCCACGTGACCGCCGACGCCGAGCCCGGCGTGATCTCGTGCGGCTTGACACGCGGCATCAGGCGCACGGTCTTCCAGAGCAGCCAGACGACCACGCACATCAGCAAGAAGAACATGACCGGCATCCAGGTCAGAGCGAAGTCTCTGGCCTGGCCCACGAAGTCGAACCCCAGCATCCCGTGACTCATCGGCACGCCGCCGCCCGCTCTAAAGCTCGGCGACGATCTCGTCCACCGAGGCGAACCTGACGCCGCGTTCCCGCCAGGCTGCGAGACAGGCCGCCGTGCGGTCGGGGTCGAGGCCGCGCGAGGCCTCGTCGACGAACGTCACGCCCCGGCCGCGCGCCAGCAGGCCGCGGACGGCTGCGTCGTCGCAGACATCGGTCGCGACGCCGAAGACGACGACCTCCTCCGGATCGAGGCGGTCGAGGAGGGCGTCGGCGTTGGGGTTGGTGAACACGTCGAAGCTCTTCTTCAGCAGGAGGAACTCGCGGCCCTCGAGGAAGCGGGCGGGAACCGGCGTCAGCGCGAGCGGCACCGGGTCCACCTGCCGCGTCTCGGGCACCTTCTCGGCGCCGGGCGTCCCGCGTAGGCAGTGCGGCGGGTAGGTCTCGCGGTAGTCGGGCTGTTCGGAGATCTCGCCGTCGGTGAGCTCGTGGTCGTCGGCGGACGCGACGTGCGGAACCCCGGCCGACCGCGCCGCCGCCACGAGCCGCGCCATCGCCGGCACGGCGTCTTCGGCGCCGGGGACGGCGAGCTTCCCGTCGGCGCGGACGAAGTCGACCTGCGTGTCGACGTCCCAGAGGACGCGCCTCACTCGACGCGCTCCAGCCGCGGGTTCGGCCGCAGGCGCCGGCCGACCTTCGCGACCGGACGCCGGTCGACCGTGACGATGTCCGCCGTGAAGTCGTTGGAACCGCGAATCAGGGACGAGCCGACGCCGTACGCGTCGACCGGCACGGCCGCGGCCTCGAACTCGCGGATCTTCTCGAGCGTGAAGCCGCCCGAGACGACGATCTTCACCTGCGGGAAGCCGGCCGAGTCGAGTGCGTCGCGGACCTTCCAGACGAGTCGCGGGTTGACGCCGGTCGGGCGAAAGTCGCCGAGCTCCTCCCAGAGCGAGCGGTCGACCAGCGACTCGGCCGTGTCGAGCCGCACTCCCCAGAGACGCGGGCCGAGCGCCCCTGCGACGTCGAGCGCCGTTCGCACCGAGTCGTTCTCGAAGTCGACGAGCACGGTGACGTTCATGTCGTCCGGCGCCCAGTCCGCGAAGTGGGTCGCCGCGCGCACGGTGTCGCCGCCGTAGGCGGCGATCAGCGCGTGCGGCACCGTCCCCAGCCCGCGGCCGCCCCACCAGGACGCCTGCTCGTCCGTCGTGACGCCGATCGGCGCGCCGGCGACGAGGCCGGCGACGTACGCCGCGTAGCCGTCGCCGGTCTGCACGCGATGGTGGTCGTGCCGGGCCGGCATGAAGATGAGCGGCTTGCCGTTCGTCGCCTCGAGGACGTGCACGACGTTGGTGGTGATCAGCGTGCGCCGCGCGAGCGTTCCGAGGTAGACGGTCTCGAGATGCGCGAAGGACGTGTAGTCCCCGGCAATCGTCAGCACGGTCTCGTACGGCTCGATCCGCTCTCCGTCGTACAGCGCGTGGACCTCGAGCGCCTCGAACTCGTCGGCGCAGAGCTTGAGGATCGCGATCGCCTCGTCCATGCCGCCGAGGTAGGCCTCGCGCTTCTGGAACACCTGCATCAGCACGTGCGGATGGCGTCCGTCCTGCAGGAGTGCCGCGCGCGTGTGGTTGAAGTACGCATCCGTGTACCAGCCGGCGCGCATCTTCTCGACGGGCAGGTCGAACACGCCCGGGTCGAGCCGCGTGCGGGTCGCGATCACGAGGTCTCCAGCTCGAGGCAGGCACGGAGCGCCGCCTCGGCGACCTCCAGCTGCGCCTCGGTCGGCTCGCGCGTGCCCAGCCGGTGCTGCAGCTCGTGGCCGGGCCAGGCGAGGGCCCGGGCGAGCCTGTGCTCGGGGTTCCGCGTCATCCAGCCGAACGTCTCGACCGACGCCGCGAGCGCACCGAGCGTCGCTGCGGCGCGGGCGGCCGGCCGGACCGACGCCGGCGCCCGCTCGACCGCGAGGTTGCCGGCCGCCGTCGCGAGCACGAGTGGGCCGACGAGATGCGAGCCGCACCGTTCGTGCTCCTTCGGCCGCTCCTCGCCGTGCTCGTAGGCGCCGATCGAGATGTGCTCGGCGCCGTGGTAGGCCGCCAGCTCGCCGCCGCGCAGCGCGAAGACCGCGGGCGCGAGCGAGAGGATGCCGGACGCCAGCTCGCGGACGGCCGGCCGGAGCCGGGCGTGCTTCAGCAGCTGCAGTGCCGCGGCGCTCCCGACCATGGACGCGAGCACGCGCGGCCGCTCCATCGGCAGCGCCGCCTCGGGCAGCTCGCGCTTCACCTGCGGCAGGAGCGCGAAGACCTCGGCGATCCTGGCCGGCCCGCGCAGGAACGGCGAGCGGACGCTCGCTGCGGTGAAGCGCTTGCGGCGGGCGACGACCTTCAGCTCGCCGGCGTTCGTGCGCACGGCGCAGGCCCACGCCCGGGGGCCGTGCACGAGCACGCCGTTCCCGAGCGCCATCCCACCGAGCCTGAGCTTCTCGTCCATCTGCCGGAATTGAAGCGGTTTCGAGAGGTCTGATGTGAGGCGGGGTGCCTGCGGGGATGCGTCAGACCAAGCGGATCGGCCACGGCGGGCGCTGTTCGTAGCGGCTACTACGGGCTAGCCCGACGGGGCCGGGCCGCGCCGTGTCTGGCGCACCAGCCGCAGGTGCCTGAGTCTCACAGCAGGCCTCTGCTCAACGTCGCGTGCCGAGCACGAGCAGGTAGCGGCGCGGGGCCCTGATCTCGCCTTCCGGCGCGCGGTAGCCCTCGTAGAGGTCGACCAAGGCCCGGTGGAACTCCTCCACGCGCCCGGGCTCGAGCCGCCTGATCAGCGCCATCACCGGCGGCGCCGACGTCGAGAAGAGCTCCCACACCTCCTCGCCGCTGTCGGCCTCCAGCCACAGCGTGCCGTCCTCGAACTCGAGCTCGAACTGCTCTGCGAGCATGTCCTCGACGTGGTCCTCACGCCCCCACTCGTAGGCCTCGCGGCCCTCGAGCGGCTCGTGCGTGAAGCGGCGATAGAGCTCGTTCAGCTTCGGGTTCGGCTTCCAGGCCGTGAAGCCGATCCGGCCGCCGCGGCGCGTCACCCGTCGCAGCTCGTCGGCGACGTTCGCGTGATCGGGAGCGAACACGAACCCGAAGGCGGAGGCGACGACGTCGAACGAGGAGTCGTCGTACGGCAGGTGCTCGACGTCGCCGAGGTCGAACTGGACGCCGACGCGGGCTTCGTCCGCAGCGGCGCGCGCCTTCGCGAGCATCGGCTCGGCGAGGTCGAGGCTCGTCACGGCCGCGCCGGCCCGGGCGGCGCGGATCGCGACCGCGCCCGTCCCCGTCGCCAGGTCGAGCACCCGCTCGCCGGGTCGGAGGCCGAGCTGCTCGACCAGGCGCTCGTGCACCGGCGTGAGCCGGGCAACCAGCCGCTCGTACGCACCGATGCCCCACAGCTCGCCCACGCGCGCTTCCAGAGCATACTTTCGGCGTGGGTGACCTCTTCTCGGAGGCGGCGTCGCGGCGGCTCGGCGCGACCGCGCCGCTCGCCCAGCGGCTCCGGCCGGCGACGCTCGACGAGTTCGTCGGCCAGGAGCACGTGGTCGGCAAGGGCCGCGCGCTCCGGCTCGCGATCGCCGGGGACCGGGTGCCGTCGCTCGTGCTGTTCGGGCCGCCCGGCTCCGGGAAGACGACCCTGGCCCGCATCGTGGCCGCCACGACCGGCGCCGAGTTCGAGGAGCTGTCGGCCGTCTCGGCGACCGTCGCGCAGGTCCGCGACGTGCTCGCCCGGGCGCGCGAGCGGCTCGGCGCGAGCGGCAAGCGCACGATCCTGTTCCTCGACGAGATCCACCGCTTCAACAAGGCGCAACAGGACGCCCTCCTGCCCGGCGTCGAGAGCGGGCTCCTGACGCTGATCGGAGCGACCACCGAGAACCCGTACTTCGAGGTGAACTCGGCGCTCCTGTCGCGGCTGCAGCTGTACGAGCTCGAGCCACTCTCCGAGCAGGACGTCGGGCGCGTCGTCGACCGCGGCGCGGCGGACCTGGCCGTGGAGCTGGACGACGAGGTGCGCGAGCTGATCGCACGGCGGGCCGGCGGCGACGCGCGCTCGGCGCTCGGGATCCTCGAGCTGGCGGCCGAGACGGCGCAGGCGGAGGGCGCGGCGCTCGCGCCCGCCCACGTCGACGACGCGGCCCGCAAACGGCCGCTGCTCTACGACAAGGCCGGCGACGCCCACTACGACCTGATCTCGGCCTGGATCAAGTCGACGCGCGCCGGCGACGTGCAGGCGTCGGTCTACTACCTGGCGGCGATGCTCGAGGGTGGCGAGGACGCCCGCTTCCTCGCCCGGAGGATGATCGTGCTCGCGTCCGAGGACATCGGCAACGCCGATCCCCAGGCGCTGCTGGTCGCGGTCGCCGCCGCCGGCGCCGTCGAGCACGTCGGCCTCCCGGAGGCTCGTCACTCGCTGGCGCAGGCCGCCGTCTACCTCGCACGCGCGCCCAAGTCGAACGCCTCCACGGTCGCGCTCGGCCGGGCGGTCGCGGATGTCCGCGAGCACGGCCTGCTCACGCCCCCGGCGGAGCTCAGGTCGGGCAGCTACGCGGGGGCGAAGCGGCTCGGCCGCGGCGTGGGCTACCGGTACCCGCACGACGATCCCGGCGGCTTCGCGTTCGACTGTCTCCCGGAGCGACTGCGCGACCGCGTCTACTACGAGCCGTCCGGCCACGGCGCCGAGCAGCCCGTCGAGCGCTCGGCCGACGCGGGACCGACGGACGCGACGGACTAGAGGATTCGCGCGCCGAGCGCGCTCGCGACGAGCTCGACGGCGAGCGCGCCCGTCTCGTTCTCGCGATCGAGAATCGGGTTGACCTCGACGACGTCGAGGGAGTCCGCGAGGTCCGACTCGGAGACCAGCTCGAGCGCGAGGTGCGCTTCGCGATAGGACAGGCCACCTCGCACCGGCGTGCCCACGCCCGGGGCGAACATCGGGTCGACGGCGTCCAGGTCCAGGCTGACGTGGACGAACGCCGAGCCGCGCAGATAGTCGAGCGCCTCGCCCATGCACACCTGGACACCGCGCTCGTCGAGCTCCTTCATCGTGAAGACGCGCAGCCCGAGCTCGCGAATCAGTGCGCGTTCGCCCGGGTCGAGCGAGCGGATCCCGAAGAGCGCCGCCTTGGTGACCGACGGCGTCGGGTACGACGCCGCCGCGAACATCTCGCCCCCGACGCCGAGCGCCGCGGCGAGCGGCATCCCGTGCACGTTGCCCGTCGGCGAGGTGTGCGGCCGGTTCAGGTCGCCGTGCGCGTCGATCCAGAGGACCCCGCCCGCGCCCCGCGCCGCCGCCATCCCGCCGAGCGTGCCCATCGCGATCGAGTGGTCGCCGCCGAGCACGAGCGGGAGGACGTCCCGCGACACCGCGCCGGCGACACGCTCCGCGACGAGCCCGCACGCCATCAGGATCGCGCCGAGGTAGTGCGCGTTTCCCTCGCCCGCCTCGGTCGCCTCCGGAACCGGCGACGGGATGTCGCCGGAATCCTCGACGTCGCAGCCCATCTCGGCGAGCCGCGCGGAGAGCCCGGCGTAGCGGATGGCCGAGGGGCCCATGTCGACGCCGCGCCGGCCGGCGCCGAGGTCGAGCCCCGCACCGATCACCGCGACCGTCGCGGTCATTCGACGCGCCACCCCTCTCGCGCGTGACGCTGCGCGTCGGTGAGCGCGTCCAGCTCGATGCCGAGCGTCGCCAGCTTGGTGCGCGCGATCAGCTCGTCGAGCTCGTCGGGGAACCGGTTGAGCCCGGGCGGGAACCGCCCGGCGGCGAGCTCGCGCACCGACAGGGCCTGCACCGAGAACGACAGGTCCATGATCTCGATCGGGTTGCCGTCGAGGCCTGCGATGTTGACGAGCGCACCGTCCACGAGGACGTGCACCTTACGGGCCCCGAGGCGATAGGTCGCAACCCCGTCGCGGGGCGTGTCGGCGCCGTCGGCTCGAGCGGCGATCGCAGCGACGTCGATCTCACGGTCCGAATGGCCGGCGTTCGCGAGCAGCACGCCGTCCTTGAGCAGCGGGACGGCGTCGGCGGGGACCGCGTCGACGAGGCCGGTGGCCGTGAGCACGACGTCCGCGTCCGGGAGCGCACGCGGGAGCGGCGCGACCCGGTACCCGTCCATGTGGGCGACGAGCGCGCGCACCGGATCGACCTCGACGACGGTGACGCGGCCGCCCAGGCCGTCCGCAGCCCGCGCGAGGCCGCGACCGACGTGGCCGTAACCGACGATGCAGAACTCGCGTCCGGCCGCGAGCACGTTCGTGAGCGCGAGCAGGGCGGTGAGCGTCGTCTGTCCGGTGCCGTACGGGTTGTCGAAGAGGTGCTTGCAGCGCGCGTCGTTGGCGGCGACCGCCGGGAACGGCAGCCGCCCGGCCGCCTCCAGCGCGCGGAGCCGCGCGACGCCCGTCGTCGTCTCCTCGCTGACGCCGGCGAGCCGTTCGTACGCCTCGGGGCGGTGCTGCTCGGTGCGGCGGGTCAGCTCGAGGCCGTCGTCGATCACCAGCTCCGGGGACGTCTCGGCGACCGCGATCAGGTCGGCGGTGAACTCCTCGGGGGACACCCCGTGCCGTGCGTGCACCTCGATGCCGCGCGCGACGAGGGCCGCACACACCGCGTCCTGAGTCGAGAGCGCGTTCGAACCGGCGGCGACGACATGTGCGCCCGCCTCGGCGAGCGCGAGCACGAGGCAGGCGGTCTTCGCCTCGAGGTGCACGACGACCGCGACCCGGCGGCCGCGCAGCGAGCCGTCGCCGAGCTGCGTCCGCCCGAGCCGCTCGAGCACCGGCATGTGCTGCCATGCCCACGCGATCCGCCGCTCGCCCTCCGGCGCGAGGCCGGCGTCGGCGATCCGCGACCGCCCGGCGACCTCGGTGACACTCATCGAGTGGCGAGGGCCGGACTTGAACCGGCGACACCACGGTTTTCAGCCGTGTGCTCTACCAACTGAGCTACCTCGCCCGGAGGGACTGCAGCGTAGCTCACTTGACGATCGCCTCCAGGTCGAGGTGCCCGCGCAACCCGGTCAGATCGAGCGTGTCGCTCCGCCGGTCGACGCGCGCGGGCACGCCGTTGATGCGGACGGCGGCGAGGTGCTCCCCGGCCGGCAGCCGCAGGCGCAGCTCGAGCGACGCCGGCGCGGGACGCGCGGGCGGGTCGATGCTGCCCTGCAGCACCGCGCCCTGGCGCGAGAGCGAGTACGACACGGGGCCGAAGCTCGTCGGCGCGTCCTGCACGTTGATCGTCTGTCCGTCGGCGAGCCACGGTCGCGGCGTCGAGAAGGCGAGCTCGAGCCCGACCGGAGCGCCGCTTTGGTCGCGTGTCTCGTGGACGAGCAGCAACCGGAGGTTCTCGAGGAACGCGGCGTTCGCACCGCCGTTCGGCGGCTGGTACATCGTGCGGTAGAGGCGTCCGTGCAGCGGGCTCACGCTCGCGCTCTCGCCGGACACGAACGTGTCCGGCGTCATCGAGGCGCCGAGCATCCCGTAGAGCGAGAGGACGAGCTGGTCCGGCTGGTCGGCGTCGGCGAGGAACCGGTCGACGTTGACACCGTACACCTGGTCGATCCCGGACGTCGGCGCCGGCGGATACTGGCCGTAGAGCCGCGTCGCGCCGGCCCGAACGAGCCCGAGCAGCCGGCCGCCGTGCCCGAGCAGATAGTGCAGCACGCCCCGCGCGACCGGGCCGTGCGGCGGGAACAGCCCCGACGCGAGCGCGTACGGCATCACCAGGTTCCAGTACGTCCCGCGCCGGGAGAGCGCGAGGCTCGGGTAGGGCCGTTCGCCGGCGAGCAGCGCAGCCGGCACGAACAGCGAGCCGTCGGCGGCGCGGCGCGCCGAGCGCGCCACGGCCTCGTCGAGCCCCGCACGGAGACGAGCGGCCAGCGTGAGGCTCGTGCGCGCGAGCTCGGGGTGGCCGGTCACCGACCAGACGCGCCCGAGCGCCGCGAGCCCCTGCCAGACGACGGCCTGCCCGTGCAGCGCGTACACCTCGCGGCCGATGTCGGACGAGAACGGCTCGCGGGCGAGCAGGTTGGCGCGGCTCTCGTCGAGCTGGTGGCCGATCGCGTGGACGAGCTGCGCGAGTCGCGGCGTCTCCGCAGCGAGGAACTGCCGGTTCCGCGCGAGCCGGTAGAGATCGGCGTGCGCGACGAGCAGCGCGCCCGCGCGCCAGTTCGTGAACCGTGCCGGCAACCGTCGCAGCGCGAGCCGCAGCACGGTCTGCGCGACGTCGGGGTGCCCGTACGCGGCCATCACACGAGCCACGTCCGCCGCCTCGGCGAACGACAGCTCCTCGTACGGGTTCCCGGCGCTGTAGCGCCAGGTCAGCAGCAGCTGCTGGACGAGCAGCGCCTGTTCGGCGGACTGCACGTGCTCGTCGGGAACGTCGAACACGGTGCCGTCGTCGAGCCGGGCGAGCCAGTAGTTCGCGACCCCGGAGCGCGCGGCCGCGTACGCGCGCTCGTCGACCCGCAGCGGCCGGCCGTCGTTGGGCCCACTCGGAACCGCCGCGTAGACGTCCGACTCGGTTCCCGCGGGCACGTCGAAGCTGACGCTCGACCCGTCGACACTGGCCTCCCCACTCCAGACGAGGCGCGTCGACCGGTGGGCGAGCAACTGGTCGCCCTTGGCGACGAGGCCGCCGCCGGGCAGGGCGGTCAGCTTGACGGCGACGTCCTGCGTCGCGGCCGTGGCGTCGACGTGCACGTGTACGAAGCTCAGCGAGATCGTGCCGAAGACGCGGCCCACGAACGACTCCTGCGCGTACTGGGCGCCCGCCGCATCCGTGTAGGTCGTGTCGAGAATCGGCAGGTAGCCGTCGGCGAGCGTCGCCGCCCCGAGCCGCTCGAGACAGGATCCGTACCGCTCGTCGCCGCCCGGCCCGACCCCGACCGTGACGCTCGCGCCGCCGACGCGCCGCTGGATGATCTCGCTGCCGTCCGCGACGTGCAGCGCGAAGAGGCGTCCACCGTTGACGTTGAACGGATACGCGAACGGGAGGTAGTACACGCCGGAGTCGGTCAGCTTCGCGCCGCCCCGGCCGGTCGCGTAGAGCAGCGGCGCCAGCACCGCCTTGGCACGATCGTAGGTCGGCCCGCCGGGCGCCAGGAGGAGTTGCCGGCCCCAGACGTCGCGATGAGCCGCGAGCGCCGCATGCACCGAGCGCGCGTAGGCGGCCGTCGCCGCGGGCGCCGCACACGGGGAGCGGGCCGCACCGCGGGCGCCGCCGCCGGCCAGGACGAGGGCGACCGCAGCGCACACCGGAATCGTGCGCAAAAAAGAGACGTCCGGACCGGTGCTACCGCGTCGCGAACGTCCCTGTAGCCGAAGCCTAGGACGCAGGCTCACGGCGAGCAAGCAGCGCCAGGCCGGCGCCGGCCGAGAAGTTCGCAACGTGCGTGAAGCCGCGCCGCTCGAGCTCGGCCCGCACGCGCTCGAGCGGGACCCAGATCGGCGTCTCGGCGCCGCGCGAGAACGCGACCGCGACGTGCCCGCCGGGCGCGGTCACGCGCGCCAGCTCGTCGAAGAACGGGATCATGTTCAGCTGGGCGACGAGGTCGAAGAAGCCGTCCGCGTACGGAAGCGCCGTCGCGTCGGCGACCTCGTAGCGCTCGCGCTCGCTGATCGAACGGGCGCGCGCGTCGGCGATCATCGGGCCGGAGGCGTCGACCCCGAGCACCTCGACGGTCACGAACCGCGCGGCGATCGCCCGCGCACCGGCGCCCGTCCCCGTGCCGACGTCGAGCGCACGTGCCGGCTCGCCCGGAACCGCGGCGAGCACCGCCTCGAGCGGTGCGAGATGCTGCGGCGTGACCCGCTTCTCGTCCCACTCGGACGCGATCGAGTCGAACGTCCAGACGAACGGACGCCGCAGCAGCCGCCACAAGCCTGGCCGTGCGGTGACGAGGCGCGTCACGAGCCGGGCGAACCGCTGCCGCAGCCGCAGGTCGATCACGTCTTCGCGATCCGGATCTCGTCGCCCGAAGCGACGCCCGTCAGCCTGGCGGCGTTGCCCTGGCTGATCGCGAGCGTCATCAGGCCGTAGGAATCCTCGTAGAGGATCAACTCGCCCGGCGCCGCATCCGCGAAGGTCCCGGCGACGAGTGCGAAGTACCGGTCCAGCTGGAGGCGCACCTCGACACGGTCGCCCTCCGCGAGCTCGAGCGCGTCGATCTCGGTCCGGCCGACGTTCGTCGCGATATTGCCGAACCGGTCGACGATCAGCACGGTGGCGCGAACCTGGGTGCGACCGAGCTCCGGGCGCGGGAGCTCGAGCCGCACGAGCGTCGCCGGGTCGATCGGCGGCCCGAGCTCGCCGATCTCGAGGCCCGCGGCGAGGTGCGCGGCCGCCGGCGCGAAGATGTCCCGCGCGTGGAAGGTGCGCGACACCTCCTCGAGCCGGTAGCGCGGGTCGGTCAGCTCGTGGACGGCCTCGATCCCGAGCTCGTCCGAGGCGAGCGACAGGAGGCCGTTGTCGGGGCCGACGAAGACGCGGCCTCCCTTCGTCGCGACGGCGACGGCACGCCGATTGCCGCCCACGTCCGGGTCGACGACGGCGAGATGGACGCCGACCGGCGTGTGCGGGATCGCGTTGCGCAGGACGAGCGCGCCCTGCAGCACCGCCTGCGGCTCGATCCCGTGGGTCAGGTCGATCACGCGCGTGTCGGGCGCGATCGTCGCGATCACGCCGTGACACGTGCCGACGAAGTCGTCCTGCAGGCCGAAGTCGGTGAGGAAGGTGATCGTCCTCATGCGCTCGTCAGGCGGACTCCATCAGATCGCGGACGCAGGCGACGAGCCCAGCGAGATCGTGGGTCGCCGCTTCGCGCACGACCTCGAGGCCGGCCGCCCGGGCGGCCCGGGACGTCTCCGGCCCGATCGTGACCGCGGGCGCGCCCCCGCCTGCCTCCGCGTACGCACGCGCAGCCGAGCCGGAGGCGAGCAGGACGACGTCGGCGTCGGGCAGGCGCGGCCGCAGCAGCCGCGTCCGGTAGAGCGGGACGAAGTCGGCCCCGAGCTGCTCGACCGGGCCGGGGCGCGCCCCCTCGGCCGCCGCGAACAGGACGCGCCCGGCCGGCCTGGGCAGCTCCGCGAGCAGCCCGTCCTGCGAGGAGACCACCGGTGCGAACGCCGGCTCGAGCCCGTGGCGGCGGAGCGCGTCGGCCGTCCCGGGGCCGACCGCGGCGAGCCGCGGCAGGTTGCGGCCGCGCCGGGCCAGCTCCTCGGCGCCGTTCGGGCTCGTGACGATCAGCCAGTCGTAGCCGGCGCCGTCGACCGGCTCGTCGGAGACACGCTCGATCTCGATCAGCGGGCACTCGACGACGTCGACCGCCAGCCCACGCAACTCCGCGACGAGCGGACCGGCCTGGGCGCGAGCCCGCGTGACGAGCACCCTCATCGGCCGGCGGTGAGCTGCAGGAGCAGGTCGGCGAGCGCGAGCGGGTCCGTGCCCGTCCGGCGCTCGAGCCACTCGCCGTCCTCGCCGGCGACGAGGGCGTGCAGGATGCTGCCGTCGTGATGCGCCGCGACCGGCGCCAGACAGCCCGCGCCGATCGCCGCGACGCAGGCGCGCTCCGGCTCCACGCGACGGCGTGTCTCCGCGTGGTCGGCAGCCTCGACGAGCGACTCCTCGCCGGCGCGCACCTGCAGCGCGAGCGCGCCCTGCGCCGCCTCGGGCAGCATCTGCTCCGGGTCGAGCCGCGCGCCGATCTCGGCCGAGAGGCCGAGGCGGTCGAGACCGCACGCCGCGAGCACGATCGCGTCGAGGCCGCGCTCGCGCAGCTTGCGTAGACGCGTGTCGACGTTGCCGCGAAGCGGCTCGACCGACACCGTCGGCTCGGCGGCGAGCAGCTGGGCACGCCGTCGCGCCGACGCCGTGCCGATCCGCATGCCCGGACGGACGGCGTCCGCGCCGACCAGCGCGTCACGCGGGTCGTCGCGCTCGAGGTACGCACCCACGACGAGCCCCTCGACGTCGGTGGACGTCATGTCCTTCGCCGAGTGCACGGCGACGTCGATGCGGCCGGCGAGCAGCGCCTCCTCGAGCTCCTTGACGAAGACGCCGCGCGCGCCGATCTCGCCGAACGGCTTGCTGCGGTCGCGGTCGCCGGCCGTCGTGATCGGCACGAGCACCACGTCCACGCCCGGCCCGCGCAACAGGCTCGCCGCCTGCTCGGCCTGCGTGAGCGCGAGCCTAGAGCCGCGAGACCCGACGCGGACGAGCACAGGTCGACCTCGACGCTCTCGTGCTGCGGCCGCAGGCGAGCGGGCCGCGCCGTACGCGCAGGAACGCCGACGGCGCCACGACCGGAAGCGGCCGCTCGATGCGGCGCGGCTCCTCGTCGTTCACCGCGGCTCGTCCTCCAGCCCGAACAGGTGGCGAACCGCGTTCGCGTACACGGCGCCGTCGGCGCTCACGGCCGCCTCCTTCATGCGCACCGTCGGCAGGTGCAGCAGCTTGTTCAGAATCTGCGCCGTGACCGATTCGAGCTTGGCCCGCTCGTCGTCGGTCACGCGGCCGGCGAGCTTGGCGAGCTCGGCCGTCCGGATCTCCTCCGCCCTCGCGCGAAGCGACGCGATCGCGGGGACGACGTCGAGCGACGCCTGCCACGACCGGAACCGCTCGACCTCCTCGGCGGCCAGCTCGCCCGCGCGCTCCGCCTCGGCACGACGGCCTGCCAGCGTCTCGGCGACGACCGCTTCGAGGTCGTCGATGTCGTACAGGAAGCAGCCGTCCAGCTTCGCGAGCGCGGGATCGAGGTCGCGCGGCACCGCGATGTCGATGAAGAAGAGTGGGCGGTGACGGCGCTCGGGGAGGTCGGCGGCGTGCACGACCAGCTCCGGGGCGCTCGTCGACGAGACGACGACGTCGACGTCCCCGAGCGCCTCGCCGAGCGCGTCGAGCGACGCCGCCCGCCCGCCGAAGCGCGCGGCCAGCCCGAGCGCCGCCTGCTCCGAGCGGTTCGCGACGTACGCGATCGTCGCACCCCGTGACGCGAGGTTCGACGCGGCGAGCTCGCCGATGCGGCCGGCGCCGATCAGCAGCACCCGGCGTCCTGCCAGGTCGCCGAAGACCTGCGCGGCCAGGGCGGCGGCTGCCGACGACACGGACGCCGGGCTCTCGCCGATCGCCGTCTCGCTGCGGACGCGCTTTCCGAGCGCGAGCGCCTGGCGGAAGACGCGGTCGAGGAGCGGCCCGGGCTCGACGGCCTCGAAGGCAGAGCGCACCTGGCCGAGGATCTCGCCCTCACCGGGCACGAGCGAGTCGAGCCCGGCCGCGACCCGGAAGAGGTGCAGCGCAGCCTCGTCGTCGTGCAGCCGGTACAGCACCCCGTCGAGCGACTCGCCGGCGAGCTGCGACAGCGCGAGCGCGGCTTCCTCCTCCTGGTCGCCGCCGAGGTACACCTCGGTCCGGTTACAGGTCGAGAGACAGACGGCCTCGCCGAGCGATCGTGCGAACGTCGCAGCGGCGTCGGAGTCGAGCGCAACGCGCTCGCGCAGCTCGACCGGCGCGACGTGGTGCGACAGCCCGACCAGCGTCAGCGTCATGCGAAGTGACCCCCTGCAAGAGCGAGGCGCGCGACGACGACCAGCGCGAACCCGCCGAGTGCGAGATACGCCGCGCGCGATCCCGACGGCCGCAGGACGAGGAACCCGCCGTAGACGGCCCACGTCGCGACCGTCAGCCACTCGAGCGCGTCGGTCGAGCCGCCCTGCTGGCGCAACCGCACGAAGCCGGCGACCAGCCCGAGCGTGAGCAGCGGCAGCGACACGGCGATCGTCTGCCGCGTCAACCGCTCGAGCGACTGCAACGGCGGCACGCGAAGACGCAGGATGTCGGAGGCGCGCCGCTTCAACCGCCCCTGTTCCCAGAGATAGAGGCCGGACAGCGCCGCGGCGAGCGTGAAGCCGGCGAAGGCTGCGAGCACCAGGCCGACGTGGAGCACGAGGAACAGGTTCGAGTAGTGCGACTTGCCGCCGCTCGCGATGCCGCCGCCCAGGCGTGCGGCGACGAAGAGCAGCGCGGCCGGCGGCATCACGGCGAGCCCGAGGAGCCGGAAGCGCGGGCGGCAGCCCCAGATCAGGTACGCGCCCACGACGAACCAGACGAACAGGTTGAGCGAGCCGGCGAAGCTCGACCACGGGAAGCCGTCCGACCGGCCGGCCTGCACGGCGAGCAGCGCCGTCTGCGCGATCCAGCCGAGCCGCACTCCCCACGTCGCGAGCCGCGAGGTCCGCACGGAGGCGTAGGCGAGGGCTGCCTCGCCGTAGCCGATCAGCGCCGGCCAGAACAGCGCCTCAACCATTTTCCCGCTCCGGCGCCGTCCAGGCCGGCGCCTCCGCCCCGGGCGGGCCTCCGTCGAGCCTACGGCCGGTCTGCGGTTGTCTCGCGAGCTCGACCAGGCGCGCCACCTCGCGCTGTAGCCGCTGCAGCTTGGACGCGATGATCACGACGTACGCGAGCACCGCGACGAACACGACCAGGTAGGCGGCGGCCGTGTACTTCTCGGACGGCGTCATTGTCCCCGCTCCGACGCCGGCCAAGCCGACACCTGCGCTCCTGGTGAGCCTCCGTCCAGCCTACGGCTCACGCGAGCAGCTCCCGCAGCTCGCGCAGCGAGGCGTCCAGCCGCTTGCCGGCGAGCTCGATCGAGTACAGCGTCGCGAAGAGCCCGAGCATCGCCGCCAGGCACACGCAGAAGGTGAAGAACTGCGAGTCGGTCATCTGCGGGCCGTGCGACGTGAAGACGACCGGATGGATGAAGTTGTGCGAGAGCCGGATCGCGAGGAACGAGACCGGGATCAGCACGACGCCGAACAGCGCGTACACCGCGCACATGTTCGCGCGCGCGGGACCCGGCTCGACCGAGTAGCGGAGCATGAAGTAGGCGCAGTAGAAGAGAAACAGGACGAGGAAGAGCACGAGCTGGTCCTCGCCCCAGGACCACCAGACGCCCCAGGAGATGCGTGCCCAGATCGAGCCGGTCGCGAGCGTGAGCGCTCCGAAGATCACGCCCTGGTGGATCGCGACGTAGCTCTCGAGGTCGGCCTGCGACTCCCGCTTCCAGAGGTGGCGGAGCGCCTTCCAGGCCCCCCAGCCGAAGCAGGCGTACGACGTGAGGGCGAGCGGGACGTGGAAGTAGAAGATCCGCTGCGAGAGCCCCTGGTTGGCGTCCGTCGGCGCGTAGAAGAACGCCAGCGCGACGGCAGCGGCCAACAGGAGCGTGCAGGCGCCCGCGACCAGCGGGAGCCTCGTGGAGAGCGCTCTCACGGGAGCCATCGTAGACCGCGCCGGAGGCTCAGACCTCGACGACGACGTACTCGAACGTGGCCCAGGCCAGCACGGCGAAGAGCACGTCGTAGAGCGCCAGGAACCAGAGGTAGCCGCCGACGCCGCCGACGACGATCGGGACTGCCGCCGGCAGGAAGAGCAGCGGCAGCAGCAGCTCGCGTGCGCGGCCCGCGACGGCCATCGCGCCGAAGAGCGTCCCGACCGCGCAGATGCCGAGATCGGCGAGCGCGACCGCCGCGACAGTCCGCGCGCCGACCCCCGAGAAGAAGATCGAGAAGGCCGGCAGCGCGACGAGCTCGGCGCAGGCGAGGAACGCGAGCACCGAGAGCGCCTTCGCGAGCCAGATCGCGCTGCGGTCGCACGGCGCGAGGACGAGGGCGTCGAACATCCCCTGCTCCCGCTCGGCGACGAACGCACGCGTCAGGCCGAGCAGCGCGGTCAGCACCAGCGCCGACCAGAGCAGCCCCAGCGACGCGGAGTCGCCGGTCCCGCGCGGCAGCGCGAAGTGGAAGATCGTCAACGTCGCGATCACGAAGAGGAGCATCGAGGGGAGCGTCTCCTTCGCGCGCAGCTCGAGCAGGAGGTCCTTGCGCAGCAGCGCGCCGACGTCGCGGGCGTAGGCGGTCACGAGAACGCCAGTCGTGCAGTCGCGAGCCCGGCGACGCGCTCCGGCTCGTGCGTGGCGACCACGTAGGCGCAGCTGCGCTCGGCGAGCAGCGCGTCGAGCAGGGCGACACCGTCGTCGTCGAGCGCGTTGAACGGCTCGTCGAGCAGCAGCACGCGGGGGGCGTGCAGCAGCACGCGGCACAAGCCGAGACGCTGCTGCATGCCGCGCGAGAATGTCGAGACGCGCAGGTGGCGCACGCCCCAGAGCCCGAACCGCTCGAGCAGCATCCCGACGTGCTCTCCTCGCTCCGGGATCCGGTAGAGGCGCGCGAACAGGTTGAGGTTCTCGAGCGGCGTCAGCTCGCGGTAGACGAGCGGCTCGTGCGCGAGGTAGCCGACCTCGCGGCGCGGCGGCAGCTCGAGCGTGCCCGCGCTCGGCGCGGCGAGCCCGGCGAGGAGCCTGAGCAGGGTCGTCTTCCCGGACCCGTTCCGGCCGGTGACGAGCAGGAAGCCGCCGTCGTCGAGGTCGACGTCGACGCCGGCGAACACCCGCCGGTCGCCGTAGCGCATCGCGAGCCCGCGGCCGCGGATCACGATCGGTACACCTCTGCGGCCGCGCGGTGAAAACCGTCGGGTGCGCCCGCGGCGGCGAACGTGTCGGCGATCTCCTCCATCTCGCCGATCCACCGCCACCCTTTCGCCGCCGCCGAGCGCTCGGCCGCGGCGAGCCGTTCGGGAAGCTCGGGCGCCGACTCGCGCCACTCCGCCTGCAGGTCGTCCCAGACGCCGTTCGCCCGCGCGACGTCGCGGATCGCGAGCAGCATCGCCGCCGTGCCTTTCGACCACGCCGCGTAGACCATCTTCACGGCCGACGCATCCGGAACGAGACGCGTCGCGACCACTCCGCCCTCGAAGAGCGCGGCGATCAGCGGGGCTTCGTCGCCGGTGAGGAAGAGACGGGTCGTCCCGCTGCTGCGGGGTGGCGAGCCGACGACGCCGCCGTCGACGAAGCGCGGATGCAGCTCGGCGACGCGGCGCGCCGTCGCCGGCGAGATCGCGTTGGCGTCGACGTAGATCCCGTCGAATCCCCGTGTCGAGTCGGCCACCTCGACCGCCGCGTGCGGCGGGCAGACGGAGAGCAGCAGCTCGCTCTCCTGCGCGAGCGTCCGCACGTCGCCCGCGTCGCTGAACCGCCGGGCGCGCGCCCGCGTCGCCTCGCTGCGGCCGTCGGAGGCCCAGACCACGTCATGACCGCCGTCGACCAGCGCGTCGCCGAGCGCCGCGCCCATCTCACCCGGGTGCAGCAGTCCGACGATCACAGCACGTCGGCCAGGACGAACGCGAAGAAGGCCACCGAGATGACGCCGTTCATCGTGAAGAACGCCGTGTCGAGCCGCCGCAGGTCGCCGGGCCGGACGAGCGAATGCTCGTACCCGAGCAGCGCGCCGACGAACGCCACGCCGACCCAGTAGAGCGGCCCGAGGTGCAGCCCCAGCCCGACCGCGACCAGCAGCACGACCGTCGACAGGTGGAGCGCCCGAGCCCCCTGGAACGTCCGCGTCTCGCCGAACCGCGTCACCCACGAGTGCAGGCCCTGCTCCTGGTCGACGTCGACGTCGAACAGCGCATAGAAGAGGTCGAAGCCGGCGACCCACGCGCCGACGGCCGCGCCGAGTGCCCACGCCTGCCAGGGCAGCTCGCCGCGAACGGCAGCCCAGGCGCCGACGGGGGCCAGACCGTCGACCGCGCCCAGCCAGAGGTGGCAGAGCCAGGTGAAGCGCTTGAGATACGGGTAGACGACGAACGCCGCGACGGGAATCGGCGCGAGCGGACGGACGATCGGGTCGAGCGCGAAGACGGCGGCCAGATAGACGGCCAGCGACGCCGCGCAGAAGGCGACCACGGCGGGGCCGGTGAGCGCACCGCTCGGGAGCTCCCTCCCGGAGGTGCGAGGGTTGGCGGCGTCGATCCGCGCGTCGATCAGGCGGTTGAGCGCCATCGCCAGGGAGCGGGCGCCGATCATCGCGATCGTGATCCACAGCAGGTCGTGCGCGGACGGGACGCCGCCGACGGCGAGAAACGCGCCGACGTACGCGAACGGCAATGCGAAGATCGTGTGCTCGAACTTGACGAGCCGGTAGTAGAGGCGGGCGACGCGCACTGCCTTCACTCCTACGTCTGGCGGTGCGCGGTCGGCTCGCCTGCGACGAGCGAGAGGGCGTGCGGGAGCGCCGGCCGGAGCAGCGCGTAGCCGTCGCGGCAGCCGCCGGGCGAGCCCGGGAGGTTGACGACCAGCGTGCGGCCGACGACGCCTGCAGTGCCCCGGGTCAGGAAGCCGTGCGGCGTCTTCGCGGCCGAGTCGGCACGCAGGGCCTCGGCGATGCCCGGGATCTCGCGCTGCAGCACCGTGCGCGTCGCCTCCGGCGTGACGTCGCGCGGCGCGACGCCGGTGCCGCCGGTGGTCAGGACGAGTCGCGCGCCCGCGGCGAGCTCCTCGATCGCGGCGGCGATCTCACCGGCCTCGTCCGCGACCACCCGGCGGTCGACCTCGTAGCCGTCCGCGCGCAGGCTCTGCTCGAGCTCGTCGCCGCTCGTGTCGGCGGCCTCGCCGCGCGAGACGCGGTCGGACACGGTCAGGACCGCCGCGTTCACGCCTCCCCTTTCTCCTTCGCGAGCAGCTCGACCGAGAACGACATCCTCCTGTCGACGGACTTCGCCATGTCGTAGACGGTCAACGCCGCGATGGCGGCTGCGGTGAGCGCCTCCATCTCGACGCCGGTGCGCGCGGTCGTCGCCGCCTCGGCGCGAATCTCGACGCCGCCCTCGGCGAGCTCGACGCTCACGTCGACGTGCGAGAGCGGCAGCGGATGGCAGAGCGGGATCAGCTCCGCGGTCCGCTTGGCGGCCATGATCCCGGCGAGCTGCGCCGTGACGAGCGCGTCGCCCTTCGGCAGCGTGCGGAGCCGCTCGGCCGCCGACGTCGACACGAACGCGCGCGCGACGGCGCGGCGCTCGACCTCCGGCTTCCCGCCGACGTCGACCATGCGCACGGCGCCCGACTCGTCCACGTGCGAGAGGTCGCTCACGCGCGATACCTCCGAGCGAGAGCGAGCAGTGACCGGCGCTCCGTCCACGCCGCCCGCACCCGGCCGGCCGCGCCGACGCCGTAGAGAACCGAGAGCGCGCCGCGGAACGCGTCGGCGGCCGCGTCGTCGTACGGGTACCACCACGGCACGGGCAGCCGGCCCGAGTCGCGATCGACGAACTTCACGCTCGAGAGGTCGTACAGGCCGTGCCGCGAGTGCGTGCGCCCGTAGCCCGAGAGGCCGCGGCCGCCCCACGACGCCTGCGCGGCGCCGTACGAGTACGCGTGATCGTTGTGCCACACGGTGCCGGCGCGCAGGCGCGCGGCGACGCGCCGGGCCCGAACGGGGTCGCGCGTCCACACCGAGGCGCCGAGCCCGTAGGCGCCGGCGTTCGCCGCCGCGACGGCCGCCCGCTCGTCGCCGACTCGCGCGACGGTCACGACCGGGCCGAAGGCCTCCTCCTGCTCGACGCGCGCGGACGCCGGGACGTCGGCGAGCACCGTGGGCTCGTGGAACCAGCCGCTCCGGTCGGGCACGCCGCCGCCGGCGACCACCCGGGCGCCGTTGCCGACCGCGTCGGCGACGAGCTCCTGCACCCGCGCACGCTGCGTCTCCGAGATCAGCGGACCGAGATCGTCGCCGATCCGCAGGTCGGACACGCGACGCGCGAGCTCCTCGAGGAACGGCTCGTACAGCGCCCCTTCGACGTAGATCCGCTCGACCCCCGAGCACACCTGGCCGCAGTTCAGGAAGGACGCCCACACCGCGCCGGCCGCCGCCCGGGCGAGATCGGCGTCCTCGAGGACGATCATCGGGTCCTTCCCGCCGAGCTCGAGGGTCACGGGCACGAGCTGCGCGGCTGCCGCCGCTGCGACCTCGCGGCCGGCCGCGGCTGAGCCCGTGAACACGACCTTCGCGAGGCCGCGCGCCTCGACGAGCGCTCGGCCCACGGCGCCGTCGCCCGGCGCGAGACGGACCAGCGCGGGCGGTGCGCCCGCGGCCGCGAGCAGCTCGGCGATCAGCTGCGCCGAGAGCGGCGTCAGCTCGGACGGCTTCAGGACGACGGCGTTTCCCGCGGCGAGCGCCGACGCGGCCTGCGTGAGCGGGATCGCGAACGGAAAGTTCCAGGGGGTGATCAGCCCGACGACACCGAGCGGCTCGTAGAGCAGCCAGGCGCGCTTGTGCAACAGGTGCGGCTGCGTCATGCGCACCCGCTCCGGGCGCAGGATGCGCGGCGCCTGCCGCTCGAGCCAGGCGAGCGCGTCCAGTGCCGGGTACAGCTCGCTCGTGTAGGCCTCGACGAGCGGCTTCCCGGTCTCCGCCCGAACGGTCGCGGCGATCTCGCCCGCCCGCGCCAGCGTCACCGCCCGCAGCCGGCGCAGCAGGGCGACACGCTCGCGCACCGGCGCGGCGCCCCACGCCGGCTGTGCGAGCAGGGCCTCGGTCACGAGCTCCTGGACGGCGCGAGGATCGGTCGCGTCGATCGACCCGACCGGTTCGAGCGTCGCCGGGTTCACGACACGCAGCTCGGTGGCAGCGGCGCCCATGCGCGACAGGTTACGCCGCCACGCGTGTCAGGTCGGCGAGCAGCCCCTCGATCCAGCGATGGAGATCGTTCGCCCTGACCTGGGCCGCGAGGCCTCGCGCCCTGCGCGCGCGCTCCGCCGCGTCCAGCGTGAGGGCACGGTGCATCGCCTCGGCCTGGCCCAGCACGTCGAAGGGGTTGACGGTGATCGCCCACTCGCCGAGCTCCTCGTGCGCTCCCGCGTTCTCGGACAGGACGAGCACGCCGTCGCGCGTGTTGACGAGCGGCGCCTCCTTGGCGACGAGGTTCAGCCCGTCGAAGACCGAGTTGGCGAGGAGCACGTCGTACTGCTTGTACGCGGCCACCGAGCGCGCGAAGTCGTCTGCGACCTCGACGACGAGGGGGACGTCGCCGGCGCGCCCGTGGCGGTCGTTGACGGCTGCGGCCTCGCGCTCCAACGCTGCGACGTAGTCGGCGTACTCCGGGATGTCCTGACGCGACGGAAGGAGCAGCGCGAGCATCGTCACGCGCCCGCGCCACTCGGGGTGCCGGTCGAGCATGAGCCCGAACGCGCTGAAGCCGCGCGCGATGTTCTTCGCCGGGTCGGTGCGGTCGACGCGGAGGATCAGACGCTCGCTGCGCGTCCGTACGAGCTGCTCCTCCGCCGCGAGCACGGCCGGCGAGACGGCCAGCTCGTCGAACTCCTCGAGGTCGACGGAGATCGGGCGGCTGACCGCGGCCGTGGTGCGATCGCCGCCGAGGACGTCCGCCGTCGACGCCAGGAAGTTTCGCTTCCACCGCTCCGTGTGGAACCCGACGAGGTCGTTGGCGAGCAGCCCGTCGTGGATCGCACGACGCGGTTCGCGCGGCAGCACCGTCCACATGTCGGGTGAGGGCCACGGGATGTGCACGAAGTGCGCGAGCACCGCGTCCGGACGCGCCTCGCGGACCGCGCGCGGCGCAAGATACAGGTGGTAGTCGTGGAAGAAGACGGAGGCCGACGGATTGTTGTCCAGTTCGGCAACGACCGCGGTCGCGAACGCTGCGTTCACCCGCTCGTAGCCTCCCCAGGCAACGGGGAACTCGACGCCGAGCGACGGCTCGCGCGCGAGCCCGTAGAGCGAATGCTGCACGAACCAGAGGAGCGGATTCGCGATCGCGTTGTAGAACGCGTCGTAGTCGTCGGGATCGTGGACGAGCAGCCTGAGCCGGCACGGCGGGCCGTCCGCCGAGAACGGCACCACCCCGTCCGGAGCCTCCGTCGCGACCGCCCGGTCCTCCTCGCCGATCGCGCTCGCGATCCAGGTGACGTCGTGAGACGCGAGCAGGCCGCGCAGTGCAGTCGCGAGTCCGCCGGCGCCGCGACCCGCGACGCGGGCGCCGTCGTCGTCGCGCGAGTACGAGACCGGCCCGCGGTTCGAGACGACGATCAGCGGGCTGCGCATCACACGAGCGTGATCTCGCTGCCCGCGGTGTCGGTCCCGTCGAGCAGGTTGAAGAGGACGAGCCAGTCGCGGAGCAGGCGCGGCGTCAGGAAATGGCGGCGGACGTGTTCCTTGCCGCGCAGCCCGCGCGCCCGCGCGTCCTCGGGAGCCTCGAGGATCGCGACGCACGCCTCGCTGCACTCCTCGACGGAGTCGACGAGCCAGCCCGTCTGTCCGTCCTCGATCTGGGTGACGATCCCGCCGACCCGGCCGGCGACCGTCGGGCGGGCCTTCCAGAGCGCCTCGGTCACGGTCAGCCCGAAGCCCTCGCGAGTCGACTTCTGGATCAGCGCGTCGGAGCACACCTGGAACGCGTTGATCTCGACGGCCCCGATGTTGTTCAGGTTGCTGAGGATGTAGATGTCGGGATCGCCGTCCGCGTGGGCGACGGTGCGCTGGTAGTACTCCCAGCCCTCCGGATCGTCGTGAGCCATCGAGCCGACGAGGGCGAGCTGCACCTCCGGCCGGCCCTTCTTCACGAGGCGGTACGCGTCGATGACGCCGACCGGGTCCTTCCAGGGGTCGAACCGGGACACCTGCGTGAGCAGCGGCCGCTCGACGTCGACACCGAACTGGTCGACGATGTACGTGGCGTCCTCGTGCGACAACGCCATGTTCTTCGGCTGGAGCGGATCGATCGCCGGCGGCCAGATCGCCACGCGTCGCAGGTCGCCGTTCCGGGGCGCGTATTCGGGCAGATGGAAGACGGCCGCGTCGTAGCGGCGGAGCGACGGCAGGAGGACCTCGAAGACGTCGTCGTTCGGCTCGGAGAAGTCGATGTGTCCGCGCCAGATCCAACGGGCGCGGCGTTCGGGAAAGGAGTCGATCGTGGCTGCCGGCTGCGGATCGTGGACGATCACGTAGTCGTACTCGTCGGCGGCGAGCTCCTCCGCCGTCGTCGCGTTGTACCGGCGGTAGATGGCCACGTCCTCGGGCGTCAGGCCCGCCGCGTAACCCTGTAGGGCGTTGTGGATCGTCTTCGTCACCCGGAAGAACTCGTCGGTGCCGTGCATCACCCGCCACTCGACCTCGAGCCCGGCGTCGCACTGGAGCGGCACGAGCGTGTAGAGGATCTCTGCGACCCCGCCGCCGAACGCAGTGGCGGAGAGGTGCAGGACCCGCTTGCCGGCGAGCGGCTCCGCGAGCCGCCGGATCTCGTCCATCACGGCGCGGCCGACGAGCGACGCATAGTCGGCCAGCGACCTGCGGCCCGCGTTGACGAGGTGGAGCACCCTAGGTGCCGGAGGCGGCGGGCGCGGTCAACCGCTTGACGAAGCGGAGCGTCGACCCGCCCTGCTCGCGCGCCGACACGTCGAGCTCGTCGGCGAGGGCCCGGATGATCGCGATGCCGAGCCCGCCCTCGACCAGCTCCTCGTCGCCGATCGGCGTCACGGCCGGGTCGAGCTCGAACCCTTCGCCGTCGTCGACGACCTCGATCACGAGCCGGTCGCGGTACAGCTGGTACCGGATCTCGACCACGCCGTCGCCGCCGTCGTAGGCGTGCTTGACCGCGTTCGTGCAGGCTTCGGTCAGCGCCAGCTTCAGGTCGGCGAGCAGCTCGTCCGACATCGGCTCGCCGTGGACCCGCGCGAGCCCGCTCAGGGCGAGCCGGCCGAGCCCGATGAACTCCGCCTTCGCAGGGATCGTCAGACGGACCGTCTGGACTCGGTCGTCGTCGTCGTCGAGTGCGCCCATTCCTGCGCCACCTTCCCTGTCGCGCCGGTGAAGCAAACCTCGGAGATTCTGCCGGTATCTCCCGACGGCGTTCGGCGCCGGCCGGACGCCTCCTCCCGGCTACCCGGAAGGAGCCGGCCGCGTGTCCAGCTTGACCAGGACGACGAGGCGCTTCGAGCCGCGCACGACCGTGAACCTGGCGGTCTGGCCGGGGAACAGGCGCTCCGCGACGATCCGGACCACGTCCTCCGCGTTCCGCACCGGCGCGCCGTCGATCGCGACGATCGCGTCGCCTCCGACGCGAACACTCTCGCCCTCGAACACCTCGAGGTGGGTCGACGCGCGCAGGCCCGCCCGCTCGCCCGCCGGATCCCCGTCCGCGAACGAGTCGATCAGGGCGCCCCGCTTCGCGGCGTAACCGAACTTCTTCGCGATCGACGGGGTCAGGTCCTCCGTCGTGATCCCGACGTACGCATAGCTCACGGTTCCGGTCTGGAGGAGCTGCTGCAGCGAACGGCGGGCGGAGTCGATCGGAACGGCGAAGCCGACGCCCTCGAAGCCGCTCGACGTTCCGTTGGAGCGGATCTGGGCGTTGATCCCGATCACCCGCCCGTGGGCGTCGAACAGCGGCCCGCCCGAGTTGCCGTGGTTGATCGGCGCGTCGGTCTGGATCGCGTCGACCAGGTTGTAGTTCGTCGTGAGGGACGGGATCGAGCGGCGGATCGCCGAGACGACGCCGACCGACAGCGAGTCGACGTTCCCGAACGGGGTGCCGATGGCGGCAACCGGCTGGCCGACGACCACGCGGCTCGAGTCGCCGAGCGGCACGGGCGAGACGGCGTGGTCGCCCGGCGAGACGCGCAGCACGCCGACGTCGTCGAACAGGTCGTAGCCGACGATTCGGGCCGGTACGCGGTCGCCGTCGCCGAACTCGACGTAGACCGTGCGCGCCGGCGAGACCGAGCCGGACTGCCCGGCGGTCGTGATCACGTGCGCGCTGGTGAGGATCGTCCCGTCCGAGGCGACGACGAAGCCCGAGCCCTGGCCGGCGCTCGCACCCGGCGAGCCGGCGGCGCCGAAGACGCTGAAGATCGTGACCACCCCGGCCGAGCGGGCGCTGTAGATCTGGGCGGGCTCGAAGCCGTTGCCGGCGAGCGGCTTCGCGACGACGACCGGCGCGGCGTCGCCCGCGGTCGCGGTCTCGTGGACGACGATCGTGCGGTCGTGGCCGCGGTGCAGCCAGCCGGCGGACTTGACGACCGCGAGCGCGAGCACGCCGCCGACCAGCGCGGCGACCAGCGAGACGGCGGCGAGCGGGCCCGGGCGCACCGGCGGCCACTGTAGCGCCGCCCTCCGGCCGTCAGTCCGCAGGCGGCTCGAGGATGACGCCGTGGTGTTTCGCCTGGTCTCGGCGACGTGCCGCGAACCACGGCCCGAGCAGGTCGAGCACGTCGTGCGCCTCGCGACGACCTCGAGGTTCGTGTTCACGAGCCTGCCGTCAGGCCGGGCCGCAATTGGCTGTAACAGACGGCTTGCGCCGATTTCACGTTCTAACGCTCAGACGGGCTCGAGCTCGCGGTCGGGCGCTTCGGCGCTCAGGACGAGCGTGAACAGCGTCCAGCCGTTCTGCGAATCGAGCTCGATCCGGCCGCCCATCAGCTCGGCCAGCTCGCGGGCGATCGCGAGCCCGAGGCCGCTGCCCGAGGCCCGTGCACCGTCGAGGCGGTAGAAGCGCTCGAACACCTGCTGCCGGGCGTCGCGGGGGATGCCAGGGCCGTCGTCGGCGATCGTCAGGGTCGCCCGGCCGCCGTCGCGCGCGGTCGAGATGCGCACCGTGCTGCCGGCGGGCGTGTGCAGGAGCGCGTTCTCGGCGAGGATCCGCCCGATCTGCAGCACCCGGACCGGATCGCCGCGGGCGAGCACCGGGTCGTCGGCGACCGCGTCGAGGACCTGGCCGAGCAGCGCCGCGCGCGGCCGGAGCTCCCGGCCCAGGCTCGCGGCCAGCTCGGAGAGGTCGAGCGGCTCGTCGTCGACCGCCAGGCGGCCGGCATCGAGGCGGGACAGGTCGAGCAGGTCGGTGGCGAGCCGGCCGAGCCGCTCCACCTGCTCCCGCATCTGCCCGAGGAACTCGTCGCGCGTGGCCGCGTCGAGGTCGGGGTCGTCGAGCAGCTCCAGGAAGCCGCCGAGCGAGAAGATCGGCGTTCGCAGCTCGTGGGACGCGTTCGCGATGAACTCGCCCCGGGCGCGGTCGAGCCGGGCGAGCCGCAGCCGCATTCGCTCGAACGCCCGGGCGAGCTGTCCGAGCTCGTCGCCTCCCGCGTCGACGACCGGTTCCGCGAAGTTGCCCGCCGCGATGCGCTCCGCAGCCGCCTCGAGGCGGCGGATCCGGCGGGCGAACTGGAACGCGCCCGCGTACCCGAGCAGCAGGGCGAAGCCGAGGGCGATCCCGCCCGCGACGAAGACCCGCCTGCGCACGACGGACACGGTGCGGAGCTGGTCGTGCAGCGAGGCGGAGAGCAGCACCACGGAGCTGCCGATCGGATACCCGACCTCGGCGAACCGCTGGCCGTCGCGGTCGACCGTCCCGCGCGCCAGCGTCTGCAGCTCGACCGCCTGGAAGGCGACCGGGTCGTTCTCCATCTCGCTCGAGTCGCCCTCGGCCTCGGAGTCGGCCACCGGCTGCAACAGCGCCGGCACGGCGTTCTGCAGGTCGTAGACGATGATCCGCGCGTTGACCGCAGGCGCCCACTGGTCGGCGAACGCCTGCTTGCTGTACTCGACCTGGTCGGCGGGGTAGTTCGGGATCGCCACGGTCCGCATCGAGCTCTCGAGGCTGCGGAGCTCGCTGTTCTCCAGCGACCGCTGGTACGAGGGCACGACGATCAGGTAGACGATCACCAGCACCCCCGCGACGACGGCCAGCAGCGCCAGCGCGAGCCTGCCGCCGACGCCGCGGAAACTGCTCACTCCCGCGAGCCTCCGTCGAGCCTCCGGCTCATCGGTCCCGGAACCGGTAGCCGACCCCGCGCACGGTGAGGATGTACTCCGGCGTGCGGGGCTCGGCTTCGAGCTTCTCGCGGAGGTGGCGCACGTGCACGTCGATCGTCCGCGGATCCCGGTAGTCGGCGCTCTTCCAGAGCGCCTCGAGCAGCATCCGCCGGCTGAAGACCCGTCCCGGCTGCGCGGCGAGCGCGCGGAGGAGCTCGAACTCGACGTAGGTCAGCTGCACGGGCTCGCCCCGGACCTCGACGGCGCGGCGCGGGACGTCGATCACCAGGCCGTCGTGCTCGATCCGCTCGCTCGCGCCGTCCTCCGGCGCATGCGGCGCCCGGGCGCGGCGCAGGAGCGCCCGCACGCGAGAGCGGAACTCGCGAATCGAGAACGGCTTGGTGATGTAGTCGTCGGCGCCGAGCTCGAGGCCGATCACCTTGTCCAGCTCGTCGTCGCGCGCGGTGAGCATGATGATCGGCACCGTGCTCTTGGCCCGGAGTCGCTTGCACACCTCGAGCCCGTCGAGCCGCGGCAGCATGATGTCGAGCACGACGAGGTCGACGGGTTGCGCGTCGAACTTGTGCAGCGCCTCCTCGCCGTCCGCCGCCTGCACGACGTCGTAGCCGTCGCGCTCGAGCGGGAACGCGAGGAGCTTGCGGACCGAGTCCTCGTCGTCGACGAGCAGGATCGTGGGTGACGAGTCGGGCATCGGCGACGGCGCCTGCCAGGCGCGCGAGCGAGTCCTCTGCGACACGATCGCCCTCTTACTATAGCCCTGCGTATGACGACGACCCGCATGCCGGCCCGCCGCCGGAGGGCCCGGCGCGGGTCGCTCGAACGGCCCGTCAACGCGCGCCTGTACCGCGCCTCCTTCGTGGCCGCCGCGATCCCGCTGCTGCTGCTCGCCTTCTCGAGCTCTCGTCCCGGGGTGCTCTCGACGCCGTCGCTCCCGCCCAACTTCGACGGGCGCGGCGCCCGCGCGCTCGCCGACGAGGTGGCGTCGAGCTACCCCGACCGCTCGCCGGGGAGCGCGGGCGCGCTCGGCGCCGCGACGTGGCTGCGCGACCAGTTCCGGACGTTCGGGCTGCAGATCTCCTCGGACACCTGGCGGCAGCGAGAGCCCGGCGGATCTGTTGTCCGCCTTGACAACATCTGGGCGGTCGCGGCCGGTCGCTCGCGAGCCGCGATCGTCGTGATGGCGCACCGCGACGACACCGGGGTGGGGCCGGGGGCGAACGACAACGCGAGCGGCACGGCGGCGCTGATCGAGCTGGCGCGCAATTACACGGTGACCGGCTCGTCGACCGTGGGCGCCGTCCGCCCCGCGCACACCATCGCCTTCCTCTCGACGGACGGCGGAGCCGAAGGCGGTCTCGGTGCCGCACGGTTCGCGCAACACCTCCCGTTCCCGGTCGCCGCCGTCGTCAACCTGACCGCGCTCGCCGGTCCGGGCGCGCCCCGGCTGCTCCTCTCCGGCGACGTGCCTCGCTCGGCGACGGCGCTGCTCGTGTCGACGGCGGCACGCCGGATCGCCGAGCAGAGCCGGCACCAGGCGCAGCGCGCGAGCGTGCTCTCCCAGCTGATCGACCTCGGCTTTCCGTTCACACTCGGCGAGCAAGGGCCGTTCGTGGCGCGCGGGATCCCGGCGGTCACGATCACGACGGACGGCGAGCGAGCCGTCGACGCGTTCACCGATCGCGCCAAGAGTCTCGACGCCGCCCACCTGACCACGCTCGGCCGGGCGGCGGAGGAGCTCGTCGGTTCGGTCGACCAGGGCGTCGAGTTGACGGGCGGCACGCCCAGCTACGTCTGGGTCGGCGGGCGGGTCGTGCGCGGTTGGGCGATCGAGCTGCTCCTGCTGTCGCTGCTCGTGCCCTTCCTGATCGGCGTCGTCGACCTGTTCGCCCACTGCCGGCGCCGGGGCATTCCGCTTGCACCGGCGGCGCGCAGCCTGCGCCGCCGCGCCGGGTTCTGGCTCTTCGCGGGCCTCGCCTTTCTCGGCTTCGACCTGCTCGGCGCGTGGCCGAGCGGCCCGGCCCGGCCGCCCAACCCGGCGACCGCAGCCGCCGGCGACTGGGCGGTGCTGCCGCTCGTCCTGCTGCTCGCGTTGCTGTTCGCCGGCTGGCTCGTCTCGCGGCGCCGGCTCGTTCCACGCCGGGCGGTCACGCCCGAGGACCGCCTCGCCGGCGGCGCCGCCGCGCTGCTCGGAGCGGGGGGTGTCGCCGTACTCGTCGTGCTCGCCAACCCGTTCGCGCTGCTCTTCTGCCTGCCGGCGCTGCATGCGTGGCTCTGGCTCCCGCAGGTACAGAGCCGCGGACGGCTGATCCGCGCGCTGGTCTTCGCCGCCGGCCTCGTCGGGCCGGCGCTCGTGGTGCTGTCGCTCGGGATCCGCTTCGGCCTCGGCTTCGATGCACCGTGGTACCTGCTCGAGCTCACCGCGCTCGGCTACGTCAAGCTGTCCTCGCTCGGGATCGTCCTCGCCGGCGCGGCCTGCGCAGCGCAGCTCGCCGCGGTCGGGGCGGACCGCTACGCCCCGTATCCGCCACGGCGCGGGCGCCCCGCAGCGTTGCGCGCGCTCGCGCGCTACGCCGCGAGGTAGTCCACCGGGGCGCCTGCGGGAAGCTCTCCCTCGCCGCGCCCGACGCGCACGAGAGCGTCCGCACCCGCGGCACGCGCGATCATGTGCGACTCCTGGCCGAGCACCGGATCGAGCACCACGACCCCGTCCTCGAAGCGGCGCCGCGCGCGGACGAGCTGGTCGCGGGCCGCGTCGCGGCGGACGTCCACCGCGAGCCGCCCCGGCTGCCAGCGCGGCCCCGGATCCGTCGCCCCTTGCAGCGCCAGCACCGCCGGTCGGACGAAGAGCTCGAAGCCGACGAGCGACGACACCGGGTTCCCGGGCAGTCCGAAGACGAGCGTCGCGTCGCGCACGGCGAACGCGACCGGCTTGCCGGGCTTCACGGCGACACGCCAGAACAGCTCCTCCGCGCCGAGCGACGCCAGCACCGGTCGCACCAGGTCGTGGCGGCCGACCGACACACCGCCCGAGGTGATCAGCACGTCGAACGACAGGCCGCGCTCGAGGGCGTTCCTCGTCGCCGCCTCGTCGTCCGCGACCGCATCCAGAACCTCGACCGCCGCGCCGGCCTCGGCCAGCTGCGCGGCCAGCAGGAGCGAGTTCGACTCGTAGATCTCGCCGGCGCCGAGCTGCGTCCCGGGCGACCGCAGCTCGCTCCCCGTCGCGAGCACGGCGACGCGCGGGCGGCGCGCGCACGACACCGCCGGCCGGCCGACTGCCGCAGCGGCGCCGATCGCCCACGCCGACAGGCGCACGCCTGCGCGGACGACGACGTCCCCGGAGCGTGTGTCGCCGCCTCTCCTCCGAATGTTGTCCCCCACGGCAACGTGCTCGACCTCGACGCCGTCGCCCGAGGGCGTCGTCCGCTCCACCGGGACGACTGCGTCCGCGCCCGCGGGAACGACCGCACCGGTTGAGATCGGCGCCGCCTCGCCGGCGCCGACGGCGCCGGTCGACGGCTTGCCGGCTGCGGACGCGCCGACGAGCCGCAGCCGTCCCGGGGTGTCCGTCGAGCGCACGGCGTACCCGTCCATCGCCGAGTTGTCGAAGGGCGGCAGGTCGACGGCCGCCTCGACGGGCTCCGCGAGCACGCGCCCGGCCGCGAGCGCGAGCGGGACGAGCTCCGAGCCGAGCGTCTGTGCGCGTTCGAGCACGAGCGTGAGGGCGGCGTCGATGTCGAGCAAGGCGTCCACGGTCGATCACGATAATCCCGCGGACGTGAGGGCAGAGTCGTGAAGATCCTCTACTTCGGCACGTACGACCGCGAGCATCCGCGCAACGTCAACGCGATCGCAGCGCTGCGCAATGCCGGCGTCGAGGTCGCGGAGCGCCAGCGCCCGCTCCGACGCGGCGGCGCCCGCGGCGCGCTCGACGTGCTGGTCGCCGAGTCGCGGCTCGCCGCGCCACACGGCAAGGACGCCGACGTGATCGTCGTCGGCTACCCGGGGCACTTCGACGTCCCGCGCGCGCGTCGTGTGGCGGGCGGCCGCCCGCTCGTCTTCGACGCGGTGCTGTCGCTCGAGCACGAGCTCGTCGGCGTGCGGCGCCGGTTCCGTCCGCGCTCCGCCGCGGCGACGGTCCTGCGCGTCGCCGACGCGCGCGCGCTCCGGCTACCCGACCTCGTCGTCTGCGGCACCGAGGCGGAGGCGCGCTACCTCCGCGAGCTCGGCGCCGGACGCACCGCAGTCGTGTTCCTCGGCGCAGACGACGACGTCTTCTCCGAGCCGTGGACGCCCACCTACCCGTTCTCGGCGCTTCACCAGGCCGACGCGTCGAACGACGTCGTCGCCGCTGCGGCCACGCTCGTCGAGGATGTGCCTGTCCGCAGCATCGAACGGCGCGGGTCCGAGCCCGACGTCCTCGGTCTCGCGTTCGCGCACGCGGGCATCGTGCTCGGCTCGTTCCACGAATCGCGCGCGATCCCGCAGTCGGTGTTCGCCGGGCTCGCCACGGGCGCGCCCGTCGTCACGGCCGACACGGCGGCGGCGCGCGAGTTGCTTCGCCACGGCGAGTCCGCGCTCCTCGTCCCACCGGACGACCCTCGCGCGCTCGCCGACGCGATCGGCACGCTCGTGGGCGACGAGCCGCTGCGCAGCTCGATCGCGGCGAACGGGCGGCGGGTGTTCGAGCAGCGCGCCGCGCGAGGCGTCCGCGGCGGCGAGTGGCGCGCGCTGCTCGAGGGGCTGCTCACGTGATCGTCTGCGGCAACAGGTAGGCGCAGAGCGCGAGCGTCAGCGCGACTGCCGTTCGGTCCTCGTCGTACGCGGATGCGACCAGCGGCCAGAGCACGTACCAGACGATCAAGTAGGGCACGCAGAGGAGCAACAGCGCGAGCGCGAGGCCGAGGCGCGCCCTGCCGCGCGCGGCCTGCTGCAGCAGCCACGCGTATGCGCCGAGGTAGACGAGCACGAACGGCCACGTCGGAAGATGCAGGCGCGAGGGGACCGCGTACGACGTGCGGCGCTGAGCGTCGTGTGCGAGCGGGGCGAGGGCGTGGAGCCAGTGCAGGCGCCACAGCGCCGTCGCGATCCCGAGCACGACCACGGCCGTGACGGCGAATCCGACATGGTCGACCCGGCGACCCCTGGCACGAGCTTCGAGCCCGCGCAGCGGGAGCAGGAGCACGGGCACCCACTTCTGCAGGACGGCGAGCGCCCAGGCGGTTCCGGCGGCCCGGCCGGCGCCGCGGTCGCCGAGCGCCAGCGCCACCGCGACGAGCGCGAGCATGAGCGCGTCGTTGTGGCCGCCGCCGCCGAAGTGGACCGCGACGACCGGGTTCCAGCCGACGAGCGCCGCCGCGAACGGGCGCCGGCGCGACGCCAGGAACGCGGCGACCAGGACCGCGAGCGCCGCCGCGACCCGAAACGTCCAGGCCGCCGTCGTCGGCGAGCGCGTCAGGCCGACGGGCTTCGAGAGCAGCGTGAAGCCCGGACCGTAGGCAGAGGTCGAATGCAGGTACGCCGCGCCGGCGTGTGGCGCCGAGACCGGATCGTCGGCCGGCGTCTGGTGATAGGGGTCGCGCAGCCGGGCGTAGCTCCAGTAGGTGAGTGCGTCCGTCGAGAGCAGCAGCGGCGCGACCAGCGGCGCTAGCTGGATCGCGCACGCCAGCGCGAACACCGGCGCGAATCCGCCGCCGCGGCGCACCAGGACGAGGCCGGCGAGGTAGGCGGTGAACGCGCAGGCGAGCAGCACGAGGAACGCGGTGCCGGTGTGCGAGAAGCGCGCCACGAGCGCGCACCCTCCGACGAGGGCGAGCGTGAGGACGCCGGCGGCGAGGCTGCTACGGATTGGGAGGCGGCACGACGGTCGTCGTGGTCGGCGGCGCCGGGGTGGTGGTGACGGGCGGCGGCGCGGGCGGCGCGGGCGGAGGCGCCGCGTGCCTGGCCGTCGTCTTCGTCTTGGCCGGTGGCCCGGGCGGCGGGGTCGGGGTCGTCGTCGCCGTCGTCGTCGTCGCGGTCGTCGTCGTCGTGGTGGTCGTCGGCGCCGTGTA
Organism: uncultured Thermoleophilia bacterium; assembly: GCA_963786185.1. Lineage (GTDB taxonomy): Bacteria > Actinomycetota > Thermoleophilia > Gaiellales > Gaiellaceae > PALSA-600. The sequence continues at coordinate 644,211 of CAWAYE010000003.1, forward strand.
GACGTAGTGCAGCGAGCCGTAGTCGCCGTGGGAGAGGGAGCTGAACGTCGGGTACGTGTCCGGCGTCAGGAAGTCGAGCACCGGCCGCTTCCACAGCGCCGCGGTCATGTACTCGTGCCAGATCGGCACGGGGAAGGTCGCGCCGGCGACCGCCTGTCCGTGCACGTCCAGCATCGGGATCTCCCCGCCCTGGTAGCCCATCCAGACGACGGTGCTCAGCTGGCGCGTGAAGCCGTCGAACCACGCGTCGGCGTGATTCTCGGTCGTGCCTGTCTTGCCCCCGTTCGGGTGCACGCCGTCGCCCGAGCCGGCGCCGGTGCCGTACTCGGCGTTCTGCTTGAGGACGTCCGTCACCTTCCAGGCGACGCCCTGCGACAGGGCGCGCTTCGTCTGCGGCTTGCCCCAGCCGCTGGCCGTGTCGAGCTTGCCGCCGGGAAGGACGACCTTGGTGATCGCCATCGGCTTCGCGTACACGCCCAGCGCCGGGAACGTCGCATAGGCCGCGGCCATGTCGAGCGGCGAGACGGCGAGCGACCCGAGGCCGATCGACGCGACCGGCTTGTCCGGGGTCAGGTGCACGCCGAGGCGGTGCGCCATCTGCCACACGTACCGCGGCCCGACGTCGAGGGTCAGCTGCGCATACACGGTGTTGTCCGACTGCAGCGTCGCGCGCGTCACCGACTCGCTGCCGCTGTACGTGTTGCCGTACGTGTGCACCTCCCACGGCTTCGCCGGATCGCACCACGGGCCGACGTCGCACGTGAACGGCGCCGACGTGTAGTACGTCGAGTCTGGATCGGCGCCGCGCTCGATCGCCGATGCGAGCACGAACGTCTTGAACGTCGACCCGGCCTGGCGCGCGGACTGCGCCGCGAGGTTGAACTGGTTGCGGGCCTTCCGGACGACTGCCGTCATCGCGCGGATCGCGCCCGTGCCCGGCTCGACCGACACGATCGCGGCGGCGGGATCCGTCTTGTCGGGGAGGACGTCGTGCATCGCCTTCATGGCGAGCCGCTGCAGCCGCGGATCGATCGTCGTGTACACCTTGAGCCCGCCCTCGCGCACCGTCTCGGCGCCGTACTTGTCGACGAGCTGGTCGGTGACGTACGAGAAGAAGTACCGCTGCTTGATGCGGCTGTAGATGTTGCCGGGCTCGAGGCGGAGCGTCGTCGACCTGATCGCCTGGCGGTACTGGCGCGCGCTGATCACCCGGTTCGTGAGCATCGCCCCGAGCACCTCGTTGCGCCGGTCGAGCGCCGCCTGCGGATCGTGGAACGGGTCGTAGACGGAAGGCGCCTGCGGCAGCCCCGCCAGCAGCGCCGCCTGCAGCAGGGTCAGCTGGCTCGCATGCCGGGAGAAGTACGTCTGGGCCGCGGCCTCGACCCCGTACGCGTGGTTGCCGTAGTAGGTGGTGTTGAGGTACTCGTCGAGGATCTTCGACTTCGACCACTTGCGCGCGAGCTTGATCGCGAGACACGCCTCCTTGAGCTTCCGGCTGAGCGTCTTCTCGCGGCCGGTGTAGAGACCGCGGACGAGCTGCTGTGTGATCGTCGAGCCGCCTTCGACCGCCTTCCCGGTGGTGACGTCCTTCCACGCTGCGCGCGCGATGCCGACGTAGTCGACGCCGCCGTGCTGCCAGAAGCGGCGGTCCTCGATCGCCACGGTCGCGCGCGGCAACCACGGCGACATCCGCCCGAGCGCGACCGGCTCGCGGTTGCGCTCGGCGGGGATCGAGCCGAGCAGCGAGCCGTCGCTCGCGTAGACGAACGTGTTCGCGCCGATCTCCACCGGTCGCAGGCTGCTCAAGTCGCAGCTCGCGGACAGCGCCGCGCCGGCTCCGATCCCGATCGTGGCGGCGATCACCGCCAGACCTCCGGCGATCGTCGCGGCGATCACCCCGGCCCGACGGCGGCGGCGGATCCGGTCGCTTCGCTTCTTCTTGCGCCCGCGCTGCGCGAGGATGAAGTCGAGGTCGTCGTGGCGGCGGCGCCGCGGGCTCACGTCGCGAGCGCTCCCGCCTCACGGAGGTGCTCCGAGACCTCGACCCTCAGGTCGGACTCCGCGTCCTCGAGCGTCCGGTCCCGCGGCGCCGGCCGGCGCACGGTGATCGTCGCCTCGTTCGACCCGAGCACGAGCACGTGAGCTTCGGCTCCGTCCACCGCCAGGGATTGGAGCACGCGGCGCAGGTCGGTCGCCAGCGGAACGCGCACGGTCGCCTGGACGAACTTCCTGCCTGCGCTGCGAATCGTGGCGTTGCGGATCGTCCCCGACGCGAGCTTCTCGTTCGGTACGACGACGCGCTCGTCCTCGGCGGTGCGCAGCCACGTGTAGGTGAGGCCGATCTCCTCGACGATCCCGCGCGAGCCGTCGACCTCGACCTCGTCCCCGAGCCGCAGCGGTTGGGTGAACGCGATCATGATCCCCGCGACCGCGTTGCCGATCGTCCGCTGGCTCGCGAAGCCGATCACGAGCCCGATCACGGCCGACGAGGCGAGCACGCCGCCGGCGACCGCGCGCACCTGCGGGATCACGAGCAGCGCGGAGAGGACACCGACGAACACGATCGCGGCGAACAGCGTCCGGCGGATCACCCGGTAGCGCGTCACGATCTCCGGGGGGAGCTCCCGGCGGCCCATCCGCCAGTCGACGAGCTTCGCGACCGCGGACGCCACGCCGATCACGATCGCGGCGATCACGACGTGCTGCCAGAACTCAGACATCGGTCTCGTCCTCTTCGCCCCAGTCGATCGGTTTCCGGCCCGCGTAGCCCTCGTCGTACGAATGCCAGAACTCGACGGAGCCTTCGCCGGCGTGCCAGCAGAGGAGCACGGGCACCCCGTCGCGGAGCGCCGGGAAGTCGAGCAGGCCGAGATCAGGATCCTTGAGCAGGACGCCGAGCTCCTCGAGGCGCTCGTAGCAGGCCACCGCCGCTCCCGCGAGCCCGGCGAGCTCGGACTGGGCGGCGCCCAGGTCCCCGGCCGCGTGGCCGCCGCCGTTGCCGCCGATCGCCGTCACCAGCCGGCCCTGTGCCGACTCCAGCTCGCGCATGCGCTCGCGCAGGCGGACGAGCCGCTCGGCGGCGGGGCGCACCTCGCCGAGGGCGCTGTTAGCCTCGGCCGGAGTGAACGTGCGATCGGGCACGGCGTCGCCGCATGGTACGAGGGACGCGCGGCGTCTCGCCGTGTGGCTCGCCCTCGTGCTCCTGCTCGCCGTGATCGCCTACCTCGGGCGCGCGGTGTCGGGAAAGCCCGATCCGAACGTCCTCTACGACTGGTCGACCGCCGTCAGCGGCGTCGTGTTCGACGGAATCGTGCTCGGCATCGTGCTGGCGATCGCCCACTCCCGCCGCGACCTGCTGGCGCTGCGCCGTCCCGACTCGCCTGGTCGCGCGGTCGGCTACCTCGGGGCAGCCCTCGTCGCGATCTACGTGTTCGAAGCGGTCTACGGCAGCCTCGTCCACCCCGGCAACGAGCAGGGGCTGACCCCGTCGCACTGGGAGCCCCACCACTCCGCCGCCTACGTCGCCAACGGAATCGTGATCTGCACGGTCATCCCCTTCGTCGAGGAGCTCACCTACCGCGGCGTCGGCTACTCGCTGCTCGAACGGTTCGGGCGCTGGCCGGCGATCGGAGCCGTCGGCCTCCTCTTCGGGCTCGCGCATGGCCTGCTCGTCTCGCTGCCGATCATCGTCGCGTTCGGCTGCGCCCTCGCGTGGGTCCGCAGCCGGACGCGCAGCGTCGTACCGGGCATGTTCCTGCACGCGACCTTCAACCTGATCGCACTCGTCGTCGCCGTCTCGGTCTAGATTGAGACCTCGGATGCGCCGCGTCGCCCTCGTCGCGTTCGCCGCACTCGCGGCACCCTCGGTCGCGCACGCCGCCTGCGGCGTCACGACCACGCGCGTCGCCGGCGCCTCGCCGCTCACCGTCAGCTTCACCGCCGCCTGCGCCTCGTCGGCCTACCAGTGGAGCTTCGGCGACGGCGAGGAGGGCGTCGGCCAGACCGTCCAGCACGTCTACGGGCCCGGCGTCTACCGGCCGACGCTGGCGAGCGACGCCGGCGCCGAGCCCGCCGGAACCGTGCTGTCGATCGCCCTCACCCTCACAGGCCCTGCGAGGGCGCGCTACGGGCAGTGGGTCGCGCTGCACGCGACCGTCGTCCCGCGGCTCCCCGTGACGCTCCACGGCCGCCGCTTCGTCAACGGGAACCTACGGGTGCGCGTGCTCGGCACGAGGCCGTGGGTCGCCACGGCGAACCGGGTCACCTCCAAGCCGTTGCAGATCGTGGCCGTGCCGGCGCTGGTCGTGAAGCTCGTGGGCGCGCCGGTCGTGGGCTCGCGGGTGCAGGTCCGCGCGACGCTGCATCCCGCCGTCGCCGGCAGCGTGGTCGCGCCCAAGCTGCTCGACACCCGCCGTCCGCACGTCGCGCACGTCACCGTCACATCGCGGCCGGCGCCGGGCTGGGCTCCCGTCCGCCGGAGCGTGCAGGCCGACGTCGTCGTGCCGCGGCTCTCGCTCGGCGCCCGCGGCCCGAGCGTGCTGCAGCTCGAACGGCGGCTGGCCGAGCTCCACTACGCCGTCGAGGTCGACGGCGTGTACGGCGACGACGACGTCGAGGCGATCTACGCGTTCCAGAAGGTCAACGGGCTGCCGCGCACCGGCTCGGCCGACGCGGCGCTCTGGCGCGGACTGCTCCAGGCACAGGTTCCACGGGCGCGCTACCCGGGCGACCACATCGAGGTCGACAAGGCGCGTCAGGTGCTGTTCGTGGTCCACGGCGGCAAGGTCGCCCTCGTCGTCGCGGTGTCGACCGGCGCGACCGGGAACACCCCGCTCGGCCTCTGGCACGTGTACCGCAAGGTCGGCGGGTTCGACTGGGTCCTCTACTACCCGAACTACTTCCTGCGCGGGTTCGCCGTCCACGGCTATCCGGACGTCCCGCCGTACCCGGCCTCGCACGGGTGCGTCCGCATCCCGATGTGGGTCGCGACGCGCATCTACGGCCAGATCGCGCTCGGCACCTCGATCTACATCTATTTGTAACGCGAGCTCAGTCCGGCTCTTCTTCGTCGTCGGGCTCGTCCTCGAGCTCCGCCTCCTCGGCTTCCGCTTCGGCACCGGCGAAGTCCTCCGCCGAGACGCGGTCGAGGAACCGCTTGAACTCGTCGACGATCTCCTCTTCGTTCACCTCGTCCCCTTCCATCTCGATCGCGGACTCCTCGATCACCTCGTCGTCGGCGAAGATCGGGGCATCGGTGCGGACCGCGATCGCGATCGCATCCGAGGAGCGCGAATCGATCTCCACCTCGTTGCCGTTCTGGGCGACGGTGATCGATGCGTGGAAGGTGCTCTCGCGGAGCTCGGTGACCGTCACGCGGACGACCGAGACGTTGAGCTCCGAGAGGATGTTCACGAGCAGGTCGTGCGTGAGCGGCCGGGGCGTCGTGGCGCCCTGCAGCCGCATCAGGATCGCCGCAGCCTCCGGCTGACCGATCCAGATCGGGAGATAACGGTTTCCGTCCGCCGTCTTCAGCAGCACGATCGGCTGCTTCCCCACGATGTCGAACGAGACCCCGTAGATCGTCATCTCGACCATCCTGACCGTAGAGTACCCCTGCCCCTCGGCGCCAACGCGCGGCGAACAGGCGGCTACACTGCCCCGCGCGCGGGCGATTAGCTCAGTTGGTTAGAGCGCCGCTCTGATAAGGCGGAGGTCCCTGGTTCGAATCCAGGATCGCCCATTCTCGGAACGCCGGCTTCCCTTTGGCGTACGCGAGGTCAGGAAGACTGTCCGGCGTGCGGCTCACGCCGGCAGTCGTCGAAGCAATGCAGCAGCTCGCGCGTGAGCAGCGGCGCCTGCTGGGCCCACGTGCCGGGTGGCACGTCGGTGACATCGCGTGGGGGCTGCGCCAACACGAGGGCCGGGAGCACGAGTGGAAGATCCGTCTGTGGGTCGAAGACGGTCGGGTCGTCGCCTGGTCGTGGCTCAAGCAAGACGGCCGGAACCACCTCGAGCACGAGGTTCACCCGGACTACCTCCACCTCCTGGACGAGATCCTGTCGGAGCCGCAGGCCCACGTTGCGTTTGCGTTCGAAGACGACAGCGAGCAGCGGGCAGCGCTCGCGCGGCACGGTTTCACGGAGCCCGGCGAGCCCCTGCACTACCTGGTGCGCGAGCTCGCGGAAGCTCCAGACCCGCCGCGTCTTCCCGACGGCTTCCGCTGCCGGCCGGTCGGTGCCGAGGACGCAGCCGATCGCGTCGCGATCCATCGTGAGGTCTGGTCGCGGCCCGAGAGGCCGTCGCGCTTCACTCCGGCGAGCTACGCGCAGGTCCGGCAGCAGTGGCCGTACCGCGAGTCACTCGACTGCGTCGTCGAGGCACCGGACGGTCGGTTCGCCGCGTACTGTCTCTGCTGGCTCGACGAGGAGAACCGCGTCGGCGAGCTGGAACCGGTCGGTACACGGACGGAGTTCCGGCGCCGGGGCCTCGGCGCCGCGGTTTGCACGTTCGCACTCCGGCGACTCCACGAGGAGGGCGCGCGACAGGCAATCGTGTATTGCGTGACCGAGCCCGCGTGCGAGCTCTACCGGTCGCTCGGCTTTCGCGTTCACGCGTCGCTCGTCGAATACTCGCGAGCCGCGAGCGGCTCGGGCTAGAGCAGCTCTCTACGCGCCGGCCCCGGCGCTCTCGATCAGCGCCGCGAGCCGCTCGAGCGCCTCGGCGAGCTCCGCCAGCTGCACCTCGCCGTCGAGCGGCACGTGCAGGCCCGCAGCGCCGACCTTCGCCTCGAAGCCGGTCAGCGTCTTGACGGCCGTCTTGATGCGGGCGGCGAGCGCCGGGTCGACGGTGGTGACGCGCCGCTCCTTGGTGCGCGCGCCGGCCCAGCGAGCCGCGCGCTCGGCGGCGCGAACCGACATCCCTTCCCGCACGATCCGCCGCGCGAGCTTGCGCCGCCCGTCCTGGTCGGGCACCGAGAGCACCGCGCGCGCGTGGCCCTCCGTCAGCTCCTGCCGGTTGATCATCGCGAGCACGTCGTCGGGGAGCTCGAGCAGGCGCATGCGGTTCGAGACGGTCGGCTTCGCCTTGCCGACGCGCTCGGCGACCTCGCCCAGCGACAGCCCGAACTCGTCGAGGAGCATCGCGTACGCGCGGGCCTCTTCCACCGGCGACAGATCCTCCCGCGCCACGTTCTCGACGAGGCCGAGCAGCAGCGTCTCGCGGTCGTCGGCGTCGCGGACGACCGCGGGCACGCTCTCGATTCCGGCGTCCCGGGCGGCGCGCCACCGGCGCTCGCCGGCGATCAGCTCGTAGCCGCCTTCGAGGCGAGGCCGGATCACGACCGGCTGGATCAGGCCCTGCGCGCGGATCGAGTCCGCGAGCCCGGCGACGGCCTCGCTCTCGAACCGCTTGCGCGGCTGGCGTGGATTCGGGTGGATCTGGTCGACCGGTACGTGCGCGAGCTCGGAGCCGCCTCCGATCAGGACCTCGAACCCGCGGCCGAGACCACGGCGCGACGTGCTAGCTCCGCTCGACAAGCTCCATCGCCACCTTCCAGTAGGCCTCGGCGCCGCGGGAGCGCCGGTCGTAGTGGGTCACTGGCAGGCCGTGGCTCGGAGCCTCGGCGACGCGGATCGAGCGCGGCACCACCGCGTCGAACACCAGCGCGCCGAAATGCCTGCGCACCTCCGCCTCGACCTCCGCCGACAACCGTGTCCGCGCGTCGGCCATCGTCAGGAGCACGCCCGCAATCGCGAGCTCGGGATTGAGCCTCCGCCGGACCAGCTCGATCGACTGCACCAGCTGCGCGAGCCCTTCGAGCGCGTAGTACTCGGTCTGCACCGGCACGACGACGCGGTGCGCGGCCGCGAGCGCGTTCACGGTCAGGGGGCCGAGCGAGGGCGGGCAATCGAGGAGCACGAAGTCGAAGCCGTCCGCCTGCGCGAGCGACTCGGCGAGAAAGCGGTCGCCGTCGTCGCGGCGCGCGAGCTCGACCGCGGCGCCCGCGAGCTCGGGTCGCGAGGGCACGACGAAGAGGTTCTCGAACTGCGTGGGCTTCGCCAGATCGCGCAGCGCGGCGCCGTCGAGCAGATCGTAGGTCGACGTGCCGTTCGCGCGCAGGCCGAGACCGGAGGTCGCGTTCGCCTGCGGGTCGAGATCGACGACCACGGCCCGCTCGCCCGCCTCGGCGAGGCAGGCGGCGAGGTTGACCGCGGTCGTCGTCTTGCCGACCCCGCCCTTCTGATTCGCGAACGCGTAGACCTTGCCGCGCACGTCGCCCAATCTAGCCCCGTCCCCGGACGCGGCTATGACCGGCTACGACAGCGGCCGCTTGCGGGCGACGCCGACGCGGCGGGGGAAGCCGGCGGGTGTCGGCCCGACCTTGCGCAGCACGAGGAAGCCGGCCGGCGCGTCCTCGAGCGTCGCCGCGAGGCGGTCCGCGACGCGCGCGACGTGGTCGGCGGCCGCCGACGGTCCGACCCAGAGGATCGCCGCGCCTCCCTCGCGCACGAGCGGCAGGCACCACTCGGCGGCCGTCGGCGGAGGTGCGAGCGCCTTCGCGACGGCGACCCCCGCCCAGTCGGTGGGCTGCTCCTCCACGCGGCCCCAGACCACCCGGACGTTCGCGGGCGCGACCCGCTCGAGGAAGTCGCACTTCCGGCGCTCGGCGTCGAGCAGCACCACCTCGCGGTCGGGCAGGGCATGCGCGAGCGGGATCCCGGGTGCGCCCCCGCCCGACCCGACGTCTACGAGCGGGCCGCCGAAGCGCTGCACGAGCTCGAGCCCGGCGAGCGAGTCGTCGAGCAGGACGCGCCGGGCCTCCCCGGGGTCGCGGAGCGCGGTCAGCCCCGGCGTCGCGAGGACGGCCTCGAGCCAGGCCTCAAGCGTCGGGCTCGACGACGACGTAGCGATTCGGCTCGACTCCCTCGCTCGACGTGCGCACGCCGGGCTCGTCGGCGAGCCGCTCGTGCACGATCTTGCGCTCGACGGCCGACATCGGCTCGAGCAGCACGCGCTCGCCGCGCACGGCCCGCTCGCTGCTCCGCAGCGCGATGCCCTCGAGGGTCGCGCGCCGGCGATCCCGGTAGCCGGCCGCGTCGACCGTCGCGTGCTTCTCGGCGCCGGCGCGGTGGAGGATCACGTTGGCGAGGTACTGGAGCGAGTCGATCGTGTGGCCGTGCTTGCCGATCAGCAGCCCGAGGTCGTCCCCGCTGCAGCGGACCAGCAGCTCGTCGTCCGACTCCGTGACCTCGACCCGCGCCGAGACGCCGATCGCTGCGACGACGCGCTCGACCAGGCCGCGGAGGCGGGCCGCGAGCTCGGACTCCCCCGGGCGCGGCTCGGCGTCGGCCGCTGCGGCGCCGTCCGCCGAGGCGATCACGAGCGCCGGGCTGTAGCCCACGCCGAGCAGTCCGCGCTCGCCCTCGGAGACGACCTGGAAGCGCACACTCGTACGGTCGAGGCCGGGCGCGAGCCGCTCCAGGTCTCGCAAGGCCTTCCATTTCGCCTCGCCGACGGTCTCGCCGGTCGCCTCGACCGAGAGCTCGGCGCTCACCGCCGGGCGCCGCCCTTCTTCTTCCTCCGCACGCGCCGCGGCTGGGCCGGCGCGCCGGTGGACGTCGGCACGGCTGCCGGCTCGGCGTCCGGCTTCGCCTGCTCGCGGGGCGGCGTCCGTGAGCTGCGACGCGGGCCGCTCGGAGCCGGGCGCGCGCCCGCCGGCGCCTTCGGCACGAGGCGGCGCGTGATCAGGCCCTGCCCGACCGTCCACAGGTTGGTGGTCATCCAGTAGAGGACGAGCCCGGTCGGGAAGTGCGCGACCACCGTGAGGAAGACGAGCGGCAGCACCATCATCAGCCGGCGCTGGGTCTTGTCCATCGTCGCGCCCATGAAGTACGTCGAGGCGACCTGCGAGCCGGCGTAGATCGCGAGCAGCACGTAGCCGGCCCAGTGGGCGGTCGTCTTGTCCGAGATGTTCGGGACGACGTGCAGCCACGAGCCGGTGATGTGGTGCGACTGGTGGCGAAGGGTGAGGTACAGCGCGATGAAGACCGGGAACTGGAGCACCAGCGGCAGGCACGAGGCGGCCGGGTTGATGTTGTTCTCGCGGTAGAACTTCATCAGCTCCTCGTTGAGCTTCTGGCGGTCGCCCTTGTACTTCTGCTGGATCGCCTTCATCTCGGGCGCGTGCCGCTGCATCGACTGCATCGAGTGGATCTGCCGCACCGCGAGCGGCACGAGCACGATGCGCACGAGCACGGTGAGGGCGACGATCGACCAGGCCCACGGCAGCCCGACCGAGCCGTGCAGGAAGTCGAGGATCGACTTCATGAAGTCCTCGAGCGGAGTCAGGATGCCGGCGACGATCACGGGTAGTCGACGCCTCCGCGGCTCCACGGGTTGCACCGGAGCAGCCGCCAGGCGGCGAGGCCGAAGCCCTTCAGCACACCGTGCTTGCGGATCGCGAGCACGGCGTACTCCGAGCAGCTCGGGTGGTACTTGCAGGTGTTCGCCGGGACCAGCGGTGAGATCAACAGCTGGTACAGCCGGATCGGGAGGACGGCGACGTGCCTCATGTCCCGCTCCCGGCGCCGTCGCTCATGCGGCCGCCTTGCCGAGCACCTCGTCGACGCGCGCCTCGAGCCACTCGTGCCCGTTCGCCTCGGCGGCCTCGGGCAGGCCCCGGCGGACGACCAGCACGTAGTCGTTCGTCGCCGGCACACCCTCGAGGCGGCCGCGAACGATCTCGCGCAGCTGTCGCTTGATCCGGTTCCGGACGACGGCGTTGCCGACGGCTTTCGGCACGGCGAAGCCGAGCCGCGGATCGCCGATCGACTCGTCTCGCTGGAACCAGTAGAGGGTCAGGAAGCGGGTCGAGACCGAGCGGCCGTGGCGGTAGACGGCGTCGAAGTCGCGCGAGCGAGAGAGGCGATTCCGGCGCTGCACCGGCGCTCAGGCCGACAGGTGCCGGCGGCCCTTGGAGCGGCGGCGCTTCAGGATCAGACGGCCGGCGCGCGTCGACATCCGGGCGCGGAAGCCGTGCTTCCGCTTCCGTCTGCGCACGTTCGGCTGATAGGTCCGTTTCATCTCGATGCTCCGAAGCTCGACAGGCCGCCATCTCGAACGAACGGCCGGCCGCCGAACGAGCGGGCAGTCTACACGGACCGCTCCGAAGCTCGGTTTTCCACAGCACCCGGAACAGCGAAAAGACGTGGAAAGAGCGGGACCTGTGACGGTTCGGTGAACCGCTATCCACACCTGTGGAGTGGCGTGTGGAGGTCGCGAAAAGTCCTGCAAATCACGCTGATCGGCGGCCGCGGACAGGTCGAGAAATCCTCATTGAGAGGCCCGGGAGGCGCTGCTATGCTCGGCGCCCCCCGCACCGGACGAAGGAGCCTCGAGCGCAGGTGGAAGGTCAAATCGAGCTGACGGCGGAGAGCCTCTGGAACGACGTGTCGGCTCGACTGCGTGAGGCACTCAACCAGACGACGTACCAGACCTGGTTCGGTGGGATCGCCGGCGTCGGCCTCGAAGCCGAGACGTTCGAGTTGGCGGTCCCGAACGAGTTCGTCCGCGACTGGATCGAGGGGCACTTCCTCGACCTGATCCGTGCGGGTGTGCGCGACGTCGCCGGCGAGGACATCCAGGTGACGCTCCGGGTCGCCGAGTCGCCACCGGCTCCCGTGGTGCAGGCCGTGCCGGCAGCCGTGCGGCCGCTGCCGGTCGAGCAGCTGCCACGGGCGGAGACGCCCGGGATCAACCCGAAGTACACCTTCGATTCGTTCGTGATCGGCTCGTCGAACCGGTTCGCACACGCGGCGGCGCTCGCCGTCGCCGAGTCGCCGGCGAAGGCCTACAACCCGCTCTTCATCTACGGCCACACGGGGCTCGGGAAGACGCACCTCCTGCACGCTGTCTCGAACTTCGTCACCGAGCACGGCGGCGGCCTCACGTGCCGGTACGTGACCTCGGAGACGTTCATGAACGACTTCATCAACAGCCTGCGCGACAAGCGGATCGAGGGCTTCAAGCAGCGGTACCGCACCTACGACGTGCTGCTGATCGACGACGTGCAGTTCTTCGAGCACAAGGAGCGGATCCAGGAGGAGTTCTTCCACACCTTCAACTCGCTCTACGAGGCGGGCCGCCAGATCATCATGTCGAGCGACCGACCGCCACGCGACATCGCGACGCTCGAGGAGCGCCTGCGCTCGCGCTTCGAATGGGGGCTGATCACAGACATCCAGCCGCCCGACCTGGAGACGCGCATCGCGATCCTCCGCAAGAAGGTGAAGAGCGACCAGATCGAGATCGGCGACCCCGAGCTGCTCACGTTCATCGCCTCGCGCGTCTCCACGAACATCCGCGAGCTCGAAGGCGCCCTGACACGCGTCGTCGCGTTCTCCTCACTGACCGGCCGGCCGCTCTCGGTCGACCTGGCCCAGGACGTGCTCAAGGACGTGTTCCCACAGGGCGAAGCCGCGCAGATCTCGATCGGCGTCATCCAGGAGCTCGTCTGCGAGCGCTTCGGCGTCACCATGGCCGAGCTCACCGGCGACCGGCGATCGCAGAACATCGTCTATCCCCGCCAGGTCGCGATGTACCTCTCACGCGAGCTGACCGACTCGTCGCTGCCGAAGATCGGACGCGAGTTCGGGGGCCGCGACCACACGACGGTGATCCACGCGACCTCGAAGATCGCCCGTCTGATCCGTGAGGACAGAGGTGTGTACAACCTCGTCCAGGAGCTCACAGCCCGCGTACGGCAGGCCCGCTGACCGCCTGTGCCTGTGGGCGACCTTCGGTTCTCCCCCGTCCGCTCCCACAGCGAGAATGGCTCCCGGACAGCGCTCGCGCGGGCTTTCCCCGACGCCCACAGGGCTTACGACTACAACGAGGTTCTTTCTAGATGATTGACTCAGAAACCGTAGTGGGCACAGGGCTCAACATCACCGTCTCCCGCGACGAGCTGGCGGCGAAGCTCGGCGTCGTCGCCCGGGCCGTCTCGAGCCGCACGACCGTGCTCGTGCTCGGCGGCATTCAGCTCCAGGCAGCCGACGGGCAGCTGCAGCTGGCGGCGACGGACATGGAGCTCTCGCTGCGCGCGACCATGGACGCGCGCGTCTCGGACGAGGGGACGGTCGTCGTGCCGGGGAGGCTCCTGCTCGATATCGCTCGCTCGCTCCCCGACTCCGAGGTCGTGATCGAGCATCGTCCCGAGGAAGCCGTGGTCGTGGTGACCGCGGGGTCGGCGACGTACCGCCTGCACACGTATTCCGCCGAGGACTTCCCGCGGCTGCCCGACGTCGAGTCGCTGGCGCTGCACGTGGTCGACGGCGACGCGCTCGTCGAGACGGTCGGCCGCGTCGGTCGGAGCGCCTCCCGCGACGAGAGTCGCCCGGTGCTGACCGGCATCCTCGTGCGCTTCGAGACCGGCAAGATCGTGATGGCCGCCACCGACTCGTACCGCCTCGCCGTGAAGGAGACGGCGGTGACCGCGCCGCTGCCCGAGCTCGAGGCGATCATCCCGGCCCGCGCGCTCCAGGAGCTCTCGCGCATCGCCGGCGGTGCCGACGAGGTCCAGCTCGGCCTGCACGAGAACCACGTCGTGTTCGGCGCGGACGGGATCTGGCTCACGACGCGGCGAATCGACGGGCAGTTCCCGAACTACCGCCAGCTCCTCCCGGAGCAGTTCGAGCACGAGCTGCAGCTGCCGCGCGAGGAGCTGCTCGAGGTCGTCCGCCGTGTGTCGCTGATGGCCCAGCGGAACGCACCGCTCCGTCTTCGCTTTGCGGAGGGCGAGCTCACGATCTCGGCCGTCACCCAGGACGTGGGCGAGGCGAAGGAGTCGCTGCCGGCGCCGTACGCGGCCGACCCGCTCGAGATCGGCTTCAACGCCGAGTTTCTCCGCGACGGGCTCGAGTCGGTGGACAGCGAGTCGCTGCGCTTCAAGCTGATCAGCCCGCTGCGTCCCGCGGTGCTCGAAGGCGAGAGCGACGACTACGTCTACCTGATCATGCCGATCCGCCTCGCCGGCTAACCCAGTCTGGTCGTCACGCAGGTCTCACTCCGCCACTACCGCTCCTACGCGTCGCTCGATCTCTCCCTGGCGCCGGGCGTCGTGCTCGTGACGGGACCGAACGGGGTGGGGAAGACGAACCTGCTCGAGTCGCTGCACGTCGGGACGCAGGGCTTCTCGCCGCGCAGCCGGACCGACGCGCAGCTGATCCGCTTCGGCGAGAACGCCGCACGGGTGACCGTTACCGGCCGCGACGGAACGCGCACGCTCGAGCTGTCGCTGACGCTGCGCTCCGGACAGGGAAAGGAGGCCCGTGTCAACGGCGCGCGGCTGCCGTCGGCGGAGTCGCTGCGGCGTGAGGTGTCGACGCTCGTGTTCACACCGGACCGCCTGACGATCGTCAAGGGTGGTCCGGCCGCCCGGCGCGCGTACTTCGACCGAGCGCTCGCCCGGTTGCAGCCGGTGCACGCAGGGTTGCCGCAGGCGTATCTCGCGGCGCTCGCTCAACGAGGAGCCGCGCTGCGCCGGGTGCAGCTCGGGCTCTCGTCGCGGGACGCGCTCGAGCCGTGGACCGACCAGGTGGCAGTCCTCGGCGCCGAGCTGGTCGACCGGCGGCGCGCGACGCTGGCCGCGCTCGCCGACGGCTTCTCACGGCACGCCGAGGAGCTCGGGCTCCCGGCAGCGCGGCTCGAGTACGACGGCGAGCCGCCGACCCACGAGGAGCTGGAGGCGCGGCTCACGCGGGACGTGGAGCGGGGCACGACCGGGGTCGGTCCGCACCTCCACGACGTGCTCGTCGCGAGCGGCGCACGTGACCTGCGCCAGTTCGGCTCGCAGGGCGAGCAGCGTCTGGCCGTGCTCTCGCTGCTGCTTGCGGAGGCTGAGCTCCTGCCCTCGCCGCCGCTGCTCCTGCTCGACGACGTGTTGTCCGAGCTCGACATCGGCCGCCGGCGCGTCCTCGCGGGCCTGCTCGGGTCGCACGGCCAGACGGTGATCACCGCGACCCACGCCACGGCGCTGCCTGCCGACCCCGATCAGCTGGTGGAGGTGGAGCCTGGAACGGCTCGCTGACGGCGTCCGCTCGGAGCTCGCGCGCTTCGGGCCGCAGGCCGGCATGGCCGAGCTGGTCGAGCGCTGGCCCGACGCCGTCGGCGAGCAGATCGCGCGCTTCGCGTGGCCCGCGCGAATCGCCCGCGACGGGACCGTCCACGTCAACACGGCGGATTCGGTGTGGGCGTTCGAGCTCGGACAGCGCACCGCCGAGATCGGGGAGCGCCTCGGTGGGGCCGCGCTGCGCTTCGCTCCGGGGCCGCTGCCCGAGCCGCCGCTCGACCCTGCGCCGGCGGCCGTCAGCCCGACCCCGGAAGAGGGTCGCCAGGCAGCTGCGCTGGCGGCCGCGGTCGGTGACGAAAAGCTGCGCGAATCGGTGCAAAAAGCGCTCAGTTTTGCGCTCGCTCGAGCGCGCATCGACCCCCGTCTCTGATACACTGAACGCACCCCGCAAAACAGGCGTTTTGCAGGGATTTCCTTCTCTATGGCGAAGACAACCGTAGCGGCCGGCTACTCGGCCAAGGACATCACGGTGCTCGAGGGGCTCGAGCCGGTCCGGCTGCGCCCCGGCATGTACATCGGCTCGACCGGCTCCCGGGGCCTCCACCACCTCGTCGAGGAGGTCGTCGCGAACGCGGTCGACGAGGCCCTCGCGGGCGCAAACGACTCGATCGAGGTCACCATCCATCCCGACAACTCGGTCACGTGCCGCGACCGCGGCCGCGGGATCCCCGTGGACGTCGTGCCGGAGACGGGGTTGCCGGCGCTGACGGTGGTGCTCACGAAGCTGCACGCCGGCGGCAAGTTCGGCGGGGAGGGGTACAAGGTCTCCGGTGGGCTGCACGGCGTGGGCGTCTCGGTCGTGAACGCGCTCTCCGAGTGGCTCGTCGCCGACGTCGCCCGCGACGGGAAGCTCTACCGCCAGGAGTACGCCCGCGGCGAGCCGCAGGCGGACATGCGCGAGGTCGGGACGTCGACCGAGACGGGCACGACGATCTCGTTCCTGCCCGACGCGGAGATCTTCGACGAGACGGTCTTCGACGCGACGACGCTGGTCTCACGGTTCCGCGAGGTGGCGTTCCTGACGCGCGGGCTGCGGATCTCGTTCACCGACGAGCGCGCCGACGCGGCGCCGCCCGTCGAGTTCCACTACGAGGGCGGCATCAAGGACTACGTCGCCTACATCAACGAGGCGAAGGACGTCGTCCACCGCCACGCCGTCTACTTCACGAGCGCGACCGACCAGGGCGAGGTCGAGGTCGCGATGCAGTGGAACACCTCGTACCAGGAGTCCGTCTTCTCGTTCGCCAACAACATCAACACGCACGAGGGCGGCTCCCACCTCTCCGGCTTCCGCTCCGCCCTCACGTCGACGCTCAACAAGTACGCACGCGACAAGGGCCTGCTGAAGGAGAAGGACGACAACCTGGAGGGCGAGGACGTCCGCGAGGGCCTCGCGGCCGTGATCTCGCTGAAGCTCTCCGACCCGCAGTTCGAGGGCCAGACGAAGACGAAGCTCGGCAACCCGTGGGTAAGCGGGCTCGTCTCGCAGGCGGTCAACCAGAAGCTGGCCGAGTATCTGGAGGAGAACCCGACAGACGCGCGCCAGATCATCAGCAAGGCGATCGCCGCGCAGCGCGCCCGCCAGGCCGCGCGCAAGGCCCGCGAGCTGACGCGCCGCAAGTCGGCGCTCGAGAGCATGTCGCTGCCGGGCAAGCTGGCCGACTGCTCGATCAAGGACCCCGAGTCCGCGGAGCTCTTCATCGTCGAGGGCGACAGCGCGGGCGGCTCCGCGAAGATGGGCCGCGACCGCACCTACCAGGCGATCCTGCCCCTGCGCGGGAAGATCATCAACTCGGAGAAGAACCGCATCAACAAGGTTCTCTCGAACAACGAGATCCAGGCGATGATCACGGCGATCGGAACCGGGCTGGGCGACGAGTTCGACATCGAGAAGCTCCGTTACCACCGCGTGATCGTGATGACGGACGCCGACGTCGACGGATCGCACATCCGCACGCTGATCCTGACGTTCCTGTACCGGCAGATGCCGGACCTGATCGACCAGGGCCACGTGTACATCGCGGTGCCGCCGCTCTACCGCGTGAAGCTCGGCAGCCAGGAGT
Source organism: uncultured Thermoleophilia bacterium (assembly GCA_963786185.1). GTDB lineage: Bacteria > Actinomycetota > Thermoleophilia > Gaiellales > Gaiellaceae > PALSA-600. The sequence continues at coordinate 661,401 of CAWAYE010000003.1, forward strand.
TCTACTTCGAGAAGGACGCGCAGCTCGAGGACCTGCTCGCGCGCGAGCGCATCCCGCAGGTTGTCGCGACCTCGCGCGCCGGCGACGAGGTGAAGCTCACCGAGGCGAAGTGGCACCGCTTCGTGAAGGACCTCGCGCAGTACGAGGGCTACTACGCGCGCCTGCGTTCCGACTTCGGCGCTCCGGCGACCGAGCTGATGATCCAGCATCGGCTCGTCGAGCACACGGTCGAGAGCCCCGACGACATCGAGGCGGCGCTCGCAGCGGTCGGCGACTCCGGCTACGTCCTCTCGCTGCTCGACCGCACCGACGAGGCCTTCCGCGTGCGCGTCGTCGAGACGGAGACGTCCGCCGCTCGCACGATCAACGTTCCCGTCGAGCTGCTCGCCTCGCCGATCTTCTCGCGCCTGCGGGACGCCTACACGAAGCTCGTCGACTCGCTCGGCGCCCCGCCGTTCACGGTTCAGGTCGGCAAGGAGGTCGAGCCGGCGGAGACGTTCGACGTCCTGCGCACCCGCGTCCTCGACGCGGCGAAGCAGGGCATCCAGATCTCCCGTTTCAAGGGCCTCGGCGAGATGAACGCCGAACAGCTCTGGGAGACGACGATGGATCCCTCGAAGCGGCTGCTGATCCGGGTCGAGGTGGAGGACACGAGTGCGGCCGACACGCTCTTCTCGAAGCTGATGGGCGACGCAGTCGAGCCGCGGCGCGAGTTCATCGAGCAGAACGCCAAAGACGTGAAGTTCCTGGACGTCTAGGCGCACCGTGTCTGAGCTCGAGACAGGAGCACTGGGGCCGGGCCGCATCGAGCCGCGCGAGCTCGAGCAGGAGATGCGCTCGAGCTTCCTCGACTACGCAATGAGCGTGATCGTGTCGCGCGCGCTGCCCGACGTGCGCGACGGGTTGAAGCCGGTGCATCGCCGCGTCCTCTACTCGATGTGGACGAACGGCAACCGCCCCGGCCGGCCGTACGTGAAGTCCGCGAACATCGTCGGCTACGTGATGGGCAACCATCACCCGCACGGCGACTCCGCGATCTACGACACGCTCGTCCGGCTCGCCCAGCCGTTCTCGCTCCGGTATCCGCTCGTCGACGGGCAGGGCAACTTCGGCTCGATCGACGACGACCCGCCGGCGGCCATGCGCTACACGGAGGCGCGCCTCGCGCGGCTGGCCGAGGCGATGCTCGAGGAGCTCGGCAGCGACACCGTCGACTTCGGCCCGAACTACGACGAGTCGAAGCGCGAGCCGCTCGTGCTGCCCGCGCGCTTCCCGAACCTGCTGGTCAACGGCAGCTCCGGGATCGCCGTCGGCATGGCCACGAACATTCCGCCGCACAACCTCGCCGAGGTCGCCGGCGCGATCGAGGCGCTGATCGACAACCCGGACGTCAGCGTCGAGGACCTGATGAAGCACGTGAAGGGGCCCGACTTCCCCACCGGCGCGATCGTGGTCGGCCGCTCCGGCATCCGCGACGCCTACCGCACCGGCCGCGGCCGGATCGTGATGCGCGCGCGCGCGCACATCGAGGAGCTGCGCGGCGGCAAGAGCGCGATCATCGTCACCGAGCTGCCGTTCGGGGTGAAGAAGGGGGGCGACTCCGGTGTGATCGCCAAGATCGCCGAGCTCGTCAACGACAAGGTGCTCACGGAGATCTCGGACCTCGCCGACCACTCCGATCGCACCGGCATGCGCATCCAGGTCGAGCTGAAGCGGGACGCCGTGCCGCAGGTGGCGCTCAACAAGCTGTTCAAGCACACCCCGCTGCAGTCGACGTTCGGCTACAACGCCGTCGCGCTCGTCAACGGCGTGCCGCGCACCCTGTCGCTGCTCGAGTTGATCCGCTACTACGTCGACTTCCAGCGCGAGATCGTCACGCGCAGGTCGAAGTACGAGCTACGCCAGGCCGAGAAGCGCGCGCACATCCTGCAGGGGCTGCTGATCGCGCTCGACAACCTCGACGCGGTGATCCGGCTGATCCGCGCCGCCGCCGACACCGACGCGGCGCGCACGGGCCTGATGGAGCAGTTCGAGCTGAGCGAGCGCCAGGCGTCCGCGATCCTCGAGCTGCGGTTGCGCGCGCTGACCGCGCTCGAGCGCAAGCACGTCGAGGACGAGCACCGCGACCTGCAGGAGCGCATCGCCGAGCTGCGAGCGCTGCTGGGCGACGAGACGAAGATCGACGCCGTGATCAAGGAGGAGCTGCTCGAGCTGAAGACCGTCTACAGCCGCGGCGACGACAGGCGCACCGAGATCGTGGCGGCCGAGGAGGAGCTCGAGCTCGAGGATCTGATCGCGGAAGAGGACATGGTGATCGCGATCACGCGGTCCGGTTACATCAAGCGCCTACCCGTGACCGCCTACCGCGAGCAGCGGCGGGGCGGCATCGGCGTGATGGGCATGGACCTCAAGGACGAGGACTACATCGAGCATCTCTTCGTCGCCTCGACCCACGACTACATCCTGTTCTTCACGAGCGTCGGGAAGGTGTACCGGCTGAAGGTGCACGAGCTCCCGCTCGGGTCGCGGCAGTCGAAGGGACGCGCGATCGTCAACCTGCTGCCGTTCCGCCAGGGCGAGGCCGTCCGCGCCGTCATCCAGACCCGCGCGTTCGAGGAGGCGAAGTATCTGCTCTTCGCCACGAAGAACGGTGTCGTCAAGAAGACCGAGCTCGCCGCGTACAACACCTCGCTGAAGGCGGACGGGATCATCGCGATCAAGATGCGCGAGGGCGACGAGCTGATCGGCGTCCGGCACAGCTCGGGGAACGACGACGTGCTGATGGTCTCGCGCGGCGGCCAGGCGATCCGGTTCGCCGAGCGGGACGTGCGCGCGATGGGCCGCGACGCCTCCGGCGTGCAGGGAATGCGCCTGCGCGGCGACGACGAGGTGATCTCGGTTGCGATCGCAGCCGACGACGCCGACCTGCTCGTCGTGACCGAGAACGGCTACGGCAAGCGGACGCGCGTCGCCGACTACCCGCGCAAGGGGCGCGGCGGCCTGGGCGTGAAGACCGTGCAGCTGACCGAGGCGCGCGGCCATCTCGCCGGCGCCCGCGTCGTCAAGGACGGCTACGCGGTCATGCTGATCTCGACCGGCGGCACGGTCATCCGCATGTCGGTCGACGACATCCGGCGGATGGGCCGCTCGACGCAGGGCGTGATCGTGATGCGTCTCCGCGAGGGCGAGCAGGTGTCGACGCTCGCGCCGGTCGTGGAGTCCGGCGAGGATGCCTCGGACGGCGAGGATGCCACGGGCGCCGAGGATGCCACGGGCGCCCAGGACGACGCCGGGCCCGGCCCGGACACCGCCCCCGCCTGATCGAAACCACTGACCTGCGCTTCCGTTTTGCAAGCGGTCGCGATATAAGGGACAAGCAAGGGTCGAAGGCGGCGGAGGAGCGGTGGAAAGGAAGTTCGAGATGGCGTACAGCAAGCACGTCGAGTTGCTGGAGCCGATCGACATGGCAGAGCATCTCGACAAGATCGAGCTGTATCTCGGGCAGGTCTGTGCAGTCGCCGGTATCTCGAAGATGCAGCTCGACTACTGGACGAACAAGGCGCAGATCCCCACGAAGGGCAAGAAGCAGCGCATCTACGACATGCAGGCCGTGGAGACGGTGATGCTGATCAAGCAGGCGAAGGACAAGGGCCTGAACCTCGGCGCGGCGATCGACGCTGCGCGCCGGTTCCGCGAGCAGCCCGCGGCCTTCGCCGAGTCGAGCTAGGAGGGATTGGCGGCATGTAGGTTGTGCCGCCGGCCCGCGCTGCTCGCGTCGACGAACGGCATACCGCCAATCTCCCCTAGGCGCCCGCGAGCTCCTGCGCGGCGCGCTCCGGCGGTTCGGGGTTGATGTAGACGCCCGCCCCCAGCTCGAGCCCCGCGAGGCGGGTCGTCCGTGGGAGGACCTCGAGGTGCCACACCGGCCGGGCGTGCAGCCAGGCGTTCACGGGCACGAGCTCCTCGCCGCGCAGCCGCTGCAGTCGCCGGACGAGCTCGGCCAGCAGGCGGAGCGCGGCCGCCAGGCGATCGTCCGTGCGCCAGTCGCCGTTCTGCGTCGCCGGGGCGATCAGCAGCTCGTGCGGCACGCGGCTCGCGAGCGGGCAACCGGCGACGATGCCGTCGCGCTCGAGGATGCCGGCGACCTCCGGCAGCCCGCGCTCCGAGGCGGCGGCCGGGGCGGGCGCGGGCAGCCAGGCGAGCTGGGAGTGCGAGTGCGGGAGCGACGCGCCGGCGTCGCGGCCCTCGTTGAGAAACGGGAAGCAGTTTCCGCCGGCGTCACGCGCACGGCGTTGCCACGCCTCGGCGACGTGGTCGAGCGTCGTCTCGCGGAGCGCGCCGACCGAGTGCACGTGCTCCGGGCCGTGGACGACGACCTCCTGCCGCTCGAGCGCCGGGAAGAGGTTCGGCACGACGCGGACGTCCCAGCCCGTCGGCCCGTCGCCGAGGCGAAGCGTCTCGGGCGGCGTCTGGTTCTCGTGGCCCGCACAGAACGGGCAGCTCTGCTCGCGGTCGGCGGCGGGCGTCGCCGAGCCGCCGGGCCTGCGGTTGCGTTCCGGTGCGACCGCGACCCAACGTCCCGTCGCGGGGTCGTGCCGCACGTCGGCCACGCACTACCGCTTGTCGAGGAACGGCTTCAGCAACTCGATCGGCGCCGGGAAGACGATCGTGGTCGACTGCGACGACCCGAGCTCGAGCAGCGTCTGCAGGTAGCGCAGCTGCAGCGCGATCGGGTGGTCCTCGATCACGATCGCCGCATCCTTCAGCCGCTCCGACGCCTGGAACTCGCCCTCGGCGTTGATCACCTTCGCGCGCCGCTCGCGCTCGGCCTCCGCCTGCCGCGCCATTGCGCGCTGCATCCCCTGCGGGATCTCCACGTCCTTCACCTCGACGATCGAGACCTTGATGCCCCAGGGCGCGGTCTGCTCGTCGATGATCCCCTGCAGGATCGCGTTGATCTTCTCGCGCTCGGAGAGCAGCTCGTCGAGCTGGTGCTGGCCGAGGACCGACCGCAGGGTCGTCTGCGCGATCTGCGACGTCGCGACCATGAAGTTCTCGACCTGCACGATCGCGTCCTTCGGCGCCACGATCCGGAAGTAGGCGACCGCGTTCACGCGCACCGGCACGTTGTCCTTGGTGATGACCTCCTGCGGCGGGATGTTCAGCGTGATCGTCCGCAGGTCGACGCGCACCATCCGGTCGACGATCGGGATCAGCCGGATCAGGCCGGGGCCCTTGGGCTCGGCGAGCAGCCGTCCGAGCCGGAAGATGATCCCGCGCTCGTACTCGCGCAAGACCTTCAGAGCCGCGATCAGGTAGAGGACGACGAAGAACAGCAGGACGATCACGATCACGCCGACGGCCGTCATGGCGCGATCCTATGCACTGAGAGCGTCAAGCCGTCGCGCGCGTCGACCCGGACGGGCTCACCGTCCCGAAGCGGTTCGTCGGAATGCGCCCGCCAGAGCTCGCCGCGCACGAACACCTGGCCCGGACCGCGGGCCACGCCCTCCAGTCCGATGATCTGCTCGGGGCCGGTGGCCACCGGCAGGTGCCTCGCCGCGATCGCCTTTGCGATCGCATACGACCAGAAGCCGCCGACGAGGAACGTGACCGTGAAGACGAGCCACCACGACGTGTGGTAGGGCGAAGGTGCCGTGTGGAAGAGCGTCGCGAGGCCGATTGCGAGCGCGACCAGCCCGGAGAGCGTGAGCGCGCCGTGCGACGTGACGTGCGCGTCGATCACGAGTAACGACGCGCCGAGCAGGATCAGCGCCAGGCCGCCCCACGAGAGCGGCAGCACCGAGAAGCCGAAGAGCGCGCACACCATGCAGATGCCCCCGAACGCACCCGGGACGACGACGCCGGGATGGAAGAGCTCGAAGCCGAGCCCGGCGAGCCCCGCCAGGAACAGCAGCGAAACGATGTTCGGGTCGATCAGGGTCGAGAGGAAGCGCGTGAAGAACCCCGGGTGCACGTCCACGATCTGCGCTCCCGCCGTGTGCAGCGTCAGGTGGCGGGGAACGGTGGCCCGGCCGTCGACCTGTCGAAGCAGCGCCGGGAGCGTCGGTGCGATCACGTCGATCACGTTCTGGGAGAGCGCTTCCTCTGCAGTCAGGTTCGAGGCACGCCGGACGGCGGCGTCCGCCCATTTCGCGTTCCGGCCGTGGGACTTCGCGAGGCCGCGCAACGACGCCGCGGCGTCGTTCACCACCTTGCGGCGCAGGTCGCTGCCGATGTTCGTTCCGTTGCCCTGGATCGGCGTCGACGACCCGATGTTCGTCTGAGGCGCCATCGCGAGCAGGTCGGCGGCCTCGGAGATCCAGACGCCGGCCGAGGCGGCGCGCGCGCCTTCCGGCGAGACGTAGACGAGCACCGGGATCTTGAGCGCGAGCTCCTTCTGCACGATCTTGCGCATCGACTCCTCGAGACCGCCCGGCGTGTCGAGCACGATCACGACGGCGCTGTAGCCGTGCGAGGCCGCGTGGTCGAGCTCCGAGTTCACCCAGTCCTGCGTGACCGGGTTCACGTCGGCGGTGAAGTGGACGGCGAGCACGCGTGGCGCGGCGACCGCGGGCGCCGGGAGCGCGAGAGCGGCGAAAAACGCGAGCACGAGCAGGCGTTTCACCTGTAAGGATTCTATTCGCGTGCAGGACCCCGGGGTTGAGCGGCGCCCGCCCGTCGTGCACGGTGCGCTCGAGGGTCCGTGACGCGCCCCATTCTCGCCGCCGCCGTGCTCGCACTTGCAGCACCGGCCGTCGCCTCGGCCGGCCTGGTGACGATGCACGTGCGGACCGTCCCGCTGACGCCGGAGCGCTCGCTTTCGTCGGCCGCCTCCTCCCGGCCGTTCAACCTGCTCGCGGTGCACTGGATCGGCGCCGGCTCGGTGGAGTTCCGGACGCGGGCGCGCGGCGGCAGCTGGCGGCCGTGGCAGACGGCCGATTCCGACAGCCGTTCGGGCAGGTGGCGTGACGGCAGCCTCGTCTGGACGGGGCCGTCCACTGCAGCGGCGTTCCGAGTGCACGGCGACGTGCGCCGGCTACGGAGCTACGAGCTCGAGTCGCGCGTCACGTCGGCGCCGGTACGGACCGTCGCTGCCGCGGGCGAGCCCGCGATCGCCTCTCGAGATGCGTGGGCGGCGAACGACGAGATCGTCCGGGCGCGACCCGTGATCGCGCCGCGCGTGCGGCTCGCGGTCGTCCATCACACGGCCGGCACCAACAACTACACGCGGGCACAGTCGGCGGCGATCGTGCGCGGCATCGAGGTCTACCACGTCCTCGGAAACGGCTGGAACGACATCGGCTACAACTTTCTCGTCGACCGCTTCGGAACGGTCTACGAAGGACGCGGGGGCGGGATCGACCGCAACGTCGTGGGCGCGCACGCGCAGGGCTTCAACTTCGGGACCGTCGGCGTCGCGCTGATGGGCAACTACGGCTACGCGTCGCCCACGCGCGCCCAGCAGGACGCGCTCGTCCGGCTGCTCGCCTGGCGGCTCGACGTCGCGCACGTCGACCCGGAGTCGCGCGTCGTCTACACCTCCGGCGGCAACTACAAGTTCCGTGCCGGGCGGCTGGTCACGCTCCGCGCGATCTCCGGGCACCGCGACACCGGGCCGAGCGAGTGTCCCGGCGCGCGGGCCTACGCGCTGCTGCCTGCGCTGACCCGCCGCGTGGAGGCGACGGGCCTGCCGAAGCTCTACGCACCGGAGGTGCTCGGCATCCTCGGCGGCCCCGTCCGCTTCCGGGCCCGGCTCTCGTCGGCCCTGGCGTGGACGGTGACGGTCACCGACGGCCGCGGGACCGCGGTCGCAACCGGCGCGGGCAGGGGACGGCTCGTCGACTGGACGTGGAGCTCGGCTGCCGCCGGCTCGGGGCCGTTCACGTGGACGATCGCCGCGGACGGGGCGCGCGCAGCCTCTGGCACGCTCGGCCACGGCTCGCCCGCGCCGCCTGCGCCGGCGCTCACCCTCACCGGCCTCGCGAGCTTGCCTGGGGTCCTGGCGCCGGCCGCGGACGGCTCCGGGGCCACGGCCGGCGCGAGCTTCACGCTCGGTGCGCCTGGCCGCGTGACGGCCCAGCTCCAGGACGCCGGCGGCGCGCCGGTGGCGGCGCTGATCGATGAGACCCGGCCGGCCGGGCTGAACACCTTCACGTGGTCGGCCGGTGCGGTCCCGGACGGCCGCTACCGGCTGGTGGTGACAGCGACCGCCGTCGGCCGCTCGGTGCGGAAGGCGGTCGACGTGGTGGTCGACCGGACGCTCACGTCACTCTCGGCGTCGGTGCTCGCGCTCTCGCCGAACGGCGACGGCGTCTCCGACTCGACCGCCGTCACGTTCGTCCTCGGCCAGAGCGTCCCGCTCCGCGTCGACGTCCTCCGCGGCGCCGTCCCGGTCGGGACGATCTTCCAGGGCCAGCTCGGACCGGGCCCGCAGACCGTCAACTGGGACGGAACCGTTGCGGGCGCCCGGCTGCCCGACGGCGCCTACGCGCTCGCGTTCACGGCCACGAATGCGCTCGGCGCGGTGCAGCAGTCGATCCCGCTGACCGTCGACGACACACCGCCGACGCTGACCGTCGTCGACCTTGCGCGGTTGACGTTCACCCTCGACGAGCCGGCGACGGTGACGTTGCTCGTCAACGGCCAGGTGCGGATCGTCAGCGGCGAGCCCGCGGGGACGTTCAGCGTGCCGTTCGACGGGACCGTGTCGAGCGTCGTCGCGCAGGCTCAGGACTTCGCCGGGAACCTGAGCGCGCGCGTCAGCGGATAGCCCAGGCGGCGTAGGCAGGCTCGAGGCGTGCCAGCACGCCGGTGAGCAGGTCGAGCCGGTCTCGCTCCACGTACCCGGCGCCCGGCCACGGCGCGGAGCCGACGTTGATGCCGATCCCGAGGATCACCCGCTCGCCCGCCTCCGCGAGGATCCCGGCGACCTTGCGGCCGTCCACCAGCACGTCGTTCGGGTGCTTGATGGTCGCCCCGGCGCCGAGCTCGTCGGCCACCGCCCGGGCGGCGAGCAACGTGAGCTCCGGCCAGCGCGCGACCGGGGGCGGCGGCGAGAGGGCGATCGAGAAGGTCAGCCCGGAGCCCGGCTGGTCGACCCAGACACGGCCGAGCCTGCCCCGGCCCTCGGTCTGGTGCTCCGCGACCGCGACGGCACCGTGCGCCGCGGACGGCGGCAGCATCCGCTGGGTCGTCGCGGCGACCTCCGCGTGGTGGTATTCGCGCCCGAACGACCCTCGGAGGGCGGGCAGGACGACGTCCGGGGTCAGGGCGGCGGGGGCGTTCACCGCACTAGAGTAGGCGCGTGCAACCCGCGCGCCGCCGCGAGCGTCCAACCGTGCGAGACCTGCGGCCCGGCGGGCCGCTCATCTACGAAAGGCTGTCCGACCCCATTCTCGTGCGTCGCGCCAAGGACGGAGACAGACGAGCGCTCGCTGCGCTCTGCGCTCGCCATGCCGGCCGGGCGGAACGGATCGCGCTGCACGTGCTGCGGCATCCCGAGGATGCAAGCGACGCTGCGCAGGAGTCGCTCGTGAAGCTCGTGCGGCGGATCCACTCGTATCGCGGGCAGTCGCAGTTCACGACGTGGTTCCACCGGCTCGTCGTCAACACGTGCAAGGACGTCGCCCAGGCGCGGTGGCAGGCCGAGCGCCGGACCGAGCCCCTGTTCGAGGACGTTCGCGAGGCGCGGGACGGCGACCCGGTGCGCGAGCTCGTCGCCGGCGAGACGCGCCGCGAGCTCGGACGCTGTCTCGCCGAGCTGCCGCCGGCGCAGGCGAAGGTCGTCGCGCTCAAGGATGCGCTCGATCTCGGGTTCGAGGAGATCTCGTCGGTCACCGGGCTGCCGGTCGGCACGGCGAAGTGCTACGCACACCGCGGTCGCAACGGGTTGCGAGAGCGGCTCTCGGCATGAGCGCGGTGATCATGGACAAGGCCGCGATCGAGGCGGTGCTGCCGCACCGCGACCCGATGCTGCTGATCGACGAAGTGCTGGAGCTGGTGCCGGGCGCGCGCGTCGTCGCGACGAAGACGGTCACGGACGAGGACTGCGCCGGCCACTTTCCCGGCAACCCGATCATGCCCGGCGTGAAGATGGTGGAGGCGCTGGCGCAGTGCGGCGCGGTCGCCGTGCTCTCGCAGCCCGAGAACCGAGGCAAGCTCGCGCTCTTCGCCGGCATCGACGACGTCCGCTTCAAGCGCGTCGTTCGGCCGGGCGAGACGCTCACCCTCGAGTGCGAGATCGAGACGGTGCGCGGGCCGGTCGGCCGCGGCCGCGCGAAGGCGACGGTCGCAGGGCAGCTGGCGGTGCGCGGGACGCTGACGTTCGCGGTCGGGGACGACGGATGATCGGCCGCGCAAACGGGCGCCCGATCTCGATCACGGGCCTCGGGTGCAGTGTTCCCGACCGGGTCGTGACCAACGACGATCTCGCCAAGCTGGTCGACACGTCCGACGAGTGGATCGTCTCGCGCACCGGCATCCACGAGCGCCGGCTCGCCGACGGCCCCTTGGCGATGTCGGATCTCGCCGAGCCGGCCTGTCGGCGCGCGATCGAGATGGCCGGGGCCGACCCGGCCTCGATCGACCTGCTGATCGTCGCGACCGTGACGCCCGACATGTCGTTCCCCTCGACCGCGGCGCTGCTCGCCGACCGGCTCGAGATGCCCGACGCCGCGGCCTACGACCTGGCGGCCGGGTGCACCGGCTTCGTCTACGCGATCGCGCAGGCGCACGGGATGATCTCGGCCGGCCTGGCCAAGCGGGCGCTCGTGGTGGGCGGCGACGTGCTCTCGTCGATCCTCGACTGGCACGACCGCTCGACGCTGGTGCTCTTCGGCGACGGCGCCGGCGCCGTCGTGATCGAGCCGGTCGAGCAGGGCGGGTTCCTCGGCTTCGAGCTGGGCGCGGACGGCGGCGGCGGCGAGAACCTCTGGCTGCCCGGCAGCGGAACGCGCCATTTCGACGATTCGGAGCGGTTCGTGAAGATGAACGGCCGTGAGGTGTTCAGGTTCGCGACCCGCGTGATGGTCACCTCGGCGGAGGCGATTCTCGACGAATGCGGAAAGACGGTGGAGGACATCGACGTCTACGTCCCGCACCAGGCCAACATCCGCATCATCGACCACGCTGCCAAGAAGCTGGACATCCCCCAGGAGAAGATCGTCGTGAACGTCGACCGGTACGGCAACACGTCGTCCGGCTCGATCCCGCTCGCGCTGGCGGACGCCGCCGACGACGGGAGGCTCGAACCGGGCAAACTGGTGCTCCTCACCGGCATGGGCGCGGGGCTCACGTGGGGATCAGCCCTGATCGACTGGACACATCCGACCACTGGAGCGACCGCATGACGAAGATTGCATTCATGTTCCCCGGGCAAGGCTCCTTCGAGGCCGGGATGGGCAAGGACGTCGCCGAGGCCGTCCCGGAGGCCATGGCCGTCTACGAGGAGGGCTCCGAGGCGTGTGGGCTCGACCTGAAGGCGCTCTGCTTCGACACGCCGGCCGACCAGCTCGTCGACACCGAGGTGCAGCAGCCGGCCCTGGTGGCGACCTCGCTGGCGCTCGATGCGGCACTTCGCTCCCGCGGGATTCGCCCCGACTTCGTCGTCGGCCATTCGGTCGGCGAGTTCGCGGCGCTCGGCTCCGCCCAGGCGCTGTCGGCGCGCGAGGCGCTCGCGCTCGTCCGCGAGCGTGGCCAGGCGATGGCGGATGCGGCCCGGCAGCATCCCGGCTCGATGGCGGCGATCCTCGGTCTCGCCGACGAGGCCGTCGAGGCGCTGTGCAAGAAGATCCAGGGCGTCTGGCCGGCGAACTACAACTGCCCGGGCCAGCTCGTGATCTCCGGCGAGACCCCGTCGGTCGACGAGGCCTGCGTCGAGGCGGAGCGGGTGGGCGCACGGCGCGCGATCAAGCTCCGCGTGTCGGGTGCGTTCCACTCGCCGCTCGTCGAGCGCGCGGCCGACCGGCTCCGCCCGGCGATCGAGCGCGTGCACCTCCGCGAGGGCGGGGCGGCGTTCATGTCGACGGTCACCGCGAAGATCGAGGACGTCCAGCGCTACGGTGAGCTGCTCGTCGAGCAGCTGACCGCGCCGGTGCGGTTCACGCAGGCGGCGCGCGCGCTGGTGGAGCAGGGCGTGACGACGTTCGTCGAGGTCGGGCCCGGGAACGTCCTCTCGGGTTTACTGAAGAGGATCGACAGCTCCGCACGAACCGTCTCCGTCAACGATCTGGACTCGCTCGACCGCGCCGCGCACTCGCTTGGCTGATCGCACCGAGTTCGCGTCCCTCTCCGGCCGACTCGCGCTCGTCACCGGCGCTTCCCGCGGCATCGGCCGCGCGGTGGCGCACGAGCTCGCACGCGCCGGCGCCGACGTCGTGGTCGGCTACCGGTCGGGCAAGGAGGAGGCCGAGACCCTGGCCGCCGAGATCGGCGGCCGCGCCGTGCAGGCGGACGTCTCGTCGCCGGACGACGCCAAGCGGCTCGTCGAGGAGGCGGGAGACGTCGACGTCCTCGTCAACAACGCCGGCCTCACGCGCGACGGGCTGCTGGCACGCATGTCCGACGCCGACTGGCGCGACGTGATCGAGACGAATCTCAGCTCGGTCTTCTACACCTGTCGCGCGGTCACGCGCCCGATGATGCGCAAGCGAAGCGGCGTGATCGTGAACGTCAGCTCGATCGTCGGCGTCCACGGCAACTGGGGCCAGACGAACTACGCGGCGTCGAAGGCGGGGATCATCGGCTTCACGAAGTCGCTGGCGCGCGAGCTCGGCTCGCGCGGCATCCGCGCCAATGTCGTGGCCCCCGGCTACGTGAAGACCCAGCTCACCGACGTGCTCCCCGAGGAGGCGACCAAAGCGATGGTCGACCAGACCCCGCTCGGCCGCGTCGCCGAGCCGGAGGAGATCGCAGGCGCGGTACGCTTTCTCGCCTCGGACGAGGCGTCGTTCATCACGGGCGACGTGCTTCTCGTCGACGGCGGGCTGGGAATGTGATGGCGCAGACGAACGGCGACGGCCGCAGACGGGTAGTGATCACGGGGCTGGGCATGGTGAGCCCGCTCGGCAACGACGTGCGCTCGTCGTGGGACGCCCTCGTCGCCGGCGAGTCCGGAGCGGGCGAGATCACCGGCTTCGACCACACCGACTACAACGTCCACTTCGCGTGTGAGCTGAAGGACTTCGATCCGACCGTCTGGATCGACCGGAAGGCTGCGCGCCGGATGGATCGATTCGCGCAGGTGATCATCGCCGCCGCGCGTCAGGCCGAGGCAGAGTCGGGCATCGACGTCTCCCGGTCGCCGGACCGGATCGGCGCCTCGATCGCGACGGGCATCGGCGGGCTGCACTCCTACCAGGAGTGCTATGACGTCCTGCTCCACCGCGGCCCCGACCGCGTCAGCCCCTTTTCGATCCCGTCGATCATCCCGAACATGGGCGCCGCCTGGGTGTCGATCGAGCTCGGCACGAAGGGCCCGCTGCTCAGCGAGTGCACGGCGTGCGCGGCGTCGAACATGGCGATCGGCGACGCGATGGACGAGATTCGCGCGGACCGTGTCGACGTGATGTTCGCCGGCGGCACCGAGGCGGCGATCACGCAGGTCGGCGTCGCCGGCTTCGACGCGATGCGCGCGCTGTCACGTCGCAACGACGACCCGGTTCGCGCATCCAGGCCGTTCGACAAGGATCGCGACGGGCTGGTGATGGGCGAGGCGGCAGCCGTCCTCGTCCTCGAGGAGCTCGAGCACGCGCGCGCCCGCGGCGCGACGATCCACGCCGAGCTGCTCGGCTACGGCGCGTCCTCGGACGCGCTCCACATGACCGAGCCCGACCCGACCGGTGAGAGCCCCGCGCGGGCGATCACGATGGCCATGAACGACGCGCGGATCCAGCCGACCGACGTCGGCTACGTCAACGCGCACGCGACGTCGACGCCGCTCGGCGACGCTGCCGAGACCAGGGTGATCAAGCTCGCCTTCGGCGAAGATCACGCGCGGCGTCTCGCCGTCTCGTCGACGAAGGGTGCGACCGGGCACTGCTTCGGTGCGGCCGGCGCCGTCGAGGCGGTCTTCAGCGTCCTCGCGGTGAGAGAGGGGATCGCGCCGCCGACCATCAACTACGACGTCGCCGATCCGGACTGCGATCTCGACTACGTGCCGAACGAGGCACGGCAGCTGCCCGACCTGCGCGTCGCCGTGTCGAACTCGTTCGGGTTCGGCGGGCACAACGCGTCGATCGTGGTCGGTCGGTTCGAGGACTAGCTCCTCCGGCCCGGCGCTACGCGCCGGCGCCGTGTCACGATCGTTGCCGTCCGGGGCGACACCTACCGTCCGGCCATGCGCCTCGTGGAGGTCGGCGGCCGCCTGGTCGAGCTGCACGTACGCAGGTCGACGCGCGTCCGCGGGCACCGCATCGTCGTGCACCACGGCCTTCCGCCGGAGCTGGTCGTCAGACCGCGCGCCACCGAGTCGGAGATCGCGGAGGCGATCGCGGGCTACCTGCCGTGGCTCGAGCGTCAGCTCGAGCGTGCGGCGCAGCCGGTGCTCGGCCTCGACCGGCTGACGCTGACCGAGGAGCAGGGCCGGCAGGAGGCGCGTCCGCGGATCGAGCTGATCGCGCAGTCCGAGGCGATGGCGCTCGGCGTCCGCTACAGCCGCATCATCCTTCGCGACCAGCGCAGCCGCTGGGGCTCCTGCTCGGCGAAGGGCGAGCTGAGCTTCAACTGGCGCCTCGTGCTCGCCCCGCACGACGTGCTCGACTACGTGGTGGTGCACGAGGTATGCCATCTGGTCGAGCACCACCACGGCCCGGCGTTCTGGCGGCTGCTCGAACGCCGGCGGCGCGGGTATCGCGAGCCGAAGGAGTGGCTCGACGAGTACGGCTGGGAGCTGCTGGCCTACCGGCCGCGCCTCGCCGCATAAGCTCTCGCTGTGGTTCGCTGGGCGACCTTCGACTGCTACGGCACGCTGATCGACTGGGACGGCGGAATCCGCGCCGAGCTCTCGCGGGTGTTCGGCGAGGACCGCGCGGAGCAGCAGCTGGCGCAGTACCACGCGATCGAGCCGGGGCTCCAAGGCGACGGCACGAGCAGCTATCGGGAGGTGCTGACCGGCGCGATGCGCGAGCTCGGCGCGCCGAAGGGACAGGAGCACGCGCTCGCCGACTCGCTGCCGTCGTGGCGCCCGTTCCCGGAGGTGCAGGCATCGCTCGAGGAGTTGCGCCGCCGCGGCTGGCAGCTCGGGGTGCTCTCGAACACCGACGACGACTACATCGCCGCCTCGCAGGTGCAGATGGGCGTGCAGTTCGACGAGGTCGTCGTCGCGCAGGAGATCGGGTCCTACAAGCCGGTTCATCGGCACTGGGAGGAGTTCTTCGTGCGGACGCGGGCGCCGCGCGAGGGCCACGTCCACGTCGCCGCCTCGCTCTTCCACGACATCGCGCCGTGCAACGAGCTCGGGCTGCGCAGCGTGTGGATCAACCGGCTCGGCGAGTCGGCGAACGGTGTCGTCCCGACACGCGAGCTGGCCGACCTGTTCGACCTGCCGGAGACGCTCGACGAGCTCGTACCGGAATGAGCGCGCTGCGCGCGCGCTGCCCCGACTGCCGGACGCTGACGGCGGTCGCGATCGGTTCCGACTACCAGTGCCATTCGTGCGGCCGCGAGTTCGCGGCCGGCCTCGTTCGCGTTCCGCGTGCCTGGGGCGTGGGCGGCGAGGGGATGGCGGCCGCCGCGCGCATGCCGGTGCCGTGGCCCGAGGCGGCGACGATCGAAGAGGACAGCCTCGACGCGCAGGTCGCGGCGCTCGCGCGGGAGCTCCCCGAGCGCCCGCTCGTCCTCGGCGGTTGCTGCTGCTCCCACGTCGGCGCCGTGCGGGAGCTCGCGCGCCGGCACGGGCGCGTGGCGGTCGTGTGGCTCGACGCGCACGGCGATCTCAACACGCCCGAGTCGTCGCCGTCCGGCAACGCCTGGGGGATGCCGCTGCGCATGCTGATCGACGCGGGCGACGTGCAGCCGGCAGACGTGACCCTGCTCGGTGCGCGCAACCTCGATCCGCCCGAGGTGGAGTTCATCGCCGCCGCGGGGGTGCGCACCGAGCTCGGCCCGCTACCCGAGCAGCTCTATGTGGCGGTCGACGGGGACGTGATCGACCCGCCCGACGCGGACGTCTTCATGCCGGAGCCCGACGGGATCCCGCTCGAGCGGCTGGAGGCGATCCTGGCCGAGCTCCCCGCGGTCGTGGGAGCCGGCTTCACGGGCTTCCTGGCCTCGGAGCGAAGCGAAGCCGCGTTGCCCCGGCTCGGGCACGCCCTCGGCCTGTAACCGGCGGAAGGCGACGACCCGTCTAAGCTCTAGCGATGTCCGAGGCCCGGATCGACGTCCAGGTCGAGCACAGGCACGCTCCGACCGCGGCCGACCAGAAGCACCCGAACACGTGTCCCAAGTGCGGGTCGCATTACCGCGACGACGAGCTCGACGCGGCGCTCTGGGTCTGCGCGCACTGCGGGCACCACTTCCCGATGAAGGCCCGGACACGAATCGCCTGGTACACCGACGAGGGCTCGTTCGCCGAAGAGGCCGCCGGCGTCCGCTCCGACGATCCGCTCTCGTTCTTCGACCTGCGGCCGTACGCCGAGCGGCTCGCGGAGGCCGAGCTGAACACCGGCCTCGGCGAGGCGATCGTGGTCGGGCAGGGGACGATCGGCGGGCATCCGGTCGAGCTCGCGGTGATGGACTTCTCGTTCATGGGCGGCTCGATGGGGAGCGCCGTCGGCGAGAAGTTCTCGCGGGCCTGCGACTCGGCCGTCGAGCGCGGCGTTCCGCTGGTCGCGGTGACCTCGTCGGGCGGCGCGCGCATGCAGGAGGGAATCCTCTCGCTGATGCAGCTGCCGAAGACGGTGTGCGCGGTCGAGGACCTCCACGACGCGCGGCTGCCGATGCTCACGGTGATGACGCATCCGACCACCGCGGGTGTCCTCGCCTCGTTCGCGTCGCTCGGTGACGTCACGATCGCCGAGCCGGGCGCGCTGATCGCGTTCACCGGCCCGCGCGTCGTGCAGCAGACGACCAAGGAGAAGCTGCCCGACGACTTCGGCCTGGCCGAGCAGAACCTGCGCTTCGGCCATCTCGACGCGATCGTCCCGCGCAGCGAGCAGCTGGGCTATCTGACGAGGCTGCTGCGCCTGTTCGCCGGAGCGGGCTCGTGAGCGCCGAGGACCAGGAGCTGAACCTGCGGCAGCGGCTGTCGGGGCTCTCGCGGCTGCCGTTGCTCCGGGGCGCGCGCGTGTCCGGCGAGGCGGAGCGGCTGCAGGCGCAGCTCGAGCGTCTGCAGGCCGACACGACCGACGAGGCGATCTGGCGTTCGGTGGAGCTCGCGCGGCACCAGGATCGCCCGTACACGCTCGACTACGTCGCGCGGATCATCGACGACTGGGTGGAGCTGCACGGCGACCGCGGACGGGCGGACGACGGAGCGCTCGTCACGGGGATCGGCAAGCTCGACGGCCGGACGATCGTGCTCGTCGGGCACCAGAAGGGCCGCGACGTCAAGGAGCGGCTCGACCGCCAGTTCGGGATGGCCTACCCGGAGGGCTACGTGAAGGCGATGCGGGCGATGGAGATCGCCGAGCGGTTCGGGTTCCCGTTCGTCTCCCTCGTCGACACGATGGGCGCGTATCCCGGCGTTGCGGCCGAGCAGCACGGGCAGGGCGGCGCGATCGCCCGGTCGCAGGCGTTGATGGCCCGCCTGACCGTCCCGACGGTCGCGTGCATCATCGGGGAGGGCGGCTCCGGCGGTGCGGTCGCGATCGCGGTCTCGGACCGGGTGCTGATGCAGGAGAACGCGATCTACTCCGTGATCACACCCGAGGGCTGTGCCGCGATCCTCTGGCGGGATGCCGGCGAGGCGAAGAAGGCGGCTGCGGCGTTCAAGCCCGACGCCTTCCACTGCCTCGAGCTCGGCGTCGTCGACGGCATCGTCCCGGAGCCGGCAGGGGGCGCCCAGCTCGACTTCGACGCGGCCGCGCAGTTCCTCGAAGCGGCGCTCACGGAGGCGCTGGACGCGCTCGACGACGTTCCGGGCGAGGAGCTCCGCCGCCGCCGGCGCGCCAAGTTCCGCGGCATGGGCGTCTTTGCCTAGGCAATCTCCGCTTTCCACACGATCCACAGGGTTTTCAACCGGGGAAACAGGCCCTGGCGCGGCTGCGGCGCGCGGCCGTCGCGGCGCCTGTGGAAAGGCGAGACGTGAGCCTTGGTGAGTATCGGCGCAAGCGCGACCCGCGCCGCACGCCGGAGCCGTTCGCGGACGCTCGCGGCAGGTCGCACGAGCCGATCTTCGTCGTGCAACGCCACGACGCGCGGCGCCTGCACTACGACTTCCGCCTGGAGCGCGACGGCGCGCTCGCGTCCTGGGCGGTGCCCAAGGGCGTCCCGCTCGATCCCGGCGGCCGCGCCCTGGCCGTCCACGTCGAGGACCACCCGCTCGAGTACGCCGGCTTCGCCGGCGAGATCCCGCAGGGGCAGTACGGCGCCGGGACCGTCGAGATCTGGGATCGCGGCACCTACGAACTGCTCGAGGAGAAGCGCGACGGACAGCTGACGGTGCGCCTCCACGGCGAGCGGTTGCGCGGCGACTGGTCGCTGATCCCGGCGCACCTCGACGGGAAGGAGCAGAACTGGCTGCTGATCAAGCGCCGCGACGACGAGACGGCGCCGGCGGCGCACCACGAGTACACGCCGATGCTCGCCACGGCCGTCGAGACGCTCCCGCGCGGCGACGGGTGGCAGTTCGAGGTCAAGTTCGACGGCTACCGGGCGATCGCGCACGTCCAGGGGGGAGACGTCCGGCTCGTGTCGCGAAACGGCAAGGACCTGACGGCACGGTTCGCCGACGTCTCGCGCCAGGTGACGCACGCGGTGAAGACGCCGAACGCCGTGCTCGACGGGGAGGTCTGCCGGCTCGATCCGTCCGGCCGCGCGAGCTTCTCGGAGCTCCAGCAGGGCGAGGGCGCGCTCGTCTACTACGTGTTCGATCTGCTCGAGGCCGACGGCCTGCCGCTCGTCGACCTCCCGCTCCGGGAGCGGCGGGCGCGCTTGCAGAAGCTCCTCGACCGCGGCAACCGGACGGTGCTCTGGTCGGAGGACTTCCCGGACGGTCAGGCGCTCCTCGCCGCCGCCACCGAGCAGCACCTGGAGGGCGTCGTCGCGAAGCGCGCCGACTCGCGGTACCTCGAGGGCCGCCGCACGCGGGACTGGCTCAAGATCAAGGTGCAGCAGGAGCAGGAGTTCGTCGTCGCGGGCTACACGCGCGGCACCGGGCGCAGAGCGCGCACCTTCGGCTCGCTCGCGCTGGCGGTCAGGGACGGCGGCGAGTGGCGCTACGTCGGGAACGTCGGCACCGGCTTCGACGACGCGGAGATCCGCAAGCTGCTCGGACTGCTCGAGCCGCTCCATCGGGACACCTCGCCGTTCGCGGTGACGCCGAAGCTGCCGCGCGTGCGCCAGCGCGACGTGCAGTGGGTCGAGCCGGCGCTCGTCGTCCAGGTCCGGTTCGGCGAGTGGACGCACGACGGGCACCTGCGCCATCCCGCCTACCTCGGGCTTCGCGACGACAAGTCGGCGGCCGACGTGGTCGCCGAGCGGCCGGTCGAGCCGGACGGCAGCAGCCCGTTGCCGGGTGTCGTCCGTCAGGGCCGGCGCGAGCTGACGCTGTCCAACCTCGACAAGCCGTTCTGGCCGGAGGAGGGCGCGGACGGCCGTCCGATCACGAAGGGCGATCTGCTCGCGTACTACCGGGAGGTCGCGCCGGTGCTCCTGCCGCACCTGCGCCACCGGCCCTTCACCATGCGCCGGTACCCCGACGGCGCGTACGCGAAGGCGTTCTTCCAGAAGGACGCTCCGAAGCACATGCCGTCGTGGATCAAGACGTTCTCCGCCACCGTCTCGCCGGGGAAGGTGGTGCGCTTTCCGGTCGTGGACGACGAGCTCGCGCTGCTCTGGATGGTGAACATGGGCTGCATCGACATGAATGCGTGGTACTCGCGCGTCGACCGTCCCGACCGTCCGGACTTCGTGTTGTTCGACCTCGACCCGACTCCCGAGGTGCCGTGGTCGCAGACGATCGAGGTCGCGCTCGTCCTCAAGGAGCTGCTCGACGCGCTCGCGCTCGAGTCGTTCCCGAAGACGTCGGGCGGCAAGGGCTTCCACGTGCTCGTCCCGCTCGACCGGCGGTCGACGTACGCGGACTCGCGCCGGTTCGCCGAGGTGATCGCCGGCGCGATCGTGCGGGCGCATCCGAAGCTCGCGACGACGGAGTGGTCGAAGGCGCGCCGGCGCGGCGTGCTGATCGACGCCAACCAGAACGGCGAGGGCAAGACGATCGCGTCGGCGTACTCGGTGCGGCCGCAGCCCGGGGCGCCGGTGTCGACACCGCTGCGCTGGAGCGAGGTCGGCGACTCGCTCGACCCGGCGGCGTTCACGATGCCGGCGGTGCTGAAGCGCGTGCGTGAGCACGGCGACCTGGCCGCCGGCCTGCTGACGACGCGCCAGTCGCTGTCGAAGGCGCTGAAGCGCCTGTAGTGCGTCTCAGCCGGGCTTCACGGGATGCGTCCGCGCAGCCTGCTTCGCAACGGCGAGCTCGCGCCCGTCGATCGCCGCGTAGCGCAGCGCGATCGCGCTGAGCTCGTCCGACGCCTCGCGCGCCGCGTGCCCGAGCTTGGCGTCGAGCGTCGCCGGGTCGTCGAGATAGAGCAGCCGCGTCCAGAAGGTGGTGAGGACGATCGACACCCACGGCATGAAGATCGCGTTTCGCTCGAGCGCCGCCGACGGTCGCTGCACGAAGAACGCGACGAAGATCCCGACCGTGAGACCGGCGAGCCCGATCGCCGCCGCCGATTCCCCCACGCTCGAGGCGGTCAGCCCCTTCACGAACGCCGCGACGATCGCCGCGACGCCGAACACCATCATCGCCACATAGCCGACGAACACGACGCGGTACGAACGGCGCAGGTACGCGGTCGTCCGTGCGAGCGTCTGCACGTCGTCCTGCAGGATCGCCGCGGCCAGATCGCGCAGCTCCTGCGTGGTCTCGAGAGGATCCCCGTGCCGCGGGCGGGGCAGCCGCATCGTCATGGCGTGCCCTCCTTCCTCGACTACGCGGCGATCATACGGCGACGAGAGTCGCCGCGTCGGCGGAGCTGCGTCCTCAGCGGCACTCGCGGATCCGGCGCTCGAGGAAGCGGCGCTCGGGGTCGGTCGTCGCCAGCTCGAGCGCGCGTGCGTACGCGGCGCGCGCTTCGGCGGTACGGCCGAGCCGGCGCAGGAAGTCGGCCCGCGTGGAGTGGAGGTACTGATACGACTCGAGCTCGAGCCGGTCGACGAGCGCGAGCGCTGCAGCCGGCCCCTCGACCACCGCGACCGCGACCGCGCGGTTCAGCTCGACGACGGGCGATCCGGTGAGTGCGACGAGCTCGTCGTACAGCGCGGCGATCGCGCGCCAGTCGCGTGGGTCGCCGGCGTGCTGTGCCGCGATCGCCGCCTGCAGGACGTACGGGCCGTTTCCGCCGAGCGCCCGCGCCCGCCGGAGCGCGGCCGTCCCCTCGGTGAGCTGCGCGGCGTCCCACAGGCTCCGGTCCTGGTTGTCGAGCAGGACGAGCTCGCCGTCGCGGAAGCGGGCCGCGCGGCGGGCGTCGTGGAGCAGCATCAGCGCGAGCAGCGCGTGCACGTCCGGCTCGTCCGGCATCAGCTGCGTCAGCGCGCGCGCCAGCCGCAGCGCCTCCCCGACCAGCGCCCGGTCACCGCCGTAGCCCTCGTTGAAGATCAGGTACACGACCGCGAGGACCGCTGCGAGCCGGTCCGGGAGCAGGTGCTCGGGCGGCACGCGGAAGGGGACGCCGGCGGCCTTGATCTTGCGCTTCGCCCGGACGAGCCGCTGGGCCATCGTCGCCTCGGGAACGAGGAACGCGCGGGCGATCTGCTCGGTGCCGAGGCCGCCGAGCGACCGGAGCGTCAACGCGACCTGCGCCTCCGGCGCGAGCGCCGGGTGGCAGCAGGTGAACACCAGCTCGAGCCGCTCGTCGGGGATCGTTGTGTCGTCCACAGGGTCCTCCTCTACGGCCTCCGCGACCTCGAGCAGCCTGGTCTTCGCGGCGAGTGTGCGGTCGCGCCGGATCCGGTCGATCGCACGGTTTCGCGCCGTCGTCAGCAGCCACGCGCCCGGCACGTCCGGCTCGCCGTCGCGCGGCCAGCGCTCGGCCGCGATCGCGAACGCCTCCTGCGCGGCCTCCTCGGCGAGGTCGAAGTCGCCGAGCAGGCCGATCAGCGAGGCGACGACGCGACCCCATTCGTCGCGGAACACCTGCTCGAGGATCGCCTAGCGCTCCACGATCGGGCGGATCTCGATCCCGCCTCCGAAGCGCGCCGCAGGAATGCGCGCGGCGAGCTCGATCGCGTCGTCGAGATTGTCGGCCTCGAACAGGAAGAACCCGCCGAGCGCCTCCTTGGTCTCGGCGAAGGGGCCGTCGGTGGTGAGCGTCCGTCCGTCGGCCACGCGCACGGTCGTGGCCGTCGTCGCAGGCTCGAGCTCGGCGCCGCCGTAGACCCCGGGCGTCTCGGACACGGCGAAGTACTCGCCGTAGATCGCCTTCTGCTCCTCTTCGGACCGCTGGTCCCACTGCTCGTCGTTCGAATGGATCAACAGCACGTACTTCACGTCGGCCTCCTCGCGTCTGGTTGTCTCGTCATGACGACGAACGGGCGCCGGCGAAATCGACAGCCTGCTCGAGCCGGCCGAGAAACGCGATCGCCCCGGCCTTGTCGAGCATGTCGTTCAGGTTTCCGCACTTCGGGCTCTGCACGCACGACGGGCAGCCGGCGGAGCAGGGACACCCCCTGAGCATCCGGACCGTGTCGCCCACCCACCCCTCGAAGCGGTCGAACCCTCGCTCGGTGATCCCGACGCCGCCCGGATGTCCGTCGTAGACGAAGACGGTCGGGCGGCCCGTCTGCGCGTGCAGGTTCGTCGAGAGGCCCCCGATGTCCCAGCGGTCGCACATCGCCCACAGCGGCAGCAGGGCGATCAGGGCGTGCTCGGCGGCGTGGAGCGTCGCGAGCAGCGCCGGCATCGTCTCGAGCCCGGCGAGCTGAGCCGGCTCCGGACAGAACCAGATCGCCTCGGTCGCGAAGCTTGTCGCCGGCAGCTCGAGCGGCACGAGCTCGATCCGCTCCTGCGCCGACACCGTCCGCCGCTCGTAGCCGACCACCTGTTCGGTCACCTCGAGCTCGCCGAACTCGAGCTCGAGGCCGAGCCGCCGCTCGCGGCGCCGCGGCGCCACGATCGCGGTGTTCGTCTCCTTCTTCACCTGCGTGTACCAGTCGCCGGCGAACGGCTCGACGATCGCGTGGAGCGCGACCAGGTCGAGCTCGCGCACGAGGTACGACTCGCCCAGGTGCAGGTACACCGCGCCCTCGTGGACGGTCGAGTAGGCACGCGCCCGTTCGATCTGTCCGAGCACCGCGCCGCTGTCGCCGTCGACGATCGTGAACGTGTCCTCGCCCGCCGAGCGCAGCGACACGCGCGCCGACGGATGGTCGCGCCCCGCCCAGACGACGCCCGCGGGCGTCCGGCGCAGCTCGGGATCGTCGAGCGCGAGGCGGAGCGCCTCCGGCCCGAGCAGCTCGCCGTCGTCCGCCGTGATCGGCGCCTCGTACGCCGCCGCGCGCACGTGGCCCTGCAGGACGCGCGGGTTCGCGTGGTCGAGGATCGCGGCCTCGACCCGCCGCCCGAGCAGCGTCTCGGGCTCCCGCATGAAGAACTGGTCGAGCGCATCCTCCGAGGCCACGAGCACGGCGAGGCCGCTGCCGCGCCGGCCGGCTCGCCCCCACTGCTGGCGGAGCGACGCGACGGTGCCCGGAAAGCCGACGGAGATCACGCAGTCGAGGAGGCCGATGTCGATGCCCAGCTCGAGCGCGTTGGTCGCGCTGACGCCGAGGAGGTCGCCCTCGGCGAGACGCCGCTCGATCTCGCGCCGTTGCGCGGGCGTGTAGCCGGCACGGTACGGCGACAGGTGGGTGTCGTCGCCGAGGCGCTCGGCGGTGAAGCGGTGGATCAGCTCGGCGGCCTTTCGGCTCTTCGCGAACGTCAGCGTCCGGAGGCCGCGATCGACGAAAGAGGCTTGCAGCTTCGCCGCCTCGGCGAGCGCCGAGCCGCGCAGCCCCAGCTCCTCGTCGACGAGCGGCGGATTCCACAGTACGACCGCGCGCTCGGACCGCGGCCCTCCGTCGTCGCCCACGACCGAGACCGGGGCGCCGATCAGCGCGTCGCCGAGCTCGCCGGGGTTCGAGATCGTCGCCGAGGCGAGCAGGAGCCTGGGGTCGCTTCCGTACAGATGTGCGAGTCGCCGGAGCCGCCGCAGCACGTTGGCGACGTGCGAGCCGAAGACGCCGCGGTAGACGTGCGCCTCGTCCACGACGACGAAGCGCAGGTTCGCGAGCACGTCCCCCCAGCGGTCGTGATTGGGAAGGACGCCGACGTGCAGCATGTCGGGGTTCGTGAGGATCACGTTGGCGGTGCGCCGGATCTGGCGCCGGTGCTCCGTCGGCGTGTCGCCGTCGTAGATCGCGGCCCGCAGCCCGCGCACGCCGAGTGCGGTGAGTGAGCGGAACTGATCCTGCGCGAGCGCCTTCGTCGGATAGAGGTACAGCGCGCGCGCATGCGGATCTCGCGCGAGCGCGTTGAGGACCGGCAGGTTGAACGCGAGCGTCTTGCCGGAAGCCGTGCCGGTCGCCACGCAGACGTGCTCACCGCGCCCGGCCGCGTCCCACGCGGCCCGTTGATGGGAGTAGAGGCGCTCGACGCCGACCGCGGCGCGCACCGCCGGCGCCAGGCCGTCCGGGAGCTCGACCAGTCGCGCTTCCCGTGGGCTCTCCGTCCCGAGGTAGGCGAGCTCCTCGCCCTCGAGCAGCCCCTCGAAGCGGAGGACGTCGACGCTCATGCGCGTGCGCGCAGCGCGATCGCGACCGGGTAGTCACGAACGCCCGGCTCCTCGGCGGCCTCGAGTGTCAGCCCCGCGGCCGCGAACGCCTGCAGGAACGCCGCGAGCGTCAGGTGCATGGCGCCGACCCTCGCGCGCAGGCCGGTGGGCGAGATCCCGGGGCCGTCCTCGTACCGGCCTTCGCTGCGGTAGAGCCCGCCGTGCAGGACCGGGACGCCTTCGCCGGCGACGAAGCGCGAGTGGGGGCCGACGAAGCACGGGTGGACGCCGACGTAGACGAAGGGCCCGCCGGGCCGGAGCACCCGGGCGACCTCGGCGACGACGGCGCGCCAGTCGTCCACGTCCGTGTGCGTCCAGACGGAGACCGCAGCGTCGAAGGCGTCGTCGGCGAACGGCAGCGCCTCGCCGCGCCCCTGGACGACGTCGCAGCCGCGCCTCCGGGCAAGCTCGAGCTGTGCGCCCGACGGATCGATGCCGGTCGCAGTCCAGCCCGCGGCCGCGAACGCCGTCGTGTGCGAGCCTCCGCCGCAGCCGACGTCGAGCAGCGTCCCGCCCGGCTCGCCGAGCAGCCGCAGCGCCGTCTCGCGCGGCATCGCGGCGAGCGGCGAGTCGCCGGAGAGCGTCGTGTCGTACCACCCGGCGACGGCGTCGTAGCGTGGCTTCGTCACCCGGTCGATGCTAGCCTCGCTCGACCGGGGTGCCCGCTGGGCTGAGATCACACCCGTCGAACCTGATCCGGCTAATACCGGCGAAGGGAGCGAACTTGATCCCACGAGTTCTGACGATCGCGGGCTCCGACAGCGGCGGCGGCGCCGGCATCCAGGCCGACCTGAAGGCGTTCGCGGCCGCCGGGGCGTTCGGGATGACGGTGATCGTCGCCCTGACGGCGCAGAACACGGTCGGGGTGACGGCGATCCACGAGGTGCCGCCGCCCTTCGTGGTCGCACAGCTCGAGGCGGTGTTCGGCGACCTCGGCGTCGACGCGGCGAAGACCGGGATGCTGTTCTCGCGCAGGACGATCGACGCGGTCGCCGCGGTGCTCGAGGAGCGGCGGGTCCCGCTCGTCGTCGACCCCGTGCTGGTCGCGTCGTCCGGCGCGAGGCTGCTCGCCGAGGATGCGTCGGCCGCGCTCGTCGGGCGCCTGTTTCCCCTGGCGACGGTCGTCACGCCCAACCTGGCGGAGGCGCAGGCGCTCACGGGTCGCGCCGGCGTCGACGACAAGCGCGAGCTCGCCGAGCGGCTTGTCGAGCTCGGCGCCCCGGCGGCGCTCGTCACCGGCGGCCACGGGGCGCCGGTCGACCACCTCTTCGACGGCCGCGAGCACGTCGAGATCCCGGTCGAGCGGGTCACCGTGCGCGCGACGCACGGAGCCGGCTGTACGCATTCCGCAACGCTCGCCGCCCTGCTGGCACGGGGCGTTCCGCTGCACGAGGCTGCGCGCGGTGCGGCGCACGCGGCGACCGACGCCGTCCGGCACGGGCTCGAGGAGCTCGGCGCCGGTGACGGCCCTGTCGACGTCCTCCACCTGAAGGGAGCACGATGAATCCGGGCGAGTCACTGCGACGGCTGCGCGAGACGCGGCCGCTCGTCCACCAGATCACCAACTACGTCGTGATGAACGAGACGGCGAACGCGACGCTCGCAATCGGCGCGCTGCCGGTGATGGCACACGCGCCCGACGAGGTGGAGGAGATGGTCGCCCTCGCCGGTGCGCTCGTCCTCAACATCGGAACGCTCTCCCAGTCGTGGGTCGACGCCATGCTGCTCGCGGGCCGTGCCGCCAACGAGCGGGGCGTGCCGGTCGTGCTCGATCCGGTCGGCGCCGGTGCGACCGCCTACCGCACCGACACCGCGAAGCGGATCCTCGCCGCGGTCGACGTCTCGGTGCTTCGCGGCAACGTCGGCGAGATCGCGACGCTGGCCGGGCTCGACGCCGAGGTGAGAGGCGTGGAGTCGATCGGCGCCGGAGGCGCGGGCGCCGACGTCGCGCGGCAGGCGGCGGGGAAGCTCGGCGTGGTGGCGTCGGTCACCGGGCCCGTCGACCACGTCTCCGACGGCGACCGGGTCGTCGCCGTCGAGAACGGGCACCCGCTGCTCGCCTCGATCACCGGGACGGGCTGCATGTCGAGCGCGCTCACCGGCGCCTTCCTCGCCGTCAACGCGGAGCGTCCGCTGGAGGCGGCCGCCGAGGCGCTGGCGGCGTTCGGGGTCGCGGGCGAGAACGCCGCCCCGGGCGCGAAGGGGCCGGGATCCTTCCACGTGAACCTCTACGACGCGCTTGCGGCGCTCGATCCGAGCCTGCTCGATGCGAGGGCTCGCTTCGCGTGAGGGTGCACGCCCTCGTCGAAGACCTCGCGCAGGCCGAGCGGGCGGTCGCAGCCGGTGCGACGGTGGTGCAGCTGCGCGTCAAGGGCGCCTCCACGGCGGAGCTCGTCGCGCGCGGCGCCGGCATGACGGCGCTCGGCGTTACGTTTGTCGTCAACGACGACGTCGAGGCGGCGGTGGAGCTGCGCGCTGACGGCGTGCATCTCGGCCAGCAGGACGGCAGCGGCGAGCGGGCGCGCGCAGCCGGGCTGCTGCTCGGCCGCTCGGTGGCGACCGTCGACCAGGCTCGGGAGGCGGACGGCGACTACCTCGGCGCCGGCCCGGTGTGGGCGACGCCGTCGAAGGACGACGCAGACCAGCCGATCGGCCTCGCGGGGCTGCGCGCGATCTGCGAGCAGGTCGAAGCGCCGGTGGTCGCGATCGGCGGGATCGACGCGGCGAACGCAGCGGCGTGCATCGCGGCGGGCGCGGACGGGGTCGCCGTGATCCGCGCCGCCGCCGATCCCCGCCTGCGGGAGGCCGTTGACGAGGCTCTCCGCACTCGGTGAGCTCGGCCTGCTGGCCGAGCTCGAGCGGCGCTCGCTCGTCGCCGGCGTCGAAAACGACGCGGCGCTCGTCGGCGGGCTGGTCGTGACCGTGGACGCCCTCGTCGAGGGCGTCCACTTCCGGTTCGACTGGCTCGGCTGGCGGGAGCTCGGCTGGCGTGCCGCGGCCGTCAACCTGAGCGACCTCGCGGCGTCGGGAGCGGCTCCCGACGGATTGCTCGTGACGCTCGCCGCGCCCGGGGAGACGGCGCTCGCGGATGTGATCGAGCTGTACGAGGGAATCGCGGAGACCGGCGTCCCGGTCGTGGGCGGCGACACGACCGCGGCGCCGTCCGTGGTCCTGTCCGTGACCGCCCTCGGGAGGAGCGAACGCGTTCCCGGACGGACCGGAGCGCGGCCCGGGGACCTCCTGGTCGTCACCGGCCCGCTCGGCGCGGCCGGGGCCGCCTTCCGGGAGCAGCGATACGTGCGGCCGCCGCTTCGGCTCGAGGAAGGACGGCGGCTCGCGCCGGTCGCGACGGCGATGCTCGATCTCTCGGACGGCCTCGCGGTGGACGCCGCCCACCTGGCGCGGCGTTCCGGCGTTCGCACCGTGATCGACCTCGACCGCGTCCCGCTCGCCGCGGGTGCAACCGTCGCCGACCTCGCCTTCGGCGAGGACTACGAGCTGCTCGCCGCCGTCCCGGAGGCCTCCGGCTTCGCCGCCGTCGGGCGGGTGGAGGCGGGCGAGGGCGTGACGTTTCTCTCCGGCGGCGCGCCCGTCGCGTTGACCGGCTGGGAGCACTTCCGGGCGTGAGCCGCCCGCGTCAGAGGTAGCGCGCGAACGCCTTCGCGAAGTGCTTCTTCGGGCGTGCCCCGAAGACCGTCTCGCGAAGCTCGCCGTCGGCGAACAGGATCACCGTCGGCAAGGTCAGCACCTCGAAGCGCGCGGCCGTGTCGGGATTCTGGTCGACGTCGAGCTCGACGACCTCGATCTCCGCCTCGCGCGCCAGCTCCTCGAGCGCCGGGGCGATCGCGCGGCACGGTCCGCACCACGGTGCGGTGAAGTCGACGATCACCGGCCGCTCGGCTGCCAGCACCTCCTGGTCGAACGTCGCGTCGGTCACCGCCCGCACGGCGCCTACCGTAGCCGCAGCCTGAGCAGCGGTACGCGCCAGATCGCCTCGAGCACGATCGCGCGGCTCATCTTCGAGCGGCCGCGCGCGCGCTCGGTGAACGTGATCGGGAGCTCGACCACGCGAAAGCCCGCACGCTTCGCGCGGTACGTCGCCTCGATCTGGAACGCGTACCCGCGAGCAGTGATCGCATCGAGCTCGATCGTCTCGAGCACCTCGCGGCGGAAGCACTTGAAGCCGCCCGTCGGGTCGCGAACGCCCATCCCGAGGAACGCCGCCGTGTACCACGACGCGCCGCGGGACAGGGCGCGCCGGGCGAGGCCCCAGTTCGCGACGCCGCCGCCCGGGACGTAGCGCGACCCGAGGACGAGGTCTGCGCCGGCCTCCGCCGCGGCGATCAGCCTCGGAACGTCGTTCGGGTCGTGGGAGAAGTCGCAGTCGAGCTCGAGCACGAGCTCGGCGTCGCCGGCGAGCACGTGTCGAAACCCGGCGATGTACGCCGGCCCGAGCCCCTCCTTGCGCGGGCGGTGCAGCACGTCGACGAAGTCGAGCTCGCCCGCGAGCCGGTCGGCCTCCGCGCCGGTCCCGTCCGGCGAGCCGTCGTCGATCACGAGCACGCGGTCACCCGGCCGCAGGACCGCTGCGAGCGCGTCGAGCATCGGCTCGAGGTTCGGCAGCTCGTTGAAGGTCGGGAGGCAGACGGTGGCGCGCATCGCTCTGCCTATGATCGCCGCAGTGTCCTCACTTCCGCGAAACGACCAGCTCGCGGAGCAGTTCGAGCTGCTCGCCGACCTGATGGAGCTCGCGAATGCGGATTCGTTCCGTATCGGCGCGTACCGTAAGGCCGCCGCGCGCATCCGGGAGACGTCGACCTCGGTCGCCCAGCTCGCGCTCGAGGGCAAGGCCACGAAGCTGCAGGGGATCGGCAAGACGATCGAGGGCAAGATCGTCGAGGCCGTCAACGACGGCGAGGTCCATGCGCTGACGAAGAAGAAGGCCGAGGTGCCGGCCGAGGTCGCCGTCTTCATGCGCCTCCCGGGCCTCGGCCCGAAGACGGCGCGCCGGATCTGGCAGGAGCTCGGCATCACGACCGTCGCGGCGCTGCAGGCCGCCGTCGACTCGGGCCAGCTGCGCGGCCATGCGGGGGTCGGGCCGGGCACCGAGGCGAAGATCGCCGCCGCACTCGCCCAGGGGCCGGCCAAGCCGCCCGGGCGGAGCCGCGGCCTGCTCGGGACGGCGCTGCCGCGGCTCGTGGCCGCGGTGGACGAGCTGCGCGCGCACCCGGCGTCCGTGGAGGTGAGCCTGGCCGGGTCGGCCCGGCGGATGCGCGAGACGGTGCGCGACCTCGACATCATCGCGACGGCCACCGACGCGACCGCCCTCGTCCGGCACTTCTGCGAGCTGCCCTGGGTCGTCGAGGTGGCCGCCAAGGGCACGACCAAGGCGACGGTGGTGTCGCACGACGGCCTCCGCTTCGACCTGCGCGTCGTCCCGCCGGAGAGCTACGGGAACCTGCTGCAGCACTTCACGGGCTCGAAGAACCACAACGTCGCGCTGCGCGAGGACGCCGTCCGTCGCGGGCTCTCGGTCTCCGAGTACGCCGTCACCGAGGTCGAGACGGGTGAGGAGCATCACTTTGCGACCGAAGAAGAGGTGTATCGCTTTCTCGGCTACGCGTGGATCCCGCCGGAGCTGCGCGAGGACGGCGGTGAGCTGCGCGCAGCGCGGAACGGCGAGCTGCCGCAGCTCGTGGAGCTCGGCGACCTGCGCGGCGACCTCCACACGCACACGAGCTGGTCCGACGGCAAGGACACGCTCGAGACGATGGTCGCCGCGGCGACGGCGCGCGGCTACAGCTACTACGCGATCTGCGACCACTCGCAGCGGTTGCGCGACGACCGCCTGCATCTGCAGACGGTGCAGATCGACGCGCTCAACGAGCAGCTCGACCCGTTCCGGATCCTCAAGGGCATCGAGGTGAACATCCGCCCCGACGGCACGCTCGACGTGTCCGACGAGGATCTCGCCACGCGCGACTGGGTCGTCGCCTCGGTGCACTCGCGCTTCGACCACGATCCGACCGGACGCGTGCTCGCGGCGATGGACCACCCGTACGTCGACTGCATCGGGCATCCGACGAACCGGAAGATCGGCAAGCGTGCTCCGGCGCCGGTGGACGTCGAGCGGATCGTCGAGAAGGCGCTCGCGACCGGCACCTTCCTCGAGGTGAACTCGCAGCCGGACCGGCTCGACCTGAACGACGTGCATGCGCGCGCGGCGCGGGAGGCCGGACTCAAGCTCGTGATCGACTCCGACGGGCACCAGGTCTCCGCGCTCGACTACGTCGCGCTCGGCGTCGGCCAGGCGCGGCGCGCGTGGCTGACGAAGGACGACGTCGTGAACACGCGCACGTGGAAGCAGATCGAGCGACTGCGCAAGAAGCGCCCGTGAGCGCGTTCCGGGACGACCTCGACCGCGCGTCCGACTGGGTCGCGTCGTATCTCGAGGGGATTCGCGACTACCCGGTCTCCCCGAACGTCGAGCCCGGGTCGATCCGGGCACGGCTGCCGGCCGCACCGCCCGAGCGCGGGGAGCCGTTCGAGGCGATGCTGCGCGATCTCGACGAGGTGATCGTCCCCGGGCTCGCCCACTGGAACCACCCGCGCTTCTTCGCGTGGTTCGCGAACACCGGCTCCGAACCGGGCATCCTCGCGGAGCTGCTGGTCGCGGCGCTGAACGTCAACGTGATGACGTGGCTCTCGTCGCCGGCCGGAACGGAGCTCGAGCAGCTCACGCTCTCGTGGCTGGCACAGCTCCTCGGCCTGCCGTCCGGGTGGCACGGCCACATCGAGGACACCGCCTCGACCGCGACGATCGCGGCGCTCGCCGCGGCCCGCACACGGCGCCCGGGCGGTGTCGTCTATGCCTCCGAGGAGGCGAACTTCAGCGTCGAGAAGGCGGCGCGCCTGCTCGGCCTCGCGTACCGCTCGGTCGAGGTCGACGACGAGCTGCGGATGCGCACCGACTTCCCGCTCGACGACGCGACCGCGGTCGTGGCGACGGTCGGCACGACGGGCACGACGTCCGTCGACCCGGTCGCCGAGCTGCAGCGGCGCTGCGAGGCGGCCCGGGTCTGGCTGCACGTCGACGCGGCGTACGCAGGCTCGGCCGCCGTCTGCCCGGAGCTCCGGTGGTGCCTCGACGGTTGCGACCGCGCGGACTCGGTCGTCGTCAACCCACACAAATGGCTGTTCGTTCAGATGGACTGCTCTGCGTTCTGGACGAGGCACCCGGAGGCGCTGCACGAGGCGTTTGCGATCTCGCGCGACTACCTCGCGGCGACCGACGCGGCGGTCGACCTCAAGGACTTCGGTCCCGCGCTCGGCCGCCGGTTCCGCGCGCTCAAGCTCTGGTTCGTCCTGCGCTGGTACGGCGCCGAAGGGCTCCGCGAGCTGATTCGCGAGCACGTCCGGCTCGCGCAGCTGTTCGCGTCCTGGGTCGACGCGGACACCGACTGGGAGGTGGCGGCGCCCCATCCGTTCTCGACCGTCTGCTTCCGGCACCGCACAGCCGACAACGACGCGATCGCCCGCGAGGCGACCGCGACGGGCCGGCTGTTCGTCGCCGCGAGCCGGTTGCACGGCACACCGATCATCCGGCTCGCGATCGGCAACGCGCGGACGACGGAGGCGGACCTCGAGCTCGCCTGGGAGGTGCTGCGCGAATGCGCCCGCGCGCGGTGATCTTCGATCTGTGGGAGACGCTGATCGACTGGGACCGGGAGTCGGCGGCGGCGATGGTGGCGGCCGTCGCCGAGCACGCTCCCGCGTTCCGCGAGCGCTGGCCCGAGTCGACCAACCGCTACACGGCGCCGATCCGGGTCGCGCTCACCGACGCCGGCGTGCCCGCCGAGGCGCTCGAGCAGGTGTGCGCGCTGCGGCTCGAGTACGTGCGCGGCGCGCTCGTCCCGCGTCCCGGTGCGATCGAGACGCTCGGACGGCTCCGCGAGCTCGGTGTGCTCGTCGGGCTGATCACGGTCTGCTCCGAGGACGTCGAGGTGCTGTGGCCGTCGACCGCCTTCGCCGGGCTCTTCGACGCCGAGGTCTTCTCGTCCGCCGTCGGCCTCTCGAAGCCCGATCCCCGGATCTACCTGCACTGCTGCGAGCTGCTCGGCGTCGAGCCGCACGAGGCGGTGTTCGTCGGCGACGGCGCCAACGACGAGCTCGCCGGCGCCGAGCGCGTCGGCATGGCGGCGGTGCTCATCCACCGTCCGGGCGAAGATCCGTTCTGGCCGGAGGTCGAGAGCTTCACCGGTGCACGTGTCACGTCCATCCCCCAGGTGCTGGAGGTGCTTGAGCTGTGCTGATCACGACGATGAACGACGTCCCCGGCCATTCGGTCGAGGAGGTGTACGGCGAGGTGTTCGGGCTGACGGTGCGCTCGCGCAACATCGGCTCGCAGCTCGGTGCGGGGCTGAAGTCGATCTTCGGCGGCGAGCTGAAGGGCATGACGAAGGCGCTGGCCGACAGCCGCGCCGACGTGATCCAGCGGATGGTCGAGGAGGCCGAGACGAAGGGCGCCAACGCGATCCTCGCGATGCGCTTCGACACGTCCGAGATGGGCGACACCTGGACCGAGATCTGCGCCTACGGCACGGCGGTGCGCATCCGCAAGGTCTAGAGGACCGCGAGCGCCGCGTCGTGCAGGGCGACGCGGTAGCGCCAGAGCGCCCGGCCGGTCTGCAGCAGCCGGACGCGGAGCGGCCCGGCGAGCTCGGCGAGCGTTCCCCAGCGGGCGGCGGCGATCTCGTCCCCGTCCACCGGCGCGAGCTGCTCGTCGAGCGTGCGGGCGAGGAACACGTGCGTGCGCCAGTCGAGCGTCCGTCCGTCGTGGGTGAACTGCGCCCGCGCGTCGACCAGGTACCGCTCCAGCGCCACCTCGAGGCCGGTCTCCTCGAGCGACTCGCGAACCGCGCCGGCCGCGAAGTCCTCACCCGGCTTGATGCCGCCGCCGGGCGGCCGCCACACGCCCTCCTCGAAGTGCGGCTTGCGAATCAGCGCGATCCGGTCGGTCCGATCGAGGATGAACAGCGTTACGTCGTGGCGCCGCGCGGGGTTGAACGTCGCGAGGGCGTACTCGGCCTCGGTCACGTCGCCGCTCCACGCCAGGGCTGCCGGCCGGCCGTAGCGCTCGCGGAGCGGGGCGAGGACGTGCTCGTCGACGTGCACAATCACGATCATGCCGCGGGTCCGCAGGCCGAGGCGCCAGGCGCCCGTGCTCGAGCTGCTCGCAGCCACCCTGCCCGAGCTGCGGCGCGGCCTCACCGAGAGCGCGGCGCGAACGGTCGCGTACGAGCTGTTCGAGAAGCTCGGGTACGGAGCGGTCGCGGTCACGGACACGCAGCGCGTGCTCGCGTTCGTCGGCGCCGGCGCCGACCACCACGCAGCGGGCGACCGGCCGATCCGTCCGGTCTTCGAGGCGCTCGCCGAGTCGCGACCGCTGCTCGCGCCGCTCGGGCTCCGGACCGAATGTGGGCACCCTGCGTGCCCGCTCGGCGCCGCGGCGATCGTCCCGCTCGTGCTCGCCGACGGTCCTGTCGGCGCCGTGGTCGCGTACGGCGCGGCGGGATCGCCGCTGGACGAGCCGGCGGTCGAGGTGCTCGAGGCGCTCGGCGAGCAGCTCTCGGCGCAGCTTCAGCTCTCCGAGCTCCGCTCCGCGACCGCCACGGCGCTGCAGGCGCAGATGGAGCCGCATTTCGTCTTCAACGCCCTCAACACGATCGCCGCGTTCATCCGCACCGATCCCGATCGTGCGCGCCGGCTCGTGCTCGCGTTCGCGGACGCGCTCCGCGCGCGGCTCGCGCGCCCCGGCGAGTTCGTCACGCTCGACGAGGAGCTCGGTCACGTCAGGAGCTATCTCGAGCTCGAGCAGGCTCGCTTCGGCAGCGAGCTGCAGGTGACGGTGGATGCCGCCCCGGACGCGCTCGCCGTCCGGCTGCCGCCGCTGCTCGTCCAGCCGCTCGTCGAGAACGCGGTCAAGCACGGCAAGACGAACCGGCCGCTGCACGTCCTCGTCCGTGCGCGCGTGCGGCGCGGGACGTTGCGCATCACCGTGCGCGACGACGGGCGCGGGATCGCCCGCGAGGCGCTCGAACGTGTGCTCGAGCCGGGCTTCGGCGACGGCACCGGCGTCGGTCTCGCGAACGTGCATCGCCGGCTCGACGCGCACTACGGCGGCGGCGTCCGGCTGCGGTCGTTCCCGTTCGGGACGGTCGTCCGGCTCGAGGTACCGGCGCCGTGATCGACGCCGTGCTCGTAGACGACGAGTCCCCCGCGCGCTCGGAGCTCCGCTACCTGCTCGGCGCGCACGACGACGTGCGCGTGGTCGCCGAGGCTGCGAGCGTGGCGGAGGCGGACGAGCTGCTCCGCCGTGGCGACTACGACGTCGTGTTCCTCGACGTCGAGCTGCCCGGTGCGACCGGTCTCGAGCTCGCACCGCTCGCCCGCTCGGCGGTCGTGTTCGTGACCGCGCACGAGCGCTACGCCGTCGACGCCTTCGCAGTCGAGGCGTTCGACTACCTGCTCAAGCCGGTTGAGCCGGACCGGCTCGCGCGCGTCCTCGAGCGGCTGCGTGCGCGCAGCCCGGACGGGCCGGGGCAGGTCGAGAAGATCGCCGTGGTCGCCCCGGGCGGGTCCGAGCTCCTCGACTTCGACCGGATCTACTACATCCAGGCGGAGGGGGACTACAGCCGCGTGCACACGTACGACCGCGCGTATCTCGCGACCACGCCGCTGGGAGAGCTCGCGGAGAAGCTCGGCCCCGGCTTCGCCCGCATCCACCGCTCGTACGTCGTCAACCTCGCCCGGGTGGCAGGCATCCGCCGGGCGTCGCCCGACCGGGTCCGCCTGCAGCTCGACGACGCCGCGCGTTC
This sequence comes from uncultured Thermoleophilia bacterium, assembly GCA_963786185.1. GTDB lineage: Bacteria > Actinomycetota > Thermoleophilia > Gaiellales > Gaiellaceae > PALSA-600. The sequence goes on from CAWAYE010000003.1 coordinate 697,306, forward strand.
CGAGCTCGACGTCGCGCGCCGCCAGGCGCGCGAGCTCCGGCAGCGGCTCGGCCTGTGACGCCGCGGCCCTCTCTGTGCGTGCTCCTGGTCGCGGCCGCCGCCTTCTGCGGTTGCGGCGGTCACGAGTCGGGCGCACCGCCTGCGGTCGTGTTCCACTCGCGCCCCGATCTGAGCCCGCCCCCGGTGACCGTGTCGAAGCGAACCGTCGCGGTCGCCCCCGGCTACCTGTTTCTCGCCCCGAAGAAGGGAGCGCAGCAGAAGGGCCCGGAGATCGTGACCGACGACGGCAGTCCCGTCTGGTTCCGCCCGGTTCCCGCCCAGGCGACCGACTTCCGGGTCCAGCGCTATCGCGGCCGGCCGGTGCTCACCTGGTGGCAGGGCCCGGTCGCCGCGCCCGTGCGCGGCTCGGGCGTCGGCCACGGCGTGCTCCTGGACACCTCGTACCGCGAGCTCGCGCGGGTCGACTCCGGCTTCGGCGCCGACACGGCCGACCTGCACGAGTTCCTGTTGACACCGGCAGGGACGGCCCTGCTGACCGTCTTCAGGACCGTGCCGTACGACCTGTCGAGCGTCGGCGGCCCGAAGCGCGGCCGCGTCGTGGACGGCGTCGTCCAGGAGGTCGACGTCGCCACCGGTCACGTCCTCTTCACCTGGCACAGCATCGGCCATGTCGCGCTGTCGGAGTCGTACACGCGGCCGTCCGGCGGCACGGCCTACGACTACTTCCATGTCAACTCGGTCGCGGTCGAGCCCGGCGGCAAGCTGCTCGTGTCGGCGCGGAACACGCACGCCGTCTACGAGATCGACCGGCGCACGGGAGCGGTCGTCTGGCGCCTGGGCGGCAAGCGAAGCACGTTCTCGATGGGAGCCGGAACCTCCTTCGCCTGGCAGCACGACGTGCGCCGGCAGCCGGACGGCACGATCACGATCTTCGACGACGGGGCAGCGCCGGCCGTGGAGACTCGGTCACGGGCGCTCCGGCTCCGCGTCGATCTCGCGACGCGAACCGTCACGCTGATCCGCAGCTACGCGTCGCCGGACGGGATCCTCGCGAAGAGCCAGGGGAACATGCAGGTGCTCGCCAACGGCGACGTCCTCGTCGGCTGGGGGTCCGTTCCGCGCGTCACCGAATTCAGAGAAGATGGCGCCGTCGTGTTCGACGCCGCCCTCCCGAAGAACGACGACTCGTATCGCGCCTACCGGTTCCCGTGGCAGGCGACGCCGGCGACGCGGCCCGCCGTGGCGGTCGAGGATCGAGACGGCGGCGACGTCGCCGTCTTCGCGAGCTGGAACGGCGCGACGGCCGTCGCCCGGTGGGCCGTCCTCGCAGGCTCGAATGCCGACAACCTTCACGCGGTCGGGCCCGGCATCCGTGCGCGCGGGTTCGAGACCGAGTTGGACGTCCGCGCCTCGTCGCCGCTGTTCGCCGTCGAAGCGCTCGACGCCTCGGGCCGCCCTCTCGGCCGGTCCGCGGCGGTCGGCCGCGGTGGGGTGGCGATCGGTTGACCGATCTGACGCGTGCCGAGTTCGTCCGCGGCGGCGCCCGCGCCGGCGCCGGCCTGCTGCTCCTCGGCGGCGCCGGGCGCGCGCTCGAGGCCGGTGCGGCGTTGGCCGCAGCGCCCGGGGTCGGCGTTCACCATTTCCACTCGCGGCCGGACCTCCGCCCGCCGGTGCTGACGGTGCTGCGGTCGTTGCCCGGGCCTGAGGGGCGGCTCTTCCTGGCTCCGTCGTCCGGGCCGGGCCAGCGTGGCGTGCTGATCCTCGACGAGAACGGCGCCGTCGTCTTCTTCCACCCGACGACGCCGCACACGGCGATGAACTTCCGTGCCGCCCGCTACCACGGGAAGCCGGCCCTGACCTGGTGGGAGGGCAAGGCCGAGAGCGGCCTGGGCCGCGGCACGCACGTGATCATGGACGCCTCCTACCGCGTCGTTGCGCGGCTGCCGGCCGGCGGCGGGCGCCAGTCGGACCTGCACGAATTCATCATCACGCCGCATAACACGGCGCTCGTCACGAGCTACGAGGTTCGCTCCGCGAACCTGTCGTCGATCGGCGGCCCGGCGTTCGGGAAGGTGATCGGCGGCGTCGTGCAGGAGCTGGCGATCCCGAGCGGGCGCGTGCTGTTCGAGTGGCGCAGCCTCGACCACGTCGCCGTCGAGGAGACGCACGCCGCCTACCGCGGGCATCCACTCGACTACTTCCACGTCAACTCGATCGATCTCGCGGCGGACGGCAATCTGCTCGTCTCGGCCCGCAACACCTGGGCCGTGTACAAGGTCAGCCGGCAGAGCGGAGGGGTCGTCTGGCGGCTCGGCGGGAAGCGGAGCGACTTCACGATGGGGAACGGAACCGTCTTCGCCTGGCAGCACGACGCACGGCATCACGGCGACACCGTGAGCATCTTCGACGACGGCGCCGCGCCTCAGGTCGAGCCGCAGTCCCGCGTGCTCGTGATCAAGCTCGACGTCGCCGCCAAGCGCGCGACGCTCGTGCGCAAGCTCGTCCACCGACCGAACCGCCTGGTGACGCAGTTCATGGGCAACGCGCAACTCCTCGCGAACGGCAACGTCGTCGTCGGCTGGGGCAACGAGCCGTACGTCACGGAGTTCGGTCCCGGCGGCGCGATCCTGTTCGACGCCAAGCTGCCGCACGGCGGTCAGAGCTACCGTGCCTTCCGGTTCGCCTGGTCGGGGCACCCGACGACGCCGCCCGCGATCGTCGCCCCCCGCGGCCGGCACGGCTCCACCGTCTACGTGAGCTGGAACGGGGCCACCGCCGTGCGCGCGTGGAGGCTTCTGGCAGGAGCGCGGGCCGGGCAGCTCGACCCGGCGGGGACGCACCGGAAGACGGGGTTCGAGACGGCGCTCGAGCCGCCTCCCGGCTCGCGGTATGCCGCGGCGGTCGCGCTCGACCGCCACGGGAAGGAGCTCGGCCGGTCGAAGCCGGTGCGGGTGTAAGCGCTGGCCGGCACGATGAAGCTCGTCGGAGTCGGCGCCGTCGCAGGCTTCCTCGGCGCGCTCTTCGGCGTCGGCGGCGGGATCGTGATCGTGCCGCTGCTGGTCACGTTCATGTCGTTCGACCAGCGGCGGGCCGGCGCCACCTCGCTCGCCGCCATCCTGCTCTCGTCCGCCGCCGGCGCGATCACGTACGCGCTGCACGGAGACGTCAAGGTCGGCGCCGCGCTGCTCGTCGGGGTGCCGGCCGTCTGCGGCGTGCTGGCCGGCGTCGCGTTGCAGCAGCGGCTCACCCAGCGCGTGCTCGCCTACGGGTTCGCCCTCCTCCTCGCAGGCGTCGCCCTGAAGCTGATCCTGTGACCGAGCTGCTCGTCGTTGCGCTCGGGCTCCTCGCCGGCGTCCTCGCCGGAGCGTTCGGAGTCGGTGGAGGCATCCTCTTCGTCCCGACGCTTGCGCTTGCTCTGGGCCTCACGCAGCTGCACGCGCAGGCCTCGTCGCTGCTCGCGATCCTCCCGACCGCGATCGTCGGCACGTGGCGGCAGCTGCGGCTCGGGAACGTCGACCTGCGGGTCGCGGGAACCGTCGGCGTCGCTTCCATCGCCGGCGTCCAGGGCGGCGTGCTCGTCGCCGAGGCCCTGCCGCAGCACGCGCTCCGCCGGCTCTTCGGCGTGCTCCTGCTCCTGACGGCCGCGCAGATCGCGTGGAGAGTCAGGCGTCAGCGCGACGCCGCGTAGGCGATCCCCGCGGTCGCCACGAAGCCGACCACGGTCAGCGCGACCCGCCGGCCCGACGCGTGCTCGTGCGCCTCCGGCAGCAGGTCGGTCGCTCCCATGAACAGGAAGAAGCCGGCGTACGTGGCGAGCAGGTAGCCGAGATGCCGCTGGCTCACGCCGATCGTGCTGCCGACCACGGCGCCCGCGAGTGGCGCGATCGCGTCGAGCGCGAGCCAGCGGATGGCTGCGCGACGCTCGCCGCTCTGTCTGAGGATGAAGGACACCGTGTTCATCCCGTCTGCGAAGTCGTGGGACACGACGGCCACGAACACGAGCAGGCCGGTCGACGTCGACAGATGGAACGCGAGCCCGATGCCCAGGCCGTCGATGAAGCTGTGCGCCGAGAGTCCGGCCGCGCCGAGCGCGCCGACGTGGTGATGCGCCTTCGCGTGGGCTTCGTCGTCGCGATGGTGCAGCACGAGACCGCGCTCCGCCAGGAAGAAGGCGAGGAAGCCGGCGCCGACGAGCCAGGTCACCCTGCGCCCGTCGCCGACCGCGTCGAAGGCCTCCGGAAGCACGTCGAACAGAGCGACCGCGACCACGATTCCTCCCGTCAGCGCGATCAGCGTCTGCAGCTCGGTGCGCGTACGAAGCGCGACGTAGCCGCCCGCAAGCGTCGAGCAGGTCGTCAGCGCAGCGAGCGGGATCGCCCAGGAGGCCGCCACACGGGCCAACCTAGCGACCCGAGCAAACGCCGCCTGGCGGGGAGGACGGGGTGGAAGCGTGGCAAACTCCCCTTGCAGTGCGCCTTCGCCTCGCCCTGGTTAGCCCGCTCGTGGTCCTGGTCGCGTTCGGGTCGGCCGGCGCCCAGGGTCCCGCCACGCATCCGTCGGGCTCCGCGGCCGCGTGGGCGATCCAGATCGCGCTGCCGAACATCACCGCCGTCACCACGCCGACCGCGTCGGCTCCGCCCGCCGCGGCGCCCGTCGTCGGGGGGACGTACTCGTATCCGGACGACGGCTCGGTGATCTCGGCGCAGTCGACGACGGCGAGCGCGTCGGCCGCCGTCGCCAGGAATGCCGGCGCGCGTGCCGAGAGCGTCGTCACGGGCGTGTCGCTCTTCGGCGGCGAGATCACCGCCGACGCGGTCACGGCCCGGGCCTCCGCGGGAACGGGGCCCTCGGGCGCCGGCGGCAACTCGAACGGCAGCGCCGTCACCAACCTGCAGATCGCGGGACAGCCGGCGCCGGCGGGCACGAAGCTCCCGATCGCCGACTGGGGCCTGCTGACGCTCGGCACGGAGACTGTCGCCCGCACCGCCGGCGGCGGCGTCCGCGGCTACCGCGGCCTCGTCACCGAGCTGACCTTGCGGCTCGTCGCCGACCACGACGGACTGCCGGTCGGGACGCTGATTCGCATCGGCTACGCCGAGGCCGACGCCCAGACGGCGCCGCCCGCGTCGCCCGAGCAGCCGGCGACGACCACGACCTCCGCCGGCGGCGGCTCGTCGTCGCCGCAGGGAGCGAGCGGGCCCGACCTGGCGCCGGTGGGCGACCTGCCGAGCCAGCGGCCGCGGCAGAAGGCGGGCCCACTCGGGCCGGTGCCGCTCGACGTCAGGCCGAAGTTGACGGCCGGGCACTACGTCTTCCCGGTGTACGGCGCGAGCTCCTACATCGACACCTACGGCGCCGCCCGCAGCGACGTCACCTACCACCACGGCGACGACATCTTCGGCCAGCTCGGGCAGCCGCTGCTCGCGTGCGCCGACGGGACGGTCTTCTCCGTGGGCTGGAACAAGGTCGGCGGCAACCGGCTCTGGATCGTCGATGCCCAGGGGAACCAGTTCTATTACGCCCACCTGTCCGCGTTCGCGACGACGTCGGTCAACGGCGCGCACGTGCGAGTGGGGCAGGTCGTCGGCTTCATGGGGCAGACCGGTGACGCGGAGGGCACGCCCGTGCACCTCCACTTCGAGGTTCACCCGGTGTCGCTGCTCTACCTCGGCTACGACGGAGCCGTCGATCCGACCCCGTACCTCGACGCGTGGCGGCACCAGCAGGATCTGCCCTTCCCGATCGCGGGCGGCTGGGCCCCCGCCGTGCCGGGTGGATCGGCGCCCGAGCCGGGCGCGATCCTGCTGCACATGTCCGACATCTCGAGCGCGAACGGCCTCGATCCGGCGTCGCTACGCCGTGCGCTCACCGCGCCCAAGGTCTCGACGCTGCTGCGGTCGCTGCCGGCCGTGGTCGCGCCGACCAAGGACCTCGGACGCGGATAGCGCCTAGCTAAGAAGCTCTGTGAGGGCTTCCTAGACGCCGCCGTTCGAGCTCGTGGGATAGTCGCCCGAGAACTCGTCGCTGCCGCCGCCGATCGCTTCCTTGAGCCACTTGCGCGTCTCCGGGCCCGTCACCGGGTTGAAGAGGATGCCGAGCGCGATGCCGGCGATCAACAGCGTCGTCCCGTGGCCCTTGCGCTCCTTCTTCTTCCCCTGTAGACGCTCGGCTGCGCGCCGGAGATCCTCGATCGCCGCCTTCAGCTTCTCGCGGATCTCCTCGTCCGTCGCGACGCGCGTCGCCACGGCCACCGGCGTCGGCCGGCCACCGATCAGCTCGTTGTACAGGTCGCGTGCGGTGCCGAACGCGCTCAACACGTCGTTGCGAAGCTGCGTGTCCGACATCGCCCGGTCGACGTAAGGTTTGACGTTCCCTGCCGCGTCGTAGACCTTGTCTCTCGTCTTGGCCATGCTCGCTCGTTCCTTTCGCCTCGTGACTGCGTTGTTGCTGGCGATCACCATCCTTGCAGGCTGCGGGGGGTCGGGCGGCGGGAAGTCGACGCAGCACGTCACGGGGCCGGGCTTCAGCTTCGACGCACCTGACGGCTGGCGCGTCGCCCGGTCCGGCGGCCGCGTCTCGGCGGGCTCGGGCGCCGAGCTCGTCCAGGTGGCGACGTTTCGCCTGCTGAAGCCCTACTCGAACGCGCTGTTCGCGAAGGTCGCGACCGAGCTGAAGGTCCGCATGACCGCGGTCGCGGGCCAGACGGGCGGCCGCCTCGCCGGCGCGGCGGTCGTGACCGCCGCCGGGATCCGCTCGCACAGCTTCCGCGTCGAAGCGGCCGACACGATCGACGAGTACACGTTCGTGTTGCGGGGGCGGCGCGAGTACCAGCTCCTCTGCCGCCGCGCGTCCTCGCACGGCGCTGACGTCTGCCGCGGCTTGATCCAGAGCTTCGCGATCGCCTAACGCGGCCGCGCCGCCTGGCGCCCGGCCGTCGCCACGTTCCGGGCCCGGACGGCGCCGTTCGCCGCGAACGCCGCGTCGAAGACCTGCTCGATCGTGTCGACCGGAACGAATTCGAGCCGGTCGCGTGCCTCCGGGGGAAGGTCGGCGAGCTCGGGCTCGTTCTCGCGCGGGAAGATCACCCGCTTCAGCCCGGCGCGCTGCGCGGCGAGCGACTTCTCGCGTAGGCCCCCGATCGGCAGGACGCCGCCCGTCAGCGTGATCTCGCCGGTCATGCCCACGTCGGCGGCGACCGGCTCGTCGCGGACGAGCGACGCGATCGCCGTCGCCATCGTCACGCCGGCCGACGGGCCGTCTTTCGGCACCGCCCCCGCCGGGACGTGCACGTGGATGTCGTGGTCGGCGAACCAGCCGTCCGGCACGCCGAGGGTCGCGGCGTGCGAGCGCACCCACGAGAGGGCAGCCTGGGCCGACTCCTGCATCACCTCGCCCAGCTGGCCCGTGATCGTCAGCCGGCCGCGGCCCGGATACGCAGTCGCCTCGATGAAGAGCACGTCGCCGCCCGCCGGTGTGTAGGCGAGGCCCGTCGCCACGCCCGGATGCGCGACGCGTTTCCGCACCTCGCCGGCGAAGCGGCGAGGGCCGAGCCACTCGCGCAGGCGCTCGTCGTCGACCTTCACGAGGGTCGCGCCGTGGCTTGCGATCTCCGACGCGGCCTTCCGGCAGATGTCGGCCAGGCGGCGCTCGAGGTTCCGCACTCCTGCCTCGCGCGTGTAGTCGCGGATGATCGTTCTGAGCACGCGGTCGGTGAGCCTCAGCTGCGCCTTCTTCAGCCCGTGCGCCTCGATCTGCTTGGGCAGCAGGTAGCGCTTGGCGATGCCGAGCTTCTCCGCTTCTGTGTACCCGGAGAGCTCGATCACGTCCATCCGGTCGACCAGCGCACCGGGAATCGAGTCGAGCGTGTTCGCGGTGCAGATGAACAGCACCTTCGAGAGGTCGAACGGCAGGTCGACGTAGTGGTCGCGGAACGCGGCGTTCTGCTCCGGGTCGAGCACCTCGAGCATCGCGCTCGCCGGGTCGCCGCGCCAGTCCGTGCCCATCTTGTCGATCTCGTCGATCAGGACGAGCGGGTTGCGAGACTCCGCGTCGCGGAGTGCGCGAATGATCGATCCCGGCATCGCGCCGATGTAGGTGCGGCGGTGGCCGCGGATCTCCGACTCGTCGCGGACGCCGCCCACCGACAGCCGCACGAACTTCCGTCCGAGCGTGCGGGCGATCGACTGCCCGAGCGACGTCTTGCCGACGCCCGGCGGCCCGACGAAGCAGAGAATCTGGCCCGACACCTGGTTGCGCAGCTTCGCGACCGCGAGGTACTCGACGATGCGGTCCTTGACCTTCTCGAGGTCGAAGTGGTCCGCGTCGAGCACCTCGCGCGCATGCCCGAGATCGAGGTTGTCCGCGGTCAGCATGTTCCACGGCAGCGTCAGGATCCACTCGAGGTAGGTCCGGATCACGCCGTACTCGGCCGCGGCCTGTGGCAGCCGCTCGAGCCGCTGGAGCTCGCGATCGGCAGCCTTGCGCGCTTCGTCGGGCAGCTCCCCGAGCGCGGCCAGCCGCTCCTTGAGCTCGGTCAGCTCGGCCTGCTCCGGGTCGGCCTCGCCGAGCTCGGTCTGGATCGCCTTCAGCTGCTGGCGCAGGAAGTACTCCCGCTGCCCCTTCTCCATCTCCGACTGGACCTGCGACTGGATGCGCGAGCCCAGCTCGAACACCTCGAGCTCGCGACTCAGGATCGCCGACACCCTGCGCAGGCGCGCCTCGACATCGACCTCCTCGAGGATCTCCTGGCGCTCCTCGGTGGGGATCGTGCGGAGCGTGGAGGCGACCAGATGACACAGCGCGCTCGGGTCGTCGACGTTGGCGGCGGCGAGCTGCAGCTCTTCGGGGAGGTACGGCGCGAGCCCGATGATCCGTGCGAACAGCCCTTGCACGTTCCGTGTCAGCGCCTCGACCTCCGGGCTCTCGACGAGCACGTCGGGGAGCGCGGAGAACTCGCCGAGCAGGTACGGGTCGTCGTCGGCGTCGTGGTCGAGGTGGACGCGTTCGAGCCCCTGCACCAGGATCCGGAGGGTGCCGTCGGGCACCTTGATCAGCTTGTGGACGATCGCCACCGTCCCGACCCGGTAGATGCCGTCGAACCCGGGCGCGTCGAGCGTGCTGTCGCGCGACGCCACCAGCGCCACCAGGCGGTCGCCGGCCACGACGTCGTCGATCACGCGGATCGACCGCTCCTGTCCGATCGCGAGCGGCGACATCGACTGGGGGAACACGACGGTGTCCTTCAGCGGCAGGATCGGGAGGACCGCCGGCAGCGTCACCTGCTCGCCGCCTGCGTCGGGCAGGTCGAACAGCTCGGTCACAGCTTCCTCACCTCGATCGTGACGCGACCCGGCGCCGCCTGCGCTGCGACCGGAAGCTGGACGGTCAGGATGCCCTGCTCGAAACGCGCCGTCGCTCGCTCGGGATCGACGTCCTCGGCGAACTGCACCTGCCGCTGGAAGGTCCCGTACTCGATCTCCATCTGCTGGTAGACGCGCCCCGGGACCTGTGGGCGCCGTCGCTCGCCGGCGACGACGAGGAGCCGCTCGCCTGCCACGACGCGGACGCTGTCCGGGTCGACGCCGGGTAGCTCGATCACGACGGTCAGCGCATGCGGCTCGTCGGTGTGGAAGCAGTCGACGTTCGGCCGGAAGCCGTGACGGGGACCGGCGGCGAACCGAGGCACGTGCCAGAGATCTGCGAACAGCTGCTCGATCTCCGCCTGGAGCTTGTCGGCGTCGCGGCGTCCCACCAGGACAACGTACCGCGCCCGGGTCCGTCCGGCGGCGGCACGAAGATGCGCGAAATGGACGTGATCCGCCCTCGCTGGAGCGCGTGGTCGTACCTCACCTACGCGGGGGGCTTCGTGCTGCTCGGCGCGGCGACCGCGTTGCTCTCCTACCTGTCCGGGCAGCACGGTGCGGGCGCGTACGCACTGTTCGCGCTCGTCGTGTTCGCCGGCTTCGCCGTGTCCGCCTGGTCGCTGCTGCAGCGCGGCGAGCGCGTGGCGGCAGGCGTGTTCGCGTTCACGAGCGTGAACCTCTTCGGAGCGTTCGTGGCGGCGCTCTACGCGTGGTTCGGCTGGCTCTCCGTGAGCTCGGGCCCGTTCAGCGGCTTCAGTCTCGCGCGGCTCAGCTTCGTCCTCTTCACCCTCGTCGCCGCGATCGTCGCCGTGCGTGTCTTCCGCTTCCCGCTGCTGATGCTGGTGATCGTGGAGCTCGTGTGGTTCTTCGTCACCGACCTGATCTCGGGCGGCGGCGACTGGTCGGCCGTCGTCACGTTCTTCGTCGGTCTCTGCTTCCTCGCGTGGGCCGTTGCCGTCGACGGCGGGCCGGACCGGCCGTACGGCATGTGGCTGCACATCGGCGCCGGGCTCACGGTCGGCGGCAGCCTGCTCTGGTTCCTCCACCACAGCCACTTCGAGTGGGCGCTGATCGTGGTCGCGGGGCTGATCTACCTGAAGCTGGCGGAGATCCTCGAGCGCTCGAGCTGGGCGGTCCTCGGCTCGCTCGGCATCCTCGCCGCCGCCGCGCACTACACCACCTCGTACTCCCACGCGCGGATCTCCCAGGCGGGTGCGTCGTCGGGCGGCTCGCGCGGCTGGGTGCCCGCTCTCGTCTTCGGCCTCGCCGGCGGGCTGCTGCTCGTCGCGGGCGGACTGCTCCGCCACCGGTCGGCCGGCCGGACCGACACCGGTAGCGTTTCGACGTAAGAGCGCGGGTCGCCCGCGCGCTCGCGTTCCTTCCCTTTCCGCATGCCCGTGGTCTCTCGCCTCATCCGCCTGATCTGGGGCGGCGACGTCGATCGGGCGCTCCGCCCGGTCCTGGCCGTCGGCCTCGCCGGCTCGATCGCAGGATCGTCGGCGTTCCCGTTCCTCGGGATCTGGGCGATCAAGCATCTCGGCGCGTCGCAGTCGCAGCTCGCCTTCGCCTTCCTGACCGGGGCGGTGCTCGCCGGCGTCACGGGCTACGCCGGGGGACACTGGTCGGACCGCATCGGGCGAAGGCCGTTGATCCTGGCCGGGTGGGGGTTCGAGGCCCTCGTCCCCCTGGCGCTGCTTGTCGTCGGCAGCCACGCGACCGCGGGTCTCGCCCTGATCGCCCTGCTGCCCGCCGTCGGATCGCTCGGCGGTGCAGCCGACCAGGCGATGGTCGCCGACCTGGTCGCCCCCGAGCGCCAGGAGGCCGCCTACGCCTCGGTTCGCGTGGCGCAGAACCTCGGGGTGACGATCGGCCCGCCGCTCGGCGGCCTGCTGCTCGTGGGCGGGCACTGGAGCCATCTCTGGCTCGGCGCGTTCGCGCTGGCGGCCGTGGCGGCGGTGATCGCGTTCCGGTACATCCCGCGCAGCGGCGCGTATGCGCCGGCCGGACCGCCCGAGCGCGGTTCCTTCGCAGTGATCGTGCGAGACCGCCCGTTCCTGTTCTTCATGCTCTCGTCGGCGTTCGCGACCATGACGTACGTCGCGACCGAGACCTTGCTGCCGATCTCCGCGACGACGACGCACCATCTCGCGCCGGCCGCCTGGGGCTTCCTGCTGATCGTCAACCCGCTCCTCGTCACCGCGTTCCAGCTGCGCCTGATCCGTTGGACGGCGACGATCCCGGCCTCGGTCAAGCTCGGCATCGCGATGCCGTTGATGGGCGTGCCGTTCCTGATCTTGAACGCGAACGGGTCGGCCGGCGTGATCGCCTTCGTGATCTTCCTGTTCGTGATCGGCGAGATGCTCTGGGTGCCCACCTCCCAGGCGGTCGTCGCGGCGCTCGCGCCGCCCGACATCCGCGGCGCCTACATGGGCGCGTTCGGCGGCACGTGGTCGGTGGGCTGGGCGCTGACCCCGTTCCTGGGCCTGCAGGTCCGGCATGCCTACGGCGACGCGACGATGTGGATGTGCGTCGCCGCGGTCGGCGTCGTCGCGGGCATCACCGGGCTCGCCGCGGCGCGCGGCCACGACGCCGAGGCCGCTGTAGCATCGCCCGCGTGAAAGGGTTGATCTGCGCCGGCGGGTCGGCGACGCGGCTCGAGGAGCTGACGCGCGTCGCCAACAAGCACCTGCTGCCGGTGGGCCGCTGGCCGATGGTCTACTACCCGCTGCAGCTGCTGCAGCGCGTCGGCGTCCGCGACGTCCTCCTCGTCACCGGGAAGCAGCACGCGGGCCAGTTCATCGACCTGCTCGGGGACGGCCGCGTGCGTGCGCGCGGCAGTGATGAACCGCTGTTCGAGCTCGACCTCACGTACAAGGTGCAGGTCGAGCCCGGCGGGATCGCGCAGGTCGTCGGCATGGCGCGCGAGTTCGCCGGCACCGACAGGCTCGTCGTCTGTCTCGGCGACAACATCTTCGAACAGACGCAGGCCGCTGCGATCCACTCCTGGGGCGACGGCGCGCTCGTCTTCGTCAAGGAGGTTCCCGACCCCGAGAACTTCGGCGTGGCCGCGTACGACGCGGACGGCGCCGTCACCGACATCGTCGAGAAGGCCGGCCGGGTCGACACGCGCTATTCGGAGCCGCCCTCGAACGACGCCGTCGTCGGTCTGTACTGCTATCCGTCCGACGTGTTCGACCTGATCGACGGGCTCGAGCCGTCGAGCCGCGGCGAGCTCGAGATCACCGACGTCAACCGGGCGTACGCGCAGCAGGGCCGCCTGGAGGTGCGCCGGGTCGACGGCTGGTGGCATGACGGCGGCAAGCACTGGGGCGACCTTGCCGACGTCGGCCGCCTGATCGAGGAGACCGGGGCCAACAAGTGATCGAGGGGCTCCTGCGCTTCGAGCTCCGGCGATACGACGACGAGCGCGGCTGGTTCATGGAGCTGATGCGCGCCGGCGCGCTGCCCAAGCCGGTGCGTCAGGCAAACCTCGCCCGCTCGCGGCGCGGCGTCATCCGCGCCCTGCACTTCCACGAGCGCGGCCAGGACGACCTGTTCGTGTGCCTGGCGGGCATGGTGCGCGTCGTCGTGCTCGACCGCGAGAGCGGCGAGACGTTCTCCGAGGACATCGGCGACGACAACCCGGTCGCGATCTACGTTCCCGGCAGGAACGCGCACGGCTACGAGGCGCTGACCGACTGTCTCTTCTGCTACTTCGTGACGGAGGAGTACGACGACGCCGACCCCGACGAGCACGGCGTGCCGTGGAACGATCCGCGCGTCGTCGACCTGTGGAGCACACGATCGCCGATCCTCTCGGAACGAGACCGGACCGCCGCATCCTGATCACGGGCGCCGGCGGGCAGCTCGGCACCGCGCTCGCGGAAGAGCTGCCGGCGGCCGAGGCGCTCACCCGGTCCGACTGGGACGTCACCTTCCCGCCGCCGGCCGCGCTCGCGGGCGCCGACCTCGTCCTCCACACGGCCGCGTGGACGAACGTCGACGCCGCCGAGGACGATCCGCAGGGCGCTGCGGCGGTGAACGTCGGCGGCGTCCAGAACGCGGCGTCGCTCGGCGCGCCGCTCGTGACCTGGTCGAGCGACTACGTGTTCGACGGCAGCAAGGGCGCGCCCTACGTCGAGTCGGACGCCCCGGCGCCGGCGAGCGCGTACGGGCGGACGAAGCTGCTCGGCGAGGCCGCCGCCGGTGAGCGGGCGTGGATCGTGCGCACGTCGTGGGTGTTCGGATGGACGTCGCACAACTTCGTCCGCACGATGCTGCGGCTCGGAGCCGAGCGCGACGAGGTCGCGGTGGTCGAGGACCAGGTCGGCTGCCCGACCTTCGCCGGTCACCTCGCGCGCGCGACGCGGCAGGTGCTCGAGCTCCCGTTCGGCACGTACCACGTCGCCGCGGCGGGTGAATGCTCGTGGGCCGACTTCGCCGAGGCGATCTTCGCCGAGGCCGGCCTGCGCACCCGGGTACGGAGGATCTCGACCGCCGACTACGGCGCCAGGGCGCCTCGCCCGGCGTACTCGGTGCTCCGCAGCGAGCGCGGTGCGCCCGTCCTCCCCCACTGGCGGGACGGCCTGCGGGAGTGCCTCGCGCGCCTGGGCGTGGGCTAGCCTTCCCCGACATGCGGATCCTGGTCACTGGCGGCGCCGGCTTCATCGGCTCGCACTTCGCGCGCCACGCGGCGTCGGGCGGCGACAGCGTCGTCGTCCTCGACAAGCTCACCTACGCCGGCAACCGCGCCAACCTGGAGGGCGTGGAGCACGAGTTTCACGAGGGCGATATCGCCGACCCGGACGCGGTCGCCCGCGCGGCAGCGGGGTGCGACGCGATCGTCAACTTCGCCGCCGAGACGCACGTCGACCGGTCGATCATGGGGCCGGCGGAGTTCATCCTCACGGACGTGCTCGGAACGCAGGTGCTGCTCGACCACGCGCGGCATCACCGTCTTCGCCTCCTGCACGTGTCGACCGACGAGGTGTACGGCGACATTGCGCTCGACGCACCCGCGTGCACGGAGGACGCACCCGTCCGGCCGTCGAGCCCGTACAGCGCGTCGAAGGCCGGGGGCGACCTGCAGGTGCTCGCCTACGTGCGCACCTACGGGTCGGACGCTCTGATCACCCGCGGCGCGAACACGTACGGGCCGCGCCAGTATCCGGAGAAGTTCCTGCCGCTCTTCATCACGAACGCGCTCGACGGCGAGCCGCTGCCGGTGTACGGCGACGGACGCCAGCGCCGCGAATGGCTCCACGTCGACGACCACTGTGCGGCGATCGGCGTCGCGTTGCGGAGCGGCGCGGCCGGCGAGGTCTACAACGTCGGCGGACAGGAGCGCGAGAACCTCGACGTGGTGCGGAGGATCCTCGACCTCACAGGCGCCTCGCCCGACCTCGTCCGCCACGTCGACGACCGCCCGGGCCACGACCGGCGTTACTCGGTGGACTCGTCCAAGCTCCGCGGGCTCGGCTGGTCGCCCGAGCATTCGTTCGATGCCGGCGCCCTGGAGGAGACGGTTGCGTGGTACCGCGACAACCGCGAGTGGTGGGAGCCGATCAAGTCGGGCGAATATCGCGCGTACTACGCCGAGCAGTACGCGGCACGGCTCCGTTCCTGACGGGCCGGCGACGCCGACGACAGGCTCGGCTACGGTGCCGGGCGAATGAGTCGTCACGCGGCGCGGCTCGCAGCTTCCCTGCTCGTTGCCGGCGGCGGATTCGCCGCTGCGCTCGCGGTCGCGCTTCCTACCGGCAGCGCCGCTCCTCGCGGGGCGACCTCGACCGGCCCGCTGCCGGGCACCACCACGACCGTCACCAGCCCCGCGACCGAGGTGCTCGCCGTCACAGGCCACGGGTGGGGTCACGGCCTCGGTCTCAGCCAGTGGGGGGCCTACGGCTACGCCCAGCACGGACTCTCCGCCGACCGGATCCTGGCGCACTACTACCCGGAAACCACCCTCGGCCCGGCTCCCGCCCACGCCGTTCGCGTCCTGCTCGCGCGCCGCAAGCAGCTGACGCTCGAGTCGACCGCGGCCTGGAAGGCGGTCGACGCGGCCGGCGCCTCGATCGCGCTCGACCCGGGTGCGGTCACGCTGACCCCGGCGGCGACGCTGCAGGGCCGGCCGCTCACCCTCCCGGTGACGTTCACCGCGCCGGCGCCGATCGCGCTCGCCGGCAAGCCGTATCGCGGCCGCATCGTCGTCTCGGCGGACGGCCCCGCGCTCCGAGCGGTCGACGTCGTCGGCCTCGAGGCGTACGTGAAGGGCGTCGTCCCGGCCGAGATGCCCTCCGACTGGCCGCCGGCAGCGCTCGAGGCGCAGGCGATCGCAGCGCGTTCGTACGCGCTCGCGAACCGCGTGCCGGGGCGAGACTTCGACCTCTACGGCGACGTGCGCGATCAGGTGTACGGCGGGATCGACGCCGAGTCGCCCGCCGCGAGCGCAGCCGTCGATGCGACGAAGAGCCAGGTCGTGCTCTTCGGCGGCAAGGTCGCCGACACGCTGTTCTTCTCGACGTCGGGCGGGCGCACCGCCTCGGCCGCGGACGTCCTCGGAACGCCGGTGCCGTATCTCGTGTCGGTGCGCGACCCCTACGACACGCTGTCGCCGATGCACGACTGGGGGCCGGTCCTCTTCGACGCCGCGTCGGTCGCCCGCAGGCTGAAGGTCGATCCGGCGATCGCCGACGTCCGCGCCGTGGCCGGCGCGTCGGGGCGCGTGCGGACGGTCACCGTCGTCGGCTCGGACGGGTCCGAGGCCAGCTTCACCGGCGCGCAGCTGCGCGCCGCCCTCGGCCTACGCTCGACGTGGTTCAGCGTGTCGCTGTTCTCGCTCGCTCCTCGGTCGGTGACGATCGGCTTCGGGGGTGCGACGTCGCTGTCCGGCTTCGTGCGCGGCACCGGCGTGGGCCAGGTGGCGCTCGAGGCGAAGCCCTCCGGCGGCGACTGGGCGCCGGCCGCCACGCTCGCTCCCGGCACCGACGGAGCCTTCTCCACGATCGTGAAGCCGCAACTCCGCACTTCCTACCGGCTCGCTACCGGTGCCGTCCGCGCCGGCCTCGCGACGATCGGAGTCGCGCCGCTCGTCACCGCGACGATCACCGCAACCGGCGCGACCGGTCAGGTGCGGCCGGCGGTCGCGGGCGCCGCCGTCCAGCTGCAGCGCCGCGACGGAAGCGCCTGGTCGACCGTCTCGGAGTCGGCGACCGACGGCTCCGGTGCGCTGAGCCTCGCCGGCCCGCTCGCGGCCGGGGACTATCGGGTGCGCTGCGCGCCCGGCCGCGGCCTGCAGCCGGGGCTCTCCGCGGTGGTGACGCTGCCGTGAAGCGGCTCGCGCTGCTCGTGCTCACCCTGGCCGCGCTCGGCGCGGCCTCGACCGCCGCCGCGTTCGACAACGTGGAGCCGCTCGCGGGCCAGCAGTGGTACCTGACGCGCGACTCGGCCTGGGACTTCTGGGAGACGCCGCCGACGCTGGCGCCCGTGAAGGTCGCGGTGATCGACTCGGGCATCGACGGCGGCCATCCCGACCTCGTCGGGCGCGTCGTCGCGGCGAAGTCCTTCGTCGGGGGGTCTCCGTACCACGACGACGAGGGCCACGGCACCTTCGTCGCCGGCGAGATCGCGGCGAATCCGTTCAACGGCGCGGGGATCGCCGGTCTCGCCTTCAACGCGCGCCTGGTCATCGCCAAGGTCGTCGAGCCGGACGGCACGGTGTCGCTCGATGCGGAGGTCGCCGCGATCCGCTGGGCGGTGCGCCAGGGGGTGCGGGTGATCAACCTCAGCCTGGGCGGCGTGCGCGATCCGCTCGACCCGCGACTCGACACGTACTCGCCGCTCGAGCAGGCCGCCGTCGAGTACGCGTACTCGAAGGGAGTCGTGGTCGTCGCGGCGGTCGGCAACGGGCCGCAGTCGCCGGCGACGCCGTGGGACTTCGCCCACTATCCGTCAGCCCTGCCGCACGTGATCGGCGTCAGCGCGATCCGGCAGGACGGCGCAGTGCCGGAGTACTCGAATCGCGACGCCGTGTTCAACGACCTCGCGGCGCCCGGTGACGGGATCTTCTCGACGATTCCGCGCCAGCTCGCGGACTCGCCGCCGACCTGCGCCGACGGGCCGTACTCCGACTGCGGCCCGTTCGAGTTCCGCGACGCGATCGGCACGTCGTTCGCGGCGCCGCAGGTGACCGCCGCGGCGGCCCTCCTGCTCGGCCAGGACCCGTCGCTGAGCCCGGACCAGGTGACGTGGCTGCTCGAGCGCAGCGCCGACGACGTGTCCGCCGCGAACGGCTGCCCGCAGTGCCCGGTCGGGCGCGACTCGTACTCGGGCTGGGGCAGCCTCGACATCTTCTCGGCGCTGACGATGCTCACCGACGGCACGAAGCTGCCGTCGCGCGATCACTTCGAGCCGAACGACGAGGCGGGCTCCTGGTCGCATGCGCTGCCCCCGCTGCCCCGGACGATCTCGGCGTCGCTCGACTTCTGGGACGACAACGTCGACGTCTACCACGTCTACCTGAGGCGCGGCCAGCGGCTGTACGCGCGGCTCACGCCGGAGACGAAGGCCGGCGTCCGGCTCGCCGTCTGGAGCCCGGGGACGCAGCGAGTGGAGGGGCTGCGCGTCGACCTGCGGCGGCGCGTCGCACAGTCCCGCAGCATCGGCACGCAGGCGCGCCTCGCCTACCGCGCACCCGTGTCGGGCAGGTACTACCTGCAGGCGAAGCTCGTGACCAAGTCGCTGAATCCGGTGCAGTACAAGCTCTCGCTCGTGCGCCGCTCGGGCTGAGAGCTCTAGCCGCCGTTCTCGCGCAGCTCGTCCGCGGCGACGTCGCGGAGCACCCGCGCGGGCGAGCCGACGACGAGCGTGCGCGGCGGGACGTCCTTCGTCACGACCGCGCCGGCGCCGACGAAGGCCTCTTCGCCGATCTCGACGCCGGGACAAAGCACGGCGCCGCCGCCGACGCGCGCGCTCCGGCGGATCGTCGGACCGCGCATCTCGCCTCGGCGCCGCTCGGTGCGCCCCATGTAGTTGTCGTTCGTCGTCACGACGCAGGGCGCGATGAAGACGTCCTCCTCGAGGGTGGAGTACGCGGTGATGTAGGCGCCCGCCTGGATGCGCGTTCCCGCGCCGACGGTCGTGTCGTTCTCGATCAGCGAGCCGCGTCCGAGCACGCAGTCGTCCCCGAGCGTCACGCGCTCGCGGATGCACGACTGGTCGCCGACGATCGAGCGGGCGCCCACCGACGCGCCGGCGAACACGATCGCACCCGTCGACACGACGGTGTTCTCGCCGATCTCGGCGGGCGGGAGCGGGTCGCGCTTGGCCGTCGACGCCGCACCGAGCGTCGGCTGCTTGCCGACCACCGCGTACTCGAGCACGCGGACGCCGTCGCCGAGCACGGTGCCCGGGTAGACGGTCGCGGTGGGGTGGACCTCAGCCGCCAAGCGAGTTCGTGAGCATCTCGAGCGCTCGGACGACGCGCGCGCCGTCGCGCGCGACCTTCTCCCGGTCACCGCGGCCTTCGACGAGCTCGAGGAAGTGGCGGCACTCGAGCCGCAGCGGCTCGTCGGTCGAGATCTTCGGGACGTAGATGTCGCCGGAGCGCGTCTGCCACTCGCCGTACGTCTCTGCGCGCTTCCACGGCGATTTCTCGTACACGGTGACCTTGCGCTCGAGCTCCATGTCGTCGAAGACGACCATCTTCTCGCGGCCGACGACGGTCATCTTGCGCATCTTGTGCGGGTCGAGCCACGACAGGTGCATGTGGGCGATCTTCCCGCTCGGGAAGCGCAGGAAGCAGAACACGACGTCCTCCACGCCGGGCGTCAGGAAGTCCCGGCCCTGCGCGGTCGCCGACTCCGGGTCCTCGTCGAGCAGGTAGAGGATCACCGACAGGTCGTGGACGCCGAGCGACCAGAGCGCGTTCTCGTTCGTCCGCACGATCCCCAGGTTCTGCCGGTTCCCGTAGACGCACAGCACCTCGCCCAGCTCGCCGGCCTCGATGAGCTCCTTCAGCTTCACGACGCCGGGGTGGTACAGCAGCAGGTGCCCGGGCATCAGCACGAGGTCGGATCCGGTGGCGAGCTCGACGAGCTCGTCCATCTCCGCCGCGTGCATCGCAGGCGGCTTCTCGACGAGGACGTGCTTCCCGGCCTCGAGCGCGCGCTTGGCCAGCGCGTAGTGGGTGGGCACGGGTGTCGCGATGACGATCGCGTCGAGCGTGTCGTCGCCGAGCAGGTCGTCGAGGTCGGCGGTGACGCGCGCCTCCGGATAGCGCGCCGCGAACCGGTTGCGCTGCTCCTCGTCGAGATCGCAGAGCCAGGCCAGCTCGGCGAGTTCGTCGAAGTTGCGTGCGAGGTTCGGGCCCCAGTACCCCAGCCCGGCGACGCCGACGCGGGGCACCGCTAGAGCTTCCAGACTTTGCCGTCGACCTCGAGACCCTTGGTGGCGTTTCGGAAGTCGGCGACGACGTTGCTCCGCCGCAGCAGGTCGGCGTAGTCGATCGTCGTGTGGTTGGTGACGATCGCGACGCAGTCGTACGCCTCGGGCTCGAGTGGCACCGACTGCCGATGGTCGAACTCGGGCACGAACGGGTCGTGGTAGGCGACGCTCGCGCCGGCCCCCTCGAGCAGGTGGATCAGCTTCTCGGCCGGCGACTCGCGGTAGTCGCCGATGTCCGGCTTGTACGCGACGCCGAGAATCAGCACCTTCGAGCCGTTGAGCGACTTGCGCGCGCCGTGGTTCAACGCCTGCGAGATCAGCGAGCGGCAGAAGTAGGGCATGTTGTTGTTGATCTCGCCTGCCAGCTCGATGAAGCGCGTCGAGAAGTCGTATTCGCGCGCCTTCCAGGTGAGGTAGAACGGATCGATCGGGATGCAGTGCCCGCCGAGCCCCGGTCCCGGCATGAAGGACGCGAACCCGAAGGGCTTCGTCGCCGCCGCGTCGACGACCTCCCACACGTCGATGTTCATGCGCTCGCACAGCTGCGCGAGCTCGTTGACGAGCGCGATGTTGACGGCGCGGTAGATGTTCTCGAGCAGCTTGGTCAGCTCGGCGGCATCCGGTGTCGACACTTCGTGCACGGTGTCGATCGCGCGCCGGTAGACGTCGGCGGCCGCCTTCGTGCACTCGGCGGTCAGGCCGCCGACGACCTTCGGCGTCGTCTTCGTCGTCCAGTCCTCGCGACCCGGATCGACGCGTTCCGGCGACATCGCGAGATGGAAGTCCACGCCCGCCTCGAGGCCGGACCCTTCCTCCAGCAGCGGCTGCAGCACCTCGCGGGTCGTGCCCGGCCACGTCGTCGACTCGAGCACGACGATCTGGCCGCGCTGGAGCACCGGCGCCAGGCTTCGCGCGGCACCCTCGATCGCTCCCAGGTCGGGCTCGCGCTGCCGCGAGAGCGGAGTCGGGAGAGCGATCAGCACCGCCGCGGCGTGCTTGACCTGCCCGTAGTCCGTGGTGGCGACGATCTTGCCGGCGCGCGTCAGCTCGGCGAGCCGCTCCGAGGAGACGTCCTCGATGTGGCTGCGGCCGTCGTTGATCGCCGCGACGACCTCGGCCTGGATGTCGACGAGCAGCACCCGCCCGCCGGCCTCGGCGAACGTCGCCGCCAGCGGCACGCCGACATAGCCGGCGCCGATCACCGCCACGTCGTACATCGAAGAGCTGCCTGCCTCCGGCACGGCGCTCAAGGGTACAGGGCCGCCGTCACGCGTTCCGCGGCGTGGCCGTCTCCGTAGAGCGGAGGCGCCTCCGGCGGAAACACGGCCCTGGCGACGGCCTGCACGAGCGCATCGGGATCGTCGTCGACCAGCACGTTCGCGCCGGCGGCGACGGTGTCCACCCACTCCGTGCTCGGCCGCAGGGTCACGCAGGGAACGGCGTACCAGTACGCCTCCTTCTGCAGGCCGCCCGAGTCGGTGACGATCACGCGGGCCTGGGAGGCGAGCGCGGCCAGGTCGAGGTAGCCGAGCGGAGGAACCAGCGGCAGCTCGACCCCCAGGCGCGCGAGCGCCGCCCGCGTCCGCGGATGCGCGGGGAAGACGAGCGGCCCGTCGAGGCGGCGAAGACCGTCGGCGATCCGCCGGAGACGCTCGAGCTGCGTCACGTTCGCCTCGCGGTGCACGGTCGCGACGACGTATTCGCCAGGCTCGACACCGAAGTGCTCGAGCGCGGAGGACCGCTCGCGGGCGAGCGGGGCGAAGAGGCGCGCTGCGTCGGCCATCACGTCGCCCACGACGACGCGGCGTCCGCCCACCCCTTCGCGCTCGAGCTGGGCCGACGAGCGCTCGTCGGGGCAGAGGAGCAGCGCGGCGAGGCGGTCGACCTCGATCCGGTTCCGCTCCTCCGGCATCTCGAGGTCGAAACTCCGCAGGCCGGCCTCGACGTGTGCGACCGGCACGCCGCCGGCCGCCCGGGCGCCCGCGGCCGTGGAGTTCGTGTCGCCGAAGACGAGCATCCAGTCCGGCTGCTCGCGGGCCACGAGGCCGGCGATCGGCGCCTCCATCGCCTCGGTGTCGGCGGTGCGAAGGTCGAGCCGGTGACGCGGCGGAGCGATCCCGAGCTCGTCGAAGAACACCTGCGACAGCTCGGGATCCCAGTGCTGGCCGGTGTGCACCACGACCTCGTCGATGCCCGCCCCGCGGAGCGCCAGCGACAGCGGCGCGGACTTGATGAACTGCGGCCGGTTCCCGAGCACGGAGAGGACGCGCATGCGCCGCTACGATACGCGGCGCTTTCGGGCCGTTAGCTCAGCTGGTAGAGCAGGGGACTCTTAATCCCAAGGTCGAAGGTTCGAATCCTTCACGGCCCATTCCCGTCTGCCAGGCCGCCGGCTGAGGTCGGTCGCTACGGAAGCTCGACGCTGCGCAAGACGCGCAGCCAGTTCTCGCGCAGGACCTTCGCGATGTCGGCATCGCTGAACCCTCGCTCGACGAGCAGTCGCGTGACCGTCGGAGCGTCCCCGTGGTGGAGCAGGTCCGGCGGGAGATGGACGGTCGCGAGCTCCTGCTCGAACGCCGCCTGGTCCTCCGGCGGCATCGCGCGATAGATGAAGTCGAAGAAGTCGAATCCGAGCCCGACGTGGTCGATGCCGATCAGCTCGGCGACGTAGGCGACCTGATCCGCAAACGCCGCGGCGGTCGCGCCGTCCTCGGACGGGCTGAGCAGTACCGAGCTGATGCCGACGACACCGCCCCGCTCGGCCACGGCTTGCATCTGCGCATCGCTCGAGTTCCGCTCGGCGTCGTAGAAGCGGCGCGGGTTCGTGTGGCTGATCACCAGCGGCCCATGCGTACGGTCGAGCACGTCTTCGGCGCCGGCGGGATTCAGGTGCGCGAGGTCGATCAAGATCCGCAGTTCCTCGCAGGCATCGACGACAGCGCGCCCGAATGGAGAAAGTCCCTGCGGCGACGAGCCGACGGGCGCGATCAGCCCGCCGTCGCCGGCAAGGTTGCGGCGGACGTGGGTGAGACCGACGCAGCGCACGCCCAGCTCGTGGAAGGCACGGAGCAGGTGGATGTCGGAGCCGAGCGGCTCGACGCCCTCCATCGTGAGGAGGAAGGCGATGCGTCCGTCGGCTCGGGCCGCCTCGATCTCGGCGCTGCCGCGGCAGACGGCGAAGCGTGGATCGTGCGCGACCTCCTCGTGGAGAAGCGCGAGCTGGTCCATCGCGACGCGGAGCGCGAGCTCCGGCAGGTAGCGGTCGTCGAGGAAGATCGCAGCGCCGACGACCCCGATCCCGCCGTCGCGAAACTGCTGCCAGAAGTCGCGCCCGAGGATGCCGACCGGCTGGCGTTTGTTGACGCGCTTCTCGTAGAGATCGAGCAGCAGGTCGAAATGGAGATCGACGACGCCGCCGTGGACGCGGCGCACGTGTGCGCCGAGCTCCTCGGACGATGGCGGCTCCACCGCGTCATCATGGCGATTCGAACAGAGAGCGACGCCGAGCTCTCCGACCTGAAGCGCAGCCGTGCCCTCAGGGGCTCGCGTCGATGTGGGCGATTCCTGGTCTCGTGCCGGCCGCGGCGATCGCGGCGCGCGGCGCTCCGCGCAGGTAGTGGTCGAGGAAGGCCACGGTCGTCCGGTCGACGACGTCGGCGAAGCGGTCGGTGGTCGTGTAGGGCGGGAGGTGGGTGGCACCGAGCAGCCAGAGCAGGAACTTCGGCCGGTGCATAAGGCGGTAGTACGCGGAGGTGACGCCCGGCTGGTTGATCGGGTCGCTCGTCCCCTGAACGGCGAGCAGCGGCGGCGATCCGGGCGGGGGATGCGTGAAGCCGGGAAGCGCCGCCCCGGACATGATCACCGCCGCGCCGACACGGCGGTCGAGGAAGCGGGGATCGTAGGCCGCGGACAGCGCGGTCTCGGCGCCGTCGGACTGGCCGGCGAAGGCGATCCTCGTTGGGTCGATCAGGTTGCGCAGTGGGTCGGCCCGGGCGGTCAGGCGCGTGAGGACGAAGCTCATGTCTCGCGGTTGGTTGGCGAGGTCGCGCTCGTCGGGGCCGCCGGGAGCGTCCCGGTTCTCGACCGGGAACCGGGGGGCGGCGACGACGTAGCCGGCGCGCGCCCACGCGTCGAGGAGCGGCGCGTAGGTCTGCGGCGTCAAGGCGAAGCCGTGTCCGAAGACGATCAGCGGAAACGGGGGACGTCCACGTCCCGGATAGCGCACGTCCGTGACCAGCACGCGGGGCCCCGAGGTGCCGTCGCGGAAGTGAGCACTTCGCGAGTGGTCGACCAGGCGCAGGACGCGAAGGCGCACCGCCGGCGACGCCCTCGCACTGAGCCCGGTGGACGCCCAGGTGACTCCGCAGATGGAGGCAAGCAGCAGCGCCGACGCGCGGCCGGGTGTCACTTGAACGGCACGCCGACGGGGCCGGGCATGCGTCGATAGACGGCGAAGAAGTCCCGATCGTCCGGCACGAGGTACCGAGTGGCGGGCTGCTGGTAGTTGGGCACGATCTTGGTCGGCTCGAGACCGCCCTGATGGCCGTACGTGATCAGCGTCGGCCATTCAGGGTTGATGTCGAGCTGCATCGCGCGCACGGCGCCCGCACGTTGCAGGATCTTCGCCAGCGAGACCACCGTCTGGTAGTCCGCGGCGGCGTAGATCAGGTTGCCGTGGCGGTCGATGCCCGCGCCGGTGCGCCAGACGCGCACGGCGTTGCCGAGCGTGAAGCCCCACTTCGTGCTGTCGTCGAGCGCCGGGTTGAGGCGCCCGTGGTCGACGATCAGCGGCAGGCTCTGTCGCGCGAAGGCGATCTTCGGGCCGGCGACCGGCCCGCCGGTCCAGGTCTTCACGTCAACACGGCCGTCGCGGTAGGCGACGAGCGTCGCGAGACCGTCCGCGAGCGGCTCGTACATCCGTGCGCCGATCGACGAGCCGTTGTGGCCGTCGCGGTAGATGAACCCGCCGTTGAACGTCGCGAGCAGTCGCCAGCGCTGATCCCGCGGCACCGACATCGGCCCTCGCACGGGCGCGCTCGGCGGCTCGTAGCGGCCCGGATAGAACGCGACCGAGGTCCGCGTGTGGTCGAACCACGCGACGTAGGCGACGATCCGCGGGTAGTCGAGCTCGGTCCGGAAGGTCGTCAGGAGGACCGGCGACGCGCCGCGCACCACGGGGCCCGTGCTCCGCCACACGGCTTCCCCGGGCAGCCGGTGCGCGAAGACCGGAACGATCGCCGCCGGCCTCTCCGTCGCGCTGCGCTTCGCCTTCGGCCTGGCCGCTGCGGCGCGGACGCCGATCTTCGGCAGGGTCGTGAGCTGAGGGCCGCCCTTCTTCGGCGCCTTCCAGCTGTAGTAGTAGTGCTCGACCTCGTCGACGAGCCAGTTGCCGTGATTCGCTCTCAGCCATTCGACGCTGCGCGGCCACAGCGGCAGGCTGGACGGCTTCATCATCGTCGTCGTGTACGAGTAGACCGCCGGGGCTAGGAGCAGCAGGACCGCGAGCCCCCCGAGGCGGACGAGCCGGCGCCGCCGTCGGCGGCGCCGGCGCTCGCGACGGGCCGTGGCGCGGGCTCGGGTGACGCCGGTCGGCTCCAGGACGCCGAGCCTAGAGCCGCCTGATGAGAGCGTCGTGAGGGGGTCAACCCGGCGCCGGGGCACCGGGTACGCTTCCGCATTCTCGAGAGAGGCTCCCGCTGCCCGTGGAGGAGAGGTCGTCCGAGGCGCGAAGCGGGAATTCGGCCCTCGTCCGTCTGCGGGCGACCGCCGATAGGTCAACCAGCGATGAGAACCCGCCGCCCCCTCAGCGTCTTGGCCGGTACCGCCCTCGTGGCGGTCGCGGCAGCCTCACCGCTCGCGGCCTCGCCGACCGGGACGATCAAGGCGAAGCAGCGCGAGGCGCAGGTCGTGCTGGCCCAGGTCGACGCGCTCGACCGCCAGCTCGGCAACACCGTCGAGCAGTGGGACGGCGCGCGCTACGAGCTCGACAAGGTGCGCACGCGGCTCACGGCCAACCGCGCGGCGCTTGCGATCGCGGAGCGCGCGCGACGGCAGGCGCAGCGCCTCGTCCAGGCGCGGCTCGTCACGATCTACGAGAGCGACGAGCCGACGACGATCGACGTCGTCCTCGGCAGCTCGAGCCTCGGCGACCTGATCGACCGTCTGCAGGCGGAGCAGTCCGTCGCCTCGTCCGACCGGCATCTCGCCCAGCACGCGAAGCGCGTCAGCGAGCAGCTGTCCGCGGCGCAGACCGCGCTGCGCTCGAGCGAGCGCAAGCGGGCAGCGTCGGTGCGGCAGCTGTCGGACCAGCGGGTACAGATTGGCGCGATGCTCGCGCAGCGGCGCCGGCTGCTCGCTTCCGTTCAGACCGAGCTCGCGTCGCTGCGCGCGAAGGAGAGGCAGCGCCAGGCGGCGCTCGCCGCCGAGGCCCGCCGCCGGCTCGCGGCCGAGCAGGCCCAGCTCCGCCGCGAGGCGGCCGACCGTGCGCGTGTCGCTGCCGCCGAGGCCGCCGCGAAGACCAAGAAGCCGCCGCCGCCGACCACGACAGCACCGGCTGCGACCACCACCGCCGCCACGACGACCACGACACTCCCGGCGACGACGGATCCGCTCGCGACGACCGATCCGGTCACGACGACCGACCCGGCGACAACCACCACCACCGAGACGCCGGCGGTCGCGCTCCCGGCCGGCCATCCGGTCGCGGCGACGATCGCGCTCAAGTACCTGGGCGTGCCGTACCTCTGGGGCGGCGACAGCCCGAAGGGCTTCGACTGCTCGGGGCTCGTGGCGTACGTCTATGCGCAGCTCGGGGTCAGCCTCCCGCACTACGCGGCCGCGCAGTACGGCCTGGGCGTGGCCGTCCCCCGTGACCAGCTACAGCCCGGCGACCTCGTCTTCTTCGACGGGCTCGACCACGTCGGCATCTACATCGGCAGCGGCCAGTTCGTCCACGCGCCCCACACGGGCGACGTCGTGAAGATCACGACGCTCGGCTCGTACGGCGGCAGCTACGTGGGCGCCCGCCGCATCTAGAGAAAGAGAATGTCGTCCGGCCGGCGCCGACCCGAGCAGCGCCGGCCGGACGGGCGACCGCGGACTACTGCGTCCGGGCGCCTCGGCGAAGCTCGTCCCAGACCACCCGCAGCAGCTCGGCCTCTTCCCGGACGGCGTCCTCGGGGCGCGGCTGGGGCGCCCGGCGGCCGGCGACGATCCTCCGCGGTGCCGTCGCATCCAAACTGAAGCGCTTCATCCGTACACCTCCATCGTCCCGGCGGGCGCTGCGGCCCGCGTGATCCTGATGTCCCCACTGACGGTCTTGGCGCGAAT
Organism: uncultured Thermoleophilia bacterium; assembly: GCA_963786185.1. Classification (GTDB taxonomy): domain Bacteria; phylum Actinomycetota; class Thermoleophilia; order Gaiellales; family Gaiellaceae; genus PALSA-600. The sequence continues at coordinate 724,440 of CAWAYE010000003.1, forward strand.
TTCGACCATCGGGCCGTCGCCGTTCGGCACGTCTCCGGAGAGCTCGAGCTCGGAGCTCGTGTCGCCGCTCACGGTGTTGCAGTCGAGCCAGGCCTTCGAGCCGCGGCGGACGCCGATCTCGATGTCGCCCGACACGGAATGCGCACCGACCGACCCGCGCAGCACGGCGCGGTGATGCTGGTCGCCGCTCACCGAGTTGGCGCTGACGTTGTCGTAGGCCTCGCCGATCTCGATGTCGCCCGAGGCCGTCTGCGCGCTCACCGCGCCGCGGACGATCTCGACCGTGATGTCGCCGGAGGCCGTCTGCACGTTCGCGCCCATACCGACCTCGCGCACCCTGACGTCGCCGCTCGCGCTCTTCACGTTGACGTTGCCGTCGACGTCGTCGAGCTCGACGTCGCCCGAGGCGCTCGAGATCGTGGCGGCGCCGAAGCGGCCGCGCGCGGTCACGTCGGCCGACTTCGTCCGGATGCCGAGCAGCGACTGCTCGGGGCAGCGAACCCGCAGGCTGATGCCCTGCCGGCCGAAGATCAGGCCGAACGAGAAGCCGCCGCGCTTCTGCGGCACGTCCACGATCACCTTCGGGCGGCCGTGGTCCTGCAGCTCGATTCGTGCGTTCTCGACCAGCGCGCGCGACTCGTCGTCGTGTGCGATCAGCTCGACCTCGACGCGCCCGTCGAGCGAGGCGTCGATCTCGATCTCGCCTGACGCGAGGCGAAGGTCGAGCTCGACCGGGCCGGTGACCTCGAAATGCCTCTCCATCTCCCCTCCTTAGCTCTGGGCGTACCCGGACAGGCGCCGGCCGCCGGACTGGGCGGGGCGCGACTCGGCCGCGCGCGCGATCGCGCGCACGATCCACGTGTTCGTCGAGACGCCTTCGCGGTCGGCGGCCTTCTCGACCGCCGCCTTGAGGCTGTCCGACAGGCGCAGGCTGATCCGCGCCGAGAGCTCCTCCCCGACCGCGCCGGCGGCGTCGCCGGCGGTGTCGACGTAGATGAGCTCGGGCTCCTGGCCCGCGAGGCGCACCTCGACGTGGCCGGACGGCAGCTTGGACGAGAGCTCGACGGCCGCCTGCGAGAGGAGGTCGAAGAGCTTGAGCCGGAGGCTCGAGCCGACGGACTCGGCCAGGCGCCGCGCGATCTGCGCCGACCGCTCGTCGCCCAGCTCGGCCAGTCCCTGCAGGTCCTCCTGGAGCCCTTCCAGCACGATTGTCAGATTCATCGTGACATCACTATGACATCACAAGAGACGCCTGTCAAGCGCTATCGATGCGCTGAGACGGTGTCGGGTGGCTCATCAGCCAGTAGTAGAGCCAGGCCGGCGGCTCCAGCTCGGCCAGATTCGCCAGGGCGAGCCGCCGGTGGAGGCGGCGGAACGCCGCCGCATCGCCGGTCACGGCCAGCGAGAAACGGTCGGCGCTCCGCTCGAAGCGCCGCGACAACGCGGCCAGTAGCGGCAGGGCCGCGAGCTCGGCGAGCGAGGCCGCCAGCACCAGTGCGGCGCTGTCGTGCGGCACGGGCCGCGGGTGGAGCAGGCGGAGCACGACCACGAAGGCGCCCGCACCGGCCATCGCCAGGACGGTCGAGACGGCGACGTGGCGGCGGGCCCGGTGGCCGAGCTCGTGGGCGAGCACCACGGACAGCTCGTCCGGCGGCGCCTCGAGCAGCGTGTCGAAGAGGACGAGCCGGCGTGTCCGGCCGAGCCCGGAGACGTAGGCGTTCTGGCCCCGCGTGCGGCGGCTCGCGTCGGCGACCAGGATCTGGTCGACGGGCGTCCCGGCCCGGCGGGCGACCTCGTGCAGTCGCTCCGCGAGCGGGCCGTCGGGGAGCGGCTCGAAGCGGTTCCAGAGCGGCTCGAACACGACCGGTGCCAGCACGCTCAGCACGAGCACGAGACCTGCGGCGGCCGGCGCGAGCACCCACGGCCAGCCGTCGGGCAGCGCCCGGGCGACCGCGAAGAGGGTGCCGAGCGCGAGCGTCGTCAGCACGGCGCCGACGGCGAGCGCCTTCGCCCGGTCGGTCGCCCAGCCGCGACCCGACTGCGTCGAGAGGCCCCACGCCACGGCGTGCCGCTGACGCCACCAGCCGATCGGCAGGCGCACGACCCCCGGCACGAGCTCGACCAGCGCGGGGTACGCCAGCGCCGCCGCGTACCAGGCGACGTGCAGGTGGAGCCGCGTGAGCGCGAGCAGGGTCGCCAGCGAGAGGGCGACATCGAGCAGCAAGACCGCCCGCAGCGGGCGGTTGAAGCGCTCTGAGCGGTCGAGCTCGGCTGCGTCGAAACCGGTTCGGCCCTTAACACGAAAACAAGAACTGATGGCTGGCACAGCGGTCTAACCTCAGCAGATGGCGACGGACGCAGGCACCGTTTCGGCTGCCGGAACACGGGCGCAGCTCCTCGGCAGCCAGTGGCGGTCGCTCACGCGCGCCGCCACGATGGTCGCGCTCCTGACCTCTCCGGTGGCGTTCGTCTGGTTCCGCGTGCACGAGGGGCTGGCGCTGCGGTATGCGCTGCTGCTGACCGTGATCGAGGTGGCGGCGTTCCGCGGCCTCGTCGACGTCGCCTTCCGCCGCTTCATCGAGTCGCCGAGCCTGTTCGGCGCCGACAGCCCGGAGCTGCGCGCCGAGGACGTGGTCAACCGGCGGCGCAGCGCCTTCTGGCGCAGCGCCTGGAAGCTCGTCTGGCGCATCCTCGTCGGGATCACGCTGGTGTGGGCCTCGCTCGACTTCTTCGGGCACGGGCTCACGTGGGGCAGCACCTTCCGCCATTTCACGCACGTCTTCTCGCTGTTCGGGAACACCGCGTTCATCGGGCAGTTCGTCGTGCTGCCGTTTTTCTTCCTCTTCAACTTCCTCATCTTCTTCGGCCCGATGATGGCGATGGGCGATCTCGCAGATTCGCGGGTACCAGCCCGGCGACGCCGAGTGGGGCGTGAAGCTCGACGACGTCCGCGGCCAGGCCGAGGCGAAGGAGGAGATTCGCCGGATCGTCGCGCTGTGGCAGTCGGGCGAGCGGTTCGAGCAGGCGGGCGGCAAGCGCGAGCGCGGCCTGCTCTTCCTGGGCGCGCCCGGCACCGGCAAGACGATGCTCGCGAAGGCGATCGCGACGGGCTTCAACTGCCCGTTCGTGACGATCCCCGGCTCCGGCTTCGCGCAGACGTTCATCGGGCTCGACTCGATCCTCGTCCGCTACCTCGCGCGCAAGGCGAAGCGGCTCGCGCGCAAGTGGGGCGGCCAGTGCATCGTGTTCATCGACGAGATCGACGCGGTCGGGATGCGCCGCCAGGCGCTCGGCGGCTCGCACAGCTTCACGCCGCCGACGTTCGAGCAGTCGGGCGACCTCGTGCTCGAGACCCGTGTGTGGCGCGAGAAGCAGTTCGCGCTGCGCGCGCCCGAGCGCCGTCCGCCGTCGCGGCTGAACACGATCGTCGAGCAGGCCTTCCCGGGCGGCGGTGGGATGTTCGGCGGCACGGGGCAGATGGCCCTGAACCAGCTGCTCGTGGTGATGGACGGCCTCGACAGTCCGCCGCTCGGCAAGCGGATGGTCACGAACGGCGTCAACACGATCCTCGACGCCCTCTACTTCGTGCCGCTCAGGTTCCGCGGCCGCAAGCTGCGGCTCCCCGCGCCGAGGCCGCGCAACGAGCAGATCTACTTCATCGGCGCCACGAACGTTCCGATCGAGCAGCTCGACCCGGCGCTGACGCGGCCGGGCCGGATGGGCCGCCACGTCTGGTTCCGGACGCCGACCAGGTCGGACCGCGTCGACATCTTCGACCTCTACCTCGGAAAGGTCGCGCACGAGCCCGAGCTCGACCCGCCGGCCAAGCGCGACGAGCTCGCCCGGATGACCATGGGCTACAGCCCCGCGATGATCGAGCAGGTCTGCTCGATGGCGCTGACCGTCGCGCACCACTCGGGCCGGGACGCCTTCGGCTGGGGCGACCTGGTCGACGCGATGACGACGGTCGAGTCGGGCACGGCGGTCAACATCGAATACGTCCCCGACGAGACGCGCGCAGTCGCCGTGCACGAGGCCGGCCATGCCGTCGCGGCCCACGCCTACCTCAAGGGCGCCGAGTCGACCCGGCTCTCGATCCGGCGGCGCGGCGGGTCGCTCGGCCACCACATGGCCCTGCAGAAGGAGGAGCGGTTCTCGTCCTGGCGCAGCGAGGAGCTGGCGCGCCTGATCTGGACGCTCGGGGCGATGGCGGCGGAGCGCGTCTTCTACGGCGAGAACTCGACCGGCGTCGGCGGCGACGTCCAGGCGGCGACCGACCAGGCGGCCTGGATGGTCGGCGCGTGCGCGATGGCGCCCGAGTACGTCGAGCTGCGCTGCGACGACGAGTCGGAGGACGAGGCCCGCGAGCGCGTGATGAAGCGCTTCCAGAAGATCGGCACGCAGATCATCAACCGCACGAGGCCGGGCGGGATGTCGGGCGACCCGATCGCCTCCGTGCTCGGCGACCCGAGCCAGCGGGCGATGGTCGAGCAGATGCTCGGGCAGGCGTATCTCGCCGCCCACCACCTGGTGCTTGCGAACAAGGACGCCGTCTCTCGCGTGGCCGACGTCCTCGTCGACCGCCGCGAACTGCACGGCGACGAGGTCGTGCGCCTCCTCGACGCGCAGGGGCTGCGGCTGCCGGAGGTCGACCTGCTGGCGGAGGACGCATGGCCGCGTCTCTAGACGGAGGGCGCCGCCACCACTTCCGGATCGCGTATGCGGCGCTCGCGCTGGCCTTCTGGGTCTCGGTGGGCGGCTTCGTGCTGCTGCTGATGAGGCCGCACCACCACCACGTGAGTGGGGCGGCCTGGTCGACCTGGCAGCCGCCCGACGCCGGCCTGCTCGGGGCCCGCGAGATCGGGCACACGGTCGCTGCGCGCTACAAGACGTCCGACGGCCAGCAGCTCGCCGCGGTGCAGGAGCACCTGCCGGAGGTGCAGGGCCTGCACCTCGAGACGATCGGCGTCCGGCGGCTGCTGCAGACCGGCCAGATCGATCCGTACATCGGCCTCTTCGGCACCGACCGCACGCTGATCTACGCCTTCTGCGGGCTCCAGGCGAACTGCGCCGTCGGCAGTGAGACCGCGCCCTCGCAGCTGCTCCGGCGCGAGGCGCTCGAGCTGTCGCTCTATGCGTTCAAGTACCTGAAGGGCGTCGACCAGGTCGTGTCGCTGGTGCAGACGACCAAGACGAGCGGTACGAGCGCGATCTTCCTGCGGAAGAGCCAGCTCGGGACGGAGCTCGACCAGCCGCTGCACGAGACGTTGCCGCTCGACCAGCCGCCCGCGGCCGGCAACGAGGACACGCGCGAGTCGGCGGTGATCGACGCGCTCACGCTCCAGAACACGTTCCCGGCGCACTTCGAGCCGCTTCCGGACGGCGACGCGATCCTCGTCCTCGACATCTCCGAGTCGAGCGGCTAGCACCAGAGCGTCGAACCGGCCGGTTGATTAGGCTTGCCCCCGGTGCGCAGGGGCTCGATCATCCAGCTGGCCGCGATCGCTCTGGTCGCCGGTGCGATCTGCACCGCCGTCGCGCTCCTGATTCCCTGGATGCCGGTGGCGGCGGGCCGTGAGGCCAGCCGGATCCAGTTCGTCTACTGGTTCACCACGGCGATCGCGATCGTGGTCTTCTCGATCGTCGCCGCGGTGCTCGTCTACTCGGTCTGGAAGTTCCGCGCGCGGCCCGACGACGACTCGGACGGCCCGCCGACCCACGGCCACACCGCCCTCGAGATCGTCTGGACGGCGATTCCCGCGCTGCTCGTGACCGCGATCTCGATCGTCAGCGCGATCGTGCTCGCGAAGAACGGCGAGGCGGGCTCGAACCCGCTCGTCGTCAAGGTCGTCGCGCAGCAGTTCGCGTGGCAGTTCACCTACTCGAACGGCAAGACCTACGGGTTCCTGACGCTGCCCGAAGGGCGGCACGCCAAGCTCGACATCACGTCGAAGGACGTCATCCACTCGTTCTGGGTGCCCGAGCTGTCGCAGAAGCAGGACGCCGTGCCGGGCCAGCACAACTCGATCGTCGTCACCCCGACGCGCACCGGCACGTATCCCGTGATCTGCACCGAGCTGTGCGGCCTCGGCCACAGCGTGATGCGAAGCCACGTCACGATCGTGAGCGCCGGCGACTTCGACACGTGGCTCAAGAAGGGCGGGACCTCGACCGGGCCGCCCGGGCTCGCCGTCTTCCAGCAGAACGGCTGCGGCAGCTGCCACACCCTGCAGTCGGCCGGCGCGACCGGCAAGATCGGTCCCGACCTCGACAAGCTGCCCGACCTCGCCGCGAAGGCGAACCGCGGCTCCGAGGCCGCGTTCGTGAAGGAGTCGATCGTGTCGCCCGCCGCCTACGTGGCGCCCGGCTACCAGAACCTGATGCCCGCGACCTTCGGCTCGCAGATCCCGCCGGCTCAGCTCGATCAGCTCGTGCAGTATCTCGCCGGAGGGGGGAAGTAGATGACGACCGCGGCCGCCGACCACCACCACGTGCACGTGCCCCCGCCGCGGCCCGGCGCCCTCGGCCGGTTCACGCGCCCCGGCTGGCTGCGCGTCCTCTGGACGACGCCGCTCTTCTTCGGCATCGGGATCGGCCTCGTCACGCTGATCCGCTGGCTGGCTCACTGGCATCCGATCTGGAAGGGCGTCCCGATCGTCACGGTCGAGCTCGTCACCACGCCGCTCGGCTTCCTGATCGGCCTCGGCGGCTTCGACGAGTGGGCGTACTACGCCAGCGGCCGTCCGACCCGTCCCGAGGACCACTCGGGGCACGGCGCGAAGAGCTGGCGCGACTACTTCCGCGTCAACACCGACCACAAGGTGATCGGCGTCCAGTACGTCGTCACGACGATCTTCTTCTTCTGCGTCGGCGGCCTGCTCGCGATGCTCTTCCGAGCCGAGCTCGCGCGCCCGGGCGACCAGTTCTTCAACCCGCAGACGTTCAACGTGCTCGTCTCGAACCACGCGGCGCTGATGATCTTCCTGTTCATCATCCCCGCGTTCGCGGGCCTCGGCAACTACGTCATCCCGCTGATGATCGGTGCAGCGGACATGGCGTTCCCGCGGCTCAACGCGCTGTCGTTCTGGCTGCTGCCGATCGCCGGGATCATGCTGATCGCAGGAATGGCCGCCCCCGGTGGTGGCCCGTCCGCCGGCTGGACGTGCTACGCACCGCTGTGCTCGCATCAGCCGCTCGGCCAGGTGTTCTTCAACCAGGCGGTGCAGTGGGCCGGCGCGAGCTCGATCATGACCGCGCTCAACTTCCTGGTCACGATCATCACCATGCGTGCGCCCGGAATGACGTTCTGGCGCATGCCGCTGCTCGTGTGGGCGAACTTCACCACGAGCCTGCTCGTCGTCCTGGCGACGCCGTTCATCGCGGGCTCGCAGTTCTTCGTGATGTTCGACCGCGTGCTGCACACGAACTTCTTCGAGAGCGCACCGGGGAGCGGCGGCTACGTGCTCGGGTACCAGCACATCTTCTGGTTCTACTCGCACCCAGCCGTCTACATCATGATGCTGCCCGGCTTCGGGATCATCAGCGAGGTCATATCCGTGATGAGCCGAAAGCCGATCTTCGGCTACCGGCTGATGGCGCTGTCGCTGATGGCGATCCTCGTCCTCGGCTTCTCGGTGTGGGCGCACCACATGTTCGTCGCCGGCATGGCGAGCTGGCTGCGCGTGCCGATGATGGTGACGTCGATGGTGATCGCGGTGCCGACCGGCATCAAGATCTTCTCGTGGTTAGCGACGATGTGGGAAGGGCGGCTGCATTTCACGACGCCCATGCTGTTCGCGCTCGGCTTCCTCAGCATGTTCGTGATCGGCGGGCTGTCCGGGATCTATCTCGCCTCCGTGCCCATCGACATCCACGCGAGCGACACGTACTTCATCGTCGCGCACATCCACTACGTGCTCTTCGGCGGTTCCGTGTTCACGATCTTCGCCGGGATCTACTACTGGTTCCCGAAGATGACCGGCCGGATGTACAGCGAGCGGCTCGGCAAGCTGCACTTCTGGCTGACGTTCGTCGGCTTCAACCTCACGTTCTTCCCGATGCACTACATCGGGTTGCAGGGCATGCCGCGTCGCGTCGCCGACTACGCGAGCCGGTTCGCCGACATCAACCTCTTCATCTCGATCGCGTCCTTCGGCCTCGGCGCCTCGACGATCGTCTTCCTCTACAACATGGCGCGCTCGTGGGCTCACGGCCCGATTGCCGACGGCAACCCGTGGCGTGCGATGACGCTCGAGTGGCAGGTGTCGTCGCCGCCGCCGATCTTCAACTTCGACGAGATCCCGCAGGTCGTCGGCAATCCGTACGAGTACGGCGTGCCCGGCGCGCGCCATGCGATCTTCGGCGTGCCCAAGCCCGAGCCGGTCGGCGCCGACTGACGATGCCGCGCCACATCCTCGTCATCGCCAACGAGACCGCCGGGTCGGACGAGCTGCTCGGCGCCGTGAGCACCGAGGCGGCCGGCGAGGCCCGTGTCACGGTCGTCGCCCCGGTCAACGAGCCCAACCAGGGCTACGTGGTCTACGAGGACACACGGCGGGCGTCCGCCGGCCGGCGGCTCGACCGGACGCTGCGCGCTCTGCGCGAGGCGGGGCTGTCGGCGCAGGGCTTCGTCGTCGAGACCGGGCCGGTCCAGGCGGTCGCCGACGCGCTCGCGCAGCTCGAGCCGCAGGTCGACGAGATCGTCGTCTCCACGCACCCGCCGCAGAAGTCGGGCTGGCTGCGCCGCGATGTGCCCGGTGACATCGAGCGCCGCGCCCAGGGCATTCCGGTGAAACACGTCGTCGTCGACCAGCCCGCCGGCAGCGCCGAGGCGAACGTGCTCGTGATCGCCAACGAGACCGTCGTCGCGACCGAGCTGATCGAGCGGATCCAGCGTCGCGCCGGGCAGGGAGCGGCGAGCTTCCTGATCGTCGCGCCGCAGGGAGACGACGAGGAGCATGCCGACGCGGACCGGCGGCTGCGGCGTGCGCTCGGCGAGCTCCGCGGGGCAGGCATCGACGCGCACGGGCAGGTCGTCCATCCCGACCCGTACACGGCTGCGATGCACGTCGTCAACGACGAGCGCGTCGACGAGATCATCGTCTCGACGTTCCCCGGCGAGCGGAGCGGCTGGCTGCGCCGCGACCTCGTGCAGCGGCTGCGCAAGGACACGGGGCTCCCGGTCGACCACGTCGTCGCGGGGAACCGATGAGCGCGGCGGCAGAGGCACACGGCCACCACGGGCCGCCGACTCCGCACTACAGCTCGCGGGTGTCCCCGGCGACGCTCGGGATCTTCCTGTTCATCGCGTCGGAGATCATGCTCTTCGGCTCGTTCTTCACCGTCTACTTCTTCGACCGCGTCGTCAACAACGCGTTCGGCGGGCAGTGGCCACCCCCGGGCTTCCACCGGCCGGCCTTCGTGGCCGCGATCAACACCGCGCTGCTCGCGACCTCGAGCCTCTCGATGCACTGGGCCGACACGTCGATCAAGAAGGGCAACCGGGCCGGGTTGCAGGCGGGACTCGTGCTCACGTTCGCGCTCGGGCTCACGTTCCTGCTGATCCAGGTGATCGAGTATCACCGGCTCGGCTTCAACACGGGCGACACGTCGTTCGCGTCGACGTTCTTCGGGCTCACCGGCCTGCACGGGGCGCACGTCTTCGTCGGCCTGACGATCCTGATGGTGATGACCGTGCGTGCGTTCCGCGGGCACTTCTCACCCGAGCATCACCACGGCGTGGAGCTGGGCGGGATCTACTGGCACTTCGTCGACGTCATGTGGCTCGTCGTCTACTTCACGGTGTACATCCTCTAGGGAGCCGTCGCAGTGCCGAACCCATTCCGGAGCGAGCGCGACGCGTTTCGCCTGGTCTGGGTGACGATCGGCTACCTCGCGCTGATCGCGATCGGCTACAAGATCGACAAGTGGCTCGGCCTGGCCGTGTTCGTCGTCCTGACCGCGATCGCCGTCGGCTGGATCCTGCGCCGTGGCCGCGCGGAGGCGCCCGTGCGGCAGGCCCCGGCCGCGAGCCCTCCGAACGAGCACCGCGTCCTGGTCGTCGCGAACGAGACCGTGGGCGGCCCCGAGCTGCTGCACGTGCTGCGGGAGCATGTGGGCGGCCGGCGAGCGGTCGTGCTGGTGGTCTGCCCGGCGCTGAACTCGCCGGTCAGGCACTGGGCCTCGGACGAGGACAGCGCCCGCGAGGCCGCCGGCGACCGGCTCGCGCTCAGCCTGCAGGCGATGCGCGCGGCCGGGCTCGACGCGAGCGGGGAGATCGGCGACGGGGATCCGATCCAGGCGATCGAGGATGCGCTGCGCACCTTCCAGCCGGACGAGCTGATCGTCTCCACGCATCCGCCCGGCCGTTCGCACTGGCTCGAGCGTGGCGTCGTCGAGCGGGCCGAGGAGCGCTTCGCGCTGCCGCTCACGCACGTCGTCGTCGACCTGGGGGCGCCACCCGAGTGACCGCGACGGCTCTCCGGGTCGAGCGAATCGACCCGCTGCCCGTGCGGGACGAGTTGCGCGACGTCCACCGCGCCGCACTCGGGGCGGGGGCGCTGTCCGACGAGTGGGCGAACGAGCGCCTCCCGCGTCACGTCGACCGCGACGGGTTCGTCTTCCTCGTCGCCCGGGACGAGCGCGGGATCGCTGGGTTCGGTTACGGGTACACCGGCGCGTACGGGCAGTGGTGGACCGACCGGGTCGCCGTCGCGCTCTCACCGGAGCAGCGCGCCGACTGGCTCGACCGCGCGCACTTCGAGGTGGTCGAGCTCCACGTTCGCCCCTCGGCCCAGGGGCGCGGCATCGGCAGCACGCTGCTCGCACAGCTCCTCTCGCGGCAATCCCACCGCCGGGCCGTGCTGACCACCCAGTCGGGGTCGAAGGCGGCCCGGCGGTTCTACGCCAAGAACGGCTGGGTCGAGCTCGCCGAGGTCGACTTCGGGCACGGCTACCCGCCGTACGTCGCGCTGGGGCGCAGGCTGCGCCCGCTCCCGGGCTTGTAGCAGTCTGTTACTTGCCGGCGACCGAGCTGACGTAGGCCGCCACGGCCTGGATCTGGGCGTCGCTCAGCTGGCCCTTGAAGGCCGGCATCTGGCCGCCGCCCACCTCGACCTGGTGGGCGACCCTGGCCTTCGCGGGCTTCAGGTCGTCGAGGTTCGGGCCGATGTTCCCGGTCGCGCCGGCGTCCTTCAAGGTGTGGCAGCTGGCGCAGCCTGCCGAGGCGAACACCTGCTTGCCGTTCGCCGCGGCGCCGGCCGCCGCCACCGGTCGTCGTGGTGGCCGGCTTGCCGCCGGTCGCGGTCACGCCGCAGGTCGGATTGCCGGCGCACTGCGCCACGTACTTGGCGATGTCGCGGGCGTCCTGGCCTTGGTAGAGGTTCGCCGGCATCGGCGCCTCCGGGTAGGCGATCTGCCCGCGGATGACGTCCCGGAGCGTCTGCTCGGAGAAGCCCTGCTGCTTGTCGCTCGAGAACGCGTCGTCGAGGTTCGGCCCGACCGCGCCGACCGCCTTCGCGTCGGCGAGCGTGTGGCACGACGCACAGGTCGGGTCGCCCGCCTTGGCGGGCGTCATGAAGAGCTGCTTGCCGTGGCTCGCGTCGCCCTCGGTCACCCGGCCGACCGCACCGCAGCCTGCGGCGAGCAGCGCGGCGGCCGCGACGGCAGCGAGCAGGAGTGCGCGGCGGAGGCTCAGGACGATTGTCGGGTCGCGTCGGGCAGCTTCGAGAGGGCGTCGTCCCGCGTGCCGGTGAGGTCGAAGACGCGGTCGAGCCCGGTGATCTCGAAGATCTTGGTGATGTTCGGGTCGTCGCAGACGATCGTCAGCCGGCCGTCGTGCGCGCGCAGGCGCCTGAGACCGCCGACGAGCACGCCGAGCGTGGTGGAGTCGATGAACGTGGTCGAGGTCAGGTCGACGATCACGTGCGCGGCGCCCTCGCCGATCACCTCGAGCAGCTGCTGCTTGAACTCCGGCGCCGTGTACAGGTCGATCTCGCCGGCCAGCGAGATCACATACGTGTCGCCGGCGAGCTGCTCGGTTTTGATGTCGAAGTTCATCGAACCCCCGGGTCGCGCGCAGGGATGAGAGGCCCGCGCCGCCGAGAGTCTAACCCGATGCCTGCGCCGACGCGGTTGCCTGCTCCAGCGCCGTGATCACCCGCTTGACCTGCGGTGCGAGCGGGTCGTTCGGGGCGAGCTTGAGGAACTTCTTGTAGGCGGCGAGGGCCGAGGCCTGGTCGCCGGCCGTCTGTGCCGCCTGGCCGAGCTGGATCTGCAGCGTCGCGTCGGTCGGCGACAGCTTCGCGAGCTTCTTGAAGGCGTCCTCGGCCTTGGTCGCTGTCGACTGCAGCTTCGTGTAGGCGGCGCTCGCGCTCGCGTTCGCGACCGACGACACGGCCGCCGCGATCGGATCCTTGAGGGCGCCCGGGTCGGCAAAGGCCTTCCCGAGCGGCGAGGAGGCGGGGGGCGCGAACGCGGTCGACGGGGCTGCCAGCTGGGCCGACGACTGGGCCGCCGCGTACTCGTTGCCGTAGGTCGTGGCGAGCGACTGGTACTGAGACGCGAGCTCGGCGAGCGCGTCGGTGTTCTTCGGGCGGAGCGCGGTCAGGCGCTCGAGCGCCGCCACGGCGTCGCTGGGGCGCTGCTTCTGCTCGTAGGCGGTCGCGAGGTCGCGCCACGCCGTGGCGTCGTTCGGGTTCTTGTCCACCTTCTTCTGGAGGCTCGAGATCGAGGTGCCGCCGTTGCCGCCGAAGTTGAAGGCGTTCTGGAGCGCGTCGCCGATCCCGGTCGAGCCCGAGCCGACGCCGAGCAGGACGAATCCGAGCACGAACGTGAGCGCGAGGCCGACATAGATCCACTTGGCGTGGTTGCGGAGCCGCTGGAAGAACAGCTCCTCCTGCCACTGGGGCGGCTTGGCCTTGTGGTGGCGCGCTAGGGGTGCCGCGACGCGAGCATCCGCTCTCGGGCGCCGTTTGCGGTGCTGCGTACCTCTCGCCACGTGTCCTCGTCCTCGCTCGTGTATCGGGTTTCGCCGGAGACCACCGTCACCAGCACTCGTTCCGGCGAGCCGCCGAAGACGACCGCCGCTGCCGGGTCCTCCACCGGATGGTAGGGGCTTCCGGCGAGCGACACCACCGTCAGGTCGGCGCGCTTTCCGGGCGTCAGGGTACCCACCTCGCCGTCGAGTCGCAGGGCACGGGCCGCCTCGACGGTCGCCAGGCGGAGGGCGGCGTTCGCGTCCAGGGCCTCCGGACGGCCCGAGGATGCCCGCGCGAGGTACACCGCGGCCCGGAGCTCCTCGAACATGTCGAACGACGGCGTCGAGGCCGGGGAGTCGGTTCCGAGCCCGACGCGCATCCCGGCGTCGCGGAACAGCGTCAGCGGTGCGATCCCGCAACCGAGCAGCGCGTTCGAGCGAGGGCAGTGGGCGACCGGGACGTCGCGCTCGGCGAGGAGCGCGACCTCGGCCGGCTCGACGTCGACGCAGTGCGCGCACAGGAGCTCCCTCCCCAGCACCGGCTCGAGCGTCTGGACGCTCCGCTTGCCGGTCGGCGCAACGAGCAGCTCGCCGAGGAGCCTGAGCTGTCCCGCGCCGTGCTGCAGCCACTCGTGCTCGTTCGCGCTCTCCGCCAGGTGCGTGCCGACCGGGATCCCGAGCGAGAGGCACCAGCGATAGACGTCGAGCGAGCAGGTGTACGGGGCGTGCGGGGAGACGCCGATGCGAACCAGCGGGGTCTCCTCGACGCGCGAGCGCTTCTCCGTGAACTGCCGCGCCGCCTCGTCGGGATCCGTGGCGAACACCTCCAGGTACACGACCGCGCGCAGGCCGAGCTCGGCCGCCGCCGTCGCGGCCGCCCCCGAGAAGCTGTAGTCGGCGGTCGTCGTGATGCCGGAGCCGAGGGAGTCGGCGACGCCGCGGCGGGCGACCGCGAGCATGTCGTCGGCGTCCAGCGCCCGCTTCCGCTCGACGTGCGTCTTCAGCCAGGACGGAAACGGCGCCGCGTCCCCGAACCCGGCGTAGACCGCGTACTCGAGGTGCGAGTGCGCGTTCACGAAGCCGGGAAGCAGGACCGCGTCCTCGAAGTGGCGTCTCGCCCGGCCCGGGCCCACGTGGGTGATCACGCCGTGCTCGTGGCGCACCAGCCCGCCCGGGATCGGCGGGCCGTCCAGCGGGAGGACCCAGTCGGCGGAGAGCTCGGTCGCGCTCACGTGCCGGCGGTGGCGGCCTGCGCGCGTTCGGCGCGCCGGTCGAGCAGCACCGACATCCAGATCGACGCTTCGTACAGGATCACGAGCGGGATGCCCTCGAGCATCGTCGTCACCGGGTCGACACCGGGCAGCGCCACCGCGATGCACGCGACCACGAAGTAGCCGACGCGGCGGTTCCGGCGAAGCTTCGCCGTCGTCAGGATCCCGGTGCGCGTCAGGCCGACGACGAAGATCGGCAGCTCGAAGACGACCGCCATCGCGAGCAGCACCTTCGCGGCGAACGAGATGTAGTCGCGCGCACGGATGAACTGCCGGTACTGCGAGCTGTCGTAGTGCGCGAGGAAGTGGGCGGCGGCCGGCAGTGCGAGGTAGTACCCGAAGAGCAGGCCCGCGACCAGCAGCACGACTGCGAGGAGCGTGAACAGCCGCACCATCCGCACGTGCGCCGGGTCGAGCGCCGGGCTGAAGAACGCCCACCCCTGCCAGAGGATCACCGGGATCGCCACGATGAAGCCGGCGTAGAGGCTCAGCCACATCGACGTCATGAACGGCTCGCCGATCGTGAACGTGACGAGGTGGCGCCGGTCGGGCGGGAGGGCGTGCGCGAGCAGATGGATCAGGCGCCGGTGGAAGACGAACGCGACGACGAACCCGAGGAGCAGCACGCCGAGGCAGACGAAGATGCGCTGGCGCAGCTCCTCGAGATGCTCGACGAGCGTCGCCTCCTCGCCGTGCCCAAGGCGACGCGGGAGGCGGGCCACGACGATCTAGCGGACGGTTTCGTTCTCGCGGGAGGCGGTGACCGGCGATTCGGGCGTCGGCGCGGGGAGCTCGGCGGTGTGCGTCGCCTCCGGCTTGCCCGCTCCCGTCACCGAATCCTTGAACTCGCGCATCCCGCTGCCCAGCGACCGACCGATCTCCGGCAGCCGCTTCGCCCCGAACAAGAGCAGGGCGACGAGCAACAGGAGGATGATCTCGCCGGTTCCGATGTTCGGCATGGAATCAGCCTACCAGGGTCGTCCGGCTACGATGGGACCGTTGACGATGGCTACGCTCGAACTGAACAACCTGCACGTCGCGCTCGAGGACGGCACCGAGATCGTCAAGGGCGTCGATCTTCGCGTCTCCTCGGGCGAGGTGCACGCCGTGATGGGGCCGAACGGCTCCGGGAAGTCGACGCTCGCCTACGCGATCGCCGGCCATCCTGCCTACGAGGTCACCGACGGGCGCATCGTCCTCGACGGCAACGACATCACCGAGGCGGGGGCCGACGAGCGCGCCCAGGCGGGCCTCTTCCTGGCGTTCCAGTACCCGCATGCCATTCCAGGGGTCACGGTCACGAACTTCCTGCGCCAGGCGCTGAACGCGACGCGCAAGGCGCGCGCGGGCGGCGTCGAGGACCCGGTGCCGGTGCCCGAGTTCCGCAAGCAACTGCTCGCCGAGATGGACCGCCTGAAGGTCAGCCGCGAGCTCGCCTCGCGCTACCTGAACGACGGCTTCTCGGGCGGCGAGAAGAAGCGGGTCGAGATCCTGCAGATGGCGATGCTGAAGCCGAGGATCGCAGTCCTCGACGAGACCGACTCGGGTCTCGACATCGACGCGCTCAAGATCGTCGCGAGCGGCGTGTCCGCGCTCGTCGGGCCGGACATGGGTGCACTGGTGATCACGCACTACCAGCGGATCCTCAACTACATCAAGCCCGACTTCGTGCACGTGTTCGTCGACGGGAAGATCGTCGAGGAGGGCGGCCCTGAGCTGGCCGAGAAGCTCGAGGTGTCCGGCTACGAGGAGTGGGAATCTGCGAAGGTGGCTGTCTGATGGCACAGACCGAGTCAGAGATCGTCCAGGGGATCGGCTCCGACTACGAGGTCAAGTACGGCTTCAACGTTCCCGAGGACTATTTCTTCAAGTCGGGCCGCGGCCTCTCGCACGAGCTGGTCGACGCGATCTCCTCGCACAAGGACGAGCCCGACTGGATGCGGAAGTTCCGCCACAGGTCACTCGACTACTTCCTCGCCCGGCCGATGCCGACGTGGGGCGGTCAGCCGTCGCTGCGCGAGATCGACTTCGACAACATCTACTACTACATCAAGCCGACCGAGAACCAGGCCGAGTCGTGGGAGGACCTCCCGGCCGACATCAAGGACACCTGGGACAAGCTCGGGATTCCCGAGGCGGAGAAGAAGTACCTCGCCGGCGTCGGGGCGCAGTACGAGAGCGAGGTCGTCTACCACAAGCTGCAGGAGAGCCTGACCGCGCAGGGAGTGATCTTCCTCGACACGGACACGGCGCTCCGCGAGCACGAGGATCTCTTCAAGCAGTACTTCGGGACGATCATCCCGCAGAACGACAACAAGTTCGCGGCGCTGAACAGTGCCGTCTGGTCGGGCGGCTCGTTCATCTACGTCCCGCCCGGCGTGAGGATCGAGTTGCCGCTCCAGGCCTACTTCCGCATCAACGCGGAGAACATGGGCCAGTTCGAGCGCACGCTGATCCTCGTCGACGAGGGCGCCTATGTGCACTACGTCGAAGGGTGCACCGCTCCGATCTACTCCACCGACTCGCTGCACTCCGCGGTGGTCGAGATCGTCGTGAAGAAGGGCGGCCGGTGCCGGTACACGACGATCCAGAACTGGTCGACCAACGTCTACAACCTCGTCACGAAGCGCGCGGTCGCCTACGAGGACGCGACGATGGAGTGGGTCGACGGCAATCTCGGCTCGAAGCTGACGATGAAGTACCCCGCGATCTGGCTGCTCGGCGACCGGGCTCACGGCGAGGTGCTCTCGATCGCCTTCGCCGGCAAGAACCAGCATCAGGATGCGGGCGGGAAGTGCGTCCACGTGGCGCCGAACACGACCAGCGTGATCACCTCGAAGTCGATCTCCAAGAACGGCGGACGCGCCGGCTACCGCGGCCTGCTCGAGGTCGCGAAGGGCGCGCACGGCGCGAGGTCGAAGGTCGTCTGCGACGCGCTGATCCTCGACGAGGAGTCGCGCTCTGACACGTACCCGTACATCCGGATCGACGAGAACGACGTCGACATCGGACACGAGGCGACGGTGTCCAAGATCGGGGAGGAGCAGCTCTTCTACCTGATGACGCGCGGCCTCTCCGAGGCGGAGGCCTCCGCGATGGTCGTCTCCGGGTTCGTCGAGCCGATCACGAAGGAGCTGCCGCTCGAGTACGCCGTCGAGATGAACCGCTTGA
This sequence comes from uncultured Thermoleophilia bacterium, assembly GCA_963786185.1. Lineage (GTDB taxonomy): Bacteria > Actinomycetota > Thermoleophilia > Gaiellales > Gaiellaceae > PALSA-600. The sequence continues at coordinate 741,858 of CAWAYE010000003.1, forward strand.
TCCTGCTGCAGATGGAGGGGTCTGTCGGTTGATCGTCGAGCGCACCGACTTCATCTCGGTGCCCGTCACCGACATGGAGCGGGCGAAGCGGTTCTACGGAGAGACGCTCGGCCTCGACGCGGTCGGCGACGGCGGCTTTCCCGAGTACCAGCTCGGCGAGAACGTCAGCCTCTATCTCTTGGACATGGAGGCAATCGGCTCCAAGTTCTCTGGCCCTCACACGGCTGGATTTGCGCTCAGGGTTCCCGATGTCGCCGAGACGCGCAGCGAGCTCGAGGGGAAGGGCATCACGTTTCTCGGCCCGACGATCGACACCGGCGTTTGCCACATGGCGTTCTTCACCGATCCCGATGGGAATGGGCTCGTGCTCCATCGGCGGTACGCGCCGCCGGCATGACGACGCTCACCCGCGACCAGGCCGCGAAGCGCTTCGCGGAGCTGCCGCTGCCGTCGACGTCCGACGAGCACTGGCGCTTCACCGATCTCCGCGGCTTCGACCCCGAACCGGTGCCTGGCACCGTGGTGCCTGGGACCGCGCAGGGGCCGATGCTCGACCTCGACGTCGCCGGGCGCGTGCTCGTCAGCGAGAGCGGGCTCGAGATCGTGTCCGCGCCGGACGGGGTGATCTTCGAGCCGCTTCCTGCCGACTACCCGTCGCAGCTGATCCCGGAGGACGACAAGTTCGCGCTCGAGAACCTCGCACGCTGGCAGCACGGCCTGCTCGTGCGCGTGCCCAAGGGCGTGCAGCTCGAACGGCCGCTCTACGCCCAGGTGACGTCGAACGGCGGTTCGCTCTACTGGCGCATGGTCGTCGAGGCGGAGGCGGGCTCCCGCTTCACGATCGTCGAGGATCTCTCGTCGGTCGCGCCGGACACGGTCGCGTACACGAATGCCGTCGTCGAGCTGTTCGTCCACGACGAGGCGAAGGTCGAGTACGTCTCGCTGCAGAACCTCTCGCGCGAGACGTGGCACTTCGGCCGCCACCGGGCGGTCCTCGACCGCGACGCCGAGCTCGACTGGGTGATCGGCGGCTTCGGCTCGAAGCGCGGCAAGGTCTGGATCGAGAACGACCTGGCCGGCCCCGGCGCGACGTCCCGCGTCACGGGCGCGTACTTCGCCGACGGCGACCAGCATCTCGACTACGACACGTTCCAGGAGCACATCGCGCCGAACACCGAGAGCGACTTCGCCTTCAAGGGCGCCCTGCGCGAGCGGGCGAGCGCGGTCTGGCGCGGGATGATCCGCGTCGAGGAGGGCGCGCAGAAGACGAACGCGTACCAGGAGAACCGCAACCTGCTGCTCTCCGACGCAGCGCACGCGGATTCGATCCCCGGGCTCGAGATCATGGCGAACGACGTCCGCTGCACGCACGGCGCGACGCTGGGCCGCGTCAACCGCGAGGAGCTCTTCTACCTGATGACCCGCGGGCTCTCGCGCGCGCAGGCCGAGCGGCTGATCGTGCGCGGCTTCTTCCAGGACGTGCTCGACCGGATCGAGCTCGAGCCCGTGCGCGAGGCGCTCGGCGCCGCGCTCGAAGCCCGGATTCCGCAGGGCTGACCGCCGCTCCTGCCCGCGATGAGTTTCCCCGGCCTCCGCGGTCTAAGGGGGTACATCAACGACGAGCGAGGAGGCTCAGATGTCCAAGGTGAAGTCCAAGCTGAATCTCACGCAGGTCGGCCGGGTGTGCGTCACCGTCTCCGACACCGACCGCGCGATCGACTTCTACGTCGAGACCCTCGGCTTCGAGAAGGTGGTCGACGTTCCGATGGGCGACGCCGGACGGTGGGTCGAGGTGGCGCTGCCGGATGCCGCGACGACGATCGCGCTCGCCCCCCCGCCGCAGGGAACCGAGGCGGGAGGCGGCCAGACGGGGATCTGCCTCGACACGTCGGACGTCGACGCGGATCACGCCGCCCTGAAGGCGGCCGGGGCCGACGTGGACGACGAGGTTTCCCGCTGGGGAGGCCCGGTGCCGCCGATGTTCTGGGTGCGCGACCCGGACGGCAACTCGTTGATCGTCGTCCAGCCTTCCGAGTAGATGCCGCGGAGGGAGTGCGCGACCGGCGCCCGGCCGGTCGCGCCGCCTCTTCGCGCCGCTTGCTAGCGTCGTCGGGCATGCGCCGGCACCTCGTGTCTCACTGGCGAGCCTGGCTGCTGATCGCAGTCGTGGTCGTCGCCGTCAACGAAGTGGTCGACCGAAGCTTCTTCGACCATCGAGAACATCTCGACGGGGACTTCGTCCTGACGGTGCTCGCGCTGATCGTCTCCGTCGTCGGCTCGTACGTCTTCGTCCGCATTCGCCGGCGGCCGCGCGGCATCGTGTAGATCGGCTCGCTCACTCCGTGAGCCGCGGGTTCCAGATGATCTCCCAGAGGTGTCCGTCCGGGTCGCGGAAGTAGCCCGAGTAGATCCCCCAGGGCCGGTCGTGAGGCTCGTCGGTCAGTGTTGCCCCGGCTCGCGCGGCCTGCGCGAGCAGTGCGTCGACGTCGGTCTTGCGAGCGACGATGTGACCGATGCTGAACTCCCCGGACTTCGGCGGTCCGAGCGGAACGTTCGCGTCCTTGGCCAGCTCGGAGCGTGGGTACAACGCAAGCGTCAGGCCGTCGGCGAGGTGAAACAGCGCGATGTCGCCGGCGGGCGTGACGTCGTCACCCTCGTACTCGGTGGCGATGATCCCGGAGGTCGTGAGCCCGAGACCGTCACGGTAGAACCGAACCGCCCGGTCGAGGTCGTCGACGGCCAACGTGATCACCTGGATACGAGCTTCCATCCGCTAGTGCCGGTTCTCGTCGTGCTGTGAGGCGCCCTCGACCGGCGCGAGCCAGGGCTCGCGGCGCTTCACCCAGACCTCGGACTCCGGACGGAGCCCGAACGGCGCGTCGTCGAGCGTCCCGATCCGGATCTCGACGAAGGCGGCGCCGGGATCCGGAGGGTCGAGCACGTGCGAGCCGCAGCGCGGACAGAAGCCGCGGCCCTGGTAGCTCGAGATCTCGCCGTCGAGCTCGAGGGCCTCGACCGGCCAGTGCGCGTAGATGGTGAAGGCGCTCCCGGACTCCTTGCGGCAGTCGCCGCAGTGACAACGCCCGACGTGCACAGGCTCGCCGCGGACGCGGTAGCGAACGGCCCCGCAGAGGCAGCCGCCGGTGCGAACCTCGGGCGCCACGGCGCCGGATTGTAGGCGCAGAGGCGTCTCTTAGGTTCACATGCAACGATTGGCGCGACCCGAGCGAAAGGAGACCCAATGCTCGGTCGGAGAGCTGCCGTCGCAGCCGCAACCGCCGTCGTCGCCGTCACGGGCGGGGGTGTCGCGCTGGCCGCGAACCACGGCAGCTCCAACAGCTCGAAGCCGGCGACGCACGCGACCCCGAAGCACTACTCGGGGATGCGGAGCTCGCAGGGGAGTCACGGGAGCGGCAACTGCCCGAACATGGGCGGCGGGTCGTCCTCCTCGAACGCCTCGGCGTCGCTCTAGGCAGGGCACGAGCTCGAGGGCGCCCGGCGCGTGCGCCGGGCGCCCTCGTCATCAGGCGAGCTCGTGGTTCGAGCGGATCAGGTTCTGCGGGTCGACGGCCTGCTTGATCCGCCGCAGGCGGTGGTAGCTCGTCTCCGTCCAGAGCGTCTTCGCGTCGCGCCTCGTGTCCGCGAAGTTCAGGTACGTGTGAGCAGCCTCCCACGGCGCGAGCTCGGCGCGGAGGCCGGCGACGGTGCGCTCGACCGCGTCCTTCACCTCCGGCGTCGGCGCGATGCCGACGGCGAACATCAGGAACGGCGCATCGAGAGAGGCGAGCGCTCCGTGCTCGGGCCGGCTGCGGCCGATCGCGCCGCCGAGGTGGCGAACCTCGACCGACAGCAGCGGCGACCCGACGGTGGCGGCGACGAGCCGGTCGACGGCCTCCGCGCCGAATGCGTCCAGCGCCACCCCGTCGCCGGCGCCGGGCACCGGGTGCTCGGGGTCCATGTGCAGGTGGCTGAGGGTCTCGACCGGCACCCAGGCGACGGTGTCCATGACCGGTCCGAGGCCGCGCAGCGGCTGGACGAGCTCGCGCCCCTCCGCCTCGCTGCCGCAATGGATGACCTCGATCACCGCGAACGACTTGCCGCGAACCGGCTCCGGGATCTCGTCGAGCGGCGGGAGCTGGAGGATGCGGCCGACGGACGTGGTCTCGTCGCCGAGGCCGTCCGTCCACGCGCGCCACTCGGAGAGCACCTCGCCCGCGCGGTCGACCGGGAACCAGAGGATGCCCGCGTAGACCTCGGGCACCGGGAACAGCCGGAACTCGATCGCCGTCACGACGCCGAAGTTGCCGCCGCCGCCGCGGAGCGCCCAGAACAGGTCGGGGTCGTTGTCGCGGTCGACGCGGCGCAGCCGGCCGTCGGCGGTCACGACCTCGATCGCCGTCACCTGGTTGGCGCCGATCCCGTGCTTGCGGCCGAGCCAGGAGAGCCCGCCGCCGAGGGTGTAGCCGACGACGCCGACGTCCGGCGACGAGCCGGCGAGCGCGGCGAGACCGTGGCGCGCCGCCGCCTCGACGACCTCGATCCAGATCGTTCCGGCCGCAGCGCGTGCGATCTGCGCATCCGGGTCGATCGTGACGCCGCGCAGCCGGTGCAGCTTCACGAGGATCGTGTCCTCGAGCGAGCCGAGCGCCGACGCGCCGTGGCCGGTTCCCTGCGGTGCGACCCGAAGGCCCGCGTCGCGTGCGAAGTCGACGATCGCGACGGCGTCGGCCGCGCTCTCGGGAATCGCGACCGCGACCGGCCGCTGGTCGGCGGCGAGATTCCACGCCTGCCGCGCCTCGTCCCACGCCTCGTCGCCGGGGGCGACGACGGCGCCGTCGATGCGACCGGCGAGGTCTTGCACCTCCGCCGGCACGAGCCGGGCCCTGCTCCGTAGCTGCGTCATCTCGACCAAAGCCTCCTGCGAGTGGTGTGGCTCCGATCGTGCGGCACGCGACCGCGCCGTGCATCGGCCGGGGAGGCGATTCGGGAGTCGCCCGCGCGGAGGACGCGGCGGTGCGAGTGCCTCGTCCCCGCGGAGGATCTAGGCGCGGACGAGCGGCTTGTACTTGATGCGGTGCGGCTCGAGCGCCTCGGGGCCGCGCGTCTCGCGAACCCACTCGGCGTACTCGGCCCAGTCGCCCTCGAACCACGTCGCCTGGGAGTCCCCCTCGAAGGCGAGGATGTGCGTTGCGACGCGGTCGAGGAACCAGCGGTCATGGGTGATCACGACGGCGCAGCCGGCGAAGTCGAGCAGCGCCTCCTCGAGCGCGCGGAGCGTATCCACGTCGAGATCGTTCGTCGGCTCGTCGAGCAACAGCACGTTGCCGCCGCTGCGCAGCAGCTTCGCCAGGTGCACGCGGTTCCGCTCGCCGCCGGACAGCATCCCGACCGGCTTCTGCTGGTCGCCGCCCCGGAAGTTGAACCACGACGTGTACTGGCGGGAGTTGATCTCGCGCTTGCCGAGCAGCACGACGTCCTGTCCGCCGGAGATCTCCTTCCAGACGGTGCTCTTCGGGTCGAGGTCGGCGCGCGACTGGTCGACGTAGGCGAGCTGCACCGTGTCGCCGATCCGCAAGGTTCCCGCGTCGGGTGTCTCCTCGCCGGCGATCATCCGGAAGAGGGTCGTCTTCCCCGCGCCGTTCGGGCCGATCACGCCGACGATCCCGGCCGGCGGCAGCGAGAACGTGAGGTCCTCCATGAGCAGCCGGTCGCCGAACCCCTTGGTGACGCCGTCGGCTTCGATCACGAGGTCGCCGAGGCGCGGACCGGGCGGGATGTGGATCTCGACGCGGTCGAGCCTGGCGTTCTCCTCCGCGGCGAGCAGCTTCTCGTAGGAGCCGAGGCGCGCCTTCGACTTCGCGTGCCGGGCGCGCGGTGCGAGGCGGACCCACTCGAGCTCGCGCTGCAGCGTGCGCCGGCGGGCGGACTCGGTCTTCTCCTCGTGCGCGAGCCGCTCCTGCTTCTGCTCGAGCCAACCCGAGTAGTTGCCCTGGTACGGGATGCCGCGTCCGCGGTCCAGCTCGAGGATCCAGCCGGCGACGTTGTCGAGGAAGTAGCGGTCGTGCGTGACGGCCACGACCGTGCCCTTGTAGTCCGCGAGGAACCGCTCGAGCCACAGCACCGACTCCGCGTCCAGGTGGTTCGTCGGCTCGTCGAGCAGCAGCAGGTCGGGGGCCTGCAGGAGCAGCCGGCAGAGGGCGACCCGGCGTCGTTCTCCGCCGGAGAGCGTCGACACGTCTCGGTCGCCGTCGGGGAGCCGGAGCGCGTCCATCGCGTGGTCGAGCTGCGACTCGAGCTGCCACGCGTCGCGCCGGTCGATCTGGTCCTGCACGGTCGCCTGCTCCGCGAGCAGTGCGTCGTAGTCCGCGTCCGGCTCGGCGAACTTCGCGGACACGGCGTTGAAGCGATCGAGCAGGTCGCGGACTTCGCGAACGCCGTCTTCGACGTTCTCGCGAACGGTCTTCGCGGGGTCGAGCTCCGGCTCCTGGTCGAGCAGCCCGACGGTCGCGTTCGGCGCGAGCTCCGCCGTGCCCGACGAGGTCTCTTCCTTGCCCGCCATGATCCGGAGCAGCGTCGACTTCCCCGCGCCGTTCGCGCCGAGCACGCCGATCTTCGCGCCGGGCAGGAACGAGAGCGAGATCGAGGCCAGCACCTGGCGCTCGGGGCCGTAGAACTTGTCGGCCCGGTACATCGTGAAGACGTAGTCGCTCACAGGTGGGCCACGATACCTTCACGTTTCCCTGACCCCGCCGCCGTAGCGTTGGGTCGTGAAGAGCATCGGCGCGCTGGTCGCGGTCCTCGTGCTCGCCGTGCCTACAGCTGCGAGGCCGGCGCGGATTCTTCCCTCGAAGGACGCGTGGCCGGTGTGGTCGCCCGACGGCACGCGCGTCGCGTTCACGTCGGCGACCTCGGCCCGGGTTTCGCGCCCGCCTGGCGCCCCGGCACCGGCGTCGTCGCCCGTCTGCGGAACGGCGACCTCTACGTCGGCCGCGAGCTCTGGTTCGGCCCCGCGTCGCGACTCCTTCCCGGCCCGGCTGGGCTCGGAGCGGCGTTCATGCCGCACCAGGACGTGGTCGCGTTCGCAGGCCCGCGCCCCGGCTGCCCCGGCCGCGACGCGGTCTGGGCCGACCGGAGCGACCGCCTGAGCGGCTGCGAGGTCGTCCACCACTTGAGGGCCTGGGTACAGTAGATCCGTGGCCGTGAAGGCTCAATCCGCGCTCGACGTGCACAAGCTGCGCGCCGACTTCGCCGTCTTCGAGGAGCTCTCGGGCGGTCTGCCGGTCGCGTACCTGGACTCGGCGTCGTCGACCCAGAAGCCCCGCCAGGTGCTCGACGCGATGCGCGAGTTCTACGAGCACTCCTACGCGAACGTGCACCGCGGCGTCTACACGCTCGCTGAGCGCGCGACGGCCGGCTACGAGAACGCACGCGAGAAGGTGCGGGCATACATCAACGCGCCGTCGAACCGCGAAGTGATCTTCACGCGCAGCGCGACCGAGGCCCTGAACCTGGTCGCGTACTCGTGGGGCCTCGAGAACCTCGGGCCGGGCGACGTCGTCGTGATCACGGAGCTCGAGCACCACGCCAACTTCGTGCCCTGGCAGTTCGTCGCCAAGAAGACCGGTGCCGAGTTCGCGCACATCCCGATCGACGATCTGGGGGAGCTGCAGCTCGACGTGCTCGACGAGCTCGCGGCTCGCGGCAAGGTGAAGGTGGTCGCGAACAACCTCGTGTCGAACACGCTCGGCACGATCAACCCGGTCGAGAAGCTCGCCGAGTGGGCGCATTCGCAAGGCGCGATCATGGTCGTCGACGCCGCACAGGCCGCACCGCACCGCGCCATCGACGTGCAGGCGCTCGGCTGCGACTTCCTCGCGTTCTCGTCGCACAAGCTGTGCGGGCCGAGCGGTGCCGGCGCGCTGTGGGGACGCCGCGACCTGCTCGAGGCGATGCAACCGTTCAACCTCGGCGGCGAGATGATCCGCTCCGTCGCCCTCGACCGCACCAGCTGGAACGAGCTGCCGTACAAGTTCGAGGCGGGCACACCGGCGATCGCCGAGTGCTTCGGGTTCGGCGCTGCGCTCGACTACGTCACGGCGGTCGGCCTCGAGGCGATCGAGCGGCACGAGCACGAGCTCGTCGTCCAGGCGATGGACCGCCTGGCCGAGATCCCGGGAATCCGCATCTTCGGTCCGCCGGCCGACCGGCGCACGGGCATCGTCAGCTTCGAGCTCGAAGGCGTGCATCCGCACGACGTCGCGCAGATCCTCAACTGGGAGGGCGTGGCCGTCCGTGCGGGCCACCACTGCACGCAGCCGCTGATGACGCGTCTCGGAGTCGCGGCGACGACGCGCGCGAGCTTCTACCTCTACTCGCTGCCCGAGGACGTCGACCGGCTCGCCGAGGGCCTGCTCAAGGTCAAGGCGACGTTCGGGGCATAGTGCGTAGGCTCGACGGAGCACGTCAAGGAGCGCAGGTGCCGGCTTTGCCGGCGCCGGAGCGGGTATGAGCGAGTTCGATCAGCTCTACCGCGAGGTGATCCTCGACCACTACAAGAACCCGCGGGGGCACGGGCTGCTCGAGGGCGCCGACGCGCAGGCCGAGGGGCAGAACCCGCTCTGCGGCGACGAGGTGACGATCTCGGTCCGGTTCGCCGCCGACGGCGAGACGATCGAGGACGTGGGCTTCGAGGGGCGTGGCTGCGCGATCTCGCAGGCGGCGACGTCGATGCTCACCGAGCTCGTGAAGGGCCGGAAGGCGAGCGAGGTCGCGGAGCTGCCCAAGGAGGAGCTGCTCGACGAGATCGGGATCCCGCTCACGCCGATCAGGCTGAAGTGCGCGATCCTCGGGCTCGGCGTGCTGAAGGTCGCGCTCAACCGCGCGAAGGGGACGCCGCTCCCGGAAGAGTGGCGCGGGCTCGCCGAGGGCCTGCAGTTCGACTAGAGGAGGGATTGGCGGAATGCCGTTCGTCGACGGGGTGCGATGCTCGTTCCGAGGACGCAGCAGCGCGGCCCGGCGGCTCAACCTGCATTTCGCCGATCCCTCCTAGCCAGGTGCCCGAGGTCGACGTCGCCCCGCTCGACGAGTTCGGGCCAGGATCGGTGAAGATCGTCACCGTCGGCTGGACGTCGATCGGCGTCTACAACTGCGGCGGGGAGCTCTACGCGCTCGAGGACCGCTGCTCGCACGACGACGGGCCGCTCTGCGAGGGCGACTGGGAGGAGGACACCTGCCGCGTGATCTGCCCGCGCCACGGTTCCGCCTTCGACCTCCGCAGCGGCCGGCCGCTCACGCTGCCCGCCTTCCAGCCGGTGGACACGTACGAGGTCGTCGTGCGCGACGGCGTCGTGAAGGTCGTCGTCGCGGACGTGCATCCCTGATCCGCTGCTGGGAGACGACCGACCCGCTGTACCTCGCCTACCACGACGAGGAGTGGGGCCGGCCCGTGCGCGACGAGCGCGGCCTCTACGAGCGCCTCACGCTCGAGGGCTTCCAGTCGGGGCTCTCGTGGCTGACGATCCTGCGCAAGCGGAACGCCTTCCGGGCGGCGTTCCACGACTTCGACCCCGAGCGGGTCGCGCGCTTCGGCCCGCGCGACGTCGAGCGGCTCCTGGGCGACGCGGGCATCGTGCGGCACCGGGGGAAGATCGAGGCCGCGATCGCCGGCGCGCGGGCGACGCTGGCGCTGCGCGAGGCCGGCACGCCGCTGCACGCGCTCCTCTGGGCCGAGGCGGGCCCGGCCGCCGCCGCGCCGCGCTCGCACGCGGACTGGGGCGCTTCGACGCCGGCGTCGGCGGCGCTCGCGAAGCGACTGCGGGCGGCCGGCTTCCGCTTCGTCGGCCCGACGACCGTCCACGCGGCCCTGCAGGCCTGCGGCATCGTCAACGACCATCTCGCTTCGTGCTGGGTGCGGAAAGACGTCGAATCCGAGCGGGCATCTGTCCTGACCGATCCGCTAATCTGAGCGCAACCGCGGAAAGGAGGTGGTCCGGCGTTGGAGACTTCGAGTACGGGCAGTGGAGGTACCGGCTCGTAGAGGCGTGTCCCCGGAACCTGAGAGGGGAATCGCTTAGCCAGCGTGGGGGACTCGCGTTACGCGCCGCCTGATCGGCCGGAAGCGCCTCTACGAAATACAAGCTGGTTACCGGATCGAGGGCCGCCTTTGGCGGCCCTCGATCTTCTTGCAGCTACGGCTTGAGGCGCCAGATGTCGGCGCCCTTCCAGCTGGGCACCCACGCTTCGCCGGCGATCTCCGTCACGACGAACGGGCCGGCCCCGACCTTGATCGTGCTCGCGACCGCGTTCGTGGCCGGGTCGACGACCGCGATCGTGTTCTCGCGGATCTCCGGTACCCAGACCTGACCGGCGACGACCGCCGGGTCGCCGAGCGCCTGGGACGAGATCTTGACGGTCGCGCTGGTCTGGTTGGTCGTCGGATCGATTCGCGAGAGCCCGGCCGGCGACGTGATCCAGACGGCGTCGGCCGACGCGGCGGTCCAGGCGGCGCTGGGGAGCGGAATGCGCGCGACGACGGTGTTCGTGGCGGGGTCGATGCGGATCACGCCGTCCGAGCCGGTCGCCCAGATCGAGCCGAACGCGCCGACGACGCCGGTCGCGGTCGGCAGCTTGAAGCGCTTGACGACGCGGTTGCGTGCCGGGTCGATGCGGTCGACGTACCCGCCGGTGTACGCGGTCGCCCAGGCGGATCCTGACGCGAACGTCGCGTCGTACGGCTGTGTGTCGACCTTGATCGCGATGCGCTTGCGCGTCTTCACCGAGACGCGGCTGACGGTGCTCGAGCTCGTGTCCTCGACCCAGAGGGAGCCGGCGCCTGCGCCGAGCCCGCACGAGCCGAAGCCGATCTGCGTCTTCGAGAGCACCTTGTTCGTCTTCGGGTCGATCCGGAGCAGGTACGGCGACCCGTATTCGCTGACCCAGATCGCCCCGCCCGCCGCTGCGGCTGCGCACGGCGCCACGCCGGGCGAGACCTTGATCTTCGCGACGACGGACGGCGACGGCGCGGCAGCAGCGGCGGCGGTGGCGCACCACGACCGCCGCGACGAGGACGAGAAGGACTGCGCATCGCTGCGAAGCGTAGTCCGGAGCCGGAGCAAATGCTCCGGATCCGGATTAACGCTCGGTTAACGCGCGCGCGAACGCAGCGTCCAGCTCCTTCAACGTGTCACCCATCCCCTCGGCGTCGTCGAGCTCGCGCGCGAGCGCGGCGTTGATGCGCTGGAGAGCGCCGAAGCCCCGCTTCCACGTGCGCCTGCCCGCGGGTGTCAGCTCGAAGAGCGACGAACGCCCGTCGCCCGGGTTGGGACGCCGTCTCACGTCGCCGCGCGCCTCCAGGCGCCGGACGACGTCCGACGCGGTGGTGAGCGGCATCCCGAGATCGGCGGCGAGCTCGGTCAGCCGCACGGGCGCGCGGACGCCGACAAGGCTGAGCATCGCGTAGCCGTCGTCGTCGACGCCGTCCGCCGCGAGCTCGCGCTGAACGAGCTGCGTCATCCGCTGATGGGCGGCGACGAGACGGAGGAGCAGCGAGAGGCGCCGCTCAGGCGGCGCGCCGGAGCTGCTCTTCGAGCGGGACGAGCTTGAGGTCGAACGTGTCCGTGGCATCGCTTGACGAGCAGACGTTGTCGCCCGCCTCGATCATCGTGACCTGGTCTGCGGTCAGCGGCGCGCCCGGCGCCCACTCGGTCAGCCGTGCGCCCGTCCGCGCGACCGAGAAGGGGACGTGGAGGAGGCGCCGCCGCTTCCCGAGCACTCGCGCGATCGTCAGGTAGAGCTCGTTCCAGGTGACGACGTCAGGCCCGCCGAGCTCCCAGGTCCGTCCCGCGGCGCGCGGATCGTCGACGGCGGTCGCGAAGAACTGCGCGACGTCTTCGAGCCAGATCGGTTGGATCCGCTGCGTGCCCGGCCCGATCACCGTGACGAGCGGCGACAGTCGGACCTGGCGGACGAAGGTCGGCAGCGCGCCGCCGCGGCCGAACACGAAGCTCGGGCGCACGATCACGTGCTCGAGCCCGGAGGCCGCGACCGCCTGCTCGATCTCCCACTTGGCGCCGTAGTACGGCACGAGGTCCTTCGTCTGCTCGGTCGTCCCGAGTGCGCTCATCTGCACGAAGCGGGAGACGCCCGCCTCGCGCGCGGCCGAGATCAGCGCGGCGGTCCCGTCGATCATCACGCGCTGGAAGTCCTCGCGACTGCCCTTGAGGATCGCGACGAGGCTGACCACGTGGCTGCAGCCGTCGACGGCAGCCGCGAGGCCGGCGGGCTCGGTCAGGTCGCCGCGGACGACCTCGACGCCGAGCGCCTCGAGGCTCGCGGCGCGCTCCGGGTGCCGCGCGAGCACGCGCACGGGAAGCTCGCGGGCGCGCAGCGCGTGCACGATCGCGGTGCCCACGAAGCCGGTGCCGCCGGTGACGAGGACGGTCATTGCTCGAAGTTCTGCCAGTAGCGGCTCGGGGTCGGCCCGCGCTGGCCCTGGTACTTGGAGCCGAGGGTGGCGCTGCCGTAGGGCGTCGAGGTCGGTTCGGACAGCTGCATGAACGAGAGCTGCCCGATCTTCATGCCGTGGTAGATCGTGATCGGCAGGTTGGCGACGTTCGAGAGCTCGAGCGTCACGTGGCCGTCCCAGCCGGGGTCGATGAAGCCGGCCGTGGAATGGATCAGCAGGCCGAGGCGGCCGAGCGAGCTCTTGCCCTCGAGCCTCGCCACGAGGTCGTCGGGCAGGGTCACGCGCTCGAGCGTCGAGCCGAGCACGAACTCGCCCGGATGGAGGATGAACGGGTGGTCGCCGGCGATCTCGACCTGCTCGGTCAGCTCCTCCTGCGGCAGCTTCACGTCGATGAACGGGTAGCGCGCGTTGTGGAAGACGCGGAAGTACCGGTCGACGCGGACGTCCAGGCTCGACGGCTGCAGGAGCGAGACGTCATAGGGGTCGATGGCGATGCGGCCTTCGCCGATGAGGCGCTCGATGGTGCGGTCGGAGAGGACCATCGCCGGATTCTTCCATCAGGGCGTCCGCCAGCGTGCGGAGGCCCTTGAGGAACGCCTCGCGCTCAGCCGTGGTGAGGGCGTCGAGCGTTCGCTCGAGCGGGCCGTTCCGCCGGTCGAGCCACGCGCGCACCCGCTCCGAAGTGAGCGCGTTCAGGTCGACGACCGTCCGGCGCCGGTCGTCGACGTGCTCGCGACGCCGCACCAGGCTGCGCTCCTCGAGCTCTCGCGTCAGCTTGCTCGCGGCCGGTAGCGAGAGGCCGAGCTCGCGCGCGAGCTCGCCGACCGTGCGCTCGCCCTCGGTGCCGATCTGGGCGAGGATGGCGACATGCCGCCGGGTCAGACGCGGCCCCGGCGGGGCGTCGGCGAACAGGTCGTCGCTCGGGCGCCGGCGGTGCCACAGCCCGCGCAGCACCCGGCGAAGCAGGATGCGCAGCTCGCCGAGCTCGTCCCTTCTGCTTACCATCCAGTATCAGTTATCATCGGGTAACTATTATCGAAGGACACGAAAGGAGGTGAGCGTATCCATGTGCGAAGGACACCATGACGACGAGCAGGAGGGCCGGCACCACGGGCACCACCGGCACCACTGGGGGCACCGCCGCGGGCGGCGCGGGTTCCCGAACCGCGAGCAGCTGGTCGAGCGGCTGACCGGCTACCGGCAGCAGCTCGAGAGCGAGCTGCGGAACGTCCAGGATCTGCTCGAGCGGCTCGGCGACGCCGCCGCGCCGGACACCGGCGAGACGCCCGAGGCCGGCTAGCGGACGCGTGCCGAGGCGGGCACGTAGAAGCGCTCGGTGTACTCGATCACCGTGCGCTGCATCGAGAACCGTGGCGCGAGCTCTGCAATCGAGTTTCTCATCATCGACGCCCAGTCGTCCCGCGCCGCGAAGCGCGGGACGACCTGCTCCGAGAGCAGGCGGTAGAGATCCGCGGCGTCCTCCTCGTCGCTGCCGCCCTCGATCGCCCAGCCGTACGCCGGGTCGTACGCCTCGGCCCACCAGCCGTCCAGCACCGAGAGGTTGAGCACGCCGTTGACGGCGGCCTTCATCCCGCTCGTGCCGGAGGCCTCGTACGGGCGGCGCGGCGTGTTCAGCCAGACGTCGCAGCCGGGGATCAGCTCGCGCGCGAGGTCGATGTCGTAGCCCTCGAGGAACACGACGCGCCCGGCCGCCGGCCCGCGCGCCAGCTCCACGATCTCCTGCAGCAGCTCTTTGCCGGGGACGTCCTGCGGATGCGCCTTGCCGGCCACGACGATCTGCAGCGGCAGCGCGAGCAGGCGCTCGAGGTCGGAGAAGACGAGTCCGGCGCGCTTGTACGTCGCGAAGCGGCGCGCGAAGCCGATCGTCAGCAGCGACGGATCGAGCCCGGCCTTGGCGGCGAACCGTTCCCGCAGCTCGCCGCGGACGCGGCGAAGCACGTCGAGATCGAGGCCGTTCGCTGCATCCCAGCCCGCCGACGCGGGCGGCGCCTCGGGGCGCACGCCGACCTCGCGCAGCGCCTGGGCCAACTCCGGCGCGAGCCAGGTGCCGAGGTGGACGCCGTTCGTGATGGAGCCGATCGGCGCCGCCCGGCCCGGCCACAGGCTCTCCCACATCGAGCGCGCAACCTCGCCGTGGAGCTTCGACACGCCGTTCGCGTGGGCGGAGAGCCGCAGTGCGAGCGGCGTCAGCCCGAACCCGTCGGTTCCCTCGGCGCGACCGAGCGCGAGCAGGTCGTCGTCCGGGATGCCGGCCGCGGTGGCGAGCGCGCCGACGTAGCGCTGGACGAGCTCGTCGGCGAAGACCTCGTTGCCGGCCGGCACCGGTGTGTGCGTCGTGAAGACGGTCGTCTCCGTCACCTGCTTCAGCGCGGCGTCCGGTGCGACCCCGCTCTCGACGAGACTGCGGGCTCGCTCGATCGAGAGGAAGGCGGCGTGGCCCTCGTTGACGTGGAAGACGCTCGGCGTCACGCCGAGCGCGGCGAGTGCCCGGACGCCGCCGACGCCGAGCACGAGCTCCTGGCGGATGCGATGCTCGCGGTCGCCGCCGTACAGCACGTCGGTCACGCCCGCGACGTCGAGCAGGTAGAGCGGCACCGGCCCGACGTCGTAGCGCCAGACGGCCGCCGTCACGGTCTCCTCCGCGAGCTCGACCGCCACCGACACGGGCTCGAGCGTCAGTCCGAGCGCCTCGGGGTCGATCGGGTCGTACGACTCGGTCTGGGCGCCGGATGTGTCGACGGTCTGCGTGAAGTAGCCACGGCGGTAGAGGAGGCCGACGGCGACGAGCGGCACGCCCAGCTCGGCCGCCGCCTTCAGATGGTCGCCGGCGAGCACGCCGAGCCCGCCCGAGTAGATCGGCAGGCGTGCGGCGACGCCGAACTCCATGCTGAAGTAGGCGACGAGCACGTCGCGGTCCGCGCCGTGTGTCTCCGGCCACCAGGTCGAGGCGTGCGTGTGTGTCTCGGAAGTCACGGTCGTCATGACAACGGGCCGGGCGCGGAGGCTAGCGAAGCCTGCCGACGCGTGCGCACGGCATGAGCCGTTTGCAACGTGAGCGCGCTAATGGTTCGGCACGACCGTGGCGACCTTGGACGTCGAGACGCCCCCGCCGAGACTGCGGGCGACCGCCGCCACCTGCACGCGCTCATGCTTCCGGAAGCGCGCCGGCTCGAGGAACGCGCGATACGGCGCGGAGTCGTCGATCGCCACCCGCTGCCAGGAGCGGTTGCCGCGGCGAAGCACGAACGTCACGGTCACCGGCTCCGTTCCGGCGACGGCGGCGCTGAGTGAGAAGAGCGGGGTGAGCGCGTCGGTCGCACCGCCGACCGTCGGACGGGGCGGTGTGCCGGCCGGCACGGTCCCGCTCGGGACGGCCACGATCGCCGACGCCGCGGGTATGTCGAGGCGGAGCGACGTTCCGCTGCCCGCCTGCAGGCCGCCGCTCCCGAAGGCGAGCGACCACGTCGCGCCGGGCGTCGACGTCTGGACCGTGACACGCGCCGGTGTCGGGCCGTTGTTGAACGCGGTCACGACCTCGCGTCTCGACGCCAGGCCGATTCTCGAGACGACCAGCACGTTGTCGCTCGCGGTGCGCACGACCGACGCACCGGTCGCGAGCTCGGGGTGCTCGTCGCGCAGCTTCGACAGCTCGGCGATCCGCAGCTCGATCGAGTTCTGCTTGGCGTCGAAGGACGAGCCGGTGCCGATCGGCGGCGACCCGACTCGCGACTGTGTGCGCCACTCACCGACCTGCGTCGGGAACATGTCCTGCCGCGCCTGCTGATCGCCGCCGGTTCCGACCATCCCGACCTCGTCGCCGTAGAGCACCGCGGGCGCGCCGCGCAGGAGGTACAGGAGGTCGTAGCCGAGCAGCACGTGCTGCACGAGTGCGTCCCCGGCGAGCCCGGGTGCCTGCGTGAGGATCTGCTGCGCCGCACGTCCCATGTCGTGGTTGCCGAGGAACGTCGGGAAGGCCGGGTCGACGCCGTTCGCCGTGCGGAAGTAGTCGTCGTCCTCGAGGCGATGCCCGACCCCGCGCGCTCCGGACGCGCCGGCCGCGTACGCCGAGACGACCTCCTGGTACGGGAAGTCGAGCACCTGCGGCAGGCCGCGGTCGCGGACGTAGGCCGACAGGTCGACCGCGTCGTTGAGCGTCACCTCGCCGAAGATCGGAAAGTCGGAGATGCCCGCCGCGCGCGCGGCGGCGCGGATCTTCGGCACCCAGAGCCGGAAGAACGCGGCGTTGACGTGCTTCGCCGTGTCGACGCGGAAGCCGTCGACGTGGAAGCGCGAGATCCAGGACGCGTAGATCTGCGCGAGCCCGTTCATGACGTTCGGCTTCTCGGTGAAGAGGTCGTCGAGGCCGAAGAAGTCGCCCTGCTCGAAGCAGAGCTGGCTGCAGGAGCTGAAGTCGATGTTGCCGCGGTCGTGATAGTTCAGCGGGTCGTTCAGCCACGTGGGCGACTTGCGGTGGCGGTCGGCGGGCAGGAGGAACGGGACGCGCGGCATCGTCGGGGCCTTGAGGCACGGAAACCGGCGCGTGACGTAGCGAGCGGGATTGAAGATTCTGCCGTGGCAGTCGCGATACGGGATGTCCGAGTAGCTGGTCCCGGTCAGCTGGACCACGTCGGCGGTGTGGTTGACGACGACGTCGAGGTACACCTTGAGCCCGAGCCCGTGGGCGGCGTCGACCAGGGACTTGAAGTCCGCGTCGGTGCCGAGGTGCGGGTCGACCGTCGTGAAGTCGAGGCCCCAGTAGCCGTGATACGCGGCGCTGCCGTTCTCGAAGGGATCCTGCTTCAGCACCGGCGTGACCCAGAGCGCGGTGAAGCCGAGCTGCGCGATCCGCTTCAGGTTGTCGCGCAGCCCCACCAGGTCGCCGCCGTGGTAGTAGGCGGTGTCGGTCGGGTCGAACCCGGTCTTCGTCCGCGGGCCGGTCAGCCCGCCGGTGTCGTTCGTCGTGTCGCCGTTCGCGTAGCGGTCCGGCATCACGAAGTAGATGCGCTGCGACGCAAGCGTGCTCAGCGCCGGCAGCGCGGCGAACGACGACGGGCCGGGACCCGCCGCCGAGCCGGCTGCGCTCGTGAGCACGAGGGCGACGCCGGCCGCGAGTGCTGCGCTAGCGGAGCGGATCCCCACTGGCCTCGTCGAAGAAGTGCAGGCCGCGCGTGTCGACCGCGACCGGCACCTCGTCTCCGAGCCGCAGCTGGATGTGCGGCGGGAACGAGGCGACGAGATTCGGGCGAGAGCCCACGACGCTGTCGGCGTCCTCGCTCTCGAGCGTCTCTTCCGCCGCCGTCCCCTCACTCTTGAACTGCCGCGCGTCCAGGTGGAAGTAGGCCATCGACTCGCCGCCGAGCGACTCGACGAGCTCGACCGTCGCGCGGATCTGGGGCATGCCCGGGGACTCCTGCCCCGGATGCAGGAGCCCGGGCCGCAGGCCGACGATCACGTTCCGGCCGTCGTACTGCCGCAGCCGTGGGTAGTCGTGCAGCGCCGCCTCGTCGACCGGCAGCTGATTGCCGCCGAGATCGAGCGAGACCGCGCCGTTGGCGGTCACCGTGGCCTCGAGCAGGTTCATCGGCGGGGTGCCGATGAAGCCGGCGACGAACAGGTTCTCGGGACGGTCGTACAGGCGCTGCGGAGCATCCACCTGCTGCAGGCGGCCCTTGCTCATCACCGCCACGCGGTCGCCCATCGTCATCGCCTCGACCTGGTCGTGGGTGACGTAGATCGTCGTCGTCTTGAGCTCCCGCTGCAGCTTCGCGATGTCGGCGCGCATCTGGACGCGGAGCTTGGCATCGAGGTTCGAGAGGGGCTCGTCCATCAGGAAGACCTGCGGCTGCCGGACGATCGCACGGCCCATGGCGACGCGCTGGCGCTGCCCGCCCGAGAGCTCCTTGGGCTTGCGGTCGAGGTAGGGCGTCAGGTCGAGCAGCTTCGACGCCCAGGCGACGCGCTCGGCGATCACGGTCCTCGGGGCCTTGCGGAGCCGAAGGCCGAAGGCGATGTTCTCCGCCACGCTCAGGTGCGGGTAGAGGGCGTAGTTCTGGAAGACCATCGCGATGTCGCGTTCCTTCGGGTTCACGTCGTTGACGACGCGCCCGCCGATCGACAGCGTGCCCGCGGAGATGTCCTCCAGCCCGGCCACCATCCGGAGCGCGGTCGTCTTGCCGCAGCCCGACGGTCCGACGAGGACCAGGAACTCACCGTCGTAGATGTCGAGAGTCAGCCCGAAGACGGCCTGCACGCCGTTCTCGTAGATCTTGTCGACCTCGTTGAAAGTGACGTCTGCCATCGCTACGCGATCCTCCATACGTGGAATGCCGGGCCGTCGGCGGGCAGCACGCCCGCGCGTGCGTCGTCGCCGTAGAGCGTCTCGAGGTTGTCGAAGGGAACGACGATCGGCCGGTGCGGCGCGCGGGCGGCGAGGCACAGCAGGCGCTCGTCGCGCGTCTCCCGCAGGTAACACACGGCGTCCGCCTCGGCGTGCACGTAGCGGATGCCGCCCCGCTGCAGCGCCGGCAGCGACCGTCGCAGCGCAGCGAGCTTGCGATAGCCGTCGAGCAGCGTCGTGTCCCACGCGCCCGGGTCGTCCCACGGCATCGTGCGCCGCGCGTCCTCGCCCCAGGCGCCTTCCAGGCCGAGCTCGTCGCCGGCGAACACCATCGGCACCCCCGGCGTCGTCATCTGCAGTCCGACGCCCACGAGCTGGCGGCCGCGCGACTCGGCCACGGTGCGGAAGCGGGCGCTGTCGTGGGAGTCGAGCAGCACCCACGAGTGCAGGACCGCGGGCCACGGGATGCCGGCCCGCCCGCGGCGCATCACCGCGACCGCGTCCGCGCCCGTGTAGAGCGGTGCCGGCGCGCGCGAGTACGGATCGGTGTCGAAGGACTCTCCGTGCAGCCACCAGGCCGTCGGCCGGAGGAACCCCATGTAGTTCATCACGCCGTCCCAGCCGGTCCCGTCGAGGTCGGGTCTGAAGTCGTGGCCGTGCTCGCCGACGAGCAGCGAGCCGCCGGCCGTCGCACGCGCCCAGTGGGCGACGGCGTGGTTGAGGTCGACGTCGCGATAGCGCCCCACCATGTTCGCCACGTCGACGCGCCACCCGGAGAGCCCGGCGTCGAGCCACCGGCGCATCACGTCCCCCATCCGCCGGTGCAGCTCGTCGCTCCGCCAGTTGAGCTTCGGCAGCGACGGCACGCCGAGCCACGCTTCGTAGCCGTACGGGAGCGACTCGTCGAAGATGTAGAAGTCGCGCTCGGGGGCGTCGGGGTCGGCCTGCGCCGCCTCGAACCACGCGTGGTGACGGCCCGTGTGGTTGAGCGTGAGGTCGCCGACGAGGCGGATTCCCCTGGCGCCGGCCGCGCGCACCAGCGAGGCGAGCGCCTCGTCGCCGCCGAGCAGCGGGTCGACGTGGTCGAACGTCGCTGCGTCGTAGCGGTGGGTCGACCCGGCCGGGAAGAACGGCGTGAGGTAGACGACGTTCGCGCCGAGCGACTCGATGTGGTCGAGATGCGCCTCGATGCCGGGAAGGTCGCCGCCGAACCACTCGTGCGGCGTCGCCCGGCCGCGTCCGGTCGGCAGGTCGTTCCAGTCGCGGCGCACGGCCCAGGCCGGGGCCTCGCGCGCGACGCCGCTGCGACGCGAAGCGGTCGGGGAAGATCTCGTACACCACCGACTCGAGGTGCCACGCCGGGCCGCCCGAGCCGATCGTGCCGGCGAAGTCGTCCGCGCCGGCGACCTCGTGCGGATGGCTCCCCGCTCCGTCGAGCCACGCGTAGCCGGTGTCGCCGCCCGTCACGAGCCAGCGGTAGCGGGTGACGGGATTCTCGACGCCGAACGACGCGCGCCACCACGTCTCTCCGCCCACGTCGGCGTCGCGCGCGGCTTCGACCGTCCGCGGCTCGCCGTCGCGCAGGTGGCGGAGAAAGACCCGGTCGGCGCCCCCGCGTGCGGTGCGCAGGCGCACGGTCGCGGTGCCGCCGAGCTCGTCGGGCCAGTCGAGGACGTAGAGCTCGGAGCCGTCGTGATGGGGCTCGTCGAGCCAGGTGCCGACCTCCTCGCCCAGCTCCGGCAGGGTCATCCCTTGACCGAGCCGGCCGTCAGCCCGCTGACGATCCAGCGCTGCAGGAACAGGAACAGCAGCGTCACCGGGATCATCGCCATCAGGGAGCCGGCGGCGAACGGGCCCCAGCGCTGCCCGTACTGCTGGTTGATGAAGCCGTACAGGCCGACCGGCAGGGTGAACTTGTTGTTCGTCTGCAGCAGCGCGGAGGCCAGTACGAACTCGTTCAGCGTGAACACGAACGAGATCAGTGCGACGACCACCAGCACCGGCGCCGCGAGCGGCAGCACGACGCCCCAGAAGATCTGCGCCGGTGTCGCCCCGTCGACGCGCGCCGACTCGTCGAGCTCGGTCGGGATCGTGTCGAAGAAGCCCTTCATCAGCCAGGCCTGGACGCCCATCGCCCCGCCGAGGTAGACCACGATCAGGCCGAGTCGCGTGTTCAGCCCGATCGGCGAGAAGACGTTGCCGATGTTGTAGACGAGCAGGTAGATCGCGGCGACGGCGACGAACTGAGGGAACATCTGGATCAGCAGCAGCGCGAGCATCCCCATCCGCCGCCCCTTGAAGCGGAAGCGGCTGAACGCGTAGGCCGCAAGGGCGCCGAGGAGCGTCGTCGCGATCGCGGTCGCGCCGGCGACGACCATCGAGTTCAGCACCCAGTAGAGATACGGCGCGTCCGCCTTGCCGCCGCCCGACGTCTGGACGTTGTTGTGCAGGAGGTTGCCGAAGTTGTGCAGGGTGACGTGCGTCGGGACGAGCTCTGCGCCTTGCAGCGTGTTGTCGCGGTTGAACGCCGACGAGAGCACGTACACGACGGGGAACAGCGAGACGACGATGCCGATGATCCCGACGGCGTGGCGCCACCAGGTTTCCTTGAAGTTGCGCGAGAGCTTGGGGCCGCGACGCACCGTCGCGGTGGGCGCCTCCACGGCCGTGACGGCTGCCAGCTCGGACTCGCCTGCGCTCATCTCCCGCCTCCCCTCATCGCACGTTCTCCAGGGACTTCGTCCTCCAGAACGACACGCCCGAGATGCCGGCGACGATGAAGAAGATCACGATGCCGACGGTGCTCGCGAGCGCGTAGTCCTGCCCGCGACCGGTCGCGATCGCGAGCTTGTACGTGTAGCTGATCAGGATGTCCGTCGACCCCGCGATGGAGGAGCTTCCCGTGTACGGGCCGCCGCCCGTCAACAGGTAGATGTTGTTGAAGTTGTTGAAGTTGAAGGCGAACGACGCGATCATCAGCGGCGCGACCGCGACGAGCAGCAGCGGCAGCGTGACGCGCTTGAAGATCTGCCACCCGCCGCCGCCGTCGACCCGCGCGGCCTCGGTCAGCTCGGCCGGTATCGACTGCAGGGCTCCCATCGAGACGAGGAAGAAGTACGGCGTCGTCAGCCAGACGCTGACGAGGATCACCGACACCCGCGCCCAGTTCGCGTCGAAGAGCCACGGCACGTGCGTGTGGAAGAGCTTGTTCACCACGCCGAAGTCGTCGTTCAGCAGACCGCCCCAGACGAGCAGCGACAGGAAGCCCGGCATCGCATACGGGATCACGAGCACGCTGCGATAGAGGCGCTGGAGCGGCATGCCGCGCTTGTCGAGCGCAATCGCGAGGAACAGCCCGACGGCGAACGAGAGGAAGACCGTGAACGTCGCGTAGACGACCGTCCACACGAAGACCCGGACGAACGGGTCGCGGTAGAGCGGGTTGTTGATCAGCTTGCCGAAGTTGTGAAAGCCGATGTACGCCTTCCAGCCGGGCTCGAGCTCGTTGCTCGGGTTGTTCGCCGGCGCAAACGCGCCGCGGCCGGTGTCCTTGAACACCACCCCGTCGCTGATGCGCACGAAGGCGTCGCGCGACGCGTCGTAGCGGAGCGTGGGTCTCAGCTCGACCGCCTGGCGGACGCCCTGGGCGCGGATGCCGGCGCCGTTCGCGGTCGGGACGATCAGCTGGCCGAGCTGCTGGTCGAGCGTGAACAGCTCGGCGCCCTTGATCAGCGTGTAGCCCTTCGCGGTGGTCGGGATGCCGCTCGAGTCGACGGTCACACTCGATTTCGGGAGCGGCGTCAGGCCCTTGGTCGTGCCGACCGAGACGGTGCCCGTGGCGTCGTCGTGCAGGATCAGCACGAGCTTGCCGGCCGAGTCCCGCGCCGGCGCCATCTCGAACTGCTGGCCGTTCGGCGGCGGCTCGAGCGAGTTCAGCTCGATCTGCTTGACCGCGTCGCCCCTGCCGAGGATGTGGCCGGTCGAGTAGTTCGAGAACGCGACCTCGACCGTGTAGATGATCGGGACGATCTGGAAGGCGAGCAGGAAGATCAGGCCGGGCACGAGGAACTTCGCCGGCAGCGTCCAGCGCCGCGGCAGCAGGTAGGCGACGTCGACCGCGGTGGTCGCCACGACGAGAACGGCGAGCGAGATCCACTTCGTGCGGTCGACCAGGACGACCGCTGCCCAGACCGCCAGCGCGTTCGTCAGGGACAACAGGGCGATCTTGATCGCGAAGCCGGGGCCCCCGGAGAAGAAGGCGATGGCGCGCGCGACCCTGCCGGGCCGGAAGGGCTGGCCCTGGGTCGGTACCGGGGGTGCGGTCGCGGAGCTCACGGCAGGTTCGGTTGGTCCGGCGAAGGAGAAGCGCCGGGTGGACGCCCGCGAGGGGCGCCCACCCGGTTCGAGCGGATCGTGCCTAGCCGATCTTGTCGGCGATCGAGCGCGCCGCCGCCTTGAAGGCGACAGCCGCCGGGGTCGCACCGGCGCCCTTCGTGGACTTCACCCAAGCCTGTCCGAGATCAGACCAGACCGAGGACATCTGCGGGATGTTCGGCATCGGGACGCCGCCCTTGCTGGCCGCGCTGAACTGCGCCAGGACGGGGTCGCTCGAATGCGCCTTCACGTTCGCCGGCGGCCGGCCGTTCGCCGCTGCCAGCTGCGTCTGCGACGACGGGTTCGCCAGGTAGTTCGTGACGAGATCCGTGGCCGCGCCGCCGACACCGTGCACGTCGGCGTACTTCGTGACCATGAAGCCCTGGACGCCGAGGAACGGGACCGACGGCTTCACGATCGCCGGCATCTGGATGACCTTGAACTTCAGGCCGCTCTTCTTGAGCGTGTCCGCGTTCCACGGGCCGGTGATCCAGAAGGCGGCCTGGCCCTTCAGGAAGGCGTTCTGCGCCGTGGCGCTGTCGACCTTCGAGCTGATCAGGCCTTCCTTGTTCCACTTGTTGACGAGCGGGGCGTTCTTCAGCAGCGTCGGGTTCGCGATCCCGATGTCGGAGGGATCGAGGTTCCCGGCCTTGTTCGTGCCGAAGACGTAGCCGCCGAGGCCCGAGAAGAAGGGATACATGTGGTACGCGTCGCCGCCCGAGCCCTGCTGCACGGCGATACCGAACGTCTGGTGCTTCTTCTTCTTGACGGCGAGCGCCTCGGTCTCGAGCTGCGAGAACGTCGTCGGCACCTTCGCGAGCTTCGTGTTGACGACGAGGCCGATGTTCTCGACCGCGACGGGGATGCCGTAGAGCTTCTTGACAGCGGTGCCGTACGAGAACGCGTTCAGCGTGTAGGTCGGGAACTGCGACCGGACGGCCTTGCTCGGATAGAGCGGCTGAACGAGGCCGTTGGCAGCGAGCTGGCCTGTCCAGTCGTGCGCGGCCGTGATCACGTCCGGTGCGTCCGCGGCGGCGACGGTGCCGAGGTTGTCGCGGATGTCGGCGAACTGCTTGGTGACGACCTGGACCGTCGCGCCGTTGGCAGCCGCCCAGGCGTTCGCCACCGTGGTGACGGCAGCCGTGCGGTCCTGGTCGGTCCAGATGACGATGTTCGGTCCGGCCTTGTGGGCCGCCGTGGCGGTGGATGCGACCACAGCGGCAAGTGCGGCAACGAAGCCGAGTGCCGCCCAGGTGCGCTTGCGTGAGCTAGACATGGATGACCTTCCGTGCTCGGGGATGGGGAAGCGCCGTGCCGGCTGGGGACAGGCACCTGGCAGAAATGAGTCTAGAGCGGTCATCTCGGCCTCCGCAATCGGAAAACCACGGATCGCCCCGGGCCTTCTACGGAGCAGTGTAAGGCGAGCATTCAGGTATGCAGTCGGGCCGTGCGCTCCGCTACGCTCGAAGCAGGATGGTTGCGATGCGGACGATCGTGCTGAACACCGAGCTGCCGGGCCCCCGGTCGCGGGAGGTGCTCGAGCGGCTCGAGGCGAGCGTCGCCTCGCCCCTTCAGCCGACCTTCCCGGTCGTCGCGGCGGAGGCGCAGGGCGCCTCGATCACCGACGTCGACGGGAACGTCTTCATCGACTTCGCCGGCGGCGTCGGCTGCCTCAACGTCGGGCACTCGCACCCGCGCGTCGTGGCGGCGGCACAGGAGCAGCTCGACCGCTTCGCGCACACCGACTACACGGTCGTTCCGTACGAGGTCTACGCAGACCTCTCCGAGCGCCTGCTGCGCCTGGCGCCGTTCAGCGGCCCCGCCAAGGCGGCGTTCTTCAACGCCGGCACCGAGGCGGTCGAGAACGCCGTCAAGTTCGCCCGCGCGTACACGGGCCGCCCCGCGGTGATCGCCTTCGAGGGCGGTTTTCACGGCCGCACGCTGTTGTCGCTGTCGCTCACCTCGAAGACCCACCCGTACAAGGCAGGTCTCGGCCCGTTCGCGCCCGAGGTCTACCGCGTGCCGTTCCCGAGCGAGTACCGCGGCCCCACGGCGTCCGAGGCGCTGGCCGCGCTCGAGCGCGCCTTCGCCACGCTCGTCGCGTCGGAGACGGTCGCCGCGATCGTCGTCGAGCCCGTGCAGGGTGAGGCCGGGTTCATTCCCGCCGGGGCGGAGTTCCTGCGCGGACTGCGCTCCGCCTGCGACGAGCACGGGATCGTGCTGGTCTGCGACGAGGTGCAGTCCGGGTTCGGCCGGACCGGCCGCTTCTTCGCCGTCGAGCACTACGGCGTCGAGCCGGACCTGATCACGATCGCCAAGTCGATCGCGGGCGGCCTGCCGCTGTCGGGCGTGCTCGGCAAGGCGCCGATCATGGACGCGCCGGTGCCCGGAGGCGTCGGCGGGACCTACGTGGGCAACCCGGTCGCCATGGCCGCCGCGGTCGCCGTCGTCGACGTGATCGAGGACGAGGACCTGCTCGACCGGTCCGTCGCGATCGGCGAGACGATGCGCAGTCGCATGGAGTCGTGGCAGCAGCGCTGGCCGCGGATCGGGGAGGTGCGCGGCCTCGGCGCGATGCTCGCGCTCGACCTGGTCGAGGACCCCGAGACGAAGCACCCGGCGACCGCGCTCGCCACCCGGGTCCAGGAAGAGGCGCTCCGGCGAGGGCTGATGCTGCTGAAGGCCGGCGTCGCCGGGAACTGCATCCGGGTGCTCGTGCCGCTCGTGATCTCGGACGGCGAGCTCGCCGAGGCGCTCGACGTCTGGGAAGAGGCGATCGCCGCAGCGCTCTAGCCCTCGGGCTACCCTCACCGACAGGATGGTCGGGGAGGTGCTCCTAGACCGCTACGAGCTCCAGGAGCTCGTCGGCTCCGGCGGGATGTCGAGCGTCTACCGGGCGCACGATCGTCTGCTCGACCGCATGGTCGCGTTGAAGGTGCTGCACGAGCA
The DNA here is from genome assembly GCA_963786185.1 of uncultured Thermoleophilia bacterium. Taxonomy (GTDB): domain Bacteria; phylum Actinomycetota; class Thermoleophilia; order Gaiellales; family Gaiellaceae; genus PALSA-600. The sequence continues at coordinate 768,002 of CAWAYE010000003.1, forward strand.
CTACCGGGGCGATCCCGAGTACGTCGAGCGGTTCCGCCGCGAAGCGCGCTCCGTCGCCGTCCTCTCGCACCCGAACATCGTGACCGTGATCGACCGCGGCGAGGAGGGCGACGCTCAGTTCATCGTCTTCGAGTACGTCGACGGCGAGAACCTCAAGCGGCTGATCGCGCGCGAGCAGCCTCTGCCGGTCGCACGGGCGCTCTCGCTGGCGCTCCAGATCGCGCGTGGCTTGTCGTTCGCCCATCGCAACGGGCTCGTGCACCGCGACGTGAAGCCGCAGAACATCCTGCTGAACGGCGACGGCCAGGCCAAGGTCACGGACTTCGGGATCGCGCGCGCGATCGACCTGCCGCGCGGCATGACCCAGACCGGCACCGTGCTCGGCACCTCGGACTACATCGCGCCCGAGCAGGCGCAGGGCCAGCGCGTCGACGAGCAGACCGACGTCTACTCGCTCGGCGTCGTCCTCTACGAGCTGCTCACCGGCGAGGTGCCGTTCCCCGGCGAGAACTTCGTCGCGATCGCGATGCGCCACATCAACGACCCGCCGCCGTCCGTGCGCGCGGTGCGGCCCGACGTGCCGCCGCGCGTCGACGCCGCCGTCCAACGTGCGATGGCCAAGCGGCCCGAAGACCGCTTCCCGACGATGGCCGACTTCGGGCGCGAGCTCGAGGCGTGCGCGGGCGACACCGAGGAGGGCACGCAGGTGATCGCGCCGCCGCCGCGCGCCGTCCACCGGCGCCGCACCTCGCCGTGGCCGCTCGTGCTCGTGCTGCTCGGCCTGCTCGCGATCGGCGCCGCGGGCGCCTACCTGCTGTTGCACGACACCGGCTCGGGCACGCCGTCTGCGAACGGGTCGGGCGGCGTCGCGCACCTGAGTGCGGTGACCGCGTACGACCCGTTCGGCAGCGGCACGCCGGGCGAGAACAATCGAGATGCCCGGCTGGCGAGCGATGGGAGCTCCGCCACCGCCTGGTCGACGGAGAATTACCACGACGGCACGCTCAACAAGGCCGGCGTCGGGCTCGTGCTGGACGCCGGCAAGGACGCCGCGGTCAAGCAGATCGTGGTCGACACCACGACACCGGGGTTCACCGCTGTGATCAGGGCGGGAGACTCCGAGAGTCACTTTCCCGACACGGTCTCGAGCTCGCAGGTCGTCTCTTCCCGCACGGCGACCTTCACGCTCGACGGCGGCTCACACCGCTACTACCTGCTCTGGATCACGAGCCTCGGCGGCCTGCACCAGGTGCGGATCACCGAAGCGAAGGCAACCTGAGCAGGTTGCGGATCGACACGCTGCGCGGCGTGCCGCCGGGGCCGTGGCCGCGCGTCCGGCGGCGGAACGGGAAGTCGTCGGGGGAGATCCGGAGCAGCGCGCGGGGCCGGACCGGCACCGGGCTCACGAGCTCGCGGCTGTTCGGGGTCGGCTCGAACGTCTCGCCGCTGAGGACGTAGATCGTCCCGTCGCACCAGGAGCGGTCGTCGGCCGGGTCGGAGCCGATCGAGAACAGGTACCGCGACGCGCCCGGCACGTGCTCGCACCAGTTGATGTAGCTCCGCGCGAACGAGCGGCTCACGACTGCGAAGTAGATCGGCCACACGGCGTCGTCCGAGGCGAACACGGCGTGCACGGGGTTGCCGTGCGCGTCGTTGTTGTCGCGCGTCCGGAACTCCGCGATCGCCGGCTCGTTCGTCCCGTGCAGGAGGTAGCCGGAGCGGACGAGGTGGTGCAGGAACCACCAGCGCGGCTGCGGCAGCGAGTACTCGACCACGCCGCCTTCGGGCGTCGCCGCGAGCAGCTCGTCGAAGGCGGCTTTGTCGTCGTGGCCGAGCGAGGGGTTCCGCAGCACCAGCAGCCGCCACCAGTTGCGACCCCGCATCATCGCGGTCAGTAGCGCAGCTGGGAGCGGCGTTCGAAGCGCTCGACGGCCAGATCGGCGAGCCGGTCGAGCAACTCGAGGTACGGGATGCCCGACGCCTCGAACAGCTGCGCGTAGACGCTGGTCGGGGTGAAGCCCGGGATCGTGTTCAGCTCGTTCACCAGCACCTCGCCGTCGTTTCGCACGAAGCAGTCGGCGCGCGCCATCCCCTCGCAGTCGGTCGCGACGAACGCGCGCACCGCGAGCTCCTGGACGCGTGCGGTCTGCTCCTCGGTGATCGCAGCCGGCACGCGGAGATCCATCTCTCCCTCGTCGTACTTCGCTTCGAAGTCGTACCACTCGTTGTGCGTCACGACGATCTCTCCGGGGAGCGACGCGATCGGCGTGAGGTTGCCGAGCACACCGACTTCCACCTCGACGCCCTCGACGAGCTCTTCGACGAGCACCTTCTCGTCGTGCTCGAACGCGAGCTTCACTGCGCGTCCGAGCTCGTCCTCGTCGTGCGCCTTCGTGATCCCGATCGACGAGCCCAGCCGCGCCGGCTTCACGAAGCACGGATAGCCGAACGGGTTGCGCGGCGCGTCGCCCAGGCGCAGCGTGATGTTGCGCGTCACCGGGACGTCGTGGTCGCGCATCACCGACTTGAAGACGTCCTTGTCCATGCAGAGCGCCGAGGCGAGAACGCCGGCGCCGACGTAGGGGACGCCGGCGAGCTCGAGCAGGCCCTGCACGGTCCCGTCCTCGCCGAACGGCCCGTGCAGCACCGGGAAGACGACGTCGACGTCGCCGAGCGTCGCCGCGACGTCCCGCGCCGGCAGGCGCTCGAGGGCGGAGCCCGCCTCGCCTGCACCGAGCGCGCGGCGGCCGGCGCCGAGCGTCCACCGCCCGGCGCGGTCGATCTCGACCGTCACCACCTCGTCTCCTGCGGCTTCGAGCGCGGCGACGACGCTGTCGGCCGAGGCGACCGAGATCGCGTTCTCGCTCGAGCGGCCGCCGAGGATCACGGCGACGCGCCGGGTCACGGCACCGTGGTCGTCGTCTGCGTGGTCGTCGTCGTCGTCGTGCCGCCGTCGCCGCCCTGACCGCCTGCCTGCAGCATCCCGACGGTGATCGTCACGACCTCGCCCTGCTGGCCGGTCGTGCCCGGGGCCGGGTCCTCGCTGATCACGATGCCGTCCTGGCTCGGATCGGTCACGGCCTGCGTGACGACGGCCACCGAGAAGCCGGCGCCGCTCAGGATCTTCGACGCGTCCGACTGGGTCTGGTTGCGTACGTCGGGGATCTGGGTCGTCGCCGGGCCCTTCGAGACCGTCAGGGTGATCGTCGAGCCCTTCGGGACGGCCGTGCCCTGGGGCGGATCCATCGACAGCACGACGCCGGCGGGTTGCTGGTCTGACTGGACGTCCGTGCGCCCCACCGAGAAGCCGAGGCCACGCAGCGCCGAGGCGGCATTCTCGTAGGGCTGACCCGTCACGTCCGGGATCGTGATCGGCTTGGCGCCTCGCGAGACGTTGATCGTCACGGTCGAGCCCTTCTTGATCTTGTCGCCCGCGGCCGGGTTCTGCGCGGTGACCGTGTCCTGCTGCTGGCTCGAGTAGATCCGGCGGATGTGGGCGTTGAAGCCGAGCTTCGCCAGCGCCTGGACCGCGCTCGTCACGTCCTGACCCACCACCCCCGGCACGGCGACGTTCGGGATCCCCGTCGACACGAACAGCGTCACGGTGGAGGTCTTGTTGATCTTGGTGCCGCCGGCCGGGTTCTGGGACGCCACCTGCCCCGTGGGCACCGTGTCGTTCGGCTCGTACCTGAACTGCGCCGACAGGCCGGCCTGCTCGATCTTCAGCTTGGCGAGGTTCTTCTGCAGGCGCGTCACGTCGGGCACGGCGACCGGCTTCGAGCTGTTCAGCTGGTCCTGCACCTTCTCGTAGAGGAACCAGCCCCCGGCCGCGGCCGCGACGATCAACAGGAGCGCGAGCAGCCACGGAAGGATCGACCGGCCCGCCGGCGGCTCGTCGTAGTCGTAGTACGGGGTCGGCGACCGGTAGACCGGCGGGATCGGCGGCGTCGCGACGGTGCGCGGACGCGTCACCATCGTCTGTGAGGCGGTCACGCCGGCGCCCGACAGCACCTGCGTCATCGCCTCCTCCGTCTCGCGCGAGACGGCGACGCCCCGCGCGACGCGGGCGAGGTCGGCGTCCATCTCCTCGGCCGAGCCGTAGCGCTGGTCGGGATCCTTCGCGAGCGCGCGCATCACGACCGCGTCGAGGTCGTGCGGCACCTCGGGCCGGAGCTTCGACGGCGGGTCGGGCACCTGCGAGAGGTGCTTCATCGCGATCTCGACCGGCGCGTCGCCCGTGAACGGGACCTTCCCGGTGAGCATCTCGTAGAGCACGATCCCGAGCGAGTAGAGATCCGAGCGCGGGTCGACCGGCGCCCCGCGCGCCTGCTCGGGCGAGAGGTACTGCGCAGTGCCGACGATCGAGCCGGCCTCGGTCATCTGCGACGCGCCGGAGCGCGCGATGCCGAAGTCCGTCACCTTCAGCCGGCCGTCGGGGCTCACGATGATGTTGTGCGGCTTGATGTCGCGGTGCACGATCCCGTGCCGGTGCGCCAAGGCCAGCGCGCCGAGGATCTGGCGCGCGTAGTCGATCGCGATCGGCGCCGGCGTCGGCCCGTTGCGGACGAGCAGCTCCTTGAGCGTGCGGCCCGTCGAGGTACTCCATCGCGATGTAGTAGGTGCCCTCGGCCTGACCGCGGTCGAAGATCGAGACGATGTTCGGATGGTTCAGCCCGGCGGCGTTCTGCGCCTCGCGCCGGAAGCGCTCGACGAACTGCTCGTCGGAGGCGTGGCGCTCGTCGAGCATCTTCAGCGCGACGTGGCGCCCGAGCTCCTGGTCCTCGGCGAGGTAGACGTCGGCCATCCCGCCGGAGCCGAGCTTGCGCTCGATCAGGTAGCGCTTGTCGAAGATCCGGTTGATGCAGGTGTGTCGGTCGAGGCCATGGTCCGGGGGCTACTGCTTCGACGGCGGGGGCAGGATCGCCTGCATCAGCTGCTTCGCGATCGGGGCCGCAACCGTGCCGCCGAAGCCGTTCAGCTGGTTCTCGACGACGACCGCGCCGGCGACCAGCGGGTCGTCGGCCGGCGCGAAGAAGATGAACCAGGCGTCGTAGACGTGCGGCCAGCCCGGTCTCGGCGGTGCCGGTCTTGCCGGCGACCATGACGCCCGGGATCTGCGCCTGCGTGCCGGTGCCGGCCTGCGACGACCTCCATCATCTGGTTCAGCGTCGCAGCGGTCGTCGGCTTCATCGCGTGCTCCAGACCGTGCGGGTGGACGCTGCGTCACGACGCTGCCGCCGGGGCGCGGACCTGCTTGATCAGGTGCGGCGTCATCACGATGCCGCCGTTCGCGACGCCGGCCGCGACCATCGCCATCTGCAGCGGCGTCACGAGCATCCGCTCCTGGCCGAACGCGAGGCGGCCCGGGTCGACCTGCGACGGCGTCGTCGATCAGGCGTGTGCTTCTTGAAGTTGTAGAGGCCGCTCGGGGCGCGTTCGTCCGACGGCATCTCGAGCGGCGGCATCGAGTAGAAGCCGAACTTCTTCGCCTTGTCGAGCACGCGGCGGGCCCCGAGCTTCTTGCCGATGTTGCAGAAGACGGCGTTGATCGAGTGCTGGAACGCCTCGACGAAGTTGACGTGGCCGAACGCCTCGGGGCCGTTCTGGTCGAGGTTCCGCGTTGTAGACCTTCTTGCCGTACTCGGTGCAGTAGCCGGGGTCGAAGAAGGTCGAGTCGGGCGTGTAGACGCCGGCGTCGAGCGCCGCCGCCGCCGTGATCGTCTTGAACGTCGAGCCCGGCGGGTACAGGCCCTGCGTCGCGCGGTTCAGGAGCGGCGACGACGAGCTCGGGGCACGCGCTCGGCGGTCGCCAGGATCTGTCGCGTAGCCGTTCGGCGACTCGATCAGGTTCGGGTCGTACCCGGGCGACGACGCCATCACGTAGACGGCGCCCGTCTTCGGGTTGAGCACGACCGCGGCGCCGCACGTGCGCCGGCGAGCAGCGGACTCGGCGAGCTTCTGCACGTTCGGGCTGGAGCGTCAGCACGAGGTTGTTGCCCTTGATCGTCGTGCCCTTGCAGCTTGTCGCCGAGCGTGTCGAGGATCGTGCCCAGGTTCGCGTTGGACGCGGTCAGGTAGCTGTTCTCCTGGCGCTCGATCCCGGCGCGCGAGCGGCTCTGGGTCGAGTAGCCGACCACCTGCGAGGCGAGACCGTGCGTCGGGTAACGGCGGAAGTAGAGCGTCTGCCCGCCGCGCTTCGTCGCCTATGTTCGCGGCGAGCACCGTCTTGCCGTTCGAGGCGTAGATCAGCCCGCGCTTGATCTTGAACTGCGCGACCCGCTGGATCTCGTTGTCCTGCCGCGCGGCGAGGCCGCCGGCGGCCCACGTCTGCCAGTAGGTCGTCGCGACGATCAGCGCGGCGAGCAGCAGCGAGCGCGACCACGGACACGGCGTTTGATCTGCTTGTTCACGGCGTCGCGTTCGCCCGGTTGGAGACGAGGAGCAGCCCGGCGAGCAGGAGGAAGTTCGCGACGATCGACGAGCCGCCGTAGGAGACGAACGGCAGCGTGATCCCGGTGAGCGGGATGATGCGGAGGACGCCGCCGACGATGATGAACGTCTGCAGCGCGAAGCCGAACGTGAGGCCCGCGGCGAGCAGCTTCGAGAAGCCGTCGTCGACCTGCAGCGCGATCTTCATGCCGCGCGCGACGAAGAGCATGAAGACGAGCAGCAGCGCCGAGACGCCGACGAGGCCGAGCTCCTGCGCGAGCGCCGAGTAGATGAAGTCGGTGTTCACGTACGGGATCAGCGCGTGCCCGTCCGTCGAGGTGAACGTGCCCTTGCCGAGGCCGGTGCCGCCGAAGCCGCCGTTGCGCGATCGAGTAGAGCGACTTCACGAGCTGGTAGCTCTCGCAGTCCTGCCGCAGCGCGAGGCCGCCGGTCGGCGGGCAGAAGACCGCGCTGCGTCGTCCACGGCTGGAGCCAGATCGTGACGCGCTCGTGGACGTGCGGGATCTTCTCGTAGGCGGCGAGCCCGCCCACGACGAACAGCCCGAGGCCGCCGAGGACGTACGAGAGCCGCGCCGTCGCGATGTAGAGCATCGCGAGGAAGATCCCGAAGTAGAGAAGCGCCGAGCCGAGGTCGTTGGTGGCGACGAGCACGAGCATCGCCGCCGCCCCAGATCACGAGCAGCGGGCCGAGGTCCTTGAGCCGGCCCTGGGCGAGCACCTCGCGCTTCTCGCGCAGGTAGCCGGCCAGGAAGACGATCAGGGAGATCTTCGCGAGCTCGCCCGGCTGGAACTGGAGCGGGCCGACCTGCACCCAGAGCCGCGCGCCGTTGACCGTCGTCCCGAGCCCGGGGAGGCGCGGCAGGAAGAGCAGCACGATCGCGCCGATCCCGAAGAGGTACTTGTACTGACTCGAGCACGCGGTAGTCGCGGCGCAGGCGGATCAGCGCGAGTGCGAACAGGGCGACGCCGATCACGATCCAGAGCCCCTGCTTGAACGCGTCGCTCGGCCCGAGCCGGTAGATCTCGGTCAGGCCGACCGCGGTGAGGAGCGCCGCCATCGGCAGCAGGTACGGGTCGGCGTTCGGGACTGTCGAACCGCGCGACGAGGTGCGCGGCGAGGTAGAGCCCGACGAAGAAGAGCGCGTAGCTGAGCGAGCCCCAGCTGACGACCGCCTGGCGGGCGATGTAGACGCTGGCGAAGCCGAGGCCGGTGAGGACGCCGACGACCGCCAGGTAGACGAGCTCCCGGTTTCTCAGCGCGCGAGCCCCCACCAGGTGAGCACGACGATCAGCGCGACGAGCGCCAGGATCACGGCGGAGGCGAGCAGCCGCCGGCCGATCCCGGCCTCGGGAGCGGGCGCCGCGGCGGGCGCGGGCGCCGGCTCGGGTGAGCTCGCGGCCGCCGCCGCGGCGGCGATCTCGGCCACTCCGACGACGACCGTGTCGTCGGGGCGAAGCTCCCGTTCCCCGTCGTCGACCTGCGTCTCCGGCTCGAGCTGCGCGAGCAGCTCCGCCGGGATGGCGACGCCGTCCTCGGGGTGGAGCGTGTCCTCCTCGTCCGGCTGCACGGGCGCGTCCGGGGCGGTCGCGTACTCGCGCGTCCGCTCGTCGGGCTCGCCGCCGCTGCCGACCGCGAACAGCACGGCCGTGATGTTGTCGTCGCCGCCGCGGTCGTTCGCCGCCTTGATCAGGGTCTTCGCCGCGGTCTGGAGGTCGCCGCGGTGCTGCGAGACGAGCTGCTCGATCTCGGCGCCGTCGACGATGGACGAGAGGCCGTCGGAGCAGAGCAGGAAGACGTCGCCGTCGCGCGCGTCGACCGAGAAGGTGTCGACGTCGACGTCGGGATCGGTGCCGAGCGCCCGCGTGATCACCGAGCGCTGCGGGTGGACCTCGGCCTCCTGCGGCGACAGCTCGCCGCGGCGGACGAGCTCGGCGACGAGCGAGTGGTCGTCGGTCAGCTGCTCGAGGCGGCCGTCGCGCAGCAGGTAGGCGCGCGAGTCGCCGACGTGCCCGATCGCCACGCTGCCGTCTGGCTCGACGAGCGCGACGGTCATCGTCGTGCCCATGCCGGACGCCGCGGCGTCCGTGGTCGCCCGCTCGTGGACGCGCCGGTTCGCCTCGCGAATCAGCTCGGCGACCCGCGCCTCGCCGCCTCCGTTCGCGCCGCTCTCGCGTAGCGCCGCCGCCGCGAGCCCCGACGCGACCTCGCCGGCCTGCGCGCCGCCCATGCCGTCGGCGACGGCGAAGAGCGGCGGCTCGCAGACGAAGGCGTCCTCGTTGCGCCGGCGCTTCCGACCGGTGTCCGTGCTCCCGAAGGCCTGCACGACGCCGATCACGACTCGAACCTCAGGTCGGTTTCGCCGATCCGGACGACGTCGCCCGGCGCGAGGCGCCGCTCGCGGGTGAGGCGGATCCCGTTCACGAACGTGCCGTTGGTCGAGCCGATGTCCTCGATGTAGACGCCGTCGCGCCGCGACTCGAAGCGCGCGTGCCGACCCGACGCGTACTCGTCGCCGTCGAGCGGCAGGTCGTTGTTCGTGCCGCGCCCGACGGTCAGCGGCGGCGAGTCGATCTCGTAGACGTCGCCCGTCCTCGAGGGCGGGGCTCTCGAGGACGACGAGGCGCCCGAGCTCGTCGCCGTCACCGGCTTCGGCACGAGCGGCGGCCGCGTCGCGGGCGAGAGGATCATCGACTCCTGCGGCAGCCGGAGGTCGCGCGACGCCGAGCGGACGATGCGCCAGATGAACAGGTAGAGCAGGACGAGGAACGCGATCTTGAGGACGAGGAGCGTCGTCTCGACCTGCGCCGATGCGACCACCGTTCCCCCTCCGGTCACCGCGTCTCCCGCGAGAAGGTGATCTCCGTCGAGCCGATCGTGAAGCGGGTGCCGTCCTCGAGCTTCAGGCGCCTGACGCGCTTGCCCTCGCACTTCGATTCCGTTGGTCGAGTCGAGGTCGACGAGCCAGTAGGCGGCGCCTTCGCGCCGCAGCTCGGCGTGGCGGCGCGAGACGTTCGGATCCTCGACCTGGATGTCGCCGTCCTTCGAGCGGCCGACCACGGCGCGCGGCTTGGTCACCTCGACGCGGTCGCCCGCGAAGGAGAGCACGGCGACCTCGGACTCGATGCCGAGCTCGACCGCCGACGCGGCCTCGGTCGGCTGCGGCGCGGCCGGCACCGGCTGGTAGACCATCGTCGCCCCGCGCTCCGGCACCGCCTCCTGCGTGCCCGGCTCGACCTGCGCACGAGCCGGGTCGCGATCCCGAACACGCCGACGTCGAGGTCGTCGTCGGTCTCGAGCTTCACGCGCGGCGGCGTCAGGAGCACGTAGCTCTCACGCCGCGCGTGCTCGGTGAGGTAGTCGGCGAGCTCGTCGCTCAGCTGCTTCTCGTAGCTCGCGAACTGCTCGCGGTCCTGCGGCGCCAGGTAGATCGTGTACTCGTTCGGGACGTAGACCCGCGACACCGACACGTTCCGGTGGTCGTCCATCTCCTTGACCAGCTTGCGCGCGAGCTCGACGGGCTGCACGTTCGTGCGGAAGGCACGGCCGAACACGCCCTCGAAGAGCGACTCGAGCTTCGATTCGATGCTGCGCAGCACTGGCATGGGCGCCCGGGGAGGGTACCCCGGCGGTCAGTCTACGGCCTCGATTCGAGGGCCAGCGCGGCCGCGGTCAGCCAGGCGGCGACGATCAACGGCACGATCGCCGCGGAGGGCGCGGTCAGCGCGGTCGCGGCCAGGAGCGTCGCGCCGAAGCCCGCCGCGACCCAGGCGCCGCGCCGCCGCACGTAGGGGATCGCAGCGGCCGCGGCGGCGAGGATCAGCGCCTCGGCGATCAGAACGGGATGGTCGCCGAGCTGCGTGAGGAGGGCGTGCGCGACCGCGCCCGGCCTGGTCGACCCGTCGATGCCGAGCCCGAGCGGCGCGGCGGCGTGGTCGAAAGGCAGGCGGGCGTGACGGAGGCCGGCGACGAGCGCCGCGAGGAGCACCGCGCCTCCGGCCTGGACGGCACGTCTCGTCGTGCCGCGCGCGACCTGCGCCGCGAGCGGGATCAGTCCGAGAGCCGCGAGCGGGGCGAGCAGCGGCCCGACGACGAGCAGCAGCCCGGCCCGGGCGTCGCGCCACGTGAGCGCGAGCCAGAGGGCGGCGAGCACCCCGTAGACGACGGCCAGCCCGGTCGAGATGTTCGCGAGCGGGAGGTAGAGCGCCGCGAGGGTCGTCACGAGCCCGAGCCGGGGCCCGGCCAGGGTCGCGGCGCCGGCGAGCGCGCCGAGGCCGAGCGGCCAGCCGGCCGGGTAGAACGGCAGCGCCGACGTCGCCCAGGCGGTCGCACCGGCGGCTCCGGCCGCGGGCAGCATCCGGTCGAGCAGGAGCGCCCGGCGGTCGATCGCGGGTCGCGCCGGGCGGGAGCCCTTCGTCCGCCGGCGGCTGGGCAGCGAGCGCAGCTCTGCGGCGAGGCGGCCGGCGGACGGACGCCGCCGCGGATCGATCACGAGGGCGGCGGCGACCGTCTCGTGGAGGTGCGGGCGCAGATCCGGCCGCAGCACCTCGAGGGCGGGGGCGCCGAGGCCGATGCGCCGGGTCGTCTCGTTGAGGTCGCCGTGCCAGAACGGATGCTCGCCGGCGAGCGCCTCCCAGAGCAGGACGCCGACCGCCCAGACGTCGGCTGCGGCCGTGGCCGGCTCGCCGCGCAGCCGCTCCGGCGAGATGTAGGCCAGGGTGCCCGGCACGTCGCCGAGCGCGGTCAGGGTGTCGAACTCGGCCATCTGCGCGAGCCCGAAGTCGAGCAGCCGCACGTCCACGGTGCCGGTCTCGGCGAGCAGCACGTTCGACGGCTTCACGTCGCGGTGGACGATGCCGCGGCCGTGCGCATGCGCGAGCGCGTCGCAGATCTGCGCCGCCACCTCGAGCGTCGCCCGGTCGTCCAGCTCGCCCGAGCGCATCGCCTCGCGCAGCGTCCGGCCGGGGACGTACTCGTAGGTGATGTAGACGTTCGACGGATCGCGCGCGAGCGAGCGGATGCGCTGGCAGCGCGGGTGCCGGAGCGCCGCGGCGGCCCGCGCCTCCCGTTCGGCGCGCTGGCCGGACTTGCCCTCGCGCGCGACGATCTTCAGCGCGACGTCGAGGCCGGTCTGCTCGTCCCGGGCCAGCCAGACGTGGCCCATGCCGCCGGAGCCGAGCGGGCGGATCGGCCGGTAGCGGCCGAGGAACAGGTCGTGCGCCAGGGCGACTTGGGACACGTGGAGTGGCTTACACCGTCCGCCGGGCGACTCCTCCACCGGGTCGGTTCCGACCGCGTAGCCCTGTACGCTCGGGGGGTCCATGGGCCCCACGGACGACGACATCCAGTTCGACTTCTTCGAGGACGAACCGGCCACCACAGAGGTGCAGCAGCCGCAGCGAGGACGGCTTCCGCGTCGCGGCGGCACCGGCAGCCGGCTGCGCCGTCCGCCCGGCCCGCCGCGCAACCTGACGCCGCTCCTGCGGCTCGGCGCGCTCGTCGTCGGACTGATCGTGCTGCTGGTCGTCTTCGGGCTCGTCCTGCAGTCGTGCACGTCGACCTCGAAGCACGCCCGCTACGACCACTACCTCAGCAAGGCCTCCACGATCGCGAAGAGCTCCGCCGACGACGGGGCGGCGGTGGCGAACGCGCTGATCACGCCGGGTGCGAAGGCGGCCGACCTGAACCAGAAGCTGCTCGGGATCGCCGAGCAGGAGCGTCAGAACGTCGCCGCTGCCGTGAAGCTCGATCCGCCCGGGCAGCTTCGCGACGAGAACAGCCACCTGATCGAGGCGCTCGAGCTGCGCGTCAGCGGCACGCAGGGCCTGGCCAAGGCCTTCACGCAGACTGCCGGCTCGACGAAGTCGAGCGACGCGGAGATCCTGGCGCAGCAGGGCGACCGGCTCGTCGCGAGCGACGTCGTCTGGGACGACCTCTTCCAGCAGCCGACGAAGGACGAGCTCACGAAGCAGAGCGTCGTCGGCGTCTCGGTTCCCGAGTCGCACTACGTCGCGAACCACGACCTGGTCAGCTCGCAGTCGATGGCGGCGCTGCTCGCGCGCATCAGCTCGGCCGGGTCGGGCTCCACTCCGACCGGGCTGCACGGCACGAACATCGTCGAGACGAAAGCCCTGCCTTCGGGCAAGACGCTCTCCGAGTCGCAGCAGAACACGGTCAACGGCGTCAGCACGAACCTCGCGTTCGCAGTGACCGTTCAGGACTCCGGCAACTTCCAGGAGGCTGGTATCAAGGTCACCTTGACCATCCAGCAGAAGAGCCCGATCGTGAAGACGCAGACGATCCAGCTGATCAATCCCCGCCAGACGAAGACGCTGACCTTCTCGAATCTCGGCGAGGTCACGTTCGCGATCCCGGCACACGTGAACGTCGACGTGAAGCCGGTTCCCGGCGAGACGAAGACCGACAACAACAAGGCCAGCTACCCGGTCCTGTTCTCACTGGGGTAACGGGTGCACGTCTCGGCGGATGTAGCGCTCGTCGTGGCGCTCGCCGGGGTCGCCGTCGGTGCGACCTCGCTCGGGCTCGCGTGGTGGGGTGCCGTGAAGGTGCGCCGCGTGCGCGACGCCCAGCGGCTCATGCTCGGCGGCGGTCGTCGCGACCTGGTCGAGTTCGCGGTGTCGCTGCAGGGGCGCGTCGACGACCTGCACCGCGCCGTCGACGAGGTCGCGGCCGGGCTGCAGCGGGTCGACCGCCGGGTCGACGGCACGGTCGCGAACACCTCGATCGTCCGCTACGACGCCTACGAGGACACGGGCGGCCACCAGTCCGCCTCGCTCGCGCTGCTCGACTCGGCGCGCTCCGGCGTCGTCGTCACGGCGATCCAGGGCCGCGACTACGCGCGGATCTACATGAAGGAGCTCGACCGCGGCCGCGCCTCCGTCGACCTCTCGCCCGAGGAGGCCGAGGCGGTCGAGCGGGCCATGGGTCGCTGACGCACCGGTCGGCGTCCCTGGCTCGCGAGTGCTCCCAACCCCACTTTCGGGCAGGCTTTGCGGCCGCGTCGTCCGCTAGATTGCGCCCAGGGTGCAGCAGGTTCTCGTCCTGAACGCGAGCTACGAGCCTCTGAACGTGTGCTCGCTGCGCCGCGCCCACGTGCTGGTCTTCAAGGGGAAGGCGGAGGTCGTCGAGCAGCTCGAGCGACCACTTCGCTCGGCCAGCGACACGTTCCGCTGGCCACACGTCATCCGGCTCGTGCACTACGTCCGCGTCCCGCGGCTCGTGCAGCGGAAGATCTCCCGGCGGGCGCTCTTCGCGCGTGACAACTGGCGTTGCGTCTACTGCGGCACGGCCGGCGGCCGGCTGACGCTCGACCATGTGATCCCCCGCTCGCGCGGCGGGGACTCGACCTGGGAGAACGTCGTCACGTCCTGCTCGCCCTGCAACCTGCGGAAAGGGAACCGGCTGCCGCACGAGGTCGAGATGGTGCTGTCGCAACGGCCGCGCCAGCCGGCGCCGGTCATGTTCATCCGCCTGGCGACGCCGAAGATCCCGGCTCGCTGGGAGCGCTACCTCGCGCCCTACGCGACGTCCACGATCGGCGCCGCCGCCTAGGACTCGCGCGGCAGCTCCGGCCGCTGCTCCCACTCGGACCAGGAGCCCGGGTAGAGCCGGCCGTCGCGACCGGCGAGGTGCAGACGGTGCAGCGGCACGCACGCGGTGACGCCCGAGCCGCAGTACGACACGAGCTCGCCGGCCGGCAGGTCCGGGAGTGGCTCGTTCCAGGGGGCGTTCAGGGCGCCCGGGATCCGCCCCGGAACGCGGTCGACCGCGTTTGGCTCCCCCCGCCACCGGGCGGGCACGCGCGCATCGACGACGACCAGCTCGCTGTGCCGCGCCGCCAGCTCGTCCGGGGCGATCGTGTCGTCCGTCCGCTCACGCGGCGTGAACGTCACCGGCGGCGTCTCTTCGGCGCCCGCGCGCAGCGGGCCGTGCCACGCCTCGAGCTCGATCACGGCGCAGGCGTCGTGGCCGACGTGCCGGAGCAGCCACCAGAGGCGTTCCGCGCCGCCGAGTGAGCCGTAGGCGACGACGAACGTGTGCTCGTCGATGCCGGCCCGGCCCGCCGCCGCGGCGAACTCGGCGGCCGGAGGCAGCGGATGCCGCCCGCCCGGCCCCGGCGGCGCCGACAGCTCGCGCTCGACGTCGACGAAGACCGCGCCCGGGATGTGGCCGTCCAGATAGGCGCGCCGGCCGGCCTCCGGATCCTCGAGCGACCAGCGGCAGTCGACGAAGCGGTACCTCACGTGTGACATCTGAGCACGCGGCGGCGTATCCCGGTCATGAGACGCAACCTTCTTCTGACCGTCGCGGCCGCGGCAGCCCTGTTCGCGGCCGCCGCGATCGCCGGTGTCGGCCGGCCCGGGCCCGCCGACGGAGCGGCCGCCGCGTCGTCGCAGCCGAGCATCGTCACGACGACGGGCCACGGCACGATCACCGCGATCCCCGACGAGGCGCTCGTGTCGGCCGGCGTGAACACGCGCGCGGCGAGCGCGGCCGCGGCGCTCTCGCAGAACTCCGACGCGATGCAGCAGGTGATCGCCGCCCTCAAGAAGGCCGGGGGCACCGGTCTCCAGACCCAGCAGGTGTCGCTGTATCCGCAGACCGACGAGCAGGGAGCGGTGACCGGTTACGTCGCCCAGAACACCGTCAGCGCCAAGGCGAAGATCGCCGGCGCCGGCGCCCTCGTCGACGCCGCCGTCGCCGCGGGGGCGAACACGGTCGAGGGCCCGAGCCTCGACGTGTCCGACCACGACGCGCTCTACCGCGACGCGCTCAAGCAGGCCGTCGCCGACGCCCGCGCCAAGGCGCAGGCGCTCGCCGACGCCGGCGGCTTCGCGGTCGGCCCGGTCTTCACCGTCACCGAGCAGGGCGCAGCCACGCCTCAGCCGGTCTACGAGGCGGCGGCCGCCAAGTCGGCGGCGACCCCGGTCGAGCCGGGGACGCAGGACGTCACGGCCGACGTCACGGTCTCGTTCGCCATCCGGTGACGACTCGAGCAGGGGGCGCCCGCGGAGGGGCGGCCACCCTACACTCGGGTCGTGGCCGACGTGGTGTTCGTGGAGATCCCCTCCGGCTCGCGGAACAAGTACGAGTGGGACGACGAGCTCGGCGGGATCGTGCTCGACCGGCGCCTCTTCACCTCCATGACCTACCCCGCCGACTACGGCTACCTGGAGGGAACCCTGGCGTCGGACGGTGACCCGCTCGACGCGATGGTGCTCGTCGGCGAGCCGACGTTCCCCGGCTGTCGGATCCGCGTGCGCGTCGTCGGCGTATTCCACATGGCCGACGAGAAGGGCGAGGACGAGAAGCTGATCTGCGTTCCGCTGAACGACCCGCAGTGGAGCGTGATCTCGGACATCCACGACGTCCCGGCCCAGCTGCGCAACGAGATCGAGCACTTCTTCCAGGTCTACAAGGACCTGGAGGAGAAGAAGACCGAGACCCGCGGCTTCGGCAACCGCGCGGAGGCGGAGGCCGTGATCGAGGCGGCGCGCCGCCGCGTGGCCGGCTAGAAGCCTCTACCGCGCGAGGTCGCGCTCGATCGCGCGGATCTTCGCCCGCCTGCGCCACCAGTGCACCCCGGCGACCGAGCCGCCGGCAATCCCGAGCGCCCCCAGGGCGCCGAGCGGAATCAGGAGCGCCCACGACGGCACCCGGCTCGTCAGCGCGCTCATGTGCGGCCCGCTGCTCGGCCCGAAGTCGTTCGGACCGATGACCCTCGCGTCCTGCCCGCGCGGCGCGAACTGCGCGACCACGTACCAGGTGGTGATCCGCCAGCGTCCGCCGAGCTTCTGGGCCTCGGCGCGGAACGACCACGGGCCGATCGTCTTCTTGGTCGACTGCAGGAGGATGTCGAAGCCGATGTCGTCCGGGTACGAGTAGTTGACGGTCCAGCCGTGGAACGACGTGCCCTTCGCCGGGTAGTGCTGGATCGGGGTGTCGCCGCGGAGCCAGTCGCGATAGGACACCGCGCGCGCGTAGCCGCCCGCCAGCTGCCAGCCCGCCTTCAGGTCGCGTCCGACGACCACGTCCGGCACGAACTCGTCGAGCAGGGCGTTGATCGCGCCTCGGTCGGGCTTGACCGTCTTGGGCGTGCCGGACTGGGCGGCAAGGGGCAGAACGAGGACGACCACGACCGCGGCGCAGATGCGACCCATACGCGCTATGACGACGGCCGGACGAGTTGGTTGTGACGATTTTTCGGCTTGCGGACTCGGCCGGTCTCGCCTAAGGTGGTACGCGACATGTTCGGGATCGCGACCGCAGACGTGACGCCGCGCCGCTGACAGCGGCGTTGGTGCGTCTTCGTTCGGTTCTTTCTTCCCGCGATCCAAGGAGCATGTGTGCAGTACCCGGCAGTCGTCGTTTCGGACCTTCAGAAGGTCTTCAGCCGTAGAAGTGGCCTCGTCGGCCGGCGCAAGCGCGCCGCGCTGAAGGGCGTCTCCTTCTCGATGGAGCGCGGCGAGTGCGTCGCGATCCTCGGCCAGAACGGGTCGGGGAAGTCGACGCTCGTGCGCCTGCTGTCGACCCTGCTCCTGCCCGACGGCGGGGAGGCGCGGGTCTTCGGCCACGACGTCTTCGGCGACGCGCGCGCCGTGCGCCGGCTCGTGAACCGCGTGTCGGTCGAGGCGAGCTTCTTCAAGAAGATGAGCGCGGCGGAGAACCTGGCCTACGCGGCCCGCTTCTACGGCATGACGCCGTCCCAGACGCGCTCGCGCATCCCGGAGATCCTCGGTCGCGTCGGCTTCCCGCCGGACCGGCGCGGCGAGGCGATGGAGCACCTGTCGCGCGGGATGCAGCAGAAGGTCGCGCTCGCCCGCGCCCTGCTCACCTCGCCGGTCCTGCTCCTGCTCGACGAGCCGACCACCGGCCTCGACCCGCGCTCGAAGGCGGAGGTGCAGGGCTTCATCCGCGAGATTCGGCACCGCCACGACTCGACGATCCTGCTCTGCACCCACGACATGAAGGAGGCGGAGGAGCTCGCCGACCGGATCGGGCTGCTCGACCGCGGCGAGCTGCTCTTCCTCGAGCCGGCGAACGAGGTCAAGGCGCGCTACGGGGTCGAGACGATCGAGGAGGCGTTCTTCGCCGCCACCGGCCGCACGTTCGAGGACGAGAAGACCGAAGAGGACGAGGAGAGGGAGGTGTTTGCGTAATGGCCAGCGCCGATCTCACGTTCAGCCGCCGGCGCGTGCTCCGCGACGAGCTCGTCGGGCTCTACGGCGTCGTCGAGCGCAACCTGTACCTGACCAAGCGCTACCTGCTCTGGGATCTCGCGTTCCTGCTCTGGACGATCGCGAACACGCTCACGATCGTGTTCATCTCGCGGGGCGTCGGCGTCCCGCCGGCCGAGCAGAACGCGCTCGCGACGAAGCTGCTCGTCGGCGGCGTCATCTGGGCGTTCCTCGGAATCATCTTCGAGATCGTCACCGAGACGGTGGCGTGGGAGCGCTGGGAAGGCACGATCGAGTACACGTTCATGGCGCCCGTCTCCCGGCCGGTGCATCTGATCGGGATGGGCGTCTACGCGGTGCTGTACGGGCTCGTGCGCGCGGCCGCCGTGTTCGCCGCCGTCGTCGCCTTCATCGGGCTGCACGTCCCGCACGCCAACTACACCGCGGCGGTCGCGCTCCTGGCGATCGCGTCGGTGTCGTTCATCGGCGTCGGGATGATGACCGCCGTCCTGCCGCTGATCTCGCCCGAGAAGGGCACCCAGCTCGGGTTCGTCGCCCAGGGGCTGATGCTGGTCGTCTCCGGCGTCTACTACCCGGTCAGCGTGCTGCCCGGCTGGATGCAGTGGATCTCGAAGATCTCGCCGGCCACCTACGCGCTGCGCGGCAACCGCCGCCAGATCCTCGACGGCGCCGGGTTGGCCTGGGCGGACGTCTGGCCGCTGCTCGTGATCGGCGCGCTGTCGATCCCGATCGGCCTCCTGGTCTTCCGGGCGGGCGAGCGGTACGCGAAACGGCACGGGAAGCTGAAGCGGTCGGGATGATCGAGCTGCGCAGCGCCGAGTCGAGCAGCGATCTCGACACCTGGGCCCGGATCAAGAGCGCCGTCGTGCCGAACGAGCCGGTGACGACGGAGCAGCTGGTCGCGTCGGACGAGCCGGAGCGCCTGCTGCTGCTCGCGTCGCTCGACGGCGTCGACGTCGCCTGCGGGATCGCCAGCCTCTCGAGCTTCGGCGGCCGTGCGTTCTGCGCCGCCCGGGTGCTCGAGCAGTACCGCCGCCGCGGCGTCGGCACGGCGCTCGTGCGCGCGCTCTCGGATCACGGTCGCGCGCTCGGCCGCGACGGCGTGAACGCGTTCGTCGACGCGGACGATCCGGGCTCGATCGCCTTCGCCGAGCGCTTCGGACTCGTCGAGACCGACGTCCAGCTCGAGCAGATCCGGCCGGTCGCCCCCGGCGAGCCGGAGCCCGACCCTCCCCCGGGCGTCGAGCTCGTGCCGCTCGTCGAGCGGCGCGACGAGCTGCTGCTCGGTGCGTGGCACGCGGTCGCGCTCGACGGCTACGAGGACATGCCGCTGCCGGGGCCGGTGTCCTACAAGCTCGACACCTGGATGCGCGAGGAGGCGACGCGGCCGGGCGGTTCCTTCGTCGCGCTCGAGGACGGCGAGATCGTCGGCTTCGCGGGGCTGATGGCGCACGCCAACGGCGACGCGACGGCGGAGCACGGGCTCACCGCCGTCCGCCGCGACCGGCGGCGGCGCGGGATCGCCCGCGCGCTCAAGCTCGCGCAGCTGCACTGGGCCTCCGGCTGCGGGGTGGTCGAGCTCGTCACCTGGACCCAGCGGGGAAACGAGGCGATGCAGGCGCTCAATCGCAGCCTCGGCTACCGCGATGCGTCGAAGGTCTTGACCATGCAGGGCCCGCTGCCGTGAAGCCCCTCAGGGCGACGACCGTCTTCTACGGGCTCGAGGTGCTGCTCTCGATGCCCACTTGGGTCGTCGTCTCGATCTACCTCGTCCGCGAGCTGCAGCTCTCGCCGCTCCAGCTGGTGCTGATGGGCACGGCGATGGAGGCGGCGGTCTTCCTGTCGGAGATCCCGACCGGCGTCGTCGCCGACACGTACAGCCGCCGGCTCTCGCTCGTGGTCGGCTTCGTCGGCTCCGGCCTCGCCTGGCTGCTCGTCGGCGTCGTCTCCGCGCCGTGGGCCGTGATCGCGCTGTGGATCGTCTGGGGGTTCTTCTACACGTTCACGAGCGGGTCGTACGAAGCGTGGATCACGGACGAGGTCGGCGCCGAGAACGTCGGCCCGGTGTTCCTCCGTGGTGCGCGTCTGAGCTTCGCCGGCAGCTTCGCCGGCCTCGTCCTGCTGGTCGCGCTCGGCACGGTGTCACTGCGTGCCGCCGTGATCACGGGCGGCGCGTTCACCGTCGTCGCCGGTCTCGTCTGCGCGTTCCTGATGCCGGAGGACGGCTTCGTGCGGCGCCCGGCGGGCGACCGTGCCACCGCCTGGCGTGAGCTGCGGACGACGGCGACTGCGGGTGCGCGCTACGTGCGCGCGCGGACGATCGTGCTGCTGCTCGTCCTCAGCGAGCTGTTTGCCGGAACCGCGAGCGAGGCCTTCGACAGGTTGAAGGAGGCCCACGTCCTGCGTGACGTCGGGCTGCCGGGGGCCGTGTCGCTGTCGCCGGTGGTGTGGTTCGGGATCTTCAGCGCCGTCTCGCTGGTGTTCGGGTTCTTCGCGGTCTCGCGGGTGCTCGGCCGGGTCGAGCGGCACGGCACGCGCGAGGTGGCGGTGCTGCTCGTCGGGCTGGTGGCGGCGATGCTCGTCGGCGAGCTCGTGTTCGCGCTGGCAGGCGGGTTCGCGCTGGCCGTCTGCGCCCTGCTGGCCGTCTTCGTCGCCCGCCGGCTCGTCGATCCCC
Organism: uncultured Thermoleophilia bacterium; assembly: GCA_963786185.1. GTDB lineage: Bacteria > Actinomycetota > Thermoleophilia > Gaiellales > Gaiellaceae > PALSA-600. The sequence goes on from CAWAYE010000003.1 coordinate 788,343, forward strand.
TGTACATGACCTGGCTGAATCAGCAGATCACGGACTCGAGCGTCCGCGCGACCGTGATCTCGATCTCCGGCCAGGCGAACGCGGTCGGCCAGGCGGCGGGCGGGCCGCTGCTGGGCGCGGTGGGCAACGTCTTCGGGATCCCGGCGGCCCTGGCCGGCGGCGCGCTCCTGCTCCTGCCCGCCCTCGGGGTCTACGGCCGGGCGCTCCGCCACGGCGGTGTGGAGCCCGAGCTCGCTCCCGCCTCTTGACGTCCAGCCGCCGTCACCGCTAGCGTGAGAGGGCGTCGCCCCCATGGGCGGCGTTGGGCGATGAGGCCTGAGGACTCGTGGAGTCCTTGGGCCTTTTGTCGTTCTTGTGCCGAAAACGACAGGAGACACGGGAGAGTTCAGTGACCAGGTACAAGCTCGAATACATCTGGCTCGACGGCTACGAGCCGACTCCGAACCTGCGCAGCAAGACGAAGGTCAAGGAATTCAGCGGGTTTCCGAGCCTCGAGGAGGTGCCCGTCTGGGGGTTCGACGGCAGCTCCACGCGCCAGGCCGAGGGGAGCGACTCCGACTGCCTGCTGCAGCCGGTCGCGATCTTCGCCGACCCGGCCCGGCGGAACGCCGCGCTCGTCATGTGCGAGGTGATGCTGCCCGACGGGACGCCGCACCCGAGCAACAGCCGGGCGACCGTGACCGACGATCCCGACACGTGGTTCGGGTTCGAGCAGGAGTACTTCCTCTACCGGGACGGCCGTCCGCTCGGGTTCCCGGCCGACGGGTTCCCGCAGCCGCAGGGCGAGTACTACACGGGCGTCGGTTACAAGAACGTCGGCGACGTCGCCCGAGAGATCGTCGACGCGCACATCGACCTCTGTATCGAGGCCGGCCTCGGCCACGAGGGCGTCAACGCCGAGGTCGCGAAGGGGCAGTGGGAGTTCCAGATCTTCGGCAAGGGCTCGAAGCGCGCCGCCGACGAGCTCTGGATCGCCCGCTACCTGCTCCTGCGGTTGTGCGAGCGCTACGGCGTCGACGTCAACTTCCATCCGAAGCCGCTCGGTGTCGAGCTCGACTGGAACGGCTCCGGCCTGCACACCAACTTCTCGTCGAAGCATCTGCGCGAGGTCGGCGGCGAGGCGTACTTCGCCGCCTTGATGGCCGCGTTCGACGACCACAAGGACGACCACATCGCGGTGTACGGCCCCGACAACCATCTCCGCCTCACCGGGCTCCACGAGACGCAGTCGATCGACAAGTTCAACCACGGCGTCGCCGACCGCGGAGCGTCGATCCGCGTTCCGCACAGCTTCGTCGCGAACGGCTACCGCGGGTACCTCGAGGACCGTCGCCCGAATTCGCTCGGCGATCCGTACCGGATCACAGGGCGTATCGTGCAGACGATCCAGAAGGTGCCGACGGACGTCGATGAGGTCTCCTTGCCGGCGGCGGTTGCGGCGTAGCGGGTTCGAGAGAGGAGTGACGGCACGATGGCGATGATCGAGAGCAAGTTCCGGGCGACGTCAGACCCCGGCGCCCGGAAGGACGTGCTCGACCAGGTCAAGAAACAGGACGTCGAGAACGTCCTCTTCTGGTTCTCCGACATCGAGGGGCACCTGAAGAGCTTTGCGATCACGCCGGCCGAGATCGAGGACGCGCTCAACGACGGGATGGGCTTCGACGGCTCGTCGATCACGGGCTTCAACGCGATCGAGGAGTCCGACATGGTCGCGATCCCCGATCCGGCCACGTTCCGGCTGTTGCCGGCCCGGCCGGGCGAGTCGCGGGTGGCGCGGATGATCTGCGACGTCGTCACGCCCGACGGACAGCCGTACGAGGGCGACCCGCGAAACGTGCTCCGGCGTGCGGTCGAGCGGATGCAGGCGATGGGCTTCGACACCTTCAACGTCGGCCCTGAGCTCGAGTACTTCCTCTTCCAGGACAAGCACGGCACCGAGACGCTCGACGAGGGCGGCTACTTCGCAATGACAGCCCTCGACGCGGCGACCGAGCTCCGCAACGAGACGATCCGGGCACTCGAGCAGATGGGCATCGCGATCGAGTACCACCACCACGAGGTCGCCCCGTCGCAGCACGAGATCGACATGCGCTACGCCTCGGCGCTCGACATGGCCGACCAGACGCTGACGTACCGGCTGATCGTCAAGGAGGTTGCGGCCAAGAACGGCGTCTACGCGACGTTCATGCCGAAGCCGCTCTATGGCGAGAACGGCTCGGGCATGCACACGCACATGTCGCTGTTCACCGACGGCCGGAACCAGTTCTTCGCCGCCGAGGACGACTACCACCTGTCGGCGACCGGCAAGCAGTTCATCGCCGGGCTGCTCCGCCACGCCCGTGAGCTCTCTGCGGTCTTCGCCCAGTGGGTGAACTCGTACAAGCGGCTCGTGCCCGGTTACGAGGCCCCGGTCTACGTCGCGTGGTCGCAGCGCAACCGCTCGGCGCTGATCCGGATCCCGCTCTACAAGCCGGGTTCCGAGCAGGCGACGCGCGCCGAGATCCGCTGCCCGGATCCCGCGTGCAACCCGTACCTCACGTTCGCCGCGCTGCTCCACGCCGGCCTCGAGGGGATCGAGAAGGGCTACGAGCTCGAGGCTCCGATGGAGACCAACCTGTACCACCTGACCGCCGAGCAGCGGCGGGAGCGCGGGATCGTGTCGCTGCCGGAGACGCTCGGCGAGGCGATCGACGAGTTCGCGGCCTCCGACTTGATGCGCCGCGCGTTCGGCGCGCACATCTTCGACAACTACGTCACGCTGAAGCGCAAGGAGTGGGACGAATACCGGGTGCAACTGACCCAGTGGGAGCTCGACCGCTACCTCGGCGTCCTCTAGCGGCGGGAAAAACTAGCCCTGGTCCCGCCTTGGCGAGGCCGGGGCGAGGCGCTACGCTCGAATCACCCAGCGCGGTTTGACCCGCCGCGCTGCTGGCGGCAGATCGCGGGGCGTCGATTTTCGGCGCCCTGTGGTCTTTCTACGGCCGCCGCGGGCGGCTAGAGGAAGGTGCGGATCGACTCGCGCTCGACGCGCAGGCCGATCACGCGCGAGCTGTCGTCGATCTGCTCGATCGACTCGGCGGGCACGAGCCGCCGTCGGCGGGCGAGCCAGCCCGACCGGACCGAGAGTGCGTCCGGCTCCTCGGGGGAGGTCCCGTACATCGGGCACTCGACCCGTCCGACGATCCGGCCGCGGGCGTCGGCGACGAGGAACCCGGCGGTGCGGCGGAGATCGACGGCGAGGGCACTCACAGTCCCGACGCTATTCCCCGTTTACGAGGAAACTCCCTCCCCGGCCGTAAAAGTTCTGTAAGCCGCTAGGACCACTTGCCGGACATCGCCAGCCAGGCGACGGCGAGCAGCACGAGGTAGAGGCCTGCGAGGCCGGCCACGATCCGGCCGGCGACCGCCCGTGCGCTGCGCTGCCACCAGTAGGAGACAGCCGCCGTGGCGAGCAGCACGAGCAGCCCCGCATCGGCAACCGCGTAGCCGATCCCGATCCACGTCGGGTCGCTCGGGTAGACGTCGTTCTCCTTGGAGTAGATCCACTGTGCGTCCGCCCGCATCACGATCCAGGCGGGGATCGCGACCAGGAGGAGGGTGCGTACGGTCGCCCGCCGGAGTGCTGCCAGCTCGGAACGGCGCCACGCTGCCGCCGTCAGCAACAACACGGCGATCATCGCGCCGACGAGCACCATCGCCCCGAGCACGTGCAGGAACAGCGGCAGGAAGGGACGGCTGAACGCGATCACGCGCCGGGCTTCCAGATCATGTCGACGAGGAGCAGCAGCGTCGCCACCCCTGCGACCCAGGACAGCGCCTGTCCGCGCGGATCGCGGAGGATCGCGCGGAGCTCGTCGTCGCTCGCGTCGCCGGCGGCCGCGAGGCGCTCCGCCAGCGTGCGGGCGCGTGCCTGATGCTTCCCTCCGGCGCCGCCGAGCGCACCGGAGACGGCCCAGAGGACGAGGGCCGCGATGATCCAGAAGCTCCAGAACGCGAAGCCGAGCTCGTGGACCAGCCACAGCCCGAAGACGAGTGTCGACAGGGAACCGAGGCCGATCACCGGCACGACGACGCGGATCAACCGGAGGTAGAGCGCGGTCTCACTCGGGCGCTCCGCGAGCACCGAGAGGGTGTTGAGCACACCGGCCGCCACCGAGCCGCCGACGAGCAGGAACGCCCCGGTGATGTGGAACATCAGCAGCCACTGGGCGGTGGTCACGGCGAGAGCCTAACCTCACGTCATGGAGACGCGCGACCGTCATCTCAAGCTGCTGACCGGCACGATCGAGGCGGTCAACTCGACCCTCGACCTGCAGGAGGTCCTCTCGCAGGTGGCCACCAACGTGGCCGCTGCGCTCGAGGCGGATGCGTGCTTCGTCTACCTCTACGACGAGCCCGCAAACGAGCTCGTGCTGCGCGCCACGCACGGCTCGCGGATCGACGAGCTGACGCGGCGGCCAAGGATGCGCCCCGGCGAAGGGATCACCGGCGCGGCGGCGGAGGCGCGCGCACCCGTGATGGTCGAGTCGCAGGCGCACCTCGATCCGCGCTTCAAGCGCTTCGCGAACCTGCACGAGGACGAGTACGAGTCGATCCTCGCCGTGCCGATCCTGACCCGCGACGGAACGCTCGAGGGCGCGCTGAACGTGCGCACGCGCGAGCCGCGCGCGTTCGTCGAGGACGAGGTCGAGCTGCTGCTCGCGATCGCGGCGCAGGTCGCGCAGTCGATCGAGCACGCGAAGCTCTACGCCGAGGCGCAGCGCCGCGTCCACGAGCTCGAGGCGCTGGCGCGCATCTCGGAGGCGGTCTCGAATGCGCTCTACCTCGAGGAGTCGCTCGAGGCGATCGTCACGACCACGATGGAGGCGCTCGGCGCGACCGGCGCGGCGCTCGTGCTGGACGACGGCCGGATCGCCTGGCCGGAGGGAGTGGCCTCGACGCACGCGATGCGCCAGCCGCTGCGCTGGCGCGGCCGGCAGATCGGGGAGCTCGTCGCCGATCGTGCGACGCCCTTCTCCGACGCCGACCGGGACCTGCTCGCGTCGATCGCCTCGCACGCCGCGGTGGCCCTCGAGCACGGCCGCGCGGTGCTCCGCGGCGTGCTCGCTCAGGAGATCCACCATCGGGTCAAGAACAACCTGCAGACGGTCGCGTCGCTGCTGCGGCTGCAGGCCCGCTCCGCCGGGACGGCGCTCGACCCGCGCGAGGCCCTGGAGCACTCGGTGAACCGGATCCTGGCGATCGCCGCGGTGCACGAGCTGCTGACCGAGCGCCGCGACGAGGACGTCGCGCTCGCCGATCTCGTCGACCGTCTGCGGGCGATGCTCGTGCAGGGGGTCGGCGCGGGCAAGGAGGTGACGGCCGCGCTCGAGCAGGTCGAGCTTCCGGGGACGCGTGCGACCGCGCTCGCACTCGTCTTCGCCGAGCTGCTGCAGAACGCGCTCGAGCACGGGGGCTCGCGCATCAAGGTCGAGCTGGCCCGCCGTGGCGCCGACGTCGTGCTCGCGATCACGGACGACGGCCGGGGGTTCGCCGGCGGCGCCGACGGGACGGGGCTGTCGATCGTCCGCGCGCTCGTCCGCGACGAGCTGCGCGGCACGCTCGACCTGACGGGCGGCGACGGCACCCGCGCCGAGGTCGCGTTCCCCGCCTAGGCCACCACGGCGCGCTGCACGCGGCGGCCCGCCGCCGTGGGCCGGTAGACGGTCGACGGGGGACGGGTCGCGCGAACCTCACGCCGGACGAGGCGGGCCTCCTCGAGCTCCTGCAGCGCGAGTGCGAGCGCGCGCGGAGTCACGCCGGGGAGCCCGGCGCGCAACTCGGAGAAGCGCCGCTCCTCGCCCAGGGTCGCGATACCGCCACGTGCTCGGGTTCGAGCTCGAGTACGAGCTCGCCGAGTACGGCTGGTGCGAGCTGAAGACGCCCTTCTCGTTCAACGTCGGGCTCGGTCAGACCGAGTCGGTCACGCCCGGCAACGTGACCCCGACCTTCGGCGTGCAGGACATCGACGCGGCGATCTCGCATCTGCGCGAGCACGACGTGAACGTCGAGGACTGGCACGAGATCCCGGGCATGGTCAGGCTGTCGACCTTCTACGACCCCGACGGAACGCCCTGGATGCTCGCGCAGACGCTCGCCGTCAAGGCGAGCTTCGCGTGACCCTGCGACGTCTGCGGGCAGCGCAGCGCAGCGGCGGGCAGGCGCGCCGGTCCGCGGGCGGAGCCGGTCACTGGCGGAGGAATCGGGGCGACCGGCGGGGTGGGCCCGGTCCGCGGGCGGCCGAATCGCCCCGCCGCAGTCGCGATCACGGATCACGGCCGGGCGCCCACGGCGAGCTAACCGTGATCCAGCGTCAGCGTACGCCCGACCGACCACCTGTTCACCGAACGTCTCGCCCTTGGCGCGCATCCGTGACGCTTCCTTGCGGGTGGCTGCCACCGGCCGTGTCCCCGACGACCACGCCCCAGCCGGCCGCGAGGTGTGACGTGATCGTGACGCCTGGGCGACTCGGGCCTTGAGTGACGTGCGAACCTATCGGCGTGCGGATCCTGATCGCCGAGGACGAGACGATCATCAGGCTCGACCTGCGCGACCTGCTCGAGCGCGCGGGGCACGAGGTCGTCGCCGAGGCGCGCGACGGGGAAGAGGCGGTCTCGCTCGCGCGCGAGCACGAGCCCGAGCTCGCGGTGCTCGACGTGAAGATGCCGCGGCTCGACGGAATCGAGGCTGCGAAGCGCATCCTGGCCGAGCGCGCGATCCCGATCGTCATGCTCACGGCGTACGGGCAGGACGAGCTCGTCGGCCGTGCCGTCGAGGCGGGAGTCTTCGGCTATCTCGTCAAGCCGTTCCGCGAGCAGGATCTCGTACCGGCGATCACAGCCGCCCGCGCGCGCCACGCCGAGCTCCAGGAGGTCCGTGAGCAGGCCGAGTCGCTCTCCGACGCGCTCGCGGCCCGCAAGGTGATCGAGCGCGCGAAGGGGATCCTGATGGACGCCGAAGGCCTGACCGAGGCCGTCGCCTTCACCCGGCTCCGCAACGCCAGCCAGGCGACCGGCAGGCCGCTTCGCGTGATCGCGGAGGCCGTGATCGCTACATTCGAGAAATGAGCCAGACGTTCACACCGCCCAGGGAGCGCACCCGCCTCGACGACGGAACGGGGCTCGGCGCAGCCTGGCGCGTGGTCGTGCTGAACGACGACCACAACACGTTCGAGGGCGTCGCCTTCGCGCTCGCCCAGACCATCCCGGGAGTCGACTACGACCGGGGCATGGCGCTCGCGAACCGCATCCACTCGACGGGGCAGGCGATCGTGTGGTCCGGCCACCGCGAGCTGGCCGAGCTCTACCACTCGCAGCTCGAGGGGTACGGGCTGACGATGGCGCCGCTCGAGCAATAGACGCGCTCGGGGGGATCCACCGGGTCTTCGCCGCCTTCAGCGGCGCCGATCCACGCGCGCTGTTCGAGGTGATCGACGAGCACGCGGTCTGGCGCGTCCCCGGATCGGTCCAGGTCGCGCAGGAGTACCGCGGCCGAGAACGGATCTTCGAGCTCTTCCGCGACACGAGGCGCCTCACCGGCGGCACCTACCTGAGCGAGCTCCGCTGGGCGGTCGCCGACGACGCGCACGCGGTCGCCGTGTACCGTGCCCGCGGCGAGCGCCTCGGCCGGGAGCTCGACATCGACCAGGTGCTCCTGATTGGGCACCGCGACGGCGTCTGGCTCGACGTCACCGCACTGCCGACCGACCCCGACGCGTTCGCGGCCTTCTGGGCGTGAGGATCGGCGTTCAGCTCCCCGAGGTCGAGCGCGACGTGCGCTGGCCCGAGTACGCGGCGATGGCACGCGCGGCCGAAGAGGAGGGGTTCGACTCGATCTGGGTCGGAGACCACCTGCTGTACCGCGGCGACAGCCGGCCGGAGCGTGGGCCGTGGGACTGCTGGAGCCTGCTCGCCGCTCTCGCCGCCGTCACCCGACGGGTCGAGCTCGGCCCGCTCGTCGCCTGCACTGCCTTCCGCGATCCGGGTCTGCTCGCCCGCGCCGCCGCCGCCGTCGACGAAGTGAGCGGCGGGCGTCTGCGGGTCGCGGTCGGAGCCGGCTGGAACGAGGCGGAGTTCCGCGCCTTCGGCCTGCCGTACGACCGGCGGGTCAGCCGCTTCGAGGAGGCGTTCGCGATCATCTGCGGCCTGCTCGCCGGCGAGCGCGTCACGCTGCACGGGCGCTACCACACGGTCGAGGACGCCGTCCTGCTGCCGCCGCCCGCGCGCCGGCCGCCGCTCATGGTCGGCGGCGACGGAGAGCGACTGCTCGCGGCGACGCTTCCCCACGTCGACGCCTGGAACGCCTGGTTCGACCGCTTCGGCAACCGGCCCGAGGGCTTCGCCGCGCTGAACGTACGCATCGACGCCGCCTGCGAGCGCGCCGCGCGCGACCCGAGGACGCTCACGCGGAGCGCCTGCCTCCTCGTGCAGCTCGACGGCGGCAGCGGCGAGCGGTCGCACGCGCCCGGTACACCGCCGCTTCGCCCGGAGCAGCTCGCGGACGAGCTGCCGTCGTTCGCGGCCGCGGGCGTCGACGAGGCGATCCTCGTCCTCGACCCGATCAACGAGCGGTCGATCCGCTCTCTTCGAACAGCGCTTCCCAGCGCTTGAGTAGCGCTTCGAGATCCGCGCGCGCCTCGCGGTGCGCGGTCAGCAGCCCGAGGTCCGACCAGTCGGCGGCGAGCTTGCGCTCGAGCTCCGCGATGCGTTCCTCCGCGCGGGCGACCTCCGCCTCGACGAGCTCGAGTGCCGACGGCTGCTGCTTCGCGGGGCGGGGCGTCCGCACGCGCTTCGGCTTGGGCGGCGGCGCCGGTTCCGGCGTCTCCTCGGTCTGCGCCTTCGCGTAGTCGGCGAAGCCGCCGGTGTACGACGCGATGCTGCGTTCCTCGATCGCGAGCAGCCGTCCCGCGACCGCGTCGAGCAGGGCGCGGTCGTGCGAGACCAGGAGCACGGTGCCCGGAAACGCCTCGAGCGCGGCTTCGAGCGACTCGCGCGACTCCAGATCGAGGTGGTTGGTCGGCTCGTCGAGCACGAGGAAGTTCGCGCCCGAGGCGACGACGATCGCAAGCGCGAGGCGTCTGCGCTCGCCGCCGGACAGCGCCACCACCGGCTTCTCGTGGTCGTCCCAACCCGAGAAGAGAAAGCGCCCGAGCAGCGACTGCGCCTCCGGGCGGCGCAGGCCGGTCCCGGCGACTGCGGCGTCGAGCACCGATCCACGCTCGTCGAGCTCCGCCTCGTGCTGCGAGAAGTAGGCGGGGACGACGCCGTGGCCGAGCCGCACCCGTCCGGCGGCAGGCTCGCGCAGGCCCAGGATCGTCTCGAGCAAGGTCGTCTTCCCGGAGCCGTTCGGGCCGACGAGCGCCACGTGCTCGCCACGCTCGATCGCGAACGTCGCGTCGTCGACCAGCGCCTTGTCGCCGGCCGCGACCGCGAGCCCCTCCGCCACCACGACGTCGCGTCCCGACCGCGGCGGCTTGAGGAACTCGAAGCCGAGCGTGCGCCGGCGCGCGTCGGGCGCCTCGATCCGGTCCGCCTTGATCCGGTCGAGCTGCTTCAGCTTCGACTGCGCCTGCCGCGCCTTCGACGCCTTGTAGCGGAACCGTTCGACGAATCGCTCGAGTCGCGCGATCTGCTCGGCCTGGCGCTCGGCCTGCTTCTGCTGGTGGATCGCCCGCGCCGCCTGTTCGTGCCGCCACACGTGCCACGCGCCGGGGAAGAACGTCGACCGTCCCTGGTCGAGCTCGAGGACCGCCGTCGTCACGGCCTCGAGGAACCAGCGGTCGTGCGCGACGAGGATCACGGCGGCGTCGATGGTGCGCAGCATCTGCTCGAGCCATTCGAGCGACTCGATGTCGAGATGGTTCGTCGGTTCGTCGAGGAGAAGCAGGTCGGGTTGCGCTGCGAGTGCGCGCGCGAGCGAGGCGCGCGTCAGCTCTCCGCCCGAGAACGTGTGCAGCGGCCGGTCGAGGTCGGCGTCGGTGAACCCGAGACCGCGCACGACCGATGCGGCCCGGTCCCGCCAGTCGTAGCCGCCGGCGTGCTCGAGCCGAGCCTGTGCAGAGGCGTACCGGCGGAGCGTCGCGGCATCGTGGGCGCCGTCCGCCATCCCGCGCTCGAGCGTGCGCAGCTCCTCCTCCACGGCGGCCAGATCGGCGGTGCCTGCGAGCACGTACTCGCGCAGCGGCCTGCGCCCGAGTGCGGGCGGCCGCTGGTCGTGCAGGGCGATGCGCGTGCCCTTCTCGAGCGCGAGCTCGCCGCCCTGCAAGGACGTCTCGCCGGCGATCGCCCGCAGGAGCGTCGTCTTGCCGGAGCCGTTCGGGCCGGCGAGCGCCAGGCGGTCGCGGCGCTCGACCTTGAACGAGACGCCGTCGAACAGCGGCTCTCCGGAGAACTCCTTGCGAAGCGCAGAGGCGATTAGCACGGCCACGATGGTGAAAGTATCCGGACGTGGCGCAGCTCACCGAGGCCGAGACCCTGCGCATCCTGCTCGACGGCGCCGCGGACGGGCTCCTCCTCGCCGACGCCGAGGACCGTGTGCTCCTCGCGAACCGGGTGTTTCGGGAGGCGGCGGAGCTGCTCGGGCTACAGCTCGATCGGCCGTTCACCGAGGCGCTGCTCGAGCTCGCCGACGCCACCGGCGAGCCGTATGCCTTCACGGCCGCTGTCGGCCGGTTGCGCCACGAGGCCGGCGCCGTCGAGTTCGAGGACGCGGCGGGCGGACGGGCGTTTCGCCTCGACGCCTCCTCGCCGGACCAGGCGCCGGGGCGCGCCTGGACGCTGCGCGAGCTGACGCGCGAGCGGGATCACGATCGGAGCGTCGACGAGCGGATCGCGGCGATCGGGCACGACCTGCGCACGCCCCTGACCTCGATGTCGGGCTTCGTCGGGCTGCTGCGCGACGGCGACCAAGGTCCGCTCAGCCCCAAGCAACAGCGTTACCTTGACATCGTCCAGCGCGCCGCGGACCGGCTGCAGCAGCTCGTCGACGAGCTGCTCGCCACTCCGAGACGCGACGTGTCCGGCAGCGAGGAGGCACCGTGATCGGAATCGTCGGCGGCGGTCTGTCGGCCGCCAAGTGCATCGAGGGCTACCGCGAGGCGGGCGGCACCGAGGAGATCGTCGTCTGGTCGCAGGATCCGCACGGGCCGTACCATCGCCCGCCGCTCTCGAAGCGCTTGCTGCGCGGCGAGGCGGAGCCGAAGGACGCGCTCGTCCATCCGCGCGAGTGGTACGCGGAGCACGGGGTCGACCTGCGAACCGGCGAGAGCGTGTCGTCGCTCGACGAGGTCGAGGCCGATCGCATCGTGATCGCGACCGGCGCCCGCCCGCGCCACCTCGGCGACGCGCTTGCACTCCGCACGCTCGACGACTCCCTCGAGCTTCGGCGCCGCGCCGAGACGGCGCGGACGGCCGTGGTCGTCGGCGGCGGCTTCATCGGCTGCGAGGTGACCGCCTCGCTGACCCAACTCGGTGTGCAGGTCGTCCAGATCGTCCGCGAGCCGATGGTCTTCGCGCCGCTGCAGGCGCCGCCGCTGTCCGAGGCGCTCCACCAGATCTACCGCGCCCACGGTGTCGACCTTCGCCTCGAGAGCAGCGAGATCCCGGAGGCGGACCTCGTCGTCGCCGGGATCGGCGTCGAGCCGAACGTCGAGCTCGCCCGCGACGCGGGCCTCGAGGTGCGAAGCGGCGTCGTGGTCGACGAGCGCTTCGAGACGGCTCGTCCCGGCGTGTACGCGATCGGCGACGTCGCCGAGTTCTACGACCCGCTGTATCGCCGCCACCGGCGCATCGAGCACTGGTCGAACGCCGCCTACCACGGCACGACCCTCGGCCGGATCCTGGCCGGGGACGAGGACGCGCGCTACGACATCGTGTCGGCCTTCTTCTCCGAGGAGTTCGGGCGCTCGTTCCGGCTGTTCGGCGATCCCAGCGGGCACGACGACCTGACGGTCGACGGCGACTTCGCCGAGGGCGACGCGGTGCTCCGATTCCTGAAGGGGACGGAGACGATCGGCGCCGTCGTCACCGGCCAGGACGAGGACGTCGAGAACGCGCTCAAGGACGAGATTCGAGCCGGCGCGGCATCTGTGGCGTAGGCGCTAAGGTCGCGGGGACGACGACCCGAGGAGGGGCCGGTGGCTCAGTCGGACATCGAACAGCTCTCGATCGACACGATCCGCACGCTGTCGATGGACGCCGTGCAGAAGGCGAATGCGGGCCACCCCGGCACCGCGATGGCGCTCGCGCCGCTCGCGTACCTGTTGTACCGCGAGGTAATGCGTCACAACCCGGCGAACCCCGACTGGCCGAACCGCGACCGGTTCGTGTTGAGCGCGGGGCACGCGTGCGTCCTGCAGTACACGGCTCTTCACCTCACGGGTTACGACTTGCCGATGGAGCAGTTGCAGCGGTTCCGCCAGTGGCAGTCCGCCACGCCGGGCCACCCCGAGCGCGGGCATACGCCGGGCGTCGAGGTGACGACCGGGCCGCTCGGCCAGGGCGTCGGCAACGGCGTCGGGATGGGCTTCGCGGAGCGCTTCCTCGCGCAGACCTTCAACCGGCCGCATCACGAGATCGTCGACCACCGTGCCTTCGTGATCTGCTCGGACGGCGACCTCATGGAGGGCGTCTCGTACGAGGCCGCGTCGCTCGCCGGCACGAACGGTCTCGGCAAGCTCGTCTACTTCTACGACGACAACCACATCACGATCGACGGGACGACTTCGATCTCGTTCACCGAGGATCGCGGCGCACGCTTCGAGGCGCTCGGCTGGCACGTGCAGCACGTATCGGACGTCAACGACCTCGCCGCGCTCCGCACCGCGATCGCGGCCGCCGAGGCAGAGACAGCGCGTCCGTCGCTGATCGTCGTCCGGAGCCACATCGCGTACGGCGCCCCGCATGCGGTCGATACGGCGAAGGCGCACGGCTCGCCGCTCGGCGCCGAGGAGGTGGCCGCGGCCAAGCAGGCGCTCGGCTTCGATCCCGAGCAGTCCTTCCACGTGCCCGACGAGGTCTACGCGCACATGAACGGGCGTGAGCGCGGTGCGACGCTCGAGTCGGAGTGGAACGGCGTGTTCGACGCGTGGTCGGAGTCGTTCCCGCGCGACCGCGAGCAGTGGGACGCCGCCTGGGCGGGACGGGTCGGCGACTGGGAGCTGCCGGTGTTCGAGGCCGGCGAGGAGCTCGCGACGCGGGCGGCCGGGAAGACGGTCATGCAGGCGTTCGCAGGCGCGGCGCCGACGATGATCGGCGGCGCCGGGGACCTCGTCGAGTCGACGTACACGGAGTTCGAGGGAGGCGGCCTGTTCTCGGCGCGCTGGGCGGGACGCAACATCCCATTCGGTATCCGCGAGCACGCGATGGGCGCGATCGTGAACGGGATCGCGGCGCACGGGGGCTGCGTGAAGCCGTACGGGTCGACCTTCTTGATGTTCAGCGACTACATGCGTCCCTCGGTGCGCCTGTCGGCGCTGATGGGGCTGCCGGTCGTCTGGGCGTGGACGCACGACTCGGTCGGCCTCGGCGAGGACGGCCCGACTCACCAGCCGGTGGAGACGTACGCCGCGCTGCGGGCGATCCCGAATCTCTGGTTCATCCGCCCCGGCGACGCCAACGAGACGGCCTACGCCTGGAAGGTCGCCCTCGACCGTGCGGACGGGCCCGTCGCCCTGTCGCTGACGCGGCAGAAGGTGCCGACGCTCGACCGATCGGAGCTGGCGCCCGCCTCCGGACTGGAGCGCGGCGCCTACACGCTCTGGGAGTCGGGCGAGTCGCCCGAGCTGATCCTGATCGCCACCGGCAGCGAGCTCTCGCTCGCGCTCGACGCGGGTCGCCGGCTGGCCGAGGACGGCACGGTCGTCCGCGTCGTCTCGATGCCGTGCTGGGAGCTGTTCGCCGAGCAGCCCGACGACTACCGGGACGATGTGCTGCCGCCCGACGTGACCGCGAGGCTGTCGATCGAGGCCGGCGTCGCGCTCGGCTGGCGCGAGTGGGTCGGAGATCACGGCGATTCGATCTCGATCGAGCACTTCGGTGCGTCGGCCCCCGGCGGCACGGTGCTCGCCGAGTTCGGATTCAACGTCGACAATGTCGCCGCGCGGGCATCTGCGCTTCTGCAACGGGTGGCGTAGCCCGCCGCGCGGCCATCGAGAAGGAGATGGCACATGGCCAAGTCACGTCTGCATGAGCTGACCGAGCACGGACAGTCGGTCTGGTTCGACACGCTGTCGCGCGACCTCGTCCACTCGGGCGGTCTCGCGCGGATGATGGAGGAGGACGCCGTCACCGGTGTCACCTCGAACCCGACGATCTTCCAGAAGGCGCTCTCGGAGGGCGACGCGTACGACGAGCAGCTCACGCAGCTGCTCGAGCAGGAGGACGACCCGACGCGGATCTTCTTCTCGCTGTCGCTCGACGACATCCGCGACGCCTGCGACGTCCTGCGGCCTGCGTTCGACGCGAGCGGCGGCGTGGACGGGTTCGTCTCGATGGAGGTCGAGCCCGGCATCGCGTACGACACGGCGAAGTCGTTCGAGCAGGCGCGTTGGATCGCGACGTCCGTCGAGCGGCCGAACCTCTACGTCAAGATTCCCGCGACGGAGCCGGGACTGCCGGCGATCGAGGACTGCATCGCCCACGGCACCTCGATCAACATCACGCTGATCTTCGGGCTGCCGCGCTACGAGGCGGTCGTCGAGGCGTATCTGCGCGGGCTCGAGCGGCTCGTCGCGGGCGGCGGCGATCCGTCGAAGGTCGTGTCGGTCGCCTCGTTCTTCGTCTCGCGTGTGGACACCGAGGCCGACAAGCGTCTGGAGCCGCTCGGCCGGCAGGACCTCCAGGGCAAGCTCGCGGTCGCGAACGCGAAGCTCGCGTATCAGCACTTCCTGCAGGCGTTCTCGGGCCCCCGCTGGGAGTTCCTCGCCGGCAAGGGCGCACGCCCGCAGCGCTGCCTGTGGGCGTCGACGTCGACCAAGAATCCGGCGTACAACGACGTGATGTACGTCGAGGATCTGATCGGTCCGGACACGGTGAACACGATGCCGCTCGAGACGGTCGAGGCCTTTCAGGATCACGGACGCGTCGCGGGCGACACCGTGCTGGAGGGCGTCCACGAGGCGCGCAAGCTGCTCGACGATCTCGCCGCGGCCGGAGTCGACTACGACGACGTCGCGGCGACGCTCGAGGCAGAGGGCGTGCAGAAGTTCAGCGACTCGTTCGAGCTGATCCTCGAGAGCATCCGCGCGAAGCGCGGCGCGCTCCAGGCCGCATGAGCGAGGTGCGCGGGTGACCTCCACGCTGCTGCACGAAGAGGAGGCGCCGAACCCGCTGCTCGACGGGTTGCGCCTGCGCCGCAGACCCGATCCGTGCCTGCTCGTCATCTTCGGCGCCTCCGGCGATCTGACGTCGAAGAAGCTGATGCCGGCCCTGTACTCGCTCGCGTTCCGCGGTCTGCTCCCGGAGAAGTTCGGGATCGTCGGAGCCGCGCGCAGCGAGGAGGACGACGACGCTTTCTGCGAGCGGATGAAGCAGGCGGTGACCGAGCACGCGCGCGACCCGTTCAAGGAAGACGTGTGGGCAGAGCTCGCCAAGGCGATGCGGTACGTCACGCTCGACTTCGCCGACGAGCACGGCGAGGACAAGCTGCGCGACACGCTCAACGAGCTCGACTCCACGCTCGGAACGATGGGCAACCGCGTCTACTACTTCGCGGTGCCGCCGAGCGCCATCGGCACGCTCGTCGCTGAGATCGCGCAGCGCCGTGGCGCCGAGGGCTGGCTGCGGTTGATCATCGAGAAGCCGTTCGGCCACGATCTCGCGTCGGCGAAGGTCCTGACTGCCGAGATCCAGAAGCACTTCACGGAGCGCGAGGTCTTCCGGATCGACCACTACCTCGGCAAGGAGACGGTCCAGAACATGCTGGCGCTGCGGTTCTCGAACGGCATCTTCGAGCCGATCTGGAACCGCCAGTTCATCGACCACGTGCAGATCACGGTCGCGGAGTCGATCGGGATCGAGGGCCGCGCCGGGTACTACGAGCAGGCCGGCGCCATCCGCGACATCTTCCAGAACCACCTGCTGCAGCTGATCGCGATCACGGCGATGGAGCCGCCGATCGACTTCACCGCGGACTCGGTGCGGAACGAGAAGGTGAAGGTGCTGAAGGCGATCCACACGCCGGGCCCGAAGCACGTCGTCCGCGGGCAGTACGGGCGCGGCTTCGTGGAGGGCGAAGAGGTGGTCGCGTATCGCGAGGAGGACGGCGTCGCCCCGAACTCGATGACGGACACGTTCGTCGCCGCGAAGCTCTACGTCGACAACTGGCGCTGGGCGGACACGCCCTTCTACGTGCGCATGGGCAAGCGGCTCGCGCGGCGAGAGACCACGATCGCCATCCAGTTCAAGCGCGCGCCGCACCCACCGTTCGAGGACGGCACGGCGGAGGCGCTGCGCCCGAACGTGCTCTTGATCCACGTGCAGCCGAACGAGGGCGTCTCGCTCGCGGTCGGCGCGAAGGTGCCGGGGCAGGGAATGGCGATTCGGACCGTCCACATGGACTTCCTCTACGGCGGCGCGTTCCGCGAGGGGCTGCCGGACGCGTACGAGCGGCTCATCCTCGACGCGATGCTCGGCGACGCGACGCTGTTCACGCGGTCGGACGAGATCGAGGAGCAGTGGGCGCTCGTCGACGCGATCATCGCCTTCTGGCAGCGCGACCGGCCGTCGTTCCCGAACTACCCGGCCGGCTCGTGGGGCCCGGCGTCGTCGGACGAGCTGCTGCATCGGGACGGCCGTTCCTGGCGGCGGCACTGACGGTGACGACGCCGCGGCCGCTGATCGAGGTCGACTGGACGGGCGAGAACGCCACGATCGCCGAGATCGAGCGGGAGCTCGCCCGCCTGCGCGACACCTCGTCGGCCGATTCGACGCAGCCGAACCTGCGGACGTCCGTGATGACGCACATCGCCTGGGTGCCGCCGGTGTGGAAGGATCAGGCGGAGGAGACGCTGGCCGGCATGGCGGAGCGCCATCCGTCGCGGACGCTCCTGCTGCTGCCGGAGCCGGACGCCGAGGACGGGCTCGACGCGCGCCTCTCGATCCGCTGCTTCCCGGTCGCCGACCGGGCGATCTGCGGCGAGGTGATCGAGCTGACGCTTCGCGGCGACCGCACCGAGGCGCCGGCGTCGATCGTGCTGCCGTTGTTGATCTCCGACCTGCCGGTGTTCTGTCGCTGGCGTGGTGAGCCGCCCTTCGGACGCGGGCCGTTCGAGCAGCTCGTCGACATCGTCGACCGCCTGGTCGTCGACTCGAGCGAATGGGACGCGTTGCGGTACGACGAGCTCGGCGGCCTGTTCGGGCGCACCGCGGTGTCGGACATCGCGTGGGCGCGCACGGAGGACTGGCGGCGTGAGCTGGCCGACTACTGGCCGGGCATCCGGGAGCAGGAGATCCGGATCCGCGGCCCGCGTGCGGAGGCGGAGCTGCTGCGCGGGTGGCTGAACGCGCGCCTCGACCGGTCGCTGCTCGCCGTCGCCCCGGCGGCGGCGCTGGCCGTCCGCCTGGGCGGGGAGGAGGTCCGGCCGCCGAGAGGAGAAGCCCCCAGCCCGAGCGACCTGTTGAGCGCGCAGCTCGACAAGTTCTCCCGCGATCCGATCTACGAGTCGGCAGTACTGGCGGCGGCCGGCACCTAACCTTCTAGCCCGGTCTGACCGCGGTCAGACTGACGTCTGACACACGGATTCGTGCCGACTCGGCCACAAGTGTGTGACGCGGCCGGTGGGCTGCACGCCGCGCAGGCATGGTGCGTTCATGGCCCCGCCGCGAATCGAGGTTGCCGGTGCGCTCTACCACGTCAACGCCAAGGCGGTCCATGGACTCAGCCTCTTTCGCGACGACGTCGATCGCCTCACCTTCCTGCGCCGGCTGGGCCAACAGTCGGTTCTGAGCGAGTGGTCGATCCTCACCTACTCGCTGATGACGACGCACTACCACCTTCTGCTGCGGCTGAAGAAGGAGTCGCTGAGCAGGGGCTTCCAGCGTCTCAACAGCCTCTACGCGAAGGACTACAACTGTCGGCACGACCGTCGAGGCGCGCTGTGGCAGCGGCGATTCCACGACTCGATGATCGAGGGCGATACGCACCTTCTCGAGACGATCCGCTACATCGCCCGCAACGCGCCACGAGCCAGCCTCGTGGCCGCACCGGAGGACTGGCCGTGGTGCAGCTACGGCAGCGCCGTGGGCGTGCTCCCGGCAGACCCGATCGTCGACGAAGCGGAGCTGCTCGGCCTCTTCGGTCCTAGGCTAGAGGTGGCACGCGCTCGTCTCAGAGCGTTCGTCGAGGAGCCCGATCCGCGGCGGCGTCGCGGTCTGACGCCGGTCTGACCGCGGTCAGACCGAAAGCAGTCCGGCCACCTCGTCGTGGAGGAGGCCGTTGGTGGCGACGAAGCTCGCACCGTCTTCGGGCTCGCCGCCGGCGAACGTCGTGCAGCGGCCGCCTGCCTCCTCGACGAGCAGCTGCACCGCAGCGTAGTCCCACACGTGCACGACGCTGTCCGAGCCGACGTCCATCACGCCCTCGGCGACGAGGCAGTACTGCCAGAAGTCGCCGAACCCTCGATTCGACCACGCCCGCTCGACGATCGTCCGCCAGCCGGCCGGCATCCTCCGCTGCGAGGTGCACGACACGACCGCGTCCTCCAGCCGCCCCACGGACGAGACGCGACAGCCGGCCCCGTCGACGTAGGCCCCTTCGCCGCGCTGCGCCCACCACCGCCGACGCAGCGCCGGCGCCGACACGAGCGCCGTCGACAGCATCCCGTCGCGCTCGAGGGCGAGCAGCGTCGCCCACACGGGGATGCCGCGAACGTACGACGTCGTCCCGTCGATCGGATCGACGATCCACTTCGCATCGCCGCCGTCGTCGCCGAACTCCTCGCCGAGCACGCCTTCGCCGCGCCCGGACGAGGCGACGGCCGCCCGCACCGCCTCCTCCGCGTCGCGGTCGGCCTCCGACACGGGCGAGAGGTCGGGCTTCGTCTCGACGCGAAGGTCGAGCGCTCCGAAACGCGCGAGCGTGACCGCGTCGGCGGCGTCGGCGAGGAGGTGCGCGAACACCACGTCAGCGTGCAAGCCGGGCCTCCAGCGCCAGCCCCGCACCCAGGACGAGCGCGTCGTCGCCCGGACGGCCGACGATCTGCACCGACGCCGGCAGGCCGTCTTCCGCGTCGCCGGCCGGGAGCGCGAGCGACGGCCACCCGAGCGCGTTGAACGGGTACGTGAACTGGACGAACGACGCTCGCTCGCCGATCTCGTCGACGTTCGCGGGCGGGGCCACGAACGCCAGCGTCGGCACGAGCAGCAGGTTGAGCGCGCCGAGCGCCTCGTCCGCGCGCTCGCGGAGCAACTCGCGTGCACGAGTCGCGTCGGCGGCCTCGCCGTCGCCGACGTCGAGGCAGCGCTCGATCTTCGGACGGATGTTCTCGCCGTAGAGCTCCGAGGACTCCGCGTAGAGCTCGCGGTGGACGTCCGCGACCTCGCGCATGAACAGCGGCTGCGTCCCGTCACCGTTCGGGAAGTCGATCGTCTCCGCGCCGCCGAAGCAGGCAGCCGCTTCGAGCACGCGCTCTCGCACGAGCGGCGCGCAGGCGTCGGCCCACGCGATACCCACAGTCAGCTCCGTCAACGAGTCGAGCGAGACGACCTCGAGCTCCGGCGCAAGCGCGCGCATCAGCTCGACACAGCCTTCGACGTCGCGCGCCATCGGCCCGACGTGGTCGTAGCTGGGAGCGAGTGGAAAGACCCCGCTCGCCGAGACGAGTCCGAACGACGGCTTGAAGCCCGTGATCCCGCAGCACGCCGCCGGGATCCGGATCGACCCGCCGGTGTCCGAGCCGAGAGCGCCGTCGGCGAGGCCCGCCGCGAGCGCAGCCGCCGAGCCGCCGCTCGAGCCTCCGGCAGTCCGGCCGGGTGCCCGCGGGTTCGGGACGACCCCGTAGTGGAGGTTCTGCGAGGTGACGCCGTACGCGAACTCGTGCAGGTTCGCCTTGCCGACCGAGACCCAGCCCGCGGCCTCGAGCGAGGCCACCGCGTCCGCGCTCGTCGCCGGCACGTGATCCGAGAACACGGCGGAGCCGTAGGTCGTCCGCACGCCGGCCGTGTCGAACAGATCCTTCACGGCGAGGCGCCGCCCCGCGGGTGCGGCGACGTCGAGCGCCGTGATCCAGATGCCTAGCTCAGCCAGAGGTAGGCGAACGCGACTCCGACCGTGCCGCCGAACAGGAGCAAGAACAGCCCGAAGAGCGCCCAGCCCCACTGCATGTTCTTGCGGGCGAGCTCGGCGTCCGGGTCGGCGAGGTCGTGCATCGTCGGCTCGGTCATCTAGATCACCGTGTCCAGCGCCATCGCGACGAAGAGCAGCGCGAGGTAGAGGAGTGAGTAGTGGAAGAGACGCGCCGCGGAGCGCCTGGCGAGCGTACGGCGCAGCTCGAGGGCATACCAGGCGAACACCGCGCCGAGCACGAGTGCGGCGATCGCATACGCGACGCCGAACACGCCGAAGGCGACCGGGGCGAGCGTCGCCGCGACGAGCACGAGCGTGTACCAGACGATCTGCCTCGCGGTCTCCCGCTCGCCACGCTCGACGGGCAGCATCGGCACGCCGGCACGCGCGTAGTGCTCCTTGATCATCAGCGCGAGCGCCCAGAAGTGCGGCGGCGTCCAGATGAAGACGATCGCGAACATCGCCAGCGCCGCCCAGCCGAGATGCCCGCTCGAAGCGCCCGCGTAGCCGACGAGCGGAGGCACCGCCCCGGCGGCGCCTCCGATCACGATGTTCTGCGGCGTCGACCGCTTCAGCCAGCGCGTGTAGACGAGGACGTAGAAAAGGTTGCCGGCGAGCGCGAGCAGCGCGGTGGGGAGGTTGACGAGCGAATCGAGGAGCACGAACGAGAACGCGCTCAGCGCGAGTCCGAACTCGAGCGCGCGGTCGGGCGGAACGCGGCCCGACGCGACGGGGCGGCTCTCCGTCCGGGAGCCCATCAGCCGGTCGATGTCGCGGTCGAGGTAGTGGTTGAGCGCGGACGCGCCGCCGCAGGCGAGCGCCAGGCCGGCCATCGTGAGCGCGAACGTACCCGCTCGCGGCGTGCCGCCGGCTCCGACGAACGCGCCGGCGCCGCCCGTCAGGAGGAGCAGCGACATGATCCGCGGCTTCGTCAGCGTCAGGTAGTCACGCGCCGGGCCCGACACCGAGCCGCCGCGCCACGACCGTGCCGCGACGAGCACCGTCGCGGCGAGCGCGAGCGACGCCAGTCCGAGGTGGACGACCGGTCCCGTCAGCAGCGCGGCGAGCCCGAAGAGGAGGAGCGCGACCAGCGCCGGCGGGAGCAGTCGCCGGGCCGAGACCCAGGCGATCGCCGCGAGCGCCGCGAGGGGCGGAAGGGCGACCGCGGCGAGGACGCGATGGGCGGTGCCCCAGCCGGCCGCCCCGGAGACGACCGCGAGCCCGGTGCCGGCGACGGCGGCGAGAGCGGTGAGGCGGCCCCAGGGACCCATCAGAACCCGCGCGTCTCCGCGAGGCGCCTGCGCAGGTCGCGCAGCGGCCGCGAGCTCGTCACGTAGGGCAGCTTCTCGAAGTTCCACGGGGGCGGCGGCGACGTCGTGTACCACTCGAGCGTGTTGGCGAGCCACGGGTCGTTGCCGGCGCGCTTCCCCGAACGCGAGGTCTTGACGATGTTCCAGACGAACACGAGCATGCCGAGCGCCATCACGTACGAGCCGATCGACGAGGCCATGTTGTAGGCCTCCCAGAGCCCGTGCTGTCGGTACGTGTAGACGCGGCGCGGCATCCCCAGCATCCCGAGCAGGTGCTGGGGGAAGAACGTGAGGTTGAAGCCGATGAACACGAGCCAGAAGTGGGCCTTGCCGAGCTGCTCGTCGAGGCACCGGCCGAAGAACTTCGGCCACCAGTAGTAGAGGCCGCCGAACATGCCGAAGACGGCGCCGCCGAAGAGGACGTAGTGCATGTGCGCGACCACGAAGTACGTGTCGGTGACCGCCCAGTCGATCGGAAAGACCGCGAGGAAGATCCCCGACAGGCCGCCGATCGTGAAGATCCCGATGAAGCCGAGCGCCCACAGCATCGGCGTGTCGAACGAGATGTTGCCGCGCCAGAGGGTCGCGAGCCAGTTGAGGATCTTCACGCCGGTGGGCACCGCGATCACCATCGAGCTGAGCATGAAGAAGATGTCCAGCCCGATCGGCAGCCCGACCGCGAACATGTGGTGCGCCCAGACGAGCAGCGAGAAGAACGCGATCCCGATCGTCGAGTACGCGACCGCCTTGTAGCCGAAGATCGGCTTGCGGGCGAAGACCGGGATGATCTCCGAGATCATCCCCATCGCCGGGAGGATGATGATGTAGACCTCGGGGTGGCCGAAGAACCAGAAGACGTGCTGGTAGAGGAGCGGGCTCCCCCCGTGCGCCGGATCGAAGAAGTGCGTGCCCGCCTGGCGGTCTAGCAGCATCAGCGTCAGTCCGGCGGACAGCGCCGGCAGCACGATGATCAGCATCCAGGCGTAGGTCAGGATGCTCCAGCAGAAGAGCGGAATGCGTGTCCAGGTCATTCCCGGCGCACGCATGTTGTGGATCGTCGTGACGAAGTTGACCGCACCCGCGAGCGAGGAGATCGAGAGGATGTGGAGGCTGAGGATCCAGAGGTCCTGGCCGTTGCCCGGCTCGTGCAGCGTCGACAGTGGGACGTACGCGGTCCAGCCGGCCTGCGCGGCGCCGTGGCGCGCGAAGAAGCTGAGCAGCAGCACGACGCCGCCCAGCACGAACAGCCAGTAGGACAGCGCGTTCAGGCGCGGGAACGCCATGTCGCGCGCGCCGATCATCAGCGGCACCAGGAAGTTGCCGAACGCTGCCGCGATCGGCACGAGGACGAGGAAGATCATCGTCGTCCCGTGGATCGTGACCGCTTCGTTGTACGAGCCCTTCGTGATGAAGCTCTCGTTCGGCACCACCAGCTGGCTGCGGATCAGCAGCGCGAGGATCCCGCCGACCGCGAAGAAGGCGAGCGTCGTCCAGAGATAGAGGATCCCGATGCGCTTGTGGTCGACCGTCGTCACCCACGACGCGACCTTGCCCCGGCGCCAGTCGGCGCGGTACGGCTGAACCTGTTCCACGTTCACCGCCACCGCTAGCCACCCGCCTTCGCGTACTGCTTGGTGTACGAGACGAGCGCGTCGATCTGCGCGCCGCTCCAGGTCTTGCCGACGGCCGGCATCGCCCGCTGGCCGTTGCGGAGGAGCGTCTCGATGCCCTTGCGGTCGCCGAGCAGCGGGTTGCCGGCGAGCGCCGGGCCGACGTAGGTGTGGTCGAGGCGGTGGCACTTCTGGCAGACGCCGGTCCACTCCTCCCGGCCGAGCCCGGCCCCGCTCGCCTTCGCCAGGCGTGCGTCGATGAACGCGTCGTACTGCGCCCGCGGCACGACGTGCACGACGCCGTCCATCAGCGCGTGCTGGATGCCGCAGAGCTCGGCGCACCGGGCGACGTAGTCGCCGGCGGGAGCCTTGAACCAGGTCTTGTTGACCTGCCCCGGGATCGCGTCGTACTTCGCGCCGAAGTCCGGCACCCACCAGGAGTGGTTGACGTCGTAGTCCATGCCGACCACGTTCTCGTGCACGACCTCGTCGGCGGGCGCCACCATCTCGTCGATCGAGACGGCGCCGTTCGGATACTTGAACAGCCAGTAGTACTGGTGGCCTTCGATCGTGATCGTCGTCGAGTCGGCCGCCGAGGCCTTCGGGGCGTCGGCGATGCCCGGGAGCTTGTAGAAGACGAACGCCCCGATCGCCGCCAGGATCAGCACCGGGACCACCGTCCAGGCGACCTCGAGCTGCGACGCACCGTGGATCTGCGGTCCCTCGGCCGCGCGGGGGCGTTTACCGCGCCGGTATTTGACGATGAAGAGGATGAGCGCGCCCTCGACGATGACGAAGACCGCACCGGTGAAGATCGAGACGAAGATGAACGCGTCGTGAATGCGGTGAGCGTTCGGGGAATGTGCCTCGCCGGGCAGGAATCCGCCGTTGCCTGCAAGGGCGGCAGCGCTGATGATCAGCGCCACCGCGCTCGTTGCGAGTGTGGCAAGGGCGATCCGGCGCACGCCGAGTGGCATCGTATAGAGGTGGAACCGCGCAGTCAGGTTGACCTGCCGGACGACGTCGGCTCGACGTTCGAGGTGTACGTGAACGGCGTGCCGAAGCGCCTCGGCGTCGACTTCGACCTCGTGGGGCGGACGCTCGTCTTCCGGGACGAGCTCGCGCAGGAGGGCCGCCTCGGCTTCTGGCGGTGGCTGTCGCTGTTCCTCGGCGTCGCCGGGACGTACCGGCGGCACGACACCGTCGACCTCGTCTACGACCGTGACGGGCGACGGGCGGTTGCGAGCCTGCAACCGACGATTCGGTAGGTTCGCGCCGTGTCCAGCGTCGACGTCGTACGGAGGCCGCGCATCGGCCTGCTGCACGCTGCCGTCTCGCTCGCCGCGCTGGGCGGGATCGTCTGGTGGGCGACGCGGCAGCGGGCCCCGCACATCCCGCTCGACCTCGGCGCGCTCGGCTGGCTCGGCGGCGCGCTCGCCCTCTACGCGGGCGCCTCGGTGCTGCGGGGCGAGCGCTGGCACGGGCTGCTCGTCGGCTCCCGCGTCGAGCGCGGCCGCAGGGAGAGCTACCGGCTGACGGCCGTCGGCTACATGGGCAACAACACGCTCCCCGCCCGCGCGGGCGACCTGATGCGCGTGATGCTCCTCGGCGGCCCGCGGCGGGTCGTGCTGGGGACGGTGATCGCCGAGCGGGTGCTGGATGCGCTCGCGCTGGCATCGATCTTCGCGTTCGTCGTCGCCGAGCGCGGGCTCGGCTTCGGCCCGTTGCCCTACGTCGTCGGCGCCGGGGCCGGCGTCGCCGCGATCGTGGCGGTGCTGTGGCGCCTCGCGCCCGCGAACGCGCGGCTGCTGGCCGCCCGCGAGTGGATCCGCCCGGCCGCCGTCGCCACCCGGCAGCTCGCCGGGCGCCGGGGGCTGGCGCTCTTCGGGCTGTCGCTCGTGATCTGGCTCGTCGAGGCGACGGTGTACCTCACCGTCGGCGACGCGACGGGCGTCTCGCTCGGCGTCACCGGTGCGCTCTACGTCGTCGCGCTGACGAATCTGTCGGCGCTGGTGCCCGCTGCTCCCGGCTACATCGGGACGTTCGACGCCGCGGTCCTGGTGGCGCTCGACTCGCTGCACCTGCCGGCGCTCGGCTACCTGCTCGTCCTGCGGTTCGTCCTGTTCGTGCCGATCACGATCGTCGGACTCGCGCTGCTCTTCACGCGCACGCCCTGGCGGCGGCGGTGACCGCGGCCGCAGCGCGCGTTCGCGCGCTTCGTCTGGACGACCTGGTCGCAGCGCCGTTCGCCGTTCCCGTCGCGCTCGCGGTGCTGTCCGTGCTCACGCTGTACATCCGGTCGCGTCAGCTCAACGCCGGCTTCTGGATCGACGAGGGGCTGTCGGTCGGGATCGCGCACCATCCGTGGTCGTCGCTGCTGCACGTGCTGAGGCACGACGGCTCGCCGCCTGCGTACTACCTCTTGCTGCGCGTCTGGATCAGCTGGTTCGGAGACGGCGAGCGTGCGACGCACGCGCTCTCGCTCGTCTTCGGCGTCGCGTGCGTGCCGCTCGCGTACGCAATCGGCCGAGCGGCGTTCGACCGGACGACCGGCCTCTGCTGCGCGCTGCTCGCGGCGCTCAACCCCTACCTGACGTACTACGCGCAGGAGACGCGGATGTACGAGCTCGAGGCGTTCCTCTCGCTCGTCGTCAGCTTCGCCTACGTGGAGGCGATCGTGCGCGGCCGCCGCGCCTACGCGCCGCTGCTCGTCGTCGGCCTCGCTCTGATGGTGTACACGCACAACTGGGCGCTGTTCCTGTGCGTCGGGCTGGCGGTGGCGACGCTTGTCGTCGTCCGCGAGCAGCTCAAGGCGTTCGCGATCGTCGCGGCGTCGGTTGCGCTTCTCTACCTGCCGTGGCTGCCGTCGCTCTTCTTCCAGGTGCGTCACACCGGAGCCCCGTGGGCGTCCGTGCCGTCGTGGCGCGACCTCGTCGTCTCCCCGAACGCCGTGCTCTCGGGCGACGGCCCGTTCGTTGCCCTCGCGCTCGCCGGCGGGGTCGGCCTCGGCGCGCTCGTCCGCGGCCGGGCGAGCGCCGAGCGAACCGTCGTGCTCGCACTCGCCTGGACGGCGGGCGTGACGATCGTGGTCGCCTGGCTCTCGTCGCAGATCTCGCCGTCCTGGACGGTGCGCTATTTCGCAGTGGTCGTCGGGCCGCTGCTGCTGCTTGCGGCGCGCGGCGTCGTCCGGTCCGGGCGCTTCGGCGTGGCCGCGCTGGTCGTCGTGGTCTTCTTCTGGATCGGCTACTCGGTTCGCAACGACAAGGAGGACGCGCGCGCGATCGCGAGCGAACTCGGGCAGCTGCAGCCGGGCGAGCTCGTCGTCTCGACGCACCCGGAGCAGGTGCCGGTCCTCCGCTACTACCTCGGGCCCGGGCTGCGCTTCGCGACGACCCTCGGCCCCGTGTCGGACCAGCGCGCCTTCGACTGGGTCGACGCGGTGGGACGCCTGCGCCGCACCGCGCCGAAGCCGACCCTCGACCGCCTGATCGCCTCGGTGCCGCGCGGCCGCGAGTTCGTCGTGATCGCGCCCGTCTTCCGCGACTACCGCGCCTGGCGGGCCAAGTGGACGAAGCTCGTGTGGCGGAAGTCGCAGGCGTGGTCGCGACTCCTGCAGGCCGACCCGAGGCTCCGGCTCGAGCGGCACATCGCCGTCGACGAGATCGCCATCCACCGCAACTACTTCAAACCGTTGCAGGCGTACGTGTATCGGCGGGTCGGCTAACGTCCCCGTGCGGCGCGACTCACGATGACGACCGAGAACTCGCAGACCACGCTCGTCCTCGGCGGTGGGCCCGCCGGGCTGACCGCGGCGTACCTGTTCGGCAAGGCCGGCTCCGACGCGGTCGTGCTCGAGGCCGAGGAGCAGGTGGGCGGCCTCGCCAAGACGGTCGAGGTCGACGGCTACCGCTTCGATCTCGGCGGCCACCGCTTCTTCACGAAGTCGGTCGAGGTCGACACGCTCTGGCACGAGGTGCTCGGCGAGGAGTTCCTGCTTCGCCCGCGTATGTCGCGCATCTACTGGAACAAGCGCTACCTCGACTACCCGCTGCGCGGCCCGGACGTGATCAAGAAGCTCGGCCCGGTCGAGCTTGCGCGCTGCATGGCGTCGTACCTCCGCGCTGCGTCGCGGCGGAACAAGGTCGACGACTCGTTCGAGGATTGGGTGTCGAACCGGTTCGGCAGGCGCCTGTTCGAGCTCTTCTTCAAGTCGTACACCGAGAAGCTCTGGGGCGTCCCGACCACCGAGATCCGGGCCGAGTGGGCGGCGCAGCGGATCAAGGGCCTGTCGTTCTTCTCCGCTGCGAAGGCGGCGTTCTTCGGCAACAAGGGCAACAAGGTCAAGAGCCTCATCTCCGAGTTCCACTACCCGCGCTTCGGGCCGGGGCAGATGTGGGAGGCGATGAGCGACGCGATCGAGGAGGACGGCGGTGAGGTGCGCACGTGCGCCCCGGTCGAGCGGCTCGAGATCGCCGGTGACCGGATCGTCGAGGTCGAGGCCGGCGGGATCTCCTACACGCTGCCCGACGCCGTGATCTCGTCGCTGCCGCTCCGCACCGTGGTCGAGCTCGCGAGCCCGCCGCCGCCGGCCGAGGTGCGCGAGGCCGCCCGCGGGCTGCGCTACCGGGACTTCCTCACGGTCGCCGTCGTCGTCGACGGCCAGGATCTCTTCCCGGACAACTGGATCTACATCCACGAGCCCGGGGTTCGCGTCGGCCGCATCCAGAACTACCGGTCGTGGTCGCCGTGGATGGTCCCGGATCCCGACAAGGCGTGCGTCGGCCTCGAGTACTTCTGCTTCGCCGGCGACGACCTCTGGTCGATGGACGACGACGAGCTCGTCGAGCTGGCAGCCCGCGAGCTCGAGCAGCTCGGGCTCGCCCGTCGCTCGGCGGTCGAGCGCGGCTTCGTCACGCGCGTCCCGAAGGCGTACCCGATCTACGACACCGACTATGCGGCTCGGGTGGCGACGATCCGCCGCTGGCTCGACGGGATCGAGAACCTCCAGCAGGTCGGCCGCAACGGGCTCCACCGTTACAACAACTCGGACCACTCGATGCTCACGGCGATGCGCGCGGTCGACAACCTGCTCGCGGGCGCGCACCACGACATCTGGGAGGTCAACGCGGAGAGCGTGTACCACGAGACCGACGTGGTCGACGAGCATCCGTACCGTGCCGCTCCCGAGACGCCCGAGATGCAGGCGCTCGCCGAGAGCGGCCGGGCCGCGCCCTGACGAGCGTCTCACGCAGGTTGCTGCTGCCGGCGTCGGTGGTCGCCGGTGCCGCCCTGCTCGTCTGGCTGACGCTGCCCACCGTCTGGTGGGGGCCGCTCAACGTCGACGAGGAGCTGACGCTGAGGCTGGGCCAGTTCTCCTTCGGCCACATCTTCCACATCGTCTCGACGAAGCGCGGCGGCGGCCCGCTGCACTTCTGGCTCGAGCACTTCCTGCTCCGGTGGTGGCCGGGCCTGCCCGCGTTGCGCGTGCCGTCGCTCGTGTTCGCCTGTCTGGGACTGCCGGGCGCCGCGCTCGTCGCCCGCCGGCTCGCCGGGCGTGAGGCGGCCGCCGGCGTCGTCCTGCTGACCGCCGCGGCGCCGATCCCGGTGCTCTACGCGACCTTCGGCCGGCCGCACACGCTCCTCTTCGCCTGGTTGATGTGGAGCACGCTCGTCGTCCTGCGCGCCGCCGACGAGGGCGACCGTCGCTGGTGGGTCGCCGGCGGGCTGCTGCTCGGCCTCTCGGTGTTCGTCCATCCGACCGCACCGCTCTACGCGCTGACCGCGTACGCCGCCGCAGTGCTCTACTGCCCGAGGGCGCCGCGCGAGGTCGTGCGCGAGGCGTGGCCGGGCGCGGTCGCGCTCCTCCTCGCCTTCGTGCCGTACTACGTCAAGACGCTGCACGTGCTGAGCGACCGCTACGGCGTCGGCAGCGGGGCAGGCGGCCGCACCTTCAGCGGCCGGCCCGTGTGGGAGGACGCGCTGCACTTCGTCGCGCCCGGGCGGCACGACGTCAACTACTTCACGGTGCTCGCCGCGCTCGGCGCCGTCGCGCTGGTGGTGGCGCGCGGCGGCCGGGTGCTCGCGTTCTGCGCCGTGACCGTGGCTGGGCCGGTCGTGTTCTTCTCGGTGGTACCGGCGAGCGGCGACTCGGCGATCTTCTTCGACCGCTACATGATCCCCGTCACGCCGGCGTTCTTCGTCGTCGTGCTCACCGGCTGCCTGACGATCGCCGTGCGGGCAGGACGCCTGCGCGTGCCGGTGCTCGTCCTGCTCGTCGGCGGACTGCTCGCCATCGAGCTGCGCTACGACGCACACCATCGCGACGTCGTGCGCCGCATCCACGTCGACCAGGTCGTCGACGCCGCGTCTTCGGCGCCGGCCGGGACGGTCCTGTTCGGCTCGACCGGGACGAGCGGCCGGCTCTTCTCGTCCTTCGACTACGGCCACCCGGCGAACATCCTCGATCACCTCGTCGCCCTCCGCCTCCCCCGGCTTCGGTACGTGGACGACGACTCGTGCGAGCGTGCGCTCGGCTATCTCGAGAGCGGTGAGCGGCGACACGGCCTCTGGCTGTTCTACGCCGCCGGCCCCCAGGAGGTGACGGTCGGGAGCAACGCGTTCGTCGCCGAGCGGGCGGCCGTCGCCGTCTCGCAGGTCGAGCGCCACTACTTCGTCGTGCAGTCGCGCGCCGCGCTCCGGCCGCGGGCCCTGATCGGCCTCGGGCGCAGGCTGCGAGAGGCCTGGAAGCGCGCGGTGCCGGTCAACCGGCGCGTCGACGAGCTTCTGATCGCCGATGCGCAGCTGCTCGCCCCGAACCCGCGCTGCGTGCCGTACGGGGAGCTCGGCGACCCCGACATCTCGCCCCACTGGCCGCCCGTGCGGACGTCGCACCAGTAGCCAGCCCGGTTAGTACAGTCGAAGGGACGATGCCCGCTCGCGACTGGCATTTCCTGACCTCGCACGCGATCGTCCTGCTCCAGCTGGCGGACGCTCCCTGGCAGACGGTGCGCGAGATCTCGGAGCGCGCCGGGATCACCGAGCGCCAGACCCACCGGGTGCTCGCCGACCTCGTCGCCGAGGGCTACGTCGCCCGGACGCGCTCCGGCCGCCGGAACGTCTACCGGGTCGAGCCCGGGAAGCCGTTGCGTCATCCCGCGATGAGGGCGCGCACCGTCGGCGAGCTCCTCGAGCTCATCCGCGGCCGATGAGGCGCGTCCTGATCCTGACGGCGAGCGTCGGCGAGGGCCACGACCTGCCGGCGCGCACGCTGGCCGACCAGCTCCGCGCGGAGGCTCCGGGCGTCGAGGTCGTCGTCGAGGACGGGCTCCGCGCCATGGGGCGCGGCTTCGTGCTCGTCAACGAACGGGCGCCCGGCGTGGTGTTCTTCCGCTTTCGCTGGCTGTGGGACGCGGCGTTCTGGTTGTTCGTCGGGCTGGCGCCCACCCGCCGGCTGACGCAGACGGTCGTCCGCAAGCTCGGCTCGCGCGGCGTGCTCCGGCTCGTGCAGGAGGTGCGGCCCGATGTCGTCGTCTCCGTCTATCCGATGACGACCGAGGTGCTCGGCGGCCTTCGCCGGCGCGGCCGGATCGACGTTCCCGTGGTCGCGGCGATCACCGACCTCGCGATGATGCACTACTGGGCCGCGCCGGGAATCGACTTGCACCTGATCACGCATCCTGAGTCCGCCGAGGAGGTCCAGCAGGTCGCGGGGCGCGACTCGGCCGTGCGCGCGGTGCACGGGTTGACGCGGCCGGAGTTCGGCGAGGCGCGCGACCCGGAGGCGGCGCGCGCGGCCCTCGGGCTGCCCCGCGACGGGAAGATCGTCCTCGTCTCGGGCGGCGGCTGGGGCGTCGGCAACCTCGCGAAGGCCGTCGACCAGGCTCTCGCCGTCGACGGCGTCGCGGTCGTCGCCGTGCTCGCCGGCCGCAACGACTCGCTGCGCGAGCGCCTCCTCCGCCGCTACGCGGACGAGCCGCGCTGCCGCGTCGTCGGCTTCACGGAGCAGATGAGCGAGTGGCTCGCCGCGGGAGACGCGCTCGTCCACTCGACCGGCGGCCTGACCGTGCTCGAGGCGCACGTCCGCGGCTGTCCGACCATCTCCTACGGGTGGGGCCGGGGCCACATCCGGGTCAACAACGAGGCGTTTCGCCGCTTCGGCATCGCCGACGTCGCCGAGTCCGACCGCGAGCTCCGGGCAGCGCTCCTGCGCGCTCTGGCCGCGCGGCCGGCGCCGGTGCTCACGCTTGCGGCGCTCCCGTCCGCGGCGTCGTCGGTGCTCGCCCTGCTGGCGTGACGCCGCTCGCGTGGTTCGTCCCCGCACTCGCGGCGCACTCGAACCGGCTCGCGGCGGCTGTCGGCGTCGAGCTCCGGCTCGGCCGCGGCGATGCCGTCTCGCTGACCTTCGACGACGGGCCGCACCCCGAGGGGACGCCGGCGGTGCTCGAGGAGCTCGCCCGCCGCGGTGCGCAGGCGACGTTCTTCCTCGTCGGCGAGCAGGTGCGGCGCTGGCCGGAGGCGGCGCGCGCGATCGTGGCGGCCGGCCACGAGGTGGCGCTCCACGGCGACCGCCACGCGCTGCTGCTCCGCCGCCGCGCCCGTGCCTTCGCCGCCGACCTCGATCGCGCGCAGGCGACGATCGCCGAGGTCACCGGCCGCCTGCCGCTCCTGTACCGGCCGCCGTACGGCGTCTTCAGCTCGGGCGCGCTCGACGAGGTTCGTGCCCGGGGCCTCGTGCCGCTCCTCTGGTCGACCTGGGGCCGGGACTGGGAGCGCCGCGCCACGCCGGCCTCGATCGCGAGGCGGGCGACGCGGCGGCTTCGGACCGGGGACGTCGTGCTCCTGCACGACTCGGACGCCTACAGCTCGCGCGACTCGTGGCGGAGGACGGCCGCGGCGCTGCCGTCGATCCTCGACGCGGTCGCGGCGCTCGGCGTCTCGGCCGAGGCCGTCACCCAGTCGACGTAGCGCCGAACCCCGTCGGCGAACGTCGTCGTCGGCGTCCAGCCGAGCTCGAGGTCGGCCCGCTCACCGGAGACCTTCGCCGCCCGCAGGTCGCCCGCCCGCCCTTCGACGTGGACGATCGGGACCTCGCCGACGACGTCGCGCACGGTTCGCGCGATCGAGCGGACGCTGACGTCCTCGGTGCCGACGAGGTTGAAGATCCGGTTGGCGCCCGCGGGGACGAGCGACGCGACGACGCCCTCGGCGAGGTCCTCGACGTAGACGAACCGACGCGACTGCGTGCCGTCGCCGGCGATCGTGAGCGGCTGGCCGTGCAACGCCTTCTCCGTGAACGCCGCCACGACCGCGGTCGGACGCGAGCGCGGGCCGTAGGGGATCCCGAAGCGGAGGATCGTGTACTCGACCCCGTACAGCTCGCGATAGCTCGCCGCGTACATCTCGCCCGCGATCTTCGTGGCCGTGTAGAAGTGCCTCGGCAGGCCGAGTTGCGTGTCCTCGTCGACGAGCGCCGGGCTGGAGGCGTCCCCGTAGACCCAGACGGTGCTGGCGTAGACGAACCGGCGCGTGCCGTGGGCGCGGACCGCCTCGAGCACCGCGTGGGTGCCGCGTACGTTCACGCGGTCGGTCAGCAAGGGATCCCGCGCGACCAGGTCGACGTCGGCGACCGCCGCCAGGTGGACGACGGCGTCGCAGCCCTCCACGGCCGCGAGGACGTCCCCGGGCTCGCAGAGGTCGCCGATCACCGTGTCGATCCGGTCGTGCTCCGGGTACGGCGAGGGCACGAGGTCGAAGATCCGCGGCTCGTGACCGTGCGCTGCGAGCCGGTCGACGACGTGGGAGCCGATGAAGCCCGAGCCGCCGGTGACGAGCACCCTCACAGCGTGTCCCCGGGCCGGTAGTAGAGCGGAACGCACCAGTGGTTCTGCGCGACCCAGTCGCTCGCCGGCAGGTCCTCCGAGCTGCCCATCAGCCGGTGACACGGCTCGTCGTAGACCTTCCCGGTCGAGCGCTCGATCGGCTCGAAGACGATGTACTTGTACAGACCGGACGTCATCCCGTCGGGGAGGCGGAGCCGTGAGGGGTAGATCGGGTCGAGGTGGCTGCGCGCGGCGTCGTTCTTCCAGCGCACGATCTCGTCGAGCCGCCCCGTCTGCACGATCCCGAGCGCAGCGGTGAACTCGTTCATCCGGAAGTTGAGCCCGTGCTGTGCGTACTCGGGCTTGCCGTAGTTCCGGAACGTGCGCGCAAGCTCGAGGGCCTCCGCGTGGGGGGACACGAGCATGCCGCCCTCGCCGGTGGAGATCGTCTTCGTGGCGGCGAACGACCAGATCGCGGCATCGCCCCACGACCCGGCCCGCCGCCCGTTCCAGGACGCGCCGTGCGCGTGCGCGCAATCCTCGATCAGGAGGATCCCCTCGCTGCGGCAGAGCGCGGCGATGTCGTCGACGTCGAAGGCGATGTGCCCGCCGATGTGCACGAGGAAGACGGCGCGGGGCCTGTGCTTCCGGATCTTGCGCTCGAGATCGTCGAACGACATGCAGAGGTCCTCGCGATTGCAGTCGACGAACTCGACACGTGCCCCTGCGTGAACGGCCGTGACCGGCGTCGCCATGAACGTGTTCGAGGGGCAGAGGACCGTCTCGCCGCGCACGCCGGCCCACTCGAGCGCGGCCAGGGCGGCGCCGGTCCAGCCGTTGAACCCGACGGCCTCGAGGCCGTTCCAGCGCGCCCACGCCTCCTCGAACTCGACGGTGAGCGTTCCCTCGCTCCAGCGGTCGGCGTCGAAGATGCGATCCCAGAGCTCGTGCAGGCGCGCACGGTCGCGATGGTCGAACCCGATCGCGAACCGGGCGAGATCCGTGGTGACGTCTGAGCCGAGCATCGCGCAAGCCTATAGCGGTCGAGGGAGGGCAATGCTGACTCTAGACTGGCCGCGTGAACGCGCAGGCGCTCGAAGCGCTCGAGCTGCCGGCGATCGTCGAGCGCCTCGCGGCGGCTGCCGAAACCGAGTACGGCGCGGCTGCGGCACGCGCGCTCGAGCCGTCGGCGGACGAGCGCGAGGTCGCGGCCCGGCACGCGCTGACCGGCGAGGCGGTTGCGCTCCTGCAGGCCGCCGCCGAGCCGTCGCTCGCCGGTATCGCCGACGTCCGCGGCGCGGTCGAGCTCGCCGGCCGGGGCGGGACGCTCTCGCCGGCGGAGCTCCGGACGGTCGCTCGCACGGTTCGGGTCGCGCTCGAGGCGCGACGCCAGCTCGTCGAGGCGGGCGACGCCGCGCCGCTTCTGCGCGATCGGCTCGAGCCGCTGCCGGAGTCGCTCGCGTCGATCGCGGCTGCGGTCGAGCGCGCGGTCGAGGAGGACGGATCCGATCTGCGGGACTCCGCCTCGCCGCTGCTTCGCCGGCTCCGCGCCGAGGTGCGGAACGGCGGCGCGCGCGTGCGCGAGGAGCTCGCGCGGGTCGCACGCTCGGACGCCGTCCGCGAGGCGCTGCAGGAGTCGTTTCTCGCCGAGCGGGGCGGTCGCCCGGTTCTGGCGGTCCGCGCCGCGGAGCGGGCGAAGGTGCCGGGCATCGTCCATGACGCCTCGAGCTCGGGGCAGACACTGTTCGTCGAGCCGTTCGGCGTCGTCGAGCTGTCGAACCGCATCTCCGAGGCGGCTGCGGCCGCGCGCGAGGAGGCCGACCGGATCCTGGCCGAGCTCTCGGGTCAGGTCGCCGCGCAGGCTGCGTCGCTGACGCTGCTCGTCGAGTCGACCGGCGCCGTCGACCTCGCGCTCGCGGCCGGCACGCTCTCGCACCGGTGGCGTGGCAGCGCGGTGCAGGTGGCCGACGAGGTGCGCCTGCTCGGCGCCAGGCACCCGCTGCTCGAGCCGGGCTCGGCGGTGCCGATCGACCTCGACCTCGGCGACCTGCGCGCGCTCGTGATCAGCGGGCCGAACACGGGCGGCAAGACCGTCGCCCTGAAGACGCTCGGGCTCGCCGCGCTGCTCCACCAGTGCGGGCTCCGCCCCCCGGCGGAGAGCGCGACGCTCCCCGTCTTCGACGACGTCCTCGCGGACATCGGCGACCGGCAGTCGATCGAGATGAGCCTGTCGACGTTCTCGGGGCACATCCGGAGCATCGTCGAGATCCTCGCTGCCGCGGGCGCGCGGTCGCTCGTGCTGCTCGACGAGGTGGCGGGCGGCACCGACCCCGACGAGGGATCGGCGCTCGCGCAGGCGCTCGTCGCGCGGCTCGCCGGGCAGGCACGGCTCACCGTCGCCACCACGCACTACGCCGCCCTCAAGGAATGGGCGAGCGCCGCACCGGGCGCCGCGAATGCAGCGACCGGGCTCGACCCCGAGACGAATGAGCCCGTGTACCGGCTCACGCTCGGCCGCGCCGGCACGTCGCACGCGCTGCGGACAGCCGAGCGGCTCGGTCTCGACGAGCGGGTCGTCTCCGCCGCGCGCGAACGCATGAGCCCGGAGCGGCTGCGCACGGCGGAGCTGCTCGCCGAGGCGGAGGCCGCCGAGCGGCGCGCCGTCGAGCAGCGCGTCGACGTCGAGCGCACGCTGGCGGCGGCGCAGGCGCGCGAGGCCGAGCTCGCGCGCGAGCTGGAGGCGGTCCGCGCCTCGCGCGAGCGGGCGCGCGCCGAGGCTGTCGCGGACGCGGAGCGAGAGCTCGGCGCCGCGCGGGCCGAGCTCGAGCAGCTGCGGACGGACGTCCGCGCCGCTCGCCGTCACGAGCACGACCGGAGCCGCGAGGCGTCCCAGGCGGAACGCGCCCGCGACCGCGCGCTCGGCCGGGCGGCCGAACGGGCAGGGCGCGCCGAGGCGGCGGTCGGACGGGTGCTCGAGCCACCGCGGCAGCTCGCGCCGCTCGCGGTCGGCGATCCGGTCGAGGCACCCGGGCTCGGCCTCCGCGGGACGATCGTGGCGATCCGTGGCGTCGAGGCCGAGGTGGCGGGCGTCGCCGGTCAGCGGGTCAGGATCCCGCTCGCGCGGCTCCGTCCCTCGGCG
The DNA here is from genome assembly GCA_963786185.1 of uncultured Thermoleophilia bacterium. Lineage (GTDB taxonomy): Bacteria > Actinomycetota > Thermoleophilia > Gaiellales > Gaiellaceae > PALSA-600. The sequence continues at coordinate 824,539 of CAWAYE010000003.1, forward strand.
GAGCGCGCCCCGGTCGCACCCGATCCTCCGGTCACGGTCAACGCCGCCGCCGCGGGACGCGACGCGTCCGACGAGCTCGACGTGCGGGGCCAGCCCGCTCAGGAGGCCCGCGAGCGCGTCCGCTCGTTCGTCGACGACGCGGCGCTGGCCGGGATCGCGATCGTGCGGATCGTGCACGGGCGCGGCACCGGCGCGTTGCGGGCGGCCGTCCGCGAGGAGCTCGCCGCCCATCCCCTCGTCGGCGCGAGCGACGCCGCGGCGAACGACGGCGCGACGGTCGTGCACCTCGCCTGACCCTCCGGGACACGCCTGGCGTGACGCAGGCGTGCCGAATTCGTGCCGGTTTCGCGCGGGACACTGTCGGCGCCGCCCGCAGGCGTGTTCCCTGGACGGCGACCACTGTTCCCGTCAGATCGGAGTCGCCCATGCACCGAGCCCGCCTGCTCGCGTCGATCGCCGCCGTCACCGCCTTGGCGGTCGTCCCACTCGCGCACGCCGCGTCGCCGGACGCGGTGATCGCACAGGTCTACGCCGGCGGCGGCAATGCCGGCGCCACCTACACGAACGACTTCGTCGAGCTCGCCAACCGCGGCACGGCCGCGGTCGACCTGACGGGCTGGACGATCCAATACGCCTCCGCCTCGAGCACCTCCTGGCAGGCGACCGCGCTGGCCGGGTCGCTCGCGCCCGGCCGGCACTACCTCGTCCAGCTCGGGTCGACCGCAGCGGTCGGCGCCGCGCTCCCAGCGCCGGACGCGACCGGCACGACGAACCTCGCCGCCTCGGGCGGCAAGGTCGCGTTGGTGCGCAACGCGACGGTGCTCAGCTGCGGCGCGTCGGCCGGCAGCTGTGCCTCGGCGGCCGTGGCGGACTACGTCGGCTACGGCTCGGCGAGCGACTACGAGGGAACCTCGGCGGCGCCTGCCCTCGACAGCACCTCGGCGGACGTCCGCGCCGACGGCGGCTGTACGGACACCGACGTGAGCTCCGCCGACTTCGCGGCGGCGACGCCCGCACCGAGGAACTCGGCCGCGCCGGCAAGCCCGTGTTCCGGCAGCACGCCGCCGCCGTCCGGCGGCGTGAGCCAGAGCGCGGCGGTCGCCCTCGACGTGCAGCCCGTCCTGTCGCTCTCGCTGGAGCGGGCGAGCATCTCGTTCGGCCAGGCGCTGACCGGCGCGACGCCGGCTCCGGTGTCCGAGCGCGTGACCGTCACCAGCAACGACGCCGCGGGCTACACCCTCACGGTGCACCGCACGGCGTTCGCGCCCGGCGATCTCCCGCTCGGCCTCTCCGCCGCCGCGCCCTCGGGAGCGCAGCTCGGCCCGTCGCTCGGCAGTGGGCTCGTCCCGATTCCGGTCGCTCCCGCCGCCGACCTCCTGATCGGCACGGCCCAGGCGGCGACCGGGCCGGGCGGCGACGCGTGGCCCGCCAACGTCGGGTTCGCATCGCCGCTCCCGGCCGTCGCCTCCGGCCGCTATTCCGCCACCGTCACGTTCACGGCGATCGGCAAGTGATCGCCGCCGTCATCGCCTCGGCGTCGGTCCTCGCGTCTGTTCCGGCAGGCGCGGGGGCCGACCGGCCGCCGCTCGCGCTCTCGGCGTCGCCGACACGCGTCGTCCTCGCGGCCGGCTCGTGGAGTCCCGTCCGCGTGACCAACGCCGGCCGGGCTCCGGTCGCGGTGGAGGTCGCGACGAGCGGATTCGCGCTCGACCTGCGCGGGCAGCCGCGAATCGCGACGGGCGGCCGTCGTGCCGTCGCGGCCGCCTGGCTCGCCGTCTCCCCGCGCCGGCTGTTCCTCCCTGCCGGCGGGGCGGCGAGCGTCACCGTCTCGGCTGTCGCCCCGAAGTCGGCCTCGCCGGGCGAGCACGCGGCGCTCCTCCTGCTCCGGACGCGCCCGCAGGCGACTGCGCCCGTCCCGATCGTGATGCAGGTCGGGGTGGTCGTCGTCGTCCGGGTCCGCGGTCGCATCGTCCACCGTCTCGACGTCCGCGGTCTGCGGCTCTCGAGGCACGGTTCCCGCCGGACGCTCGTCGTCACGCTCTGGAATCGCGGCAACGTGTCGGAGCTGCTGGCGGCACGGAGGGTGCGCGTCGTGCTGCGGCGAGCGCGGCGCGTGCTCGCCACGTTCTTCCTCGCCCGGCGCGAGCTGCTCCCACACTCGGTCGGGGTCGTCGCGGTCCGCTACCGGGGCCGTGCACGCGGCTGGGTGCAGGCGGCGGTCGTCGTGCGCCGGCCGCGCCCAGGAACCGTCGCGCTTCGGCGCACGTTTCGGATCCGCCTATGACCTCCGCGCCATCCTCGGTAGCCTGCGCGGGTGGCGGTTGCAGAGGTCCCGGTCAAGCCCCGCCTGCGTGGCGTGTTCCACGAATGGGGCTTCTACGCCGCGATCGGCCTCGGCGTTCCCCTTGCCCTGACCGCGGAGCCCGGCCGCGCGCGACTCTCGGCGATCGTCTTCGCCGCCTCTGTGGCAGCGTGCTTCGGAGCGAGCGCGCTCTACCACCGGCCGACCTGGTCGCCGGTCGTCCGCTCCCGGCTCGCTCGTCTCGACCACACCGGCGTGTACCTGCTGATCGCGGGCACGTACACGCCGTTCGGTTTGCTGGTGCTCTCGACCGGCTGGGCGGTGCCGGTGCTGACGATCGTCTGGACGGGTGTTGCGACCGCCGTCGTGCTGAAGCTGTTCTGGGCGGCCCAGCCCAAGCAGGTGGCGGCGGCGATCGGCATCGCGCTCGGCTGGGTCGGCGTCGTCTCCTTCTCCCAGCTCCTGAAGCTGCCGCTCGCCGGGCTGCTCCTCGTGGTCGGCGGAGGGCTTGCGTACACGCTCGGCGCGGTCACCTACGCGTTCCGCCGCCCCAATCCGTTCCCGCGGGTCCTCGGCTATCACGAGATCTTCCACGTGCTGACGCTGGTCGCGGCCGGGTGCCAGTACGCGGCGGTCGCCTTCTACGTGCTGCCGCGCGGCTGACGGCGCGCGAGATCATCTACACTTGCGGGCGAATTGAGCGAGTCTGGATGGTGCCGGTTTGCGCCTTCTTGCCGTTCATGAGTTTGGCGAGGAGGTGGAAAGAGATATGGCAACCGGAACCGTAAAGTGGTTCAACGCGGATAAGGGTTACGGGTTCATCACGCCCGACGAGGGCGGCAAGGACCTGTTCGTGCACTTCAGCGCGATCCAGGGCAGCGGCTACAGGTCGCTCGCCGAGGGGGCGAAGGTGGAGTACGAGGCCCAGCAGGGCGACAAGGGCCCCCAGGCCGCGAACGTGACCCTCGTCGCGTAGACGACCGTCCGTCGGTGCGGCGGGTCTTCGGCCCGCCGCACCGAACGATCCCACGAGCGAGCGAGAGAAGGAGGTTCACCATCCCGCAGAAGGAAGAAAAGGTCGAGATGACCGGCGAGATCGTCGAGGCGCTTCGCAACGGCATGTTCCGCATTGCGCTCGACAACGGTCACGAGACCTTGGGCTACACCGCCGGCAAGATGCGCCGGTTCAGGATCCGGATGAATCCGGGCGACCGGGTGCGGATCGAGTTGTCGGCGTACGACCTCGACCGCGGTCGCATCGTCTACCGGCTCCGGCCGGGCGACGAGCGCGAATAAGTCGTCCCGGCGAGGCGGACGGCGGCGACCAGCGTCGCCGGCCGCCGCCCGAGCTCTCTCTAGCCGGTCACCTTGACCGGCCCGCGAATCTCGCCGCCCTGGTTCATCGCCGTGTGTACGTTCACGTAGGCGTTCTTGCCCTCGAGCGCCTTGATCACGGCCTTGCTGATCTTGACCGTGCCCTTCTGGCCGGTCTTGCACGGCCCGCACAGCGGCACGATCACCGGGCCCGCCTTGCCGGGCTTGCCCATGTGGACGTGCGCCGCCGTCGCCGGTCCGGTGAGACCGGAGAAGGCAAGCTTCCAGGTCAGCACTGCGCCGGTGGCGTTCTCCTTGTAGGTGCCGCTGAACGCGCCCTTCGCGGCCGCCTTCACACCCGCCGGCTTCGGCGTCTCGTTGCCGGCCCTCAGCGTCGCGCCGACCTTGTAGGTGTCGAGTCGTGCCGCGACTGCGATCGCCGTGACGGCCAGGACCGCCACGGCGGCGCCCAGCCCGAGAATCGAAAGCTTCCTCACGTCGTTCGTCCTCCTCTCGATTGCAGTTTCCTCGCGGAGTCCTTCGTCGGCGGCCGTCCAGCGGTTTGCCGCGCTACCGTCGTGCGATGCGCCTCGGAGCGTTGCTGGCCCTCGTCGGTGCGCTCGGCACGGCGATCTCGGCGCCGTCGCCGAGCCCCGTCCCGTGGCGTGTGCTCGCCGCCGGGTCGTCGCCGGCGCTGCCGGGCGCGCGGCTGACCGGCGCCTCGTTCGCGGGAACCACCGCCGACACGCCGGGGCCCGTCGGCTGGCGGGTCGCGGTTCTCTCGTCGCGCACTGACGTCGCGCATGCGAGGCCGGCCGTGTCTCCTCCCGTGCGCGCAGCGATCGCGCGTGCGGGCGCGAGCACATCATTCGCCTACCGGAGGCTCGTGCTGATCGTGCTGGCCACGCCGGGCGGCTGCTGCCCGATCGGCGTCGCCTCGATCGCGACCGGCGCCGGCGCCGCACAGATCGTGCTCCGGCATCCCGACTGCTCGGGGTCGTGCCCCACCGGCGGTGCGAGCTTCGTGGTCCTCTCCGTCCGCCGCAGCTCCTTCGCGCCGCCGAAGAGGCTGACCGTCCGCGTCGAGCCGCCCGCTGCGCCGGCACCGGCGCCGAGCCCCACGGCGTCGTGCCCGAACGGCTACAGCTACGCCGGGTTCGTCAGCTCGCCGGCGGCGAGCCTCACCGCGACGCTCACGATGTCGCGAGTCCCGGGCCTCGTCACGGCGAACGACCACGCACTCGCCTACGCGTCGATCGTGGCGCGCGACGCGCAGCAGGTTCCCCGCGCCTGGCTCCAGGCGGGCATCGGCCGCGGCGCGATCGGCACCTACTCCGACGATGGGCGGGCGTGGGTCTACGTCGAAGCCCAGACGGCGGCCGGCTACCAGCTGAACGAGATCGCGCCGGCGACGGCGGGTGTTCCCGTCGGCCTCACCTTCTCGGGCGGCGGCTCGACCTGGACTGTCGCCGTCGACGGCAAGCCGGTGCTGTCGGTCGACCTGGGCACGCCCGCGACGGGAACGTCGACCGCCGTCGAGGTGTATCGCGCCACCGCCGGCGGCGCGTGCCCGAGTCTCGACTTCACGCTCGGCGGCGTCGTGCCCAAGGGCGACCGCCGGGGCCTCCTGCCGCTGGTCGACGAGTCGGCCGGCGGCTGGCGGGTGGTCTTGGGTTAACGTCAGCCTGTCGGGGGGTCGTGCGGGAGCGAAGGAGACGTGGAGATGTCGGAACTGATCGTGAAGCTGGACGAGGCCCGTCGGCGCTGGCACACCCTGCGCCATCCCTTCTACCAGCGGTGGGAGCGCGGCGAGCTGTGCCGTGAGGACCTCGCGCTCTACTCGGGCCAGTACCGCCACGCGGTCGTCGCGCTCGCAGGCCTCGCAGCGAAGGGCGGAGACACCGAGCATGCACGCGAGGAGCGCGCCCACGTCGACCTGTGGGACGACTTCGTCGCGGCGTGCGGCGGGGAGGCGGCCGAGCCGCTCCCCGAGACGGCGGCGCTCGTCGACGCCTTCGGCGTGGCTGCGGCCGGCCCGGAGGCGGACGCGGTCCTCTACGCGATCGAGGCCTCCCAGCCGCCGGTCTCGCAGACGAAGCTCGCCGGGCTCGTCGGCCACTACGGGTTCGCAGCGGACGGCGCGGGCGCAGCGTACTTCCGCGTCCACGCGACGCTCGACGAGGAGCATGCCGCGGCGGCCGCCGGACGCCTGGCCTCGGCCAACGGCAGCTCGGACGCCGCTCTGCTCCGCGCCGAAGCCGCGCTCGTCGCCAACTGGGGCCTGCTCGACGGGGTGGAACGGGCGCTGCGCTAGGTCGCTAGCGGGCGCCGAACTCGCGCTCGGCGCAGGCGCGGCAGTAGAACGCGAGCGACGGCGGCTCGTTCAGCTCCGGATCGTCGGTCCGGTAGGCGCGCCAGCCGTGCCACGATGCGCCGCTCGAGCGCCCGCACTCGCGGCACGCGACGACGTTGACGGGCGGCCCGTCGTGGCTGTCCGTCCCCTTCGGCCTCTCCCCGGCTTCCACCTGTTTGAGGATTGCACGGCCGGCGCGGTCCGGCCACTGGCTCTTTTGGCAGACCTGGTCGGACCACCGGCTAGCCCTCGAACGAGGGACGCTCGCCGTGCGATGATGGCGTTCGTGCAGGCCGAAGGAGAGGAGCGTTTGCCGTGAAGGGTGCGGACAAGCCGAAGAAGTTGCAGAAGAAGGTCGCGCAGAAGTCGCTGAAGGAGAAGCGGAACGAGAAGAAGGCCAAGGAGGCCCAGCGCCAGTAGCGGCCCCGCGCCGTAGGGCGCGAGGCCGCCTCCGGCCTGACCGACTCGCCTAGCGGGCCCGCAGTGCGGCGAGCAGCTCCTGGTGGCGGCGCTCCTCGTCGCTGACGACCTCTTCCTGCGGCTCGGCGAACCTCGCCATGATCGCGTTCATCGGGCGGACGATGAAGAAGAACACGGCGGCGGCGATCGTGACGAACTGGATCGCGGCCGTGATGAACGAGCCATAGAGGAACTTCGACTTGTGGATCGTGAAGGTGAGGCTGCTGAAGTCGACCTTCCCGAAGATCGCGCCGATGATCGGCGTGATGATGTCGGTGACGAAGGCGTTCAGGAGGGCGGCGAACGCGACGCCCATCACGAACGCGACGGCCAGCTCGATCAGGTTTCCTCGGGTGAGGAAGTCCTTGAACTCCTGGAGCATGAGGCCTCCCTGGTTGTCGGATGTCGTCCTGCGTTGAACTCGGCATCCTGACGCGCGAGGCAGGTGCGGTCAACGCCGCGGGCGGACGCGTGCGCGCGCCCACCCACGGCGGCCGGCGGCGCTCTAGGTGTCCTGCCTACAGACGTTGTGAACGCGGCTGATTGGGGGTAGGCCGCCGAGGGAGCTGTGGGGTCGCCGCGTGTTGTAGTGGTCGAGCCAGTGTGGCAGGGCGGCGGCGCGGTGTCGGTGTGAGCGGTAGCGGACGCCGTAGGCCCATTCGCGCGCCATCGTCTGGTGGAAGCGTTCGACTTTGCCGTTGGTGCGCGGCCGGTAGGGCTTTGTCTTGAGGTGCCGGATCGACCGGGCGGCGAAGAGCTCGCGCAGCGAGCGGTTCTTGGCGTAGCTGAACGCATTGTCGGTCATGACGCGCTTCGGCTCGATCCCATGCTCGGCGAAGAAGGCGAGAGCGCGCTCGACGAAGGCGGTGACCGTTGCCGCCTTCTCGTCTGCGAGCAGCTCGGCGTAGCCGAGGCGGCTCTGGTCGTCGAGGATCGCGTGTGCGTAGTCGTAGCCGGGCGGGTAGCGGCGGTCGAACGAGGTCTTGCGGCGGTCGCCGGTGATCGCGTGGCCGGGCTGGCGGAAGCGCGCGTAGTGCGCGACGTCCATGTGCAGCAGATCGCCGGGACACGGCCACTCGTAGCGGTTGGCCTGCTCCCGCGCCGGCCTGGGCGGCCGTGAGAGGCCGTGCCGGCGGAGCACCTTGGAGATCGTCGCGTGTGGGTGGCCGGTCCGCAGCGTCAACAGCCGCGGCCCCCAACCGGTGCGGCGCCTCGCGGCACAGATCCGTCGCTGCTGGCTCACCGATAGAAGCCGGGGCATCCGCCGCGGCCGGCTCGAGCGATCACCTAGACACGCCAGGCTCGCGCGCTCCTCGGGGCCTGCAGCACGCCAACGCTGCGACCAGCGACAGGCCGTCGCCGGCGAGACACTGAACGCAGCCGCAGCCGCCCGCAGCGAACAACCATCCTCGACCGCACACACCAGCGCAAAGCGGCCAGCCAAGCCGAGCTTCGCGTTACGGTGAAACACCATCCGGGCCTCCTTCGGGAGTGAGTCCTCGACAGACCCACAGCCTCGAACGAGGCCCGGATGAACCCCTCAGCCGTTCACAACCTGTGTAGGCACGTCATCTAGGTCGCCGAGAAGTGTCCGAACATGTTGGACTCGTGCGGCGGGCAGTAGTACTTGTACTTGCCGGCCTTGAGCTTGACCGTGAAGGTCTTCGTCCCGACGAAGGACACGGCGGTGAAGTCCTTCGCGTAGCCGTGCGGGCCGTCCAGTGAGAACGCGTGGATGCTCGCCTTGTCGTGGACGACGAGCGTGTAGGTGCCCGCCTTCAGCGTCTTCACGACCTTGTTGTTCTGCTTCAGCGTGATCGTGAAGCCCGGGCCCACCGTGCCGACGAGCGTCGGCGCCTTCGCCGGCCGTCCGAACGCGGATGCGGCGACCACCGTTGCGGCCGCGGCCACCACGAGGGCGAGAGCTGCGATTCGTTTCATGATGCTCCTCTCCTAGGTGATGATCTCCTCTACGCGCGTTGCTCGTTCAGTGGATTGCCGGGCGTTGTATCGTCGGCGCGGCGGCGTCACTGTTCCGATCAAGGGGGTAGGTAGGCATGAGGAAGCTCACAGGGCTGCGGCGGCTGCCGCGGCTCGCGACGTTGCTGTTGCTGGTGGTCGTCGCGACGACCGCGGCCGTTGCCTTCGCGGCGGGGCCGGCGATCCAGACGATCACGCCCACGTCCGAGAACCAGATCACGAACCTGGACGTGCTGAGGCAGCAGATCCGCAACTACTACGGAGACCCGCTCGGCACGGGGGTCTTCTCGCAGGACAGCAGCTACGCCAAGGAGGCCCAGGGCGTCGAGGCGCTCGGAGCCCGAGCGCTCGCCGCACACGGGAACTTCGGTCGCGGCGGGTCGAACGGGATCAAGGCGATCGTGCTCGACGTCGACGACACGACCCTCGCGACCTGGAACTACGAGATCTTCAGCAACTGGGCCTTCAACCCGACGACGAACGCCGACTTCGTGCTGAACCAGCGGTTCCCGCCGGTTCCGGGGATGGTCGACCTCGTCCGAGGCGCCGCGCAGCAGGGCTACGCGATCATCTTCGTCACCGGCAGGCCGGCCTCACAGGAGGCGGCGACCCTCGGCAACCTGACCGCGGACAACGTGGGCGTCGATGCCGGGTATCCGGCCCCGACGACGTTGAACGACGGTGAGGACGGCCTGTTCACGAAGCCGCCGGTGGCGAGCTATCCGGACTACCTGAAGGCGGCGTGCGCTGGCGATCCGAACGGCGGTACGTGCACGACCGTGCACTACAAGTCGGCGACGCGCGCGCACATCGAGTCGCTCGGCTACGACATCGTCGCCAACTTCGGCGACCAGTTCAGCGATCTGGTCGGCGGCTCCGCCGATCAGACGTTCAAGATGCCGAACCCGAACTACTTCCTGCCGTAAGCGCAAGCACTCCGGCGGGCCGCGGGGTGCCGTAGCCCGCCGGGCGTGGCCGGGCCGCCGGGAGGGCGTGCCGGTAGGGGCGGCCGCGGCTGAAGGTTCTCGACACCGGCGGCTCGTGCTCGAGACACAGCTCACCCATCGTCAGCGTCGAGCAGTCGGAGTGTGAGCACACACGGAGCAAGGGACCCGGCACGTCCTAGAAGATACCCGTCCGGCGCCCCCGGAAAACCCGACCTTGTGGCTAGAGTGACGAGCCGTGGGTCATCGTCTCGCTGCGGCCGCGGCCGCTGTCGCGGTCGTTTCCCTGGCGCCGAGCGGCTCGGGCCTGGCAGCTCCGTCGCTCCAGGCAGGGGACGGTGGCTCGGGGACGTTCACGACCTCGGGCCGATCCGCGTATTTCGACCTGTTCAACGCCGGCACGGCCGCCTGGCAGGCGTTCGTCGTCGTCGCGCCGGCAGGCGCTGCGTTCGTCGGCGGTGCGACGGCGGGCGAGAGCACCGCCCGTTGCGTCCCCGGACAGCCGGACGGTCTGCCCAACGAGATCGAGTGCGGCCCCCTGTCCGCGACCGCCGTCGCGTCGCACGGTCACCTGAGCTTCGCGGCGACGCTGGCGGCGGCCCCCGCCTGCGGCGACGTCTTCAAACTCGAGGTGACGTCGACCGGTGTCGGCTCGTTCACTCCGGCGGGCGACCTGACGCGCGCGGATGCGTGTCCGGCCGGGCCCGCACGGGCGCTCGAGGCGCCTCGCGTGCACGGCACGCCGAAGGTCGGGAGCAGCCTCACCGCGACGCCGGCACGCTGGAGCGAGGCCCCGAGCCGCGTCGACTACCGCTGGCAGCGCTGCGCGCAGGACCGCTGCACGGCGATTCCCGGCGCGACGACGCTCCGCTTGCGCCTGACCCCTGTGGATGCGGGCCGCCGCGTGCGGATGGTCGCGACCGCCGTGATCGCCGGCGCCCGCGTCGTCAGCCGCTCGCGCGAGGTCGCGGTTCGTGCAGGAGGACGATGAGAGCGAGCGGCGCTGCCAGCAGCGCCCACATCGCAGCGCCGAGACCGAAGGCCGCGGCCGCGGTGCCGAGCGCGATCGGCACGGTCGAGCCGACGAGGCCGCCCAGGCCCCCGACCGCGACGGCCGTTCCGCTCCGTCCCGGGAGGGTCTCGTAGAGCCGTGCCTTCGGCACGGCGTACCAGCCCGCGTTGAGCACCCCGAGCACCGCGACGAGGACGAGCTTCGCGCGGATGTCGCCACAGAGCAGGAACGCCGGGTACACGGCGAGCGAGGCGAGCGCCGTGGCGCGCAGAAAACGGATGCCGTCGAAGCGGCGCAGCAGCGGGAGCAGGAGCGCGTCCCCCACGAGGCCGGCGCCCGTCCACGCCGCCACCGCTCCGGCCGCGAGCGCGGGTGACGTCCCAGCGACGTCCACGAAGTACAGCGCGAGGAATCCGTGGAAGACGTCGAGCAGCAGGTCGGCCGCCTCGAGCACCGCCAGCCAGTGGAGGACGGCGCGCGTGCGCAGAGCCGTTGCGATGCCCGTCAGCGTCTCGCGGAACGGCCGGCTCTCCCGCCTGCCGAGCGGCACCGTCCGGGTGACCGCGACGCATCCCGCCGCGGCGGCCGCGAGCGTCACGAGCGCCCCCCGCCACCCGGCCCCGGTCCAGGTCGCGAGCACCACGATCAGCGGCCCGAGCACGTAGCCGAAGGAGCCGACCAGCGTCCAGGCCGCCATCGACCGTTCGCGCCGCGTCGCGTCGGCGTCCATCAGCGACGCCTGCGCGAGGCTCACGAATGCACCCGACGCCGGGTACGCGAGCAGGAGCGCCCCGAGGAGCATCCAGAAGTGCGACGCGCACGACACGAGCGCCAGCGACGCGGCGAACGCGACGCCGCCGGAGAGCAGCACGGCCCGTCGACGGCTCGTGTCGCCGAGCGCGCCGATCAGCGGGTCGACGGCGCAGCCGACGAAGCCCGGAATGCCGAGCGCCAGCCCGACCTGCGCGTAGCCCAGACCGAGGTCGTGCCGGACGAGCGGCCAGGCGGCCGTGAGGGTGCCGAAGACGAGCTCGTCGAGGAGCTCGATCCCGAGGAGCACGACGACGAGCCGGCCGGCCCGGCGCCTGCGGAGCTCAGATCAACAGGGTGGGCGCGGCGCCGTCATCGCTCCCATCGTAGGCGCTATGAGCGAGCATCGCGAACGACTTGATCGCGGAGTCGCGCCGGTTTTCCCGCCGTCCCGGTCTACCGTCAGCTCGATGTTCGCGTACATGGCTCGCCGGCTGCTCTGGGCGATGGTGCTGTTCGTCGCCGTGACGATCGTGACCTACGTGATCTTCTACGCGATCCCGGCCGACCCGGCCCGGCTCGCCTGCGGCCAGCGCGCGACGCCCCAGTGCGTGGAGCGCGCGGCGCATTTCCTCGGGACCGACCGTCCGGTGTACGTCCAGTACGCGCGCTTCCTCGACCGGCTCGTCGTCCATCACTCGCTCGGCCGGTCGTTCACGAACAGGCAGTCGGTGAACTCCCAGATCATGAGCGCCGCGCCCGTGACAGGCTCGCTCGTGTTCGGGGGGATGCTGATCTGGCTGATGATCGCGCTGCCGGTCGGAGTGCTCTCGGCGCTGCGGCCGCGGTCACTGCTCGACCGCGTCACGATGGTCGGCGTTCTGATCGGCATCTCGGCGCATCCGGTCTGGATCGGACTGCTGTCGGCGTACTTCCTCGGCTTCAAGCTGCAGCTGTTCCCGATCACGAACTACTGCAACTTCTTCGGCTCCGGCGGCACCTGCGGCGGCCCGGTGCAGTGGGCGTATCACCTCGTGCTCCCGTGCGCGACGATCGCCGTGCTCTACGCGGCCCTCTACACGCGGATGATCCGCGCGAGCGTGATGGAGACGCTCAACGACGACTACGTGCGCACGGCGCGGGCGAAGGGCGCGCCGGAGTGGCTCGTCATGCGCTCGCACGTGCTGCGGAACGCGTTGCTGCCGGTCGTGACGATGCTCGGGATGGACGTCGGCCTGGCGCTCGGCGGGGCGATCTTCACCGAGACGGTCTACGGGCTGCCGGGCCTCGGTAAGCTCGCGATCACGGCGATCAACAACTTCGACCTGCCGACGACACAGGGGGTGGTCGTGTTCGCGACGCTGGCGATCATCGCCTTCACGTTCGTGGTCGACATCGCGTACGCCTGGGTCGACCCGCGCATCCGCCTGACCTGAGCTCCCTCAGGTGATCTGAGCGCTCTCGATGCCGGGCTCCGGCTCCGGCAGCCTCGGGTCGAGCCGTTCGAGCGCGTCGACCAGGATCTCGGCGACCGCGAGGTTCCGCGACCAGTTGTGGTCGGCGGGCACGACGTACCACGGCGCCCAGTCGGTCGACGTCTCGCGCAGCACGTCCTCGTAGGCTGCTGCGAAGTCTTCCCAGAGCTTGCGGTCGTCGAGATCGCCCGCGCGGAACTTCCACCGCTTCTCCGGATCGTCGAGGCGCTCCTGGAGGCGATCCCGCTGCTCGTCGCGTGAGAGGTGCAGGAACACCTTCACGAAGGCGGTCCCCTCGTCGGTCAGCGTGCGCTCGAACTCGCGCAGGTGGCCGTAGCGCCGCTTCCAGACGTGGTCCGGTGCGAGCTTTCGCACGCGCACCGCCACGATGTCCTCGTAGTGCGAGCGGTTGAAGATGCCGATCTCGCCGCGGGCCGGGCAGACGGCGTGAACGCGCCAGAGATAGTCGTGCTGGAGCTCGGTGCTCGACGGCGCCTTGAACGAGACGACGCGACACCCTTGCGGGTTGACTCCCGTCATGACGCTGCGGATCGTGCCGTCCTTCCCCGCTGCGTCCATGCCCTGGAGCACGAGGATCAACGATCGCGTCGCTTCCGCGTAGAGGCGGTTGTGGAGGACGGCGAGCCGCCCGACGAGCTCCTCGAGCCGCTCGAGGCCCTCCTTCTTCCCCGGCGCCCCGACGCGCACGCCCGGGTCACGCTCGGCGAGGTGGGGCCGGGCGCCCGGCTGGACGCGCAGCTCGTCGAGCAACTGGCGGTTCGCGCTCACGCACTCATTCTGACGAGCGCAGGCGCGGCCGACCAGGACTGCGGCGACGGCTCAGTCTGAGCTCGCCGACCGGACGAGCCCGGCATCGAAGGCGACGATCACCGCCTGTACCCGGTCACGCACGCCGAGCTTCCGAAGCACACTCGAGACGTGCGTCTTCACGGTCGTCTCGCCGAGGAAGAGCTGCTGGGCGATCTCGGCGTTCGAGAGGCCGGTTGCGAGCAGGCGCAGGATCTCGCGCTCGCGGGCGGTGAGGCGCTCGAGAGCACCGGGATCGCCCAGACGCGGTCCGGAATCGGTGAACCGTTCGAGCAAGCGTCTCGTCACCGTCGGGCCGAGCAGCGCGTTGCCGTCCGCGATCAACCTGACCGCGTCGATCAGATCGGCCGGGCGCACGTCCTTCAGGAGAAACCCGCTCGCTCCGGCTCGGATCGCCTCGTAGACGTACTCGTCGAGGTCGAACGTCGTCAGGACGAGAATGCGCGTCCCGCTGTCGTGTCCGACGATCCGGCGTGTCGCCGCGATGCCGTCCAGGTTCGGCATCCGGACGTCCATCAGGATCACGTCGGGCTGCGTCGTCTGCGCCAGCTCGACGGCCTGCACCCCGTCGTCGGCTTCTCCGACGACCTCGAGGTCGGAGCGCGTCTCGAGCACCAGGCGGAAGCCGCTCCGGACAAGGGCCTGGTCGTCGGCGAGCAGGACGCGGATGCTCAATGCTCGTCTTCGAGCGGGAGCTGCGCGGTGACGAGATAGCCGCCCGTCGTCGGGGTGCGCGTGTCGACACGGCCACCGAGCATCGAAGCGCGTTCGCGCATGCCGGCCAGCCCACTGCCGACACGGGCGCCGCCGCTGTCTCCACGGCCGTCGTCGAGGACTTGGACGCGCAGCTCGCGGCCGTAGCGAACGCTTACGCGCGCGTGTTGCGCGGAGGCGTGCTTGATCGTGTTCGTCAGCGCCTCCTGGATGATCCGGAAGGCCGAGAGGTCGACACTCGCCGGCAGCGGACGGCGCGCGCCCTCGATCTCGAGCGCGACATCGAGCCCGGTGGCGCGCACCTGGTCGATCAGGCTGTCGAGGCGCGCCAGACCGGGCTGGGGTGCCAGCGTGGCGTCGTCGCTCAGAGCGCCGAGCACGCGGCGCAGGTCGGCGAGCGCGGCGCGGGCTGCGGTGCCGATCGCCGCAATCGGCTGTCGCGCGAGCGCGGGGTCGAGCTCGAACACCTCCTCTGCCGCTCCTGCCTGGACGACGATCACGCTGAGCGCGTGCGCGATCACGTCGTGCAGCTCACGTGCGATCCGGGCCTGCTCCTCGGCCAGGATGCGGCGGGCCTCCGTCTCGCGTTCGCGTTCGAGCCGTGCCGCCTTCTCCTCGATCTCCCGGATGTAGGCGCGGCGGGAGCCGATGCTGTCGCCGAGCAGCCACGCGGCGGCGAGGAACACGACGTGGAAGGCGATGCCGGCAAACCCGCCGGAGCCGCGCTCGACCAGTTGTGCGACTGCGACCACCGCGATGACGGCGATCCCGCCGTACCGGATGCGCCGTGACGCACCGGAGGCGGCGAGCGTGTAGAGCGCGACGCCGACCTGGAGCGGCAGCAAGGGAGCGTCGACTGCGATGACCGCCACCGCCGCGGCTGCCGTCAGCAGCAGGGTGACGAGCGGTGCCTGGCGGCGGCGAAGGAGCGGCAGCGTGCCCGCCGTTACGAGCAGGACCGCGGTGAGCGCATGGTCCCGGCGCGAGGCGGCGGCGGCGCTCGGCAGCCAGATCGCGACGGCGAGGCCCCCGTCGACGAGCCGTGGATGTCGATGCAGCCAGCTCCAGATCACGGCGCCGTCACGGTACCCGTGCCCGGGGGGTGTCTCAGGCGTCGCGACGCGTGAGCACGACGGCGGCGATCACGAGCGCCAGCGCACAGTAACCGGCGAATAGCGCGCCGCCGGGGCCCGGCGCGAGGCTGTGGTCGCCGTGCGTCAGCGAGAAGATCGAGCGGCCGGCGGCGTCGGGGAGGTACTGCCCGATCGCGTTGTTCCAGGTCGTCGGCAGGATGTTCAGCAGCGGCGGAATCACGAAGAAGATTGCGGCG
The DNA here is from genome assembly GCA_963786185.1 of uncultured Thermoleophilia bacterium. Lineage (GTDB taxonomy): Bacteria > Actinomycetota > Thermoleophilia > Gaiellales > Gaiellaceae > PALSA-600. The sequence continues at coordinate 840,000 of CAWAYE010000003.1, forward strand.
AACGCGGCGATTGCGCCCGCCGTGTTGCGGACGATCGTGCCCACGGCGAGGGTGAGCACGGCGAGCAGCATGAGGTAGACGGCTCCGCCGACGACGGTCCGCATCACGCCGGGGTGCGAGAACGAGATCTGCAGGATGTCGTGTCGCGAGAGGATCGCCTGGCTCGCGAAGAAGGCGATGATCACCGACGGCAGCATCAGGACGAAGGCGACCACCGCGTAGACGGCCGCCTTCGCCCAGAGCACCGGCAGGCGCTTCGGCACCGCCGTCAGGCTCGCCCGGATCATCCCGGTCGAGTACTCGCCGGTGATCACCAGAACGCCGAGGACGCCGATTGCGAGCTGGGAGAGGTTGACCCCGGCCAGCGCGATCTCGAGGGGATGGCGGTTGGCGCGCTCGTGCGGGGCCATGCTGCCCCAGTGCGACGACGTGATCGCGGCGAAGAGCAGCGGCAGCCCGATCGTCAGGACCACGGCGGTGAGCAGCGACCAGCGCGTCGACCGGAGTGACCACAGCTTCGTCCACTCCGACACGACGACGCGGCTCTGCGTGACGCGACCGTGTGTCGTGAGCTTCGGCAGCGAGACGGTTTCGAGGACGGTCGTCATGCGGCTCCTGCCTCCGCGAGCTCGCCCGCTTTGAACTCCACGTCGTCCCGGGTGATGTCCATGAACGCCTCCTCGAGCGAGACCTGCTGCGGTGTCAACTCGTGCAGCACGACGGCGTGCGCCGCCGCGATCTCGCCGACCTGTGCAGCGGTGAGGCCGTGCACCTCGAGCAGGCCGGGTGCCAGCGAGACGAGCTTGGCGCCCGGGCCGACGAGGTGGTCGCGGAGCTCCGCTGCTTGCGGCGAGCGGACGCGCACGACGTCGCCGGACGAGCGTCGGACGAGCTCTTCGACGCTTGCATCGGCGATCAGCCTGCCGCGGCCGATCACGATCAGATGGTCGGCCGTCAACGCCATCTCGCTCATCAGGTGCGAGGAGACGAACACGGTGCGACCTTCGGCTGCGAGGGCCTTCAGCAGGTGTCTGATCCACTGGATCCCCTCCGGGTCGAGCCCGTTCACCGGCTCGTCGAGCATGACGGTGTGCGGGTCGCCGAGCAGTGCTGCGGCGATGCCGAGCCGTTGACCCATTCCGAGCGAGTACTGGCCCGCGCGCTTGCGCGCGACGTCGTGCAGGCCGACGAAGTCGATCAGCTGGTCGACGCGGCGCCGCGGCAGCCCGTGCGTCTTGGCCAGCGCGAGCAGATGGTTGTACGCCGAGCGGCCGGTGTGGATCGAACGCGCCTCGAGCAGCGCTCCGACCTCGTGGAGCGGTGCGCGATGGTCGCGGTAGTGCTTGTCGTTGACGAGCACGTCGCCGGCGGTCGGCGAGTCGAGACCGAGGATCAAGCGCATGGTCGTCGACTTGCCCGATCCGTTCGGGCCGAGGAAGCCGGTCACGACGCCCGGCTGCACCGTGAAGGTGAGCCCGTCGACGGCGCGCTTGCTGCCGTAGTCCTTCGTCAGTCCGTGCGCTTCGATCACGGTTCCACGGTAGTCGCCGCCTGCTCGGCCGCTCGACCCAGCTTGCTCCTCCGAAAGGAGGAGATCTACACGCGTTCGGTCGCCGGCTCCGCGACCCGCTCCGGCTCCCGGATGAAGAGCGCCGAGCGTGTCCACTTCGGCATCCACCAGTTCGCGTCCCCGAGCAGCCGCATCAGCGCCGGCACGAGCAGTGCGCGGATCACCGTCGCGTCGAAGATGATCCCGGCCGCGAGCCCGATCGCGAACTCCTTGACTTCGAAGCCGGGGCTCGACGAGAGCACGAGGAACGCGAACATCAGGATCAGCGCAGCGCTGGTGACCAGCTTGCCGGTCCGCGCCAGACCGAGCTCGATCGCCTTGTCGGTCGAGCCGGTCTCGTCGTACGCCTCGCGCATGCGCGTGAGCATGAAGACCTCGTAGTCCATCGAGAGCCCGAACAGGAAGGCGAAGATCATCAGCGGGATCCACGCGGTGATCGCTCCGGTTGCGGTGATGTTCCAGAGCGAGGAGCCGTGCCCCTCCTGGAACACGAACACGACGATGCCAAACGCCGCTGCGAGCGAGACGAGGTTGAGCACCGCGGCCTTGATCGGCAGCACGATCGATCGGAAGGCGCGCGCGAGCAGGATCAGCGTCAGGATGACGACGAACGCGAGCACGTACGGGAAGTTCCCGTAGACGGCGTGCACGAAGTCGCGGTCGACCGCGGCCGGGCCGCCGAGCGTGCCGTTCGTCCCTTCGAGCGTCGCGTTGACGCGGTCGATCGTCGACTGGATGCCCGGCGCCGCGCCGTCGATCGACGGGAAGGCCTCGACAACCGAGTCGCCTCCACGCCGCCAGTCGCTCGGAGCTGCCGCGCCGACCACACCGGGGACGGTCCGCACCTTGGCGGCGATCGCCTGCGCATCGCCGCCGCCCTCGACCAGCACCACGAATGGCTTCATCACGCCGGGGCTGATGCCCGCACTGTTGAGAGCCTCGCGGCCTGCGATCGCGCCGCCCGAGCCCGGGAAGTTCTTGAGCTGCGACTCGTTCGGGTTCAGGCGCAGGCCGATCACCGCGAGCACCGCGACGATCGCGAGCCCCACGGCTGCGACCGGGATCGGCCGCCGGTTCACGAGGCGGGCCCACCGTCCCCACGCACCGTCCTCCGGATGACCGCGGTCGACGAAGCGCTTCGGCATCACGCGGACACTGTTGATGCGGGTGCCGAGCGTCGCGAGGAGCGCCGGCAGCAGCGTGATCGCCGTGATCACGGACACCGCCGGGATCAGCATGCCGCCGATTCCCATCGAGCGGATGAACGGGAGTGGGAGGACGATCATCGAGAGCAGGCCCACCGCCACGGTCGAGCCCGACACGATCACCGAGCGCCCGGCGTGCGTCATCGTCTCGACCAGCGCGCTCTCGACGTCGGCGCCGTCACGGAGCTCGTCGCGAAAGCGGAAGATCATCAGCAGCGCGTAGTCGATCGCGACGCCGAGCCCGACGAGCGCGATCAGGAACTGCACGATGATCGAGACGTTCGTGATGTAGGTGAGGCCCCAGATCAGCGTGTAGGTGTTGAGGATCGCCGCCACCGCGACGACGATCGGCATCAGCACCGCGGGGAGCGTCCCGAACACGAAGAGCAAGATGATCAGCGCGCCGATCCCGCCGATCACGGCCTCGAGCAGCACGCTCGGCCCTCCGCTCGACCCGTGCGTGCTCGCCTCCTCGAGCGGGTCGTGACCGGTGACGTTCACGGTGGTGCCCGGCGGCAGTCCTGCGGCCGCCGCTTGCTCCTCGGCCCTGGCGCCGCTCTTCGTGTCGAACGTCGCCGCGCCCGGCGGATAGATCTCCATGAAGGTCGTGTGCCGGTCCTTCGACACGTACATCTCGTTGCCGGTGGAGAAGAACGAGCTGGTGAGAGCCCCGGGCGTCGCCTTGGCTGCGCGCTGCATCGCCTGGCGAACGGCGTCGCTCTTCGTCGCGTCGCCCCGGCTATGGAAGACGACGACGTTCGGTGGGCGCACGCCCACCCCGAAGGCCTGGAGCGTTCGCTGGTTCGCTTCGTACGCCGATTTCCCCGGGATCGAGAAGCTCTGGTACCACCGTTTCGACACCTGGCCGGCGGCGAACCCGCCGAAGAGGGTCAAGACCAGCCAGATTCCGATCACGGTCCACCGATGACGGGCGACGAGATGAGCGAGGCGGGCGAGCAAGCGATCTCCTTCCGGACGACGGCTGAACGCAAGAAACCTACAGACGCTGAAAAGTTACTGCAACCGTAACGTCGACGTTACACTTCGGGCGTGGGCCTGCGGGAGACCAAGAAGCTCCGCACACGGGAGGAGATCGCCGGCCAGGCGATGCGGTTGTTCGTGCAGCGCGGGTTCGACCGCGTGACCGTCGCTGAGGTCGCGGCCGCCGCAGGTGTCTCCGAGAAGACCGTGTTCAACTACTTCCCGACGAAGGAGGACCTCTTCTTCGACGAGGCGCCGGCGCGTGAGGCTGCGCTCGTCGACGCGATCCGGGCGCGCGCGCCGGGGGAGTCGATTCTTGCGGCGCTGCGCAGGCTGCAGACCGCAGAGTGCACACGCCTGTCCAGTCCGGGATTCGCGACGTTTGCACGGATCATCGAGGAGTCGCCTGCGCTCCAGCTCAAGGAGCTGGAGGTGATGGCGCGGTTCGTGCAAGCGCTTGCCTCGGCGATCGAGTCCGAGCTCGGTGTCGACGCGCGCGACGCGCGTATCGCCGCCGGCCTGCTCGTGAGCGTGCATCGACAGTTCTTCCGCGCCGCGCGCCAGCAGGCGCTCGCGGGCAAGACCGGCGCCGCCGCGTCACGGCGCCTGCGGGCCGACCTCGAGCGCGCCTACGGGCTGCTCGAGCACGGCCTGGCGGATCTCGAACGGCCGGTCGCCCGAGGGCGAGGCGCTCGCCCTCGAGCCGATCTGAGCTAGAGCGACTTTTCGGCCTTCGCAGCGGCGTCCTTGACCTCCTGCTGGGTCTTCGGATCCTGCGCGGCCTTCTCGGCCTTCTGGATCAGCGACTTGCCCTGAGGGCTGCGCACGAACTGGGTGAGCTTGCCGAGCAGCGATCCCATCTGAACCTCCTGTTTGGGCGGGCCTGCGGCTCAGGCCCGCCCAACCATCGCACGAACGGCGTCCGGATGCGCGCAGCTGTCAGAGTTCGGTCGTGGCGACGATGAAGGATCTCGACGCGCTCGCCCTCGCGATGCCGCAGGCGACGAAGACGGTCGCCGACGACGGCAGGCCGTCGTACTCGGTGCACGGCAAGTACTTCTGCTTCCACCGCTCGCGCCGGCCGGACGCGGTCGACGCCAAGACGGGCGAGCGCCTCGACGACGTTCTCGTCTTCCGTGTCGAGGACGTCCATGTGAAGGACCTCGTGCTCGGGGACGACCGCGGCATCTTCTTCACGACGCCGCACTGGAACGGTTACCCGGCCGTGCTGGTGCGGATCAGGGATCTGCGCCGACTGAAGCGGGCAGAGCTGCGCGACCTGGTGGTCGACGCGTGGCTGACCCGCGCGCAGAAGCGCGTCGCGAAAGCATGGCTCGCCGAGCATGAGCCATAGTCTTCAGTCGAGCGACTTCCAGAAGACGGTCGTGTCGCACGGCCGCCCATCCGGATAGAGCGCGTAGTTCGGGATCACGCCCAACCGGGTCCAGCCGAGCCGCTCGTACAGCCGCTCAGCCGGATCGCCGGTGACGGTGTCGAGCACGAGCAGCGTCTTGCCCTCGGCGCGAGCCTCGGCCTCGATGCGCTCCATCAGCAGACGGCCGATGCCCCGGTTGCGGGCGGAGCGCCGGACGAGCAGCTTCGCGATGTCGCCGCGATGGGGCTGATTCGGCGGCGCCGCGGCCGCGAGCTGCACCGTCCCGACGAGCTCGTCGCCGGCGAACGCCGCGAGGATCACCCGGCGGCCCGAGGCGACGTCGGGCTCGATCGACTCGAAGGCTGCCTGCGCAGCCTCGTGCGTGAACGGCGCCATGAAGCTGACCGAGGCACCGCCGTCGACGCAGTCCTGGAGGACGCCGCCGAGCTCGCCTCGCCACGACCGCGCGCTGTCCGCATCGAGGCGCTCGATCCTGATCGGCGTGTCCATCCGGCGCCAGGCTACCCTCCGCTGGTGAGCGCGTCCGTTCTCGTCGTCGAAGACGACGGGCCGATCCGCCGGATGCTCGAGCGCACGCTGGCGGCCGAAGGCTACGGCGTCGCGGGCGCCGCCGACGGAGGTGCCGCGCTTGCGGCCGTCGAGGAGTCGGCCCCCGACCTCGTCGTGCTCGACGTCGGGCTGCCGGGTGTCGACGGTCTCTCGGTCTGCCGCCGCCTCCGTGGCAAGGGCCTCGCACTCCCGATCCTGCTGCTGACCGCACGCGACGGCGTCGCGGACCGTGTTGCCGGCCTCGACGCCGGCGCGGACGACTACCTGAGCAAGCCGTTTGCACCGGCGGAGCTGCTTGCCCGCGTCCGCGCGCTCCTCCGCCGCGGGACAGCTCCCGCAGAGCTGCTCGTCTTCGACGACCTCGCGTTCGACACGGAGTCGCGTGTCGCTCGGCGCGGCGGCGTCGAGATTCCGCTGCGCTCCCGCGAGGCGGACCTGCTCGAGCTGCTCCTGCGCAACCCGCGGCAGGTCGTGAGCAGGGCACAGGCGCTCGAGGAGGTGTGGGGAGACGTCGCGGCGGCGAGTCTCAACGTCGTCGATCGCTACGTGTCGTACCTGCGGCGTTCGCTCGGCGAGCCGTCGCTCATCCACACCGTCCGCGGCGTCGGCTTCCGCCTCGACCGATGATCCCCCGCTCGCTCGGCGCCCGCTCGATCATCGCGGCGTCGCTCGCGATCGTGCTCGCGCTGGTCGTCGTCGGTGCAGCCGTCGACGTGCTGGTGGCACGGCATCTGCACCGGTCGCTCGACCGCTCGCTCCGCGACAGGGCCGTCGAGGTCGCGCAGCTGAGCGTCTCCGCGCCGGCCCTGCTGACGGTGCCGGGGGCGCTCGAGGCGTCCTTCGGAGGCCAGCAGATCAGCGTCGAGGTCGTCGACCGCCGCGGGCGGATCGTCGCCCGGTCGCTCGGCCTCGGCGGCCGGGCCCTCCCGGTGGCGCCGCTCGCCCGCGCGGTGATCGCGTCGGGGCGCGGGCGGTACGCGAAGGCCGGCCTCGGCTCGGACGAGTTGCGGCTCTATATCGCGCCGCTCGCCGACACCGGCGGCCCCGCTGCGGGCGGGGCGGTGGCCGTCGCGGCGTCCACGCACGAGCTCGACTCCACGCTCGGCAGCGTCCACCTCGTCGTGCTGGCGGCCGCGCTCGCGGCCGCCGCCGCGGCCGCCGTCGTGCTGACGCTGCTCATGCGGCGTGCGCTGTCGCCGCTCGGTCGGCTCACGGCTGCTGCCGCCGCGATCGAGCGGAGCGGCGATGCGAGGCGACGGCTGCCGCAGCCGGACACGGCAGACGAGATCGGCCGCCTCGCCGAGACGCTGAACCGGATGCTCGCTGCGCTCGAGCGGGCGCGCGACTCGGAGCGGCGCTTCCTCGCCGACGCGTCGCACGAGCTGCGCACCCCGTTGACGGCGCTGCTCGGGAACGTCGCCTACCTGTCCCGTCACGGTGCCGGCGAGGAGGTGGTCGCGGAGCTCGACCACGACGCGCGCCGGCTGGCCAAGCTCGCGGACGATCTGCTCGCGCTCACCCACGAGGAGGGTGCCGCGCCGCCCGACGAGATCGTCCGGCTCGACGAGCTCGCGCGCGCGGTCGCCGGTGTCGAGGTCCGGGCCGCCCGGCCCGTCGAGGTGCGCGGGGATGGCGCGGCCCTCGAGCGGGCGCTCGCGAATCTCGTCGAGAACGCGCGGCTCCACGGAAGCGGGCGCATCGCGGTCGAGGCGACGGAGCACGACGGCCTCGCCGTGCTCGCGGTCGAGGACGAAGGCCCGGGCCTCGGGGCCGACGAGGCAGAGCGTGCCTTCGGACGCTTCTGGCGCGGCCCCGGCGCAGGCCCGGGATCCGGTCTCGGGCTGGCGATCGTGCGCGCGACCGCCGAGCGCCACGGCGGCCGGGTGACCGTCGCCGGCGCGCGGTTCGCGATCGAGCTCCCGGCTCTCAGAGATGTCTCAGAGTCCGGCGGTACAACGGACGCAGTCCGTCAGAAAGGATTGCCGTGAGCTATCTGCGCAAAGCGTCGACTCGGAGCCTGCTCGGAATCGTCGCCGCCGTCGTTCTCCTCGCGATCGGTGGGACTGCGATCGCCGTCGCCGCGGGCGGCGGTGGCCCGACACCGCCCGCCGAGCCGCTCGACCAGGCGATCCAGGACGCGCTCGCGGCGAAGGCGCCGGACGGCCTGACCGCGCGGATCACGTTCACGAACAATCTCTTCCCGTCGGGGGCGCTGCTGGGCCAGGTCGCCTCGCCGCTCGAGACGGGAGCCTCGGGGCGGCTCTGGCTGACGAACGACGGCCGCGGCCGGCTCGAGCTCCAGTCCGACGCCGGCGACGTGCAGGTCGTCTGGAACGACAAGGCGATCTCCGTCTACGACGCGTCGTCGAACACCGTCTACCGCGCGACCCTGCCGGCGTCCACCGGCGCGCAGAAGAGCGACAACGGGGCGCCGCCGACGCTCGCGCAGATCGACTCGTTCCTGACCGAGCTCGGCCTGCACTGGGCCGTCTCGGCGGCGACGCCGACGAACGTCGGCGGACTGGCCGCGTACAGCGCGTCGGTCTCGCCGAAGCACGACGGCGGCCTGCTCGGCTCCGTCGAGCTCGCCTGGGACGCGCTGCACGGCACGCCTCTTCGCCTCGCTGTCGACGCACAGGACGGATCGCCCGTGCTCGCGCTGGCCGTGAAGGAGATCTCCTACGGTGCCGTCCCCGACTCCGATGTCGACGTCGCGCCGCCGGCCGGCGCCAAGGTCGTCGATCTCGGCACCGGGTCTGCGACGGCCGATCACGGTTCGAGCACGCCGGCCGTGACCGGGCTCGACGCGGTTCGCGCCGCGGCCGGTTTCCCGGTCGTCGCGCCCGACGCGCTGGTCGGTCTCCCGCGCCAGGACGTCAGGCTCGTCGGCGGATCGACCGTGCTCGTGCTCTACGGCCAGGGGCTCGGCGGGATCGCACTCGTCGAACGCAAGGCGGATCAGGCCGCAGCCGGCGGCGCCATGTCGAGCCTGCCGACGGTTGCGCTCGACGGCGTCACCGCGCACGAGCTCGCGACCCAGCTCGGAACCGTGCTGCAGTGGCAGAGCGCGGGCACCTCGTTCGTGCTCGCAGGCTCCATGCCGGCGAGCGCCGCCGAGACCGCGGCGCGGGCCGTGAAGTGAGCGACGCGCCGCCGGTCGAAGCCCGCGGACTCGTCAAGCGCTACGGCAGGATCGTCGCCGTCGACCACGTCGACCTGACGGTCGAGCGCGGAGACGTCTTCGGCTACCTCGGCCCGAACGGCGCCGGCAAGACGACGTCGCTGCGCATGCTGCTCGGTCTGATCCGCCCGACGGCGGGAGCCGCGCGGCTGTTCGGGCGCGACCCGCTCGTCGACGGCGCCCGCGCGCTCGACGGCGTCGCCGGGTTCGTCGAAGGGCCGCGCTTCTACCCGTACCTGACGGGCCGTCGCAACCTGACGCTGCTCGCCGACTACGACGAGCCGCGGTCGCGCAGCCGCATCGAGGAGGTGCTCGAGCTGGTCGAGTTGCGCGACCGCGCACGCGACCGGGTCGGCGGCTACTCGCACGGGATGCGTCAGCGGCTCGGGATCGCGGCGGCGCTGCTGCGCGAGCCGCGGCTCCTGCTGCTCGACGAGCCGACGACGGGGCTCGATCCCGCCGGCATGCGCGACATGCGCGAGCTCGTGCGCAGGCTCGCCGGCGAGGGGATCACGATCCTCCTCTCCAGTCACCTGCTGTACGAGGTTGAGGAGCTCTGCAATCGCGTTGCGATCATCCGCCAGGGTCAGGTGATCTACCAGGGCGCGCTCGCGGACCTGCTCGCGACCGCGTCGACGAGCTACCGCCTCCGCGCGGTCGAGCCGGAGCGCGCACGGGTCCTGCTGCTCGCGCAACCGGGGATTGCCGAGCTCGCGGCGAGCGACGGCGACCTGCGCTTCAGCGCCGACGAGGATGCCGTCGCCGCGGCCGCCGTCGCGCTCGGGCGCGCCGGAATCGGCATCACGGCGCTCGTGCCGGAGACGGCGAGCCTGGAGGAGCTCTTCCTCGGCATGACCGGCGGTGAGTCGTCCGACCACGACCGGACGGTCGAGGTGGCCGTATGACGGGGACGCTCCGCGTCTACCGGTGGGAGCTCGCCAAGCTGCTCGCCCAGAAGCGGACGTACCTCGGGCTCGGCGCGGCGACGCTCGTCCCGATCATCTTCGTGGTCGTCCTGCTGCTGCGCACGGGCGGGCCGAACGACGTTCCGCTCGGCCGCTACATCCGGGACACTGGGCTGGCGGCTCCCTTCGTCGTCCTCTTCTTCATGTCGATCTGGGGGTTGCCGCTGATCACTGCCCTCGTCGCCGGCGACATCGTCGCGTCGGAGAGTCACAACGGAACGCTGAAGACGATCCTCACGCGCTCGCGCGATCGCGGCGAGGTCTTCGCGGGCAAGGCGCTCGCGGCGGCCACGTACACCCTCGTGGCGGTCTTCGCGATGGGCCTTACCGGCCTGATCGCCGGCACCGCCGCCTGGGGCTTTCATCCACTGACCTCGCTCTCGGGCACGAAGGTGTCGGCCGGGCACGGCCTCGCCCTGCTCATGCTGAGCCTGCTCGTCTACAGCCTGCCGCTCGCCGGGATCGCGGCGTTCGGCGTGCTCCTGTCGACGATCACGCGGAACAGCGCGGCGTCGGTCGTCGGTGCGCTGATGTGGGCGCTCTTTCAGCAGCTTCTCGGCGTGCTCCCCGGCACCGAGAGCATCCGGCCCTATCTGCTCGGCACGCAGTTCGACTCGTGGCACGGCTTCCTGCGCGTGCCCGCGGACTGGGCGCCGGTGACCCGCTCGCTGTGGGTCTGCGCGCTCTACATCGGTATCCCGCTCGTCGCCGCGTACCTCGTGTTCCTGCGCCGCGACGTCGCCGGCGAGTAGTCGCCCGCCCGGCGTTCAGGTGCGAATGGACTGGAGCGCGTGCAGCTCGGCCGAGACGACGAGCACCGTTCCCTTGCGCCACTTGGGCGGCTGGTGCAGGCAGTCCTGCAAGCCCCCGTGGCCGCAGATCACCACGTCGTCCCGGACGAGGCTCCGGATTAGGTAGGCGCCCTCCGTTCCCTGCTGCTCCTCGCTCAGCTCCTCGCGTTCGACGATCGCCAGCGAGCGCGCCCGCGCGAGCGGCTCGACGGTCTCGGTGCAGCGGACCGCCGGGCTCGAGTAGATCGCCGTCACCGGAAACCCGTCGAGCGCCTCCACCAACGCCGCAGCCTGGCGACGCCCTCGCTCGTCGAGCGGCCGCAGCCGATCGTCGAGCTGCCACTCGGTCCGGTCGCCGGCCCACGCGTGGCGCACGAGCAGCAGCGTCATGGGCGCATTCTCGCGTTTCGGGCCGGGGATCCTCGGAAGAACATGTGCGACGTGGCGACACGCGCGCTCTGGACCGGCTCCATCGCCTTCGGGCTCGTGAACGTTCCCGTGCGCGTCTACAGCGCCGTCCACGAGCACAAGCTCCGCTTCCACCTGGTGCACGAGCGGGACGACGGGCCGATCGGCTACGAGAAGGTCTGCAAGCTCGAGGACAAACCGGTGCCGGACGACGAGATCGTGAAGGCCTTCGAGATCCGGAAGGGCGAGTTCGTGCACCTCTCCGACGGGGACTTCGAGGCGGTGCAGGTCGAGGGCCGCCACACGATCGAGCTCGAGGACTTCGTCCCGTACGAGGAGATCGACCCGACGTTCTTCGCTCACACCTACCTCGTGGGGCCGCAGGACGGTGCCGAGAAGACGTACGCGCTCCTCGCGCGCGCGATGGGGGAGTCCGGCCTCGCCGGCATCGGCAAGTTCGTGATGCGCAACCGCCAGTACCTCGGCTGCCTTCGCGTCCGGGACCGCACGCTGATCCTCGAGCAGCTGCACTTCGCAGACGAGGTGCACGAGCCGACCGGTGTGCTGCCCGCCCGGCTGCCGGCCGTGGCCAAGCGCGAGCTCGATCTCGCCCTCAGCCTGATCGAAGGATCGGCCGGCCGCTGGCGGCCCGAGAAGTACAAGGACACCTACACGGCCGCGCTCCGCAAGGTGGTCAAGGCGAAGGAGCAGGGCCGCGAGGTGCACGCCGCCGCCGAACCGACCGAGGAGCGGGCGCCGGACCTGATGGATGCGCTCCGTCTGAGCGTCGAGCAGATGAAGAAGAGCGGCGGCCGTAAGCCGCGACGGCAGAGCCGCCGGCGGCCCGCCCGCCCGCGCAGCTGAGTCTCAGTCGGCCGTGACCGGCTCGCGCTCGGCCGCTGCGGGTGCGATCCCTGCCGCGGCGTAGGCGTCGAGCTGGTCGAGCGTCTCGTGCTCGAGCAGCGCCTCGGCCAGCGCGTCGAGCTTGTCGCGGTGCTCTCGCAGCAGCTCGAGCACCTCGTCGTGCGCCGTGGCGACGAGCGACCGCACCTCGTCGTCGATCAGCTGCTGGGTCTCGGGCGAGACCTCGGCTGCTCCCGGCAGGAACGGGCCCTGCCCGTCGGCCGGCAGCACCGCGATCGTCCCGATCGTCTTGCTCATCCCCCAGCGTCCCACCATCTGCCGCGCGATCTGGGTGAGTTGCTGGATGTCCGACTCCGCGCCGGTGGTCAGGTCGCCGAACACGATCTCCTCGGCCGCTCGGCCCCCGAGCGCGACCTTGATCTTGGCGCGCAGCTCCTGCTCGGTGTAGTTGAAGCGGTCGGCGTCGGGTGCGGCGAAGGTGACGCCGAGCGCCAGCCCGCGCGGGATGATCGAGATCTTGCGGACGGGGTCGGCGCCCTCGCTGAGCATCCCGACGATCGCATGGCCGCCCTCGTGGTACGCGGTTCGCCGCTTGTCGTCGGGGCTCATCATCACCTTGCGCTCCGCACCGAGCACGATCCGCTCGAGCGCATCGGTGAAGTCGGCCTCCTGCACCTTTGCGTGCTCGCGGCGTGCGGCGAGGAGCGCCGCCTCGTTCACGAGGTTCGCGAGATCGGCGCCCACCATGCCGGGCGTCGTCGCTGCGATCGAGCGGAGGTCGACGTCGTCGCCGAGCGGCACCGAGCGCGTGTGAACGCGCAGGATCGCCTCGCGGCCGTTCCGGTCGGGCGGCTGCACCGCGACTCGGCGGTCGAAACGGCCGGGGCGCAGCAGCGCCTGGTCGAGCACGTCCTGGCGGTTCGTGGCTGCGATCACGATCACGCCCGTCGACGAGTCGAAGCCGTCCATCTCCGTGAGGATCTGATTCAGCGTCTGCTCGCGCTCGTCGTTACCGCCGCTGAAGCCCGCGACGCCCGACGTGCGCGAGCGTCCGATCGCGTCGAGCTCGTCGACGAAGATGATCGCGGGTGCGGCCTCCTTCGCCTTCGCGAAGAGGTCGCGGACGCGCGAGGCACCCACACCGACGATCGCCTCGACGAACTCCGAGGCCGCCATCGAGAAGAACGGGACGTCGGCTTCGCCGGCGACGGCGCGGGCGAGCAGCGTCTTGCCGGTGCCGGGTGGCCCCGAGAGCAGCACGCCGTGCGGCACGCGCGCTCCGAGCTTGCGGTACTTGTCCGCGTCGCGCAGGAAGTCGACCACCTCCGAGAGCTCTTGCTTCGCCTCGTCGATCCCGGCGACGTCGGCGAACGTCACGCGGTCCCCGGTCGGCTCGTACAGCCGCGCCCGTGCGCGTCCGAACTGACCGAGGATGTTTTGCATACGGCCGGCGCGCCGCGAGAACCAGACGAGCAGGCCGACCAAGAGGATCGTCGGCCCGAATCCGACGAGGACGCTCTCCCACCAGGGCACGCCCGTGTCGAGCGGCACCGCGTTCACGGACACCTTCTTCTGCTCGAGCAGCCGCGACAGCGCGTTCGTGTCGGCGAACGCCGGGATCTCGGTCTTGAAGCGCGTGGTCGGCTTGGAGCTCCCGTAGCGCTCGGCGACGGTGAACGTCCCCTGAACGGCCGTCCCCTTCGACGTGATCGACGCCACGTGCCCTTCGCGCACCTGCTCCAGGAAGAACGGGCTGTACGGCACGCGCACCCGGGCGGCCGACTGCGTCGCGCGCGACCCGAGCCAGAAGTTGACCGCGAGCAGGGCGACGATCCAGGCGATCCACCAGCCGAGCCTGAAGCGGGGTCGCGGCGGCGGCGGCAGGCGCGGGCCGCGCGGAGCGTCTCCCGCGCCGGCGGGGCCCCGCGGCTCCGGGGGCTGAACGCTCACGTGCCGATCATGCCAGCAGGGGTCTACCCGGTGGACGCAGACCGGATCGCCGCCGGCTGTGGCACCTCGTCGATCGTCCAGGCGCGGTCCCACACGGCGTTGAAGGCCAGCTTCAGCACCTTCGCGAGCGCGCGGTGCTCGACGACCATGATCGTGAGGTCCGGGGTCCCCGCGACGGGGTCCTCCATGCCGAACATGACGATCGTCTCGTCGATGATCACCAGCTTCAGCGGCAGCTCGGGAACGAAGCGCGCTTCCTCGCCGGCCTCGATGAACCGGCGCACACCGGCCGCGAACGCCTCGTCGTCGAGTGCAGACGACTCGTAGACGCTTCGCGCGACGCGCGTGCTCGACACCTCGAGCCCGTCGACGTTGTCCTGGGCCGGCGTCGCGTACGGCGGCTTCGTGAAGACGAGGATCTCGTCCTGGATCCCCGCCTGCAGCTCCTCGAACCGCTCGTTGATCGCCGCTCGATCACGCAACACCTCGATGTAGTCGAGCGGGTCGCGCTCCTTCTGTCCTTCCGCCCACGCGGGCGCGAGCGCCTCGATCATCACCCGGCTCTGCTCCTCCAGCCGGGCGAGCTCGGTTCGCCGCTCCTCGAGCAGCCGCTCGACGCCGAGCGCCGGCGGCGTCGCGGAGTACTTCACCGGCGTCCCCAGCCGTTGCGTGGCCAGGCCCTTCTCGACGAGCGAGGCGAGCACGTCGTAGACCCGCTGACGGGGAATGCCGGCGACGCGAGCGACGTCTGCGGCCGCGAACGAGTCGCGACGGACGAGCGCCAGGTACGCCTTCGCCTCGTACGTCGTCAGGCCGAGCGCAGTGAGCTTGTCGGCGCCGGTCGGCATGGCTTCATCGTAACGACGTCCCCTGGTGTCCCGGCTCTACGGATGGGCGTCGTACGCGCGCGCGACGTCGATCAGGTTGAAGGGAACGCCGCCGACGCCGCCCGTCCACGGGACGCTGTTCGCGGCGGCCGGGAGCGTCATGGTGCTGGCCGTGACGCTGTAGAGCGTCGAGCTGAACGGGGCGACGCCGGAGTCGAGGCTGATCTGCGACAGCGGCACGTCGATCGTGACGGTGCCACCGGTGCCGGCCGTGAAGCTGCACGCACCCGGCGCCGTGAGCTGGGTGATTCCCGGGTACGTCAGCTGCACGCCCTCGGCGTTCTGCTCGAGTGCGCTCTGACCGGCCCAGCACTGGACCGGGCCACCGCTGTTCGACTCCGCGTAGACCATGAAGTTGAGGCCGCCGCGGGCGCACGACGGCGCGGCCGACGTGCAGCTCGCGCTTGCGGGCGTGAGCCATTGCGTCAACCACACCTCGTCGCTGTCGGTGTCGGGGGACACCGGCGCCGCGGTGCTCAGGCTCGCCAGCTTCATCGTCACACGAAGACACGCGGTGCCGGTGGGACGGCACGCCTTCGCGGTCGGCCACGCGACACCGTGAGCTCGTGATGTCGAGATTCGGCATGTTCGCGCTCGAGTGGCCGAGCGCGTCGTACGTCGCGTCTCCCGACGGATCGCCGGCGTTGCCGATCGGAATCGTGTCGCCCCGTACCTGCTTGTTCGCGAAGAGGCCCGAGCCGCCGTTCTGGCTCACGTACATCGCGTGCGAGCCGTAGAGGTCTCCGTTCACGTTGTCCGAGTCCGCGAACGAGATCTGCGCCTCGCCCAGCTTGCCGATGCGGAGCTGGAAGAAATCTCCGAGCGTGCGGTTCGTTCCCGACAGGCTCACGTTGGTCGATCCCCCGCACTGGTTGCCCATGATCGTCTCGATGCTTCCGCGTCGCATCGGATGCTCGCCCGCGAGGATCGGCGGTGTGAAGCTCACCGCATTCGCGTGACCGTTGAGCGTCTGCGCCAGGTACAGGCTCCACGACCCGGGCACCGCGTCAGGGCCGCCGCCGGTGCAGGCGTTCGGCCCTCCTCCTGTCAGGTCGACGTGGGCCGCCGTGCCGTACCACGCGATGTCGACGCGCCCGTCGTCGCCCGCGGCGATCCAGGCGAAGACGTTGTTCGCGAGGCCGGGCGTCGGAACGCTTAGCGGCGTCGACCACGTTGCACCTTCGTTCGTCGAGTACGCGTACATCAGCGAGCTGTCGCCGGCCTTGCCGCCGGCCATCGGCGCCTGCTCCCAGAGCGCGTACAGATTGCCGGCCTTGTCGATTGCGAGGGAGGGGAAGTTGGCGCCCGTGCGGACGGCGCTCGGGTCGCCGAGGTTCGCCACCGGCAGGTCGACGCAGTCGAGGCCGCTCGGGTCGCTGACGTTCGCGACCGGCGCGCCGAACGCGACCGGGAAGCAGCGGGCGAGGAGGATCTTGCTGAGGCTTCCGTCGTCGTGGATCACGTAGACGTGACGCACGGCGGCGGCGAGCTTCGTCGCCGCGCCGTTGACGATCTGTCCGGTGCGGGTCGCGACGGGGCTGACCTCGTCGTTGCCCATGATCCCCTCGTCGCACGTGCCCGGTTGCGTGATCCGGTTCGGCGGCCCGAATGCGACGCCCGCCGTTCCACCGGCGGCGCCCGTGACGGGTGAGCGGTACATCACGAGCACGTTGTTCGCGGTCGTCGTTCCGCACTGGACGGCGCCGCTCCCGACCTCGTCGTTCGTGAGGTAGAGCGCTCCGCCTGCCGTCGGGTCGCCGTCCGTGGCGTACCACTGCCGGTCGACGCCTGCATCGGGAACGCCGTTCGAGTTGCAGGGCGTGAACGTCGCGCCCTGGTCGTCGGAGCGCGCGACGCTGAAGTTCGCGAGCGAGAGGTCGTTGAAGTACAGGTGCCCCGCGCTGTCGACGGCGAGCTCCGTGTCGCCGCCGCCGGGACACGGAATCACCTTGCCGCCGAGCGGCGCGGCCGCAGGGACCCACTTGAACGTGCGACCGCCGTCGAGCGATCGCCAGATCCAGCTGGTGTCGGAGCCGCCCGAGTCGGGCGAGCTCATGTAGATCCGGTTCGCGTTCGTCGGGTCGAGGCGGAGATCGGCCTCGTAGCCCCAGCCGCCGACCCCCGCGATCGTCGGCTCGCCGAACGTGGGCAGGTTGGTCGTGAGCGGGGCCGCGGCGTGGGCTGGGTGCGTCGTGGGATACGCGATCGTCGACGGTGCGGCAGCCGTGGCGGCAGTGAATGCGGCGGCGCGTGACTCGTCGGCCTCGCGTCCGCCGGCTGCCTCGAGGATCGAGAGGCGGAGCGAGGTCGGCTGCGTGTGCGGCTGGGAGCGCAGGGGCCAGGCCGCCGCGGCGCCTACGAGCACGACCGCGGCCGCCGCAAGCGCGCGTCTCGAGCGCCGGCCGGTCATCGCGGCTGATCGTGACGGATTTCACGGTCGAGCGCAAGTCTTGACACCCCTACAAGTGGTGTCTATTATCTCGCCCGTTCCGTATGTCACCACTCGTAATGGTGTCATTACCCAGGAGGAGAGCGATGACCAGACGTGATCTGCCCCTCGAGCGCCGGTGGACGCTCCGCCGTGCGCGCATCCCCTTCGCCGCGGCGGCAGCCGCGCTCGTCCTCGCGCTCGGGCAGGGCGCCCATGCCGCGGGCGGCGCTTCGACGAGCCCCCTCCCGGGCGCCGCCGTTCGCAACCTGGCCGTGGCGACCCTGCTCGGGCCCGTGCCCGCGACCCAGCCGATCTCGGTCGGCGTCTTCCTGCGGAGCCCGAACCAGGCTGCCGAGGACGCGCTGGTTCGCCAGCTCTACGACCCCGCGAGCCCCAGCTACCAGAGCTTCCTCGACGCCGACGCGTTCAACCAGCAGTTCGGCGTTCCGGCCGCGACGCTGCAGTCCGCGCAGGCGTGGCTCACCGCGGGTGGCCTCCACGTCGCGCCCGTCGACGGGACGAGCAACTACCTGGTCGCATCCGGCACCGCCGGACAGGTGTCGGCCCTCTTCGCGACACCGCTGAACCGCTACGCCGGGAGCGGCCGGACGTTCTACGCGAATGCGGTTGCCCCATCCGTGCCGACGTCACTCGGCGTCGCAGCCGTC
Source organism: uncultured Thermoleophilia bacterium (assembly GCA_963786185.1). Lineage (GTDB taxonomy): Bacteria > Actinomycetota > Thermoleophilia > Gaiellales > Gaiellaceae > PALSA-600. The sequence continues at coordinate 857,846 of CAWAYE010000003.1, forward strand.
CTCGGCCTGAACGACGTCAACCGCTTCTTCATCCCGCGCGTTGCCGCGACCGGGCCGAAGGCGACGACGACCGCCGCGGTTCCCACCGCCGGCAACGTCCCGAACACCGGTCTGCTGAGCCCGAAGGCGCTCTGGTCGATCTACGACCAGCCCTCGACCAATCTCGGCAACGGGCAGACGATGGCGATCTTCGGGTGGGGCGTCACCGACCCGGTCGTCCCCGACCTCCGCAGCTTCGAGTCCGAATGGGAGCTGCCGCAGGTACCGGTCACGGTGCGGCACTTCGGCGCGACGGATACCCCGGATACGAGTGGCGACGGCGCGACCGTGGAGTGGGAGCTGGACACCCAGGCGTCCACCGGCATGGCACCGAACGTGCAGAGCGAGACGCTCTACTTCGCCCACCACAACACCGACGCGGACATGCTGGCCGCGATCGCCGGCTGGGTGAACGACCGGCGCGGCCCGCTCCAGGGGAGCGCCTCGTTCGGCGAATGCGAGAACATCCCCGCCGTCGAGGGCGTCATCGGCACCGATCAGATGGAGGTCGCCGGCGACACGCTGCTCGAGCAGGCGGTCGTCGAGGGTCGCACGCTCTTCGCGTCGACGGGCGACACGGGCTCGTCCTGCCCGATCGTCCCCGTGAACACGAACGGCGTCGCCACGCAGGTCTACCCCGGCCTCGAGTGGCCGTCGGTCAGCCCGTGGGCCGTCGCGGTCGGAGGCACCGACCTGACCGGCGACGGCGGGACGCCGCAGAAGCGCTTCGCCGAGACCGCCTGGGAGTTCACGGGCGGCGGCAACTCGACCACCGAGCCGGCGGGCTCCTACCAGCAAGGCGTCGCGCCGAACAACTGCACGTTCGACGCCGACGGCAATCCGTACGTCCCCGGCGTCAGCGCCGGCCCCGTCTGCCGGTCGACGCCGGACGTCGCCGCGATCTCGGGCGACGTCGCCACCGGCAACGGCATGTCGATCACCGACGACTCGGGCAGCGACCAGCAGGGAGCGGGGACGAGCCTGTCCTCGCCGCTCTGGCTCGGCATGTGGACGCGTATCCAGGCAGCGGCCAGGGGCAAGGGCCTCGGCTTCGCGAACGACTCGCTGTATCGGGTCGCGAAGGCCTCCCCGGGACGCGACTTCTTCGACGTGACCGTCGGCGACAACCAGCCGTATCCCGCGAAGCCGGGCTACGACAACACGACCGGCTGGGGCACCCCCGAGGTGTCGCAGCTCATGCTCGACCTCACCGGGCGCCTGACGCCGACACGCAACGTCGCACCCGGTCCGGTCGCGAGCGTGCCGGTCACGACGTGCGGACCGCTGTTCTCGGATCCGTCGGGCGACGACTCCTACGTCGTCGAAGGACAGACCCTCGGCGCACAAGGCGCCCAGCCCCAGCTCGACCTGCTCGGGGCCAAGCTCCTGCTCTCGCCCGACGGGCAGACGCTGCGTTCGATCGTGACCGTCCGCAATCTCTCGACGGTCGTCCCGACCGGTGGCGTCGAGAACGACTACAACGTCGTCTGGTCGGTCGACGGAACGCAGTTCTTCACGCAGCTCGCCGTCGAGCCGGACGGAACGGTGCAGGCCTACGACGGACAGCTGATCCGCGCGGCGGTCGAGAATCGCTACCAGCAGCTGCATGTCGACACCGGCACGCTGATCCTCGGGGCGAACGGAACCGTCGAGGTCGACGTTCCGCTCGCGAACATCGGAAGCCCGGTCGCCGGGACGGTGCTGCAGCAGCCTGCCGCGGCCGCCTACGTCCGCGAGGGGCTGCTGGCCGGCCCGCTCGAACCGGTCGACTCGGCCGGCCCCGGCAGCGACTACGCCGTCGGCTCGTGCTGACGACGCCCCGGAACAAGGAGATGACGATGAACCCGATCCGCCTCGCACTTGCGGCGACGCTCGCGACGGTCTCCCTGGCGGTGCTCGTGCCGGGAGCCGTGGGCTCGCAGCTCCCGAGCTACCGGCCGTTCTGCACGGTCGGCCCCGTCCGCTGCCAGTCGCTGCTTCGCACCGACCTGTCGATCGTCACCGCTGCCGCCGCGTCGCACTCCGGCCTCGGCCCGGCCGACCTCCGGGCCGCCTACCGGCTCGGAACGGCGGCGGCCACGCGCGGCGGCACGCAGACGGTCGCGATCGTCGATGCCTACGACGACCCGACGATCGAGCAGGACCTGAACACGTATCGCGCCTACTACGGCATCCCACCCTGCACGACGGCGAATGGATGCTTCCGCAAGGTGAACCAGGACGGCGAGCAGGGCAGCTATCCGATCGCCAACCCCGACTGGGATCCGGAGATCGCCCTCGACACCGAGATGGTCTCCGCGATCTGTCCGAAGTGCCACATCCTGCTCGTCGAGGCCAACTCGGCAGACGAGGCGAACGTCGCGTCGACACCGGTCACCCACAGCGACCTCGGCGCCGCCGTCGACACAGCGGTCAATCTCGGCGCCACCGAGGTGTCCAACAGCTACGGGACGGTCGGTCCCGAGCCCGACCAGACGTTCTGGGACCACTACTACGACCATCCGGGCGTCGCGATCACGGCGAGCGCCGGCGACGAGGACTACGGCACGATCTGGCCCGCCGCGTCGACGTTCGTCACGGCGGTCGGCGGGACCGAGCTCGTTCCAGACGCCGCGTCGCTCCGCGGCTTCGACGAGACGGTATGGGGCAGCGCCCTGCCGGGCGTGCTCCCGAACGAGGCTCAGGGAACGGGCAGCGGCTGCTCGCTCTGGGAGCCCAAGCCTGCGTGGCAGCACGACGCAGGCTGCTCCGGACGCACCGTCGCCGACGTGTCGGCGGTGGCCGACAACGTGGCGATCTACGACTCGTCGCTCGAGATCGGCGGCTGGGGCGTCGTCGCCGGTACGAGCATCAGCTCGCCGATCATCGCGAGCGTCTACGCGCTCGCCGGCAACGCGTCCAAGGTCACCTACGGCTCGTATCCGTACGGTCACGCGTCGAGCTTCTTCGACGTCACGCAGGGTGCGAACTTCACGCCGAGCTCGGTGTGCGGCTACCTCTGCACCGCAGGCCCGGGCTACGACGGCCCGACCGGTCTCGGCACGCCGAACGGCATCGGCGGCTTCTAGAAGCCCTCCTCCGGGGCGGGTGTGGGGCTGCCTGCGGCGGCCCCACACCCGAAAGCCGCGTTGTCGATTCGCGGCGCCGTCGTTCGTCGTTCCTGCGACAGGCCGCCAGACAGGCGGCCGCCGCGACTGCACAGGAGGCACCTGATGGCACATCCCGTGATTCACGCCGAGATCCGCGCCGGCGATCCCGATGCGACGCGTGGGTTCTTCGAGCAGCTGTTCGACTGGAAGTACACGGAGGGCGCGTTCCCCGGCTACACGTTCGTCGACACCGGCGTCGACGGAGCGCTGCCGACTGCCATCGGCCCGCTGCAGGGCGGCGCCGACTTGGTGCTCTTCTTCGTCGGCGTCAGCGACGTCGAGGCGACGCTCGCCCGCGCCGAGGAGCTCGGCGGCACGACGATCCAGCCCGCTCAGAGCGTGCCCGGGGTGACGTTCGGCGTGCTCGCCGATCCGCAGGGCCACCTGATCGGCGTCGCGGCGAACTGAGCGGAGTCCGGGGCGGTCCCGGCGTCAGCGCACGCCGCGCCGACGTTCCTCGTCGACCGTCAGCTCGGCGGTCGGGACCGCCTCGAGCCGCTCGTCGGGAATCGGCTCGCCGCTCTCGATCGACAGCCCGTACGTCCCGGCCGCCAGGCGTGCTTCCGCACGCTCGACCGCGGCGAGCTGCGTGCGCAGGTCCTCTCTGCGGCCCGCCTCGAGCTCCTCTTGGTAGAGGTCGGTGGCGAGGTTCGCGGGGTCGAACTCGTCCGCGGGCTCGCTGTCGTCCTTGGGAGAGACGCGACCGAGCTCACGCTCGATGCGCTCGCGCTCGGCGTGCAACAGCTCGCGTGCGTGTTCGGCGTCCACGCGTCCCAGGTTACTGATCCGGGACGCGTGGTTGAAGGCGCGCGTCTCGGCCGCGGAGCGGCTGCTCGGATGCGTTGACACCTGACGGTGGCGGCTGTAGAAGGGCGCGGAGCGAGCGAAGGCGGGCGGCAGCGCGGTGGAATGGTGTGCCAAGGATCGGGACTTCTATCCGGAGAGCCAGTTCACCACTGACCAGGCCACCGGTCTGCGCATGCACCAGAAGAGCGCCGACCAACCTCCGCATCCCTCGGGTGATCGCCGCCCGCCCGTCGACGAGCCGCCGATGACGATCGACGAGCCGTGACCGCTCCCGACCCGTGGCCCTTCGCTGACTCCGACGCGCACGGCTGGCCGGACAAGGCGCGCGACGCGGGTGGCGACTCCGACCTGTTCAAGGCGATGCTCGACGTCCGGGAGAAGCGGGCGGACGACGCGATCGCGCGCGCGGCGGCTGCACGGAAGTTCGACGACGATCTGTTCAGCGCCTACTACCTCGGCGCGATCGAGGTCGCGAAGGGCTCGCTCGACCGTGCTCGTGCGTCGGCGGACGTCGTGCAGAAGTCCGCAGCGGCGATCGTCACGCTCTACACGGGGATCCTCGCCGTCGCGTTCTCGGTCACCGCCAACCCGCTCCCGTTCAACGGCATCTTCGCCGCCGTCCTGCTCGGTCTCGCGATCGTCCTGTCGACGGTGTTCGTCGCGTACCTGCCGAGCAATACCGTCACGCCGAAGGACGACGGCTCGCTCGGCGATCCGGCGGAGATCGCGAACGACTTCGTCGCCTGGATGCGTGAGGGTGGAAGCCGGCGCGCCTACGCGCTGCGCGCGTCGGTGCTGGCGCTGGGCTGCGCGCTCTTCTTCCTGCCCGCACCGTTCGTCGGCGCGGTCGACGTGCCCTGGGTCGGCGACCACAAGCCGGCGACCCTGGCAACCAACGCCTCCTCGCTTCCGGCCTCGCCTGCGTGGCCTGCGCTCGATCCGACGGCGGTCCAGTATCCGCTCGCGCTCCAGAAGATCGTCTACCAGGCACAGGTGAGCGAGATCGCACAATTGCGCTCGCCACCGACCCAGAAGCAGAGCAACGGCTTCTGGTGGATCGCGTTCGGGGTCGCGCTCGCCGCCGTGTTCGGCGGCGCGTTCGTGGGACGAACGGCCACCGGCGACCCGTAAAAGAGTGGGGGTACCCGTACCGCGCAGGCCGCGCCGCGGTGTGACTATGTGCGCATGACAACCGTGCTGATCGTCGACGACCATGCGTCGTTCCGCGCGTCGGCGAAGGCGCTGCTCTCGGCCGAGGGCTTCGACGTGATCGGGGAGGCCGAGGACGGCGAGGCGGCGGTCGGGGAGATCGAGCGTCTCCGACCCGACCTCGTGCTGCTCGACGTCCAGCTGCCCGGCATCGACGGCTTCGAGGTGGCCAGCCGCGTCGCCGCCGGCGGCCGAGGGCCGGAGATCATCCTCACGTCGAGCCGCGACCTCGTCGAGTACGGCGACCTGGTCGACGAGTCGCCCGCCCGCGGGTTCGTCCCCAAGGACGAGCTGAGCGGCGCTGCCCTGACGGCCCTGCTCGACGCTTGACGCGCGCCGCAGTCGCAGGAGGCATGGTCGCCGCCGCCGCGGCGAGCCTGCTCGTCCTCTCGAACGGTCATGCGGAGACGGTGCCGTTCCCGTGGCTGCTCGTCTACCTCGGCGCGTCGTTCTGCGCCGTCGGGATCGCAGCCCGGCTGCTCCGCCCCGAGAACCGGAGCGGGGCGCTGCTCTACGGGGTCGGGCTCGCGATCTTCGCCGTGCTCCTGGCCGAGGCGAACCACCCCGCCCTCTTCACGATCGGGCTCGCGCTCGGCTCGGTCGTGTTCGCCGCGATCGTCCACCTGCTCCTGGCGTATCCGACCGGCGTGGTTTCGGGGCGGAGCCTCGCCGTCGTCCGCGCCGGCTACACCCTGGCCGCGCTGGGCCCGGCGGCGTCGATGCTGGTCGCCGACGACCCGGCCCACTGCGCCGACTGTCCGCGGAACCTGATCGCGATCACGAACCGGCCGGAGCTCGCGAACGCGATCGACGCGGTGACGCAGGTCACCGCCGCGGTCCTGATCCTCTCGGCGGCCGTGCTGCTCGTTCGCCGCTGGCAGGCTGCGAGCGGCGCGTATCGCCGTGCGCTCCGCGGTGTCTACGGCTCCGGCGCGGTCACCGTGCTCCTGCTGATCGCGACGTTCGCACTCGGCCCGCTGTCCCGCGGGGTCGGGCTGGCAGTGATCACCGCAGCGGCGATCTCCTTCGGGACGCTTCCGTTCGCGTTCCTGCTCGGACTTCTGCGCGCCCGCTTCGCCGGCGCCGCGGTGGGCAGGGTCGTCTCGGCGCTCGGCCCCAATCCGGCGCCGGGGGATCTGCGCCAGGCGCTGCGCGACGTCCTGCACGACCCGTCGCTCGAGATCGGCTACCGGCTCTCGGAGCAGGACGGGTACGTGGACATCGGCGGGCTTCCGTTCGCACCCGCCGCCGCAGCGGCGGTCACGAACGTGGAGGGGGCGCAGGGCACGGTCGGCGTGCTCGCGCACGACCCCGCGTTGCTCGACGATCCGCGACTGCTCGAAGGCGTGGTCGGCTCGGTGCGGCTTGCCTTCGAGAACGAACGGCTGCACGCGGAGCTGCGGGCGCGCCTCGTCGAGCTGAGGGCGTCCCGAGCACGCATCGTCGCGGCCGGCGACGAGGAGCGTCGCAAGCTCGAGCGGAACCTCCACGACGGCGCCCAGCAGCGGCTCGTCTCCGTCCTGATCGGGCTGCGTCTGGCGGGGACGGCGGTGGAGAGGTCGCCGGAGGAGGCCCGCGAGAAGCTCCATGCCGCCTCGCACGAGCTCACGCAGGCGATCGCCGAGCTCCGCGAGCTCGCGCGCGGCATCCATCCGGCGATCCTCACCGAGCGCGGGCTCGGCCCCGCGCTCGTCGCCCTGGCCGAGCGAACCCCGCTTCCGGTCGACGTGCAGTACGAGCCGACCGAGCGGCTGCCGGCGCCGGTCGAGGCAGCCGCCTACTACGTGGTCTCGGAGTCGCTGACCAACGTCGTCAAGCACGCGGGTGCAGCCGCGGTGGAGGTTCGCGTCACCCGGCGCGACGGGCTCGCTCGTGTGGAGGTGGCCGACGACGGCGTCGGCGGCGCGAGCACGTCGTCCGGATCCGGTCTGCGCGGGCTCGTCGACCGTGTCGAGGCGCTCGAGGGCCGGCTCGGCGTCGTGACCGGACCGGGCGGCACGCGCGTTTGGGCGGAGATTCCGTGTCTGTGAGGATGGTCCGATGACGGAGGCCGCCGACCGTAGGCTCCGGGTCGTGCTCGCCGACGATTCGCTCCTGTTGCGCGAAGGGACGGCCCGCCTGCTCGAGGACGCCGGGTTCGACGTCGTCGGCCAGTCGGCCGACGCCGACGACCTGATGTTGAAGATCCGGAGCTATTCGCCGGACGTGGCGATCGTCGACATCCGCATGCCGCCGACGCACACCGACGAAGGGTTGCGGGCGGCCAAGGAGATCCGTGAGCGGCATGCCGGGATCGGCGTGCTCGTGCTCTCGCAGTACGTGGAGGCCGAGTACGCGATGGAGCTGATCGCCGACAACGCGGAGGGCGTCGGCTACCTGCTCAAGGACCGCGTCGCGAACGTCGACGAGTTCACCGACGCGGTTCGCCGCGTCGCGGACGGCGGCTCTGCGCTCGATCCGGCGATCGTCTCTCGCCTCGTGGGCAGGACGCGCCGGGACAACCCGATCGACACGCTGACGGCGCGCGAGCGGGAGGTGCTCACGCTGATGGCCGAGGGGCTCTCGAACAGCGCCATCGCCGCGCGCCTCGTCGTCACCGAGCGCGCCGTGGAGAAGCACGTGACGAGCATCTTCAGCAAGTTGCGGCTGACGTCGGACGCCGACGCGCATCGCCGCGTGCTCGCCGTCCTGGCGTTCCTGCGCGGCTAGTGCTTGATGTGGAACTCACGCACCCACGGCTGGTGCGCCAGAGGGCACGCCGTTTCACATCAAGCCTCTAGTCTCTCGCCGCCTCGACGCAGGTGGGGTGCGGACAGCCGCACCGGCGGACGCCTGCTGCCTCCCTGGGACGACCCCTCCGCATCGGCGAGGGTCGTCCGAACACCACTAGGAGGAATCGAAGTGACCGAATTGGCCCACCGCACAGCAGACGGCGTCGACGTCTCTCTCTACTGGGACCGCGGCGCGGACGATCTTCTCGTGATGGTCGAGGACCAGCGCACCGGCGATCGGTTCTCGCTCGCAGCAGCACGTGAGCGCGCCCTCGACGTCTTCTACCACCCGTACGCGTACGCGGGCCGGTGACCCGGCTGCGTGACCTCTCACCGCTGCTGGCAGCCGCCGCGATCGTCGTCCTGCACCTGCTCGACGTCGCGGCCTGGCTGCCGTGCGCGCTCCTCGTGGGCGCAGTCGCCGCGAGCCGCTTGCTGCCCGCCGGGGCGCGGGCGGCCTTCGCCGCTGCGCTCGCACCGCTGGCCGTCCTCGGCGGAGTCCTCCATGTCATGCACGCGCGCTGGGACGGTCTCGCTCGGAGCGACGCGACCGGCCTGGCGCTGTTCGCCGCCGGCGCGCTCCTGATCCTCGCCGCCGTCCTGGCGCTGCTCGAGCGCAGGTCGCTGCCGCCGCTTCGTCGCGCGCTCCGCGCGCTCGCGGTCCTCCTCGTCGCCGTTCTCCTCGGGGTCTTCTTCGTCGTCCCGGTCGGGGCCGCGATGTGGCTCGCCGGGAAGCCGCGGCAACCGCTCTCGCCCGCCACCTTCCCGGTGCCGCACGCCGACGTCACCCTCCGGGCTGCCGACGGCACGCGACTCTCCGGGTGGTGGGTTCCGTCCCGGAACGGCGCCGCGGTCGTGCTCGTGCACGGCGGCGGCGGCGATCGCAACGGCGTCCGCCGGCAGGCGCTCCTCCTCGCTGCCCACGGCTACGGGGTGCTCCTCTACGACGAGCGCGGCCGGGGTCGTAGCGGCGGCACGACCCAGAGCATGGGCTGGAACTGGGTGCAGGACGTTCGTGCGGCCGTCGACGACGCCTCTCACCGTCACGGCGTCCACGCGGTCGGAGCGCTCGGCCTGTCGACGGGCGCGGAGGTGGTCGTGACGGCCGCTGCGCACGATCCGCGCATCCGCGCGGTCGTCGCCGAGGGCCTGATCAACCGCGACCTCGCCGACTCCGAGCACCAGAAGACCTCCGACAACATCACGGGCGTTCCCTACTGGTGGGTGACGTTCCACGCGCTCCAGGTCGAGACCGGGACGCATCCCCCCGAGCCGCTGACCGACGACCTGCAGCGGATCGCGCCGCGGCCGGTGTTCCTGATCGCGGCGGCGAAGAACCCGCCGGAGCGCACGGCGGCACCCGCGTACGCGCGGGCGGCGGGCCCGACGGCGTCGCTGTGGCTCGCGCCGGCCGGGCACACCCGGGCGCTCGCGACCTTCCCGCGTCGGTACGAGCGGCAGGTCGTCGGCTTCCTCGATCGCGCTCTGCTCCCGCGCTGACCCCGCCGGGGTGCGGCCAGCCGCACCGTCAGACGCCTGGTGGCTCCATGGGAGCGCCGCCTCCCAGACGGGAGCCTGTGGCCGTCAACGAACGAAAGGAAGGCGGAGTCCAATGACCCCCCTCGGCAAGTCCAAGCACCTGGCGGCCCGGATGGGTCGTTGGAGCGCGAACCACTGGAAGACCGCGACGTTCGGCTGGATCGCCTTCGTCGTGGCCGCATTCGCAATCGGCAACGTGATCGGCACGAAGAACCTCGACCCGAACAAGACGGGGTCGGGGGAATCCGGTCACGTCCAGGCCGTCCTCGCCGACGAGTTCAAGCAGTCGCAGGTCGAGGACGTCCTGATCCAGAGCTCGACCGCGACCGTCTCCTCGCCGGTGTTCCGCCGCGCGATCGCCGACGTCACGGCCGCTCTGCAGAAGCAGGAAGCGGTCTACGCGATCGAGTCCCCCGTGGTTGCAGGCAACGGCGGCCAGATCTCGGACGACCGGCATTCGGCGATCGTGCAGTTCAAGCTGCGCGGCACCGACCAGGCCAAGGCCGACAAGGAAGTCGTGCCGGTCGAGAAGGCCGTCGCGGAGCTTCAGCGGTCTCATCCGCAGCTCTCGATCTCGGAGTTCGGCGGCGCGAGTGCCGACCGTGCGATCAACGAGAAGGTCGGCCAGGACTTCGCGAAGGCGGGCATCCTCTCGATCCCGCTGACACTGGGCATCCTGCTGCTCGCGTTCGGCGCTCTGATCGCCGCCGGTCTCCCGCTCCTGCTGTCGCTGACGGCAGTGCTCGGGACGATGGGGCTGCTCGCGCTCCCGAGCCACCTCATGCCGGTCGACCAGGACACCGGTGTGCTGGTGCTGCTGATCGGCCTGGCCGTCGGTGTCGACTACTCGATGTTCTACTTGAAGCGCGAGCGCGAAGAGCGTCGTGCGGGCAAGTCCGAGCGCGCCGCGCTCGAGGCCGCCGCGGCCACCTCGGGCCGGGCCGTCCTCGTCTCGGGCGTGACCGTGATGATCGCGATGGCCGGCATGTTCTTCACCGGTGACAAGACGTTCGAGAGCTTCGGGCTCGCGACGATGATGGTCGTCGCCGTCGCCGTCGTCGGCTCGCTGACCGTTCTGCCGGCGTTGCTCGGCAAGCTCGGCGACCGCGTCGACAAGCCGCGTGTTCCGCTGATGTGGCGGCTGCGCCGCGGCGACGGGGAGAGCCGGTTCTGGAACGCGGTTCTGAACCCGGTGCTCCGCCACCCGGTCGTCGCCACCGTCGTCGCCGGTGGAGCGCTCGTCGCGCTTGCCGTCCCGGCGCTCCAGATGCACACCGCCAACCCCGGCGTCGAGTCGATCCCGAAGTCGATGCCGATCATCAAGGTGTACGACCGCATCCAGACCGCGTTCCCGGGCAAGGAGCTCGGGGCGACCGTGATGGTCAAGGTCGACGACACCTCGGCCGAGCCCGTCCGCCGCGAGATCGCGGCCCTCCGGCGCCAGGCCGTTGCGAGCGGACAGTTCCACGAGCCGACGCAGGTCGACGTGAACGAGCACGGGACGATCGCTCTGGTCTCGCTTCCGATCGCCGGCAACGGGACCGATGCTGCGTCGAATCAGGCGCTACAGCAGCTGAGGAACGCGATCGTCCCCGCCACGGTCGGGAAGCTCGCGGGCGCGGACGTCGGCGTCTCCGGCGACACGGCCCAGTCCTACGACTTCAACACCGCGATGAAGCATGCCGCGCCGTTCGTCTTCGCGTTCGTGCTCGGCTTCGCGTTCATCCTGCTGCTGCTGTCGTTCAGGTCGATCGTGATCGCAGCAAAGGCGATCGTGCTCAACCTGCTGTCGGTGGCAGCGTCGTACGGCGCGCTCGTGCTGATCTTCCAGCACGGGTGGGGGAAGGGACTGCTCGGCTTCGACTACACGGGCGGCATCGTGTCGTTCCTGCCGATCTTCCTCTTCGTCATCTTGTTCGGGCTCTCGATGGACTACCACGTGTTCATCCTGAGCCGCATCCGTGAGGCCTACGACCGTGGGATGACGACCGAGGATGCGGTCGCCCACGGCATCAAGACGACGGCTTCGGTCGTGACGAGCGCCGCGATCGTGATGGTCGGCGTGTTCTCGATCTTCGGGACGCTGTCGTTCCTCTTCCTGAAGCAGTTCGGGATCGGGCTCGCGGTTGCCGTCCTGATCGACGCGACGATCGTTCGCGCGGTGCTCCTGCCCGCAGTGATGAAGCTGCTGGGCGACGCGAACTGGTACCTGCCGAAGTGGCTCGAGTGGATGCCGCAGGTGCGGCACGAGACCGAGCCGCGCCCGGCCGCGTCCGCGGCGTAGAACGCACCGTCCGAAGACGTGGGGAAGGCCCGCCACCGGCGGGCCTTCCCGCGTTCGTGTGCCGCGGGATCCGGTCAGTCGCTTCCCGCACGGCTCAGTGCCTCCGTCCAGAGCCGCTTCGCGTCTGCGACCGGCACTGCGAGCCCGGCTTCGGCGACGGTGATCTCCGCACGCTGCACCTCGGGGTCGTCCGTCGCTCGTGCGTAGGCGCCGATCCAGACCTTCTCTTCGACCGCGATTTCCAGCACGGCCTGCTGCAGCGGCTCGAGCGGACATCGGACGAGTGCGTGGAACATCGCGGTCTGCGGCGGAGCCGGGACGATCGTGACGGCGTCGAGCTCCGCGAGCGCCGCGGCGAGCTCGCGCGCACGGGCGACGTAGTCGGGCATGCGCGGCAGCAACTCGTCGAGCCCGCGCTCGGCGGCGAGCAGAAACGGGAAGGCGGTGAAGAGCCGCCCGCCGTGGCGCACCTGCCAGACCCGCGCTTCGTCGACGAGCTGCTTCGAGCCGGCCAGCGCACAGCCGGCAGGCGCGCCGAGATCCTTGTAGAAGGAGACGTAGACGCTGTCGAAGAGCCCCGCGATCTCGTGCAGCGGACGGCCGAAGTGCGGCCCGCACTGCCAGAGGCGTGCGCCGTCGAGATGGAGTGCCGCACCGCGGCCGCGCGCTGCGTCGCACACGGCGACGAGCTCGTCCCAGTCCGGCAGCTGCCCGCCGAGGTCGCGCTGCGGCAACTCGAGGAGGAGCGCCGCGACCGGCTCGCGCAGGCCTTCGACGTCCGCCGCGCCGATCAGGCGGAACCGCTCGCCGACGACGACCGCCCGGAGCCCGTGGAGCCACTCGTAGCCGCGCTCCTCGTGCGTATCGAGATGGCAGAACGGATGGAAGGCGACCGCGTCCACGCCACGCGCTCTGGCGTGCACGCGAAGCGCGATCTGCTGCGCCATCGTCCCGCTCGGCATCCAGACCGCCGCCTCCTTGCCGAGCTCGGCGGCGATGCGCGCCTCCAAGCGCTCGGCGAGCGCTCCTCCGCCGTACCTGTCGAGGTCGGCAGGCTCCGGCGCGCGCTCGGCGAGTGCGAGCAGAGTTGCGCGAGGAGCGCGGGCGTGAGGCCCGTCGCCGGCGATCCAGTGCTCGCAGCCCGCCCACGCAGCGAGGATCTCGGCCTCGTCCGGCACGTTGCGAGTCTACGAAGCCGGGTCGCCGGGCGCTCAGAACGTGCGCCAGCTCTCCCTGCTGAGGAAGAAGCCGTGACCGTTGCGATTCGCGCAGCGGAGGCCGACCGATCGCGACAGGCAGCTGAGACCCCCACGCTGGAACGTGCGGCCGTAGGCGAGGATGCGGCTGCCGGGATCGATCGCCGTGTCGCCGTGGCAGACGAGACGTGCCGCGCCGGTCCGGCTGATCTCGATCGAGTCGCCGTAATCGAGCGGGCAGCTGCGCGGCTGCCGCGGCGCCGGCCGGAGCCGGCTGCGGATATCGCAGCGGACGGTCGGCGCCTCGTCGCCCGGCAGGCCCGACGAGTAGGCGCAGCCGATGTTGCCGCTCGGCGTCCGGAACTGCACGACCGTGGACGCGCCCGCAGCCGTCGCCGAGCAGAGCGTGAGGCCGACGAGGAGCGCGGCCACGCGAAGGCTGCCGATCGGTCCGGTCGGAATCGCCATCGCGTGCGTGATGCTAACGGCGCCGGCCCCGTAGGATCGCGCCGTGAAGATCAAGGCGGCCGTCCTCGAGCAGTTCGGCGCTCCACTCGCGGTGCAGGAGCTCGACCTCGCGGAGCCCCGCGGCGGCGAGGTGCTCGTGCGGGTCGCCGCGTGCGGCGTCTGCCACACCGACCTCTACACGGCGTCGGGCGCAGATCCGTCCGGCTACGCGCCGACCGTTCTCGGGCATGAGGGCGCGGGCGTCGTCGAGCGGGTCGGGCCGGGCGTCACGTCCCTCGCGCCGGGCGACCACGTGGTCACGCTGTTCTCGCCGCAGTGCCGCGAGTGCGTGCACTGCCTGAGCGAGCGCACGAACCTCTGTCTCGCGATCCGCGAGCAGCAGAACCAGGGCTACCTCCCGGACGGGACGACCCGGCTCTCGCGGCACGGCGAGCCCGTCCGCCACTTCATGGGGACGTCGACCTTCGCCGAGTACACCGTGATGCCGGAGATCGCGCTCGCCCGGATCACGCCCGAGGCGCCGTTCGAGGGCGCGTGTCTCTTCGCCTGCGGGCTCTCGACCGGGATCGGGGCGGCCGTGAACACGGCGAAGGTCGAGGCCGGGTCGACCTGCGTCGTCTTCGGGGCGGGGATGGTCGGCCTCGGTGCGGTGATCGGGTGCCGGCTGAACGACGCCGCGCGCATCGTCGCCGTCGACCTGTCGCCCGAGCGCCTCGCGCTGGCCGAGCGCCACGGTGCGACCGAGACGCTGGTCGGCGGCCCCGACACGGTCGAGCGGATCCTCGAGCTGACGGGCGGCTTCGGCGCCGACTACACCTTCGAGGCGACCGGGAACGTCGCCGTGATGCGGCAGGCAGTCGAGTCGGCCCGCATGGGGTGGGGGCTGTGCACCGTCGCCGGCGTCGCCGGCAAGGGCGAGACGCTCGACATCGTGCCGCGCTTCCTGATCACCGGCAGGCGGGTCGCGGGCTCGTCGTTCGGTGGCGTCAAGGGACGCGACGGCGTTCCTCGCTTCGTCGAGCGATGGCTCGCCGGCGACATCGATGTCGACTCGTTCGTCTCTCACCGCCTGTCGCTCGAGGACGTCAACCGCGGCTTCGAGCTGATGGAGCAGCAGGACGGGATCCGGAGCGTGATCGGCTTCTCGTGAGCGCCGTCGAGGGCAGGATCCCGTTTCACGGCTTCACGACGTGGTACCGCGTCGTCGGAGAGGGCGAGGAGCCCGGCCGCCTCCCGTTGCTCTGCCTGCACGGCGGCCCCGGTGCCGGCTGGCACCACCTCGAGACGTACGCCGAGCTCGCCGAGGGGCGACGCGTCGTCTTCTACGACCAGCTCGGCTGCGGCAACTCGGCGGTCGCGGAGCCGCACGACCCGGCGATGTGGACGCCCGACCTCTATGTCGAGGAGGTGAACGTCGTCAGGGAGGCGCTCGGCCTCGAGCGCGTGATCGTGCTCGGGCAGTCGTGGGGCGGGATGCTCGCGCTCGCGTACGCGGTCACGCAGCCCGACGGTCTCGCCGGCCTCGTCGTGCAGAGCTCGCCGGCGAGCGTGCCGTTCTGGATGACCGAGCTCCGGCGACTCCGGGCGGCGCTGCCCGCGGACGTGCAGGCCGTGCTCGACCAGCACGAGGCCGAGGGCACGACGACCGACCCGGAGTACGAGGAGGCGGCGATGGTCTTCTACCGCCGGCACGTCTGCCGCACCGATCCGTGGCCGGACTGGCTGCAGCGGACGTTCGAGGCGCTCGCCGCGAACCCCGAGGTGTACGAGACGATGAACGGGCCGAACGAGTTCCACGTGGTCGGGACGATCAAGGACTTCGACCTCGAGGACCGGCTCGGCGAGATCCGGGTGCCGACGCTGCTGATCTCGGGAAGCCACGACGAGGTGACACCGGCGACCGTCGCGCGCGTGCACGAGGCGCTGCCGGAGTCGGAGTGGGTGCTGCTCGAGGAGAGCTCGCACATGGCGCAGGCCGAGCAGCCCGAGGAGACGTTCGCGGCGATCCGGCGCTTCCTCGCCGCGACCGAGGCGCGCAGCTAGGGGCGCGGCGTCTCTGCGACCCGCGCGGCGGTCTCGGCTGCCGCGCCGAAGCGCAGGATGCGGCCGCCGAACGCCGTCCCGCAGATCGCGAACCACGCCCACCCGAGCGACAGGCCGGCGACGACGTCCGTGACCCAGTGGACGTCGAGCAGCACGCGGCTCGCGGCAACGGCGACGGCGATGCCGACGGCGAGCGCGGCGAGCAGTGCCCGCACCGGACGCGGTCTGAACCGTCCGAGCAGGAGTGCCGCAGTCGCATAGAACGCCGCGGACGTGGCCGAGTGCCCGCTCGGGAACGACGGGCCGAGCGACGCGGCTGCAGGATTGAACGTCGGTCTCGTCCGGTCGACGAGCGCCTTCACGGTGAGCGTCAGGATCTCCTCGCCGCCGACGACCGCGACGATGAACGGCACGACCCAGACGCTGCGCTCCCGGATCGTCTCGGCGACGCCGAGCAGGACGCAGAGTGCGACCACGACGTAGACGCTGCCGAGCTGCGTGATCGCATCGAGCACGTGCTTCGACGTCGCGGTCTGGTGACGTTGCCCCCAGCGGGCCGCGCCGTTGTCGATCCCGGCCAGGTGCGCGTTCGTGCGGACGAGGTAGGCCAGCACGCCGATCAGCACGCCGCCCCCGATCGCGACGACGAGCGCGAGCGTGAGCGCGAGCCCGGTCGCGACGGACGGCTCGAGGCGCGCACGCACGAACGCGCGCAGCCGGGGATGCCGGCGAACGGCGGCCCCCGCTTGCGCGGCGGCGTCGAGCGCGGGAGTCGATGCCGGACCGGCGACCGCCGGATAGCGCCAGACACCGACGCCGGCGAGCGAACCGGCCGCCAGTGCGAGGAGCAGCAGCGCGAGGACGGGCATCCGTGCAGTGTGTCTCCCGTTCGGCCGGGCGGAAACGATTACCGACGGGCAAACCGGGCATAGGTCGGCATCGGCTATGTCGAAACCCAGCGGCCGTCGGCGCCTGCGCGGCCGGCCCGAAGCGAGCCCGGCACCTATCTCGCCCCGGTCCTCGGCGTTCGCCGCGGCAGTCCGGCCGAGCGGCTGGGCCGGAGGCTCGCGGCCTCGGGCCGGCATCCGGCGACGGTCTTCGTGGTCACGATGCTCACCGGATTGGCGGTCATCGCAGCGGTGTCGATCGGCTGCGGCTTCGTCGTCACCCGCGTGCTCGAGCACATCTCCTGGCTCGGCTCCGCGGACGAGCGCGTCGACGTGTGGCTCGCCGCACCACCGCACGAGCGAACGTACGTCGGCGTCGCTCGTCGGCTCGATCATGGGCGGCGGCGTGGTGCTGCCGATCGTGGCCGGGGTGGTCGCGCTCGCCTGCGTCCTGTTCCGCAAGTGGCGGATCGCGGCGTTCGCAGTCTTCTCGCTCGCCGTCGAGTCGGCGACCTACCGGATCACCACGCTCGTCGTCCACTCGCATCGCCCGCGGGTCGTCCGCCTCGAGAGCCTGCCGGTGAACGCCAGCTATCCGTCCGGCCACTCGGCAGCGGCGCTCGCCGTGTACGGCGGCCTGGCGCTCCTGTTCACGTCGCGGTTCGCGAACGGCGGGTTCCGGGCGTTCGCCTGGACGGCCGCACTGCTCCTGGTCGCCTTCGTCGCGGCGTCCCGCCTGTACCGCGGCATGCATCATCCGCTCGACGTCGGCGGCGGGCTCGTCGTGGGCGTGCTGGCGCTCGGCGTGGTCGTCTTCGCCTGCCGGGCCGCGGGCGCGGCCGCCGGGTCGCGGGCGCAGGGCTCGTGAAGGTCGGCGTCGTCGCGCACGCCGGGAAGTCGCTCGGAGGCGGCCTGCCCGAGCTGCGGCGCGTGCTCGGGCCGAAGGCCACGACGAGCCGTTCTGGTGCGAGGTGCCGAAGAGCCGCTAGGCCCCCGACCAGGTCCGTCGCGCGCTCGACCACGGCGTCGAGCTCGTCTTCGCGTGGGGCGGCGACGGGATGGTCCAGCGCTGCGCCGACGTGCTCGCCGGCTCCGGCGTGGACCTGGCGATCGTCCCGGCCGGGACGGCGAACCTCTTCGCGACGAACATCGGCGTTCCGGGTGACATCGAGCAGGCCGTCGCGATCGGGCTGCGTGGATCGCGCGTGCTGTTCGACGTCGGCAAGCTGAACGGCGAGCGGTTCGTCGTCATGGCCGGAGCCGGATTCGACGCGGCGATGATTCGCGACGCCTCGGACGGCGGCTTGAAGGAGAGGCTCGGCCGCGTCGCGTACGTCTGGAGCGGCTCGGAGAACCTCCGTTCGAAGCCGTTTCGCGCGAAGATCGCCGTCGACGGCGCGCCGTGGTTCAAGGGGAAGGCGAGCTGCATCCTGATCGGCAACGTCGGCGAGCTGATCGGCGGTGCCGAGGTGTTCGAGGACGCCAGCCCCGACGACGGAAAGCTCGACGTCGGCGTGGCCACCGCCGAGGGCCTGCTCGAATGGGCGCGCGTCATCGCCCGGACGGCTGTCGGCTCCGCGAGCGAGTCTCCGTTCGCGCGGGCGACGAAGGCTCAGTCCGTCAAGGTGAAGCTCGACCGCAAGGTGCGATACGAGCTCGACGGGGGTGACCGGAAGAAGCTGAAGTCGTTCAAGGTCAAGGCGGAGCCCGCCTCGCTCAGCGTGTGCGTGCCGGCCCCGGTCGACAGCCACGTTTCCCGCGGTGCCGTCGCGGACATGGGACAGTGATGGAAGACCGCCTCCGAGCACAGCCACAGGTCCGGAACGCGCGTCACCTCGGCGAGGGCTTCGTGCACTCGTCTGCCTTCGAGTGGCTGTCGCGGGCCGGGTTCGTCGCCCGCGGCCTGATCTACGGGATCATCGGGATCCTCGCCTTCAAGCTCGCACTCGGCCACGGCGGCAAGCTGACGAACCAGAAGGGCGCGCTCGCGACGGTCGCGCACCAGCCGTTCGGCCACTTCCTCCTGATCCTCGTCGCGATCGGGCTCGCCGGCTACTCCATCTGGCGGCTGGTGCGTGCCGCGCATCGGCCGCGGGCCGGAGGGCATCGGACTCCGGGTTCGACCGGATCGCGGCGCTCGGCAGCGGCGTCGCCTATGGGCTGATCTGCGTGCTCGCGATCGAGCTCCTGCTCGGGCTCGAGTGGAAGCTCGAGCAGCAACCCGAAGCATGCGACCGCAGGTGTGCTCGGCTGGTCGGGCGGCACCTGGATCGTCGGCGCCGTCGGCGTCGTGATGATCGGCGTCGCCTGCTACCAGGGCTACCGCGGCGTCACCAAGGACTTCCTCGAGGATTCGAAGACCGAGCAGATGAGCCGTCGGGTGCGGACGCTGGATCAGCGTGCTCGGGACGCTCGGCCACCTCGCCCGGATGGTCGTCTTCGGCCTGGTCGGGATCTTCCTGATCAAGGCGGCCGTCGACTACAACCCGCAGGCCGCCGTCGGCGTCGACGGCGCGCTCGCGAAGCTCGCGCACCACTCGTACGGAAGCGCCGCCGCTCGGCGTCGTGCCGCCGGGCTGATCGCGTTCGCGCTCTACTCGCTGAGCGACGCCCGCTACCGCAGGATCTAGATAGACGCGGTGCGCAAGCCGGAGCGCCTGCTCGCCGCCGAGTGCTGGGTCGGCAGTCAGATCTCGCAGCAGATCTGCCGCCACCATCACCGGCGCCTGCGCAAGATCGGCTGGGAACGTGCTTTCGAGCCGCCGGGCGGAGGCTGGGCGGAGGGGGATCTCCCCGTCCGGCCCGGCAACGCCGTCGAGGTCCTGATCGACGGCGCCGAGGCGCTGCCGGCGATCGCCGCCGAGCTGCGAGGCGCGCAGTCGCACGTCCATCTCACCGGCTGGTTCTTCTCGCCGGATTTCGAGCTCGACCGCGAGCGCGACGACTCCGTGCTCCGGAACCTGCTCGCCGACGCTGGCGGAGCGCGTCGCCGGTTCGCGTGCTCTCCTGGGCCGGCGCTCCGCTCCCGCTGTTCCGCCCGTCCCGGTCGGACGTGCGCGCGATGCGCGACCGGCTCGTCGACGGCACCGAAGATCGAGTGCCGCGCTCGACGCGAAGGAGCGGCCGATGCACTGCCACCACGAGAAGACGATCGTCGTCGACGACCGCGTCGCGTTCGTCGGCGGGATCGACCTCACGTCGGAGTCCGGGGACCGCTTCGACTCGACCGACCATCCGTCGCGTGCGAGCTTCGGCTGGCACGACGCCAGCACGCGTATCGAGGGCCCCGCGGTCGCCGACGTGGCGGACCACTTCCGGATGCGCTGGCACGAGGTGGCCGGCGAGTCGCTGCCGCCGGTCGTCCCGCCGGAACCGGCCGGCGAGCTCGAGCTGCAGGTCGTCCGCACCGTGCCCGAGCGCGTCTACCAGGCCACGAGACGCGGCGTCTTCACGATCCTCGAGTCCTATCTCCGCGCCTTCCGAGCCGCCGAGCGGCTGATCTACATCGAGAACCAGTTCCTGTGGTCGCCCGAGATCGCCGGTGTGCTCGCCGACATCCTCCGAGCCACCCGAACCCGGACTTCCGGCTCGTGCTGCTGCTGCCCGCCAAGCCCAACACGGGCGCAGACGACACCCGCGGCGTGCTCGGCGAGCTGATCGAGGCCGACGACGACAACGGCCGGTTGCTCGCCTGCTCGATCTTCGCGCGCTCGGGGCCCGTGGCCGATCCGATCTACGTCCACGCGAAGGTCGCGATCGTCGACGACGAGTGGATCACGATCGGCTCGGCGAACCTGAACGAGCACTCGCTGTTCAACGACACCGAGATGAACGTCGTCGCGCACGACCCGGAGCTGGCGCGGTCGACGCGCCTGCGACTCTGGTCCGAGCATCTCGAGCTGCCGGTCGACCAGATCCCGGCCGACCCGACGCGAGGCGGTCGACGAGCTGTGGAAGCCGATCAGCCAGGAGCAGTTCGATCGACGCGTGCGCGGGCGAGCCGTTCACGCACAGGCTGGTCCGCCTGCCGAACGTCTCGCGCAGGACCGGGCGCGCGCTCGGCCCGTTCAGCGGGCTGTTCGTCGACGGCTGAGGGTCCGCGTCCGGCTCAGGCGGACAGGAGTCGCCCGAAGAACGAGCGGTAGCGGGTCAGCGCGACGCGGAGATCTTCCGTCGAGACGTCGTCACCGCGGTCCCACTGCCCCTCGAGCCGACTTCGCTCCTCGGAGAAGCCGGCCGCCAGCCGCTGCATCAGGTCGGCGACGAGCGCGTCGGCCTGCTCGACCGACTCGCGCGGCTGATCGACGAAGCTGGACTGGATCTCCTGCCAGCGACCGGTGAAGCGCTCGCTCTCCGTACCGGGGAGCAGCGGCTCGTCGACGAGCGTGTCGGAACGAGGTTCGTCCTCGCCGTCCAGTTCCTCCTGTGGCGCCGAGGTCGAAGCGAGGTCGCGCGTGGTGAGTTGCCGGTCTGCCATCTCTGGTGCCCCTTTCGTCTCGATTGGGGGCCGTGCTTCCCGCCTGCGCGTGCGCCGAAACAGGCGCTGCCGTCACCCGAGCGAGGATCGGGTCGCCGGCTTGTGCTCGTCGAGCCACGCAGCGAACTCCCCCGCGGGCAGCGCGCCGCAGACCGCAAAGCCCTGTGCCGCGTCGCACCCGAGCTCGACCAGCGCGTCGTAGACGTCTCGTGTCTCGACGCCTTCGGCGGTCACGAGCATCCCCAGGTTGTGCGCGAGTTCGATCGTCGACCGGACGATCACGGCGTCGTCGTGGTCGCTCGCCATCGCCTGGACGAACGAGCGATCGATCTTGATCCCGTGCAGCGGAAGCCGCCGGAGGCGCGCCAGTGAGGAGTAGCCGGTGCCGAAGTCGTCGATCGCGATCCTGAGCCCGTGGTCGGCCAGCTCGCGGAGCACACCTTCGATCCGCACCGGGTCGGCGACGAACGTGTGCTCGGTGATCTCGAGCTCGAGTGACGAGGGCGCCGTTCCGCGACGTTCGAGCAGCCCCGACACGTCGTCGGAGAACGTCGGATCCAGCAGGCACAGCATCGAGACGTTGACCGCGACCTGCAGGTCGTGTCCCGCCTGCTGCCAGCGCTGCTGCTGCTCGAGTGCCTGTTCGATCACGTAGCGCGTGAGCAGGCCCATCAGACCGCTGCGTTCGGCGGCTGCCATGAAGTCGTCGGGTTGCAGGAGCCCGCGCGTCGGATGCTGCCACCGCAGCAGCGCTTCGACCCCGCAGACCTCGCGCGACTCCAGGTCGACCTGGGCCTGGTAGTGGACGGCCAGCTCGCGGCGGTCGATCGCGCGTCGCAGCTCGCCGACGAGCGTGAGGCGAGTAGGCGTGTAGTCGTCGGTCTGCACGTCGTAGAAGGCGAAGCCGGTTTGTGCGCGCTTCGCGACGTACATGGCGACGTCGGCGCGCTGCAACAGCAGCTCCACGGTCTCGCCGTGGTCGGGGAAGAGCGCGATGCCGATGCTCGCGTCGACGTGCAGCGGCAAAGCGTGCAGTACGAACGGATCGTGGAGCGCCTGCCGGATGCGCGTGACGAGCTTGGTCGCCTCGACGTCGTCGACGTCGCCGAGCAGGAACGCGAACTCGTCGCCGCCGAGCCGGGCAACCGTGTCCGAGCTGCGCATCGTCGAGAGCAGCCGCTCGCCGAGCTCGTGCAGCAACGCGTCGCCGCTCTCGTGACCCAGCGTGTCGTTCACGTCCTTGAACCCGTCGAGGTCCATCAGCAGGACGGCGTGCGTGGCCGCCGTGCGGCGCGACCGCTCGAGCGCCTGCCCGACGCGATCGTGGAAGAGCGTCCTGTTCGGGAGCCCGGTCAGGCCGTCGTGGAGCGCCTGGTACCGCAACTGGTCCTCTGCGCGCTTGCGCTCCGCGAACTGGGCGACCTGGCTGGCGATCACGCGCACGGTCAGCTCGAGGCTCGGCGCCGGCTCGCGCACGCCCGTGAACTCGAGCACCCCGAGGAGCTCCGAGCGCAGGTGGACGGGCACGGCGAAGCGGCCGAGCTCGTGGGAGCGCTCCCACAGCGGCCGGCTGCACTCCCAGACGCGTCCTGCGATCGCCTCGCCCTTCCGGCGCGTGCCGGCGCTCGAATGCAGCAGCTCGTGCTCCGCGTCGCGCAGCCAGAGCGTTCCCGACTGCCAGCCGAGCGCGTCACAGACGACGGAGGTGAGACGCGACGTCGCCTCGTCGAGCCCGGTCGCCTCGGCGAGCACGCGCGCCACGCCCTGCTCGGCGGTGAGGCGCTGCTCGGCTTCCTTCCGTTCGGTGACGTCGAGCAGGTAGCCCTGCGTGAACAGCGGCCGACCGTCCCGATCGACGACGACGAGGCTCTCGTCCTGCACCCAGACCGTCCGCCCGTCGCGTCGGACCAGTCGGTACTCGGAACGGAACGGCTCGGCGGTGCGGTTGCAGTGGTCGACCAGCGACAGGACGCGCTCGCGGTCGTCGGGGTGCAGGAGCTTGACGAACATCTCCGGATCGCCGATCCATTCCTCGGGCGAGTAGCCCAGCAGCGACTGGATCTGCGGGCTCGCGAAGAGGCCGCTCGCGGTGGCGGTGAGCGCGTCGATGTAGGTGACGAGCGGCAGCTGCTCGACGAGCGTCTGGTACTTGGCCTCGGCGTGGCGGAGCCTGACCGCGGTCGTCCCGCCGCCGCGCAGCCGTGCCCGGATGAGGGCCAGCGTCGTCCGGACCGCACGGGCACTCGCGCGCACGGCGTCGCCGCCGGCACGCGGGGTGCGAGCCGCTGTCGAGTCGGGCACCACGGGGCTTAGGCCCCTTATCGGACGCACGGCTTGTAACGTTTAGCTCGCACAGGCCGGAGGTCGCCGAGGCCCCAGGCAGGAAGACGCCCCTGGACGACGGACAACGCGGCGTGGGCGATTGGCGCGAAGAGGCTGCGGACGAGGAGGCGATTCGGCGCCGGGCCTACGAGCTGTCCCGCCTCCACGACTTCGGGACGGACGAGGAGAACTGGCTCCGGGCCGAGCAGGAGTTCGCGGTCGCACACGGCTACGACACCCTCGACCGCGATCTCGAGCGGGCGGGGCTGACGATCTCCCGGCTCCCGGGCGAGGCCGGCGTCGTCTGGCGGCTCGAGCTCCCGCGCGGAGAGCGCGTCGAGGAGTGGGAGGCGGGAACCGGGGGCCTGGTGCTGCCGGCGCAGATCGCTCGGCTGGTCGGCGGCGTCCTCGCCGGCAAGCCGCTCGTGCCCGGGCCTCCGCTCAGCCGCGACCCCGGCGCGAGCCGGCTCCGCGAGGCGATCGAGGTTCAGCGGCAGGCACTCGTGCGCCACGACCCGGGCACGCGCCTGGGGGACGATCCGGAGAACCTCCACCAGCACCGCGTCGCGAGCCGGCGGACGCGCGCGTTCCTCCGCGCGACACGCACGTTCCTCGACCCGGAGTGGCGGCGCTCCCTCACCGGCCCGCTCGGCGAGCTCGCCGGGGCGACGGGCCCCGCGCGCGACCTCGACGTGCTGCTCGAGCACGTCCACGACGAGCTCGGCCGTGTGCCGGAGGAGGATCGCGCGGGCGGACAGGCGCTCGTCGCCACGCTCGACCGGGCTCGCGCCGAGACCCGCCGGCAGCTGCTGGCTGCGCTCGAGAGCGACGGCTACCGCGTGCTGCTGGCGCGACTCCGCTTCCCGCCGCGGCTCGCGACCGGCGTCGAGGAGGTTCGACTCGACCGCGTGGCGCGGAGGGAGTTCCGCCGGCTCGCCAAGACCGTTCGCCGCCTCGGCAAGGATCCGGCGGAGGCTGCCCTGCACGGTCTCCGCATCGAGCTCAAGCGGGCCCGGTATGCGGCCGAGCTCGCCGCACCGACGGGCCGCGCGCGGCGGCGCTTCCTCGAGGACGCCAAGACGCTGCAGACGCTGCTCGGCGAGCACCAGGACGCCGTGGTCGCCGAGGAGCACTTGCGGACGGCGACGGTCGCCGGCCGCGAGACGGCCGCGGCGTTCGTCGCCGGCCGGCTCGCCGAGCGGCAGTCGGCGCGGCGGCGTCGTGTCGCCGAGCAGCTCCCTACCGCCTGGCGGCGGCTGCGCCGAAGCGGCGCCCGGCTCGGCTGAGCCCCTCCGCCGGACGACGCGCTATAGCTTTCGCGATGGCCACCGTGCTCGTTGTCGACGACGACGCCGCCTTCCGGAGGTCGTTGCGGGCGTTTCTCGACGCCTCCTACGACATCCGAGTCGTCGGCGACACGGGTGACAGCTCGGAAGCGGTCGAGCTCACGCGGACGCTGCGGCCGGACGCCGTCGTCGTCGACCGCGCGATGCCGGGAACGGGCGGACTGGAGACGGCGACCGAGATCGCGCGCACGTTCCCGGACACGGTGGTGATCGTGGTCACGGGCGCCGACGACACCGACGAGCGGAACCGCGGCATCGACTCGGGAATCGCGGCCTGGCTGCCGAAGGGCGATCCGCTGCAGGTCGAGAACGCGCTGCGCCTGCTGGTGAGGCGCGCCTAGCCTGCCGTCAGCGCTCGTTGGCGCAGACGCGATCGGCGTCGCCGATCCACTGGTCGAACAAGGCGTTGAGGGCGGCGTCCTGGCGCTGGTCGAAGGAGCCGAGCGTCGGCCCCTCCCAGCTCACGTCGGGCGTCACGCCCGGCCCGAGCACGCGGACGCGGCTTTGGTCGCCGACACCCGGCCCACGCACCTCGTCGCTCGGGTAGCCGGCCGGCGTGCGTTGCGGGACGAAGCTGTAGCAGAACGCCCCGTCGCCGCTGTGCAGCACCTTGCCCGCGTCGTGCCGCCAACCCGGCCCGTAGACCGAGTTGTGGGTGTCGATGTAGACGTACCGTGCGTAGCCGTCCCCACGCCGCGTCGCGGACGGAGTGGAGAAGCCGAACTGCGGAACGCCGCGATAGGTGAGTCGGCCGAAGAGGCCTTGCCAGTGCCCGCCGTACGTCCAGTTCTGTGACACCTGGAGCACGGCAAGGGGCCCGGTCCAGTGCGACAAGTGGAACTCGAGGGCGCCCTGCTCGGGCTTCCACGGAGCGACGCCGCGCATCGGCAGCAGCCGCTGCCATGCCTGGATCGCCCAGCGACTCCCGTCGGGCGCCGCGCACGCCGTGACCACGTCCGCGAGCTGCGGCCCGTCGTACGCACGACAGCCGTTCCGGAAGCGGCGCCACGCGCCGCCCGAGTAGTCGAGCGCGAACCGAACCTGCGGAACGGCGCGATCGGGCTGCCGCGCGTCGACCGCGTCCGAGACGAGCAGGTGCACGAGTCGTCCATCCGTGCGCGTGTAGGTGACGAGAGCCTGGCCGGCTGCGTTTGCCTCGAGCTCGACCGACCGGATGTCGAGGTCGCCGAGCACCTGGCTCGCGTCTGCTGAGCCGGTGAATGCGGGCGCGAACCACGAGACCAGCAGCCCGCCGATGACGGCGACGATCGGGGCGAACTTCAAAAGGCGGCGGCACGGTAGCAGAGGTGCTCTCCGCACCTCGACACACCTGCGACGATCCGCCCTCGACGACCGAGAGGAGCGTGTCAGATGGAGACGAAGGCGACTCATCATCGATGGGCTGACCTGCCCAGGGAAGAGCTCAAGCCGGGCCTCCACCGGCGCCTGATCTCGACCGAGCGGCTGATGGTCGCCCACGTCTACCTCGAGCCGGGCACGATCGTGCCCTCGCACGCGCACGAGAACGAGCAGATCACCTACATCCTCGAAGGCGTCCTGCGCTTCTGGCTCGGCGACGACGAGGCACAGCAGGTCGACGTCGCTGCAGGCGAGGTGCTGCACATCCCGTCGTGGCTGCCGCACCGGGCGCAGGCGCTCGAGCGAACGCTCGACATCGACATCTTCTGCCCGCCGCGCGCGGACTGGCTCGACGGCTCGGACGTCTACCTCAGGAGCTAGCGCCGGCAGCCGTGCGCGTTCGCGTCGAGGCTGGCCGCCTTGACGCGGTCGAGGCTCGACTTGGGCGAGCCGTCGGCGTAGCGAAGACCGCTCTGCAGGCCTTCGAGCCGCGGCTCGTCGACGACGTGGAACAGCAAGAGCATGCGCACGGTCGACTGGCACGCGGCGAGTTGGATCGCCTCGACGTAGAACGACGCCTGCGTCGCCTCGTCGACCACGGGGATCACCTCCCGCCCCGTGTAGAGGGACGACCTGGCGGCCGGAATCGCCGTCTCGACGCCGTACTCGCCGTAGACGATCGGCAGATCGTGCCCCGCCTGCGCCGTGCCGTGGAACGCCCGGTCGAGCAGCTCGACGAGCTTGCCGTAGTCGGCGATGCCGATCGACGTGACCTTCGGATGTGCGAGCGTCGGCGGGATGCGCGGCGACTCGCCGTACGGGTGGAGCGACAACGAGTCCATGATCGGCTTCGTCCGGTGCGACGCTCGGTAGGCGCGGCCGAGGTCGAGCAGGAATGCGGTGGGCGAATGCGTCTGTCGCGGGCCGGAGGGGTCGTCTGCACCACGTGGTGCGAGACCGACTCCGATGACGTCGAGATCGGAGTCCACCGCCTTCAGCGCGTCGTACGTGCGTGCGAGCAGCGCCTCGAACGCGCTCGCGGCAGCGTCGGATCCGTCGCTGCCGAACTGCGGGAGCCAGAACAGGTTGAGGTTCGGCTCGTTGCCGACGATCACGTCTCGCACCGCCGGCAGCGCCCGCGCGAGCGACGCCGCGAAGGCGGCGAAGTCCGCTTGGTCGGGTTCCGTCAGCGGCGTGTCGCCGCTCAGCTGGTAGACGCTGAGGATCGGGCGGATCCCGTTCGCCTTCGCAGCTGCGACGGCCCGGCGCAGCCCGGCCAGCTGATCCGCCGGCGCCGACGACTCGCCGCGCTTCCAGATCGCGGAGAGGTCGATCGCGCGCATCCCCGAGTCGGCTGCGAGCTGCATCTGCCGATCGGCGTTGCCGAACTGCGCGGCGTCCTCGACCGCACCCACGGTGAAGGCCGGTTCGGAGCGCGAGCCGCACGCAGTCACCGCGAGAAGCGACAGGACGGTCGCGACGACGAAGCACGGTGCGCGCATCGTGCGTGTCGAGGCTACCGAGTGGTCGAGAGAAATTCGGAGATCGAGCGCCGGAGCTCACCGGGTTGTTCGCTCCACGGAAAGTGACCGCAGCCTTCGAGGAGCTCGACTCGCGCGTTGGACATGAGTGCGGCCGTCTCGATCGATGTGCGCGCCGGGAGGGGATCGACGGCGCCGTGCACGAACAGAGCCGGCACCTCCACGCCGGGAAGACGCTCCTCGAGCGTGCGCCGCTCGAAGTGCTCGGTGACCGAGCGGAACGTCTCGCTGCCCTCGCCGAGCTGTTCGAAGGGAAACGGCGGCGCCGCTTCCGGATCGGCGAAGTAGTACGGCCAGATGGTCGCGAATGCTTCGAGACTCTCCGCTTTCGTCGCAGTGCCCGCGTCCTCGCGGGCGTCGACGTCTTCCAACCATGCCCGCCGGTCGGGTGAGAGTGAGCGAGTGAGGTTGTGCTTGAAGTCCGGCAACACGTCGTTGCGGGCGCCCAGCGTGTTGACGCAGACGATTCCGTGGACGCGCTCCGGGTGCGTGACCGCAAGATGCAGCGCCAGGTGGCCTCCCCACGAATGGCCGACGACCCACGCTCGATCGACGCCGGCGTCGTCGAGGATCGTGAGTGCATCCGCGATGTGATCCTCGACCGCATACGGCGCGCCGACCGTCGTCGGGGGGTTTCCGCGCTGGGTGTACCGGATCGTCGTGAAGACGGTCGCAAGCTCGCGGGCACACTCCTCGAGGTAGTCCGGCAGGCCCGGGCCGCCGTGGAGCACGAGCGCGACGGGGCCGGCGCCGCCGCGGTGCCCGACGAGGACCCCGTCGCCGGTCCGGACCTCGAACTGAGCCTCGACCGCGTTCAACGAGCTCGATCTTCGCAGCGGAGCTCGAGGGCGACAAGGCGTGATTGTCCGGCGCGTCGGTGGCCCGGCTAGGCTCCGGCCCATCGCTGCGGGGCCGCAGAGGACGAGACACTGGGTGCGGAGGCTTGCCGCGGCCGCCTCGGTCGTCGCCGTTCTGCTCGCGGTCGGGCTCGTGGCGCGCTCGTGGTGGAACAGCCGCATCCCGGCGACCTACAACGTCATGCAGTTCGGCCGGGTCGACGACGGAGGCGGCACGGCTGCGCGCGAGCTGGGCCGCGTCCGGTTGTCGTCGGGAAGGGTCGTCGACTGGCGATCGACGGGACCGACCTGCACGCGCCGACCTCTCTTGTGCGCCGCCTGCTCGAGGTGCCGGCCGGCGGCCGCTACGACCTCGGGTTCGTGATGCCGTGGGGTCCTGTCCGGCTCGAGCTCTTCGACGCGAAGGCGGCGCTCGCGCTCAGTCCCGACGGTCGCGCGCCGGCGCCTCCGCCGTTTCCCTACTGGCCCGACGTCCTCAGCCGAAACGCCATCGCCGACCCTGGCAGCCCGTGGTGGACGGACACGCTGAAGGTCGATCCGGCGTTCGCGTGCTGGAGGTTGTGGCAGTGATCCATCCACAGACCGGGGTTGTTCGCGCGGAACGCGAGCACATAGGTGTCACGATGCACCTCATGTACGTCGGCGTGTCGACGCCCTTCGTGGTCGGCGGGCCCGCGCACAACGACCCGGAATGAACGTCGGCGGCGGCCGGTCAGGGACGCCGGTGCGGTGCGGCGCGGCCGTCCGGCCGGACGGTGAGCGTCACGGTGATCGTCGCCGTCGAACCGCCCGCGTCGGTCACCACGAGTGGAAGGGCGAAGCGCTTCGCATGCCTCGGCCTCCCTTTCAGCTCGCCTCGCGCAAGGAGGTGGAGCCCTGTGTTGCGGAGGGCGGCGTTCGTCGTCCGCCAGTGCAGTCCGCCTGCCCCGCCGCTGGCGCGGAGGTGACGGTCGAAGCGCACGCCGACGCGGGCGACCAGCCTCTGCGCGCGGGCCACGAGCTTCGGAGCCGGTGCCGGAGCCAGAGCCGTCGGCGGCGCGACCGTGTCGGCGATCGCCTGCTGCAACCAGGAGGCGATCGCCAGTCCGCCGGCCGGACGCAGGTGGACGAAGTCGGTCTGGTACCACTCCGGATGACCCGCCGAGTACGCGTTCCAGTCGAGCACTCGAAGCTCCGGGTGCTTTCGCGCCGCCGCGGCCAGGACGGCGTTCTTCGCAACGTACTCGGGTTGCACCTCGTGCAGGTTCACCCAGAGCACATGCTGGACTCCGTCGTTGCGGAGCGTGTCGAGCGTGAGCTCGACGTCTCCGGCGAACTGGCCGGGCAGGTCGTTGTAGCCGTCCACGATCACGACGATCGAGCCCAGCCGGTTGCTCCAGTCGCCGATCACGCTGAGCGTCGTCGGCACATAGGACCCGTTGAACTCGACGCTCTGGCCGTTCAGACGCCGGCCGACGCCCGCATCGATCTGCAGGTCGAGGCCCTGCGAGAGCGCTGCCTGAGCCTGGTCGTTGCTCCAGGTGACCGCCGTCAGGATCGAGTCCGAGATCACGGAGACCCGCGGGGCGGTCGACGTCGCGCCCGAAGCGGCCGGAAGGAGGCCGGAGACGGCGAGAGCAGCCAGGGCAAGCGCGGCTGCGCTGAGGCGG
Source organism: uncultured Thermoleophilia bacterium (assembly GCA_963786185.1). Classification (GTDB taxonomy): domain Bacteria; phylum Actinomycetota; class Thermoleophilia; order Gaiellales; family Gaiellaceae; genus PALSA-600. The sequence goes on from CAWAYE010000003.1 coordinate 887,789, forward strand.
CGGATCGAGAACATGGCGGCGGGGTGAGAGCGCGGGCGGGGGCTGGACAGTACTGCTTCGTCAGCCCACGACGGCGGGCCAATGCTCCGTTCGAGTGACTCGGGCAGTCCCGGATGTTTGACGTACGCCGAATCGACGCACCGTTGACACCGGAACCGGTGGCGAGCTGAACGGAGGTCGGCCGTGGGTGTCGAGCAGTATCACGAGCCGCCGGGCGAGCTGCCCGGCGAGGCGAGGACGTTCGCCCGGATGATCGCGTCGTTGACCGAGGAGGCCGAGGCGATCGGCTGGTACGAGCAGCGGATCGCGCTCGAGCGCGATGCGCAGGCGCGCGCGATCATGGCGAACGCGCAGGAGGAGGAGTTCAAGCATTTCGGAATGGACCTGGAGTTCCTCTTGCGCCGGACGCCGAAGTGGCAGGCCGCGCTCCGGGCCATCCTGTTCACGGAGGGCGACATCGTCGAAGCAGGCGAGCGAGGGGAGGCAGCGGAGGAGAGCGCGTGACTCAGCCGCCGCCGTCGCGGCCGGTCGACCGGCGGCATCCCTTCCGCAGCCGGTCGATCTCCTTGCGGTGCCCCTGGATCGCCTCCGACGCGTCGAGCAGCTGCAGCACCTGAGCCGAGCAGCCCTGTGTCTTCGCGAGCGCGTACGCGAGGTTGTAGTCGTTGTACGCCTCGAGCAGCGACCCCGTGCCGCGGAGCTTTTCGCCAGCCGCCTCGAGCAGCGGCAGAGCGCCCGCGGCGTCTCCTCCCTGGAGCCGGCGGTAACCCTGATCGGCCAGCGTCGACCCGCTCGCGGCCGGCGTCGAGCTGGACGGTGGCGGCTGCGCGGTGACGGTCTCACGCACGGTCGTGCCGCGTTCCGTGATCGTGACCGGCGGCGCCGCCTTCGACGGACCACGACCTCCTGCGATGACGGCGCCGGCGATCGCCCCGCCGAGCAGCACGAGGGCGAGGAGCGACACCGCGACCGGGAACCGGGCGCCGCGCGCGCGCTCCGCCGCGCGGCGCGGTCCCGGGGCCGCGACGATGTGAGTCGTGTCGGCCGCGTCGGCGTAGGCATCGCGCAGGGTGGCCACGAACTCGGCGCAGCTCGGGAAACGGTGCGAGGGATCCTTCGCCAGCGCCCGGAGGAAGACCGCGTCGGCTTGCCGCGGAACTCCGTGGCCGCGCGCCGAGATCGCTGGGACCGGCGCGCGCACGTGTGCCGTAGCCTCGGCGGTCGCCGAGTCGCCCTGGAAGGGGCGCGTGCCCGTCAGGAGCTCGAACGCGACGACCCCCAGGGCGTAGCGGTCGGCGGCAGCGCCGGCGATTCGACCCTCCGCCTGTTCCGGTGAGAGGTAGCCGGCGGTGCCGAGAATCGTCCCGGTCTGCGTGAGCGAGTCGAGGCCCGCCGCGCTGGCGACGCCGAAGTCGGCGACGTGTGCGCCGCCGTCGTCGTCGAGGAGGATGTTCGCGGGCTTCACGTCGCGGTGGACGACACCGTGCTGGTGCGCGTAGTCGAGGGCGCGGCCCGTCGACTCGAGCCAGTCGAGCGCGCGCTGCGGCGGCTGTGCGCCCTCGCGTCGGAGGACGTCGGCGAGCGAGCCTCCGCCGAGGTACTGCATGACGATGAACGGGCGTCCGTTCGTCTCGCCGACGTCGTAGATCGTGACGATTGCGGGCTCGGCCGAGAGGCGTGCGGCGGCCAGCGCCTCGCGTGTGAAGCGGCGGCGAATCTCCGTGTTCGCCGCATACCGCTCGGCCAGCAGCTTCACCGCGACCCTGCGACCGAGCACGGTGTCAGTGGCTCCGAAGACCTCGCCCATGCCGCCGCGCGCGAGCCGGGCGGGCTCGCGGTAGCGCTCCGGAAGGATCTTCGCGCCGACCGCCATCGCCTGTGCGTACCCGGCGGTTGTTGTAGGCCAAACGAGAAGCGTCGTTCAGCCCGCGTCGAGATGCAGCAGGCGGCTCCAGCGGTCGCGGTGGGCGGCGACGTAGCGGTAAGCGCGCTCCGTGACGCCGGGAAAGGCGTGGAAGAAGGCCGCGAACGGCCGCCCGAACGGGAGCGTGCGGGCGAGCGGCTCGGCCGCCGCTCCGGCCGAGAAGAGCTCGCCGTCGCCGTCGACGAAGTGCCACGACGCAAGCCGGTCGTCCGGATCCAGGCCGGCGAGCAGACGTGCGCCCTCGTCGCTCTGGATCGCGACCGGGCGGAGGCGCCGCGATCGATCCCAGGCGAGGACGCGGTTCAGCGACCACCGGCAGAAGCGGCAGTCGCGGTCGTAGAGGACGATCGGCCGCGTCATCGGCCCTCGACCGCGGCTGCGAGGTACTTGCGCCAGGTCGGCTCGGCGAGCGGCGTGACGACGTTGGTGAGCGGCTGCCGCCGGTTGTCGACGACGACGAACGTCGGAAACTCGAGCGGCCGGAGCGCCTTCCCGTCCCAGCTGAATCGCCCGTCGCTCGAGATCGGAACGTTGATCGTCCTGCCCCTGCGGCTGGTTCCGCTCTGAATCGTGATCTGCAGCTCGACAGCGTCGGTGATCACCGTGCGGCCGCTGATGTGGTCGAAGTGCTTGCCGGTGCTCGAGAACGGTTGTTGCGGCAGGAGCTGGTAGGTGAGCGGAGTGCCGTCGCGTTCGAGGAACTGGATGACCATCGACCCGCGCCGCGCCGCTTGCATGTGCGCGGCGTTCGGCTCGTACACGAAGAAGCCGTTGCTCCCGATCGTGATCTTCTCGGTCGAACCGTCCGCGTAGACGGCCCGCGCGGCGACCGTTCCGCTCGCGAGTCGCCCGAAGTGCACGACGGGCGGGACGACGCCGTCGACCACGACCGACGTCACGGGGCTGTCGACCTCGCCGCCGGTGACCCCGCGCTTGCCGACGACTCGGATCCCCGACCTGCAGCTGAAGCCGTACGTCAACCCTCTATTCGCCCCGAGCAGCTCGATGCAGTAGTCGGCCTGGTCGTCGTCGATGCCGTAGAGGACCGCGTCCCGTGCGCGCGCGAGCACCCGTGCGCGCCGTTTCGTGAGGTCGGAGTGCGAGACGAAGATCGCCGCCACGGAATCGTGCAGCTGTTTCTGGACCGGCCTCGGAGCAGGCCGTCCGAGCTCGTCGACCGCTGCCACGGCGACGGCTGCGAGGACGGCGACGGCTCCCAGCGCGGTCAGTCCGGCGGCCAGCCGGCGTCGATGTGCGCGAGCGGACGTCTCGACCGCCACAGGCGCGAATCTACCGTCCGAGCGGGTGCAGCGCCTGCGCGATCAGGGCGCGTTGCGGGCGACCTCGACCGTGCCCGCGAGGGTGCGTTGCGCGGCGATCGTGTCTCGGTACCACCGGAAGCTGTCCTTCGGGACGCGTGCGAGCGTCGGGTAGTCGACGTACACGATCCCGAAGCGTTTCGCATACCCGAGGGCCCACTCGAAGTTGTCGAGCAGCGACCAGACGAAGTACCCGCGGACCGGGGCACCGCTCTCGATCGCGGTATGCACCGCGCCGAGGTACGCGTCGAGGTAGGCGATCCGTTCGACGTCGTGGACGAGGCCGTCGTGGGTGACGACGTCCGCGAAGGCCGCGCCGTTCTCCGTGACGTAGAGCGAGGGCACGTTGTACTCGTGGTGGAGCCTCGACAGCACCTCCGAGAGGCCGGGTGCGTACACCTCCCACCCCATGTCGGTCAGCTCGCCGCTCGGCGCCCGCACCTCGATCGGCGCCCCGCCGCCCGGGTCGGCGCGCACGAGCTGGCGCGAGTAGTTGTTGAGCCCCACGAAGTCGACCGGCGTCGCGATCGTCGCCAGGTCGCCGTCGAGCACCGGAGGTGCGTCGGCGGCGTACGATTCGAGGACGTCGGGCGGATAGGCGCCGCGGAACAGCGGGTCGAAGAACCAGCGGTTCCGGGTGCCGTCGAGCTGCCAGGCGGCAGCCGCGTCCTCGGGCGAATCGGTCGCGGGGTGCGCAGGCGAGGAGTCGACGACGATGCCGACCTCGGCCGCCGGTGCCGAGCTGCGGATGGCTTCCACCGCCCAGCCATGCGAAAGCAGTACGTGATGCGCGGCGGCGAGCGCATCCGCGGCACTCTTCCGCCCCGGTGCGTGCACGCCCAGCCCGTAGCCGAGCCACGAGGTGCAGAACGGCTCGTTGTGCGTGATCCAGTCCTGGACGCGGTCGCCCAGCCGCTCGGCGACGACCGCGGCGTAGTGTGCGAACGCCTCTGCGGTCGAACGCACGGGCCAGCCGCCGGCGTCCTCCAGCGCCTGGGGGAGGTCCCAGTGGTACAGGTTCACGAAGGGCCGGATGCCTGCGGCGAGCAGCCGGTCGACGAGGCGGTCGTAGAAGTCCAGACCGGCCTGGTTCACCTGCCCGCGTCCGTCCGGCAGCACCCGCGGCCACGCGATCGAGAAGCGGAAGGCGTCGAGGCCGAGCTGCTCCATCAACGCGATGTCGTCGGGATAGCGGTGGTAGAAGTCGCAGGCGACGGCTCCCGTATCGCCCGCCCGCACGTTCCCCGGAACGGCGCAGAAGCGGTCCCAGATGCTCTCGCCGCGGCCGTCCTCGCGCGTCGCTCCCTCGATCTGGAACGACGAGGCGGCAGCGCCCCAGACGAAGTCCGGCGGGAAGTCGCCGAGCGTGGACGCGACGCTCATGGGAGCGCGTGCTCCTTTGCGAATTGCACCAGCTCGTCGACGTATGCGAACGCGAGGCACGTGACCGTGTCGGCTGCGCCGTAGTAGATCGCCAGCCTGCCGGTATCCGCGTCGTCGAGCAGTGCGACCGGGAAGACCACATTCGGGACGTCGCCGGCACACTCGTACGGCGCCTCGGGAGCGAGCACGTGCGGAGCCGCGCGCGCGATCACCTTCCACGGCTCGTCACGGTCGAGGAGCGCGACGCCCATGCTGTAGACGAAGCCGTTGCACGACGTGAGGACGCCGTGGTAGAGGACGAGCCATCCCTCGGCCGTCTCGAGCGGGACCGCCCCGGCGCCCACCTTGGTCGCCTGCCACGAGTTCGGCACCGTGCCGAGCACGTGGCGGTGCCGGCCCCAGAAGCACAGGTCGGGGCTCTCGCTGTAGAAGACATCACCGAACGGCGTGTGTCCGTCGTCGGACGGCCGCGAGAGCATCGCGAAGCGGCCGTTGATCTTGCGCGGGAAGAGCACGCCGTTGCGGTTGTACGGCAGGAACGCGTTCTCGAGCTGATGGAACGTCTCGAAGTCGTCGGTCCACGCGACTCCGATCGTCGGCCCGTGGTACCAGTTGCACCAGGTCACGTAGAAGCGGTCGTCGATCCACACGACGCGCGGGTCGTAGCCGTAGACGAACGTCGCCAGCTCACTCTCGTCGGTGTCGAATCGAATCGGCTCCGGGTCGAGCGCCCAGTCGATGCCGTCGTCGCTGAAGCCGCGGTGGAGCTGCATCTTGCGCGTCCAGTCGTCGCAGCGGAACACGCCGGCGAATCCCCCTTCGAACGGGACGACGGCGCTGTTGAAGATGCTGTTCGAGGTGGGAAGCAGGTCGCGCGGAATGACCGGGTTCCGCGAGTAGCGCCAGACCGGCCGCGTCCGGTCGTGCTGGCGGCGCTCCTCCCAGGGGAGCGTCGGCGCCGAGACGATCATGCCGCCCGCCGTACGAGGTGGTCCGGCTCGAGCTCGACGAGCGCCGAGTCAAGAGTGTCGAGCGCCACCGCTTCGTCCGCCCGCGTGAACTCGGCAGCGACGTCCTCCCATCGCCGGTGGAGGTGCGGCACCGACGCGAGCAGCGTCTGCGTATACGGGTGCTGTGGGTTGCCGAAGACCTTTGCCGTCGCGCCGATCTCGACGATGGCGCCGCGCCTGAGGATGACGGTTCGGTCGCTGATGTAGTTGCCGAGCGACAGGTCGTGCGTGATGAAGAGGATGCCGAGCCCGCGAGCCTTGAGGTCACCGAGCAGGTTCAGCACGTCGATCCGTGTCGACGCGTCGAGCATGCTGATGATCTCGTCGGCGACGAGGAACTCGATCTCGAGCAGCAACGCCCGTGCGATCAGCAGCCGCTGAAGCTGGCCGCCGCTCAGCTGGTGCGGATACTTGTGCAGGACCTGGGTGGGATCGAGCGTCACGGCGTCGAGCGCTCCGTCGAGCTTCGTCTTCCACTCGTCGTCGCTCGCCCCCGGGAAGTACGCGTCCCTGATCAGCTTGAAGACGCGGTCCGCCTTGTAGATCGGATTGTACGAGCTGAAGGGATCCTGGAAGACCCCCTGGACGTGGCGGTAGTACTCCTTCAGCCCGCGGCCGTGGAGCCCGACGATGTCCTTGCCCTTGAAGTTGATCGATCCCTCGGTCACCGGAGAGAGACGGAGGATCATCCGCCCGATCGTCGACTTGCCGCTGCCGCTCTCGCCGATCAGCGAGACGACTTCACCCGCGCGGACGTCGAAGGCGACGTCGCGGACGGCGGTCAGCCGCTTCGCTCCGAACGCACCGACGCGGTAGACCTTGGAGCAGTTGCAGATCTCGATCAGCTCGCTCATGCGGCGACCCTCCAGCAGGCGACCTGGTGGCCGGGTGCGACGTCGACGAACGGTGGGCGCTTGCTGCACGCGGCAGTTGCGAGCGGGCACCGGTCTTTGAAGCGACAGCCCTGCGGCGGGTCGAGCAGAGCCGGCGGGGTGCCGGGAATGCCGACGAGCCGCTTCTCGTCGTAGCGGATCCCGACCTCGGGCAGCGACGAGATCAGGAGCTTCGTGTAGGGGTGGAGCGGCGCCTCGATGATCGTCCCTGCGGGCGCCTTCTCGGCCAGCTGACCCGCGTACATGATCAGGATCGTGTCGGCGACCTGATAGAGGATCGAGATGTCGTGGGTGATCACGATCATGCTCTTGACGAAGCCGCGCGCGCGGAACTCGCGCAGCATGCCGGCGACCGCCTTCTGAGTCGAAACGTCGAGCGCGGACGTGATCTCGTCCGCGATCAGCAACGACGGATCGAGGAGGGTCGAGATGACCATCACGGTGCGCTGCTTCATCCCGCCGGAGAGCTCAATCGGGTACATCCCGAGGACCTCTTCGGACAGCCCTACGAGCTCGAGTCGCCGCAGGAGCTCGTCTTCGACGTTCTTGTAGTCGACACCGCGCGCGTGCAACAGCTCGGCGATCATGCGTCCGATCTTGCGCGTCGGATTGAGCGCGCTCATCGCGTACTGCGGGATGATCGAGATCTTCCGGAAGCGATGGTCGTTCATCGCCTCGAAGTCGGCGATCGGCAACGGCTCGCCGTCGAGCGTCACCGTGCCGTCGATGTACTTCATGCGACCGGTGAGATAGACGAGGCTGTTGCCGAGGCTGGACTTGCCACAGCCTGACTCGCCGGCGATGCCCATGATCTCGCCGTCCTCGATGCCGAAGGTGACGCCGTCGACTGCGCGCACGTCACCGCGGAGCGTCCGGTAGTAGACCTTGAGGTCGTCGACCTGCAGGCCCATCGCTACATGTTCCTCAGGCGAGGATTGAAGACTTCGTCCAGGCCGACGTTCATGACGTAGAGCGAACCGACGATCGCCATGATCGCGAGGCCCGGAGGCACGAACCACCACCACAGGTGCAACTGGAGCGCCGCGTTCTGCACGGCCAGCTGCATCATCATCCCCAGCGAGATCGTGTTCGAAGGGCCGAGGCCGATGAAGTCGAGTGTCGCGGCGATCAGAATCGCGTTGCCGAACAGCAGGATGAACATCATGAACAGGTACGAGCTCACGTTCGGGATGATCTCCTTGAGGATGATCTTCGAGCTGCCCGATCCGCTCAGGCGCGAGAGGCTCACGAACTCCCGCGACGTGAGCGAGAAGGTCTGAGCACGCAGCGCGCGTGCCGCCCAGGGCCACGAGGTGAGCCCGATGAACACCGACTCCGTCATGATGCCGCGTACCTTCAGGTAGGCAGCGATCACGAGGAGGAGGGCGAACGTCGGGATGACGAGGACGACGTTCGTCAGCATGTTGAGGACCTCGTCGACGAGCCCGCCGCGATAGCCGGCGGTGAAGCCGACGAGCATGCCGATGCCCGCGGCGATCCCTCCGCCGACCGCACCGACGATGAACGCCAGGCGGAGGCCGGTGACGAACTGCGCGAAGACGTCCTGGCCGAGCAGCGTCGTTCCGAACCAGTAGCCGTCGTGCGTCGTCGGGGGAGACGACAGCTGTCCCCCGTACTCGAGCGCCGGATGGTGCGCGAACGACGGGCCGACGATCGCGAACAGCAGCATGAACAGCGTCACGCTGATCCCGAAGACGAGCTTCCTGTTCCGGGTCGCGAAGTAGATGGTCTCCCGGAGCCCGGACATCGACGGCGCCGGCGCCGCAGGCGCGTCCTTCAGCGCAACCGACCTCGGTGCTGCCTGTGCGGAGCTCACGACTCGCCCCCCTGCATCCCGACGCGCGTCCGCGGGTCGACGATCACGTAGATCAGGTCGACGAGGAAGTTCGCGACGAGGACGCCGACGATGATGAACAGGAAGATCCCCTGGATCACGAAGTAGTCCTCGTTCGTGATCGCCCGATAGATCTGGTAGCCGAGCCCGGGGTACGAGAAGACGATTTCGGTGACGAGCGCTCCGGCGACGACCGCTCCGAGCGCGAGCGCGAGACCGGTGATCTGCGGCAGCATCGCGTTCCGGAACGCGTACTTGCGCACGAGTCTCCGCGGCGCGCCGAGCGCTTCGAGGTAGTGGGCGTAGTCGGACTCGAGCTCGTAGATGATCAGGTTGCGCATGCCGATCGCCCAGCCGCCGCACGAGACGAGGAAGAGGGAGAGGAACGGCAGGATCCAGTGGCGGAGCAGGTCGAGGATGAAGGCGACCGACCAGCCCCGCCCTGCGGTCGGGCTGTAGGCGAAGCCGACCGGCAGCACGCTGAGCGTGATCGCGAACACCCAGGCGAGCAGGATCGCGAGCCACATGTACGGCGTCGCGGTGAGCACGTAGCCCGAGTGGCAGCAGCGTGTTGTCGAGGATCTTCCGCCGCGCCGCGAGAGCGCCGAGCTTGTTGCCGACGTACCAGCTCAGCAGGATCGACGGGATCAGCAGCCCGAGCGTGTACGGAGCCGCGTTCAGGATGATCGACGAGACGGACGAGGGGAACTGCAGGATGCTCGTCCCGAGGTCGCCGTGGAAGAGCGAGACCCAGAAGTAGTAGTACTGCTTCCACAGCGGCAGGTCGAGGTTGAACGAGCGCATGTAGTTGTCGTAGACGTGTTGGGCGACGACGGGATCCTGGATCTGAATCCGCCCCATCAGCGTGAGCACGGGGTTTCCCGGCATCAGATGCGGAATCGACCAGTCGATCGTCACGGCCGCGACGAACGTCAGGCTGTAGACGAAGAGCTTCCTCAGGAGATAGCGGGCCATCGGATCACCTCGGCCGTGGTCTCGGAAGAAAGGCGCCGCCCCTCCCGGGGGCTGGTGCTGCTCCGGGAGGGGCGGTGCTCAGTCATCGAGGCGGAGGGCCCTAGCGGCCCAGCGAGGTCCTCGACGTGCTCTTCAGATGGGTGATCGTGTCGATCCCCGTCATCTGCAAGTAGCCGTTCCACATCACCGGCACGTACTGGCGGTTGCTGGTCGCGGACGGCCAGTTCGTCCAGTACTTCGACGTCATCTGCGCCCAGATTCCGTTGTACCAAAGCGGAATCGCGGGCAGATCCTTCATCAGGATCGTCTGCAGCTGGTTGTTGATCGCTGGTGATCGCCTTCGTGTTGGACGGAGGCGTCTTGTCGAGCTTCTGCGTGAGGGCCCACGCAGACGCGTTGTCGTAGCGTCCGTAGTTCGCGAACGTCTGGCCGGTGCCGGTCGTGATGACCGGCAGGTGGAAGATGCCGTTCCAGTACGTCCACGGGTTGTCACTCAACTGGTAGTGGTTGTCGACCACGAGGTCGAACTTGCCCGTGTTGCGATCGCTCTGCCAGGTGTTGAAGTCCTTCACCTTGGCGTGGAGCCTGATCCCCGCATCCTTGGCGGACGCGACGATCATGTCGCGGGCAGCCTCCCAGTCGGACCAGCCCTGCGGGAACGGCGATCTCGAGGTCGATCTTCGAGCCGTCCTTGTTCAGGAACATGCCCGAGCTGTCCAGCTTGTAGCCCGCCTTCTGGAGCAGAGCCTTGGCGGCCGAAGCGCTTGTGCGTGAAGCCATACTGCTTGACCAGGCTCTTGTTGATCGTCTTGCTCCAGGTCGGCAGCAGCCCCGTGGGGCTCGCCGGCAGGACGAGGTGTCCGTAGTCGTCGCTGACGATCTTGTTGATGTCGATCGACATTGCGAGCGCCTTGCGGAACGTCGGGTCGTTGAGCGGCGCGACAGTCGTGTTCGGCTCGAGCCACGCGGTGTTCGCCGACAGCATGTACGGCGCCTTCGCGAAGTACGTGAGTACCTTGCCCGAGCTGACGAGCTTGCTGACGCCGGGCAGGTAGTTGTTGTTCAGGTCCTCGACACCCGCGAGCACAGCCGACAGGCTGTTCGTGTTGCTCGTGTTGACGAGGTCGATGATGTACTTCGGAGCCGGCGACTGGGACACGCCCTGGTCAGCGGCCCACCAGTGCGCCCTCTTTACCCAGACGACGCGGGTGGTCACGTCGAAGCCGGACGTGTCCAGCTTGTAGGGACCGGTACCGATCGGGGAGTGCGGGTTGTAGGTGGTGAGCTCCTGTGCAGTCGTGATGGTCTTGCCCTGAATCGGGCTGATCATCGGCATGTTCCAGATCATGTTCTGCCACTGCACGTAGTTCGGCGTCCCCTTGAAGTTGAAGATCGACCGTGTTGCCCTTCACGACGATCGGCTGCTTCAGGTTCACCCATAGGTTGTTCCAGGCAGACGTGTTGAAGCGCGCGAGGTTCACGTTGAACGCGACATCACTGCCCGTGAACGTTCTGCCGTCCGACCACTTGATTCCCGGCCGCACGACGATCGTGTACTGCTTGGCGCCGGTCCACTTCGCGGACTGCGCCAGCCAGTTGATGTACTTGTCCGCGAGCGGGTCGTAGCGCAGCAGCGTCTCGTTGACGAGTCCGATCATGCCGGCGGCGTTGTTGCCGACATACGGGTTCATCCCGGCGATGTTGCCCCACTGGGAACCACTTGTGATCAGTGTCTGGCCGCGCGGATACGCCTTCGCCTGGTACGACGCGCCCGCGCCGCCGCCTCCGACCAACAGAGCGACAACGAGGGCGGCGCTGACAAAGAGCGACCACCCAACGGCCCTCCTTCTGCGAATGACCATGCTCCCTCCTTCGGATCCGGCCACAGCTCCGGGGCTGGGCCCGGTAGTTCGAAGGTTCCTGCACGGCCGTCGGCTTGGCATCTGCGACTCCGCGTAACCGCATCGCGGGGAAGTACGCAGACCCGGCGGACGCCCGACACGCTGCAAGGGCTCCGACGGGCCCGCGCGGGTTGGCCCCCGAGCGGAGCCCGTCGTGCCTCGGGCGGTCGTCGCCCGCGAGTTCGGCTCACTCGGATGAACGGGAGCGATAGCCGTACTTCGCGACGGGCCACGTCGCGAGTGCGGCGAAGAGCGCCACCGCTACGGCCGAGGGAACGCTCGAGCTGGTGCCGCCGGCCGTCGTGGACGTGATGTTCGGCCCGAACACGGCATCGAAGAGCACCGAGAGCCAGATCACGATGATCGCGGCGGACGCCCAGAGCTCAGTGACTGCGAACCAGGAGAAGCGTCTCCGGCCGGCCAAAGGCTCGTGCGAGATCGCTGTCATCTCAGCCTCCTTTCGTCGCCGTCACGCTTCCAGGTCGTGGGCGGGGTCGCATCAGCGGAAACGCTGATCTCCGGCGTCCGCGCTCATGCGTTGCAGAAGAGGAGCTGCATGGCAGTCAACGCGATCGCGTCGCCGTGGGAGTCGGTCGTCCGGCCGTTGAGGAGCAGGACGGCGACCCGGTCGCCGCTCCCGGACACGTAGACGTTGGTCTCGAAGCCGTCGCCGCCGCCGTTGTGGGCGTAGACCGTGCCCGCACAGCCACTGGCGTCGACCCCGACGCCGAGCCCGTAGTTGCTCTGGGCGGACGGCTGCTCGAGCGCGGCCAGCTCCGCGTGGCCGAGCAGCTCGCCCCGCATCAACGCCTGGAGGAAGTGGGCTTCGTCGGCTGCGTCCGAGACGATGCCGCCGTTCGCGCCCAGGCCCTGCGTCCAGGTGGTGGTATCCCGGAGGCGTCCGTTCGGCGCAACCGAGTAACCGTGCGCGTGACCGCCGGCGATCGCCGCATGCGGGTCGTAGGCGCTGCTTTCCAGGTGCAACGGCTCGACGATCCGCCGGCGAACCAGCGTCTCGAGGCTGGTTCCGGAGGCACGCTCGGCGACCAGCCCCGCGACGATGTAGCCGATGTTCGAATAGTGGAACGTCGTCGCCGGCCGATACTCGAGCGGCACGGCGGCGGCGAACTCGACCCACAGCCTGGCCGGGAACTCGTAGCCGGGGTCCGCGGCGATGCGCCGGGCGACGGCTTCGAGCCTGCCTCGCAGCGCTCGATTCTCGATCTGGCCCAGATACGACGACGGGTCGTGGGTGATGTCGTTGGTGTCGACGATCCCGCTGGTGTGATCGAGCAGCTGTCGAATCGTGATCCGGTTGCCGTACGGCAGGAGGCCGGGCAGCTGGTGCGCCACCGTGTCGTCGAGACGCAGCTTGCCCTCGGCCGCCAGCTGCAAGATCAGTACCGCCGTCCACGTCTTGCCGACGCTCTCGAGTCGAACCCTCGTGTCGGTCCGCATCGGCTCGCCGGTCTTGACGTTCGCGATCCCGGCCGAGCCGCTCCAGGTGCCGTGCGGACCTGCGACGTACGCGCTGACACCGGGCGCGATTCGGTCGCGGCCGCTGACGAGCCCGTCGATGATGCGCTGCAGGTCCGGGCGCGCCTTCTGAGCCTTCGACGAGTGCACCGCCCGGCTCACCACGAGAGCACCGACCGCGCAGATCAGCAAGGCGCCGGCCAGCCACGGGAGAGCTCTACGGCGCGTGAACATGTTCGTCGACATCGGCGACTTCCTCCGGTGTCTCGTCTTCGCACCGGCGGTGGAACCGTCGCACCGGCCTACTCGTGTGGCATCAGCGGAATCCCTGATCGGGCGTACATTGAGATCGGTGACCGACTTCTTCCAGTTCGTTCCGGGCTATCGGCACTACGTCTACGGGGCCGGCCGCGAACCGCTGTTCTTCCTCCTGCTCGCGTTCCTGCTCACCTTCGTCGCCGTGCGGACGTACACGCGACTGGGTCGCGTGCGCGGGTGGCGCAGCGGGTCTGTGCGGGGCGTCCATCTCCATCACCTGGTTCCTGGGATCGTCGCCAGTCTCGCCGCCGGCACCGCGATCATCGGCTTCCGGCCCGGAGACGACTCGCTGTTGCTGCTCTCCGCGCTCTTCGGGGTGGGCGCAGCGCTCACGCTGGACGAGTTCGCGCTGGTCCTGCACCTGGACGACGTCTACTGGACCGCCGAAGGGCGCAGCTCGATCGAAGCCACCCTCATGGGCTTCACGTTCGCTGCGCTCTGCCTGCTGGCGACCGCTCCGCTCGGGAGCGATCCCGGCCAGGATGCGCCGCACTGGGTGATCGGAGGAGTCATCAGCGTGAACATGGCCTTCGCCCTCGTCGCGTTCCTGAAGGGAAAGGCCAAGCTGGGGGCCTTCGGGGTCTTCGTGCCGGGGCTCGCGGTGCTCGGCGCACTGCGACTCGCGAAGCCGTCCTCGCTGTGGGCGCGCCGCTTCTACCGAGGCGCCAAGCTCGACCGCAGTCGCGCCCGCGTCGCTCTCCAGCACGAGCGCTACGAGCACGTCAAGCATCGCCTCTACGACGCGATCGGCGGTGCGCCCGACCTCGAGCCGCCGGGCCGTCCGGATCTATGAACAGCGTGGAGATCGCACCGGGGTCGCGGATGCCGCTGCTCGGCTTCGGGACGTGGCAGATCCGCGGCGAGCGTGCCAGGGTCGCGGTCTCCGACGCGCTCGAGCTCGGCTACCGCCATGTCGACACGGCGCAGATGTACGGCAACGAGCGGGAGGTCGGCCGCGCCCTGGCGGCGAGCGGTCTACCGCGGGACGCCGTGTTCGTGACCACGAAGCTCTGGCCGGACCGCGCGGGCCTCGAGCGGGAGACGCTGCTCGAGAGCCTGGAGGCACTCGCGCTCGAGCACGTCGACCTCTGGCTGATTCACTGGCCGGTTCGCGGCGGAGCGGGCCTGCCGGTGTGGGAGCGATTTCTCGAGGCGGAACGCGACGGTCTCGCGCGTTCCGTCGGCGTCAGCAACTACAGCATCGACCAGATCGACGAGCTCGTACGCGCGACCGGCCGGGCGCCGGCGGTCAACCAGATCGAGTGGGGCCCCGCGCTCTACGACGCGCCGCTCGTCGCGGCACACCGCGAGCGCGGCGTCCAGCTCGAGGGGTACAGCCCTCTGCGAACGACGAATCTCCGCGACCGGCGGCTCGTGCGCATCGCCGACTCGCACGGTGTGACGCCGGCGCAGGTGGTGATCCGCTGGCATCTGGAGCACGAGATCGTCGTGATCCCGAAGTCGTCGCACCGCGAGCGGATCGCCGAGAACGCAGACGTGTTCGGCTTCGAGCTCGACGAGCACGAGCTGGCCGAGCTCGATGCGCTCGGCGAGGGCGCACGGCGGGACTGAGCGGAGCCTGGACACGCCTGAGCCGGGCGTGACGTGTCGCGCTGCTTTAAGGTCCGGCGCAAGGAGGTGGTGCAAGGGTGCAACGTCGTTACGGTGGAATCACGCTCGGCGGCATCATCGTGATCGTCGGGATCGTCCTGATCTTCGTCTGGAGCTTCTGGGTCGGGCTGATCGTCGCCCTGATCGGGCTGATCGGGTTCGGCGGCTTCGTGCGCGGTAAGTGGTACTAGCCCTCGTTGAGTAATCCAAAGACGGTCGTCTGCTTCGGCGACTCGAACACCTGGGGCTACGTCCCCGGCAGCAACGGCGCGCGCTTCGCGCGCGATGTGCGCTGGCCGGTGCGGCTCCAGCGCGCGCTCGGCGACGGCGTCGAGGTGATCGCCGAGGGCCTCGGCGGCCGAACCGCGACCATGGACAGCCCGGTCGCGGAGGGCCGGAACGGGCTGCCGTACCTCCTCCCGTGCCTCCACTCCCACGCACCGGTCGACGTGCTCGTGATCTTCCTCGGGACGAACGACGTCGGCGACCGCTTCGCGCTGTCCGACAGCGACGTGGCGCGTAGCGTCGGCCGGCTCGTCAAGGTTGCCCGTGTTGCGGAGGCGGGGCCGTCGGGCGGCGCTCCCCGGATCCTCGTGCTCTGTCCGCCGCCGTTCGACGGGCACCGGCTTGGCACGGCGTTCGCAGAGGTCTGTACGGAGCTCGGCTGTGAGCTGCTCGACCTCGACGGCGTGGCCGCCTATCCCGTGGTCGGCGACGACGTCGAGCACCTCGACGAATCCGGTCATGCCGCCGTCGCCGAAGCGGTCGCGGAGCGTGTCCGGCGCATGCTCGCCTGACCGTCGTCACTTCCCGCTGCTCGTCCGTCTCGTCATGCGCCTCTGCGGGCGGAGCTCGAAGCCTGAGGCGGCCCGCTCCTAGCGAGCGGGCGCGCGCCTGCCCTGGTACAGCCAGACGAGCAGCGCGACGCCGGCAGCCGCGGCGGCGAAGCTGCCGGATCGGAACCGTTCCGACTGCGGCAGCGACGCGAACCCGATGCACCACGCGGCGACCGCCGCGGCCGCGGGCAACAAGTCGCTCCGCGTCGTCGGAACGAGAGATGCCGCAACCGCTGCCAACGCAGCGAGTGCGGCTGCGGTGAGCGGGAGCGCGGCCGTCCAGTGATGCGAGGCGGTCGCGAAGACCGTCGACGAGTAGCCCGTGCCGCTCACCCAGTGCCACCAGTCGCCGGTGTCGTACGGCCAGGAGATCAGCGGCTGGGTGAGATGCGCCGCCAGCATGACGAGAGCGGACGGCGTCAGGAGCGCGAGGAACGACAGCGGGAGCGCGCGCACGAGCGGCGCCAGCGCGAGGGCGGCGAAGCCCAGGACGCAGACGAGGAAGCGAGGCCCGGGAGTCGCCCCGCCGAGCGGGCTGTAGTAGCCCGAGTTGTAGACGAGGAAGAGCGCGCAGACGGCGCCGATGAACGCGGACTCCCGGCGCCGGCCCCGGCGCCAGAGGAGTACGCCCCCGATCGGCGCCAGCGCGAGCACCGGGCCGAGCGAGAGCAGGCCCCTGCTGCCGACCAGGATCTGGACGGCGCGCCCGAGCGTCGGCCACGCGAACCCGTAGAAGCCGGTCGCGTTCGCCCCGAGCACGTCGTGTCCGGTGATTCCCGGGACGAGCACGGCGCCCGCATACGAGAGGTGAAGCGGGTCGCCGAACACCCACGCGTTGAAGAGGAGGAGCGGAGCGACGCCGACGCACGTTCCCGCGACGAACGCAGCGCCGTTTCGGAGGTGCGGCCGTCCCGACACGACATAGCAGCCGAGCGCGAGCGCGAACAGTGCGAGCGGGTACTCGACGACCACGCCGAAGCCGGCGACTACGCCCGCCGCGAACGGTCTGACGAGCGCTCGACCTGGATCGTTCATGACGAGCGCGAACGCCGCGAACGCGAGGAACGCCGCCAGCGCGTGGGAGAAGAACAGGCTCGCAAACGGCAGGAGCAGCGAGCCGAAGCCGAGTGCCGCCGCAACCGCCGTGCCCGCGCCCGGTGCGAGTCGTTCGGCGGTGCGCCGGACGAGGATCAGCAGGCCGAGCGCGGGGAGCACCGCCCCCCAGAGCGTCATCAGCCAGAGGTCTCGCCGCGGGATCGCCCGCATCGCCGCCGGGAAGGCCTTGTTCGCCGACGGATCGGCATGGATCAGCCCCAACGAACGAACGAGCTCGTACCAGGGCACGGTGACCAGCGCGAGCCCCGGCGCCTTGTTCGCGTAGTAGTGGCCGTGCCACCACGAGATGTCGCACGACTCGCCGTGGATCGAGTCGATCGTCGTCGAGCCCGAGGCGAGCATCTGCACGAGCGCGTAGTGCGAGCTCGTGTTGCAGTTCGGCTGGCGGAAGGGGGAGGCGAACGCGACGGCCGCAGTTGCGAGCACCACCAGGAAGAGAGCCGTGGACCGGGCCGAGGTCATGAAGGGGAGTCTCGCAAGCGGTAGACGTCGACGCCATGGATGCGGGCGAGGAGCCGGTAGTGCCGGTGGAGGGTTCTCGCCGTGCCGCCGGACGGGTCGACGAGCCTGGGCGGCTGCTCGACGACGACCAGCTCCGCCCGCTCGGCGGCCAGCAGCCGCCGGACGCCGGCGACCGCGCCGCGCGTCGATTGGACGTTGCGGAGCCAGAGGTAGGTGGACGCCGGGCGTCGGTCGGCCAGGAAGTAGAGGTCGGCGGCCGCCCACAGCACGTAGATGCGCTGCGACGGGCGCGAGTGCCCCGCGACGAAGCTCGCGACTTCGCGATCGCTGAGGAGATGACGGTCGGCAGGCCAGATGGCGTGCGCCTGGGCGTCGTCGTCGGCGCTCCAGAGCGGGACGGCGACGGCCACCGTCGCGACTGCGGCGGCTCCGACCGACGCCACGCGGAACCGTCCGGGAACGCGGCTGAACGCCGCGACCAGCGACAGCGGCACGACGAGCTGGAGGTAGTAGTGGGCATGGAAGTTGCCGCCGACGAGCACTCCGGCCGCGGCGCAGACGAGCCAGAGACGCGCGACCGTCGGCGCGCGGCGCCAGCCGAGGGCTGCGAGGAGCGCGACCGGAAGGAGCGCCTTCCCCGCCGGAACGAGCGATCCGCCGAGGTGCCCCAGGCGCTCGGTCACGGACTCGCCGCCCGACGCATGCAGGCCGTAGCCGATCACGTCGCGGTACCAGCCCCCGGGATCGTGCGAGGCGAGAACGCCGAAGACCACGGGCGCGAGGGTCGAGAGCGCGAACAGCGGGGCGCGCCGGCGGGAGCCCCAGAGGCAGAGACCGATCGCGGCCGCGGCATCGAAGAACGACTGCTTGACCATCCAGGCGGAACCGGCGCACAGCCCGGCCGCGACCAGCCAGACGGGCCGGCGGGTCAGGTCGTGTCGCAAGAAGGCGGCGATCGCGGCGGCTGCCAGGACGCCTGCGACCAGCTCGCCGGAGAGCGTGAACGACTCGATGAACGGTGAGGCGCCGGCGGTTGCGGCCAGCGCGCCGGCGATCAAGGCCGATAGTCTCCCGCCGGCCAGCTCGCCGACCGCGCACGCCAGCACGACGAGAGCCGCTGCGAACGCGGCGGCGGCGAGACGAAGGCCCACCGTCGTCGATACGCCGGTCGCCAGCAGTGCTCGAAAGACGATGATCAACCCTTGAGGCCGATCGACCCACAGAGCGCCGTAGAGTCGATGGCCGCCCGCCCAGAGGCGGGCGATCTCCGCATACCCCCCCTCGTCCGCCGTCAGCGGCGCGTCGAGGAACGGTATGCGGAGAGCGACCGCGAGCAGCGCGAAGCCGAGCGCCGCTCCGGCCCACCGTGTCCCGATCTGACTCCACGGGCGCTGCTGGTCGCCGGAACTGCGCTCGTCGCGGCGCTCGTGATCGCCGTCTCGCAGCTCGGGCTCGGCCTGACTCCCGACCGTTATCTCGTCGTGCTCCTGATCCCGGCGATCACCCTGGGGCAACCGAAGAAGTACCTCGTCGACTTCATTCCGTTCGCGGTGCTCCTGGTCTTCTACTCCACGTGCCGCGGGCTCGCGCACTCGATCCATCCCTCACCGTTCGCCAAGCCACAACTGTCGCTGGAGCGCTTCCTGTTCGCGGGTCATGTTCCCACCGTCGAGCTTCAACACTGGCTCGGTACCGCCCGAACCTCGCTGCCGGTGCGCAGCGCGATCACGATGACGCAACTCCACTTCATCGTGCCTCCGCTGCTCGGCTTCGCGCTCTGGCTGAAGCGTCGCGCGCTGTTCTATCGGTTTGCCGCCACGATGCTCGCGCTTTCCTTCGTCGCGTGCGCCGTCTTCCTCGTCTACCCGTCGGCGCCGCCCTGGGCCGCGGCGCAGCAGCATCTCACGCCGCCGCTCGTGCACCTTACGCATCACACCGCGACGGCATCGGCCGGCGCCAGCGGCGTCGCGAACGCATCGATGACGCGGCTGATCCCGAAGAATCCCTATGCCGCGATTCCGTCGCTGCATGCGGGGTACGCGTTCCTCGTCTTCCTGTTCGTCGTCGGCGTCTTCGGTCGCGGCCGCTGGCGGCGACCTGTGATCGCGGTGGCACTCCTCTATCCCGTGCTCCAGTCGCTGGCCGTCATCTACACCGGCGACCACTACGTCGTCGACGTGCTCCTCGGCTTCGCCGCCGCCACGGCCGCCTACGTCGGAGTGACGTGGGCGTGGCGCGCCGCACGCCTGCCGACCTGAGGTCAGCGCCTGCCGCGTGCGCCGTAGGCGCGGCCGTGCAGCTCGAACGCGCCGCTCGGGCTGCCAAGTTGCCGGTGAAGCTCGTCGTGAGCGAGTGCGCGCCGGTGGTCGTCGAGCCCGTGCAGCCACGCGCCGGCAGGGCCGACCTGCAGGCTGAGCGCTTGCCAGAAATCCTGGAAGTCGACGTATGACGCGGTGACGTCGAGCTCGCCGGTCTCGACACCGGCCAACCCGGCTTCGGCGAGCAGAGCGTGCAGCTCCTCCGACGTGCGGTAGCGGCGCGCGCCTTGCTCGGCCGAGCCTACCCCGATCGCGCGCGCGGTTCTCCCGATCGCGGCGAACATCTGCACCTCCTCGACGCCCCACATGCAGATCGCGACTCGGTGCGCGACGCGGCCGAGCTCGCGCATGGCCGCACTCGCGTCCTCCATGAAGGCGACGACGAGCTGCGCAAGTGCGACGTCAAAGCCGTCGTCCGGGAACGGCAGCTCCTCCGCCGGCGCCTCGTGCACCTCGATCTGCGGGAAGCGCGAGCGAAGCGTCCGGGTGAACTCGGGTGACGGCTCGACCGCGACGACGGTCGCGCCGCGCGCGACGAGCTCACCCGTCAGCGCGCCCGTGCCGGCGCCGATGTCGAGCACGCGCTGCCCTTCCTGGACGCCCGCGAAGTCCGCGAAGAGCGGCGCGAGCCGCACCGAGTACCGGCCCATGAAGGCGTCGTACGAGTCCTCGTCGGTGTGGAAGACGCCGCTCACGCGGGGTGATTCAACCACCGGATACATCGTCCCGCTTCGGTTCGATGGCAGCGTCTGCTAGCCGCGGTCGATCTTCTTGCCCGCGGGCGTGAGCGCGTACCAGCCGGCGCCGAAGTCCTGCAAGCCCTCGCCGTTGGTCTGGCTGCGCCACCGAGACCCGACGCTTACCGCACTCTTAGCTGCGCAGCTGGCAGGCGTCGAGCGTCCGCTCGCCCGAACCCGGGGAGCAGCTCCGCGAATCAGTGAATCCCCGGATGCTGCACCAGGGGGCCAGGAGGAACATGCGCGGTGCGCTAAGTCTGGATCGCAAGTAGGACGAAGCCCCGCCGTGAAGGTGGCAGGAAGAACCCTCCGAACACCTTCTCGCGAGGGGGACGAAAGCGAGACCGACTCGACGAAGGTTCATAGAAAGGGCTCCGCGAAAGCGGGCCCTTTCTATTTCGTGGGCTCGAGCGAGTTGGGCGTTCAGCTCGTCCGGACGGCGTGGCGCCCGAAGGCGTTCAGGGCATTCACACGACCGGCGTCGTCGCGCAGGAAGAAGCCCATGCTGCCACGGTACGGCGGTGTCGTGCAGACGATGCGATCGGTCTGGCCCGCCCGGAAGAGGAACGGCACCGGCGGCTCCTGCTCCAGCTCGACGCCGAACTCCTCGAGCATTTCCGGCCGGTCGGCGACGAGCAGCGAGATGCCGTCGCCGTTCGGCGTGACGTCGATCAGGTTCGCGACGGTCTCGTAGCGGCCGCAGTACGGCTCGACTTCGTCCTCCGTCCGTGACACCGTCTCCGGCTCCGGGATCGGCGCGTCGAGGAGCTCTTCCCACGCCCATTCCATGATCCGCTCGTTGAACGCGGCGCCGATGGGGCTGCAGTTCGTGCACGAGACGAGGGCGAAGCCGCGCTCGGGAACGGTCTTGAAGAGCGAGAGCTGCCCGAGCGTCGCGCCGCCGTGACCGACGACGCGGAGGCCGGCGACGTCGCTGAGCAGCCACGCGATGCCGACCGCGTCGGCCTGCGACCAGCCCGGAGCCTCGACGGTCGGCTCCTGCATCCGACGGGCGAGCTCCGGCGGGAGCAGCGAGTCGTCGCCGTCGAGGTTGAAGCGCGCCCACGCGATCAGGTCGCGTGTCGTCGTGGCCAGGCCGCCGGCGGGGTTCGTCGCCCGTGGGAACCCGAACGGGAGGACGTTCGTGCCGCCGTCCTGCAGGCGCTGGTGGTCGATCGCGACCCGTCGCGTCAGCAGCTCACGCGGGAAGAACAGCGTGTCGTCGAGCCCGAGCGGCGCCAGCAGCGATTCCCGGAGTGCCGCCTCGTACGTCGATCCCGTCACCTTCTCGAGCAGCCGGCCGGCGACGCCGAACGCGGAGTTGTTGTACGAGACCGCCTCGCCCGGCCGGGTCACCTGCCGGAGCCCGGCCATCGCGGCGACGTAGCGCGCGAGCGCGTCGTCGCCCTCGCCGGTGTTCTGGAAGAAGTCGCCGTCCCAGCCCGACGTGTGGTTCAGCAGCTGGAGGACGGTCACCGACGCGGCTGCCTCCTCGTCCCCGAGCCGAAGCTCCGGCACGTAGGTGCGGGCAGGTGCGTCGAGGTCGACGAGCCCCTGCTCCACGAGGCGCGCGATCGCCGTCGCCGTGAACGTCTTGGTCGTCGAGCCGCAGAGGAAGAGCGTGCGCTCGTCCACGGGCAGCGGGTTCTCGATGCTCGTGACGCCGTGGAACGCGTGCTCCTCGCGGCCGTCGAGCAGGACGCCGACGGCGACTCCCGGGACCTGCAGCTCCTCGGCGAGCCCGGCGACGACCTCCTGAAGCGCTTCCATCGGGGCGACGCTACCGCGGATCCGGCCGTCGCCCAAGCAACGGCGGCCTGACGGAAGGGGTAGCCTCGGAGAGATGGTTGCCCGAAGGGGGGCCCGCGCATGAGTGACCCGCGGTCGGACCTGACGCCGCTACCCGATCTGCTGCACGGCCTTTCCCAGACCGGCCCGGTCAGGCTGCGGCGACCTCTCTACGTCGACCTGCTGCCGCCGTGCAACGCCGGCTGCCCGGCCGGCGAGAACATCCAGGCGTGGCTGGCGCACACGAAGGCGGGCCGCCACGAGCAGGCCTGGCGTGAGCTCGTCGCGGACAACCCGCTGCCCGCGATTCACGGGCGCGTCTGCTACCACCCGTGCGAGAGCGTCTGCAACCGCGGCGAGCTCGACAGCGCCGTCTCGATCCATTCGGTCGAGCGGTTCCTGGGTGATCGGGCGACGGAGCAGGGGTGGCAGTTCGACCCGCCCGCCGGACGAACCGGCAAGCGGGTGCTCGTGATCGGCTCGGGGCCGAGCGGGCTCTCGGCTGCGTACCACCTGGCGCGGCTCGGGCACGAGGTCGAGATCCGCGATGTGGGCGGCGAGCCCGGCGGGATGATGCGCTACGGCATCCCGTCCTACCGCCTGCCGCGCGACGTCCTCGACGCCGAGCTCGGCCGGATCGCGGCACTCGGCGTGCGGATGGTCTGCAACCACCGGGTCGAGGATCTCGCCGCCGAACGGGAAGAGGGTGCGTTCGACGCGGTCTTCGTCGCGGTCGGCGCGCACCTGTCGAAGCGCGTCGACATCCCTGCGCGCGACGCCGGGCCGATCGTGGACGCGTTGTCGTTCCTGCGCAGCGTCGCCTCGGGCGAGACGCCGGTGATCGGCCGCCGCGTCGCCGTGTACGGCGGCGGCAACACCGCGATGGACGCCGCCCGGGTCGCACGCCGGCTGGGCGCCGACGAGGCGCTGATCGTGTACCGGCGCACGCGCGAGCAGATGCCGGCCCACGAGGAGGAGGCCGAGGACGCGGAGCGCGAGGGCATCCGGATCAACTGGCTGCGCACGATCACCGCCGTCGAGGGACCGGACCTGCAGGTCGAGGTGATGGAGCTCGACGAGTCCGGCTTCCCGCAGCCGACCGGACAGTTCGAGACGCTCAGCGCGGACACCGTGATCCTGGCGCTCGGCCAGGACACCGACACGGCGTTCCTGCGTGCGGTTCCGGGTGTCGAGTTCCAGCGAGACGGCACGGTCGTCGTGTCGCCGTCGCTCGATGACCGGCTGCGCCCGGCGTGTTCGCGGGCGGAGACATGGTGCCGAGCGAGCGGACGGTGACGGTCGGCGTCGGCCACGGCAAGAAGGCGGCCCGTCACATCGACGCGTGGCTGCGGGACGTCGCCGCGGCGAGCGCGCCGAAGCACGAGCTCGCGTCGTTCGACAAGCTCCACCTCTGGTACTTCGGCGACAACGCCCGCCGACAGCAGCCGGAGCTCGCGCCCGAGGAGCGGATCGCCGACTTCGGCGAGGTGGTCGGCGGGCTGTCTGCCGAGGAGGCCGTCTACGAGGCGGGCCGCTGCCTCTCGTGCGGCAACTGCTTCGAGTGCGACGGCTGCCTCGGCGCCTGCCCGGAGGATGCCGTGATCAAGCTGGGCGTCGGGCATCGCTACCGGTTCGACTACGACCGCTGCACCGGCTGCGGCATCTGCTTCGAGCAGTGCCCCGTCCACGCGATCGAGATGGTCCCGGAGCCCCGCTGAGATGCGCGTGACCGTCGACGGAAACGAAGCCGCCGCCTCGGTCGCCTACCGGCTGAACGAGGTGTGCTGCATCTACCCGATCACACCGTCGTCGCCGATGGCCGAGCTCGCCGACGAGTGGTCGAGCCAGGGGCGGACCAACGTCTGGGGCACCGTGCCGTCGGTGGTCGAGATGCAGAGCGAGGGAGGAGCGGCCGGCGCGCTGCACGGCGCGCTGCAGAGCGGTGCGCTGGCGACGACGTTCACCGCCTCGCAGGGGCTGTTGCTGATGATCCCGAACATGTACAAGATCGCCGGCGAGCTGACTCCGGCGGTGCTGCACGTCGCCGCCCGCTCGCTCGCGGCGCAGGGGCTCTCGATCTTCGGCGACCACTCGGACGTGATGGCGGTCCGCCAGACCGGGTTCGCGCTGCTCGCCTCGGCGTCCGTGCAGGAAGCACACGATCTGGCGCTCGTCGCGCAGGCCGCGACGCTCCGGACGCGCGTGCCGTTCGTGCACTTCTTCGACGGGTTCCGGACGTCGCACGAGCTGAACACCGTCGAGCTGCTCACCGACGACGATCTGCGCGCACTCGTGCCGGAGGAGCTCGTGCGCGCTCATCGCGACCGCGCGCTCTCGCCCGAGCGGCCGTTCATCCGCGGCACCGCCCAGAATCCCGACGTCTACTTCCAGGCGCGCGAGACCGTGAACCCCTTCTACGCCCGTGTGCCCGAGGTGGTGGAGGGCGCGATGGCGGAGCTCGCGGAGCGCACTGGGCGCCGCTACCGGATCGTCGACTACGTCGGCGATCCCGAGGCCGAGCGCGTGCTGGTCGTCATGGGGTCGGGCGGTGAGACCGTCGGCGAGACGGTCGCCGCGCTGAACGCGCGCGGCGAGCGGGTCGGTGTCGTGCAGGTGCGGCTGTACCGGCCGTTCCCGGCGCAGGCGCTCGTCGAGGCGATGCCCGCGACCGTTCGCCGCATCGCGGTCCTCGACCGGACGAAGGAGCCCGGCTCGCTCGGTGAGCCGCTCTTCCTCGACACGATCGCGGCGCTGACCGAGTCGTTCGCCGACGGCGGACGGGCGGAGCTGCCGACGGTCGTCGGCGGCCGCTACGGCCTCTCCTCGAAGGAGTTCACGCCGGGGATGGTCGCGGGCGTCTTCGCCGAGCTCGCGGAGGACCGGCCTCGACGCCGGTTCACGATCGGCATCAACGACGACGTCTCCGGAACGAGCCTGCCCTACGACGCAGGCCTGGACATCGAGTCGCCCGACACGGTGCGCGCGATCTTCTTCGGCCTGGGCTCCGACGGAACGGTCGGCGCGAACAAGAACACGATCAAGATCCTCGGCGACGAGGGCCTGCATGCCCAGGGCTACTTCGTCTACGACTCGAAGAAGTCCGGCTCGCAGACCGTCTCGCATCTGCGCTTCGGGCCGCTCCCGATTCGCGCGCCGTATCTCGTGCAGCAGGCGGGCTTCGTCGGCTGCCACCAGTTCGCGCTGCTCGAGCGGGCGGACGTGCTGGGTCGCGCCGCCGACGGCGCCACCCTGCTGCTCAACTGCGCCCGGCCGCCGGACGAGGTGTGGGACGCGCTCCCACGCCCGGTTCAGGAGCAGATCCTCGCCAAGCACCTCGACGTGTACGCGATCGACGCCGGCCGGATCGCCCGCGACGTCGGTCTCGCCGGGCGGACCAACATCGTGCTGCAGACCTGCTTCTTCGCCCTCTCGGGCGTGCTGCCGCGCGAGCAGGCGATCGAGCGGATCAAGGCGGCGGTCGCGAAGACGTACGGCCGCCGCGGCGCCGAGGTGGTCGAACGCAACCAGGCCGCGGTCGACCGTGCGCTCGAGGGCCTCCATCGGATCGAGGTGCCCGCGCAGGTGACCTCGAGTCGCGAGCTGCCGCCGATCGTGCCCGCGCACGCGCCGGAGTTCGTGCAGACGGTGACGGCGGCGATGCTCGCCGGCCGGGGCGACGATCTGCCCGTCAGCGCGCTGCCGGTGGACGGCACGTATCCAAGCGGGACGACGGCCTACGAGAAGCGGAACATCTCCGACGTCGTCGCGGTCTGGGATCCCGACCTCTGCATCCAGTGCGGCAACTGCAGCTTCGTCTGCCCGCACAGCGTGATCCGCTCGCGGTACTACGAGGAGGGGCGCCTCGAGGGCGCGCCGGACGGGTTCCGCTCCGCGCCGCTCGACGCCGTCGGGCTGCCCGACACCCGCTACACGCTCCAGGTCTACGTCGAGGACTGCACCGGCTGTGCGCTGTGCGTCGAGGCGTGCCCCGTCGTCGCCCCGGGCGACCAGGCCCGCAAGGCGATCAACCTCGCGCCGCGCGAGCCGCTCGTCGCGGCCGAGCGCGCGAACATCTCGTTCTTCGAAGGGCTGCCGGCAACCGACCGCTCGAGAGTCGACTTCGGCACCGTCCGCGGGACGCAGTTCCTCGAGCCCCTGTTCGAGTTCTCCGGCGCCTGCGCCGGGTGCGGCGAGACGCCGTACCTGAAGCTGCTCTCGCAGCTCTTCGGCGACCGGCTGATGGTCGCGAACGCGACCGGCTGCTCGTCGATCTACGGCGGGAACCTGCCGACCACGCCGTGGACGACTGACGCCGCCGGGCGCGGGCCTGCCTGGTCGAACTCGCTCTTCGAGGACAACGCCGAGTTCGGGCTCGGCTTCCGGCTCGCCGTCGACCGCCACACCGAGCTGGCCCGGAGGCGGCTCACCGAGCTGCGCGAGGCGGTCGGCGAGGCGCTGGTGGACGAGCTCCTGGACGCGCCGCAGCTGCGGGAGTCGGAGCTGCGCGCGCAGCGCGAGCGGGTGGCGGAGCTACGGACGCGCCTCGACGGGCTGGACGGCCCAGCCGTCGCCGACCTGCGGAGCGTCGTCGACCACCTCGTCCGCCGCAGCGTCTGGATCGTGGGGGGCGACGGCTGGGCGTACGACATCGGCTCGGGCGGGCTCGACCACGTCCTCGCGAGCGGGCGGAACGTCAACGTGCTCGTGCTCGACACCGAGGTCTACTCGAACACCGGCGGTCAGATGTCCAAGGCGACGCCGCTCGGCGCAGTCGCCAAGTTCGCCGCGGCCGGCAAGACCGTGCCGAAGAAGGACATCGCGCTCCAGGCGATCGCGTACGGCAACGTCTACGTCGCGCGCGTCGCGATGGGCGCCGACCCGCAGCAGACGCTGAGCGCGCTCCGCGAGGCGGAGGCCTACGACGGCCCCTCGCTCGTCGTCGCGTACAGCCACTGCATCGCGCACGGCATCGACATGCGAAACGGGCTCGACCAGCAGTACCGCGCGGTGGCCAGCGGCTACTGGCCGCTCATCCGCTACGACCCCGTCGTGCGGACGGAGGGCGGCAACCCGTTCCTCCTCGACTCGCCGCGGCCGCGCATCCCGCTCACCGACTACACGAACAGGGAGCTGCGTTACCGCTCGCTGACCAACACCGACCCGGCCGAGGCCGAGCGCCTGCAGGGCTTGGCTGCGGAGGCGGTCGACCAGCGCTGGGACGTGTACGAGGAGATGGCGACGCGTGGCGCGCAGCACTTCGCCGCCGACGCACGAAAGGAACGCTGATGGATCTCTCGACCGTCTACCTGGGCCTCGAGCTGCGCAACCCGCTCGTCGCGTCGGCGTCGCCGCTCAGCCGGACCGTGCAGGACGTGCGACGGCTGGCCGACGCAGGTGTCGGGGCGGTCGTCCTCTACTCGCTCTTCGAGGAGCAGCTCCGCCGGGAGGCGGCCGAGAACGCCCGGCTCGTCGATGCGGGCACCGAGAGCTTCGCCGAGTCGCTCTCGTACTTCCCGGCCGCCGCCGAGGAGGAGGCCGGCCCGCGTCGCTATCTGAGCCTGCTCGAGCGAGCGGTTGCGGCCGTCGACGTCCCGGTGATCGGCAGCCTGAACGGCGTCACGCCGAGCGGCTGGACCGAGTACGCCCGGGCGATGCAGGATGCCGGCGCGGCGGCGATCGAGCTGAACATCTACTACCTGCCGGGCGACGCGCGCATCTCGGGCCGCGACGTCGAGCAGCGGCACGTCGACGTGCTGACGCGCATCAAGGAGGTGGTCAGCGTCCCCGTCGCCGTGAAGCTCGGCCCGTTCTTCAGCTCGACCGGAGAGGTGGCGCTGCGGCTCGACGAAGCCGGTGCGGACGGGCTCGTCCTGTTCAACCGTTTCCTGCAGCCCGACATCGACGCCGAAGCGCTCGACGTCGTTCCCGGCGTCAGCCTCTCCAGCGCCGCGGAGGCGCGGCTGCCACGCACCTGGATCGCACTCCTGCACCGGCGGGTGCAGGCCTCGCTCGCGGCGACGACCGGCGTCGAGACCGCCGACGACGTCGCCAAGTATCTGCTCGCGGGCGCCGACGTCGTGATGACCGCGTCGGCGCTGCTGCGACACGGCCCCGAGCATGCCGCGGTGCTGCTCGGCGGGCTGACCGACTGGCTGGCGCGGAAGGGATTCTCGTCGGTCGACGAGGTACGCGGGCTGCTCGCAGTGCCGCTCGAGATCGACGAGGCCGACTACGAGCGCGCGGGCTACGTCAGCGCGTTGCGGGCGGCCAACAGCGGCATCTACAGCGACGCGTAACGCGGCTGAGCGTGGCGATCGCGCGCGCCACCCGCAGCTCCGGACCGCTGTGCTAGCGTGGCGGCGCTTGAGGACGTTTGCGCTCCTGCTAGCCGCTTCCCTCTCGTTCCTGGGCCTGGCAACAGACGGATCTGCTCGTCCGCAGACGACGGCCCCGGGGGGATACGTGACGGTCCGGGTCATCGTCACGGACAAAGGCGCCACCATGAGCCTGACGCATGCGCGGCGCGGCCAGACGGCGATCTTCCTGCTGTCCAACCACGCGAAGTCCTCGCGTGTGTTTACCCTCGGGGACGCTTCACTGAAGCATCACAGGGGTACCGGCTTCGCCGTCAAGCTCGCACGAAACGAGCAGAAACGGGTTCTGATGTTCCTCGACTACCGCGGGCCGCTTCCGTCCGCGGTCGGTAGCACCGCCAAGACCAAGGTCGTCGGCGTCTTCTGGGTCACCTGAAGGCGATTCGCACGACCGGCGGCTGACGACTCAGCGCGGTTGCCAGGCCGGAGGAGCGCTCGTCGTCGGGACGGCCGTCCCGGTCTTGACGAACCTCGACGTGCCGTTCTTCAGAAGCCAGAGGACGATCCGGTTTCGAGCCACGAACGCCAGGCTCTTGCCGTCGAGCGAGAACGACGCCGGTCCGGTATCTCGGGCGAGAATTCGCGGCGCCTTGTGCTTGCGAAGATCCTCGAGGTAGAGCCCGAACCGCGGACAGGGGATGCCCTCGCCGCAGTCCTTGTCCCCGGGATTCGGCGGTCGTGAGCCGACGAACGTAATGGTGGAGAGGTCGGGGGAGACGGCGGTGCTGGACTGCCCGGCGGTCGCGTCGATGAGGGCGCCGAACAGCTTTTGGACATGCCCCGAGCGCGGCTCGATCCTCGCGAGGTCGCCCTCAGTCGGAATCACGAGCCCGTGTGCCGTCCACGACGGTCGGCCGGCTGAAGGCGCCCGGCGAAGCCGCCGCTCTCCCGCGCCGGACGCCGACATCACGTAGACCCCCCAACCGTTCGCGGAGGGTCGGAGAAAAGCGATCTGCTTGCCGTTCGGCGACCAGGCGGGGAACGTGTCGCGGCTGTTGTCGGTCAGGCGGCGGCGCCCCGTCCCATCGGGGTTCATGGTGAAGACGCCGGCTCCTAGTTGTGCGAAGGCGACCCGCCTTCCGTTGGGCGAGAACGCGGGGGCTTCCGAGGGATACGTGCCTCTCGTGAGCTGCTTGAGACCTTTGCCGGACAGCTGCATCCGGAAGATCTGCTCGACCCCGACCCCGTGTGGAAGAGCGGTGAAGAGAATCCATTGCGGCTGTCCCGAAGACCGTTGCGGTTGTCCCGACGCAGCGGAAACCGCAGCGAGGGCGAGCCCGACCACGACGACGATCATGCTCGCCAGCTTCACCTCGCGACGGCTGCCATTTCTGCAGTCGACCATCGAGTCCGCACTCTAACGGCGAGCACGATTCGATCGTTCGCTACGAGCGCGTTGGTAGCATCGGCGGCATGAGGTCACGGCGCGGGCACGCCAAGCTCGCGATCGTCCTGGTGGCGTGCGCAGTGGCCGTCGGCGGCGTGGTCGCCGCGCTCATCATCACGAAGGACGGCCACGAGAGCACGGCGCTTGCACCGACCACCGGGTTGTGGACGCCGATCACCGTCACGAGACCCAAGGTGCCGGTCATCGGCGGCGGGATCCCCGTCGACATCGATCCCCTGATCACCCGGAACGACTTCAACACGACCCTGTCTCCGCTCGGCATGCACCGTTACCGGATGACGATTGTCAACCACTCGAACCTTGGCGCCATCAACTCGTTCCAGTGGTATTCGCCGACTGGGGTGCACATCGTCAAGCTGATCGGGACCACCGACGGCCACTGCACCTCCACGGGCCTGACGGGTTTCGGTGGCAACCAGTTCCCGACGCTCGTCCTGAATCAGAACATTCTCTGCGACCAGCTCGATCTGAAGCCCCCGAGCTGCACCTGCTTGGGCGACGGCGGCGCCGTGACGATCTCGTTCGTCACCGACAAGGACATCGGGGTGGGCGCAGGTGACCTCAGGATGCGCACGGCGACTCTCGTCTTCGACCGCATCCCCGTCTACCAGAAGCCCCGCTCGCCGAGCGCACGGCATGTCGTGCCGATCGCCCCCGCGGCCGTGGACTCGGGCGGGCTCACCGGCCGCGAACAAGCCGCTGCTCAGCGTGCCCTGGACTCCCTGCAGGACTCGAATATCTCGCTCCAGCTCGTGACGATCACTCGCTGGGTCCAGAGCGTCCCGGCGGTGTGCCGGATTCGCCTCGTGTCGCGGAACCCGAGCACGTTCGAGGCCTACGTCTTCTGGATCCCCTGGCTTGCCGCCAGCCCGTACGTCTGGCTCAACATGAACGTCACGAACGACCCCCACACGAGCACGTTCAACCTCGGCACCGTCCAACCTGTCCTGCCGGGTGGCAGGCTGAACCCGAACGGTCGGAGCGTCAATCGACGGTCAGTCGACACCACCTTGCTCTCGCGGTACGGGTCGGAACAGGCCAGGAAAGGCCGGGAGATCCTGGTAGCCCACGGAGGCGACGTCTTCGCGAAGCCAGGTGCGATGTGCCAGGTGCTGAAGAACGGGAGTCTCAGGCTCGTTTCGAGTAGCTGAGCCTGCGGAAGTGGTCGCGCTACTCTCTCTGAGGTGATGCCTCTCAGAGGTGCCGGCGGGGCCGAACCGTGCTCGCGCGGCCGGGCTCGCAGCCGTGACTGCGGGGCGGCGTTGCTCGTCGCCGCGCTCGGGCTGGTCGCTGCGTCGATGGTGGTTCCGGCTGCGGGCGCGACCGATCACCGCGTGTTGACGGTCTACAGCGTCGCCACCGGACTGCAATACATCAACACCGCCGACGACCGGGCGCGCGGGAAGGTCAACAACCCTCTCGACAGCGCGGCGAACAAGCTGCTGCCAAAGAGCTCCAAGAGCCGGCACGGGCCGTTCGCAGGTGACGTCGCCGTCTTTGCCCTGAAGCTGTACGGCAACCCGACCTTGAAGCGACCTGCGGGTTCGGCCGTGTACACCTGCTACTTCAACTACGACCGGCACGCCCTCTGCCAGACGTACTACAAGCTCAAGTCCGGGGGCACCTTGGTGGCCTCCGGGCCGGTCGACTTCAATGCTTCCAGGTTCACGATCGTCGTAACCGGTGGCACGCAGAAGTATCTCGGTGTCCGAGGCGAGGCGAAGGTCGCCCCCGCCGCGCGCAACGCTCAGAGGATCGATTTCGAATTGCTCGGATGAGTCGCACGACGTCCACAGGGTGTCTGTTCGTGGTGATCGTGCTGCTCGCGGCGGCGCTCCCGGTGACGGTTGCGTCGGGCGGCTCTCGGGCGTCGCAGAAGCTCACGATCTACGCTGTCCCGACGACGGTGCAGTTCATGAACCACGCTGACGATCGGCTCCGCGGGATGAGCACCAACCCCTTCAACCTCAAGGCGGAGGCGGCGATCTTCGGCAAGAACGGGAAGGAGAAAGGGAACGGGCCCTTCCCGGGCGACGACATCCTCTACGGTTTCAAGCTCTTTGCCGATGCAAAGCGCACCAAGCCGACAGGGACGGCGATGTTCACCTGCTACTACGAGTTCAACAAGCGCGCGACCTGCGATTCGTATTTCGACCTCGCAAAGGGCGTCGTGCTCGCATCGGGACAAGTGCCGTTCGGCAAGACCCACTTCACACTCGCGATCACCGGCGGCACGAATGCGTACTTCGGTGCGCTGGGGCAAGTGAAGTCTGTGCCGGCTGCCGGGAATGCCCAGCGGTTCGACCTCCAAGTGACCGGGGAGGCGAAATGAGACGAAGACTCCCGGCAGGACTTGCCGCAGTCGCTACTGCTGCGACGATGGCAGTTCAGGTCGCGTCGGCCGCGACGCAGGGACGTTCGTTCGTCCTGTACGCCAAGCCGACGCGGGCGCAGTTCGTCAACCATGCCGACGACCGTGCGCGCGGGGCCATCGCGAACCCGTTCAACCCGGAGGAGATCCTTCCAACACCTCCGAATGCCAACGCCGGGAAGAAGGGAGCACGGGCCGGCGACAACGCGCTCGTCAGTCTCACGCTGTATTCCGACCGCAACCTCACGCGACGCGTCGGCACCGCGACCTACTCCTGCACGTTCAACTTCGCCCAGGAAGCGATCTGCGACGCCGACTTCGAGCTCACCCGCGGAACCATGATCGCGATGGGCCCGGCGAAGCTCGACGGCCGGCCAATCGTCCTCCCGGTGACCGGGGGCACGGGCCGGTACGCGGGCGCCCACGGGCAGATGACGTCGACGGCCTCGCGCAGCAAGAAGAACACTCAGATCATCCGCTTCCAGCTCGTCTAGACAACGCGAGTCGGGTGGTCAGCAGCGTCGCGGCACGACAGGTGAGAGCGGTGGCCGACCGGCGAGCACCTCGACGACGTTTCGGGCCGCCAGCAGCGCCATCGCCTCGCGCGTCTCGACGGTGGCCGAGCCGAGATGCGGCGTCAGGACGACATTGTCGAGGCCGAGCAGGCCGGGGTGGATCTCCGGCTCCCGCTCGAAGACGTCGAGCCCGGCCCCTGCGAGCCTGCCCCGCGCGAGCGCATCCGCCAGCGCCGACTCGTCGACGACGGGGCCGCGCGACGTGTTGATCAGGTAGGCGCTCGGCTTCATCATGCTCAGGGCGCGCGCGTCGACGAGATGGTGCGTGTCGGGTGTCAGCGGGCAGTGGAGCGACACGAGATCCGACGTGCGGAGCAGGTCGTCCAGCGCGAGTCGGTCGGCCGGCACGCGTGCATCGGCTTCGCGCGGCGACGTGTAGGCAATCGTCAGCCCGAACGCCGCCGCCCGCCGCGCGACCGCCTGCCCGATCTGTCCGAAGCCGACGATGCCGAGGCGAAGGCCCCGCAGCTCCGTGCCGAGCATGAATGTCAGCGCCCAGGACCAACGGACGCCGCTTCGCAGCAGTCGATCGCCTTCGGCGACGCGGCGCGTGACGGCGAGCATCAGCGCCATCGTGTGGTCGGCCGTCGCATCGACGAGCACTCCCGGGGTGTTCGTGACGACCACCCCGCGGTGCGCGCACGCGGCGACGTCGACGTTCTCGTAGCCGACGGCGACGTTGGCGACGACCTGCAGGTCGTCGCCTGCGGCGTCGAGCAGCTCGTCGTCGACGCGATCGTGGAGCATCGTGACCACCGCAGCGGCTCCGGCCACTGCACGGCGAAGCTCGTCGACGCGAAGCGCCCGATCCTCATCGGGGACGCTGACCGATCCGTGATCGCGCAGGAGTGCCAGGGCGCGCTCGGGAAGCGGCCGGGTGACGACGATCCGCTGTGAACCTTCGGTGGCGGTCAACTGCGGGCGAGTGCCTCGGCCGCTGCGGCGCGCAGGAGCTTTGCCGTCTTCGCCGGGTACGGCAGCGGGACCCGCGCAGGTGACGTGTGGGTCAGCCGGGCGTAGATCACGAGTGCGGCCAACGTCGTGCCGAGTCGGGACGGATGGAATCCGTCGGGCCCGTAGAGCTGCAGGCGCGGGTTGCGCCGCCAGGCCGCCTGCCACGCCTCGCCGGCGGGAAGCAGGGTCGCTCTCGCCGTCCGGGCGGCGCGACGGTAGCTGTAGACGACTGCGGGGAACGACGTACGCACGCCGTACGCCGAGTCGGGCCAGACTTCGTAGAGCGCGGGTGTCGCATGGTGCTCGCGGATGGCCTGCGACCAGCGCGCTGTCCATTCTTCGAGGTTGTCCGCGCTCTCCGGAAGCGTCGAGGGCCCCTGCTGCAGGACGACCTCGTCCCAGGCGCCGTCGTCGAGCGCCGCCCGAGCGCCGGTGAACGTCCAGTGGTCCTCGAGATTCACGCCACCCGGGGCGACGGTTCGGTACACGATCGCTCCGTGCCCGAGGGACGCGACCACGGCCGGCAGGTCGTTGACCGCCGTCAGGCTGTTGCCGATGAAGAGGATCCGGAGCGGCTGCGCGTCGCCGCGTGCGGCCGCGTCGCCACACGCGAGCGACAGCAGAAGCACGACGACCGGCGCAAGCAGCGCGCGACGCATCGTGGGACGGTAACGCAGACGGCGACGCCGGTCTTACTGCCCGGGCTGGATCACGATGTGAACCGCGACGCGGCCACCGCACGTGCGCCGAAGATCGACGCGGCCGTAGGTGAAGTGCCCGTAGAACTGCAGCATCACCGACGTCGGCGCGAACGCTCCGCCGGCGCTGTATCCGTTTCGCGGGAACTCGGCCTGGTAGGTGCGCGCCGCGAGCCCGAGCTCGCCACGCCAGTACCCGTTGACGTCCATCCTGTCTCCGCTGCCGGCGGCCCGCGTGAACACGAGTCCATGCAGCTGCGGGAACGTCCGGGGTAGGACGACGGCGTGGTGAAGAGCGTGCGGGGGAGCTGGGCAGGCCGGTCGCGCAAGTGCCGGCGCGACCGGGGCTCCCGGCACGAGCGCAGCAACGACGAGGCCGACGACGACCCACCTGTCCATGAGCGGACCCTACCCTCGGCCTTCGCTCCGGCCAGGCCCCTTCCGAGAGAAGGGCGGGCCCGCGCACGGCGGGCCCGCCCTTCGGGGTCAGCACCCGACGCACTGGTCGGGCGCGTTCTGGGTGACTGCCGAGTGGGAGAAGGTGATCGGCTCGGTCGTGAAGATGCCACCGCCTTGCACCGTCATCTTCGGCGACCCGAACAGCAGGTTGCGGGTGACGACGGTGTAGTCGAGGGAGAGCTGCACGGGCGGGCCCGAGAGGTCGACGCCGTTCCAGATGCCGCCGCCCTGAACCGTGCCGCCGGTTCCGCTCGCCTTGCCGACGTTGCCGGCGACGACCACGCTTTGCAGCGCCAGCAGGCTGTTGTTGAAGATGCCTGCGCCGAGGATGTTCGCGGCACCGGTCTGGCTGGTTGCGGTCGCGGCGTTCCGGCTGATCACGCTCCGCGAGACGGTCAGCAGCTTCGGATCGCCGCCGCTGAAGTTGTAGACGGCGAGACCGGCCGACGCCGACGCGGTTCCGGAGCCGCTCGTCGAGACGGCGGAGTTGCTGTCGATCAGCGTGGTGGTGATGGTGCCCCCGCCGTCGACCTCGAGAGCCGTGCCCCCGGGGCCGACGTCGTCCGTCGTCGCGACGGTCTCCGTGGCGCGATTGCCGGTGATCACCGTGTTCGACATCGTCAGCGGGCTGTCGTTGATCAGCATCGCGGCGTCGAACGCAAGTGCCTCGCCGGTCGGATTGACGACGGAGATCGAGTTGTTCGTGATCGCCGAGCTCTCGACGGTCGTCGGGACGCCGTCACCGACGTGGACTCCGCCCGAGTTCGCGTTCATGTCGATCACTTCGTCACCTGCGCGCACCGGCAGGTTGGACGTGAGGCTGGCCGAGTTGTCGTCGATGACGCTGAAGCGGATCGTCAGAGCGCCGCCACCGCCCTCGACGAACAACCCCCCGCCCTCGGCGAACCTGCCGTTCGGCGCGACCGCGACCGCCTGATTGCCCGCGATCCGCGTGTTCGCGAGGGTCAGGTGACCACCGATGTGAGTCGCGATGCCGCCGCCGTCGGCGTCACTCGCCACGCCGCCCGCGCTGTTGTTGCTGACCACACTGTTCGACAGCGTGAGATCGCCCCAGGTGTCGATGCCGCCGCCGAACGCTCCGGCGAACGGGCACGGCCCCGAGGGGCACGGCGGTCCGAGCGGCAGGACGCTCGTGGGACCGACGCGGTTGCCGGTGATCACGGTGTTCGCGATGGTCACCGTCGCTCCCGGGGAGAAGTCGGCCCCGGGTGGAACCTCGATTCCGCCACCGGCGGCGAACACGTTGTCCTGGCCGACGAACGGCAGCGATTCGGGGCTCGACGTCGTGACGCCGCCGGTGATCGTCAGACCGCTGATCGACACCGTCGGCTCGGTGGCCGCGCCGTACGCGCCGACGGTCAGCACCGGCCCGCCACCGCGCACGGTGGTCTGACTTGCACCGGCGCCTGCGAGCGTCAGGCTCTTCGTGACCGTGACGCCGCCGGCGAACGTGCCACGGCCGATCGCGATCGTGTCGCCATCCGCTGCCGCGTCGGCCGCCGCCTGGATCGACGGGTAGCAGTGTGGGCCTCCGACACAGCGAATCGTGCCGGCCGAGGCCGGCCCGGGCGCCGCGGCGACCGCCGCCGCGGCAACGGCAACGGTCAGGAGCATGAGCAGCCGCTTCATCTGAACCCTCCTTTGATGACTGAAATGAGCGGAGCTCGATTCGTAACTCGGCAGCATGTGTTCGACCTCGATGCCGCCCCTGGACAGGACCCAGGGCGCACCCTGATTCGTTCAGGCCCGCAGATAGGTCAGGACGGCGAGAACGCGACGGCTCGAGTCGGGCGACTCGTGGAGGCCGAGCTTCATCAGGATGCTGCGGATGTGCGACTCGACGGTCTTGGGGCTGAGGAAGCAGATCTCGCAGATGCGCTTGTTCGAGTGGCCTTCCGCCATCAGCGCGAGGATCTCGCGCTCGCGCGTGGAGAGCTCGTCGAGCGGCCCGGGCTCGCGCGCACGGTTGAGCAAGCGGTGGACGATCGCCGGGTCGAGCACGCACTCGCCCTGCTTCAGACGTCGCAACGCGTCGCCGAGCGCGCCGGCGTCGCCGACGCGCTCCTTGAGGAGGTACCCGGTTCCGGCCGGGAAGCTCTCGAAGAGGTCGGCGGCGTAGCGCGCGTCGAGATAGCTCGAGAGCAGCAGCACCGCCGTGTGCGGATAGCTGCCCCGGATCTCCGTCGCGGCGCGAAGTCCCTCGTCCGTGTGCGTCGGGGGGAGCTTGATGTCGACGATCGCCGCGTCGGGCCGTGCGAGCGCGACGTGACGCATCAGCGCCGCAGCGTCGTCGGCCTGCGCGACGACGTCGAAGCCCTGATCGGTGAGCAGGCGCGCAAGCCCTTCGCGCATCAGCGCCATGTCCTCCGCGATCACGATGCGCATCACAACCGGAGCTCCACCAGCGTTTCGTCGTGGCCGGTTGCTCGTGCCGTCAGCTCACCGCCGGCCGCAGCGACCCGGTCGTGTGCGTGCTCGAGGGCATGCATCGCCGCGTCGACGCCGACACCCGGGAGGTGGATCTCGGCCGCGAATCCGGCGTCGGTCATGGTGAGCTCGACCGCGACGGCGCGACCGCGCCCGAACCGCTCGGCTGCCCGTACACAGTCTGCAACGACGCGGTAGGCGGCTGCCTCGAGTCGCGGCGGGAGCCGGTCGACCGGGCGGACGTCGAGGTGGAGCGGAACCTGGCTGGCTTCCGCGAGCTCCTGCACGGAGGGAACGATGCCACCGTCGGTGAGCGACGCCGGATGGATGCCGTGCGCGAGCGTCCGCAGCTCGTCCAGCGCTGCGAGCACCTGGACGCGTGCATCGCCGGCGGCAGGCTCGTCGGCTGCGCGACTCCCCAGCGAGAGAGACAACGCGATCAGCCGCTGCTGCGCTCCGTCGTGCAGGTTTCGCTCGAGCCGGCGTCGTTCGGCGTCGGCCACCTCGACGATCCGCGCGCGCGAGGCGGTCAGGTCGGAAAGTGCGGCTCGGAGTCTCGCGCGCGACGACGCGTGCTCGAGGGCGAGGCCGGCCGCGCGCACGGCGTCGAACAGGCGCCGGGTGGCGTGCGCCGTGAGCTCACCGTGTCGGAGCTGGGCGACGATCTGGCCGGACCGCACGACGTCGGTCGTCGCCGTCCCGTTGGCCGCCGGTCCCGCGGGGAGGCCGTCGCCGTCGACGGGGTCGCCTCCGTCCCGCGGGAAGACGAGGGCCAGCGACGGATCGCCGGCGCTCTTCGCGAGCGCAGACAGCAGCTCGTTGGCGCTGGGGACGGTCCGAAGCACCGTCTCGACGATGCGCGCGCTCTGGACGCGCGCGCGCGCGAACTCGCCCGCAGGTCCTGCGGCGACGAGCCCGAGTGCTGCGCATTCGACGACCCATGCCAGCCTGGTCGTTCGGTCGATCGACGCGGCGGCCGACGTCGCCTCGTGCCACGACGCCCAGGCCGACGCGATGAGCGCGGTCGCTCCGCCGACCTTCATGGCGGCGCTGCTGAGGCGCGCCGCTCCGCGAAGTGCGAGGTGGCGGAGGAGGACGACTGCGAGTGCGATCGAAACGACCGCGGCGGCGCGCAGGCCCGAGTGCCGGATCTCGGCGCGGAGCCCCGGGTCGCCGTGGGCGAGCACGAGATTCGTCGGGCAGCGGAAGCATCCGGTGGCAGACGGATCGAACAACGTCGCGGGGAGGAGCCCGGTCCACATCGTGCACACGAGCACTGCAGCTCCCGCGATCGCCCAGTCGACCCGTGCGACCCGGCCCCCGAGGGCGAGCACGCCGGCGCCTGCGAACACCGCCGCCGCCCCTCCGAGCACCAGTGCGAGCGTGAACAGCAGTGGCCCGCCTGCGTCGGGAACCGGCAGCGCCTTCGCGTCGAAAGCGATGCCCGACGCGAGGAACAGGGCGCCGGCGGCCGGCGCTGCACGCTCGATCCAGACGAGCACGGCGACAGCGCCGAGCGCTGTCGCGATCAGTGCTTGAAGCGCGAGCGCGGACCCGGCACCGTTTGCCAGGCTCTCCTCGGGACGGTCGTGCGCCAGGACGAGCGCCGTGGCGGCGAGCATGCCAACGACTGCGAGCCCGCCCAGCGGGATGATCCGGCGCATGTCGAGATCCTGCCCCGGTTGACACGATCGCGCCAGCGAGTTCAGGGTTCGCCCTGAGCGTCTCGGCGACCGGTTCCGGGGCGGCATCGATGAGGAGCCGACGATGAGCGCAGACAATCGCGCTATGAGAACAACGTTCTGTCTCGTCCTCCTCCTCGCGGTCGCGCTCGCCGGGTGCGGCGGAGGCAACAAGGCCGGGAGCGGCGGCGGCAAGCCCCGCGTCCTGGTCTTCGAGGTGCCCGACGACGGGGATCCGCCTGCGAAGGTGTTTGCCGCGGCGGTCGCGTCCGGGACCCATGGACAGCTCGAGCTCCGCCACGACCTGGCGGCGCCCTACTCGAGCGTGACGCCCGCGAACGAGCTGCGGCTCGCACACGCGCTCGAGAGCGGCAAGGTGCCCGTCGGCTACCTGCCGGCACGCGCGTGGGCCGCGGCGGGAATCCCCGAGTTTCAGACGCTGCTCACCCCGTTCGTGCTCTCGACCGACGAGGCGGCGCGTCGGTTCGCGCAAGGGCCGCTCGCCGCGCAGGTGCTGAACGCGTTGCCGCATTCCGTCGTCGGGCTTGCGCTCGTCCCCCAGGAGCCACGCCTGTTTCTCACGACCACTCCGCCCACGTCTCGGTCGGCGTTCGCCGGCCTGCGGATCCGCGTCGTCGACAATCCGCAGACGGCAGCTGCCGTTCGCGCTCTCGGCGCGGACCCGGTGCAGGGGCTCGACGCTCATCAGGTCACCGCCGTGCTGCTCCAGCACGGGATCGACGGTGTCGAGTCGTCGACGTTCAGCATCCTCGGCAACGGCTACCAGACCGCGGTGCACTACTTCTCGACCTATTCGCCGTTCGCGAAGTTCCAGAGCATCGTCGTCAGTCGCGCGGTGTGGGACGACCTGTCCGAGCAGGCCCGCACGGCGCTCAGGAGCGCGGCCCGCGCCGCCGTAGCGGCGGCGGTGCGCTCCTTGCCGGGCGACGAGCGCGACGAGCTGACCTCGTTGTGTCAGGCAGAAGGCGTGCCGTCACGTCCCAGCGCGACGCAGCTCGCCGGAATCGCAACCGCGATGCGCTCGACGGCGCGGCGCTTCGTAACCGCGACGGCGCAGAAGGAGCTGCTCGCTCAGCTGCTGCGCCTGCCGGGGGCGGGCATCAAGGCGGTCGCCACCCCGTTGCCGGCCGCCTGCTCCCATCCGACCTCGCGAGGCGAGTCGGCCAACGCCGGCACGGCGGGCGCGACGCTTCCGGCCGGCGTCTACAGGGTGACCGACACCTACGACGACTGGCTGAATGGCAACGTGATCAATCGCGACTTCCGCACCGCCATCACCTACGTCACGACGATCCGGAAGAACGGCACCTGGTATCAGACCCAGACGCCGAACTACCCCGACCAGGGACCGTTCAGCGGCACCTGGAAGGTGCACGGCGACGAGGTGGTGTTCGTGATGCTGCACTCGGGGGCCGACGGCCACGGCTCGATCACGGCGCCCGAAACGGTCAAGTGGAGCTACTTCAACGGCCGGCTCTTCTTCCGCAACGTGATCGTCGCCGACGCGGGCTCACGCGTGCTCTACGAAGCCCACCCGTGGCGCAAGATTCGCTGAGACGGCTCTCGCTGATCGCCGCCGTCGTCGCGTTCGGCGTCGGCTGCGAGGTCGCTGCAGCGTCGTCGGCCTGGTGGGCCGTGCTCGACTTCGCCGTCGGATGCGTCGCGGCGGTCGGCGGCGCCGAGCTCTTCGGGCGCTCGCCGCGGGCGTGGATGCTCGCCGTCGCGTTTGCCGTGCTCTGGTTCTGCGGGACGTTGAGCAGCGAGCTGGCGCTCGCGTATCGCGGGCCTTTGCTGCAGCTGCTCCTCGCCGTGGGTCCACGCCGTCGATCGGTGACCGCGCTCGTGGTCGCCGGGTGGGTGGGCGGTCTCCTCCCCTACGGCGTCGCGAGCCCGCTCACCTCTACGCTCGCGGGGGTCGCGGCCCTGCTGCTGCTCGCGTCGGCGCGAGCCGCGGCAGCAGACGCGCGCGGCGCGGTGTTCGCGGCCGGCGCCGTGACGCTGATGCTCGCGGCGGTGTGGTCCGTCGCTGCCGCCGCGTCCTGGCAGCGGCGGCCTGCTGCTCGGGCTGAGCGACGTGGCCGTCCTCGCCGCGCTCGCCGTCGCGCTCGGCGCGGCTGCGGGGTTCTTTGCGCGTGAGGCGGAACGTGCGCTCGTGATCGAGCTCGGGCCGGCGGGCCGGCACACGCATCCCGTGGCCACGCGGCTCGGTCGTGCGCTCGCCGACCCGAAGCTCGAGATCCGGTACCGCGTGCCCGAGTTCGGGTGGGTCGACGAGCACGGCCACGATGTCGAGTCGCCGCCGGAGTCCGGTCGCCTGACGCGCGTCGCGTCACCCGGGGGCGGCGAAGTCGTCCTCATCCACGGCGAGAAGACGTCGGCCGACTCGCGGCTCGCCCGCTCGGCAGCGTCGGCCGCCGCGTTGTTGCTCGAGTCTGCGCGGCTCGACGCGGAAGTGCGCCTACGGATGCGCGACGTCGCCGCCTCGCGACGGCGGCTGCTCGGTGCCGCCGACGCCGAGCGGCAGGCGCTCGAGCAGCGCCTCACCGAGAGCGTCCTCCTTCGGCTTCGGCGCGTCGACCGGCTGCTTGCCCGTCGGAGCCTCGAGCGCGAACGCCGCGAGCTCTGGGTTGCGGTCGAAGAGCTCGTTGCGCTCGGCCGCGGCCTGTATCCGCCGTCGCTCGAGCGCGCCGATCTGGCGAGAGCCCTGCGCGAGATCGCCGACGGTTCCGGCGTCGCTGTGACGACCGAGATCGTGGGTGACCCGAACCTGCTGTCCGAGCCTCAGCGTGCGGCGGTGTGGTTCATCTGCTCCGAGTGTCTGACCAACGTCGTGCGGCACGCTCGTGCCGAGAGCGCATGGATTCGCCTCCATGCCTCGGGCGAACGGGCGGAGCTGGAAGTCGAGGACGACGGGCGTGGCGGCGCGAAGCCGGAGCGGGGGCTGCGTGGGCTCACCGACCGCGTCGAGGCGCTCGGCGGCCGCCTCGATCTCGCCAGCCCGGCGGGCGGGCCGACACTCCTCCGCGTCGTGCTGCCCGCACCATGAGCCCCGCCGCTCGTTGTACGCCTCGTGTGCCGAGCGCTTGCTCGAGGCCGGAAGGCCGAGCACCGCCGACGAGACGGCGCGTGAGCAGGATGCGAACGCCGTCGGCGCGTGACGAGTGGCCCACCCCGCGGCGGGCCACTCGTCCGTGCCTCATCGGTGCGGTTAGCGATGAACGGGCTGGAAGTACCGGTCGAGCGCCCAGCCTGCGACATCGTTGCCGAGCGTCAGGCCCTGCTCCACCGAATTGCGGAAGTGGAACCCGATCCAGACTCGTGCGTCGACGATCTCGTTCTGGACGTCGTCGGCGCCGTCGAAGTGGCGACTGGTGGTGAGACTCGTGCCTCCGTTGGTCGCACCCGGAATCGTGACGTCGAGATGCCTCGTGTGCAACGCCGCCGCGAGTGCGTCGGTGAACGCACTCGTGATGCAGCCGTGCGCGGACGGATACTCGGGATGCGTCGGCGTCGCGAGTAGCGGCGCCCACGACGGGTCGGCGGTGGTCGCCGAGTTGCCGTCCTTGTCGGCGTTCTGAATCGCCGTGACCGGCCTCCACCCCAGGTAGAAGTACTTCGAGTCGAAGCAGCCGATCCCGGCGTCCGTCGAGACGAGCTCTCCCATCGCAAATAGACGCGCCGCATTCACGACATCCAGGCCATGCCCCGTAACGGCGTTCTGCATCGCCTGGTTGAACTGATTGACGACGTTCGCGTTCCAGAAGTACGCCGTCGACGTCTCGGCCGGGGTGCGCACGGCGCTGTTGAGCGCGCCGTAGGCCTTGGTCTCGTTCAAGTCCCTCGCGTACTGCTGACTGCCGAGCGAAGGTGGCGGATCGACCCGGAATTGGGACGCCTGGTCGAGCAGGAACGGGCGCATCGTCGCGACCCAGGGTGTCTGCGCCGCCTGAGACGGGGTCTGCAGCTGCCATTGCCCCGGCAGGATCGGTCCGATCGTTCCGTACGTGGGAGTTGCAGCGTTGCGGCCGTCGCCGCTGCGGAGGGCGATGATGTCGTTCGCCGCCGCCTGGCCGACCGCAACGCCGCCGGCGATGCCGCCTCCGGTCAGCCCTGCGATGTATGCGTTGTACTCGGCATCGACGCCTGCCTTCTGATCAGGCAGGTAGTAGTCGAGAGTCGTCTGAGAAGCAGCCGCGACCGCCGCCTGCACCGAAGCGCCGGGAGTGACTGCAACCGTGAAGTCGTGATACGGCTCGTAGCCTCCCATGAGCTTCGTCACGGCGTCGTACACGGCCGCCTGCACGTACGACATGTAGACCAGGCCCTCGGTCTGGAACTTGGCGGGCGACGACGCACGAACTGCGTTGACTGCATTTGTGTTCCACGCCAGCACTGCGTCGGGGGGCACCGGAACGGGCCCGCGGGACTTCGCCGAGGTCGCAGAGAGCGACGCGACCGCAGCTACCGCGACGATGCTCGCGACGACGAACATCACCCTTAGCTGAACGGATCTCCTCTTCACTTCTCCTCCTCACGGTTTGGAGCTGATCAGTCGACGCTAGGAGGTGTCGCGGCGCCGACCTAGCGTGGCCGCTTGCATGTCGCGGCGGTCCAGCAGGTCAACACGCAGGGGGCCTGCCCCCTTGACGCACGACCCGCCATCACGGACAACTCTCCGCAGATGTCGGCGCAGGAAGAAGCGGTCGAGCGTCTACGCCTCGAGCTGGAGAATGTCCGCGCCTCGCGCGCGCGTGTCGTCGCGGCCTCAGACGCGGATCGGCGCGAATTCGAGCGCAAGCTGCACGACGGCGTTCAGCAGGAGCTTGTCGCGCTGATCGTCAACCTTCAGCTTGCGCGTGAGCTCTGTAGGAAGAGCGATCCCGCCGCTGCCGGTGTGCTTCTGGAGGAGGTTGGCAGAGATGCACGGGTTGCCCTCGAGGGGCTGCGAGGGCTTGCACTCGAGATCTATCCGCCGCTCCTCGACGCCGGCGGGTTGGTCGTGGCGCTCCGGTCCGTCGCGGCGGAGGAGGGCATCATGATCCGCGTCGAGGCGGAGTCACTGCCACCAGGGCGACTCGAGCTCGCGGCCACCGTCTACGTCTGCTGCCGAGAGGCACTACGAAACGTTGCACTGCATGCGGGCAGAGGCGCAACTGCGAGAGTCTCCGTGCGGGTCGAGGAGGCGGCCGTCGTCTTCGAAATCGTCGACGATGGCCGTGCCGTCGCCGAGGATCGAGCGCCGGAAGACTTGCGCCGTATCACCGACCGTGTCGACGCATGCGGTGGGCGTTGGGAGATCGAGTCCGAGCCCGGTCGCGGCACCCGC
The DNA here is from genome assembly GCA_963786185.1 of uncultured Thermoleophilia bacterium. Lineage (GTDB taxonomy): Bacteria > Actinomycetota > Thermoleophilia > Gaiellales > Gaiellaceae > PALSA-600. The sequence goes on from CAWAYE010000003.1 coordinate 932,027, forward strand.
GTCTTCGGAAGCCTCCCTCTGACGTGACCGTCCCGGTGGTCAGCCGCCCGCCGCCAGGTAGAGGATCACGGCTTTGACCCGCTTGTGCACGGCGGGCTCGAAGGCCAGTCCGAGCTTGAGGAAGATCGAGTGAATCACCTTCTCGACCGACCGTTCGGTGAGCACGAGCGCCTCCGCGATCCCTGCGTTGTTCTTCCCTTCCGCCATCTCTCGCAGGACGTCGCGTTCCCGTGGGGTCAACTGTCCGAGCGGCGACTCCTCTTGTCGTGCCTTTTCCGCAACGAGTGCCTCGACCACCTTCGGGTCGATCACCGACCCGCCATTGGCGACCGCCCGGATCGCCCCGGCAAGCTGCTCGACATCCTCGACGCGTTCCTTCAGCAGATACGCGCGGCCGGCGGTGCCGCTTTCGAGCAGCGCAAGGGCATAACTCGGTTGCGAATATGTGCTCAAGACGACGACGCCGAGCGTCGGGTTCGTCTCGCGCAGCCGACGCGCCGCCTGGATGCCTTCGTCGACACCGTTTGGGGGCATGCGAATGTCGGTGACGACGACGTCCGGGCTCTCCGCCTCGACGGCTTCGAGCAGCGCGGCCAGGTCGCCGCACGCGGCTGCGACCTCCAGGTCCGGCTGTGCCTCGAGCAGACGCCGGATGCCCTCACGAACGAGGTAGTGGTCTTCCGCCAGCACGAGACGTATCGGCACGGCGATCAGCATATGACCGCACCGCCTCGGTGGACATGATCGAACGGCCATGTCCGCTCGTCCTCATCGTCGACGACAACGACCGGAACGCCAAGCTCGCCCGCGACGTGCTTCGGGCGGCAGGCTTCCGGACGATCGAAGCGGCCACCGGCGCAGAAGCGCTGGCTCGGGCGAGGGCGGCTCAGCCGGCGGTGATCCTCCTGGACATCCGTCTGCCGGACATGGACGGCTCTGACGTCGCGCGCCGGCTCAAGGGCGACGCCCGCACCGCATGGATCCCGGTAGTCGCGATGACCTCGCTGGCTCGTGACGAGGGCAGCTGGTTCCTCGACGTGGGCTTCGACGGCCACCTCGCCAAGCCGATCGACGTGCGTCAGTTTCCGGACGAGGTCCGTCGCTTCTCGGAGGGCTAACCCGAACTCAAATCGGGATGCTGACCCCCTAGTAGCCCAGGTGCTTACGTGACACGCTGATCGAGCCACCGCGACGAACGAGGAGGAGACCGAAGTGAGACGCACGCTTGTCGGGGGACTCGCGCTCGTAGGGATCTCGATTGCGCTAGGGCTGCAAATGGGCGGCAGCGCGGCCAAGGCTTCGACGAACGACAACGTGACCCAACGGGAGGCCGACCTCTACCTGATCGAGCAGATCGAGGTGAAGTTCCACCGCGCGACCTCTCACCACGACCTGAACCTGATGATGTCGATCTGGGCGCCCGGCGCCGTGTTCAACATCGACCAGCAGACCCTGGTCGGAAAGGCGCAGATCCGGCACTGGTTCGCCACGCAGAACGGCGCCTTTATGCCGAGTCACCACTGGGAATCGGACACGCCGTCCTACAAGATCCGGATCAACCTGAACGGCGACAAGGCGTCGATGTACTTCGAGTGCCATTACGTCGACCCGAAGACCGCGACGATCGTCGCGAAGGCCGGTGTCACCCACACGCTCCAGAAGATCAACGGGCAGTGGCTGATCACCAACTCGGCCGGATCGACCGCCATCCTGAGTCCGTAACGCGTGGCGCACGCGGATGTGCACGAGGCGCCGCCCGCCGGGCAAAGGCGAGCGGCGCTTTGGCGTTTGAGAGAAGGTCTCGCCGGCCTCGTCTCCCTCGCACCCGGAACGGTGCGGACGAAGCTCGTCGTCGCGTTCCTCGCGATCGCGGCGCTGCTCGTCGTGCTGACCGTGCTCGGCCTCCGCGTGCTCGGTCAGGCGAACGCACGCGTCGAGCGCCTCGACGTCCTCCAGCTCCGATCGGCTACCTACCAGGCGCTCGAGGCGCACGCAGGTGATCTGCAGCAGACGCTGGGGGTGCGCGCGGCGGGCGATCCGACGATCAGCCTCTACACCGGCGGCAAACAGCTGAAGGGTGGCCAGCAATGGACCCTTGCCGACTTGCAGGTCGCCGACACCCTTTCCCAAGTGGAACTGGCAACCGACGAGCCGCTCTTCGGCTTCGTCCCGCCGCCGGCCGACGAGCGAAAGCTGCAGCGGATCCGGTCCAACTACGCGGCGATCAGAGGAGCGCTCACACGGATTCAACAGCTCGACAGGCTCGGGATCACGGGCTACGACAGGGCGCGACCCTTCGTCAGCGCGGCGCGGGCCGCAGGCGACGACCTCGACGCGCTCGCGCAGGAACTCTCCTTCAAGGCACGGGCCGAGACGCAGGCGCTCGTGAAGACCAACAACGGCGAGTACGCATCCTCGCGGAACCTCTTCCTCGGCGTCAGCGCCGCGAGCGTCGTGCTCGCGCTCGTGCTCGGCCTCCTCCTGTCGTGGTCGCTGATCGGCCCGATCCAACGGACGGAAGCGCGGCTTGCGGAGATCGCCACCGGCGACTTCACCGGGCGACTCGACGTCTCGAGCCGGGATGAGCTGGGTTCGCTCGCTGCGAACGTGAACCGGATGAACGACGAGCTGCGCCGCGTCTACGGGGAGTTGGAGACGGCCAGCCGTCACAAGAGCGAGTTTCTCGCGAACATGTCGCACGAGCTGCGGACGCCCCTGAACGCGATCATCGGGTTCTCGCAGGTGTTGCAGCAGCGCCTCTTCGGCGAGGTCAACGACAAGCAGGAGGAATACCTCGACGACATCCTGTCGTCCGGCAATCACCTGCTCTCACTGATCAATGACGTGCTCGACCTGTCCAAGGTCGAGGCGGGACAGGTGACGCTCGAGGTTGCGGACTTCTCACTGCGCGAGGCACTTGAGCGCGGCGTCGTGATGGTCAGGGAGCGCGCAATCGTGAACGGCGTGGAACTCTCACTCGAGCATGCCCCGGACGTCGACATCGTTCACGGTGACGAGCGGCGGTTTCGCCAGATCGTCTTCAACCTCCTTTCGAACGCGGTCAAGTTCACGCCTGCGGGCGGCAGCGTCACCGTCGCAAGCGCACGCGTGGACGGGGAAGTGCACATCTCGGTAACGGACACCGGGCCGGGCATCGCACCGGACGACCAGGAGCGGATCTTCGAGGAGTTCCAGCAGACCGAGGTCGGTGTCGAGCAGAGAGAGGGGACCGGCCTCGGCCTTGCGCTCTCCAAGCGCCTCGTCGAGCTCCACGGCGGCCGGATCTGGGTCGAGAGCGAGCTCGGGCACGGCAGCCGGTTCGTCTTCACGCTGCCGCACGAGGAGATCTGACCGATGGCAGCCGAGCGCCTCCTGATCGTCGAGGACAACGAGAAGAACATGAAGCTCTTCCGCGACGTGCTGCAGGCGAGCGGCTACAGCACACTCGAGGCCGGGACGGGCGAGGAGGCGATCCAGCTCGCCGTGTCGCAGGTTCCTGCGCTGGTCCTGCTGGACGTGCAGCTTCCAGGGATCGACGGCGTCGAGACGCTTGCGCGGCTGCGCCGCGACGAGCGCACCGAGTCGATCCCGGTGCTCGCGCTGACTGCGCAGGCGATGCACGGCGACCGCGAGCGGTTTCTGGACGCGGGCTTCGACGGCTACCTCTCGAAGCCGATCGACATCCTCGACCTGCTGCGCGTCGTCAAGGAGTACTGCGCGGGTGGCTGAGCACCGGGCAACGATCCTCGTCGTCGACGACATTCCTCAGAACGTGCGACTTCTCGAGGCAGTGCTCAGACCGCAGGGTTATGAGGTCGTCTCGGCGAACGACGGCATCACCGCGCTCTCGCTCGTCGAGTCTGCACGGCCGGACCTCGTTCTCCTCGACGTGATGATGCCCGGCCTCGACGGCTACTCCGTCTGTCAGCGGCTTCGAGAGCAGGACGAGACGGCTGTGCTGCCGGTGATCATGGTCACCTCCAGCCTCGGCGAGGAGAAGACACGCGCGATCGAGTGCGGCGCTGACGACTTCGTCACGAAGCCGTTCAACCACGAAGAGCTGTTCACTCGTGTGCGTTCGCTGCTCCGGATCAAGCGCTACCACGACACGATCAAGCTGCAGGCGACCGAGCTCGCCGCGCTCAACCACACACTCAACGACCGCGTTCGCGAGCAGGTCGCGGAGCTCGGCCGGCTCCGACGGCTTCGACGGTTCCTCTCGCCACAGCTCGCCGATGCGGTCGTCTCGTCCGGAAACGAGTCGATCCTCGAGAGCCACCGCAGCCAGGTCGCCATGTTCTTCGCCGATCTCCGAGGTTGGACGAGCTTCGTCGACGCCGTCGAGCCAGAGGAGCTGATGCGGGTGTTGCGCGAGTTCCACGACGCGATCGGGCGTCTCGTCAAGCGCTTCGATGCAACGGTCGGATTCCTGGAAGGCGACGGCGTGCAGCTGTTCTTCAATGACCCGATCGCAGTCGCAGACGCGCCGTTGCGAGCGGTGCGGCTCGGCTGTGCGCTGCGGGAGGAGATGGCGACATTGACGCCGCTCTGGCAGAAGCGTGGCTACGACCTCGACTTCGGCGCCGGCATCGCGCTCGGCTACGCGACGTGCGGCGAGATCGGTTTCGAGGGGCGCTCCGACTACGCAGCGATCGGCGCTGTGACGAACCTGGCGTCGCGGCTGGCGGACGAGGCGTCGGGCGGGCAGATCCTGATCGCGCAACGGCTCTACGCGGAAGTGGAGGACGCCGTCGAAGCGGAGGCTGTGGGCGAGTTCACGCTCAAGGGCTTTCAGCGGCCCGTGGCTGCCTTCAACGTCCTGGCCGTCAAGCAGTCGGCGAAAGAGCTGTCGAGTCGGTAGCTAGCCCGCTGGGTCACGTCACGCGGACCACGCCTCACCCAAGCAGGTCGCGCACGCGCGGAACGACCTCGCGCGCGTAGAGCTCGATCGCCCGCACCTGGTGCTCGTGCGGCATGGCGCCGTTGCTGTACTTGAGGTCGAAGCGGCTGAGGTCGAGAGTCTCGGCGGTGCGGGCGATCTTGGCGGCGACGGTGTCCGGCGATCCGGCGAAGACAGCGCCGTCGGCGACCTCGGCCTCGAACTGTTCGCGGGTGACGGGAGGCCAGCCGCGCTCGCGGCCTATCCGGTCGCGCTGTGCCTTGAAGTACGGGAAGAGGAGCTCGCGCGCCTCGTCGTCGGTGTCGGCGATGAAGCCCGGCGAGTGAACTCCGATCGGAAGCTCGGGAGCGCCCAGTTCGGCGAGCGCGCGACGGTAGAGCTCGGCGTATGGCGCGAAGCGTGCCGGATCGCCGCCGATGATCGCGAGCATCAGCGGGAATCGGTAACGCGCTGCGCGAACGACCGACTCCGGTGTTCCTCCGACGCCGATCCACGTCGTGATCGAGCCGGACGCCGTCTTCGGGTAGACGTCGGCGTTCTCCAGAGGTGCGCGGACAGTGCCGTCCCAGGAGAACGGCTTCTCCATCCGCACGGCCGCGAACAGGTCGAGCTTTTCGGTGAACAGCGTCCCGTAGTCCGCAAGGTCGTATCCGAAGAGCGGAAACGACTCGACGAAGGAGCCGCGGCCGAGCGTGATCTCGGCGCGGCCACGTGAAACCGCGTCGAGCGTGGCGAAGCGTTCGTACACGCGGATCGGATCGTCGGAGCTGAGGACCGTGACCGCGGTGCCCAGCTTGATCCGCGACGTCCGCGCGGCGATCGCCGCGAGCACGACTTCCGGAGCCGTGACCGCGAAGTCGTCGCGGTGGTGCTCGCCGATTCCGAATGCGTCGACACCGAGCTGGTCGGCAAGCACGCCCTGTTCGACGACGTTGCGGATCACCTCCGCGCCCGAGAGGCGGCGGCCGTCGGCGTCGGCGGTGACGTCGCCGAACGTGTCGAGACCGAACTCGAGCTCGTGCGCCATCGTGCTATTCCAGATCGAGCCGCATGAACACGGAGTTAACCTGGCCGGCGTCCTCGAACCCGCGCCCGGGATACGAGCCGCTGGGCTCGAAGCCGACGCTTCGGTTGAGCGTGTGCGCCTGCTGCATGAGGGGCGCGCTCTCGAGGTAGATCGTCTCGCAACCAAGCACGCGTCCGCCCGATTCGAGCACTTCGTCGAGGACACCGGTTGGATGGTTCGCCTCGGCCGGGATCTCGACCCCGAGCTCGATGCGAATCCGCTCGGTCGCCCAGTCGCCGAACTCGCGCGCGAGCGTGATCGCGTCCGCGAGCTCGCCGGTCGACTCGGTGCGGCGAAGGCGAGCCTCGTCACGCATGTCCCGACCCTAGCGCTCGCGAGAGCCGCACCGCGTGTGCGCGGCGCGGTGCAGGGCAATCGCGGCTACACTGCGATCAGCGCGTTGGCTCTAGCTGTTGAAGCCGTCGAGGCTCGAGCACGTTCCTCTCCGACTGTGACCCCTGGCCTGACCGCCGCAGTGCGCCCATTCGAGTGCGTTGCCCTGTAGGAGAACAGAAGGAGCATCACATGCATGCCACCATTCGTCGTTACGAAGGTGTCGACATGGCCCGCAAGAACGAGGTCATCGGCAAGGTCAACGAGACGCTCGTGCCGGAGCTCCGCAAGCTGCCCGGTTTCAGCGGCTACTACCTGATCGAGGACAACACCGGCGTCCTCAGCTCGCTCGGTCTCTTCGAGACCCCTGAGCAGGCTGACGAGTCGACCAAGGTTGCCTCGAAGTGGATCGCGGACGAGCACTTCGACAAGGCGATGCCCAACGCTCCGAAGATCACGAGCGGCCGGGTCGTTGCCCAGAGCGACGCTCTGGTTGCCGTCCTCTAGCTCGATCCGAGCGTACTCGCTTCACCGAGGGGTCCCGGACAGCCGGGCCCCTCGCACCTCCCACGGGAGTGCACGTTCCACCCGACCGGATGCATCGAGAGGACCGACACGTGGACGCACAACTGAACGCGGATCCACTCACGCTCTTCCTGGCGCAAGTCGGGAAGGTCGAGCTGCTGACCTCGCCGCAAGAGATCCGACTGGCGAAGCTGATCGAGCGCGGTGACGATCGTGCCAAGCAGGAGCTGGTCCTCGCAAACCTGCGCCTCGTCGTCTCGATCGCCAAGCGGTACCGCCATCATGGCGTCCCGTTTCTCGATCTGATCCAGGAAGGGACGATCGGCCTCTCGCGAGCTGCCGAGAAATTCGATTGGCGCAAGGGCTACAAGTTCTCGACGTACGCAACGTGGTGGATCCGCCAGGCTGTCTCCCGCGCGATTGCGAACACCGGGCGAACGATCAGGCTTCCCGTCGACATCGACGCGAAGTTCCGCGCTGTCCGCGGTGCCGAAGCTGACCTCCGCAGTCAAGGCAGGCAGCCGACCAGCGCGAACATCGCCGTGGAGCTCGGCTTCAAGCCCGACGATGTCGAGTTCCTTCGGCAGGTGCCGCCGGAGCCGATCTCGCTAGCCACGCCGGTGGGCGACGACGGCGGTACCGAGTTCGGCGACCTGCTCCGCGATGACGCGTCGGTGTCGCCCGAGGAGTCTCTGCACGCTGCGTTTCAAGGGGCGTTGCTGTCGAGGTGCCTCGAGCGGCTGCCGGAACGCAGCCGTCGCGTGCTCGAGCTGCGGTTCGGGCTCAACGGCATGCAAGCCCACAGCCTCGCGCAGGTTGGCCTCGTCATCGGTTTGACAGCGGAGGGCACCCGTCAGATCGAGTCCGCAGGGTTGCGGATGCTTCGCGCTTTCGGCGAGAGCGACCACCTCCGCGAGGTGATCGACTAGCCGCGTCGGGGCCTCGGTTGCCTCGGGAGCTTCCGCCGAGACGCCGGAGACCACCACGGCTCAAGTGACCTCGCCTGTCCTTCCGCAGGAAACGCACAGGCAGGGCTTGGTCGTCATGGCCTCCGCGCCCGCTTGTACGCAGGGGCCCCGAGCATCGGTCGATGGTTCAGAATCGACCTCCAGGGATCCGACGAGCCGAGGAGTTCGCATGTCTGAGTGGGAGAGGGAGCAGCACACGAGCCCGCACCACGAACAGGAGCGTCAGCACGAGCGCGCGGACGCCGAGCCCCGGCTGCCGGAGCGTGACACCGAAGGCAATGACGAAGCGGGCGGTGTCGAGGAGGAGAAAGCCGAGATCGAAGTCGACGATCAGTAGTGGCTGAGACACGCACAGTTCTCTGCGTCGGCGACTCGAATACCTGGGGCTGCGCGGCTGTTGCCGCCGCGGTCGAGGACCGCGTCCGGCGAATGCTCGCCTGATCTACACCGAGCTCAGAGTCGAGTCCGTCGCCGGATTCCGAGCCGTGCCTGGACCGAGCGGTCGTATTCGCCGTCCTTGCGCGCAGCCCAGACGAACATCCAGAGCACGCCGACGCAGGTTGCGACGGAGACGGCAACTACAACCACGTAGACGGCGGTGCTCACAGAACCGTTGTTCCCGAACCGCGATCGTTCAATCCGCGAGCCGCCTCGGGCCGATCGGAGCAAGGGTTGGGGGGACCTCGCCGACGAAACTCGGACGATCAGCGAATGTTTCTCAGCGGCTAGCACGGATAAAGTGTGCGCGTGCTCTTGGCCGCTTCGACCGTCGCGATCGTCGCCATAGCCGTTGTGATCGTCGTCGCGCTCATCGCGGCGATGTACGTCCTGCCGCGTGGCGGTCGAAGACGCCGCTAAGCGTCAGCAAACGGAGGTGACCGTGGGGATCGTCTGGATCATCATCATCATCGTGCTTGTGCTCGCGCTGTTGGGCTATTTCGGCCGAGGCAGATACCGCCGGTAGGCGCAGACAGTCGCACAGCTGAAGTGCCCGTTGAGGTCGGCTTTAGCCGCGGGGGTCGTGTTTCTCAGCGAGCGCTGCGGCAGCTCCCTGTTTGCGCACGAGCTGGTAGTCGTCACCAACGAAGACGACCTCTTCGATCTCCGGCACCTCGTGCCCCAACGCAACGACGAACTGGGTGGCGTCACCTCGAGCCCGCTCGTAGTCTGAGAGTGTCAGCTGCAATCGCAACGTGCAGTCGACGTTGGAGCACTCACAAAGGAAACCGAGGTCGCGGCGACTGCGGAGCGCTTGGACGTGAGCGACCGCCATCTTCTCGATCCTCTCGTTGACGTCCCGGAAGACGACCTCGTTCTTCGCGAAACGCTCCTCGCGCGCGTCCACGAGTAAACGGTAGCGTCGATTTAGCCGCCTGAAGCCCGGAGGGAACTAGGTCAAAGTGCCGAGCCGCATCCTGGGGTTTGGCCTCTCGCAGGAGTGGAAGAAGAGGGCCTCGACCAGAGCGGGCCGAGCCGCCTCCAAGAAGCCAGCGCGTCCGGGTCTCTAGTTACGCGCGCGCGGGCGTCCACGGATGGTCGAGCGTGCTGCTCGCCTGCCGCCTCAGCGTTTAACAGGGCGATGCGCGTGAGAAGCAGTGGAGCACTAATCCACAGGAGGAACTGATGACAATCGCGATCGCTGGAACGGGTTACGGCCTGATCGGTGTTCTCGTGATCATCCTGCTCGTCGTATTGATCTTCTACTACGTCCGTCGCGTCTAGATCAGTTCCCCGGCGGGCGACCCGCTCACTCTCTCCCACGAGGGCCGATCGGCGATGAGCCTCGCCACAGCCGCGGCGCGCTCCGCTTCCTCCGCCTCGCGTGCCTCCTCGAACTTCGTCTTCTCGGAAATCGACCGTCCCGGCTGACCGATACAGATGGGCGACAAGGCCGGACCCCACCCCCCTGGGAAGTTCCGGCCTTTCGCCTGTGCCGAGACTCGATGGGCGCCCCGCCCAGAGTCTCTGGGCCATCGTTTCCAGGCTGGAAACCCATAAACACCGAAGCCGCCGGGGGGATGGCGGCTTGGGTGCCGAGGTCAAACCGCGACCCCGTAGAGAAGCCAAGGTGCCAGGTTGCGACGTTCTGCCGTCGGAACCCGCGCCAGACGCGCTACCCGCATCAGTTTGGGGCAGCTCAACGCTGCCCGGCTAATCCTCTTGGCCGATAGACCCGGCCGCGGTTAGGCTGCAGGCTGCCGCCGGCCCCGGAAACGACCACATGCCAAGGTTCGAGCTCGGCTACGCGGGGACGGCGCCGACGCCGGAACGTTCCACACCGCCGCGCCCAACTGGTCGACCGTCGACACCTTCCAAACGGGCGACGGACGCAAGCTCCGCATCCTGCGCACGATCCCGCTACCGAAGGTCGAAGAGTTCGTCGAGAGCGAGCGGCTGCTATCCGGTATCTGGGAGGTCGAGAAGGTCGGCTAGCCCGGGCGGCTCGCCGGGTCGTTCCCGTACGAGTTGCGCTCGCTGATCGTGCCGTCCTGGTTGTGGATCACGTGCTCCGTCTTGTCCTGCTTCGCGCGCCCGCGGCCGGCGGCCACAGCTTCGTCTTTGTTCGCATAGCTGCCGCCGAACTCCGTGCCGCCCTCAACCTCGTTGACCCACTGTCCGCCCTTATGCACCGTGCGAATGAAGCCGTCGGCCATCTCGTTCCTCCTGGTGAAAGTGTTCGAGACGTACCCCTGGGGCGTGCCCTGAAAACGAGATTCGCTCGACGGCATTCGGGTAATCGGTTTCTCGTGTTCCTCCTGCGAACGGTGTTGCTTCGCCGCTTAGGGCCGTTCGGGTTGATGCTGACGGCTTACGACGTGTGGCGGCGAATCCCGAGACGACGCCGCGAGCAGATGCTTAAGCGCAGTCGTAGACGCTTCTCGCAGCTCGCTGAGCTGCTTGCGCGCTAGGACCCGGATATTCCGAAACAAGCAGAGCGTGCCCGCCGTGGCACGCTCTTCTTGTCGTGCGACCTGCTCCAGAATCGTCTAGCGCTCGACCACGGTTGTTGTGTGGCTCGCACGGTTCCCGAAGCCACCCCAGCTCGACCAGAAGATCATCGAGAGGAGGATGCCGATCGCACCGACGACCATCAGGATGATGCCGACGGTGTGAACGTTGAAGGCACCGCTGGAAGCATGTAGGGCGAACGTAAGCACTGCGCCGATCGCGATCAGGACCAAGCTGACGCCGATCCCCATGCAATTAACTCCCGTCTACGGCCCAGGTTTAGTGGAGTAATAGATGCCCTAGGCGGAGCATCATTCTTTCCATCCCCAACGCCGTTAACGCAGCCGTGGAAACCTAGCCGGCCCTCTTGGGCTCTAGGGTTCTGGTTCCTGCTCGACGGTCGTTTGCTCGACGATCTTTTCGACGACTCGCTCCTCGATGGGGTGCTCTTGTTCCTTCTCGATCTCTTGCTGCTGGGTGACCTCGACACGGGCGGCTTGCCACGTTGACCAGTGACCCGAGACGAGCGCCCAAAGGGACAGAGCAGACACGTAGGTCACGCTCTTCAGCCAGCCGAGTTCGTAGGAGACGGGGATCATTGCGATCCAGAACAGCGTCAAGGAACCGTTGAGCCGACGCATGAATCTTGGGTCACCCTGGACTGACGCCCAGAGCGAGGCAACGACAGATTTCACAAGCCTGGCTTTCGCTCGCACCGCCGTTTTGCCTGCACGCGACCTGAACGCATCGAACCCACGGAGATCAGATGAGTCAATGGGTCGCTTGCCGCGCCAGCTCCACGAGCGTTGTCGTATTCGACGTCCATCGCGTCGGAAGCGCGAGCTCGCGGCTTGTCACGCGCCGGGTCGGCGTGCGTTCGCGGTCGAAGGCAGCGGCTCCTTCGGCGCCGGCCTGACCCGGTTCCTTGCCGGGCAGGGCGAGACGGTGTTCGAGGTCGGCCGCTGCGGCGGGAGCGGTGCTCGTAGATGAGACCGAACGCATCCCCGGAGACCCTCGGCGGCTCCTGGTAGACGGCTTGCAGACGGAACCGCCATTCGAACCAGTCCGGCGACATCTTCGAGGGCGCAAACCCGCTTCCGAAGCCTCGCGGCTCATGCCCCCGGCAAGAATCGAACTTGCGCACGCGGTTTAGGAAGTCGGCCGGATGAATGACGTGCTGTACGTCTGAGTCCGCTCGGTCCCGCTGGTCCGCGTCCTGAGGTGCGTCGAGTGCGTCTGAGTGTCGTCGTGTACCGCTGGGTCCGGCTGCTCCTGGTAGACGGCCGGTAGACCGTGCCGCCGGGGCGTGAAGACGAGGGCGCATCCCAGCGAGCTGACGATACCGCCCGCCCCGACCGAGGGTTCAGCTTCTCGGGGCGGCATCACCGGTGCCCTTTGTTCGTGGTCCCCAGACTCGCGAAACGCCGCGCACCGGGTTCGGTTTCCGGAAGGCTCGCCGCCTGCGCTGCACGCGCCACCGCTCCCTCGCGGCGGCGCGTGCAGACGCACGCCGTCTCCTTCAGGGGTGTGCGTAGTACGCGACGACGTCCCAGGTGAAGGTGCCGTCGCCGTTGACGCCGATCGTGACGTGCCCCGAGGTCGCTGGGTTGCACGCGGACTCATCGAAGATCGCGGCGTTGTAGTCGCTGCACCAACCGAGATCGGCGGCCGAATACGTGCCGGAACCAAGACCGACGTCGATCACTGTGACGCATGTCTCGACGTCCTTGATGAAGCTGTTCCTCCCGGCCTTCTCGATTCGGTTGCCCGAGCATGTCGCCAGGTTGCCCGGATACGTCACCGAGAAGTGGTGAACCGTTGCGCCGCTGTCCGCGGATGCGGTACCGGCGACCGACGACACGCATCCGACGAACACGACGAGAATCAGTAGCCGCATTCTCACGCTCAACATCCCCTCGAGCGCCTCATAGCGCCTCCTCTGTCGTAGGTCGTGCAAACGTGCGAACAAGACTCGCGGAGCGCGCTCAATCGACCCTCAAGAGACGCTCAAGTCGGCGGGTATACGCCGTGCCTGAGCTCGATTACAGTCCGAGGGAGGGAAGATGTCGTCAGATCCTCTCAACGTGCAGCTGCTCGGGCACGTGAGCGCTCACCGCGGCGGGCGGCGAGTCGACCTCACTGGAGCGCAGCGGCTTGCGATGCTGAGCGTGCTCGCGCTCCGCGCCGGCGAGTGCGTCTCGAGTGTCGAGCTGGTCGACGGGATCTGGGACGACGGAGCACCGGACAGGGCACGCCACGCCCTTCATGTGTACATCTCGGATCTGCGACGGGCGCTCGGCGCCGAGGTGATCGAGACGCGGAGGGGCGGTTACCGATTGTGCGTTGACGTAGAGCAGGTCGATGCGTTGTTGTTCGAGCAGATGGTCGGCCGGGTGAACGGCGGCCCGCCGGAGCAGACACTCGGGGAGCTCCTGGTCGCTCTCGCCCTCTGGCGCGGGCCCGCGTTCGACGGTGCAGCCGACTCGGCGGCCCTGCGCGCAGCCGCGACGCGACTCGAGGAGAAGCGCCTCGCGGCGCTCGAGCGGCGGTTCACCGCAGAGCTCGAGCTCGGCCACCACGACCAGATCCTCGGCGAGCTGACGTCGCTGGTCTCGGCGATGCCTCTACGTGAATCGCTCCGCGCGCAACTCATGCTCGCCCTGTACCGGTCCGGCCGGCAGGCAGAGGCGCTGGCTGCCTACCGAGAGGGCCGCGCTCAGCTCGGAGAGCTCGGCCTCGAGCCGGGAGGCGAGCTGAGGGATCTCGAGCGGGCGATTCTTCGCCAGGATCCGACGCTCGCCGGAGCAACAGCGAGACGCGGCCGTCCGGTCAGCTCGGCCACCTGCTTGGACGACCAGACGCTCGATGAGATCGTGGCATTCGCGGAGAGCTGGGCCTCGGACCTGCGCAACTTCGATCCCGCGGCGTTCGACGCGATCGCCGACCGGGCCGAGCAGCTCGCCTCTGCGTTCGAACGCGCAATCGCAACCGGCGCGAAGGAAGCGGCTGTGCGGTTGATCGCAGCCACCTGGTTCTACTGGATCATCCGCGGAGCTCAACAACAAGCCGATGCCTGGGCGCAGGCGATCGTGGCGCTACCCGAGGAACTGACGCCGATTTGGGAGATGGAGGGTCAGGTAGCCGCGAGTGAGCTGGCACGCGTCAACGGCGATTTTCACCGCGCTGTTCAGCTCAAGAAGCTTGCGCGCCGGACGGCTGAGGACGAGGGCGTGACCGCCCTGGTCGCCGGCCTCGACGCCGACCTTGCGCATCTTCATGTCAAGCTCGGCGAGCTTGATCTCGCCGACGCCTACGCGCAACGTGCGCTCGAGCTGAGACGCAGCGATCCGAACGACATGTGCGGCGTCGGTCACGCGCTCGTCGCGGTGGGCGAGGTGCACGAAGCGCGCGGCAACCTAAGCGACGCCGTCGCGGCGTATGAGGACGCGATCGCCGACCAGGAGGCGGCCGGATTCGGCGGCGAAGCCGCGTACATCCGGGGGCGACTGCTCGGCAGGGCGCACAGGAGCTGCGGGAATACGAGGGCCGCGTATGGCGCCTACCGACGCGCCCTGACCGAAGCTCAGCCCCTCGGCGATTACGGAACCGCCGCCGCTGCGTTGCAGGGACTCGCGTGGGTCGCGACCGTTCGCGGCGACCAGCGCGGCGCGGTGCGACTGCTCGCCGAGGCCAGCCGACCGGAGTGGCAGAGCGCGCTCGATCTACAAGAGCGCACCGCGTTCGCCGAAGACCTCGTCGCGTTGCGTCGCGATGTTCCGGAAGGCGTGTTCGAAGCCGCCTGGCAGATCGGTGCCGCGCGGGCGGAGCAGCACGACTAACGTCGGCGACTTGCTCCTGACGCCCCCGGCAAGAATCGAACTTGCGCACGCGGTTTAGGAAACCGCTGCTCTATCCACTGAGCTACGGGGGCTAGGAAAGTGCTGCGCCGTTGCGTCCGAGCGCGGCCCGAACTGTAACGTTCGCCCTGCGCAGGCAGTGACTTGGAGGGGCGCTGAATGCGTTACACCAAGGACTGGAAGCAGGCTCCCAAGCTGGCGCTCACGCGCCTCGGGGCTCATGCGGGCCAACCACTGATCTACAACCTCAACGGGGCCTTCATCTACCTGCATGTCGGCTGGTGGCTGCGCGCGCACGGGTTCGACGTTCCTCGTCGGCTGAGCTCCCGGACCGAGCTCTTCGACCTGATCGCGGCCGAGGTCGGCGACCGCGAGGTGCTGTACCTCGAGTTCGGCGTGCACGCCGGCGCCTCGATGCGGTACTGGTCGCGCATCCTCACCAACCCGCGCTCGAGGCTGCACGGCTTCGACAGCTTTGCCGGGCTCCCGCACGACTGGACGCTCGAGGGCCACCCTCGCGGCTACTTCTCGACCAACGGCAACGTGCCGGCGATCGACGACCCGCGCGTCGAGTTCTTCGCCGGCTGGTTCGACGACACGCTGCGCACGTACCAGTGGCCGGAGCACGAGGTGCTCGTGGTCATGCTCGACGCCGACCTCTACTCGTCGACCGTCACCGCGCTCGAGGCCGTCCGGGATCACCTCGTGCCCGGGTCGTACCTGTACTTCGACCAGTTCCACCATCGGGCCGACGAGCTGCGCGCGTTCGCCGGGCTCGTCGACGAGCACGACGTCGAGTTCCGCGTGGTCGGCGCGACCCGCGAGCTCTCGAGCGTGCTGTTCCGGCGGGTCGCGAGCTAGGCCGAGCTGATCAGGCTGCGACGCCGGTCTCGCCGGCGACCAGCACCCGCAGGATCTGGAGGCCGTCGTCGAGCACGACGACGTCGGCCGGTGAGCCGATCGCGAGCCTCCCGACCTCCGTCTCCCCGAGCACCGACGCGGGTGTGGCGGTCGCCGCGCGGACCGCGTCCTCGAGCGATGCCCCGAGCGCGTGCAGCCCACGTACGGCTTCGACCATCGTCAGCACGCTGCCGGCGAGGACGCCGTCCGGCCCGCGCACCGTTCCGTCGAGAACCTGCACGTCGAGCGTGCCGAAACTGCTGTACGACCCCTCCGCGACGCCGGCCGCGGTGATCGCGTCGGTCACGAGCGCGACGCGGTCGCCTGCCGCACGCCACACGACGGTCGCAGTCTCCGGCGCGAGGTGGATCCCGTCGAGGATGATCGAGACGACGACGTCGTCGCGGGCGAGCGCCGCGCCGACGATGCCGGGGTCGCGGTGCAGGAAGGGACGCATCGCGTTGAACAGATGCGTGACGCAGCGTGCGCCGCGGTCGAACGCAGCCTCGGCCTGCTCGGCGGTGGCGTCGCTGTGTCCGAGCGAGACGGCGACCCCGCGCTCGAGCAGGCGGTCGATCACCGCATCGGCGGCGGGAAGCTCCGGCGCGAGCGTCATCAGGCGCACGGGGCCTGCCTCGAGCAGGCGGTCGAGTAGCGCGACGTCGGGGTCGCGGCGCGCGGCTGCCGTGTGCGTTCCGAGGCGGCTCGGCGACAGGAACGGGCCCTCGAGGTGCATGCCGAGGATGCGCGGGCGCTGCTCGTCAGCCGGCACCTCGCGCATCGCGGCGATCACCTGCTCCTCCGGGCTCGTGATCAGCGTCGGCAGATACGCGGTCACACCGGTCTCGAGCAGGGCGGCGCCGGCCTGGCGGTAGCCGTCGGCGTCCGCGTCGAGGAAGTCGACGCCTCCGAAGCCGTTCACCTGTAGGTCGACGAACCCCGGCACGGCGACGCCGCGGCCGTTCGGCGCTGCGAGACCGGCCGCCGAGATGCGCCCGTCGACGATCTCGACGTCGCCGGGAACGAGGATGCCGCCCACGACGGCGGCCTCGACGCCGAGCCTCACCGGTGTCTCCGTCGCTGACCCATCGCGGCAGTCTACGAGTGGTCGGGCGCGAGGGATCCCCCGAATGCGGGAGGCGCCCCGCGTCGGCTCAGGTCGAAGATCAGGTCGTGCGGCGCCTTCGTCTCCTGCTCGCCTTCGCGGCGGTCCCCCTCGTCGCGGCCGCCTGCACCGGCGCCGACGCCAAGAAGGCCCAGGATCTGCTCGCGCAGTCGCGGGTCGCGGCCCAGTCCGTGCGGTCGGAGTCGTTCACGATGAAGATGAACATCGACGCGGTCGGGAAGACCGCCGAGGTCGACGCACAGGGCGGCATGGTGCTGCGCGGCACGGGCACCGGCGACTTCTACGCGACCATGTCGACGAACGCACCCGGCACGGCGCCGATCGGCGTGGTGATGGTGAAGCGGGGCAACCTGCTCCGGATGACGATGAACGGCCGGTCGAGAACCGTGCCGATGCCCGCCGGGCTGAAGCCCGCGGCGGCAGCCGGGTTCGACGTCAACGCGCTCACGCCGTACGTCAAGAACGTCTCGGTGTCGACGCTCGACGTGAACGGGCGCACCGAGGACGAGGTCGTCGGCACGATCGACGGCGACGCGCTGCTCGCCAATCTGCCGGGCGTGTCGAAGGGCGTGTTCTCGAACCTCGGCGCCTCGCTCGGCGACATCAAGGTCTCGCTGTTCATCCCGCGCGACACCCACCTCGTCGAGACCGCGCTGATCGACCTGACGATGCACGTGGCGAAGCAGAGCGCGCACATGAGCATGTCGTTCGCGGTGACGGGCGTGAACCAGCCGGTCACGTTCCCACGGTCGTAGGTCCGCCTCGACCAGCTACGCTCGCGCGCGATGGCCGTCGTCAAGGGAGAGCGCCGGTTCGCGGCACCCCCGGACCGCGTGTTCGAGCTGCTCATCGACCCCGACGTCGTCGCCTCGGCGATACCGGCCGTGCGCGGCCATCGCGTCGTCGACCACAACCACTGGGAGGCGCGCGTGAAGCTGCCGGTTCCGCTCGCTCCCAAGCTGACCATCCGGTTCGAGCTCGTCGACGAGCAGCCGCCGGAGCACGCGTCGCTGCGCGCGCACGGCGGCGGCACCGACGTCGCGTCCACGTTCGACCTGGTCGCGGACGGCGACGGGACGGCGATGTCGTGGCAGGCGGAGATCCATCTGACCGGCATCGTCGACAGGTTCGTCGGCGGCGCTCTCGACGCGGTCGCGCGCCGGCAGGCCGAGCGCACGCTCGATGCGGTCGAGCGCGCACTCGCATAGGCTCAGCCGATGAGAATCGCGATCCTCGGCGTCGGGAAGATCGGCGAGGCGCTCCTCGCCGGGCTCCGCAGCTCGGGCTGGACCGACATCGCCGCCACGGTGCGGCGCGAGGAGCGCGTCACGGAGCTCCGGGAGCGCTACGGCGTCGAGGTCGGGACGGCGAACGCGGACGCCGTCGCGGGTGCGGCGGTCGTGGTGATCGCGGTGAAGCCCCAGGATCTGAACCCGCTCCTCGAGGAGATCGCCCCGGCGCTCGACGGGTCACAGACGGTGCTCTCGCTGGCCGCCGCAATCCCGACAGCTGCGATCGAGGCGCGCCTGCCCGGTCAGATCCCCGTCGTCCGCGCGATGCCAAATGCGCCTTCGACCGTGCACGAGGGGATCGCCGGGATCTGTGCCGGCAGCCTGGCCGGAGCCGAGCACCTCGAGCAGGCGTCGCAGGTGCTGCGTGCGGTCGGCGACGTCGTCGTCCTGCCCGAGTCGGCGATGGACGCCGTCACGGCGGTCTCGGGCTCGGGGCCCGCCTACTACGCGCTGCTCGCCGAGGCGATGATCGAGGCGGGCATCCTGCTCGGCCTCTCGCGCGAGGTGTCGACGCGGCTGGTCGTGCAGACGATGTTCGGGACGGCGAAGCTTCTGCGCGACGAGAAGATGCATCCGGTCGAGCTGCGCGAGGCGGTGACGTCGCCGGGCGGGACGACCACGCGCGCGATCCGCGAGCTCGAGCAGGCCGGCGTCCGCGCGGCGTTCCTGAACGCGATCAACGCCGCGATGGAGCGCTCGAAAGAGCTCGCCGCCGGCGTCGACTAGCCCTCGCGCGGCTGCCAGCGAAACGAGAGCAGCGCCAGCACGAGCCCGGCGACGCCCCAGCCTGCGACGACCGCGATCGACCCTCCCTGCGCCCACAGATGCTCGTGCCGGAGCATCACGTTGCGGGTCAGCTTCGTGAAATAGGTGAGCGGCAGCACGTCGGCGATCACGCGCAAGAACGACGGGAACTGCCGCGGCGTGAAGAACGTGCCCGAGATGATCGCCATCGGCAGATAGACGACGTTCACGACCGCCGACGCTCCTTCGGCGGAGCGGACGGCGCTCGTCAGGCCGAGGCCCATCGCCGCGAAGCAGCCCGCTCCGATCAGGAGGGCGCCGACGAGCGAGAACACGGCGTGCGGCACCGGGACGCCGAAGAGCGCGCGCCCGATCGCGACGATCAGGACGACTTCGACCAGGAAGACGACGAACGTCGAGGCGAGCACCGCACCGAGATACGTGGCCGGCGGCAGCGGCGTCGCACGGATCCGCTTGAGGACGCCGCTCTCGCGCCGGATCACCATCGTGATCGCGAGGCCGGCGAACGCCGTCGACGCGACGCCGTAGCCGACCATCCCCGCCTCCAGGAAGTCCTTCGCGCGGACGTGCTCCTTCTTGATCACGTCGTTGCCGTAGATCGAGCCGAAGATCAGGAAGAAGATGATCGGCAAGAAGAACGTGAAGAACGCCGCCTCCCGGTTGCGCCAGAACAGCCGCTGCTCGGTTCGCAGCTCGTGCAGGAAGAGGGTCACCCGGGAAGCAAGGCTATCTGGGAGCCGCGGCTCCAGGTTATGTGAGAACGAAGCGAACTGAGTTCAGTGCGGAAGGAACACCGACCGGTAGTAGCGACGCAGCCAGGACTCGTATCCGGCCGGGGTGAGCCGGCCATGGTCGCTCAGTGTGCGGTAGGTGCCCCAGTCGAGCGCAACCCAGAACGCTGCCTCGACGTCCCGCCGCCGCAGGCCCTTTCTCCGTCCCGGCTTTGCAAGAAGCAGCCTGGTCGCCCACCGGACGGCGAAGGTCCGGTTGCGGTTCATCTCCGACCAGAGGGCCTCGACGAGCGGGTCGTCGGCTGCCGCCTGCTCGACGACCCAGGCGATTCGAGCCGATCGCTCATTGACCCTGCGTAGGTGTGCGGCGTGCAGGTCCAGCATCTGGACCGCAGAAGCCGCGCGTTCGATTCGAGCCACGGTCTCGCGCTCGGGCATCGGCAGCGGATCGACGTCACCGCGAATCGCATACTCGACCGCCGCCTGGAGAAGTGCGGCCTTCGTGCCGAACAGCGCTTCCACGGTCTTCTGTGAGACGCCTGCGCGCTCGGCGATCGAGCGAACGGTCGTCGCGGCCCACCCGCGCTCCTCGAAGAGGTGCCGGCTCGCACGGACGATCGTCTCGCGCGTGCGCGATGCGGCTGCCTCACGTTGTGGCGCGCGATAGGCGCGTCGTCCGGCCTTGTCTTCGTTCTCCATATTCGATAGGGTTAAGCCCTACTCAATAGTAGGGGTCGGCACGGACGGCATGAGGCGGGCGTGCCGTATTGGCGATCTCTGTCACCAAGGAGGAGCAATGACGCGCCTGATCCTGGCTTTGCTCACGACCATCACCCTGGCGCTCTTCACCGTCTCGGGCACGTCCGGCGCAGCCGGCCACGTCCGGGCCGGGTTTGTCGACGGGGTCTGGGTCGACGGGACCGTCCACGATCTTGCCACCGGCCCGCCGCCGGCGGGCGCGAAGCGCCCGATCTCGCTCTACGTGATCGCGCCCGTGTCGCTATCGCATCCGCTTCACCCGCTCGCGTACGCGAAGCCGCTCGGCTTCGGCGCCCACGACCACGTGGTCGACCTCGCCAATCCCGGCGCCGCCTATCAAGGCGTCTGCGACCTCACGCTCGTCGTCCCGGGCCCGAAGGCGAAGCTCGGCTCGAACGTCGAGGCGCGGCATACGCTCACACCTGCAGCGATGAAGCCGCTTCTCTACCGGGCGCGTCTCGGCGGCGCGATGGTTGCCCTCGACTGGGTCTCGCGGATCAAGCGTGCCCGTGCCCTGGGTCTGGCGAAGCTCATCGACACCAAGACGGTCATCGGCTGCACGATCACACCCCACGCGACCGGGTGAGTGTCAGTCGGCCGTCAGCTCCAGGTAGACGTCCTCGAGGGTCGGCCGGCGCACCTCGAGCCCTTCGAGCTCCTCGCCGCGCGCGAGCGCTTCGCCGGCGAGCTCGTGCAGGCGGCGCGTCGGCTCGCGGGTGCGCTCAACGACGTCGTGGCCGTCCCGCCGGTAGCGGATCTCCGTCTCGACGGTCCCGCCGGTCAGCTCCGCCGGCGCGCCCTCGCGCACGATCACGCCGTCTCTCAGCACCGCCACGCGGTCGGCCAGCTGCTCCGCCTCGTCGAGGTAGTGCGTCGTCAGGAGGATCGTCTTGCCGAGCCCGCGCAGATTGCGGATCGTCTCCCACGCGTTGCGGCGGGCCCCGGGGTCGAACCCCGTCGTCGGCTCGTCCAGGAAGATCAGTTCTGGATCGCCGATCAGGGCGAGGCCGAGGTCGAGCCGCCGCTGCTGGCCGCCGGAGAGCGTGCGCACGCGCGCGTCGCGCTTCTCTCCGAGCCCGACGATCTCGACCACCTCGTCCGGGTCGCGCGGCGCGGGGTAGTAGCCGGCGAACACCGCGAGGCTCTCCTGCACGGTCAGGTTCGGGTAGAGCGACGACGACTGCAGGACGACGCCGACACGCTCCCGCCAGTGACGGCCGGCGCGCTCCGGGTCGACGCCGAGTACCTCGACCGTGCCGCCGTCGCGGCGCCGGTAGCCCTCGAGGATCTCGACGGCGGTCGTCTTGCCGGCGCCGTTCGGGCCGAGCAGCCCGAACACCTCGCCGGGCTCGATCGTGAAGTCGATGCCGCGGAGCGCTTCGATCTCTCCGTACGACTTGCGCAGGTCGCGGACGGCGATCGCGCTCACAGCTCGAGCTCCGCGTACCCGCCCGGTGCGAACGGCCGCCGCTCACCCGTGAGCGTCTCGAGGATCTCGCCGCAGTCCGGCTGGTGGCCGACGGCGACGACCGTCGCACCGAGGCCCTCGAGCGCTGATCTCAGCGTCTCGAGCGTGGCGCCGGGCGCGAGACCTTCGTGCGCCGACGCGTCGACGCCCGTCGCCCGCGCGATCGCGTCGGCCGTCTGGCGTGCGCGTAGCAGCGGGCTCGAGACGACGGCGTTCGGATGGCGGGCGGCGAGCTCGTCGCCGAGCGCGCGGGCAGCGACGCGGCCTGCATCGGTCAGCGGCCGCAGGTCGTCGGGGCTGCCAGGCGCCGCCTCGGCGTGCCGAACGAGGAAGACGCGCACGGGTCCTTACCCTAGTTGCCTCGCGACCTCGCCCAGGACTGCGACCATCGCGACGTCCTCGTGGACCAGGTGCTGGAGCATGGCGCGCTCGACGCCCACCGCCTCGTACTCGCGCAGCGTGTCGACCACCTCGTCGACCGTGCCGGCGATGCCCGGGCGGCTGTCGCGGCCCGTCAGCGCCTGCCACTGGCCGATCCGCTCGTCGGCCTCGGCGCGGTCGCGGCCGACGACGCAGCCAATCATCATCGAGTAGCGGAGCGGCTCCCGGCTGGCGGCGCGGGCCGCCTCGTCGAGGATCCGCTTCCGCTCGCGCGCCTCGTCGACGCTCGGAAAGACGGTGTTGTACTCGTCGGCGTACGCGATCGCCGCGCGGACCGTGCGCGGCTTCGCCGTGCCCCCGACGATGATCGGCGGCCGCGGCCGCTGCACCGCCGGCGGGCGCACGTCGTCCGCGGCGGTGAGCTGCCGCGTCACCTCCGCCAGCTGGCGGTCGAGCTCGTCGAGTCGCGCGCCGGTCGTGAGGAACGGGAAGCCGTACGTCTGGTGCTCGGCCTCGTACCAGCCGGCGCCGATCCCGAGCTCGACGCGGCCGCCGGAGACGTGGTCGACGGTCACGACGTTCTTGGCGAGCACGCCGGCGGGGCGGAAGGTGACGGGCGAGACCATCGTCCCGAGCCGGATCCGCTGCGTGCGCGCGGCGATCGCCGCGAGGATCGCCCAGGCATCGAGCCCGCCGGCGGGCTCGCCGCGCACGATCGAGCGGTAGTGGTCGGAGCGGAAGAGCCCCTCGAGCCCGGCTGACTCGGCCGCCTCGGCGAGGGCGAGCCACTGCGGCCAGTCGACGCCCTCCTGGCCCTCGATCATCAACGAGACCCGCATCGCTACTCCGGTGTCACGTAGGCGGCGGTCAATCCGCCGTCGACCAGGAAGGTCGTCCCGGTGACGTAGGACGACTCGTCGCTCGCGAGGAAGAGCGCGCCGTTCACGATCTCGCGCGGCTTGGCCAGCCGCCCGGTCGGCCAATGCGCGCGCCGCCGCTCGAGCGCGGCCGGGTCGTCGCCGTAGATCGAGAGGAGCAGCGGCGTCTCGACCGGCCCGGGGCAGAGCGCGTTCACGCGGACGCGTTCACGGGCGAACTGCACCGCGAGCTCGCGGGTCATCGAGAGCACTGCACCCTTCGACGCGGTGTAGGAGATCTGCGACGTCGCGGCCCCGACGAGCGCGACGAAGCTGGCGACGTTGATCACCGAGCCGCCGCCGCGGTCGAGCAGGTGGGGGATCCCGTGCTTGCAGCAGAGGAAGACGCCCCGCGTGTTGACGGCCTGGACGCGGTCCCAGGCCTCGACGCTCGTCTCGAGCACCGACGCGTCGTCGCCGGGTGAGATGCCGGCGTTGTTGTAGAGGACGTCGATGCCGCCGAAGCGCTCCGCCGTCGCGCGCATCATCGCCTCGACGCTCGCCTCGTCCGCGACGTCGACCTGCTGCGCGAACGAGCCGTCGCAGCTCGCGGCCGTCTCCTCCGCGGCCGCGAGGTCGACGTCGGCGACGCAGACCGACGCGCCCTCTTCGCTGAACAGGATCGCGGCGTCGCGCCCCATGCCGCTGCCGGCGCCCGTGATCACGCAGATCTTGCCCTGGAGCCGGTTCGACATCTAGCCCTCCGTCGAGTAGAAGACGTTCTTCACTTCCGAGTAGCCGGCCAGCGCGTGCAGGCCGAGCTCGCGGCCGAAGCCGGACTGCTTGAAGCCGCCGAACGGGGTCTGCACCCGTACCGAGCTGTTCGAGTTGACGCTGAGCACGCCCGTCTCGAGCGCCCGCACCACACGCAGCGCCCTGGCGCCGTCGCGGGTCCAGACCGAGCCGGAGAGCCCGTACGGGGAGTCGTTCGCGATGCGGATCGCATCCGCCTCGTCCTCGAACGGGATCAGTGCGGCCACCGGTCCGAACACCTCCTCGCGGGCGATGCGGTCCTCGTTCGTCGCCTCGACGACCGTGCAGGGGAACCAGAAGCCCTTGCCCGACGGATGCTCACCGCGGAAGAGCGGGTCGCCGTCGACGAAGCCCGCCACCGTCTCGCGGTGCGACGCCGAGATCAGGGGTCCCATCTCGGTCGCCGCGTCGGCGGGGTCGCCCACCTTCACGCCGGCGGTCGCCGCGACGAACAGTTCGGAGAAGCGGTCGTAGGCGGAGCGCTCGACGAGGATCCGCGAGCGGGCGCAGCAGTCCTGGCCGGCGTTGTCGAAGACCGCGTAGGGCGCCGCGGCCGCGGCGCGCTCGAGATCGGCGTCGGCGAAGACCACGTTCGCCGACTTCCCGCCGAGCTCGAGCGTCACGCGCTTGATCGTCCCGGCGGCGCCGCGCATGATCTCGCGTCCGACCTCGGTCGACCCGGTGAAGCCGATCTTCGCGACGTCGGGGTGCTCGACCAGCCGGCTCCCGACGATCGAGCCCTTGCCGACGAGCACGTTCAGCACCCCCTCGGGAATGCCGGCGTCGAGCGCGAGCTCGGCGAGCCGCAGCGCCGACAGCGGCGTCAGCTCTGCGGGCTTCAGCACGACCGTGTTCCCGCACGCGAGCGCAGGACCGAGCTTCCACGACGCGATGTTCAGCGGGAAGTTCCAGGGGACGATCAGACCGACGACACCGAGCGGCTCGCGGAAGGTGAGATCGACGCCTCCGGCCACCGGGATCGTCTCGCCGTGGTGTTTGTCGACCGCGCCGGCGTAGAAGTTGAAGACCTCCGCGACCATCCCGATCTCGCCGCGGGCGCCGGAGATCGGCTTGCCGACGTTCTGGGATTCGATCTGCGCGAGCTCGTCGAGGTGATCCTCGACCAGCGTCGCCAGCCGGCGCAGCAGGCGGGCCCGGTCGGCCGGCGCGACCGCCCGCCAGGCGGGGTAGGCGGCGCGGGCGCGGGCGACTGCCGCGTCGGTCTCGTCGACCCCGGCCGACTCGAGGGTCGCGATCGGCTCCTCGGTGGCAGGGTTGACGACGGTGACCGGCATTCGCCGATTGAATCACGCGCCCGGCTACGGTACGTGTTCGTGCCTCACGCGAACGAGACGGCCGCCCTGGCGACCGGTGGCGAGATGCGTCTGACCGGTCCCGCCGGCGATGCGGCTGTCGTGTGCGTCAACGGGGGCCAGTCCGACTTCGTCGCCGGGACGTGGAGCGCCTCCCTCGAATGGCTCGTCGGGAAGCTCGCGGCGCGCTTCCCGGCGCTCGGATTCGCCGAGGTGCGCTACCGCCTCAAGTCGTGGCAGGCGCTCGACTCGTGCGTAGAGGACACGCGGGCGGCGATCGACGCTGCCGGCGCGCCGCGGACGCTGCTGCTTGGATTCTCGATGGGTGGAGCCGTCGCCGTCCGCAGCGCCGATGCGCCCGGCGTCGACGCAGTGCTCGGGCTCGCACCCTGGTTGCCCGACCGCCTCGAGCTCGCTCCGCTCGGCGGTCGGCGCCTGGACGTGCTGCACGGCTCGCTGGACCGCTGGCTACCGGGCGTCCCCGGGGTGAGTCCCGCGAGCTCCCGCCGTGGCTTCGAGCGCGCCCGGCGGCTCGGCGTCGACGGGACCTACCGCTTGATCCCCGGCGCGCTGCACGCGATCGCCGTGCGCGTACGCGGCCGCGTCGTTCCGCTGCCCCGGGCCGGCGCCTGGGAGACGCTGGTGGCTGAGCGCCTCGAAGCCTGGGTGGGAACCGCATGACATCCGCAACCCGCGTCGGAACCGTCCGCGCCAGAACGAGCCGCATCAGCCAGGTCATGACACTCGTCGCCGTGCTCGTGCCGCCGCTCGGGATCGCGCTCGCGGCCGGGCTGCTCTGGGGCGTCGCCTTCCACTGGACCGACGTCGCGATCATGGCGGGCTTCTACGTCGTCTGTGCCTTCGGCACGACCATCGGCTTCCACCGCTACTTCACGCACAAGGGGTTCGAGGCCCGCGCGCCGGTCAAGGCGGCGCTCGCGATCCTCGGCTGCATGACGATGCAGGGGCCGCTGATCCAGTGGGTCACCGACCACCGCAAGCACCATGCGCTCTCCGACCAGCCGGGCGACCCGCACTCGCCGCACGTCGGGCACGGCGACGGCGCGCTCGGAGCCGTGCGCGGCTTCGTGCACGCGCACGTCGGCTGGCTCTTCACGAACCTCGGCATGGAGGAGGGCGTCGAGTACGGCAAGGATCTCTACGGCGACCGGCTGCTCGTGTGGATCGACCGCCTGTACGTCGTCTGGGTCGCGCTCACGCTCGGCCTGCCGTTCCTGATCGGCTACGGCGTCGGCGGCACGTGGCAGCGTGGCCTCGAGGCGATGGTGTGGGGCGGTCTGATCCGGATCTTCCTCTACCAGCACGCCACCTTCGCCGTGAACTCGATCTGCCACATGTTCGGGCGCCAGGAGTACCGGTCGCGGGACGAGGCACGGAACAACTGGGTCGTGGCGCTGCTCGTGTTCGGCGAGGGCTGGCACAACAACCACCACGCCTTTCCGGCGTCGGCGCGACACGGGCTCGGCCGCTTCCAGGTCGACCTCTCCTGGTGGGTGATCCGCGGCCTCGAGAAGCTCAGGCTCGTCCGGGACGTCCACGTGCCCTCGGCGAGCCAGATCGAGCGCCGGCGCGTCGAGCCCGCCTGATGCGCGCGCCGTGAGAGGTGCAGCCGCAGGCGCGCTCGCGGCTGCAGTCTGGGCCGCTGCCGAGCCCGCACTGGGTCGCGTGTTCGGCACGACGTTCTCCGACGTGAAGCTGCTCGGCCGCGGCGTGACGCGCGGGCGGGCCTGGCCGGCGGTCGGCGTCGCGCTGCACGTCGGCAACGGCGCCGCGTTCGGCTTCGCCTTCGAACGGCTGGGGCTGCGCGGCGTTCGCCGGGGCGTGCTCGCGGCGGAGCTCGAGAACCTCGTGCTGTGGCCGGGCATGGCGGTCGTCGATCGCTTCCACCCCGAGCGGCGCTACGGCACCTGGCCGCCCCTGCTCGGCAACGGCCGCGTCTTCGCCTTCGAGGCGACCACGCATGGGCTGTTCGGCGCGCTCCTGGGCGCGCTCGTCGACCGGTAGTGCCGACCGCCGTCGTCCTCTTCACGCGCGACCTGCGCGTGCAGGACAACCCGGCGCTCGCTGCGGCCGCTGCGGAGTTCGATCGCGTCCTGCCGCTCTTCGTCCTCGACCCCGCGGTCGTCGACCGCGTCTCCGCTCCCAACCGGCTCGCGTTCCTCGGCGAGTCGCTGCACGACCTCGCCGAGTCTCTCGGCGGCATCACGATCCGTCGCGGGGACACGGTGAGCGAGACGGTGAACGCCGCGCGCGGCGTCGGCGCCCGGGTCGTGTTCCTCGCGGAGGATGCGAGCGCGTTCGCACAACGGCGCGAGCGCGGCCTGGCGGAGCACCTCGAGGTACGAGTGTTCCCCTCGTCGTCGGTCGTGGGGATCGGCGACGTGCGCACGACGACGGGCTCGCACTACCGGGTCTTCACCCCGTTCTGGCATGCCTGGCGCCGGACGTCCCGGCGCAGCGTGCTCGGGCCGCCGCGCGTGAGGCTGCCGGACGGCGCCCGGGCGGACGCGGTGCCGGACCTCGGCGTCGGAACGTCCCCGAACCGCGCGCGCGGCGGCGAGCGCGCCGCCCGCGCCTGCCTCGACCGGTTCCTGACCGAGCGGCTGGCGGGCTATGACGAGCTGGCGGACGACCTCGCCGCCGACGCGACCTCGCGGCTGAGCCCCTACCTGCATTTCGGCTGCGTGTCGCCGCTCGAGGTCGCCGGGCGCGCCGCGGCGAGCGAGGCATTCGTTCGTCAGCTGTGCTGGCGGGACTTCTTCCTGCAGCTGCTCGCCGCGTGCCCGCAGAGCGCGCGCGAAGACTCGAGGCCACGGCGCGCGCCGTGGCGCCACGACGAGGTCGCCCTCGAGGCGTGGAAGACGGGACGCACCGGCTATCCGATCGTCGACGCGGCGATGCGCCAGCTCGCCGACGAGGGCTGGCTGCCGAACCGGGCACGGCTGATCGCCGGCTCCTTCCTGACGAAGACCCTCGGCCTCGACTGGCGACACGGCGCGCGCCACTTCTCCGAACTGCTCGTGGACGGCGACCTGGCGAGCAACACGGGCAACTGGCAGTGGGTCGCCGGGACGGGCGCCGACCCGAGGCCGAACCGCATCCTCAACCCGCTCCGTCAGGCGCAACGGTTCGATCCTCGTGGCGACTACGTGCGGCGCCACCTCCCCGAGCTGGCCGGGGTCGCGGGCAGCGCCGTGCACACACCCTGGCGGCTCGAGGAGACGCTCGACTATCCGCCGCCGATCGTCGACCACGACGAGGCGGCCGACCGTTTCCGCCGCGCGTCGCGCTAGCGGGCGTCGCGCCGCTCGGCGGCCGCGGCCACGAGCGCCTCGAAGAGCGCCTTGTCCTCGCCTTCCTCGGGATGCCAGAGCACGCCGACGGCGAAGCGGCGGCTCGGGTCCTCGAGGGCCTCGAGCGTTCCGTCCGCGGCGCGGGCCGACTCGCGGAGCCCCTCGCCGATCGCCCCGAAGCC
Organism: uncultured Thermoleophilia bacterium; assembly: GCA_963786185.1. Taxonomy (GTDB): domain Bacteria; phylum Actinomycetota; class Thermoleophilia; order Gaiellales; family Gaiellaceae; genus PALSA-600. The sequence continues at coordinate 960,526 of CAWAYE010000003.1, forward strand.
CTGGTGGTGGTGCGACTTCACCGCCGACGTGTCGCCGAGGATGCCTGCGAGCTGCGTCCCGGCGACGGCTTCGACGCCGTGCTCGCCGAACTCGCCCGGCACCGGGCGATGCTGCTCGTCTCCGAGCACGTCCGGGAGATGCTGCTCGATGCCGCCGCCGCGCGCGACGTTCAGGACCTGTGAGCCGCGGCAGATCGCGAGCACCGGCAGGTCCGCTCGAGCGCAGCGCGCATCAGCTCGAGCTCGAAGTCGTCGCGCTCGCGGACGATCCCCGTCGTCTCGTCGTGCGCCTCGGCGCCGTAGAGCTCCGGGTCGACGTCGGAGCCGCCCGAGAAGACGAGCCCGTCGACGGCGTCGATCGTCTCCGTCGACCCCGGCGCCCGGCGGAACGAGCAGCGGCGAGCCGCCCGCCGCGGCGACGCGACTCGACGTACGCGGCCGGCACCAGCGCCGCGGGCAGGCTCCAGTACGACCACGACGCCTGCGTGAGGTACGTCGTGATCCCGATCACCGGCTTGGAGAGCGCTCAGCCACGCTCGAAGAATCGCTCTCGTTCGTAGCAGGTGACGACGCGGTCGAACAGCTCCTGCTCGGTGCGCCCGTAGTTCAGGTAGTGGTCGACGACGTCGTCGCCGAAGGCCGCGCGCGCCATCGTCCCCTGCTCGAGCGCCGCGATCGCGTCGCGCAGCGACGACGGGAAGCGCTCCGCGTCCGAGCTCGTAGGCGTTCCCCTCGAGTGCCGGCCCGGAGCTCGAGCTCGTGCTCGATCCCGTGCAGCCCGGACGCGATCAGCGCGGCGAAGGCGAGATACGGGTTGACGTCGCCGCCCGGGAATCCGCGTCTCGACCCGCAGCCCGGCGCCGTGCCCGACGACGCGGAACCCGCACGTGCGGTTGTCGCGGCCCCAGGCGAGCGTCGTCGGCGCCCACGAGCCCGGCCGCGAAGCGCTTGTACGAGTTCACGTTCGGCGCGAAGAAGAGCGCGAGCTCGCGCGCGCACGCGATCTGCCCGGCGAGGTACTGCTGGAACGACCGTCGCTCTCGCCCGCGAAGGCGCTCTCGCCGTCGCGCCAGAGCGACGAGTGGATGTGGCAGGACGAGCCGATCCAGGTGTGGTCGGGCTTCGCCATGAACGTGACCGAGCAGCCGTTCAGGTGCGCGATCTCCTTGGCGCCGTTCTTGTAGACGACGTGGTCGTCGGCCATCGCGCAGCGCGTCGGCGTAGCGGAAGTTGATCTCGTGCTGGCCGGGCCACGCCTCGCCCTTCGACGTCTCGACGCGCATGCCGGCGCCGACCATGCCGTTGCGGATCTGCCGCAGCAGCGGCTCGTCGTAGGTCGAGGCGAGGATGTGGTAGTCGAGGATGTACGGCACCGACGGCGTCAGGTCGCGGTAGTGCTGGGCGTGCGCCTCCTCGTAGGTCTCCTTGAGGAGATAGAACTCGAGCTCCGAGCCGACCATCGCGCTCGAAGCCGAGCGCCCGCGCCCGCTCGACCTGCGCGCGCAGCACCTGCCGCGGCGAGGGACGGACGGGAGAGCCGTCGGCCCAGTGGACGTCGCACAGGACGAGCGCGGTCGCCTCGAGCCATGGGATCCGCCGCAGCGTCGACAGGTCGGGCACCAGCTCGAAGTCGCCGTAGCCGCGCTCCCAGCGACGCGATCTCGTAGCCCGGCACCGGGTCCATCTCCATCTCGAGCGCGAGCAGGTAGTTGCAGCCCTCGGTGCCGTGTCCGTGCTCGACCTGCTCGAAGAAGAAGTCGCGGTGCAGCGCGCTTGCCGAGCAGCCGGCCCTGCATGTCGGTGAACGCCATGATCACCGTGTCGATCGACGAATCGGCGCGCAGCTCTTCGAGCGTCAGCACGGGCTCCTGCCTCCTTCGTGGAGGGAGCCGGCCCGACGCCGGCTCCCTCCGATCCGGTATCGAGACGATCCTACGCCGACGAGCGGCGGTGTCGCGCCCGACGCCGTGCTCGTACCGCGCCTCGATCCGCGCGAGCTCCTCCTCCGAGCCCTGGCGATCGGGCCCTTGAACCACTTCGTGCGCCGAGATCAGCCACCAGCCGCCGACGAGCAGCAGCGTCCCGCACGACGGCGATCGGCGCGTAGTTGACCAGCCAGTCCACGTGAACTTGCTCGTTGCCACGGGATCCCGGCGGGCGCGATCGGCAGCGATGAACAGGATCGAGATGAACGCGACCCAGAGGCAGGCGACGGTCGCCGATCCACCTTGTAGTGGCGACCGAGGTTCCACTCGCCCGGCTCCCACGAGTCGCCGAGCCGGAGGCGCAGGTAGATCGGGATCGCGTAGGCGATGTACAGGCCGATCGTCGCGATCGACGTCACCGCGACGTAGGCGACGGACCCGTTCGTCCCGAAGTACGCCGGGAACGCGCAGAGGAACGCGAGCATCGCGATCGCCACGGCCGCGATATACGGCACGCGCTCGCGGTTCAGCCGACGCCAGAGCCGGTGGCCCGGCGTCGCGCCGTCGCGCGAGAACGCGTACATCATTCGCGAGGCCGACGGTGATCGACGACATCCCGCAGTAGAGCTGGGCGCCGACCGTGATGAACAGCATCACCTTCGCCGTCGTAGTCGCCGAGCGAGTCGAGGAAGACCTTCTTGACCGCGAACGTCCCGGCGCCGGTCGTGTCGGTGAGATCTCTGGATCGCGAACGTGACGCCGAGCGCGAGGATGTAGCCGAAGATCGCCGAGACGACGATCGACATGATCACGCCGCGCGCCGCCGATCGCGACGCGTTCCTGCGTCTCCTCGCTCATGTGCGCCGACGCGTCGTAGCCCGTGTAGGTGTACTGCGCCTGCAGGAGGCCGAGCAGCAGCACGAACCACAGCCAGCCGTGCGAGAAGCCGCTGTTGTTGATCGTCTTGCGCGAAGACGGTCGAGAACGACTGATGATGGTCGGGCTTGAAGATCAGGAAGCCGACGATGATCACGACGCCGAACACGTGCCACCAGACCGAGACGTCGTTCAGGAACGCGACGAGCCGGACGCTGAAGATGTTCATCACCGCGTGGGCGGCGAGGATCACCGCGTAGACGTAGATCACCTCGTGCGGCGTGCCCGTGAAGGTTCCGGCCAGAGCAGCTGCAGCAGCGCGTCGGTGAAGATCGCGGCGCCGTAGTCGATCCCGGCGGTGATCGCGATCTGCCCGATCAGGTTGAACCAGCCCGTGAACCAGCCCCAGGCCGGCCCGCCCATCTTCGACGCCCAGTAGTAGAGGCCGCCGGCGGTCGGGTACTTCGAGGCGATCTCGGCCATCCCGAGCCCGACGATGATCACGAAGACCGAGACGAGCGGCCAGCCGTAGGCCTCCTCGATCGGTCCGCCGTAGTTGATGCCCGTGCGTAGTAGAGCGTCAGCGTCCCGGACAGGATCGAGATGATCGTGAACGAGATCGCGAAGTTCGAGAACCCGCTCATCCGCGCGCGACAGCTCCTGGGCGTAGCCGAGGGCGTGGAGCATGCGCCGGTCCTTGTCGTGCACGTCGTGCGGTCCCACCTGACCTCCTTGGGGTCGTGTCGGGCGTTACGAGCCCCGGATTCTGCGCTATCGACGGGCCGGATTACAAGACGCGGAGGACAGGAGTCAGACGGGGGCGGTCGTACGCGCGTCCGCCGTGCCGAGCCAGCCCGGCACCGGGTCCGGCAGCCGCGCTTCCAGCTCGGCGGCCTCGTCCGTGCGGGCGCGCGAGCGGAGGAACTCCGCCAGGGAGACGATCGCCTGCGCCTCGAGCAGCCGGTGCCCGGTGCCGTCGTACAGCGCCAGGCCGGCGCGGAGGAGCGCTTCGGCCTCGGTGTCGGTGCCCTCCGCCGCCCGGACGAGCCCGAGGGTGGTCGTCGTCGAGGCCTGCGACGTGAGGTCGTGCGGGCCGACGAGCGAGCGGGCGTTCGACGCGAAGCGGTCGGCCTCTTCGACGCGGCCCTCCGCGAGCAGCGCCTCGGCGAGCGCGCGCTGGGCCTCGACGAGCCGTCCGTGATCCTCGAGCGTGGTGAAGACACGCGAGCTCTCGCGGAACTCGTGCTCCGCTTCCTCCGTCCGTCCCTCGACCAGCGCGATCCAGCCGAGCAGGAGGCCGCACCACGCCGCCTCGCTCGACGAGCCGGCGTCGGTGTGCAGCGCGCGGGCCTCCTCGAACGCGCGGGTCGCCTCGGCGAGTCGACCCTGGATGCGCCGCAACGAGCCGACCGCGAGCGCGGCGCGGGCGCGCGTCAGCACGCCGTCCGACGCCGGCTCGCGTGCGGCGAGCACCTCCTCGGCCCCGGTCAGGTCGAGCTGGAGCGCGAGCAGCCATTGCAGCGTCGCGAGCGACTGTTCGCGCAGGTCGACGCGATCCGCACGGTCGGCCAGGTCGAGCGCCTCGCGTGTGAACGCCTCGGCGTCGCGGAGGTCCGACCGCCACCAGGCTGCCGCGGCCAGCCGCCCGAGCGCGTCGGCGCGGGCTTCGTAGTCGTCCTCGGGCAGCGTGTCGAGCGCGGATCGCGCCAGCTGGACGGCGACGTCGACGTCGCCGTCGCGTCCGAGCGAGACCGCCGCGAGCGCGGTGAGCGCGCGCCCTTCGAGCGCGGCGTCGCCGGCGGCCGCGGCCTGCGAGAGCACCTCCTCCATCTCGACCGTCACCGTCCCGAGATCGCCGAGCTGGCGGGCGGCGTTCGCTGCGAGGTAGAGGCGCGCCGGCGTCGGCTCGAGCTCGAGCGAGCGGCGCAGCAGCCGTCGCGCCTTCGCGAACGAATCGTTCGCGAGCGCTCGGCTGCCGGCCTTCTCGAGGGCGGCCGCGGCGTCGCCGGCGAGCTCCGGCGGCGGGCTGCCGTCGAGCTCCGCGAGGAGCGCGCAGGCGCGGTCGAGGTGATACGCGACGACGTCGACGAGATCCGGCGGGACCCACTCCGCGAACACGCGGTGCGTCTCGGCGCGTTCCGCCTTGGTCAGGGCGCCGTACGCGACGTCGCGAGTCAGGACGTACGTGAACTGGTACGCGCGGTCGCCGGGAATCGTCGAGCGCTCGACGGTCGAGATCAGGTCGCGCTCACACAGCGTGTCGAGGAGTGCGTCGACGTCGACGCCCGGCGTGAGGTGCTCGAGCGCGCCGCGCCAGAAGACGCGGCCGATCACGGCGGCGCGCTGGAGCAGGCGCTTCTGGTCGGGCGCGAGCAGATCGAGTCGTGCCGCGATCAGCGCCTGGATGCTGTCGGGAATGCGGTCGAGGGCGGAGCAGTCCAGGTTCGCGTCGAGCAGCATACGGGCGGTCTCCTCGAGGAACAGCGGGTTGCCCTCGGCCTTCTCGACGAGCAGCGCGCGCGACTCCGCGCCGTCGGCAGCCGGCAGCAGCTCCGCCGCGAGCCGGTCGCTCTCCTCGCGGTCGAGCGGGCCGAGCTCGATCGACGCGGCGCGGGGATTGCCTCCGCCCCAGGACGGGCGCAGGTCGAGCAGCTCGAACCGCGCGATGCAGACGATCAGCAGGGGGATCGCCTGCCGCGCACGCGACAGGTTCTCGATCACCTCGAGCAGCCGCTCGTCGGCCCACTGCACGTCTTCGAAGATCAGGATCAGCGGCTGCGCGTCGGCGAGTTCCTCCGCCCAGCGAAGCGTCGCCCAGGCGATCTCCGCATCCTCGCCGATACCCTCGGCGGCCCCGAGCAGCCCGAGCGCGACGCCGAGCAGGTCCGCCACCGCGTCGCTCTCGCAACACACGCGGAGCTTCTCGAAGGCCTCGGCTGCGGGGTCGTCGTCGGTGATCCCGGCGGATGCCTTGACCATCGACGCGATCGGCCAGTACGTGATCCCCTCACCGTACGGCAGCGCGCGTCCGGTCAGCACCGTGGCGCGCTCGATCTCCTCGACGAACTCGGAGACGAGTCGCGACTTGCCGACGCCGGGGTCGCCGAAGACGGTCGCGAGGTGCGGCCTGCGGTCGCGGAGCGTGCGCTCGTACGCGTTTCGCAGCAGGTCGAGCTCGGGCTCGCGGCCGACGAGCGGGGCCTGCCGGCGGCGCTGGCGGGCCGCGAGGATGCCCTTCGCGCGCCACGACCAGACCGGCTCGCCGGGGCGGATCTCGACCGAGCCGGCATCTTCGACGTCGACCGCGCCGAGCGTGAGCCGGCGCGCGCCCGGTCCGACGGTCACCGTGCCGGGCGCGCCGGACTGCTGCAGCCGGGCCGCGACCACGACCGCCTCGCCGGTGGCGAAGGTCGAGTCGCCGTCGTCGACGACCACCTCGCCCGACTCGACGCCCGCACGTGCCTCGAGACCGAGCCCCTTCACGGCCTCGAGCACCGCGAAGGCCGCCCGCACCGCACGCTCGGCATCGTCCTCGTGCGAGAGCGGCACGCCGAACGCGGCCATCACCGCGTCGCCGGCGAACTTCTCGACCGTCCCGCCGTACAGCTCGATCGCCGACGACGCGCGCTCGAAGTACGCGCGCACGCGGCGGCGCGCCACCTCCGGGTCACTCGCGGTGACGAGTGCCGTCGAATCGACGAGGTCGACGAACAGGACCGTGGCGAGCTTCCGCTCCATCTCTCCAGTCTAGGAAGCGGCGGGCCCCACGCGGAGGCGAAAATCTAGACTCGGTTCGTGGGCACCTTCCGCTACGTCGTCGCCGACGTCTTCACGGACGTCCCGCTCGCCGGAAACCAGCTCGCGGTGTTCACCGACGCCCGCGACCTCCCGGAGGCCGTCCTGCGCCCGCTCGCCCAGGAGATCGGCTTCAGCGAGACCGTGTACGTGCTCCCGGCCGACCACCCTGACGCAGACGTGAAGATCCGGATCTTCACGCCGGCGCGGGAGCTGCCGTTCGCCGGCCATCCCACCCTCGGCGCGGCGTTCGTGCTCGGCGCCCCGCTGCAGAAGGTCGTGATCCGGCTGGAGACGGCAGCCGGCGTCGTCCCGGTCGAGCTCGAGCGGGAAGGCCCGAGGATCGTTTTCGGCCGGATGGAGCAGCCGATCCCGACCTGGTCGGCGGTCGAGAACGCCGGCGCCATCCTCGCCGCGGTCGGCGTCGCAGGCTCGGGACTGCCGATCGAGCGCTACGACCTCGGCCCCGGCCATGTCTACATCGAGCTCGAGTCTGCAGCCGCGGTCGCCGCGCTTCGGCCGGACGTCGCTGCGCTCGCTGCGGCCACGGACGACGGCGTGAACTGCTTCGCCCGGGACGGCGCGCGCTGGAAGACGCGCATGTTCGCCCCGGTGCACGGTGTGGCCGAGGATGCCGCCACCGGCTCGGCGGCCGGCCCGCTCGCGGTTCATCTGGCGCGGCACGGCCGGATTCGCTTCGGCGAGCAGATCGAGATCTCGCAGGGAGCGGAGATCGGACGCCCCTCGACGCTCTACGCAGAGGCGCACGGCAGCGCCGAGCGGATCGACCGCGTCGTCGTCGGCGGCTGCGCCGTGACGGTCGCGCGCGGCGAGTTCAGGCTTCCCTGAGTCATGACTCTCCAACGGATGGAGCACGTCGGCATCGTGGTCGACGACCTCGCAGCAGCGACCGAGTTCTTCATCGAGCTCGGGCTCGTGCTGCAGGCCGAGGTGCCCGTCGAAGGCAGCTGGGTCGACCGCATCGTGGGGCTCGAGGGCGTGCGGGCGGACATTGCGATGATGCAAACCCCGGACGGCAACGGACGACTCGAGCTGGTGAAGTTCCACTCGCCGGCGAACCAGGGCGAGAGCCGGCTCACGCCGGCGAACGCGCCGGGTATCCGCCACGTCGCATTCGCCGTCGAGGACATCGACGCCGTGGTTGCCGCCCTGCGAGCCCGGGGCGCTGAGCTCGTCGGCGAGGTGGAGCGCTACGAGGACAGCTACCTGCTCTGCTACGTCCGCGGCCCGGAGGGAATCATCATCGAGCTCGCGGAGCAGATCGGCTGACGATCAGGTTTCCCTGACCCAGACCGCGTCGAGCTCGGGCAGCTCGACGGTCAGGCCGGTCCAGAAGCGTCCTCCGTCGCGCGTGACGTAGAGGCGGTTCCGCGAGCCGAAGACGGCGACGTCGGGGCTCTCGCCGGCGACGGCGATCGCCCGGCCGGCCGGGAGGCCGCGCCCGGACTCGCGCCAGGTCGAGCCCGCGTCGTGCGAGACGAGCAGCGGCGGCCGTGCGTCGACGACCGCGACGACGGTGGCGCCGTTCGCGGCGGCGGCGACGAGCCGCGGCAGGTTCAGCACGACGGTCTCCGGGTCGTCCGGGAGCTCGGCCTCCCACGGCTCGACCGTGTCCGCCTCCAGGTCGACCGCGAACGCGCCGCCGTCGGTGCGGACGAGCGCGATCACTCCGAGAGGACGGCCGCGACGACCGCGGTCGCGCGGCGGGCCGCGCCGACCGGGCGCAGGCCGGCCTGCCGCCCGACGATGTACGCGGTCGCGAATGCGTCGCCCGCGCCGGTCGCGTTGACGTCGAGCGGCCGCGCAGGGACGAATTCCTTCGTGCCCCCGACGTAGACGGTCGAACCGCGAGATCCGTGCGTGACGAGGATCTCCTTGACGCCGAGCTTGGTCACGTCGCCGACGACCTCGGCTTCCTCGTCGGCGAGCTTGAGCACCCACAGGTGGCGCAGCACGTCGCGGTCGTAGTCGTCGTCCAGGCGAAGCGGCCCGAGCTCCGGCACGCGGACGAGACCCTGCGCATCGAACGAGACGCGGCACCGGCGCGCAAGCGCTGCGAGTGTCTCGGCGGGGAAGTCGCCGCGGAAGAGCGGTGCGACGTGCACCCAGCGCGTGGAGGGGAGAGGGGGAAGATCGGCCGGCTGCCAGCTGTCGCCGACCGACTCGACCTCCATCGTCCGCTGCTCGCCGTCGAACTCGATCGCGAAGGTCGGCGTCGAGTCGCCGGGGACCCAGCGCACCGGTGTTCCGATCCGGACGAGTGGCGGCAGCAGGATGTCGCGCTGGTCACGGCCGCACCTGGTGACGATCCGCGCCGGGACGCGCAGCCGCCGCAGCGCGCGCGCACCGTGATAGGCGCCGCCGCCGACGCGGGGCGCGCGGCCCGGGAAGAGGTCGCACGCGAGGTTGCCGATGAGCGCGATCACGCGCTCGCGAGGATAAGTCTCCTCCGGGCGACGAGGCGTGCGAGTGCCGCCAGGCCGAAGGCGACGGCGAAGCTCGGCAGCGAGGCGCCGCCCCACGGCAGGGCGTGCGGGTGGACGTGCGCGACGAGCCGCGTCCACCAGCCGGGGCCCTGCGGGTAGAGCCACTGGTAGAGCGCGAAGCCCGTGAGCCACGCGAGCACCATCTCGACCCGCACGGCCGGCGCATCGAACATGTCGCTCGCGCTCGTAGTGGCGGCCGCGCGAGCAGCCAGTCGGCGAGCAGCACGCCGAACAGCGGCACGAAGAACGAGCCGAGCAGGTAGAGGAACGGTTGGTAGTTCCGCAGGTCGATCAGCAGCGCACCGACCGTTGCGACCGCAGCCGTGGCGGCGACGAGCAGGCGCTGCGGCATCCTCGGCAGGAGGTTCTGCAGGCAGACGGCGCCGGAGTAGACGTTGGCGAACGCCTCGTCGCTCTCGTCGACGGTCAGCGCCAGCAGCGCGAGCACGCTGGCCGCGCCGCCCGCGGCGATCGCCGTGAGCAGCCCGGGCGCGTCGCAGATGTGGCGCGACATCGCGATCACGGCGCCGAGCGCGAACAGCGGGATCGTCGGGACGAAGTAGCCGAGGCCGGCGCCCCAGAAACCGGCGGCGCGCGACCGGGAGAAGCGGGTGTAGTCGGCGACGAGCGGTGTCCAGCGGATGATGCTCGCGAGCACGAGGTCGAAGCCGGGCCAGAACGCGTGTGCGCCCGTGCCGGTGCCAGAGGCCGATCGACGATGCTGGCCGTGCAGCGACCACCAGCAGAGGTAGAGCAGCGACGCGATCACGATCCAGACGGCGAACTTGCGGACGTAGCGGCGGACGAACCCGACCGGCCCGAGGAGCGCGAGCGCGGTCGCGACGACGCCGAAGAGGATCTTCCAGAAGGCGACGCCGCCGAAGCCGAAGCACCTGCGTTCGACAGCGCGCTCGCACCGGTCGCGATCACGATCAGCTCGAACACCGACCAGCCGAGGCACTGGAGGATGTTGAGGCCGGTCGGCAGGTACGAGCCCCGCCGGCCGAGCGGCGCGCGCAGCAGCACCATCGCCGGGACGCGCGCGTCGGCGCCGATCGCGCCGCCGAGCCCGAGCATCAGGTTGCCGACGAGCGCGGCGGCCACGATCGCCGCCACCGCCTCGGGGAGCGAGAGCGCGAGGCCGTACTCGGACGCCGGCAGCACGAGGAACGCGCCGGCGACGATCACGAGCAGCGAGACGGAGAGGTTCGCCCAGAGCAGGAAGCCGTCGAACGCGCCGAGCACCCGCAGGCGGTCGGGGACGGGCTCGATGCCCCAGCTCGGTGCGTCGGTCTCGGTCACGCGCTCCCTTCGCCGGCATGACCCGGATCAGGTTCGACGGGTGTGATCTCAGCCCCGCCCTGCGGGGCACCCCGGTGCGGGAAGCGTACCGCCGGTTACGAGAGGAGGCGCCTGAGCACGTACGGGAGGATGCCGCCGTGCTGCAGGTACTCGCGCTCGCGCGGGGTGTCGAGGCGCACGAGTGCCCGGAACTCCTGCTCGTCCGCGCGCACGGTGACCTCGTCCGCCTCGCCGTTCTCGATGCCGCGGATCGAGAACTCCTCACGCGCCGGTCAGGCCGAGCGACTCGCTGCTCTCGCCGGGCCTGAACTGGAGCGGCAGGATCCCCATCATCAGGAGGTTCGAGCGGTGGATCCGCTCGTAGCTCTCGGCGATCACGGCCTTGACGCCGAGCAGGTTCGGCCCCTTGGCCGCCCAGTCGCGCGACGACCCCGTGCCGTACTCCTTGCCGGCGAGGACGACGAGCGGCGTGCCCTCGGCCAGGTAGCGCTGCGACGCCTCGTAGATCGACATCTCCTCGCCCGACGGCACGTGCACCGTCCACGTCCCCTCCGAGCCGGGGACGAGCAGGTTCCGCAGCCGGACGTTGGCGAACGTCCCGCGGACGCATCACCTCGTGGTTCCCGCGGCGCGCGCCGTACGAGTTGAAGTCCTTTCGCTCGACACCGTGCTCGACCAGGTAGCGCCCCGCGGGCGAGTCGGGCTTGATCGACCCCGCCGGCGAGATGTGGTCGGTCGTGACCGAGTCGCCGAGCCAGACGAGGCAGCGGGCGCCGATCGACGTCCGCGAACGGCGCCCGGCTCCCGCGTCGATCCCGTCGAAGTAGGGCGGTCGGCGCACGTAGGTCGAGTCGTCCTCCCACGGATACAGGTCGCTCTCGGACGAGGGCATCGAGCGCCACGTCTCGTCGCCGGTGAAGACGTCGGCGTACGTCCGGCGGAACATGTCACCCTCGACCGACGACGCGATCGTCTCCTGGATCTCGGCCGCGGTCGGCCAGAGGTCGCGCAGGAAGACGTCCTCGCCGTCGGATCCCTGTCCGAGCGGCTCCGAGTCGAGGTCGATGTCCATCCGGCCGGCGAGCGCGTACGCGACGACGAGCGGCGGCGAGGCGAGGTAGTTCGCCTTCACCTCGGGATGGATGCGCGCCTCGAAGTTGCGGTTCCCGGACAGCACCGCGCAGGCGACGAGGTCGTGGTCGACGATCGCCTCCGAGATCTCGGCGGGCAGCGGCCCCGAGTTGCCGATGCAGGTCGTGCAGCCGTAGCCGACGGTCTGGAAGCCGAGCTCGTCGAGGTAGCGGTCGAGGCCGGAGCGCTCGTAGTACTCGGTGACGACCTTGCGAGCCCGGCGCCAGCGACGACTTCACCCACGGGCGCCGGCGTCAGGCCGAGCTCGACCGCCTTCTTCGCGACCAGGCCGGCGGCGACCATCACCGCGGGATTCGAGGTGTTCGTGCAGGACGTGATCGCGGCGATCACGACCGCGCCGTGGTCGAGCTCGAACTCCTCGCCGTCGACCTCGACCCGGGCGGGATCGGCCTTCGGTGGGTCGGCCAGGGCGACCCGCGCGTCCGCGACCGGCTCCGGGAGCCCGCCCGGCTGCTGCTCCGTCGTCGGGTCGCAGGCGGGGAAGGTGTCCGCCACGGCGCGGTCGTGCGAACCGTTCGTGTAGTCGACGCCGAACGAGCCGAGCTGCTCGATGAACGAGCGCTTCGCGTCGTGCAACGGCACGCGGTCCTGCGGCCGTCGCGGGCCGGCGATCGAGGGCTCGACGTCGCCGAGGTCGAGCGCGACGATCTCCGAGTAGGTGGCGTGGTCGGCGGGGTCGTGCCACAGCAGGTTCTCCTTGCAGTAGGCCTCGACCAGCGCGATTCGCTCGTCGCTCCGGCCGGTCAGCCGCAGGTACTCGACCGTGGCGTCGTCGACCGGGAAGAAGCCGCACGTCGCGCCGTACTCGGGCGACATGTTGCCGAGCGTCGCGCGATCCGCCAGCGAGAGCGACGCCAGGCCGTCGCCGAAGTACTCGACGAACTTGCCGACGACGCCGACCTGGCGCAGGCGCTCGGTGACGGTGAGCACGAGATCGGTCGCGGTCGAGCCTTCGCGCAGCTCGCCGGTGAGCTTGAAGCCGACGACCTGTGGAACGAGCATCGAGAGCGGCTGGCCGAGCATCGCCGCCTCGGCCTCGATGCCGCCGGCGCCCCAGCCGAGCACGCCGAGGCCGTTGACCATCGTCGTGTGGGAGTCGGTGCCGACGAGAGTGTCGGGGAACGCGACGCCGTCGCGGTCGTCGACGACGCGCGCCAGGTACTCGAGATTGACCTGGTGGCAGATGCCGGTGCCCGGCGGCACGACGGCGAAGTTGGCGAACGACTGCTGCCCCCAGCGCAGGAACGCGTAGCGCTCGCGGTTTCGCGCGAACTCGAGCTCGACGTTGCGCGCAAACGCCTTGCTCGACGCGAAGAGGTCGACCTGCACGGAGTGGTCGATCACGAGCTCGGCCGGGATCAGCGGGTTGATGCGTCTCGGGTCGCCGCCCAGGTCGGCCATGGCGTTGCGCATCGCCGCCAGGTCGACCACGGCGGGAACGCCGGTCAGGTCCTGCAGCAGCACCCGCGACGGTGAGAACGAGATCTCCCGCGACGGCTCGGCGGTCGCGTCCCAGCGTGCGATTGCGTCGACGTCGTCCTCGTTCCCGCTACGGAGGACGTTCTCGAGCAGGACGCGGAGCGTGTAGGGGAGCCGAGCGATGTCGTACGAGGCCTGCAGCTGATCGAGTCGGAAGATGGTGTACGTCGTGTTTCCGACGGTCAGCTGCGAGCGCGAAGCCATGCTTCGATTCAAGCAGAACCCGTCACGCAGCCGCGCTCGGCTCCGGATCCGGCTCGAGCTGGTCGACGATGCGACGGAGCTGGGCGCGTTCGGGGCCGAGCTGGGAGTGGATGCGCTCGAGCTTCTCGTGGCCGGACACCGTCAGGCTCAGATGCGCGACGCGGCCGTCGGTGGGCGACATGCGGCGCGTGACCAGGCCGTCGCGCGTGGCGCGCTGCACGAGCTCCGTGACGGTGCTCTGCGTGAGCGAGAGCCGGTCGACGAGCTCCGAGACCGTGCTCCGCCCGTCTTCGCTGCCCGCGATCTGCAGGAGCAGCAGGTGCTGAGCCGGCGTCACCCCGTGCTCGCGGGCACATTCCTCGCTGCGCCGCAGGAAGCGCCGCAGCTCCGCGCGAAACTCGGCGGCGTCCTTATACGAGATGGGCTGCACGGATGATTGTTGTCATCGGACCCCGACGGAATCAAGCGCCTGCACGAGCGCATCGACGTCGTCGTCGTCGTTGTAGGCCTGGATCGAGACACGGAGCACCCAACCGCCGGCCGTCTCGAACACCGGCACCTCGACCCGGTGCTCGGCGAAGAGGCGCCGCGTCAGGGTGGCCGGGTCGGGGCCCTCGACGGCGAAGCCGAGCATCTGCACGAACTCGTCCGTGAGGGGCCGGAGCGGCAGCCGCTCGCGTGCCCGCTCGAGCAGCGCATGGCAGCGATCGCGGACGCTCGGCCAGTCGTGCTCCGCCTGGAAGTCGATCGCCGCCGGCACGGAGAGGTAGGCAGACGGGTCGCGCGTTCCCTGCCAGCGGTTCTGCTCGGCGAAGCCGTTGCCGTCCTCCCAGTCCCACGACACGACGGGCGGCTCGATCGACGGCTGCACGTCGGGACGCACGTAGAGGAAGCCGGAGCCTTTGGGCGCGCACAGCCACTTGTGACAGTTGCCGGAATAGACGTCGACGCCGCAGGACTCCAGGTCGAGCGGGAGCTGCCCGGGCGCGTGCGCGCCGTCGACGATCGTCAAGACGCCGGCGTCGCGCGCCGGCCCGCAGACGGCGGCGAGGTCGTTGACCCGGCCGCTCGTCCACTCGACGTGCGAGCAGAAGATCGCCCTCGTCCGCGGCCCGGGTACCAGCTTGTCGAAGGGAACGGGACGAACCTGCGCCCCCGTGCGCTGCGCGACGAAGGCCCAGAGACGGAGCATCCCGCCGTACTCGTGGTCGCCGACCAGGACTTCGTCGGCCGGGCCGAGGTCGAGCGAGCGGATCGCCGCGTTCAGTCCGACGCTCGCGTTGGGCATGAAGGCGATGTTCCGGGCGTCGGCGCCCAGGTACGCGGCGAGCCGGCTGAGCGCCGAGTCGAGCAGGCCGCCGAACCGGCGCTCGCGTGCGAGGAAGTCGACCGGCTCGCGCTCCAGCTCACGCTGCCATTCCTGGTACCGCTCGAACACCGGGCGCGGGCAGGCGCCGAACGAGCCGTGGTTGAGATACGCGACGTCCGGGTCGAGCAGGAAGAGCTCTTTCACGACGCAGGTGCTCGGCGGCTACTGGCCCGCGGCGCGGAACGAACGCCTCACGCGGATGATCCGACTCACTCTCTGCCGCCGCAGTCGCCCAACGCCCGCCCCCTCGCTCCTCCGTGCTGCAGGCGACGTCGCCGCCCTGCCCCGGGGGTACTGTAAGTGCGAGATCGCGCTTGGTCAACGGAGCTCGGCCCGCAGCCCGTCGTCCTGAAGCCTTACAGGACTTAACCCCGGGTTAATCGCCCCTCACGCTCGTCCAACATCGTGCCGTTATAACGGGGGCGTGGCGCGTAGTCGCATCCTCTCCCTCCGCGCCGCCGAGCTCGCCGCGGTCGCCCTCGTGGGCGGCGTCGTCGCGCTCGGCGGCGCGGCCCTGTTCGGGAAGCTCGGGAGTCACACGACGATCCAGCAGGTCGCCCCGGTCGGCGGCGGCGGCGTCGCGAACGCGTCGCTCCAGGCGCCGGCGACGGCGGTCACCCCGGAGCGGATCTACCGCCGTGACGCGCCCGGCGTCGTGCAGATCACGTCGACGAGCGTGAGCCAGGGGCAGGTCGACCCGTTCGGGTTCCCGACCTCACCGCAGACCGAGCAGTCGCTCGGCTCCGGCTTCGTGATCGACAAGGCGGGCCACATCGTCACGAACTACCACGTGATCTCCGGTGCGACCCGCGTCCAGGTCTCGTTCTCGAGCCAGGACCAGATCGACGCGCAGGTCGTCGGCTCCGATCCGTCCACCGACATCGCCGTCCTGAAGATCGACACCCATTCGCGCGCGCTGACGCCGCTCATGCTCGGCGACTCCGACACGGTCAGCGTCGGTGACCCGGTCTACGCGATCGGGAACCCGTTCGGCTACACGCGCACGCTGACCGCCGGCCTGGTGTCCGCGCTGCAGCGCCAGATCGTCGCGCCGAACAGCCTCCACATCGACGGCATCATCCAGACCGACGCCGCGATCAACCACGGCAACTCGGGTGGGCCCCTGATCGACGCCGCCGGCCGGGTGATCGGCGTCACCTCGCAGATCTCCACCGGCACCACCGGTGAGCAGGGCAACATCGGCATCGGCTTCGCGATCCCGATCAACACCGTCCGCAACGTGGCGGCGCAGATCATCAAGAACGGCAAGGTGGCGCACGCCTACCTCGGCGTCAGCGCCGTCTCGGTGACCGCTCAGATCGCCAAGCTCTTCAACCTGCCGGCGCGATCGGGTGCGATGGTCGAGTCGGTCACCAAGGGGAGCGGCGCCGACCATGCCGGCATCCACGGCCCCGCCACGACCGTGATCGTGCAGGGCGAGACCTATCCGCTCGGCGGCGACATCATCGTCTCCGTCGACAACCAGCCGGTGACGACGGCCGATCAGCTGCGCGAAGCAGTGGCGCGTCACAAGCCGGGCGACTCGGTGCACCTCGAGGTCTACCGTCACGGTCAGAAGAAGTCCGTCACCGTCACGCTCGGCAACGCGCCGGAGGCGGCGAAGTGACGACGAGCATGAACGGCCACAACCTCCTCCCCCGGGGAGGCCGTTCACGGGCCGCCAGGCGGCCCGCTCGCTAGGCCGGTCGCGGCCCGCCCGCCTGCCCGGGCCGCGGCCGGTCTAATCAGTTCACGTCGCTACCCTGTTCCGCGATGGAACGCGGGCAGGCGATCCTCGACGACGTTCACGTCGCGGCCGAGGACGAGCTCTGGCAGGACGACTCCGACGACCACCACGGCTGGTTCTGTGTCCGCACCGATCCCTTTCCGTGCCCGGCGTCCGGCTGCACGTTCGTGGCCGTGTTCATGACTGCGGCGCACCTCGTGCTCGTGTGGGAGCAGCTCGACGATCCGAACCTGTTGCGGCACGCGGCGCGCGCCCGCGACGTCGGCCGTAACCCACGGGTCGTCGGCTACGTGCCCGACTTCGGCCCCAGTGCGTCGTACTACGCGTGGGTTGCCGCCGGAAGGCCGGTGCACGGCGTCAAAGCCGCGACGTGATCCAGCACGCGTTCGGTGAGAGCGCGCCGCTCTCGCTCGGCGTCGAAGAAGAGCTGATGATTCTCGATCCGCGGTCGCTCGACCAGGTTGCAGCCGTCGATCGGATCATGCGCGGCGTCGAGGGCCGCGACCTTCCCGGTGCGCTCAAGACCGAGTTGTTCGCGTCCGTGTTCGAGACGACGACCGGTGTCTGCTCCGACGTCGCGGAGGTCGACGGAGCGCTGCGCACGCTGCGTCGCGCCGCCGCCGAATCGGCAGTGCAGGAGGGCCTCACGGTCGCCGCGTCGGGCACGCATCCGTTCGCGCGGCCGGAGGACCAGCCGGTCGTCCAGGAGAAGCGGTACACGACGTTCGAGGCGTACGGGGGTGTGACCGTCCGGCGCCAGGGCGTGCAGGGCCTGCACGTGCACGTGGGGATGCCGTCCGGCGAGGCCTGCTGGGACTGTCTCGAGGCGATCCTTCCCTGGCTCCCCGTCGTGCTCGCCCTGGCCGCGAACTCGCCGTGGCTCGCGGGCGAGCTGACCGGGCTCGCGTCGAACCGTGCGCCGGTCCTCGGCGAGCTCCCGCGCGCCGGCGGCCCGCCGGCGTTCGCGTCGTACGCCGAGTGGGAGGCGTGGGTGGAGCGGCTGATGAGCCTCGGGGTGACTCAGGACTACACGCGGATCTGGTGGGACGTCCGCCCGCATCCGCGCTTCGGGACGCTCGAGGTGCGCATGCCCGACCAGCCCACCGACGTCGCCCTCTCGGCGGCGTTCGCTGCGCTCGTCCAGGCCCTCTGCGCGACGGCCCTGGCCGGCGGGCTGCCGCGGAACGGGCTGCGACTGGCCGACCGCGGCCGCGGCGACTACGCGCAGAACCGGTGGGCCGCCGCCCGCTTCGGCCCGCGCGCCGAGCTGCTCCATCCGGACGGCACGTCCGTCGCGCACGCGGACGAGCTCGGCGCCGAGCTGCTCGCGCTGGTTCGCCCGGCCGCGGAGCGGCTCGGGGCCGCGGCGTTCCTCGACCGGATCGAGCCCGCCGGTTGCGAGGCCGACCGCCAGCTCGCGGCGGAGGACGCGTTCGCTGCCGCTGCCGGTCTCGTCGCCCGCTCGGTAGCCTGAGCCGCATGGCCGTTGTGACGGAGACGATGCAGGTCTCGGGCATCCGCTGCGAGCGCTGCGTGATGCGGCTCGCGGGTCTGCTCGAGGGACACGACGGGCTCGAATCGGCCAACGCGACGCTCATGGGACACGTCACGCTCGCCTACGACGACGCGCGCACGACGCGTGACGCGTTGCTCGACGCGATGGCCCGCGGAGGCTTCCGCGAGCAGCGGTTTCAGTAGGGAATCACGGGCGTCCGGCCGTCGTTCTACCCCTTGCTAGGGTGGCCGCCGGGATGAGCGAGAGCACACAGGCGGCTGCCGAATCTCGCAGGATTGCCGAGGAGGCGCGCGCGCGTGTGCGCTTCGAAGAGGAGGCGCTCGAGTTGAGCGATCAGGTCTACCGTGTCGCCCGCCGCCTGGTCGGCTCGCGCGACGAGGCCGAGGATCTCGTGCAGCAGACGTACGAGCGCGCATTTCGCTCGTGGCGCCAGTACACGCCGGGAACGAATCTGCGGGCGTGGCTGCTCCGGATCCTGACGAACCTCAACATCGACCGCGGCCGGCGGCAGCAGCGTTCGCCCCAGACGACGTCGATCGACGAGGCGGGCGACTACTTCCTCTACAACCGGCTCGAAGCGTCGACCTCGGACGGCAACGCCGACGCCGACCGCGTGCTCGAGCGGCTGTCGCAGGACTCGATCGTCGACGCCCTCGCGGACGTCCCGCACGACTTCCGCGACGTGATCGTGCTCGTCGACATCGGCGAGTTCTCCTACGCGGACGCGGCGCAGATCCTCGACATCCCGATCGGGACCGTCATGTCGCGGTTGCACCGTGGAAGGCGTATCCTGAAGAAGAACCTTGCTGACAAGGCGGTTCCGGCATGAGCGTAGCCTCGACGGAGCTCATCAAAGAGCGGAGACGCCGGCTTTGCCGGCGTCGGAGCGGGAAATGATCGACTGGTGCGAGAAGTGCGAGGAGATGATGCAGCCGTTCCTCGACGGCACGCTCTCCGCGGACGAGGTCGCCGAGGCCGAGAAGCACCTCGAGGGCTGTAGCTGGTGCGCCAGCCGCTACCGCTTCGAGGAGCGCCTGCGCCACTACGTGCGTGTCGCGGTGTCGGAGCCGATGTCGCCGGCGCTGAAGGCCAAGCTCGCCGCGCTCCGCACGCCGCTCACCTAGCCTCTACTAGTCGTTCACCGGATAGTCGACGTCGCCCGGCGCCCGCAGGTCGGAGCAGTCGACCAGCACGGCGTCGAGCGCCCGCCCGCCGTCGTCCGGAACGCTCGTCCAGACCGCCCGCGCGAGCACCACGGGGTGGCTTCGGGTGCCGTCGTACGACGCCGCGACGACCGGTCCGCGATCGCGCGACCCGAGTAGGCGTTCGACGGCGCGCGGGTCGAGCGACGGCCCGTCGGCGAGCGCGACCAGCGCGTGGGAGACGTCGTCGCCGAGCGACTCCAGTCCGCGGCGGAGCGATGCCCCCGGGCCGCGCTCCCAGTCCGTCGCCTGGACGAGCCGGACGCCGGAACGTCCTTCGACCGACAGCGCGTGCGCGCCGGAGACGACGACGACCTCGTCGACGCCCGCCCGGGTGAGCGCGTCGAGGACCGGCGGCAGCAGCTCCCGCTGCTTCGGCCGCCCGTAGCGCGTCGCGGCGCCGGCGGCGAGGACGACGGCTGCGACCATCGCGGCTCAGGACGTGGTCAGCGTCGCGTGCTCGATCTCGACCGTTTCGGTCGGCTGCTGGTTCGCGTCGCCGAGTTTGCCGATCCGGTCGACCAGCGCAAGGCCCTTGACGACGTGGCCGAGCACCGCGTACTCGGCGGGCAGTCCGGCGTTCGCGGCCGTGACGACGAAGAACTGACTCCCCGCCGTGCCCGGCGCCTCGGTCTGCGTCTTCGCCATCGCGACGATGCCGTGCGTGTACCGGGTGCCGAACGGTGGATTCTCGACCGTCGTGTAACCGGGGCCGCCGCTGCCGGTCTGCGTCGGGTCGCCTCCCTGGATCACGAACCCGACGGCGATGCGGTGGAACACCGTCCCGTCGAAGAAGTGCTTCTGCACGAGGCTCGCGAAGGAGGAGGTCGTCACCGGCGCTGCGCTGACGCCGAGCCGGATGGTGAACGAGCCGCAGTTGGTCTGGAAGACGACGTCGTACGTCTTCGCCGGATCGAGCTTCGTCGTCGGCTTCTGCTCGCTGCGCTGGCTGGCGTCCGGGGTGTTGACGGGTATGCAGCCGTTCTGGTCGCGAGTCGTCGTCGCCGCCTTCTTCGACCCGCCGCAGCCTGCGGCGACGAGAGCGAGCGCCACCGCCGCGACCACTGCTGCGCTACGCACCGACCTGGCTCCGGGCGCGCTTCACGAGCGCCGTCGCGATCTCGAGCTTGTACGCGTTGCCGGGCAGTGGCGTTGCGTTCTCGAAGGCGTCGTCGGCGAGGAGCCACGGCACCGGTGCGACACCGGCGACGGCGACCCGCGTCGTGTCGCCGGTGCGCGCAGCGGCGACGCCGACGAGCGGGAACGCCCAGCGCTTGCGCTCCATCGCCTTCAGGTAGACGGACCGGTCGACGGAAGGAAGCTGCACGGACAGCAGCAGCTCGCCGTGCTCGAGCGTCGTCGTGCGCCGGTCGTCCTCGGTCGGGACGCGGAAGAGCTCCCCGATCGCCAGCGTGCGGCGGTCCGTCTCGAGCGTCGCGTCCAGCGCGAGCAGGGCGGCGGCGACATCCGACGGATGCGCGGACGCGCAGTACTCGTTCGCGACGATCGCGTGCTCCCGGTGCTCGCCCGCGTGGGCGAAGCACTCGTCGCCGCCGTGGAGGCGGCACGGCCGGCCCAGGCGCCAGTACCAGCAGCGCGTCGACTGGAGCAGGTTGCCCGCGAGCGAGCCCGTGTTCCGCAGCTGCGGGCTGGCCGCCAGCCGGCAGGCCTCGCGCAGCGCCGCGGGCACGCTCCCGGCCGACTCGATCTCGGCCAGCGTGGTGCCGGCGCCGATCGTCGCGCCGTCGATCCCCCGTGGCACGACTCCCCGGACGTCGACGAGCTCCTCCGCTTCGATCAGTCCCGCTCTGAGCAGCGGCACGACCTCGGTCCCGCCGGCAAGTAACAAGCTGTTACTCGCGACGCGGAGCTCGGCGACGCTAGACGCGCGCCGGAGCTCCACGCTCTTCCCGCTCGCGCCGGCGCGCTTCGGCCTCGCGAAGCGCGCGCAGCATCTCCTCCCGCGTGATCGGCAGCTGCCGAACGTCGGCGCCGGTGGCGTCGCGAATCGCGTTCGCGATCGCCGCCGCCGTCGGCACGATCGGCGGCTCGCCCAGTCCCTTCGAACCGAGGTTCGTCAGGTGCTCGTCCGGGACGTCGACCAGCTCGCTGACGATCTCCGGGACGTCGGCGATCGTCGGCAGCCGGTACGAGTCGAAGCTCGTCGTCAGGATCTCGCCCGTCTGCGGATCGTGCAGGCGCTGCTCCGAGAGCGTGTGGCCGATTCCCTGGATGATCCCGCCCTCGATCTGGCTCGAGGCGCCGAGCGGGTTGATCACGCGCCCGACGTCGTGCACGGCCGCGATCCGCTCGACCCAGATCTCGCCGGTCTCGACGTCGACGGCGACCTCCGCGACCTGGACGCCGAAGGTGAGCACCTGCATGCCGGTCGGGTTCGGCCCACGTGCGCCCTTGCCGAGGATCTGCGCGTCCTCGAGCAGCGCCACGACCTCCTCGAGCGGCATGTCCGGATCGCCTCGCTGTTCGGCGATCTCCTCGATCTGCCGCCTCGCGTCGGCGGCGGCCGCGCGCACCGCCGGCCCCATCGACGGCGTCGTGGACGAGCCGGCCGAGATCGCGGCATACGGGCCGCGGGCCGAGTCGCCGGCCGAGACGGTCACGTGGTCGAGCGGGATGCCCAGCTCCTCGGCGGCGATCTGCGCCATCGCGGTCTTCGTGCCGGTGCCGATGTCCTGCATCGCGGTGACGACCGTCGCGCGCCCGTCGGAGCCGACCCGGATCCACGCGTACGAGGGTGGCCCGCCGCCGCCGTACCAGATCTGCGACGCCATCCCGACTCCGCGCTTGACCACGTCGGTCGAGCGCGCGCGCACCTCGTGCCGCCGCTCCCAGTGGGGCGCCGCGCGCCGGTAGCACTCGAGCAGGTTCTTGCTGCTGAACGGGCGGTCGTCGCTCGGATCGTGCTCGGTGTGGTTGCGGCGGCGAAGCTCCATCGGGTCGAGCTCGAGCTTCGCAGCGAGCTCGTCGAGCAGCGCCTCGAGGCCGAAGGTGCCCTCCACGAACCCCGGTGCGCGGAATGCCTTCATCGGCGGCATGTTGAGCTTCGCCGGCTGCGTCGTCGACTTGACGTTCTCGCACGAGTAGAGGAGGTGCATCGGCCCGTCGACGGGCGACGACCAGCCGCTCCACCCGACGGCGTTGACGTACTCGCCGCCGAGGGCGGTGAGCGTGCCGTCCGCCTTCGCGCCGACCGTGAGCCGCTGGATGGTCGCGTTGCGGTTGCCGGCGGCGAGGTGCTCGTCGCGGCGCGTCAGCGCGCACTTCACGGGCCGGCCCGTGCGCTTGGCGAGCTCCGCGGCGATGAACGTGTAGTCGTCGGCGCCGTTCTTGGAGCCGAAGCCGCCGCCCATGAAGTGACAGATCACGCGAACCTTGTCCGGAGGCAGTTCGAGCTTCTGCGCGACCTCGTCGCGGATGCCCCAGATGTACTGCGTCGAGATGTGCACCTCGATGCCGTCGCCCACCCACTGCACCACCGCCTGATGGGTCTCGAACGAGTTGTGGAGGACGACCGACGTCCGGAACTCGCCGCTGCAGACGACGTCCGCCTCCGCGAGCCCGCGCTCGAAGTCGCCGCGCTCGCGAACCCGGGGCTCCCCGATCAGCGAGCCGCGCGCGACGGCCTCGTCCGGATCGAGGAGCGGTTCCAGCACCTCGAACTCGACGTCGAGCGCCGCCAGGCCCGCGTGGGCCTGCGCGAGCGTGTCGGCGCAGACCGCCGCGACTGCCGCGCCCTGGTAGTTGCACTCGGCGGCGAGCACGTCGAGGTCGTCCGGGCCGATTGCGGCGTGGACACCGGGCTGCGCGAGCGCCGGCGCGAGGTCGAGCCGGGCGACGCGCGCCCGTGCATGCGGCGACCGAAGCACCGCCGTGTGCAGCATCCCGTTGAGGCGGAGGTCGGCCGTGTAGATCGCCTCGCCGCGTGCCCGCTGCGCGCCGTCGGCGCGCGGCGCCGGGCGTCCGACGATCTCGAGCGGGCCGGCCGGCCACTGCTCGAGCGCGTCCTCTTCGACGACGATCCAGACCTCCTCGTAGCGCCCCTCGACCTCTTTCTCGGTACGGATCAGTCGCGCCACGTGCGAATCGCCTCCTCGATCTTCGGGTACGCGCCGCAGCGGCACAGGTTCCCCGCCATCGCGTGGCGAATCTCCTCGCTCGACGGGCTCGGGTTGCGCTCGACGAGTGCGACGGCGCTGACGATCTGTCCTGGTGTGCAGAAGCCGCACTGCAGCGCGTCGGAGCGGACGAACGACTCGACCATCGCATGCTCGCGCAAGCCCTCGATCGTCGTGATCGAGGCGCCGTCGACGGCATGCACGAGCGTGATGCACGACAACGTCGGGACGCCGTCGACGAGCACGGTGCAGGCGCCGCACTGGCCTTCGCCGCACGCGACCTTCGTTCCGGTGAGTGAGAGCCGGTCGCGAAGAGCCTCCGCCAGCGTCGTGCCGACCGGCGCGTCGACGACGTAGCGGTGGTCGTTGACCTCGAGCTCAGGCACCGGCGGTGACCGCCTCGATGTCGGCGATGTGGACGAGCCGAAAGACGAGACGGATCGCGTCGCGCCGTTCCTGGTCGTCGTTGAGGTCGGGGACGGCCGTCCAGAGATCGCGGGCCGCGACCAGCAGGTCGTGGATGCGGTCGACGGTGCCCGCGTAGCCGTTCTGCTCGGCGCAGGCGTTGATGGCGAGGCCGAGCACGCCGACCGTGTCGGGCTGGCGCGACCAGAGCAGCGGCGTCGCCATCGAGAGGTACTGGTGGATGCGGGCGAGCTGCATCGGCTGCGCGAGCACCGCGCTGCCGAGCGGCCTCGTCGGCGCGGGCAGGTCGCCGCCGTCGGCGAGCGCGCTCGCGGTGCCGCCGAGCATGGCCCGCAGCTCGGCGTCGCCGAAGCCGGCGAGCTGCGCCGTCCGGATCGCGATCAGCAGCGAGGCGGGCTGCTGGCCGTACGGGAAGTCGCTCGCGTACAGCACCTGCTCGGGCGGGACACGGCGATAGAAGTCGAGCAGGTCGACCGGGCTCCACACCGACGTGTCGAAGAACGTGCGCGGATGCCCTGCGAAGTGGCGCGCGAGGTTGGCGAGATCGGCGATCCCGCCGTGGGCGAGGATCAGCGTCGCACCGGGGTTCGCCTGCATCAGCGCGTCGAGGCCGTCGGCGATCGGCGGCAGCCCGCGCCCCGCGTGGATGAGGATCGGGACGCGCCGCTCCGACGCCAGCCGGAACACAGGCCCGAGCCGCTCGTCGGTGGCCGTGAACTTCTGCGCCCGCGGGTGCAGCTTGATCCCGCGCGCGCCGAGGTCGAGGCAGCGCGTCGCCTCCTCGATGGGGCTCTCGTTCAGGTCGAGGCGGACGAACGGGATCAGGCGGCCTTCGGAGCGTTTCGCGAACGCCAGCGTGCGGTCGTTCGCAGCCTGGAAGCCGGGGTGGCGGTCAGGCTCGTCGAGGCAGAACATGAACGCCCGCCCGATGCCGTAGCGGTCCATCAGCTGCTCGAGCCGGTCGTAGTCGCCGACCATGCCGTCGATGTCGTTGCCGAGGTGCAGGTGGGCGTCGAAGATCTCCGCCTCCGGCGGTAGCAGGCGGCGTAGCTCTGCGTCGTAGACGTCGACGAGCTCGAGCGCCCTCTCGTGCGCGACCATGCACTGATCCTAGTTAGAGTCGGCCGCATGACCGACGTCCTCATCCACGCCGATACGTTCCGCTCTCCCGAGCTGCGCCACGAAGTTGCGCTCGGCGTGCCCGACCCGTTTCTCTACGCCGAGCTCGGCGGCGTCCGGCACATCGTGATCGGTGCGATGGAGATCCCGCGCCTTGCCGCGTTCGGCCTCTACGAGCTGCATCCGTTCGAGGAGTTCGGGTCTGATGACCTGATCGCGGCCGGGATGTCGTATTCCGAGCTTCGTCGCGAGATCCCCGTCCTGGCGGTCAAGGCGCTGGGCCTCCGGAAGGCAGCGGTTCCGGAGACGTTCCCGGTCTGGCTCGCCGACCGGCTGCGGGCCGAGGGCGTCGAGCTGACGGTCGACGGCGGGTTCTTCGACGAGCGCCGGCGCGTGAAGACCGAGCCTGAGCTGGCGGGGATCCGGCGGGCCCAGCGGGCCGCGGAGGCCGGCATGGACGCCGCGCGCGACCTGCTGCGCCGGGCGGCGCCGAACGGCGACGGGCTCGCCGTGGACGGCGAGCCGCTCACCGTCGAGCGCATCAAGAACGCGATGGCGCAGGCGTTCGCCGCGAACGGGACGAGCGCCGACGATTTCATCGTCGCGCCGGGCTCGCAGGGCGCCGTCGGCCACGACATGGGCAGCGGGCCCGTGCGGCCGGGGGTCCCGATCGTGATCGACGTCTGGCCGCGGGACAACGAGACGTCCTGCTACGCAGACATGACGCGCACCTACGTCGTCGGCGACGTCCCGGACGACGTCGCGCGGTGGCACGGGCTGTGCAAGGAGGCGCTCGACGCCGCCGTCGAGCGGATCCGCGACGGCGTCGACGGCCGGTCGGTCTACGACGCGACGTGCGACATCTTCGAGGCGGCGGGCGAACCGACGCAGCGCACCAAGGAGGCCGGCAAGCCGCTCGCCGAGGGGTTCTTCCACGGGCTCGGGCACGGCGTCGGCCTCGAGGTGCACGAGCAGCCCGGCATGGGCCTCGCGTCCAAGAACGCGCTGCGCGCCGGCGACGTCGTCACCGTCGAGCCGGGCCTCTACCGGCAGGGGTTCGGCGGCGTCCGCCTCGAGGATCTCGTGCTGGTGACGGCGGACGGCCCCGAGAACCTGACGCAGTACCCGTACGACCTCGCGCCCTAGAAGCTGACGTCCCGGGGAGCTTCGTGGTGCTCGCGGAGGTCTCGAAGAGCTTCTCCTCGTCGCTCACCGGCGCGAACCTGCCCAACGCCGCGGCCTGGTTCCTGCTCGCGTTCGCGATCTTCAACACGTACATGCTGCTCTGGTCGACGCAGGTGAGCTTGGCAACGCGAACAACTACTGGAGATCCACCTCGGCGGCTGGGTCGGCATCGCCACCGCGGCGGTCGCCTGGTACACGTCCGCCGCCGGCGTGATCAACGGGATGAAGTCGCCGTCCGTCGTCCTGCCGGTCGGGGCGCCGCTGCATCTGCACCGGAACGGTCACGTGCGGAGCCCGCACCAACCGGCGTAGGCTCCGACCATGCAAACGCAGACCCAGACGATCGACACGCTGCTTCTCGAGGAGCGGCGCTATCCGCCGCCTGCCGACGTCGCGGCTGCCGCGAACGCGAAGCCCGAGATCTACGAGGAGGGCTTCGAGGCCTTCTGGGAGCGGGAGGGACGTGAGCGCGTCGACTGGCTCACGCCGTTCTCGTCGCTGTACGAGTGGGAGCTGCCGTACGCGAAGTGGTTCCTCGGCGGCCGGCTCAACGTCTCGTACAACTGCGTCGACCGGCATGTCGAGGCAGGCCGCGGCTCGAAGGTCGCGTTCCACTGGGAAGGCGAGCCGGAGGACGACCGCCGCGACCTCACGTACGCCGACCTGCAGCGCGAGGTCGTCGCCTTTGCGAACAGCCTCAAGGAGCTGGGCGTGACGAAGGGGACGGCGGTTGCGATCTACATGGGCATGGTCCCGGAGCTCCCGATCGCGATGCTTGCCTGCACGAGGCTCGGCGCGCCGCACACGGTCGTCTTCGGCGGGTTCTCCGCCGACTCGCTGTCCTCGCGGATGAACGACATGGGCTGCGAGGTGCTCGTCACCCAGGACGAGGCGTGGCGGCGAGGCACCACCGTGCCGCTGAAGCGGATCGCCGACGAGGGGATGGCGGCGGCACCCGGCGTCAAGCGCTGCCTCGTCGTCCGCCGTACCGGCAACGAGGTGCCGATGTCCGAGGGCCGCGACAGCTGGTACCACGACGTGCGCGGATCCGACGACCCGGCCTCCTGCCCGCCGGAGCCGATGGACGCCGAGGACCTGCTCTTCCTGATGTACACGTCGGGGACCACGGCCAAGCCGAAGGGCATCGCGCACACGACCGGTGGCTACCTGGTCGGCGTCGCGACGACGCACCACTACATCTTCGACCTCAAGCGGGACACCGACGTCTACTGGTGCGCCGCCGACGTCGGCTGGATCACCGGGCACAGCTACATCGTCTACGGCCCGCTCTGCAACGGCGCGACGTCGGTGATGTACGAGGGGACGCCCGACTACCCCGACAAGGATCGCTGGTGGTCGATCGTCGCGCGGTACGGCGTGACGATCCTCTACACCGCGCCGACCGCAATCCGCTCGCACATGAAGTGGGGCCCGGAGCACGCCGGGAAGCACGATCTGTCGTCGCTGCGGCTGCTCGGGTCGGTGGGCGAGCCGATCAACCCCGAGGCCTGGGTCTGGTACTCGGACCACGTCGGCGGCGGGCGCTGCCCGATCGTCGACACGTGGTGGCAGACGGAGACCGGGATGATCCTGATCACGCCGCTGCCGGGCATCACGACCACGAAGCCCGGCTCGGCGACCCGTCCGTTCCCGGGCGTCGAGGCTGCGATCTACAACGAGGCAGGCGAGGAAGTCGGGCCGGGCGGAGGCGGCTACCTCGTGCTCAAGCGTCCCTGGCCGGCGATGCTGCGAGGGATCTACGGCGACGACGCGCGGTACCGCGAGACGTACTGGTCGCGGTACGGCGACGTCTACTTCGCCGGCGACGGCGCCCGGATCGACGCCGACGGGGACTTCTGGCTGCTCGGACGCGTCGACGACGTGATGAACGTGTCCGGCCACCGGATCTCGACGATCGAGGTCGAGTCGGCGCTCGTCGACCACCACGACGTCGCCGAGGCCGCGGTCGCGGCGCGCCACGACGCAACGACCGGACAGGCGATCGTCGCGTTCGTCACGCTCAAGGGCGGCATCGAGGGCTCGGTCGAGAAGCTCGAGGAGCTGCGCAACCACGTGGCGACCAAGATCGGCGCGATCGCCAAGCCGGCGAACATCGTGTTCACACCAGAGCTGCCGAAGACGCGGTCGGGGAAGATCATGCGGCGGCTGCTCCGCGACGTCGCCGAGAACCGCCCGCTCGGCGACACGACGACGCTCGCCGATCCCACGGTCGTCGCAGAGCTGCAGGAGCGGGGCCGGGCCGAGCAGAGCCAGGAAGCCTGACGACTCTCTACGCTGCGGCGAGTGCTCCCCGCGCTCGCCGCAGCGGCTCTGCTCGTGTCCGCTTTGCCTTCGGCGGCCACCGTCCGCGTGCCGGTCGCCAACGTGTGGGAGGCGCCGAACGCCGGCCACCTGCCGCTCGACCCGGCCGTCTGGCCGACGCCGCGGATCACCTACGCGCAGCGGCTCGCGCTGGTCGGCCACATGCCGACGCAGGTGCTGTACGGCGAGCGCGTGCTCGTGCTCGGCCGCCGCGGCGGCTGGACGCACGTCGCCGTCCCCGACCAGCCGTCGCCGCTCGACGCCCGCGGCTATCCGGGCTGGGTGCGCACGTGGCAGCTGGCGAGCGGCCCGCAGACCGGCAGGTCGGTGCTCGTCACCGTGCGCACCGCCAAGCTCGGCGCGACGGTCGTCGGGCTCGGGTCGCAGGTGCCTGCGGGGTCGGTTCCCGCCCGGGACACGCGTGCGCTGCCGCACACACGGGCCGACCTTGTCCGCACCGCAGAGGCGTTCGTCGGGCTGCATTACCTGTGGGGCGGCCTGTCGCCGTGGGGCTACGACTGCTCGGGCCTCACCTGGGCCGTCTACCGCGTGCACGGCCTCACGATCCCGCGCGACGCCGACGCGCAATTCGCGGCGGGGACGCCGGTGCCGCTCGCGAAGATCCTGCCGGGTGACCTGCTCTTCTACGAGCATCCGGTCGTCGGCCACGTCGCGATGTACGTGGGCGGCGGGAAGATGATCGAGTCGCCGAACTCGGCGAGCGAGGTGCGGATCGTGCCCGTCCGCACGACCGACTTCCGCGGCGTGCGCCGCTTCCTCTAGGCGCCCTTCGCCTCGCCGGCCCACCAGCCGGGTGCCATTTCGGCATCGGTCGGGTCGTCACCGGCGCCGAAGGCGAGGTACTCGACGCCGTCGGGGCCGGCCTCGACCGCGCGCATCGTGTCCTTCTCGAACCGGATCGCGTCCCACTCCCCGACCTCGACGACCTCGTCGTCGACGCTGACGCGCGCGGAGCCGCGCACGACCACGTAGACCTCTTCCTGGCCCTCGTGCTTGTGGCCGAACGGGATGCGGAAGTCCGGAGCGAGCTTGATGTGGCTCAGGCCCAGGGTTTCGCCGCCGAGCGCCCGGCGCGCGAACCGGGCCTCCATCTCGGCCGGCATGTCGAACTTCGGCGCCTGGTTCTCGACGTCGCGCTTGAGGTTCTTCTTCACGTAACCGCTCATGGCCGGGAATCTAGGCGACGGGCTGTAGGTCCGGTCGCAGTCGGCCGATACAAGACCCGTGACCCCGACGGGACCCACGCTCGCGCCTCCGCCCGCCTGGGCGGTGTGGTGCACCCGTCTCCGCTGGGCGGCCTTCGCCGCCGCGGCCGGCGCGTTCGTCGTTCTCGTCCTTCAGTTCGAGCTGCACCTCGGCAACGCGAGCGTCGACCGGTTCTTCAACAACTGGGTCTACGACGGCATCGGGGTGGCCGCCGGGATCACGTGCGTCGCCCGCGGCCCCGTCGCGAAGGAGCGCGCCGCGTGGCTGCTCGTCGGGCTCGGCGTGTTCGCCTGGACGGCCGGCGACGTCTACTGGACGGTCGCGCTCGAGACGGTGAAGAACCCGCCGTATCCGTCGCTCGCGGACGCCGGCTACCTCGGCTTCTACGTCCCCGTCTTCGTCGGGATCGGGCTGCTCGTCAGGGCCCGCGTGATCCACTTCAGCGCCAGTGTCTGGCTGGACGGCCTGATCGCCGCGTGCGCCGTCGGCGCGGTCGCGAGCAGCATCGTGCTCGCGGACGTCTGGAACACGGCGACGGGAAGCCTTGCCGCAGTCACCACGAACATGGCGTACCCCGTCGGCGACGCGCTGCTCCTGTCCCTCGTGATCGCGGCGTTCGCGTTCTCGGGCTGGTCGATCGACCGGACCTGGCTCCTGGTCGGCGGCGGCCTGGTCGTCTTCGGGGTCGCCGACTCCGTCTATCTCGTCCAGGTCGCGTCGGGCACGTACCGGCTCGGGACCGCGCTCGACCTCGGCTGGCCCGCCGGCTTCGCGCTGATCGCGGCCGCCGCGTGCGCTCCGGCGCGCCGCACCGCGAAGGTGCGGCTGGAGGGCCGGCGCGTGATCGTGGCGCCGCTCGTCCTCGCCTCGGTCTGTCTGGCGGTCGAGATCTGGGACCACTTCCAGAGCGTGGGCACGATCGCGCTGGTCGCCGCGTCCCTCGGTCTCGCCGCCGTCGTCGCGCGCCTCGCGCTGACGTTCAACGAGCACCTCGACCTGCTCAGGACGACTCGCACCGAGTCGCTGACCGATTCCCTGACCGGCCTCAGCAACCGGCGCGCGCTGCTGCTTCGCCTCGACGAGGTGTTCGCAGTCGAGCCACCCGCGGGCTCACTGCTCCTGCTCTTCGACCTCGACGGCTTCAAGGCGTACAACGACACGTTCGGTCACAGCGCCGGCGACATGCTCTTGAGCCGGCTGGGCGCGCGGCTGCGGCGCAGCATCGCCGCGCGCGGCGAGGCCTTCCGGCTCGGCGGCGACGAGTTCTGCATCTTGATGCGGGGCGGCCTGATCGACCTCGACTGGGTTCGTGCCGCGGCGATGGCGAGCCTGCGCGAAGGCGGCGAAGGATTCACGATCACGTGCTCGAGCGGCCACGTGCTGATTCCCGAAGAAGCGGCCGGCGCCAGCGAGGCCCTCCAGATCGCCGACCGGCGGATGTACGCCGACAAGGGCGTCAGGATCGTCGCGCGCGACTCGAGCGGTGTCCTGATCCAGGCGCTGATCGAGCGTGACCGGTATCTGGGCGACCACGTCCGGGGCGTCGTCGACCAGGCCGTCGCGCTCGCCCACCACGCCGGGCTTCGCGGAGCCGACGCCGAGCTGGTTCGCGCGGCCGCCGAGCTGCACGACGTGGGAAAGCTGGCGCTGCCGGAGTCGATCCTGACGAAGCCGGGCCCGCTCGACGAGGAGGAGTGGCGGCTGATCCGCCAGCACACGATCGTCGGCGAACGGATCATCGCCGCCGCCGAAGGCCTCGGGGAAGTGGCGAAGACGGTCCGCTCGACGCACGAGCGCTGGGACGGCACCGGCTATCCGGACCAGCTCGCCGGCGACGCCATCCCGTTCCCGGCACGGCTGATCGCGATCTGCGACGCCTTCGACGCGATGACCGCGGAGCGGCCGTACGTTCCGGCGCTGACGCAGCAGGAGGCGCTCGACGAGTTGGTTCGCAACGCCGGCACGCAGTTCGACCCGGAGCTGGTCGAGCTGTTCGTGCGCAAGGTCCTGCACGGGTCCGGGGCCGTCGTGTGGACGCAGCACCGCTCCGCCGCCGCCGGCTGACCGAATCGCCTGCCGCCGCGAGGTGGGATACTCGTGCCGGGTCCGTGACTGAGGCGCTCGATTCCGCTCTGAAGCTCCGCGTGCGCGCTGTTCTCGACCGGCGGCCGGTGACCGAGTCGGAGCTCCGGCGGCTGATCGAGGAGGGCAGGGCATGCGCGTTGATCCTCGACGCGCGGCTGGCAGGGCTCGAGCGCCGGATCGCCGAGCTGTCGTCGGACCCGACGAGCTCGCTGGCCGAGATCGCCGCCACGGTGCGGGCTGCGAACGAGCTTCGGCCGGGCGTCGAGGACCTGCACGGCTTGCTGACGGATCTCGACGGGCTCGCGCGCGAGTTTCGAGCGTCCTGGCTCGCCGCGCGCTGACCCGCGCCGGCGAGCTCGAAGGCTTTCGCATGTTCCAGCAGCAGCCGGCGCAGCGCGACCGCACGCCGGATGCTCAGCTGCGGCGCTTTCTCGGGGCGCGATCGGGCCGCAAGCAGCACTACGCGCAGTTGCTCGTCGACGCGCTCGACCTGTCCCGCGTGCCGCGGCCGCTCGACGGGGTCCTCGGCCGCCTGGAAGCAGCCGCCCTCTAGCATCGGGACCGTGTCGACCGTGTCTGTCCGTCCGCTGCGCGACGACGAGTTCGAGCAGTGGCTGCCGCTGATGCGGGACGGCTACGCCGCGAGCATGATCGCCCACGCGGGAATGGCCGCGGACGCTGCGCACGAGAAGGCGGCGACGGATGCCGAGCAGCTCTTCCCGGCCGGCCGCCCCTCGCCGGAGCAACAGGTGTTCGCGGTCGAGGCTGACGGCGAGCGGGTCGGCAATCTCTGGGTCTCCGAACGCGACACCGAGCACGGCCGGATCCTCTGGATCTTCGACGTCGACATCGACGAGGCGTACCGCGGGCGCGGCTACGGCCGGGCGGCGATGCTCTTCGCCGAGGAGGAGGCGCGCCGCCGCGGGCTGGGCGGCGTCGCGCTGAACGTGTTCGGGGGCAACGAGGTGGCGCGCGGCCTGTACCGCTCGCTGGGCTACGCCGAGCGCGCGATCTTCATGCACAAGCCCGTGGACGCGTAGGCGATCCGCCTAGAGCAGCGCCTCGAATTTCGAGGCGTCGTCGAACGGCCCGATCACCGCGAGGTGGAGCCCCTGGCCTTCGATCAGGTCCTGGGCGACGCGCTGGACGTCCTCGGCGGTGACGGCGTCGAGTCTCCGCGAGCAGCTCCGCCGGCTCGATCGCCTGCCCCTCGAGCACCTCGCGGCGGAGCCCGAAGAGAGCAGGCCCTGCGGGCTCTCGGTCTGGAGGACGAAGCGGCCCTTCGCGAGCGAGCGAGCCTTCTCGAGCTCGTCGGCCGGGACGGGCTCGTCGGCGATGCGCTTGAACTGCTTCGACGATCACCTCGATCGCCTCGTCGATGCGCTTGAGGTCGACGCCCGCCTGCGCGAACAGCGAGCCGGCGTCGGTGTAGGAGCTGGTTCATGCCGTACACGTAGTAGGCGAGCCCGCGCCGCTCGCGCACCTCGAGGAAGAGCCGCGACGACATCCCCGAGCCGAGCACGGTGCGCGAGCAGCTGCAGCGCGTAGCGGTCGGGGTGGTCGAGCCGGTAGCTCGGGACGACCGAGGCAGATGTGGGCCTGGTCGGCGTCCTTCTGGTGGACTGCGACGCAGCGGCTCCGACGAGTCGGCGACCGGCGAGGGCACGGGCATTCCGGTCTCCGGTCGGCTCGAGGTCGCCGAGCAGCTCCTCGAGCATCGGCAGGAGGTCGTCGCCGACCATGCCGCCGACGCCGACGACCATGCGCGTCGGGCGTGTACCAGCTCGTCGACGTAGTCGATGAACGTGTCGCGCGTCGCGCCGCGTGATCGTCTCCTTCGTGCCGAGCGTCTCCCAGCCGAGCGGGTTGTCGCCGAACATCAGCGTGCTCGTAGACCGACGCCGATGTGGTCGCGCGGCGTGTCGAAGTACATGTTCATCTCCTCGAGGATCACGCCCTTCTCGCGCTCGATCTCCTCGGGGTCGAACTTCGAGTGGCGGAGCATGTCGAGCAGCACGTCGAGCGCGGTGTCGCGGTCGGCGCCGGCGCAGCGGACGTAGTAGCCCGTGTACTCCTTCGAGGTGAAGGCGTTGAACTCGCCGCCGATCCCGTCGATCGAGCGTCGTCAGGTCGCGTCGCGGTCGGGCGCCGCTCGGTGCCCTTGAAGAACATGTGCTCGGCGAAGTGCGCGATGCCGCGGTTCGTCGCGTTCTCGTAGCGCGAGCCGGCGGCGAGCATGACGAAGCAGGCGACCGACTGCGCGTGCGGCAGCGGCGCGGTGAGGACGCGGAGCTCGTTGTCGAGCGTCTGGCGCTCGAAGACGGCCACTGGCGCCCGATGCTATAGAGGCAGCCATGCCGGCGAGACCCGTCGTGCCGTGCTTCGCCCAGCCCGACTGGCTGCGCCGGGTGCCGACCGACCGTGCGGCTGCCCGACGGGCGCGCGCGTCGTCTTCACCGGCTGCGGCACGTCGTTCCACGCGGCGCAGACGGGCGGCTGGGCCGTGCAGGCGCTCGAGGCCGTGCTCTCGCCGCCGGAGGCCGACCTGCATGGTCTGCGTCTCGCACGAGGGCGAGACGCCGCTGACGCTCGAGGCGGCCCGCGCCTTCCGCGGGCCGAGGTTGGCTCGTCACCGGCACGGCGTCGACTCGCCGCTCGCCGAGCTCGCCGACGAGGTGTCGTCTGCACGCCGGAGCTCGAGCGCTCGTGGTGCCACACCGCGAGCTACACGTGCGCGGTCGCGGCGATCGCGCGCGCTGCGCGGCGAGGACATCGTCAGTGGCTCGCCGGACGCGGTCGAGGAGGCGCTCGCCCTCGAGAGCCGGCGCCCGTGCAGGACGAAGATCCTCGTCGCCGGCGCGGGCCGCGACTGGCCGACTGCGCAGGAGGCGGTGCTGAAGCTGCGCGAGGGCGCGTGGATGTCGGCCGGCGCGCACCAGACCGAGCAGCTCCTGCACGGCCACCTCGCCGCCGTCGACGAGGCGTGCGCGCCTACGTGCTCGAAGGCGAGGGCCGTGCGGCCGAGCGGGCGCACGACGCGGTCGCGGCGCTCGAGGCGCTCGGCTGCGAGACGACGCTCGTGCCCGACGCGCCACCCCGTGGTCGACATCGTCCGCTTCCAGCTGCTGACGCTCGCGCTCGCCGAGGCGCGCGGCATCGACCCCGACCCGATCCACCGCGACGCCCGGCTCGCCGTGGGCGAACGCCGCGGGCGGCGCGTATCCCGGCTAGCCGAGCTCGCCGAGCTCGGCCAGCAGGCCGTCGACTTCCTCGGCGGTGTTGTAGTGGACGATGCCGACGCGAACGGCACCGTCCGGCAGGCCGAGCCGGTTCATGATCTCGACGGCGTAGTAGTTCCCGTGCCACACGGCGTAACCCCGCTCGCCGAGATGCGTCGCCACCGCCTCGGGCGTGTGCCCGTCGACGTTGAACGCGAACGTCGAGACCCTGCGGTCCATCGTCGGCGGGCCGTAGAGCGCACAGCTCTCCGGGAGCCCGGCGAGGAACTGCTCGCCGAGGCTCGCCTCGTGCTCGAGGATGAAGTCCCAGCCGACCCAGCGCAGGTGCTCGACGGCTGCGACGAACCCGGCGAGCAGCTCGTGCTGGCTCGTCCCGGTCTCGAAGCGGTGCCCGACCGGCTCGTTCGCGGCGGGACGAACCTTGTAGGGCCGCCACGATTCGAGCAGCTCGCCGCGGCCGAACGCCAGGCCCATGTGCGGCCCGTAGTACTTGTAGGGCGAGCAGACGAGGACGTCGGCGCCCACCTCCTGGACGTCGATCGGCCCGTGCGGGCCGTAGTGCACCGCGTCGACCCAGGCGAGCGCACCGGCGTCGTGCGCGAGCGCCGCGATCTCCGCGACCGGCGTCAGCGTGCCGACGGCGTTCGAGGCGTACGGGTAGGCGACGACGCGCGTCCGCTCCGACAGGAGCGAGCGGAGATGGTCGAGGTCGACACGGCACTCGTCGTCGATCTCGGCGAACTTCACGACCAGGCCGCGGTCGCGCGCGAGCTCGAGCCACGGTGACACGTTCGCGTCATGGTCGAGCTTGGTGCAGACGATCTCGTCGCCGGCCGACCACTCGCGGCCGGCCGAGCGCGTGAGCGCGAAGTTCAGCGTCGTCATGTTGGGGCCGAAGGCGACCTCGTCCGGCGACGCGTTCAGGAACTCGCCGGCCACCTCGTGCGCCTGTGCGACCAGCGCGTCGGTCCGGCGCGACGTTCCATAGGGCGCGCCGATGTTCGCGTTCGACTCGCGGAGGTACTCGCCGATCGCGTCGATCACCGAGTCGGGAACCTGCGTCCCTCCGGGGCCGTCGAAGAACGCGAGCGGCTGGCGCAGCGCCGAGAAGCGCTCGCGCACCGCTTCGATCGTGGTCACGACACGTGCCACTCGAACCTCGGTGTGATGGAGAGCGATGCGCTGACGAAGCAGTCGCGCTCAGCCTTGGCGGTCAGCTCGTTCGCTTCCGCGGCGCGCGGATCGAGCTGCGCGTCGATCCGCACGTCGGCCTCGGCGAGCGCGTAGCGCCCATCCGAGTCGCGGCGGGTGACGGTTCCCTGCGCCGAGCCGGAGGCGGTCGTGGTGTGACCCGCACGTCGCGCGTGGTAGGTGAGGCTGTCGATCGAGCAGCGCACGAGCGCCGCGAGCAGCAGGTGGTCCGGCGACCAGCCTTCGGCCGGCGCGATCTGCGCGCCGCCGGGGACGGTCATGCGTCCGCCGTGGTCGATCTCGACCGCGTACTCGAACACCTTCGGCTTCGTCGCCACCATCGGAGGGCAACGCTACCTTCTGGCGTGAGCCCGGGTCCGTCCGACGGTGGACCTAGATTGTCCGGCGATGAGGCTCAGGACACTGTCCGAGGCCGAGTGCTATGCCCGGTGCTACGGCGCACATCGGAGCGATCAGGTGAGCGTGCTGCGCCCGACGCGGCGAAAGCCGGCGTCGGCGGGCGAGGACGTGCGGCGGTTGTTCGAGCGCCGGCTGGATGCGCGCGGCCCCGAGCAGGAGGCTGCGTGACGCGCGTCTGCGGCACGTGGACACGCCGCCGCGTGAGAGCCGGAGCCGGCCGCCGGCCGGCGCCGCCGCTCCCGAGCTCGTGGGTCTGCACCGCCACGTGGACGCAGCGCATGCCACGCTGTAAGCCGCGTGGCCGCAGGCACCCGTAGACCCGAGCCGGCGAGCGCCGTTCCGGACGTGCTCGCGCCCGGGCTGCGCTGCGTGTTCTGCGGCATCAACCCCGGCCGCGTCTCCGCCGCGGCCGCCGCCCACTTCGCGAACCCGCGCAACGACTTCTGGCGGCTGCTGCACGACGCCGGCCTGACACCGCGCCGGCTCGAGCCGAGCGAGCAGTTCTCGCTGCCCGAGTTCGGCCTCGGCGCTACCAACGCCGCCGCCAGGACGACGCCGGGCTCCGGCGACCTGCGGCGGGGCGACTTCGACCCCGCGCGGATCGAGCGCCTCGTCCAGGCGTTCGACCCGAGGGCGATCGCCTTCGTCGGCAAGGAGGCCTATCGCGGCCTGTACGGCGAGCGGCCCGAGCTCGGCCCGCAGCTCAGGACGATCCGCTGGACGGCGCTCTTCGTGCTGCCGTCGACCTCACCGGCCAACGCGGCCGTGCCGTACGCGGAGCGGCTGCACTGGTTCTCGGCGCTCCGCGACTGGCTCGCGCCGGTGGACCGGCAGGCTGTCCGCGGCCTGGTGCTCGACGAGGCGGGCCGGGTGCTGCTCGTGCGCTTCGAGCATCCGGTCAGCGGCGACAGCTGGTGGGCGACGGTCGGCGGCGGCGTCGACGAGGGCGAGTCCGACGAGGAGGCGCTGCGCCGGGAGCTGGTCGAGGAGGCCGGCCTGGCCGAGGTCGCGCCGGGCCCACTCGTGCACGAGCGCGAGCACACGTTTCCGTGGGATCGGCGGATCCTCCGCCAGCAGGAGCGCTTCTACCTGGTGCGCGTCACGCGCCACGAGCCCCGGCCGACGATCGACGTCCGCGCCGAGGGCGTCACCGACGTGCGCTGGTGGACGCTCGACGAGCTCGAGCGAACGGACGAGGTCGTCGTCCCGGGCGAGCTCGCCGGCCTCGTCCGCGCAAGTCGTCCCTGAGAACGACCCGAGAATCGCCCCTCCGGACGACGCCCAGCGTGCGGCGTTCACGCAGGATCCGAGAGGTGACGCTGAACCAGGCACTCGTGTTCGATCGCCGCCGCGGTCCGGAGGGGCCGGCCGCAGGCAGCGACCTGACGGGATCGCCTGACGTGAGCGTCCCCGGCAACTTCGGCCTCGTTGGGGCGAGGGCGGAAGTTGCTCAGGCCGGCGGTCACGATGCCGAGGCTCGAGCAGCCAATGGGCGGGTGGCGCGGTTCTCGCGGACGGAGCTCGGGCTCCTCTGCCTGATCGTGTTCGACCTGCTGCTCGGGCTCGGCTTCGCCGACCACGGCCAGATCGGCTGGGGCGTGGGCTGCCTCGCCGCCGCGTGTGCGATTGCCTCCTGGCGGTCCGGCGCGGCGCGCGTGAAGGCGCCCGCGAGCCCCACGCCGGTCGGCTGAGCCGGCCGACCGCTCGACCGAGCGCCCATCTAGCCTGCCGCGGGTGGAGGGCGTCCTCGTCGCCGTGCATCTCCTGGCCGCGGCCGTGTGGGTCGGCGGCTCGACGGCGCTGGTCTTCGTGGGCGTTCCGGCGATCCGCACGCTCGACGAGCCCGGCCGCGGCCGCGCGCTGCGCGAGCTCGGCCAGCGCTGGCGGCCGCTCGGGTACGGCGCGCTCCTCGTCGCGGCGCTCACCGGCGTGTCGCTCGCCGCGCGCGACTGGGAGCACCGGCCCGCGTTCCAGATCGTCTTCTGGACGAAGGTCGCGCTCGCGGTCTGCCTGGTCGCGGTCTCGTACCTGCACAACTTCGTGCTCGGCCCGCGGCTGCAGAGGGAGATCCGCGAAGGTCGGCCGCAGCGGACGCGTCTACGGCTGGTCGTCGTCGGCTGGACGAGCTACGCCCTGACGCTGGCCGTGCCGGTGCTCGGCGTCGCGCTCGCCCGGCTCGCCGGCTAGCTCAGCGCGGGCGCAACGGGGCGGACGGGTTCAGTTCTGCCAGCGGTTGGTGATCGGCGTGCGGCGGTCGCGGCCGAACGCCTTCGGGCGCAGCTTGACGCCCGGCGGCGCCTGGCGGCGCTTGTACTCGGCGCGGTCGACCAGCGCGATCGCGCGCTCGACGACGTCGCGGTCGAAGCCGTCGCTCGAGAGCTCCTCGCGCGAGCGGTCGAGCTCGACGTACGCCTCGAGCACCCGGTCGAGCTTCGGGTACGGCGGCAGCGAGTCTTCGTCGCGCTGGTCGGCCCGCAGCTCGGCGCTCGGCGCGCGGTCGATGATCGACTGCGGGATCAGCTCCCGGCCGGCGCGCTCGTTCAACCGCCTGCTCAGCCGGAACACATCCGTCTTGTAGACGTCCTTGATCAGCGCGAAGCCACCTGCGAGGTCGCCGTACAGCGTCGAGTACCCGACCGACAGCTCCGATTTGTTGCCGGTCGCGATCACGAGCCAGCCGAACTTGTTCGACAGCGCCATCAGCAGCGTCCCGCGGATTCGCGCCTGCAGGTTCTCCTCGGTCAGGTCGCTGTCGCGGCCGGCGAAGTGCTCGGCGAGCGCAGCGTCGTACGCCTCGACCATCGGCTCGATCGCAATCTCGCGGTAGTCCGTTCCGAGCGTCTCGGCCAACCGTCGAGCGTCGTCGCGTGTCCCGCCCGACGAGTAGCGGGACGGCATCGAGACGCAGTGGACGCGCTCCGCGCCCAGCGCCTCGGCGCAGAGCGCCGCCGTCAGTGCCGAGTCGATCCCTCCCGAGACGCCGAGCACGACGTCGCCGAAGCCGTTCTTCCCCACGTAGTCGCGCAGCCCGAGCTCGAGCGCGAGCCGCATCTGCTCGAGGTCGTCCACCTGCGGCTTCGGCTCGGGGTGACGCACGTCGGCGTGCGTCGCGACAGCCGCGAGCTCGACGACCTGGACCTCGCGTGGCCGGCGGCCGCGCGCCAGGGCGCGGCGGCGCACGTCGCGGAGCCGCCTGCCGATCGCCGAGACAGGGTCGACGTCGACGACGAGCAGCTCCTCCTCGAAGCCGGCGGCGCGCGCCAGCACCTGCCCGTCGTCGTCGATCAGCACGGAGTGACCGTCGAAGATCAGCTCGTCCTGGCCGCCGACCGCGTTGCAGAGCGCGACGAAGCACGTGTTGTCGCGCGCGCGAACCTGCAGCATCTCCTCACGCTCGCGGTCCTTGCCGACGTGGAACGGCGACGCCGAGATGTTGGCGATCAGCTGCGCGCCGGCGAGGGCGAGGTCGGTCGCCGGGGGCCCCGGCTGCCAGAGGTCCTCGCAGACGGTCGGACCGACGAGGACGTCGCCGAACCGGAGCAGCGTCAGGTCGTTGCCGGGGGCGAAGTAGCGGTCCTCATCGAACACGCCGTAGTTCGGGAGGTAGCGCTTGCGGTAGACGCTGCGGATCTCGCCGTGCGCCAGCACGAAGCAGCCGTTGAAGAGGTCGGCGTCGAGGTGGGGCGCGCCGACGAGCGCGGTGATGCCGCGCGCGTGCCGGGCGATCTCCTCCACCGCGGCGCGCGCGGCGCGGACGAACCCCGGGCGCAGGAGCAGGTCCTCCGCGGGGTAGCCGGTGACGGCGAGCTCGGGAAAGAGCGCCAGGTCGGCGTGCTCCGCCTGCGCGCGGCCGAGCCACTCCGTGATCCTCGCGGCGTTGCCGTCGATGTCGCCGACGACGCTATTGATCTGTGCGAATGCGAGCCTCATTGCCCTTACGGACATTGTGCAGGGCGCGGCGCCACTGGAAGTAGAAGAAGACCGCCACCAGGAACACCGCGAACGACAGCCAGCCGACGAAGGGCGACGAGGTCTTCTTGCCGACGACGCTCAGCACGCCTGCGAGGAGAAGCGTCGCGATGAGCAGCGAGCGGATCGCGTTCGGCCGCATACTGCAGCCAGTATGGACGTCGAGATCGCCCATCGCTTCCGGGGCCCGGCCGAGTCCGGCAACGGCGGCTACAGCGCCGGTGCGATCGCGGCAGCGGCCGGCGGCGGCGAGCGGGTGGTGACCCTCCGGCTGCCGCCGCCGCTCGAGACCGCGCTCAGCGTCGACGGCGGCTCGGTGTGGGCGGGCGATGCGCTCGTCGCCGAGGTGGCCGCGGCGACGGTCGGTGTCGAGCCGCCGGCCGCCGTCGCCTGGTCGGACGCAGCGGCGGCCGAGCAGCCGGACCTCTCCTCGCCCTTTCCCGAGTGCTTCGTCTGCGGCCATGCGCGCGGCGACGACGCGCTGCACGTCCACGCCGCGCCGGTCGCGGGCACGGATGTCGTCGCCGCGACCTGGACGGTGCGCGAGGACTCGGTCGGCTTCGAGTTCGTCTGGGCGGCGCTCGACTGCCCGGGCGCCTACGCCGTCATGGCCACGCGGCGGGGCACCGTCGTGCTCGGCCGTCTGGCCGTCCGGGTGGGGCGCGTCCCGGCCGCGGGGGAGCGGTGCGTGGTCGTCGGGCGCGCGCTCGGCGGGGAGGGGCGCAAGCACGGCGCCGCGACGGCGCTCTACACCGACGCGGGCGAGCTGCTCGGCGTCGGCGAGGCGATCTGGATCGAGCCGCGCTGACGACTTCTAGCCGACGGCCGCCGCGATCGCGGCGAGCGACTCCGGGTTCTCGAGCGACGAGAGGTCGCCGGGGTCGGAGCCGAGCGCCGTCGCCCGGACGGCGCGGCGGACGATCTTCGCCGAGCGGGTCTTCGGCAGCGCGTCGACGAAGAGCACGCGGCCCGGGGCGAACGCCTTGCCGAGCTGGTCCGCGACGGCTCCGGCGATCTCGCGCTCGAGCGACTCGCTCGGCACCGCGCCCGGAAGCAGGCAGCAGAAGATCCACGACGTCTCGCCCTTCACCGGGTGGGGGACGCCGATCGCCGCGGCCTCGCGCACCGCCGGATGCCCGATCGCGGCGGATTCGAGCTCCGCCGGCCCGATGCGCTTGCCGGCGATGTTGAGCGTGTCGTCGGAGCGGCCGTGCAGGAACCAGAAGCCGTCGGCGTCGGCCGACGCCCAGTCGCCGTGCACCCACACGCCCGGGAGGCGCGACCAGTACGTGTCGAGGTACTTCTGCGGGTCGCGCCAGAAGCCGCGGGTCATGCCGGGGAACGGCCGCCTGCAGACGAGCTCGCCGACCTCGCCCGTGCCGACCAGCGACGCGCCGTCCGGGTCGACCACGTCCATCGCCATCCCGAGCGCCGGCCCGCCGAGGGAGCAGGCCTTGATCGGCCCGACGACGGTCGGCGAGAGGAAGCAGGCTCCGACCTCCGTGCCGCCCGAGCAGTTGATCACCGGCACCCGCGAGCGGCCGACGTCCTCGAACAGCCAGCGGTACGGCTCGGGGTTCCAGGGCTCGCCGGTCGTGACGAACGTGCTGAGGCTCGACAGGTCGGCCGCCGGGACGCCGTGCGGGACGAGCGCCCGGACGAGCGTCGGCGAGAGCCCGAGCGACGTGACGCGCTCCGCCTCGACCGTGCGCCACAGCCGGTCCGGCGTCGGCCAGTCGGGTGCGCCTTCGGCGAAGACGATCGTGGCGCCGAGCGCGCCGGCCCCGACGAGCGTCCACGGGCCCATGATCCAGCCCAGGTCGGTGACGAAGTGCATGACGTCGCCCTCGTGGACGTCCGCCTGGTACGCGGCCTCGCGGGCGATCGAGACGAGGAAGCCGCCCTGGACGTGGACGACCCCCTTCGGCGCACCGGTCGTGCCGGAGGTGTAGGTCAGCAGGTACGGGGTCTCCGAGTCGACCTCGAGCGCGGGCAGCGTCCCCGGACGGTCGTCGAGCGCGAACGGCGCGAGCACGACGTGCTCGACGCCGGGCGACTCCTCGAGCGCCTGCTCGAGGATCTCGAGCATCGGCACCGTGCGGCCGCGTCGCGACGACTGGCGCTGCGTGATCACGACCTTCGCGCCGCTGGCCTGGAGACGCTGCGCGACCGCGGGCGCGGCGAACCCGGAGAAGACGGGAACCTGGATCGCCCCGAGGTGGGCGATCGCGTGCGAGGCGACGGCGACCTCCGGCGACATCGGCAGGAAGATCGCGACCCGGTCGCCGGGCTCGACGCCGAGCGCGGCCAGCTCTTCCGCCAGGCGGGACACGTCGCGTGAGAGCGCGCTGAACGTGACCTCCCGGCGCGAGCCGTCCTCGCCGAGGCCGACGGCCGCGACGGCGTCGGGGGTCCGCGCGGCCCAGCGGTGCACGCAGTTGTGGGCGATCGACGTTCGTCCGCCGACGAACCACGTCGCCCACTCGGGCCCACGCGACTCGTCGAGCA
Source organism: uncultured Thermoleophilia bacterium (assembly GCA_963786185.1). Taxonomy (GTDB): domain Bacteria; phylum Actinomycetota; class Thermoleophilia; order Gaiellales; family Gaiellaceae; genus PALSA-600. The sequence goes on from CAWAYE010000003.1 coordinate 1,003,427, forward strand.
CGCGGTCCCACGGTTGCGAGAACTCGAGCCCGAGGTCCTCGACGACGAGCGGCCAGAACCACTCGGGGTCGGCGCACGAGCGCCGGACGAGCGCGTCGTAGTCCGGGGCTCCGGCGCGCCGCAGCAGCCGAGTCACGTTGGCGTGCTCGACGGTCGCGGCGTCGGGCTGCCACACGATTCCGGGGTCGCTCACGCGGCGAAGCGTACGCGGCGCACGGCCAGGTTAGCGTCTGCTAACTTAGCGCCCGCTAACTTGCGATCGGAGGTCGTTCGGATGAAGCAGGGCCTGGTGACGCCGGAGAACAAGAAGTGGTGGACGCTCGCTGCCGTCTCGGTCGGGCTGTTCATGATCATGCTCGACAACACGGTGGTGAACGTCGCGCTGCCGTCGATCCGGCATTCGCTCGGCATGTCTCTGTCGGGGCTCGAATGGGTCGTGGCGGGCTACGCGCTCACCTTCGCGGCCTTCATGCTCACCGGCGGCAAGCTGGCCGACCTGCTCGGCCGGCGCCTGGTCTTCATGACCGGTCTCGTCGTCTTCACGGCTGCCTCGCTCGTCTGCGGCCTCTCGACGAGCGGCGGCGTGCTGATCGGCGCACGCGTCGTCCAGGGTCTCGGCGGTGCGCTGATGAACCCGGCGACGCTCTCGATCATCGCCGCGACCTTCCCGCCGCGCCAGCGGGGAACGGCGATCGGCATCTGGGCCGGCGTCTCGGCGATGGCGCTCGCGATCGGCCCGCTGGTCGGCGGCATCCTCACCGAGCACGTCAACTGGAACTGGATCTTCTTCATCAACGTGCCGATCGGGATCGTCGGGCTGCTGACGGCGCCGCTCCTGATCGAGGAGTCGCGCGACACATCGCACGAGCAGCGCCCCGACGTGCCCGGCCTCGTCGCCTCCGGGATCGGGCTGTTCTCGCTGACCTTCGCGTTCATCGAGGGGAACCGCTACGGCTGGACGTCCTGGCAGATCGTCGGTGCGTTCTCCGTCGCCGCCGTCGCGCTCGTCGCTTTCGTGCTGCTCGAGCTGCACCAGCGGCTGCCGATGCTCGAGGTGGGGCTCTTCCGCAACCGCACCTTCAGCGGCGCGAACATCGCGATGCTGTTCGTCGGCCTGGCGATGTTCGGGACGTTCTTCTACGTCTCGATCTACATGCAGACGGTGCTCGGCTACTCGCCCGTGATGGCGGGCGCGTCGTTCCTTCCGATGACCGTGCTGATCATCCTGCTCGCGCCGCAGGCCGGCCGCCTCTCCGACCGCTTCGGCTCGCGCTGGCTCGTGGGCGGCGGCATGACGCTGCTCGCGGTGATGCTCTTCTACTACTCGACCCTCGGCGGTCGTGAGAGCTTCTGGGCGCTCCTGCCCGGGCTCCTGACCGGCGGCGTCGGGATGGGCCTGACGATGACGCCGACGACGGCTGCGGCGATGAGCGCCGTCTCGGTCGACAAGGCCGGCGTCGGCTCCGCGGTGCTGAACTCGATGCGCCAGGTCGGCGGGTCGCTCGGGATCGCGGTGATGGGGGCGATCGTCGCCTCCGCCACCGAGTCCGCGCTGAAGTCCGGCGCCACCCGGTCCGACGCCTTCCTGCGAGGCTTCCACGACGCGCTGCGCGTCGGCTCGCTGCTCGCGCTGGCGGGGGCGCTCGTCGCCACGGTGGCGATCCGGAAGATCGAGCACAAGCACGAGTCGGCCGAGCAGCTGTCCGTCGAGGCCGCGTGACCCAGACGAGGCAGCGGCTGACCGCCGACGCCCGGCGGCAGGCGGTGCTCGACACCGCCTGCGGCGTCTTCGCCAAGTCGAGCTACCGCGGCGCGACGACCGCGGAGATCGCCCGCGAGGCCGGCATCTCGGAGCCGATCCTCTACCGTCACTTCGGCTCCAAGCGCGACCTCTACCTCGCGTGCCTCGACGAGGCGTGGCGGTCGCTCCGCGAGCTGGCCGAGCTCGCCGTGGCCGAGAGCCCGGAGACGTGCCTCGGCGCCGTCGGGGACGCGTTCATGGCCAAGCGCACGAAGCTCCGGCTGATCGACCTCTGGATCCAGGCGCTGAACGAGGCCGGCGACGATCCCGTGATCGCGAAGGCGCTCCGCGGGCAGATCCGCGAGGTGCACGAGTTCGTCGCGGGCCTGATCGTCGACGGGCAGGCGCGCGGCGTCCTGGCCGCCGACCGTGACGCCCGGGCCGAGGCCTGGATCTTCGTGGCCGGTGGGCTTCTGGCCACGATCGACCACAGGCTCGGCGGCCTGCTCGGGGGCGATCTCGAGCGGGTGCGGCACGAGCGGCGCCGCTGGCTCCACACCTGACCGGGAACCGTCGGCTAGACGAAGAGAAGGCCCCGGCTGCGGCACCCGGGGCCTTCTCTGGTCAGGCGGTGCGCCCGCTTCGGGCGCTTCCGGAATCAGACGGCTCTGCGGCCCAGACGTCTGTTCCCGGTTGGCACGCCCTACTGGCGCTCCCCCTGCACGTCGACCTGGCGTCGGCTTCGGTGCAAGGTGGACGCACTCTACGAGCGATCGGCCTGTCTGTCAAGTACCTCGGTCAAGTGAACGAGAACCGGCTTACTTCACCGAAGATCGGCCTCTTTATCCCCTTTTTGGGGGATGTCCCAAAGGGGGCATTGCAACCGAGTGAAGTATCGGCGAGACTGTGCGCTCGGATGGCTCGCCGCCCGCCTATGACCTCGAAGAGCACCGCACCGCACCGCACCGGGACGCCGCGCACGCCGCGGCTCGGGGAGCGGCTGCGCCAGTTGCGGGTCGGAGCCGGGCTCACGCAGAGCCAGCTCGCCGGCGACCGCTTCTCCAAGGAGTACATCTCGCAGATCGAGCGCGGCAAGACGCGCCCGACGGACGACACGATCGGCTGGCTCGCGCTCCGGCTCGGGGTCGACGCCTCGTTCCTCGAGAGCGGCGTCTCCGCCGACGAGCGGGCGCGCGCCGAGACGATTCTGGCCCGCGCCGAGGCGCTCCTCGGCGAGCACAGCTACGACGACGCCCTTGCCGAGTACGCGAAGGCCCTGCCTGCCGTGCTCGGCACGGGCGCCGTCGAGCTGCACGTGCGCGCGCTGAACGGCGAGGGGATCGCGCTCGCCCAGACCGGCGACGTCAAGGCCGGGCTCGCCCGGCTCGGCGAGTCTCGCGCCCTGGTCGAGCGTCCGGAGTTCACCGATCTCGACCGTGCGGACGTCATCTACCGGCTCGGTGTCTGTCGCTGCCTCCTGCAGAGCATCGCCACGGCGGTCGCCCTCTTCGACGAGGCGCTCGCCCTGGCGGAGCGGTCCGGCCTGCCCTGCGACCAGCTCCGGCTCAACATCTTCGCCTGGCGCTCGCGCTGCTACCGCCGCCAGCGGGACTTCGAGGCGGCGCGCGAGGACGTCGAGCGCGCGCTCGAGCTGGCCGAGGCGCTGCACGACCGGCGCGCGCTCGGACAGGCGTACTTCCAGGCGTCGGTGCTCGCCGAGCGCGACGGGCACTGGGTGCTCGCCCGGACCTACGCCGAGAAGGCGAAGAGCCAGTACGAGGAGCTCGCCGACCGGGCGAACGTCGGCCGGCTGCTGAACAACCTCGGCGGCCTCGAGTTCCTGCTCGGCAAGCCCGAGCAGGCCGTCGACCGGCTCAAGAACGCGTTTGCGGTCGCGCTCGAGATCGGCCGCGACGACGACGCCGCGAAGGCGATCTCCTCGCTCGCGCAGGTGCACCTGCGCACCGGCGACGCGAAGCGGGCGGAGGAGCAGGCGCTCCACGCGCTCGAGCTGATCGGCGATCGCGAGGACATGCTCGACGAGGCCGGCAACGCGCAGCTCGTCCTCGGCCGCTCGCTGCTCGCCCAGGGGCGGCTCGACGACGCGGACGCAGCGCTCGCCGACGCCGAGCAGCGGCTCTCACAACTTTCGTCTGCGTCCCATCGGGCCGCAGCGTGGATCGCCCAGGGCGACCTGGCGACGACGAGGGGCGACGAGCGCAGGGCTGCGGTGCTGTACCGCCGTGCTGCGGAAGCGCTCCAGGACTTCCGGTTCTGAAAGGAGGTGTTCTCTGTGGCAACCAAGCTCGCCTTGCTGCTCCGCCGCCGCGGCGCGATCGTCTTCGCGCTGTCGTTGCTCGCCGGAGTTGCAGGGTCCTTTCACGGTGGGATGGGCTTCTGGGACGGGCCACTGTAGGAGTGACGGGCGAAAACGACGTTCGTGCCAGTGGGGAGCCGGCACAACGTTCACGTGACAGCCACCGCCGCCGCCGCGGAATCGCGCCACGCGTCCGCGAGCAGGGCGAGGCTCTTCTTCTCGAGCTCGACGCGCTAGCCGACGCCGGCTGACGAACCGACGCGCTCGACCACGACTGCCGGAATCCGCGCGCGTGGGGACAGGCGCAGGCACATGCGCACGATCTCGGCGCAGTCCTCGGGCTGGATCATCTCGTCCGCCGCCAGGCCCGACCACTGGGCCATCGCGGTGTCGACGAAGCCCGGGCACAGCGCGATCGCGCGCACGCCGTCCCCGTCGAGCTCGGCGTTCAACGAACGGGTGAGCGCGATCACCGCGGCCTTGGTCGCACCGTAGACGGTGAGGCCGGGCGTCGCCGTCGTGCCGGCGATCGACGCGACGTTGACGACGAGGCCGCGGGATTCCTTGAGCAGCGGAATCGCCTCGCGGGTGACGAGCAGGAGGCCGCGCAGGTTCACGCCGAGCTGGAGGTCGACGTGCTTGGTGACGAGGTCCTCGACCGTTCCCGCGATGCCCACGCCGCCCGAGTTCACGAGCACGTCCAGGCCGCCGACCCGCTCCCGGTGCTCCGCGACGATGCGGATGCAGTCCTCCTCGCGGGACAGGTCGGCCTGCACCGCGTGCGCGCCCAGCTCCGCCGCGGCGGCCTCGACCTTCTCGCGCGTGCGCGACGCGAGCGTCACGTCGAAGCCCTCGTCGCGCAGCATGCGGGCGATCGCGAGGCCGATGCCCGACGAGCCGCCGGTGACGATCGCACTGCGCACGGGTGCCGACCCTAAAGGAGATCGACGCTGCGCCGCGAATCAGCAATGCGTACGTCGTTCCTCTCCCCTCGCGACGGCGGTCCCCATCGGCCGCCGTCGCTCGTTTCCGGGCCTAGATGGCTGATCGACAATTCATTGCCGTCACGGATGGGGGCCTACACACGGCGCATTGCGGCCGCCTCGCCCGGCACCAAGGCCAACCGGCCTTGGCCCCGGTCGAGTCGATCACACTGTTTGGTGCAGACCCTCCCCGCGACGACAGCAATTGTCGATCAACCATCTACAGTCCGGGCATGAAGCTGACGGAGCTTGCGACGGCCGGCGGCTGCGCCGCGAAGTACTCGGCGGCCCGGCTCGACGAGCTGCTGCGTGGGTTCGTCCCTGCCGAGGCCGAGGATCTGCTGGTCGGGCTCGATCCGAGCGACGACGCGGCGGTGTACCGGCTCGACGACGACCGCGCGCTCGTCTTCACGATCGACTTCTTCCCGCCGATCGTCGACGATCCGTACGACTTCGGCGCGATCGCCGCGACGAACGCGCTCAACGACGTCTTCGCGATGGGCGGCTCGCCGCTGCTCGCTCTCTCGGTGGCCGCGCTGCCCGAGGAGCTCGAGACGGCGACCGTGCGGGCGATCTTCGACGGCGCCGACGCGCAGGTGCGCCGGGCCGGTGCGATCCTCGCGGGCGGTCACACGATCCGCGACGCCGAGCCGAAGTACGGGCTCGCCGTCGTCGGCACCGTCAGCCCGGACGGGATCTGGACCAAGGCCGGCGCCGCGCCGGGAGATGCGCTGTACGTGACGAAGCCGCTCGGCACCGCGCTCGTGCTCGGCGGCGCCAAGCGCGGTCTCGCACGGCTGGACGAGGCGATCGGCTGGATGCGGACGCTGAACGGCGATGCGGCCGACCTCGTGCGGCGGGTCGGTCCGAGCGCGGTCACCGACGTCACCGGATTCGGCCTCGCTGGGCACGTGCACGAGCTCGCGGTGCGGAGTGGAGTGCGCGTTCGCCTCGATGCCGGCGCGCTGCCCGCGCTCGACGGAGCGATCGAAGCGGCGCGTGCCGGTGTCACGACGGCCGGGACGCGCGCGAATCGCCAGTTCGCCGAGCTCGAGCACGACGGCGTTCCCGCCGAGCTGGTCGAGCTCGCCCACGACCCGCAGACGGCCGGCGGGCTGCTGGTGGCGCTGCCCCGCGACCGCGGCCCCTCGCTCGAGGCCGAGTTCGCCCGGGCGGGCCTGTTCCTCGCCCGCATCGGCGCTGTCGAAGCAGGCTCCGGCGTCGTCCTGGCCTGACTACAGTTCATCGCGATGAGCGTCCGCGCGCAGCCGCTCCGTCGCGCGCGCAGCTTCGCGGTCTCGCCGGTTGCGTTTCGCCGGCTGACGCTGCTGAACGCCGTCATGCTCGTCGTGATCGTCGCGACCGGTGCGACCGTGCGGCTCACAGGCTCGGGGCTCGGCTGCGAGCACTGGCCCGGGTGCCAGCCTCATCACTTCGAGCCGCGGAGCTACCACAGCTACATCGAGTTCGGCAATCGCGTGGTCGCCTTCTTCACGATCGTCGTGACGCTGGCGACGCTGGTCGGCGCCCGCCTCGCTCGTGCGGCCAAGGGGGCCCGCCGGGCGGCGCTGTTCGTGTTCGTCGGTGCGCTCGCGCAGGCGCCGCTCGGCGCGATCACGATCCACTACCACCTGAACCCGTGGCTCGTGCTCTCGCACTTCCTGCTCTCCGTGGTCGTGCTGACCGTCGGCGTCGCCCTCGCGGTGGAGATGCAGCCGCGCGCGCTCGATCGCGTGCCGGAGTGGATCCAGGCGGGCGCGGTGCTCGTGTGGGTCTCCGCGTGCGTGTTGATCGTCAGCGGAACGCTCGCAACCGCGTCGGGGCCGCACCCCGGCAGCGCGGTGGTACGGAGGCTCTGGTCGTTCGAACCGGCGGTGTACTGGCACGTGCGGGCGACCGCGGTGTTCGGGGTGTCGTTCGCGGTGCTGCTCTACACGCTCGTGCGCAGGCGCAGCCGGCACGTTCGCGGTGCGCTGGTCCTGCTCGGGCTGCTCGCCGTCCAGATGGCTATCGGCGAGATTCAGTACCGCACGCATCTGCCCTGGTGGCTCGTCCTCGCGCACGTGACGGCGGCGACGACCGTGTGGGCGGTGGCGACGGCGGTCGTGTTCGCGCTCTGGCGGCCGCAGCGACCCGCGTAGGATGGTTCGATGGCGGACGAGCTTCGCATCGACGAGCGGCCGCAGCTCGAGCGTCCCGTCCTGATCGCCGCGTTCCGCGGCTGGAACGACGGCGGCCAGGGCGCATCGCTGGCCGGCGCGTTCCTCGCGCGCGCCTGGGCCGCGCGCCGGTTCGCGGAGATCGACCCGGAGGGGTTCTACGACTTCCAGGTGACACGCCCGACGGTGTCGCTGGTCGACGGCGAGACGCGGCGGATCGACTGGCCCGAGAACCATTTCCTGTTCGCGCCGCTCCCCGGAGCCGGCCGCGACGCGATCATCCTGCTCGGCGTCGAGCCGAACGTGCGCTGGCGTTCCTTCGCAAGCCTGGTGACCGATGTCGTGCAGCAGTTCTCGGTCGAGCTCGTGATCACGCTCGGCTCGCTGCTCGCCGACGTCCCGCACACACGGCCCGCCCCGGTGACGGGCAGCGCCACCGATCCGCAGCTGATCGACGAGCTCGGTCTGCAGGCGTCGCGGTACGAAGGCCCGACGGGCATCGTCGGCGTGCTGCACGACGGCTGCGCGCGCGCCGGCCTCGCCTCCGCGAGCCTCTGGGCCGCGGTCCCACACTACGTCTCGCTGACGCCGTCACCGAGGGCGGCCAAGGCGCTGGTCGACCGCCTCGCGGGCCTTCTCCACGCCGACGTCGACACGAGCGAGCTCGACGAGGCGTGCGACGCCTACGCGCAGCAGGTGAGCGAGGCAGTGGCCTCGGACGCCGAGACGGCGACGTACGTCGAGGAGCTCGAGCGCCGCGTCGACGAGCTCGCCGCCGAGCTCGAGATCCCGTCGGGCGACGCGCTGGCCGCCGAGCTGACGCGGTTCCTCCGCGAGCGCGAGAACGGCATCGGCGGCGACGACGACGTCGCCCGCGAGCAGTAGCGCGGATCCGGCCTAGCCGAACGTGAACGAATAGCCGCGCACGCCGGGTGAGAAGCGCAGCTCGAGCGTCGCGTCGGCGACCGTGTTCGAGGCGCGCACCGTGTAGAGCTTGTACGCGTCGACGCGCAGCGTCGTGAGTGGCTTGCCGTCGACGAGCGCTCGAACCGTGCCGCGGCCGCCCAGCACGACGTAGACGTTCTTCGCGTGGAAGTGCAGCCTCAGGAACGCACCCGGGCCCGCCACGATCTGCTGCGGGCCGACGCGCCACGTGCCGCCGTACGTCAGCTCGTTCTGCGGCAGCCGCACCGCCGGGTGGTAGGCGGTCGAGCGGCCGTAGCCGATCGCCGAGCCGGTGTAGTTCGCGATGCGCGCGTAGCCGAGATACGTCTCCGGTGTGAGCAGCTCGGTCGGCGTCGTGTCGGCGACGCGCCGCGCGCTCGGTCCGCGGACGTCGAGCAGGCGGCGGATCAGCTGCTCCGTCTGCCCGTACTCGCCCTCGCCGAAGTGGGTGTGGCGGATGTGCCCCGACCGGTCGATCAGGTACTCGGCGGGCCAGTACTGGTTCGCGTAGTTGTCCCAGGTCTTGTAACGGTTGTCCTGCACGACCGGGTACAGGATGCCGAGCCGCTTGACCGCCGCCTGCACGTTCGAGGCCACGTGCTCGAAGGCGAACTCGGGCGTGTGGACGCCGACGATCACGAGCCCCTTGGCGTGATAGGCCGCGTACCAGGCTTTCAGGTGCGGCAACGTCCGCAGGCAATTGATGCACGAGTACGTCCAGAAGTCGATCAGCACCACCTTCCCGCGCAACTGATCGAGCGTCAGCGGCGGGCTGTTGATCCACGCTCCGTCCGCATGCAGCGGCGGGGCGACACCGTAGTCCGGCAGGCCGGAGGCCGTCTGCACGGCCGCGAGAGCCGTCCCCCCGCCGCGCACCTTGGCCAACTCGCGCTTCGCGCTCGAGCTGTCCTCGATCCTGTTCTGGAAGAACGTCGTGTACCCGGGTGTCAGCCTCGCCAGGTGGTCGTCCAGGTGGAACACGAGGCCGAGCGCGACGAGCCCGATCACGGCGCCCGACGCGAGCCGGAGGGACGCTGCGCGCCGGCGCACGCTCGCGGCCGCACTCCGACCGCCCAGCGCGATCGCGAGCATCGGCACCGCCGCGCCGATCGCGTACGCGAGCGTGAGGAGGATCGCGCGGAACCCCACCTGGTTCTTCGCTGCGACGACCGTCACCGTGGCGAGCACCGGCCCGGCGCACGGCACGAAGACGAGGCCGAGCGTGGCGCCGAACACGAATCCCCCGCCGACGTTCGCCGGACGGAAGCGCGAGAAGGCTGCGAGCGGCCGCTCGAGCAGCAGCGCCGCGCGCGGGACGAGCAGCGTCGCCGCCGTGACGAACAGCAGCACGATCGCGAGGTTGCGCAGGAAGTCCTGCGGCAGGCCGACCTGGTCGAGGAGCCACGACGCGAACAGCGTGAAGACGGTGAAGCTCGCGACCAGGCCCGCGACGATGCGGAGCGGCCGTCGTCCGGACGCGCCCCCGGCCAGCAGGATCGGCAGCACCGGGAGCACGCACGGCGAGATCGCGGTGACGATCCCCGCGACGAAGCCGATGCCGAGGAGGAGGAGCATGCGCTATCGACCGTTCTACCGGCAGTTCGTTACCGGCTTTGAGAACGGTTTGTTACGCCGCGTCTTCGGTTGCGACCGAATCGGCCCCGGGGGCCGGTGCGCCTGCGCCGTCCGCGTCGGCCGCCTTCTTCGGGCGGCGGCGGCGCCGCTTGCGCGGCGGCTGCTCGCCCTCGGCGGCCGCGGGCGGAGGCGTCTCGGCGCCTTCGCCGGCCTGCTGCTGGGTCTGCTGCTGCGCGTCGGGTGCGCCGGGCTTCTTCTTCCGGCGCCGGCGGCGACGGGCGCGGGTCGGGCCGGTCTTCGGCTGCGGCAGGCTCTCGGCGATCCAGCCGGCGACCTCCTGGATCGTCCCGAGCCGCTCGCGGGCGGCCTCGAGCAGCTGGGTCGCGCGTGGGGTGTAGCCCTCGGCCGACGCGAGCAGCGCCGCCGCCACGTCCTTCGGCATCTCGAGCGCGGCGTTCACCAGCTTGGCCGCGTTCTCCTCGTGGCGGTGTCCGCGGGAGTTCGCGAGGGCGCCGAGGAGCCGCTTCGCGTCCGGGTATTCCTGTGACGCCTTGCGGTCGAGTTGCTTGCGTACCGCCTTGGAGAGCCGCCACGTCCAGCGGCCGAGGATCTGGTCCGGCGCGTCGGGCTTGTTCTCGGCGATCGCGCGCAGCAGCGTCCGGACTCCGGCGGCGCGATCCTTCTCCCACGGAGGCGCGAGCGTCACGAGCGTGACGAGATCGTCGAAGTCGGCGCGCTCGACGCGCATCGACACGCGGTCGGCGAGAGCGATCAGGCGGAGGCGGCGGTTGGCGTTCTGCGCGGCTGCGGTGGAGAGGAAGGTCTCCATCGCGCGCTTCGACGCGCCGCGCTGCGTCAGCTTCTCGACGAACGCGGCACGCTCGTCGAAGCGGAGCTGGCGGCCGGCGATCTCGCCCCAGAACTCCTGCTCGTCCTCGTCCAGGAACTTCGGGTCGACGCGCTGCCACTCGCGGGCGATCACCATCCGCCGCCGCAGCACGTCCGGCGTCACCGGGACGAGCCACGAGGCCGGTGTGAGCTTCCGGCGTGCGCGACGCTGGACGCGCCGCCGCGGCGCGGGCGTGACGCGAGCGCCTTCGCGGTAGAAGTCGGCGCCGAGCAGCGAGTGCAGTGAGACGACGCGGTCGTTGTGCGTCGCGGCCTTCGGTGTGAAGTCGACCACGATCCCGGCTTCCTTGCGCGGGTGCATGCGCATGATGCGGCCGATCCGCTGCTGGTACACGCGCTTCGACGCCGTCGGCGCGAGATGCATCACGACGGTCGCGCGCGGTGAGTTCCAGCCTTCCGCCAGCAGCATCGCGTTGATCAGCACGTCGATCTCTCCGCGCTCGTAGGCGGCGAGAATCTCGGCGAGCTTCACCGGCGGCGTCCGGCCGGACACGGCCTCGGCCTTGATGCCGGCCGCGCGGAACGCGGTCGCGAGGTTGTACGCGTGCTCGACGCCGGCCGCGTAGACGATTCCGGGTGTGTCGTCGAAGCGCTCGCGGTACAGCGTCGCCGCCGCCATGTTCAGCGCCTCGTGGTCGAGTGCCTGGGCGAGTGCGCGTTCCTCGAAGTCGCCGCCGACGATCGGCACCTGGTTGATCGCCGCGACGGGCGGAACGCGGAGACAGCGAAGCGGCGCGATCAGACCGCGGCGCGCGGCATCCGCGAGCGGCAGGTCGTCGACCGAAGCCGGGAAGACGTCGGACACCTGCTTGGCGATCAGCTCCTCGGTCGCGGTCATGCCGACGTAGATCGGCTCGGAGAGGCTGCGAATCGCGGCCGAGGTCTTCTCGCCGAGTGCGGTGTGGGCCTCGTCGCAGATCACGAGCTGGTACGCGTCGCGGTCGAGCTCGCCGACGTGGCGGGCGAACCACGCGTAGGTCTGGATCGTGATCGGATTCGGAGCGCGCTCGGCCGTGTGGCCGGTCAGCACGGCCTCGGTCAGCCGCTCGCCGTAGCCGTGATCGCGCAGCTCGCGGCGGAACTGGTCGACGAGCAGCCGGCGGTGGGTGAGGATCAGGACGCCTTCCGTCCGTGCCCCCTCGACGAACCCCGCCGCGGCGATCGTCTTGCCCGAAGCGGTGGGATGGCGGAAGCGATAGCGCCGGACCGCGCCCGGGTCCTCCGCCGGCGACACCGTCTCGGGCTCGTCCTCGAGCTCGCCGCTCGCGAGCTCGAGCTCGTCCTCCGGCTCGTCGTCGTCCTCCGCCGGCGCCTCGTCGAGCGCGGTCCCGTTGCCGTTGCCGTTCGGCCCGGCCTTCTGCGTCGCGGCGATCAGCTCCGTCAGCATCCCGGCGAGCGCGTCCACCTGGTGACGGCGGAGCTCGGTCCCCGAGCTCAGGTGCGGAGGCCGCTCGGAGAGCACGCGCTCGAGCCCGAGCAGGAGCGCGTAGCGCACCTTCCACTCGCTCGACGGCGCCGGTGCGCCGGCCGCGAGCTCCTCGAGCGCGTCGTCGAGCGCCCGCATGCGGGCGGTGCCGGACGCGAGGACGACGTCGGGGTCCTCGTCGGGCCGAAGGAAAGGCTCGCCTGCCCAGGCCTCTGCGCGGAGGGCGTCGGCTCGCTTTGCCGCCGCGCCTTCCGACTCTGTCGGAGAATGCGTAATCGTCTCTTGCAATGCCTGCGGCACGCCTGCGGTGCCGCCTCCTCAAAGGATCGCGCCCGCGACCAACGGTTTCTCGCGTCGCGCAGGTCGAAGAATAGCCGATCCTCCGGCGGATGGTGCACCAACGAGCGCCGCTTCGGGCCAGGCGAGATCATGGCGCGTCGATGTTTCGCGGTACGGCGTCGTACTACGTGCGCTACCGGCCCGGCTATCCGCCCGAGCTGCTCGCTCAGCTCGCCGACGCCGCCGGCCTCGACGAGGACGCCCGGCTGCTCGACCTCGGCTGCGGGCCGGGCACGATCGCGATTCCGCTCGCCGCCCGCGTGCGCGAGGTACTCGCCGTCGACTCGGAGCCGGAGATGCTGGACGAGCTGCGGCGGGCCGCGCCCGACAACGTGCTGGCCGTCGAGGCCAGGGCCGAAGACATCGACGAGACGTGGGGGACGTTCTCGCTCGCGACGATCGGGCGGGCGCTCCACTGGTTCGACGCGGGACTCGTGATGTCGAGGCTCGCCGGCCTGACCCCCGCGGTCGCGCTCCTCGGTGAGTCGCTCGACGAGAGCGAGGCGGTCTCGACGGTGCTCCAGGTCTCCCGCGAGCTGCTCGGCGAGCGGCCCCCGATGCGGGCGCCCGGAGTCCGCTACGAGCTCGTGCTCGAGGAGTCCGCGTTCTCGGACGTGCTCGAGCTCTGGGCGGTGAGCGAACGGACGTGGACGGTCGACGAGCTGATCGGCTTCGCGTACTCGACGTCGTTCGCCTCTCCTCTTCGCGTGGGCGAGCGCCGTGAGGAGTTCGAGGCTGCGCTGCGCGCGCGTCTGCGTCCCCGCTACCGCGAGCGGCTTCGCGTCTCGGCGTTGCTCGGACGGCAACCGACGTGACCGACTGGCACGCGCTGGCCGCTGCGAAGCAGGCGCGCTACGGCGCTCCGCACGGCGAGCTCGACGAGCGCGCCGTCGTGCGGCTCGGCAACGCCGCGTACGCCGCCGGGTTGTCGCTGCTGATGCTCGGGTCCCCGGAAGCGGCCGTCTGGCTGCTTCGAGCCGCCGACCGCTGGCGCGAGAGCTGGGACCTCGGAACGTCGGGCGACTCCTGGGGTCGCCCGGTCGGCGTGCTGAAGGCGACGCTCCTCGCCGGTGACGAGCTCCCCCTCGACGGGCCGGCCGCCTGGACGCTCGAGACCGGAGTAGCAGCCGCCCCGTCGCCGATCGGTCGCTATGCAGCCGTGCTTGCGCTGCTCGCGACGGGCCGTCCCGCCGAGGCCGTCCCACTCGCCGCCTCGCTGTGTGCGGACGAGCGCTTTCCCGCAGATGTCGCCGCCGCGCTCGCGGCGCTCGCGTCCGGCGACGCGGACGCCTTCGCCACGCAGATCGCGTCGGTTGTCCGGTCGTTCGAGACCCGCACCGAGTTCCTCGAGGACGTCCCCGTCGCGGACACCGCGCTCGCGCTGGCGGCACTCGCACGACGCGGCGGGCTGCGCGTGGAGCTGCCGCGCTCCCACGTGCTTCCCCTCTAGTCGGTCTCGCCCTGCTCGATCGCGGGGTGGAACGCGATCGTGATCGACTGCAGCGGCTGCGTCTCGTCCTCGAGCTCGGTCAGCTTCTCGATCAGCTCGTCGAGCAGGCGGCGCACCGTCTCCAGGTCGAGCTTCGAGTGGACCTGCGCGCTTCGGAACTCGCCCCTGGCCGCATAGAGGTCGAAGCCGCGCTGGAGCTCGTGCAGCTGCGCCGACTGGAGCTCGCTCGCCAGACCCGCGGCGCGGATCTCGGGCCCGACCTTCAGGTGCTTGGCGACGGGCCGGTACGGCTTCTCGCGCCCACCGGCGGGCGTCCGCTCGATCAGCCCCGCGCGGTGGAGCATCCGAACGTGGAAGTGAAGGTGGCCCGGGTCGACGGACAGCTTCTCCGCGAGGTCGCGGTTGGTGAGGGGCCGGTCGGAGTCGCCGAGCGCCTGGAGCACCTTCAGCCGAAGTGGATGGCCGAGCGCCTTCAGCTGCTCCGGCTTGTCGATGTCGAGGACGTCCCGGGGGCTGGACTGGGTCTCGGCCGAGGGCTTCATGCGCCTATCCTCGCTGCCGCCGCGTGATCTGCAAAGACCTCGACCGGAACCGGGGCGAGTCGGAGCAGGCTGGCCGGGACCGACCGGGAGATCTCGCCGCCGAACGCCGCGGCGACGGCGTCGGCCTTCTGCTCCCCGGTGACGAGCACGACGATGCGGCGCGCGGCGAGCAGCGTCGGCAGGGTCATCGTCACCCGGTCGACCCAGGGCTCGAGGCCGGCCGGGCCGCTGACGGCACGCCGGTCCTCGACGTCGAGCTGCGGCGAGCCGGGGAACAGCGACGCGATGTGGCCGTCTGGACCGAGCCCGAGCAGGAGGAAGTCCAGCTGCGCGTCCTCGAGCGCCAGGTCGAGCTCGCCGGCCGCGTCGGCCGGCTGCAGCTCGCCGCGGATCCGCTGCACGACCGCCGGCTGCCGCCCGAGGCGGTCGAGCAGGTTCTCCTTCGCGAGGCGGTAGTTCGAGAGCTCGTCCTCCGGCGGCACGCAGCGCTCGTCGCCCCACCAGACGGTGACGCCGCTCCAGTCGGGTGCGAGCTCGGCCGCGCGCCGATAGGCCGGAGCAGGCCCGCTGCCGCCCGTCAGCACGATCGAGCCGCCTTGCCCGCCCTGCGCGGCGAGCAGCTCGCCGACCTCGGCGGCGGGGTCGTCGCTGACGCGCAGCTCAGGCGGCGAAGCCGGCACGGGCAGAGCGTATGTAACCGGCGTGGAAGGCGGCGAGCAGGTAGACGCTCGCGAGGCCGGCCCATTCCCCGTACGGCGCCAGCAGCTCGTCCGTCTCCTCCGGCTCGGCCCGACGGCCGTGCAGGGCGGCAACGAGCTTCACCAGACCGAGGTCGCGCGCCAGGCCGCGCTCGTACCGGCCGAGGCCCTGCAGGCACACGACGCCGACCGACCACGGCCCGAGGCCGGGCTCGCGCTCGAGCCGCCGCGCGACCGCCTCGGTCGGCTGCGCCTTCAGCGACTCGAGGTCGAGCGACCGGCAGAGCCTGACGAGCGTCGTGGCGCGGCGGGTGCCGAGCCCGAGGCGGCGAAGCTCCGCCGGCGAGAGCCGCGAGAGGTCGCGACCGGTCGGCGGCGCGTGCAGGCCGCCGTGGGCGGTCGTGCTCACGCGGATCACGGACGCCTCGATCTGGCGAGCCCGCCGTGCCTGGATCAGCTGGCCGCTGACCGCGCGGAGCAGCGCGTGAGCGACCGTCGCGGTGCGGACGGGCCGGAGGCCGCGAAGTCGCTTCGTCGCCTCGCCGATCAGCGGGTCGCGTGCGAAGCGCCGGAGCAGCTCGGAGTGGTCGTCGTCGAGGCCGAGCACGAACCGGACGTGGTCGACGCCGGCGTCGCTACCCGCCCGGACGACGATGCTGCCGTCCGGACGCTGCGCGGCGCACACCCGTTCGACACGCCCGTCGACGGCGAACGTCGCGTCGTAGGTCGCGTCCCGCACGATCCTCGTCGGGTCGCTCGCGAAGCGGCCGGAGAGCCGAAGCGAGTACGGGCCCTTCGGTCTCAACTCCGCGACGACGGCCATGCGTCGATCCTAGAGGCGAAGTACCCTCGCCTCGATGGTGCAGCGCATCGCCTCGTGGACGTCGCTGCGAAGCCGTGAGGAGAAGCTGCGCCTGTTCTTCGAGCTGCTGCAACCGGGGCCCGAGACGACCGTCCTCGACGTCGGCGTCACCGACGCGCCCTTCGGGGCGGGCTCGACCGACAACTTCTTCGAGGCGCGCTATCCCTGGCCCGAGCAGATCACGGCAGTCGGGGACACCGCGCTCGAACGGTTCCGCGCCGCCTTTCCGGCCGTGCATGTCGTCCGCGCCGACGGGCGGCGCCTGCCGTTCGCCGACGGCGAGTTCGACGTCGGGTTCTCGAACGCCGTCGTCGAGCACGTCGCCGGCGGTCGCGAAGGTCAGCGCCGCTTCGTGCACGAGCTCGCCCGCGTCGCGCGGCGCGTCTTCGTCACGACGCCGAACCGCTTCTTCCCGATCGAGGTTCACACGCTGCTCCCGTTCGCGCACTGGCTGCCGCCCTCGCTGCGCACGCGCGCAATCCGCGCCCGCGGCTTCGACGCGACGCTCGACCTCCTCGGGCCGCGGGAGCTGGCCTCTCTCTTTCCTTACAGCGTGGAGGTACGCAACCGCGTGATGACGTTGATCGCGGTCGGTCCTCGGTGAGCATTCGTCGCCCGGTCTGGGCGCTGCACGTGCTCGTCGTCGGCCTGGCGCTGCACAACCTCGTCATGTCGCAGCTGTGGCGTGCCGGCGTGCGGGGCGGTGCGCTCTCGGCACTCGCGGCGTGGAAGGACGTGCTGCTCGCGGGTGCGCTCGTCGCCGTGGCCCTGTCCTCCCGCGGGCGGGCGTTTCGGCCGAACCTCTGCGACTGGCTCGTGCTCGCGTTCGCGGCGTTCGTCGTCCTCTACGGGGTGATCCCGCAGTCGGCGCTCGGCGGCGGTGCCACGCACTCGGGCGTCGTCTACGCGGCGCGCCACGATCTCCTGCCGGTCGAGGGCTACCTGCTCGGCCGCCTGCTCGCGCTCAGCGCGGCGGAGCGCGCCGCGCTCGTTCGCACCGTCGTCGTCACGGCGGTCGGCGTGGCGGTGGTCGGGCTGCTCGACGTCTATCTCGTGTCGCTGTCGTTCTGGCGGCACGCGGGAGGGTGGTACGAGCACCAGCTCGGTCTCGCCTACAAGGGTCTGTCGGGCCTGCCCGAGAACTTCATCTACAACCAGGGCGACAATGTCGTCTTCCGGCGGCTCACCTCGACGTTCCTCTCGCCGCTCGCGACTGCGTATCTCTTGCTGGTCGCGCTCCTGGCGCTGCAGCTGCGACACCGCCTGGCGCAGCTCGCCGCGGTGCTGCTGTTCGCCGCGCTGCTCTGGACGCACACGCGCGCAGGTCTCGCCGCGTTGGTCGTCGGGCTCGCCGTCCTCGCGGTTCTCCGGCGCGGCGCCGTTCCGGCGCTGTTGGCGGTGCTCGTGGCGGTCGTCGGCTTCGTCTTCGTCAAGGAGTACGCGCACGTCGCGCCGCGGGCCCATCTCACCGCGGCCGAGCAGCGCATCCAGGAACAGAACGCGCAGGCGGCGCCGGGCGTCTCCCACGACGCGACGAGTGCCAACGAAGCGTCGACGAGCGAGCATCTGCGGAGCCTGCGCGACGGCCTCCGCACCGTCACCCACCATCCGTGGGGCTTCGGGCTCGGCAATGCCGGCGTCACCGCGGCCCGGACGAAGGTCAAGCTCGAAGCGGGCGAGTCCACCTACACCGAGCTCGCGGCCGAGACCGGCGTCCTCGGCGGGCTGCTCTTCGTCGCCTGGTCGCTGGTGCTCCTGCGCGGACTGGTCGTCCTGCCGTGGCTCGCGGCCGCCTTCGCGGCGCTGCTCTTCCTCGGACTGCAGACGGATGTGATCGGCATCCCCTGGCTCGCCGTCGTCGTGTGGGCGCTCGCCGGATCGACTGCCTTCCGAGCGGCAGGGGAGCGGTCGCCGCCCGCGCTTCACCCCTCCGGATAGCGACAACTCTGTCAATTCTCGGCGCGCGCCCTTGCGGCCCGGCGTGCGATTCGTACCGTTGCTTGCATGGTGCGATTCCCCCTCGTCGAGCTGATCCTCATGGCGGCTGCGCTGGCCGTCGTGCTCGGCTCCTGGCCACGCGGCGGCGCGACGCCGCGTGCCGTCCTCCGTGCCAGCTGGACGCTCACGCCCGGCGTCGTCAACCCGGCGGTGACGCAGGCGACCATCCACAGCACCGTGTGCCGGAAGGGTTGGACGAAGACGGTTCGCCCGCCGACCTCCTACACCAACGACCTCAAGCGCACGCAGTTGCATGCGCGCGGGTTGCGCGGCCCGCCCTCCGTGTACCAGGAGGATCACCTGATCAGCCTCGAGCTCGGGGGCAATCCGACCGATCCGCGCAACCTCTGGCCGGAGCCGTACCCGCGGGCGGCGGTGGTCGACCGGATCGAGAACGACCTGAACGCACGGTTGTGCTCGGGCGAGCTGACGCTCGACCAGGCGCAGCGCGCGGAGTCGGCGTTGAAGCACCGCGACGGCTGACGTCGTGACGAACCCTGAACCTTCTTAGGGATCTCTCAGGCGCCCGTGGTGAGATCTGACCACGTTCTACCTGCGCTATCTCCGTAACGAACTGGTCCGGCGTCGCGCCCGGACGGTCCTGACGCTGCTCGGGCTGGGCCTGGGCGTCGGCCTGGTGATCGTGATCGCCAGCCTCTCGCGTGGGCTCGACCACGCGCAGAAGAAGACGCTCGACCCGCTGGCCGGCATCGGCACCGACCTGACGGTGACCCTGTCGCCGCAGCAACAGAACGCCGGCTTCGCCGGACCCGGCGGCGGTCCGGGCGGCGGCGGCCAGAACCGCGACCTGATCCAGTCGAACCTGTCGGTCGTCACCGACCTGTCGAAGCTCGGCAAGCCCGGCCAGCACTTCGTGCACGACTTCTTCCTGCCGGGATCGCAGCTGACGTTCAAGCAGAGCGCCGCGTCGCAGATCGCCGCGATTCCCGGAGTCGCACAGGTCACCCCCGGGCTGACCCTGCTCGCCGAGCACCAGGAGGGCGTCGTCCCGAAGATCGTGGCGACGCTGAAGACGCAGCGACAGACCTTCCAGATCAACCGCAACATCCCACGGCCGACCGCCGCCCAGTTCCAGGCGATGCAGGCCTGCTTCGCCAAGCAGGCGGGGACGACAACAACAACAACAACGGCTCGAACAACAACAACAACGGCTTCGGCAACGGCACCGGCAACGGCGGCGGAGGCGGCGGCGGGGGCGGCGGCTTCCGTGGCAACCGCGCGGCCTTCGAGAAGTGCCTGCCCGCCAGCCTGCGCCGCCTGCGCACCCAGTTCACGACCCCGCAGCAGACGCTCCGGCAGGTGCTGAACCCGCCGCAGACGAACATCAAGACGACCGCGTACACGATCGGCGGCGTCGACCAGACGCATCCGACGCAGGGTCTCGTCACGACCGCGCAGGTGACGAAAGGTCGCTACCTCGCCAAGTCGGGCGGCCGTGAAGCGCTGATCTCGGGCAGCTACGCCGCGAAGCATTCGCTGAAGGTCGGCTCGAAGCTGAACCTCAACGGGACGATCTTCACCGTCGTCGGCGTCGTGTCGCCGCCGCTCGGCGGACAGAGCGCCGACGTCTACCTGCCGCTGAAGCAGCTGCAGACGCTCGCGAACGAGAAGAACCTCGCGAACGTCGTGCTCGTTCGCGCGGCGAAGAGCTCGCAGGTCGGCGCGGTGCAGAAGGCGATCTCGGCCGCGCTTCCGAACGCGCAGGTCGCGAGCTCGAAGCAGGTCGCCGACACGATCAGCGGCTCGCTCGTCGACGCGTCCAATCTCTCGCACGATCTCGGCTTCGCCGTCTCCGCGGCGGCGGCGCTCGCCGCCTTCCTGCTCGCGGCCCTCCTGGCGCTCAGCTCGGTCGGGAAGCGCGTCCGCGAGCTCGGGACGCTGAAGGCGCTCGGCTGGACCCAGCGGATGGTGGTGCGTCAGATCGCCGGAGAGTCGCTCGCCACCGGCATCCTCGGCGGTGTGCTCGGGCTCGGCATCGGGCTGGGTGCGGCGCTCCTGATCGACGCGTTCGGGCCGAAGCTCACGGCCAGCTCGACGACCGGTGCGTCGTCGGCCCTGCTCGGCGATCTCGCCTCGGCGACGCAGCGCACCGCGACGAGCACGGTTTCACTCACTGCCCCGGTGGGCGCGACCGTCCTCGCGATCGGCTTCGCCCTCGCTCTGCTCGGCGGGTTGATCGCGGGGACGGCAGGCGCGCTGCGCGCCGCGCGCCTCCGTCCGGCCGACGCGTTGAGGCAGGTGGAGTAGTGGACGCGCAGCCGCAGTACCGGGTCAGCGGTCTCGCCAAGTTCTTCCAGCGCGGCTCGGCCACGGTGCGAGCGCTCGACGGCGTCGACCTCGAGATCGACCGCCGGCGAGTTCGTCGCGCTCGAGGGCCCGAGCGGCTCGGGCAAGACCACGCTCTTGCAGCTGCTCGGTGCGCTCGACCGGCCGAGCGCGGGCGACGTCGTCTTCGAAGGCCGCGATCTCGGCGCGCCTGCCGGACCACGAGCTCGCCGCGCTGCGGCTCACGCGCGTTCGGCTTCGTCTTCCAGCAGTTCAACCTGATCCCGACCCTGACGGCGCTCGAGAACGTCGAGGCGAAGCTCGCGCCGACCGGCGTCGACGACGTGCGCGGGACGGCGCCGAGCGCATGCTCGAGGAGGTCGGGCTCGCCGAGCGGGCGCATCACCTCCCGCCGCATCTCTCGGGCGGCGAGCAGCAGCGCGTCGCGATCGCGCGGGCGCTGTCGGTCGAGCCGCGCGTCGTGCTCGCCGACGAGCCCACCGGCAACCTCGACACGGCGACGGGCGCCGAGATCGTCGACCTGCTCGCCGGGCTTGCCGCCGAGCACGGCTCGACGGTGATCGTGGCGACGCACGACGCCTCGCTCGCCGCGCGGGCACCACGACGGCTCGCGATGCGCGACGGTCGTCTCGCCGGCGCCGCCGCGGCAGCCGTCTGATCCCGGGGCGCGTCAGGCGCTGACGGCGCGCTCGCCGGACAGCGCGTCCGCGAGCCCGGAGAGCAACTCGATCAGCTGCTCCTGATCGGCCGCCGGCATCGCCGACGCTGCCGGCAGGAACGCGTCGAGGACCCGTGCCTTTCGTTCCGAGATCCGCGCCCGGCCCGGCTCGGTCGAGCTGATCCGGACGGCCCGGCGGTCGTCGGGGTCGGCGGTCCTGGCGAGCAGCCCGTGCTCGACGAGCGCGTCCACCGCCCGGCTCGCCGTCGGCGCGCTGACCCCGAGCCGGTCGGCGAGATCGCTGAGGCGAACCGGCTCCGTCTCGAAGACCTCGAAGAGGCAGAGGCGCTGGGTCGCCGTCAGCGGCGGCCCCTCGTCGAGGTTGCCGCTCAGCCGGGCGAGTCCGCGGACGACCCGCCCGAGCACCTCGAGCAGCTCGGTCTCGCGTTCGCCGGCGGCCACGCGCAGATTATTGCACAGCGTAATAGTTGCGCCATGTTGCTAGTGTGCGCGGATGAGCGCCTCCCCGACGCACCGCGGTCAGGTGCGCCTGATCTTCCTGGCGCTGATGCTCGTCCTCCTGCTCGCATCGCTCGACCAGACGATCGTCTCGACCGCGCTGCCGACGATCGTGGGCGACCTCGGCGGCATCGCCCATCTCTCCTGGGTGGTCACCGCATACCTCCTCGCGTCGACGATCGCCGGCCCGTTGTACGGCAAGCTCGGCGACCTCTACGGCCGCAAGATCGTGCTCCAGGCCGCGATCGTGCTCTTCCTGATCGGGTCGGCCCTCTGCGGGCTGGCGCAGGGCATGACCGAGCTGATCGCCTTCCGGGCGCTGCAGGGCCTCGGCGCCGGCGGGCTGATCGTCGTCACGCTGGCCGTCGTCGGGGACATCATTCCGCCGCGCGAGCGCGGCCGCTACCAGGGCTACTTCGGCGCGGTGTTCGGCGTCTCGACGGTCGTCGGGCCGCTGCTCGGCGGCTTCTTCGTCGACAACCTTTCCTGGCGCTGGATCTTCTACGTGAACGTGCCGGTCGGAGTCGTGGCGTGGCTCGTGATCGCAGCCGCTTTCCACGCACCGTCGGCCCGCACGAGACACCGGGTCGACTACCTGGGCGCAGCCGCGCTGGCCGGCGCGCTTGCGTCGATCGTGCTGTTCACGAGCCTCGGCGGCACGACCTGGGCGTGGGGCTCGTGGCGGATCGTGTCGCTGATCGCGGCGTCGATCGTGCTGGTGCCGGCGTTCGTCGCCGTGGAGCGGCGCGCCGCCGAGCCGATCCTCCCGCTCGAGCTGTTCCGGAACCACACGTTCCGCACGACGAGCTGGGTGGGCTTCATCGTCGGGTTCGCGCTGTTCGGGGCGATCACCTACCTCCCCCTGTACCTGCAGGTCACCAAGGGCGCCTCGCCGACCCGCTCGGGGCTGCAGCTCACGCCGCTGATGGCGGGCCTGCTGATCACCTCGATCGCGAGCGGACAGCTGATCACGCGGCTCGGGCGCTACCGGATGTTCCCGATCGCGGGCACAGCGCTGATGGCGCTCGCGATGTTCCTGCTCTCGCGCCTCGGGGTCGGTACGAGCCTCTGGGTGGCGACGCTCGACTCGTTCGTGCTCGGGCTCGGCCTCGGGATGGTGATGCAGGTGCTCGTGCTCGCCGTGCAGAACGCCGTGCCGCACCGCCTGCTCGGCGTTGCGACGAGCGGATCGACGCTCTTTCGCCAGGTGGGCGGGTCGATCGGCGTCGCCCTGTTCGGGACGATCTTCGCCAACCGGCTGCACGTCGAGCTCGCCTCGCGGCTGCCCGCCGGCGTGCAGGTTCCGCACGTGGTCTCGCCGGCAGCGATCCGGCAGCTTCCTGCGCCTGCTCACGAGGCGTTCGTCGCCGCGGTCGCGGCGGCGCTGCATCCGGTGTTCCTGGTCGCGACGGGGGTCTCGATCCTCGCGTTCGTGCTCACCTGGCTCCTGCGTGAAGTGCCGCTCCGATCGGGGGCTCACGAGCTGGAGTCGCCGCCCTCGGTGACCGAAGCCGCGGCCTGATTTCACGCCTGGCCGCGGTGCTACTGTCGGCGTCAGGGATGGCCAAGCCGGTCGAGCAGCTCGAATCGGTCGTGATCCGGTTCGCCGGCGACTCCGGCGACGGGATGCAGCTGACCGGCGGTCGGTTCACGACGGAGACCGCACTCACCGGCAACGACCTCGCGACCTTCCCCGACTACCCGGCCGAGATCCGCGCGCCCGCCGGGTCGCTCCCGGGCGTCTCGGGCTTCCAGCTGCACTTCGCAGACCACGACATCCTCACTCCCGGCGACCAGCCGGACGTGCTCGTCGCGATGAACCCCGCCGCGCTGAAGACGAACCTGCGCGACCTGCCGAAGGGCGCGACGCTGATCGTCGACCAGGACGCGTTCACCTCGCGCAACCTCCAGAAGGCGGGCTACGCCGCGAACCCGCTCGAGGACGGCTCGCTCGAGGGCTGGCAGGTCCATTCCGTGCCGCTCACGACGATGACCGTCGGCGCGCTCAAGGAGATCGACGGTGTCACGCCGCGCGAGGCGGAGCGCGCGAAGAACATGTTCGCCCTGGGGCTGATGTCGTGGCTGTACGGACGGCCGGTCGAGTCGACGATCGAGTTCCTGCAGGCGAAGTTCGCGAAGCGGCCCGCGATCGCCGAGGCCAACGTCAAGGCGTTCAACACCGGCTACCACTTCGGGGAGACCTCGGAGACGTTCGCCGTCCAGTACGAGGTCAAGCCCGCGAAGCTCGAGCCGGGCCTCTACCGCCAGATCACCGGCAACTCGGCGCTCTCGTACGGCCTGATCGCAGCGTCCAAGCTGTCCGGCCTGCCGCTGTTCCTCGGCGCCTATCCGATCACGCCGGCCTCGTCGATCCTCGAGGAGCTGGCGCGGCACAAGTCGTTCGGCGTGCGCACGTTCCAGGCCGAGGACGAGATCGCCGCCGCCGGCGCTGCACTCGGGGCGTCCTTCGGCGGCGCGCTCGGCGTCACCACGTCGGCAGGCCCGGGCGTCGTCCTCAAGTCCGAGACGATCGGGCTCGCGGTCGCGCTCGAGCTGCCGCTCGTCGTCATCGACGTGCAGCGCGCCGGACCTTCGACCGGCATGCCGACGAAGCCTGAGCAGGGCGACCTGCTGCTTGCGCTCTTCGGGCGCAACTCCGAGTCGCCGGTTCCGATCATCGCGCCGGCGACGCCGGGCGACTGCTTCGACGCCGCGATCGAGGCGGCCCGGGTGGCTCTCACCTATCGCACCCCTGTCTACCTGCTCTCCGACGCGTACCTCGCGAACGGCGCCGAGCCGTGGAAGGTGCCGGACGTGAGCGCGCTGGCGCCGATCGAGGTCGAGTTCGCGGAGGCCGACGGCAGCGAGTTCCTGCCCTACAAGCGCGAC
Source organism: uncultured Thermoleophilia bacterium (assembly GCA_963786185.1). Classification (GTDB taxonomy): domain Bacteria; phylum Actinomycetota; class Thermoleophilia; order Gaiellales; family Gaiellaceae; genus PALSA-600. The sequence continues at coordinate 1,027,744 of CAWAYE010000003.1, forward strand.
CCGGACACGCTGGCCCGGCCGTGGGCGATTCCGGGCACGCCGGGCCTCGAGCATCGAATCGGCGGCCTCGAGAAGCAGAACGAGACCGGCAATGTGTCGTACGACCCCGACAACCACGACCTGATGACGCAGCTGCGTGCGCAGAAGGTTGCGGGCGTCCGCGTGCCGGACCTCGAGGTCGACCATCAGGAGGGCGCCGACGTGCTCGTGCTCTCGTGGGGCGGCACCTACGGGCCCGTGCATGCGGGCGTCCGCCGCGTGCGCGGCGCCGGTGGCAAGGTGGCGCACGCGCACCTGCGCTGGCTCAACCCGTTCCCGGCGAACACGGGTCACGTGCTCCGCAGCTACGACCGGGTGCTCGTTCCCGAGCTCAACCTCGGCCAGCTGCTCAAGCTGGTGCGCGCCGAGTATCTGGTCGATGCGGTGGGCTACAACCGCGTCACCGGCAAACCCTTCAAGGCCGGCGAGATCGCCGCCGCGGTGGAGGCGATGTTGTGACCTCGGAGCTGAAGCTGACCGCGAAGGAGTTCAAGTCCGACCAGGAGGTGCGCTGGTGCCCGGGCTGCGGCGACTACGCCATCCTCGCCGCGATGCAGAGCTTCATGCCCGAGCTCGGACTGCCGCGCGAGAAGATCGTCTTCGTCTCCGGCATCGGCTGCGCCGCCCGCTTCCCGTACTACATGCAGACGTACGGCATGCACTCGATCCACGGGCGTGCGCCGGCGATCGCGACCGGTCTCGCAACCTCTCGGCCCGACCTCTCGGTGTGGGTGGTCAGCGGCGACGGCGACGCGCTCTCGATCGGCGGCAATCATCTGATCCACGCGCTGCGCCGCAACGTGAACATCAAGATCCTGATGTTCAACAACCAGATTTACGGCCTCACGAAGGGGCAGTACTCGCCGACGTCGGAGCAGGGGAAGGTGACCGGCTCGACGCCGTACGGCTCGGTCGACTACCCGTTCAACCCGCTCTCGCTGGCGCTCGGCGCCGAGGCGACGTTCGTCGCGCGCGCGATCGACACCGACAAGCAGGGGCTCACGAGCGTCCTGCGCCGCGCCGCTTCGCATCGCGGGTCGTCGTTCGTCGAGATCTACCAGAACTGCAACATCTACAACGACGGCGCCTTCGACTTCGTGCGCGAGGAGAAGGAGAACCGTCTCTACCTCGAGCACGGATCCCCCGCGGGCGACACGGGCATCACGCACGACGAGCACGACTTCGCGACGGCGTTCGCGCTGTCGCGGGTGACGTACGAGACGCACGGCGTCGTGCCGCTCGGAGTGTTCCGGGCGGTCGAGCGTGCGAGCTACGACGAGCTCGTGCAGTCGCAGCTCGACCGCGCCGCCGAGAGCGGGGCGGGCGACCTGCAGGCGCTGGTGAGCTCCGGCGACACCTGGTCGATCAGCTGAGCGTCCTCTACCAGGTGTACGTCCGGTCGTTCTGCGACTCGGATGGTGACGGGATCGGCGACCTGCGCGGCGTGACGTCGAAGCTCGACTACCTGCGCTCGCTCGGTGTCGACACCGTCTGGCTCAGCCCGATCACGCCGAGCCCGAACGTCGACTGGGGCTACGACGTCTCCGACTACGTCGACGTGCATCCGGAGCTGGGGACGCTCGCCGACCTGGACGAGCTGATCGCCGCGGCGGGAGAGCGCGGGATCGAGGTGATGCTCGACCTCGTCCCGAACCACACCTCGAACCGGCACCGCTGGTTCGAGGAGCATCCCGAGCGCTACGTCCTCGCCACCGACATCCCGAACGACTGGACGTCGGTGTTCACGAAAGGGACGGCGTGGACGTTCGACGAGCGCAGGCAGGCGTACTACCTGCACCAGTTCGCGCCGGAGCAACCCGATCTCGACTGGTGGAACGACGACGTGCGGGCCGAGTTCGAGCAGATCCTGCGCTTCTGGTTCGACCGTGGCGTCGCCGGCTTCCGGATCGACGTCGCGCACGCCCTGATCAAGGACCCGGAGCTTCGCAACGGCGTGCGCTACATGCGAAACCGGCCAGAGGTGCACGAGATCCACCGCCGCTGGCAGACGATCGCCCGCGAATACGAGCCGAAGCGCACGCTGCTCGGCGAGACGTACGTCCCGCTCGCCGACATGGTGCGCTACTACGGCAACGGAACCGACGAGCTCGACCTCGCGATGAACTTCGAGCTCGTGAACGCCCCCTTCGACGTCGCGACCATCAGGCCGATCGTCGAGAAGACGCTGCGCATGCTGCCGGCGGACGCCACGCCGCTGTGGTTCGGGTCGAACCACGACCATTCGCGCCTCGCGACGCGCTGGGCGGGCGGTGATGAGCGCAAGGCACGCGCCGCCCTGTTCGTGCTGTTGACGCTCCCCGGCGCCGCGATCCTCTACCAGGGCGACGAGCTCGCGCTGCTCGACGGCCGAGTGCCGCGCGCACGGATTCGCGACGTCGCGACCCCGAGCCGCGACCCCGAGCGGACGCCGCTTCCCTGGACGCGCGCCGGCAGCGAGTGGGTCGACCCCTGGCTGCCGCTCTCCGACACCTCTCGGAACGTCGAGGATCAGGAGGCGGATCCGGCGAGCACGCTGCACGCAGTTCGCGCGCTGATCGCGCAGCGCCGGAGCTTTGCGGGCACTCCGTATCGCGCACTGCCGAGCTCGGGAACCGTGTGGGCCTACGCCCGCGGCGAGGCGACCTGCGTCGTCAACCTCGGCAAGGCGCCCGCGCGCTACGGCGACGTCGAGCTGGCGGCCTGGGAGGGGCGGATTCTCTGAGCTTCGGGCGCTCGAGCGTGTGGTCAGCTTCGGAGCTGTAGGAAGCGCTCGATCATCGCGTTCACTTGCTCGGGCACCTCGAGCTGGTGGAAATGACCGGCCCCGACGGTGATCCCGACCTCGAGATCGGGCTTGACCGTGCGCAGCCGGACAGCGTCCGGGCTGTCACCGAGCGAGGACCGCAGCAGCAGCGTGGGAACGGTGCAGAGCGCGAGCGCGCCGACGCCGTTCCAGCCGATGACGCCGTGGATCACCGCCGTCGCGACCGGTAGCGGGGTGCCGCACATCAGCTCGACGATCCAGCCCGCCAGCGTCTCGTCGCGAGAGCCCATGTCCTCGACCCACCGGCGACGCACGTCCTCTCCGCTCGGGCCTGCCAGCTGCTCCGCAAAGGCGCTGAAGATCTTGACGGAGCTCGGAAGTGGGTCGATCGGGCCGGGGTCGACGAGCACGAGCGCTCGCGGCACGGACGGGTACCGGGCGGCAAGCTCGACGGCGATCATGCCGCCGAGGCTGTGCCCGACGACGACCGGCTTCTCGATCTTCACCTCGGCGAAGAACCGCGCGAGGTCGTCGGCGAAGTCGGAGATGGCGTAGCCGTCGTCCGGACGGTCGCTGCGGCCGCATCCGCGCAGGTCGAGAGCCGTCACGGCATGCGTGCGCGCGAAATGGTCGAACTGCGGCTGAAAGGCGGTACGGTCGCAGCACCAGCCGTGAACGAACACCAGCTCCGGCTCGCCGCTGCCCGCGCGTTCGTAGTACAGGCTCAGGTCGTCGAGTCCTGCATACGGCATGTCGCCGCCATCGTCCCACGAACGGCGCCGCCGTCAACTGCTACAGCGCTGCGACGACCTCGCGCTCGCCGCCCGCCCAGGCGACCTCGACCAACCGCGAGCAGCGCTGGATCAGCGCGAGTGCGCCGCGGTTGTCGCCGCGAATCGTGGCGTGCAGATGGGTGATGCCGGCCGCGCGGGCGTCGTCGGCGAGAACGTGCGTCAGCAGCGAGCCGATGCCCCGGCGTTGATACTCGTCGGCGACCTCGAACGCGATCTCCGCCGTGTCATCCTTGCGGACGAGGCGCGAGATGCCGGCCGGCTCCGGATCGCCGTCGACGTAGGCCACGAGCACGTGGTGGCTGCCGTCGACCCGGGCGAGCAGCGCCAGCTCCTGCTCCGACAGGCGCGGCTTGGCGCCGCCGAAGCGCTGGGCCCGCGACCGCTCGCCGAGCCGCGCGAACACGGCCGCGACCGTCGCCGTGTCCCCGGATCGCAGCGGCCGCACCGTCACTCCCTCGATCCACCTGGCCCTCATCGCTCGATGGTGCCGGAGGAGGATGGCCCTGCGCGTCATCCTCAAGGGCCATCTTTCGAAGATGGCCCGACCGGGCCAGTAGGCTGCCGCTTGATGGAGCAGGAGATCCGCTTCCTCGACTTCGAAGGCCGCCGACTGGCCTACGCGGCCCACGGCGACGGCCCGCCGATCGTGTTCGGCCCGCGCTGGGTCAGCCACCTCGAGGAGGAGTGGGCCGACCCGAAGCAGCGGTCGTTCTACGAGGAGGTCGCCCGCACCCATCGGGTCGTGCGCTTCGACCGCGTCGGCTGCGGGCTCTCGTCGCGCGAGCTCGACCCGCGCCCCACGATCGAGTCCGAGTCCCGCCAGCTCGAGGCGGTGATCGACGCGGTCGGGGGATCGGCGGTCGTGTTCGCGTCGTCGTGCTGCTGCCTGTCCGCCTCGCAGCTCGCGGTCCGCCGGCCCGCTGCGACTCCGAAGCTCGTGTACTTCGGCGGGTACGCGTCACGCGACGACATCCCGCCGCCCACCAAGCAATCGCTGATCGCGTTCATCCGGACGAACTGGCGGCTCGGCGCGCAGATGCTCGCGGGCCTGTTCGACCCGCACGCGAGCGGCGACGAGATCGCCTTCTACACGCGGCTGCAGCGACAGGCGGCGTCGGCCGAGGCAGCGTCGATCTTCCTCGAGCTCGATCTGGGCGCAGACGTGCGGGAGGTGCTGCCGCACGTCTCGGTGCCGGCGCTCGTGCTGCATCGCCGCGGTGACCGGACGGTGCCGATCGGCCGCGGACGCCAGTTGGCGTCGCTCCTCTCGAATGCCCGGTTCGTCCCCCTCGCCGGCGACTCGCACCTGCCGTGGCTCGACGACCGGCGCGAGCTGCTTCGAGCGCTCGTCGGCTTTCTGCACGGCGACCAGGTGGTCGTGGAGCTGAACGGCGACTCGCCGCTCACGAAGCGCGAGACCGAGGTGCTGCGGTTCGTCGCAACCGGGATGAGCAACCGCGAGATCGCGTCGACCCTCGTGCTCAGCGAGCACACCGTGCATCGGCACGTGGCGAACATCCTGCGCAAGCTCACGCAGTCGACCCGGGCGAGTGCAGTCGCACACGCCGCGCGGCACGGAATGATCTGAGAAGCAACCGCGAGACCGGCGAACCGGCCGCCGCTTGCTGGTTCGCTGGTCTCGAGCGGTCTGTTCGAGGTATCGGTGAACGCGGTATGGGCTACGCGCGGGGACGGTATGAATTTGGTCGGAGCCAGGCGGCGATGCGGTCTGCGACCAGCTCGCCGCGGTCCTCCTGCAGGAAGTGGCCGGCGCCCTCGAGCGGCGGGTCCAGCTCTGCATTCGGCAGCAGCGAGGCCATCGCCTCGGCGGCTCGGCGGCCGAAGATCGGATCGGCGGCGGAGAAGAGGACGAGCGCCGGCCGGTCGAAGGTACGAAGGCGCTCGCGGACGTCCAGCATCGCCGCCGCCGACGGATGACGCGAGTCCGTCGCGACGAGCTCCGGGAACATCGCCACACCGACGCGCGACTCGGGGACCGGGAACGGTGCGTCGTAGCCCGCGATCACGTCGTCGGTCACGGACTGGACGAGCGACAGCCTCACGAGCTGGCCGGCCACGATGTCGGTGTCGACCCGGCGCATGAACGCCTGGAAGCGCAGCCACTCGGCATTCGGTGCGCGGGCGCCGATCCCGGTGTTCAGCACCACGAGCCGCGCGACGCGGCCGGGGCGGTTCACGCAGAGGCGGAATCCGATCGGGCCGCCCCAGTCCTGGACGACGACGGTGAGCTCGCGAAGGTCGAGCTCGTCCACGAGTCGCTCGATCGCCCCGTAGTGGGCGTCGTACGAGTACCAGCTCCGGTCGATCGGCTTGTCCGAACGCCCGAAGCCGAAGTAGTCCGGCGCAACGCAGCGGCCCATCCGGGAGAGCGCCGGGATCAGCTTCCGGTAGAGGAACGACCACGTCGGCTCGCCGTGCAGCAGCAGCACGGGCGCACCGCTTCCCTCGTCGACGTAGTGCATACGCAGACCGTTCTGCTCGAGGTAGTGCGGCGCGAACGCGTAGCCGGGCAACGACTCGAAGCGGTCGTCGGGTGTCCGGTAGACGTTCACTCGTCCCCGTCATCGGGCGGATCGATGATCACGCGCTCGGCTGGACGCTGCGGCAGCTCCGACGCGAGGTAGGAGCGAAGCGCCTCCTCGATCCCGACGTCGTGCTTCTCGCGCTCGGAGAGGAACCAGCGGTGTTCGAGCACCTGGTGGAACACCTCGGCGGCCGGCAGGCGTCCTTGCAGCTTCTCCGGCACTGCCGCGACGGTCGGCTCGAACACGAGCTGCCGCCACTCGGAGGCCACCGCCGACTCCGGCAGCGTGCGCTTCTCGCGGCGCTCGCGCGCCTCCCGGTAGCGCGCGATGTCGTTGAGCAGGCGCCGTGCCTGATTCTCCTGTGCGTCGAGGCCCGTCAGCCTGAGCAGCCGGTGGCGGTGATGCCCCGGCTCGACCACGCGGGGGTCGAGCCGCAGGCGGTAGCCGCCGTCCGTCGCCTCGAGTGAGATCTCCTCGACGTCGAAGCCCAGCTCGTTGAGGCGGTGGAGCCGCTCGTCGAGCTTGTAGCGCTCGTCGGGACGGAAGGTCTCCTCGCGCGTCAGCTCGTCCCAGAGCGCGTGGTAGCGCTCGCCGATCTCGGTGGCGGTGTCGTCGGGATCGAGATCCGGGGGGAGTCCGACCTCGGCGTCGACGTCGAGCAGCTCACCGATGACGTTCTGCTGGGCGATGTCGAGGTCGTACGCGCGCTGGCCGTCCGACAGCTTCCCGTGGAGCTCGCCGGTTTCGGCGTCGACGAGGTAGGCGGAGAGCGCGCCCGCATCCCGCCGGAAGAGCGCATTCGAGAGCGAGCAGTCGCCCCAGAAGAACCCGCGCACGTGCAGGCGCGCCAGCAGCTCGACGAGCGCGTTCAGGAGATGCGTGCGCAGATCGGGGATGCCGGCGCCCGAGAAGAGGACGCGGTACGGGAGCGAGTACTCGAGATGACGGGTGATCAGAACCGCGTCGAGGTCGTCTCTGCGCCCGGTGACGACCCCCACCGGCTCGACGACCGGCAGGCCCTGATCCTGCAACCGCCGCAGCAGCGTCCATTCACGGCGCGCGGGGCGCTCGGGCAGCTCCTTGAGCGCGTACAGCGCGCCGTCGTACTCGACGAAGCGAACGACGTGGCGGCTGATCCCGCGGATCAACGTGACCAGCCGCTCCGACTCCCAGTCGTCGAGCGGCGTGTCCCAGGGCAGGTCGAGGAAGCTCGGGTGGCCCGTCCGGGCGACCAGCTGGAAGCTCGTGCTCAGGCCGCGAGTCTAGGCCGGACGCTCGGCCGTCGCTCGCGCCGCCGCTGCAGCACGAAGAAGCCGCACGCGGTCGCAGCGAGCGCCGAGCTGCCGGCGACCGTGAACGCGAGCTGCGTGCCGCCGCGGTCGCACAGCCAGCCGACGAAGAGCGCGCCGAACGGCGAGAGCCCGTTCCAGGCGTAGTAGTACAGACCGAGCACGCGTCCGCGCAGACGGTCCGGGGTGTCGAGCTGGATCTTCGCGTTCGCGGTCGCGGTGTACGCGGCGAAGAAGAGGCCGCAGAGGAAGAGGAGGAGAGCGGCGAGCGTCAGGCTGTGGGCCGGCGCGATCAGCAGCTCGGCCGCGCCGAAGCCGCCGGCTCCGACGAGCAGCACGCGCCAGCGCGCGCGGGCGAGGCTCGCGCTGACCAGCGCGCCGATCAGCGCCCCGACTCCGAAGCTCGCCGACAGCACGCCGAAGGAGCGCGGACCGGCGTCGAGCGTCTGCTTCGCGAGCAGCGGCAGCAGGATGTTGAAGTTGAAGCAGACCGACGCGAACACGACCATCATCACGAGCACGACCTTGACCGTGGTCGTGCGCCGCGCGTAGCCGAGCCCCTCGCGGGTGCCGCGCCACATGGTCGGCCGCGTTCGCCCTTCGAGCGGGTAGAGCTCGCCGGTTCTCATCGCGAGGAGCGCCGCGAGCACGGCGAGGAAGCTGATCGCGTTGATCGTGAACGCCCAGCCGGCGCCGCAGGACGCGATCACGACGCCGGCGACCGCCGGCCCGAAGATGCGCGCGGTGTTGACGAGGCTCGAGTTGAGCGCGATTGCGTTCGGCAGCTCGTCGCGACCGACCATGCGGAAGGTCAAGTTCTGCCGCGACGGCGCGTCGAACACGAGGGCGGTCCCGGTCAGAGCCGCGATCGCGTACAGCTCCCACAGCGCCACGTGCCCGAGCAGCGTCGCCGCCGCCAGGACGGCGCTCAGGACCATCTGGATCGCCTGCGTGGCGATCACGGTGCGTCGGTTGTCGAACCGGTCCGTGACGACGCCGGCGAAGAGGCCGAGCAGCGTGAACGGTCCGAACCGGCAGATCGAGATCACGCCGACCGCGACGCCGCGCGACCCGGCCGGCGCGAGCTGGATCGCGAGCCAGTACATCGCGACGTTCTGCATCCACGTCCCGCAGAGCGAGGCCAGCTGGCCCGCGAAGAAGAGGCGGTAGTTGCGGTGGCGGCGGAGGCTGACGAACGTTCGCCGTGACGCGAGTGCGACGAGCGTCACGTGGCCCGCGATTCGAGCAGCCGCTCGAGCGGCTCGATCGCGGCTTCGATCAGATCACGCTCGTCGTCGGTGAGGCCGTTCAGGTGCTCGACGAGCCACGCGGTCCGGCGGTTGCGCACCGAGCGAAGGACACGCGTCCCTTCGTCGGTGACGGTCAAGCCGATGCGGCGACGGTCCTCCGCGCGCGTGCGCGCGATCAAGCCGGCCGCCTCCAGCCTGCTCAGGTGCCCGGACATGCCGGGCGCCGAGATCTTCTCCCGTTCGGCGAGCTCGGACGCGGTGATGCCCGGGTTCGCGGCGATCTGCGCCAGCAGCGAGACCTGCCCACCCGTGACTCCGAGCGAGTGGACCTCGCGCCGAAGCTCGCGCGCGAGTCGCAGCAGGGCGGGCCTGAGGCGATTCGCGACCGTGACGGTGTCGTTAGCCACCTGAATCATTAACTCCGTTAACTATAGCGCAAGCAGACTCAGACCTGCCACACGCCGTCGGCGACGAGGCTGACGCGGCGGCCGTTCTGCGTGATCCCGTCGGCGTCGAGGCCGTCCGTGCCGATCATCACGTCGATGTGCGTTCGGGAGGCGTTCACCCCGTGGCGGCGCCTGCCGATCGGGACCGTCCGCGTCTTCGCGAATCCCGATCCGAACGCCATGTGGGCCGCCGCATTCTCGTCCAGGAGGCCGTTGTAATAGGTGCGGCCCGTCCGTCCGATCCGCGACGACGAGTCGACGAGCGCGATCTCGCCGAGCCGGTCCGCATTGGGAATCGCCGCCAGGTAGCGCGCGAGCCAGTCGCGATCGGAGGGCTTGCGGGCCTCGAGCCTGACCAGGCGGCCCCCGCGGAACTCGCCGGCGAGCTCTTCGATCATGCGGCCGCCGAAGCTGCGCGGCCGCGAGCAGCGGAAGGTGCCCTCGGTCGCCGCGGCGTGGGGCGACACGAAGCACTCCTCCGTCGGCACGTTCATCGCGATCTTGCGTCCCCAGTGATCCTCCTCGCCGCCTCCGCGCCAGCGTGAGAACGGTGCGATCGCAAGCCGCAGGTCGGTGCCGCGGTCGCGCACGTGGATCTCCTTCAGGTCGAGCTTCGTCAGCTTGGCGGCCCGGCGACGAAGGGTCGCGAGGTGCTTCGACCAGCTCTTCCAGCCGGGCTCGTCCTTGGGACCGAGCCGGCAGAACGAGAGCAAGTCGCGTGCGAGCCGCCGCTGCGCCGCCTCGACGGCGAGCTCGGGAAAGACGCGTGACGCCCAGTCCGGCGTCGGCCAGGCGCAGATCGTCCCGCGCAGGCGGCCCTCGCGACGCGTTCGCGCGAGGCCCGCGCCGGCCGCCAGCTTCCGCCGGTCCTCGGCTACGCGCTCGGGCGGCAGGCCTGCGACGACGTCGTCCTCGAACTCGCCGAGCACCTGCACCATCGCGACGTCCTCGAGCCCGAGCGCGCGTACGCGCGCCTCCTGCCACGGTGTTCGCCGCCCGAGTGCGTCGTCGCTCGCGCTCGTGATGCGGGCGGCAAACACACGCGCGTCGTCGTACTCGACGTCGACCGCCGCGGCGCCGGCGCGGTAGGCGGCGTCGGCGATCGCGACGGCCAGCTCGCGATGCGCGAGGGCGACACGCTCGAGCAGCGTGTCTCCGCGGCGAAATGCGATGCAGCCGTGAACGATCAGCTCCGCGTACCGACGGAGCTCGTCCGGCTTCATGGGGCCCCGCATCGGGCGTGAAGGTAGCGGGTACCGTCCGGGTGTGCCGAACCCCTTGGAATCGCTCCGCTCGCTCGGGGAGCAGCTCAAGGCCCAGATCGGCGAAGAGCTCGATTTCGAGCCGCTTCGCCGCTCCGAGCCCGCGCGGCCGCTCGACGAGCTGCTCGCGGAGCTCGATGCGCTGCCGGGGCTCGAGTCCGTCAAGGAACAGGTTCGTGCACTGGTGGCGTTCCTGCGGGTCCAGGCGAGGCGCAAGGAGTCAGGGCTGTCGGAGGTCGCGACGACGCAGCACCTCGTGTTCCTCGGCAACCCGGGAACCGGCAAGACGACGATCGCACGCCTGCTGGCGCAGATGTACCGCTCGATGGGGCTCCTGCGCCGCGGCCACCTCGTCGAGGTCGATCGCGCCGGACTGGTGGGACAGTACGTCGGGCTGACGGCGATCAAGACGGAACGTGTCGTCCGGAAGGCGCTCGACGGCGTCCTCTTCGTCGACGAGGCGTATGCGCTCGCACGCGGAGACGAGCGACTCGACTTCGGCGACGAGGCGATCGAGACGCTGCTGAAGCGTATGGAGGACAACCGCCATCGCCTCGTCGTGATCGTCGCCGGCTACCCGCGCCTGATGCATCGCTTCCTCGAATCGAATCCCGGGCTCCGCTCGCGGTTCTCACGCGAGATCACCTTCCCCGACTACTCGACCGGCGAGCTCGTCGAGATCTTCGGCCGGTTCGCGGCGGACGCCGACTATGCGCTCGCAGACGACGCCGGCGAGGCGCTCCACTCGATCCTCGAGCGCGCCGAACGCCACGAGGGATTCGGCAACGCGCGCTTCGCGCGGACGCTGTTCGAGCAGTCGCTGAACGCGCAGGCCTTGCGGCTCGGCTCGGGTGACGTCGAGTCGCTGTCGCCCGGGCAATTGATGGAGCTCACGGGCGCCGACCTGACGGCGGGTGCCCGCGCTCTCGGCGAGGAGCTGCCCGACCCGCGTGCGGAGCGCGGATCGTGGTTCGGCCGGCGCCGGTAGAACGGGTGGAGCTCCTGAACGTCTTCGACTACGAGGCGGCCGCAGCCGAGCGGCTCGAAGCGGGCGCGCTCGGCTACTTCGCGGGCGGCGCCGGCGACGAGCTCACGCTGCGCGACAACGTCGAGGCGTTTCGGCGCTAGCACGCTGCGTCCGCGCGTGCTCGTCGACGTCGCCGCCTGCAGCACGCGCACGACGGTGCTCGGTCACGACGTCTCGATGCCGCTGCTCGTCGCGCCGGTCGCGTTCCAGCGGCTTGCTCACCCGGACGGAGAGCCGGCGACCGCACGCGCCGCGCGAGACGCCGGCACGATCATGTGCCTCTCGACGATCGCGACCGCCTCACCCGCCGAGGTCGCCGAGTCCGGTGCGCAGCGGTGGTTCCAGCTCTACGTGATGCGCGACGACGGCGTGACCCGTGAGCTGATCGCGCAGGCCCGCGACCACGGCTTACGGCGCTGCTGCTCACCGTCGACGCGCCCGTTCTCGGCCGTCGCGAGCGCGACCACCGCAACCGATTCGCGTTGCCGTCGCACGTGACCGTCGCGGCGCTCGGCAAGCGGAGCCTGACGCCCGGCGAGGTGCTCGGGCTCGTGTCGCCGTCGTTGACGTGGCGTGACGTCGAGCGCATCGGGTCGGAGGCCGGCCTGCCGGTGCTCGTGAAGGGCGTGCAGAGCGCTGAGGACGCGCTGCTCGCGTGCGAGCACGGCGCCGCCGGCATCGTCGTCTCGAACCACGGCGGCCGTCAGCTCGACGGCGTGCCGGCGACGATCGACGCTGCTGCCGGCGGTCGTCGAGGCGGTCGACGGCCGGATCGAGGTGCTGCTCGACGGCGGCATCCGGCGAGGTGCAGACGTCGTCAAGGCGCTCGCGCTGGGCGCCCGGGCGGTGCTCGCCGGGCGGGCGGTGCTCTGGGGTCTCGCGGTCGGACGGGGAGGCGGGCGCGCGTGCGGTCCTCGAGCTGCTCGAGGCCGAGATCGAGACACGCTGCAGCTTCTCGGCTGCGCGACGCCGGCCGACGTCACCGCCCAGCACGTCGCACGGCGCACCTGAGCCGTTAGACGCCCCGTCTACCCTGGGACGGGTGAGAGGCGGTGCCGCTCTGCTGCTCGCCGGTGCGCTGGCGCTCGTCGCCGTCCCGGGCGGGCGGCCCGCGCTGCGCGCGTCGTGCGGCCTGCCCTCGGCGCCGACGCTCTGGGTCGACTTCGCGGGCCACAACGCGCCGATCATCGCCGAAGCCGGGGCTCGTGCTCGCCGTCTCCTCGGGAACGACGCTGCCGGCGCAGCTGCGCCAGGCGGGCGCGGCGACGATCTTCTTCGACCTGCATCTGAACGACCGGGTCGGGACGCCGTCGGCGCCGGCCGATCCCGTCGACCATCCAGGACAAGGCGGCGAAGGAGTTCTTCGATTACGCCGTCAGCAGGTGACCGGCTGCGCGACGCCGCTGATCGCCGAGAACGAGCTCTTCGGTGCGCAGACGCCGACGCCGTGGACGCGCGACCAACGCGCAGTACCGTGCGAACGTGCTCGCGCTCGCTCCAGGCGCTCGACGCACTCGGCGCGACCACCGCTGATCACGATCGCGAACCCGCCCTACACCGGGGGCGACGCAGCCGACTGGTGGCGTCAGATCGCGCAGGTGGCGATCCTGATTCGCCAGGTCTACTTCACCGCGCCGAACCGAAGGGCCTCTACAAGCTCGGCCCCGAGCGCGCGAGTCGCTCGATGCGGCAGCAGCCTGCGCGGGCTCGTGGCCCACTTCACCCAGATCGGGATCCCGTCGGCGCGCGTCGCGCTCGAGCTGCAGTTCCAGTCGGCGCCGGGGCAAGGCGGTCGGACGGCCTCGCAGCCGACGGCGGCCTGGCTCGAGATCGTGAAGCTCGAGGCGCTCGCCGCCAAGCAGGTCGCGACGGAGTTCACGCTCGAGGGGATCTGGTCGTGGGGCTGGGCGACGTTCATCGCCGCAGGCGCCGACCCGGACAAGGCGGCGGCCGCCTGCGTGTGGCTCTGGGCGCGCGACCGCTCGCTGTGCGACGGGCCGGCGCTCGCCGGCGCCGGCTTCGACGCGTCGCTGACCGAGGGCCAGCTCGTCCTGCCCGCGGGTATCCGCTGCACGCTCGGCGCCCAGACGATCCGCAAGGCCGACGTCGGCCGCGCGGCCACGCTGACCGGAGACCTCGATTCGGCGGCGAGCGCGATGCTCGAGCGGGCGGTCCTGCGCGGAGCCGACCCGATCGACTCGACGACCGTGCTCGCCGCCGAGCGCGCGATCGTGCGCGATCGCTTCGCCGGCAGCGTCGCGCGCTACCGGGCCGGCCTCGCAGCGGCCCACGTGACCCTGGCCGACGGCCGAGCGATTCTCGCCGACCGCCTGGCGCGGGAGCACGTCGAGCAGCGCTTCCGTCCACGGCCGGCCACCGCTCGTGACGTCGCCGAGTTCCTCACGACCTATGCCGCGACGTCGGTCAGGCGCGTCGCCGTCAGCCCACGCGCGCCGTGGCTCGGCGATGTCGACGAAGGGCTGGCGGTCGAGACCCTCGCGCCGTCCGAGGTCTTCCGGCTCGCCACCGGCCGCCGCACCACGATCGACACGATCGACGGGCGCTTCCAGGTGGAGGCGCTCGGCGGCGCGGTGCCGCTCTATGCGCTGCCGCACGCGCAGGCGGCCGCCGTCGCGACGAACGTGCTCGGTCGGTTCGCCCGCGACGTCGTGTTCCAGCACTGGCTGCGGGCGCAGGAGGCGACGCTCCTCGACACCGCCGTCTGCTCCCGAGACGAGCTGCCGGCGCGGGCCGACGTCGACCTCACCGCGTTCGTGCCGTTCCTGGGTGCGTAACCGCTACTGCCTCAGGTCGAGCAGGCGTGTCGCCTTCCCCGCTGAGCGCTCGAGCAGGCCGGGCTCGAGCACGTCGACGGCGACGGTCACGCCGAGGCTCTCCTTCACGAGCGCCGCGAGCCGCTCGGCATTGGCGGACCGGCTCGCCGCAGTCGCGGCGTCGACTCGCGCCTCGACGTGGACGGCAAGCTCGTCGAGCCGTTGCGGTCGCGTCAGCACCAGCTGGAAGTGCGGAGAGAGCCCGGGGACGCGCAGGATCAGCTCCTCGATCCGTGACGGGAAGAGGTTGACCCCCCGCAGGATGATCATGTCGTCGCTGCGTCCGGTGATCCTCTCGATGCGCCGCATCGGGCGGGCCGTTCCCGGCAGCAACCGCGTGAGGTCGCGCGTGCGGTAGCGGATCACGGGCATCGCCTCTCTCGTCAGCGTCGTGAAGACGAGCTCGCCCTTCGTCCCGTCCGCGAGCCGCTCGCCCGTCGCCGGATCGACGACCTCGGGATAGAAGTGGTCCTCCCAGACGTGCAGGCCGTCCTTCGTCTCGACGCATTCGTTGGCGACGCCGGGGCCGATCACCTCGCTCAGCCCGTAGATGTCGACCGCGTGCATGTCGAAGCGCCGCTCGATCTCCCGGCGCATCTCCTCGGTCCACGGCTCGGCGCCGAAGATCCCGACCTTCAGCGACGTCGAGGCCGGATCGTGTCCCTGGCGCTCGAGCTCGTCGAGGATCGCGAGCATGTAGGACGGCGTCACCATGATCACGTCGGGCTCGAAGTCGACGATCAGCTGTGCCTGTCGCTCGGTCACACCGCCCGAGACCGGGATCACCGTGCAGCCGAGCCGCTCCGCGCCGGCATGCGCACCGAGGCCGCCCGTGAAGAGCCCGTAGCCGTAGGCGATGTGGACGCGGTCTCCGGGGCGCCCGCCCGACGCGCGAATCGAACGAGCGACGACGGTCGCCCAGACGTCGAGGTCGCGTTTCGTGTACCCGACGACGGTGGCGCGGCCCGTGGTTCCGCTCGATGCGTGCACGCGCGCGATCTGTTCCCGTGGCACGGCGAACATGCCGAACGGATACGACTCCCGGAGATCGTCCTTCGTCGTGAACGGGAAGTGCGCGAGATCGTCGAGCGTGCGGCAGTCCTCGGGTCGAACTCCGTGCGCGTCGAAGCGCCGGCGGTACAAGGGAACGTGCGTGTACGCGTGCTGCAGCGCCGCGCGCAGGCGGTCGAGCTGAAGCGCTGCGAGCTCGTCGGCAGACGCGCGCTCGATCGGCTCGAGCTCGTCGGGGCGGGGCGCCAGATCGAGCATGACGACGCCTGGAGCATAGAGCCGTCCGTGAACGCAAACGGGCCCGGCCGACCGGCCGGGCCCGTTCTGGGCTGCGGTGCTCGTTCGGAGCTACAGCGAGGGCGTCGTCGCCGGCGGCACCGGCGGCGTCGGGACGACGGGCGCCTGCTGGCCGATCGCGTGGAAGCTCGCACGGAGCTTCACGACTGCTGCGCGTGCGCGCAGGACGGCCGCCCGCATCTCGAGGTTGGTCGCGCGGATCTGGAGGTTCGCCTCGCGGACCAGCGGCCGCAGGTCACGCTCGCGGACGCCCTGCAGGCGCGCCGCCTTGACGTCTGCGCGCAGCTTGGCGCGGTCGCCGAGGCACACCGCGCGCAGCGACCGCCAGTCGCCGGTGAGCTTGAGCGCGTCGAGCCTGATCTTGAGGCGCGCCGCCTTCTTGTCGGTCGTTCCGACGAGCGAGTTCGCGTCGGCCTCGAGGGTCGCGGCGTCGGCGACGACCGCGTCGTGCTTCGTCTGGACGTCGGAGACGAGCTTGGCGATGTCGGCCTGGACGGCGGCGACGGGGTCGTCCGCGAGCGCGGCGACCGGCACGAGCGCCGCCGCGGTCAGAGCCAGGGCCGTCAGGTAGAGGATCTTCCGCATGGTCGTGGTCACGCTCCTGGGGTGGTGGTCGGGGTTCCGTGGAGAAGGTGTGCGGACAGAGGGTGTCCAGCGGCTGTCAGATGTTCGTCTCGCCGACGTAAGCCGTCCGTAAAACGGCGCGAAACCGCTCTTCAGCTCAGCTGAAAGACCTGGATCGACTCGATGTAGCCGAGCGAGTAGTCGTTGTTCTCGGTGCAGTGCAGTCCGAAGGAGGTCTCGCCGCCCGACCAGACCGCCACGACCGCTCCGGGCTCCGACGTGCTCTCGGTGTAGGCGGTGCTCTCGCCCCAGGGCCCGGTCAGGTGCATGGTGATCTCCGCACCCGTGAAGTGCCCCACGACGAGGAACGTCCCCGGCTCGGGCGGCCGGAACTCGACGTACGCCGCGCTGCCCGACCACTCGCCCTGCGTTCCCGTGTGGACGATCGTGTCCATGAAGATGAGGTCGAGCGTCGTGTCCCAGCGGCCGGGCATGTACACGTCGAGGCTTCCCAGCTCGTCGTACGGGCGGCGCGCGGTCAGCTCGACGAGCGCAGGGCCGGTGGGAAAGACGTCCTCGTGCATGAGCTCGGAGGCGAGCTCGGCGATCCGTGCGCTCGAGACCCTGCGGAGCAGCGGGACGTCGATGCTGACGTGCTCTTCCGGCGTTGGGCCGTGGAGTCCCTCGTGGCCATTCGACGGTGGCACGGGGCCGGACATGGCAGCTCCCCCCTTCTCCGGTGCCGCAGGAGCCGGAACGAGATGACGCCTTCCACGGTACGCCTCGCGCCCGTGGGCTTCAACTCGCCGCCAGGGCGGCTGCGACCGACAGCGGAACCAGGACCGCACCGAGCCGCGTGAAGGTCGCGAGCGAGGGCTGCGCGCCGACGGCCCGGGCGGCGCGCAGCCAGAGGTAGGCGGAGAGAGAGCCGGTCACCGCGAGGCTGGGCCCGAGGTCGAGGCCGATCAGCAGGGCGTCGGGATGGACCGGTGGCCGCGCGGAGAGCCGCACCGCCGCGCGAGTGCGCCGAGGCAGACGGCGAAGGCGAACAGCGAGCCGAGGACGCGCAGCCCGAGCCGCGGTCGCGAGCGGCGAGCGAGGGTCGCGGCCAGACCGACCGCGAGCACCGGCACCGCCGGACGAGGGAGCAGCACGACGACGGCGGCCGCCAGCGCGACGGCCGCTGCGCCGAGGCCGAGCCGAAACCGGGCGGGAGCGTCCCGGTCGGGGTGCGCGGCCCGGCTGCGAAAGGCGACGGCGACGAATGCCGCCGTCAACCCGCAGGCGGCGAGCCAGGGCCGGAGCAGCGCGTGCCGCGCCCGCGGCACCACGCGTCCGGGCGGGAGGCGGCCGCTGCGCTCGCCCGCACCGCGCCCCTGGTCACGCGCTGGATCGAGCGCCTGCTGGCCGCTCATGCCCCGCCGCTCACGGTCGGCCAGTACCTCGTCCTCCAGGCCGTCGACGACGGTGACGCGGTCGGAGGCGAGCTGGCCCGTCGCGCCGCCGTGTCGCCCGCCGCGATCTCGCAGCTGCTGGGCTCACTCGAGTCCTCGGGTCTCGTCGAACGCCGTCCGAAGGTCGACGACCGGCGGCGGCAGCCGCTGGCGCTGACCGTCGCCGGGCAGGCGTGCCTCCGGTCGGCCGATCAGCTCGTCCGCGAGCGGCTCGCCGAGCTGCTCGGCGGCCTGCACGGCCCCGAGGCGCACGCGCTCGCCCGGCTGCTCGGGCGCCTGGAGGAGGCGCTCGGGGGCACGGCTCCGCCGCGCCGGCCGCCGCGGCCGAAGCCGCCGCCGCCCAAGCCGCCGCCGAAGCGACGGTGACCGGTGGTCGCGGCTCCTACGATGAGCGTGACGTGACGGCTCACTCGCACAGCCACTCGCACGTCGGCGTCGGTACGGACACCGACTCCCGCCGCCTGACCGTCGCGCTGGCGCTGATCGCGGCACTGATGACCGCGGAGGTGATCGCCGGGATCCTCGCGCGGTCGCTCGCGCTGCTCTCCGACGCCGCGCACATGCTCACCGACGCGGGCGCGCTCGGGTTGTCGCTGCTCGCCATCCGGCTCGTCCGCCGGCCGGCGGGCGGCAACCTGACGTTCGGGCTGCGACGCGCCGAGATCCTCTCGGCCCAGGCGAACGGCGTCACGCTGCTCGTGCTCGCGGGGCTGATCGTCTACGAGGGCGTCCACCGCCTGGTCCACCCGCCGTCCCCTTCCGGCTCGGTCGTCCTCGTCGTCGCGCTCGTCGGGATCGTCGTCAACCTGGCCGCCACGCAGCAGCTCGCGCGGGCCAACCGGGCGAGCCTGAACATCCGTGGCTCCTACCTCCACCTGCTGACCGACCTGCTGGCGTTCGTAGCGACTGCGATCGCGGGCCTGGTCATCCTCACGACCGGCTTCGACCGGGCGGACGGCCTCGCGTCGCTGTTCGTCGCGGCGATCATGCTTCGCGCCGCCTACGGGCTCCTGCGCGACTCGGGTCGTGTGCTGCTCGAAGCCGCTCCGGAAGGGATGAGCGTGAGCGAGATCGGCGATGCGATCGTGCGGCACCCGCGGGTCGAGAGCGTCCACGACCTCCACGTCTGGGAGGTGTCCTCGGGCTTTCCCGCACTCGCGGCACACGTGCTCGTCCGACCCGACGACGACTGCCACGCCATCCGACGCGAGCTCGAGCGGATGCTCGCGAACCGGTTCGAGATCGCGCACACGACGCTGCAGGTCGACCACGCGCAGGCCGAGCGGCTGATCGCGATCGACCGTCCGCACGGCTGACGGCGGCGCAGCCCTGCGCCAGCAAGGTACTTTTGGCCGCGGGGTACGTTCGCGCGTTCGAGGAGGAGACAGATGACACTGAAGCTTGGCGACACCGCACCCGACTTCGAGGCGGAGACGACCGAGGGCCCGATCCGCTTCCACGACTGGATCGGCGACTCCTGGGTCGTGCTCTTCTCTCATCCCAAGGACTTCACGCCGGTCTGCACGACCGAGCTCGGCTACATGGCGAAGATCAAGCCTGAGTTCGATCGGCGCGGCGTCAAGATCATCGGTCTCTCGGTCGACCCGACCGACAACCACGAGAAGTGGGCCAAGGACATCGAGGAGACGCAGGGCGTCGCCCCCAACTATCCGATGATCGGGGACAGCGACTTCAACGTCTCGAAGCTGTACGGGATGCTTCCGGCCGAGACCTCGGGCGATGCCTCCTCACGAACGCCTGCCGACAACCAGACGGTGCGCAACGTGTTCGTGATCGGGCCCGACAAGAAGGTGAAGCTCGTGCTCGTCTACCCGATGACGACCGGCCGCAACTTCGACGAGGTCCTCCGGGTGATCGACTCGCTCCAGCTCACCGCGACGAAGAAGGTGTCGACGCCGGTCAACTGGAAGGACGGCGACGACGTGATCATCGCCGGCTCGGTCTCCGACGACGAGGCGAAGGAGCTGTTCGGCGAGTGGGAGTCGCCGAAGCCGTACATCCGAATCGTGCCGCAGCCGCGCTGAGCAGACGGGGCGGCGCGCAGCCGCCCTGCTGACCTCGCTTCCGGAGATGGGCTCGGGCGCCACGTGGGGCTTGCTCACGGCGACGTTCACCGCGTCGTTCGTCGAGCTCGTCGAGGCGCTCACGATCGTGCTCGCGATGGGCGCGACACGCAGCTGGCGATCCGCGCTCGCAGGGACCGCGCTCGCGCTCGTCGCGCTGGCCGTCTTCACGGCCGCGGCCGGCTACGCGATCGTCTCCTGGCTCCCGCGGTCGGCGTTGCAGCTCGGAATCGGCACGTTGCTCCTGATCCTCGGGCTGCAATGGCTGCGGAAGGCGATTCTCCGCTCCGCTGGGCTCAAGGCGATGCACGACGAGGAGGAGGAGTTTCGCCGCGAGACCGAGGCGGCGCGGGAGGCGGGTCGCGAGGCGCACTTCGGGCTCGACTGGTTCGCGTTCGTCGTCTCGTTCAAGGGCGTCTTCCTCGAGGGCGTCGAGGTCGTCTTCATCGTGATCACGTTCGGGACGAATGCGCACCACGTCGCGCTGGCCGCGGGGGCCGCCGCAGCCGCAGGCGTGGTCGTGGTCACCGCGGGCGCGATCGCCCACCGTCCGCTCTCGCGGGTCCCCGAGAACACGCTCAAGTACGTGGTCGGCGTGCTGCTCTCGACCTTCGGGACGTTCTGGGCGGTCGAGGGTCTCGGCGTCTTCCAGCCGGGCGGTGCGAGCCTCGAGTGGCCCGGCGGCGACTGGTCGCTGCTCGCGCTGCTCGCGGTCTGGTTCGTGCTGTCGCGCGTCCTGATCCGGCTGCTTCCGGCGATCGCGGGCCGTCGTGCCCAGGCGGCCGTCGTATGACGAGATTGCTTCGGGCGCTCGGGCTCTTCTGGTGGGACTTCATCGTCGGCGACGACTGGAAGCTCGCCGTCGGCGTGGTGCTCGCGCTCGCCGCCGGCGCCGTCATCGCGGCGAGCGCCGCGACCGGCGCCACGTGGATCGCGCCTGTCGTCGGCGGCGGCCTGCTGGTGCTGTTCGCGCTCGGCGTCCTGGCCGACGTCCGCCGCTGACGCGCGCCGTCTTTTCACGCGCCGTAAGGGCGCGCAAAGAGGGGACAAAGACGCGCGTCCTACCGTCGACTCCGGTGAGGTCGAACGTTCATTCGAACCAGGAGGAGACATGAAGGCCAAGCTGTTCGTGCTCGCGCTCGTCGCCGGCTTGCTGACCGCGGCACCGTCGATCGGCGCGGATCCGCCCATCCTTGCGCAACCGCTCGCCGTCGGCTCGATGCAGGCGACGCTGATCCACGCGAAGACGGGCGGGATGATCCTCGACTCGATCACGATCAAGCCCGGCGGAAACTTCGGCTGGCATACGCACGGCTCGCCGGTCGCGGTGGTCGTCACCGCCGGCACGCTGACGGTGTTCGACCCGACTGTCGGCAAGTGCGCGCCGTTCAAGGTCGGCAAGGGGCAGTCGTTCGTCGAACCGGCGAATCACGTGCATCTCGCGCGGAACGACGGGAAGACGACCGTGAAGCTCTACGCGATGTATCTGGGTTTGCCGAAGGGCGCGAACGCAAACGCGCCTGCCACCGAGCCCGCCGGCTGCACGGCCTGAGCTCGAAGACCGGTGCCTGGCACCTCGGTGCCAGGCACCGGCCTTGAGCAGACGGGCGGTCGGGGCCACAATCGACTGGCATGACATCCTTCGAGTCGACCGCTTGGGCAGCCGACCTCCTCGAACGGGCGGAGGGCGGCGCCGCTCTCGCCGACGCGTTCGAGACGGTGCGGCGCAGCTCGCGCGGACGGATCGTCTTCGTCAGCGGTGAAGCGGGCGTGGGAAAGACGTCGCTCGTGCGGCGCTTCTGCGCCGAGTCGGGCGCTTCGGTTCGCGTGCTCTGGGGCGCCTGCGACGCCCTCTTCACGCCGCGTCCGCTCGGTCCCTTGTTCGCGGTCGCAGAGAGCGCCGGCGGCCAGCTCGGCCGGGCGATGTCGAGCACCGTGAGGCCGCACGAGGTCGTGTCGGCTCTCGGACGCGAGCTCGTCCTGCGTGCGCCGTCCGTGTTCGTGCTCGAGGATGTGCACTGGGCGGACGAGGCGACGCTCGACGTGCTCAAGCTGCTCGCCCGCAGGCTCGCCGAGACACCGGCGCTCGTCGTCGCGACCTACCGCGACGACGAGCTCGACCGCGCCCATCCGCTCCGGATCGTCGTCGGCGAGCTCGCGACCAGCGACGCGGTTGCGCGCGTGAAGCTCGAACCGCTCACACCAGCGGCCGTCGCGTGCCTCGCGAAGCCCCACGGGGTCGACGCCGAAGAGCTCCACCGCAAGACCGGCGGGAACCCGTTCTTCGTCGTCGAGGCTCTGTCGGCGCAAGGCGACGCGATTCCCGACACGGTGCGAGAGGCGATCTTCGCGCGTGCGGCGCGACTGTCCGAAGGCGCCCGCGAGCTGCTCGAGGCGGTCGCGATCGTGTCGCAACGGGCAGAGCTCTGGCTGCTCGAGGCGCTCGCAGGCGACGCGATCGGCGCGCTCGACGAGTGCCTGGCGGCGGGCATGCTCGCGACCGAGGGGTCGCGGGTGATGTTCCGGCACGAGCTCGCGCGCCTCGCCGTCGAGGAGTCGGTCCCGCTCGCGCGGAAGGTCGAGCTCCATCGGCTCGCTCTCGCCGAGCTCGCCGACCTCCGGGGATCCGAGCGGGAGCTCGCGCGGCTCGCCCATCACGCGGAAGCGGCCGGCGACGTCGAGGCGGTGATCCGGTACGCGTCGGCGGCCGCCGTGCGCGCGGCCTCGCTCGGCGCACATCGCGAGGCTGTCGCACAGTACAAGCGTGCGCTTCGAGCAGGCGACCGTCTCCTGTCCGCGGCCGACCGCGCGGACCTGCTCGAGTCCTGCGCGCACGAGTGCTACTTGACCGACCAGTACGACGAGGGGATCGCCGCGCTCGAGGAGTCGCTCGAGCTACGGCGCAGTGTCGGCGACGCCGTCCGGGAGGGCGACGACCTCCGTCACCTGTCTGAGTTCCTCTGGTGCCCCGGTCGCACGGCGGAGTCGGAGCGCGCGGCACGGGGTGCGGTCGCGCTGCTCGAGCGGTTCGCTCCCGGCAGAGAGCTCGCTCGGGCCTACGGTCATCTCGCCTGGACGCTGGCGGCGGCGGCGCAGTTCGAGGAGGGGCTCCGCTGGGCCCGCCGCTCGCTCGAGCTCGGCGAGCGGCTGCGGCTCGACGACCACTCGGTCGGCACGCTGGTGACGGTCGGCTGGTGCGAGCGTGACGAGCGGACGATGGAGCAGGCCCTCCTCCGCGCGCGGGTCGCCGGGTACGTCGAGACGGAGGTGCTCGCCTGCCTGATGCTCGCGGAGACGACGGCCGAGGCTCGCGCGCACGATCGCGCGCGGACGCACCTCGAAGCCGGGCTCGCGTTGTGCAACGACTGGGGCTTCGAGCTGTTCCGCCTCTACCTCCTCGCTCACCGGGCGCGGCTCGCGCTTGCCGGAGGGAACCTCGCCGAGGCGGCCGAGGCGGCGGACGCGGTGCTGCGCATCCCCCGCACGTCGACGACGCCTCGCATCCTCGCGCTCGTCGTCCTCGCGCTCGTGCGCGCCCGGCGCGGCGATCCCGAGGTCTGGCCGCTCCTCGACGAAGCGCGTGCGCTGGCCGAGCCGACGGGTGAGCTGCCGCGCATCGCCCCGGTCGCCGCGGCCCGGGCCGAGGCCGCCTGGCTGGCCGGCCGGCCCGAGCAGATCGACGGCGAGACGGCGGCGGCGTTCGAGCTCGCCGCGGCCCGCGAAGCTCCTTGGGTGACCGGCGAGCTGGCCTCGTGGCGCCGTCGGGGCGGCCTCCACGACGAGCTTCCGCACGACGTTCCGCAGCCGTACGCGCTCGAGCTGGCCGGTGCGTGGGACGCCGCCGCCGACGCGTGGTCGTCGCTCGGCTGCGACTACGAGGCGGCGCTCGCGCGGGCAGAGTCCGGCGGGCCCGCGTCGCTCGGACGCGCGCTCGCCGAGCTCGGGCGCCTCGGCGTGCGGCCGGCGGCGATGATCGTCGCCAGACGGCTGCGCGAACAGGGCGTCCGCGCCGTGCCGCGTGGTCCGCGTCCACGGACCCGCGGCAACCCCGCCGGGCTCACGGCGCGCGAGCTGGAGGTGCTGGCGCTCGTCGCCGGTGGGCTGCGGAACGCCGACATCGCCAGGCAGCTCTTCCTGTCGGCAAAGACCGTCGACCACCATGTGTCGGCGATCCTGCGAAAGCTCGAGGTGCGCACGCGCGGCCAGGCGGCCGCGCGTGCCCGGCAGTTCGAGCTCCTCGGATAAGACCGGTAGTCGGAGCTCCCCAAGATGGGGAGCTCTCCCCATGTGTCCCGGCCGGCGCCGGCCTAGCGTCGAACGTGATGCCACGTTACGTCGTCGAGCGCACGTTCGAACGGGCCTGGGGGCTCGGCTCGGGCATCGAGGAGCGATGCCGCGAGATCGTCGAGCGGAACGGCGACGACGTGACGTGGCTCCACTCGTACGTCAGCGAGGACGGCACGCGGTCGTACTGCATGTACGAGGCGCCGAGCCCGGAGGCGATCAGACGGAGCGCGCGTCGCAACGACCTGCCCGTCGACTCGATCACCTCCGTCCGTGTCCTTGATCCCTTCCCGTATCTCGACTCCGACCACTGAGGAGGTCACATGCGCAAGCTCGTGTTGTTCGCCGCTCTGATCGCGGTCGCCGCGTCGCTGGCGGCGTGGGCTGCTGCCGGCACGGCCAAGCCTTCGGCCCCGGCACGGCGCGCTGCCGTCTCGCAGCAGCTCGCGGTCACGCTCTCGCAGGCACGGTTGGCAACCGCGAAGTACGTCACCAACCTCGCGGCCGCGAAGGCAGCCGGCTATTCGATCATCACCAAGATGATCCCGAACATGGGGTACCACTTCATGAACGGGAAGATCACCGGCTTCGATGCGACGCGGCCGCCGATCCTCGTCTACCTGAAGCACGGTTCGACGTGGCAGCTCGGCGCGCTCGAATGGGTCTTCACGGCGAAGCCGAAGTCGCCGCCCCTGCCGGGTGGGCGCTACGGCGCGTTTGGCGCGGCGTGCCACTACGCCGACGGGACCGTGGTGCCGGAGACGTCGCAGGACGCCTGCCCGAAGACCGCGCCCGACTCGGGTGCGGCCTTCGGTTTCTGGCACCCGAACCTGGTCACGCTGCACGTGTGGCTCTGGTATCCGAACCCGTCCGGTCTCTACTCGGGCACGAATCCGCTCGCGAGCCCGTACAACGCGGGCTAGCGAGTCGTCCGTCAGGTGCCTGGCACGCCGGTGCCAGGCACCTGCACGGCGGTTGTCGTCAGGACGCGCTCGCCGGGCCGGCGCCGTTGCGGAGGACGTTCGCGCGTCCGGTCGGCCAGGGCAGGCAGTTCGTCCCGGACCCCGGGACGTGGAACACGTCGATCCCGTGGTCGAAGGTGGTGAGGACGATCTCGAGCGTGCCGTCGCCGTCGAGATCGCCGACGGACGGCGCCGCCGGCACACCGATGCCGTTGCCGTCGCTTCCCTGATGCGGCAGCCGGAGGTCGTACAGGAGCTTGCCCGTCGAGGAGAGGACGACGAGGCGCCCGGCGCCCGGCGCGAGCGCGTACGTCCCGAAGATCAGCTCCGGCCGGCCGTCGCGGTTCAGGTCGGCCGCCACGACCTCCGAGGCGAAGGTCTTGGCGGCGCCGTGCGCGTAGTCGTAGCGCCAGAGCCGCTTGCCGCCCGGGCTGACGGCGTACACGTAGCCGTCGGGGACGGAGGCGACGATCTCCGGGCGCGCGTCGCCGCTCAGGTCGACGACGGTCGGAGCCGGGATCCCGCTCGGCGGATACCAGTCTCCGTCGGGACGCACGGCCGGCTTGCTCGTCGTGGGCAGCGTGACGAAGCCCTTGTGCCGCATCGCCGACCGGGCGCCGCCGTGCTGCGCCCCGTCGAGCACCATGAACGCGTAGGCCTGCGTCTCGTACGGCTCCTTCTCCTCCGCGTTCGGCAGCCCGATGACCTCGTTCGAGCCGTCGCGGTCGAGGTCGGCGACGGTCGGCGGCGACTCCGTCCACTGCAGCCACATCGTCTTGCGCACGTCCGGCCACGGGCCGACGTGACGGTGGTACTGGTTCGCCTCGACCGCCGGGCTCAGCCAGCGGATGAACTGCCCCCAGCCGAGCCGGCGACCCTCGAAGCCGCTCTGCCGGTTCGTGAACCACGGCGACGCGAGCACCGAGGTCCCGTCGTCGTTGAAGACGTTGATCTGGTGGTTGTCGAACGTCACCACGATCTCGAGCTGCGGATCGTCGTCGAGGTTGCCGATGCCGACGTTCTCGCCGTACGCGCCGTAGCCATGGTTGCCGATCCCGTTGAAGTGCGCGTCGTTCGCCGCGCCGGCGAGCCGGTTGAAGCGCGGCCACGAGGTCGTCGGTGCGCCCTTCGGGTGATAGATCCGGCCCGAGGCGTCGAAGACGAACACCTGCGAGCCGGTCGACGACGTGTTCGTGGTCGTGACGACGACCTCGATCGTGCCGTCGCCGCCGAGGTCGGCTGCGGCCATGCCGCGAACCTCGGGGCACTGGCCGCCGCTGCACGTCGACGCGGGCCAGCCGTGCTTGAGCCGCAGCTTGCCGCCGGTGAAGTCGTACGCGGCGACGGTTCCCTCGTTGCCGCCGACGACGATCTCCGGAACGCCGTCGCCGTCGAGGTCCGCGACGACACCCGGGGCGTAGACGCGGCCCTTCGTCGCCCCTCCCTTGCCGAGCAGGCGGCCGTTCGAGTCGAACACGAAGGTCGAGTAGAAGGGCGCGACGATCTCGAGCTTTCCGTCGCGGTTCAGGTCGACCAGGCTCGGCGACGCGAACCAGCCTGTCTCGCCGGTCGGAATGTTCCGGACGAAGTGGGGCGCCTTCACCGCGGCGTGCCCGCCGGCGGGCGCGCAGGGGCTCGCGAGCCGGCCGGCCGTCGCTGCCGGAAGCAGCGCCAGGGCGATCGCGAACAGCGTCGCCACGACGATCTGCCTGAGACGTCGCACGAGCTCACGGTACGCATGCGCGAGGACGGCGGTACGCTCGTGGCCTGACGACCGGTTGGCTCGACGCCTCGGAGCTTCGCATCGGCCTCGGTTGCCTGCGTCTACCGGCCGACGAGCAGCTCGCCCTGGAGACGATCGCCGCAGCGGCGGAGAGCGGCGTCACCGTGTTCGACACGGCGCGTGCGTACGGCGGTAACGAGCGCCTGCTCGCGCAGGCCCTGCGCGGCGCGCCCACGGTGCGGACCGTGACGAAGGGCGGGATGCGCCGCGACGGCGGTGACTGGCTCCCGGACGGTCGCGCGAAGACGATCCGCGCCGACTGCGAGGCGAGCCTCGACGCGTTGGGCGGCGTTCCGATCGACCTCTACCTCTTGCACACGCCCGATCCGAGGACGCCGTGGCGCACGTCGCTGCGCGCGCTCGCACGCCTTGCCGACGACGGTCTCGTGCGCCACGTCGGGGTCGCGAACGTGACTCGCAGCCAGCTCGACGAGGCAGTCGAGCTCGCGCCGATCGCGGCCGTGCAGGTTCCGCTGAGCCTGCTCGACGACCGCACCGCACCTCGTCTTCGACTGGCGGCCGGACGGCGACGCCGACGAACTGGCCGGTGCCGTCGTGCAGGTGCGGGCGCACGTCGCCGGCGCCGTGGAGGCCGCAGTCTGCCCGCACGGTGCCGGCCCGCCAACGTGCTGGTGCCGTCCACCGCTCCCCGGGCTGCCGCTGGCGTTCGCGCGCACCCACGGCCTCGACTGCGCGCGTTCCGTCCTGATCGGCTCGACGAGGACCCACCGGACGCTCGCCGAGACGCTCGGCGCCGACTACGTCGCGTCGTTGGTGTCGTAGCCGGCGAGCAGCGGCGAGAGAAAGCGCCCTGCGATCTTGCCGGGCGGCCACCAGAGCGGTTCGCCGCCGACCGTGCTCGTGTCGCCGCGGCCACCGAGCAGCGCCCGACGCAGATAGCGCGGCTCGCCGCCGGTGAGCAGCAGCCCGCGCAAAACCGGCTCGAACGGATGCGACTCGATGTCGGCCCCCGCGAGCACGGCGAGCGTCTCGGCGACGGCGTCGGCCTGCTGCGCGGCGATGCCGCCCTGCTTGATGGGGAACTGGGTGATGTCGCCCGCTGCGTAGACGCCCGAGAGGCCACGGACGCGACCGGTCGGGTCGGTGTCGACGAAACCGTCGGCGTCCTGCGGCACCCCGAGGATCCGCAGCCCCTCGAGCCGCGGCAGCGCGACCACCCGATCGGCGGTGAGCGTCGTCTCCGGCACGAGTACGAGGCGGCCGTCGTCGTAGTCGGCCGGGTAGCGACCGGTGTAGAGCGCGATACCGTGCTCGTCCAGCAGCACGCGGACGGCGTCGCTCGCGGTCTCGCCGAGCAGCGACAGCGGCGCCGGCTCGGGGGTGACGAGCGTGAGCTCCACGTCCGCGCCACGCTCGTCCAGGTGCGCCGACGTCAGTAGCGCCAGCTCGTAGAGGGGAAGCGGCCAGAGTCCCGTTGTCGCGCCGGGGGCGGCGAACGCGATCGAGCGCACGCGGCCGCTCTCGGCCTCCTCGAGCAGGAGGCGGAACGCGTCGCTGTCGGCAGGGCCGCGGAAGGTGAGCGCGCCGGGGAGCCACGCCAGCGGCAGCGCACCGCAGGCGATGACGAGCGCGTCGTAGGGAACGGTTCCGCCGTGGCTCGTGCGCGCGAGGTGCAGGGCAGGGTCGACCGAGGCGAGCTGGCCCAGCGTGAACGCCGCCGCCACGGAGTCGGCGATCGTCGCGAGCTCGAAGTGGACGGCGCGCCCGGCGCCGAACGGCTCGGCGACGGACAGCGGCCGGTACCAGAACTTCGGCTCGGGCGCGAGTAGCTCGAGATCGACCAGGTCGCCGGCGAGCGCGCGCAAGGCGAGCAGGGCCTCCAGGCCGGCGACGCCGCCTCCCGCGATCACGACGCGGAGGCCGCCCCAGGTCTTCGCCGGTGACGTCCTGGTCATTTGGGCAACAGGCTCGCCGCTCCGTCCGGCTGCGGCATCGGTGTGCAACCCGATCCGGGCGGTGGGAAACCCACATCAGGGCCGCTAGGTGAAGATGATCTGCGCCCCGGCAGCCCTGTCGTAGAACTCGCCGACGCTGATGATCTCGTCGACCTGAGGAACGAAGTCGTCCATCGTCAGGCCGAACATCTGGACGGTCGCCTTGCAGGCGTAGAGGTGGGCGCCCGAGTCGGCAACCAGCTCGATGAACTCGGGGATCGGCGGGATGTCGATCGTCTCCAGCTGCCGCTTCATCATCCGGGTGGCGAGAGCGGAGAAGCCCGGGAGGGAGCCGAGCAGAGTCGGGATGTGCAGGCCGGGGTTCCCGACGGTCGCGACCTTGATCTTCGCGAAGCGGTCCTTGCGGATCGCGTCGAGCCCGAAGAACGTGAAGAAGAGGTCGGCGTCGATCCCCTCCATGCGGGCCCCGTTGGCCATGATCAGCCCGGGGTAGATGCCCTCGAGCGAGCCCTTCGAGACGACGATCGCGACCTTCTCGATCGTCTTCCGCTCGACGGCTGCGGGGTGGTCGAGGAGTTGGGTCATGGTGTGCTCCTTCGCTGCTAGATACAGCCTGTCGGCTTGGGGATGCCGCCGATCTTGGCGGCCAGCTTGGCGGGGCCCTTGGGGAAGAGCTGGTAGAGCTCCTTCACGGGGACGCCTGATTCCTTGCCGAGCGAGCGGATCGACGGCGCCGTTCCGGCGGCGAGGAACCGTTCTCGCATGAACCTGACGACCAGCCAGTGGCGGTCGGTCAGCTCGGTGATCCCGTTCTCGGCAGCGATCGCCCGGGCGACCCGCTCGTTCCATTGCCCCGGCTCGGTCAGGAAGCCCTCGGCGTCGACGTCGACCGGGGTATCGGCGATCAGGGTCATGGTCATCTCGTCCTCCTTGCTCAGTGCGCGGCGGCGGGGATGCGCTTTCCCGAGGTGGGCATCGTCGGCCCGATGCCGGGTAGCGGGCGGCCCGGCAGCAGCGCGTGCCAGTAGATCCACTGGAAGCCGAGCTTCCCGAAGTGGTTCAGCCGCGACTCGCGCAGCAGCGGAAGTCCGACCGGCGTCGGGAAGTGGCCGGGCACCGGCTCGAGCTCGTAGTTGAAGTCGAGCAGCAGCGCCTTGTGGAAGCCGGTCTCGAGGAAGCAGTTGGCGTGCCCGTCGTAGCCGGCGTCGAGCTCCTCGTCGCGGAGGAAGCGCACGACGTTCTCCGTCAGCACCTCGGCCTCGAAGTGGGTGACCGAGCCGGCCTTGGAGGTCGGCAGGTCGGTGGCGTCGCCGAGTGCGAACACGTTCGGCTTCGCGGTCGCCTGCAACGTCCGCCTGTCCGTCGGCACGAAGCCGAGCGCGTCGGCGAGGTGAGGTGACCGTTCGAGGTACGCGTCGCCGCCGTGCAGGGGAACCGTGACGAGCAGATCGAAGTCGAGCGCGCGTCCGTCGTAGGCGGTGAGCGTGCCGCCGACCCCGTCGACCTCGGACGTGTTGAACTCGGTGACCAGGTCGATCTCCTTGTGGGCCAGCAGCCCGGCGAGGCGCTCGGAGGCGATCGGCTTGGTGAAGGCGCCGTCGAGCGGCGTCGCGTAGACGAGCTCGACCTTGTCGCGGATCCCGCGCTCGCGCAGATGCCAGTCGGCCAGGAAGGCGAACTCGAGCGGCGCGACCGGGCACTTGATCGGCAGGTCGACGAGGTTCACGACCAGCCGGCCGCCCTGGAAGCGCGCCAACGCGTCGCGCAGGAGCACTGCGCTCTCGAGCTCGTAGAACGTGAAGGCGCGCTCGTTCCAGCCCGGTCCCGTCAACCCGTCGGTCTCCTCGGGCTGGAGCCTGACCCCGCTCGCGACGACGAGCACGTCGTACGGGAGCACCGTGCGGTCGTCGAGCAGCAGCTCGTCGCGCTCGATCCAGACCTCCGCCACCTCGTTCTCGTGGAAGACGATCCCGTCGCGCAGCTGGCGCCGTCGCGCGCGCACGATCTCCTCCGGGTGCGCCAGCGCGAAGGGAACGAACACGAGCGCCGGCTGATAGACGTGCCGGTCGTCGCGATCGACGACGTGGATCTCGGCGTCGTCGAGCGAGAAGCGACGGCGCAGCCGGTTCGCGGTCATCGTGCCGCCGGTTCCGCCGCCGAGGATCACGATCTGCTTCCTCGCCATCGCTCCTCCTCCGTCCGGTGGTCGTACGCAGCTTCGCCGCTCGCGTCGGAGGCGTCATCGGTGCGCCCGCGCACGTCGCTGCGGACAACTACCAAGCCGAAATGGGGTCGGCTCGTACTAACCGGAGGGTGGTTCCTGCGTCCCTACCGGCAATGCGCGGTCGCGTCTTCGCCGGTGCGTTGTGCAGCGCAGCGCTCGCGCTGGGCGGGGCCGCGTCGGCGCAGCGCACCGGCTTGCACGACGAGCACCCGTGTGCGTCCGCCGCCGGGTTCACGTGCGCGACGCTCGACGTGCCGCTCGACCGTTCGCACCCGGCGCAGGGAACGCTGCACCTGCAGGTCGCAGCGGCCGACAACCGCACCGCGCCGAGCGGCGTCCTGCTCGTGCTCGCCGGTGGCCCTGGCCAGCCCGGACTGCCGATCCTCGACCGGTTCGTCTCACGTGCGCTGGCCGCCGAGCGGAGCCGGTACCGCATCGTCGTCTTCGACGAGCGCGGCACAGGCGCGGGGGCTCTCGACTGCAAGCAGCTGCAGGACGAGATGGGAAGCTCCGATCTCACGCCGCCGAGCGCGGGCGCCGTGCAGGCGTGCGCCCGCAAGCTCGGCTCACGCCGTGCCTTCTTCGGAACCGATGACGTGGTCGCCGACCTGGAGCGCCTTCGGCAGGCGCTCGGCGTCGACGCGTGGACGCTCGACGGGATCTCGTACGGCACCTACGTCGGCGAGCGCTACGCACTCGTGCACCCGGCGCGCGTGACGAAGCTCGTGCTGGACTCGGTCGTGCCCCAGGTCGGCGAGACCGACCTGGGCGTCGACGAGTTCGCCGCCGTGCGACGTGTGCTCGGCTCGGTGTGCGGAACGAGCTGCGTCGCCGACCTCGCCGCGGTCGTCCGCCGCGACCACCTGGGGCCGAGGCTCTTCGACGCGCTCACCTTCGACAGCATCGCCGACCCGACCTACCGGAAGTTCTGGGATCTGCCGGCCGCCCTGCAGGCAGCGCGCGTGGGCGACCGCACGCTGCTCGACGACTTCCTCGCCACCGCGGCCGCCGAGCAGCAGAACACACCGGCCGCCGCGCTCGACCAGGGCCTCCACGCGAGCGCGCTCTGCGCGGACTGGCGCTACCCGTGGGGAGACTCGGCGGCGCCGCTCCCTGGGCGCGAGTCGAAGCTGCGGGCGGCGGTGGCGCGCCTGTCGCCCGCTCAGCTCTATCCGTTCGACGCGGCGACGGCGGCAGGCAACGGCTTCGTCCGCCAGTGCCTGCCGTGGGCCCCAACGACGCCGACGCCGCTGCCGCACGGCAAGCTGCGCGTCCCGACGCTGCTCGTCAACGGCGACCACGATCTGTCGACGCCGCTCGCGTGGGCGCGGAAGCAGCTCGCGCTGACCCCGAACGGGAAGCTGGTCGTCGTCCCCGGTGCGGGCCACTCGGTCCAGTCGCGGGCCGTCAGCGACGTCGGGCGCAACGCGGTTGCCCGCTTCCTGGTCGGGGGCTGAGCGCCGACGTAGCGGGTCGAACCGGACTGCCGGTTGCGGCGAATGAGAGCTGCAAGCAGACAGCTGGTCGTACACGAAGGAGACTCTCATGCGCTTCATCCCAACCCGCTTTCACGCGCCGCTCGACTACATCGTCGGCGCCGCGTTGATCGCCGCTCCGTGGATCTTCCAGTTCTCGGAGCACACGGCGGCGACGGTCGTGCCGATCGTGCTCGGCATCGGCCTGATCGTCTACAGCCTCTTCACGAACTACGAGCTCGGCGTCTGGAAGGTCGCGCCGATGGCCGTCCACAACCTGATCGACATCGCGGCCGGTGCGCTGCTCGCAGCCTCGCCGTGGCTCTTCGGCTTCGCCGACGACTCCGCGAACGTGTGGGTTCCCCATCTGGTCGTGGGGCTCGCCGCGGTCTTCCTCGGGCTCACGACGAAGCAGCAGGGCGGCTACAGCTACGGCAAGCGCGCGCCGATCGCCACGCCCTGACCACCACCTCCGAGCAGGAAGCCGAGAGGCCGCGCGGGCGGCCTCTCGGCGCCGCTGCGCACGGGCCTACGCGGTCGTGAGGACGCGCGCGGGTGCGACCGGCTCCGGTGCGAGGCACGGTGTCTCGCCCGGGCGGGCGGTCATCCCGTCGGCGCTGTCGACGCCGCGCGGCACCGGCCCCTGGAGCTTCCAGCCGCTGTCCTTGAGCAGCTTGATCCCCGTCTTGTCGGTCGGGTGGCCGCAGATCGCCGCCTTGTTGTAGACGTTCCCCCACGACAGCGCAGCCGCGAGCTTGCCCGCGCCGCGCAGGCTGTTCATCCCGCCGAGGAAGCTCGCGAGGTCGTGGCAGCAGGCGTTGCACGGGCTGTAGGCGAAGTCGGCCTTGCGGGAGTTGTTGGTCAGCGTCAGGCACTCGATCCGATTGCGCCAGCGCGACGACTGCTCGCTGATCCAGCGCGTCACCTGCTGCTCCGCGTGGTGGGCGTTGCCACATTGCCGCCGGTCGCTCACGTCGAGGCGCGCGACGTTGAACGTGACGAGATGCAGGCTCGGCAGGCCCGGCCGCGGCAGGAAGAGGAAGCCGCCCAGCACGGGCGGCGCCATCGGCCCGTTCGGCGAGATCAGCACGTAGTGGAAGAGCCCGTACGTCGGGTCGTCGACCGCGTACACGTCGGGACTCATCAGATGGTTCGGCGGGTTCTTCAGCCGGATCTGTCCCGGCAACAGCCCCGGCTCGGTGGTCGTGTCGATCAGCGGCTGCCGGTCCGACGAGATCATCCGCGCGTGGCACATGACCTTGCCGCGGTCCTCGTCGTACCGGGCGAGCAGCGGGCGGGTGATCGCGAGGTAGTCGGCGTTCGCCGCGAGGACCGCCGGCTGCGGTGCATTCGGAGTCGGCGGCACCAGGATTGCCGGCTCAGCGATGAAGCGGACCTGGAGCGGGTGACCCACCCAGTCGGTCTTGCCGGCGCGCCAGGGTGACTTGCCGCTCTTCGTCTCGAAGTTGTGGACGGGAGAGACGACGCGGTTCCGCCGTGGAGGCAGCGGACACGCGAACTGGAAGGTCGATCCGTGCGCACTCGCTGCGTCCGTGTACGTGAAGTCGCCTTCGGCTCCCTCCTTCATCAGCTCGTCCTGCAGCCAGATATCGGCGCGCTCTCCATTCGCGATCGTGGCCGGCGGCGGGACGGCCCAGAACGCGGAGCCTCCGTTGGGCGTGCCCGCGAGCCTCAGGGTCACGCCTGTCCGGTTCGTGACGCGGACATAACAGGAGTAGTCGAAGGCGAGCCCCTGGATCGCGGAGTCCATGAACGGCACATCCGCCGGGGTGATCACGAAGCCGCTGCCTCGCTTCACGACCTTGTAGATCTTGGCAGCCGCCCGGTCGAGATCGATCAGCGTGAACGTGAAGTTGTTCGTGCGCAGGTCGGGTTTCGAGACACACTCGTAGCCGCTGTTCACGTAGCTGATCGGCGAGACCCGCAGGCCGGCCACGGGCTCGTGCGTGTGGCCCATCACCACCAGGTCGGAGCGCGTCTGCAGGGCCAGCCGCTGCGCGAACCAGGCGAGGTACTTGCCCTTGAGGTCGGCGGCCGCCGCTCGCCGTGCGTCCGCGCGTCTGCCCAGCTTCGCCAGCCAGTCGGCGAAGAGGTAGGCGAAGTCGCGCTTCGCGTCGTTGGCCGTCGTCGTCCGGCCACCGGGGAGCACGATCGGCTCGGTCGGAGGCATCCCGGTCGTCTTGCAGATGTAGTCGATCATCGGCGACACGATGTCGTCGCTCCGCCCGACCCACAGGTCGATCAGGCCGAGCACGTTCACCTTCGACAGGTCGAGCCCGGGGTTGCCCATCCCCGGCAGGTCGGCAACCGTCTGGCCCGGCCGCAGCTTCTTCGACCACTGGTAGGCGATCGCGCGCGAGACCAGGTGCCCGACCGGGAGCTGCCCGCCCCACGGCGACTTCGGGTCCGGCGCGTTGAACATGCACCAGTGATGCCCGTGCGAGACGACCGTCCCCGGGCCGTCCTGCGCTCGTCTCAAGACCTGCGCCGCATCCGGGACGAGCTTGACCGCCTCGCCTCGCGCGACGTTGCCGCCGAGCGCCGTGTTCAGCTGCGCGATCTCGAGCGCGCCGATCGTCCCGTCGTGGTTCCCGGGCATGAAGGCGACGTGGCCGGGCAGCGCCTTCACGAGCTCGGCAAACGGCCCGGTCGGCCCGAGCAGCTTGCCGTTGGCGGCGAGGATGTCGACCATCGCCGGCGGCTGCGTGGACGGCGGATACGTCCAGACGTCGAACAGGTCGCCGAGGAAGATGACGTCGCGAATGCGTTCGTCGTGCGCGACCCAGCGCAGCGCGGCGGTGAGGTACTCGTCGTGCACCGCCGGCTGGTACCAGCACGTCGGCGCTCCGTTGCCGATGTGGATGTCGCTGAGGACGACCGCGTGTGTCCGGTCGGCCATCGTCAGGCGAAGCCGTCGGCTCCCGACCTGCTCATGCCGGCGCCGTCGACCTCGTACGTCTCGGCTTCCCAGCTCTCGGCCTCGTCGAGCTCCTTCTCGAGACCGCCCCACGAGTCGCGGGCGGTCGTGCGGCCGAGCAGGTCCTCGAACGTGATCTGACGGAACGAGAAGGAGAGCTGGTCGACTCCGCCGAGCCGGTGGAACTCCGTCAGGCCGGCGTCGACGAGCGTGATCCGCTGTGCGACGGTCTCGGAGCCGTCCGCGGTCGTCGCCGCGAACTCGAACACGACCTTCGGCAGCCGTTCGTTCGTGACCAGGGCCTGGAAGAGCAGCGGTGAAGCCGGCCCGAGCGGCGCGCTGACCGTGACCGCGCTGTGCTGGCGCTTCCCGCTGGCCTGCCCGGTCGCGACGTCGCGCGGCGCCTTGAGGCCGTACTCGAAGCCGCCGGCGCTCAGCCAGCCCTGGTGGCCGGCGGCGCCGGGATTGCCGGCGATGTTGCCCTGCTTCTGGCCGGTGATCTGCACGTACACACGGCCGGACGGCTGTGCCGGCGCCGCGCGCAGCCCGGCGACGAGCGGCCGCGCGATCTCCTCCTCGCCGAAGCCGCCGGCCGGCTCGGCGAGCAGCTGCTCGCCCTCTTCGAGCTCGGTGAACGGGGACTCGGGCTCCCAGCCCAGCTGGTCGATTGCCATGGGCGTCGATTGTCGGCGCCGCTCCGGGACATCGTCAATGGACACTTGGGCCCGGGCCGGTCCGGGTGGTGCGGGGGACCGGTCCGGGCCGAAATGTCCATTGCGCCGCCGCGGCCGGCGCGGCAGCGTAGACGCGATCGAAGCACCCGTAAGGAGGCGCGACATGAGCTACGCGAACGGCTCGATCGCAGAGACGACCGAGGAAGCGACGGGCCCGTTCGAAAGCGGGTACGCCGAGGCGGCCGGGTGGGCCGAGCTCGAGGACCACGCCTTCGAGGACTCGTTCGCGGCCGAGAGCCCGTTCGTCGCAGGCGAGGCCTTCGACGGCTCCGGTGAGACCGGAGTCGCCGGCGACCTGCACGAGCTGCTCGCCGAGCTCTACGACTCCGAGTTCGACCGGCACCTACTCGAGCTCTCCGACGCTGCGGCCGAGGCCGCCGGCGAGAGCCCGTTCGTGCAGGGCGAGGCCGGCGCCCCCGACGCCGAGCGGTACGTGCGCGAATGGCTCGAGCCGCTGCACCGCAGCGCGGAGGCGATGTTCGAGGGGATCGGCGAGTCGCTCGCCGACCGCGACCTCGCGCGGCTCACCGAAGAGGAGGTCGACGAGCTGCTGGCGCCGCACGAGCCGATCGCGACCGGGGCCAATCCCGTGTTCGAGAACTTCCTCGGCGGGCTCTGGAAGAAGGCGAAGGGGATCGTCTCCGGCGCGGTCAATCTCGCGAAGAAGGGGATCTCCGCGATTGGCAAGCTGATGCCGATCAACCTCATCCTCGGCCGGCTGAAGGTGCTCGTCCGGCCGTTGCTCGAGCGCGTCCTCCAGCTGGCGCTCAACCGCCTCCCGCCGTCTCTCCGGCCGGCCGCCGAGCAGCTCAAGCGGCGGCTGCTCGGCGAGACCGCCGAGGCGGAGGAGCCTACGGCCGAGCTCGAGGGCCAGGTCGCCACGACCGCCGACGTCACCGAGCTGCAGCGCGAGTTCGACGCGAACGCGGCGAGCCTGCTGCTCGCCGCCGACGAGGCGGAGCAGGACGGCGTCGTCGCCGAGGCATTCCAGGCGACCGAGCAGGGCGAGGATCCGATCAACGATCTGAGCCGTGCGCGGGAGCAGTTCGCGGCCGAGCTGCAGGCGCTGCCGCCGGGCGGAGACCCGCAGCCGGCAGTCGAGCACTTCATCCCGGTCGTGATGGCGGCGATGCCGCTGATCCGGATGGGCATCTCGCTGATCGGCCGCGACCGTGTCGTCAAGTTCATCTCCCAGTTCATCTCGGGGATGATCCGTCCGTTCACGGGCGACCTGGCGCCGGCGCTGTCGCAGGCGATCGCGTCGACCGGTC
Source organism: uncultured Thermoleophilia bacterium (assembly GCA_963786185.1). GTDB lineage: Bacteria > Actinomycetota > Thermoleophilia > Gaiellales > Gaiellaceae > PALSA-600. The sequence goes on from CAWAYE010000003.1 coordinate 1,064,992, forward strand.
TCAGCATGATGTCGCTCGAGGCGCCCGTGGATACGGCGGCCGTGGCGACGAACGCGCTCGTCGGCACCGTCGAAGACACGGTTCGCGAGGTGGCCGGCGAGGCGAGCGAGGCGCTCGAGCACCCCGAGCTGCTCGAGGCGACGGTCGCCAGCGCGTTCGACCGCGCGGCGGGACACAACTTCCCGCCGGCGCTGCTGAAGGCGCGCCACCGGCACGTCCAGCTCGGCGGGCCGGCCGCGTCGCTGGGCCCGCAGCACCGGCACCACGCTCACCACGGCCACCACCCGCACCACGGGATGTGGGTCAGACTCCCGCACGCCCGCTGGTACCGCCGGTACACGACGGCGCTCACGGCGCGGATCACTCCGTCGATCGCGCGGCAGGTTCACGTCTTCGGCGGCGTCACGCTCGAGTCGTTCCTGCGCGACCACTACGGGATCACCGGTGAAGTCAACGCACCGGCGCACCTCTACGAGGCGCTTCCGGGCGCGACGCTCGGACGGATCGCGGCGCACGAGCAGCGCACACGCGGCCTCGGTCGCGCGCGGGCGGCCTGGAAGCTCCTGCCGTTGACGCCGGAGGTCGCGGGCATGCTGCTCGGCGAGCCGGGGCTCGGCCGGAAGGTCGATCCGCAGTTTCTCGCGAAACCGCAGAAGATCGCCGTCGGCGAGCGCTTCTACTACCTCGAGCTGCACCGCGCGGGCGGACACGTCGCGACACCGGGCGCTGCAGGCGGCGCTCCCGCGGGAGCGCCGCCCAGGTCCTCGCAGGTGAACGTCCACGTCAACCTGCACAAGCACCGGATCGGGGTGCTGCTCCACCTCTCCGAGGCGGATGCGCAGGATGCGGTCGCGAAGCTTCGCGGCAAGGAGCCGATGGCGGTCGCGAAGATGCTGCGCGAGCGCCTGCACGAGGGCCTCGGCCTGGCGCTGTCGGCACATCCGGCCGGCCATCTGCGCTGGGTCGACGCGACCGCCGGGGTGGGGGCGATGATCGCCAACGCCTCGCACCCGCCGCTCCTGGCCGACCCGGCGGCGGCGCGGGCGCTCGCCGCACGCGTGCTCGGCTGGGCGGGCGGGCCGCTGATCGAGTTCGCGACGCACCGGCCGCAGGACGTCACGGCGGCCGCCGACAGGCACGCCCAGGGCGTCACGTTCGTGATCCAGCTGACGGGGGTCCCCGCGCAGCCGGCGCAGGAGGGAACGCCGAGCGTCGCCGTCGAGGTCGTGCCCGGGTTCCGCAATGCGTGAAGTGGACGCCGTCCGCGTCCAGGTGCGCCGGCAGGTGGCCCACTGGCGCGCGGCGTCCGACGCTCTCGCCGACCTCGACGGGTTCGCCTCGCCGGCCGCCTGGGCGGCGCTCGACCACTACCTCGACACGCGGATCCGAAGCTCGCTGCAAGCCGCCGTCGCACGGCTCCGGCGCGAGATGGACGTGCTCGACGCGCGGCTCAAGGCGGCCGAGGACGAGCGCGAGCTCGAGGCGCTGCGCCGCGACGTGGTCGCGTTCCGCAGGCGGTTCCTGCTCGTCGAGGACGTGCTCGAGTTCTACGGGGACGCCGTGAACACGCGAACGACGCCCAAGCTCGCCTCCGTGCTGCGCGGCTGCGACGAGCTCGCGCGAATGGCGCTCGAGAGCGTGCTGCTGCCGCTCGGCCGGCCGGTCCCACCGGTGCTCTGCTTCGTCCACAAGGGCCTGGGGGCCTCGATCCTCCGCGCGAGCCAGCGACTCTGGGACGGCGTGACGCTGAACCCGGCGGCTGTCGTGAAGGTGACGCACCACAACATCTGCCACCCGACGGCGGTGCTCCACGAAGCCGGCCACCAGGCGGCCGCCGAGCTCGGGTGGGCCGAGGAGCTGGCGACCGTCTTCAGGCACCGGCTTGCGCCCGCGTCTCCGGAGCTCGCCGAGGTGTGGGCGTCGTGGACGACCGAGATCGTGGCCGACGTCTTCGCCTTCGTGCACAGCGGCTACGGATCGGTCGCGGGGCTGCACGACGTCGTGGCCGGCGACCAGCGGGCCGTCTTCCGCTTCGTGCCCGGCGATCCGCATCCGGTCGCCTACCTGCGCGTGCTGCTCGGCACCGAGCTCTGCACGCGGTCGTTCGGGATCGGGCCGTGGGACGAGCTGGCGAGCGCCTGGGTGGTCGCCCACCCGCTGAGCGACGCCCCACCGGCGCTGCGACCGCTGCTTCGCGCCTCCGTCGACCGCCTGCCCGAGATCGCGCGGCTCTGTCTCCGCGCACCGTTGCGCGCGTTTCGCGGGCGCTCGATCGTCGAGCTCGTCGACCCGCGGCGCGTGGCGCCCGCCGAGCTGGCCTCGCTGGAACGGCGCATCGGGCCGGTGACGGTCGCGTCGCCGCACTGGCTCCGCACGGAAGGTCTTCGGCTGCTCGCGCTGTCGTCCTACAAGGCGGCGGAGGCGAGCGGTGACGGCAAGGCGGTCGGCTGTGAAAGCTGGCTGATGCAACTGGGCGGCGGCCTGCGTGCCGCGGCGTGACGAACGACAAGGAGGAGCGAACCGATGAGCGAGCGGGACGACACGAGCACCGAGCAGGCGGGTGTGATCGTCGGCGGCTCGGTGGCGGCGCTGAGGGAGCTGGCCGAGCCGCCGCGGCTGAGCCAGCCGGAGCTCGACATCATCCGGTGGTACGGGACGCTCGTGCAGCGGCTCTCGGGGCCGCGGGCCGGCGACGCGCGCGGGCCCGCGCAGCTGCCGCCGTGGATGAAGCACGGCCCGCGGATCGACGACGTGGAGCTCGTCAGGGAGACGACGCCTGCGCTCCGGGTGGAGGGCAGCGGCCTCGGGAGCACGACCGCGGTCTGGGTCGACGGCAACGCGGCGCCCTGGCAGCCGGTCGGCGACGACGAGCTCTTGATCCCGATCACGGAGTCGCTCGGCGACGAGACGCTGATCCTGATCCGCACGCCCGAGGGCGACGTCGCCGGGCGCATCGACACGACCACCACGTCCTGACCTCGAGAACGGAGGAAGCATGTTCAGACAGCTGGCGACCTGGTACGAGGAGGCGAATCCCAACATGAGCGGGGCCGCGCAGGTCTTCGCTCTCCACCCGCTCCAGCTCACCCGCTTCCTCGAGGAGACCTGGGTGATGAGGACCGACCGTGGTGCGCGGCCGAGCGCCCCGATCCCGCTCGAGCTCTACGGCGTCGAGGCCGCGTCGGGCATCAAGGATCGTCTGACGAGCGTCACCGACGACATCTACCCGACCGACCTGGACGGCGGCGGCGGCGCGCAGTTCCCGTTCCGGCACCTGATGTACGCGTACCTGATCGAGAACACGCGCGTGTACGAGATCTTCCGCCGCATTCTCGTCGAGTGCACGCACGGTGAGAGCCTGGACGTGCCGTCGCCAGAAGGGCAGGCGTGGCTCCGGACGACCGAGGCGCTCTTCTACAGCGAGCCTCATCCGGGCCTGCTGCCCGCGGTGACGAGCCACATCCGCCCGGACATCTGCTCGGTGCGCCGCAACGCGTACTACCGGCTCTTCGGGATCGACCTCAACCACGGCTACGACGACGGACGCCCGTACCCGTACGTCCGGCCGCAGATCGCCAACCGCGAGTTCATCGCGTTGTTCGAGGAGTTCCTGCGCGAGGTCTGGCGCGGCATCGAGAACTTCAGCAACACGAGCGGGGCCAACCCGACCGACGACGCGGCGATCGCGGAGCTCGGCGCCTCCCTCGCCGACGTGCTCACCGTCCGTCACCGCAACGGCGCTCTGTCGCGGGAGGAGTTCGCGGCCGTGGCCGCCATGTCGTGGTTCCACCTGACGCTGATGAGCGACACGCCGATCGTCGTCGACCTGAAGGCGGCCGCTTCGAGCCCCGAGGAACGTCTGCGCAAGCTCGGCGAGCGTGTGGGCCTGAAGCCGCATCGCAAGAGCGAGCAGTACTTCGCGATGGCCGACGCCGCGTCGCAGATCCTGATCGCGGTCGAGGCGCGCCAGTTCGCGAACCCGCTCGGCGTGCGCACGCTCTACGCCGAGACGACGCCGCCGGCCCCGCCGAACCCGCTGCGGGCCAACGCGATGACGGTCATCGCCCAGTGGTCGATCGCCTCCGGGCGCGACCTCAAGGCGAGCAAGGTGATCGCCTCCGGACGCCCGATGCCGAGACTGCCCGTGGCCCACGCGGACGCGCACGGCCTGCCGGCCCCGCCGGCCCGGCGTGAGCTGACGGCGAAGGTGTGAGGGCGGGTGCCTGGACAAGGCCGAACAGGGAGACGTAGACTCGGCGAAGCCGCTGGAGTAGGGGGAGTTGAGCGACTACCGCCAGAGTCGCGATGGACGAACAAGGGCACCCGGTGTCGGAACCCGCCGGCGATCACACGATCGCTGTCGGTCGCGCGGCCACGCGCGTCCTGATCGCCGCGGCCACGACGCTCTATCGGGAGGGTGTGCTCGCGGCGCTGAGCGAGGACGACCGCTTCCTCGTGGTCGGCAGCGCACAGGACGAGCGCGAGTTCGTCTGGCGCGTGATCGCAGAGCGTCCCGACGTTGCGCTGCTCGACGTCGAGCTCCTGCGGGCGGCGGCGGCGCAGGGCCTGCTCCGCGGCGGGCTGAACGGGCCGCGGCTGATCGTCCTGGCGGTGGAGGACCGCGACGACGACATGGCGGCGTGCGCCGAGGCGGGCGCGACCGAGATCGTGCGGCGGCGCGCCGACCGCGACGAGCTGCTTGCCGCAATCGATCGCGCGATGCTCGGAGACGGCCGGCTCTCGCCCCTGCGCGACGCGTTGCTGCCGGGACGTCCCGACCCGCAGGCGGCAGCCGGGCCGGCCGCGCTGACGCCGCGGGAGCGCGAGATCCTCGGCCTGATCGAGGAGGGGTGGACGAACAAGGCGATCGCGCTCGAGCTCGGCTGTTCGCAGTCGACCGTCAAGAACCACGTCCACGCGTTGCTGACGAAGCTCGGTGTGAGCCGCCGGGCCGAGGCGGCGCGGGTCGCGCGGGAGCATCTCCCGACGACCGCGCGCTGAACGGCCGCGATCCTCCTCCGACGGCGGCGAGGTCGCCGATTTGCGAGAGTGCAGTCGAGGAGGTTCTCTTGAGCGAGACGACCGCAAGCTGTGATCGCGCCGGAGGCGCTCGACCGCCTGGTCGGTGCGCTGCGCACGCGCGGCTACCGCGTTCTCGGGCCGACCGTCCGCGACGGGGCGATCGTCTACGACGACCTCGAGTCGGCGGCCGAGCTTCCGATCGGCTGGACCGACCGCCAGGACGGCGGCACCTACCGGCTCGAGCGCCGCGCCGACGAGGCGCGCTTCGGCTACGCGGTCGGGCCGCATTCCTGGAAGCGATTCCTCTTCCCGCCGCGCATCCGCCTGTGGCGCGCGCAGCTGAACGGCGACGGCGCGCCCGCCGTCGAGGAGGAGCCGCTCGACGAGACGCCGCTCGCGTTCATCGGCGTGCGCTCCTGCGAGCTGCACGCGATCGAGATCCAGGACCGCGTCTTCATCGGCGGCAAGCACGTCGACCGCGACTACGCCGCCCGCCGCGACGGCGCCTTCCTCGTCGCGGTGAACTGCTTCGAGCCGGGCGGCACCTGCTTCTGCACCTCGATGGGCACCGGGCCGAAGGTCGAGGCCGGCTACGACCTCGCGCTGACCGAGCTGCTCGACGGCGAGCATCGCTTCCTCGTCGAGGCGGGGACCGAGCGCGGCGCGGAGGTGCTCGCCGAGCTCCACGGCCGCGCCGCCGTCGACGCCGACCTGCGCGCGGCGGCGGCGTCGATCGAGTCGGCGGCCGGGCGGATGGGCCGGACGATGGAGACGTTCGACCTCCGCGACCTGCTCGCGCGGAACCTCGAGCATCCGCGCTGGGACGAGGTCGCCGACGCGCTGCCTCACGTGCGGCAACTGCACGCTCGTCTGCCCGACCTGCTTCTGCTCGGCCGTCGAGGACGAGACCGACCTCTCCGGCGAGGAGGCGGAGCGCTTGCGGGTCTGGGACACTGCTTCTCGGTCGACTACTCGTACATCCACGGCGGCAGCATCCGGCCGTCGGGGCGCTCGCGCTACCGGCAGTGGATGACGCACAAGCTCGGCACCTGGCACGACCAGTTCGGCTCGTCCGGCTGCGTCGGCTGCGGCCGCTGCATCACCTGGTGCCCGGTCGGCATCGACATCACCGAGGAGGTCGCGGCGATCCGCGCGACGGAGCGAGAAGATGGCGCGATCGCTTGAGCAGCCTCCTCGCCGACGTGCCGTTCTTCGAGGGGCTCGACTCCGGCGCGCTCGCGCTGATCGCCGGCTGCGGCCGGCAACGTCCACTTCGACGCAGGGCGAGCACGCTCTTCCGCGAGGGCGACCCGGCCGACACGTTCTACGTCGTCCGCCACGGCAGCGTCGCGCTCGAGACCTTCGTGCCGGCCCGCGGGCCCGTGGTGATCGAGACGATCGACGCCGGCGAGGTGGTCGGCTGGTCGTGGCTCTTCGCCGCCGTACCGCTGGCACTTCGACGCGCGCGCGCTGACGGCCGTGCGCGCGACCGGCTTCGACGGCGCCTGCCTGCGGCAGAAGTGCGACGAGCGATCCTGCGCTCGGCTACGCCCTGATGGGCCGCTTCGCGCAGGTGCTGATCGAGCGCCTGCAGTGGACGCGCCTTCGACTGCTCGACGTCTATGGCAACGGCGACCGTCGCTGAGCCCGCTCGGCCGGGGGCGATGACGCCGCGCGCCGTTCGTCGTCGCCGGCCGCGAGCAGGACACCGCCGACACGTGGACGCTCACGCTCGAGCCGCCGCCGGGCGGCGGCCCCGTCGATCGCGCCGGGACAGTTCATGATGGTCTACGCCTTCGGGATCGGCGAGGTGCCGATCTCGGTGAGCGGGCCGCCCGGCCGCCCCGGGCCCGTCGTCCTCACCGTGCGGGCGGTCGGCGCCGTCACGCAACGCCGATCTGCGCGTCGCAGCCGGGCGTCGGTGCTCGGCCTGCGCGGCCCATTCGGCAACTCGTGGCCGATCGACGCGGCGCGCGGCGGCGACGTCGTCGTCGTCGCCGGCGGGATCGGTCTCGCGCCGCTGCGCCCGGTCGCTGCTGCGCACGCTCGAGCGACGCGACGACGTACGGCACGGTCATCGTGCTCTACGGCGCGCGCACGCCGGACGACCTCCTGTACCCGGAGCAGCTCGACGAGTGGCGGGACGCGATCGACGTCGACGTCACCGTCGACACGGCCGGCGGCGAGCTGGACCGGTCGCGTCGGCGTCGTGCCGAAGCTCGTCGCAGGCGCGCAGTTCCGGCCCGACGAGACGACCGCCTTCGTCTGCGGGCCGGAGATCATGATGCGACTTCACGATCCAGGCGCTGCTCGCGCGCGGCGTGTCGCGCCGAGCGCATCTTCGTCTCGATGGAGCGCCACATGGAGTGCGGCGTCGGTCTCTGCGGCCACTGCCAGCTCGGGCCGACGCTGATCTGCCGGGACGGCCCCGTCTACTCGTATCGCGGAGATCGCGCCGTGGCTGGAGGTGCGCGAGCTGTGAGCGAGAGCGGCAAGCCCAAGCTCGCGGTCTGGAAGTTCGCCTCGTGCGACGGCTGCCAGCTCTCGCTGCTCGACCTCGAGGACGAGCTGCTCGCGCTCGCCGGCGCGGTCGAGGTGGCCGAGTTCCGCGAGGCGACGAGCGGCGTCGTCGAGGGGCCGTACGACCTCTCGCTCGTCGAGGGCTCGATCACGACCGCGCACGACGCCGAGCGGATCCAGGAGGTCCGCCGCGCCTCGAAGGCGCTCGTCACGATCGGCGCCTGCGCGACCGCCGGCGGCATCCAGGCGCTGCGCAACTTCGCCGACGTGCGCGAGTTCGTCGCCGCCGTCTACGCCTCGCCGGAGTACATCTCGACGCTCGAGACCTCGACGCCGATCGCCGCGCACGTCCCGGTCGACTTCGAGCTGCACGGCTGCCCGATCAACAAGCGCCAGCTGCTCGAGGTCGTGACCGCGTTCCTGCACGGCCGCAAGCCGGGCATCCCGTCGACGAGCGTCTGCACCGAGTGCAAGCGGCGCGGCATCGTCTGCGTCACGGTCGCGCACGGGACGCCGTGCCTCGGCCCGGTCACGCACGCCGGCTGCGGCGCGCTCTGCCCCGCGTACAACCGCGGCTGCTACGGCTGCTTCGGACCGATGGAGACGCCGAACACCGCAGCGCTCGTCCCGCTGCTGCGCGACCTCGGCCTCACCGAGCGCGGCGTCGAGCGCGTCTTCCAGACCTTCAACGCGAGCGCAGAGCCGTTCCGGAAGGCGGCGGGCGCGTGGCTGAGCGGCGCACGATCCAGACGGACTACCTCGCGCGCGTCGAGGGCGAGGGCGCGATGACGGTCCGGCTCGAGGACGGCCAGGTCGAGCACGTCGAGCTGCGGATCTTCGAGCCGCCGCGCTTCTTCGAGGCGCTCCTGCGCGGCCGCTCGTTCACCGAGGCGCCCGACATCACGGCGCGGATCTGCGGCATCTGCCCGGTCGCGTACCAGACGAGCGCCGTCAACGCGCTCGAGAACCTGTGCGGCGTCGAGGTGCCCGAGCCGATCCGGCTGCTGCGCCGGCTCCTCTACTGCGGCGAGTGGATCGAGAGCCACGCGCTCCACGTCTACATGCTCCACGCGCCCGACTTCCTCGGCTACGCGGGCGCCGTCGAGCTCGCGCGCGACGCGCCCGAGGCGGTCGAGCGCGGCCTCGCGCTCAAGAAGACCGGGCAACGAGCTGATGACGCTCGTCGGCGGCCGCGAGATCCATCCGATCAACGTGCGCGTCGGCGGCTTCTACCGCGCGCCCACGCCGGCGGGAGCTGCGCGCGCTCGTCGAGCCGCTCGAGCGTGCACGCGAGGCCGCGCTCGAGACCGTCCGCTGGACGGCCGGCTTCGACTTCCCCGAGCGCACGCGTCGAGTGCGAGCTCGTCGCGCTGCTCGCACCCGGACGAGTACGCGATCGAGCGCGGCCGCATCCTCTCCGACGCGCGGCCTCGACATCTCGCCGGGCGAGTACGACGAGCACTTCGAGGAGGAGCACGTCGAGCGCTCGACCGCGCTGCACTCGCGGCTGCGGGAGCGCGGCACCTACCTCTGCGGGCCGCTCGCGCGCTTCGCGCTCAACCACGACCAGCTCTCGCCGCTCGCGCGCGAGGCGGCACGCGAGGCCGGCCTCGAGCGCGTCGTGCCGCGATCCGTTCCGCAGCATCGTCGTGCGCAGCGTCGAGCTCGTCTACGCCTGCGACGAGGCGCTGCGGCTGATCGACGCGTACGAGGAGCCCGACGCGCCCGCCGTCGGCGGTCGAGCCGGTCGCCGGGACCGGCTACGGCGCCAGCGAGGCGCCGCGCGGGCTGCTCTACCACCGCTACCGCGTCGACGCCGAGGGGACGATCCTCGACGCGAAGATCGTGCCGCCGACCTCGCAGAACCAGCAGGCGATCGAGGACGACCTCCGCGACGTCGTCGGCCGCCACACGCACCTCGGCGACGACGAGCTGCGCGCCCTCTGCGAGCAGACGATCCGCAACTACGACCCGTGCATCTCCTGCGCCACCCACTTCCTGAGGCTCGAGGTCGAGCGCCGGTGAGGCACGTCGTCATCGGCGTCGGCAACGAGTACCGCGCGTGACGACGGCGTCGGGCTCGTGGTCGCCGACGCGGCTGCGCGCCCGCGTGCCCGCCGGGCGTCGACGTCGTCGGCTGCGAGCAGGAGCCGAGCCGTCTGATCGACGCCTGGCAGGGCGCGGAGGCGGCGTTCGTCGTCGACGCGGCCGGCTCGGGCGCCGAGCCCGGGACGCTCCACCGCTTCGACGCCAGCGAGGGCGCGATTCCCGCGCGCATCTTCCGCTCCTCGACGCACGCGTTCGGCGTCGGCGAGGCGATCGAGCTGGCGCGCGCGCTCGGCAAGCTGCCGCAGGCGCGTGCTCGTCTACGGCGTCGAAGGCGGCGAGTTCGCCGCCGGCGAGGGCCTCACGGCTGCGGTCGCGGCTGCGGTCGAGCCGATCGCACGGGCGGTGCTGGACGATCTGGAGCGACTGATGCGAGAGGAGGAGCCTTGCACGAGCGAGCGCTGATCGAGGACGTGATGCGGAAGATCGAGGAGGTCGCGCGCGAGGGCGGCGCCACGCGCGTGACACGCGTCGCCGTCCGTCTCGGCGCGCTCTCCCACTTCACGCCGGAGCACTTCCGCGAGCACTTCGCCGACGCCTCGCGCGGCACGATCGCCGAGGGCGCCGAGGTCGACGCCGTCCTCGACGCCGACATCACGGCCGCGCACGCACGCGACGTCGTCCTCGAGAGCGTCGAGGTCGAGGTTCCCGAGCGGGCGGCGGTCTCCTGATGTGCCTCGGCTCGATCGCGGTGCTCGTCGAGGCCTGGGACGACGCGGGCGCGCGGCTCGGCCGGCTCGACGACGGCTGCGTCGTCCCGCTCTCGTTCGTCCCCGACGCCGCGCCCGGGGCGCACCTCCTGATCCACCTCGGCATTCCCGTCGAGGTGCTCGAGCCCGACGCCGCCCACGAGGCGCTCGCGCTTCGCGGGGCCACGTCATGAGCACGCGCGCAGCCGGCATCGCCCTCGCGTTCGTGACCGCCGTGATCAGCGGCGTCTCGATCTACGTGAACGGCCACGCCGTCAGGCACTTCGGCGACGCGACCGTCTACACGACCGCGAAGAACGCCGTCGCCGGCGCGCTGCTGCTCGCGCTCGCGCTCGGCCTGCGAGGTCGCGCCGACGGGCCCGCCGTGACCCCACGATCGAGCCGGGCGAGCCGGCTCGCGCTGTTCGGCGTCGCCGTCATCGGCGGCAGCGTCCCGTTCGTCCTCTTCTTCGAGGGTCTCGCGCGCGCGGAGGCGACGCAGGCGGCCTTCATCCAGAAGACGCTCGTCGTCTGGGTCGCGCTGCTCGCCGTCCCGCTGCTCCGCGAGCGCTTCCGCGCAGCCGCACGCGCTCGCGATCGTGCTGCTGCTCGCGGGCCAGGCCTGGCTCGCCGGCCGGCGCCGGAACGGTCGTCTTCGGCGCCGGCGAGGCGATGATCCTCGCGGCGACGCTCCTCTGGTCGGTCGAGGTCGTGTACGTCAAGCGTCTCCTGGCGACGCTCCCGTCGCGCACGCTCGCCGCGGCGCGCATGGGGATCGGCACCGGCCTGCTCGTCGGCTGGGTCGCCGTCTCGGGCAAGGCGGGACAGCTGGTCGGCCTCGACGCGGAGCAGTGGCGCTGGGTGCTGCTCACCGGGCTGCTGCTGACCGCGTACGTCGCCACCTGGTACGCGGCGCTCGCGCGCGCGCAGGCGATCGACGTGACGGCCGTGCTCGTCTTCGGCGCCGTGATCACGGCGCTGCTCTCCGGCGCGGCCGACGGCGCGCCGGTCAGCGCAGTCGGCACGATCCTCGTCGCCGCCGGGTCGGCGCTCGTGGTCGTCGCCGCGCGGCGCCGCCCCGCGCCGGAGGCGGCCACTGCATGACCGAACCGGCGGGACCGCTGCTCTTCGCACGCTACGCCTACCCGCCGAACGCGCTCGGCCTCTGCGGCGCCGACAGCCCGCGCACGCTGCTCGAGTACGGCGACGCGCAGGCATCCGACGGCGGTCTCGCCGAGCTCGCGCGGACGTTCGACGGCGCCTGGCCGTACCTCGACGCTGATCGCCGACGCCAACGGGATCGCCGACCCGCTCGACCCGCGCGTCGTCGAGGCCTACTGGGTCGGCAACGAGCTCCTCGACAGCGTGCGGCCGGGCGACCTCGCGCGACACGTCGACGAGCGCTTCCGCGGGCGGATCGGCCGAGCGCGCGAGCACGTCGTCGACGCGGTCGCCGCCGGCGCGGTCCCGCATCACTGCTTCCACGTCTTCGCCGTCTACCCGTGGCTCGGCCTCCTGCGCACGGGCATCGTCGACGAGCCGCTGCGCATCCTCGACCAGTGCCGAACGACGCCGGCCGTGGTGCAGACGGTCGACGGCGAGTCGCTCGACGTGCTCGCACGGCCGCTCCTCTGGGACGGCAAGGCGCTCCGGCTCGGCGACCCCGCGGCGCGGACGGTGCGCTGGCAGGACGACGGGCTCGCGTTCGTCTCGCCGCCGACCCCGGGCGACCACGTCTCGCTGCACTGGGACTTCGTCTGCGACCTGCTCTCGCCGAGCGCGGCGCGGGCGCTCGCCCGCGCGACCAGCCGCGCATTGCGCGCGGTCAACCGCCCGGCGGTCGCCGAGGCGGTCTTCGCCTAGGCGACGCACGTAGTTGGCCACGGGGGCCTGTGGGTTTCCCTGATTCCCGTGGCCGGCGGATGGGTGATCCTGGTCGAGTCCGACCGAGGAAGTGGGACGAGCAAGGGATGACCATGCAGATGCTGGCGCCGCCGAGCGAGTCCGTTCCCAACCCGGGGGAGAAGAGCTGGACCCTTGAGTGTCGAGGTCTGCGCAAGCGCTTCGGCGAGCTCGTGGCCGTCCGCGGGGTGAGCTTCGAGATCGCGGAGGGCGAGACATACGGGCTGCTCGGCCCGAACGGGGCAGGGAAGACGACGACGATCTCGATTGCCTGCGGGCTGCTCGAGGCAGACGCGGGCGAGGTGATCGTGGCCGGGCAGAGGCTGACCACGCACAGCGTCGGGGCGAAGGCGGCGATCGGCTACGTGCCGCAGGAGCTCGCGATCTACCCGGATCTGAGCGCGCGCGAGAATCTGCGCTTCTTCGCCCGCCTGTACGGGCTGAGCTCGAAGCAGGCGAACGCGCGCGTCGACGAGGTGCTTTCCGTGGTCGGCCTGGCGGATCGGGCGCGCGAGCCGACGAAGAACTTCTCCGGTGGGATGCAGCGCCGGCTGAACATCGGCATCGGCCTGCTCCACCGCCCGCGGCTGCTGGTGTTGGACGAGCCGACGGTGGGCGTCGACCCGCAGAGCCGGAACGCGATCCTCGAGAGCGTCGAGCAGCTCGCCGGCGAGGGGATGGCAGTGCTCTACACGACCCACTACATGGAAGAGGCGGAGCGTCTCTGCGACCGGGTCGGGATCATCGATCTCGGTGAGCTGAAGGCGGAGGGAACCCGCGCCGAGCTGGTCGCACTCGTGGGCGAGCACGACCGCGTGCGGTTGGGCGGCGCCGGCGATGCGGATGCAGCCGCCGAGGCGGCGCGGGCGCTGCCGGCGGTGCGGGCGGCGAGCGTCGACGAGGGCGGGATGCAGCTGATCGTCGAGCAGGCGCGCAGCCTGCTGCCGAGTCTGCTGCAGACGGTGGCCGCGACCGGCTTCGCCGTTGACGCGGTCGAGGTCGACGAGCCCGATCTCGAGGCGGTGTTCCTGCACCTGACGGGCAAGGCGCTCCGGGACTAGGGCCATGCCGGCCGCGTTGCTGATCGCGGGCAAGGATCTGCGGCAGCGGCTGCGGGACCGCTCGGCGCTGCTGGTCGCGATCGTGGTGCCGCTCGTCCTGGCCTCGATCTTCGGACTGATCTTCCACAACGTCACCGCCGGCAAGGTCACCTTCACCTTCGGTGTCGTCGACCAGGATCACGGCCAGGCCGCGCAAGCGTTCGAGCAGCGCGTGCTCGGCCCGCTCCAGCGCAGCGGCCTCATCAGGATCCGGCGCGAGTCGAGCCTCTCCGCCGGCCGCGACGCCGTCGACCGCGGCAAGGTGGCAGCGACCTTCGTGCTACCCGCCGGGCTGACGGCGGCCTTCGACGCCGGCCGACCGACACAGCTGCGCGTGCTCGGAAGCGTCGACGCCACGATCGGCGCCCAGGTCGCCGACTCGATCGCCCACTCGTATGCCAGCCGGGCCGAGACGCTTGCGATCGCGGCGAGGGCGCTCCACGGGCGGCCGCCCGCCTCCTTTGCGGCCGCCGCCGCCCCGGTCGCGCTCGCGGACGTGTCGACCAAGAACCGACAGTTGAGCGCCGGCACCTTCTACGCCGCCGGCATGGCCGTCTTCTTCCTGTTCTTCACCGTCCAGTCCGGGATCTCGAGCATCCTCGACGAGCGCCGCGACGGCACCCTTGCGCGGATGCTGGCGGCACCGATCCCGCGCGGTGCCGTGCTCGGCGGCAAGCTGCTGACCAGCCTCACGCTCGGCGTGATCAGCATGGCGGTGCTCGCCCTGGCCACCCACTTCCTCCTGCACGCGCACTGGGGCAACCCACTCGCAGTCGCGATCTTGATCTGCACCGGCGTGCTTGCGGCGACAGCAGTGATGGCGCTTGTGGCCACGTTCGCGCGCACGCCGGATCAGGCGGGCGCCTGGCAGTCGATGGTCGCGCTCGTGCTCGGGATGCTCGGCGGCACCTTCTTCCCCGTCTCCCAGGCCGGCGGGTTGCTGGCGACGCTGAGTCTGGCCACCCCTCAGGCTTGGTTCCTGCGCGGGATCGACAACCTCGGAGGCGGCGCCGGCGTGCATGTCGTCTTTGGCCCGGCGGCCGCGATTCTCATCTTCGCAGCCGTCACCGGCAGCGCTGCCTTCCTGCGCGCGGGGAGGTTGAGCGCACGATGAAAGTGCTCGCCATCGCCGCCACCGATGTGCGCCTGCTGCTGCGCTGGCGGATGAACATCTTCTTCCTCTTCGTGCTGCCGATGCTGATCATCCTGCTGCTCGGCGTCGCCTTCGGCGGCTCCAACCACGCCCAGATCGGAGTCGTCGCCCCGCAGACGCCGCTCGCCCGCCAGTTCGTCGCAAACCTCGAGTCGCGCCCCGCGACCAACCTGCACCGATACACGGACGTGGCGGCTCTGCAGCGCGCGGTCGCGCGAGGCAACCTCGACGCCGGCCTCGTCGTGCCCGCCCAGTACGACCGGCTGCTCGAGAGCGGGAAAGGCGCCATCGTGAGCTTCTTCGCGCGGCCGGCCTCCGTCGCGCAACAGCTGCGGACGACAATCCAGTCGGTCGCCGACCAGCAGAGCCGCGGGCTCGCCGTCGCGCAGCTGCTCGTCCGCCGCCAGCACATCCCCTTCCGGCAAGCGCTCTCACGCTCACGCGCTGCAGCAACGGGAGCACCGGCGATAGACGTCAAGCTGACCGCGCCCGATGGCAGCCGTTACACGGGCGCGACTGGACGCTTCGACGCCGGCGCGAGCGCCGAACTGCTGCTGTTCATCTTCCTCACCTCGCTCAACGCCACCATCTCGATGATCGAGACACGCCGACTGGGGATCACGCGCCGCATCCTCTCGACGCCGACCTCGATGCGCGTACTCGTCAGCGGACAGGTGCTCGGCCGCTTCGCGATCGCACTCGTGCAGGCGCTGATCATCATCGCCGGCTCGCTCCTCTTCTTCGGCGTCCATTGGGGCAACCCGCTCGGCACCGCGGCGGTCGTGATCGCCTTCTGCCTGGTCTCCACGGGCGTCGCCGTCCTGCTCGGCAGCCTCTTCAGCAACGGCCAGCAGGCCGGCCCGGTCGCGATGCTGCTCGGCCTCGGCCTCGCCGCCCTCGGCGGCTCGATGGCACCACTCGAGATCTTCCCCAAGACGGCACGCACGATCGCGCACATCACCCCGCACGCCTGGGCCAATGACGCCTTCTCCAAGCTGCTCAAGCACGGCGGTGACCTCGCCACCGTTCTCCCACAGGTCGGTGTCCTGTTCGCCTTCGCTGCCGTAGCGCTCACCGTCGCGACCTGGCAGCTGCGCCGCTCGCTCACGACGTAGCCGCCGGCAGCGAGCACGCCGAAGCTCACGGCGACGAGCCGAAAACGCGCGATCATGAGCAGATGACGACTCGTCTTGACAGCGCGCTGCGCGACCGGTGGGAGGGCCGTCTCGCGTCGGCAGCGCTCGTCGCGTGCGTGACAGGCGTGATCGAACTGCTCAAGCCGCATGTGCCTGTGCTCAGCCTCGGGATCCTCTACCTGCTCGCCGTGATCCCGGTCGCGATCGTCTGGGGAACCGTCGATGCGGTCGTCGTCTCCGTCGCGAGCATGCTCGCTTTCAACTTCTTCTTCTTGTCACCGCTCTACACGTTCACGATCGCGGACTCACGCAACTGGTTCGCGCTGCTCGTGTTCGCGGTCACGGCCGTCGTGGTCAGCGAGCTCGCGGCCCGTTCGCGGCGGCAGGCACGAGAGACTGCGCTGCTCGCGCAGGTCGCGACGTCGCTGCTCGAGCGTGGGGAGGTGAGCGGCGAGCTCGAGCGGATCGCCGACGAGGTCGCCCGTGCGCTCGGCGCCAGGCGCGCGGAGATCGTCCTCGGCACGAGCGGCGTGTTGACGGGCGGCGGCGAGCACGTTCCGCTCGCCGCAGGTGGGAGACGCGTCGGCACGATCGTCCTCGACGGCGCACGTGGCGGGTCGACGGAGCGGCGGGTGCTGCCGGCGCTCGCATCGCTGCTCGGCGTGGCGATCGATCGCGAGCGTCTCGCTCGAGAGGCGCTGGATGCGGAGACCCTCCGTCGAAGCGACTTGATCAAGACTGCGATCCTGCGTGCCGTCAGTCACGACCTGCGCACGCCCCTGATGGCGATCCTGACGTCGGCGAGCGCTCTGGTGCGGTCCGACTTCGTGCTCACCGATGCCGAGCGGGTCGAGTTGCTCCAGACCGTGCTCGACGAGTCGCACCGGCTCGACCGGCTCGTCGCGAACCTGCTCGACCTCTCCCGGCTCCAGGCGGGGGCGGCGGAGCCGGAGGCCGAGCTCGTGGCGATCGACGATCTCGTCGTCGAGGCGCTCGAGGAGCTCGGCGAGGCGGGAGAGCGTGTCGAGGTCTCGCTGCCCGACGACCCGCCGGCAGTGGAGGTCGACGCACGTCAGGTCCAGCGTGCACTCGTGAACCTGATCGAGAATGCGCTCAAGTTCTCGCCCGAGTCGGAGCCGGTCACCGTGCGTGTCGGTGCGACCTCGTCCGAGGCGCTCGTCCGGGTGATCGATCGCGGACCCGGGGTGCCGGCGTCGGAATCCGATCGGATCTTCTCCCCGTTCCAGCGGGGATCCGCCGTCGAGCGCGTGCGCGGCGCCGGGCTGGGCCTCGCGATCGCGCAGGGGTTCGCAGAGGCGAACGGCGGCCGGATCTGGGTCGAGTCGCACGAGGGCCAGGGTGCGACCTTCGTGCTCTCGCTGCCGGTTGCCCGCGTCGAGCTGGGAGCGGAGCGCCGGTGAACGGGCAACGGGTCCTGGTCGTCGACGACGAGCCTCAGATCCTTCGTGCGCTGCGGACGAGCCTCCGCGCCGCCGGCTATGACGTCGTCACGGCCGACTCGGGCGAGTCGGCGCTGGCGGCTGCTGCCCTGCAGCCGCCCGACGCGGTGATTCTCGACCTGATCCTGCCCGACCGCCCTGGCACCGAGGTCTGCCGCGAGCTCCGCAAATGGAGCTCCGCCCCGGTGATCGTGCTCTCCGCGGTCGGAGAGGAACGCGAGAAGGTCGCCGCGCTCGACGCCGGCGCCGACGACTACGTGACGAAGCCCGTCGGCATCGACGAGCTGCTGGCGCGGCTGCGCGCGGTCCTCCGGCGGATCAGCCCGTCGGGCGAGCCCGTCGTGCGCATCGGCGAGCTCGAGATCGACCTCGAGAAGCACGAGCTCCACGTCGCCGGAGCGCCGGTGCACCTGACGCCGCTGCAGTTCGATCTCCTGCGCGTCTTCGCCCGCAACGTCGGCAAGCTCCTGACTCACCGCATGCTCCTACAGGAGGTGTGGCCAGGATACGGCGGCGACTCGAACCTCCTGCGCGTCCACGTTGCACAGTTGCGGCGGAAGATCGAGCGGAACCCCGCACGGCCGCGCCACCTCCTCACGGAACCGGGCGCCGGCTACCGGCTCGTCGACACCACCGGCCGCAGTTCGTAGATCGTCACCGCGTCTTCACGCCTTCTTCACGGCGACCGCCTGAACCTTCACGCCCCGTTTATGCGGCCGGTCGTAGCGTCGCGGTGTGAGGCAGATTGCCTGGAACCTCGATCTCGATGCGGGCGTGTTTCGCGTGCCGCGTCCGTACCGCGAGACCATTCCCGGCCTGAGCACGGCACTGGCCGTGCTCGGCGCCGGGGCGGTCCGGATCCTGCCGCTCCTCGTCGCGCTGGCCGCTGCTGCCGGCTGTGCGCTCTTCGGCCTTCTTCGGGCTGCGCCGGCGTTCCGCGCGCGCCGGGTGCTCGAGCGCCGCGCGGATGCGCTGCTGCGTACGGGCGTCGCCGTTCACCCACACTCGGCGCTGCTCGTCTGGCGCGCCGGGAAGCTCACGTCTGATCGCAACCGCAAGCTCGTCGTGCACGGGCTCGAGGGGGTGATCAGGGAGGTCGAAGGCCGGTTGCTGCCGGGGCCGATTCCACTCAACCGTTCGGCTCTCCGGCCGCATCTGCCGTTGCTGCGGAAGCTCGCCGGCCGCGTCGGCGAGCTCGAGTTTCCGATCGCCCCGCGCGGGATGGTGCTCGTGGACGAGCTCCTGACCGACGGGTACTCGAGCCCTCTCTACGGCGGTGGCTCAGCAGACCCGGAACCCGTCCTCGAGTGTTGCCTGCGCGCGCTCGACGAAGGCGGCGTTGCACGGCCCGCATCTGATTCGCGTACGTCCAATGCCAGCTTCTCCGAGTTGCATCGATCGCAAGCTCGGGTCCACTCCGGAGGGAGTCGCTGATGTTCGATCTCGCAGCGATCGCAATTGCACTCGCGTGCTTCGCGTTCGCGTACGCCATGCTCTACGTCCTGGAGCGCGTGTGATGTCCGCCGCCGATGCGTTCGGGCTGGTCGTCTCGCTCGCCGTTCTCGCCTATCTCGTCTACGCGCTGTTCCGTGGGGAGCGGTTCTAGATGACCGGTCAAGGGATCTCACAGATCGTCTTCTACTCGATCGCCCTGATCGCGCTCGGCTATCCGCTGGGCGTCTACATGGCCCGCATCTACACGGCCGAGCGTGTCGGCGGCCGGCGCTTCCGGCTACTTCCAGCCGCGGAGAACGGGTTCTACCGGCTCCTCCGCGTCGATGCGAAGAAGGAGCAGGACTGGAAGAGCTACGGGACGACGGTGCTCGTCTTCAGCGTGCTCTTCTGGGGGCTGCTCTACCTGATCCAGCGCGCGCAGGGTCACCTGTTCCTGAATCCGGACCACCTGAAGGGCGTGCCGGCGCATCTGTCGCTGAACACGGCTGCGAGCTTCGTCACGAATACGAACTGGCAGTACTACGGCGGCGAGTCCACGATGTCGTACCTGACGCAGATGGCCGGTCTCGCGGTGCAGAACTTCGTCTCTGCCGCGGTCGGGATGGCGGTGCTGGCTGCTGTCGTGCGCGGGATTGCGCGCCGTTCCGCTGGCACGCTCGGCAACTTCTGGGTCGACCTCTACCGGACGCTCGTCTACATCCTGCTGCCTCTCTGCCTGATCGTGACGACGATCCTGATCTGGCAGGGCGTCCCGCAGACGTTGCACAGTCACGCGACTGCAACGACCGTCCAGGGCGCGTCGCAGACGATCGCCCGTGGCCCGGTCGCATCGCAGATCGCGATGAAGCAGCTGGGCACGAACGGCGGCGGCTACTACAACTCGAACTCCGGCGTGCCGTTCGAGAACCCGACCGGGCTCTCGAACTTCGTCGAGCTGCTGGCGATCCTGCTCATCCCGGCCGCGCAGGTGTTCATGTTCGGGAGGATGGTCTTCGCGCGCCGGCACGCCTGGATGGTGTTCGCGTCGATGTTCCTCGTCTTTGCGCTTGGGATCGGGATCAACCTGACGGCGGAGCAGCACGGCTCGCAGGTGCTGCGCACCTCGGGTGTGAACATCACGCAAGGGCACGGGCAGAGCGGCGGAAACATGGCCGACAAGGAGGTTCGCTTCGGCCTGGCGACGACGGCGAACTGGACTGTCGCAACGAGTGCCGCCTCGAACGGCTCGGTCAACGGCGGCTTCGACGCCAACACTGCAGTCGGCGGCGCGGTGCCGCTCGTCAACCTGTTCCTCGGCGAGGTGATCTTCGGCGGGGTCGGCTCCGGCCTTTACGGCATGTTCTTCTACATCATCCTCGCGGTCTTCGTTGCCGGGCTCATGGTGGGCAGAACCCCGGAATGGCTGGGCAAGAAGATCGAGGCGCGTGAGATCAAGTACGCGGCGCTCGGCGCGCTGTTCGTGCCGACGATGGTGCTGACGCTCGCGGCGCTCTCGATCGTCACGAAGTCGGGCCTCGCGTCGGTCTACAACAGCGGCGTACACGGGTTCACCGAGACGCTCTACGCGTACGACTCGCAGGGCAACAACAACGGCAGCGCCTTTGCCGGCTTCGGCTTGACGAACTTCAGCGCCGACTTCGGGGCGATCGCGATGTTCCTCGGCCGCTTCGTGCCGATGTTCGCGGCTCTTGCACTCGGAGGTGCGCTGGCGAAGAAGAAGATCGTGCCCGCCTCGGCAGGCACGTTCCGCACCGACGGGCCGACGTTCGTCGTCCTACTCGTCGGCGTGATCGCTCTCACCGCCGGGCTGATGATCTTCCCGGCGCTCACACTCGGTCCGATCGTCGAAGGGTTGATGCACTGATGCGCAACATCGTCAGCTCCGTCGTCGCGATCGTCGTCATCACCATGTTCTTCGGCTTCGGCTACCCGCTCGTGATGACGGCCGTCGGACAGGTCGCCTTCTCGCACCAGGCGAACGGCAGCCTCATCAAGGTGAACGGCAAGGTCGTCGGCTCGTCGCTCGCGGCCCAGAGCTTCACGGGCAAGCAGTACTTCCACGAGCGCCCCTCCGGCACCTCGCCGGCCGACAACGCCGGCGGCACGACCTTCGCGAACCTCGGGCCTACCAACCCCGACCTGGCGAAGCACGTCAAGGCTGCCGCAGACGCGATCCTGAAGCTCGAAGGCCCGTACAACCCGGGGCTGAAGATCGGCGACATCCCGGTCGACGCGGTCACGACCTCGGCGTCGGGCATCGACCCGGACATCTCGCCGGCGAATGCGGAGCTGCAGTCGCGGCGGGTCGCCGCGGCTCGTGGGCTGCCGCTCCAGACCGTCCAGAAGTTCATCAAAGCGAATACGACCGGACGCTCCTGGGGCTTCTTCGGCGAGCCCGGTGTCAACGTGCTCGAGCTCAACCTTGCGCTCGACAGACTGGGAGGGAAGTAGATGTCGTCCACAACTGCCGTCCCGCCCGTTCCGTCCGACGTGACGCGGACGCGGCGCTCGAGTGTCTTCTCGCGCGAGCTGGTGCGCGCAGCCGTGGTCGACTCGTTCCCGAAGCTCGATCCGCGCAACCAGCTCAAGAACCCGGTCATGTTCATCGTCGAGCTCGGCAGCTTGATCACGACCGGGATCTTCGTCCTCGATCTCGCCCGCGGTCATACCGGACAGCTCTGGTTCGTCGCGGCGATCGCGGTCTGGCTCTGGTTGACCGTGTTGTTCGCGAACTTCGCCGAGGCGATCGCCGAGGGACGCGGTAAGGCGCAGGCCAACGCCCTCCGCGCGACGCGGACGACGACGACCGCGACGCTGCGCGACGGGCGAACCGTGCCTGCGGCGGAGCTCCAAAGAGGCGACGTCGTCATCGTGGACGCAGGGATGACCATTCCGGCCGACGGCGACGTGATCGAAGGCGTCGGCTCGGTCGACGAGTCGGCGATCACCGGCGAGTCGGCCCCCGTCATCCGCGAGGCCGGCGGCGACCGCTCTGCGGTCACGGGCGGCACGAAGCTCCTGTCCGACCGTCTCGTGGTCGAGGTGACGCAGGAGCCCGGGAAGTCGTTCCTCGACCGGATGATCGCGCTCGTCGAGGGCGCCGAGCGGCGCAAGACGCCGAACGAGATCGCGCTCAACATCCTCCTCGCGGGACTGACTATCACCTTCCTCGCAGCCGTCGTGACGCTGCGGCCGTACGCGATCTATGCGGGCACCCCGACGTCGCAGACCGTGCTGATCGCGTTGCTCGTGGCACTGATCCCGACGACGATCGGCGCGCTTCTCTCGGCGATCGGCATCGCCGGCATGGACCGGCTCGTCCAGCGGAACGTGCTCGCGATGTCGGGGCGCGCGGTCGAGGCGTCGGGAGACGTCGACGTGCTGCTGCTCGACAAGACCGGCACGATCACGCTCGGCAACCGCCAGGCGGCCGAGTTCATTCCGGCGAACGGCGTCGAGGAGAGTGAGCTCGCCGAGGTCGCGCAGCTCGCCTCGCTCGCCGACGAGACGCCGGAGGGCCGTTCGATCGTCGTGCTCGCGAAGGAGCGCTTCAACCTTCGCGCGCGCCACCTCGGAGAGCACGAGTTCGTTCCGTTCACCGCAGTCACGCGGATGAGCGGTGTGAACGTCAACGGCAGCATGATCCGCAAGGGCGCGGCCGATGCGGTGAAGGCGTTCGTGGCCGAGAACGGGGGCCGCACGCCGGCCGACATCGATGCAGCCGTCCAGCGCATCGCCGAGCAGGGCGGTACACCGCTCGTCGTCGCGAAGGACAACTTCGCCCTCGGCGTGATCCATCTGAAGGACATCGTCAAGGGCGGGATGAACGAGCGGTTCGACGAGCTCCGCAAGATGGGGATCCGCACCGTGATGATCACCGGCGACAACCGTGTCACAGCGGCCGTGATCGCACAGGAGGCCGGTGTGGACGACTTCCTCGCCGAGGCGACTCCCGAGGCCAAGCTGGCACTGATCAAGGAGGAGCAGGCGAAGGGACGCATGGTCGCGATGACCGGCGACGGGACGAACGACGCACCCGCGCTCGCCCAGTCGGATGTCGGTGTCGCGATGAACACCGGTACGTCGGCGGCGAAGGAAGCAGGGAACATGGTCGACCTCGACTCGAACCCGACGAAGCTGATCGAGATCGTCGAGGTGGGGAAACAGCTCCTGATCACTCGCGGTGCGTTGACGACGTTCTCGATTGCCAATGACGTGGCGAAGTACTTCGCGATCCTGCCGGCGATGTTCGCGTTCACGTACGCGTCCAGGCCGGGCCATCGCGGGCCGTTGAACTCGCTCAACGTCATGCATCTCGGTGACCCGAAGAGCGCCATCCTCTCCGCGGTCATCTTCAACGCGTTGATCATCCCCGCGCTGGTTCCGCTTGCGTTGAAGGGCGTCCGTTACCGCGCGATCGGCGCCACGGCGCTCCTGAGGCGCAACCTGCTCATCTACGGCCTGGGCGGCATGATCCTGCCCTTCATCGGCATCAAGCTGATCGATCTCATCGTCCACAATGTCCTCGGCGCGTAGGGTGCTCGTCGGTGCGGGGGCAGTACCGGATCCTGCTCGGCATGGCCGCGGGAGTCGGCAAGACGTACCGCATGCTGCAGGAGGGTCGGCAGGCGGCCACCGAGGGTCGCGACGTCGTGATCGGCTATCTCGAGCCGCACGAGCGCGCGGAGACGACGGCGCTCGCTGAAGGGATCGAAGTGGTGCCGCGGCTGCGGAGCGCGCACGGGGGCCTCGAGCTCGAGGAGGTGGACGTCGACGCAGTGATCGCGCGGAGCCCGGACATCGCGCTGATCGACGAGCTGGCGCACACGAACGCGCCGGAGCTGCGGAACGAGAAGCGCTACCAGGACATCGACGAGGTGCTTGCAGCAGGGATCGACGTCATCTCGACGGTGAACATCCAGCACCTCGAGAGCCTCAACGACGCCGTCTTCGAGCTGACCGGGGTGCGCGTCCGCGAGACGTTCCCCGATCACGTCCTCGACGCGGCCGACGAGGTCGTGCTCGTCGATCTGACGCCGGAGGCGCTGCAGCACCGGCTCGAGGCGGGGAAGGTGTACAGGCAGGATCGCGCCGACGTCGCGCTGCAGAACTTCTTTCGGCTCGAGAACCTGGCCGCTCTCCGCGAGCTCGCGCTGCGTGAGGTCGCCGAGGACGTCGAGGCTCGCCGGCAGCCGGCGGTGCTCGACGCCTTCAGCCAGAAGGCGGTTGCCGAGCGGGTGCTCGCGCTGATCGAGCCGCAGCCCAAGTCGCAGCGGATCCTCCGCCGTGCGTGGCGCTCCGCGCAGCGGCTCGGCGCGGAGATCGATGCTCTCTGGGTTCGCCCCCCGGGACGCCAGCCGACCGGCGAGGAGGCGACACAGGTGGCGGCGCTGCGCCGGCTGGCGAGCGTGCTCGGGATTCACTTCCTCGAAGAGGAGGGCGACAGCCTCGTCGGCGTCGTTCGTCGCGTGGCGCGGGAGCGCGGCTCGACCTACGTCTTCGTCGGCACGCCCGACGAGTCGCGCCGGCGCGAGATTCTCGGCGGCTCGCTCCTCTCCCGAATGGTGCGCGAGCTGCCCGGGGTCGACATCCGCGTCGTGGCCAGCCGCGCCGATCGCTCGAAGCTGGACGAATGACCGCGCTCGTCGTCGTGCTCGCCGCCCTGGTCGTCGTCCTCGTCGCCGTCCTCGCCTACCGAAGTCGGACGCCACAGGCGTTGCGGCGGCCGTACGGCGGCCGCCGCATCCTCGTCCCATTCACGGGCCGACTCGATTCCACGGTGCTCAACGCTGCGATCCGAATCGCACACGCCGAGGGTGCCGTTCTCGTCCCGGCTTACCTGCTGATCGTGCCGCTCGAATACGCCGAGGACTCGCCGCTGACCAAGGACGTCTCGATCGCGATGCCGGCCCTCGAGGCGGTCGAGCATGCCGCACTGCGCGCAGGTGTCGCTGTCGACGCGCGCATCGAGAAGGGACGGACCCCGACCCATGCGCTGCGCCGGCTCTGGCAGGTCGAGCAGTTCGACCGGGTGATCGCGCCGGCTCCGACCGAGCACGGGCCTGGCCTGTCGCCCAAGGACGTGACGTGGATCCTCGCCCACGCCCCGGCCGAGACGCTGATCCTCAAGCCTTCGCCCGCCCGCGTGGAGCAGGACGTTCAACCTGTCGCGGCGCGTGCATGAACATGAGCCGGACGGACAGTGCGAAGCGAGGCCCGGGAGCCTCCGTCGGTCGTTCCCCACGCCGGACGCGCAGAGACGCTGGGCGCCTTGCCGAGGCTCTGATTGCGCTCGAGCCGCCGAAAGCCCACGAGAGCTTCCGGCCGCCGCGTCCCGGTCGAGCCGCGTCGGTCGCCGCATTGGTCGTAGCGGTTGCAGCGATGCTGGGTGCGTTCGGGATTCTCTCCTGGCGGGCGGTGATCCTCGTCGCGACGCCAGTTCTCCCGCTCGTGCTCCTCCGGGTCGGGTTCGTGTGGCACGACCTGTGGAAGAGCCGCCGCCTTGCTGACCGGCTGCTCGGCCCGAACGAGGTTGCGCCGTTCTCGCCGCTCGCCGCCTGGCGCGCGGAGGAACTGACGTCGGCGGGTGCCCGCAGGCGCCTTCGGCGCCTGACGCGAGGACTGATTCGCGAGAGCGAGGCCTCGCTGGGTCAGGGCCTCTCACGGTCGGAGCAGGCGGCCGTGCGTGACGCGATCGTCCTCCTGCAACGGCTCGATGCTCGCCTCGGAGACCTCGCGTGTGCTGTCACGCCGTCGGGCGTTCTCGCAGTCAGCTCGCTCGTCGGCAGCGACCGGTGGAGCCCTCTCTACCACCCCGAACGCGCGGCCGACCTCGTCGCCGCGCTCGGCGACGCACTCGCGTTGCTCTGAGGTCCATCCTCTCCCTGATGACGGCCTGCATTGTGCGAACCAAGGACCCCGCGGCGGCCCATGAGAGCCCGCAGTGTGGCAGAAGTCACGAACGCGAGAAACGGTCCGGCAGCGTCGCGTTGATCGCGACTCGTCGATGTTTGCTGCGGTATGCGCTGCCCGAGAACCGGAGGCACTCGAACAGGACTTGGCGAGGCGCTGGGCCACGATTGGGCCGGCGGCGCGACGTCACGCGCCTGGTGAGACTCGCCCGACGACTCGGTGTCGCCGGGCGAGCCGGTTTCCGAGGCGGGCTCGGACGAGCTACCGCCGCGAAGCGCTCTTGGCGCGGAGCGCGCTCGACTTGTGCGACTTGTCCACGGCCTGCAACGTGACGGTCGTCCGTCCACGCGTCCGGAACCGCGGAGCCGGCACCCACGAGCGCGAGAAGGTGCCGCAGGAGGCGTACGTGTACACGGAATAGCGCCGCGTGTAGGCGAGCGCGCCCGGCTTCGTGTCGCGCTCCACGACCGTGATCCGGCCGAGCCCGTCGTCGCAGACGCGGAAGCGGGCGTAGACACGACGGCCGTACCAGATGAGCGACAGGAACTGCAGCGTGGGCGCCTGGTTGATCTGCGCCGGCGGCGTGTTCGACTGGACGAACGGCGTATGGCCTGTGTAGGTGCTTGTGCTGCCGTGATTCGACTTCGCGGTGACGAGAACGCGGAGCCGTTCGCCGACGTCCGCAGTCTGAACCGTGTAGCTGGTCCCGGTCGCCCCGGCGATATTGCGGCAATTGACGTACGCAGCGTCGCAGCGCTGCCACTGGTAGGCGAGCGAGGTGGGCGGTGTCTGCGCCCAGGCGCCGGTCGAGACCGTCAGGCGCTGCCCCTCCGTGGCGTCGCCGGTGACCGCCGGCGGCGTGGTGTTCTTCGGTCCGTCCTTCGAGCTGACGACGTCACTCGCCTCGGACGGGACGGTGTCGCCGCGGCCCTGGGCGTTGACACCGGTGACGACGACTCGAACGGTGTGCTGCACGTCGCCCGGCGTCAGCGTGTACGTGTTCTTACTGCCGGTCTGGAGGTCGCGGCTACAGACGGTCCCGTCAGAGTTGCAGCGCTGCCACTTGTAGACGTACGACGTCGGTGCGTCGGCCCACAGGCCGGTGCTCGCCCTCAACGTCGCACCTGCGGTGTCGATGCCGTTGATGTGCGGCGGACCGATGTTCTCGGGTGCAGCGCTCGCATGGGCGAACGCCGTCGCCGCCGTGCACGCCGCTGCGATCGTCGCTGCGACGAGCAGGCCGTAGAGGCGTTTGCGGAATTCCGCTCTGATCATGTCGCTCTTCCTCTCGTCTCATCTCGCACTCGCGGACGCGGGCGCTCGCTAGGATTGAATCGTCGATTCGTATTCCGAACGGTTCGTGTCACGAAACATGTTAGGAAACCCATGTTAGGAAACCGTAGGCTCGATGAAAGGCCCAGATGGCGAAGCGCCCCAGCACAGATGAGCTCGAGACGGTCGCGGCGCTCCGGGTGGCGATGCGCCGCTTTCTGGCCGCGACCGACGACGTGACGAAGGCGCACGGGCTCACTCCGCGGCAGTACGACCTCCTCGCCCTCCTCCATCGCCCCGGACGCAGCTCCGACCTGACCGCAAGCACGATCGCCGACGAGCTGAGCCTCTCGAGGAGCGCGACCACCGAGCTGCTCACGCGCGCGTCTCAGGCGGGCCTGCTCGAGCGGCGCAGCGGAGAGGAGGATATGCGGTCCAAGCCGCTTGCACCGACGCGCGAGGGGTCCGCGCGCTTCTTCGCGGTCGTCAAGGACCTGCGAGCGGAGCGAAGCCGCATCCTCACGCTTCTTCGAGCCGCGGCTGCGCTCGCCGGCGCCCTCACGACCGTCTCCTAAGCGCGCCTCCGCCTCGCCACCGTTTTCGGTTGGCGCCGACGACCGGTCGTTCGACTATCCGAGCAGCCCTGCGAGGCGGCTCGCGTACCAGTCTTCCCAGCGGTCGGTCGGCTGGGCGGCGGTGTAGTCGCGGTCGAGCTGGACGAGCGCGTGCACGAGGTGGCTTCGCACCGGCCGCGCGCCGAGGATCTCCGGCAGCTCGGAGAGATCGAGGAGCCAGGAGGCGTTTCTCCAGAAGGAGCGCTGTCTCGGGCGTCACCGGCGCGGCGCCTTGCACGATCTGGTCGATGTGCTGAAGGGAGAGGCCAGTGCGCGCCGCCAGCTGAACGAGCTGGGTGCCATGCACGCGTCCTTTCGCTGAGTATCCGCGCCGCGCCAGGCGCGCACGATCACCACAATAGTGTCGATGCCGCTCGCCGGCGCACTTCTCAAGCATGGAGCTCGATGGCCAAGATCGTCGTAGGAGTCGATGGATCTGCCGCGTCGAGCGCCGCTCTCCGCTGGGCGCTCGACGAGGCGCGACTGCGCGGAGCACAGGTCGAGGCGCTTTACGCCTTTGCCTATCCTGAGGTCTCGACCACGAGCCAGGCGATGCACCTGATCGAGACGGACTTCGCTCCTTTCCGCGCGGCGGGCGCCGAGATCGTCGAGGAGGCGCTGAGCGAGGCCGGGGCGGCGGCGGAGCCGGTCGAGGTCGAGCGAAGCGTGGTCGAAGGGCCTCCGGCCCCGGCACTTCTTGACGCAGCCAAGAAGGCCGACCTCCTCGTCGTTGGCTCGCGTGGCCACGGTGGGTTCGCGGGGCTCCTCCTCGGGTCGGTCAGCGAGCAGTTGGCGCACCACGCACCGTGCCCTGTCGTCATCGTGCGCGAACGGGGAAAGCAGAGGTCGATGACCACAAGCGCCAGTGCGTCCATTGTCGTCGGGGTTGACGGCTCGGACCACGCGGAGCGCGCGCTCGCGTGGGCGATCGACGAGGCGAAGCTCCGCACCGCCAAACTGCGCGTCGTGACGGCCTGGCATGTTCCTGCGCTGGTCTATGGAGGACCCGGATTCGTGGTCTCTCCCTCCCCCGACGACAGCTTCCGCACCGCGGCCCAGGACGTTGCCGAAGCAGCCGCGGAGAAGGCGCGCGGTGCCGGGGTCGACGCCGAGACGAGTGTGCAGCAGGGCCAGGCCGCCGACGTGCTCATCGAGACAGCAGCGAATGCCGACCTCTTGATCGTCGGCTCGCGCGGCCACGGTGGTTTCGTCGGCCTACTGCTCGGCTCGGTCAGTTCCCAGTGCGCGCAGCACGCGCCCTACCCGCTTATGATCGTGCGCTGAAGCGCGAACGAGGAGGATCTGCGCGAGAGTGGCGAGAATGTCGCGGCGCGCTGAACGGTCGCACGGATGCGCGAACGAGAAGCCGCGGGAGCGCCCTGCTGGCGGTGTAGCGGGCTCAGACACGGCGGCTTCTTGGTGTCGGCGGTAGCTTCCGCACCTCCTTCCAGGCTCGGCCGACTGCTGTGGCTATCAGTAGCCGCCGCGATGGCGACGATGGCGTTGAAGACGCTCGCCTGGCAGCTCACAGGATCGGTTGGGTTGCTGTCCGATGCGCTCGAGTCGGTGGTGAACCTGGTCGCGGCGCTGGTCGCGATGCTGATGCTGCACTGGGCGACGTTGCCGCCGGACGAGCAGCACCGGTTCGGCCACGAGAAAGCGGAGTACTTCTCGGCGGGGGTGGAGGGCGGGCTGATCCTGCTCGCGGCCGTCTCGATCGGCTGGGCCGCAGTCGCGCGGTTGATACATCCGCAGGAGCTTGACGACGTCGGGGTGGGAGTCGCGGTGTCGGGCGCGGCGTCGGTGGTGAACCTCGCCGTCGGCGTCGTACTGGTTCGGGCGGGTAAGCGAGCTCGCTCGATCACGGTCGAGGCGGACGGCAGGCACCTGCTCACGGACGTGTGGACGTCGGTCGGCGTGATCGTGGGCGTGATCCTCGTGGCTGCGACCGGCTGGCGTTGGCTCGACCCTACGGTCGCCCTGCTCGTTGCGCTGAACATCGTCGTCACGGGGACAGCGCTGCTGCGGCGTGCGGGTGCCGGGCTGATGGATCACGCGCTGCCCTCGACGGAGCAGGAGTCGCTCGAGCGGGTTCTGGAGACGTACCGCCGCGAAGGCGTCTCCTTCTACGGGATCCGCACGCGGCAGGGCGGCCGCCGCTCCTTCGTGTCGCTGCACGTGCTCGTCCCGGGCGCTTGGAGCGTGGTTCAGGCGCATCGTCTCGCCGACCGCGTCGAGCGAGATATCCGGTCGGTGCTGCTGGGTGCTTCGGTGACGACGCACGTCGAGCCGATCGAGGATCCCGCGTCGCTCGACGAACCCGACGCCGAGGCCGAGCAGACCGAGCCGTGAACGATGTCGGGGTCGGCGGTATCGGGACCGCGCGGCCTATGCGACGCTGGGTGGGTGACGTCAGCGTGACGCCTGAGATCGAGACCGGTGCGAGCGTGGCTGAGCCGGGTTCGAGCGAAGCGTGGCGCCGCGAAGCGGACGAGGTCACGGCGGCGCTGGGCGCTGACGCGCGGCGCGGATTAAGCGCGGCGGAGGCGGTAGAGCGACTGACGCGGTTCGGGCCGAACCGTCTCGAGGCGGCGCGGCGGGTGCCGGCGTGGCGGAAGTTGCTTGGCCAGTTCGCCGATCCGCTGATCTACCTCCTCCTTGCTGCCGTCGTGGTCTCGCTGGTGGCGTGGGTGCTGGAGGGCGGGGAGGAGGCGCCGTTCGACGCGATCGTGATTGCCGCGATCGTCGTCGCCAACGCCGTGCTCGGCTACGTACAGGAGGCGCGTGCCGAGCAGGCGGTGGCGGCGCTGCAGCGGATGGCGGCGGCCACGGCTGGGGTCGTGCGCGACGGCCTCGAGGAGCGGATCCCCGCGGCCGACGTAGTCCCGGGTGACGTGCTGCTGCTTGCGGAGGGTGACGCGGTCGCCGCGGACGGCCGGCTGCTCGAGGCGGCCTCGCTCACGGTGGCGGAGGCCTCGCTCACCGGGGAGAGCGAGGCGGTCCTGAAGCAGGTCGACGCGATCGCCGGCGAGGCAGCGCTCGGCGATCGAGTGAACATGGTCTTCAGCGGTACCGCAGTCGCTCGCGGGCGTGGCCGTGCCGTGGTGACGGCGACCGGAATGGCGACGGAGATGGGGAACGTCGCGCGCCTGCTCGGGCGGGTGGAGGCACAGAGCACGCCGCTGCAGCGTGAGGTCGATCGGCTCGGGCGCATGCTCGGGATCGCAGTGATCGCGATTGCGGTCGTGGTTGTCTCCGCCATCCTCCTCACAGCCGACATCCGGACGGCCTCCGACCTCGTCTCGGTATTGCTCGTCGGTGTCGCGCTCGCCGTCGCCGCGGTGCCGGAGGGGCTGCCGGCAGTGCTGTCGGTGGTCCTCGCGCTCGGAGTGCAGCGGATGGCGCGGCAACGGGCGATCGTGAAGAAGCTCTTGTCGGTCGAGACGCTCGGCTCGGCGTCGGTGATCTGCTCGGACAAGACCGGCACGCTGACGAAGAACGAGATGACGATCGAGAAGATCGTCACCGGCTCGGGCGAGGTCGACGTGAGCGGAAGCGGCTACCGGCCCTACGGCGAGTTGCACGTCGACGGACACCCGCTCGACGACCCGGTGCTGCTCGAAGAGGTGCGTGCGGTGCTCGCGGCCGGGAGCCTGGCGAACGACGCCGTTCTGCGCGAGGAGGGCGGCGAGTGGACTATCCAGGGCGATCCCACGGAGGCCGCGTTCTTGGTCGCCGAGGCCAAGGTCGAGGGACTCCACGAAGCCCGGGAGGGGCGGTTCGAGCGCGTCGGCGAGGTCCCGTTCACCTCCGAGCGCAAGCTGATGAGCACCTTCCAGTCCGACGCCGCGGGAGAATTCGGTCTTGCGGTCGTCACCAAGGGTGCTCCCGACGTGTTGCTCGCACGCTGCACCGAGGAGCGGCTCCACGCCCACGTACGGCCGCTGACGGATCGCCGGCGGAGCGAGATCCTCACGACGGTCGAGCGGCTCGCCGACCTGGCGCTGCGGACGCTGGCGGTCGCCTATCGACCGCTGCCGGCAGACGCGCGGCCGCCGGAGGACGAGTCGGTCGAGCGCGAGCTCGTCTACCTCGGGCTGGTCGGGATCATTGACCCGTCGCGGCCGGAGGCCCGCGCCGCGATCGCGGACGCGCACGCCGCGGGCGTGCGCGTGCTGATGATCACCGGCGACCACCCGCACACGGCGGCGCGGATCGCCGCCGACCTTGGCATCGCCGCCGCCGGCTCCCCTGTCTTCACCGGCAGTGAGCTCGAGACGGTCGACGACGCCGCCCCGGCAACCGCGGTGAGGGAGGTGTCCGTCTACGCCCGCGTTTCGCCGGAGCACAAGCTGCGGATCATCGACGCGCTTCATGCGGACGGGGGGATCGTTGCGATGACCGGCGACGGCGTCAACGACGCGCCCGCGCTGAAGGCCGCGGACATCGGCGTCGCGATGGGCGTCACCGGCACTGACGTCGCCAAGGAGGCGGCGGACATGATCCTCGCCGACGACAACTTCGCCACGATCGTCAGTGCCATCCGCGAGGGCCGCGCCATCTTCGCGAACATCCGCAAGTTCCTGCGCTTCCTGCTCTCGTCGAACATCGGCGAGGTCTTCACGATGTTCTTCGGCGTCGTGCTCGCCGGCGTGCTCGGGCTGGAAGACACGGGCGAAGCGATCGCCGTGCCGCTGCTCGCGACGCAGCTCCTCTGGATCAACCTGCTCACCGACAGCGCACCCGCGCTCGCGCTCGGCGTGGACGCGCCGCCCGACGACGTCATGCGCCGTCCGCCGCGCCGGCTCACCGACCGCGTCATCGACACCGAGATGTGGGTCGGCATCGTCTGGGTCGGCGCGGTGATGGCGGTAGTGACGCTCCTCGCGCTCGACCTCCGCCTCCCGGGCGGAATCGTCGGCGGTTCCGGGAACATCGTCGAGGCGCGGACGATGGCGTTCACGACCCTCGTGCTCGCCCAGCTCTTCAACTGCTTCAACGCGCGTTCCGACCGCACGAGCGCCTTCCACCGGCTGTTCACGAACCGGCTGCTCTGGGGCGCGATCGCGCTCTCCGCCCTCCTTCAGGTCGCGGTCGTGCAGCTCCCGTTCCTCAACGACGCATTCGACACGACGCCGCTCGGGCTCGAGGAGTGGCTGATCTGCGTCGGCCTCGCGAGCGTCGTTCTCTGGGCCGACGAGGCCAAGAAGCTCCTCGAGCGCCGGCTGCGAAGCAGCGCATGATGCCGTGGAACCACTCGCCATGAACGACGATCTCGCGATCCGGATCACGCACGGCGTGCGCGTACAGACCAGCCGAACGCGCGGCGGGTGCCCGAGGTTGTCGCACGCGCTCGGCGTCCCGCGCAGGTGACAGAGCGACGCGCGGCGGTCGTGCAGTCGTACGCGAACGCGGGCACGCCGGACGCCGAGCACGGCCGTCGCTGATGGTTACAGTGCCTGGTTCAGGAGGTTTGCTGCCCTTCTGCTGCCCGGCTCGTCGTTCTCCACCGGTCACCTCGCCGACCGGACGGCCTACCGGCGTGGCTCCCAATCGCGCCTGGCTTCTTCCTCCATCCGCTCCAGTCGCGTGTAGTAGTCGGGGAACTCGTTGAGGTGTGCAAGCGCGATCTTTGCTGTGATGTGAGGGTTGTCGTCGCTGACGTTGGTGTGCGGGTCGTGCAGGCCGTGCTCGAGTTCGACGTTCATCCCGATCCGGAACTGGTCGACATCGAAGGGCGCGCGCGCCCAGTCGATCCCGATCTCCTCGCCGAAGCGATGCGCCTCCTCCGCCGTGAACTCGTGCCGCGGTCTAGACATGGGTCGGCCCCTTCTGCTCGGCGGCGAGCCGCTCGGCCCGTTGTTTGATCCCGTACAGCATCTTGCGTTCCATGATGAGTGAGCCGGGCTCCATCGGGATCATCCCGAGCTTGTCCTTCAGCTTGGGCAGCCGGAAGCGGTTGCGGCTGATCAGGCGCGTGCGGCCGTCTTCCTCCTCGAGCACGAATGTCCAGACCCAGTTTCCGTCCGCGGACTGGGTCGCGAGCACGTGTTCGGGGTCGACGATCTTGAAGCTCATCTTGTT
This sequence comes from uncultured Thermoleophilia bacterium, assembly GCA_963786185.1. Classification (GTDB taxonomy): domain Bacteria; phylum Actinomycetota; class Thermoleophilia; order Gaiellales; family Gaiellaceae; genus PALSA-600. The sequence goes on from CAWAYE010000003.1 coordinate 1,098,417, forward strand.
GGTGCCATAGCCGAAACCGTCGCCGACTTGCGGGTGCTGGTAGTCGGGCAGGACGCGGTCGGCGCTGTGCATGTTGAGGCCGAGCAGGTTCTCGATCCAGTCGTATGTGTAGGCGCCGCCGCGAGGCGAGGGCCCCATCTGGGCGATCCATGGCCATACAGCCGAACGCGGTGCGTCGATCGTGATTGCACGCGTGGCGACGCCGTCGGCGTTTTCGAGCAGTTCATCGCCTGGCAGCCGCGCCGCGGCCTCGTCGGCGGCTGCGCCCCAGGTCAGGATCGGCTGCCGCAGGAACCTCCGGTACAGGAAGGCGGCCGCGGTGGTTGCTGCCGCGGTGCGCGCGAGCGTCTTGAAGCTCATCTCAGACCTCCTTGTCTAGCTCGTCATTCGGTGCCGCCACGGGCAGGACGATCGCAGAGGCAGGTTGGCGACGGTTGCGGCGTCCATCTGTCGCTCTTCGCGGAGCTCCTTAGTCCTGACGAGCGGTCCTACGCGGCGCCAGGCTCGGACGTCGATCGCGGCCGAGCCTTCTCGTCCAGTTGCCGTTTCGCCAGCACGATGCCGGCGTGCCAGCCGGGCGCGCGTCCGTCCTGCGGGAGGCGAATCGAGTCGACGTCGAGGCCGCTGCGTTTGATCAGCCAGGAGATGAACGAGTTCGAGTTCCACATCTCCCCGGTGTGCAGTTCGTCGCGGCCCCAGACCGGTGTGGGCATTTCCGGCACCAGTTCGAGCAGCCGCCGTGCGTGTTCGGTGTCGTCGCTCAGGCGTTGCGGGCTCTCGACCGCTTCGGCAACGTCAGGGATGACGCCGTCGCGCCAGCGACGGATCTCGTAGCGGAAGAGCCGGAAGCGGCCGGCTGCGCGGATGCCGACTGGGCCTTCGGCGACGACCCCTCGCTCTCCGCTTGTGCCCCATGCCGGCGCCTGCTCGATCACGAATTGGCCCTCGGGCACATGTACTTCGAGTGCCGAGTGGTAGAGATCGGCGCGGTTCCGATGCTGCATGCGCGCCGCAAGCGCTTCGAACACGAGCCCGTTCAGGCGCACCGAGTGGCCGCCGGCGCCGAGCGGCAGCCAGTAGAGGTCAATGGCCGACATCGCCTACAAGCAGTACCCGCGAGCTGTCGATACGAGCGAGGTCATCGCCCTCGAAACAGGCTGTGCCGCCCGTGCCAGGCGATGGTGTGGTCGTGTGGGTGGCCGCTCCGGATATCCCAGTGATTCGGCCTCGCTCTGCTGGTTTGCGGCGGGGGATTGATGCCAGTGTCCAGCCGATCGCCATCATCCGCGGCCTGCTCGCGGCCGCGTTCGTAGCGATCCTCCGACGCTGGAAATGGTGGCTGCCCGCCCGCTCCGCGCGGATCTTTCGTGTCGAGGCCTCGCCCATCCACGCCGAACCCGCGCCCCAGACGACCTAGAGACAAACAGGACCCAACAACTTGTGCGCTGCCGCCCGCGCGGGCTCGGTCGGCGGCGGCACAAGACAACCGGATGTCCGGGCCAACCCGCCCGCTCACGCACCGGCCCGGCGCTCGAGTTCACGCTGTTCAGCCGACGCAACTTCTCCGTGAGCGCGCTCGGCGTCGAAGGCGAGCCGAGCCCGCACGATTTCGTGGACGTGGGTCTCCGCCCATTCGCGGATCGCTGAGAGCGGGTCGCGCAGCGTCATCCCGAGTGGCGTGAGCTCGTACTCCACACGCGGTGGGATCACCGGGTAGGCCGTTCGTGTGATGAGCCCGTCGCGTTCGAGTGTTCGCAGCTGCACAATGCACACGCGAGCGCACTGTTCATGCGGTTCTTTGGTGGCCTCCAGCTCGACTCCGCATGGCTACGCGACGCGGTTCGAGACGTTTGCTGCCCATCTGCTGCCCGCTCGACGTCTCGATGCTTGAGGCGGAGGTCCGGCCGCGACGATGTCGGCGGCTAATACCATTTCACGTCGAACCCATCCTTCTCGGCTAGATGTGTTCGGGAAGACCGAAGCGGCCGGGCAGCGCGGGGTCGGCGAAGAGGGTGATCTCGTCGACCTTGCTGCCGCTCAAGGTGAGCACCATCATGCCCCAGGGCTGCGAGCGCAGGTAGCAGCCGAAGGCCGGCTGGCCGTTGGCGCGGGTCGGGCGTACCTGTAGCGGGGCGCCGCGGACCTCGGCGCCGTGGTCGAGGTACACGCCGATCGCTTCGTGTCCGATGAGCTCGCCCGGTTGCGGCGGCATGGTCACACGAGCGTCGGAGCTCAGCAGAGTTAGGAGGCGTGCCGTGTCGCCGGCTTCGACGGCGTCGCTGAAGGTGGCGAGAAGGTTCCGTTCGGTCGGCGAGTCGGGAAGCGGCGCCTGCTCGCGTTCGACGGTGTACGAGTCGAGCGTTGCGCGTGCGCGTTGGAGCGCGGCTTTGACCGACTGCGGCGTCGTCTCGAGGATCGAGGCGGCTTCGTCGGTGTGGAAGCCGAGCACGTCGCGCAGCACGAGCGCTGCGCGCTGCTTCGCGGGCAGCTGCTGCAGCGCGACGATGAACGAGAGCTGGATCGCTTCGCGCTGCTCGTAGCGTGCTTCAGGTCCGGGAGCGGGATCCGGAAGCGCGCTGTCCGCGTAAGGCTCGAGCCAGCTGGGCTCGACGGCGCGGCGGGTTCTTGACGGTCTCATGGTGTTCTCCGTGGCGGGGCGGCGCCCGCGTTCGCGAATTGCGTTGAGACTCCGGTTGGTTGCGATCCGGTAGAGCCAGGAGCGCAGCGACGCCCGCTCCTCGAAGCCGTCGAGCCCGCGCCAGGCGGCGAGCAGTGTTTCCTGGACGAGATCCTCGGCGTCCTGCACGGAGCCGAGTAGCCGGTAGCAATGCAGCTGGAGCTCGCGCCGGAACGGCTCGACCAGCGACGCGAACGCGCGCTCGTCACCTGCCTTGGCCCGCTCGAGATCGACGGTCATCGCGTCAATGACACCAGGTCGGTCGGAAACGGACCGGCGGTCCGTTTCGCGGCATCGCGGTGTCTTTGACGTCCACACGACCGCGAATCGGAGATGAGCTGATGCAGAAGCAACGTTGGGGCAGCGCGCTCGCACGTGTGTTCGCCGTTTGGCGTACGGGCCTACCGAGGCCCGTCCTCGTTCTTCAGGGCGGGTGGGCGCTCAACAACTTCGGCACCGGACTGATCCTTCCCTTCGAGATCATCTACCTCCACGCGGCCCGCGGCTTCTCGACGGCGACCGCGGGGCTGGTGCTGGCGACGGTCATGGGCACGGCCGCAGTGGTAACGCTCCCTTCGGGTGCGCTCCTCGATCGTTTCAGTGCGAAACGGATCCTGATCGCGGGCAGTGTCTTGAACGCACTCGGCTACGGGGGCTTGGCGTTTGTCGACCGTCCTTGGCAAGGCTTCGTCTGCTCGGCCGTCGGCGGTGCCGGCTTCGGATTGGTGGGAACCGCCGGCCAAGTCCTGACCATGACTCTGGTCCCGGCGGAGCAGCGCGCCGCATCGACCGCGCTCCGACGAGTCGCAGGCAACTTCGGTCTCGGCCTCGGCGCGACGGTTGCGGGCTTCATCGTCGCGGCCACCCATCATCACCTGCAGGCGTTCCAGGGCCTCTACCTCTTCGACGCAGTCACGTTCCTCGTCTTCGCGCTGGTTGTGCTCGTCTGGATCCCGGATCCGGGCCTCGCGGATGCTCCGTCGGCGAGCGAGGGCGCACGGGGTTTCCGAGCTGTTGGCCGGGATCGGCTCTTGCTCGCCCTGATCGCGGGCAACCTCGCGCTTGTGATGATCGGCGGCGCCTTCTTCTCCTTCATCCTCCCGCCGTTTGCGCAGGCGCATACACCTGTCGGGCCCGTCGGGATCGGTGTCGTCGTCTTCATCAACACCTTCTTCATCGTCGTAGCGCAGGTACCGGCGACACGGGTGGTGACGCGGATGCGCCGCACTCACGCTCTGTTCGCCACCAGCGCCATATTCGCAGTCGGCCTGCTCGCGGTCCTGCTCGCAACGCTCACGCACTCGACGCTCGCCGCTACCACCGTCTTGGCCGGGGTGGCGATCGTGATCGCGGTCGCCGAGTGTGGCCAGTTCATCGTGCTCGGCCCGCTAGTCGCGGAAATCGCGCCGCCGCATCTGCTCGGCCGCTACATGTCGCTCTACCAGCTCAGCTTCATGGCCGGCGTGGCCCTCGGCCCCGCGGTCGGCGGCGTGCTGCTCGGAACCTCACCCGACACCATCTGGTGGGGCGGCGCCTTCGCACTGGCACTGACCGGAGCCGGCTTCCTGCGACTCGGAAACCGGATCCCCGACGCCCTCATGCCGGCGAAACCCCCGCCGCTCCAGGCCGCGTCAGAGGCCACCTGATCCGCCGACTGCCGGCCGGTTACCCAACCCTGACCGACTACCCCACTTCGAGGAGGCCCCCATCCATGAAAGCTCTTGTTAGCTCTGACAAGCTCCCCGCTCCGGCCGGGCCGTATTCACCGGGTGTGACGGTCGGTGAGTGGATCTTCCTGTCCGGCCAAGGCGGCTTCGATCCGAACACGGGCAAGGTGGTTAGCGACGATCTAGTCGAACAAACCGAGCAGACCTTCAACAACATCGAGACCGTGCTCGAGGCTGCCGGAGCATCGATCGACGACGTCATTTCGTGCCTTGTTCACCTCGTCGACCTGGCTGACTTCCCCGCGTTCAACGCGGTCTACGAGCAGAAGTTCACGGGGGTAAAGCCGGTGCGGACGACGGTGCGCGCGGACCTCGTTGCCGGCCTCCTCGTCGAGATCACTGTGGTCGCTCGAGCCTCCTAGCCGAGCGATGGAGTTCGCCGCCATTCGAGGTTGCCGCTCTCCGATTCGATCGGAGCTGAGTAGAAGGCCTCGACGAGCCAGTTGCATCGGCTTCCGAGCCCATCGACCTGGTCGGTCCTTCTGTGAGGGCCGTGTGTGCTCCGGCCTTCTGCCTGTCGGCTCGTACACAACACTGACGCATTAAGGAGGGAGAACTGATGAGCGCGTATTCGATCGTGAACCTGAAAGAGGAGGTCGAGGACTCTATGGGCGAGCGCGCGCCGGGGATCGAGGGGCGGTTCGCGCGCAAGCAGCTCGACTCCGAGCACCTTGGCATCTCCTATCTGCGGTATAGCCCCGGCGTCCGCTCACCCTCGGCGCATAGCCACCGCGAACAGGAGGAGGCCTACGTCGTCATCAGCGGCTCCGGACAAGTCAGACTCGACGACGAGATCCGCGAGCTCCGCTGCTGGGACGTCGTTCGCGTCAACCCCGCAACGGTGCGGGCATTCGAAGCCGGCGACGACGGCCTCGAGCTGATCGCCATCGGCTCCGATCGCCCAGACGGCGGCGACGGCGTCTTCGTAGACCCAGCGTGGCTCGACTGAGCAGCGGCGTGCGCTCCCGGGAAGCTGCTTCGAAACCTCGCTTGCCAGCTGCCAGCGAGAGAAGTGCCCGTGACTGTTTCTCCCCACGGCGAGGGCTATAGGTGGTGAGGCGCCGCGTCTCACACCTCATCGCGGGTTGGCGCACCGGGCTCTCTCGCCCCGTGCTCATCCTTCAAGCGGGAAACGCCCTCAACTACTTCGGCTACGGGCTTGTTCTTCCCTTTGAGATCATCTATCTGCACCAGATACGTGGCTTCTCGACGTCGACAGCCGGACTGGTGCTCGCGACGACAATGGGGACGACCGCAATCGTCACCCCGGCTACGGGAGCGCTGCTCGACCGCTACTCCGCCAAAGCGCTCGTGATCGCAGGAAGCTTGGCGAGCGTCGTTGGCTATGCCGGCTTCGCCTTCGTAGAGCGTCCCTGGCAGGGCTTTGCCTGCTCGATTGTCAGCGGAGCCGGCCTCGGCACCGCAGGGACGGCGAACCGAACTTTGGTCGTCAGGTTGGTCACGCCGGAGCAGCGAGCGGCCGCCTTCGCGCTTGACCGCGTCGCCGGCAACTTCGGTATTGGTGCCGGCGCGACCGTCGCCGGCTTCATCGTCGCAGCCGCACAGCGGCTCAGCTCGTTCCAGGTTCTCTACTTCTTCGACGCTGTCACGTTCGCCGGATTCGCGCTGATCGTGCTCGCTGCCGTACCGAGCCCGCGAGCCGAGATCGCCACAGCGACAGACGCCAACGGAACCGGTTTTCGCGCTGTCGCTCGAGACCGCCTCTTCCTCCGTGTGATCGCAGCCAACATCGTGCTCGTCGTCGTCGGCCACACGTTCTTCTCCAACATTCTGCCCCCATTTGCGAAGGCACACACACCTGTCGGCCCCGCCGAGATCGGGATCATATTTCTGTTCAACACCGTCTTCATCGTCATCGCGCAGATCCCGGCGGTGCGCGTAGTGGGACGGATGCGCCGCACGCACGCGTTCGCGGCGGCGAGCATGTTCTTTGCGGTCGCCTTGCTCGCGGTATTGCCGGCGACGCTCATCCACTCGGCGCTCGCTGCGACCAGTCTCCTCGTCGGCGTTGCGATCGTCTTCGCAATCGGCGAAATCGCACACACTCTCGTTCTCGGGCCGCTGGTCGCGGACATGGCCCCAGCCCATCTGCTGGGCCGCTACCTCTCTCTCTACAGTCTGACCTTCACCGGCTCCCTGGCCCTCGGCCCGGCGATTGGTGGCCTTCTCCTGCAGACGTCGCCAGACGCCATCTGGTGGGGTGGCGCGCTGGCCGCGGTGCTAGCCGGAGTCGTCCTGCTTCGACTCGGCGACCGCATTCCCGATCCACTTCACGAAGCACCGTCATCACTTGCAGCGGCGCCGGAGGCCGCGTGAGTTCCTGCCAAGAGAATCTCACGGGTCTTCGTGGGAGTCTCGGTCAGCCTCGCCTCGCGCTCGGTGTGATCGAGAACGCGCTCCGCACGAGAACCGCTGCCGTGGCTGCTCTGCTCGCCGGCCGAGGCGTACGAGCCGCAACGTCGTGATGCGGCTATCTCTAGCGAGAGCTTGGCGGACGGACCTGCCTCGCATGGTGCTGTTCTTGCAGGCCGGGAATGCGTTCAGCTGGTTCGGCTACGGGCTGATCCTCCCGTTCGAGATCATCTACCTGCACCAGTTCCGCGGGTTCTCGACGGCCACTGCCGGCTTTGTGCTCGCCGCGATCCTGGGAGCTGGCACCCTCGTAACACCTCCCTCGGGAGCCCTGCTCGACCGCTTTCGCGCCAAGTCGATCCTGATCGCCGCCAACCTTGCGAGCGCGCTCGGGTTTGCCGGCTTCGCGTTCGTCGACCGGCCGTGGCAGGCGTTCGCTTGCGCGGTCATTGGCGGAGCCGGGGTCGGAGCGACCCGCACAGCGAACCAGACGTTGCTCATCCTCCTGATAACGCCAGAGCAACGTGCTGACTCGTTCGCGCTCGGACGCGTGGCACAGAACTTCGGCCTTGGTATCGGCGCGACGGTCGCGGGTTTCGTCGTCTCCTCGGCACAGGACCTGCGATCGTTTCAGGCGCTTTATCTGCTCGACGCGATCACCTACGCCGCGTTGGCGCTGGTCGTACTGGCGGTGGTGCCGAATCCAGGCGGCGCGGCGGCACACGGCGTCGGCGAAGGAGGATTCCGGGCAGTCGCCCGCGATCGGAGATTCCTGATCCTCATCGCGGCGAACTTCGTCCTGATCATCGTCGGCTACGCGCTGTTCGCGAACATCCTGCCGCAGTTTGTCAAAGCGCATACGCGGGCTGGACCCGGCGCCATCGGGCTCCTCTTTCTCTTCAACGCGTTGGTCATCGTGATCGCGCAGCTCCCCGTAGCGCGCGTCTTCAAGCGGCTGCGTCGCGCGCAGGTCTTCGTCGCAGCGTGCGCGTTCTTTGCAGTCGGGCTCCTCGGCGTCTTGCCGGCGACGCTCATCCACTCGGAGCTCGGGGCGTCCGCGCTCCTGTGCGGCGTCTCAGTCGTGATCGCGATCGGCGAGTGCATTCACTCCGTCGTCCTCGGCCCACTCGCCGCCGACCTCGCTCCCCCGCATCTCCTCGGTCGCTACATCTCGATCTTCAGCCTGATGGTGACCGGAGGCTTCGCCGTCGGCCCGGCCATCGGCGGCGTGGTGCTCGCGTACTCACCCGACGCCGTCTGGTGGGGCGGCGGCCTCGTCGTCGCAGTGGTCGGGGCGGGCTTTCTCTTCGCCGGCGATCGCGTCCCCGATAAGCCGTTGGCCTCGACCGAGTCAGCGGCTCCGCCCGGTGACCCTATGCCTGAAGCGGCGTGACGCTTGCCTCGCCGGCACGCCGTCCCGGCGCTCGTCGTTGCGGTCTGTTGGGCGGTGAACTTCGTCGTCATCACCCAGGAACCGATGCCCCGAGGATTCGTCACCGATCAATCAAGAGCAACCGGGAGGTGTGTATGCAGAACTACGACATCAGATATGACGACAGGTACGGTCAGCTTGCGCAGATCGACGTGGCCGCAGAGGGCGCGGGGTATGAGCCGTGGGTGAATCAGACGCTCACGAGCGTGAATGACTCCGTCGTCCGACTTGCCGTGATCGAGGGCGAGCTTGTCGACTGGCACAGCCACGAGCACGAAGACGAGTTCTTTCTCGTGCTCGAGGGAAGGCTCGAGCTCGAGGTGGAGGGGCGGGAGCCATTCGTTCTCGGTGTGCACCAGGGCGTGACGATCCCGCGTGGCGTCCTCCACCATCCGCGCGCGCACGGACGCACGGTCTTGCTGATGGTCGAGCCGGCCACGGTGATTCCGACCGGGAACGATTGACCTGGGTCGAGGCTGGAAATATGCCGTTTGCAGGAGCTTTCTCTTTGGGCGACAGGAAGCTGCTGCCCGTTTTGCTGCCCCACACGGCGCAACAAGAGCCCACTCGGGCAACACGACACCTCTTTTTGCAGGGCAAACGGAGAGACGGGAGCGACGGGACTCGAACCCGCGACCTCCGGCGTGACAGAACTGTTCGAATCGGTGCTGTCCGGAACCAGCGGGTATCGGACAGCCTGAAACTGCCGGCCGGGATGAGGATTTTGGCTGCCGATCCCTCCTGATTCCGGGCGGTGCTTGCCAAACACTTGCCAAGACCTCATCGGGGTGTCGTGCCCGTCTCCGCCCCGGCAATGGACAGACCTTGGCCGTCGAGCGGCCGTCTCTGGAGTGCCCCGGCATTCTTGACGAGAGAGAAAACATGCAGCCACTTCGCTGACCTGCGCGACGCGAAAACGCTGGCGGTTGGTCGCCGCGTTCGCCACGGCTGCGTTCCACCGGCGTTCCAGGGAGTAGACGAGGAGTTGCCTCCGCGGCATGATCGCTGCACGTTGCGCGAGGACCTCCCACGCGGCACCGTCACGTTCCTCTTCACCGATGTCGCGGGCTCGACGAGGCTGCTCCAGGAGCACGGAAACGCGTACGCGGACCTTCTCGCCGCCCATCGCGACGTGGTTCGCGGTGCGCTTCGCCGGCATTCGGGAGTCGAGGTGGACACGCAGGGGGATGCATTCTTCCTAGCGTTCGAACGCGCTTCGGATGCCGCTGCCGCCGCCGATGAGATACGTGACGGCCTGCGGGGCGGCCCTCTTCGCGTTCGCATCGGGATTCACACGGGGGAGCCGCTGGTGACGCAGGAAGGGTATGTCGGCCTCGACGTCCACCGCGCCGCACGCATCGCCGCTGCGGCACACGCCGGCCAAGTCGTGCTCTCGACGACGACGCGTGACCTGCTCGGCTCCGATCGAACGCTCCGCGACCTCGGCGAGCACAGGCTGAAAGACCTCATCGAGGCAGAACGTCTCTTCCAGCTCGGTGACGGCGAGTTCCCGCCGCTCCGGAGTATCGACGCCACGAACCTTCCGGTCGCGGCGAGCCCGCTCCTCGGACGCGAGCGCGAAGTGGCCGCCCTCGTCGAGTTGCTCGGCGAGCGGCGGTTGGTCACGGTCACCGGGCCTGGTGGCACGGGAAAGACGCGGCTGGCACTTCAGGTCGCAGCCGAGCTAGTCGGCACCGTCTCGGACGGCGTCTTCTGGGTTGCTCTCGGCCCGCTCACCGATCCGAGCCTCGTGGCGACCGAGATCGCACAGGCGGTCGGCGCACCCGACGATCTGGGCGGGTTCCTGCGCGGTCGCGAGCTCGTGCTCCTGCTCGACAACTTCGAGCACCTCCTCGATGCTGCTCCGACGGTTGCCGACCTCTTGGCCACAGCCGCGGGTCTTCGCGTGCTCACCACGAGCCGGGCGCCGCTGCGTATCTCGGGTGAAGCAGAGTTTCCGCTCGACCCGCTCGATCCGACCGACGCCGTCGCGCTCTTCGTCGAGCGTGCCCGAGCGGTCGGCCGGGAGATCGACCCGGATTCAACGGTCGAGGCGGTCTGCAAGAGGCTCGACAGCCTGCCGCTCGCGATCGAGCTTGCGGCTGCTCGCGTGCGGCTCCTCGCCCCCGAGGCGCTGCTCGCACGGCTCGAGCGGGCGCTGCCGCTCTTGACCGACGGCTCCCGCGACGCCCCCGAGCGCCAGCGCACCCTCCGTGCCACGATCGAGTGGAGCTATGACCTGCTCGACGAGGGCAGCCGCCGTCTGCTCGCGCGGCTCGCGGTCTTCTCCGGAGGGTTCCCAGTCGAGGCGGCCGAGTCCGTCTGCGACGCCACGGTGAGCGAACTCTCGGCGCTCGTCGACCTCAGCCTGCTCAAGCCGGTCGGCAGCGATCGCCTGCTCATGCTCGAGACGATCCGCGAGTACGGGCTGGAGCGCCTCGCTGAATCCGGTGAGGAGCGGACCCTTCGCACGCGTCACGCCGAGGAGTTCGCGCGCTTTGCCGAAGCGGCGTACGACGATCGCGGCGAAGCCGAGGCCGAGTGGTCGTCACGTCTCGATCGCGACCATGACGACCTCCGATCCGCGCTCGACTGGCTCTCGTCGACTGATCCGGAAGCGGCGTTGGAGCTCGCCGGGGCGCTTGGCTGGTTCTGGTTCGCGCGCGGGTACCTCGCGGAAGGCGACGCGCACCTGGCGGCGGTGCTTTCAGCTTCGGATGGACGTGACCGCGCCGGGGCGCGAGCGCTCACAGCATACGGCGCCCTCGCTGCGCGGATGGGGAGGGTCGAGGAAGGCAGAGCGCAGCTCGAGGGGGCAGTCGGCAATTGGAGAGAACTCGGCGATCGGAAGGAGACCGCCGCCGCACTTGAAGCGCTCGGCTGGCTCCTCGTGTACGACGCGGGGGACGACGTGGCGTCCCTTGCAGCGTTCGAGGAAGCGCATTCGATCCGGCAGGAACTCGCCGACTCTGGCGGCGAGACCCGAGCGCTGGTCGGCGTGTGCCAGGTGCTCGTAGCACTCGGGGAAGCAGAGCGCGCCGAGGCTCTTGCGAACGAGCTTCTGGGGCGGGCCAAGGACGACCTCAGGGCGAGACACTTTGCGAACCACTTCCTCGCGGACTGCTCGCTCCTTCGCGACGACTGCGCGGCTGCGGAAGAGCGCTATCGAGAAAGCCTTCGCGCTGCGCTCGAACTCGGCGACGTGTTCGAGACGAGTATCGAGGTGCAGGGTGTCGCGATGGCGAAGGCGGGCAAAGGAGAGGCGACTTGCGCGCTGGAGCTGGCCGGCTCGGTCGAGGCGCTCTGGCGCTCCCTCGGCACCGATATGCACGTGGCGTTCTGGGACAGACTCCTCGAGCGCTATCTCGGCGCGGCGCGGACTGCGCTCGGTCCCGAGGCCGAAGCGGCGCGCAGTCGGGGGCTCGGACTCGCTTTCGACGCTGCGGTGGAGCTTGCGCTGCAGGAAGACTCCGTGACCGACTTGCAGGCAGTTTGAAGACGGGAGCGACGGGACTCGAACCCGCGACCTCCGGCGTGACAGGCCGGCGTTCTAACCAACTGAACTACGCCCCCGGTTTCGCGGCGGAGTGTAGCGGGGGCAGGGAAGCGCCGAGGTCCGGCTAAACCGGGAGCGTGAACCGCGTCGACTGGATCGCTCTCGCCGTGATCGCGCTCTCGGCGCTCTCCGGCCTCAAGCGTGGGCTCGTCGCGACCGTGCTGTCGCTCGGCGGACTTGCCGCGGGCGCCGTCGTCGGCTCCCGGCTCGCACCGCACGTGCTCCACGAAGGCTCGAAGTCGCCTTACACGCCGCTCGCCGCCCTCGCGGGCGCGCTCGTCGGCGCGATGGTGCTGCAGGCGGTCGCGTCGCTCGCCGGCTCGTTCGCGCGCGGCGGGCTGTCGGTCGTGCCGCCGCTTCGCATCCTCGATTCGTTCGGCGGGCTCGCCGCCGGGACGGCGCTCGGCCTGGGCGCGGTCTGGGTTGCGGGCGCGGTGCTGCTGCAGCTGCCCGGGCAGACGACGCTGCGCCGCGACGTCCAGCAGTCGACGATCCTGCGCCGTGCCAACGAGCTCGCGCCGCCGCGCGACTTCCTCCGGGCCTTCGCCCGCTTCGACCCCTTCCAGCAGATCACCGGCCCGGCGCCGCCGGCGGTGCCGCCGGACCGCCGCGTGCTCGCGTCGGCCGGCGCGCACCGGGCGCGGCCGAGCGTCGTCCGGATCGTCGCCACGGCCTGCGGGCTCGGCGTCGAAGGCTCCGGCTGGGTGGCACGGCCGCACGTCGTCGTGACCGCCGCCCACGTCGTCGCCGGCGCGCGCGGCATCCTCGCGGGCGGCCACCGCGCGCGGGCGCTGGTCGTCGACCGGAAGCGCGACGTCGCGGTGCTCTCCGTGCCGGGATTGCGCGCCCCGCCGCTGCAGCTCGCGGAACCGCATACCGGCGACGCGGTCGCGATCCTCGGCTACCCGGAGAACGGTCCCTTCGACGCGCGCGCCGGCCGGGTCGGCAACACAGCCGACGTGCTGATCGACGGTTCGCTCCGCGAGGTGACGGCGCTTCGCGGGCTCGTCCGCCACGGCAACTCGGGCGGCCCGGCCGTGAACGCCGCCGGGCAGGTCGAGGCGACGATCTTCGCCGCGCGCGTGGGCGGCGGCGCCGGCTACGGCGTGCCGGCCGCGCTGGTCCGCCAGGCGCTCGCCCACGCCCGGGGGCCCGTGTCCACCGGCAGCTGTTGAGCGCCTACTCGAACAGCTCGAGCGCGGCTTCGGGCCGGCGGAACGGCGGGATCACGTAGACCCCGGCCGCGAGCGACCGCGACCCCGCCAGCAGCTCCTTCGCGAGCTCGCGGCCGACCGCCGGCGCGTCCTTCCCGGCGTCCCGGAGGCGCGCCTGCACGGGCTCCGGCACGACGATCCCCGGCACCTCGTTGTGCAGGCGCAGCGCGAGTTGGTGGCTGCGCACGAAGAAGACGCCGACGAGGAGCGGGATCGGGCTCGCGCCGCCGAGCCGCTCGAGCATGCGCTCCAGGTACGACAGGTCGAACAGCGCCTGGGTCATCGCGAACTGCGCGCCGGCCTCGATCTTGCGGGCGAAGCGCTCGAGCTCCGTGTCCAGGTCGTCGGCGGCCGGGTTCACGGCGACGCCCGTGAAGAACGAGGTCGGCGCGTCGATCTCGCGGCCGTTCGCAGTCCGTGCCGGCGTTCAGGCGCGAGATCACCCGCGCGAGGCCGATCGAGTCGACCTCGTAGACGCCGCTGGCGCCCGGGTAGTCGCCGACCTCGGGCGGGTCGCCGGTCACGGCGAGGACGTTGCGCACGCCCTCGGCGTGCGCGCCGAGCAGCGCCGACTGGAGCCCCATCACGCTCGTGTCGCGCGGCGTGACGTGGGGGATCGTCTCGATGCCGCACGTCCGCTCGATCGCCACCGCGGCCATCAGCGCATTCATGCGAGCGCGGGCCATCGGGTTGTCGTTGATGTCGACCACGTGAACCTCGCCGGACTCCGCGAGGCGCCGCGCGACCGCCAGCATGCTCTCGCGCGTTGCCGCCTCGAGGCGGGTCGAGCTCGACCGAGACGACGAATTCGCTGCTCGCGCAGCATCCGCTGCAGCGTCGTCTCCGTCGGCTCGGCCGCGTGCACGACGTGCCGCTCGCGCGGCCGCACGACGATCGGCGCGCTCGGCTCGCGGTGCGCCACGATCGCCTCGCGGATCGCCGCGATCTCGATCGGCGTCGTGCCGCAGCAGCCGCCGATCAGCCGCGCGCCGAGCCGGGTCGCGTGCGCGGCGAAGTCGGCGAAGTACTCCGGCGTCGCATGCGGGTAGACCACCCGGCCCGCGGAGATCGACGCGAGGCCGACGTTCGGGAGCGCTGCGAGCGGCGTGTCGCCGGGTCCCATCGCCTCGAGCGCGCGCAGCGCAGCCTGCAGGCCGGCGCCGTGGTTCGCTCCGATCGCTGCCAGTCCGAGCGGGCGCAGGCGCGCGGCCGCGTCGGCGGCGCCGACGCCCCCGAGCGTCTCGGCGTCCTGGTCGAAGGTCAGCAGCGCGACGACGGGGAGCGAGGAGGACGCGCGGACGGCGTCGATCGCGGTCAGCAGCTCGTCGAGGTCGTAGAACGTCTCGAGCATGAACAGGTCGACGCCGCGCCCCTCGAGCAGCTCGGCCTGCTCGGCGAAGAGCGCCGCGCGCTCGTCCTCCCGGTCGCCGACGTCGCCGAGCGGGCCGATCGAGCCGGCGATGAAGACGTCCCGCCCGGCGATCTCGCGGGCTTCGCGGGCGAGCTTGACCGCGGTCCTGTTGATCGCCGCGAGCTCGCTCTCGAGGAAGTGCGAGCGCAGCTTCCGCCGGTTGGCGCCGAAGGTGTTCGTCTCGATCAGGTCGGCGCCGGCCCGGATGAAGCCGAGATGGAGCGAGATGACGCTCTCCGGCGCCCGCAGATTCGCCTCCTCGGGGGCGCGCAGCCCGGGCACGGCCGCCGAGACGAGCACGCCCATGCCGCCGTCGCCGACGAGCGGCGGGCCTTCGCGGAGGCGTTCGGCGAACCCTAGGGCCACGGCGGCAGAGCGTAGTCCAGAGGCCTGCGGTCAAGTGAGGCAGTCAAGTACGAAAGGGTGATGGCTGAACCGCTCCCGCCGGACCACAGTGCGAGCGTCATCCGAGGGGCCCGATGCGGCGGGGCCCCCGGAGGATCAGAAAGAACCTCTCAAGTCTTCCGCCCCTCCTGCCGATAGGAGATGCGGAACTCTCCCCGGGGGCTGACGGCAATCACCTCTGCGGCGAGACGCGGGAACGGCCGGCCACCAGGCCGGCCGTTTCGTTTCTAGCGGAGCGCGAGGCGGCCGACGTAGATCACCCAGCCGCGCGGCCCGGTCACGCGCAGGGAGATCCCGCCCGCGCGGGTGGCCCGCCAGGTGACCTCGTGGCCGACGGTCTTGGTCGCGATCGGATGCCCGACGACGGCGAGGCTGACCTTGGTGGGCGTGAATCCGAGCTCGGCCCTCACGGTCGTCCCGCGGTGGACGACGGCGACCTTCTTCGACGAGCCGATCGGCGCTCCGCAACGCTGGCCCCAGCACCAGGACGAGATCGCGAGCGGCACGTGCCCGGCGGACGTCGAGAGGTACGCGGCAGGCGGGCGGGCGAGCCCGAGGACGAGTGCGAGCAGCACGCTCACCGAGCCGAGCCTACTGAGTGGGGTCGAGTCCGGAGAACAACCTGAGAAAATTCGATCCCGATCCGGTGAATCCTTGTGTATTGTCAGGCGCGTCAGAGGGTGAGCCGGAACGTCGCAAGCGTGCCCGGCTCAAGCGTTGGTTGTTCCCCGTCAACCGCGTCAGGCCGGAGGTTGTGCTCAGGTGCTCACTGTCGACATCGCTCTTCCCGAGGTGGAGGAACTCCAGAAGCTCGTCGAGTCGGGGAAGGAGAAGGGCTTCCTTACCTACGACGAGATCGTCAAGGGCCTCGAGGAGGTCGAGCTCACCAAGGAGCAGGTCGAGGACTTCACGACCTATCTGATCGACCACGGCGTCGAGCTGGTCGAGGGCGAGGAGCACAAGCGGCTCCCGCACGAGCAGCCGCTCGTCGAAGAGGAGCCGAAGAACGCACCGAAGCTCGACCTGACCGTCGAGCCCTCGCTCGACTCGCTGCGGCTGTATCTCCGCGAGATCGGCAAGGTGCCGCTGCTGACCGCCGACCAGGAGGTCTACCTGGCCAAGCGGATCGAGCGCGGCGACATGACCGCCAAGACGCAGATGATCGAGGCGAACCTCCGCCTCGTCGTCTCGATCGCGAAGGGGTACCTCGGCCGCGGGCTGTCGTTCCTCGACCTGATCCAGGAGGGGTCGCTGGGCCTGATCCGCGCCGTCGAGAAGTTCGACTACCGCAAGGGCTACAAGTTCTCCACCTACGCGACCTGGTGGATCCGCCAGGCGGTCACGCGCGCGATCGCCGACAAGGCGCGCACGATCCGGATTCCCGTGCACATGGTCGAGAAGCTGAACAAGGTCGTCCACATCGAGCGCCAGCTCGTCCAGCGGCTCGGCCGCGAGCCGCGCCCGGAGGAGATCGCCGAGGAGCTCGAGATCGAGACCGACGAGGTGCGCGAGATCCTGCGCATGGCGCAGCACCCGGTGTCGCTCGAGAAGCCGATCGGCGAGGAGGAGGACTCCGAGCTCGGCGACTTCGTCGAGGACGAGAACACCGAGACGCCCGACGAGGCTGCGTCGCTGACGCTTCGCCGCTCCGACATCGAGCACGCGCTCAACGCGCTGCCCGAGCGCGAGCGCCAGGTGATCGAGCTTCGCTTCGGGCTGACCGGCGGGCAGCCGTGCACGCTCGAGGAGGTCGGCAAGGCGTTCGGGGTGACCCGGGAGCGCATTCGCCAGATCGAGAACAACACGCTGAAGAAGCTCGAGGGCCTGCCGGAGGCACAGGCCCTCCGCGACTGCGTCTAGTTGTCGGTCACTCCTCGGTACGGTCCGCCGGCACGAACAGCCGGCAGTGCGGGCACTTGAAGCCGCGGTAGCGCTCGGCGTCTCCGTCGAGCAGCTCGCCCGAGAACGGCTTCTTGCAGTGCGGGCACGTCACTTCGATCTGGTCGTGCTCGCTCTGCGTGTGCGTCAACCATCCTCCTCGATCGACACCGATGCGATCGTGACGTCCTCGCGTGGGCGGTCGCGGGCGTCGGTGCCAAGTTGTGAGATCGCGTCGACCGTCTCCATGCCCGAAGTGACCCGGCCAAAAACCGTGTGCTTGCCGTCGAGCCACGGGCAGGCGTCGGCGGTGACGATGAAGAACTGCGACCCGTTCGTGTTGGGCCCGGCGTTGGCCATGGCGAGCGCACCCCGCTCGATCTTGTGGTCGTTGAACTCGTCCTCGAACTGGTAGCCGGGGCCGCCCGAGCCCGTGCCGGTCGGGTCTCCGCCCTGGATCATGAAGTCGGGGATGACGCGGTGGAAGACGACGCCGTCGTAGAAGCCGTCGCGCGAGAGCTTGACGAAGTTGCCGACTGTCTTGGGCGCGTCGCCCGGGAAGAGCTCGATCGCGATCGCGCCGTGGTTGGTCTGAAGCGTGGCGTTGGTCATCCCGACACCCTAGTCAGAGGCTCTGTGCGACGATCGGTGGGTGCTGCCGAGGCTCCCCCGTGGGGCGGCGGCGGTCGTCGTGCTCGCCGCGGCGGCGCTCGCCGGTTGCGGCGGGCGCGCCTCGCCGCCGCCGAGTGCGGCCGTCGCCGACCGCGAGTGGATCTCCAACACTGCCGGCGTGATCGATCAGCTGACCGGAGACGTGTCCGCCGTCGCTCCGGCAGGAGTGAGCCTGGCCACCGCGGCGCGGGCGCTCCGCGACGACTCCGACCTCTACGGGCTGCTGGTCGCATACACGGACTTCGGCGGCTGCGGCCGGATGGTCAGCTCCGCGGGTGACCCGCCGCCGCGGTTCGGGCGGGTCGCGGCGGCGCTCGCGCGCGCCTGTCGTGGGTTCGAGCGCGCGTCCGCCCTGTTCACGCAGGCGAACACGACGGGCGACGCGCGGTCGCTGCTCGCCGCGTTCCGGCGCGTGCAGGCGGCCGCGCGGCTCCTCTACCGAGCCGACCTGAGCTTCGCCGCGGCGCGGGGAGGAGGCTAAGGCTAGGCGCTCGCTGCCGCGAGCACGGAAGTGTGCGTCGCGTGCAGGTCGGGCTCGCACACCGTGAGCGCGTCGATCACGGCGGGGTCGAAGTGCGTGCCGGCGTCTGCGCGCAGCTTCTTGAACGCCTCGTCCCACGGCATGCGCGCGCGGTACGGCCGGTCGTTCGTCATCGCGTCGAGGGCGTCGGCGACCGCGAAGATGCGTGCTCCGAGCGGGATGTCCTCCTCGGCGAGGCCGTCCGGATACCCGGAGCCGTCCCAGCGCTCGTGATGCGAGCGGACGACTCCGAGCCCTTCACCGTGCAGCAACGGCACGTGGGCGAGGAGCGACTCGCCGATCTCGGTGTGCTTCTTCATCAGGTTCCGCTCGTCGTCATCGAGCGGCCCGCGCTTCAGCAGGATGCGATCGGGCACGCCGATCTTGCCGACGTCGTGCAGGAGGAATCCCCACTCGAGGCTCGTGTCGTCGATCAGCCCGGGAACGAGCTCGACGGTGAGCCTGGTCGCGTACGACGTCACACGCTGCGAATGCGCGCTCGTTCCGAAGTCGCGAGACTCGAGCGCCGAAGCGAGGGCCTCGACGGTCTGGCGATACGACACCTCGAGCAGCTCGTGCTGCCGCTGGCCGATCGCGATCAACCGGCGCAGGTCGCCGAGCACGGCCGGATCGTCGTTGCCGGTCGCGTGATGGAGCGGATCGATCCCGAGCAGGCGCTCGAGCAGGCTCAGCAGCTGCAGCGGATCGAACGGCTTGGCGAAGAAGCCCTGCGCGCCGACGGTGAGCGCCGAGACGCCGGCCTCCCGCGAGCCGCTGATCACGACGATCGGCACGTTGCGGGTGCGCGGGCTCTCGCGCAGCCGCTCGCAGTAGAAGAGTCCGTCGACACCCGGGAGCCCGACGTCGAGCACGATCGCGTCGGGAAGCTCGGCGGCGATGATCTTCTCCGCCTCGATGACGTGACCCGCTTCGCGCATTTCGATCCCTTCGAGCTCGAACGTGGCTCGAAGCAATTCGCAGAGCAGCGGATCATCGTCGACGACGAGTATCGTCGGCTTCCCCATGACTCTCACTGCATCGGCGCGAACGCCTCGAAGCGTTAGCCCGAGAGTGCGACGATCACCCGATCAGGTGATGCGCGCCGCGCCATCGCTCGGTCCGACCGTCACGGCCGGAGGCTCGGTGAGCGTCTGCAGCACGACGCAGTAGCGCTTCGTCAAGCGGATCAGCGTCTCGAGCTGCTCGGGGCTCGCGTCGCTCTCGAGCTCGAACGACAGCCGGATCGACGTGAATCCCACCGGGGCGTCGCGGTCGACGGCGAGCGTCCCGCGGAAGTCGAGGTCGCCCTCGGCGTGAACGGTGCCGGCGACGGGGATGCCGAGCGACGTCGCGACCGCCCGCAGCGTCACCCCGGCGCACGCGACGAGCGCCTGCAGCAGCATGTCGCCCGAGCACACGAGGCTGCCGTCGCCGCCGGTCGCCGGATGGAGTCCGGCCTCGGCCAGTGCCCGTCCGGTCTGCACGGAGCAGGCGATCCCGGCGTCGAGCGCCCCGTCGGCCCGGAGCGTCACGAGCGCCGCGGCCGGGTCGTCGCGGTACCGCTGCTTCAGCGGCTCCTGGACGGCGCGCAGCTGGTCGCGTTCCATCACGCGTCAAGGTATCCGTCGCGAACCGTTCCGAGCAGCGTCCCGCCGTGCACGCGCCGGCCGTCCGCGGCGATCACGTCGACGTCGAAGCCCGGATAGGTCGGCTGGAACCGGCGGCGCTTCCAGTCGGTCACGTTGCTGCGGTTCTTCATCGCCCGCCCGAACGGAAAGCCGGGCAGGTGCTCGCGGTCGCCGCGAACGTCGCGGCCGTCGAGATGCCGGATCACGACCCTGAAGCCCTCCACCCTGAAAATCCTCCGCTCGACCGACCGGACCGTCGCCATCGGTCGATGATGCCACCGAGGCGTGCTGCCGTCAGACGGGCAGCCGCGCAACCGCGACGAGGCGCCTGCCGCCGAGCGGCAGGAGCGCGAGCAGCGCCAGGATCGCCGCCACGCCGAACGGGCGCTTGAACGACTTCGCGATCGCGTCCCGCTGGATGTGGTTCAGCGACTGCTCGAGCGCGTCGAGCTTGCCGGTGGCGCCCCGGTCTCGGCTGCGAGCCTTGTCGAACGCCCCCGTGAAGTCCGGCAGGTTGCCGTGTCCGGCCTTGCGCAGCCGCTGGTACAGGTCGTACGTCAGCGGGATCTTGTCCAGGAACGGCACAGGCGCCCTGAGGACGGTGGTGATCCCCTTCGTCTTCGCCGTCTCGGCGTTGTGGGAGAGATCGTCGGAGAGCAGCGGGGCGACGAGCAGGAGCCCGAGCACGACCCCCGCGTGGCGCGAGGCGACGCCGGCGAGGCCAGCCCGCTCGCTGGTCGCGGGCAGGCACGCGCCGAGCCCGGCGCCGCAGGCGGCCAGCGCGAGGCCGTCGACCGCGACGGACTCCGGAGCGAGCGCGAGCAGGCCGAGGCCGCCCGCGAGGACGATGATCCCGGTCGCCGCAGGAGCCGTCGGCAGCACCCACCGCACGACGAGCGCCGAGACGGGCAGCAGCGACACGAGCGCGGCCGCGCCGAGCGGCGTGAAGCCATGCGCCTCGACGAGCAGCACGACGGCCAGGAACAGGGCGCCGACGAGCGCCCCGGCGATCAGCCCGAGCGCCGTCGTCGCTCCCGGGTGGCCGAGGCCGGACGCGCGAAGGGGCACGCTCTCGGCCCGGATCGCGGCGACGACGGCCGAGAGGGCAATCGGCCCCTGCACGACGAAGATCGCGCGCCAGTCGAACGCCTGTGTGAGCGCGCCGCCGAGCGCCGGGCCTGCGGCCGCGCCGATCGCGGCCGCGCCCGCCCAGGCGACGCCGCCGAGCTCGGCGAACGCACCTGCGAGGACGAATGCTCCGCCGACCCCCTGCACGGCGCGCAGCCAGACCAGCATCGACAGCGACGTCGCCGAGGCGCAGCCGATCGTGGCGCCCGCGAAGAGCAGGAGCCCGCCGACGAGCACGACGCGGGAGCGGAGCAGCCGCGCGGCCGCCACCAGGACGACGCCGGTGACCGCGGCCGCGAGGTTGTACGCCGTCACCACCCAGGCGGTGCTCGGGATCGACTCCCCGAACCGCACGAGCAGCTGCGGCAGGGCGAGCACCACGATCGCGGAGTCGGCCGCCGCGAGCGCGACGGCGGCGACCAGCGTCAGGCGCAGCAGGCGGGCCACCGCGGCAGCGTAGAAGGTCGCGGCAGCGTCGAAGGTCTAGTCCAGCTCGGGGCTGCAGCGCGGATCGTGGAAGATCGCGAGCCGCAGCAGCGCGTCGTGCAGCCCCCGCCGCCCGTCGGCGTCGAGGGGGGCGAAGAACTCCTCTTCGACCTCGCGGACGATCGCCCGGAGCTTGACGAGCTGGCGCCGCCCGGCGGGCGTCAGCCCGACCGAGTGCCGGCGGCGGTCGTGCGGGTCCCGGCGGCGCTCGACCAGGCCGCGGTTCTCGAGCGCGTCCAGGATGCCGACCAGCTGGCTGCGGTCGACCCCCAAGGTGTCTGCGATCTTGCCCTGGGTCTCGCGGTCGCCCTCGCTGAGCAGCGCGAGCAGGCTGTAGTGGTAGGCCTCGAACCCTGCGCGCTCGAATGCCTCGATCGCGCGGCGCCTTGAGCGCCATGCCGAGCTTCGCGAGCAGGAAGCCGTCGCTCGCGAGCAGCTCGGTCGGGATCCGGTTACCGGTCGGGGGCGGTTGTGGGGCGATTGTGGACATCGGGAATAAGTGTAGCGCCCAAGCGTTGGCTGTTGCTATCGTGGAATCAGTAAACGATTGGGGGAAGAACCAATGAGCTCACATATCTTGGCAGAGCCGGCGGCCGTTGACCAGGCCGCCCGCAAGAAGTGGCTCGCCTTAGCGGTCATCGTGACCGCGCAGTTCATGGTCGTCCTGGACGTCGCCATCGTGAACGTGGCGCTGCCGTCGATCCGGACCGACCTGCATTTCTCGCAGGAGAGCCTCCAGTGGGTGATCACGGCGTACTCGATCTTCTTCGGCGGCGTGCTCCTGCTCGGCGGACGGCTGGCCGACCTGCTCGGTCGCCGGCGCCTGTTCATGCTCGGCCTGGGGGTGTTCACGGCGTTCTCGCTGCTCGACGGCCTGGCCTGGTCGGAGGGGTCGCTGATCGCCTTCCGCTCGCTCCAGGGCCTCGGCGCGGCACTGCTGTCCCCGGCCGCGCTCTCGATCCTGACCACGACGTTCCGCGAGGGCCGTGAGCGCAATCTCGCGCTCGGCATCTGGGGAGCGGCGTCGGGGAGCGGCGGCGCAGCCGGCGTCCTGCTCGGCGGAGCGTTGACGAGCGCGCTCGGCTGGTCGTGGATCTTCTTCATCAACGTCCCGGTCGGGGCGCTCGTGATCGCGATCAGCCCGTGGCTGCTCCGCGAGAGCCGTGCCGACCTGCAGCACCGGCACTTCGACTTCGCCGGGACCGCCACGATCACGGGTGGCCTGATGCTGCTCGTCTACGCGATGACCCGCGCCACGCAGCACGGCTGGGGCACCGCCGAGACGATCGGCCTGCTCGCCGCGTCGGTCGTGCTCGTCGCCGCGTTCTTCGTCGTCGAGCTCCGCTCGAAGGCGCCGCTGCTCCCGCTGCGGATCTTCCGCCTGCGAACGCTGTCGGCGTCGAACCTCAGCGGCCTGCTGATGGGCGGGGCGATCTTCTCGCAGTTCTTCCTGCTGACGCTGTACATGCAGGAGGTGCTGCACTACTCGGCGATCAAGACGGGCGTCGCCTACATCGGTCTGACGCTCACCATCGTCCTGTTCTCGGCCGTCGCTCAGGGCCTCGTGACCCGGATCGGCGTGCGCCCGGTGCTGCCGCTCGGGCTCGGCCTGTCCACCGTCGCGCTGGTGCTGTTCGCACGGTTGCCGGTCGACGGCCACTACTGGACGGATCTGTTCCCGGCGTTCCTGATCAGCGGCCTCGGCCTCGCGCTCGCGTTCGTGCCGATGTCGATCGGCGCGCTGACGGGCGTGGGCCAGTCCGACGCCGGGATCGCGTCCGGGCTGATCAACACGAACCAGCAGATCGGCGGTGCAATCGGCGTGGCCGCGGTCACCACGATCGCAACGACCTACACGAGCCACTTCGTGAGCTCTCACGTGGGGTCGACCGCGTTCGGCGGCGCCGCTCTCACGCACGGGTTCGGGATCGCCTTCTACGTCCTCGCCGGGATCGCAGCCGCCGGCGCAATCGTCGCAGCGCTGCTGCTCGAGTCGCGTCCGGCAGAGCCGGAGCTGGCATTCGGCGCGGAGGCGCTCGAGCTGGAGGCGGCGGCATGAGAACGCTCGAGCGCAAGCGAGACGAGCTCAGGCTGCTGCTGACGGGCCTCGTCCACGTTCGCGCACTCCTCGATCTCCGCGGTGCATCCACCGCGGAGATCGAGGCCCACGACGTGGCGATCGAGCGGCTCCGCGCACAGCTTTCCGAGCACGTGTAGCTCCGTCGCCGAAATCCGATCGGCGGTCGGTGCCGTACCCTCGCTTACAGGAGTTCGACACCGAAGGAGTGCGTATGGGGACTCGGTTTGTGCGGCGTGTTCTGCCGCTTGGATTGCTCGCAGCCGTCGGCGCGAGCGTCGCCGTCGCGGGACGCGGCGTCGACGTCGCACGGCACGGTGAACGCCGTCACGAGTGCGAAGTACGGTGCGCTGCTCGCCACGGCGAACGGCCGGACGCTCTACCACATGACCTCCGAGAAGCACGGCAAGATCGGATGCACCGGAGCGTGCGCGACCTTCTGGCCGCCGCTCGTGATCAAGGCCGGTGCGAAGCCGACCGCCGGCACCGGGATCAAGCAGGCGAAGCTCGGGACCGTGAAGCGTCCGGACGGGAAGATCCAGGTCACGTACAACGGCTACGCGCTGTACCGCTACTCGGCTGACAAGAAGCGCGGCGACGTGAAGGGCCAGGGCGTCGAGCACGTCTGGTTCGCGGTCACGTCGGCCGGCACGCTCGCGAAGTCGAGCGGGACGTCGACGACGACCTCGACGCCCTCGACGACGACGACGACCGACGACACCACGACGAGCGGCGGGTACGGCTACGGCTGAGCCCAACTACCTCCGGGCCCGCTGCCAAAGCGGGCCCGGAGGCAACGGCCTCAGTGGTGATGGAACCGGTGCACGACGGCGTGCCCCCTGCCGCGGGCGATCAGCCAGCGATTCACGGGCACGGCGGCGGCGAAGGCGATCACGAGGCTCACGAGCAGGCTCCACCAGAACAGGTTGTCGCCGAGCCCGGCCGCGAGGGCTCCCGGGACGAGTGCGACGAACGCGTTGTCGACGAGCTCCATCGTCGCGATCGACACCGTGTCCGACGCGAACGCGAGGCGCGTCGCCCGGCCGAACGGAATCCCGGCGCGAAGCACCGGTCGGAGCGTGAGCGAGTAGCCGAACGCGAAGGCGAGGACGATCGACAGCGCGATCGACGCCGCGTTTCCGAAGGCAAGCGCAGTCGCGACCACCATGCCGAGGATCTCGCCGATCGCGCAGCCGGTGAGGCAGTGCAGCGTCGCCTGGATCGCAGTCGCCGTGAGCGATCCGTGCCCGTGGGAGTGGTCGAGCCCGGCGTCGGCCATACGGTGCGGGAGTATCGCGCCGCGCCTCGCGAGCCGTCGCCGGTTCTGCAACGATCCAGGCCGTGACGACGCCGCGAGATCCCGAAGAGGAGCTCGCCCCGGGGACGACCGTGGGCGCCGTGCACGTGACGGTTGCGGATCTCGAGCGTTCGCTCGGCTACTACCGGGAGGCGATCGGGCTCGACGTGCTGACGCAGGACGATGGTCGCGCCAGTCTCGGTGCGGGCGGCCGCGAGTTGCTCGGGCTCGTCGAGGAGGAGGGCGCGCGGCCGGCCGACGGGTACACGGGCCTCTTCCACTTCGCGCTGCTCGTACCGACGCGCGTCGATCTCGCGCGCTGGCTCGCCCACGCACGTCGCGACCGGGTGCCGCTGACGGGGCTCTCCGACCACTTCGTCAGCGAGGCGCTCTATCTGCGCGACCCCGACGGGCACGGCATCGAGATCTACGCCGACCGGCCGCGCGAGCTGTGGGAAGGAATCGTCGGGCAACGGCTGACGACCGCGCCGCTCGACGTCGACGACCTCTTCGCCGAGCTGGCGGACCCCGCGTCGGAGCCGTTCGAGCAGCTCCCGGCGGGAACGACGATGGGACACATCCACCTCAGGGTCGCCGCCGTTCCCGAGACGATCGCCTTCTATCGCGACGTCCTGGGCTTCGCGCTGATGGCGCAACTCGGCAACCAGGCTGCGTTCCTGGCCGCCGGCGGCTACCACCACCATGTCGGTGCGAACACCTGGGAGAGCGCGGGCGCGACCTCGCCGCCGCCCGGCTCGGCTGCGCTTCGGCACGCGACGATCGTGCTGCCGGACGCCCAGGAGCGAGATCGGCTCGCCGCGCGGATCGAGGCGCACGGCTACGCGGTCGAGCACGCGGACGGCGGGCTCGCGCTCGCCGATCCCTCGGGAAACATGCTCGTGCTCGACGTCGCAACGTAGTCCGGCGGAGCCACGCGCGACGCTGCCGCGGACCCTGTACCGCCCGATCTGCAGGGTGTTAGGCTCGCGACAAACCCCCTGTGTGTCCGAAGGCCGTTCGCGGTCGACTTCGAGAGAAAGGAAAGGGAGCCACGTGAAACCTCGTGTGCTGCTCGTCGTAGGGGTCGTCTCTCTCGTGACGCTGCTGTTGTCGCTGGGCATCGCCACCGCTGGGACGAGCAAAGCGAACAAGAACGGCGCTGCCGCCGCGATGAAGGCCCCGGCGGTGCCGAATGCCGCAGCGATCAAGGCGAAGTACGGCGGCCAGTCGATCACGTTCGTCGGCGACTCCGTCGGCGGCGGCCACCAACGCGACGCGGCGCTCGCGGCCAGGTTCAGCAAGGACACGGGCATCAAGGTGAAGGTGGTCCCGCATCCGGCTGCCTCCGACGCGTCGTACTCGCAGCTCGCAAGGACGTTCTCGTCGCACTCGTCGTCGATCGACGTCGCGATGATCGACGTCGTCTGGCCGGGCGCGTTCGCACCGTTCCTGCTCGACCTGAAGCCGAAGCTCGGCGCCCAGTCGAAGATCCACGCGGCCGGGATCGTCAAGAGCGACACCGTGAACGGCAAGCTCGTCGCCATGCCGTGGTTCGGCGACTTCGGGATGCTGTACTACCGCACGGACCTGCTGAAGAAGTATGGCTATGCGAAGCCGCCGGCCACCTGGAACTCGCTCTTTGTGATGGCGAAGAAGATCCAGGACGGCGAGCAGGCGACGAATCCGAACTTCTCCGGCTTCGTGTTCCAGGGCAACGCCTACGAAGGCTTGACCTGTGATGCGCTCGAGTGGGTCGCGTCGTCGGGCGGCGGCGACTTCATCGACAACGGTAAGGCCACGATCAACAACGCCAAGGCCCGCTACATCCTCGACCTGTTCCGTAAGAACATCGGTGTGACGACGCCGCGTGGTGTCACCACCTATCAGGAGGGTGAGACGCATACGGCGTTCATCGACGGCAACGCGGCGTTCATGCGCAACTGGCCGTATGCCTACTCCCTCGCTCAGGCGAAGGGCTCGAAGGTCGCCGGCAAGTTCGCGGTCGCTCCGCTGCCGCACGGGCCCGGCCACAGCTCTGTCGCCACCGTGGGCGGCTGGCAGCTCGCCGTCTCGAAGTACTCCAAGCACCCGGACGCGGCGATCGAGTTCGTCCGCTACATGACGAGCAAGGCCGTCGAGAAGTTCGACACGATCACGAACTCGAACGTGCCGACGATCCCGTCGCTCGGGAATGACCCTCAGGTCAGGAAGGCCGCCCCGTACCTGAACCCGGCGACCGCGAACGTCCCGCGTGCGACCCGTCCCTCGACCGTCCTCGGCGCCAAGTACAACGAGGGCTCAAAGGACATCTACCAGGCGATCAGCCGCATCCTCAACGGAGCATCGGCAAGCAGCGTCCTGCCGGGCCTCCAATCCCAGCTCGACGCACTGAAGTAGTGAAAGCACGCTGAACCGCCGCGAGGGAGGGTGGCGCCTGTCATCCTCCCTCGTCTCTTCCCCGATCGCGCCCGATGGCATCCGTAGCGACACCAGCTCCGACACGCCGCCGCAATCGCCGGACGAAGCTGGCGCGCCGGCAGACGCGGGTCGCCTGGCTGCTGCTCCTCCCGTCGCTGGCAGTCGTTGCGCTCGTCGCCCTGTATCCGCTCGGGAAGACCATCTACCAGAGCTTCACGAACCAGGAGTTCCTCGCGCTCGAACCGACGAAGTGGGTGGGGCTGGCCAACTACCGCCAGCTGTGGCACGACACGCAGTTCCGCAACTCGATCTGGGAGACGATCAAGTTCACCCTGATCACGATCGTCTTCGAGTTCGTCCTCGGCCTGGTGATCGCCCTCGTCGTGAACTCGAACTTCAAAGGCCGCGGCATGATGCGCGCGATCATGCTCGTCCCATGGGCGATCCCGACCGTCGTGGCGGCGCAGATGTGGAAGTGGATGCTCGACGACACCTTCGGGGTCGTCAACGACCTCGGCGTGAGGATCCACCTCATCTCGCACTCGCACGCGTGGATCGCCGACCCGAGCACCGCGCTCGCCTCGGTTTGCGCGGTGGACATCTGGAAGACGACGCCGTTCGTCGCGCTACTCCTGCTCGCAGGCCTGCAGGTGATTCCGCAGGACCTCTACGAGGCGGCCCGGGTCGACGGGGCGAACGTCCTTCAGCAGTTCTGGAAGATCACGTTCCCGCTGCTCAAGCCGGCGATCCTCGTCACGCTGATCTTCCGCACGCTCGACGCGCTGCGCGTCTTCGACGTCTTCTACGTCTTCTTCGGCAACCGCCCCGACACGCAAACGATGGCCATCTACGACCAGAGCACGATCGTCGGCGACGGCCACGTCGGGTACGGCGCGGCGATCAGCGTCGTGATCTTCCTGATCATCGCGATCTTCGTCGTGATCTACATGACGGTCAACCGGGTGAGCGGGGAAACGGCGTGAGCGCGAGATGACCACCGCCGCGGAAGCAGCACGGCCGATCGCGCGGCCGGTCAGCCGGCTCCGGAGGCTGCGGAAGAACCGGCTGGGGCGTCTGGTGGCGCGGACGCCGTTTTAC
This sequence comes from uncultured Thermoleophilia bacterium, assembly GCA_963786185.1. Lineage (GTDB taxonomy): Bacteria > Actinomycetota > Thermoleophilia > Gaiellales > Gaiellaceae > PALSA-600. The sequence continues at coordinate 1,126,414 of CAWAYE010000003.1, forward strand.
GTATTGATCGCGGCGATCGCCCTCTACTGCTTGTTCCCGTTCTACTGGGTGGTTCGTTCGTCGTTCACGCCCGAGGTGAACCTGTTCCAGACGCCGATCAAGTACTTCCCGTCGCATCCCACCCTGGCGAACTACCGGGGAGCGCTCAGCGCGAACTTCTTCACCGATGCGCTGCTCAACTCGGCGATCGTGGCGGGGTCGGTGACGCTGCTGTCGCTGGCGATCGGCGCGTCCGCCGCGTTCGCGCTCGGCCGCTTCCGTTTCCACGGCCGCTCGTTCGTGTTGTACCTGATGCTGTCGATGACGATCTTCCCGCAGATCGCGATCCTCGGCGCCCTCTACACGACGATCACGAAGTTCCATCTGTACGACACGCTGGGCGCGCTGATGTTCACCTACCTGATCTTCACGCTCCCGTTCACGATCTGGGTGCTGACGAGCTTCATGCGGGCGCTGCCCGGCGACCTCGAGGAGGCCGCCTACGTGGACGGGGCGACGCCGCTGCAGGTGTTCTGGAAGGTGCTGCTGCCGCTGATCGCCCCGGGTCTGGTCACCACCGGTCTGCTCGCGTTCATCTCGGCCTGGAACGAGTACCTCTACGCCCTCTCGTTCATCCAGTCGCCCAACCACTACACCGTGCCGCTCGCGATCACGTCGTTCGTGAGCAAGACGGGCAGCGCCTTCGCGGTTCCGTGGGGTCAGATCATGGCCGCGACGGTGATCATCACGCTACCGCTGATCCTGCTCGTCCTGATCCTGCAGAAGCGGATCATCGCCGGGCTCACCGCCGGCGCCGTCAAGGGCTGAGGGCTCTAGACCGAGTCCCGCGTCTGCGGGTCGAAGAAGTAGAGACGGCTCGTGTCGACCGCGAGCTCCGCGGTCTGACCCATCGCGATGCGCGTGTGCGGGCTCACGCGTGCGCACATGCGTGACCGGTCCTGCGAGTCGCCGTTCCCGAGATGGACTGCCGCGTCCTCGCCCACGTCCGCCGCGGCGGCACTCGAGACGACGTGCGTCGCCGCGGTGCCGAAGTAGAGCAGCACCTCGGCGCCGAGCGGCTCCAGCAGGTCGACCTTGATCTTCACGCGGCGGTCGCTCGGCGCGCCCGACTCGAGGCTTGCGTCCTCGAAGTCCTCCGGGCGGATGCCGAGGATGATCGTCTTGCCGACGTAGTCCTTCAGCCCCGAGCGTCGTCCCACGGCACCGTCGTCGAGCGTCAGCCGGTGCTCGCCGAACCTGACGGAGAGGCTGCCGTTCGACTGCTCGAGCTGCGCCTCGACGAGGTTGATCGCGGGCGAGCCGATGAAGCCGGCCACGAACTCGTTCGTCGGTTGGCTGTAGAGCACCTGCGGCGTGTCGACCTGCAGCAACCGCCCGGCGTTCATGACCGCGACGCGGTCGCCCATCGTCATCGCCTCCACCTGGTCGTGGGTGACGTAGATCGATGTCACTTCGAGCCGTCGCTGGAGCTGGTGGATCTCCGCCCGCATCTGCACGCGCAGCTTGGCGTCGAGGTTCGAGAGCGGCTCGTCCATCAGGAACGCCTGCGGCTCGCGCACGAGTGCGCGACCCATGGCGACGCGCTGGCGCTGTCCGCCGGAGAGAGCCTTGGGCTTGCGCTTCAGGAACTGCTCGATCTGCAGAGTCTGGGCGGCGTTCAGGACGCGCTTGTTGATCTCCTCCTTAGGCATCTTGTGCAGCCGAAGGCTGAAGGCGAGGTTGTCCTCGACCGTCATGTGCGGGTAGAGCGCGTAGCTCTGGAAGACCATCGCGATGTTGCGTTCCTTCGGAGTCAGGTCGTTGACGACCACGTCGTCGATCCGGATCTCGCCGAGGCTGATCTCCTCGAGCCCTGCGACCATGCGCAGCGCGGTCGTCTTGCCGCAGCCGGACGGGCCGACCAGAACCATCAGCTCGCCGTCCTCGATCGCAAGATCGAGGTCGAAGACGGCCTGGGTTCCGTCGTCGTAGATCTTGGAGACGGAGTCGAATTCGATCCTGGCCAACGCGCCCCTCCTTCGTTCGACGCGAGCTTACTCGGTTCGGCGTGGGCGATGATGCCCCAGTGACGCTCACCGTCTTCCGCGGCTCGACGTTCTGCGTCTCCGACGACCGGGGCGACGTCGACGGCGGCGTCGAGGGGCTCTACGCGAACGACACGCGACACCTCTCGCGGCTCGTCCTCACCGTCGAGGGCGAGCGGCCGGACCTGCTGGTCTCCCGGCGGCTCGAGCATTTCTCCGCCGCCGCGTACTCGCGGTGCCTGCCCCACGATGCGCTCCTCGTCGACCGCAGCCGTGTCGTCGGTGCGGCGCTCGAGGAGCGCGTGGCGCTCGCGAGCCAGTCTCCGGAGCCCCTCTCGGTCGAGGTCGCCGTGGCGCTCGCCGTGGACTTCGCCGACGTCATCACGGTGAAGGAGCACCTGCTCACAGACGTGCCGCCGGTCGCAGGGCAGCCGCTGCCCACGCCGGCGGTTGCGACGGTCGACGACGGCGGGCTCCTCTTCGCCGACCGAGAGTTCCGGACCCGGGTCCTCTTCTCCCAGCCGCCGGCGCTCGACGGCGCCGTCGCCAGGTGGCGCGTCGAGCTCCCGCCGCGGGGGCGTTGGGAGCTGCAGCTTCGGGTCGTCCCGGAGCCGGCAGTCGCGCGGGGCGGGCGCGGGTCGGACGAGGACTGGCGCGCAGGGGCGCCGCGTCTGCAGTCGGCCTGGGCGCCGCTCGAGCGCGCGTACGAGCACTCGGTGCGCGACCTCGGCGCCCTCCGGCTCGAGAACGGCGTCCCGGCGGCCGGGGCGCCGTGGTTCATGACCCTCTTCGGTCGCGACTCGTTGATCGCGTCGTTGCAGACGCTCGTGCTCGGGCCCGAGCTCGCGACCGCTGCGCTCACGGAGCTGGCCCGGCTGCAGGCGACCGCCGACGACCCGTCGATCGACGCCGAGCCGGGGAAGATCGTGCACGAGGTGCGCCGCGGCAGGGCGGCCGACGCGTGGTTTCCGCGCTACTACGGGAGCATCGACTCGACGCCTCTCTTCCTCGTCCTCTGCTCCGAGCTCTGGCGGTGGACGGGCGACGGCGTGCTCATCGAGCCGTTCAGGGAGCCGGCGCTGTCGGCCCTCTCGTGGATCGACGAGCACGGCGACCGCGACGGCGACGGGTTCGTCGAGTACGAGCGGCGCGCGCCGCGCGGGTTGCCGAACCAGTCGTGGAAGGACTCGTGGGACTCACAGCGCTTCCGCGACGGCCGCTTCGCGTCGGCGCCGATCGCACCGTGCGAGGTCCAGGGCTACGTGTACGACGCGAAGCACCGCCTCGCCGAGCTCGCGCGCGAAGCCTGGGGCGATCCCGCGCTCGCCGATCGGCTCGAGCGCGAGGCGGACGACCTGCGCCGGCGCTTCGACTCGGCGTTCTGGGTCGAGGAAGGAGGGTTCTACGCGCTCGCCCTCGACGGTGACAAGCGGCAGGTCGACTCGCTGTGCTCGAACGTCGGTCACCTGCTCTGGAGCGGCATCGTTCCCGGGGAGCGTGTGGACGCGGTCGCAGCCTCGCTCTTCGGCGACGAGCTCTGGTCAGGCTGGGGCGTGCGCACGATGTCGTCGGCAGTTACGGCCTACAACGCGATCGGCTACCACGTCGGCACCGTCTGGCCGCACGACTGCTCGCTGATCGCGCAGGGCCTCGCCCGCTACCGGCGCGTGCGCGAGGCACAGTGCGTCGCGCGTGCGCTCCTCGAAGCGGCGGAGCGGTTCGGCTACGAGCTGCCGGAGGCGTTCGCCGGGATCCCGCGCTCGGAAGCGCCGTTCCCGGTCCCGTACCCGGTGTCGGGGCGTCCGCAGGCGTGGGCGGCGGGCGCCGCGATCCTCGCAGCGCAGGTGCTGCTCGGCGTCGCACCCGATCCGCGGGCGCGCGCGCTGACGACGAGCGGCGAGGCTGCGGACTGGCTCGGCCCGACCGCGTTGACGGGCGTGCGGGCGTTCGGGCGCACGTGGGACGTGTGCCTCGACGGCGGCGCCGTTTCGGTCTCCTAGGAATCCGTCCTAGGCCGTGAATCGGCTGACTCCGCCCGCCCGGAGTACGATCAGGGAGGTCATGGCAACCGAGGTCGAGCAGCGCACCTACCGGATCGGTGAAGTCGCGGAGCGCGTCGGCATCACGATTCGCACGATCCGGTACTACGAGGAGCGGGGGCTGCTCGACGCGTCCGCCGGGCGGACACAGGGCTCGCACCGCCTCTACACCGACGCCGACGTTGCCCACCTGATCGAGCTCGTCCGGCTCCGCGACCTGCTCGGGCTGTCGCTCGAGGAGCTCGAGACGCTGGCGGAGGCGGAGGAAGCGAGGGCGGCGCTGCGCAACCAGTTTGCCGAGAGCGCGAGCAACGCGGAGCGGCTCGAGATCCTCGAGTCGGCGATCCCGCTCGTCGAGCGGCAACTGGAGCTCGTACGCGCGCGCAAGCGCACGATCGACGAGTTCGCGACCGCGCTCGCCGACAAGCTGGAGTCGCTCGAGCGGCGCCGGTCGGAGCTCGGCGGGACGTAGACCGGAGCCGCGGACGCCACTTGCAGCCGGGCTCCGGCTTTGCAACACTCCTGTTGCATGGCTGCTCCGGATGCGGTGCACGGCGGCCGTCCGGCCGTCGACGAGGCACTTCGCAACGCCACGATCACGGTGCTGCGCGAGCGTGGCTTCGGCGGTCTGACGCTCGAGCGGGTCGCCGAGGTCGCCGGCCGCGCCCGCTCGACGCTCTGGCGGCAGGGGCTCGGCCTCGACGAGCTCGTCGGTGCGCTCGTCGGCGAGCTCGCCGCGGACTTTCGGGCCGCCATGTATCCGGTGCTCACCTCCGAGGGGACCGGTCGCGAGCGGCTCGAACGCTCGCTCGAGGCGCTGTGCGACCTGCTCGAGCGACACCTGACGCTGATGCTCGCAACCGACGAGGCGTTTCACCAGGCGCCGGCGCCGGGTCAGCCGCCCGACTACCTCCACCCGTTCATCCAGTTCTTCCGTGAAGGAGCGGCCGACGGGTCGCTGGCCGCCGTCGACGACGTCGTCGTCGCGGCCGACCTCGCCTTCAACACCGTCGCGTGGCCGTTCGTGCATCTGCGCGGACGTCACGGCTGGCCGGTCGACGAGGCCAAGGTCCGCATCGTCGGGGCCGTGCTCAACGGGCTCGCGCCGGAGCAGCCGGAAGGAAATCGACGAAAGGAGCGACGATGAGCATGACGTTGCCGTACCAGGAGCCGCTCGTCCCGCGCGAGCCAGGCGAGCGTCAGATTCCGGAGCCGCCGCGCCGCGGCGAGGAAGGCGGGCCCCCGTGCGGGATCTGCGGCGGCAGGGCGACGAGTGCGGTCTGGTCGGACGACAACTGGACGCTGCACCCGCCGGTGCAGGGAAGCCTTCCGGGCGCCGTCTGGCTCGCAAGTCGCGTGCACGTCGACTCGTTCGCAGACCTGCCGGAAGAGCTCGCCGCCGACTTCGGGCGCGTCGCAGCCCGCGTCGAGCGCGCGATCCTCTCGCTCGGCGACGTGGGTCGTGTCCACCTCTACCGCTGGGGCGACGGCGGCGCCCACTTCCACGTGTGGTTCCTGCCCCGGCCGCTCGGAATGGTCGAGGCCTCCGGGATGATGCTGCCGATCTGGGAGGACGTGCTGCCGAACGTGCCCGACGAGGAGCTCGCAGCGGCCGCGCGACGGGTCGCAGCGGCGATGTGAGATGACCGGCGGCACCCTCGCCCGCCGGCTCGGCACGACCGACGCCGTTGTGATCGGCCTCGGCTCGATGATCGGGGCGGGAGTGTTCTCGGCGTTCGGGCCGGCGGGGAGGGCGGCCGGCAGCGGGCTGTTGATCGGACTTGCGATCGCGGCCGTCGTCGCGTACGTGACCTCCTGGACGAGCCAGCCGTTGCCGTCGGGGTCGTCGAACGAGAAGAACGAGTTGTAACTGCTCCGCGCAGGATCGAGCCCGGGCGTCTGGCCGCCCGCCTCGAAGTGGAAGAAGTCGCTGACGTCCATGCCGCGGCCGGTGAGCTCGGACCGTGCCGCCTCGATGTCGTCGACGACGAGATGGAGGCCCTTCGCCGATCCGGGCGCGGCCTGCGAGAAGGTGCCGAACGCGATCGAGCAGGCCGAGCCGGGCGGCGTCAGCTGCACGACCCGAAAGTCCTCGCCGGCCCGGGTGTCCACGTGCACGTCGAACCCCGCCTGCTCGGTGTAGAACCGCTTCGCGCGGTCGACGTTCGAGACGGGGACGACGACGAGCTCCAGCTTCCAGTCCACGATTCCTCCCTGGTCGATTTCCCGCGGTACCGATGAGTTCGCCCGCGGCGGTGTGTCTAGTCTCCCGAGTAGCCGCAAGCTGAGGGAGGAACACGATGACGGATTCGAGCACGGACGCACAGGTCGACCCCGCGACGCTCGCGGACGAGCGTCGCATCGCCCATGCCGGAGGGCTCGCACGGCTCGCCGGCGCCTGCGCGCGTCACCCGAAGCGCGTCATCTTCGGCTGGTTGGGCGCGTTCGTCGTCCTGATCCTCCTGAACGGGGCGTTCCACGGCAAGCTGATCAACGACTTCAAGATCCCGGGCTCCGACACCCAGAAGGCGACGGACCTGATCAACGCGAAGTTCGGCGGCCAGAAGGGCGCGGCTCTGCGCGTCGTGCTCGCCTCGCAGAACGGCCGGCCGCTCGATTCGAGCGGGACCGCCGCCGCGATCCACACGATGCTCGCGGCGTCGAGCGTCGGGCAGCGCGATCTCGCCGAGGATCCGAAGGACGTCTCGGCGATCAAGAGCCCGCTCGCGCCCGGCTCGACCCAGCTCGCCGGCAGCGGCAAGGTTGCGTACTTCGACGTGCAGTTCGATCGCACCGGCTTCGAGCTGCCGCGCTCGAAGATCGTGAACCTGGAGGACCGGCTGCGCGCGATCGCGGAGCCCGCCGGCATGCAGGTCGAGTTCACCGGTGAGGCCGAGAGCGCACCGCCGACCCAGGGTCTGAGCGACCTGATCGGCCTGGCGTGCGCGTTCGTGATCCTGATGGTGCTGTTCCGCGCGCTCGTGCCGACGGTGATCCCGCTGCTCTTCGCGATCGTCGCCGTGCTCGGCGCGTTCCTGCTGCTGTTCCTCGCAGCGCGGCTCACGCACTTCAACACGATCACCGAGATCCTCGTGCCGATGATCGGGCTCGGAGTCGGGATCGACTACACGCTCTTCATCGTCACGCGGTTCCGGCAGTTCCTGCACGACGGCCTCTCGCCGCAGGAGGCGGCCGCCGCCGCGGGGGCGACCGCCGGACGCGCGGTGATCTTCGCCGGCGTCACGGTCGCGATCTCGATCACCGGGCTCGCGCTGATCGGGCTCGACTTCATCACCAAGCTCGGCATCGGCAGTGCGCTCGGCGTTCTCACCGCCGTGCTGCTCGCGAACTCGCTGCTGCCGGCCGTCCTCTCCCTGCTCGGCCACAAGATCGATCGCGGGCGCCTGGGCCTGCGGCACGTCGACGAGTCGCGCCAGGGCCAGACGCGGACGCCGATCGCCCGCTGGGGCCGGTTCGTCTCGGCCCACGCCCGCACCGTGCTGCCGGTGACGATCGTCGTGCTCCTGTTGCTGGCCTCGCCGGTGCTCGCCGTCCGTCTCGGGCTCGCCGACTCGGGAACGGCGCCGAAGGAACAGACGACGCGCAAGGCGTACGACCTGCTGTCGAGCGGCTTCGGCCCCGGCTTCACCGAGCCGATCCCGGTCGTCGTCGACCTCCAGTCCGATCACGGGGCGGCGACCAAGCTGCAGACGGCGCTCAGGGCCGTGCCCGCGATCGCGCAGGTCGACAAGCCGATCTACAACGCGAAGACGCCCGTCAAGGCGTCCGTGGCGATCGTCAACAGCTACGGCAAGTACAAGCCGCAGGACACGAAGACGGACGATCTCGTGTCGAACCTGCGGCACACCGTGATCCCGCGGACGCTCGAGGGCTCGACCGCGCACGCGTACGTGTCGGGGTCGAACGCCGCATTCACCGACATCGGCAACCGCATCTTCTCGCACTCGCCGTGGTTCCTGCTGTACATCATCGGCATCACGTTCCTGCTGCTCGCGATGGCGTTCCGCTCGGCCGTCGTCGCGCTGAAGGCGGCGCTCACCACCCTCATGTCGGCGCTCGTCGGCTTCGGCGTGCTGACGCTCGTCGTGCAGCTCGGTCACGGGATGGGGATCATCGGCCTCGACCGCACCGGCCCGATCGAGAGCTTCGTGCCCCCGATCGCCTTTGCGATCCTGTTCGGCCTCTCGATGGACTACGAGGTGTTCCTGATGAGCCGCATCCGCGAGGAACACGTGCTCGGAAGCGATACGGCATCGGCGGTGAAGGACGGCGTCGCGGGAGTCGGTCGCGTGATCGCGGCCGCCGCGCTGATCATGTCGTCGGTGTTCTTCTCGTTCCTGCTCGCGCCGGACCGCGTGTCGAAGGAGTTCGGTCTGCTGCTCGGCGTCGCGATCCTCACCGATGCCTTCCTGATGCGCCTGACGCTGGTGCCGGCGCTGCTGACCGTCCTCCGCGAGCGCTCGTGGGCGATCCCTGCATGGCTCGAGAAGCTGCTCCCGAACGTCACGATCGAGCCGCGCTCCGAGCACCACGTTGCGGCCACCGTCGTCCCCGCCGAGCCGGCGGAGGCCCGCGCGAGGTAGCCCTCAGGTCAAGGCTGGTAGGAGCCGGGCTGCCAGGCCCGGGTGCTGACCGCGATCGCGTTCCACGCGTTGATCGCCACGATCAGGCTGAGCAGCGCTCCGACCTCGTCCGGCGTGAACGCCGAGGCAACGGCGTCGTACGCCTCCCGCGGGACGTGATCGTGGGCGACGAGCGTGACCGACTCGGTGAAGGAGAGCGCCGCGCGCTCGCGGGCGGTGAAGAACGGGGTCTCGCGCCACGCCGGCAGCGCGTAGAGCCGCTGCTCGGTCTCCCCGAGCGCACGCGCATCCTTCGTGTGCATGTCGATGCAGTAGGCGCAGCCGTTCAGCTGCGACGCGCGAATGCGCACCAGTTCGCGCAGCCGGCGGTCGAACTCGACGCGGTCGAGTTCCTTGGTGGCGGCGCCGTCGAGGCGGTTCATCGCCGCCGAGAACGTCGCGGCATGGCGCTCGACGTCGAGGCGGACAGGGATCGCGGTGAGTGTCTCGGTTGTCGTCATGGCCAGAACGATACGGCTTCATGGCCCATGAGTAGGATCCATTCCGGTGGATAGAGATTGGGCCATTTCTGGCGTCGACCTGCACCTCGAGCGCGCCGGCCCGCGAGTGCGCGCCGGCCTCGAGACGGCGCTTCGCGAAGCGGTGCGCACCGGCCGGCTCCGTGAGGGCGTGCGACTGCCGCCGTCGCGGGCGCTCGCGCGCGATCTCGGCATCTCGCGCAACACCGTGGCCGCCGCCTACGGTCAGCTGGTCGCCGAGGGCTGGCTCGTCGCGCGGCAGGGATCGGGCACGCGCGTCGCGGCGTGCCCGGCGGTGGACGAGATCGTCCCCGCGGGTGCACCGTCCGTCGACCGGACGCCGCGCTTCGACCTCCGAGCCGGCTTTCCCGACCTCTCCTCCTTTCCGCGTGCGACCTGGATCGCAGCGCTACGGCGCGCGCTCTCGACCGCTCCGGCCGAGGCATTCGGGTACTCCGACCCACTCGGGCGCCCGGAGCTCCGATCTGCGCTCGCCGAGTACCTGGCGCGTGCGCGCGGCGTGCACGTCGCGCCGAGCCGCGTGGTCGTCTGCTCCGGGTTCGCCCAGGGGCTCTCGCTCCTCTGCCGAACGCTTGCCGGCGCCGGCTCGACCACCGTGGCGGTGGAGGCATACGGTCATCGACAACATCGCGACGCGATCGCCGCGGCCGGGCTTCACGTCTCGAGCGTGCGCGTCGACGCACGGGGCGCCGTCGTGGACGAGGTGGACGGCGCTGACGCGGTCTTGCTCACACCGGCGCACCAGTTTCCGCTCGGCGCGGCGCTCGCGGCCGAACGGCGTGCACAGGCCGTCGCCTGGGCGCGCGAGACGGGCGGCCTGATCGTCGAGGACGACTACGACGGCGAGTTTCGCTACGACCGGCAGCCGGTCGGCGCAATGCAGGCGCTGGCGCCTGAGCACGTCGCCTACGCGGGCACCGCGAGCAAGAGCCTTGCGCCCGGTCTGCATCTCGGCTGGCTCGTGCTCCCCGACCGGCTCGTCGCCCCCGTCGCGGCCGCGAAGCGGCTCACGGGCGGGCCGAGCGCACTCGAGCAGCTCGCGCTGGCGGAGCTGATCGCGTCCGGCGCGTACGACCGGCACGTGCGCCGCGCGCGCCACGCCTACCGGCGCCGGCGCGACGCGCTCGTCGCGGCGCTCGCCAGGCGCGCCGCGAGCACGCGCGTCAGCGGGATCGCCGCGGGGCTGCATCTGCTCGCCGGCCTACCCGGCGGGCTGCGCGAGGCAGATGTCGTCGAGCGCGCACGTTCGCGCGGCCTCGGCGTCGAGGGGCTCGAGTCGTACGGGACGGGCGTGCAGCAACACGATCCGGCGCTCGTCGTCGGGTTCGGGACGCCGCCCGAGCACGCGTTCGCCGGTGCCGTGCGCGCGCTCTGTGCGGCGCTCGCCTAACCGGGCGCGCGCAGGCTGAGCAGCCGCGCGCTCGTGGAGCCGGTGTTGCGGTAGCCGTGCGGGACGCCGGGAGGTGCGAACAGCCCCGTGCGCGCTCCGGCCCGCACGGCCGTCTCGCCGTGCTGCAGCTCGACCTCGCCCTCGAGCACGAAGAAGGCGCCGACCGCGCCTTCGAGCAGCTGCGGGCCCGAACGGTCGCCGGGCGCCACCACGTGCTCGCTCACGGAGAACTGCGGCTCGGCTCCGATTCGCCGGCCGCGACCGTCCACCGTCGCCACCGTTGCGTCGGCCGCGGGACGCCCGCCGCCGGCCGGCGGGTCGTGGCTGTCGAACCCGGGGCGCCGACCCCTCAGGTAGGCCATGAATCCCGTGCTCGGCGCGTGGAAGTTCAGCCACCGCGCGGTGCCGTCGCTCACGTTGTCGAAGGTGTGGATCACGTTCGGCGGGACGAGCACGCAGGTTCCCGCACCGGCGTAGACGGGTGCGGCCTCGGGGCCGACGCGGAAGCGGAGCTCGCCGTCGACGACGAAGAACGCGTCGACGTGCTCGTGATGCACGTGCAGCGGCGGCCCCGGCTGGCCGGCGTCGTACCGGGACCACGTGACGTCGAGGAGCTCGTGCTCGAACAACGCCCGCACCGTACGCTCGGGGCGGTCGGACACGGCTTCGCCGTCCTCGACCGCCACGACGATCGCCTGCGCAGTCACCGTCGCGACTGTAGTCGCGAGCGTCAACCCCGGGGTGGACGACGTCTCCCGCGCGAGGACGACGACCTCGCTTGCAAGTCGGCACCGCCGGGTCGAGGCGAATCGTCCGGCGCGGACGACGTTTCGCGCAGCGGCCGGCGTTACGACTACCGCATCAACCCAAGGAGGCTCGACATGCAAGGTTCGAACAGGCGCGACTGGTCGATTCGGTGGGCCGCGGCGGCTCTCGTCGCCGCCATGCTCGCCGACCTGGCCGAGACGCTCCTCGATCCGGCGAACAGCGGCAACGCGACGAAGATCTACGACGCCGCCGCTGCGCATCACGGACGGATGGTTCTCTCGGCGGCGCTGCTGCTGGCGTCGTCGGCGCTGCTCGTGCCGGGGGTGTTCGGCATCGTCCGTCGGCTCGACGGGCGGGCCTGCCGCTTCGGCGCCGCCGCCAGGGTCTTCGGCGTCGCGGGCGCGATCGGCCACGGCGCGCTGGCAGGCGTCTACCTGATCTGGGCGTCGATCCCCGGGGACGGCGCGACGCGCTCACAGCTGATCCACGTGATCGATCGCGTCGACAGCGCGCCGTCGCTCGCACTGATCTTCCCGCTCTTCATCGCGTTTCCGGTCGCGCTGCTCACGACCTATGCTGCAGCGGTTCGGGCGCGCCACGCGTCGAGGTGGGTGCTCGGCGCGGCTGCCGCGGCTCTCGCCTTCGCACTGGCCCATCCGGTGTCGGACCGGTTCTCGACATCTGCCGCTCTCGTCTGCCTGATCACGGCGGCCTTCGCGCTCCGCGCGCGGCCGCACTCGACGGCTGAGGCGTCTGCCACCGATGAGTTCGCCGCGGCCGGACGGTCTCTGGTCTCAGCACTGCCAACGAGCTGAAGGGAGACGAACGATGGGATCGCTCAGTCCGTGCTTGTGGTTCGACACCGAGAGTGAGGAGGCTGCGCGCTTCTACACCTCCGTGTTTCCCAATTCGAGGATCGTCGAGATCGCGCACTACGGCGACGCCGGCCCGCGGGCGGCAGGCACGGTGATGACGGTCGCGTTCGAGCTCGACGGACAACCGTTTCTCGCCCTGAACGGCGGCCCCGATTTCTCGTTCAGCGAGGCGATCTCCTTCGTGGTCACCTGCCGGACGCAGGACGAGGTCGACACGTACTGGTCGACGCTGTCCGAGGGCGGCGAGGAAGGGCCGTGCGGCTGGCTGAAGGACCGCTACGGCGTGTCCTGGCAGATCACGCCGGAGATCCTGCCCAGGCTCCTCGCCGATCCCGACCGCGAGAAGTCGCAGCGCGTGATGGCCGCGATGCTCTCGATGCGGAAGATCGAGATCGAAGGCCTCGAGCGCGCGGCCGTCGCCGCCTGACGAACGGCAGGTGCCTGGCACCACGGTGCCAGGCACCTGGCCTAGGCCGGCTTGCGGCCCGGGCCGGGGACGTTCTCGATCTCGTCGGCGCGGAGGAGTCGCGTGCCCTGGGGGACGAACCCGGCCACGACCGGGCGCTTGTCCGACTTGCGCCGGGTGATCGTGGGGGGCTTGTCGCTGACGTACTTGTCGCCCCACTGGCGCAGGCCGGCAAGCGCGACCTGCAGGTCGACGCCCTTCCGCGTGAGCCGGTACTCGTAGCGCTCCGGGCGCTCGCTGTAGCGAACCCGCTCGAGGATGCCCTCGTCGACCAACCGTCCGAGACGGTCGGCCAGGACGTTGCGGGCGATGCCGAGGCTCTCCTGGAACTGCTCGAACCGCCGGCGGCCGAGGAACGCGTCGCGGACGATCAGCAGCGTCCAGCGCTCGCCGACGATCTCCAGCGCCGCCGCGATCGAGCAGTTCTGGCCGGTGTAGTCCCGCTTCAGCAAGCCGAGGACACGGTAGCAGGGTGAGTTGCATGAAGCAACTTGCCTGTGGCATACTGCGGGTGTGAGTTTTTTCAAGCAACTCAGTTTGGGGGGGTCTGATGTCCGGATACGAGAGCGCACCCAGCCGCGCGCGGCGAACCCTGCCCGCGCACCACGCCTACCGGCTCGCCGCGGCCGTGATCGGGCTCGGATTGTTCGCGTCGCTCACACCCTCGCCTCTCTACCACCGCTACAGCGAGCTCTGGCACTTCTCGCCCTTGATCCTGACGCTGATCTTCGCGACCTACGCCTTCGGCGTGCTCGCCGCGCTGCTCGTGGCCGGCAGGCTGTCCGACGACGTCGGCCGGCGCCCGGTCCTGCTCGGGTCGCTGGGCGCGTTGATGGGCTCGACCGTGCTCTTCATGGCCGCCGGCTCGGCCGGCTGGCTCTTCGCCGCGCGCGGGCTGCAGGGCCTCGCGACCGGTGCGGCGCTGAGCGCGGCGAGCGCCGCGCTGCTCGACCTGCATCCGCGCCGCGACCCGGCCGGCGTGGGACGGACGAACAGCGTCGCGGCCGCCGCGGGCCTCGGGCTCGGCATGCTCGTGTCCTCGTCGCTGGTGCAGCTCGGCTCGGAGCCGCGCGTGCTTCCCTACGCGGTGCTGCTGATCCTGCTCGCCCTGGCGTTCGCGGGGGCGTACTGGATGCCCGAGCCCGTCGAGAGGCCCGGTCGCTTCCGCCTGAGCTGGGAGTGGCCGAGCGTCCCGCCCGTCGCTCGCCGGCCGTTCCTGCTCGCGGCGCTGGCGGTCGTCTCCTCGTGGTCGATCGGCGCGCTCTTCTTCTCGCTCGGGCCCGAGCTCTCGGCGCAGCTGTTCGACACGTCCAACGTGATCGTCTCCGGGGTCGGAGCCGTCGCGCTGGCAGGCTCGGCGGCTGTCGCCGCCCTGCTGCTCGGCCGTACCGCGCCGTGGCTCGGCGCGAGCGCCGGCTCGATCGCGCTCGCCGTGGGGATGCTCCTGATCGTGGCCGCGGCGGCCAGCGGCTCGGCCGCGACCTACTTGCTCGGCGCGGTCGTCGGCGGCCTGGGCTTCGGCGTCGCCTACCTCGGCGGACTTCGTGCGCTGGTGGCGGTCATCCCGGCGGAGCAGCGCGCCGCGGTGATGTCCGCCTTCTACATCGTCGCGTACTCGTCGCTGTCCGTGCCGGCCGTGATCGCCGGCCTCGTCGTGACGCATCTGGGCCTCGACTCGACCTTCGAGGTCTTCGGCGGCGTCGTCGCGGCGATCGCGCTGGTGGTCTCGTTCGAGGCCTGGCGCACGCGCCCGCTCAATCGTCCCGTCCAACACCCGAGGAGGATCTCCCTTGACTCAGCATCCTGACACGCAGCTCGTCGACGTCGTCTGCGCCGCCTGTGGCTCGGCCTTCGCCGTCCGGTCGACGTCCGCCACCTTGTCGGTGGACGTCTGTTCGAACTGCCACCCGGCGTACACCGGAGTGGTGCGCACGGTCGCCGGCGGCAGCCGGATCGACCGGTTCAATCGCCGCCGCGCGCTCGCTGCGGCGTAAGCCACTCGACGCTGGTGCCGTGGGCGACGAGCACGTCGCTCACGAGCGCCGGCGGGAAGAGGCCGTGCTCGACGACGCCCGGTGTCGCCGACAGCCTCGCCGCGAGGGCGGCGGCGTCGCCGACGAGGCCGAAGTAGTCGGCGATCAGGTTGCCGTCGGGGCTCCGGGGCACGTCGCGGAGCTCGGCCGGCGCGAGCGCCGCCAACGTGGCGGCGGCGCCGAACTCGAGGATCTCGAGCGGGACCGGCGGCCGCAGCTCGTCGACCACCTTGCCGGCGCCTGCGATCACCACGAAGCGGGCCGAGGCGGCGGCGACCACCTTCTCGCGCGTGTGCGCGCCGCCTCCCCCTTTGACGATCCAGCCGTCCGGAGCGATCTGGTCGGCGCCGTCGATCGCGATGTCGAGCAGGCCGAGCGCGTCGAGCGGCTCGACGACGAGGCCGAGGGCTCGAGCCGCCTCCTCCGTCACGGGCGACGTCGCCGCGCAGCGGATCGAGAGCCGCCGCGCGGCCAGCGCGGGCAGGAGCTCGGCGACGGTCGAGCCGGACCCGAGGCCGACCGTCGAGCCGTCGGCGACGAGCTCGGCAGCCGCCTCGGCGACCGCGCGCTTCTCGATCTGTTCGGCCTGTGCGCCCACGGCGTCGTCCCAGTCTGGACGAAGACCACCGCCGGCGCGAAGGCATCCGGCCACCCGGCTCCCAGCCGACGGCGCTCGGCAAGAATGCGGGGAGCGTCGGCCGAGAGGAGAGACGATGACGACGACAGAGTCGACCGGAGTGCGCCGCCTTGCCGCGCACCAGGAGCTCGCCGCTCACTACGGTGAGCTTCGCGACGTCCACCTCCGCGAGCTCTTTGCGTCCGACCCCGCGCGCGGAACGCGGTTCACGGCAGACGCCGCCGGACTGCATCTCGACTACTCGAAGAACCGCATCACCGACGAGACCCTGCGGCTGCTTCGTGAGCTGGCCGCGCAGGCCGGGGTCGCCGAGCGGCGTGACGCGATGTTCGCCGGTGAGCACATCAACGTCACCGAGGACCGCGCGGTGCTGCACGTGGCGCTGCGGATGCCGCGCGGCCGGTCGCTGATCGTGGACGGGCGCGATGTCGTCAAGGACGTGCACGAGGTGCTCGACCGGATGGCCGCGTTCGCCGAGCGGATCCGCTCGGGCGAATGGAAGGGCCACACGGGCAAGGCGATCAGGAACGTCGTCAACATCGGGATCGGCGGCTCCGACCTCGGCCCGGTGATGGCGTACCGCGCGCTGCGGCACTACAGCCGGCGCGACATGACGTTCCGCTTCGTCTCGAACGTCGACGGAACCGACTTCGCAGAGTCGACCCGCGACCTCGATCCGGAGCAGACGCTATTCATCGTGTCCTCGAAGACGTTCACCACGCTCGAGACGATGACGAACGCGCAGACCGCGCGGGAGTGGCTGCTCGCCGGGCTCGGCGGCGACGAGTCGGCCGTCGCGAGGCACTTCGTCGCCGTCTCGACGAACCTCGATGAGGTGGCGCGATTCGGGATCGACGTCGAGAACGCGTTCGGCTTCTGGGACTGGGTCGGCGGCCGGTACTCGATGGACTCGGCGATCGGGCTCTCGACGATGCTGGCGGTCGGGCCGGAGCGGTTCGGCGAGCTGCTGGCCGGGTTCCACGCGATGGACGAGCATTTCCGGACGGCGCCCGCCGAGGAGAACGTGCCGATGCTGATGGGGCTGCTCAGCGTGTGGTACGCGGACTTCTTCGGCGCGCAGACGGTCGCCGTGTTGCCGTACGACCAGTACCTGGAGCGGTTCCCCGCGTACCTGCAGCAGCTGACGATGGAGTCGAACGGCAAGTCGGTCCGGCTCGACTCGAGCGCAGTCGACGTGGACACCGGCGCGATCTACTGGGGCGAGCCGGGCACGAACGGGCAGCACAGCTTCTACCAGCTGATCCACCAGGGCACACGGCTGATCCCCTGCGACTTCGTCTGCTTCGCGCACAGCCTGAACCCGCTCGGGAACCACCACGACCTGCTCGTCGCGAACGTCTTCGCGCAGGCCGAGGCGCTTGCGTTCGGCAAGACCGCCGAGGCGGTCGCCGCGGAGGGCAACCCGGAGTGGCTGGTGCCGCACCGCACGTTTCCCGGCAACCGCCCGTCGAACGTGCTGACGGCGGAGCGGCTGACGCCGGCGGCGCTCGGCACGCTCGTCGCGCTGTACGAGCATTCGACGTTCACCCAGGGCGCCGTGTGGGGGATCAACTCCTTCGACCAGTGGGGCGTCGAGCTCGGCAAGGCGCTCGCACAGCGGATCGTCCCCGAGCTTTCCGGCGACGCCGAGCTCACGCACGACTCGTCCACCAATGCGTTGATCGCGCGCTACCGCGCGGCCAGGGCAGAAACGGAGGCCTAAGAGATGCAGCTGGGAATGGTCGGGCTGGGACGCATGGGGGCGAACATCGTCCGCCGCCTGATGCGGGACGGACACGACTGCGTCGTCTACGACGTCAGCGCCGACGTCGTCGCCGGGCTCGAGGCCGAGGGCGCGACCGGCGCCACGACGCTCGAGGCGTTCGTGGCGGCGCTCGAGAGCCCGAAGGTCGCCTGGGTGATGATCCCCGCCGCGATCACCGGGCAGGTGGTCGACCAGCTCGCCGGCCTGATGGGGAAGGGCGACATCATCATCGACGGCGGTAACAGCTACTACCGAGACGACGTCGACCGAGCGGAGGCGCTCGCGAAGCAGGGCATCGAGTACGTGGACGTCGGCACGAGCGGCGGCGTCTTCGGCCTCGAGCGCGGGTACTGCCTGATGATCGGCGGGGAGCCGCACGTCGTCGAGCACCTCGACCCGATCTTCCGCACGATCGCGCCCGGCGTCGACGCCGCCGCCCGCACCCCGGGCCTCGACGGCGATCCGAGCACGGCCGAGAACGGCTACCTGCACTGCGGACCGGCCGGTGCCGGCCACTTCGTGAAGATGGTGCACAACGGCATCGAGTACGGCCTGATGGCCGCCTACGCCGAGGGGCTGAACGTCCTGCACAAGGCGAACGTCGGCAAGCTCGATCACGAGGTCAGCGCCGAGTCGACGCCGCTGCGCGACCCGCGCTACTACCAGTACGACCTCGACATCGCCCAGGTCGCCGAGGTCTGGCGCCGCGGCAGCGTCGTCGCCTCCTGGCTGCTCGACCTGACCGCGCACGCCCTCTCGCAGGGCCAGACGCTCGACAGCTACTCGGGTCGCGTGTCGGATTCGGGCGAGGGCCGCTGGACGATCCTCGCGGCGATCGACGAGGGTGTGCCCGTGCCCGTGCTGAGCACCGCGCTCTACGAGCGCTTCGAGTCGCGAGGGGAAGGCATGTACGCGAACCGGCTCCTCTCCGCGATGCGCCACGAGTTCGGCGGGCACGCCGAGCAGCCGGCGCGCGCGACCTAAAGGCTAGCGCGCGGCATCGAGCTCGGAGAGCACGGAGTCGAGGAACGCGTGCACCCGTCCGCGGCCCAGCGACCAGCCCGTGCGGCGGTGCGCGAGGGCTTCGGCGACCAGCGTCGGATCAACGCCGTTGTCGATCGCCCACGCTCCCGCTTCCGTCTTCGACGACCACACGCCCTCGCGGAGCCAACGCAGCGAGCGGCATGCGTTCAGGACAGCGTCGTCGTCGCCCGCGTGTCCCGGCTGACGGTGCCAGAGCACGGACTCGCGCACGGCGGGGAGAAGGAGCGCCTGAGGAATCGGCGCGAACAGCTCCGCCGGCGGCGGGCCTGTGAGCGCGACGCCCGACTCGCGGACGATCGCGCGGTCGAGGGGGAACCAGTGCCGCTCGACGGCGCCCGGCTGCTCGTCGACGCGGAAGCCGATGCCCGGGCCGGTGTTCAGGTTGAGGACGAAGCCCGCCTCGGCCGAGGGCACGCGGGCCGTCTCTTCCGGGTAGAGGACGAACTCGAGGCCCCGCGCCGGGCACGGCAGGTGCTCGTGGCGTAGGCGCGCGACGATCTCGTGCTTGTCGTGCGCAGTGACCGGGCGGCGGCAGACGGCGAACACGTCGAGGTCGCTGCGGCGCTGATCGAAGTCGGCCAGGCCGAACGACCCGGCCGCGTAGACACCGATCAGCCGGTCGCCCAGAACCGCCTCGAGTCGGTGCACGAGCTCCCGGTGATACTCGGCGACCGTCACGCGCCCAATGATGGCGACCGCTCGCAGCACGAGCGGGGCCGGCTTTCGCCGGCCCCGCCGCAATCGTCCGCTCCGTGGGCGCTTACCGGACGATCAGCTTCAGCGTGTTGTCGTCGGGCTCCTGGCCGACCATGGTGATCTTGTACGTGCCGCGCGTGAGGCTGAGCTTCTTGCCGACTGCCTCGCGCTTGACGCCCGAAGGCCCTGCGACCTTGAGGGCTGCTTCGTCGAAGTTCGCCAGCGAGATCGGCCCCTTGACGGAGAGCGTCTTCACGAACTTGCCGCCCACCGAGAACCAGTGACAGCCGGGATCGTGCATGGCGATCGTGACGGTCGTGGCCGACCGGCTGCCGGTTGCGCCTGTCGCACCTGCCGCGAGAGCGAGTACGGTGGCGGCGAAGAGGACTACTGTGGCGATCGAGAGCTTCATCGTTGTGACTCCTTCTGTCGTCGAGGCCGAAGCGTCGGAGCGGACTTGGTGTTGGTCGGACGATGAAGGTGCGCGCGCCGCCGAGCGTCGGCCGTCGACCGCAGCCGTGCCGCGACAAATCGCCGATCGTGCGTCAGTAGTCCTCCGCAGCTGCGGGCGTCTCCGGAGGTGCCCGTGACCGTGACCCAGTACTACACGGCCACGACGCTCGACGGCTACATCGCCGATCCGCAGAACTCGCTCGACTGGTTGTTCACGCGGCGCCAGGACGAGGACGGGCCACAGAACTACCGGGCGTTCATCGCGCAGGTGGGGGCGCTGGCGATGGGAGCGACGACGTACGAGTGGATCCTCGACCACGAGTCGGGGCGCTGGCCGTACGACGTCCCCTGCTGGGTCTTCACGCACCGGCGGCTTCCGCCCGTTCCCGGGGCGACCATCACGTTCACGAGCGGGGCGGTCGCGTCGGTGCACCGGGAGCTCGTCGAAGCCGCAGGCGGCCGCAACGTCTGGATCGTCGGCGGCGGCGACCTCGCCGGCCAGTTCGCGGATGCGGGCCTGCTCGACGAGGTGATCGTGACGATCGCGCCGGCGACGCTCGGCGCCGGCGCTCCGCTGCTGCCGCGCCGGATCGAGCTGCGGCTCGAGGAGGTCGACCGGAACGGCGACTTCGCCGCGGCTCGCTACTCCGTCGTCCGCTAGGTTCGCGGGCCAGGCCGAAGCCTGGCCCGCGCCTCGCCCTCGAGGACTAGAGGCTTGATGTGAAACTCACGAGGCTCACCGCGAGACGACGCAGCCGTTGCCGGTCGCGTCGTATGCCTCGTTGCTCCACATCGGCTGCACCGCGAACTGGTGCGAGCCGAGCGTGATGTTCTGCGTGTCCAGCCACGCGCACTTGTCGCCGTTCTCGCTCCCCTGGGCGTCGTTCCACCCGTCCTGGTTCGAGAAGAAGTTGTCGGGGTCGGTGACCGCCTCCGCGTACTCGTGGCCCGTGACGATCGAGTAGCCGTCGAACACGCCGTTGCCGAACGAGTCGCTTGTCGCGTTGACGTTGTGCATGCCGCAGCCGGTGACGCCGACACCCGGCCAGTTCGTGTTCAGCCAGGGGATGAATGCGTACTGAATCCGGTCGGGGTTGCCGTAGCCGTCGATGCTCGTCGTCTGGGTGTGGTAGCCGCAGTACACGGGCTCGCCGGTCCCGATCGTCCCCGGCGGCGTGAGGACGATGTACGTCGCGTTCGGGTCGTACCCGAAGTGTGCCGGCCGCCCGCTGCGCCTCGGCTGCGATCGGGTCGTCGACGAGGTTCTCCGCCAGCCCGAGCGTGACGATGTCGGACGGGACGGGCGTCGGGTCGGTCCAGACGCCCTTCAGCTGGTGCTTCGGGTTGGTGACGAAGCCGCTACCGCCGACGCAGCTCGTCGCGCCGGGCAGCGCGATGTTGCAGTACTGCGTCTGCACACCGGCCCAGGGGCTGCCGCCGACGCCGCCGAAGAACGACGTCGAGGTAGTTCTGGAGCGTCTTCGACGAGTAGAGCTTGCCGTCCGTGTCCGCCGTCTGGAAGCCGGTCGCCCACTGCGGGGCCCCAGAAGACGAGATAGACGGCCGGCATCGTCTCGACGCCGATCGCGCCGGGGCCGGCGTTGCCGCCGTGGTAGATCAGGTCGTTCGCCGAGCGAGTCGGCGACCGTTGCCTGCGGCGCCTGGCCCGGCGCCCAGAAGAAATGCTTGGCATTCGTGACGACGTCGGCCGACGCCGGCGCCGCCGCGCGTGCGCCGAGCACGGCGGCGAGCAGGAGCGCGGCGGTGAGGAGCGTCGCGGTCCGAAGTGCTGACTTCATGAGGATCCTCCCGGAACGTGGGGGCCCGGCACCCGCCGGACCGAGGGCGAGAATGTGACACCACTTCAGGTGGTGCAGATTAGACACCACGCTACGTGGTGTCAACACCGTCGGTGTCAATCCACCTGCTCGGGCGAACGGCCTCGGGGCAGATGCGTCGGTCCGGGGGCGCGGTTGGAGGCGGCTCGGGCCGGCTCAGCGCCGGCCGCGGCGGCGGCGACGCGCAGAACCCGCCGGCGCGGCGCGACCGCCGCCCTGCAGACCCGGACGCTCGAACTCCTCGCGGCGGCCGACGCTCGAGGCGACGAGGCTCACGTCGGCCTGCTGGTCCGGGAGCACGAGCGTGATCCCGGTCCCGGACTTGCCGGCGCGTCCGGTGCGCCCGACCCGGTGGATGTACGACTTGTCGTCTGCCGGTGGGTCGAAGTTGATCACGTGCGTGATGTCCGGCAGGTCGAGGCCGCGGGCGGCGACGTCGGTCGCGACCAGCGTCGACACCCGTCCGGACGCGAACCGGGTGAGCGCCCGCTCGCGGGCCCCTTGCGTCATGTCGCCGTGCATCGAGACCGCGGCGACGTCGCGGTGGCCGAGCTTGCGGACGAGACGATCTGCCCCTCGCTTCGTGCGAACGAAGACGATCGTGATCGCACGCTCAAGGGTAAGGTGCTCGACGAGCTTGTCGAGCTTGTTGTCGTTCGTCACGGGGACGAACTCGTGCTCGATGCTTCCGCTCTCGAGCGTCACCGGAAGCTCGGCGTCGAAGCGCGAGGCGTTCTGCGTGTAGCGCTGCGCGAGGCGCGCGATCTCTCCGTCGAGCGTGGCGGAGAAGAACATCGTCTGCCGTTCGCGCGGAACGCGATCGACGATCTTGTCGACCTGGGGCTGGAACCCCATGTCGAGCATCCGATCCGCTTCGTCGAGCACGAGGATCTGCACCCCGTCGATCGTGACGAGCCCTCGCGAGAGAAGGTCCTCGAGGCGGCCCGGGGTTGCGATCAGCACCTGTGCCGACGCCGCTCGTCTGGCCTGCGCGCCGACCGGAACGCCGCCGTACACCGAAGCGACGCGAAGCCGCTTCGCCGCTGCGACCGAGCCGAGCTCCTCGGCGACCTGGACGGCGAGCTCCCGCGTCGGCACCAGCACGAGGCCGCGGACGGCGGTCGCGCGCCGGTCGATGCGCTCGGCGAGCGTCAGCGCGAAGGCGAGCGTCTTGCCCGAGCCCGTCGGCGAGCGGGCCAGGATGTCGCGGCCCGCGAGCGCGTCGGGGAGCACCTGCGACTGGATGGGGAACGGGGCGTGGATGCGACGCGCGGCGAGTGTCTGCGCGATGTGCGCGCTGACGCCGAGCTCGCGGAAGGACTGCTGAGACATCTGTTCGACTCCTTTGTCGGTTCGAGATCTGTCTGACTCGAAACCGCCAAGGAGGAACGAGAAAGCTGACCTCACGGGACGGCGGGATTGCCGTCCGTGTGTGGGCACACGCTAGCAGCCACGATGCTCGTCGCCGTCGAGGGCGCCGGGACGTGCGGTTCAGCCGCGGCTGAGCGCCTCGCCGAGCTCGCCCTGGACGATGATCGTCACCGCAGTGGCACCGAGATGCACGGTGAGCTGCTCGGGGGTCTGCCAGAAGGCGCGTTCGAAGTCATCCGGGCGGAGCACGAAGCCGCTCTGCCGAGAGCCCACGTGGAAGAACAGGGTCTCGACGAGCGTCGTCTCGGCGCGCAGCAACAGCTCTTGCAGCCGTTCGTCGAGCTCCCCGCGATCGAGCCGCCCGGACACGACGCCGGCGACGAACGGCGCTGCGTCGGTTCCCGAGAAGAGCACGAGCACGTGCCGCCCGATCAGCGAATGCAGCGCACCGAGCGTCTGCTCGTAGTCGAGGAGGCGCGACCCCTCGGGTGCGCCGCCGCCGCGGAACTTGGCCATCGTCTGCTCCTCTCCCGGCCGCCCGGGGCGGCATCGCGTTCCGGTCCACGCGCCGGCCCAGTGTCGCAGAGACCGGCGGCGAGAGTCGGCGGCCGGCCGGAAGCGCCGGTAGCGTGACATGGACGTGCGCACGAAACCACGCCTGTCCGCCGAGCAGCGGCGGACCGTCGATGCTCTCCGCGAGCGCTTCACGCGCAGGCGCCGCTGCCCGCACTGCGGCCAGCGCCTGAGGCTCTTTCCGGCTCCGACCGCCTGCCCGAGCTGCGGCCGGCAGATCTATCCGGCGAGCGACCGCCGCCGGCGGTACTGACGCGCGCCGAGCCCGGCGCTACCCGCTCTCCTCGATGACGGCCGGTCCGGCCAGCACGGCATCGACGACGTCGCGGAGCCGCGCCGTGGCGAGGCAGATGCAACTGTCGGCTGCGCCGTAGTAGAGGCGAAGCTCGTCGGTGGCTGCGTCGTGGAGCAGGCCGCAGGGGAAGATCACGTTGGGGACGTCGCCCGCTCGTTCGTACACCGTCGCGGGGGCGAGGACCCACGACGGAAGGCGTCGCAATACGCGCGTCGGCTCGTCGAGGTCGAGCAGCGCGAGGCCGACCCGGTACACGGCGCCGGCGACGGTGTCCTTGACACCGTGATAGATGAGCAGCCAGCCGTGCTCAGTCCGCAACGGCGGTGGGCCGATGCCGATCCTCAGCGAGTCCCACCAGGCGCCGTCGCGCGGTTGGAGCACCTGCTCCGGAGCGCTCCAGCTGACGAGGTCGTCGGAGCGGGAGAGCAGGATTTCTCCGTGCGCGCCGCCGAACTGGGTCGTGGGTCGGTGGAGGAGCACCCAGCGACCGTCGATCCGGTGAGGGAGGAGGGCTGCGTTCTTGTCCTCGGGGTGCTTGACGATGCCGTAACGCTCGACGGTCGCGAAGTCGTCGGTCGTAGCGAGGTAGACGGCGGGACCCGCCGGGCCATAGGCGGTGCAGGTGATCGCCCAGCGCTCGAGCTCGTCGATCCAGACGATCCGTGGATCCTCGAAGCCCCATTGCTCGCTGACGACTCCCGGGTCGGGCGAGAGCAGCGGCTCGGGGTCGATCGACCAGCCGTCGACGCCGTTCGCCGAGCGGGCGACCGAAAGATGGGAGATGCCCGTACGGTCTTCGACTCGGGCGAGGAGAATCGTCTTCCCGTCGACCACGGCCGCCGCCGGATTGAAGGCAGCGTTCACCGGATAGGGCCAGTCGTCGCCGGCGAGGATCGGATTGCCCGGGTGGCGAGCGAAGAGCTCGTCCGCGCTCACGCCGTCGCCGCTTCGCGCGTGCGGGTCGTCACGGCTGCGCGGACGCCTGCGGCGTCGAGCAACAGTGCGGCGCGGTGGAGGGCGAGCGTCGATTCGGCTCCTTCGTTCTGGTTGAGCGCTTCGCTTCCGAGCCCGTCGCTGCAGCCGCCGGTCGCGAAGTCGTAGAGCGGCTTCTCCAGACGGTTGCGTCCGAGGAACCATTCGAAGGCGCGGGTGGCTCGGATGCCGTGGTCCGGATCGCGCGTGACGGCGTACGCGGTCAGCTCCGCCTCGACGAGCGCTGCCGCGTCGAGCGGCTGCTCGTCGCCCGTCTCGGGCGTCTCGTCGCCGCGGCGCCGTCCGCGGTGTCCAGCCAACTGGAGGCAGTCGTCCTCGAGGCCGGACTCGTCGCCGAGCCAGCGGAGCGATTCGAGCCCCAGCTCGACCAGGTCGGGTCGCCCGAGTGCGTCACCTCCGCTGATCAACGCCTGCGACAGCCGGGCGTTGTCGTACGTGAGCTCGTGCTCGAACCAGCGCCAGTCCTCCGACGCCGTCTCCTTGTACGCGTCGGCGAGCTGTCCGGTCAGCCGCTCGAGCAGCCGGCGGCCACGGACATCGAGCCGATCGGGATCGAGCCGCGACAGGCCGAGCACGCTGTAGGCGGCCGTTCGGAGCGAGACGGCGCCCGAGAGCGAGCCGACGAGCCGCGCGAGCAGGTCGCCGGCCGGCACGACGAGCGCGGGAATCCACGCGGTGGAGAGGATCTCCCCGACCGCCCAGACGGAGCGGCCTACGTGGTCGCCGACGTGCGGTTCGTCGATCCAGGTGCGATCGTAGGCCATGAAGTTGCGCATCCCGCCCTCGTCGGTTGCCGCGTGGAGGAACGCCAGCGCCCGGTAGAGGATGGACGTCCAGAGCTGCTCGTCACCCCGGTGTGAAAGTGCGAGCGAGACGACGGCCAGGCGGGCGACGTCGTCGACGCAGTAGCCGCTGTCGCGGTTGGGGATGATCCCGTGTGCGTGCTGCACGATCCCGGCGTCGTCGACGAGCGTGAGCAGGTGGTCGTGGCGCAAGCTCGCCAGGTGCAGGTCGGCTGCCCCTGAGGGTCGACGCCTCGGCGCGAGGCGATGCGCCTCGTCGAGCACCGAGGCGGTCGCGTCGGCCACCGACGGCCAGGCGAGCGAAGAGCCGATCCGCCGTGCCTCCGCACGTGCTGCTGCGAGCGACTCCGGGTGCTCGATGTAGTCCAACACGGCTTCCGCGAGCGCGGCCTGATCGTCGAAAGGAACGAGACGACCGGCGCCTGTGGCGAGCAGGTCCTGCGCGTACCAGTACGGCGTCGAGACGACCCCGCAGCCGGCGGCAATCGCGAACGTGAGCGCGCCGGAGGCGATCTGTTCCCTGTTCCGGTACGGCGTCACGAACACGTCGGTCGCTGCCAGCAGATCCGAGATCTGGTCGATCGTGAGAAAGCGATCGTCGAACTCGACATGCGCTTCGAGACCGAGCTCGAGCACGCGACGCTCGAGCATCAGGCGGTACTGCTCGCCCTCCCGGCGGGCGACGTCCGGGTGGGTGCGCCCGGCGATCGTGTAGACGGTCTCGGGATGGCGCTCGACAATCGCCGGCAGGGCGTTGATCGCCGTCTCGAGCCCCTTGCCTCGAGAGATCAGGCCGAAACTCGAGAGTCTGAAGGGTACGGCTTGCTCGGCAGGCGCCGCCGCGGCGCGCCGGGCCGCCCGCGAAGTCAGACGTTTCGGAGCTCCGTGCGGAACGACCCGGATCTTCTCTTCCGGGCAGGTGTCCGACTCGATCAGCAGTCGCAATGCCGTCTCCGTCATCACGATCACCAGCTCCGCCTCCGCGCAGAGCTCTGTCAGCACTTCTGCCTGATGCGGCGTCGGATCGGACAGAACCGTGTGCAGCGTCACGACGAGTGGCTGGGCGAGCTCGCGCGCGAACGAGAGCACGTACTCGCCGTCCCTGCCGCCGAAGATGCCGTATTCGTGTTGGAGCAGCACCACATCGACGTCGAGACGACCCAGCATCCGGGCTGCGCGGATGTAGTCGCCGCGCACCTCCTGTGCAATCGTCCCGAGCAACCCTCGGCGCTGTGGGCTCGAGGGCTCGTTGACGACCGCGACGAGATCTGCGCGCTCGAGGCCGTCGACACCGAGGAGCGATGCTCGCAGGTCCGCGGCGAATGCGCCGATCCCGCACGCGCGCGGAGGGTACGTCGAGACGATGCCGGCGCGCACCCGTCAGCCGCCCGTGCCGGTGCGCTCGTTGCGCAAACGCTTCAAGAACCTTCTCATCAGGTCGCTCCCTCCTGCGACTCCCCCGAAAGGCGAACGGCGGGCTCGTGCGGGAGTCAGAACACGGGACGCTGGCAGACACGGTACCCGAGTCGCCCTGAGGGGCGCGAACGCATACGGTGACGGCAACGAGAGCTTTGCGAGCTGACGGTGGTGTTCTTCGCGTTGCAGTGCTCGCGCCGATCGCCTGGCGTGTGCCGCCGCGTGGCTACGGACCGTGGGAGCAGTTTGCCTCGCTCTTGACGGAGGGGCTCGTGGCACGCGGGCTCGACGTCACGCTGTTTGCGAGCGCCGACTCGATCACGCGGGCGCACCTGGTCGGCACGGTGTCGACGGGATACGCGGAGGACACGCTCTCGGACGCGAAGGTCTGGGAAGCGCTGCACATACCCTCGGTCTTCGAGCGCTCCGCCGAGTTCGACGTGATTCACAACAGCTTCGACTTCCTGCCGCTCAGCTACAGCCGACTCACCGACACTCCGGTCGTCACGACCATCCACGGCTTCTCCTCCGAAGCGATCGTCCCGGTGTTCGAGCGGTACAACGACATCGCCTACTACGTCGCGATCAGCGATGCCGATCGGCACGAGCGACTTCGCTATGCGGCCACCATCCACCATGGGATCGACATGACGGAGTTCTCGGTGGGGAGAGGGGACGGGGGCTACCTCCTGTTCTTCGGGAGGATTCATCCCGACAAGGGAACGGTCGAGGCGATCGACGTCGCCGAGCGCGTCGGGCTTCCGCTGGTCATCGCCGGCATCGTCCAGGACGAGGACTACTTCGATCGGCTCGTCGCGCCTCGCCTGGACGGGAGTCGGGTTCGCTACATCGGGCCGGTGAGCTCCTCCCGCCGACAGGAGCTGCTCGGCGGCGCGGTGGCGCTCTTGCATCTCGTCAACTTCGACGAACCGTTCGGGTTCAGCGTGGTCGAGGCGATGGCCTGCGGCACGCCCACGATCGCCGGCGCGCGCGGCTCGATGCCGGAGATCGTCTGCCACGGCGACAACGGCTTCCTCGTCGATTCTCTCGACGCCGCGGTCGCCGCGGTCGGCGAGTGCAGCCGGTTGAACAGACAGACCGTGCGCGAGTCGGTCGAAGGCCGTTTCGCAGCCACGCGCATGGTCGACGACTACGTGCGGTTGTATGAGAAGGTCGCCGAGCGTTCGGATCCGGAGCGGGCATCCGGCCCGGACTGCGGCTAGACTCAGGAACAGCAGCGCCGTAAGCGTCGGTGCCTGCGAACCACCCGGGGTCAGAAGCGAGCCGGCCCCTCGGAACGATCCGCCCTCAGAAAGCCAGGCCGGAGCAGGTGGCTCTCACCACGCATGGCCGGCGACTCGGGTCGCCCCCGGGGAGGATCGAATGGCGGAATCCGAAGCGCGATCGATCGATGTGGGTGCTGTCGCACCCCCGCGCCTCCGCGGAATCGTGCACCTGCTGGCGTTTCCGGTGACCGTGCCGATCGGGCTCGTGCTCGCGCTCGAGGCGCCGAGCCAGCTCGCGCGTGCCGCCGCGATCGCGTTTGCGGCGAGCGTGACTGCGATGTTCGGCGCCAGCAGCTTGTTCCACCGGGTCACGTGGGCGCCCCGGGCGAAGGACCGGATGGCGGTCGTCGACCACGCGATGATCTACGCGCTGATCGCGGGCACGTACACCCCCTTCGCGCTGCTCGTCCTGCGGAGCGGGTGGCGGATCCCGGTGCTCGCGTCGGTGTGGACGCTCGCGCTCGCGGCGAGCGCGGCGAAGGTGCGCTGGCGGAACCCGCCGGCCTGGGTCGCCCCGCTCACCTGCGTCGGCATCGGCTGGAGCGCAGTCGTCGTGTTTCCGCAGATCGTCGGCCGCATCGGCATCGGCGGCGCCTCGCTGCTGGTGGCCGGCGGCATCGCCTACACCGTGGGCGCCGTCGTCTACGCCCGGCGGCACCCCGATCCGTTTCCCTCGACCTTCGGCTACCACGAGGTCTTCCACGCGCTCGTCGTCGTCGCGGTGGTGTGCCAGTACGCGGCGATCGCCTTCTTCGTGCTGCCGGCCGCCGCATGAGGAACCGGCTCGCGAGCCGCGCGGGGCGGACTGCCGGCGTGCTCTTCAGCGCGGTGTTGCTGGTCGGCCTCTTCCTGGTCGCGCGGCGTCTGACGAGCACGAGCTGGCCGCTCGAACGGGCGCGCCTCTGGATCGTCGCGATCGCCGGCGCCGCGTATCTGTCGAGCTTCGGATTTCGCGCGCTCGGCTGGCGGCGGCTCTTCCCGGCCGAGCAGCGCCCCGACGGGAGCCGGTGCCTCGCCGCCTGCGGGGCGGCAGCCGCCAGCGGCGTCGTGCTGCCGTTCCGGCTCGACTACGTCGTGAAGGTGTCGACGCTGCGCCGGCTCGGCGGCGTGCGCGTCGGGCTCGAGGCGATCGCACTCTCGATCGTCTCGCTCGGCATCGTCGACGCCGTGGCGATGCTGCCGCTGGCAACGACGGCGCTGGTCACGTCCGGGACGCTGTTCCTGGCGCCGCTGATCGTGGTGCAGGTGTTCTGTCTCTGCTGCGTCGGAATCCTCTTCGGCGGAAGCCGCCTCGATCGGTTGCCGTTCGTCGCGCGCTCGGAGAGGGTCACGGCGTTCTGCCGGCGCGTCGGCCAGCGGACGTTCTCGCGGTCGACCTGCCTGGCAGGCGGGCTGCTGCTCGGCTGTTGGCTGATGCGCGCGACCGGAAACACACTCTTGCTGGCCGCCCTCGGCGTCGGCTTCTCGCCGAGCTTCGCACTCGTGATCCTGTGCCTGTCGGCGGCCGCGTCGATCCTGCCGATCACGGCGGGCGGCGCGCTGGTCAGCGTCGGCGCGACCTCCACGGTGCTGGTCGGGCTCGGGGTCTCGGGCGAGCGGGCCGTCAACTTCTCCCTCTCCGCGGGGATGCTGCTCGCGACCAGCGCGCTGGTCGCCGCGCTCGTCGGCCTCGCGGGGTCGCTGTTCCTCACCGCGCGAAGGCGCCGGCTCGTTGTCGCGACCGCCTAGGGCTCTCGTCCGGGCGCAGGCGCACATCGGCGCCGTGCACGTGCTGGCGGCGACCCTCGAGCTTCCCCGGGTGCCGCTTCGGCACAGGCGCTCTCCACCGACGACGATCGAGGCGCGCCTCGGCGGCCAGCCGACAACGGTGATCAGGCCGTCGACGCCGCCCCCCTGGCCGTCCTTCGTGATCGCGAATGGGGCGACGCCGGACGGCCGCGCCCATCCGATCGTCAGGCGCTTCGGCGTCGCGCTCGCGCGATCCGGATACGCCGTCTACATCCCCGATCTGCCCGGGATCGCGGAGGGCGTGCTCACGCCCGCGACACTCGCAGCGGCGGTCGGCGCCACGACCGAGATCGTCGACGCACGAGAGACCTGGGCAGGCCGGGCCGGGATCGTCGGAGTGTCTGTCGGCGGCACGCTCGCGTTGCTCGTCGCAGCCCATCCGCACCTTGCGCCGCGCGTCTCGGTCGTCGCCTGCGTCGCTCCGTTCACCGATCTCGAGCGAGTGATGCTGCTGGCGACGACCGGCACGTATCGCGACGGCACCGGGGCGGTGCAGCCCTACGACGTTCCTGCGGAGCTCGCAGCGGGACTCGCACGGTCGCTCGAGGAGCTGGGCACGGCCGGGGCGGAGGCGGAGGTCGGCGCGCTGCTCGCGAACACCGACCCGGGTCGGTTCGACGAGCTCTACGGCCGGCTCCCTGCATCCGTTCGCGAGACCGTCGTCGACCTGTCGCCGCGACATGCGGTCGGCCGGATTCTCGCCCCGGTCGAGATCGCGACCGCGCCGCGCGACCGCTACTTCCCCCTCGAGGAGTCGCTCGCGCTCGCGTCGAACCCTCGTGTCCGTGTGACCGTGACCTCGACGCTCGCTCATGCGAGACCGCGTCTCGACGTGCGCAGCCTCACGGGGCTCGTGAGCCTCGAGCGGTTCTTCGTCCGCTCGCTGCTCGCCGTCCGCTGCTGAGCGCCGCCTACGACTCCGGCGCGGAACTGCCCGTCGGTCGAGCGGGGGAAACAGCAGCAGATGGCTGTCGACGATCGCGTTCGCGACGTCGACGAGCTGGAGCCAGAGCTACGCTCTGTTCATGGCCAGGAAGACTGGGAAGTTCCTCGGACTCCCGTACGACTGGCGGCGTCCGACCGCCGCGCGGGTCAAGTCGCGCTGGTGGAACCGCGCAGACCGCCGGCTGTTCACACCCAAGTCGTTCGGCTGGGGCTTCGACATCAATTTCGCCCGCCTGCTGCGTCGCCGCTGAGCAGGCGAGATCGCCACGCGGCGTCAGACCTCGAAGACGCCGGCCGCTGCGAGCTCGGGGTCCGCAGGCGTGCCGCGCGCAACGCCGTCGGCGACCGCGGCTCGTGACACTGCAGCTGCGATCGCGGGCGCGACGGCGCGATCGAGCACGCTCGGAAGCACGTAGTCCGCTTCGAGATGGTCGCGCGGCACGATGTCCGCGAGGGCGAGCGCGGCGGCGAGCTCCATGCCCTGGGTGATCTCGGTCGCCCGCACGTCGAGGGCGCCGCGGAAGAGTCCCGGGAACACGAGCACGTTGTTGATCTGGTTCGGGTAGTCCGACCTGCCAGTGCCAATCACCGCGACGAGCCCTTCGATCTCCTCCGGTGCGACCTCGGGTGTCGGGTTCGCCATCGCGAACACGATCGCTTCGTCCGCCATCGAGCGGATTCCGTCGACGCTGACGGCGCCGGGCCCGGAGAGCCCGATGTACACGTCCGCTGACGCGAGGGCGACGTCGGCCGGCCCGCGCAGGAGCCGGGGGTTCGTCCTCGCGGCGAGGTCGGAGGCGAACGAATCGAGGCCGGGGCGACCGGTGTAGAGGATGCCGAGCTTGTCGCTGCTGACGATCTCGCCTGCTCCCGCGGCAAGGAGGATGCGCGCCGTCGCCGAGCCTGCCGCGCCGGCGCCGCTCACGACGATGCGGACGTCCTCGAGCCGCTTGCCGACCACGCGCAAGGCGTTCTTCAGGGCGGCGAGCACGACGATCGCGGTGCCGTGCTGGTCGTCGTGGAAGACCGGGATGTCGAGGACTTGGCGGAGCCGCTGCTCGATCTCGAAGCAGCGCGGAGCTGCGATGTCCTCGAGGTTGATGCCGCCGAAGCCGGTGGCGATCGCCGTGACGACGCTGACGATCTCGTCGGGGTCGGTGGTGGCGAGGCAGATCGGCCACGCGTCGACGCCGCCGAACTCCTTGAAGAGAATTGCCTTGCCCTCCATCACCGGGAGGGCGGCCGCGGGGCCGATGTCGCCGAGCCCGAGCACGGCCGTCCCGTCCGTGACGACGGCGACCGTGTTCTCCTTCGAGGTCAAGCTCCAGACGCGCTCCGGGTTGTCCACAATCGCGCGGCAGACTCGTGCGACGCCGGGCGTGTAGGCCATCGAGAGGTCGTCGCGGGACTTCAGCGGCACCCTCGAGCCGATCTCGATCTTCCCGCCGTGGTGGCGGAGCAGCGTGCGATCGGAGACGTGCTCGACGTCGATGCCGTCCTGCGCGGTCACCGCCGCTTCGATACGCGCGATATGCGCCTCGTCGACCGCGAGCACGGTCACGTCGCGCACCTTCTTGCCGTGCTCGACCCGGACGAGGTCGATGGTGTCCAGCGATCCACCGGCCTCGCCGATCGTCGCGGCGAGCCGCGCGAATGCGCCCGGCCGGTTGTCGAGATGCACCCGCAGGGTCGCGCTGAATGCGGCAGAGGTGTGTGGCGAGCTCACTGCTCCGAGTGTCGCCCGCAGGCGGGTCTGCGGTATCCGGGGCGGCCACCGAACGGGACGCGGGTTTCCCGCAGACCGCCGCGAGGCTACGCGGCGTGGCGCCGCACGGTCCACCGCGCCGCGCGGCGGAGGAGGTGCCGGTGCCGCGGGTGGCGGACCGGGGCGGCGGGGCGTGCGGCCTCGCGCCGGTAGAAGACTCGTTTGCCGACGTCGAGCAGGAGCAGGTACGCGGGGATCATCACGGCGATCGCAGCGACGACCCCGGCCCGCAGGTGCGTGAACCCGAGCGTGTGCGCGACCGGGGAATACGGCAGCACGATGCCGATCGCGACCGCGAGCAGGGTGGAGGCCAGAAGCTGCACGCTCGGCCGGCTGTGGAAGAACGGGACGCGACGGGTGCGGATCACGAAGATCGCGAGGCCCTGCGTCGCGAGCGACTCGATGAACCAGCCGGAGCGGAACTCGGTGACGTGGGCGTGGAACGCGAGAAGCAGCACGCCGAAGGTCGCGAAGTCGAAGAGCGAGCTGATCGGCCCGAAGAAGATCATGAAGCGGCGGATCTGGGCGGTATCCCAGTGGGACGGGCGCCGCAGCGCTTCCTCGTCGATGCGGTCGGTCGGGATCGTCATCTCGCTGACGTCGTAGAGCAGGTTGTTGAGGAGGATCTGCGTCGGCAGCAGCGGCAGGAAGCTGAGGAACAGCGACGCCGCGCCGGCGCTGAACATGTTCCCGAAGTTCGACGAGGTGCCCATGAGCACGTACTTGATCGTGTTCGCGAAGATGCGCCGGCCCTCGGCGACGCCGTCCGCGAGAATGTTCAGGTCGTTCGCGAGCAGCACGATGTCGGCCGCGTCCTTCGCGACGTCGGTCGCCGTCTCGACCGAGATGCCCACGTCAGCGTTGTGCAGCGCGACGGCGTCGTTGACGCCGTCGCCGAGGAAGCCGACGGTCGATCCGAGCCGCCGCTGGGCCGCGATGACGCGAGACTTCTGCCCCGGCGTGACGCGGGCGAAGATCGTCGTGACCGGCAGTGCCCGCGCGAGCGCGTCGTCGTCGAGCGCCTCGATCTGCGGGCCGGTGAGCACGCCGCGCACCTCGAGGCCGAGGTCTGCGCACACCTTGGCCGCGACGCGATCGTTGTCGCCGGTGATGAGCTTCACCTCGATCGCGAGCCTGTGCAGGCGGGCGAGCGCCTCGGCCGCGTCGGCCTTCGGCGGGTCGAGGAACGTCAGGAAGCCGGCGAGCTCGAGGCCGTCCTCGTCGGCGGTGGTCAGCGTCGCCTGCCCGTCGGCCGCGCGCGTCGCCACGGCGACGGCGCGGGTGCCGTGCGCGAACTGCTCGTCGAGCACCGTTTGCGCGGTGGTCGGAAGGTCGCGGCAGCGTGCGAGGACGATCTCGGGTGCGCCCTTGACGATCACCGTCCGCCGGCCGGCTCCGTCCTCGACGAGCACCGACGCGAGCCGCCGTTCGTAGTCGAAGGGCCGCGCGACGAGGCGCCGGAACGACGAGATATCGGTCGTCGTCGCAGTGGGGGCCTCCCACAGCGCCTGGTCGAGGGGGTTGCCGCCGACGAAGTGGCCGTCGCTCCGGACTGCGTCGTTGCACAGCAACCCGTCGCGGAACACGGCGTCGCTCGCCGAGCCGCCGGCGTCGATCGCGGCTGCGAAGCTGATCCGTCCCTCCGTCAGCGTGCCGGTCTTGTCGGTGAAGAAGACGTCGATGTTGCCGATGTCCTCGATCGCCACGAGCCGCTTGACGATCACCTGGCGCTCGGCGAGGCGCCGGGCGCCGGTCGACAGGCTGATGGTGACGATCGCGGGCAGCAGCTGTGGGGTCAGGCCGACGGCAATCGCGAGCGCGAAGAGGATCGATCCGAGCACCGACCGGCCGATCGCGAGGTTGACGACGAGGATCGTCAGCGCGAGAACCGCAGTGACCCGCACGAGCAGCGCCGAGAAGTCGTGCAGCCCGATCTGGAACGCCGTCTGCGGCTGCTGCTCGCCGAGTTGCGCGGCGATCTGCCCGAGCTGCGTGCGCGTCCCTGTCTCGACGACGACGCCGACGCCGCTGCCGGTGTGGACGACCGTTCCCATGAAGCCGCACGACGGGAGGTCGAGCGGTGAGGACGACGCCGCGGCTGCCGCGGCTTCCACCTCCTTGTCCGCCGGCATCGACTCGCCGGTCAGCACCGATTCGTCGCACTCGAGGCCGTTCGCCTCGAGCAGGCGGAGGTCGGCCGGAACGACGTCGCCGACGGCGAGGCGGACGACGTCGCCCGGCACGAGCTGGGTGACGTCGACGGCGACGTCGCTGCCGTCGCGCCGTGCGATCGACAGGTGGCGCAGCTGCGAGTGCAGCGCCTCCACCGCACGCTCGGAGCGATACTCGTTGACGAAGCCGAGGCCGATCGACAGGCCGCAGATCAGGAAGATGATCACGGAGTCGGTTCGCTCGCCGACGAACGCCGAGGTCAGGGCGGCCGCGAGCAGGAGAATCAGGATCGGGTTCTTCAGCTGCCTGAGCAGCACTGCCGGCGCGCTGGCGCCGTGCGTGCGCAACGCGTTTGGGCCGACGTCCGCGAGCCGTTGCCGCGCAGCCGCCGCCGACAGGCCGTCGCTCGTCGAGCCGAGCGCGGCGACGACGTCGGCAGGCGCCATCCTCGCCGCGGTAGCGAGGTCGACCGGCTGCGGCGCGGCCCGGCGCGCCTCGGGAGCCTGCGTCATCTGGCCCATCGTGTCACCGGCCGACCGTGTGTGGACAACTTCTCGCCCTCCATCCGCGTGCGCCCCGATGCGGCGCGCAGAGGGGCTCGAGATGCTCCCAGGAGGGTGCGTCTACGTGTGTCCTTCTCGCGAAAGGAGTTTGGACATGGCAACGATCGAGAGGACGACAACGACCTATGCGCCTCCCGGCGAGCCGGGCAGCCCGGTTGAGCTGAAGGCGCGGTACGAGAACTTCATCGGCGGTCGATGGCTGGCACCGACGAAAGGCGAGTACTCGGTGAACCGGACGCCCGCGACGGGCGAGGCGTTCACCGAGGTTCCTCGCTCGACTCGCGAGGACGTCGAGCTCGCGCTCGATGCCGCGCACGAGGCGAAGACCGCCTGGGGCGAGGCGTCGACGACCGAGCGGTCGCGGGTGCTGAACAAGGTGGCCGACGCGATCGAGGAGCATCTCGAGGAGCTGGCGGTCGCGGAGAGCTGGGAGAACGGCAAGCCGGTGCGGGAGACGCTCGCTGCGGACATCCCGCTCGCGGCCGATCACTTCCGGTACTTCGCCTCGGTGATCCGCGCCGAGGAGGGGTCGATCTCGGAGATCGACAAGAACACCGTCGCCTACCACTTCCACGAGCCGCTCGGCGTGGTCGGCCAGATCATCCCGTTCAACTTCCCGCTGCTGATGGCGGCGTGGAAGCTCGCTCCGGCGCTCGCCGCGGGCAACTGCTCGGTGCTCAAGCCGGCCAGCCCGACGCCGTGGTCGATCCTCAAGCTGATGGAGCTGCTCCAGGGGATCCTGCCGCCGGGGGTGATCAACGTCGTCAACGGGCCGGGCGCGGAGATCGGCCAGGCGCTCGCCACGAACAAGCGAATCGCGAAGATCGCGTTCACCGGTGAGACCGCGACGGGACGGCTGATCATGCAGTACGCCGCCCAGAACCTCATCCCCTCGACGACGGAGCTCGGCGGCAAGTCGCCGAACATCTTCTTCGCCGACGTGATGGCGGCCGACGACGACTTCCTCGACAAGGCAGTCGAGGGTCTCGTCCTCTACGCGTTCAACAAGGGCGAGGTCTGCACGTGTCCGTCGCGCGCGCTGATCGACGAGTCGATCTACGAGCCGTTCATGGAACGCTGCCTGGCGCGGATCGAGCAGATTCGCCAGGGCCACCCGCTCGCACTCGACACCCAGTTGGGACCGCAGGTCTCGACGGCGCAGCTCGAGAAGATCGAGAGCTACGTCAAGATCGGCATCGACGAGGGCGCGGAGCTGCTCACGGGTGGTGAGCCTGCACATCTCGGCGGCGAGCTCGAGGGCGGCTACTACTTCCAGCCGACCGTCTTCAAGGGCGACAACCGGATGCGGATCTTCCAGGAGGAGATCTTCGGGCCCGTCCTCGCGGTGACCACGTTCAAGGACGAGGCCGACGCGCTGCGGATCGCCAACGACACGATGTACGGGCTCGGCGCGGGCGTCTGGACGCGCGACACCGCCCGGGTGTTCCGCATGGGCCGCAGCATCAAGGCCGGCCGGGTGTGGACGAACTGCTACCACCTCTACCCGGCCGGAGCAGCCTTCGGCGGGTACAAGGTGTCGGGCGTCGGTCGTGAGAACCACAAGATGATGCTCGACCACTACACGCAGACGAAGTGCCTGCTCGTCAGCTACGACCCGAAGCCGCTGGGGCTGTTCTAGGAGCCCGATGCCGGCTGAGACGCTCAGCGCGACCGAGGCCGCTCTTGCAGAGCTCACCCGCCTGCGAGAGCGGCACGGTCCGCTGATGCTCTTCCAGTCCGGCGGCTGCTGTGACGGCAGCTCGCCCTTGTGCCTGCACGAGGGCGAGCTGCTCGTCGGCGGCAACGACCTGCTCCTCGGCGAGATCGCCGGCACGCCGTTCTTCATCGACGCAGAGCAGTACGAGCGCTGGAACAGACCGCAGTTCCTGCTCGATCTCTCGCCGGGAGCGCCGGATGCCATCTCGCTCGAGGGGCTCGACGACGTTCACTTCGTCGTGCGCACGCCCGGGTGTGCGACGGGCTGAGTCGTCTCCGGAGAGGAGGGTCGAGTGCGTGCCGTTCTGTTCACGGGCGTCGGCCGGCCGCTTCGCGAAGTCGAGGTGGCGCCGCCGGCGGTCGCGGCCGGCCAGGTGCGCCTGCACGTGCATGCCTGCGGCGTCTGCCGTACCGACCTGCACATCGTCGACGGCGAGCTCGCGCAGCCGAAGCTGCCGCTCGTTCTCGGCCACCAGATCGTCGGCACCGTGCTCGAGCTCGGTGCGGGCGTCACGCGGTTCGCGCCGGGGCAGCGCCTTGGCGTTCCCTGGCTCGGCTGGACGTGCGGAGAGTGCGCGTTCTGCAGGACGGGGCGCGAGAACCTCTGCGACCGCGCGCGGTTCACCGGCTACACGCTCGACGGCGGCTTCGCCGAGGAGACGGTCGCGGACGAGCGCTACTGCTTTCCCATCCCGGACGGGTATCCGGACCTGCAGGCGGCGCCGCTGCTCTGCGCGGGGCTGATCGGCTATCGATCGCTCCGGCTGGCAGGCGATGCCGAGCGGCTCGGCCTCTACGGGTTCGGCGCGGCTGCGCACATCGTCTGTCAGGTCGCGCGCCGGCAGGGTCGTCGCGTGTTCGCGTTCACCCGTCCCGGCGACGTGCGCGCGCAGGCGTTCGCGCGTTCGCTCGGCGCAGAGTGGGCTGGAGATGCGGACCGGCCGCCGCCGGAGCCGCTGGACGCGGCGATCATCTTCGCTCCCGCGGGCGAGCTCGTTCCCGCAGCTCTGGCCGCGACCGCCAAGGGCGGCAGCGTCGTGTGCGCCGGCATCCACATGAGCCAGATCCCGGCCTTCCCCTACGAGCTGCTCTGGGAGGAGCGCACGCTCCGGTCGGTGGCGAACCTCACGCGTGAGGACGGCGAGGAGTTCCTGGCGCTCGCGCCGCTCGTCCCGGTCGAGACCGAGCTGGAGGTGTTTCCCCTGAACGCGGCGGTGACGGCGCTCGACCGGCTACGGTCCGGAGCCGTCGACGGCGCGGTCGTGCTGTCCGTCGACGTGCGCGACCGGGACGCGTGATGGCGATCGCCGTCGGCGGCGAGGTTCCGCCCGGCGCGTCGGACGGTCTGTCGGATCGCGAGGCCGCGCGGCGCGCGATCGTGTACGGGCGCAACGAGCTCGTCCGCCGGCACGGCAGGCGCTGGCCGAGGCAGGTCGTTTCGCAGCTCGTGCACCCGCTCGCTCTCCTGCTCTGGCTCGCCGCGGCGCTGGCGTTCGTCAACGGCACCACCGTGCTCGCGGCCGCGATCGTCGCCGTCATCCTCCTCAACGCCGCCTTCTCGTTCGCGCAGGAGCGGCAGGCGGAGAAGGCGATCGAAGCGCTGCGCCGCTATCTGCCGCAAGAGGCAACCGTCCGGCGCGACGGGCGCACGCAGCGGGTCGACGCCGTCGCGCTGGTGCCGGGCGACGTCCTCCTGCTCGGGGAGGGCGACCGGATCTCCGCCGACGCCCGGCTGCTGGAAGGCGCGGTCGAGGTCGATCTTTCGATGCTGACCGGCGAGTCGCAGCCGGTCCTTCGCGCCGCGGAGTTCGACGATCGGAGCGGACCGGCGCTCGAGGCGCGCCAGCTCGTCTTCAGCGGCACCGAGTGCGTCGGCGGCGGGGCGGCCGCACTGGTCTTCGCGACCGGGATGCAGACCGAGCTCGGCCGAATCGCCGCGCTCTCGGAGCGGGTCCGGCCGGAGCCGAGCCCGCTCGAGCTGCAGGTGCGGCGGGTGGCCTGGCTGATCGCGGTCGTCGCACTCGTCGTCGGGCTTGCGTTCCTGCCGATCGGCTGGCTCGTTGCGGGCCTGCCGCTCAAGGACGCCCTCACCTTCGCGATCGGCTTGATCGTCGCGAACGTGCCCGAAGGGCTGCTTCCGACGCTGACGCTGGCGCTCGCAGTCGGCGTCGCCAGCCTCGCGCGGCGCGGCGCGCTCGTGAAGCGACTCTCGGGGGTCGAGACGCTCGGCTCGACGACGGTTGTCTGCACCGACAAGACGGGCACGCTGACCGAGAACCGCATGCGGCCCGTCCGGATCTGGACGCCGCTCGGCGAGCTCGACCTGGAGCGCGGCGAGGGGATCGCCGACGCGCTCGCCGCCGACCCGGTTCTCGGCCTGCTCGGCCGTGCGATCGCCGCCTCGTCGACCGCGGAGCTCGATCCGCTCCGGACCGGCAAGTCGCGCGGCGAGGCGACCGAGGTCGGGATGCTCGAAGCATCGCGCGCGCTCGGAGTGGCGGTCGACGTCGACCGGCGTGAGCGCCGACGACGCATGCTCTACCGCTTCGACGCCAAGCTGCGACTGATGTCCACCGTCGACGAGCGCGCCGACGGCGGCATCACCGTGCACGCGAAAGGCGCGCCCGAGGAGATCCTTGCGCGCTCGACGATGATCGGCGGCCGGCAGAACCACCTGCCGCTCACGGACGACGATCGCCGGCAGGTCCTGTGGGTGCTCGAACGCTATGCCTCACAGGGCCTGCGCGTGCTCGCCGTCGCTCGGCGGCGCCTTCCCGACGGCGAGCCGGCGCCGCAGCGGCGCGAAGACGCCGAACGCGACCTCGTGCTGCTCGGTCTCGTAGCGCTCTTCGATCCTCCGCGCCCCGAGGTCGCCGATGCGGTCGCCCGCTGCCACACCGCCGGCATCCGCATCCTCGTCGTCACGGGGGACTACGGGCCGACTGCCCGGGAGGTCGCGCGACGCGTCGGCATCGGCACCGACGGCGTGGGAATCGTCACAGGCGCCGACCTCGATGCGATGAGCGAGGCTCAGCTCGACCGGCTGCTCGAGAGCGGCGACGAGCTCGTCTTCGCGCGCACCTCACCGGAGGCGAAGTTGCGGATCGCCGACGCGTTGCGCGCACAGGGACAGGTTGTCGCGATGACCGGCGACGGCGTCAATGACGCACCCGCGTTGCGCCGCGCCGACATCGGCGTCGCGATGGGACGCACCGGCACGGACGTCGCGCGAGAAGCCGCGACGATGATCCTGACCGACGACAACTTCGCGACGATCGTCGCCGCGGTCGCGGCCGGACGCCGTGTCTACGACAACGTCCGCAAGTTCATCCTCTACATCTTTGCGCATGCGACGCCCGAGGTCGTGCCGTTCCTCGTGTTCGCGCTCTCCGGCGGCGCAGTGCCGCTGCCGCTGACCGTTCTGCAGATCCTCGCGATCGATCTCGGTACGGAGATCCTGCCCGCACTGGCGCTCGGCCGGGAACCAGCCGAGCCGGGCTTGATGGAGCGGCCCCCGCGCCGGCACGGCGAGAACGTGATCCACCGAGCGCTGCTGACGCGCGCGTGGCTGTTCCTCGGGCTGTTCGAGGCGGCGCTCGTCCTCGCCGGCTTCTTCTTCGTCCTCCTCCGCGCCGGTTGGCGCCCGAGCGACGACGTCGCGAGTGGGCAAGCGTTGCACGGCGCCTATCTGCAGGCGACCACGATGACGTTCCTGGGGATCGTCGCCTGCCAGATCGGCACGGCGATCGCGGCGCGGACCGAGCGCGTCTCGCTACGCGCGGTCGGCTTCTTCACCAACCCGCTGCTTCTCTGGGGAATCCTCTCCGAGGTGGTGTTCGCGGCCCTCGTCGTCTACGCGCCGCCGCTGCAGCGCATCTTCGGGACCGCCTCGATCACGCCCGGCGAGCTCCTCTTCCTGCTGCCGTTCCCGATCGTCGTCTGGGGGGCCGACGAGCTTCGCCGTGCCGTCCTCCGGCGCCGCGCGACCCACTGACCGTTCGAAGCTCAGTCGAGGCAGATGTCTGCGACCTGCGTTTTCACGTTGTCGACCAGGTCGTCGACCGACAGGCGCAACGACTGCTCGTGCGTCCCGGCTTCGAGCAGCACCGATTCGTGCTCGCAGACGCTCTTGTCGACCAGGATGCGGTCGCCGCGAGAGCCGCCGACCGGCGGCACCGCGCCCAACTCGAACTCCGGGTAGGCGCCAGCAAGCGCCTCCTCGCTGAGGAGCTCCACCTTGTTCTCGCGGAGGAACGCCCGGACCTTCTGAAGATCGAGCCTCTTCGACGCGGGGACCACAGCCCGCACCAGGCCGGCCGGGGTACCGAGGATGATGGTCTTCCCGACCTCGTGCGGCGCGACGTGCAGGGCGGCGGCCTCGGCCGTCGCCGACAGCGTGCGGGAGTGCGGGAGCAATTCGTAGGAGATTCCAGTGGCCTCCAGCTCGTCGATCAGGCCTTTCGGTGCAACGTGCAATCTCATCTCTGCACCCTCCTTGCGCGGTCGTCCACGCTCGTGTTAGCGACTGGCTGACATCTTCCGCCGTGCGTGCCGCGAAGCCATCGGCACCGCCACCGAGCGATGGTGCGGTGAACTACCGATCGGCTAGATTCTGCGGCGATGGATTGGAGGCTGATCGTCGTCGGCTACGACCGGACGCACGCGTCGAATCAGGCTCTCGCCCGGGCGGCCGACATCGCGGAAGCCACCGGTGCCACGCTGGTCGTGACGAGCGCCGCCCGTGTGCTTCCCAGCGGCGCTGCGGCGCACGGCCTAGGGCCGTTCGATCCGGCAGACTCGCCGGAGGCGCATCGAGACGACCTGCTGCACGCCCGCGACCTGCTCGCCAACAGCACGGTGACCGTCGAGTTCGACCTCGAGACCGGTGATGCCGGCGAGGCGATCGTCGCGCTCGCGACGAGGAGGGGAGCCGACCTGATCGTCGTCGGGACGCACGAGCGGCGGCTCCTCGATCGTCTCCTGCACGGCAGCGTGAGCGAGGGTGTGTCCCGCCACGCGCCGTGCGACGTCCTGATCGTGCACTGAGGAGCCGGCTCCGACTTCGCCGCACGCCCGGCGCGCGACGAACCAGCCGACCAGGGCTGCAAGCGCGCCTGTAGCCGCGTCGAAGAAGAAGTGGTTGCCTGTGGCAACGATGACGAGCAGCGTCACGAACGGGTACACGGTTGCGGCCGCCCTCAGCGCGGCTGTCTGCGAAAGCCGAGCGACGCTCGCGCCGAGGAGGAGGGCGTACGCGATGTGGATGCTCGGCACGGCCGCGACCGGGTTGTAGAGGTAGCCGACGAGTCGTGAGCCCAGGTCGAAGGGGCTGTCGTGGCTGACCGTGTCCATGAAGCCGGGTACGGCGAGACGCGGCGGCGCAACGGGAAACGCGACGTAGACGATCAGCGCGACGGCGGAGGTGGCAACCAGCGCGGTCCGCACGAAGGCGAAGCGGCTCCGATGAGCACGGTAGAGCCAGACGAGCGCACCCACCGTCACCGTCACGTGGAGGACCGGATAGAGGTAGGCGAGCACGTCGAGGAGCGCCGGGATCCGACCGCAGAGGCGCTGGACTGCTTGCTCCTCGAAGACGTGAAGCGCCCGCTCGATCTGGACGACGTCGTGGGCGTGTCGCAGCGCCGGGTCGAGATCGTGCCCGCGAATGCCGCGGACAGCCTGGTACGCGGCATACAACCCGGCCAGCAACGCCAGCTCCTGCCGGCCGGAGTGCGTGGTCTCCACCTGCTCGTGGACACGACGCAGAAGCCGGCGGTGCGCCGTCGTCACCTCACGTGCGCCGGCTGCGGCCTCAGCCGCGCCCGCGACGCTGCCGCTTCACGCGACGCGGAACGGCCGGGGTCTTCCAGCTGTGCGGGTCGAGCCCGCTGGATCTCGTCGACCGGGGCTCGGTCCGTCCGGACAGCAGGGGCGGCCGCCGCAAGCGGAGTTTGCGAGTCGCCATGGAGCCTCCTCTCGGCCTCCAGCGTTGCCGAAGGCTCCTCCGCGGGCATCCGTACTCGGCCACAAGGCTGATCGGTGTCGGGACCGATGCCTCCGCAGGCGTCCACGGCGACGATGGGCGGCGAGGCTCTATGAAGGGAGGTGAAGTCATGACCACGATTGTCAGATGGTCGCCTTTCCAGGAGCTCGACTCGGTGGAGCGCCGCATGCGCCGGATGTTCGAGGAGATCGGCTTCGCGCCGACCTTGCTCCCAGCAACCGACGTGTACGAGACTCCCGAGGAGTTCGTAGTCGAGCTGGAGGTGCCCGGTTTCGAGGAGAAGGAGCTCGAGATCGAGGTCTCCGACCACCAGCTCACCGTCAAGGGTGAGCGCAAGGAGGCTCGCGAGCAGAAGGAGAAGGCCTTCCGGCTGCACGAGCGCCTGGAGCGCCGGTTCGAGCGTCGCTTCGAGCTCCCCGTCGATACCGATACTGCGCATCTGCAGGCGAAGTTCGTCAAGGGCGTGCTCGAAGTGCACGCGCCGAAGCTGGTGGCTCCGAAGCCGAAGAAGGTCGAGATCGCGAAGGCGTGATCGGACTGCCTGGGGTGGCCGGGCTCGGTCACCCCAGGCCGGCCTGTCGCCTAGGCTGGTTCCGATGCCCGAGCTCTGGGTCCCTGTCAGAGAAGGCCCGCATGAGGAATTCGTCCAGCGCGTCCACCGGGCGATTGCCCGTTTCGCGGACTATTCCGGTGTTGCGACGCCGCTGGTCGAGATCGAGCTCGCCGACACATCGCGGTTCACGCTCGATCGGATCGAGCCCGAGCCCGGTTTCGGGATGGTCACGATCTACGTGCACCAGTCGCACGCTCCCGACGGTCCCGACGCGATCGTGATCCCGATCGGGACGATCCGCCGGATCGAGCTGCGGAGCGCGCCGGACGAGCGGGTCGCGCAATTCGGGTTCGTCGTGCCTGCCGGCGACGCTTCCTGAGGGCCGCCGTCTCCTGTCGCTAGCCGCGTCGCGAGAGAACCGGCACCAGGTGCCGCCTTTGCGTTCTCGCAGACGTCGGCGCGTCGCTGTCCCCTTCCGCCCCTTCCCGTTCGTGGTCACGACGACACGAGCATCAGAACGGAAGGAGAACTCGTATGAGCGCCCAGCC
Source organism: uncultured Thermoleophilia bacterium (assembly GCA_963786185.1). Lineage (GTDB taxonomy): Bacteria > Actinomycetota > Thermoleophilia > Gaiellales > Gaiellaceae > PALSA-600. The sequence continues at coordinate 1,170,376 of CAWAYE010000003.1, forward strand.
GAGCGCACGCGTTGCCGCTCTCGATCAAACACCGGAGGCGTCGTCGCTCCAGTCACGGCGCGGCATCGCGATCCTGCTCCTGCTCAGCCTCGTCCAGTTCATGGACATCCTGGACGCATCGATCCTCAACATTGCGCTGCCGTCGATCAAGAACGACCTGGGCTTCAGCCAGCAGGGCCTGCAGTGGGTCGTGAACGGTTACATCCTCACGTACGGCGGTTTCCTGCTGCTCGGCGGCCGGATGGCAGACCTGCTGGGGCGCCGCTTCGTCCTCGTCACCGGCCTGGTCGTCTTCGCCGGCTCGTCGTTGACCGGCGGCCTGGCCCACTCGAGCTCGCTGCTCGTCGGCGCGCGCTTCGCCCAGGGGCTGGGCGCCGCGCTGCTCTCACCGGCGGCGCTCTCGAGTCTGACGAGCACGTTCCGCTCGACGCGAGACCGCAACACTGCCCTCGGCGTCTGGGCTGCCGTGTCTGGGCTCGGCGGCGCGGCGGGCGTCCTCTTCGGCGGGCTGCTGACCGAGGGGCCCGGCTGGCGCTGGGTGCTGTTCGTCAACGTCCCGTTCAGCCTGATCGCCTTCGCCGGAGCCTTCGCCCTGCTGAAGAAGGAGCGCATGCGGGCTCGCCTGGCGAGCTTCGATGCGCTCGGCGCCCTGCTCGTCACGGGCGGGATGCTGGTGCTCGTCTACGCACTCGTGAAGGCGCCCGACGTCGGCTGGGGTGCGACGCGGACGATCGCCGAGCTCGCCGTCGCGGCGTTGACCCTGGCCGCCTTCGTCGCCAACGAGCTGCGCGTCGCCAACCCGCTTCTGCCGATGTCGATCCTGCGCGTCAAGGGCGTCGCCGTCGCAGACGCTACGCAGATGGTCGCCGTGGCCGGCGCGTTCCCGATGTTCTTCTTCCTGACGCTGTATATGCAGACGGTCCTGCACTACTCGCCGATCCAGACCGGCGCCGCCTACCTGCCGCTGACGGGCGGCTTCATCATCGCCGCGAGCATCTCCTCGCAGCTGTTCGCACGAATCGGCACCAAGCCGGTCATCATCATCGGGGCCGTGATCGCGGCCGCCGGCCTCTACTGGTTGTCCCGGATCCCGGTCGACGGCTCGTACGTGTCGGACCTCCTGCCCGGCATCCTGGTCTCCTCGATCGGGCTCGGCGGCGTCTTCACGGGCGCCACGACGGCCGCGAACGCCGGCGTCGGCGAGGATCGGGCCGGCCTGGCGGCCGGGCTCCTGAACACGGGGCAGCAGCTGGGCACCGCGCTCGGCCTCGCGATCCTCTCCGCCCTCGCCACCGCACGCACCCACTCGCTGCTCCGTGTCGGCCACGATACGGTCGCCCAGGCGGCGACCCACGGCTACCAGCGGGCGCTGATGGCGGGCGCCGGCTTCGTGCTCGCGGCCACGCTCGTCGCGGCGCTCGCTCCGCGACACGGTCGGAGCGCGCCGGTGATCGAGAAGGAGCCGGCACTCGACCTCGCTGCGTAGGCAGTGAGGGAGGAACCATGGCCGCGGCCACTGCGATCCCCGCACGGACGGCGAGCACGCTCCGTCGCTGGCTGTCCGTGCGGCACTCGCTCCCGAGCGAGGCGGCCGCCGTGCTCGGCCTGTACGGCATCTACGAGCTCGTCCGCGGCCTCATCGTCGGCGACACCGGCGAAGCCGGCCACCACGCCCAGCGAGTCGTGGCGCTCGAGCGGTGGCTCCACCTCTTCCTCGAGGCGAACGTGCAGCACGCCGCGCGCGCCCTGCCGGGTCTGACGAGCCTGCTCGGAGCCGCCTATCTGACCCTGCACCTCTCGGTCACCGTGGGGGTGCTGCTCTGGCTGCACCGGCGGCGCCCCGCCGCCTTCCCGTTCGTTCGCACCGCGCTCCTGCTCGCGAGCGCGCTCGCGCTCGTCGGCTTCCTCGCCTATCCGACCGCACCGCCGCGGTTGTCCGGGATCGGCATCGCCGACACCGTCTCGAACGGCCATGTCGACCTGAACACGGGCCTCGTCAGCTCGCTCTACAACCCCTACGCCGCCGTCCCGAGCATGCACATCGGCTACGCGCTGATCGTCGGCACCGTGCTGTTTCGCCACGGACGCCGCCTGCTCGTTCGTGCGCTCGGAGCGCTCTACCCGCCGTTCGTGCTGCTCGTGGTCGTCGCCACCGGCAACCACTTCTTCTTCGACGCCGCCGCCGGCGCATTCGTCGCGGTGGTCGCGGCCGCCATGGCCGTCCCGCTGACGCGCGGCGCCGCTCCCAACCGGATCAGCGAGCTACCCGCTCGACCAATGCCACAGCCCTCGTACGAGGAGCTTGCGGCCTGACCACAGGAGGCCATCGACCAGATGCTCACCGTGTTTCGCTTCACGAACGTCGTCCTGATCCTCGCCATGATCGTTTGCGCTGCGGGCGCCCTGGCCGGGCTGATCCTCCTCCTGCCCTTCGTTGCGGGGGCGTGGGCGCTGAACCTGATGGCGCTCGTCGGCTTCGAGCAGGCAGCCCGCTCGAAGCCGGTCTCCGCGAAGGGCTCGACGCGTGGGATCGAGACGATCTCGCCCAGCTCGCGGGCCGGCTGGAGCAGCAGCGAGGCCGCATAGGAGATCACAGCGACGGCCACTCCCGCCGCGGCGTCGAGGAAGAAGTGGTTTCCCGTCGCGACGACCACGAGCAGGACGAACGGCGGGTAGGTACCGGGTGTGGCGTGCGCCGCTCGTCGCCCGCTGTGAGGTTCGACTTGCCCTGCTCGAGTGCGTCTGCAATACTGAACCTAATGGTTCAGCATCCAACGACCGCCGACCGCGCCTTTGCCGCCCTCGCCGACCCGAACCGCCGTGCCGTGCTCGAACGGCTCGGTCTGGGGAGTGCGACGATCAGCGAGCTCGCCGAGCCTTTCGGCATGTCCCTGACGGGGATGAAGAAGCACATCCGGTTGCTCGAGGAGGCGGAGCTCGTCACCACCGAGAAGGTCGGCCGCGTCCGCAGATGCATGCTCGTGCCCTACGCCTTCGAGGGCATCAGCACGTGGCTGCAGCGGCTCGATCGCTTCGCGCAGGTCGTCGAACGCACGAAAGGAGCACGATGAGCACCACCACCGTCACCGCCCCGAACGAGCTCGAGATCCGCGTCGAGCGGACCTTCGACGCACCACGCGCCCACGTCTTCTCCGTCTGGACGGATCCGCAGCTGATCCCGGAATGGTGGGGGAGCGACACGGTCGTCGAGGAGATGGACGTCCGTCCCGGCGGCACGTACCGGTTCCGCACCGCCCACGGCGTCGTCGAGGGGGAGTTCCGCGAGGTGGAGCCGCCGTCGCGCCTCGTGCAGACGTTCCAGAACCACCTGCAGACGCTCGAGTTCGAAGACCTCGGCGAGCAGACGAGGCTGACGCAGACGATGCGCTTCGCGACGACGGCGGAGCGCGACACGACCATGCAGTACGGCGTCGAGAAGGGCGCGAAGGCGGGCTTCGCACGCATCGACGCGGTGCTTCAGAAGATCGCAGTGTGAGACGGGAGCGAGGGCCGGGCGCCATCGATCGGCGCTCGGCCACCGCTCGACCACGGAGAGATGGAGGCACGATGACGGATTCGGACGGCGCGACCGCGTCGAAGAAGATCACGAAGAAGATCGAGGAGCTCGGTGACTGGAGGGGCGAGACGCTCGCCCGCGTTCGCGGGCTCATCCACGACGCGGACCCCGAGATCCAGGAAGAATGGAAATGGGAGAAGCCCAGTTCCGGAGGAACTCCGGTCTGGTCTCACGACGGCGGCGTGTGCACAGGGGAGTCGTACAAGCAGGTCGTGAAGCTGACCTTCTTCCGGGGCGCCTCCCTGCCGGACCCCACGAAGCTGTTCAACTCCAGTCTCGAGGGGAACACGCGCCGCGCGATCGACATTCGCGTAGGCGAGCAGCTCGACGAGGCCGCGTTCAAGAAGTTGATCCAGGCGGCGGTCGCCGCCAACGCCGAGGCTCAGGCGCGACGCGCAGCTCCGAGGAAGTAACGAGAGCCGGCAGCGGCTTGATTTCCGTACCTTGGTACGGGTCTATAGTCGGCGCATGAGAGTCGGCGAAGTCGCTGCACGCGCCGGTGTGCACGTCGAGACGCTCCGCTACTACGAGCGCCGGGGCCTGCTGCCGCAGCCCGAGCGCGAGCCGAGCGGGCATCGCCGCTACGACGGCGAGACGGTGACGTTCCTGCGCGCGATCAAGGAGGCGCAGGCAGTCGGCTTCACGCTCGCGGAGATCGCCGAATACCTCAAGGCGTCACGCCGGTCTCAGTCGCCGTCGGAGGCGTTGCGCGTGCGGATGGCGGCGAAGATCGACGAGATCGACTCGCGCATCGCCGGCCTGCGGCGGATGCGGGAAGAGCTTGCGCGCGTCGTCGGCTGCGCCTGCGAGTCGCTCGACCACTGCACGTGCGGTGCGGCGTATCTGGCGCGGCGGGGCCGGGAGTCGGACGCGCGTCCGGCGCTGCTGCATGTCACGAACGGCGAGAGTGCCGGGAACACGCTTCGTCAGACGGGGCTCGGCGGCGCGGTGTTGGCGTGGCAGGACGTGCTTCACGAGGGGCCGGTGCCGGCGCTGCCGCGTCGGGAGCTGCTGAGTCTTCGCGCGGAATTCCTGTCCGGCTGCGGCTGGGGGAACCGGCGAGCGATCCTCTCTTCGCTCGAGCGGCGTGATCGACAACTGCTCGAAGCTCTGCGCGCTGGACGACAGGTCGTGTTCTGGTTCGAGCACGATCTCTACGACCAGCTGCAACTCGTCGACGCGCTCGCACTGGCGCGCGAGGCCGGTCGCTCGCCCGAGCTGATCGTCGTCGACTCGTTCCCGGGAAAGTCTTCCTTTCGTGGTCTGGGCGAGCTCACCGCGACCGAGCTGGAGACGCTGTGGCCGGGCCGGCAGGTCGCGGCTACAGACGTGCTCGACGCTGCGGCGACCGTGTGGGAGGCGTTCCGGGCGCCCGAGCCGACGGCGCTCGCCGAGTGGGCCGCCGCTGGATCGCCGCAGCTGCCGTTGCTGCCCGCGGCGCTGCGGCGACTGCTCGAGGAGCTCCCGGGCGCGAGCAACGGGCTCTCCGGCAACGAGCAGCACGCACTGCAGACGATCGCCGACGGCGCCCGCACACCGTCGGAAGCGTTTCTCGCGGCGCAAGACCTCGAAGACTCGACGTTCCTGGGGGATGCCTGGTTCTACCGGGTGCTCTCGACACTCGGCCGGGGCTCGAACCGGCTCGTCGAGACGCAAGACGGCCAAGCCCTTCCGGAGGCTCCACCGCTCAGCGACGCCCAACTCTTCGCGCGCATTCCCCTGAAGCTGACGAGCAACGGCGAGCGCGTGCTCGCCTCGAAAGCAGACCGTGTCGACCTGCTCGGCATCGACCGCTGGGTCGGCGGCACGCACGTCACGCCCGAGAACCTCTGGCGCTGGGACGGCGCCTCAGCCGCGCTCCGCCGCAGTGCGGGCACCGGCTCGCGCTGAGCCGGTGCCCGCGGATCAGCGTCAATGGGCGGCGATCGCCTGCGGGTTGAGCCGAAGCTTCGGCAGGAACGTCTTCGCGGCGGGCAGCAGGACGATCGCTGCGACGCCGGCGCCGAAGGCAACGTAGCCGGCGACCAGGAACGCGTGTGCGATCCCGGCTGCTGCGGCAGGGCCGACGAAGATGCCGCCGCTTGCGGCCGTCGCGATGCTGGCGTAGATCGCGATGCCGAGCGTGCCGCCGAGCTCGTGGCCGGTTGCGCTGGCACCGGAGATCATTCCGGCCTCGTCGTGGCGGGCGCCGGTGAGGACGCCGACGGCCATCGCGGTTCCGGACAGACCGAGTCCGAAGCCGGCCATGAGCATCCCGGGGAGCATGTCGCGCAGGTAGCTGCCGTGGGCCGGGACGTGGGAGAGGAGCAGCAGCCCGCCTGCGGCCAGCGCGAGCGCCGGAGCGGTCGACCAGCGAAGGCCGTGCCGGTTGATCAGGTGGCCGGCGACGTGGGCGCCGCTGCCGGCGGCGAGGGCCAGCGGGATGAACGCGAGACCGGTCGCCAGTGGGCCGCGGCCGAGCGCGAGCTGCAGGTAGAGCGAGCTGAGCAGGAACAGCCCGAACATGAGCCCGGCGTTGACCAGGCACAGCAGCAGGCCGCCGCCGACGGCCCGGTCGCGGAGGCGCTCGATGCGCAGGAGCGGCTGAGCGGTGCGGTGCTCGAGGGCAGCGAAGGCAGCGAGGCCGACGATTCCGGCGCCGCCGACGCCGAGCGTCTGGACGGAGATCCACCCGGCCTGGTCGGCCTGGGTGATCGCGTAGACGATCGCGGCCAGGCTGCCGGTTGCGAGGGCTGCACCGCGCGCGTCGAGGCCGCGCCAGCGGGGCTTCTCCTCGTCCGCGGGCACGATCCTGCGGGCTCCGAAGGCGAGTGCCGCGGCGACGGGGAGGTTGACGAAGAAGATCAGCCGCCAGTCGCCGACCTGCGTGAGCACGCCGCCGAGGAGGACGCCGAGCGCGGCGCCGGCACCGCCGACCGCGCCCCAGGCGGCGAGCGCCTTGGCGCGTGCCTGCCCGTGGAACGTGCCGGTGATGATGGAGAGGGCGGCCGGGGACAGCATCGCGGCACCGACTCCCTGGCCGGCGCGGGCGGCGAAGAGCGCGGCCGCGGAACCGGCCGTCGCGGACGCGAGGGACGAGGCGGTGAAGATGCCGAGTCCGGTGAGGAACATGCGGCGGCGGCCGAGCAGATCGGCGGCGCGGCCGCCGAGCAGGAGCAGGCTGCCGAAGACGAGCGAGTAGGCCGTGATCGTCCAGCTGATCGTCGCGCCGCTGATCTTGAGATCGCGGGCGAGGCTCGGCATCGCGATGTTCACCGCGGTGATGTCGAGGATCACCATCAACTGGGCGACCAGCAGCAGCGGCAGGAGCCGCTTGTGGGTCTGCTCCTGGCCGGCTGCGGGCTGCTCCTGCGGGGCGGTGTGGCGGTGATGCATGGTCGTCTCCTTCTCGCGGGTGGATTGCCTGCCCAGAAGGTCGCTTGCAGAGGGGTGCGGCCGCGATGTGGAGCCCCCGTAGGAAAAGCCGCAGACTTTCGGGCTATGGTCGAGCGCATGGGAAGCGAGGGATCGCTGCCGCAGGGCACGGTCACGTTCCTGTTCACGGACATCGAAGGCTCGACGAGGCTGCTCGAGCGGCTCGGACGTGAGCGCTACGGCGGGTTGCTGACGCGGCAGCGCGAGTTGTTGCGGGAGGCGGTCGAGGCGGGCGGTGGGGCGGAGGTCGACGCGACCGGCGATTCGCTGCTCGCCGTCTTTTCGAGCGCCGGCGGCGCGGTTGCGGCTGCGGTGGCCGCCCAGCGGGTGCTCGCGGAGCAGCAGTGGCCCGCGGATGCAGAGGTGCGCGTACGCATGGGGCTGCACACGGGCGAGGCGACCCTCGACCGTGGCGGCTACGTCGGGATCGCGGTCCACCGCGGCCGGCGTGTCTGCGATGCCGCACACGGAGGTCAGGTCCTCGTCTCGAGCGCGACGCATGCGGTCGTCGCGGCCGACCCGCCGGACGGGATCGGGTTCAGCGACGTCGGCGAGGTTCGGCTGGCGGGTTTCGAGCAGCCGGAGCGGCTCCAGCAGGTCGCCGCGGACGGGTTGCCGCAGGCGTTCGCGGAGCCGCGGGCGGTGCGCCCGTGGCGAGGCGAGCAGCCGGCCCTGCTCGAGCGCGCGGAAGAGCTGGCCGCGGTCGACGCGGCGATCGGCGGCGCTCAGAGCGGCGCCGGGAAGCTGGTCGTGATCGAGGGGCCGGCGGGGATCGGCAAGACGTCGCTGCTCGCGGAGGGGCGGGCGCGCGTGGCGGCCTCGGGCCTGACGGTTCTCTCTGCGCGTGCGAGCGAGCTCGAAGCGGCGTTCTCGTTCGGCGTTGTCCGGCAGCTGTTCGAGGCGGTGGTCGCGGCAGCTCCCGAAGAGGAGCAGTCACGGCTGCTCGGCGGCGCCGCAGGGCAGGCGGCGCGCTTGTTCAGGTCAGGCGAAGGCGTCGAGACGACCGAAGAAGACGTCTATTCGCTCCTGCACGGGCTCTACTGGCTGACGGTCAATCTGGCGGAGTCGCGACCGCTCGCGGTCGCGATCGACGACGTGCAGTGGTCGGATCCGCCGTCGCTCCGCTGGCTCGCCTACCTGGCGCGCCGGCTCGAGGGCGTGCCGGTGTGCGTGCTGGCGACGCTGCGTCCGGTCGAGGAGGAGCATCCGCTGCTCGCCGAGCTGCTGGCGGATCCCGCGACTGCGATCGTGCGACCCAACGCGCTGAGCGCACCCTCGGTCGCCGAGCTCGTCCAGCACGAGCTCGGCGCCGACGCCGAGGAGGCGTTCTCCCTTGCCTGTCATGCCGCCACGGGCGGCAACCCGCTGCTCCTGCGCGAACTGCTGCGGACGCTCGCCGCCGAGGACGTCGCGCCGGTTGCTGCGTCGGTGCCGGTCGTCGACCGGCTCGCTCCCGACGCCGTGACCCGCTCCGTCCGCCTTCGGTTGGGCCGCCTGCCGCCGGAGGCAGCACGACTTGCGCGTGCCGTCGCCGTGCTCGGCGACCGCGCCGAGCGCGAGCAGGCGGCGGGCCTGGCCGAGCTCGAACGGCGGGAGATCGCACCTGCCGCGGCTGCGCTCGCCCGGGTGGACCTGTTGCAGTCGGAGCCACCGTTTTCGTTCGTGCACCCACTCGTCCGCAACGCCGTCTACGAGAGCATCCCCGCACCGGAGCGGGAGGCCGACCACGCGCGGGCGGCCGAGTTGCTCGCCAAGCTGGCCGCGCCGCCGGAGCAGGTCGCGGCGCAGCTCCTGCTCTCACCGCCCGAGAGCGTCACCGGCGCGGCCCAGTTGCTGCGCGAGGCGGCCCGCCGTGCCGCCGCCGAGGCAGGTCTCGAGAGCGCGGTGCGTTACCTGTCGCGGGCGCTCGAAGAGCCGCTGGGCGACGAGGAGCGGGGCGAACTGCTGCTCGAGCTGACGAGTGTCGAGGCGAACGTCGGCGCCGCGACCGTCATCGCCCACCTCCGGGATGCCGTCTCCCTCTTGCGCGAGCCCAAGCGGCACGCCGAGGCCTTGCTGGCGCTCGGGCACGGCCTGTATTGGGCGGGCGAAGAGGAGCAGGGAGTCGAGGTGCTCGAGCGCGCGCTTGCCGAGCATCCGGATCTCGACGTCGAGCTGCGACACCGGTTGGAGGCGGAGTTGATCGTCAACGCGACGCGGCTGCCTTCGCAGTACAGGCGCGCGCGAGAGCTGCTGGCACGGATCGACGTGTCGCTCGACGAGGGCCCGGGGGCGAGGGTGCTGCTCGCCGGGCAGGCCTACCACGAGGCCGTCGGCGGCGGCGACGCCGAGCGCGCCGCGGCGACCGCGCTCGCGGCGCTGACAGCCATGTCCGACGAGGAGCGCGCGCGCAACTACACCGGCGGTGCGTACGCGCTCCTCCACACCGACCGCCTCGACGAGGGCGTCCGCCTGCTCGACGCGACGCTCGCCGACGTGCGCAGGCGCGGCGCAGTCTTCCACTTCTCGAGCCTCTCGATGACCCGCGCGATCTTCCAATACGCGCGCGGCGCACTGGTCGAGGCCGAGGCGGACGGGCGCGCCGCGCTCGAGGCGCTCCCGGATCGGAACGTCTGGTTCCGCCCGGCGTCGCACGGCTGGTTGGCGCAGATTCTCGTCGAGCGCGGCTCGATCGACGAGGCGGCGGGGCTGCTCGACGCCGTCGAGGCGAGCGTGGCACCGGACGCGTTCTCGCGGTCGCCGCTCCTCCGCGCCCGCACGCTCGTCGCGGCCGCGCGTGGCGACCACCACGCCGCGCTCGGGCACGCGCTCGAACTCGGGCAGGCGCTGACCGCCTTCGGCCACACCAACCCGCCTGCCTCCTACCCCGCCTGGCGGTCGCTCGCGGCGCTCGAGCACCACGCCTTGGGCGAGACGAAGGAGGCGCTTGCGCTGGCGCAGGAAGAGGTCGAGCTCGCGCGCGCCTGGGGAGCGCCGCGCACACTCGGCCGCTCCCTCCGGATACTCGGCCTGATCCAGGGCGGCGACGACGGTATTGCCCACATCCGTGAGGCAGTCGCGGTGCTCGGGCCGTCGCCGGCACGGCTCGAGCACGCCTACGCACTCGCCAACCTCGGCGCCGCCTTGCGCCGGGCAAACCACCGCGCCGAAGCGCGCGAACATCTGCGGGAGACACTCGACCTCGCGCAGCGGAGCGGCGCCACGCTCCTCGCCGAGCAGGCACACGAGGAGCTGATCGCGACCGGAGCCCGCCCCCGCCGCGTCGTTCGGACCGGGGCGGCCGCGCTGACGCCGAGCGAGCGCCGCATCGCCGCGATGGCCGCGGAGGGCCTCTCCAACCGCGAGATCGCACAGGCGCTCTTCGTCACGCTCCGCACGGTCGAGATGCACCTTTCGAACGCCTTCCGCAAGCTCGGCGTCGCCTCGCGCACGCAGCTCGCCGCTGCCCTTGCCGAGGGCGAACTGCCGGTCGCCGCCGGCGCCTGACCAAACCCTGCGGTCTTTCCTTCGGGCGCCCCACGTGGCCGCTCGCGCCTGCGCGGCGCATCCTCGTCCCATCGCATACGAAGGAGGGAACGAGATGACCGAGCTGGCACACCGCAGAAACCACGACTTCGACGTCGCCCTCTACTGGGACCTGAGCCGTGACGAGTTGTTCGTCGTCGTCGAGGACATCGGCGCCGGCGACCGCTTCTCGATCGCGGCACCCCGGAGCCGAGCGCTCGACGTCTTCCATCACCCCTTCGCCTACACGACGCCCCGCTAGGGCCCACGAGGAGAACCCGATGGACGAGACGATCACCTACTCCGTTCCCGGCATCAGCTCCGGCCACTGCCGGGCTGCGATCACGGCCGAAGTCACCGCCGTCGCCGGCGTCGACTCGGTCGACGTCGATCTCGACACGAAGCTCGTCCGGATCTCGGGCGAGAGCCTCGACGATTCGGCCCTCGTCGCCGCGATCGACGAAGCCGGTTACGAAGCGGTGCGGACGGCATGCGCGCAATGACCTGGATCCGCCGCGCCTGGCGCTATGTGGTCGACCGGCCGCTCGTCTGAGCTCCTGTGGCTCGGTAGTCGGTGTGCATGAGCTCGTGGACGCCATCGAGCGTGGCGGCGGCGATTTCGCGGGCTCGCTCGTTGCCGGCCCGGAGGACGGAGCGGAGGTACTCGGATGCGTTCACGAGCTCGCGGCGCCGCTCGCGGATCGGTGCGAGGTGGGCGTTGAGCGAGTCGGTGACGAGTGACTTCAGCGCCGCCGCCCCGCGGTCGGCGATCTCGTCGGCGATCTCGTCCGGCGGGCGGTCCTGGCAGAGCGCGGCGATCTGAAGCAGGTTGGCGACCTCGGGCCGGCGATCGGGCTCGTAGGTGATGCGACGGTGGCCGTCGGTCTTTGCGCTCCGCACGAGGCGTGCGGTCTCGTCCTCGCCGACGGCGAGCGGGATCGCGTTGCCGCGGCTCTTGCTCATCTTCTGACCGTCGAGTCCGAGGAGGAGCGGCGCGCGGCTGAGCAGCCCTTCGGGCTGTGGGAAGAAGTGCCGTTCGGGGCTGTAGCGCTCGTTGAAGCGGCGGGCGATCGTGCGGGCGAGCTCCAGGTGCGGGAGCTGGTCCTTGCCGACCGGGACGAGGTTCGCGCGGCAGAAGAGGATGTCCGCCGCCTGGTGGACGGGGTAGGTGAACATCAGCGCCGACGTCGAGCTGCCCCCGGCGAGCGCGATCTCGTCCTTGACTGTCGGGTTGCGCCCGAGCTCGGCGACACTGACGAGGCTGAGGAACGGGATCATCAACTCGTTGAGCTCGGCGATCTGACTGTGCGCGAAGATGACTGCGCGCTCTGGGTCGACGCCGACGGCGAGGTAGTCGGCGATGAGCCCTTCGACGTCGGTCGGGAGGCTGTCCGGCGAATCGCGGTCGGTGATCGTCTGGTAGTCGGCGACCAGGACGAGCAGCTCGACGCCGAGCTGTTGCAGGCGCACGCGGTTCTCGAGCGTGCCGAAGTAGTGGCCGATGTGCAGCGGGCCGGTGGGGCGGTCACCCGTCAGGATCCGGAAGGCCGCGGGATTGCTGCGCACCGCGCGTTCGAGCTCGGCGCTTCGCTGCTCCGTCGAGTGAAGCGAGCGTGACGCGGAATCGGTGAGAGCTGACATGGGACGCATTCCTCCTTGGTCGGCCTGGCGGCCGCCGCGAGCGATCGTGTCCCAGAGACGAAACGGGCCGCTCGTCGGCGGCCCACTGCGCATGCAGAAGCTAGGGCCGCGTTAGCGCGACCACGACCAGCGGGAGCTGCAGCGCACGATCATCTCGATCACTGTAGCGAACGCTCTGCTCGCTGTCCCCTCGGGTGCGGCTCGTTCGTGGCCTCGACGTACACGAACGCCTAAGGAGGAACGATGCAAGCGAAACTCGTTGCCACTTCGGAGCGGACGCGCTGGCTTGTGCTCGCGGTGACGGTTGTCGCGCAGTTCATGGTCATCGTCGACGTCTCGGTCGTGAACGTCGCCCTGCCCTCGATCAAGCACGACCTGCACTTCTCCCAGGAGAGCCTGCAGTGGGTGATCACGGCCTACTCGATCCTGTTCGGCGGCACGCTGCTGCTGGGCGGCCGGCTTGCCGACCTGCTCGGACGTCGGCGGCTGTTCATGGCCGGCGTCGGGGTCTTCACGCTCGGCTCCTTGCTCTCCGGGCTCGCCTGGTCGGAAGGAGCGCTGATCGGCACGCGGGCGCTGCAGGGGCTCGGCGGTGCGCTCCTCGCGCCGGCGGCGCTGTCGATCATCGTCACCACCTTTCGAGAGGGGCGCGAGCGGAACGTCGCGCTCGGCGTGTGGGGTGCGGCGTCCGGCATCGGCGGCGCTGTCGGCGTGCTGCTCGGCGGTGTCCTCACCTCGTACCTGAGCTGGTCGTGGATCTTCTTCGTCAACTTGCCCGTCGGCGCGGCCGTTCTCGCAGTCAGCCCGTGGCTCGTGAGCGAGAGCCGGGCCGCGCTCGCGCACCGGCACTTCGACGTCTTCGGTGCCGGCTCGATCACGGCCGGACTGATGGTGCTCGTGTATGCGATCACGCGTGCCGGCCAGCACGGCTGGAGCAACGCCGAGACCGTCGAGTTGCTCGCGGCCGCAGCCGCGCTGATCGTCGTGTTCGTCGGCATCGAGGCGCGGTCACCTGCGCCGCTCCTGCCGCTGCGGATCTTCCGCCTGCGGACGCTCTCGGCCGCGAACACGATCATGCTGGTCGTCGGGGCGACCTCCTTCGGCCAGTTCTTCCTGCTCACGCTGTACCTGCAGGAAGTCCTGCGGTACTCGGCGATCCAGACCGGCGTCGCCTTCATCGCGATCGCAGCCACGATCGTCGCCGTCGCGAACGTCGGCCAGGCGCTGACGACCAGGCTGGGCGCACGTCCGGTGCTGAGCGCCGGACTGCTGCTCACCGCAGCCGGCGGGGCCTTCTATGTCCGGATGCCCGCCGACGGTCACTACTTCTGGAACGTCTTCCCCGGGCTGCTCGTCAGCGGGATCGGGCTCGCGCTCTCGTTCGTCCCGGTCACGATCGCGGGCCTCACGGGTGTTCAGCCCGCCGACGCGGGCGTCGCGTCGGGGCTGATCAACACCAGCCGCCAGATCGGCGGCGCCGTCGGGCTTGCGGCCATGACCACGATTGCCTCCACCGCGACCAGCCACTACGCACACAGCCGCGCGGTCGGCGCCTTCAGCGGACCGGCGCTCGCGCACGGCTTCCAGGTCGCCTTCTACGCCGTGATCGGCCTCGCGCTCGCCGGAGCGGCGCTCGCCGCCGCCTTCGTCGAGTCGAAGCCGAAGGCGGCTTCGAGCGCGACGCCGGTGGACGTGGCGACCGCCCTCGAGGAGGCGGCGTGAGATTCCCTGCGGTCGGGCACAGCCCGTACCGGTAGATCGAAGGAGGACATGTGAAGACCACAGCAGACATCCAGATCTCCAACCTCCGCGCCGACGTGAACGGCGAGGTGATCGGCCCGGACGACTCCGCCTACGACGACGCGCGCCGCGTCTTCTTCACCGGCTTCGACCGCCGGCCCGCGGCGATCGTCCGGGCCGCCGATGCAGCCGACGTCGCCCGTGTCGTGACGCACGCACGGGAGACGGGCGCCGAGCTCGCGGTGCGGAGCGGCGGCCACAGCCGCGCGGGGCACGGCACGTCCGAAGGCGGGATCGTCCTCGACCTCTCGGCGCTGAATGCGGTCGAGATCGACGCCGACGGCCGGGCCGCGTGGGCGCAAAGCCGGGGTCACGGCCGGCGACTACACCGCGGCGACCGGCGAGCGCGGCCTCGCCACCGGCTTCGGCGACACGCCTTCCGTCGGCGTCGGTGGGATCACCCTGGGCGGCGGCTTCGGCTACCTGACGCGAAAGAACGGGCTCACGATCGACGACCTGCTCGCGGCCGAGGTCGTGACCGCCGACGGCGGGCTGCTCCAGGTAGACGGGGAGGCTCACGCCGACCTCTTCTGGGCGCTCCGGGGCGGCGGCGGCAACTTCGGGGTCGCGACCAGGCTCCGGTTCCGGCTCCACGAGATCGACGAGGTCGTCGGCGGGATGCTGATGCTTCCGGCGAGCGTCGACGTGATCAGCGGACTGGTTGCCGCGGCCGAGGCAGCGCCCGAGGAGCTCTCGGTGATCGCGAACGTCGCGAAGGCGCCGCCGCTGCCGTTCATCCCTGCGGAGCACCACGGCAAGCCGGTCGTGATCGCCCTGATGGTCTACGCGGGTGAGGCGGCGGCCGGTGAGCGTGCGATCGCGCCGATCCGCGCTCTCGCGAGCCCGCTCGCCGACATGGTCCGGCCGATCCGCTACCCGCAGATCTACGCGGGCCCGGAGGCCCCGCCGACGGCCTTCACCGCGGGGACGAACGTCCTCGTCGACACGCTCCCGGCGGCTGGGCCGGAGGCGATCCTCGAGCACCTCGAGACCGCGACTGCCCCGATGGCGGGCGTCCAGCTGCGCGTCCTCGGCGGAGCGGTGGCCCGTGTTCCCGACGACGCGACCGCGTTCGGCCACCGGGGGGCGAAGCTGATGGTGAACGTCGCCGCGATGTACGAGCGCTCCGAAGAGGGCGACGAGCACGAGGCCTGGGCGAACGGCCTGCTGGACGCGCTCGCCGCGGGTACGACAACGGCTGCCTACGTCGGCTTCCTCGGCGACGAAGGGGCCGAAGGTGTCCGCCGCGCCTACCCGCCGGCGACCCTCGAGCGCCTCGCCGAGGTGAAGCGCCGGTACGACCCGGACAACCTCTTCCGCCTCAACTTGAACGTGCCGCCGGAGGTGAGCTGACACGAGGGACGCCGCTTCCGCCCGTCGGCGAGTGGCGTCTGTATGCCACTCTCACGTGGTCGCCTTTCTCGTCGACGGGCCGGAGGCGCTCCGGGGGACGAGGAGTGTCCCCTCGCGCCGTCCGCGTTCGTCGTAGGGAGGAGCACACGCTGCGAAGGAGGTCACCTTGAAGTACCTGTTCCAGAACTATCCCGGCCGCTCGCTGGAAGAGTTCGAGCGGCTCTCCGAGGACGAGCGGCAGGCGATCGTCGACGAATACCTCGCGATCGCGCGGTTGCCCGGCGTCGTCGGCGGCGCGCAGCTGCAGCCGATCGAGACCGCGACCACCGTACGCGTCGAGAACGGCGAGACGCTGCTCACGGACGGTCCCTTCATCGACGCGAAGGAGCACGTGGGCGGCTACCTCGTGATCGAGACGGACGATCTCGACGCGGCGCTCGAGCTCGCGGCACGGATCCCGGCCGCGCGAATGGGCGGCGCCGTCGAGGTGCGGCCGTTGGTCGAGAGGTAGGCGCTGCTCGAGCAGGTCTTCCGCGACGAGTGGGGCCGCGTCCTCGCGAACCTGGTCGGCTACCTCGGCGACTTCGACCTCGCCGAGGAGGCCGCTCAGGAGGCGTTCGCGGTCGCTGCCGAGCGCTGGCCTCGGGACGGCACGCCGCCCAATCCGGGCGCGTGGCTGACGATCACGGCCCGCAACCGCGCGATCGATCGCCTGCGCCGCGACCGCACGCTCGCCGAGAAGACGCGCCTACTCGAGGTGCCCGAGGCCGTGGAGGACGAGATGGACGAGACGAGCTTTCCGGATGAGCGGCTGGAGCTGATCTTCACCTGCTGCCATCCGGCGCTCGGGCTCGAAGCCCAGGTCGCGCTGACCTTGCGCACGCTCGGCGGGCTTCGCACGGAGGAGATCGCCCGCGCCTTCCTGGTTCCCGAGGAGACGATGAAGCGGCGGCTCTCGCGGGCGAGGCTGAAGATCAGAGATGCGGGCATTCCCTTCCGCGTTCCGACCGGTCATCTGCTGCCCGAGCGGCTTCGCGCCGTCCTTGCGGTCGTCTATCTGATCTACAACGAGGGCTACGGCGGCCGCGTCGACCTGGCGGCGGAGGCCCTGCGGCTCGGTGCGGCACTCACCGAGCTGATGCCGGACGAGCCCGAGGTGCACGGGCTCCAGGCTCTGATGCTGCTCGACGACGCGCGCCGCGACGCCCGCTTCCAGGACGGCGAGCTCGTGCTGCTCGCAGACCAGGACCGGTCGCGCTGGGACGCCGCCCGGATCGCGCATGGGCGCGAGGCGCTTGCCCGGGCCTTCGCGCTGCAGGGCCAGGGCGCGTACGTGATCCAGGCGGCGATCGCGTCGCTCCACATGGAGGCCCCGCGCGACTGGTCGCAGATCGCCGCGCTGTACGGCGAGCTCGTCCTGCTGACCGGCTCGGCGGTCGTGGAGCTGAACCGCGCGATCGCCGTGGCCGAGGCTGCGGGGACGGAGGCAGGGCTCGCCCTCGTCGATCGGCTCGAGCTCGACGGCTACCAGTACTTCCACTCGACACGTGCCGACCTGCTGCGGCGTCTCGGCCGGACCGACGAGGCGCGAGCGGCGTACGAACGGGCCCTCGAGCTTGCGGGCACCGAGCCCGAGCGCCGCTTCCTGCGGCGCCGCGTCGCCGAAGTCAGCGTGTAGCACTCACCCGGCTGAGAGTTACGGGCTTTCGGTGCCGTGGCCCAGCGGACGCACCGACTATGGTCTCGGACCGCGACTGACGACGAGGTTGATCTTGGCACCTGTCGGAAGGCGCTTCCGCGCAGCGGGGCTCTGGGAGATGACGCGCCCGGTCTTGATCGTCGCCGAGTAAGTTCGGCGGATCGTTCCGGTGCCGCAGTGGTTCGCTCGAAGCGCCTGACGTGCGGCGCTTAGTGTCTTGCCCTTGACGTTCGGGACAGTGCACTTCTGCGAGGGACTGGCGCGCTGGGTGAACGTTGCGGTCACGCTTCCGCCGTTTGGGATCGCGCAGGTCGACGTCCTTCCGGTGCATGTTCCTGTCCAGCCGCCGAAGGTCATGCCCGCAGTCGGTGTGGCAGTGAGCGTGACCGAATCAGGGAACGTGCCGGCACACGTCGTATCGGTGCAGTCGATCCCCGCGGGGCTACTGGTCACAGAGCCGGGGCCGATCACCGTCACGGAGACGTTGTGGACGTTCACAAGGTAGGGACTGTCTGCGAGGTCGAGACATCCTGGGATATGTGCTTGGTAGTAGTCGTCGTGGTTGAAGTCGAGAACGGCGTGCGACACATCCCAGTACGCGGTGTGTGTCGCGTCAGGCGCATACATGAGGTCGGTGGGGCTGTCATTGACGTGGTCCACCTGGGTTACGTGGGGGGCGCAACCCGGTGCGAAACCGAGCGAGTGCAACACCTCATGCAGTAGCCCGATATCGAAGTAAGCCGGGTGCTCGGTGCCCGCCCCGAACCCGTTGCATTGGGCCGGATCACCGGTCGGCCATCCTTTCAGGTACATCGCCCCGAGCTTCGGCAGCGCCGGCGACTTCGCTCCCCCGCAAGCCCACGCGCTGTGTCCGTCGTAGAACGCCGCGTAGACCTTTGCCGGGTCGTTGAACCCGTCCGCGACGAGATCCTCGCCGATGACCCACAGCGGCCACGGGTTGACGCTCGTTGCCTGCGCATCCGACTGGGGCATCCGCACGAACGTGATGTCGGGAACCCCCTCGCGGGTGTCGATACGCAAAGCCTGGTTTCCTGTCTGGGCGATGAACCAGTGCTGGATCCGAGCGATCGACTGCTCGATCGTCCCGTTCGTGTCCAGCTGGCCGTCGATTCCGTCCGCGGGCACGATGTACAAGAAGTGAACCTGCGGGCCCGAGAAGTCGTCGGGCATATCGGCCACGGTTCTGTCCCGAGCGGCGCGATGTACAGCAGATTGTTCGCGGATCTTCACGCCGCCGCCCGAACCGGCCACTGCCCCAGCCGAGATCAAGCCGACGACGAGCGCGACGAGAACCGCCAGGGCTAGAAGCGAAGTTCGCCCTACGCGCCGAGGCATGCTCGCCATCTTGTCGAGCCCTCGCGCCGCCCGAGATATGACTCACGATCGACCGACCGCCGCACGCCGGTGCCTCCTGCCCGCAGGAATAGAGCCTCACCCGCGAGCAAAGAGGAGCTTGCCGTCGCTGGGGACCACCTATCCGTGTGGCTGCCCGAGGCGATTCGCCCGACTCGACCCGCTGTGGCGCGACCGTACGCTCGAGCGAAGAGCATGTCAATGGGAGCCCGATGGTTGTTTGTCGAGTCGGCGGGAGATCCCATGCTGGTTGACGACTCGAGCGCAGGCACGGCTTCTTTGCGCATCGATCGGGATCGCGATTGCAGGACTGATGGCCGCTGTTGCGACGCGTACGCACGCGGCGATTTCGTAGGGATCTCCCTCTTTCCGCATCCTCCGGAGGGCCCTACCGTCGCTGGTGCATCCAGCCCACGTCAGAGGAGTACCAATGCGTAGGTCCATCGTGAGTCGTCTCGTCGGGGTCACTGTTCTCGTCGCCCTTTCGACTGCCACCGCTGCGTTCGCCACGGCCACTCCGTCCAGCCCGTCGACCCTGCACCTGGGCGGCACGTGGTCCGGAACCTACAGCGGCGCGTTCGCCGGCAAGTTCACTCTGACCTGGAAGCAGTCTCCGCAAGGCGGGCTGACAGGGTCGATCAGCCTTTCGAACCCGAAAGGGAAGTACGGCATCACGGGTCAGGTCCACCGCGGCGCGATCAATTTCGGGGTCGTAGGCGCGGGGGCGACCTATACCGGGTCAGCGACCGCCTTCAAGATGTCGGGGAGCTTCATGACCCCGCGAGGCGGCGGCTCGTGGAGTGCGCACAAGCTTCTCACCGTCGTGAAGCTGAAGTAGGGGGAGCGCGCGTCGGCGATCGGGTGCCTGGCACACCACCGGTGTCAGGCACCTTGGTCGCCCGGGCCTTGCCTCAAGGCCGATGACTTCGTGGCCACTCTGCCGTCTAAGCATGGACGGTGGGGCGCAGCGGCCGAACCCTTCGCCTCGTCGAGACCCGGGAAAGCGCGACTAGAGGAGGATCTAGATGACTGCCGACGCATCCGTTCTGGGGAGTCTCCATTCCGTCGATGGCCAGGGCGTCGTGCGGATGGAAGATCGCCTCGACACCGGGGTCGATGACCTCTGGGGAGCACTCACAGATCCCGATCGACTCGCCCGCTGGTACGGCGAGGTCGAGGGCGAGCTTGCTCACGGGGGCGAGTTCCGGCTGCGCATCGCCGTCGCGGGAGAGCGCACGGGGCGGGTCGAGGCGTGCGAGCCTCCGCAGCGCCTGCTGTTGACGATGCGCGATCCCGATCCCCAGCCCGGCCAGCCGGAGCGGACTGTGATCGAGGTCCAGCTGATTGCCGAGGGCGCTCAGACCAGGCTGGTCTGGGAAAATCGGGGCATGCCCGTCAACCTGCTCCCAGCCTACGGCGCGGGGATCCAGCTTCACGTCGAGCATCTGGCCGACTACCTCAGCGGTCGCGAACTCCGCGACGTCGAGGCCCGCTGGAACGAGCTCTTCCCAGCCTACGAAGCACTGGGCGTCAGCTAGCCTCGAGCCCGATGAGCAACGGTTTCAAGAAGATCAAAGGTCTGTTCCGGCGCGCGGCCACGTCGGTCGAGGAGATTGCCGAGGGCGGCAAGCCGGTTGCGACGCCGCCGCCGGGTGCGTCATCCGACCGGCTGGGTGATCCGGAGCGCGAGACCTCGACGAACGCGCAGCTGGACGGCGCGGGCGACGAGCCCTGGGGCGGCAACCCCTAAGCCGAGCGACCGCAAGGCGTTTCAGCGAGCCGGACGCGTCGTGCCGCGGACGATGAGATCGAGCGGCAGTGTCTCGACGCGGGCAGGTGGCGGTTCGCCCCTGAGCGCCTGAAGCAAGAGCTCGGAGCCTCGGCGTCCGCTCTCGAAGAGTGGCTGGCGGACCGTGGTCAGCCCGACGTACGAGGCGATCTCGATGTCGTCGAACCCGATCACCGACAGCTGCTCGGGCACGTCGATCCGAAGGCCGCGCGCGGCTTCGAGCACGCCGAGCGCCTGGACGTCCGAGGCGGCGAAGACGGCCGACGGCGGCTCCGGGAGCCGGAGCAGCTCGTCCGCGATGCTCCGGGCGAGGTGGCGGCTCTGCGTCCCTTCGCGGACGTACTCGGGGCGAATCGGCACTCCCGCGGACTGGAGGGCGCGTTCGTACCCGATCGTCCGGTCGCGGCTCGACTGGAAGCGGAAGGGATCGATCGGCTTGTCGCCGATGAAAGCGATCCGGCGGTGTCCGAGCTCGAGCAGGTACCTCGTCGCGAGCTCGCCACCTGCGACATCGTCGATCACGACGCTCGGGAGCCCGTCGTGGCGCGCATCGATGAGCACGCACGGAATCGACTCGGCTCGGAGGCGTCGAACCTCCTCGTCCGGCGGAATCAGCGAGATGACGAGCAGGCCGTCGGTGCGATGGGCGTCGGCGAGCAGGCGGAACGCGCGTCGCTGGCGATCAGCAGACTCGACGTCGTAGAGCGCGAGGTCGTACGGCGAGGACGCAAGCGCCGTCACGATGCCGCGGACTCGCTCGATGGGGGAGGCCTCTGTCAGGAACGGCAGCACGACGCCGATCACGAGTGTTCGCTTGAGCGAAAGATTCTGGGCGACCGAGCTCGGCCGGTACTCGAGCGCGCGAATCGCCTCGAGCACCCGCTCCCGCGTCGGCGCTGCGACGTTCCCGCGGTCGTTGAGAACACGCGAGACGGTGGCGATCCCGACCCCCGCCCGCGCTGCGACGTCGGCGATGCGCGCGGGTGATTTCGGAACCGCTTCCATGTCAGCCTAACCTTTTGCCTGCGGCCGAGTCAAAGTCAAGGGTGGTGTCTTGATTTTCAGAGGACGAAGGCGTAATCTCGCCGCTCATGTTCCTGAAAGCGGTTCCAACCAGGAGGACGCACGCGACCGCCCCCCTGGAGCCGATCGGCCAAGCACCCGACCGACTCCAAGCCCGTTCTCGATAGCTCGAAGGAGGAACTCTCTAGTGAACGTGCATCGGATTCCCCGCAGCGCCCGCTGGCGGGCATTGCTCGCACTCGTCGTCGTCGCAGCGCTGGCCCTCACGACCGGCGTGGCCCTCGGCTCGCGTCAGAGTGGGAAGGCAACGACGCTCACCGCTCTGATCGGGAGCTCCGGCCCCGCGGAGACGTTCGCCGTCAACAACGCCGCCAAGGCGTTCACCAAGCAGACCGGGATCCAGGTGGACGTGATCGTGGCCTCCGACCTCGGGCAGCAGCTCGCCCAGGGCTTCGCGTCGGGCAACCCGCCGGACATCTTCTACCTCGGCAACGACCAGGTTGCGACGTACGCGAAGGCAGGCGACCTCGCGCCGCTCGACAACCTGAAGAACGTCAAGTCCTTCTATCCGAGCCTCCGCGCCGCCTACACGTACCAGGGCCACCTGTACGCAGCGCCGAAGGACTTCTCGACGCTCGCGCTCGTGCTCAACACCGCCTCCTGGAAGCGGGCGAAGCTGACCAGCAAGGACTACCCGACGACCTGGAAGCAGCTGGCCGCCGTGGCGAAGAAGCTCACGCGCTCCGGCCAGGTCGGCCTCTGCACCAACCCTGAGTTCCACCGCCTTGGCGTCTTCATGATCCAGGCCGGCGGCTGGCTCGTCTCGAAGGACGGAAAGACGGCCACCGTCAACAGCAAGGCCAACCTCACCGCCTTCAACTTCGTCAAGTCGATGATCAAGGCCGGCTCGATGAAGCTCACGAACCAGATCGGCGCCGGCTGGGGCGGCGAGGGCTTCGGGAAGCAGGAGTGCGCCATGACGATCGAGGGCAACTGGATCTCAGGCGCGATGTCGCACGACTACCCGACCGTTCCCTGGAAGGCTGTCGAGCTCCCGGCTGGCCCGACCGGGAAGGGGACACTCCAGTACGACGGTGGGTGGGGCCTCGCCGCCGCGTCGAAGGACAAGACCGACGCGATGGCGCTGATCTCGTACCTGACCGCGACCAAGGTGGAGATGGGCAACGCGAAGGCGTTCGGCGTGATGCCGTCGGTCAAGGCGGACGCAGCGGAGTGGAAGAAGCTGTACCCGCAGTTCGCGGCCTTCCTCGCGGGCGCCGATTACTCGAAGAGCATCCCGACGGTTCCTGACATCGCGACCGTGCTCGGCGACTTCAACCAGCAACTGCAGGGGCTGCCACAGTCCGATCCCAAGCCGATCCTGAGCCGGGTCAACGGCGAGCTGCAGTCGATCCTGAAGTAAGAAGTCCGACCGACGAACCCGGTGAAGCCCGCCGGCGGCGATGCCGCCGGCGGGCAACGCCCGACAGCCAACGGTCGAGGAAGGGAGGCGAGAAGTGGCGACGCGCTTCGCGGTGTGGCGGTTGCGGGAGCCGGGGATCCGCGGGCATCAGGCGGCGGCGGGCTGGCTGTTCCTCGCGCCTGTGATCGTCATCCTCGGCCTGTTCCTCGTGCTGCCGATCGCCGCGGCGGCGTGGGTGAGCTTCTCCGACTGGAACGGCAACGGCAGCCCGATCGGTGCGAACGCGCACTACGTCGGGCTCACCAACTACCGGCACCTGCTGACGACACCGGGGCTCGATCAGAACAACTTCGGCACGTCCCTCCGGAACAACCTCTACTACGTGCTCCTCGTCGTACCGATCCAGACGGCCGTCTCGCTCTTCCTCGCCGTCCTCGTCAACAAGCGGGTCAAGCTCGTCGGCTTCTTCCGGACGGCTTTCTACTTCCCGTCGGTCACGAGCTCGGTCGCGATCACCGTTCTCTTCCTCTTTCTCTTTTCGCCGACGGGCGTGATCAACAAGCTCCTGTCGTACTTCGGCGCGACCGGGCCGTCATGGTTCTACGACCCGCGGGGGCTCTTCCACGTCGTCCTCGACCAGTTCGGCGTCCACCAGTCGAGCTCCCTCGCCAACCAGTTCTTCCTCGGCGTCAGCTACTGGGATTGGCTCTCCGGACCGAGCATCGCGATGTGCGTCTTCATCATCATGGCCGTGTTCACCACGTCGGGAACGTTCATGCTGCTCTTTCTCGCAGCGCTCCAGAACATCGACGAGTCGCTCAACGAAGCAGCGGCGCTCGACGGCGCGACCGAGTGGCACAAGTTCCGGCACATCACGGTGCCGATGATCAGGCCGACGATCTTCACAATCGTGACGCTCGGCCTTATCGGCACGTGGCAGATCTTCGACCAGATCTACGTCGGCACGAAAGGGAGCCCGTCGAACACGACCTTGACGCCGGCGTTCCTCTCGTTCAACACCTCGTTCAACAGCAACGAGTGGGGCGTGGGCGCCGCGATCGCTTTCATCCTCTTCGGGATCATCGTCTTCTTCACGGTCGTGACGCGACTCGCCACTCGCAGTCCCGACCGGGTGCCTCGGCGACGGCGCTTCGGGCCGACGCAAGCTCTCGGCGACCAGAACGCCTCGCGCGTCGCATCGGCCACGCCGGGAGGCGCGCCGTGAGCAGCTCACGCGCAAGGAGCGACGCGAGCGCCGTGCGGCGTCGCCGTGTTGGAAGCGCGATGACGTACAGCTTCCTGCTCGCGCTCGCGGTCGTCTACATCTTCCCGTTCGTGATCGCGATCGTCACGTCGTTCAAGTCCGAGCCCGACGCGACCGCCAACCCGCTCTCCCTCGCTCCGCATCCGGCGACGACCAGCGCGTTCCACCAGCTCTACTCGGGCCAGGACTTCTTGCTGTGGGTGAAGAACTCGGTGATCGTGACGCTCAGCGTCACGTTCCTGCGTGTGTTCCTCGACAGCCTTGCCGGCTATGCGCTCGCGCGTCTCCGGTTCCGCGGACGCGGTGCAGTCTTCGCGACGATCGTCGCCGTGATGGCGGTGCCGGGCGTCGTGCTGCTCATCCCGAAGTTCCTGATCATCCGGCAGTTCGGGATGTACGACACCTACTACGGAATGATCGTCCCGCTGCTCGTCGACGCCGCCGGCGTGTTCATCATGAAGAACTTCTTCGAGTCGATCCCCGTCAGCGTCGAGGAGTCGGCCCGGATCGACGGTGCGAGCCTGTTCCGCATCTACTGGTCGATCGTGCTGCCGATGGCGCGCCCCGCCCTCGTCACGATCTTCATCCTGTCGTTCCAGGGATCGTGGAACGAGCTCGCGCATTTCATCATCTCGACGCAGAGCACGAGCCTCAACACGCTGACGAAGGGAGTCGCTCAGCTCGCATCCGGGCAGCTCGGCTCCGGCAACCGCTACCCCTTGAAGCTCGCTGCATCGACGCTGATGACGATCCCCGTCGCGGTCCTCTTCTTCGTCTTCCAGCGCCGCATCATGAACGCGTCCGCGGGCGCGGTGAAGGAATAGGAGCTTGCCGTGGCCGGCATCACCTTCGACGACGTGACCAAGATCTACGGCGACGGCTTCCGCGCCGTCTCCGGGCTCGATCTCGACGTCGAGGACGGCGAGTTCGTCGTGCTCGTCGGACCGTCCGGCTGCGGCAAGACGACCGCACTGCGCATGATCGCGGGTCTCGAGGAGATCTCGGACGGCCAGATCCGGATCGGCGAGCGCGTGGTGAACAACCTCCCGCCTGGCGCGCGCGACATTGCGATGGTCTTCCAGAACTACGCGCTCTACCCGCACATGACGGTTGCGGAGAACATCGGCTTCGCGTTGCGGATGCGGAAGGTGCCGAAGGCGGAGGCCCGGCGGAGGATCGAGGAGACGGCGCGCATCATCGGCCTCCTCGACCACCTCGACCGGAAGCCAGGTCAGCTGTCCGGCGGCCAGCGCCAGCGCGTGGCGATGGGACGCGCGATCGTGCGCGAGCCCCAGGTCTTCCTCATGGACGAGCCGCTCTCGAACCTCGACGCGAAGCTGCGCGTGCAGATGCGCGCCGAGATTGCGCGCATTCAGCGGCAGCTCCGCGGTCACGACGGTGTACGTCACTCACGATCAGGTCGAGGCGATGACGATGGGCGATCGCGTCGCCGTCATGCGCAGGGGGCTGCTGCAGCAGTTCGACGCGCCGCAGCATCTGTACGAGCGTCCGGCCAACCTCTTTGTCGCGAGCTTCATCGGCAGCCCGGCGATGAACGTGCTCGAAGGATCGCTCGAGCGCGAAGGCGATGCCCTCGTGTGCCGACTTGGTGCAGCGTCGCTTGCGCTGCCGCCCGAGGTGCTGAAGGCGCGGCCCGCGCTGGCGGGCGCCGTGGGCAGGCCGATCGCCGTCGGCATCCGACCGGAAGCGCTCGACGGGCCCGGCCGGCGCGACGGCGCCGATGGAGGCCGGCTGCGCGGCCGCGTCCAGGCCGTCGAGGCGCTCGGCCCCGAACAGCTCGTGCACGTCGAGATCGACGCCGCGCCCGTCCTGGTCGAGGACGTGCTCGAGGGGCTCGTCGACATGGAAGCGGCCGGGGACCTTGCGGAGATGAGAACCGATACCGACGGCACTCGCGCCACCGTCGTCGCCCGGCTCGATGCGTCGGCGAGGGTTCGGCCCGACGAGCCGATCGAGCTCGCGGTCGACCTTCGTCACTTCCATTTCTTCGATCTCGGCAGCGGCGAGGCGATCGGTGCAGAGCCGACGACCGCGGCCTGACCGCGTGCGGCTCACGCTGCTCGATGGGTCGACCTTCGTCGTCTGCGACCAGCGCGGCGATGTCGACGGCGTATCCGCCGCGTCCGGGTTCTTCGCCGCGGACACCCGCTTTCTGTCGCGCTCCGTGCTGACGATCGACGGCGACCGGGGCGAACCGGTCGCCTTCGAGCAGAGTGCACCGCACGTAGCGGTCTTCGACCTGGAGTGGCCGACCGGGTTGGCGGTGCGGCGCGAGCTCTTCGTCGGTCGCGGCCTCGAAGAGGCGGCCACCGTCTGGAACCGGTCCGACCGCGAGGTGGAGGCGATGCTCGAGCTCGAGCTCGCCTCCGACTTCGCCGACATCTTCGCGGTCAGGCGGGTGGAGGACCTCGGCGCGCCGAGCGACTCGCAGGTCGCGCCGTCGCGGCCGGAACACTGGAAGGACGCGCACACCGTCGAGTTCGCGGACCAGGGCTTCGCGGCGCGGACGCTCGTGCATCTGGCCCCGGCGCCGGACGACGCGGACAGAGGCGCGGCGCGCTATCGCTTGCGTCTCGGGCCCGGCGAGCGCTGGCAGCTCGGCGTCGCCGTGCAGTGGCTCCTGAACGGGACGCCGGAGCTCGACGCTGCCGCGTTCGAGGCGGGGCTCCGCGACGATCGACGCGAGCGAGACGCGTCGCTCGCTGCCTGGTGGCGCTCGGCGCCCCGGCTGCAGGCGCCGGCCGAACCTGCGCTCGAGCGGACCTGGGCGCAATCGCTTGCGGACCTGGCTGCGCTCCGGCTGCGGTGGGCCGGGAGCGGGATGGTGCCGGCGGCGGGGCTGCCGTGGTTCATGACGCTGTTCGGCCGCGACACCTTGATCACGTCCTTCCAGGAGCTGCTGCTCGGTCCCGAGGCGGCCGCCGGCGCGTTGCGCTCGCTTGCCGACGCGCAGGCGAAGACGGATGATCCGGAGCGAGACGCCGAGCCCGGGAAGATCGTGCACGAGCTGCGGCGCGGCAAGACCGCGCTCATCTGGACCGACCGCTACTACGGCACGGTCGATGCGACGCCGCTGTTCCTCGTCCTGCTCTCGGAGCTCTGGCGCTGGACCGGCGACGACGCGATCGTCCTCGAACTGGAGCACGCGGCGCGCCGGGCGCTCGACTGGATCGACTCCTACGGCGATCGCGACGGCGACGGGTTCGTCGAGTACCTGCGCCGCGCGAGCCACGGCATCGACAACCAGAACTGGAAGGACTCGTACAACTCGATGGTCTTCCACGACGGCTCGCTGGCGCACGCGCCGATCGCGGCGGTCGAGGTGCAGGGCTATGTCTACGACGCGAAGCTACGGCTGGCGGAGCTCGCACGGCGCGTGTGGCGCGACGAGGCGACTGCGACGCGGCTCGAGGAAGAGGCGTCGACGCTGCGCGAGCGGTTCGACAGCGCGTTCTGGCTCGAGGAACGTGGCTGGTATGCGTTCGGGTCTCGACGCCGACAAGCGGCCGGTCGACGCACTCGCGTCGAACATCGGCCACCTCCTCTGGAGCGGCATCGTTCCCGCCCACCGTGTGGCGGCGGTGGCCGCCAAGCTTGCATCCGGCCCGCTCTGGTCCGGTTGGGGTGTTCGAACGCTCGCCGCAGACGAGCCGGCGTTCGATCCGCTCGAGTACCACAACGGCACCGTCTGGCCACACGACAACTCGCTGATCGCGCTCGGGCTTGCG
This sequence comes from uncultured Thermoleophilia bacterium, assembly GCA_963786185.1. GTDB lineage: Bacteria > Actinomycetota > Thermoleophilia > Gaiellales > Gaiellaceae > PALSA-600. The sequence continues at coordinate 1,197,986 of CAWAYE010000003.1, forward strand.
CAGGCGGGCCGTCGGGCCGAGGCCGAGCGCGTCGTTCGCGCGCTCCTCGACTGCGCGCCCTTCTTCGAGTATCGGCTGCCGGAGCTCTTCGCCGGCGACGAGCGCCGCGGCGACGAGGCGCCCGGCGTCGTCCCCACTTCCGCGCGGCCGCAGGCGTGGGCCGCCGGAACACCGCTGCTCCTGCTCCGTGCGCAGCTCGGCCTCGAGCCGGACCCCGATGCCGGCGCACTCCGGGTCACCGAGGACGAGCTCCCCGCGTGGCTGGAGGGGTTCGTGCTCGACGGCGTCCGCGCCTTCGGTCGCTCCTGGCGGGTGCGCGTGGAGCAGCGCGCCGCGATCGTCGAGCCCGCTCCGTCCTCGGAGTAGCTTCAGGGCACGGCGACCGTCGCCGGCACGACCTGGGTTCCGGCAGCGCCGTCGACGACCGCGGAAAGGTCTGCGAGCGCCCCGATCGTGGCGCGGCCGCCGGTGCGCTCGACGAAGCGGCAGGCAGCCTCGATCTTCGGCGCCATCGATCCGGCCGCGAATGACAGCCGGCGGAGCTCGTCGGAGTCGCGACGTCGATCGCGGTCGCCTCGTCCGTGCCCCAGTCGCGCTCGACGTGCGGGCACGTCGGTCAGCATGATCGAGCCGCTCGGCCTGGACGCTCTCGGCCAGGAGGGCGGCGGTGAGGTCCTTGTCGATCACGGCTTCGACGCCGCGCAGGCTGCGGCCGTCGGCGACGACCGGAATGCCGCCGCCGCCGGCGCAGACGACGATCGCGCCGTCGGCCGACGAGACGCTCGATCAGATCGAGCTCGACGATCGCGCGGGGCTCGGGCGAGGCGACGACGCGGCGGAAGTAGGCGACCGTCGGGGGCGATCGCCCAGCCGCGCTCGACGGCGAGAGCCGCCGTGCTTCTGCCTTCGTCGTAGACGGGGCCGATCGGCTTCGTCGGGCGCGCGAACGCGGGATCGTCGGCAGTCGACGACGACCTGCGTCAGTACGGCGATCACGGCGCGGTCGAGCTCGCTGCGCAGCGCCTGGGCGAGCAGGTAGCCGATCATCCCCTGGCTCTCGGCGCCGAGCACGTCGAGCGGGTACGGGGAGACGGCCTTGTACGCGTCGGCTTCGAGCGCCAGGAGGCCGACCTGCGGTCCGTTGCCGTGCGTGATCAGCGAGCTCGTGCTCGGTCGGCGAGCGCGGCCAGCGCGGAGGCGGCCCGAGGACGTTCTGCCTCTGGGTCTCCGCCTCCGCCGGCTCGCCGCGGCGCAGCAGGGCGTTGCCGCCGAGCGCGACGACGAGTCTCATGTCAGTCGCGCTCGAACCCGCGCGTCAGCGCGAGGAGGAGCGCCTCCTCGGTCGGCAGGCGGTTCGCCGACTGCTGCCAGACGACCGATTGCGGCCCGTCGATGACCGCGGCGGCCACCTCCTCGCCGCGCTTGGCCGGCAGGCAGTGGAGGAAGATCGCCTCGGGCTTCGCGAGTGCCATCAGCTCCGTCGGTCACCTGGTACGGGCGCGAGCACGCGGCTGCGCGCCTCTCGCTCGGACTCCTCGCCCATCGACGCCCAGACGTCGGCGTAGACGGCGTCGGCGCCGGCGACCGCCGCGCGTGGGTCGTGGACGACGGCCAGCTGCGCTCCCGTCTGCTCGTGCGAGCTCGCGCGCCCGCTCGAGCAGCTCCGGCTCGGGCTGGTAGCTCGGCCGGGCACGCGATCGGTGACGTCGAGCCCCGCGAGCGCGCCGGCCTCGAGCAGCGAGTGCGCGACGTTGTCGCCGCCGTCGCCGACGAAGGCGAGCCGCCGCCCGGCGAGCTCGCCGAAGACCTCGTCGATCGTCAGGAGGTCGGCGAGCGCCTGGCAGGGGTGGTGCTCGTCGGAGAGTGCGTTGACGACGGGCACCGAGGCCCAGCGGGCGAGCTCGTCGACCGTCTGCTGGGCGAACGTGCGGATGACGATCGCGTCGCAGTAGCCCGGAGAGCGAGCGGGCGGTGTCGGCGATCGACTCGCCCCGCCCGAGCTGGAGCTCCTGCGGCGTGAGCGCGATCGGCGTCGCGCCGAGCCTGGCGATCGCGGCCGCGAACGAGACGCGTGTTCGCGTCGACGGCTTCTCGAAGATGCAGGCGATCGACTGTCCGCGCAGCACGTGCGTCGAGGCGCTGAATCGGAGGCGTCTTCAGCTCGCCCGCGAGCTCGAGCAGCTCGGCGAGCGCTTCGGGAGTCAGATCGGAGACGCGCGTGAAGTCGCCGAGACTCGGGTGGCGTGGGCGTTCAGCGACGAGCGTCATCGTCGTCACCCCGCCTACGACCGTCTCGGGGTGTGCTCGTCCTGGCCCGGCTGACGATCGGCTCGAGCACGTCGGCGATCGTCGGCGTGCCGACCTCTTCGAGCTCGTAGCGAACGTGGCGGATCGGATGGCGCGACGTGATCAGTCGCGACGAGGTCGATCGGCGTGCCGGTGACGACGACGTCGCAGTCGACGGCGTTGATCGTCTGCTCGAGCTCGTGCAGCTGCTCGTCGGTGTAGCCCATCGCGGGCAGCACGTTCGTCAGCTGCGGCCACTTCGCGAAGACGTCCTGCAGCGAGCCGACCGCGTAGGGCCGCGGGTCGACGATCTTCGCCGCGCCGGCGTTCCGCGCTGCGACCAGTCCGGCGCCGAACGGCATCTCGCCGTGGGTCAGCGTCGGTCCGTCGTCGACGACGAGGACGAGCTTGCCGAGCAGGTCGGGCCCGTCGTCGAGCTTCGGCGGCGACTCGGCGAAGACGAGCGTCGCCATCGGGTTCACGGCTTCGACGTTCTCGACCACCTGCTCGACGTTGTGCGCCTCGGCGGAGTCGACCTTGTTGATGACGACGACGTCGGCCATGCGGAGGTTCGTCTCGCCGGGGTGGTAGAGCAGCTCGTGACCAGGCCGCAGCGGGTCGGCGACGACGATCAGCAGGTCCGGGGCGAAGAACGGGAAGTCGTTGTTGCCGCCGTCCCAGATGACGACGTCGGCCTCCTGCTCGGCCTGTCGGAGGATCTGCCTCGTAGTCGACGCCGGCGTACATGACCATTCCCATCCGCACCGGCTCCTCGTACTCCTCGCGCTCCTCGACGGTCGGATGCGACGCGTCGATGTCGTCGAGGGTGGCGAACCGCTGCACGCGCATCGCCTCGAGGTCGCCGTACGGCATCGGGTGGCGGACGAGCGCGACCTTCAGGCCCGCGTCGAGCAGGGCCCGGCCGACCTTGCGGCTGGTCTGCGACTTGCCGCAGCCGGTGCGCGTGGCGCAGACGGCGACGACCGGCTTCGCCGAATGCAGCATGGTCGCGTCCGGCCCGAGCAGCCGGAAGTCGGCGCCGGCGGCGAGCACGATCGACGCCTTGTGCATCACGGTCTCGTGTCTGAGATCGGAGTAGCTGAGGATCACCTCGTCGACGGCGTGCTCGCGGATGAGCTGCGTCAGCTCCTCCTCCGGCCGGATCGGGATCCCGTCCGGGTAGCGGCGGCCGCCAGTGCGGGCGGGTAGACGGCGGTCGTCGATGCCGGGGATCTGCGTCGCTGTGAAGGCGACGACCTCGACATTCGGGTCGTCGCGGAAGGCGACGTTGAAGTTGTGGAAGTCGCGCCCGCCCGCTCCCATGATGATGAGCTTGCGCATTGCAGCCGCTCCTTTCCGAAGTCGACCACAGCCTGGCACGGGTCGGTCCACGCCGCCATCGGTTCAGCGACACAGTGAGTGGGGGAAACTACGGATCGCTTGCCGGCCGTCGCAGTGGCCGGCCGGCATCAGCGATCCCGAGCGCGGCGCGCGGACGCAGCCTTACGCTCGGCGTTCGGCTCGACGACTCTGGTCACGACCCAGCGGTGTTTGCCGATCTTGCGGTCTCGCGTGAAGCCGAGCCGCTCGTAGGTCGAGAGTGCGCCGTTGAAGAGGAATCCGGCGGGCACCGAGCCCGCGGCCTCCGGGTATCCCTCGACGGTTCCGCCGCCCAGCTGCGCGATCAGGTCGAGCGCGCCGGCCAGCCCCGCCGTCGCCACGCCCCGGCGCCGGTGCCCCTTGCCGACGAAGTTGCACGCGATCCGCCAGTCCGGGGGCGTCGCCCGGCCCTTCTCGTACTCGGCGCGGCTCTTGATCCGGGGCACTTCGTCGGGTGCTCCGAACTGGCACCAGCCGACGCACGTGTCGCCGTCGAACACGAGCGCCGCGTGTGCTTTCCCCTCCCGGACGCGCTCGAGCTTGCGTCGACGGTTCAGTGCCGCCGTCGTCTCCCTGTCGCCTCCTTCGGGATGAAAGCCGATGCACCAGCACCCGCCGAAGACGCCGTTGTTGCGTTCGACCAGCGCTGCGAACGCATCCCAGGTGGTCTCGTCGAGACCCCTGATCGTGAACGCCGCCGTTTCGACCATGACGATGACCTACCTCTCCTGGGTCGCAACCGCGTCGAGGAACGCCAGCACGCGCTCGGTGAGCACGGCCGCGGCGGCGGCGATCGTACGCCGAAAGCGAGGAGTCGGCGAAGAGGTGCTCCTCACCCGGGTAGAGGAACAGCTCGGCGCGGTCCGTCGAGTGGACGAGCTCCTGCGCAGCCTCGAGGTCTTCGGCGAAGAACGGGTCGGCGTCCTTGCCGTGCACCTGCACGGGGACGTCCTCGGGCCAGGCGTCTCCGAACTCCGAGACGGGGAGGCACGCGGACATGAGCAGGGCTCCGCGGGCGCCCGGCCGCGTCTGCGCGAGCTGCTGGGCGGCCATGACGCCGAGGGAGAAGCCGGCGTAGACCACGTCCGGCGGAATCTCAGCGGCGGCGGCCACGCCGCGCTCGGCCAGCGCGCCGAATCCCACGGTGCGCGCGAAGGCCATGCCGTCCTCGATCGTGTCGAAGCAGCGCCCCTCGAACAGGTCCGGTGTCTGCACGATGTGCCCCGCCTGGCGCAGCTCGTCGGCGAACGAGCGGACTCCCTCGGTCAGTCCCTGGACGTGGTGGTAGAGCAGGACTTCGGTCATGGTCGACTCCTCCCCGTCAATGATCCATTAAGTTGGAACATTCGACGATGTTAGCCTATTCGCTCGTGACCGGTACCCCGTCTCCTCCCGACTACGAGCTGGCCGACCGGATCGCGCTGACCGAGCCCTTCCAGGTGAAGGCGCTCAGCCATCCCCTGCGCACCACGATCCTGGGCCTGCTGCACGAACGGGCGGCGACGGTGACCGAGCTGGCGGTCGCGCTCGAACGGCCGAAGAGCACAGTCGCCCACCACGTCAAGGTGCTCGCCGAGGCCGGACTGGTGCAGGTCGTCAGGACCCGTAGGGTGCGCGCGATCGAGGAGCGCTTCTACGGCCGCACGGCGCGGATGTTCTACGTCGGTGTCGAGCGGAGCGAGGCAGGCGACGAGATGCCTCGAGACTTCAACGACTTCGAGGTCGCCGCTCGGGAGTCGGCCGGGGCCTACCGCGATGGGAAGTTGTGGGGCTTCATCCGTCACGCCCGCATCTCGGAGGCGCAGGTTTCGGAGTTCTGGGAGCGGATGGCGGAGCTGGTCGCGGAGTTCGACCGGCTTCCGCGCTCGGGCGCGACCATGTACGGATTCGCGGTCGGCGTCTATCCGACCGACCAGCCGACCCTGCCGCAAGGCGGCGAGTAGAGGATTCGAACCTTTTCTGCGGGCGCGTTCATACTTGCTCGATGAAGACGTTCAATCTCTTTCGCGGTGCGACGAGCGGCGACGAGAGCGACCCGCCGGGATTTCGCGCCCGTTCGGCGGAGCTCGGGCCGATGCTGGGTGCGGCTCGGCTCGGGATGACGGTCTACGAGCTGCCGCCGGGACAGGCGATTTGCCCGTATCACTTCCACTGGGGCGACGAGGAGTGGTTGATCGTCCTTGCCGGCACGCCGAAACTGCGGACTCCGGAAGGCGAAACGGCTCTCGAAGCCGGCGAGGTCGTGTGTTTCCCGGTAGGGCCGGCCGGCGCGCACCGCGTCGACAACCCCGGCGGCGAGACCGTCCGCGTCGCCCTCTTCTCGAACAGACACGAGTTCGGGATCATCGAGTACCCCGACAGCGACAAGATCGGCATCTGGGGACGCCACGACGAGGCGCTCGACCACGTGATCCGGCGCAGCCCGCACCTCGACTACTGGGAAGGGGAGCGGTAGCAGCTACCGAGGGGCCGCGGCGCCGCTCGTCCACGGTGGGCGTGCGATCTGCAGGATGCGCTCGAACGGCACCTGTGCTCGCTCGGCGACCATGCGCACCGTGTCGACAGGTCCGTCGAGCTGGCAGAGGACGACCTCGTCCGCGCAGAGGAGGATCGAGCCGCGGTAGCGGACGCTCGACGGTGCGAGCTCGAGCGCCGCCTGTTCGACGCGGCGGTCGAGAGCCTCGAGGTCCGCGTTGTTGACGTCGGGCCAGAAGCACTCGGCGACGAAGCTCGGAGTGGTCTCCATCGCCGATGACGGTAGGGGCCGACGGGTGTCGAGGAAACGGGGAGCTCCCTACGAAATGTGTTCGCCGTCTCGCTGCAACGCGCGGCCGAGCTGTGTGCGGGACGAGATCCCGAGCTTTCGGAAGATGCGCCCGAGGGTCGACTCGACGGTCTTCCTCGAGACGAACACCTGGGCCGCGATCTCGGGGTTCGAGAGGCCGTCTGCCGCGAGCCGCGCGACGCGCAGCTCGCTCGCCGTGAGCCCATCCGGGGCACGGCGGGACGCGACGCGCAGCCGCTCGGCCTCGACCTGCGCGAGCCAGCCGTCGGCGCCGAGCCGTCCGAAGACTGCTGCCGCCTCGTCGAGGGCCCGCCGCGCTTCCCGCTTCTGCTTGAGCCGACGCAGCACGCGCCCCTGGACGAGGAGCGTTCGCGCCCGCTCGTACGGCACCGGGCAGGCGTCGTGCTCGGCGAGCGCGCGGCGGAGCGCTTCGTCCGCCTGCTCGAGCTCGCCGTGCGCGGCTGAGACGAGCGCGCGGCAGCGAGCCGAGACTGCGCGGTTCCACGGGATGCTCGATTGCGCGGCGTGCTTCTCGAAGCGGTCGGCCAGGAGCTCCGCGCGTTCGAGCTCGCCGCAAGCGACGGCAGCCTCGATCGCGTCGCCGTCGACGCGCCAGATCGCGGGCTCTCGGAAGTCGACCTGCGCGAAGGTTTCGACGGCCTGCCGCAGATGACGATCGGCTGCGGCCGCTTCGCCCGCTGCGAGCTCCGCGAGGCCCAGGCAGCGATCGCGGATGGCCGCGATCACCGGCTCGCGTGGCGGCCGGCCCGCGGCCGAACGCGTCTCGGCCAGCCGGCCGGCGTGCGCGTGGAGATACGCCCTCCACGGGCCGACGCCCTCCAGCTCGACCCCCTGCTGCTCGAACGCTTCGGTCATGCGTTCCGTCAGCAGTGCGGCCGCCTCCCAGTCGCCTGCCCAGGTCTCCACCACAAGCTGGTTCAGAAGGATGTTCCCGAGCGACGCCTCGTCGCCTTCGTCGCGCGCCTGCTGCTCGGCCTGCGCGAGCGCCGTACGCGCGCCCGCGAGGTCGTCGACGTAGCGAAGCCACTGTCCGAGCTTGAAGACGACGCGGCCGTCGACCGCAGCCGGCGGCGACGAAGCGCGCGCCTCGAGCGCAGCGGCGCGCTCGGCTGCGCTCCGATCGAAGCCGCGGCCGAGGAAGAGATCCGCGCGGAGCTGCGCTGCGAGCGCTGCCGACGCGAGTCCCGGCTCCTCCGCCTCCAGCTCGCCGAGCAGCTCGGACGCACTCCGCGCCGCTGCGGCCGCCTTCGCGAGGTCGACCGTCCCGGCGTACATCGCGATCTGCGTCAGACAGCGGGCCCGCTGGAGCGTGTCTTCCGCGGCCGCGAGGGCCTCCTCGGCGAGCGAGAGCGCAGCCGACTCGCCGGCCCGCCAGTAGTCGATCTCGGCGAGCGTCATCAGCGCCCGCGAGCGCGGGTCGCCGGGGCCGAGCGTGGCGAGCAGTTCCTCGAGGATCCTCTTCGCTCGCGCGAAGTCGCTCGCGAGATAGAGCTGCTCGGCCAGCTCGAGCTGCACTCGCGTCGACTCCTCGTCGTCCGGTGCCAGGAGCCGCAGCGCGAGCTCGAGCAGGCTCGCCGCGGTGTCGGGCGCCGCCCGGCTGCGCGCGTGGCGCGCGGCACTCTCGAGCTCGTGGACCACCGCTCGATCGGATCCGTCTGAGCCGAGCGCGAGATGGTAGGCGCGTTCGACGGGGTCGGCGACCGCGCCGGCGAGCAGACGGTGCGCCGACTTTCGCTCCGCCGTCGCGGCCGCCGAGTAGACCGCCGACGCGAACAGCGGGTGCGTGAACTGCACCCGGCCGGCGCCGTCGATCGACACGAGGCCGGCTTTCTCGGCAGGCGCGAGCGCCTGCTCGTCGACGAGGCCCGTGTCAGGCCCCGCCAGCGCCGCGGCGCGAAGGAGCTCACGGCGGGTCGAAGCGGGCAGGGCCTTGACGCGAGCGCGCACCAGGGCGCCGAGGCTCTCGGGGACCGGGAGGGGCGTGACGCCGTCCTCCACGCCTCGCCGCTCGAGCTCGCGGGCGATCTCGAGCGCGTGCAGCGGATTCCCGCGGGAAGCCTCGGCGATCCGAACGAGCACCGGTCGTGCAAAGCTCCGGCCGATCGCGTCGCTCAGGATGCGGTGGAGCGCCGCGACCGAGAGCGGCCCGATCTCGATGCGCTCGGCGGGCAGCTCGGCGAACGCACCGAGCAGGCTCGCGGGCTCGGCGGAGCCGGCGCGAAGCGAGTAGAGCACGCGCACCTGCGTGTCGCCCAGTCGTCGCACGGCGAACTCCAGCGCGGCCGCCGACGGCGGATCCAACCACTGAAGATCGTCCACGGCGACCACGACGGGCAGATCGGCGGCGAGCGCGCGCAGGAGCGTGAGGAAGGCGGCCGCGACGACACGCCGCGAGGGCGGTGCGGCGGACGCGCGCCGGAGCAGGACGACGTCGAGCCCGTGACGTTGCGGTTCCGGCAGCTGTGCGAAGACGGCGTCGGGAACCGTCGACGTCAGGTCGGCCAGCCCTCCGAAGGCAAGGCGCGCCTCCGACTCGGCAGGCCGCGCCACGAGGACGGTCGCTCCGCGCGTGCCTGCGCGTTCGACCGCGTCTCGCCACACGGTCGTCTTGCCGATCCCAGGCTCGCCGAGGATCGCGAGCGCACGTGCGCCACTGTCGAGGAAGGCTTCGACTGCTGTCAGCTGCGGCTCGCGGCCGACGACGACCGGCACAGCCAGAGGGTATGCCGTCGACGCACTGTCAGCACAGGACGATCACGTCAGAGCCTGTCGCGGAGCAGGCGCGCGAGGAGGTCGCGATCGATTGCTCTCCGGAGGATCTTCCCCGTTGCTCCGCGCGGGAGCGCGTCCACGGAAACGACGAGGCGCGGGTACTTGTAGGCCGCGAGACGCTCGCGCGCGAACTCCCGCAGCTCGTCGGCGGGCGCGTCCGCGACGACGACGGCGACGACCTCCTCGCCGAGCCGGCCGTCGGGAACGCCGACGACCGCCACCTCCCGCGCGGCCGGGTGCTCGAGCAGCACCGCCTCGACCTCGCTCGGGTAGACGCTGTAGCCGCCGCGGAGGATCACATCCTTCTTGCGCTCGAGCAGGAACAAGTAGCCCTCCTCGTCGACCCTGCCGATGTCGCCGCTCTCGATCCAACGGCCGCCGCTCCCGACGAGCACCTCGCCGTCGTCCGCGATACGCACCTCCGTGCCGGCGACCGCGGTACCCACCGAGCCCTGCTTGCGCGGCCTGCCGGCGTGGTTGACCGTGACGACGCCGCCCGCCTCCGTCATCCCGTAGCCCTCGAGCACCGTCGCGCCGAACCGCTGCTCGAAGGCGGCGAGCGTCCCCGGTGCCAGCGGCGCCGCCCCCACGTGCGCGAGACGCATGCGCGGCGCGCGGCCCGTCTCGTCCGACGCCGCGAGCAGAGCACCGAGCATCGCGGGCACACCCATGAAGACGGTCACGCCCTCGCGCTCGATCAGGTCGAGCGCCGCATGGGCGTCGAACCGCTCGAGCAGCGCGAGACACGCACCCGCCGCGATGGCGGCGTTCATGCAGGCGGTCATCCCGAAGACGTGCGAGAGCGGTGCGGATCCGAAGACGATGTCGTGTTCGCGGATCCCGAGCGCGGCGACGAGCGCCTCGGCGTTCGTCCACAGCACCTCGTCGGTGAGCTCGACCCCCCTCGGCTCGCCCGTCGTACCCGATGTGTAGAGGACGACCGCCGTCGCCGGCTGGGGCTCGACCGGCTGCTGCCGCTGCTCGACCTCGCGCTCGCGCAGCAGCGGGTTGAGCGGCACGACGACCGTCCCCCGGCGAAGCGCACCGTGGAACCGCGCGACCGATTCCGGAACGTTCGGCATCGGCAGGGACAGCAACCGCGTCCCCGGCGCCGCGGCGTCGGCTTGCGCGTCGAGCTCGCGATACGGTATGCGCCGGCCCCGGAACGCCAGCGCCGGACGGTCCGGCACTCGCGCAGCGGTCTCCGCGAGCAGTGTCGCGAGCGTCACTGCTCGCGGAGGTACGTCTGAAGCCCTGGGCGGATCGACTTCTCGTCGAGGAACTGCGCGAGCCCTTGCTCGCGCCCGCGCTCCTTGTCGAGGAACTGCGACTGCTCGAGCTTCGCGTAGAGGTAGTCCTCGGCCGTGTCCCAGCTCATCGTCTGCGCGTGCTTGAACCCGAGCTTGGCCGCGGCCAGCACAACCGGGTTCTTCTCGAGCAGCTCGCGGGCGAGCGTCGCTACCTCCGTCCGTAACCGGTCGCGCGGCACGCTCCAGTTGACAAGCCGCATCTCGGCCGCCTTGCGCCCGTCGAAGGTGCGGCCGGTCATGACGTGGAGGAGCGCGTCGCGGATCCCGACGGTCTCCGCGAGGCCGCGGCTGACGAGGCTGCCGGGCGGGATGCCCCAGTTGATCTCGGACAGGCCGAAGGTCGCTTCGTCGGCCGCGATCGCCAGGTCGCACGCACACAGCGGCGTGAACGCGCCGCCGAAGCACCAGCCGTTCACCATCGCGATCGTCGGCTTCGCGTACGTCCGCAGCAGCCGCCACTGCCAGTAGTTCGCGTCTCGCCGCACCCGGCGCTGGACGTGCTCCGGTTGCTCGTCGACCTCGCGGAAGTACTCCTTCAGGTCCATCCCCGCGGAAAACGAGTCGCCCGCGCCGGTGAGGACGAGGACACCGCAGTCGTCGTTCTCGTCGAGCTCGAGCAGCACCTCGACCATCTCCCGGTTCAGCGTCGGGTTCATCGCGTTGCGCTTCTCGGGCCGGTGCAGCTCGACCCAGGCGATCCCCTCGTCGAGCTCGAGTCGGACGGTCTCCCAGGACTTCACGTCGCCTCCCTCTCAGATATCAGGTGGCCTGATACTAGGCCGAGCCTCCGAGCCCGCGCAAGGCCGACTCGAGCAGCGTGCGGAGACCCTTCCGTTCGGCGGCGCCCGCACCGCCGAGCATCGCCCGCTCGACGGCCTCGACAGACGCGTCGGCCGCGCGCAGCAGACGCGTGCCCGCGGCTGTCAGCTCGGCCGGACGGACGCGTCCGTGGTCCGGGTCGACGCGACGTCGCACGAGTCCACGCTCCTCGAGCCGTGTCAGCACCTCGTTCATCGCCTGCGGCGTGATCAGCGAGCGCCGCGCGAGCTCCGCGTTCGAGAGGCCGCTGCGGAAGTGCAGGACGGAGAGCGTCGTGTACTCCGGGAGCGACAACCCGTGCGGCGCCAGCGCCTCGCCGAGCCGGCGGCGGAGGAGGCGGTCGAGCCTCCCGACCAGATAGCTCACGCGCGGCTCCATCGTGGCGAGCCTACGCCCGGGCAGGTCGAAAGCGAGCCAGGACCTCCGCCCCGGAGTCATTGATTACGGGTGCGCACTCGGGCCCCGAGCCGGTCGCCAGGCCTCCGGTTCGAGCCGTTTTCAGCGTCGTTCTTCGGGTCCGTGCTCGTGCTCGGTTCGTTCGCTGTCCTTGAGCACGGTTTGTGTCCGTAAGTCGTCGGCGGTCGCCTTCTCCGCAGTGGTCAAGGGGCCGGTGGGAGGGCGGTGTCCGCCACGCAAGCGCTTGAAGAGGGCGCGAACGTGTTTCATGCAAGGAGCGTACAGCGGGTGCTCGCATAGCGACAGCGCTCACCGATCGAAGGTCAGCAGCCGGACGGACCCGTTCGCGCGGCGACAGCTCTCATCTGGGCGAGTGTGCGACCTCTGCATCAAAGCTCCGGAGGTTGCCGTCGTTTGCGAGCGGTTGGGATCGTCGCGCTTTCGTCGTTCTCGTCGGTGGTGGCCGATTGCGGCGCGGGTTCGGTGGGCTGCGGCTCCGCGCAGGCCGCGGCCTGCGACTAGGACGTCTTGGACGGTGCGCAGGTAGTCGTGGAAGTCGCGCAGCAGGCGCTGCACGATCGACACGACCGGCTTGGGTGCTTCTCGCTGGTCGAGCGTCCGATGGACCGGGTCAGCCCGTCGTCGCGCCTCCGACGAGCCCCCGCACGAGGGCTCGCTGCGAGACGACGAACACGACCGCGACGGGAAGCGCCGCGATCAGCGACGCGAGTGCGACGGCCGGCCGGGTCGAGTGGAAGATGTCGGAAAGCCCCACCTGGACCGGGAACTTCCTCTCGTCGGCCAGGATCGCGTACGGAAGGAAGAAAGTTGTTCCAGTCCGCGACGAAGCTGAAGAAGAAGATGAGCGTGGCAACCGGCGACGAGAGTGGGAGCCGCGACGCGCAGGAAGGTCTGCAGATTCGTGCAGCCGTCGATGCGTGCCGCTTCCAGCAAATCCCGCGGGAGCGCGGTCGCGAAGTAGATGTAGGCGAGGTAGATGCCGAACGGGAAGAACGCGAAGGGCAGGATGATCGAGAACGCGCTGCCGATCAGCCGCATCGCGTTCAGCTCCAGGAAGACGGGGAGAACGAGCGACGACGCGGGCATGAGCATCGAGACGAGCGTGAGGCCGAGGATCGCCTTTCGCCCAGGGAACCTGCTGAAGGCGAGCCCGTATCCCGCCGGGATCGCAGTGACGAGCGTGATCGCCGTCGCGCTCAGGCAGTAGAGGAGAGAGTTCTCCATCCAACGTCGGAAGATGTGATTCTCGAACGCGTTCAGTGCCTGCCACGCCGCCCGGACGTTGTCGAGGTTCCCAACCGCGAGCGGGCTCCTGGTCAGCAGCTCGTAGTCGGTCTTCGTCGGAGCGAGCGCGAGCCACAGGAGCGGCACGGCGAAGAAGACCGCAAACGCTCCGAGCGCGGCCCCCCGCAGCGCGAGCGCCGCACGTCGCCGCTGACTACCGGCGACCAAACAGACGCACCCTGCAGCCCAATGGCGAGAACGGCTGAACGCCGATCGGAGGCACTGCTCCTTCAGCAAGGAGCGAATTGTCGTGGCGTGCATGGAGCTCCCAGCGGGAGAGAAGCATGCGCACGCGCGGGACGAACTCGGCCGTCCCTTCGACGACGTCCGTCGGCGATGCCGGGAGCCGATGTATTCGGACGAGCGAAGAGGCGCGTCCGCCTTCGTTGCCGAATAGCGTCAGGCTGAAGGGCATCAAGTCGAGGCGGGCACTCGACGGCGGGAACGTGAGGATCGCCTCGATCGGTGGTGTCGAAGCCGCCAGACTCGTCATATCGTCATATGTTAACCGTGGCGAGAGCCGTACCACCATATGATGATCAGCGTGGAAAGCGCCGAGACTCGGGTTGACGTCGAGGCGGCCCCTCAGCGGCGCGCGGCGCCCCACTGGCGTCCGGCCCGGTTCGCGTCGGTCATCTTCGAGGAGCTCGGTCACCGGATCATCGCCGGCGCGCTCGCCGAGGGCGAGGTGCTCCCGACCGAGCCGGCGCTCTGTCAGGAGTTCGGCTTCAGCAGGACCGTCGTGCGCGAGGGGTTGAAGCTCCTCGAAGGACGCGGACTCGTGCGAGTCGAGCAGGGACGGGGAACGACCGTCCAGCCGCGAAGCTCATGGGACCTGCTCGACCCCGACGTCCTGCGCATCGCACTCGAGTACGACGCAGACATGTCGCTGCTCGACGATCTGATGATGGTCCGGCGCGTGCTCGAGCGCGAGATGGCCGCCGCTGCTGCGGGTCGCCTGACTGAGGCCGACCTCGCCGAGCTCGGGCGCTTGATCGAGGAGATGGAGGGCACGTACGACGACTACGAGCGCTTCCGCGCGATCGACAACGCCTTCCACGCCGTGATCATGCGTGCGTCCGGGAACGAGATCGGGTTGACGATCGTCCGGGTCATCCACCGCCACGGAGGTGCCACGCCGCCGCTTGCTGCGACACCGGCGTCGAAGACTGCACTAAAGCGCACGATCGCTGAGCACCGCGGGATCCTCGAGGCGCTGGCCGCGCGCGACGGGGCACTGGCTGCCGAGCGGATCTCTGCCCATATCGAGTCGAGGTGGGCGGAGCGCAAAGTTCGTCGCAACGTGCCGTGAGCACTTGACACCGGATGATCATTCGTAGATGATCATCCGCCATGCGGATCGCGGCAGTCGACGTTGACCTGATCCTCCTCCCGGCGGTCACGCCGCCGTACGCGTGGCGGCACGGCCTCCGCGGTTCGCACCCGGCCCGAACGACCGCGGTTCTCCGGATCACGACGGACGACGGGGCGGTGGGCGAGGCCTACCACGAGTGGAGTGGGCCGATGCTCGCCGACATCGTCGACCGGATCCTCCGTGAGGAGCTCGTGGGCGAGCGCGCAGATCGCCGCGAGTGGCTGTGGCACCGGCTCTGGGAGCTGGATCGCACGGAGGAGTTCCCGATCTGGGTGTTCGGCATCGTCGACGTGGCGGTTCAGCCCACGCACGACCGCCGACGCCGGTCAGGTCATCGACGTCTGGGTCGACCTCCGCGCGCTGCACTTCTTCGACCTGGACACCGGGCTCGCGATCCGCGCGTGACGTCGAAGCTGGACGGCTGGGGACTCCGGTTCGCGGCGGGCGCGCGGAGGACGTGCGTCATCGGCGTCATGGCGGCACCGGCGCGTCCTCACGCAGAAGCCCCTTTGCCTTCAGCTCGCTCCATAGTCCCACCGGGATCGGCTGGCGGAAGAGTTTCGCGTTCTGTTCCATCTGCCGCGGCGAGCGCGCGCCGACGCACACGCTGACGACCGCCGGATGAGCGAGCGGGAACGCGATCGCCGCTGCCGGCAGAGTCGTCCCGTGCCGCTCACAGGCTGCCGCGAGCGCGCGCGCCCGCGCCAGGAGGTCGGACGGAGCACCGCCGTAGTCGTACCTGGAGTCGCTCGCGGGTTGCGGACGCGCGAGCAGTCCGCTGTTGAACACGCCCGCGGCGACGATTCCCACGCCTCGCTCCTCGCAGAGGGGGAGGAGGTCGTCCAGGCTGTCCTGCTCCAGGAGCGTGTAGCGGCCGGCGAGCATGAGCAGGTCGACATCCGCGTGCCGGACCAGGTCTGCGAGCATCGCCGACTGATTCATCCCGGCGCCGACGGCGCTCACGACGCCCTCCGCCCGCATTTCGGCGAGCGCGGGGAACCCGGTCGCAAGGACGTCGTCCCAGTGATCGTCGGGATCGTGCAGGTAGACGATGTCCACCCGGTCGAGGCCCAGGCGCTCGAGACTCTCCGAGAGCGAGCGCCGGACGCCCTCACGGCTGAAGTCCCAGCGGCGCCGGTGGGTTGCCGGGACGACGAACCCGTCGTCGACGCCGTAGACCTCCGCGACCGGCTCGAGCAGGCGGCCCACCTTGGTCGACAGTAAGTACGCGTCGCGCGGCCTCGCGGCGAGCGCCGCGCCGAGTCGTCGCTCCGACAGGCCGAGACCGTAGTGCGGCGCGGTGTCGAAGTAGCGGACGCCGAGGTCCCAGGCCGCGTCCACCGTTGCCCGCGCGTTCTCGTTCGACACCGCGCGGTACAGGTTTCCGAGCTGCGCGCAGCCGAGTGACAGCCCGCCGAGCGCCCGCATCAGCGCCGGACGCGTGCTCCCGCCCCGCCGACGAGCGCGCGAACCTCGTCCAGCGTTGCGGTCGACGTGTCGCCGGGCGTCGTCATCGCGAGCGCTCCGTGCGCTGCGCCCCACTCGACCGCGTCGCTTAGCTCCATTCCCGTGAGCGTCCCGTAGGCGAGGCCGGCGACGAAGCTGTCGCCGCCGCCGACGCGGTCGAGGATCTCGAGGTCGTGCCGCGGCGTTGCGTGCACGAAGCCGCTGTCGGCCGACCAGGCGACGGCGCCCCAGTCGTTTCGCGTTGCCGAGCGCACCTCGCGCAACGTCGTCGCGATCACCTTGAGGTTGGGGAACTGCGATGTCGCCTCCTCGATCATCGCCTCGAACGCCGACGGGTCTAGGCCTGTGAGGTGCTCGTCGACGCCTGCGACCTCGAGCCCCAGGCACGCGGTGAAGTCCTCCTCGTTGCCGATCAACACGTCGACCTTGGCGGCAAGCTCCCGGTTGACGGTGCGCGCCGCTTCGAAGCCGCCGAGCGCCTTCCACAGGCTCGGCCGGTAGTTGAGGTCGTACGACACGGTCGTGCCGGCGGCGCGTGCAGCGTCGACCGCCTCGGCGATCACACCAGGCGTGGTCTCGGAGAGCGCGGCGAAGACGCCCCCGGTGTGCAACCAGCGCACCCCGTCGACGGAGAACAGGCGCTGCCAGTCGACGTCGCCGGCGCGCAGCGCGGCCGCGGCCGTGTGCCCGCGATCCGACACGCCGACCGCGCCACGGACCCCGAAGCCACGCTCAGTGAAGTTGAGCCCGTTGCGCAGTTCGCGGCCCGCTCCGTCGAAAGGGCGCCAAATGACATAGCTCGTGTCGAGGCCGCCTTGCAGCATGCAATCCTCGACGAGTCGTCCGATCTCGTTGTCGACGAGGGCCGTCACGACTGCGGCGCGAAGGCCGAAGCAACGTCGCAACCCGCGCGCGACGTTGTACTCGCCGCCGCCTTCCCAGACCCGGAACGTTCGAGCGTTGCGGATCCGGCCCTCACCCGGATCGAGCCGCAGCATCACCTCACCGAGCGCGACGACGTCGAAGCGAGGATCCGCGGTCACGCCATGACCGCCAGACCGATCGCGTCGGCGGTGAGTCTCGTGACGGCGTTCCAGTTACGCTCGGCGAGGAGCTTCGACGCGACCATCCAGCTGCCGCCGATCGCGAGCACCGGCGGCAGCCGGAGGTAGTCGGCCGCGTTGTGCGTCCCCAACCCCCCGGTCGGGACGAAGTGCGCGTCGGGGAACGGCGCAGCGAGAGCGGCGATGAGTGCGGCGCCGCCGAGAAGCTCGGCAGGGAAGAGCTTGACCGTGTGCACGCCGAGCGCAAGCGCCCGCGACAGTTCGGTCGCCGTCGCGATCCCCGGCAGGACAGGCACGCCGGCGTCGAGGCAGTGCGCGACGACCGCTTCGTCGAGTGCGGGGGAGACGATGAACTGCGCGCCGGCGGCCAGCGCTTCGTCGACCTGGGCGACGGTGCGAATCGTGCCTGCGCCCACCACGAGCGCCGAGTCGGCGAGCGCCGCGACGACGCGGGGCGCGGCCTCGGTGCGGAAGGTCACCTCGATCGCCGTAGCGCCGCCCGCCGCGAGCGCCTCGGCGAGCGGCGCGGCCAGGGCCGTGTCCGAGATGGTCGCCACCGGTAGCACCCGGCGGCAACAGGCGCGCGCGAGCGCGTCCGTCATCGCCCGAGCCATCCGCCGTCGACCGGCAGCACGATTCCGTCCACGTAGTCCGACGCCGGCGAAGCGAGGAAGACAGTCGCCCCGGCGAGGTCGTCCGGCTCGCCCCAGCGGCCTGCCGGAATGCGCTCGAGGATCGCCTGGTATCGGTCCGCGTCGTCCCGCAGCGCCTGCGTGTTGTCCGTCGCGATGTAGCCCGGTGCGATCGCGTTCACATTGACGCCGTACGGCGCCCACTCGTTCGAGAGCGCGCGCACGAGGCCGACGAGCCCCGACTTCGCCGCCGTGTAGCTCGCGACGTTGATGCCGCCCTGGAAGCTGAGCAGGGATGCCGTAAAGACGATCTTCCCGCGCCTGCGCTCGACCATCTTCTTCCCGATCTCGCGCGCGAGGACGAAGGCGGAGGTGAGGTTCGTCTGGAGCACCGTTGCCCACATCTCGTCGGTGTGGTCGACCGCCGGAGCGCGCTTGATCGTCCCCGCGTTCGAGAGGAGGATGTCGATGGCGTGGCCGTCCCGCGCAAGGTTGCGTGCGAGGTCGGCGGCGGCGACCGGATGGCCGAGGTCCGCCGGGTAGGCGGCGAAGGAACGTCCGGCCGCCTCGACGCGCGTGCGTACCTCGGATGTCCCGTCTTCGAGGCTCAGGCTCGTGCCCACGATGTCCGCACCCGCGATGGCGAGCGCCTCCGCCATCGCGAGGCCGATGCCACGGCGGCATCCTGTGACGAGCGCGACCTTGCCGGAGAGGTCGAACATCAGCTGGCGCAATCGATGAGGATCTTCATCGACTCGCCTGCGTCCATCGCGCGGAATGCCTCGGCCACGCCGTCGAGGGGCACCACGTCGGTGATCAGCGTGTCGGCGGGGATGGCTCCTTCTGCGAGCAGGCGCACGGCTCCCTCGTAGTCGACGCGCTCGTAGACGCGTGCGCCGATCAGGGTCAGCTCGCGCCAGAAGACACGGAAGAGGTCGACCGGCGGAGGCGTCGCGTGGATTCCCACTACGACGGCGCGCGCCCGCGCGCCGAGGCAGCCGATCGCGGTCCCCATGCCGGCCGGAGTGCCCGAGACCTCGAACGCGACGTGCGCTCCCGCTCCTTCCGTCCAGGCGTCGACCCACGCTGCCGCGTCCTCCGCCAGCGGGTCGACAGCGGCCACGCCGAGCGACTCGACGATCTGGCGGCGGCGTGCATTCGGCTCGAAGACAGCGACCTCCGCGCCGGCCGCGCGGGCGACCGTTGCGATCAGCAGCCCGATCGGGCCGGCGCCGACGACCACGGCGCGCTCGCCTGCAGCGAGCCCTGAGCGCCGCACGTCGTGCACCGCGACCGCGGTCGGCTCCGCCAGAGCCGCGGTCTGGAGCGACACGTCCGCGGGCAGCCGGACGAGGACGTCGGCCGGCACGTTCCAGCGCGACTGCATCGACCCGGGCGCGTCGATCCCGAGGAAGACCAGGCGGTAGCAGATGTGCGACGCGCCGCTCGTGCACGCGGCGCACGTCCCGCACGAGACGAGCGGCATGACGGTCGCCGCATCCCCGGCAGACCACCCGTTGACGCCCTCCCCGACCGACGCCACGCGGCCGGCCATCTCGTGGCCGAGCACCGCCGGCATGGTCACGCGAGCGTCCATGGCGCCGTGGAGGATGTGGAGGTCGGTCCCGCAGATGCCGGTGTAGGCGACCTCGAGCTGGACCTCGCCGGCCGAGGGTGGCAACGCTTCTATGTCGACGACCTCGAGAGCGCCGTTGCCGATGTATCGAACTGTATTCATATGATGAGCATATATTTCTGCAGACCTTGAAAGGTCAGACCAATTTCCCTATTCTGCCCTCCGTGTTGCGCGGTGTCCAGGGTGTCCGGGGGATCAATCAGACCAATGGCGACTCGGCGTGAAGATCGTCGGCCTCAGCGCTCACGACATCCGGTTTCCCACCTCGCGCCTGCTCGACGGGTCGGACGCGATGCACCGGAGCCCGGACTACTCGGCTGCGTACGTGATCCTCAGCACCGACGACCCCGAGCTCTCGGGCCATGGGCTCACGTTCACGAACGGTCGAGGGAACGAGGTGTGTGTCGCGGCGATCCATGCGCTCGAGCCGCTCGTCGTCGGGCGCACGCTCGAAGGCATCACGGGCGACTTCGCCGGCTTCTGGCGGAGCCTCGTCTCCGAGGATCAGCTGCGCTGGCTCGGGCCGGAGAAGGGAGTCATGCACATCTCGGCGGCGGCGATCGTCAACGCCGTCTGGGATCTCTGGGCGAAGACGCGAGGCGTGCCGGTCTGGCGTCTGCTCGCCGACCTCTCACCGGAGGAGATCGTCGCGGCGGTCGACTTCCGCTACATCACGGATGCGATCACGCCCGAGGAAGCGGTCGACCTGTTGCGTGCAGCGGCACCGGGTCGCGAGGAGCGGGAGCTCGCGCTGCGCACCCGGGGCTACCCGGCGTACACGACGTCCGCAGGCTGGCTCGGCTACAGCGACGAGAAAGTCGAGCAGCTCGTGCGCATCGCGCTCGGCGAGGGCTTTCGGCACGTGAAGATGAAGGTGGGTGGCGACGCGGCGTCAGACGTCCGGCGTGCAGGCCTGATCCGCGACGCGCTCGCCGACGGCGACACGCTGATGATGGACGCGAATCAGGTGTGGGAGGTCGATGAGGCGATCGCGGCGATGCGCGAGCTCGCTGCGTTCGATCCCTGGTGGATCGAAGAGCCGACGAGCCCGGACGACGTGCTAGGGCATGCTCGCATCCGGGCTGCGGTCGCGCCGATCGCAGTCGCGACCGGCGAGCACGTGCAGAACCGGATCCTCTTCAAGCAGATGCTCCAGGCCGGGGCGATCGACATCCTGCAGATCGACGCGTGCAGGGTCGCGGGCGTGAACGAGGTGATCGCGATCCTTCTGCTCGCGGCGAAGTTTGGCGTGCCCGTCTGTCCGCATGCCGGCGGCGTCGGGCTCTGCGAGTACGTCCAGCATCTGGCAGCGTTCGACTACCTCAGTGTGAGCGGTTCGATCGACGGCCGCGTCGCCGAGTGGGTCGACCACCTCCACGAGCACTTCGTGCATCCGGCGAAGGTCGTCGACGGCCACTACCTCCTGCCCGGCGCGGCCGGGTACAGCATCGAGATGCACCCGTCGACGCTCGCCGACTACGCGTATCCCCACGGACGGATCTGGGCGGGCGAGGGAGCCCTGGTGTACTAGGCATGGTCGAGATGGCCGAATCGATCGAACCTACGAGCACGCGCACGGCCGGCCGGGTCGACCGCACCTACCGGCTGCTGCAGGCGGCGCTCCTCGGCCTGCGTGCCGGGCCCGCGCTGATCCTCTTCCTGCTGATCGTCGCCGTCAGCCTGACCACGCCGATCTTCTTCACGAGCCGCAACCTCGGAAACGTGCTGTCGCAGACCGCGGTGATCGCCGTGCTCGCACTCGGCCAGCTGCTCGTGATCGTGACCCGCGGCATCGACCTCTCTGTCGGTTCGACCGTCGCGCTCTCGGGCGTCGTCGGCGCGATCGTCTTCATGCACGTGCACTCGACGGTGCTCGTCGTGCTCGCGATCCTCGGGACAGGCCTCGCGGTCGGCCTCGCCAACGGCGTCGTGTTCGTGGTCGGCCGGGTGCCGCATCCATTCATCGTCACGCTGGCGTCGCTCAGCATTGTGCGCGGTCTCGCGCTGTGGGCGGCGAACGGCACGCTCATCTCCGGGATGCCGGGGAAGATCGACACCCTCGGGGGCGGGTCGCTCGGCTGGCTCCCGTACTCGACGTTCGTCGTTGCCGGTCTCGCGCTGCTCGCCGTCGTCGGGACGACGTACCTCGTCTGGGGGCGCTGGGTCTACGCCGTCGGTGGAAACCCGGACGGCGCGCGGCGTGCAGGCATCCCGGTCGGCCGGGTACTCATCAGCGTGTACGCGCTGAGCGGCCTGGCGGCCGGCGTCGGCGGGCTCCTCACCGCCGGGCTGATCGACGCCGGCTCGCCGACCGCGGGCGACCTGGCCGAGCTCGACTCGATCGCCGCCGTGATCATCGGCGGCGCAGCATTCGCCGGCGGCCGCGGGAACGTCGGCAACGCGCTCGTCGGCGCGTTCACGATCGGCGTGATCCGCAACGCGCTCAACCTGCACAACGTCAACGCCTTCTACCAGCTGATGGCGATCGGCGTCATCGTCCTTCTCGCGGTCGAGAGCGACGTCATCCGCGGCTACGTCGAGGCTCGCGTGCGGCTCGCCCGAGCGCTGAGGCACGCATGACCACACTCGCCGTCCGGGGTGCGAGCAAGCGCTTCGGCGCGGTCGTCGGCCTCGACGACGTCGACGTCGACGTTCGCGGCGGCGAGGTGCTCGCGCTGCTCGGCGACAACGGCGCCGGCAAGTCGACGCTGATCAAGTGCCTGAGCGGTGCGCTCCGGCTCGACCGCGGCACGATCGAGACTGGACGGGCGAGCGTGTGACGATCCACTCACCGGCGGACGCGCAAGCGCTCGGGATCGAGACCGTCTACCAGGATCTCGCGCTGTTCGACAACCTCAAGCCGGCCGACAACTTCTACGCGGGCCGCGAGTCGCGCGACGCCGACGTGGCTGCCCCGCTCGATCCGCGTGCTCAAGCGCCGCGAGATGGCGGAGGCGACCCGGCGCACGCTCGACCGGCTCCAGGTCGCGCTCGACGACCACGGCACCGTCGGGCTGATGTCCGGCGGCCAGCGCCAGGCCGTCGCCGTCGCTCGCGCTGCCGCGTTCGCGTCGCGCGTCGTCATTCTCGACGAGCCGACGGCCGCGCTCGGCGTGCGCGAGTCGCGCCGTGTGCTCGACCTGATCCTCCGCCTCCGCGAGGAGGGCAAAGCGGTGGTCGTCGTCTCGCACGCGATGGACCACGTGATGGAGGTCGCCGACCGGGCCGTGGTCATGCGGCGCGGCCGCAAGGTCGGCGAGGTGATCCCGAGTGCGGAGACGCACGCGGAGATCGTCTCGCTCATCGTGGGAGGTGGTGGCTAGCCCGACACCGACCTCCCGTGACCGGCGCCGGCCGCTACTGCAGAGCGACGCGGCGCCCGGAGTTCACCGATCGCCAGCCGCGGCGCGAGCCGCACTCAGTCCACGAAAGGACGAACATGTCGAAGAAACGGCTGGCTGCAGGGACCGCCCTCGTCCTCATCCTGGCGAGCGTCGCTGCAGTCGCGACGGTCACCGCGACCGCCAAGCCGACCAAGACGCAGGCCGGATCGGTCAAGCTCGGCTTCATCACGAAGTTCCCGGTCGACTTCTACTTCACGCTCGTCGGCGGCGCGAAGGCGTGGCAGAAGACGCACAAGAACGTGAGCGTCATGTACGCGCAGGGCAAGTCGGCGACCGACGACGCCGGCGAGATCGCGGCGATCCAGGACATGGTCGCCTCCGGCGTCAAGGGCATCGCGATCACGCCGACGAGCGCGGCCGTGATTCCCGCGCTCACGAAGGCGGTCAAGAGCGGCGTCAAGGTCGTGCTGATGGACAACGACCTGCCGACGTGGAAGCAGAAGACCTCGGTGGTCGCCACGAACAACCTGAAGGGCGGCAAGCTCGCAGGCAAGTGGCTCGCCGGGAAGCTGAAGGCGGGCGACACGCTCGGGATCCTCGAGGGCGTCCCGGGCGTCCCGGCGCTCGACGACCGCGTGACCGGGATGCTCAGCGGGCTCGGCGCCCTCAAGTCGAAGATCAAGGTCGTCTCGAAGCTCGAGACCGACTGCGACCAGACGAAGGGCGCCGCGGCGGCGCAGACGATGCTGACCGCGAACCCGAAGCTGACCGCGATCTACTCGGCCTGCGGTCCGCCCGCTCTCGGCGCGATCCAGTCGATCAAGAACGCCGGCATCAAGCCCGGCGGGATCATCCTCGTCGGCTTCGACGGCCTGCCCGACGAGGTCAAGGCCGTCAAGGCGGGAACCGAGAGCGCCACCGTCGCGCAGCATCCGTCGAAGATCGGCTCGCTCGGCATCGCGACGCTCTACGCCGCGGTGCAGGGCAAGAAGGTGCCGAAGAACGTCGATACCGGCACCGGGATCGTCACCGAAGTAGTCCTCCATGCGGCCTCGCGGCGACGCTTCCCGCCGCGGGGCCGCCCTCTCTCCGTGATCGTCGACGCTCACCACCACTTCTGGAATCCGGCCCGCATCCCGCAGGCGTGGATGACCGACGAGCACGCGGCGATCGACCGGCCGTTCGAGCCGCCGCGATCTCGAGCCGCTCCTCGCCGCGTGCGGGGTCACGGCGACGGTGCTCGTGCAGAGCGCCGCCGACGACCGCGACACCGACTACCTGTTCGAGCTGGTCGACGACGTGCCGTGGGTCGGCGCCGTCACCGCGTGGTGCCGGCTCGACGACGTCGACGCGGCACGCGCGCGCCTCGACGCGCTGGCGCTCAGCCGAAGCTCCGGGCGATCCGCCACCTCATCCACCAGGAGCCCGACCCGCACTGGCTCCTCCGGGCCGAGGTCCAGCCGGCGCTCGCGCTGCTCGAGGAGCGCGGCCTGGTGCTCGAGCTGCCGGCGGTCTTCCCCGACCACCTCGGCGACGTTCCCGAGCTCGCTCGCCGCCACCCGGCGCTCACGCTCGTCGTCGACCACCTCGCAAAGCCGCCGCTCGGGACCGGCGGAGATGTCCGCCTGGCAGCGACAGCTCGAGCGAGGCCGCGGCGAGCGGCAACGTCGTCGCCAAGGTGTCCGGGCTGAACACGATGGTGCCTCGCGCGACTGGAGCGCCGACGACCTCGAGCCCGCCGTCCGCGTCGCGTTCGACGCGTTCGGCTCCGAGCGGCTCATGTTCGGGAGCGACTGGCCGGTCGCGCTGCTGAACGGGAGCTACGAGCACGTCTTCGTCGAGACGACGGCCGCGATCCGCTCCGTCGCCGGGGACGGTGCCGACGCGATCCTCGGCGGCAACGCCGCAGCGCCTCTACGCTATCGGCCTGACATGAGCGCCGGCCGCGCCACCGACCAGGCGATCGCGAAGATCAAGGAGCTGATCAGCTCCGGGGAGTTCACGGCAGGCTCGCGCCTGCCGACGGAGCGCGAGCTGACGCAGCGGTTCGGCGTCTCGCGGAGCTCTCTGCGCGAGGCGACGCGCGCGCTCGCGCTGGTCGGCGTGCTCGAGTCGCGTGTCGGCGACGGCACCTACGTCACGACGCTCGAGCCGGAGCTGCTGCTGACCGGGGTCGGCTTCGTGAGCGACCTCGTGTCCGTCGGCTCGCTGATCGAGATCCACCAGGTCCGCCGTCTGCTCGAGCCGGAGGCGACGCGGCTCGCCACTCCGCGGCTCACCGACGAGGACTTCGAACGGCTGGCCGAGTGCCTCGGCCGGATGGAGGACGCCGACGACGCGCCGGCGTTCATCGAGGCGGACACGGCGTTCCACAAGGTGATCCTCGATGCGTGCGGGAACGCGACCCTGGCCTCGCTCATCGAGAACCTGTCGAGCGGGACGATGCGCGCGCGGCTCTGGCATTCGCTCGTCGCGCGCGGCGCGACCGAGGCGACGCTCGAGAGTCACGTCGGCATCTACAACGCTCTCGTCGCGCGGGACGCCGGGCGTGCCGCCGCCGCCGACGTCATGCACCTCGCGGCCGCCGAGGACTGGCTGCGCAGCTTCCGCGAGCTCGGGTCGGACGCCTAGCGACGCCCACCGCGGCGCCGTCGACGGCTCGCACACTGACGGGAAGCTAGCGGCGGGAACTGGGTTGACTGGCACGCGTCGGTATGACAACGTCGTCGGGTCGGAGCCCGTAGCCCAAAAGCTCTTCGGAGCCAAGGGTCGCGGGCTTCGGCATTTCTGGCCCGGCATGCCGGCATGTTCGTGGTCAGACACCGAGCAGTAGGGCCACGGCCTCTGAGCTCCTTACGCGCTCACCGGGCGGTGAGAGACCCGGATCCCTCAGTGCCAAACCTGGCACCGAAGCTCTCAGCTCCTGCAGACGTGCCTCCGATCAGGCCGGCGCCCAGGTTCTCGGCGATCGCGCGGACCTGCGGCTCGGCGTCGCACCGCCCGAGAACGACCACAGTGCCGCCGCTTCCGCCGCCGCTTACACGGGCGCCGAACAGACCGCGTCTTCCGCCCACCTCCCGTACCGCGTTGACGATCTGATCTGTTCGTGTGACACCGAGCCCGCAGCGCGAGTAACCGGCATGCGACTCGTAGAGGAGGTCGCCGAGGCGCTCCATCACTTCGTCCGTTGGAGGCATCTCGACCAGGGAGACGAGTTCGAGCGCCCGTGCATGCTCCTCGATCGGGAACAGCGTCGCGGCGCGCACGGGATAGGTGGCCGCGGGCTCGACCGTGCTGAGAGGATCGTCGATCCCGCTCCGCAAACGCAGGAAGTCGATCCCGAGGATCTCCTCCGGCAGCGCCTGGACCGTGACACGGTCGCGGTCGAGTTCGGTGAGGTAGGCAGCATCGGCTTCGAGCAGCGCCTTGCCCATGAAAGCTGCGCAGCGGACACGCCGGTAGGCGTCGCCGGACACGGCGTGGCGGAGGCCGGAGTCGATGCCCCACACGGCGAGCGGCGGCGGAAGGCGCAGCGCCTCGAGGACCTCCGCGGGCCGGCACAGGATCGGGAGCAGGCGGCCGGCCTTACCGTGCATGACGGCCAGCTGATCCATCGGCCCGCACGGTGCGGCCGCGAACACCTGCTCGGCGCGCTGGCCGAGCAGCGCCAGCCGCCTGGCAGTCGCGTCGATGCCGAGGCACGTGGCGGCAGCGCAGAGAACAGCGACCTCGACGGCGGCAGACGATCCAACTCCTTTTCCTTCGGGCACCACCGACGAGACGAAGAGCCGCAGCCCTCGCGTGTCCGCCGGCCCCTCTCGCAGTAGCAGCGCGACGGGCCCGAGCACGTACGCTCCCCACGCGTCACGGCCGCTGAAGCGCTCCGCGAGCTTGTCGAGCGGCGCGGTTGCAAGCTCGGCCGCGTCGACGGCGAGACGGCGGCCGCCGCTCACCGCGACGACGAGATGGTCGTCGTGGCTCTGTGCGGCGACGAGCGTCGCTGCTGCGAGCGGCAGTTCGAGCACGAGCCCGCCCGAATAGTCCGCGATGCCGCCGAGCACGTCGAGGCGGCCAGGGGCGCGTGCGACGGCAACCGGCCGGCCCGCGGCGAAATACGCGCTCGCGCGCACGCGGCGGCAGAACCGCTCGGCGTCTTCGTACCGTGGGTGCGCGTGGTGTTCCGCCGAAGTCGTGGTCGCGGCGGTCATGAGAGCGAGCCTGCCGCAAGCGCGGGGCGGCTGCAACCCCTCCGCAGTAGGGTCAACGCGTGACGCACGAGGTGGAGCGGTTCGCGCCGGGCAGGGTGAACCTGATCGGCGAGCACACGGACTACTCCGGCGGGCTCGTGCTCCCCGTCGCCATCGACCTCGGGACGACGATCACGGGACGGTCCGACCCCGCCCGCATCGCCCTGCGTTCCACGGCCGACCGCACTGCGGTCGAGCTCGCGGCGGACGGCTCGGACAACGACACCCCGGGCGGGTGGGCAGGTTACGTCGCCGCGATCGCGCGTCTTCTGGCAGAGCGCGGCCGACCCGCGGTCGGGCTCGTGGCCGAGGTCGACTCGACGCTTCCGATCGGCGCGGGCCTTTCCTCGTCGGCGGCGCTCCTGGTCGCCGTCGCGTCGTCTCTCTGCGACGTCGCCGACTTCGACGTCGAGCCGCTCGAGCTGGCGCACCTCGTGCGCCACGCCGAGCGGCTCGCCGTCGGGGTGCCGTGTGGTCTGATGGACCCGGCTGCGATCCTCTTCGCCCGCCGTGGCTGCGCGCTCTTCCTCGACTGCGCGACCGAGGAGCATCGCCCGGTGCCGCTCGCGCCCGATCTCGCGATCGTCGTGCTCGACTCGGGCGTCAGGCACCGTCTCGCGGAGTCGGGATACGCGGACCGGCGCGCCGAGCTCGAGCGTGCACTTGCGGCGATCGGCCGTCGCGACGCGTCGGGACTCGGCGCGGCCGAGGCGGCGGAGCTCGCCGAGGCGGCCGGTCTCGACGGCGTCGAGGCGCGGCGCCTGCGGCACGTCGTGACCGAGAACGAGCGGGTGCGCGAGTGCGTTGCGGCGCTTGAGTCCCGCCGCAACGTCGAGGACGTGCTGCGACGCTCGTTTGGCGCCGGCCACGACAGCCTCCGCGACGACTTCGAGGTCTCGACGCCGGAGCTCGACTTGCTAGTCGAGCTCGCCGCCGACGCGGGCGCGATCGCCGCGCGCATGACAGGCGGCGGCTTCGGCGGCTCGGTCATCGCTCTCGTGGACGCCCGCGACGCGACGGAGCTCGCGGACGCGGTGGCCGCCGACTACCGGGAGCGCACCGGACGCGCCGGCCACGGCATCGTCTGCGCGTCCGCCGACGGCGTCGTGGAGCGAGCTACCCGCGGCGCGCGTCGCTGAAGCGGAAGACGGTCGTCGACTCGAACAGGTCGCCCGGCCGCAGGACCGTGCTCGGGAACAGCGGCCGGTTCGGTGAGTCGGGCGCATGCTCCGGAGCTGCGAGGCGCGCCGCGCGAGGAGAGCGCCAGCGGTCGCCGCTCATCGGATAGTCTCGGCCGAGCCGCTCGAGCCTGATATGGCAGTCATCTCCGCATCCATTCTCGACGCTGACTTCTCGCGGCTCCAGGAAGAGGTCGAGCGCGTGGCCGACGCGGGTGTCGACGCCTTTTCACTCGACGTCATCGACGGCCATTTCGCGCCGCGCATCAGCTTCGGCGACTACATCGTGGCGCTCGTGCGCAACTGGATCGTTCTGCCGATCGAGGTGCATTTGATGGTCGAGCGGCCCGAGCGGCTGATCCAGCGTATGTGCGATGCGGGAGCGGACCTGATCCTCTTTCACCTCGAGGCGACGGACGATCCGCAGGACATCGTCGACCGGGTCCGCGCCGAGGGCCGTTGCGTCGGGGTGGCCGTGAAGGAGGACACGCCGATCGACGCGATCTCCGACGAGCTCCTCGCCGCGGTCGAGGTGGTGAACCTCCTTTCGGTGCCGATCGGGTTCGGCGGCAGCCCATCGGCGCCGGACACGCTCGAGCGCATCGCGCACCTTCGACAGCGCGCGGACGCGCTCGGACTCCCGCTGGCGATCGAAGTGGACGGCGGCGTCAAGCCGACGAACGCCGACGGGTACGTCGAGGCAGGAGCCGACATGCTCACTGTCGGGACCGGGATCTACCACGCGGCCAACGCGGTCGAAGCCGTGAGAGTCCTCGCCTCGGCGACGGCCGGTCCCGCCGATGTCGTGGCGCGCAGTCGGTTGCACAGCTTCCTGGACAGGCCGAGCCGCCGGCCGAGGGACGACGCCGCTCGACGCGCGCGGCTCGAGGAGCTGCGCGTCGCTCAGGACATCCCGCAACGCGTCTGGGACCCCCTGCGCGGCCCGCGCTAGGGCGGCGCGTCTATCCGACCACCTGCACGTCACAGCCGCGGTCTCGGAGCGCTTCGACGACCGCCGGGTCGGCCGAGCGACCGGTGATCACCATGTCGACGTCGCCGATCCCGCACAGCCGCGCGACTTCGACCCGTCCGAGCTTGCTGCCGTCGGCGAGCACGATCCGGCGAGTCGCCACCGCCAGCATCCGCTTCTTCACCTCGGCCTCGGGCAGGTTGATGTTTGTCACGCCGCCGACAGGATCGACGCCGTTGCAGCCGAGGAGCACCGTCTTGACGGTGATCTGCTCGAGGATGAGCGTCGCCAGCGGGTCGACGAGTGAGTGTTGGAGAGGTCGCAACGTCCCCCCGAGGACGACCACGGTGACCCTGGGCGACGCCGGCTCGAGCTCGAGCGCCGTCTTGAGCCCGTTGGTGAAGACGACCACGTCGTGGAGCTCGGTGCGCGCGGCGACCGCCCGCGCCGTCGCCGCCGCCGTCGTGCCGACGTCGATCAACACCGTCTCGCCATCCTCGAGCAGGGCGGCAGCCGCCTGGCCGATCGCCACCTTCTCGGCGGCGAAGCTCGACAGGCTGTTCTCGAACGGCTGCTCCTGGTTCGGGATCAACCGAGGGATCGCGCCGCCGCGGACGCGGTGCACCTTTCCCTTCGCGGCCAGCGAGTCGAGGTCGCCGCGCACGGTCACCTCCGACACGCCGAAACGGCGGCTCAGGTCGCCGACGCGTACGAACTCGCGCTCCTTGATCTCGGCCAGCATGCGCTCGCGCCGAAGCGACGGCGGGACGGGCGGCGTCTTCTCGTCCGTGCTCATGGCAGCGGCGCCACCTGCGGCTGCGTCACCGTGAAGAGCGTGTCGAGCTCGATCGGCTCCACGGGAACCGCGAGCGCTGCCAGGCGGTGCGCCGCGTCCTCCGGCGCGACGTCGTTCAGAAACAGCCCGAGCCCTGTTTCCACGCTGGCGCGGATCTTCGTCGTTCCCGGCGCACGATGCAGCGGATACAGCTCGAACGCGAGGTGCCAGTCGGGCTCGTCGGCCGGCGCCTCCTGCGCGACCATCATGTACGGGAGCGGGAAGTCGAAGAGGGCGTCGTACCGCAGGACGACGTCGCGGAGCGCGACGGCAAGGTCGCGCTGCTCGACGAGGCCGAGGTCGGCCAGCCGCCCGAGTCCGTGCCGGCGTGCGCGGACGGCCACCTCGAACGGCCAGCGCGCGGCGAACGGGACCGCGACGACGAAGCTGTCGTTCGCCGAGACGACGCGGTCCGAGCGCGCGTCGACCTGCGTCGCGTCGCACGAGAGGCAGCTCGCGGTGCGCTCGAGGTGACGGCGGTGCGCCGCCGCTTTCGCCGCGATGATCGGCGGAACGTGGTCGAGCGCGTAGATCTGCCCGTGCGGGTGCGCGATCGTGGCGCCGACCTCGGAGCCGCGGTTCTCGAAGACGCACACGTACGCGTGGGCAGGATCACTCCACAGCTCGCGTGCCCGGTCGGTCCAGACCGCGAGGACGCGGGCGAGCTCGGTGGCCGAGAGGCGTCCGAACGAGGTCTCGTGGCGGCCCGTGTAGAGCACGACCTCGCACCTGCCGAGCGCCGGGCCGGTCGGCCCATCGAGCGCCGGGGGCGCCGGTGGGGCCTGGCGGAACGACGGGAACCGGTTGTCGAAGACGGCCGCCTCGTACGGGAAGGGGACCTCCGTCCCGCCCGGACAGAACGGGCAGCGCTCGGCGGCCTCCGCGGCCGAGTCGAGCGGCCGCGTGTTTCGCGCCGGTGCGATCCCGACCCAGTCCCCGGTGAACACATCGAGGCGCTTGTGGATCGCCTGCGGCTCGTCCGTCGGCGGCCCGTCGTCGAGGCCTCCACCGAGCGCGCCGTAGACGAGCAGGCGGCGTCCGTCGGCGTGGCAGAGCTCGTGGCGGGAGAGGGTTCTCATGCTTTTCGAAACCGCAGTCAGTATCGTCGCTTCCGACGAGTATGGAAAGCCTCCGGCGATGAACACGAGACGGCTCGGGAAGACCGAGCGGCGGGTCTCCGAGATCGGCTTCGGCGCCTGGGGCATCGGGGCCGACTGGGGCGCCGTCGACGACCGGGAGTCACTCGCTGCGATGCACGCCGCCGTCGACGCGGGCGTGACCTTCTTCGACACGGCCGACGTGTACGGAGACGGCCGCTCCGAGCGACTCGTCGGGCAGCTCCTGCGCGAGCGGGCGGAGCAGCTCGTGGTGGCCACGAAGTTCGGGCGCCGCGCGCCGCTGGACGTCGCCAACTACACGTACGAGAACTTGCGCGGCTGGATCGAGCGCTCCCGCGAGAACCTCGGGGTCGAGGCTGTCGACCTCGTTCAGCTCCATTGCCTGCCGTGGGAGACGTACTACACCCCGTCGGTCTTCGAGGCGTGCAGCAGGCTGGTCGAGGAGCGCCTCGTCCGAGCGTACGGCGTCAGCGTCGAGAAGGTGGAGGAGGGCCTGAAGGCGATCCAGTACCCCGGCGTCGCCACGGTGCAGATCATCTTCAACACCTTCCGCCAGCGGCCGTCGGAGCTCTTCTTCCGGCAGGCGGCCGAGCGCGACGTCGGCGTGATCGCCCGCGTCCCGCTCGCGTCCGGGCTGTTGACGGGGAAGTTCGACCGCTCCACGCGCTTCGCTGCGGACGACCACCGCGCCTACAACCGCCACGGCGAGTCCTTCGACGTCGGCGAGACCTTCTCGGGCGTGGAGTTCGAGGCCGGCCTCGAGGCGGTCGAGGAGCTCCGGCCGCTCGTGCCTGCGGGGGCGACGCTCGCGCAGCTCGCGCTGCGCTGGATCCTCGACTTCGACGCTGTCTCGACGGTCATCCCGGGCGCCAAGACGCCGGAGCAAGCGCGTGCGAACGCAGCCGCCGCCGAACTGCCCCCACTGCCCGAGGAGACGCGCGCGGTAATCGCCGACGTCTACCGCCGGCGCATCGCGCCGCAAGTCCATTCCCGCTGGTAGGCCGCACGCGTGGTGCGGCAAACCACGGGTTGAGATATCTGTCGAGAGTTGTTATATACGAAGCCCGAGCCGGTGATTGGGAAAGTTCCCGACCATCCGCCGTCGCCTTCACGGGCGGGCCGGCTCGATCGGTCCGAACCGAGGTGAACAGGAGGAGCGATGGCTTCAGATAAACCAGACGAGGTCAGCGAGGAGCAGCGGGAGGTCTCTCGGCGCCGCTTCCTGCGGAACGTCGGCGTGGCGGCCGCGGGCTACGGAGGGCTGGCTGCGATCCTGGGCGAGCAGGGGGCCGGCGCGGCCACCTACAAGCGCAACAACGACAACGCGTTCTTCGCCAGCCATCCGAAGTACCACTTCGTGATGGTCAACCACGTCACGACGAACTCGTTCTTCACGGCGACGATCTACGGGTGCCAGGACGCCTGCGCCCTGACCGGCTGCTCGTTCCAGTGGACCGGCTCGGCGACCTCGATCGTCAACCAGATGGTTTCGGCGTTCAACAGCGGCATCGCCGGCAAGGCGAAGGGCATCGGGTGCTGCCTGATCGACAACACCGCTTTCAACAAGCCCGTCGACTCTGCGTTGAGCCACGGCATTCCCGTGATCGCCTACAACGCTGACGTCTCGGCCGGGGTGCCGAACCACCGGCTCGCCTACGTCGGCCAGAACAACCTGACCGCGGGCGCTGCGGTCGCGCAGCAGATCCTCAAGCAGGTGAAGAAGGGCGATCTCGTGGGCGGGATCATCGCGACGCCGGGAACGGGGAACATCCAGCCGCGGATCGACGGTGCGAAGCCGGTCCTGGCCAAGGCCGGGGTCAAGTTCGTGGAGGTCGGGACGTCGGCGACCGAGGGGTCGCCGGAGTACAACAAGATCTCTGCGTGGTACGCCGGTCACAAGGACGTGAAGTTCATGTTCGCCGTGGACAGCGGCGACAGCGACGCCCTCGCGCAATTCATCCAGAAGAACAAGCTGAATGGGAAGGTCGGCGCGGCGGGCTGGGACGTCGGGACGCCGGTCGTGCAAGGCATCAACGCGGGCAACCTGACCTTCACGATCGATCAGCAGGCCTACCTGCAGGGCTTCGACACGATCATGCAGCTCTACCTGTACAACGTCTCGGGCGGGCTGATGAAGCCGACGAACACCGACACGGGACTCGGCATCGTGGTCAAGTCGAACGTCAAGCCCTACCTGGCCAAGAACAGGTTCAGCGGCACAAGCTCGAAGCAGCAGACCCTGACGCCGCCCGCCTCGATACCGCACTAGTCGCGTCGAGCGTGCAACCGGGTGCTCCAACGCCTACCGCTGCCCCGGCGGACAAACCGCCGGGGCAGCGACGTGAGGCCTTGGCGATAGGACGTCGCGTCCTGCGCCTCTTCCTCTACCAGCGCGAACTGACGCCGATCCTGCTCACGGTCGCCCTGTTCGCGTACTTCACCATCAGGGCTGGGTCGACGTTCACCGACTCGCTCAGCCTCAGCTCGGCGGCCGGCTATGCAGGCCCGATCGGCGCGATCGCCGTCGGAGAGGTGCTGCTGCTCGTCCTCGCCGAGATCGACCTATCCGCCGGCCAGGTCTTCTTGTTCTGTCCGTGGGTCATGTACTGGCTTCACAACGGCGGCGTGCCGGTCGTGCTCGCGATCCTTCTCGCGCTCGCCGTGGCCGCCGGTGTCGGAGCGATCAACGGGCTCATCACGGTGGGCCTGAACGTGCCGTCGTTCGTCACGACGCTGGCGATGAACTTCATCCTCTTCGGGCTCGTGCTCATCTATTCGAATCAGACGCAGGCAACGCCGATTCCGCTGTCATCGTCGTTCTCGACCGAGCAGGTGAGCTTCTCCAGCCAGCTGATGGGCGTCTGGCTGTGGTCGGAGATTCTTTGGGTGACGGCGCTCGCGATTCTCGGGGCCGTGCTGCTCACGCGCACGCGCTTCGGCATCCGGATCGTTGCGACGGGTGGGAATCTGCTCGGCGCGGCGGAGGCCGGTGTGCCGGTCCGGCGCGTGAAGGTGTGGAGCTTCGTGCTTTGCTCGCTCCTCGCCGGTCTCGTCGGAATCGTCGACGCCGTCAAGTACGGGAGCCTCGACCCTGGCAACTTCGGCGTCGACTACATCCTCTACGCAGTCGGCGCCTGCGTGATCGGCGGGACCGCGCTCACCGGTGGGCGAGGGACGGTGATCGGAGCCTTCATCGGCGCGATCCTGATCGGCATTCTCGAAGACGGGCTCACGCTGGTCGGAGTGAGCACGAACGATTTCTACGTCTGGGTCGGCGTCGTGATCATCTTCGCAATGGCGCTGAACGCCCAGTTCGACCGGCTGATCGCCCGCTCGAGGGAGGCATGAGCACCCAACCTCCCGAATCGACGCCCGCCGCGCCAGCGCCCGTCGAGCCGGCGCTCGAGGTGCGCGGCGTGACCAAGCGCTTCGGTGCGCTCGTCGTCCTCCGCGGCATCGACCTCGTCCTGCGTCAGGGGGAGGTGCTCGGGCTCGTCGGCGACAACGGAGCCGGCAAGAGCACGCTCGTCAAGATCCTCTGCGGCTTCCACCAGCAGGACGCGGGCGAGGTGGTCGTCGGCGGCGAGCGCGTCCGCTTCCACTCGGTCGGTGACGCCCGGGGGCATGGGATCGAGACCGTCTACCAGGACCTCGCGCTGATCCCGCAGCTCCCCGTGTATCTGAACCTGTTCCTGGGCCACGAGCTGACGACGATGGGACCGCTTCACCTCCTCGACAAGCGAGGCATGCGAAAGCTCTCGCGGCAGTATCTCGACGACATCAACGTGCATGTGCCGAGCGTCGACGCCGAGGCTGCGCAACTCTCCGGCGGTCAACGTCAGGCGGTCGCGGTTGCGAGAGCCGTACGGGCCGCCCCGAAGATCCTGTTGCTTGACGAGCCGCTCGCGGCCATGGGCGCACGTGAGTCGCGCCTCATCATCGACCTCGTCAAGGATCTCGCCGCGACCGGCCGGGTGTCGATCATCGTGATCGATCACAACTACGCCCACCTCTTCGAGCTCTGCGACCGCATCAACGTCATGCAGGGAGGTCGCATCACCACCGACCAGTCGGTGCACGAGACGTCACTCGAGCAGCTGACCGAGCTGATGGTCTCGAGCTATCGCCGGCAGCTGGACGAGGTCTCGAGCGCGGGCGCCTGACTATGGTGGCGTCGGACCGTGCCGCGCTGAAGGCGCTCGGACACCTCGAGGTCTGGCTCGTCACCGGCAGCCAGGAGATGTATGGGCAGGCGACGCTCCGGCAGGTCGAGCAGCACGCGCGGCAGGTCGCCGCGGGCCTGGACGAACAGGCAGAGGTGCCTGTACGGGTGGTGCACCGGGAGGTCGCCACGAGCCCTGGCTCGATCCGGAGCGTCGTACTGGAGGCGAACGCCGCGGACTCGTGCGTCGGCGTGATCGCCTGGATGCACACCTTCTCGCCGGGGAAGATGTGGATCGCCGGGCTCAGTGCGCTGCAGAAGCCGCTCCTCCATCTCCACACGCAGTTCAACCGCGATCTGCCGTGGGCGGAGATCGACATGGACTTCATGAACCTGAACCAGTCGGCGCACGGCGACCGCGAGTTCGGCTTCGTCGAGACGCGGATGCGGCTGCGCCGCAAGACGGTCGCCGGCCACTGGCGGGACCCGCAGGTCGCGGCTCGCATCGGCGCGTGGGCACGCGCGGCCGCGGGCTGGCGCGAGGCGCAGCAGCTTCGCGTCGCCCGCTTCGGCGACAACATGCGCGAGGTCGCGGTCACCGAAGGAGACAAGGTCGAGGCGCAGATCCGCCTGGGCGTGTCGGTCGACGGCTACGGCGTCGGTGCGCTCGGAGAGGCGGTCGCGGGCGTCGCGGAGGCGGAGGTCGAGCACCTCGTGGCGGCGTACGAGGAGGACTACGACCTCGCGCCCGCGCTGCGCCGGGAAGGCGAGCGCCGCGCGTCGCTGCGCGACGCCGCCCGGATCGAGGCCGGGCTGCGTGGGTTCCTCGACGCGGGTGGGTTTCGGGCGTTCACCGACACCTTCGAGGACCTCGGCGACCTCGCTCAGCTGCCGGGCATCGCGGCGCAACGGTTGATGGCGGACGGGTACGGCTTCGGCGCCGAGGGCGACTGGAAGACAGCCGCGCTCGTCCGGATCGCGAAGGTGATGAGCAGCGGCCTCGACGGCGGCACCTCGTTCATGGAGGACTACACGTACGACCTCGCTCCGGAAGGCCCGGCGGTGCTCGGGGCGCACATGCTCGAGGTCTGTCCGTCGATCGCGGCGGAACGCCCGTCGTGCGAGATCCACCCGCTCTCGATCGGCGGCAAAGCCGATCCGGTCCGGCTCGTCTTCACGGCCGCGCCCGGCCCGGCGGTGCTCGTGGGGCTGCTCGACCTCGGCGACCGCTTTCGCCTCGTTCTCAACGAGGTCGACGTCGTCCAACCGCGCGAGGAGCTGCCGCGGCTGCCCGTGGCGCGGGCGCTGTGGCGGCCGAAGCCGGACTTCACCACCGCCGTCGAGGCGTGGTTGTGTGCCGGCGGCCCGCACCACACCGTCTTCTGCCGCGCGATCGGAACGGAGGCGTTCGTGGATCTCGCCGAGATCGCCGGCATCGAGCTGCTCGTGATCGACGAGCGGACCCGGATCCGCGACGTTACGAACGAGCTGCGCTGGAACCAGGCGTACTACCGGCTGGCTGGGGGCATCTGATGGAGCACGTCGGCCTGCGGGAGCGGGTGCTCGAAGCAAACCTCGAACTCGGGCGCGCCGGCCTCGTCGTCCTCACCTTCGGAAACGCGAGCGCGGTCGACCGCACGGCCGGCGTCGTCGCGATCAAGCCGAGCGGCGTTTCCTACGACCGGCTCACGGTCGCCGACGTCGCGGTCCTCGACCTCGCGACCGGAGCGGTCGTCGGGGGCGAGACGCGCCCGTCTTCCGACACACCCACGCACCTCGCTCTCTACCGCGCGTGGCACGGCGTGGGGGGCATCGTGCACACGCACTCGCCGTTCGCCACCGCCTGGGCGCAGGCGCGCCTCGAGATCCCGTGCTACGGGACGACCCACGCCGACCACTTCCACGGCGCCGTGCCGGTCACGCGGGCGCTCACCCCGCACGAGATCGAGGGCGAGTACGAGCGCGCGACGGGAGAGGTGATCCTCGAGACCTTCGACACTCTCACCCTCCAACCGCTCGCCAGGCCGGCGGTGCTCGTCGCCTCGCACGGTCCGTTCGCATGGGGCGCGTCCGTCGAGGAGGCGGTCGAGAACGCGATCGCGCTCGAGGCGGTTGCCGCGAGCGCGTACCGCTCGGTCGCTCTGGCGGCGGGACTCGAGGCGATACCTGCGGAGCTGCTCGAGAAGCATTTCTCGCGCAAGCACGGGGCTGCCGCCTACTACGGCCAGCCGGCGTGAAGGCACTGCGGCTCCATGCCGCCGGCGAGCTCCGGCTGCACGAGGAGCCGGACCCGGAGCCGCAGCCGGGGCAGGTGCTCGTGCGCGTGGGCGGTGTCGGCCTCTGTGGGTCCGATCGTCATTGGTTCCTCGAGGGTCGCATCGGCGACGCGGTGCTCGTCAGGCCGCTCGTCCTTGGCCATGAGTTCGCCGGCGTCGTCGTGGGCGGTCCGCGTGCCGGTGAGCGCGTCGTGATCGACCCCGCCGTCCCCTGCGGCCGCTGTCCGCTCTGCCTCGCCGGGGACGGTCACCTTTGCGCCGAGCTGCGGTTCGCGGGCCATGGCTCGACGGACGGCGGTCTGCGGACGCTCGTCGCCTGGCCGGAGCAGTTCGCGCATACGCTCTCGGACTCCGTCTCCGACGAGGCCGCGCTTCTGCTCGAGCCGCTCGGTGTCGCGTTGCACGCGATCGACCTCGGCGGGGCCGGGCGGGGGACGACCGCCGCGGTCGTCGGCTGCGGACCAATCGGTCTGCTGCTCGTGCAAGCGCTGCGGGCTGCGGACGTCACAGTCGAGGCCGCGACCGATCTGCTGCCGCACCGTGCGGCGGCCGCGCGCGAGCGGGGGGCGCTCCGCTCCGACCCTGGCGACGTCCGGGTCGACGTCGCCTACGAGGCAGCCGGCGACGACGGCGCGCTTGACGCCGCCATCGCGCTGGCGCGCCCCGGCGGCCGGGTCGTCCTCGTCGGCATCCCCGACGACGACCGAAGCTGCTTCCGTGCCGCCGCGGCACGCCGCAAGGAGCTGACGCTCGTCCTCTGCCGCCGCATGCGCGCCGGCGACCTCTCGGGGGCCATCCGGCTCGCCGAGTCCGGGCGGCTGGAACTCGCGTCGCTCGTGAGCGCGCGGTACCCGCTCGACGAGGGGCCACAGGCGTTCTCCGACCTGGTCGAGCGGCGGGGTCTGAAGGTGGTGGTCGAGCCGTGAGATGCGCACTCGGGATCGACTTCGGCACCGAGTCGGTGCGAGCCGTGCTCGTCGCCTGCACGGATGGGCGCGAGCTGGGGACGAGCGTCGAGCCGTACGCGCACGGTGTCATCGACGAGCGCCTTCCAGGCCCTGACGGCGACACGGAGCTCGAGGCCGACTGGGCTCTGCAGGATCCGCGTGACTACCTCGAGAGCGTGCGAGTCGCGGTGCCCTCGCTCCTTGCCGAGACCGGGGTCCTGCCGGAGGACGTGGTGGGCATTGGCATCGACTTCACGTCGTGCACGATGCTGCCGACACTCCTCGATGGAACGCCTCTCTGCATGCTCGACGATCTGCGTCGCGAGCCGCACGCGTGGGTGAAGCTGTGGAAGCACCACGCTGCGCAACCGGAGGCGGATCGGATCAACTCGATAGCTGCCGAGCGGGGCGAGCCGTGGCTGCCGCGCTACGGCGGGAAGATCTCTTCCGAGTGGTTCTTCGCGAAGGCGCTGCAGATCCTCGACGAAGCGCCGGAGTTGTACGCGCGCGCTGCGCGGTTGATCGAGGCCTGCGACTGGGTCGTCTGGCAGCTCACGGCCGTCGAGAGCAGGAGTGCGTGCGCGGCGGGATACAAGGCGATGTGGTCGAAGCGCGACGGGTTCCCCTCGCCCGCGTTCTTCGCCGCGCTCGACCCACGCTTCGCAAACGTTGTCGACGAGAAGCTGTCGCGGATCCTCTTGCCTCCGGGCGCCCGCGCCGGCGGGCTGACCGAGCGCGCGGCAGCATGGACGGGGCTGCGAGCAGGGACGCCGGTCGCGGTCGGGAATGTCGACTTCCACGGCTCGGTGCCTGCGACGACCGTAACCGCTCCGGGCAGGCTCGCGATGATCATGGGCACGAGCAACGGCCATCTGCTGCTGGGAGACGAACTCGTCGAGGTCGAGGGCATGTGCGGCGCCGCCGAGGACGGGATCGTGCCCGGCTACTTCGGCTACGAGGCCGGCCAGTCGGCGCTCGGCGACATCTTCGCGTGGTTCGCGCGGAATGCCGTGCCACCCGAGTACCACGAAGCGGCGCGGGCGCGGGGAGCCGACCTGCACGACATCCTCGCCGAGGAGGCGGCGGCGCTGCGGCCTGGGCAGTCTGGCCTGCTCGCTCTCGACTGGTGGAACGGGAACCGCTCCGTGCTCGTCGATGCCGACCTCCAGGGACTGCTCGTCGGCATGACGCTGGCCACGCGTGCCCCCGAGATCTACCGCGCCTTGATCGAGGCGACGGCGTTCGGCACACGCGTCATCATCGAAGCGTTCGAACAGGCGGGCCTGCAAGTGGATTCGATCGTCGCCTGCGGCGGGGTCCCGGACCGAAACCCGCTGCTGATGCAGATCTTCGCCGACGTCACCGACCGTGAGATCGCCGTCGCGGCGTCCCACCAGGCTCCCGCGCTCGGCGCTGCGATGTGGGGAGCCGTTGCAGCGGGTGCAGCCGCCGGCGGGCACGCCACGATCGCCGATGCCGCGAGCCGGATGGCAAGGCTGAGCGGGAGGCGCTTCGTTCCGCGACCCGAGCACCGAGAGGCCTACGAGGTCCTCTACGGCGAGTACGAGCGTCTGCACGACTTGTTCGGCCGCGGCGGCGACGACGTCATGCGTCGCCTGAAACGTCTCCGGACTACCGTCATGGACGCGTCTCCGGCATGAGCTTTCCTAGCTCGACCGTAAGCATCGCTCGGCTCGAGCCAGGAGGTGCTCTACGGTGTCAAAGATGGCAACAAAGAACCGCCATTTGCGGGTTGTTTCTGTCCAAGAGAGCCCTCTGACGGACTCGAACCGTCGACCCCCTCCTTACCATCGAGCAACGGGCCGGGAAGCACGGGCAACCGCGCGTGGACGCGTGTGCCCTCGTTGGTGTTCCTTCAGTGTTCCCTTGGTGGTGCGCCAGCCCGTAGAGCTGTCTAGCCGCCTAGCGGGACGCCGAACGCCGCGTACATGGCGTAGAAGGACCACACACCCAAGGCGAACATCGCCGTGACAACGGCGGCCGACGTCAGGCCGACCCGCGATGCACGGCCGGGAATCCTGGTCACGAGCCAGGCGCCGAGCAGGGCGATCGCGCCGATCGCCGGAACGTAGAACCGGACGACCTGCACGGTGACCGAGGTCGGGTCGGTCGTCCACGTGTACGCCGAGTACAGGCCCCAGATCGCGAACCACGACGTGGCGAGGGCAGCGCCGACGGATACATCGCGGCGGGCCGCTGCAGCGGCTTCGCCACCGGCCCGGCGGCGCATCAGCCACTGGACGACGATCCACGCCACCGCTATCAGTCCGAGTACCAGCATCGGCATCGCCTGCATCAGGTGCGCGGGCATGAGGCGCAGATTCGGGCCGATCGCACCGAGGGCGAAGGTGACCTCGCCGGGTTGGTAGCCGGTTGTCAGCGGGCCGCCGTAGACGAGGTCGTCGAAGGTAGCCACGCCGGCGCCGAATGCGGCCACCGACGCGAGCCACCAGCAGAGCGTGCTGAGGGGGAGCCTCGCAGCTCGCAGCCGCCACGCGACGACCACGGCCACGACGGCGCAGCCGAGGATCACGATGTTCGTGTAGCGGACGAAGGTCGCGAGCTCGATCGCCACGAATCCGGCGAGGCCGGCCCAGGTGCGCCGCCGGGACCTACCTTCGGTTCCCAGAACCGCCCAGAGCAACAGTCCGGACCCCGCAGCGACCAGCGAGGCGTCGGTGAAGGTCGGCATGTAGTCGCGCCAGGCGAACGCGAGCGCCGCGCCGGATGAGCAGTACAGGCCCACCGCTGCCGGGCCACCAAAGCGCCCGAGCCAGCGGCGGGCGCCGACGAACAACCCAAGGCAGGCGAGTAGCCCGTAGAACAGCGGTGCCCACCGGATGATGCCGAGCCTCTGGAACGGAGCCGCGAGGAACGGATACCCGGGATCCTTCTCGCTGATGTACCGCCCGTCCTTCACCTCAACCCACTGGTTCGGGGGAGCGGCGGGGTTGTCGCCCAGCTTCCTTGCCAGGGCTTCTGCCTGAGCAGTCGACAACGTCAGGAAATGACCTTCGGTCATCGCAACAATCGATGCGCGGTAGGCCCCGTCATCGGGTTCTGCGGTCTGGGGCGCGATTGAGAGGACGAGCGCGCACAGCACCGCGAATGCGGCAACGGCGAGCGCGGCTTCCGCCCATTCCGCTCGGATGCCGCCTGTCCCAGCCGGCACCACCTCGACGCGGTTGGCGGTGGCAAGGTCCATGCTCGTTGTTCTACGCCCCGGCGGATGACATCAGCGCTACGCGTGATGTCGAACGGATGTCACGTCGACCGGCGCATACTTGGCGGATGCGGGTGTTGGTCGTCGAGGACCATGCGACGCTTGCCGGCCGGATCGCTCAGGGGCTGCGTCAGGCGGGTATGGCCGTCGACGCTGTCCGCGACGGCGCGGCGGCGCTGGAGGCCTCCGCAAGGACGCCGTATGACGTGATCGTGCTCGACCGCGACTTGCCGGTGGTGCACGGTGACCAGGTGTGCCGGACGCTCGCCGGCTCCGGCCCGCGGATCCTC
Source organism: uncultured Thermoleophilia bacterium (assembly GCA_963786185.1). GTDB lineage: Bacteria > Actinomycetota > Thermoleophilia > Gaiellales > Gaiellaceae > PALSA-600. The sequence continues at coordinate 1,239,845 of CAWAYE010000003.1, forward strand.
ATGCTTACCGCCGCCGCGCAGGTCGGTGATCGTGTGGACGGCCTGGAGCTCGGCGCGGACGACTACCTCGGCAAGCCGTTCGTGTTCGCCGAGCTCGTAGCCCGTGTGCGGGCGCTCTCGCGTCGGGCGCCGTCCACGCCGCCGGTCCTAAGGCGCTGCGACCTCAGCCTCGATCGTGCCCGGCATCGCGCCACGCGCGGCTCTCGGCCGCTCTCGCTCACCCGCAAGGAGTTCGGGATCCTGGAGATGCTGCTGGCCGCTGACGGTGCTCTTGTCAACGCGGAGGAGCTGCTCGAGCACGTGTGGGACGCCGACGTCGACCCGTTCAGCAACATCGTCTCGGTGACGATGACTCGTCTGCGGCGCAAGCTCGGCGATCCGCCGCTGATCGAAACCGTGATCGGCAAGGGATACCGGATGTGAGCGGTCGCCCGCGGCTGACGGTTCGCGCCCGCCTGACCCTGCTCTACACCGGCCTGTTCGCGGCGTGCGGGGCGATCGTCGTCGCAGTCAGCTACATCCTGGTCGCGCGCCTGGAGCCGCAGGGGCAAAGTCAGCAGGCTCCGGCCGCCTTCCTGGCGCGGTGTCGCTCCGAGCAACTGAGCGCCCATCCCAACGACCGTCTCCTTGCCAAGTGCAACGCCTACTTCCAGCTTCAGGGCGCGCAGCACCAGCGCGACGTCACCCTCTCGCATCTCCTGCAGTACTCGTTGATCACGCTCGCCGTGGTCGTCGCGCTCGCCGCGATCCTCGGCTGGATCTTCGCCGCACGCGTGCTGCGCCCCCTGCACACGATCACCGCCGCCGCGCGCGCCGCTTCGGAACGCAACCTGTCGGCACGGGTCGCGCTACGCGGGCCTCGCGACGAGCTCCAGGAGCTGGCGGAGACCTTCGACCAGATGCTCGACCGGCTCCAGAGCGCCTTCGACAGCCAGCGGCGGTTCATCGCCAGTGCCTCGCATGAACTGCGCACCCCGCTCGCGGTGATGCGCGCGACCGTCGACGTCGTACTGGACAACCCCGACAGCACGCCTGCCGATCTGCGCTGCATGGCGGCCGACATCCGCGCCGCGGTCGATCACGCCGAGCACCTGATCGGCGCGCTGCTCATCCTTGCCCGCAACGAGCGTGGGCTGACCGTCCGCGAAGAGTTCGATTTGGCCACCGTCGCCGAAGATGTCCTCGACACCGCGGACCTGGCCGACCGTCGCGTCCACACCACGCTCGAGCCGGCAGTCATCTCGGGCGATCCAGTGCTGGCCGAACGCCTCGTCGCGAACTTGGTCGACAACGCAGTCCGCTACAACGCTGCCTCGGGTGACATCTGGATCAGCACCCGCACCATCGCAGGAGGCAGTGAGCTGAGCGTCGCGAACACCGGCCCGCTCATCAGCTCGGCGGAGGCCGAGAGCGTATTCCAACCGTTCCAGCGGCTCAACGACCGCACCTCCCACGAGGGCTTCGGTCTCGGCCTGACCATTGTCGCGTCCATCGCTGCAGTCCACGGTGGCACCGCCACCGCCTGTCCGCGCGATGACGGCGGCCTGTCCATCACCGTCACGATCCCGTCGCTTGGGTCCTCTGCGGACGACACACGTCAGCAGATCGAACAACCGGCTGTCGCACGAAACTAGATCGGGAAGAAGCCCCAACTCTGCGAGTGGGACACTCCTAGGCGATGCCGCCGATCAACTCCTGCAGGGCGGCCACGTGCGCTTGGAGCGCCTTGCGGCCTTTGGGTGTGAGGGAGATCCAGGTGGTGCGCCGTCCGCGTTGGACTCCTTTGCGGCGTTTGACGTAGTTGACGGTCTCCAGTGCGGCGAGGTGTTTGGAGAGGACGGAGTCGCTGACTTCGAGGGCGTCGCGGATGGTGGAGAACTCGGCCTCGGAGACGGCTGTGAGGGTGATCATGAGCTTCAGTCGCGCGGGTGCGAGGACGTGCGGGTCGAACTCGGCCATCAGTGGTAGAGCAGCAGCAGAGCCAGGCCGGCGAGTGCGGCGACCGTGAGCAGCGCCAGCCATGCAAGCGATTCTCCGCGCGCGTGCAACGTGGGCTCGGTCCGGTAGGCACGGAGCCATCGGCGCCCGTTCAGCGCGTACAAGGCGCCGCCGATGGTCGATGCGGTCGCGACCAGCCACCAGCGCTTGTCGAAGGCCCCCAAGATTGCCGCCGTACCCGCGACGGCGTACGAAGCCGATGCGAGAGTGCCGGTGCCGAGCACGACGCGGCTGAGGAGGCCGCCTAGCCGGACTCCGTTGAGCTGCCGAAAGCGCGCCAGCTGCACTCCGGCCACGGCTACCAGGAGCGCGATGCCGGATGCGAGGGCTGCCAGCGTCGACGAGGACGGGTCTGCGACACCGACGGCGGTCGAGGCGATCTGTACGGCGATCGCGGCGCCGAGCGACGCGAAGAACCAGGACGGCATCTTGGTGCTCTGAGCCAGAGTCGCCCGCGCCGCCTCAGCGTCGTTCAGCGCTGCTGAAGCCTCGGCCGCGCTGGGAGTGTGAGGTTCCGTGGTGTTTTCCATAGTGGAAAGTATGACACGTACTTTCCAGATTGGCAAGTGACCGGAGCGTCGGTTCATGACCCTCCGTAGTAGCGGGAACCCGAATACACGGTTTTCCCGATGCGCGGTTCCTGCATCCAGGGGATGGTGGCGGAAGCTCTTCGTTTAGGAGGCGGATCTTCAACCCGCCGGTGACCAAGTTCATGACAACGAACGCAGACGAACACGCGGGTCACGCGAGGCCACTGCTCGGGCTGCGCCGGCAACCGGGGCGTCTCGCACTCGTCTTTATGCGGCTGCCGCGTCCGCTCTACCACCGCGGCTGGGGCCGACTGCTCGGCCACACCTTTCTGTTGATCACCCACCAAGGTCGGAAGACGGGCAAGCGCCGCGAGACGGTCGCGATGGCGCTGACCTTCCATCCGGATACCCGTGAGGCGATCGTCTGCTCGGCGTGGGGGCCGAACACCGAGTGGCTGCGAAACCTGCGCGCGCATCCCGCGCTGCAGATCCAGATCGGACGCGACACGTACGTGCCGCAGCAGCACTTCCTCTCCGAGGACGAGGCCGTCGCCGTTGCCCTCGAGTTTCGACGGCGCCATCCTCACCGGTTGCGCCTCATCGCGACGATCCTCGGCTGGGGCGACCTCAGCTCGGACGCAGCCGTGAGGGAGCTCGTCCGCAACCGACCGTTCGTGTCGTTCCGCCCAACGGAAGCCGTCCTGCACGAGCGCGCCTCGACATGAATTGAGGGATCCCATGTCCGCACCAGACGTCCACCACCTTCCGCGATTCGCGCCGCCGAGAGCGGCTCACACTTGGGATCAGCTGCGCGACGTCGTCTCCCACGCGCGCCTGCGGCAACGGTTCGCCGCGGTCACGGCGCTCGCGGCGCTAACCGGCCTCTGTATCGGTCTGACGATGCCGCGCGGACCGGTCACCTCGGCCCAGGCCCTCGTGCTCCTTGTGATCGGGGTTCTTGTCGGCTTCGCCTCGGGGCTGATCCTGCACTCCCGCTGGGCGATGCTCCTCGCCCCTGCCGCGCAGATCATTGTCTTTGAGCTTGCGCGGCTTGGCGCGTCCGGCCCGACGGTCGACGGGATCAGCATCGACGGGACGTTCGGCCTGCTCGCGTTCATCGTCGGCCGCGGCTTCTACGGGCTGGTCGGCGTGCTGCCAATGATCGTCGCCGCTGCCTCTGGCGCCGGCCTCGCTCGACGTTCCGAACCCCACCGAGAGCGTCGACTGCGTTCTCGGATCGGCTTCTACCTGCGTCGCGGTGTCACCGCGCTCGCCGCGGTCGCTGTGCTCGGGCTCGTCTATCTGCTTGTACAGCCGGCGAGCGTTCCGCCGATTCGTGACGCGAGCGGCAAGGTGGTGCCGGGCAGCATCGCCTCGCTGGAGAAGGTGCGGATCAATGGGTCCGACCAGTGGATCGAGATCCGCGCCTGGAGCCCGGACAAGCCGGTGCTGCTGAGCATCCCCGGCGGCCCCGGCCAGAGCGACCTGGCGCTGTCGCGCCCGACGCTGGGGACGCTGGCGAAGGACTTCGTCGTCGTCTTCTGGGATCAGCGCGGGATTGGCAAGTCGTACGCCTCCTACGACCCGAAGACGCTGACCACGAAGCAGGCGGTCGCGGACACGGTCGCGCTCACCAACTACCTGCGCAAGCGCTTCGACGAGCGCAAGATCTATCTGTTCGGCGAGTCCGGCGGCAGCATCATCGGCGTCCTCGCAGTCCAGCAGCATCCCGAGCTCTACCACGCCTGGATCGGCAGCGGCCAGATGGTCGACCCGCACGAGACCGACCTGCGCATCTACGACGGTCTGCTCGCCTACGCCGCCAAGCATCACGACGGCGGGCTGGCGAGCAAGCTGCGTGGCTACGGCGCTCCGCCGTACGGGAGCGTGTACGCGTACGGCTACGTGATGGGTCAGTACGACAAGCTCGCCGGCGACTACACCGAGCCGAACGCGTACACCGACGCGCTCGACAAGGGCGGCGTCGGCCCGTTCGGGGTGATGGGAAGCGAGTACACGCTGCCGGAGAAGATGAACGTGTTCCGCGGCCTGATCGACGTCTTCTCTGTCATGTACCCCCACTGGCAGACGATCGACTTCCAGCGCACCGCCGAGCAGCTCAAGGTGCCCGTCTACCTCTTCACCGGCAAGCACGAACTCGCCGCCCGCCGCGACCTCGCACTGGCCTGGTTCAAGAACCTCCGGGCACCGATCAAGCGGCTCTACGACTACCCGGACAGCGGCCACGCGACCGCGTTCGAGCACTTCCAAGACCTGCATCGGATCATGGTCATGACCGTGCTCCCAGCGACCTACTCCAACTAGAGAACCAAGCCAGATCAGCGAAACCCGCCACGCGCGCCGGAAGACCGCAAGCGGTCAAACGTGGCCGCACAGCAAACGGCCACGCGCTCGGCTGCGCGACGGAGCTACTCGCTCACAGGCGCGCACCCGAGATGGCGGCCGATTCGGGATCGGGTCGGTCCCGAGGCGACGGGTTCAGTGGACGGCGAAGGGGTCCACGCCGTACCAGGTGCCTTGGCTGCGAAGGACCGTGAATCGCGTGAACGATGTGCGGTCGGCGTTGTTCGTCGTCCGGTAGCGGTCCATTTGGCGGCGATGCGGGCCGTGTTGATAGGCGAAGGCATGAACGGAGGCGACGTTGTGCCAGAACGAGAGAGTGATCACGTCACGTGCGAGAACGCCGGGGAAGAAGAACGAGTGCTGGCAGTACAGACCGGGAACGGCGGTCATCGACGCACGCACCGCGCCGGTACCGAGTGCGACGTCGGCCACACGTGCCATATCGAGGCCATCCGTGTCAAACCCGATCGACGTCAGCACCACCGCGGGCGATTCGGCCGGCGGTGGCGCCGCCACCAAGTCGAAGAACTTCTCAGGCTGGTCTGGGGTCAGGTAGTTGGCCTTGCCCTTGTGCCGGAACGGCTGCAGCACGGCACTCCAGACCTCCGCCGCCTCGTCCAGCCATGGCGCAGCACTCTGCCGATCGTCGATGAGACGCTCGGCGGAGGCTGCGTCGGCGTGCAGCCCGAGAACGACGAATACGAAGGCCTCCCGCGATGCAGGATCGACTCCCGCAGCCCGTGAATCCGCGGCGACCTGGCAAAACAGAACACCTGGCCAGTCCTTGCAGGCCGGATCTTCGGAGGCTCGCAGCGCCTCGAAACGCGCGAGATGCATCGAAGCGAACGAAGCCCGCGCCATATCCGCGGCGATCCTACAGAGGCGTTGACCACGAAGACAATGGGCGGACGTCCGGGACGGCCTACTGATCGGAAGTTGCTGGCCACCGAGGTGCGCGGGGCTCGAGCTTCTCGCGAGCGGTCCAGTCGTTGCGGGGCGGGGAGAAGACGTCCACCACCACGGCACCGGTCTCGCCGCCGGTGACAGTGTGGGGCGTGTTTGGAGGGATGCACCAGATCCCGCCCGGCTCGAGCGTCTGCGTCTCGTCGCCTACGCGAAAGCTGACCGAGCCCTCGATCACCATTCCGAACTGCTCGTTCGCATGTCGATGCTCTGGCAAGACCGCGCCGGGCTCCACCTCGAACACCACCATCGTCAGATGCTCGCCGTGGACGACACGGCCGAGATACCCCTCCGCCAAGTGCTGCGGCGGGATCGACTGGAGGTTCTCGAAAGCCCTCATCGGCCCACTATCTCGAATCTGGTAGGCGGGATCACTCTCTCGAAATCGACGGTCCGTCCGGCTTGGGGACGGCCTCATCGCTAGAGAGGGGTCAGCTAAGAATCAGCAGTGTGCGACCCGGGGCGAGCTGCTGTCGCCAATGCGAGCAACGCGACGGACACAAAGACCCTCAATTAGCAGCGTCTCCGCGAAGCCCTCTGACGGACTCGAACCGTCGGCCCCCTCCTTAACCATGGAGAATTCGCTCGGTGCGAGCACGAGGACCGAGGTGTCTCGCGTGGCGCTCTTCCCTGTGAATCCTGGCTAACGCCTGCCTCAAGGGCCGGTTCCCGAGCCGCCCCGAGTCACCTCGGGAGACCCCGAACCTGTCCCCAGGACCTGTCCCCGGGAAGCAACGTCGCGGCCCTCTACTGCGCACGACGAACAAGGAACTCGGCGGCAGCGCGTGGGAGACGAGCGACCTAACGCAGCTCTAGACCGTGCTCGAGTTGGCGGTCGTATTCAGCTTGATCGTAGTGGCCGAGCGACGCAGCGATCAGGCCATCGTCTCCGAGCGTCCATTCTTCGAATCCGCTGATCCTGACCCGGCGACCGGTCCCACCCGGGCCGGTGTTCGTTCCTACAAGTGTCCAGCGGTACTCGATGTGCTCGTTTTCTACGACGAGGTCGTCCATCAGCACTTGCATATCCGGGAAGGCGACCATGAACGATCGGGCGGCCTCTGTGATTTGGGCTCGGCCCACCGAGGGCGGCCCGTCGTTGATGGTTAGCGAACCATCGGGTGCGTAGTTCTCGGCCACGCGCACCGGGTCCTGACTGCACCACGCGGCGGTGTACCGCCGGGCGAACTCGCGCAGCCGATCGGGAGGAGGCGTCAAACGGATGGCGCCGGCCTTCCGCGAGCAAGCATCTTCGATACGAGCTTGTCCAGCTCCAGTCCGGCGATAGCCTCACGCGCTGACGCCAGTTCCTCGGGGTCGAGCTTCGCCTCGAGCTCGTCGAGGGTTGGCTCCGCCACGTGTCGGTAAGTCGCCGGCATTGCCTCGTGCCCGAGTGAGTAGAACAGCACCTCGGCCGCATCTTGATTCTGTCCTTCGCGGGCAAGCAGAACGCCGACGCCGCTCAGCGCGTGGAGGAGCAGCGACGTCGCCTGCATCTCGCGGGCGAGCTCCAGCGCGCGGCGAAGGTGCGCGTGGGCTTCGTCGAATCGACCGAGCGCCGCCGCGGCGAACCCGAGTCGGCAGAGTGCGGCGGTCATCCCCCAGCGATGGTTCGCCCGCTCGAAGCCCTCGAAGCCGGCGACCGCGTGCTGCATCGCTTGCGCGTAGTCACCGAGGCAGTACGCGCTCATGCTGGCGCGGCTCAACGTGTAGCCGGCACCGCCCTGATCGCCTAACCCGGCGAAGACGGCACAGGCCTCGAGGTGCAGGTCGATCGCGTTCGCGTAATCGCCCTCCGCATCTGCCAGCAACCCGAGCTTGCTGAGCGCGAAGCCGAGCATCAACGGGCCTCCAAGCTCCGCCGAAACCACGTGGCACTCCTCGAACGCCTCGCGCGCTCCTGCGAGGTCGTCGAGGAGAAGACGCACGAAGCCGAGCCAGGAGAGGGAGCCCGCGACGACAAGTTGGTCGGCGATCGAGCGAGCCACCTCGATGGCCTCTTCGAGATTCACGGCTGACTCCGCGTAGACGTCTCGGTAGCAGTCGTTCGTGCCGAGTGCGAGCAGACAGACGCCGAGCTCTCGTTTCAACCCTCGCTCACGCAGCACCGGCAAACACGCGCGCGCGATCGCGTCCAGCTTCTCGTCAAAGCCGAGCGCACTACCGAGATAGGTCGAGTAGGCGAGAGCGCTGAGCAAGACGTCGCTTGCGTCCCCGACGTCGGGTGAGCCGCCGGGCGAGGATTCGAGTAGGTCGACCAGCTGCGCGAACGTCTCCGATCCCTCGTGCCAGCCGTGCGCCCAGAAGAAGCGCTCGAGTGACGAGAGGACCGCTCGCGCGTCGTCCGCACTCCATTGTGCGACGGCCCATCCGGCGGCGGCCCGCAAGTTGTCGAGCTCCACGCGAAGCTCGTCGCGAGCTTCCATCATGCGCTCGCCGACCAATGCTTGGGCCCGCGCGTCGAGGATCCCCAGGTAGAAGCGCGCATGGCGCTCTCGTGTTTCCGCAAACTCGGCCTGCTGAGCGGCGAGCCGCTCGGCGGCGTACTGGCGAAGGAGCTCGTGCAGTTCGAATCGGCCGAGCTCGGCTCGGCGCACAAGCGACTTGCTCACGAGCCCGTGGAGCTCGGTCAGACCGGCACCGGCCACCGCGGTCGCCGCATCCCTCGCGAAGCTTCCGCGAAAGACCGCGAGTTGCGAGAACACGCGCCGTTCGTCTTCCGAGAGGAGTCGCCACGACTGGTCGAATGCGGCGCGGAGGCTGCGGTGCCGTGGGGGGACGTCGTGCATCGTCGTCTCCAGGAAGCCGAGGTTCCGCTCGATCTCGTCCGCAATCTCGCTGCATGGGAGGGTCGAAGCCCAGGCCGCCGCAAGCTCGATTCCGAGCGGCATCCCGTCCACGAGATGGCATACGCGGTCGACGTCCGGACGCTCCTGGTCGGAGAGCGTGTATCCGTTGTCGACCTGCCGAGCGCGATCGACGAACAGGCGGACGGCTGCGCTCTCGCGAGCGTGGCCGTTCCCCTTGCCGAGCTCCAAGCCCTCGAGGTCGAACACCCACTCGCTCTGCACTTGGAGTCGCTCCCGCGAGGTCGTCAACATCTCGACCCCTGGCGCTTGCTCGATCACCTGGGTCAGCAGATCACGCGCGTCGAGCAGGTGCTCGAAGTTGTCGAGCACAAGCAACGTCGCACGCTCGCGCAAGTAATCGACAAGCTGATCGCGGGCAGGAACCGCGCTGTGCGCGCTGTCGACCTGGAACTGCAGGCTCTCAGCGACCGCGGGCGCGAGCAGGTCGGGGGCCGGGACACCGACCAGCGGAACGAAGTGCACGCCGTGCTGGTAGCGGTCGATCCGGCGAGCAGCCGCCTCGAGCGCCAGTCTCGTCTTACCGACGCCGCCCGGCCCGACCAGCGTCAGCAAGCGGCACTCGGGTTCGTCGAGCATGCGCTCGATCGACGCCAACTCGTCGGCGCGCCCGACGAAGGTGGTGCGCGGGGCTGGGAGGTTGCGCAGTCCAGCCTCGAGCGTCCTCAACGGTGGAAACTCCTTGGGCAGACCGTCGATTTCGAGCTGGAAGATGCGCTCCGGGGCGCTCAGGTCTTTCAACCGGTGCGGGCCGAGGTCGCGTACGTCCGTGTCCACGAGCGCTCGGGTCGCCTGCGACAGGAGCACCTGTCCTCCGTAGCCGACCGCGGCAATGCGCGCTCCCTTGTGGACGTCGAGGCCCACGTACCCCTCCTCGGTCACGCGCGGCTCACCTGTGTGTAGCCCCATTCGCACACGGATCGGGCCACCCGCCAGTGCCAGCTGCGCATCAGCGGCCGCAGCGACCCCGTCCGAAGGGCGACCGAACGCGACGAAAAAAGCGTCGCCCTGGGTGTCCACCTCGACGCCCTCGTGAGCGGTGAACGCCTCCCTGAGCAGTCGCCGATGCTCGTGCAGCGCATCCGCGTAGGCGTCTCCGAGTTCGTGCAGAAGTTTCGTCGACCCTTCGACGTCCGTGAAGAGAAACGTCACGACACCGGCCGGAAGCGTGGAGGACACGCAGCCATGATCGTGGGCGGGGTCCCACGTGTCTACTCCAGCGCCACGACCTTCCCTTGTATGGGGGTACTCGATGCAGGCGGGCGCCTTTGATCAAGCCGAATCTCTAGGGCCCCCGTACCTCGGGGACAGATCTTGGGGACACGTCGGGCGCCGACCAAGCGAGGGGCGCACGCCCCTGAGGCCTCAAGAAGGCCATTTGCTGGCCCTTTGGTCACATCGCAAAGGTTCTGTTGTCGCGCCAGTCGACTCGCGTTGACCGGCGCGCTTCGGCTTGGGGTTGCCGGGAAGGCCTCGGCGGCCAGGGTCGACACTTCCGTGCAGGGATGGGGTCGAGCCGCCGGTCTTGACAAATCGACATGCGTCGATATATTTACACATGTCGATATGAAAGGCACTGAGATGCTGAAGCTTTTCAAGAGATCACCGGAGCTGGTGGTGGAGTTCTGCGAGCGCTGCTCCCGGGTGTGTGATGCGGGCTGCCGCCAAGCTGCGCTACGCGAGCGGGCGCTGACGCGGCGCTGTGGTCCGGGGTGAGGAGCTGATGGCGGCCGTCGAGACGGCGGTTGCGTGCTGTGCGCCGCTCGGCGCGCCCGCGCTGGACGAGGAGGAGGCGGCGGCGACGGCGGAGCTGTTCAGGGCGCTCGGCGATCCGGCGCGAGTGCGGATCGTCAACCTGCTCGCGACCGAGTGGCGGGACGGTGTGCGCGTGCGAGCTGTACGAGCCGCTCGGGCTTGTCGCAGCCGACGGTCTCGCATCACCTGAAGAAGCTGACCGACGCCGGCTTGCTCGAGCGTGAGCAGCGCGGCAAGTGGGCCTATTTCTCGTTGAAGCGCGACGCGGTCGAGAAGCTGGCGGCCGTCGCCGACCTGAAAGGAGTGTGTTGCTGATGTCGACGACGGCTGACGAGCTGCGGGAGGAGGTGCGCCGCCGCTACGCCGAGTCCGCGCGCGCGGTCACCGAGGCGGCCGGCGGCTGCGGGTGCGGCAGCGGTTCCTGCTGCGAGGGCGAGACGCGACAGCGCGAAGTTCGGCGAGGCGCTCTACGACGTCGAGCAGCGCGGCGAGCTGCCGGATGCCGCGGTGCTCGCCTCGCTCGGCTGCGGCAACCCGATCGCGGTCGCCGACCTGCACGAGGGCGAGACGGTGCTCGACCTCGGCTCGGGCGGCGGTATCGACGTGATCCTGTCGGCGAAGCGCGTCGGCCCGACCGGCACTGCGTTACGGGCTCGACATGACCGACGAGATGCTCGCGCTCGCCCAGCGGAACGCGGCCGAGGCCGGCGTGCGCAACGTGCACTTCCTGAAGGGCGTGATCGAGCAGATTCCGCTGCCCGCAGCGAGCGTCGACGTCGTGATCTCGAACTGCGTGATCAACCTCTCGGTCGACAAGCCGGCGGTGCTGACCGAGATCGCCCGTGTGCTGAAGCCGGGCGGCCGCGTCGGCGTCAGCGACATCGTCGCCGAGGATCACCTCACGCCCGACGAGCGGGCCGAGCGCGGCTCGTACGTCGGCTGCATCGCCGGCGCGCTCTCGAAGAGCGAGTACGTCGCCGGGCTCGAGGCCGCCGGCTTCGAGGATGTGAGTGTCGAGTTCACGCACGAGGTCGCCGACGGCATGCACGGCGCGATCGTCAAGGCAGTGAAGACCCGCGAGCCGGAGACGAAGGGACTGCCGGTGATCCAGCCGGCCGCGAGCGCGGGCTGCTGCTGACGTCGCAGGTTTGTCGCGCGGATCTGGGTTTAGGCGAGTAGCGCGCGCATCGCGGCGAGCGGCTCCTCGCGCACGCGGAAGTAGGCCCAGCTTCCGCGCTGGTCGCGCTCGACCAACCCGGCCTGCAGGAGGACCTTCAGGTGGTGACTGACGGTCGGCTGGCTGAGCCCGAGCGGCTCGGTCAGATGGCAGACGCAGGCCTCGTGGTTCGGCTGTGCCTGGATCAGGCTGAGCAGCCGTAGCCGTGCGGGATCGGCGATTGCCTTCAGCGCCGCGGCGAGCTGCTCGGCGTCGTCGGCCTCGAGGGGTGCCTGGAGCAGCGGCGGACAGGAGAGCGCGATCGTCGCGATCGGTTGCACGGAATGCATATTGACAGAGATCGATGACCTCGTCATCATGGCGGCGGACAAGGGATTGATTGTCGTCGATATCAGGGGAGGCCGCATGGCGCCGACGCTCGATCCGGTTACGCAGCATCACATCGATCAGGCCGCCGACCGCCTGGCCGAGGAGTTCGCCGGGGTCTTTTCCGAGGAGACGATCGCCCGTTACCTGGCCGAGTCGCTGAACCTGCTCGAGGGCGCGACGGATCAACGTGTTCGTCCCCGTGCTTGCGCATCGTTTCGCGCGCGAGCGGTTGAGCGCGCTCGCGCAGGCTGAGCGGATCGTGGCGAAGGACCAGCAGGAGGTGTTGTTCGTCTGCGTCCACAACGCAGGGCGCAGCCAGATGGCCGCTGGTCTGGTCAAGTTGCGCTCGCAGGGAAGGATCCACGTGCGCACCGCCGGCTCTGCGCCGTCGGCGGAGATCGAACCTGCGGTCGTCGAGGCGATGGCGGAGCTCGGGATCGACGTCGGCGAGGAGTTCCCGAAGCCGCTCACCGACGAGGTCGTTCGTGCCGCCGATGTCGTGATCACGATGGGCTGCGGCGATGCTTGCCCGATCTATCCGGGGAAGCGCTACGAGGACTGGGACCTCGACGACCCGGCCGGTCTCGGTGTCGATGCGGTGCGGCGCATCCGCGACGAGATCGATCGGCGGGTAAAGGGTCTCTTGAGCGAGCTGCTGCCGGCCGGGGAGACGACCTGATCTGTCTGCGAGCGGAGGTGGGAGCGTGAGCGGGCGGGTGTCGGTCGGGATCAACGGCTTCGGCCGGATGGGGCGGCTGGCGCTGCGGGCCGGTTGGGAATCCTCCGACCTCGCCTTCGTGCATGTGAACGAGTTGCACGGCGATGTCGCGACCGCCGCTCACCTGCTCGAGTTCGACTCGGTCCACGGCCGCTGGCCGCACGAGATCGTCGCGGACGAGCGGCTTGTGATTGACGGCACACCGGTCGGCTACAGCCGTGGCGGCCAGCCGGGGGCTGTCCCGTGGGGCGAGCTTGGCGTCGAGATCGTGCTCGAGTGCACGGGCGCGTTCCGGACGCGCGAGACGCTCGAGGCGTATTTCGAGCAGGGAGTGAAGAAGGTGGTCGTCGCCGCGCCGGTGAAGGAGGGCGCGCTGAACGTGGTGGTCGGCGTCAACGACGACGGGTACGACCCGGCGGTCCACGATGTCGTCACGGCCGCGTCCTGCACGACCAACTGTCTGGCGCCGGTCGTGAAGGTGATCCATGAGGCGATCGGGATCCGCCACGGCTTGATCACCACCCTGCACGACATGACGAACACCCAGACGATCGTCGACGCGCCGCACAAGGACCTGCGCCGGGCGCGGGCGGCGTCGATGTCGCTGATCCCGACCACGACCGGGTCGGCGACCGCGATCGGGCTGATCTTCCCGGAGCTCGAAGGGCGCCTGAACGGGCTCGCGGTGCGCGTGCCGCTGCTCAACGCATCGCTCACCGACTGCGTGTTCGAGGTCGTCCGGCCGACCACGGTCGAGGAGGTGAACGGGCTGCTGGCAGCGGCAGCCGGTGGGCCGCTGGAGCGGATCCTCGGCTACGAGGAGCGGCCGCTCGTCTCGATCGACTTCAAGGACGACCCGCGCTCGGCGATCGTCGATGCCCGCTCGACGATGGTTGTCGGCGGGACGCAGGTGAAGATCCTCGCCTGGTACGACAACGAGTGGGGCTATGCGAATCGTCTGGTCGAGCTGGCCGCGATCGTCGCCGCCGGCCTCGACGGCGTCGACGTCGGCGCAGGTGAGCGAAGCCTGGCGGCGGAGCCGGGCGCGTGAGCGCCGGCGTCGAGGCGGCCCGGAAGCCGGCGGCGGCGAAGACCGCGGACCTGCGCAACTACGCGATCGTGACGGGTGCCTACTGGGTCGACACGATCGCCGACGGCGCGATCCGTCTGCTGATCCTCTTCTACTTCGACAAGCTGGGCTACTCGCCGTTTGCGCTTGCCTCGCTCTTTCTCTTCTACGAGATCTTCGGGATCGTCACCAACCTCGTCGGGGGCTGGCTGGCGGCGCGGCTCGGCCTCAAGGCGACACTCCTGATGGGTCTAGGCACGCAGATGTGCGCGCTCGCCATGCTTGCCGCGGTACCCAAGTCCTGGCTGATCGTGCCCTACGTGATGACGAGCCAGGCGCTGTCGGGGATCGCGAAGGACCTGACCAAGATGAGCTCGAAGAGCGCGGTCAAGCTCGTCGTGCCGGCCGATGCCCCTGGCGCGCTCTTCCGCTGGGTCGCGATCCTCACCGGCTCCAAGAACGCGTTGAAGGGGGTCGGCTTCTTCGTCGGCGGCCTGCTGCTGACGGTCGCCGGCTTCCGGCCTGCCCTGCTCATTCTGCTTTGCGGCGAGGCCGTCGCGATCACGGCGGTGCTGGCGCTGATGCGAGGCACGCTCGGGCGCGCCGACCGCAAGGCGAAGTTCGCGCAGATGTTCTCGAATAACCCTGCCGTGAACACGCTCGCCCGCGCGCGCGTGCTCCTGTTCGCCTCCCGCGATGTCTGGTTCACGATCGGGCTGCCGGTCTTCCTCTACACCGAGCTCGGCTGGGGCTTCTGGAAGGTCGGCGGGTTCCTCGCGATCTGGGTGATCGGCTACGGGATCGTGCAGGCCTCGGTGCCCGGCTTCCTCAAGCGCGGCAGCCACGCCGAGCCGACTGGCGCCACCGCTGTCAGGCTCGCGTTCCTGCTCGCAGCGTTCCCGGCCGGGATCGCGATCGCCTTGCGTGCAGGCGCGGACCCGACGATCGCGCTCACCGTCGGACTCGTCGCCTTCGGCGTCGTTTTCGCGATGAACTCCGCCGTCCACTCCTTCCTGATCCTGTCGTACGCCGACCGCGACAAGGTCGCGATGAACGTCGGCTTCTACTACATGGCCAACGCCGCCGGCCGGCTTGCGGGCTTGCTCCTCTCCGGAGCCCTCTATGAGCTATGGGGCCTCAACGCCTGCCTGTGGGCATCGGCAGCCTTCGTCCTCGGCGCCGGCGTCTTCTCGCTCTCGCTGCCACAGCACACCAGCCGAGAACCGGCCTCGGTCGGCGAGTCGCACCTTGCCGCCGACGCCCAGGGGCCGGGTTGACCGCCTCCACCGCCGGCCGAACCGGACGTCGACCGTCCACGCTCACGGCGCCGCGCACCGTAGGTAGTTCCCCGAATGACGGAGCGGGCAGGCACGGATGCCGTCTGAGCCTGCACGGGTGATCGTAGATCTGCGATCAACGATCACTTCGCACAGCGGGCCGAGGGGGTGGATCTCATGAACTGCTTCGAATGCGCGAAGCTGAACGACACCGTCGGCGGCACCCACTACGCCTGCGCGCACCAGATCCCACACGTCAAGCCGCTGCGCGGTATGCCCGCCGGGATCGACGCGGCGGCCCGCCACCACACCGCCGCCGGCGTCTCGTGAGCGTCACTGTCAAGACGACCGTCGAGCAGGAGGTCGCGGTTCTCGCGAAAGCGCTCGGCCATCCGGCGCGGGTGCGGATCGTGCGGCTGCTGCTCGCCCACGACGCCTGCTACTGCGGCCAGCTCGTCGACGAGCTAGCGCTCGCCCAGGCGACCGTCTCCCAGCACCTGAAGGTGCTCAAGGAGGCCGGCCTGATCGTCGGCGAGATCGACGGGCTGCGCACCTGCTACTGCGCGAGCCGCGAACGGCTCGCCGAGCTGCACGAGCTCGTCGGCGGCATCCTCGACGAGGCGGTCGAGCTCGCCGAGGACCGCCGCCGTGAGTGCGACTGAGCGCAGCCCCGGTCGTGAGCGCGATCGCCGCCCGGAGACGGGTCGCGGAGGAGCGGCATCCGCTCTGGCTGCTCGGCGCGGCGGCCGTCGGCTGGCTTGCGCTCTACCACGGCGCTACTGCCGTTCTGGGATCACGCTGCTCTACGGCGCTCTTCGCGCTGCCGCGCGGGCCGCATTGGGCGGATGCGCTGCACTTCTTCCTCTACGACTCGACGAAGATCTTGCTGCTGCTGGTCGGGATCATCTTCGCCGTCCGCGTCCTGCGCAGCTTCCTCTCGATCGAGCGCACCCGTGCCCTGCTCGGCGGCAAGCGCGAGGGGATCGGCAACGTCGCCGCCGCCGGGCTCGGCGTCGCGACGCCGTTCTGCTCCTGCAGCGCAGTGCCCGCCTTCATCGGCTTCGTCGCCGCCGGCGTCCCGCTCGGAGTGACGCTCAGCTTCCTGATCGCAAGCCCGATGGTGAACGAGGTCGCGATCGTGCTCCTCTACGGCCTCTTCGGCTTCAAGATCACTGCGCTCTACATCGGCTCCGGCCTCGTGATCGCGATCGTCGCCGGGGCCGTGCTCGGGCGGCTGCGGCTGGAGCGCTACATCGAGCCGTTCGTGCTCCAGGCCGCCGCGAAGCGCGGGCGCGGCCGGGATGGCGGAGGTACACGCCGAGTTGGTCGGAGCGGATCGAGCTCGGCGTCGCCGAGGTGAAGACGATCGTCGGCAAGGTCTGGCTCTACGTGCTCGCCGGGATCGCGCTCGGCGCCGCAATCCACGGCTGGGTGCCCGCCGACTTCTTCGCCCGCGTCGCAGGCTCCCACAACCCGTTCGCCGTCCCCTTCGCCGTCCTGCTCGGCGTCCCGCTCTACTCGAACGCCGCCGGCGTGCTGCCGCTCGTCGAAGCACTCCACGCGAAAGGGCGTCGCGATGGGGACGCTGCTCGCGTTCATGATGGCCGTCGTCGCGCTCTCGCTGCCGGAGATGATCCTGCTCCGGCGCGTGCTACGCCCGCAGCTGCTCGGCATCTACATCGCCGTCGTCGCGGCCGGGATCGTCGCGACCGGCTTCCTCTTCAACGCCGTCCTCTGAAAGGAGCTGTCCGATGTCGTACGATCAAGGTGCTCGGCCCCGGCTGCAACAACTGCCAACGGCTCACCCACGTCACCGAGCAGGCGCTCGAGCGAGCTCGGACGCCCCGAGCAGGTCGAGAAGGTCACCGACTACGCCGCGATCGCCGCCTACGGCGTCATGTCGACCCCGGCGATCGTCGTCGACGACCAGGTGCTGATGGCCGGCCGCATCCCCGCCCTCGGCTCGCTCAAGGACGCGCTCGCAGCGCGGCTGCTGGACTGAACCCGGATGGCCGTCCCCGAGAAGCAGCAGCCCGCCATCGCGCCTCCGCCCGCCGAGGAGGCGGCTGTGCTCACGAAGCTGTCGACGCTCGACCGCTTCCTGCCGCTGTGGATCGGGCTCGCGATGGCGGCCGGGCTCGGGCTGGGCCGGCTGATCCCGTCCCTGAACGACGGCCTGGACAAGCTCCAGGTCGGAACGGTGTCGCTGCCGATCGCGCTCGGGCTGCTGCTGATGATGTACCCGGTGCTCGCCAAGGTTCGCTACGAGGAACTCGGCAGGATGCGCCACGACGGTGTCAGCGATCGCCTCTTCTTCGGCTCGTCGCTGTTTCTCTCCTGGATCGTCGGACCGCTCCTGATGTTCGCGCTCGCCTGGCTGCTGCTGCCAAACCAGCCCGCCTACCGCACCGGCGTGATCATCGTCGGCCTCGCCCGCTGCATCGCGATGGTGCTGATCTGGAACGACATCGCCCAGGGCGACCGCGACCGTACCGCGCTGCTCGTCGTCTTCAACGCGCTCTTCCAGGTCGCGGCCTACTCGCTCCTCGGCTACTTCTACCTGACCGTCCTGCCTGGCTGGCTCGGTCTCGACACGCAGGGCTTCGAGGTCGGCATCTGGGAGGTCGCAAGAACGGTGCTGATCTTCCTCGGCATCCCGCTCGCGGCCGGCTTCCTCACGCGCCGGATCGGGATCAAGCGCAAGGGACGCGAGTGGTACGACACGAAGCTTCATCCCGCGGATCAGCCCGATCACGCTCTACGGGCTGCTGTTCACGATCGTGGTGCTGTTCGCGATCCAGGGCGACAAGATCACCTCGCAGCCGCTCGACGTCGCCCGGATCGCCGCTGCCGCTGCTCGTCTACTTCGCCGTCATGTGGGTCGCCGGCTTCACGATCGGGAAGGCTGATCGGACTCCCGTACGCCGCAGACCGCGAGCATGGGCTTCACCGTCGCCTCCAACGACTTCGAGCTCGCGATCGCGGTCGCCGTCGGCGTCTTCGGCGCGACCTCCGGCCAGGCACTCGCCGGCGTCGTCGGGCCGCTGATCGAAGTGCCGGTGCTCGTCGCGCTCGTCTACGTCGCGCTCTGGGCGCGCCGCTTCTGGCGCAGCGCTCCCACGACGACAACACCCGCAGCAGCCTGATCCGCACCACGCCTCTGCTGCCCGCCGACGACCAGTAGTTGGAGGCAGACGGGTCGGTGGCGGCACCGATTCGGCTCGGCCCGCGCGGGGGAGACTGACATCGCATCCCGCGGGGGTGTGTGTCGGTGCGGCCGGAAGGTGGTGGCCGGTGTCGGTAAAGCCCATCAACGGGCCCGAGCGGGCAGCCGCGCTGCGGCTGAGGAGGAGAGGGCGATGAGAGTTCTGACGGTGTACGCACATCCGAATCCGGCGTCGTTCTGTCATGCGGTGCTCGAGCGGTTCACGCAGGGGCTGCTGGACGCCGGGCACGAAGGCGACGTCGTCGATCTCTATGCGATCAAGTTCGATCCGGTCTTCACTCGCGACGACTACTCCTTCTTCGCGCACGAGTCGGTTCCGAAGGAGCTGTTCAACGAGACCGAGGTGAGAGAAAACATGGTCGCGTTGAGCGGCGGTCCGATCCGGCGATATGCCGCCAAGCAGTGGCTGCGCAACAAGCGGCTGCCCGAACTGCTGGAAGTGATCGCCAAGCAGCGGCCGAAGGACGTGCTCGCTCAGCAAGAAAAGGTTGCCGCGGCTGACGCTCTAGCGTTCATCGCGCCGATCTTCTGGATGAACTTCCCCGCCATCCTGCGCGGCTGGGTCGAGCGCGTCTTCACCTACGGCTTCGTCTACACGATGACGAAGGACGCCTGGCTCAAGGGTGATCTGAGCGGCACACAGCCGTTG
The DNA here is from genome assembly GCA_963786185.1 of uncultured Thermoleophilia bacterium. Classification (GTDB taxonomy): domain Bacteria; phylum Actinomycetota; class Thermoleophilia; order Gaiellales; family Gaiellaceae; genus PALSA-600. The sequence continues at coordinate 1,258,807 of CAWAYE010000003.1, forward strand.
CTCAAGCACAAGAAGGCGCTGATCATGACGCCGACGTTCTTCCGGGAGAGCGACTATCGCGACTCCGGTTGCGGCGCGGCGATCGAGCGCCTCGTCGACGACTTCGGGTTCCGCTACCCGGGAATCGAGGCGGTCGAGCATGCATATTTCTATGCGGTGGGTGCCGTCGACGACGCGACTCGGCGCAACTACCTGCAGCAGGCGTACCGGCTCGGTCACGAGTTCGACTCGAACCTCGTCTCGGCTCGCGAGCCTGTGCTTATGGGTTCGCCGCTCCGTGAGGTCGAGTCCGAGACCATCGAGGGAGGTGTGAGATGAAGCGGTCCTTGATGTTCGGTGTTGGCGCTGTTGGCGCTGCGATGTGCGCCCGGCGGGTAGCGTGCAGTTGCGTCGGCTTCGACTTCGAGAGGATGATCGAGCGGATGCCCGAAGATCCGCCAGCACCGCGCCCAGGTGTTCAAGTACCTGCGACGGCGGACGCCGAGCGATGAACTTGCCGACGATTTAGCACAGGAGGTCTTCGAGACGGCGGTCGCCCACCTGGGCGCGCTCGATCAGTCGCAGCCGCTCCTCGCGTGGCTCTACCGCGTTGCGCAGAACGTCTGATCGATCAGTTGCGCCGCGGCGAGCGGCGACCCCTTCTCGTGGGGCTTGACGCAGATGCGCTCGCTGAACCCGAGCGCGAAACTTGCTCGCGACGGTGGACTTTCCGCGCTGGCGCGTGTGGGTTTCCCCGATGTGCGATTGCCTGCGTGCAGATGATCCTTCCATCACGCTCGACCGATTGAGAGGTGCCTCTTGTGGTCGTCATGAACGGGCCGTTCATGCTCACCGGCACGGCGACCGCCAAGAGGAGCAGCAACGGCGAAACGGCTGAGCTCGACGGTTTCGTCATGCGGAAGGTGAGCAAGCAGTTCGGTGCGGTGCGGGCGCTGAACGACTGCTCCTTCTCGGTGGAGCCGGGACGGATGCTTGGCTTCCTCGGCCCGAACGGCGCCGGCAAGACGACGGCGATGCGGGCCGTCTTGGGACTTGTCCAGCTCGACTCCGGCGAGCTGCTTTGGGACGGACACCCCGTGGGGTCCGCCGAGCGGCTGCGATTCGGCTACATGCCGGAGGAACGCGGCCTCTATCCGCGCATGCCGCTCGGGGAGCAGCTCGAGTACTTCGGCTGTCTACACGGGCTCAGCGCGCGCGAAGCGCGCGCCGCAGCGTCAATCTGGTTGGAGCGGCTCGGGCTCGCCGACCGGTCACGAGCGAAGGTGGAGGAGCTCTCGCATGGCAATCAACAGCGCGCGCAACTCGCCGCCGCGCTGCTCCATGAGCCGGAGTTGCTCGTGCTCGATGAGCCGTTCGCGGGGCTTGACCCGCTTGCCGTGCACACACTCGCCGAGATCCTGCGGGGCGAGGCAGCCCGCGGAGCGGCGGTCCTGTTCTCCAGCCATCAACTCGAACTCGTCGAGGACATCTGTGAGGAAGTCGCGATCATCGATCACGGCCGCATCGTCGCGACCGGCGAAGTAGACGCGCTGCGACGCCGCTCGCAGCGGAGGTCGATCGAGCTCCAACTCGACGGCGCGCCACCGCAGTGGCTGCCAGACGTCGCCGGCCTCGAGCTCATCGAACGCCGCAACGGCAACCTGCGGCTGGTGGCGCGCCGAGACGTTGACCCAAAACAGGTGCTCGCAGCAGCCGAAGCGACAGCGAACGTCGTCGCGTTCAGTTACGGGCCGCCCTCGCTTGCCGATCTCTTCCTGGAGCTCGTGGAGCGATGAGCGGCCGCCGCGCGATCATGCTCGTCGCCCGCCGCGAGATCCGCGAGCGGCTGCACAGCCGCACCTTCCTCATCTCAACGCTTCTCATGCTCGCACTCGTCGGTGGCTCGGCTGCGCTTGGACAGGTCATCAACTCGGAAAAGACGTACCGGGTCGCGGTAGCCGCGCCGGCACCCCCTGGTCTTAACGCAGCGCTGCAACGCGCCGCGAAGCCTTTCGACGCAAGAGTGCAGCTACGTGCTGTTGAGTCGGCAGAGACCGGGCGGCAAGAACTCACCGCCAAGCACCTCGATGCACTTCTCGTCCTCCCGGCCGATCGGCTCATCTTCCGAGCGAACATCGACACAAAGCTCGCCGCAGTCGCAGACACCGCCGTACGGGCGCTTCGCCGGCACTTGCCTCCGGCCCCGGAACTGACGATACAAACGCTCCAACCCGCGGACGGCACGAGAACCGACGCCGCCACCGCCGTCGCCTACATCGGCTCCCTGCTCTTGCTCACCTCGCTTGCCATCTACGGCCAGTGGGTGCTCGCCGGCGTCGTCGAGGAGAAGAACAGCCGTGTCGTCGAGCTGATCCTCTCAACCGTACGGCCCCGCCACCTGCTCGCCGGCAAGGTGATCGGTATCGGGCTGCTCGGGCTCGCGCAACTCGCACTCGTCGCCGGGCTCGCCTCCGCGCTGCTCGCAGCCGGCGTCTTCGATGCGCCGGCATTGCTCGCCGGCAGCCTCGCTCTGGTCGTGCCGTGGTTCGCGCTCGGGTTTGCCCTCTACGCGGTTGCGTACGCCGCAGCGGGCGCGCTGGCGTCCAGACAACAAGACGCCAACTCAGCAGGGCAGACCGTGACCTACACGCTCCTCGCCGCCTACTTCGTCGGCTACATCGCCGTCAGCGCGAACACCGACGGGGTGCTCGCCAACGTGCTCACCGTGTTCCCGCTGACCGCGCCGCTCGTCCTACCCGCGCGCAGCGCGCTCGTCGGCGTGCCGTTCTGGGAACATGCACTCGCGCTCGTACTCGTGCTCGGCACGATCTACCTACTCGTCCGGTTCGCAGGCCGCGTCTACGCCCAAGGTCTGCTCCACAGCGGGTCTCGTCTCCGCGCTCGCACAGCCTGGCGGATCGCGAGGCAACCCTAAGTGGCGAGTCGGCGGGGCTGACGTGGCTGGCGCCTCGGCTTCACGCCGGCTCCGCGGATGGGTCGCGCTTGCGGTCGCCGCTGGGCTCGCGTTCTCGCTCGTCAGCTTGGTTGGTCCGCTCGACTCGACGCCTGGCGCGGTCGCGGCCAACCCGGCCGCAACGGTGATCGCGAGGTACCGAGCACGTATCCCCCAGTTGATGGCAGAGCAGGGTGTGCCCGGCCTTGCCGTCGCACTCGTCGACAGGTACCAGACGTTGTGGGTCGAGGGCTTTGGCCATCTCGATCGAGGGGGCTCCGCTCCCGTGAGCGCCGACACGATCTTCAGCGTCCAGTCGATGTCGAAGCTGTTCACGGCGACCGCGGTCATGCGGGCCGTGGCGGCCGGCCGCCTGGACCTCGACGCGCCGATCACGACTTACCTGCCGGAGTTCACAGTCCACAGCGCGTTCGAGAAGCACCCAGAACGGAAGATCACGCTTCGCATGCTCCTCAGCCACACCGCCGGCGTCGCGCAGGAGGCGCCGGTGGGAAACAACTACAACCTCGACCCCGGCAGCTTCGACGCGCACGTGCGCAGCATCTCCGACACCTGGTTGCGCTTCCCGGTGGGCAGTGGCTATGCCTACTCGAATCTGGGGATCGACCTCGCCGGCTACATCCTGCAGCGCGTCGAGGGGAAGCCGTTTGCGCAGGTCATGCGCGACTCCCTGCTCGAACCGCTGGGCATGGACCACAGCGCCTTCGACCGCGCCGTGATCCGCGCGACTACCGACCGCGCCCTCGGGCACGCGCACCCATACCGGCGCCCGCCGGTGGACGTGCCGATGACCGCGGCCGGCGGCCTCTACACGAGCGCCGCCGATCTGGCCGGCTTCCTCCACTTCGAGTTGAACGGAGGCTCGATCGACGGCCGGGTCGTGCTCGCCCCAAAGTGGCTCCACGAGATGCAGACCGTGCCGCCGCCGCGAGCCGGCGCACCGGCGGGGTACGCGCTCGGCGTCGTCCGACACCGCTGGAACCGCTGGGTTCAGGCACCGGATCTCTTCGAGCACGGCGGTGGAGGGTTCGGGTTCCTCTCCGATCTTTGGTGGGCGCCCCAGCTGGGGATCGGGGTCGCCGTCCTGACCAACTCCGCCGACCATCAACTCCAGAACGACCTGGCGCTGTCGATCCTGACCGACGTCGTCAGTGAGCCGGGTGCGTATCGCGCGCGGCTGCTTGCGCTGCCCACGCGGCCGGGGGCCAACGATCCGGACGGGTTGTTCGATCCCCCGGCCGCGCTGGCGAACCTCGTCGCCAAGACTGCCATGGCTCCGACGGGAGATCAGGCCACCCGCTGGGCGACCTACGCCGGCACCTACCGAAGGCCCGTGTGGGGTTACCTCGACCCGACTGCTTCGCCGGACCGGTTCGTCGTCGACGCCGGCGTCCCCTACTTCGAGGCCAACGACCCGGAGACGGAGTCGCTCGTGCGCCACCGCCTCGCCGAGGTCGAGCCCGGCTTGTTCCTTGCCGACAACGGCGAGACGCTCGACCTCCGGGGACCGGTCCCGACTTGGCGCAACCTCCGGCTGGTTCGCGTCGCGGGCGGTCCGTCCCGCTGGCAGTGGGCAATCCTCGGCGCAGCCGCGCTCCTCGCCCTCGCATGGCTGGTCGCCGCGCTGGCACGGAGCGTCCGGCGCTCAGCCGGCTCGCGCTCCTCGTCGAGGGGGCAGCGAACCACGGCCCGCCGCTGGCGCCGAGTCACGGCGCTGGTGGGAAGTGCGACCGCACTGCTCACGCTCACAACGGTGGCCCTGATCGCGTGGATTCCCGGGCTCGTCGACACCGCCGGGTTCCGGAGCGGGCTCGACCTGTCCCTGGCTGAGCGGCTGGCCGCCCACCTGCCGCTGGCCGTGGCCGTCCTGGGCGCCTCAATGGTGGTTCTTGCCGCTTCGGGCTGGATCAGACGCTGGTGGTCAAGGGCGGTGACGATGCAGTACGCCGCCCTTGCTCTTGCGGCGGTCGCGCTCGTCCCGCTCCTCGCCGGGTGGCATCTCATGGGTTGAGCATGGGCTGAGGTGGTCAAGCGTCAGATCGCTCTGAACGGGGCCCACCCCTGCCGTGGATGCACCCTGAGATTCCGGAGGCTTCGAATGCAGCTGTGCGGATGCTCAGAGCAGCTCGAAGAGCCGGTAAGACTGGTCGAGCGTATGTGCGCACGCCTGCCCGTTCATCGTGGGGTGCGTTCGGCGACTCGCGCTACTAACTCGTCGGTCCCGAAGCCGTGCATGCGTGCGAGTAGTGCGTGCCGCAGATGGCGGGCGAGTTCGGGGGAGTCGATGAATTTTGCGGGAGAGCTGCAAGGAGAGGTGATGAAGGAGGGGGTCCATGTGACCTCCGTTCGGTGGTGGAGGTTGCGGATGGCGCCACTCCAGTCCAAGCTGGTTGCTCCTCACCCTCGCGATCGGTAGATCGCCGACAGGAGGCGCCGGTCCCCGACGACTGGTCGAGCCTCGAGCGGAACAGGCGTCGCAATCTCGAGTGGCTTCGTCAACCGGCGGCAAGCCGCCGGAACCGGCGCCTCTGGTAGAGGAGTGGCGCCGTTTCGGTTCCGGACGAGCGGGCTGCACGAACGCGTCCGAGGAAGAGGACGTGATCCGCGGCCCGGATCGTGTCGATCACCTCGCAGTCGAGGTGGGACAGCGCGTCCGCGATGGCGGGACTCGCACTGCGGGTGGCGGTCGGAGCGACGAAGTCCTCGAGGTACTTCGTCGCACCGGCAAGGGAGGCGTGTCGGGCGGCCGCCTCTTGCGTCTCGCCGAGGACGCTGACCCCGAAGCGCCTCGTTCTCCTGATCGCTCGCGCTGCCCTCGTCTCCTCCCCGAGCGAGACGAGCACCGTGGGCGGCGTGGCCGAGATCGACCAGAAGGCGGTCACGGTCATCCCCCAGGGCCTGCCGTCGATCCAGCAGGTCACGAGGACGACGCTGCTCGCCAGCCTGCTGAGCGCGTCGAGGAAGTCGGGCACGAGCTCGAAGTCGGGATCGGTCTCGAATGTCGTCTGGAGTGGCTGGAGCATCGTTCCTCCGGGGCGCGTGGCGGCCGGCGTGTCGCCGGCCGCCACGGGTCGCGAGATCAGGCGATCGTCGCGTCCACGGTCACCGGGACGCCGTTCGTGACGACGTCGAAGACCGCCGAGCGCTGCTGGGCACGGGCGGCGAGCTCGCGCAGCTTCTCCTCGGGCGCGTCGCCGGCGATCCGGAAGGAGACGCGGATCCGCTCGAAGCCGTTGCGGTAGTCGTCGGAGAGCCCGAGCGCGCCCTGCACGTCCATGTCGCCCTCGAGCGTCGACTCGACCTCGGTCAGGCGGACGCCGCGGGCTGCCGCGATGTAGACGATCGAAGTGGTCAGGCACGCGGCGAGGGCGTGCAGCAGGTACTCCGCGGGGTTCGGACCGGTGTCGCTGCCGAGCAGGATCGCGGGCTCGCCTGCGTCGAGGACGAACTCGTCGGCGCGCGAGGTGTCCTCTTGCTTGGCGGCGTAGAGGTCGCGGATCGTCGTGCGGTTGTGGGCGCCGTCGATCCACCGGTTGCGGGCGCGGAACTGGAACCGCGCGAGTTCGGGGTCTGCCTTGATCGCGTCGAGCGTTCCGAACAGCGCGGCGGTGTCGACGCCGTTGCGGATCGCCTCCGTGGTCGTGCTCATCGTGCTCCTCCTTGCTGGTTGCCCGGCCGGACGCCGGAGCGGTCGAAAGGCAGTGGACAGCGAGGCGGTTGGCGGTCGGTTGCGCGACCGGTAAAGGCGCGGTAGCCGGGGAAGGCGGCCGCGGGCGGGGCGACGTTTACCTCGGACTTGGGCCGACTCCAGCCAGGCGCGGGTCTCCTCGGGCGGACATGCGACGAAGGAGGGAATCCATGAGCAGGGACACGGACAGATCAGCGAAGGGGCACCGGGGCGTGAGCGTCACGCTGTTCCTGTGTCTCTTCGCGGCTCAGGCGGCGGTGATCGTGATGTCGCCGGTGCTCGTCGAGGCGGCGAGCGAACTCGACGTGTCGACCGCGACGGCGGGTCAGCTGCGAACGGTTGCGGGACTCGCTGCCGCTGTCGCGGCGCTGATCTTCGGTCCCCGGTCGTCGCGGGTGGGGCTGGCCCGGCAGCTCGTCGTCGCCTCCACGCTGCTCGCGGCCGGCTCGGCGGCGAGCGCGGCGGCGCCGAGCTTCGCCGTCCTGCTGTGTGCCCAGGTTCCGGTCGGCGCCGCCGTCGGCGTGCTGACGACCGCGGGCACCCTGGCGACTGCGGAGTGGGTCGCGCCCGAGTTGCGGGCGCGGGTGCTGTCGTGGGCGCTCATCGGGCAGCCGGGCGCATGGATCGTGGGGATGCCGCTGATCGGCTTCCTCGGCGGGATCAGCTGGCGTCTGGGTTGGCTCGTCCTGCCGCTTGCCGCGGCGATCGTGGCGGCGGTGCTCGTGGCGCGGCGTCCCGCGTCGCCGGCACGCGGTGCGGATCGTGCGCCGGTCCGGGACGTGCTCGCCGACCGGACGCTCGCGGCCTGGCTGGCGGCCGAGGTCGCCGCCAACGGCGCCTGGGCGGGCACACTCGTCTACGCGGGAGCGCTCTTCGTCGACTCCTACGGGGCCTCGACGGCGTCGACCGGGCTGCTGCTCGCGGCCGCGGCAGGCGCGTACGTCGTCGGGAATCTGAGCGCCCGCACGCTTGTGCGTGTGGAGGCGCGCGGCCTGCTGGTCGCCTTCTCGCTGCTGCTCGCGCTGAGCGACGCCGCGTTCGGCGCAGTGCGGCCGGACGTCGCGACCAGCGCGCTTCTGTTCTCGGCGGCGGCCTGCCTCGCCGGCGGCCGGACGCTCGTCTCGAGCGCGTTCGCGCTCTCCCGGTCGCCGGAGCTTCGCCCGACCGTGACGAGCCTGCGCGCGGCCACGATGCAGCTCGGCTACTTCGTCGGCTCGAGCGCGGGCGGCGCGGCGCTGGCCGCCGGCGGCTACCGCGCCCTCGGCGCGGCGATGGGCCTGTGCTTCGGCGGCTCGGCGCTGGCGCTCGTGCGGCGGCCGCTTCGGGCGCGCGGCGCGCCGGCTCTCTCCAGGGCCGAAGGCTGACGCCCGCGTAGCGGACTACCGGACATTTACCAACCGCCAGGCTTGCTCCAACTCGGCTGGGCGAGTCTGCCCGCGTTCGCCTGGGGCCGATCGAGAGGAGACCGACCATGATCATCGAGTTGACTGCTAACACCGACAGCGGCCGCGCGCTCGTCGAGTTGTCCGAGGCGCTGGCCGACGAGATCCGGCCGCGCGCGGCGGCCCACGACCGCGAGGGCAGCTTCCCCTTCGAAAGCCTGGCGGCGATCAAGGCCAGCGGCTATCTGACGGCGCCGATCCCTGAGCAGCTCGGCGGGCTTGGCGTCGGCTCGCTCCACGACCTGCTCGTCGCCTCGAGCAGGCTCGCGCGCGGCGACGCCGGCCTCGCCCTTGGCGTGAACATGCACCTCGTCCTCGTCTCGAGCCTGCTGCGCCGCTGGCAGGCGGCAGTCGCCGCGGAGAACGAGCGCCGGATCGGGGCGTTCGGGCAGACGCTCGAGCGGATCGCGCGGGAGGCGCTCGTCCTGGGGACGGCGATCAGCGAGCCCGGGCAGGACCTCACGCGGCCCGCCACCAGGGCAACGAGAGCGGACAACGGCTGGATCGTCTCCGGCCGGAAGATCTTCTGCACGATGTCGCCGGCGGCGGACGTCCTCTTCACCGCCGTCACGTATCTGGACGCAGACGGCCGCGAGACGTACGGCTACGCGATGGTCCCCACCGCCGCCGCAGGCGTCGTCATCCACGACGACTGGGATGCGCTCGGCATGCGCAGCTCCGGCAGCAACTCGGTCTCGTTCGAGGACGTCCGCTTGCCGGCGAGCGCGCTCCGGGGCGGCTTCGCGGCCGGCAGCTCGGCGGGCTACGTCGAGCGCAACCTCGACGGCGGCCTTTTCCACGCCGCTGTGGCGCTCGGGGTGGCCGAGGGTGCGCACGCCGAGGTCGCCTCGGCGATCGCTCGGCGGGGCGCGGTCGACGACGGTCGCACGCACACCCTTGCGGCCGAGAGCGCGATCGAGCTCGCGGCCTGCCGGGCGATCCTCGCCCGCGCGGCGGCGCTCCTGGACGAGAGCTTCGCCTCCGCAGAGCCGGCGGACCCGGTGGCGCTCTTCGCCGAGGCCCAGGCGGCGAAGACGTTCGTTGGCGAAGGCGCCGTCCGCGTCGTCGACCGAGCGCTCGCCCTCTCCGGCGGCGCCGGCTACCTGAACGGCAACCCGCTCGCGCGCGCGTATCGCGACGTTCGGGCGACCGCGTTCATGCACCCGCTCGGCGCCAACCGCGCCTACGACTACCTCGGCGCGCTCACGCTGGGGCTCGAGCCGAGTCTCAACTGAGATGGCGACTGCTGCGCCGGCCCGCCCACGCGCCACACGCACGGCCCTGCCCACTGCGCGGGCCGGTGCACATGGGCACGCCGGGCCGGGCGTGGTAGCGTCGTCCACTCGCACGATGGAGTTTCGGCTTCTGGGGCCGTTGGAGGCGTTCGCCGAATCGGGACCGCTGCGCATCCCGGCGGGGAAGCAGCGTGCGCTGCTCGCCCTTCTCCTGCTGAACGCGAACCGGACGGTCGCCCGCGACCAGATCGTCGACGCCCTCTGGGGCGAGGACGTGCCGGACTCGGCCGTGAAGATGGTTCAGATCCACGTGTCGCAGCTCCGGAAGCTCCTTCCGGAGCCGCGACTCCTGACGCGCGGCGCCGGCTACGTGCTCGAGGTCGGCGACGGCGAGCTCGACCTGCTTCGCTTCGAGCGACTGGTGACCGACGGTCGCCGGGCCCTCGCCGAGGAGGATGCCCGGCGGGCGAGGCTGCTGCTCGGCAGCGCGCTCGCTCTGTGGCGCGGGCGCTCGCTCGCCGAGTTCTCGGAACCGTTCGGGGCGCACGAGGCACCCCGGATCGAGGAGCTGCGCCTGAGCGCACTCGAATGGCGAATCGACGCCGACCTCGCCCTCGACCACGAGCGCGACGTCGTCGGCGAGCTCGAGACGCTCGTCGTCCAGCATCCGCTGCGCGAACGGCTCCGCTCGCAGCACATGCTCGCGCTCTACCGCTCCGGCCGTCACGCCGAGGCCCTCGCCTCCTATCAGGCGTACCGTCGCCGCCTCCGTGACGAACTCGGTATGGAGCCGTCGTCGAGCCTGCGGGAGCTCGAGCGGCTCATGCTGCGCCAGGACGCCAGCCTCGAGCCGGTCGACGAGCCGTTGCGCGGCGGCGCGGGTACCAGCGTGGCGCCGGCCGAGGCGGAGGTCGGCTTCGCACGCAGCGGCGACGTCCGGATCGCCTACCAGGTCGTCGGCGACGGCCCGATCGACCTCGTGCTCGTGAACGGCTGGGTCTGCTCGTTCCAGCCCGGCTGGGAAAACCCGAAGCTGGCTGCGTTCTACCGGGGGCTCGCGTCGATGGGGCGGTTGATCCTCTTCGACAAGCGGGGCACCGGCCTGTCGGATCGCGTCTCCCCGGAGCGTCTGCCCGACCTCGAAACGCGCATGGACGACGTGCGCGCGGTCATGGACGCCGTCGGCTCTGAGCGCGCGGTGATTCTGGGCGTCTCCGAGGGCGGTGCGATGTCGACGCTCTTTGCCGCGAGCCATCCCCAGCGAACGCGGGCGCTCATCCTAATGGGCACCTTCGCGCGGACGATGCACGCGCCCGACTACCCGATCGGCTTGAGCGACGCCGACTTCCGGAGACGCCTCGCGACGGCCGACGAGGATGACTGGGCCTCGGCCGTGACGCGCGAGTGGCTCGGCCGCGCCGGGCCGGACATCCTGGACGACCCGGCGGCGCTCCGCTGGTACGTCTCCTACATCGTCCGTGGCGCGAGCCCGGCAGCGAACAAGGCGATCCGGCAGATGAACGCCGAGATCGATGTTCGCGATGTGCTCCCGACGGTCAGCGTGCCCACGCTCGTGCTCTATCGGGAGGAGGAGTTCTTCGGCGCCGCGACCCGCTTCATGGGCGAGCGCATCCCCGGCGCGAAGCTGATCACGCTGCCGGGGAACGACCACCTGCCCTGGGAGGGCGCCTGCGAGGCGGTACTCGACGAGATCGGGCGCTTCGTCGAGGACGTCCATTGCGAGGCGGAGCCGGACCGCGTCCTGGCGACGCTGCTCTTCACTGACATCGTCGAGTCGACTGCTCGGGCCGCAGCCGTCGGAGACCCCGCCTGGGCCGATCTGCTCGCGCGGCACCAGCGGCTCGTCCGCGCGGAGGTCGCGCGCTTCCACGGTCAGGAGATCGACACCGCCGGCGACGGAGTCTTCGCGTCGTTCGACGGTCCGGCCCGCGCGGTCCGGTGTGCGTCGTCGATCGTCTCCGCCGTCCGCCGACTCGGGATCGAGGTACGGGCCGGCCTCCACACCGGCGAGATCGAGCGCTCGGAGGACGGTCTGCGCGGCATCGCCGTCCGCCTCGCGGCGCGCATCGTCTCGGTGGCGCGGCCGGGGGAGGTGCTCGTGTCGAGCACGGTCAAGGACATCGTCGCGGGCTCAGGCATCCAGTTCCGGGAGCGCGGCGAGCACGAGCTCGCCGGCGTGCCCGGAAGATGGCGGCTCTTCTCGGTCGACGCGTCCTGAGGCGGTCCGGTTAGGGGGCCAGTCGGGAAGCTCGAGGCCTAACTCGGCGACCGAAGCCGAGCATCGCCGTCTGCACGGTGTTCGTCATGAAGACGAGCCAGCGGTAGAACTGCGGCCGCCCGCCGCCCTCGGGCGTGAGCCGGGACTGGGGGAAGCCGACCTCGGCTTGTCGCAGCGGAACCTCCAGTGGGTCGTGAGCGCCTACGCGCTCACCTTCGGCGGCCTGCTCCTCGTCGGCGGACGCGCCGCGGATCTGTTCGGGCGGCGCCGCTTCTTCGTGGTTGGCGTCCCTGACCTGCAACCAGGAGACGCTCACGACTCGCCGGCGGGTCGTGCGGCTGTCCGCCTAGACTCCGCAAGCGGTGTCCGCCGAGGAAGTTGACGAGTACCTGCGGGGCGTGGAGGAACCGAAGCGAAGCACGCTTGAGGCGCTGCGCCGCATCATTCTCGAGATCGTTCCCGACGCTGAGCAGGTGATCTCCTACCGCGTTCCCGCATTCCGCGTCGGTGGCGAAACGGTCGCTGGCTTCGCCGCGTTCCGGAATCATCTGAGTTACCTGCCGTTCAGCGGTTCAGTTCTTTCGCAGCTCGGGGATGAGCTCGAGGGCTACACGATGACGAAGAGTGCTCTGCACTTTCCTGTCGACCGCCCGCTCCCGAAAACGCTTGTGAAGAAGCTGATCACAGTCCGGCTCGGAGGCAAGACGTAAACGTTCTCTCCATCGTCCGTTGTCCGTGCTGGCTACGTCGCGGCGGAGGAGTGGCCTGACTTACTCTGACGGCTCCGACCGTGAGCCCCGCATCATGGCGTACACCGCTACGCGGTCGGTGCTCAGAATGCGTTCGCGGCCGACTTCCACTCCCGGAGGCGCTGCGCGATGAGCTGGGCCCGCTCCTCCTCGCTCCCGCCGTCCAGCACCTGGAGGTCTGAGGGGTCGGCTCGAAGGTAGACGCCGGCGGTTCGGGCATTCAGCCCGGGGTCGCGATCCGACCGTGTCGTCCAGTACCCGGTGGCGCGGTCGGCGGTCTCCACCCTGATCTCGCCGGTGCCCTCGAGCTGCGGGGCATTCGGGTGCCGAGGGCGCTCGCCCTTCCAGAAGTAGAAGATGCCGGCCGGATCCCTGCGCTCCTTCGCAGCCTCGCTCCAGTAGCGGGCCGACAGGGTGCCGTCCTCCTGCCAGGCCCGGCCGGTCACGTTCAGGCCACCGTCGCGGTCCCGCGAGATGCGCAGGAGGCTCACCGCCGACGGTTCGTCCTCGCTCCGCATGGTCAGCGAGAGCTGCCACCACAGCCCCTCGACCGGGCCGCGGCGACCCTCGGTCTCGATCGCCTTGCGGAGCTTCTGGTTGATCGCGCGAACCTCCGCCGGGCTGGTGGCCGGGTCGTAGCGGACGGAGGTCAGCCCGAGCAGGTCGCTCGGCAGCTTCGAACCGTTCGCGTGGAGGATGAACGTGCGCCGGATGCCGAGCGCGCCGCCGAACAGCCCGGCCTCGAACACCACGTTGTCGCGCGGCGACGCCTGGCCGGACTGGGACGCATCCGTCGTGGTCCAGTCGTCCTGGGCGAACACGAACGCGGCGAAATCGACCTCCTGGGAGAGCTCGACGAGCCGGTCGAGGGTGGACCGCCCCGGGTTGAACGTGGTCGTCCAGGGCTCGACGTCGGCGACGTCCTCGAGCCCGCGCGTGATCGCCTGGAGCAGCTTGGCCTGCTTGCCCGACGACCCGAGGAAGATGCGCGGCTTGTTCATGCGCGATTCATGATGACGGACATGGCGCACACGCTACGCCGCGGGCCGCGCGCGATTTCCCGGCTGCCCCTGTCGCGACGAAATGCGCCAGAGACCGTCGGAGTGCCGCGGCTCACATAGAGAGGGGTCGGAACGCGCTGCCTGCGCGTGCGACCTGGTACGACCTTTGTCGCCAGCCTGAGCAGCGAGAGTCACGAAGACCCATTTCAAGGAATCGTCGAAGCCCTCTGACGGACTCGAACCGTCGACCCCCTCCTTACCATCGAGGTTCTACCGACGCCTCGCCTTTTCGATTGGGAGGCCGGCTTTCGTCCAGGCGTGCATGCCGCCTTTGAGGTTTTCGACGTGGTAGCCGGCACGTTGGAGTGTGCGGGCCGCTGCGTTGCTGCGGTGGCCGCTGGCGCAGACGGTGACGATCGTCGTTTCGCGTGGCAGCGTGTCGAGGTGGCTCGTGAGCTGCAGGAGCGGCAGGTTCTGCGCGCCGCGGATGTGGCCGCGCCGCCATTCGGCAGGCTGGCGCACGTCGAGTATGTGCACGCTTCGATCGGCGAGGCGCTCGGCGAGGCTGGCGGCGTCGGTTGCTGCGGTGCGGGTGAAGAGGTGCATGCCGGGTCAGGATCGTGCGGCGCGTTCGACGACGCGTGCGAGCTTCTCGCGCACCTGGGCTGCGATCGGTGCGAGCTGGTCGTTGCCGACGATGGAGAGCATGCGTTCGGCGTCGATTGCTGCGATGTGCGTGGTGTCGTCGCGTCGGTAGACGACGACGTTGCAGGGCAGGAGTGTGCCGAGTTCGGGCTCGGTGCTGAGCGCTTGGTGTGCGAGCGGCGGGTTGCAGGCGCCGAGGATCACGTACGGGTCGCTCTCGACGCCGAGCTTCTCCCCCAGGGTTGCCTGGACGTCGATGTCGCAGAGGACGCCGAAGCCCTCTGCTGTGAGCTCGTCGCGGACGCGCTCGACGGCGTCGGCGTGTTCGAGCTCGCTGGTGGTGTTCAGTGTGTAGCTGGTTGCGAGCATTCGCATTCCTCCTCGAGGTAGCGGCGGCGAGCTTTTGCCGCCTTCTGTCGGTGCGCCTCCGCCTGGGCCGGCTCGGGCACGGTGTGGGAAAGGAGACGGAGGATCGCGTCCTCGCCGATGGCGATCTCGCCGTTGTCGAAGACAATCGCGGGGATCGTCTCGGAGCCGGTCGCAGATCGGAGCGCGTGACGCTGCTCCTTCTCGACGGGGACCTGCCGGACGAGGTAGTCGCTGCTGAGCTCGGTGAGCCGCTGCCGCACGCGCCTGGAGGCGGGGCACCACTCGGTTTGCCAGAGCTCGAGCATCAGGCGGCGCCGAGCTCGACGAGCGCGCTCAGGCTGCGCAGCTGCTGCTGCAGCGAGCCGCAGACGTCTTCGCAGAGGGTGAGCACGCCCTCGTCGGCGATTCGGTAGTAGACGTGGGTGCCGTCCTTGCGCCGGCCGAGGATGCCGGTGTCGGCGAGCACGGCCAGGTGCTTGGAGATGTTCTGCTGGCTCGCGCCGAGCGACTCGGAGAGCTCGCCGACGGTTGCCTCGCCCTCGCGCAGCCGGTCGACGAGCCGGATCCGCATCGGTTCGCTGAGCGCCCGGAAGCGGCGGGCGATCAGCTCGGCCAGGTCGTCCGGAAGCGGGTGGGGCAGCGTCATCCTCATCTCCTTGCGGAATAAACGGATTAGTTGTAGAGTTGTATAGCACATGAGGTTCAGCTACCGCAAGTTGTCGCCGGACATGAGCAGTCTCGACCGCGGGCTGCGCGCGCTCGTCGCGTTCCTAGCTATCGGCGTGTCGGTGGCGATCGGCGCCGGCCGTTGCCGTGATCGTTCTGTTCGTTCTCGCCGCCGTGCTGTTGGCGACGAGCGCGGTCGGCTTCTGCCCGCTCTACGCACTGCTGCATATCGATAGCCGCGGCCAGCGGCCGCTGCCCCACTACTTAAGGAGAGACAACGATGGATGTGACAACCGAGAGCTTCGAGCGAGAGGTGATCGAGCGCTCCCGCGAGCTGCCGGTGGTGGTCGACTTCTGGGCTGCCTGGTGCGGACCGTGCCGCGCGCTCGGCCCGGCGATCGAGGCCGAGGTCGAGAAGCGCTCCGGCCAGCTCGAGCTCGTGAAGGTGAACGTCGACGCCGAGCCGGTCATCGCCGGCCGCTACGGGATCCAGAGCATCCCTACCGTCGCCGTCTTCCGGAACGGCGAGGCAGTGACCGGGTTCGTCGGCGCCTACCCGTCGGCGACCATCGGCCGCTTCTTCGATCGAGCAAGTCCTCGCCGCGCCGGCTGACGAGGCTGTCGCGGCGGCAGGTGCGCGATGAGCTCGCCGGCGGCAGTGGAGCCGGCCGCGGTGCGGACCCGCGAAGCATCCATATCTCGTCTTTGCAGGCAACGACATATGCTAATTTGCAGGCATTTCGTACAAGCCCTCTGACGGACTCGAACCGTCGACCCCTCCTTACCATGGAGGTCCTGGGGCGGTATCTGCGTACACGGCCGGTCATCGTCCGTCACGTTTGTCCTGCACACGGAGCCTTCAGGATGACCCTCTGATGTCCGCGCGTGTCCGCGCGTGCTCGGCCTCATGTACCCGTGTCGTACCCGCGTAGCGTTGTCTGTTCTCAAAACGAGCAACGGCGCGCACGTTGGGCCTGGACCAGCGCCTGCGGGCGTCGGAGTCGTCCGTGCGACCCGGTGCGAGCGCAGCATACGCTCTGCTTCGTTGGACGTGGCCAGTGATTCCGTCGGCGGTCTCGACGCGGAGCAGCTCTTCGGAGCGTTCTCTGTGGGCCTTGCCGCGCTTCGCGACCGGCAGGACTACCTGAATCGGATCAACGTCTTCCCGGTGGCGGACGGTGACACCGGGACGAACATCGTCGCCACCCTTACGTATGCGCTCGAGGTTGCGCACGTCGCGGCGTCGGCCGGGGAGACGGCTTCCTCGATCGCAGAAGCGGCGCTCGTGGGTGCACGTGGCAACTCCGGAATCATCTTTGCCCAGTTCCTGGGCGGGCTCGCGGAGGGGCTGGGCGATGCGCCGCGTGTGTCGGCGGAGCGACTTGTCGAGGCGGCCGCGATTGGGAGCCGCCGCGGCTACGAGGCTGTGGCCGAGCCAAAGGAGGGGACGATCCTCTCGGTGATGCGCGTCTGGGCGGAGGCACTTCGCCGCGAGGTTGCCGTCTCCGGCTCGATTGCCGAGCTGTTGCGCAGAGCGGCGCCTGCGCTGACGGAGTCGCTCGAAGGGACGCGGGAGATGCTTCCGGAGCTGGCGACGGCCGGCGTCGTCGACGCGGGGGCATCCGGGTTCGTCGACTTCTTGGCCGGCGTCGGGCGTTTCCTCGACGGCAACGTGTCCGCGCCCCCGCCTGTTCGTGAAGGTGCCGGACCTGGGCCTCTGCTGGGGGAGGCGCTCGATCTTCACGAGAGTGGAGGCGTGCAGTTCCGCTACTGCGCCGAGGCGCTCGTCGGCGGTGAGACGGTCGATTGTGAGGCGCTGCGTCGGAGGTTGGAGCCGCTCGGCGACAGCCTGATCGTCGCCGGCGGCGGTGGCCGGGCGCGCGTGCACATCCACACCGACGAGCCGGCTGGGGTGTTCGCGATGCTGTCCGCGGCCGGCCGAGTCGTCCAGCAGAAGGTCGACGACATGGGGTTGCAGTACGCAGTCGCCCACGAGCGCCGCTACCCGATCGCGATCGTCACCGACTCGGTCTGCGACCTGCCGCGCAGCCTGCTCGATCGCTACCAGATCCAGGTCGTCCCGCTCCATCTGCGTATCGACGAGCGCGAGTACCTCGACGGGCTGACGATCGAGCCGGGGCTGTTCTTCGACCTGGCCGAGCGCGCGAGCGCGTTTCCGTCTTCTTCCCAGCCCTCGGGCGAGCTCTTCACGCGCCTGTTCGCGTACCTCTCGACCTACTACGACGCGATCATCGCGATCCACACGTCCGGGCAGCTGAGCGGCACGGCGGCGGCAAGCGCCCGCGCCGCGGCGACGCTTCCGACCGCGGACAAGATCTCGGTGGTCGACTCCCGCCATCTCTCGGCATCGCTCGGGCTGATCGTGCTGCGCGCCGCCGAAGCTGTCGCGGCCGGTAGGAGCCGCGACGAGATCGTGCGCGAGCTCGAGACGTACGGCCGGAAGGCGGAGATCCTCGTCAGCGTGCGCACGCTCAAGTACATGGTGCGCGGCGGACGGGTGAAGCCGATGGCGGGCGCGCTCGGCAAGGCGCTCAACCTGAAGCCGATCGTCTCGCTGGACGCCGAGGGCAAGTCGGTTCTCTACGGCAGGGCGTTCAGCGTCCGCCGAAACGTCGAGAAGATCGTGAAGATGGTCGCGCGCAGACATGCCGAGACCCCGCTTCGCTGCTACGCGGTCGTGCACGGCCACGATCGAGCCGCTGCCGACGACCTGGCCGCGCGGCTCGAGCATGTGCTCGGCTTCCCGCCGCTCTATGTCGAGCAGATCTCGGCGGTCGTCGCGCTGAACGCCGGCCGCGGCGCAGTCGCCGTGGCCACGATGGCGGAGTAGCTTCCTCCAGGCCTATCCCCGGGGCGGGAGCGGGACGAGGATGCTCGTCCTCCGCTTGTAGTCGCGGTAGTCAGGGTCGTCGCCGTACTTGTCGTCCGCGCTGCGCTCGAGCAGCGGGATCCCGCTCACGAACAACAGGAGCACGGTGATGAAGACGGGGCCGGTCACGACGGTGAAGGCGGCTCCGTCGAGGAACGGGACGGCGTAGAGGAACAGGCCCCACCAGACGAGGATCTCGCCGAAATAGTTGGGGTGGCGCGAGTAACGCCAGAGGCCGCTCGCGATGAAGCGCCCGCGGTTCTCGTCCTTCGACCGGAATGCCGACTTCTGCGCGTCGGCTATGCCCTCGATCAGAAGCCCGGCGAGCCAGACGGCCGCGCCGGCAACCGCCCAGGCACCGAAGCCGGGAGCGCCGCTCCGATCGAGGAGATAGGAGACGGGCAGCATGATCACGGCGACGGCGACCGCCTGCAGGAGCCAGAAGCGGGCGAAGCGCAGCGGCTTATCCCTCATCGCGTCGAAGCGGTGGTCGACTTTCATCCGTAGGATGCGCCGGAACAGGTAGCCGCCGAGGCGTATTGCCCAGAGAAGGACGAGCAGTGACGCGATGAGCTGGCTCGGCTCCCGCGCGCCGGTGAGCGGAAGCACGACCGCGAGCAGCGCGAACGTCAGACTGTAGGAGAGGTCGGTGACGACGTCCGTCCTGCGTGCAGCGGCGACGGCGAAGAAGGCGCCGTTCAGCGCGAGCGCGATCACGAACGAGAGGACGATGGCCGTCACGGCTCGACGACCTGTCGCCGCCCGGATGGCGGCGCAGCAACTGCCGCCCGCTGCGCGATGCCGTCGAACATCCCCTCGAAGACGAGCCTGTGCAGCGGCAGGAGCGCATACCAGTAGAGAAGGCCGGCGAGCCCGGCAGGGTCGAAGATCGCGGTCTGGCGGATGCGCGAACCGTGCTCGTCGCCGTCGACCTCGAACTGGAGCCAGGCGCGGCCGGGCATCCGCATCTCGGCGCGAAGGCGGAGGAGCCGGTCGGGCTCGTAGCCCTCGACGCGCCAGAAGTCGAGCGCTGAGCCGACGGTCGGCGTCTCGGGGTCGCGACGGCCGCGGCGGAGGCCGACGCCGCCTGCGAGCAGGTCGAGGAAACCGCGCAGGCGCCAGAGCGTGTCGCCGTAGTACCAGCCGGTGACACCGCCGATCCGGCGGACGGGCGCGAACGCCTGCGCCGGAGGAAGGGGCACTTCGCGTTCGCGAGAGTCGACCAGCCGCCCGCCCACGGGCAAGTCGGGCGTCCACCTCGCAGAACCCCCTGCGCTGAGTGCATCCGACCAGCGCGTCTCGGCGATCTCACGATCCTCGTTGAGAAGCGCCCGCGCGATCGCCTCGCGGTAGCCGCGCGGCCGGATCGGAAAGCGCTCGAGCGCGCTCGGGTTCCGCACGACCGTCTCGTGCGGGAGGCTCTCGATCAGCTTTCGGCCAACGCGCGCGTAGACCGGGGTCACGAGTCCGAGCCAGAGGCTCGAGAGGCGCGGTGTCAGTACCGGCACCCGGATGAGCAGCCGGCGCAGGCCGCGCTCGCGTGCGTACTCGCGCATCAGGTCGCCGTAGGTCGCGACGTCCGCTCCGCCGACCTCGAAGACCTCGCTGCCGCGTGCATCGAGGTCGAGCGCGGCGAGGAGGTAGGCGATCATGTCCTCGATCGCGATCGGCTGCGCGCGTGTCTCAACCCAGCGTGGCGTGACCATCACGGGCAGCCGCTCGGTCAGGGCGCGGACGAGCTCGAAGGAGAGGCTGCCGGAGCCGATCACGATCGAGGCGCGGAGCTCGATCGTCTCGACGCCGGTGGAGGCGAGCAAACGCCCGACCTCTTGGCGGCTGGCGAGATGCGGCGAGAGGTCGGGACCTTCACCGAGGCCGCCGAGGTAGACGATCCGCCGGACGCCTGCGTCGCGGGCGGCCTCTGCGAAGATCACCGCCGCGCGCCGGTCGAGCTGCTCGAACGACTCGGGCGCGCCCATCGCGTGGATCAGGTAGTAGGCGATGTCGACGCTCTCGAGCGCACGGCGCACTGCCACGACGTCGAGCGCATCGCCTGCGACGACCTCGAGTCCAGGCTGCGGCGGGATCGCCTCGGGCCTGCGGGCGAAGCAACGGACGCCGGCGCCACGTTCGAGCAGCGCGTGCAGGAGACGACCGCCGACATAGCCGGTCGCGCCGGTGAGGAGGATCTGGGGCCGGGAGCCGAGAGCGGGCTCCGTTTGCACGGTCATTTGCTCCTCGCGACGGCGTCTGCGGCGGCGACGAGGTCGCCGTCGAGCCGCTCGACGCGCAGCCGTTTGCAGAGCTCCTCGGACGCGCCCGCGCCCGAGAGGACGAGCGGGGCGGAGCGGCCGAGCCGGCGGAGCTCGCCGGCCTCGCTCTCGAGCAGCGAGCGGTCCATGCTCGCGACGACGACGAGTCGCGGCGCCGTCGTCGCAACGGCCTGGCCAAGCGTGGAGAGCGGCGTGTCGGCGCCGAGGAAGAGGATCCGCCAGCCGTGCGAGCGAAGCAGGAGGCCGAAGGCGATCAGGCCGATGTCGTGACGCTCGCCGGGCGGGCAGGCGAGGATCGCCAGCGGGCCGCCGCCACGGCCCCAGAAGCGTCCAAGCCCGAGCAGCCGCTCGCGGACGAGGTTGCTCGCGAAGTGCTCCTGTCCGACCTCGAGCTCGCCGCGCTCCCACCGGGCGCCGACCTCCCTCAGCATCGGCAGGATCAGCTCGCGCAGGACGGTCTCGACCGCGAAGCCCGCGAGCGCCTCGTCCAGGACGGCGTGCAGCGCCGCCTCGTCGTAGGCGCGCACCGCCGAGAGCAGACGACCCTGCGCGTCGTCGAGCAGCCCCTCCCCGGGACGTGCCTGCGCGAGCGCGCGGCGGGCAGCCTCGGCCGCGGACAGCCCCTCGTCGAGCCCGCGCTTCATCCGGGCGACGCGCTCGGCGTCCTGCGCGGTGTAGAGGCGGAAGCCACCGTCCGAGCGGATCGGCTCCAGCAGCCCGTAGCGGGCTTCCCAAGCTCGCAGCAACTCCGGGCTGACGCTCACCCGGCGGGCGAACTCGCCGATCCGCAGCGCTCCCACGTCCGTGCTCACATCATCACTCTACACACATTCAACAGACACTTGACAAAGGCGACTCGGTGTCGCTATACAGTCGCGTACAGAGTTTGTCCAATGATTGTCTAAGGAGGAAGAGATGAGCAAGAACATCCTCGAGACCGCCCGCGAGGCCGGCTCGTTCACCACGCTGCTGGCCGCGGTCGACGCCGCCGGCCTCGGCGACACGCTCGCAGGGGGCGGGCCGTTCACCGTCTTCGCCCCGACCGACGAGGCGTTCGCGACGCTGCCCGAGGGCACGGTCGAGTCGCTCCTCGCCGACCGGGAGAAGCTGACGGTGGTCCTCACCTACCACGTCGTTCGCGGCCGCGTGACCGCGGCGGACGCGGCGGGACTGTCGTCGGCCGCGACGCTGCAGGGCGACGAGCTGCCGATCTCGACCGACGGAGGCATCCACATCGGCGACGCAAGCGTCGTCAGCTCCGACATCGAGGCCTCGAACGGGGTCATCCACGTCATCGACCGCGTGCTGCTCCCGGCAGCCGCCTGACCAAACGGAAGGGACACGAAGATGAAACGCATCCGCACCACAATCACCGTGCTCGCCGTCGCCGCGCTGGCAGCCGCGACGCTCGGCGCTTCTGCCTCCGCCTCGACCGCGTCGAGGTCGGAAGGCGACAAGAACATCGTCCAGACCGCAATCGCCGCCGGCCAGTTCACGACGCTCGCCTCGCTGCTGACCAAGGCAGGTCTCGTCGACACGCTCTCCACCGGAGGGCCGTTCACGGTCTTCGCGCCCACCGACGCGGCGTTCGCGAAGGTGCCGAAGGCGACGCTCGACGCACTCGCCGAAAGCCCCGCCCAGCTGAAGTCGGTGCTGCTCTACCACGTCGTCCCCGGCCGGGTGACGGCCGCCGACGTCGTCAAGCTCGACTCGGCGAAGACGCTCGAAGGCCGCTCGCTCGCGATCAAGGTCGCCGACGGCTCCGTCTTCATCGACGGCGCGAAGGTGACGACCCCCGACGTCACCGCCTCCAACGGCGTGATCCATGTGATCGACTCCGTCCTGATCCCGAAGGCCGCAGCGGCGGCGCCGGCGAAGAACATCGTCCAGACCGCAATCGCGGCTGGGCAGTTCAAGACGCTCGCCTCGCTGCTGACGAAGGCTGGTCTCGGCGGTACGCTCCAGGGGAAGGGGCCGTTCACCGTCTTCGCCCCGACCGACGCGGCGTTCGCCAAGCTGCCGAAGGCCACCCTCGCGGCGCTCGCGAAGAACAAGGCGAAGCTCCGCGCCGTGCTCCTCTATCACGTCGTCAAGGGCAAGGTCACCGCTGCCCAAGCCATGAAGCTCCGCTCGGCGAAGACCCTCAACGGGAAGTCGCTCGCGATCCGCGTCAACGGCGGCAAGGTGCTCGTCGGCGGTGCCACCGTCACCAAGGCTGATGTGAACGCCTCGAACGGCGTCATCCACGTCATCAACAAGGTGCTGGTCCCCTAGCGGGAGCAGCCGACTGCCGCCCGGCGCGGCCGAGCCGCGCCGGGCGGCAACGAAGGAGGTTCAGCTGATGGAGATTCAGGCAGGTGCCCCGAGCAGACCGGCCGCCACGGTGCGAGCGAGGCTGACCGGCCTGCGGCGATGGAACGCTGCGATGGGAGCACTCCACTTCGCCCAGGGCGCGGCGATGCTGGCAGTCGCGAGCGCCTTCTCGCTGCCGGTGACGAGCTCGTTCCTGCGTATGGACACCGCGACGGACAAGCTCGTGGCCGTGCCCGACGAGCTCGTCCGCCTGCGGATCGGCCCGCTCGTCGCGGGCTTCCTGTTCCTGTCGGCGCTCGCGCACGCGCTGCTCGCCTCGCCGTGGCTGCACCGCTGGTACGAGCGGAACATCTCCCGCGGCATCAACCCGGCCCGCTGGGTCGAGTACTCGCTCAGCTCGTCGCTGATGATGGTCGTGATCGCGATGCTCGTCGGCATCTACGACATCGCCAGCCTGATCCTGATCTTCGCCCTGAACGCGACGATGATCCTCTTCGGCTGGCTGATGGAGCTGCACAACCAGACGACGCAGCGGACGAACTGGACTGCGTACTGGTTCGGCTGCTTCGCCGGTGCTGTGCCGTGGATCGCGGTCGCGATCTACCTCGCCGGCGCTGCCGACCCGCCCGGCTTCGTCTACGGGATCTTCGCCTCGCTATTTGTCTTCTTCAATGTCTTCGCAGTCAACATGGTGCTGCAGTACCGGCGCGTCGGCCGCTGGCGCGACTACCTCTACGGCGAGCGCGTCTACATGCTGCTCAGTCTGTTCGCGAAGTCGGCGCTCGCCTGGCAGGTCTTCGCCGGAACGCTCCAACCAGCATGACAGAGCTCGAACAGCAGCGGAACGACCCGGAGGAGTTGCTCGACGAGGAGAGCCTCGCCGTGCTGGCGATCCTGCTCGCCGTCTCGCTGGAGTTCGGCTTCGGCTTCGCCAAGACCGTCGACTGGTGGGCCGGCCTGGTCGCCGGCCCGGCCGCCCTCGCGACCCTTGCCACGCTCTTCCGGCTGCGCCCGACGCATGCCTGGCTCGTACGCGCCGCCACTTGGGTCGTGCGGGCACGCTCCCACCGGCCCCCAGGCGCCGCTGAGTCGACGGCGCCGCGAGTGCCTCCTCGCTAGGGAGGGAGTGGAACCTCGCGCTCTTGCCCACCGGGTTCGTCGTCGGCCGGCTTCACCCGGACCGGCGCGACGGGACGTGGGGCGCGTTCGTGCGCGGCCGGCCACGCAGAGCGACGATCATCGTTCCGTGATCGGAGGCTCCCGCCGCTGGCTCGGTCTCGTCGCGCTGACGATCGGCGTCGCGATAATCATCGTCGACGCGACAATCGTGAACGTCGCGATCCCGTCGATCATCCGCGACCTTGGGATCGGGATCACGCAGGCGGAATGGGCGAACTCCATCTACTCGCTCGTGTTCGCGGCGCTCCTGATCAGCGTCGGCCGTGTCGGCGACGTCGGCGGCCGGCGCCGTGTGTTCGTGCTCGGCCTCGTCGTCTTCCTCGCAGCGAGCCTCGTCACCGCGCTCGCGCCGAACGGGACCGTCCTGCTCGCCGGCCGCGACCGGACTTCGACCCTCGGAGCTGTTCGGGCTCGAGCAGCACGACGTCGACCGCGAGGCCGGCGTCGTCTACGTGCGGGGCGCGTTCGCGAACGGCAGGATCAAGAACACCAAGACCCGTCTGAGTACGCGAGCGGTCCCGTTGCAGGCGAAGGCTGTGGAGGCGCTCGACCGGCTGCCGGCCTCGGTCAACCCGATCCTCTTCGCGAACGCGCGCGGAGGACGCATCGACTTCCGGGTCTTCGGTCGCCGCCATTAGCGGCCAGCGCAGATCGCGGCCGGCATCGAACCTATTCGCGCCTCTACGACATGCGCCCACACCTACGCCACCTTCGCGCTCCGCGCCGGCGTTCCGGTGTTTGCGGTCTCACGCTTCATCGGCTCGAGCATCGCGATGATCGACCGCCACTACGGCCATCTCGCCCGCGACAGCCGCGAGCACGCCGTCGCACTCCTTGACGCGCTCGCCCTCGAGCGGGCCGTGGACGCTGCGTGGACGTCGAAACCGCAGCCGCGCAATCGCCCTCAGCAGCAGCGATTCAAAGGCCCGTCGGAGAACGAATCACCGGCGCGTAGACGCTTGGTGGACGCCGAAGCTCGTTCTTGTCGTCCCTACACGACAACGAAAGGAGCTGATCAGCAGCAACTTCGTGAAGCCCTCTGACGGACTCGAACCGTCGACCCCCTCCTTACCATGAACGTGGGGAGGGGCCGACTCATGCGGGATTGCGCCTATCGATGCGGGTCCGGGAGTGTCGCTGATAGCCGCACGTCGTCGCGTTTTGCATGGCCGTGCGACCTTGGTGCGACCTGCGGCGGCTGTGCGAGTCGCTGCCGGATGGCGATGCTTTTTCTGCCGACCCGGTCACGCACCGACTCTACGGAGGGAAAGCAGAGTGCGTGTGCGTTCCTCGGGCCGATGCGGCCGGCGTCTCGCCTCCGCGGCAGAAGCGACGGGAGGCGACGGCGTGCCGCCTCCCGTCGAACATGGGTGCCCTGCGGCTAGGCGGATGCGGCGGCGGGTATCGCCGTCGTTGC
This sequence comes from uncultured Thermoleophilia bacterium, assembly GCA_963786185.1. Lineage (GTDB taxonomy): Bacteria > Actinomycetota > Thermoleophilia > Gaiellales > Gaiellaceae > PALSA-600. Next base: position 1,283,866 of record CAWAYE010000003.1, read on the forward strand.
GTTGCGGTATGTGGAGACGCTGGTTGCGGCCGTCCACGTCACGAGCGCGATGACGCCCGGGAAGAACCCGTAGCCGAACGGACTGCCGTCGGTCGTTCCGTCGAGGACGACTAGGAACGTGATCAGGAAGGAGACGCCGCCGACGAGCGCCACGATCCCGGTCCAGCGGGCAAAGATCCCGGTTCGCAGGGTCAGGAGTCCGGCGGCCGTCAAGAACGCGGCAAACCCCATCGCCGCGATCATGTACGGCCCGGCCGCTCCGGTCGCCACCGCCTTGCTTACGACTGGATCCACCTTCGAGCCGTCCGAGCTCGCAGCGGCCATCGTGACGAGGGCCATGGCCATTGAGGCGACACCGATCAGGCCACCCGCGAATGCGACGCGGCCCAGTTGTGCAGAACCGCGAACCCGAGACCCTGCAAGCACGCCGCGAACCATGGACGTGAAGTAGAAGAAGATGACCGCCGCGAGGAGCATCGCGAACGCGCTGATGCGGCCCTTCCACTGGTTGTCGTGCGCCCAGTTCACCCAGTCCTGGGCTGGCGCGTTGTAGTGGGGCGTCAGGCCACCGCTTGCAAACCAGCCGACGAGGAAGAGCGGGACGAAGGCGATCCCTGATAGCGCCAGCAGCCGCTGCGACCGCGCCTCGTCGGTCGCAGCCTCCGGGACGTGCGGCGTGGCGACGGCTTGCGTTGTCATGCCGGACTCAGAGCCGCGGTGGGCGTGGATGTGCTCTGCGGTTCGTGGCCTTCGGTCAGGATCGGCGCGTCCTTGCGGAAGCCCCAGATCGTGCAGTAGACGCCAAGGAACAACTCCCAGCCTGCTTCGGGGATGGTGGCGAGACCCTGCAGCGAGTGCAGGCCGCTGCTCGGGTCATTGCCGCCGAACAGGATTAGCGTCCCGGTCAGGGTGAGCAGCGGCCCACCGATCATTCCGAGCCATGGCCACGGCCGGGGCACGAGCCTAGAGCGATACATCATGTAGCCGAGGATCAGTCCGTTCCCCCACCCGACAACCCACCCTGGGCCGAGAAGGAAGGTCCAGTCTTTGATCGCTGCGAGCGTGTAGGAGAGCGTCCCCTCGGAGGCGCCCGCGTCTTGGTTACGAAGCGTGATGATCCCGAGCACCGCGACGATGCCGACGAGGATGAACGTGCATTCGAACAGGCGCGCCGTCACGTAGCCGATCGACAGCTCCTTGTAGCGGCGCCACATGATCGGAACGATCACGACCGCGGTGCCGATGTTCGAGATGATCAGCAGCAGCTCCAAGAAAGCCCCGAAGAGCACCCGCTTGTCATGCCCGGCACCTGAGAGGTAGCCGACCGGATCATCGAGCACCGGCTGAAAGAGCAGCAGCGCCGGGATCGAGGTGGCGAACGTGATGAGGTAGAGCACGCCGAACCAGCGCGCTCGCTTCTGGTCAGTGCTCATGCGTTGACCCCTTTCCGGGTATCGATTGACAGACCCCTTCCTCGTCGCGGAAGATACGATCATAGGCGGTTTGGAAAACGGGTTTCAAGAGCCGTGGTTCAAAAGCCATCTATAGAAGATCCGGGCGTCTCGCGGTCGAACTGGTTCGTGCTCACGAACCACGGAAACGTGCTGCTCTGCGTCGCGCGCGACCCCACGATCAGGATCAGCGAGATCGCGAGGCACGTCGGGATCGGGGAGCGGGCCGCGCAGAAGATCGTCGCCGACCTCGTTTCTGCGGGCTTCCTCGTGCGGATCAAGGAAGGCCGGCGAAACCGCTACGAGGTCAACCGGAACGCGCATCTTCGCCATCCCCTCTTCGCTGACTTGGAGATCGGGCCGCTCCTCGACGTGCTCCGCGACGGTCACAGGTAAGCCTCCTCCGCTCGAGCCTTGCCTAGCTCGTTCGACTGCTCGTGAGGAGACGAACCCGCAGGCGATGCAGGTGCGGCATCAGCCCGTAGATCACGATCGGCACGGCGATCGTCGCGAGCACGAACGTGCGCGTCACCGGCGACATCGTGCGGAGCCAGTCACCGAACGCCAAGTTGATGACGGTCAGCGTCGGGAAGACGCAGAGCCAGATCATCAGTGCGAGTTGATGCTTGCTCGCCGGCGGGATCTGGGGGCGGTGGTTCTCAGGTGTGTTGGTCATTCGAGTCCTTTCGGATCACTGACGGCTGCTCTGCGGCGCCGCGTGAATGGCGTGTTCGATGTCCTCATGGACGAGGTCTGCGTTGATGGAGATCGCTGCGGCTGATCCTTCGCCTGCCGCGGTGATCACTTGCGCGCGAGGGTTAGCGGCGTTGCCCGCAGCCCACACACCAGGCACGCTCGTTCGCCCCTCGCTATCGACGCGAGCGAAGCCGAGATCATCGACCTCGCAGCCGAGGCGCCCTAAGAGGCCGTCGGGCCGAGCACGGATGAGGGGTCGGATGAAGAGGGCGGCTCGCTCAACCGTTCGACCGTCGCCGAGCACCACACCCCTCAGCCGTTCGTCTTCGACGACGATGCCTCGCACCTCGCCGTCGACGACGCGGATGCCGCGGGCTTGAAGCTGCTCGCGCTCGGTCACCGTCAACTCGTAGGTATGCGCAAAGAAGACGAGATCGTCTGACCACTGGCGGATGAGTTGCGCGTGCTCGACCGAGCCGGTGCCGGTGCCGAGCACGCCGAGCGGCTGATCGCGCACTTCCCAGCCGTGACAGTACGGGCAATGGAGGAAGTCTCGGCCCCAGCGCTCCTTGAGTCCGGGGATCGGCGGCAGCTCATCTGTCGCGCCGCTCGCGATCAGGAGCCGTCTCGCAGCGAGCGTCTGGCCGTCGTCGAGCGAGACTGCAAACCCGGGCTCGACCGAAGCGACATGGCCGGAGATGAACTCGACGCCGTAGGCAGCCGCTTCGGCGCGACCGGCGACGAGGAGTTCGACGGGTGACATGCCGTCCTGCGAGAGAAAGCCGTGCATGTGCGTCGCGGGTGCGTTGCGAGGAGCGCCTGCATCGACTACGGCCACTCGCCGCCGAGCGCGGCCGAGGACGAGGGCGGCGCTGAGACCGGCCGCGCCCCCTCCAACCACAATCACGTCATACCGTGCTGTATCCATGGATGCGACCCTGCCGGGGCAAAGCGACCCGCGCTACTTTCGTTGCTGTTTCCGGGAACGCTCAGTAGCGTGAACCTGTGGAGCAGGTGTCTGCGATCCCAGACGTTCTCGCCGAGGTGGGGCCGCGCCTGAGGCGGCTCCGCACCCGCCGGAGTTTGACTCTGACCAGCGTTGCAGCGCAGACGGGCATCTCGAAGAGCACGCTTTCGCGCCTTGAGAGCGGGCAACGAAAGCCAAGCCTCGAGCTGCTGCTACCGCTCGCACAGGCGTATCAAGTCCCGCTCGACGAGCTGGTCGGCGCCCCCGAAGTCGGCGACCCTCGGATCCGCTTCAAGCCGCGCACCCGCAACGGCCGCTTGGTGTTCCCTCTCACCCAGCAGTCGAGTGGGCTCGCCGTCTGGAAGGTCGTCATCCCGCCCGAACCCGAGCGCGAGCTACGCACCCACGACGGCTACGAATGGCTCTACGTCCTATCGGGCGAAATGCGACTAGTCCTCGGCGAGCACGACATCACCATGGGGCCAGGCGAGGTCGCAGAGTTCGACACCCGTTTGCCGCACTGGTTCGGGCCGGCGAACGCCGAGCCGGTCGAGATCCTGAGCGTGCACAGCACCCATGGCAAACGGATGCATGTTCGGGCGGCGCCACGCCGCACGAGCACCGGACACTGAGAGACCGCGTAGCAGCGATCACGCGCATCGACGTCTGGACTCCAACCGAGATCGAGGTCGGCCAGGGCCGCGCAGCTAGGTAGCTGCCGCGGTGACGAAGCGGCGTGTCAGTCCGATCACGCTGCTTGCGAGGACGAAGATCAGGACGAGCAGGAACCCGACCAGATCGAGCGCGAGCCCGAAGTCGGAGACGACTCCGCCGAGTCCGAACGCCTGCAGGAGCAGGAACGGACCGGCCGCCACAGCGAACCAGCCGAGCCATCGAGGCAGGACGCCCGTGGTGAGCACGAGCAGGCCGCTGCCGAACATGAAGAAGCTGCCGAACACATCGCCGACGCTGTCGAGCGCAAAGGTGAGCAGATACAACATGTAAGAGAGACCGGGTTCGTGCTGCTCCGAGTAGGCAGCCACCTTCCCCGCCAGCAGACCGTAGATGCCGACGTCGCTAACGCCGTGGAGGGTGACGAACAACGCGCCCCCGATCAGCACCCATGAGCCGAAGAAGCGCCGATCGGTGGCCGCCCGCCGCAGCAGATCATCCAGTCGCGTCAGATAGATGACGAAGCCGGTGACGTAAAGGATGCAAAGACAGAAGACGAGGACCAGGCGCTTGTGGTGGTCGTCAAGCGAGTGCGCGATCTTCGCTGCAGAGTCGTTCTGACTGAGCTTGAAGCCGAACGAGATGACTCCCTCCGCGAGCAGCGCGACTACATAGAGCACGCCTCCGATCCAGGCGTAACGCTCCAGCGTGCGAGGCGACCCCATGCCTACCGCGTACAGACTCTCATCAAGCTTTGCGGAGAGGCAAGTCCGACCGCTGGGCACGGAGGGAGGTCGCGCATCAGCTGGCCCCTCCTCAAACGTGGTCGCTCCTCACCGAACCGCGACCCCCTCCTTACGTCGCAACCGGTCGGCATGGAGGCGTGGGGCGACTGCCGCTCCAGCAGGGGTTTTTCTTCGCCACGGACCGGTGTTCTCCGTGAACCGCGGCCACGTGCGACCTTCGTCGTCTGTCGCGACAACGGTAGAGCGAGATAAAATGCGGATTTGCAGGAACTTCGCGAAACCCTCTGACGGACTCGAACCGTCGACCCCCTCACCATGGAGGATTCGCACTGTAGGAACGCCAGGCTATTGGCCGCTCTACACGGCGCTCTTCCCGCAAGTCGGCAGGTTCGGAGTTCGTGGAGGCTGTTCTTGGGCCGACCTGAGTTGCCCTGGCGGTCCCGCAACCTGTCCCCAGAACCTGTCCCCACGAGGTCGCCCGTGGCGCTGGGCCGAGGCGAGTGTCGAAGCCGTGAGTGCGGTCAAGCTCGTGCGAGCGCTGAGGGTGTATGGCCCGCACGTGTCCGCGCATGCTCGACCTGATGTACCCGTCTCGTGCCCGCGTAGTGTTGTCCGTTCTCAAAACGAGCAACGAGGCGCACATTGGGCCTGGACCAGCGATCTCGCACCGCGTTCGTCTGGCTCGCACCGCCGCCAATGCTCGGGGGCATCCGGCCACCCCAAACAACGCCTCAACGTACGTTAGTCTGTTCTTGATGGCTGACGACCGCTGCGACCTGCTTTGCCTCGACCTGCCGAAGGCCGAGGCGATCCGCTCGGCTCGGCCGTCTGAGTCCGAGGCTCGCGCGGCTGCCGCCGGCTTCCGGGCGCTCGGCGACCCGACCCGGTTGACCATCGCTCTCGCGCTGCGCGACGGCGGCGAGCTCTGCGTCGGCGATCTCGCCTGGATCGCAGAGCGGGCAGAGAACCTCGTCTCCCACCACCTGCGCGCGCTTCGCGCCGCCGGGCTCGCCGACTACCGCCGTGACGGGAAGATGGCGCTCTACTCGCTGACCGAGCACGGAGATGCACTGCTCGACACGATCACCTCTACGCGGAGCGTCTCCGCGTGAGCGCGACCGTCGAGCTGCAACGGCGACTGCCGGGACCGCCACCGCCACAAGAGCGGACGGCGCTCGAGCGCCGGGCGAAGCTGCTCGCCTGGGGCGGCAACGGCTGGCACGTGATCGAGTTCGCGGTCGCGGTCGGCGCCGGGATCGCCGCCGGATCGGTCGCGCTGATCGGCTTCGGGATCGACAGCGTGATCGAGGCGCTCGCCGGCGGGGTGATCGTCTGGCTGTTCAGCAGCGGCCGCGGCGCCTCCCATACAGCCGAGCGGCGCGCGCAGCAGCTTGTCGCCGCCAGCTACGCGATTCTCGTCGCCTACGTCGGCGTCGAAGCGACTCGCGATCTGCTCGGGTCGCATCACCCCGCCGCGAGTTGGGTCGGAATCGGCCTCGCAGCTTTCACCGCACCGACGATGCCTCTGCTCGCGCGCGCGAAACGGAACGTCGGAAAGAAGCTGAACTCGTCTGCGACCGTCAGCGAGGCCGGCCAGAACATGATCTGCGCCTATCTGTCCGTCGCCCTGCTGGTCGGGCTGCTCGCGAACGCGCTCGTGGGCTGGTGGTGGGCCGACCCGGCCGCCGCGCTCGCGATCGCCGCCGTCGCCGGGAAGGAAGGCATCGATGCCTGGCGCGGTCAGAGCTGCGAATGCTGCTAGCTCTGCGGCGACGCTAGAAGGTGACGACCTTGTCGGCCCAGAGCGTCCAGTCGGTCAGCTCGTCGAGGGTCGAGCGGCGTGGTCCCTGGACGATCTGGTCCTCGCGGATCGCGCGGGCGTCCATGCAGGTGCCGCAGAGCCCGACCTGGGCGCCGTGGCGGATGGCGGCGCCGAGCATGCGTTCGAGGTTGTCGAGGAGATCGCGGGTGAGATCTCGCAGACCGTCGCGAACACCTCGCAGCATCTGCAGGTGCTGGCGCGAGCGGGCCTGGTGCGGACGCGGCGCGAGGGAACCCGGGTCTTCTATCGCCTCGCGAACGAGCGGGTCGGTGACCTCTGGGCTGCGGTGCGCGACGTCGCCGTCCGCCACGTCGCCGAGGTGAGCGTGCTTGCCGACGAGTACCTGGGCGAGCGAGACGGGGTGGAGCAGCTCTCGGCTGCGGAGCTCGAGCAGCGGCTTGCGCGCGGCGACGTCGTCGTGCTCGACGTCCGGCCGGAGCCGGAGTTTCGCGCCGGTCACATCGCCGGCGCCCGCTCCGCTCCGCTGGACGCGCTCGACGCGCTCGTCTCGACGCTGCCGCGTAGGCGGGAGATCGTTGCGTACTGCCGCGGCCCTTACTGCGTCTACGCCGACGACGCGGTGCGTCTGTTGCGCAGCCGCGGCTTGAAGGCGCGCCGCCTGGAGGTGGGCTTGCCGGAGTGGCGGCGGGCGGGCCTGCCGGTCGAGACATCGAGCTGAAAGGAGAGGATGTGCTGCTGCGACCGTTCTTGAACGACGCCGGCTCCTGTGCCAGCTACCTGTTCGGCTGCACGAGCCACAACAAGCTCGCGATTGTCGATCCGCACGCCGACCTTGTCGACGAGTACGTCGCGGCGGCGGCCGCGATCGGGGCGCCGATCACGGCGGTGTTCGAGACGCATGTGCAGGCCGACCATGTGTCGGGGCTGCCCGCCCTGGTCGAACGCACCGGCGCGACCGCGTATGTGCCTTCCGGCGCCGGCGTCGAGTTCGAACATGTCGCGCTCGCCGGCGGCGAGGTGGTCGAGCTCGGCAACACGATCGTGACCGCGATCGCGACGCCGGGCCACGCACCCGCGCATCACGCCTATACGGTCGCCGACCGGCGCCGGGTCGGACCTGGTCCCGGCCCGTCACGGCGACTCCCCACGACAGCGTGGTCTACTTCCAACCCAACCTCGCCGTCGACGAGTCCGGCCGGATCGCTATCTCCGCGTTCGCTCTCGCGCACGGCCGGATCGACGAAGTCCTGCTCGTGTCGGCGCCTCACCAGCTCCACTTCGGCAAGCCGCTGCGGGTGACCACCGCCCCCTTCGACCCGCGCAGCCCGACGGCCACCGGTAGAAAGCACGGCGCCTGGTGGATCGGCGACTATCAAGGAATCGTCGCCAGCGCCGGAGTCTTCCATCTCGTCTGGAACGACACTCGCACCGGGAAGATGGATCTCTTCGCGGCCACTGTGCATCCATAGAGCCGCTGGTTCGCCTCGGAGCGGCGGGCGCCTTCCGCCTCGGAGGGCGTGCTGATCAAACGGTGCCGCCGGGTCGTAGTGACGTGCGACCTCGCGTGCGACCTTCGAGGCATCAAGAGCCGGCGGACGCCAGCCGTCAGAAGAGAAACTGCTGCAAACACTAGGATGGGGCCCGCCCGGGGTGACCCCCTCCTTACCCGCGAGTCAGCACAGACAACAAGAAATCGCGATATGCAGGGTCTTTCAAGCCCTCTGACGGACTCGAACCGTCGACCCCCTCCTTACCATCGAGCAACGAGGCGGGCAAGGCCGGGAAGCCGCGGGCACGGAAGTCCCGCAAGAAGAAGGAATCGCCCGAAGACGAGTGACCTCCCGTGGACTCCAGTGCCCGCGCTGGTGTTCCCTCAGGGTTCCCTCGGCTACGCCGGAGCCGGATCGCCCGGCCGAGCCATCTCGAGCGTCTCGGCGATGGTGAGCCTTCGGCCGGCCTCGGTCGCGCGGATGACATCCTCCGCGGCCAGCGAGGCGCGCGCGCGGTCGATGAGCTCGCGCCCGACCGGATTGTCGCCGTAGACGTTGACGATGCCCTCTTCGCTGGCATAGATCTCGGCCGCTGCCGCGATGCGTACTGCTGCATCGGGCCGGTGGTCGACTGCGGCGGCAGCCGCAAGGCCGATCAACGAGAGGCCGACTCCACGGATGCTCGCGAGCTCGGTGTATGCCCGAACGGACTCGAAGAAGTACCGGCGTGCGGCTGCGGCGTCTTCGAGCCCGAGATGCGTCCACGCCATTTCCGACAGGATGCGCGCTTCCTCTGCGCGATCTCCGATCGCTTCGAAGGCTGCGAGCGCCTGACCGTACAGATCGAGCGCGTCGACGAGGTCGTCACGGCCCGCCGCGAGTTGGGCGAGAGTACTGAGGGAGACGCCGGCTCCTTCGTGGTCGCCGAGCCTCCGCTGAATCGCAAGTGCGTGCTCGGACTTCTCCGCTGCGGTCTCGGTGTCTCCCTGGAGAGCGTCGACGATCCCGTCGAAGCTCGAGGCGAGGCCCTCAGCCCAGGCGAAGCCGAGCGCGCGGCTCGCCTCGGCGCCCTCGCGCGCACACTTCGACGCTTCCTCGAGGTCGGATCCAAGCAGACCGATCGCGCGGCATGTCGCGGCGATGCAGACCTCTCGCGCGGGGCCGAGCCCCGCTGCCCCCTGACACGCCTCGGCCCACTGCTCGTCCGCCTGTTCGTACGCCCCGAGGGTCCAGGACGCGAGCCCCGCCGTGATCAGTGCGCCCACGCGACCGCGTGTGGGGGCGCTCGTCGCATCGGCTTGGAGAAAGCGGGCGGTGTAGTCGCGCGCCGTCAGGTGCTTTCCTCGGATGTGCCAGTACATCCAGAGGTCGCCGCAAAGCTGGAGGCCGGCCTCGAGGGCGTCGGCGTCGCCTGCGCGCGCGGCGTCGAGAAGCTTGCCGAGAGCGGCTTCGAGATTGGCCTCGTCCGCGACGCCTTGCTCGATCGACGCTTGCTGGGTCGTGCCCTCGATGCCGTCTCGGACCTCGCGAGCGAGGGCCGCGTACCGATGAGCGTGTCTCAGCGCGATCTGGTCAGACTCCCCGGCAGCCTCGAGTCGTTCTCTCGCGTATTCGCGAATCGTCTCCAGCATCTGGAGCCGGTCTTGTGCCTCGACCTGCACGAGCGCCTTGTCCACGAGCGACTCGAGCCCGTCGAGTGAAGGCGTCTCCGCGTCGGCGCAGACGGCCTCGACATCTCCGAACGCACACCCGCCTGCGAAGAGGGCCATGCGCCGGAAGAGCCGCTGCTCCGGCTCCGTCAGCAGCGAATGGCTCCAGTCGATCGTCGCCCGGAGCGTCTGCTGCCGCCCCGGGCTGTCGCGATTCGCTGACGTGAGCACGTCGAGAGCGTGGTCGAGGCGCTCGAGGAGCGCGTCGGGTGACAACAGCCGTGAACGAGCAGCGGCGAGCTCGAGGGCGAGCGGCAGCCCGTCGAGCCTGCGGCAGATGGCTGCGATCGCTCCGGCGTTGTCGGCCGTCACGTCGAACGACCCCCGGGCCGACCTCGCGCGCTGCACGAACAGCACGACGGCGGGGGACGCCGCGACCGACTCCGGCGAGACTCCTTCCGACCCGGAAGGGAGCGCGAGCGGCCCCAGCGAAAATTCGTGTTCGGCCGCGAGCCTCAACGGCGCACGGCTCGTCACGACGATTCGCAACATGGAGCAGCGCTCAGTCAGCGTCGCCACTTCGGGTGCGACAGCGACGATCTGCTCGAAGTTGTCCAGAAGCAGCAGGGTGGGCCGGTCGCCGATCAGGGAGACGATGCCGTCGAGGAGCGTTCGTTCCTCCGCCTCCTTGACGTCGAGTGCGGTCGCGAGCGTCGGGAGGAACGCCGCAGGCTCGGAGACGTCTGCGAGCGTGATGAACGCGAGAGCGTCCGGGAACTCTGCTGCGAGGAGCCGTCCGAGCTCGATCAGCACGCGCGTCTTTCCGACCCCGCCGGGACCGGTGATCGTGACCACCCGCTGCGTTCGCACGAGATCGGTGAGCGCGGCGAGCTCGCCCGTACGCCCGACGAGCGGCACCGCCGGAGTGGGGAGACTGCTCGGCAGGCTCGCGAAGCGCTCGCCCTTTCCCTCGAGCGCTCTCGCGTCCGGTACCACCAAGCCGTCGGCCGACACGGCAAACAGTTCGAAGGCGCGCCCGACGTTCTTGAGCCTGAACCGCCCCAACGGCACGGCAACAACATCGCTTCGGTTCTTGATCTGCTCGTACGCCGCGTCCGACAGCAAGACGCCGCCTGGGACGGCGAACGACTCGATCCGCGCAGCGACGTTGACGGCATCGCCCGTCAACCGCTCCGGTTCGACGACCACCTCACCGCTGTGCACGCCGATACGAACCAGCACGTCCTGCGGCGCGAGCTCCTGCTGAACAGCTACCGCTGCCTGGACCGCGGCGAGCGAGCTCGGGAACATGCTCATGCTTCCGTCCCCGAGCCGTTGCACGATCGTCCCCCCGAACGCCTCGTGATGACGTTCGAGCGCGTCCCAGTACCGCTCTCGCCGGTCGAGTGCGAGACGCTCGTCCGCCTGCAACAACGCGGTGTACCCGGCCATGTCCGTGAACATCACCGCAACAAGGCGACGATCGAGCGCGACAACCACGACGCGATCCTCTCAGCGCCGGTACGGCCGCGCCAACCCGGCAGAGCAACGTGCGTCTAGCTCCCTGTCCGCCAAGAGGGGGTCACCACAGCTCGGATCGGCTTGCACAAGCCAAGCGCGGCATGCGAACTCGCGCGATAAGGGAACGCCAGCTAGAGCCCGCAAGTGCCCGCGCGTGCCAGACGTTTGCAAAGTAGGCAAAGGAAGACGCCACTTGCAGGCATTTCGCGGAAGCCCTCTGACGGACTCGAACCGTCGACCCCCTCCTTACCATGGAGGTTCTGAGGCGTCACGCGCGTACACGCGCGATCACTCGCGACACAGTTTCTCCTGCAAATCGGCGCTCAATCGGACCGCTGAGGATGCGTCGCGAGACGTCGCGCGTGTCGTTTCTGATGTGTCCGTTTTGTGTCCGCGCGTAGGTGTCAGCTTCGACAGCGTGTCGAGTTGAACCCGAGTTCCTCGGCTCAGGACGTAATCGCCGCACGCTCATTTCAGGACTCGTCGGGACCAGGTGTCACAGCCCGAGCTTCGCCGGCATCCGCGGGCGTGGAGAAGTATCGATCCTCGGGCTCGACCATGAAACAAGGGTGAAGTTGACGCGGCGGCCTGAGCAGGCTTCTTCGGATCGGATGCGGGTTTTTCCGCAGCGCTGATCCGTGCTCTCCCGGATACGCGACGATCGCCACAAGCGGGAGAATGTTCTTTCCCGTCACGGAGAGGGTGGATTGCAGGTCGCGGGTTCCCTCACTGGCTGGCACGGCAAGCGGTCGCGTCGCTTGTGCGGCACCTGCTCGAGATGGTGGTCGCGATGATGCTCGGGATGGTCGTGCTCGGGATGGCGTTTCGGGGGCTGCACGGATTGCTCTTCGGCGGCGGCTTCGACGCTGCCTTTCAGCGGCACGTCGCGCTGAGCTCGCTGGCGATGGCCTTCAACATGACGCTGCCGATGGTGCTCTGGATGCGTCACCGCGGCCACGGCTGGGAGCGCGGCGGCGAGATGGCCGCGGCGATGTTCGTGCCGGCGCTGGCGCTGCTGGCTCTTTACGGACTCGGCGCTATTTCGAAAGGGCTGGTGCTTCCGGGGCAGATGGTCTTGATGCTGCCGGCGATGCTTCTGGTGATGCTCCATCGCGTCGATGAGTACAGCGCGCCGCACGCGGCGACGGCGCACGGTCGCAGGCGCTGGTTCGCGGCGCCTGGCTAACGGCGATCGGTCTCGTGGTCGCGGTCGGACACGAACTCTGGCGGGCGTTCAGTTCGGGCGACGGCGTCGATCACCTGGCGGCCGCGGCAAAGCACGAGCGCGCCTCGCACTTCCACGCCGAGCGCGCGCACTCTTGGCATGAGCGGGGCGACGAAAACGCGCGCGGAACTGGAACGGCGGGCGGCGGCGATCGACCGCGAGATCGTCGGGCCTTGAACACGACCTCGCTGCTGTCGATAAGCAGCCTCAGGAGGGGTAATGGCAACCACAGAACAAGGCAGCACGATCCCGATCTCACCGAACGTCGGGCAGGGCAGGCAGATCGGCATCTTCGCCAGGCACTACGGCGAGATGTGCATTCCGATGTGCGTCGGCTTCGCCGTCGGCGACCTTCTCTAGGTTTGGATCGCCGATCGCTTCGGCTACTCGAAGCCCTTCAGCCAGATCCCGCTCATCTCGGTCATCGTCGTGACGTTCACGATGACGGCGCCGATGACCGCCTGGATGCTCTTCCGCGGGATGCCGCAGCGGCCAGTCGCAGAGATGACGGCGGCGATGCCGATCCCTGCGCTCGTCCTGCTCGCGTTCGGCTGGCTCTCGATCATCCCGAGGGGCGACCTCGCCCTGACCGAACACGGGCTGATGATGCCGGTCATGCTCGTGCCGATGTTCCTGCGGCTCGACTTCTACACCGGGCGAAGCGGCCATAGCGGACATGCCGCGCATGCGGCCGGAGGGCGTGCGCTGCGAGGAGGTGCGTGACAGAGGCTGACGCGCATCGCGATGATCCGATCAAGGTCTGCGTCGTTGGAGCGTCGGGCAAGCTAGGGCGCTACATGGTGCGGCATGCGCTCGATCGCGGCTACGAGGTGGTCGGCGTGTGCCGGGAGCAAAGCGTGCCGAAGCTCGACGAGTTCCAGTAGCCCCATGACACTTCGCGTTCACGTCTCGTCAGAGCTCGAAGTGATCGTCCCGCTCGCCAGGGCTCTCGCAGCCGCGTCTCTCGCATTGCCTGTCTCTCCGAGGCGAACGGTGAGCCCCATCTTCTGGAGCATGTGCGCCATGGGGGCGCCCATGTGGTGTGCGGCGACGGCTTCGATGTGGTGGTCGCGTAGGAACCGGGCGACACGGGCGTGGTGGGAGCCTTCGGTGCCGGTGTCGTGGAGGCTGTCCCAGCTGACGTCGTACTCCTGCCAGTCGTCGATGCCGTCCTTGCTGACGGTCGCGACCGCGACCCGGGCGGCCCGACCCCAACGCGGGTCGAGTAGGCCCTCCAGCGTGACGGGAACGCAGACGACCATCTCGGAGTGCGCAGCGGTCAAGAGGTGATCACCGTATCGGCACGGAGCGGTCCTTGAACCCAGTAGGCCTAACCCGACATGACGGGGCCGTTTCCTCGTCGTTGCGTCTTCATCGTGCGGGTGAGAGCAGGACGGCGAGGTCGGCGACGAAGAGGAGAATGGTGAGGTTGAGCAGCGCCGCACCGAAGATGCCTGAGGCGAGCTGTACGACTGCCCAGAGGGCGAAGGCGGTGACGAGGATGAGGCGGCTGACGACCCGGCCGAGTTGGCTGTGATGGGCGAGCACGTAGAACAGGTAGGCGACCGCGGCGAGGAGCAGGGTCGTGCCTTCGAGCAGGCGCACCGTGAGCGAGCCGCCGCTTGTAGCCCGGACGGCGAGGGTGCTGATGCCGGCGGTGATGCTGAGGGCGATCAAGGCGCCTGCGAGCTGCTGGAGCGTCGGTTGCCGGGGCTTCACTCGCGGTAGCCGGGGATCGGCGGCGGCGGCGTTTCCTCAATTTGCGCGTTGACGAGCTGGTTGATCGCCTCGGCGCCTTGCGGGAAGGCGTAGTTGATGGTCACGCGAGAGCGAGCGGCAGTCGGTTCTCGCGCGCCGCGCGCGCGATTGGGCGTCCAGCGCGAGCGACCGTAGCTTCCACCGATGCGTCTGGGGCTCTGTCGGGCTCAAGTGAGGATTGAGCTCGCTCCCGGGGTGATTGTGTCTCAGACCTTGATCGTATTCCTCGCTGCGACCGCGACAGCGCTGGCCACCGGTCTCGGTGCGCTGCCGTTCGCTTTCGCGGGCTTCCGCGGGGAACGCCTGCTCGGCGTCTCGAACGCTCTGGCAGCCGGGGTGATGCTGGGTGCGAGCGCGAGTCTGATCATCGAGGGCAGTAGTCGAAGCGTTGTGCGGGTTGCCGTTGGTGTTCTTGCGGGTGCGGCATTCGTCGTCGGGATGCAGCTGCTGCTCAGACGTCTCGGTACCCCAGGCGTCGCTCAGCTCAGCGGCGGCGACGCACGCAGAGCCGTGCTGATCATCGCTGTGATGACCGCCCATTCGGCCGCGGAAGGCGTTGGCGTCGGCGCATCCTTCGGTGGCGGCGATGCCCTTGGCCTGGCGATCACGATCGCGATCGCAATCCACAACATCCCCGAAGGCGTCACGATCAGCCTCGTCATGGTCCCGCGCGGTGCGAGTGTCCGGAGCGCCGCACTCTGGAGCATCTTCACCAGCCTTCCGCAACCGCTGCTCGTGGTCCCTGCGTTCCTGTTTGTCGAGGAGTTCACGGCGATCCTCCCGGTGGGACTTGGCTTTGCCGCCGGAGCGATGGTCTGGATGGTCTGGCGCGAACTCGCACCGGAAGCGATCAGGCAAATCCCCAATCGAGCCACGGCGCTCGCCTGGATTGCCGCCGCATTTGCGGCGATGCTCGCGTTCCAGACCTGGCTCCTCGCTTAGCGAGCATCAGCAGCGCGGGCTCCCGCTATCCGCCGCCGCCTTTGGGTGGTGAGGCTGCAAGCGTGGCGGCGAGGCCGCGCATCAGGGCGAGTTTCTCGGCTGCGTTCAGTTTCGCGCTGGGATGAGGGATGAGGTAGAACCAGGGCGGCATCGAGCCGCTTTGGATCGAGTCGGCCAGGTCACCGGCGCTGATGTCTTGCGGCTTGTTCCATTCGGTGAAGTTGAACTGTGAGCGTCCGCCGTCGACGTCTCGTTGGATCAGCCAGGACACGGGGGCGATGTTGGAGTACCAGCGCCATTTGGTCAGGTTGCTGTGACAGTCGAAGCAGGCTCGGGCGGCGAGCGTGCGGGTCTGCGGCGAGTCCCATTTCGGCTCCTGCGTCACAGGCGGGTTCGTGTGGTTGCGGCCGTAGGGGACGAGCTGGATCAGCAGGAAGAGCCCGAGCGCGATCAACGCCCCGTAGGCAAGGCCTCGCTGCCAGCGTGGACGACCTGCGAGGAAACCCATGTGCGGAAGCGTGGCCTCGCTGCGTTGTCGCGGCATCAGTGTCTTTGCTGACTCCGATCGGGGGCGCCACCGCTGCTGCGCGCCCGGAGATTCAGCGTTTCAGCCTCAGAGCGAGGTGACCTTCATCTGTTCGCTGGCTGGCGCCTGAGTGGCACCGGGACTGCCTGCGCGCAGCAGTGTCCAGTAGATCAGCGCCGCTCCGGCCAGAATGCCGAGGAACGCCCAGCTGGCTTTCGGCTGGAGCATGTACGGGAACTGGCACCCGAGGAGGTCGCGCTTGACGATCTGCTCGAGCCAGAAATCCTGGAGTGCGTTGGCGCCGCCGTAAGCGGTGAGCAGGCCGAGATAGCCGGCGAGGGTGCGCCTGTCCTTGGGCTCGGCGTAGACGTTGCTCTCCGCACGGATCAGGCTGTCCGAGCAGGTCGTACGCCTCGCGCCATGCTCTGCGGGAAGCCGCTTCGCGGCCGCGTTCGACTACGTCGGTCGCGGGCCTTGGGTCGGTCACTCGGGCGAGACCGGCGCCGGTGTCGGAGTCCTGGCCAGGTCGAGTGCTTCGTCGATCGTGAGTCTGCGGCCTACCTCCGTCGCGTGGGCGACGTCCTCGGCCGAGAGTGCTGTTCGCGCTTGGTCGATGATCTCCCGCCCCGGCTTCTCGTCCGTGTAGACGTTGACGATGCCCTCCTGCTGAGCGTAGACCTCCGCCGCGGCCGCGATCTGCACGGCTGCCTCGGGTCGGTGCTCGACCGCCTCGGTGGCCGCGAGGCCGATCAGCGAGAGACCCACGCCGCGTACGCTCGCCAGATCGGTGTACGCCTGCACCGAGTCGAGGAAGTACCTGCGCGCGAGCACGGGGTCTTCGTTCCGAAGGTGCGTCCACGCCAGCTCGGCGAGAATCCGGGCTTCCTCGGCCCGGTCACCGATCGCTTCGTACGCCACGAGGGCCTGCCGGTAGAGCTCGAGGGCTCCCGCGAGGTCGCCGCGGCGGGAAGCCAACCGCGCGAGCCCGCCGAGCGACATGCCCGCGCCTTCCTCATCGCCGATCCGTCGCTGGATGTCGAGCGCCTCGACGTATCTCCTCTGCGCCGTGTCGAGGTCATCAGCGCGCATGCGCAGGGCGCCGTCGAGGGACGACGCGAGCGCCTGGGCCCAGGTGAAGCCCACAGACCTGCTCTTCTCAATGCTTTCGCTCGTCCGCGCGAGGCCAAGGTCGGACCCGACGAGCCCGAGCCCGAGGCCGTGACAGAAGCCAGCGATGCAGAGCTCGCGATCGGCGTCGATCCCTGCGGCGATGCCGTACGCCTCGCCCCACCGCTCGTTCGCCCGCTCGATCTGACCGAGCATTTCCGACGCCAGCCCCGCCGTGATCAGCGCTCCCGCCCGCCCTAACGTCGGAGAGTCGGCTGTCTCCGCCTCGAGGAAGGACTCGGCGTACTCTCGGGCGGTCAGATTCTTGCCCCGGATGTGCCAGTACAGCCACAGGTCGCCGCAGAGTTGGAGACCCGCTTCGCACGCAGCCGCATCGCCGTCCCTTGCCGCCGCCAAGAGCGTGTCCAGCGCGCCCTGGAGGTTGCCCTCCTCGGCGATGCCGCGTTCGAGCGATGAGATCTGATCGGTGCCCTCGATGCCGTCCCGGATCTCGCGCGCAACCTCCGTATAGCGGCGCGCGTGCCGCACCGCGACCTCGCCTGTTTCGCCCGCTGCCTCGAGCCGCTCGCGGGCGTACTCGCCGATCGTCTGGAGCATGCGGAGCCGGTCGCCTTGGCCGTCCGTCTGGACGAGCGCCTTGTCGACGAGCGACTCGAGCTCGTCGAGGACGTTCTCGCCGGGGTCCGCGCAGACCGCCTCGATGTCGGCGACGGTGCATCCGCCGGCGAAGACGGCCATCCGCCGAAACAAGCGCTGCTCCGGCTCTTCGAGGAGCGAGTGGCTCCACTCGATGGTGGCACGTAGGGTCTGATGCCGCCCGGGAGCGTCGCGACGCCCGGAGCTGAGCACATCGAGGGCGTGACCGAGGCGTTCGAGCAGCGCCTCCGGCGACAGGAGCCGTAGCCGGGCAGCAGCGAGCTCGAGGGCGAGCGGCAGGCCGTCGAGCCGCCGGCAGACCGCCGCGACCGCGTCCGCGTTCTCCGGCGCCAGCTCGAACTCGCGCTTCGTCGCTCGTGCCCGCTCGACGAACAGCTCGATTGCGCGCGCGGGCTCCAGCGTGGTAAGCGGGTACTCGCGCTCGGCGGCGATCCGGAGCGGGGTCCGGCTCGTGGTCACGATCCGCAGCCCAGGACAGCGCCCGACCAGGCCGGCCACATCCGGCGCGGCCGAGACGACCTGCTCGAGGTTGTCCAGGAGCAGGAGCGCCGTCTTGTCACCGAGCAATGCGGCGAGGCCGTCACCGAGCGACCGTCCCGCCGCCTCCTTGACATCCAGCGCCTCCGCGACGGCCGGGAGGAAGTCCGCCGCGTCGGTGACGTCCGCCAGCTCGACGAACGCGACGCCGTCCAGGAACTCGGGTGCGAGCAGCCGGCCGAGCTCGACGACGAGGCGAGTCTTTCCGACGCCGCCGGGGCCTGTGATCGTGACGAGACGGTGCTCGCGGGCAAGCTCCGAAAGCGACGCGAGGTCGGCAGTTCGGCCGACCAGCGGCGCCGCCGGTTCGGGCAGGTTGCTCGGCAGGCTCGCAAACCGCTCGCCTTTCCCCTCGAGCGCCGCCGGATCCGGCACCACGACGCCGTCGGCCGAGACCGCGTAGAGCTCGTACGGGCGCCCGACGTTCTTGAGCCTGAACCGCCCCAGGCCGACGACGCCGACGTCGCTCCGGTTTCTGATCTGCTCATACGCGGAGTCCGACAGCAGCACCCCGCCGGGCACGGCGAAGGACTCGATCCGCGCGGCGATGTTGACCGCCTCGCCGGTGAGCCGCTCGGGCTCGACTATGACCTCACCCACGTTGACGCCGATCCGAACGGAGACGTCGTGCGCTGCGAGCTCGCGCTGGATCTCGACGGCGGCGTGCACGGCGGCCAGCGAGCTCGGGAACATGCTCATGCTGCCGTCCCCGAGCCGCTGCACGATCGTGCCACCGAACGCGTCGTGGTGGCTCTCCAGCACAGTCATGTATCGGTCGCGCTTGTCGCGTGCGAGGCGCTCGTCCGCCTGCATCAGCGCCGTGTACCCGACCACGTCGGTGAACATCACAGCGACGATCCGCCGATCCAGCCGCTCACCCACGGTGCGTCACCTCCTGCTGACCCTACGTGCACCGAGGAGGAAAACAAACTCAGACCGGACATGTTCGGATGACCCGTCGCGCAACCGTGGACGCCCTCTGTGCGAGCGGGGTGGTCATCGGTGCGGCGCCGGTGTGATTCCTCGATCTTGTCGTCGATCGAGGAGGTTAAGAGGTGATCCAGCAGGGTCAGGTGTTCAAGCTGAAGGCGAGGTCGCCGGATGGGGAGCCGTTGTGGGCGTACCGGAATCGCGCCGCGGGGCGCGGCTCGGCGAGGCTGCAGGTGGGCGGGTTTCGCAGCAGGGCTGAGGCGCAGAGGGCGCTTCAGAACAGGCTGGCGCGGCTGGTGCCCGGGCGCCGTGCGGTGACGCTGACGCTCGGGGAGTGGGTGGAGGAGTACCTGGAGGCGCATCAGGGTGAACGCGTCACGGTCGCGAAGCTGCGCTGGCTGCTCGGGAAGGCGACCGCCGAGCTGGGTGGAGTCCGTCTCGCCGAGCTGTCGCCCGAGCAGGTCTGTGCCTGGCGGCTAACTGTCCCGGAGGGGCATCGCTTCGAGGCGACCCAGGCGCTGCGGCAGGTGCTGAATCGCGCGGTTGCGTGGAAGCTGATCGACGAGAACCCAGCAAAGCGCGGCGTGCCGAATCCCGGCCGGCGCTGCCGGGAGCAGCGACCGTTCGACTCCTGGGCACAGATCCGGTCGCTGGCCGAGCGGCTCGCGCCAAGGTTCGGGTCGATGGTCGTGTTCGCGGCCGCGACCGGGCTCAGGCCCTCGGAGCTGTTCGCGCTCGAATGGGCCGACGTGGATCGTGCCGCCGGTGTCGTTCAGATCCGGCGGGCGTATGCGAACGGACGGGTCAAGCAGACGAAGACGCGGCTGAGCCGACGGGCGGTGCCGCTGCAGGCGATCGCGCTCGAGGCGCTCGACCAGCTACACCCGTGTGGAGAGAGCCCGCTGCTGTTCCCGAACGCACGCGGCGGTCACCTCGACTTCCGCAACTTCAACCGGCGGCACTGGAAGCCGGTGCAGCGGGCGGTCGGGATCGAACCGCTGCGCGACCTTTACGACCTGCGCCACGCGTACGCCACCTTCGCGCTCCGGGCCGGCGTGCCGGTGTTCGCGCTCTCGCGCTTCATGGGCACGAGCATCGCAATGATCGACCTCCACTACGGTCACCTCGCGGTCGACAGCTACCAGCACGCCGTCTCGCTCCTCGACGCGCTCGCGCTCGAGCGGGCCGTGGACGCTGGGTGGACACCGACTCGCACACCCGCAAAGCCGCACGGCGACACGGTTTTCGCGCCTCGAACGAGCGTCCCTCGGCGGGCGGTGGACGCTCGGTGGACGTCGAGGACAAGCCGGGCCGCGACGGGAGCAGGCGGAAAGAGCTGATTAGCAGGAACTTCGCAGA
>CAWAYE010000004.1:0-422789 GCA_963786185.1 uncultured Thermoleophilia bacterium
TCGATCCACCGTCCGGCAGATCCCTCATCCCTGCCGCCGCTCCTCCCCCGAATGGGGTACGCGGAGGCATGCCCCGCCGCGGGACACTTGGCGTCAACAGGCGCGTTCGGACGGACGATCGCCGGCCGCCGAGCCTGGGGTCCGCACGACGGGCCGCGACGGATACATGGTTCCCCTCCAGCGGCGTCCGTCGCGGCCCGAGCGCGACGCGACGGCGACAGCCGCAGGGAGCGAGTAGTCTGGCTCATCGTCCGGCTCGCGCTCGTCGTTCTGTCCGTCGGCGCCGTCGACTCGGTCAACCCGACGACGGTCGTTCCCGCGCTGTTCCTGGCGGTGCGGACGGGCTCGCCGCGGCGCGTGGCCGGCTTCGCGCTCGGCGTTCTCGCCGTCAACATGACGGCCGGGAGCGCCATCCTGGTCGGGGCGAGCCAGCTCGTCGCCGGCGGGCCACCGCACCTCAGCGCGCCCGTGACGCACGCGCTCGAGCTCGTCGTCGGTGTCGTCGCGCTCGTCGCGGCGGCCGTGGCGTGGCGTCGTCGTCACGTTCTCGACGCGGCGCTCGCGCGCCGCGAGCGCAGGCTGGAGCGGGCAGCGCCGCTCGTCGGCGCGGTGATCGCAGCCGTGGAGCTGCCGACCGCCGTCCCCTACCTCGGCGTCCTCGCGGCCGTGGTCGGCAGCCATCCGCCGCTCGCGACACAGCTCGCGCTCGCGCTGGCGTTCAACCTGGTGTTCGTGGCGCCGCTGCTGGTCGTCGCCGCCCTCGCGCGGAGGATCGGCTCGGCCGGCCGGGACCGCAGCGAGCTGCCGTCCACCGTCTATCGGTACGGCGGCGCGGTCACGGCGATCGCGCTGCTCGCGGTTGCCGGCGTGTGTCTCGCGCTCGGCGGCCTCGGCGCCGCCGACCTGACCTGAGCCGCGGCCCGCGCCGGCACGCGTGGGCCGGCTTGCCGTTGCCGCCGTGGCCGAGGGAATAGAATCGGCGAATGCCCGACGAGCTCGAGTCGGCCCCCCGCGTCGCGCGCCGGGACGCCCTGCGCGCCTCGCCGCCGATGTTCCGCTCGGGGACGCTCGACAGCCTGACGCGCATCCACCCGGCCGTGCCGGCGGTGCTCTACCTGCCGCCGATCGCGGTACTCATGTCGCTCTCATTCGAGGCTGCTTCAATCGCGGCCGTCGCGGCGGCCGTCGCGGCCGGATACGTCCTCTGGACGCTGTGTGAGTACCTGGGTCCACCGCATCGTCTTCCACTACGAGCCGCAGGCAGGCGTTCGGTGCGCGCCTGCACTGGATGGTCCACGGGGTCCATCACGATCATCCGTCCGACCCGCGCCGGCTCGTGCTGCCGCCGGTCGTCTCCGTGCCGTTCGCGTTCCTCTTCTACGCGCTCTTCGACGTCACCGTCGACGAGCCGTTGTCGTGGGCGGTCACGAGCGGGTTCTTCGCCGGCTACCTCGGCTACGACATGGTGCACTTCGCGCTGCATCGGCGGCGGCCGACGAGTCGCCTCGGACGGCACCTGCACGAGCTCCACATGCGGCATCACTTCGAGGACGATCGACGGGGGTTCGGTGTCAGCGCACCATGGTGGGACGTGGTCTTCGGCACCACGAGCCGGCGTCGTGGCGAGCGTCGAGCCAGCCCTCGTCGCTAGTCGATCCGCCGGCGTGACGCCACGCGTTCTGATCCTCACCGCGAGCGTCGGCGAGGGCCACGACCTGCCCGCACGCATGCTGGCCGCGCAGCTGCGCGCCGAGCACGGCGACGTCGAGATCGTGACGGCCGATGCGCTCCTGGCCATGGGCACGCTCGTGCGGGCGGTCAGCGCCGATGCGGCGGCGCTCGTCTTCTACCGGTTCCAGTGGGTCTGGGATCTCGGCTTCTGGTTGTTCACGGGCCCGCGGGCGACGCGGGCCGCGACGCAGGCGCTGCTCGCCCGCTCCGGCACCCCGGGCCTGCTGCGGCTGATCGACGAGGTCCGGCCCGACGTCGTCGTCTCCACGTATCCGAACGTGCACGGAGGTGCTCGGTCGACTCCGCCGGGCGGGCCGGCTCCGCGCCCGTGGCGATCGCGTCCACGGCGGCGTCCGCGGCGGGACCGAGCTGCTTCAGCACCCCGATCACCGGCCAGTAGGTGATTCCCTCGCCGTAGTCCAGGCACCGTCCACGGACGACGGCCGCATCCGCTCCGGCGAGGAACTCGGCGACGAGCCGCGACTTGCCGACGCCGGCCGCGCCGAGCAGCGTGAACAGGTGGCACGCCCGCTCTTCGACGGCACGGGAGAGCGCGTCGCGGAGCACGGCGAGTCCCGGCCGCGCCCGATCAGCGGCCTGTCGAACCGCCGGGCGATCGCAGCGGCGCCTGGGTCGACCTCCACCAGGCGGAACGCGGCGACGGGATCGGGCTTTCCCTTCGCCACGATGTAACCGACCGGCTGGACGGTGACGGCGTCGCGGACCAGCCGCTGCGTCTCGGCTCCCACGATGACCTCTCCGGCCTCGGCGGCCTGCTCGAGCCGTGCCGCCACGTTGACCGCGTCGCCGGTGACGAGCGAGTCGCCGCTTCCGGCGACGACCTCGCCCGTGTTGACGCCGATGCGGGCGCGGAGGCCGAGCGCAGGGTACAGCCGTCCGCATCTCCCAGGCCGCGCGAACCGCACGGAGTGCGTCGTCCTCGTGCGAGACCGGGACGCCGAACACCGCCATCACCGCGTCGCCGACGAACTTCTCGACGGTGCCGCCGTGGCGCTCGAGGATCGTGCGCATCTCGTCGTAGTAGCCGCGCATCGTCCTGCGCAGCGTCTCCGGGTCGGTCGAGTGGCCGAGCGCGGTCGACCCGGTCAGGTCGCAGAACACGACGGTGACGACCTTGCGCACCTCGGTATGGGCGCCCGCGGGTGCGAGCTCGTTCCCGCAGCGGCCGCAGAAGCGGAACCCATCCGGGTTCTCCTGGCCGCAGCTCGGGCAGGCGATCACGGGGTCGAATCTACGACAAGGCGGCCCGCAGGAACGCGCGTGCGAGCCGGCGGCCCAGCTCCTGCCAGGCCGGCAGCTTCTCGTCGAGCTCCGCCGCGAGCTCGTCGAGGGGCCGCGGCAGCGTCGGCTCGTCGCGGAACCAGTCGAGCACCTGGTCGCGCCGCACCTCCGGATGGAACTGCACCGCCCAGGCCCGTTCGCCGAGCCGGAACGCCTGCGGGACCGGGCCGTGCGCAAGCTCGACGGCGGAGGGCGGCCAAGCGAACGCATAGCCGTTCGCGTTCAGCGCCTCGAAGCGCCGCGGCAGCGCACCGAGCACCGGGTCGGCGACACCGGCCGCGGTCAGGGTCGTCTCGTAGAACCCGGCGAGCTGCTCGCCGAGCGGTGCGACCTCCGCGTCGAACGCGCGTGCGAGTGTCTGTGCGCCGAGACAGACGCCGAAGAGCGGCGTCTCCGCCTCGACGTACCGGCGGAGCGCCTCGTACTCCTCGTGCAGCCAGGGATGCTCGAGCTCCTCG
Organism: uncultured Thermoleophilia bacterium; assembly: GCA_963786185.1. Lineage (GTDB taxonomy): Bacteria > Actinomycetota > Thermoleophilia > Gaiellales > Gaiellaceae > PALSA-600. The sequence goes on from CAWAYE010000004.1 coordinate 3,492, forward strand.
CCGACGTTCTGGTCGCCGCCGAAGACCAGCACGGCGTCGACGTCCGGCGGCGGAGCGCCCTGCGTACGGATGTCCCACAGCAGCAGGTCGTGGCCTTCATCCGAGACGACCTCGCCGAACAGCTCCGGCTGGACCGCAGGCCCGTGCGTGACGGCGAGCACGCGCATCAGGCGGGAATGATGCCTTGGTCGGTCGGTCGGGGCGCGCGCCGGCGGACACGGGAGGGGCCGCCGAAGCCGCCCCTCCCGTGCGGTCGTCAGTCGATCGTGGCGACGACCATCCCTCCTCCGATCAGGTGGGCGGCGTACGCGTCGACATGCACGACGACCATGCGGCTCGCGGTCACCGTGATCGACGAGCCATCCTTCTCGATGCGGCTGGCGACGAGCACTGCCATCCACTCGGGCACGCTTGCAGGCGAGCGATCGAACCTGAGCCCGGGCGACGCGATCCAACCGCCGCCGGGTGCCGGAGTCGCGAACCCCTTGAAGCTCGCGGGAGCAGGCCCTCCGCTCAGCGTGTTGAGCAGCCACCACGCTGAGCTCCAGAACGTGACCGCTCCCGTTGCGGACCGGTCGCCGACGACGAACAGTCCGCCGGTGGGCATCCCGTAGACGACGACCTCGACCGCTGCAGTGCTGGTCGAGTAGAGCGTGTCACCGTCGAACCGGACGGTGACCGTCGACGGGCCGAGCGCCAGCGCGGCAGCCGGCAGCGTGCAAAACGCCTCGCCGGCTGCGTTCGTCGACGCCGTGCACGTCGCGCCACCCGCCGCGAAGGTCACGTGATGGCCCTGGAGGCGGGCGGAGACCGCGTCGACGGCGTCGCCGAGTTGCGCGGACACCGTCGCCGACGAGACGTCGAGCGTCGGCTTCGTCTCCAGCGTGAGCGACGACGTCCGCGGGCCGACCGTGACGGTGACCGTGTCTTTCGCCACTCCCTGATCGGCGTCGGTGGCGGTGAGCTCGGCCGTGTACGTGCCCGGCTCCGCATAGGTGTGCGACGCCTGCGCCGTGTTTCCGGTCGAGCCGTCACCGAAAGCCCAGCTCGCGACGATGGCGTTCGAGTCGCCGTCGGGGTCGGTCGCGGTACCGGTCAGCGTCACCGGAACGCCCCACGGAGTACCGACGTCCGCTCCGGCGTCGACGACCGGCGGTGCATTGACCTTGACCGTGACCGTCGCAGCCTTCGAGTTCATCCAGCCGTCGAAGGCCCTGAACGTGAACGAGTCCGGCCCTGCGTAGCCGGGCTCGGGCGTGTACGTCGCCGAGGCGCTGCCGTCGGTCACGACGGTGCCGTGCGCCGGCTGCGTCACGATCGAGAATGTCAGCTGCTGGCCCGGGTCGGGGTCCGTCGCCGAGAGCGGAAGCTGGCCTGCGGCGTTCTCCTGAACGACCCCGGTCGACGGCTGCGCCGTCGGTTGCGTCCAGTCGTGGAACATCAGCCACTGGATGCTGAACACCGAGCCGGCGACATCGCCGGTGCACCAGGCCAGATCAGGCCCGCACGCGGCCAGCCCCGGCTCCTGCGACGGCGCGTCGGTCGCGTGGATCGCCGAAGCGATCTGCCCGAGGATGAACGCGGTCTTGTTGGTGAAGTCGGGGATCGTGTTCGGCGCGCTGAGGTTCACGGGGTTCCACGCGAAGCCGAAGACCTGATCGCCGTCCCGGACGCTCTGCTCGTGGCGGAATGCGTACACCTGCGCCGCGGCATAGGCGGCCGCGACGGTGTAGTCGACCGGCGGTACCGGCCATTCGTACCCGGGCGTCGGCCACGCGGCGTTGCCCGAGGGCGCGTCCGCGAGCGCGAGGTACAGGGACGTGTTGCCGAGCACGTACGCGCCGGCGTCGGCGAGGTTCTCGAGATGCTCGAGGTAGTCGGCGGTCGGCGCGAGGCGGTCTTGCGGCGTCGTGCCGACGACGCCCCACCTGTCGACGCGCCCGTACACCTCCTGCGAGAAGAACGTGACGTACCGCGACATGTCCTGCCAGAACTGGGCGTCTGCGAGCCAGTTCTTGACGTTCGCCTTGTACGTGTCGAGAACGGCCGTTCCCTGGCTGAAGCCCGAGACCCAGACGAGTCCCTTCATCGGAGGTCCGCCGTCGCCGTCGTAGAGTCCCCGGATGAAGTCGCGCATGTTCTGGCGGCTGAGGCCCGTTCCCTGCCGGACGGCTGAGCTCAGCTCGTTCAGCGCCCAGATGTCGCCGGCGGCGGGATCGAAGCCACCGACGTCCGGATCGTCCATCCGGTGGCGCGCCTCGACGCCGGCGCCGTACCACGTGCGACCGGGGTCGGCGGCGACCCAGGCGGTCCAGGCGGCCACGTTGATGTCGTTCATCGCGTGGAAGTTCCGTCCGAGGTCACGGATCAAGCCCGCCTGGAGCGGGCCGCGCGGTTTCGTCTTGTCGGCCACGATCGGCGGGATCGAGACGTAGTAGTTCGCACACGGCGACATGTTCTCGCGCATCTTCTGAGCGACCCGCAGCCAGTCGGTCTGCTGGGCGTAGAAGACGACGTCGGTCGGGATGCACGCGGTCGCCGCCTTGAGGTGCGGGACCGGTGGCGGGACGAAGTTCGCGCTCCACTGCGGGTCGAGCGACGGGACGACCGGGGTGTCGCCGATGCACTCTTCGGCGCCGCAGCCCTGGACGTCGTCAGCCCGGGTGGCAGCCGGCACTGCAAGTGCCAGCGCAGCCGCAAGGAACGCCAGAAGCGCAATGGCTTTCATGGCTCCCCCTTCTCGGATTGGCCGATCGATCGTACGACCTCGGTCGACGTTGGCCATCCGTGAAAGCCCTGACCCGTCGGGATCAGGCGGCAGGCACGCCTTCGTCCTCGAGCAGCTTGCGCAAGAGGAAGGCGCCCGCGGGGGCCTGGGCCACGCCGTCGGTCTGGTTGTTGTTGTTGAAGAACGCGTAGACCTGCTCGGCTTCGCCTGCCAGCTCGCGCAGCGGCGCGACCCACTCGCGCAGCTCGTCTTCCGAGTAGAGGTAGTCGAAGCGCACCGCCGCCGAGCCGCCGCGCGCGTTCCACGTTCCGGCGTTCCGTCCGTGGAAGCGGACGTACGCGAGCGGCGAGGTCGCCGCGACGAGCGTCGCCGGGACGTTGCCGGCGTCCACCTTCGGCGCGTCGACGGTGACCCAGCTCATCCGCCGCTCCTCGAGCCACCGCAGCAGCTCGGCCCGCACGTCGTCCGCGAACCACGACCGGTGGCGAGGCTCGACGAGCATCTCGTCGGCGCCGAGCTGCTCGCGTGCCCACTCGAGATAGTCGAGCGACGACGGCTTCCAGACGACGTACGGCGGGAGCTGGAAGAGGATCCCGCCGAGCTTGCCGGCGTCACGCAGCGGCTGCAGGGCGTCGAGGAAGGCGCGGAAGACGCGACCGCGCGCCTCGCGCGGCGGCCGGTCGACGCGGCCGCGGTCGTCGACCGGTAGGCCCTCCCGCAGCTCGGGCGGCACCTGCTCGAGCCGCACCGGGTGCCGCGTCAGGAGCCCGAACGCCTTGACGTGCATCACGAACCCGTCGGGGGAGCGCTCAGCCCAGCCGCGCACCATCTCCTCGGTCGGGACGCGGTAGTAGGTCGAGTCGACCTCGACCGTCGAGAACCGCTCGGCGTAGTACGCGAGCCGGGCGCGCGGCGGCGTTCCGGGCGGATACCAGTGCTTCGCGAGAGCGTCGTCGGCCCAGGAGCACGTACCGATCCGGATCGGGGCCGCCACTCGGGCGAACGATACGAGAGCGGAGCGGCCCGTCGCCGGGCGCGCTCCGCTCGCCCGAGAGCCGTCTACTTCTTGAAGCCGGTGACGGCGACGGTCGACTTGACCGTCGTGGCGCCGACCGTGGCGCCGAGGCACGGCAGCCCCTGGAAGATCGCACTCGGGACGCAGCCGTTGCCGCCGAGATCCGTGTAGAACAGATCGGTGGCGGCCGCGGCCTGACCCGAGGGGATCGACGCCTGCTTGTCGACCGTCGACGTCGCGACGACGGTCGCCCTGGCACCGGCGGCGAGGACGAACGAGCCCGACGAGCCGCCGACCTTCTTGCCGTTGGCCGTGGTGGTCGTCGTCACGCTCGTCGGCGCGGCACCGTTCTCGGTGACCGTCGTGAGGAACGTGACGCGCGTGCGGACGACGGTGACCTTGCGCACCTTGCCCTTCACGCGGACCTTCTTGATCGTCTTCAGCTTCGCCTTCTTGACCGCCAGCTTGGCGGTGGTCGGGATGTGGCGCAACGCCTGGGTCTCGACCGAGCCCGCCGCGTTCGGCGTGCCCTTGCCGGGGTTGTACGGCGTCCACACCGAGGTCCACCGGTAGTCGGCGGCGGCCGTCGGCTCGGTGATCGCCGAGACGTCGAAGGTCGCCGACAGCAGCTTCGCGCCGAAGGTCGCACGGCCCGGAGTGCCCACCGGCACGTCCGGCGGCGGCAGGCAGACGACGAGCTTCGCCTGACCGGCGGTCGTCTCCGGCGCGGCGGTCGGGACGACGTACAGCGGCACGTCGAGCGTCTGGCCGGCTGCGGTCAGGTGCAGGTCCCACGTCTGCGTGGCGTTCGTGGTGCCGCACTGCGCGGCCGCCGCGGCGTTCGGCGCGATCGCGTCGACCTCACCGGTCAGCGGGAGCACGGCACCGCCGAGGTCGGCCGCGGCGGCGGTTGCCGTCACACTGCCGAGCTTCGTGCCGGGCGCCGTGGTCCCGATCTGGTAGCCCGCCGGAACATAGATCTGCACCTTGGCCGTCGGGTCGTCGTTCGCGCCGACGACCACGCCGATCCGCACGGCGTTGCCGCCGGTAACGCTGGACGCGACCAGCTTCGGAGCGAACGACGCCAGCGCGGATCCGGCAAACGCGAGCGCGGACAGCACGGCGGTCGTTCCGACTACCGCTCGGAGGCTCTTGCTCATGCGTGAGTTCCCCTTCCGTAGTTCAGGTCCGGCGGAGGGTAGCGCTCTTTACGGTCGCGTCGAGACGAGCGGCCCGGCCGCGACCCAGTGAACCCGGTCGTAGCGCATCAGTTGGGCCTTCGAGATCGGGTAGTAGTCGGTCGGGCTCGTGACGATCTTCACGCCAGGCCGCATGAACGGGTTGACCTCGTTCAGATGCTGGGCTGCGGTGAGCACCGACCGGCGCGTCGGATTGCGGCCGGCGTGCTTGAGGACGTCGATCATCGTGAACGCGACCGCCATTCCGTAGAAGTTGTAGACGTCTTCCGGCTTCGCGCCGCGCCCGTAGCCGGCGAGCACCCTGCGGTAGAGCGCGACGACGGGGTCCTTCGCCCACACCTTGTCGGTCGGGTCCTTGACGAACGCGATCGACAGCGACCCGTTTGCGAGCTCGGGTGCGTTCACCCGGATGATGTCCATCACGTTCGGTGAGATGTCGATCGAGCTGACGTAGATCTTCGGGTGCCAGCCGAACTTGTGCGCGGCGAGGTACGCCAGGATCGCGTACTGCGGTGTCGAGTTGAGCACGAGCGTGTTCGCGCCCGACGCGTGCAGCGTCGACATCTGCGAGTCGATCGACGTGTCGGTCGGCTCGTAGGCCTGCTCCGAGACGATCGCCGACGCGCGCGCTCCGAGACCGATCTTGAGGCCGTCCGTCATGTCCTTGCCGAAGTCCGAGTCCTCGTAGAGCACGGCAACCTTGGCGTCCGCCGCGGTGCGAATCGCGCGGCCGTAGATCTCACCCTCGGCCTGGAAGCTGGGCAGGTAGCCCATCGTCCAGGGCGTCGAGCGGAACCTGTCGCCGATCGCCGCCGTCCCGGTTCCGCCGAAGAGCTGCGGCACCTTCGCCGCGTTCAGGTAGTCGCGCACGGCGAGGTTGTTGTCGGTGCCCACGGTGTTGAAGATCGCGAGCACGTGATCCTGCTCGACGAGCTGGCGCGTGAGCTGGACGGTCTTCGCCGGGTCGTACGCGTCGTCGAGGTAGAGGTACTTGACCTTGCGGCCGTTCACCCCGCCGTGCGCGTTGACGTAGCGGAAGTACGCGTCGGCGCCGCGCCCGACCGAGCCGAACAGCGCTGCCGGCCCGGTGACGGGGACGGTGCCGCCGAGCGTGATCGTGGTCGCGGTGACGCCGGGCGCGCTGCCGGCGAGCGCAGCCGGGACGAGCAGGCAACAGACGGTGACGAGCAGCCCTCCGAGCAGGCGCTTCACGGCCCACTCACCGGCTTCGCGAGGGCCTGCAGAGCGAGCTCCGCAGGGCCGAGCGAGATCGACGTCTGGTCGCCGAACCCGAGGTAGGCCAGATCGGCGCCGCCCGAGTCGGGCCCGAGGCGGAGCGTCAGACGGGTGCCCTTCGGCAGGTACTGGACGTAGTTGGCGAGGCGGATCGTGTTCAGGCCGACCCTGGGTACGACTGCGCCGTGCGTGATCGGCCGTGCGCCGGCGTAGAGGGTCGCGACCAGCCGCGGGTAGCTCACGACCTTGCGCACCTGGATGCGCAGCACGGAGGCGCCGAAGGTCTCGAGCGAGCCGGAGAAGCGCGGCCCGAACCGCGAGGTGGACGTGCCGCGGAACCCGACGCTGACGTTCTTCGTCGGCGGCAGCTTCGCGTAGGAGGCCCGCTTCGTCCCGGTCGCCGCTGCGATCGTCACCGGCTTCGTCTTGTCGATGCCGTTCGGGGTCCCCTTCACGTACCGGTCGAGCCACGCCGCACCCTGCGCCATCACGTAGTTGAAGTCGGGGCCCGGGAAGGTCGACGGCGTGTGGCCGAACTGCCCGACGTAGAGATGCCGCGGCCCGGCGGCGCCGGCGAAGGCGTTCTCGGCCTGCGTGACGTCGAACGCGTAGTCGACGCGGCCCTGGAACATGTAGACGGGCGCCTTGATCGTCCGGGCAGCGCCGAGTGCGGACCGCGGGTCGACGAGCGACTTCACGGCGGCGAGATTCGTCGAATGGACGGCGTCGGACTCGTACTGCGAGATCAGCGGCGACCTCGCGTCGACGGCCTTCGCGAACCCGAGCACGATCCCCGACTTGGCGACGTTCTGCGGCCACAGCGCCTGGTACAGGTTCGTCCACGTCTCGACCACGTCCGCCGCCTTGAACGGAACGCCGGCGGCGAGGCCGTTCCACACCTGCCCGCCGCCGTACGAGATGCCCCAGGCGCCGACCGCCGAGTCGCTCACCTCGGGCAGCCCCTCGAAGAACGAGAGCAGCTCGCGCTCGTCGCTCACCTCCTGGGGCCCGGCGAGCCCGATGTCGCCCGTCGACGTGCCGTGGCCGCGCGCGCTGTACGCGAGTGCCGCGTACCCCTTGCCGGCGAAGTACTGGGCGATCGGCGCCACGGAGTCCTTCGTCCCGCCGAGGCCGTGGAAGACGATCACGCCCGGCCAGCCGCCGGCAGGCGCGCTGCCGCTCGGCTCGTAGAGGTCGTACGCGAGCTGCGTGCCGTCGGCCATCGTGCGGAAGCCGCTCTGCGCCGACGAGGCGTGGGCTTCGGCCGCGCACAGCACGAGCAGTGCGACGAGGGCGGCGGGGACACGTCTCACGCGGGGCCAATCTATCCCGCCTCGTAGAATCGCTGCCGGTGGACACGCGTCCGATCGGCGTCTTCGACTCTGGGGTCGGAGGCCTCACGGTCCTGCACGAGTGCCTGGTGACGATGCCGCACGAGGACTTCGTCTATCTCGGCGATCACGCCCGGCTTCCCTACGGGCCGCGGCCGGCGGCCGAGGTGCGGCGCTTCGCCCACGAGATCGGCGTCTACCTCGAACGGCTCGGGGTGAAGATGGTCGTCGTCGCGTGCAACACCGCGACGTCGGTCGCACTGCCCGACCTGCAAGAAGAGCTGCAGGTGCCGGTCGTCTCGGTGATCGTCCCCGAGGCCCACGCCGCCGTGCAGGCGACACGCAACCGGCAGGTCGGCCTGCTCGCCACCGAGCTCACCGTCGCGAGCCGCAGGTACGAGCTGCTCGTGCAGGCGCTCGACGCGGGTGTCCGCGTGACCGCCGTCGCCTGTCCGAAGCTCGTGCCGCTGATCGAGGCGGGCGACACGTTCAGCGAGGACGTCGCCGCGGCGGTTCGAGAGTACGCCGCTCCGCTCAAGGCGGCAGGCTGCGACACGGTGATCCTTGGCTGCACCCACTACCCGTTGTTGCGCCCCGTGTTCCAGCGGGCGTTCGGGCGCGAGGTCACGCTGATCTTCTCCGCGGACGAGACGGCGCGCGAGGTCGCGGAGACGCTGGCCCGGAAGGGCTTCGAGAACGACGTCGACCGCGAGGGCCGCTACCGGTTCCTGACGACCGGCGACCCCGAGGCGTTCAGGGCGCTCGGCGAGCGGTTCCTGCAGCTCCCGATCGCGGAGGTCGACCCCGTGGCGCTGTCGGAGCTCGAGGCGGCCGCATGAGGGCCGACGGCCGCCGCGCAGACGAGCTCCGTCCGGTGCACGCGGATCCGGGGTTCCTGGAGCAGCCGCACGGTGTCGTCCTCTGGTCGCAGGGCAAGACGCGCGTCCTCTGCACGGCATCGGTCTCCGAAGGAGTCCCGCGGTGGCTGTACCGCTCGGGCCGCGGCTGGATGACCGCGGAGTACTCGCTGCTGCCGGCCTCGACCGGCGAGCGGTCGGAGCGGGAGGCGTCGCGCGGCAAGCAGGGCGGCCGCACGGTCGAGATCCAGCGCCTGATCGGTCGCGCGTTGCGTGGCATCGTCGACTTCGAGGCGCTGGGCGAACGCACCGTCTGGCTCGACTGCGACGTCCTGCAGGCGGACGGCGGTACCCGGTGCGCCGCGATCTGCGGCGCCTACGTCGCCGCGCGGCGCGCGCTCGACCGCTTCGGCCTCGCGAAGGCGCTGACCGGCAGCATCGCCGCGGTCTCGGTCGGCATCGTCGACGGCGAGTCGCTCCTCGACCTCGACTACTCGGAGGACTCGACCGCCGACGCCGACGTGAACGTGGTGATGACCGGCGACGGGCGGCTCGTCGAGGTTCAGGCGACCGCCGAGCGCGTGCCGTTCGACCGCGGGCGGCTCGACGAGCTGCTCGACCTCGCGGCCGGCGGGATCGACCAGCTGCAGCAGCTCCAGGACGAGGCCGTTGCCGTACCTCGCGAGTAGCATCCCGAACCTCTCCGACTGGGAGGTGCTCGGTCGCCTGGCGCTCGCCGCCGGGCTCGGCGGCGCACTGGGCATCGAGCGCGAATGGCGCGACCACGAGGCCGGCTTCCGCACCCATCTGCTCGTGTGTCTCGGCTCTGCGGTCTTCACGATCGTCTCGGCGTACGGCTTCGAGGCGTTCCTGCACAGCGGCGCCTCGGTGGTGCGGGCCGACCCGACCAGGATCGCTGCGCAGATCGTCACCGGCATCGGCTTTCTCGGCGCCGGCGCGATCATCCGCGACGGGATGAACGTGCGCGGGCTGACGACCGCGGCGAACCTCTGGGTGGTCGCGGCGGTCGGGATCGCGAGCGGCGCCGGCTACTACAGCGTCGCGTTGATCGGGTCGGCGGTCGCACTGGTCGCGCTCTGGCCGCTCCGGATCGCGGCGGACTTCACGATCGATCGCTGGCGCCGAGACGACTCCCGGATCGTCCTCGAGACGGAGCCCGAAGCGGTGGCGGTCGTGCTGGAGGAGCTCGCGAGGCGTCGCCTCCGTCTGAAGCACATCGACATCGAGCGCGAGGGCGAGCGGCGGCGCGTGATCCTGCAGCTCGAGCGTGCAAACCCGGGGCTCGCCGCGAGTCTCAGCACGATGGACGGCGTCCACGACGTGACGTGGGGCAGGTGAAGATCTCGGTCTGCTCGGCGAACCCGCACAAGCTTGCGGAGATGCGCGCCCTGCTTCCCGACGTCCACCTCGACCTGCTCGCCGCCGACTATCCGCCGGAGGACGGCGCCACGTACGTCGACAACGCGCGCATCAAGGCGCGGTACGGGCGCACGATCGGTCGTGCCGATCGCTGGATGCTGGCGGACGACTCGGGCGTCGAGGTGTCGGCGCTTCGAGGCGAGCCGGGCGTCCAGACCGCCCGCTGGGCGGAAGGGCGGCACGTCGAACGGCTGCTGTCGGCGCTCACGGGCGTGACCGACCGGCGCGCCCGGTACGTGTGCGAGCTCGTCTGCCTCGCGCCGGACGGGCGCGAGCTGCGGGGCACGGGTGTGCTCGAAGGGACGATCGCGTTCGTCGCTGCGGGCGAGGCAGGCTTCGGCTTCGACCCGCTGTTCGTGCCGGTGGGGGAGACGCAGACCGTCGCGGAGCTCGGCGACGCCTGGAAGGCGGTCCACTCGCACCGTGCGCGTGCGGCGCAGGCGCTCAGACGGGAGCTGGGGCTTCCGTCGACCGCGCCGCCCGATGGCTCCGCCACCAGTTGACCTCGGCGCCGAGCACGATGATGTTCGCCATCACGTAGAGCCACACGAGCAGCACGGCCGGGCCCGAGAGCGCCTGCAGCACGGGGTTGTGCTTCGAGACCTGCACGTACTGCGGCAGCACCTGGAACGTCGCCGCGAGCAGCACCGCGGCTGTGATCGCTCCGGGCAGGACCTCGCGCAGCGTCAGGTCGGCGTTCGTGAGCACGTAGTAGGCGGACGCGAGGAAGACGAAGACGCCGATCCCCGAGAGCGCGATCGCGGTGAGCCGCGCGAACACGTTGTTGCCGGAGAAGCCGGCGTAGCGCTTCAGCACCTCCTGGCCGATCGAACCGATGACGAGCGACGCGAACAGGGCGACGAGCGAACCGACCATCATCAGCGTCGCGAGCGCCTTGCCGTGCAGCCACCCCCTGTTCGGCCGGCCGTAGACGATGTTGAACGCGCTCTCGAGCACGCTGAAGAGGGAGAGCGACGACCACAGCAGGAAGAAGCCGCCGACCAGGCCGAGCGCGGTGGCGTTCTTCTGAATCGCGCGCACGGCGCTCAGGATCGAGTCGACGGAGGTGCTCGGGAACACCTTCGAGAGCTCGCGCACGAAGAAGGAGTTCTGGTCCGCCTGATGCACGAGCCCGAGCAGAGCGAGAGCGAGGAACAGCAGGGGGACGAACGACAGGAGGGCGAAGTAGGCGATCATCGCGGCGAGGTGCGTGCCGCGGTCGGCGAAGAACTTCGAGATCACCGTCCTCACTTCCGCGCCAGTATGCTCGGGTCGATGGACGCGCACCGCGCGATCGGCGATCTGACGGAGATCTCCCCGCAGGTCCGGGACGTCGTGATCCTCGCGGCGGACGGCGCCGTGGTCGGGACGAACGTGTCGCCGGAACGTGCCGAGCAGCTCGCCTCCGGCGCGCGACGGTTGCTCGACGGTGCCGACGCGCACAGGGGAAGCCCCGTGTCGCAGCTCGAGGCCGCGACGACGGCGGGAAGCGTGTTCGTCGTTCGAGACGGCGACCGCACGATCGCCGCCACGACGTCGCCCGAGCCGACGGTCGGTCTCGTCTTCTACGACCTGAAGACGTGCATCCGGTCGCTCGCGCACGATTCGTCACACGATGCCGCCGCGTAAGCTCGTCACCGGCCTGCTGCTCGCCGCGGGCTCGCTCGCCGGCTCGGTGCTCGTGCGCCGCCGGGCCGCCCGGCTCGTCGAGCACGTCGATCTCTACGCCGACGACGGCTCGATGGTCTCCCATGCGGCAGGGACGGCCGAGGCCGACGCGTTGCTCGCGATCGCCCGCGAGCTGCTGCCGGCGTGACCCACGACCAGCTCGGCGCGGCACTGCGGGAGGCCGCCTACCTGGAGGGCGACTTCGTGCTGCGCTCGGGGCGGCGGTCGAAGTACTACCTCGACAAGTACCGGTTCGAGACGCGCCCCGACCTGCTCCGCGCGCTCGGCGAGGAGATCGCGGCGGCCGTGCGCGCGTACGAGCCGGGTGCCGTCCGGCTCGCCGGGCCGGAGCTCGGCGCGGTCGCGCTCGCCGCTGCCGGCTCGCTGTCCGCCGACCTGCCGTTCCTGATCGTGCGCTCGGCGGCGAAGGCGTACGGCACCGCCAACAGGATCGAAGGCGTGTTCGCACCGGGTGAGCTCGTGTGCCTCGTCGAGGACGTCGTCACGGCCGGCGGAGCGGCCCTGGAGGCGGTCACCGCGCTCCGGGAAGCAGGCCTCGAGGTGCGGACGGCGGTCTGCGTGGTCGACCGCGAGGAGGGCGGTCACGACGCGCTCGCGCGCCATGCCGTCAGGCTCCGGCCGCTCTTCCGGGCCTCCGAGCTGCTCGAAACTGCCGCAAATCCGCATGGTTGAGCGATATCCGACGTCCTTGTTAGCGTTTTCCCCCGAGGTCTCCATCCCAGCGTCCCCGAGTAGTAGGAGGATTTCTTGACCAAGCAGGAGTTCATCCAGAAGGTCGCCAACAAGAGCGGTCTGTCGGCGCGCGATGCCGGGAAGGCGGTCGAGGCCTTCATGGACTCGGTGACCGAGACGCTGAAGGCGGGCGACTCTGTCAACTTCACCGGTTTCGGGAAGTTCTCGCCGTCGGCGCGGGCTGCCCGCCAGGGCGTGAACCCGCGGACGGGTGAGCGCGTGCAGATCGCGGCGACGACCGTGCCGAAGTTCTCGGCCGGCAGCCAGCTCAAGGCAGCGCTCAAGAGCTAGCGCGCCGCAGGGGCGCGAAGCCTTCGAACAGGAACGGCGGAAGGCGGCCAGTCGGCCGCCTTCCGCTTTCCGCGTTACTTTTCCGGTGATGGCCGTCGCCACGCTGACCTTCGCCGACCGCCTGGCCGCCGAGGTCGAGCGCAAGCGCTCGCAGCTCGTCGTCGGGCTCGATCCGGTCTCCGACCTGATGCCCGTCGAGCTGCGGGGCGACGTCGCCCGGTTCTGCTGCGGCATCGTCGACGCTGTCGCGCCGCACGTTGTCGCGGTCAAGCCGCAGCTCGCGTTCTTCGAGGCGCGCGGCGCAGCCGGGTTCGCGGCGTTCGAGCAGGTGTGCGCGTACGCACGACGCGCAGGCCTGCTCGTGATCGCGGACGGCAAGCGCGGCGACATCGGCTCCACCGCCCGCGCCTACGCGGACGCCTACCTCGAGGGCAGCCCCCCGCGCGCGGACGCGTTGACCGTCAATCCCTGGCTCGGTCGCGAATCGGTCGAGCCGTACCTCTCGGCTGCGCGCCGCTGCGGCGCCGGCGTGTTCGTGATCGTGAAGACGTCGAACGCGGGCGGCGACATCCAGGACGTCGAGCTGTCGAACGGCCGGCCCGTCTGGCATCACGTCGCGACGCAGGTGGCCGAGTGGGGAGCCGACCTGGTCGGCGAGGTGGGGCTGTCGCAAGTGGGCGCCGTCGTCGGCGCAACGCATCCGCGTGCGATCGCGGACGCCCGTCGCCTGATGCCCCAGACCGTTCTGCTCCTGCCCGGGCTCGGGGCCCAGGGCGCCGTTCCGGGCGATCTCACGCGTGCCTTCCAGAGCGGCCCGGCGAGCGCGCTCGCGAACGCGTCGCGCTCGGTGATCTTCGCGTTTCGGAGCACGGGTGAGGACTTCCGCAAGGCTGCGGGGGCCGAGGCCGCACGGCTCCAGCGCGAGCTCTGGGCCGCCTCCGGCTGGTAGTGCGCCGCAACTGGCAGCGCTACGCGGCGCCGGCGGCGTTCCTGCTCGCCGTCACGATCGCAGTCGTCCTCGTCCGCGCCGGCTTCGAGTCGGGAGGCGCCGCTTCGACCTCGCCGAGTGGGCCGACGTTGCCGCACACGCGCGTCTCGACGTCGAAGACGGCGTCGAGGTTCTGGACCGTGCGGGCCGGCGACACCTTCGCGGTGATCGCCGCCGCCACCGGCATCCCGATCAAGCGGATCCAGAAGCTCAATCCGCGTGCGAGCTCGACGTCGTTGTTCATCGGGCAGAAGATTCGTCTTCGATGAGGCGCGCCGTCCTTGCCGCCGCCCTGTCTTGCCTGATGCTCGCGCCGCCGTCGCTCGCCGGCGGGCCGCCGGCCGTGCATGCGAGCGCGTTCGTCGTCGAGAGCGCCACGACGAACGAGGTGCTCGCGTCGTCCAACGCCCACAAACGGGTGCCGATCGCGTCGATCACGAAGCTGATGACCGTGCTGATCGCGCTCGACCGGCACAAGCTGAGCGACGTCGTCTCCGTCGACCCCCGCGCGGCGGCCGTCGGCGAGTCGTCCGCGGGCCTCGACGCGGGCGATCGCCTCACCGTGTCCGACCTCGTCAAAGGAGCGCTGATCCAGTCGGCGAACGACGCCGCCGACGCCCTCGCGCTCTCCGTCTCGACGAGCTTCCCCGCGTTCGCCGAACTGATGAACGACGAGGCCGCCCGGCTCGGCCTCGCCGACACGCACTTCGTGCGCCCGGACGGGCTCGACGCCGCCGGCGAGTACTCGACCGCCGCCGACGTCACGAAGCTCGCGCGCCGGCTGATGCAGATCCCGTTCGTGCGCAAGACCGTGAGCGAGGAGACCGACACGATCGCGGGCGGCAGGGTGCTTCACACCTGGGACGACCTGCTGTCGGAGCTGACGGAGGTGATCGGCGTGAAGACCGGTCACACGGGCGCCGCCGGGTGGTGTCAGGTCGCCGCCGTCCGCGGCCCGGGCGGCACGATCGTCTACGCGACGCTCCTCGGCGGTCCCTCGCGCGCCGTCCGGAACGCCGACCTCCGTGCGCTGCTCGTCTGGGGCGAGGCGCAGTTCCGGGTCGTCCCCGTCGTGCAGACCGGCCGCGTCTACGCGCGGGCGCAGCTTCCGTACGGCGAGAAGCCGCTCGCGCTCGTCGCGTCGAGGCCGCTGCTCGCGGCGGCGCGCGTCGGGCGGCCGCTCACCGAGCGCGTAGTGGCCGAGGCGACTGTGGCGTTGCCCGTCAAGCGGGGCTCCGTGCTCGGGCACGTGGAGGTCTGGGCCGGGAAGCGCCTGATCGGGCGCCGGGACCTCGTCGCGGCGCGCACCGTTCCGCGGCCGACTGCCATGCGACGACTAGGGTGGTACGCGGGGCGCACGGCCAGCCATCTCGTGCACCTCCTGTCGCCATGATCGTCACCGTCACCCTCAATGCGGCCGTCGACCGGACGCTGACCGTGCCGAACTTCCAGCGTGGCCAGCGCCATCGCGCCAGTGCGGGGCTGACGATGGCCGGCGGCAAGGGGATCAACGTCGCGCGTGCGCTCAAGCAGCTCGGTGTCCCCGTCGTCGCCACCGGCTTCGTGGGCGGTGCGACCGGCACGCGCATCGTCGAGGAGCTGACGCGCGAAGCCGTCCTGAACGACTTCGTGCGCATCAAGGACGAGTCGCGCACCTCGACGGCCGTCATCGATCCCGCCGACGGGACGTACACGGAGATCAACGAGTGGGGGCCGTCCGTCTCCGAGGACGAGCTCGAGACGCTGCACGACAAGCTGCTCTACCTCACGCAGGGCGCCGAGCTGGTCGTGTTCGCGGGCTCGCTGCCGCGCAGCGTCGAGGACGGCTTCTACGCCGATGCCACGCGCGAGCTCGCGCGGCGCCATGTTCCCGCGGTGCTCGACTCGGAGGGCGAACCGCTCCGCCTCGGAGTCGAGGCCGAGCCGTACCTGGTCACGCCCAACCAGCGCGAGGCGGAGGCGCTCGTCGGGCAGGAGTTCCACGACGAGGAGGACTTCCTGCTCGCGCTCGAGCGCATCGCCGAGCTGGGCGCGCGCAACGTGCTGATCACGACCGAGGCGGGGTGCGTCGCGCGGCTGCGCGAGGAGCGCGAGCCGCGGGTGTTCCGCGCCGTCGCCCCGCGCCTCGAGGTGGTCTCGAAGGTCGGCGCCGGTGACGTGCTCCTGGCCGGCTTCCTGGCGGCGCGCCACGTCGGGCGCGGCCCGGAGGAGGCGCTGCGCGCCGCCGTCGCCGCCGGCGCAGCCTCCACGCTCGAGCTGGGCGCGGGCCGTTTCGACCTGCGGCAGGCCGGCAGGCTGCAGGCGGGCGTCCAGCTCTCCGAGCCTTCGCACATCGAGGCCTGACGGAGGCGCCGGGCTCCGTCGCGTCGGCCCGGTACCCTTCCCCGATGGACGCCCCGAAGCTCGAGCTCGACGGCACCGCGAGCGCGCTGCCGGAGAAGTTCGCCAGGGAAGGGCTCACGTTCGACGACGTGCTGCTCGTCCCCGCCGCGTCCTCGATCCTCCCGAACGACGTCTCGACCGCGGCCAGGCTGACGCGCACGATCGTGCTCGAGATCCCGGTCGTCTCGGCGGCGATGGACACCGTGACGGAGGCGCGGCTGGCGATTGCGCTGGCGCGCGAAGGCGGCCTCGGGATCGTGCACCGCAACCTGTCGATCGAGGCCCAGACCGCCGAGATCGATCGCGTCAAGCGCTCGGAGGCGGGCATGATCGGCGAGCCGGTCACGCTCCCGCCCGACGCGCTGGTCGAGGACGCGCTCGCGCTGATGGCGCGCTACCACATCTCGGGTGTGCCGATCACCGACGGCGAAGGGCGGCTCGTCGGCATCCTCACGAACCGCGACCTGCGTTTCGAGCGCGACCACGCCCAGCCCGTCTCGGCGTTGATGACCGCACGCGATCTCGTCACCGCGCCCGTGGGGACGACGCTGCGCGAGGCCGAGTCGCTGCTCCACCGGCACCGGATCGAGAAGCTGCCGATCGTCGACGAGAACGGTCGCCTGCGCGGGTTGATCACCGTCAAAGACATCTCGAAGCGGGTCGAGTTTCCGCGCGCGACGAAGGATCCCGAGGGTCGCCTGCGCGTCGGCGCCGCCGTCGGGGTGGGCCCCGACGCCCTCGAGCGCGCGCAGGCTCTGGTCGCGTCGGGCGCAGACGTGCTCGTCGTCGACACCGCGCACGGCCACTCGAGCGGCGTGATCGAGATGGTCGGCCGCATCCGCGGTCTCCAGGGCGAGTTCGAGCTCGTCGCCGGCAACATCGCCACCGGCGAGGCCGCCGAGGCACTGATCGACGCCGGTGCGGACGCGGTCAAGGTCGGGATCGGCCCGTCCGGGATCTGCACGACCCGCGTCGTCGCCGGCGTGGGCGTCCCGCAGGTCACGGCGATCTACGACGTCGCCGAGGTCGCGTCGCGCCACGGCGTTCCCGTGATCGGCGACGGCGGCATCACCTCGTCCGGCGACGTCGCGAAGGCGATCGCGGCGGGCGCGGACACGGTCATGCTTGGCGGGCTGCTCGCCGGCACCGAGGAGACGCCGGGCGACGTCGTCTTCCAGCAGGGCGAGCGATTCAAGGAGTACCGCGGCATGGGCTCGCTCGGCGCGATGAAGGCCCGCGGCTTCTCGAAGGACCGGTACTTCCAGGGCGACGTCGAGGACGTCGACAAGCTCGTGCCGGAAGGGATCGAGGGCCGCGTCCCGTTCAAGGGCCCGCTCGCCGGCGTGTTGCACCAGATCGTCGGCGGACTGCGCCAGGCGATGGGCTACTGCGGCGCCGCGACGATCGAGGCGATGCAGCAGGCCACCTTCGTCCGGATCACCGGCGCCGGTCTGCGCGAGTCGCACCCGCACGACGTCACGATCACCAAGGACGCGCCCAATTACCGGCGCAGCTGAGCGGTCGCAGGTCGTCGAGCGCCCGCCCGAGGGCGCGGCAGAGGAGCGGCCTGTGCTCGTCGTCGACCTCGGCGGCCAGTACTCGCAGCTGATCGCGCGCCGCGTGCGCGAGGCGCGCGTCTATTCGGAGCTCGTCTCGCATCGGTCGACGGTCGAGGAGATCAAGCGACGGAACCCGGCCGCGTTGATCCTCTCGGGCGGCCCGGCGTCCGTGTATGCGGAGGGTGCGCCGCGCGTCGATCCCGCGCTCTTCGAGCTGGGCGTGCCGACACTCGGCATCTGCTACGGCGCGCAGCTGCTGGCACTCGAGCTCGGCGGGCGCGTCGACCGGACCGGCGTCTCCGAGTACGGGCGCACCGAGCTCACGGCCTCCGGCGGCGAGCTCTTCACGGGACTCGAGGCGTCGCAGACGGTGTGGATGTCGCATCGCGACACCGTCGTCGAGCCGCCCGAGGGCGCGCGCGTCGTCGCGGCCTCCGCCGCGACCCCGGTCGCCGCCTTCGAGGACGACCGGCGGCAGGTCTACGGGGTCCAGTTCCACCCCGAGGTCGTGCACACGCCTCACGGGCAGAACGTGCTCGAGAACTTCCTCTACGAGGTCGCAGGTGCAGCGCCCCTGTGGACGCCCGCGGCGGTGATCGAGGAGCAGATCGAGCGGATCAGGGCGCAGGTCGGCTCGGAGCGCGTGCTCTGCGCCCTCTCCGGCGGTGTCGACTCGGCGGTCGCCGCGCTGCTCGTCTATCGCGCCGTCGGCGATCGGCTCACGTGCGTGTTCGTCGACCACGGGCTCTTGCGCAAGGGCGAGGCCGACCAGGTGGTCGAGACGTTCGCGGGGCACTTCCACGTTCCGCTCATCCATGTCGATGCGCGGGAGCGCTTCCTGGCGCGACTCGAAGGCGTCACCGACCCGGAGGAGAAGCGGAAGCGGATCGGCGAGGAGTTCATCCGCGTCTTCGAGCAGGAGGCGCGCACGCTCGGGGACGTGCGCTGGCTCGTCCAGGGGACGTTGTACTCGGACGTGATCGAGTCGGGCGGCACCGACGGCGTCGCCGAGACGATCAAGTCGCATCACAACGTCGGCGGCCTCCCGGAGGACATGGACATGCAGCTGGTCGAGCCGCTGAGGCTGCTCTTCAAGGACGAGGTGCGGCGCGTCGGCGAGGAGCTCGGGCTGCCCGAGCGGATGGTCTGGCGCCAGCCCTTCCCCGGCCCGGGTCTCGCGATCCGGATCATCGGCGAAGTCACCGAGGAGCGGCTCGAGGCGCTCCGCGAGGCGGACGCGATCCTGCAGGAGGAGGTGCGGCGGGCCGGCCTCTACCGCGAGCTCTGGCAGTCGTTCTGCGTGCTCCCGGCGATCCGCTCCGTCGGCGTGCAGGGAGACTCGCGCACCTACGGCTATCCGATCGCGCTGCGCGCAGTCACGTCGGAGGATGCGATGACGGCCGACTGGGCGCGCCTCCCGTACGACCTCGTCGAGCTCGTGGCCTCGCGGCTCGTGAACGAGATCCCGGCGGTGAACCGTGTCGTGCTCGACGTGACGTCGAAGCCGCCCGCGACGATCGAATGGGAGTGAGCGGCTTCTCGACGCCGCCGTACCGGATCGAGACCGAACGCCTCGTCATCCGCTGCTACGAGCCCGACGACGCGCCGCTGCTCAAGGAAGCGGTCGACTCGAGCCTCGAGCACCTCGGCCCATGGATGCCGTGGGTGCGGTTCGAACCGCAGTCGCTCGACGAGAAGATCGAGCTGCTCCGGTCCTTTCGCGGGCAGTTCGACAAGGACGAGAACTACATCTACGGCGTCTTCGACCCCGACGAGTCCCGCCTGCTCGGCGGCAGCGGCCTGCACCCGCGCGGCGGCGACGAGTCGCGTGAGATCGGCTACTGGATGCGCGCCGACGCGACCGGGCAGGGCATCGCGACCGAGGTCACCGCCGTGCTCACCCGCGTCGGCATCGAGTGGTGTCGGTTGGCGCGCATCGACGTGCAGGTCGACCCGGAGAACGAGGTCAGCCTGCGCATCCCGCGCAAGCTCGGCTTCACGCAGGAGGGCGTCCTCCGCCGCCGGCTCGAGCCGAAGGAGGACGGCGGCGCGCGCCGCGACTCGGTGCTCTTCACGATGCTCGATACCGAGCTGGCCGCGTCGCCGTGCGCGTCGTACGCCTACGAGGCGTTCGACGTGCTCGGGCGCACGCCCTAGGTGCGCGGGCCGCCGGCCACGTAGATCACCTGGCCGGAGACGTACGCCGCGTCCTCGGAGCAGAGGTAGGCGATCGTGCCCGCGACGTCTTCGGGCTCGCCGACGCGGCGGAGCGGCGTCTGCGCGGCGACCGTCTCCTCGAACTGCTCGAAGGACACGCCCATCCGCTCCGCCGTCTCGCGCGTCATCGCCGTCCTGATGAAGCCCGGGGCGACGCAGTTCACGTTGACGTTGAACGGCCCGAGCTCGATCGCGAGCGTCTTCGTCATCCC
Source organism: uncultured Thermoleophilia bacterium (assembly GCA_963786185.1). Taxonomy (GTDB): domain Bacteria; phylum Actinomycetota; class Thermoleophilia; order Gaiellales; family Gaiellaceae; genus PALSA-600. The sequence goes on from CAWAYE010000004.1 coordinate 23,368, forward strand.
CTGGAGCCCGGCCTTCGCAGTCGCGTAGTTCGTCTGCCCGCGGTTTCCGAGCGCCGACGTCGACGAGATGAAGACGATCTTCCCGCTCTTCTGCGCGACCATGTGCTGCTGCGCCGCCCGGGCGGCGTAGAACGAGCCCTTGAGGTGCGTGTCGATGACCGAGCCCCAGTCGTCGTCGGTCATCTTGAACAGCAGGTTGTCGCGGATGATCCCGGCGCACGTGACGAGGATGTCGAGCGTGCCGCCGAGCTCGGACGCTGCGGCCACCGCTGCCTCGACGTCCTCGCGCGACGTCACGTCGCAGCGGACGGCGCGCCCGCCGATCGCGACTGCGGTCGCGCCGGCAGCGTCCTCGTCGAAGTCCGCCACGACGACCTGGGCGCCTTCGCCCGCGAGCCGCGCCGCCGTGGCGGCGCCGATCCCCTTCGCTCCGCCCGTGACGAGCGCCGTCTTGCCGTCGAATCTCATGCGCGCGAGGTTATACGGTGCCAGCCGTGGAGTTCCGCGACGTCCTCGCCCGCCGCCGGATGCACCGGGCGTTCGAGCCCGACCCGCTGCCGCCCGAGCAGATCGAGCGCGTGGTCGGAGTGATCCGCCGCGCACCGTCCGGGGGCTTCAGCCAGGGCGGCAGCATCGTGGTCGTCACCGACGGAACCAAGCGCCGGGAGATCGCGGCCGCGTTCGCCGACCACGAGCCGACCCAGCGGTTCGTGCAGCAGGCCCCCGTGCACCTCGTCATCTCGGCGAACGAGGCCCTCTACCACGCGCGCTACAACGAGCCGGACAAGCTCGAGGTCACCGGCGGCGTCGAGGTGACGTGGCCGGTGCCGTACTGGTACGTCGACGCCGGCGCGCTGATGATGCTCGTGCTCCTGGCTGCGATCGACGAAGGGCTCGCGAGCGCGTTCATCGGCCATCCGGACCAGAAGCGGATCTTCGCCGAGCTGCTCGGGCTGCCGGACGACGTGACTCCGATCGGGCTCGCACTGGTCGGGAAGCCTGCTCCCGACCCGACGGCCGAGCAGGGAACCTCGCGCATGCGCGCACGCCGGCGACCGACCGGCGACCTGGTGCACTGGGAGCGCTGGTGACTACCGCGCCGCGAGCTGAACCGGGCCGTACTTCGCGCGCACCTGGTCGACGAAGGCGGCGAGCCGGTCGGCGATCTGCGCGTCCACGATCTCGAGCACGTTCTCGGCGTTCTTCTCACCGCTGCGCGAGAGGTTGAACGAGCCGACGAACGACGTGTCGTCGCAGACACAGACCTTCGCGTGCATGAAGTCGTGCACGGTGCCGTCCCCGTACGGCGTCGAATTCTTACCGGTGAACGGGCCGGCCATCACGTGCTCGAGCAGCGGCAGCTTCCACGAGATGTTGCGGTTCGCCTCCCACTGCTGGATGACCTCGCGGATCTGCGTCGCATCCACGCACCCCGCCAGGTCGACGGTCTTGTCGGCGATCACCTGTGCGAGCGTGCCGAGCACGGGGCCGGTGGTGATCACCGGAGAGCAGATCCGGACGCGCTTCCTGGCACGGCGAATCAGCTTCGAGATGCGTGCAGAGAGATCCTCGCCGTGGCCGGGCGTGAACCAGGCGCGTACACCGTCCTCGTCTCGCGGATCGACGAACCCGCTCTTCATCACGTCGGTCGTCGTCCACAGCTGCTCGAAGTCGAGCTCGAACGCCTTCGCGATCGCCGGGTCGGCGACGACTGCGATCACGTTCTCCTGTCTCGACCACGAGTCGTCGGTCCAGTTCATCGACCCGGTCCACACGTCGGTCCCGTCGCGGACGACGTACTTGTGGTGCATGAGGTCGGGGATGCCTGCGATCGCCTTGGCGGCGACGGGAAGCGTCGCGATCAGTTCGGCGTCGGGCTCCGACGGTGGCGGCACCGGCATCGGCGCCGGATGGTCGACGTTGTATGCGAAGCGCATCCGCACGCCGCGACCGGCCGCCCGCGTGACGGCGTCCGTGACGATCGCGCGCGTCGCGTCGCCGAGGCGAAAGTCGTACTGCGCCAGGTCGAGCGTCCGGCTCGCGCCGTCGAAGAACGCGGCCACCTGGGTCGCCACGTCCGTCGGCTGCTGCCCGCCGTCCGTCAGAGTCGTGATCTGGATGCGCTCGTTCATCGACCGCCTCGTGGCCGCCCGGATCGGCAAGACGTGGAACTTCTACCGTGACGGCGACGGCGCCGAAACCCGCACCCGCCGGCTCGGCGAGTATCTCGAATCGCGGGCCGGGGCAGCCGTGCTGCTCGTCGGCGAGGCGCCGGGGTACCGCGGGGCGCGCGTCTCGGGCATCCCGTTCACCTCGGAGCGGCAGCTCACCGGCGCGGGCCCGGCCGAGGCGACGGCGACGATCGTCCAGCGCGTGCTGGCCGAGCTCGACCTGGCCGAGCAGGTGCTCCTCTGGAACGTCGTGCCCACGCACCCCGGCACCGAGACGACGAACCGCCGGCCGACCGCCGAGGAGGTTCGGGCCGGCTGCGGCTTCGCGGCCGAGCTGGCCGCGGGCCGGCTCGTGCTCGGCGTCGGCCGGCTCGCCGCGGCGGCCCTCGGAGCCCCGTACCTCCGCCATCCGAGCCACGGCGGGGTGGCGGATTTCCGGGCCGGGCTGCTACAGTTCGCGCCCGGCGGACGCCTGGTCCGCCGTTTCTCCGCATGAAGACCTACAACGCCAAACCGGGCGAGATTCAGCGCGACTGGTTCCTCGTGGACGTCGAGGGGAAGACCCTCGGCCGCGTCGCGACCCAGATCGCCGACCGCCTGCGCGGCAAGGGGAAGCCGCAGTACACGCCTCATGTCGACACCGGCGACTTCGTGGTCGTGGTCAACGCCGAGAAGATCGCCGTCACGGGGAAGAAGCTCGACGAGAAGATGTACTACAAGCACTCCGGCTACCCGGGTGGCCTCCGCGAGCGCACGCTGCGCGAGCAGCTCGACCGGCAGCCCACCGAGGTGTTGCGGAAGGCGGTCAAGGGCATGCTGCCGCGCAACCGCCTCGGCCGCGCCCAGCTGACGAAGCTCAAGATCTACGCCGGCCCCGAGCATCCGCACGAGGCGCAGGCTCCAACCAGGATCGAGGTGTAGATGTCGACTCCGGCTCAATACCGCGGCACGGGCAAGCGCAAGACCTCGGTCGCGCGTGTGATCCTCCGCCCCGGCGACGGTGCGACGTGGATCAACGGCAAGAAGCTCGAGGAGTACTTCCCGCGGCTGTGGCACCGCTTCCTCGCGACTGCGCCGCTGAAGACGGCCGACGTCGAAGGCCAGTACGACCTGCGGGTGCGCGTGCACGGCGGCGGGCCGTCGGGCCAGGCCGGCGCCATCCGTCACGGGGTCGCGCGGGCTCTCGTCGAGGTGAATCCCGAGCTCCGTATTCCGCTCAAGCGTGCCGGGTTCCTGACGCGCGACGCCCGCATCGTCGAGCGGAAGAAGGCCGGGCTCCACAAGGCCCGCAAGGCACCGCAGTTCAGTAAGCGGTAGCAGCGCCCGGCTCGTGGCGCGCAGGTACTTCGGCACCGACGGTGTCCGCGGCGTCGTGGGCGAGTTCCTGACTCCGGAGCTCGTCGAGCGGCTCGGGCGGGCGGCCGCGCTGTGGACCGGCGCCGCGAAGGTGTTCGTCGGGCGCGACACGCGCGAGTCGGGCCTGCAGCTCGAAGAGGCGTTCGCGCGCGGCGTCGTCTCTGCCGGAGGCGACTGCATCCTCGGCGGCGTGCTGCCGACTCCGGCGGTCGCGTTGCTCGCCCTGGACCTCGGCGTCGTGATCTCCGCGTCGCACAACCCGCCCGAGTACAACGGCGTCAAGTTCTTCGACTCGAAGGGCCGCAAGCTCAGCGACCGGTCGGAGGAGCAGATCGAGGCGCTGCTCGCCGCCGCCCCGGCGATCGACGAGGGCGCGATCGAGCGCGTCGAGGTCGCGACCGACTCCTACCTCCAGCACGTGCTCGACCGCTTCGGCTCCGACCTGTCCGGCCTGCGCGTCGTGGTCGACTGTGCGAACGGCGCCTACTCCGGTCTCGCGGCGACCGCCTTCGAGCAGTGCGGCGCAGAGGTGCTCGCGATCGGCGATGCACCCGACGGCACCAACATCAACGTCGGCTGCGGCGCCACCGACACCGCGCTGCTGCAGCGCACCGTCGTCGAGCAGGGCTTCGACATCGGGATCGCGTTCGACGGCGACGGCGACCGGATGCTCGCCGTCGACGAACGCGGCGCGCTCGTCGACGGCGACCAGATCGTCGCCGTGCTCGCGCTCGACCTGGGCGTCGACCTCGTCGCCGTCACGGTGATGGCGAATCTCGGCCTGCACGAGTTGATGCGCGAGCACGACATCCGCGTCGTCACCACCGACGTCGGCGACCGCTACGTGTTGGAGGCGCTCGAGCGAGAGGACGGCATCCTCGGGGGCGAGCAGTCCGGTCACATCATCTGTCTGCGCGACCACGTCACCGGCGACGGGCTCGCCGCCGGGCTGCTGCTCTGCGCAGCGCTTCGAGGACGTCCGCTGAGCGAGGTGGCGGCCGCGATGCAGGTGTTCCCGCAGGCGAAGGAGAACGTGCGCGTCGACACGAAGGAGCTGACGCCGGCCGTGCTGGCAGAGGTCGAGCGCGTGAACCGGGAGTGGGACGGCTCGGGTCGTGTGCTCGTGCGCCCGTCGGGCACCGAGCCCGTGATCCGGGTGCTCGTCGAGGCCCGCGACGCGGAGGCGGCCGCAGAGGCCTGTGCTAGCATCGCGGCTCTCGTCCGTCGAGAGCTCGGCTGAGCCGTTCCGATGAGGGAACGGGCCTGCGGCCGGGCTTTTCCGTTTCCAGAGGCCCTGTTCCGGCAGCGAACACCACGGTGTCGGGGTGAGGAGGCGACGAAATGTGCGGAATCATCGGATACGTCGGGCCTCGCGCCTCGCAACCGCTCCTCTTGAAGGGGCTGGAGCGTCTCGAGTACCGCGGGTACGACTCGGCCGGCCTCGCCCTGCTCGAGGCCGACGGAATCGAGTACGTCCGCGCGATCGGGAACCTCCAGAACCTGAAGTCGGCGGCGGCCGGCCTCGGCTCGACGGCGACGACGGGGCTCGGCCACACGCGCTGGGCGACGCACGGCGCGGTGACCGAGCAGAACGCGCACCCGCTGACGGGCTGCGACGAGTCGCGCCTGGCGATCGTCCTCAACGGGATCGTCGAGAACTACCGCGAGCTCCGCGAGGAGCTGATCGCCGCGGGCCACCGGTTCAGGTCCGAGACGGATGCCGAAGTCGTCGTTCATCTGATCGAGAGCGCTTACGACGGCGATCTCGTCGCCGCCGTTCGCGACGCCTACCTGCGGCTCGAGGGGCACTTCACGTTCGTCGTCATCCATCACGATCACCCCGATGAGCTGGTCGGCGTTCGCAATCAGACGCCGATGGTCGTCGGTCTCGGCGACCACGAGCACTTCCTCGCTTCCAACCTCGCGGCGTTCCTGACGGAGACGCGCCGCGTGCAGTTCCCGGACGACGGCCACATCGCGCAGATCACGCCCGGGGGCGTCGTCTACGTCGACGCGATGACCGGCGAGAGCGTCGAGCACGACACGGTCGACGTCGACTGGGACGACGCGGCCGCCGAGCGCTCGGGCTACGAGACGTTCATGCTCAAGGAGATCTACGAGCAGCCCGAGGGCGTCGCCGAGACGATCGGCGACCGCGTGCGCCACGGGCATCTCGTCCTCGAGGGGCTCGGCATGACCGAGGAGGAGCTGAAGCACCTGCGCCGGATCGTCGTGGTCGCGTGCGGCACCGCGTATCACGCCGGTGTCGTCGGCCGTTACGCGATCGAGGAGTGGGCACGCGTCCCGGTCGAGCCCGACGTCGCGAGCGAGTGGATCTACCGGAACCCGGTGCTCGACCCGGGGACCTTGGTGATCGGCATCTCGCAGTCCGGCGAGACGCGCGACACGATCCAGGCGATGAAGCTCGCGCGCGAGAAGGGCGCGCGAACGGTCGCGATCACCAACATGATGGGCTCGCAGATCACGCGCGAGGTCGACTCGGTGCTGTTCACGCGCACGGGGCTCGAGGTCGGAGTCGCCGCGTCGAAGACGTTCACCGCGCAGGTGGCGCTGGTGTTCCTGATCGGCCTGAAGCTCGCGCAGATCCGCGAGACGCTCCCACCGGCGGAGGTCGAGTTCATCCTCGACGAGGTCTACGACCTGCCGCAGAAGATGCAGCGCTTCCTCGACGGCGACCATCCGATCGAGGAGATCGCGCAGCGCTTCTACGACCGCCCCTTCTTCCTCTATCTGGGCAGGCACGTCGGACTGCCGGTCGCGCTCGAGGGCGCGCTCAAGCTGAAGGAGATCTCCTACATCCCGACCGAGGCGTACTCGGCCGGCGAGATGAAGCACGGCCCGATCGCGCTGCTCGAGGAAGGGACGCCGGTGGTCGTCGTTGCGACGCGCATCCACGTCTACGACAAGATCGTCTCGAACATCCAGGAGACGCGCGCGCGAGGGGCCCACGTGATCGCGATCGCGACCGACGGCAACGAGGACATCCAGCACCACGCGGACGACGTGATCTACGTGCCGCAGTCGCCGGCGTTCCTGCAGGCTGCACTTGCGGTGATTCCGCTGCAGCTCCTCGCGTACCGGATCGCGAGACTGCGTGGCCTCAACGTCGACCAGCCGCGGAACCTCGCGAAGACGGTCACGGTCGAGTAGCCACCGCCTCGCGGGCGGTCTGCACGAACGCGCGGGCGGCGGGCGAGCTGTAGCGGTCGCGGTGCTGTGCGATCGCGATGATCCGGGGCCGCACGGCGCCCCCGAGATCCACCACCGCGATGCGCTCGTCGGCGGCGTCGATCGTGAGTCGCGGCATCACGGCCACGCCGACGCCGGCGGCGACGAGTCCCTGGATCGTCGGGTTGTCGTTCGAGCGAAACGTCCAGCGCGGCTCGATGCCCACAGCGCGGAAGCCCGCGACGAGGGGCTCCATCGCCGGTCCTTCCGGGAACCCGACGAGCGGCTGCGCCGCGACCTCCTCGAGCGTCGCCCGCCCCCCGGCGAGCGGTGAGCCGGCGGCCACGATCAGCACGTACGGATCGAGCAGCAGCTCGACCGCCTCGAGCGGCGCGTCTCCGAGCGGCAGGAGGACGAACCCGACGTCGATCTCGCCGCGTTCGATCGCGCCGACGATCTCGTCGTCCTCGAGCTCGTCGAGCCGGACGTCGATCTTCGGCCACTGCTCGACGAACGTGCGCATGATCTCGGGGAGCACGCGGGCGCCGACCGACTGGAACGTGCCGACGTGGAGCGTCCCGGCCTCACCGGCGCGGAGGGCCTGCAGGTCGGCCTGCGCCGCCTGCAACCGGCCGACGATCGAGTCGGCGTGCCGGAGCAGGAGCCCGCCGGCCTCGGTCAGGGAGACCGGCCGGGGGCCGCCGGGGCGTTCGACGAGGCGCTCGCCGACGATCCGCTCGAGCGTCGCGATCTGCTGGCTGACCGCCGACTGCGTGTACCCGAGCCGCTCGGCCGCCCGGCCGAAGGTGCCCTCGTCGGCGAGCGCGCGCAGCGCGGCGAAGTGGCGAAGCTCGATCCCCAGCCATTCATCACGTTTCATGATAGATAGTAGTATTATATCCAGTGGCGCTGATAGTTCCTGCTGAGGCATGATCGGGACATGGCAGCAATCGTCTTCCTGATCGCCGTGATCGGCGTCTGCGTCCTGGCGACGCGGTACGGCGTCGACTCGCGCCCGATCGAGCGCGGCCCGCACCGCCCGAACCTCTAGGCGAGGGACCGCAGCCCGGCCCGGCGACGTATCTCGTGCATGACGCGCACGAGCATCGCCGTGATCGCAGGTCTGATGGCACTCGCAGTGGCGCCCGCGGCGGCGGCCGACGGTCTGCCCGTACTCGGCGTCGACGTCGGCGCCTCCGGCGTCACCGTTCCCAGTGCGGGGTCCCGCTACGTGACGATTCCTGTCAACGGCGGCACGCTGGTCGAGCGGATCCGGCGGGACGGTGGCCAGGTGCTGTCGTCGACGCTCGTTCCCGGGACGTACACGATTCCCGCAGTCGCCTACGACGGCTCGGCCGGCGGTCTCTCGGGCGATCGCCACACGCTCGTGCTGATCGAGCCGCGGCAGAGCTTCCCCCGCGCGGCCACGTCGCTCGTCGTGCTGCAGGCGCCGTCGCTCCGCGTGGACTCGCGCATCGAGCTGCTCGGCGACTTCAGCTTCGACGCCGTGTCGGCGAACGGCCGGCGTGTGTACCTGATCGACTACGTGTCCCCGAACGACCCGACGCGCTACACCGTCAGGAGCTACTCGGTCGACGCCGGTCGGCTCGACCCGAAGGCGATCGTCGACCCGCACGAGCCGGGCGAGAAGATGCGGGGCAACCCGGTCAGCCGTGCCACGGGGCCGGGCGGCCGCTGGGCGTACACGCTGTACGACGGCGCCGGGTCGACTCCGTTCGTCCACGCCCTCGACACGGCGGACGCCACCGCGCGCTGTATCGACCTCGACGGCCTCGATCCGTCGACGGTCGGGCGCCTGCGTCTCCGGATGGGCGGCGGAGGACGCTCGGTTGCGGTGCTCGACGGGTCGCGCGAGCTGCTCAGCCTCGACACGACGACGTTCGCCGTCTCGCCTCCGCACGCCACGGGAGGCTGGCGCATCCCCGCGCTGGCCGCCACAGGCGCGATCGCGGCGCTGCTCGCCCTCGCGGTCTGGGTCCGGCGTCGGCGTCGGGCCCGGAGCCTAGTCCCCGATCTCGCGGCGTAGCCGTTTCGTCTGCCCCCGGCGCCGCTTGTCCTCGAGACGGCGCTCCGTCGCGGCCTTCGTCGGCGCGGTCGGCTTCCGCGCCCGCCGCACGCGCGTCGCCTCGCGCAGCTGCTCGATGATCCGGTCGGTCGCGAGCTCGCGGTTCCGGAGCTGCGACCGCTCGTCCTGGGCGATCGAGCGGACGACGGGCCCGATCCGTTCGAGCACCCGCGCACGCTCGCGGGCGGTCAGGCCCCTCGACTCCTCCACGTCGAAGAGGGCTTCGACCCGCGTCGAGCTCTTCTGGGCGTGCTGACCCCCGGGACCGCTGGAGCGCGAGAAGCGGAAGGCGATCTCCGACCGAATAGACTCGGCGTCCATGGCGGCGATTCTCCTCGACGTGGACGGGGTGCTGCACGTCTCGGGTGAGCCGATCGCCGGCAGCGCAGCCGCCGTCAATCGCCTGCGCGACGACGGCCATCGCCTTCGCTTCGTCACCAACTCGACGACGAAGCCGCGGGCCCAGCTCGTCGAGCAGCTCCGCGGGTTCGGAATCGAGCTCGACGACGACGAGCTGCAGACGACCGGCGGCGTCGCCGCGCGCGAGCTCGCGGGCAAACGCGTGCTGGCCCTGACGATGCCCGGGCTGCTGGACGACCTCGACGGCCTGCAGCTCGTCGGCATGAACGTCGACGCGGTGCTGCTCGGTGGGGCCGACGAGGGCGAGGAGACAGGTCGCGTCTTCTCGTACCTCAACCTCAATCGCGCATTCCACGAGCTGGAAGCCGGTGCCGAGCTCTACTGCCTGCACAAGAACCGGTGGTGGCAGACCTCGGACGGCGCACGGCTCGACGCGGGCGCGTTCGTCGCCGGGCTCGAGTACGCCGCCGAGACGGAGGCCACGGTCCTCGGCAAGCCGAGCCCCGCCTACTTCGCCGCGGCGCTCGAGGCGGTGGACGCCGACCCGGCGCTGACCTGGATGGTCGGTGACGACATCGAGGGGGACATCCTCGGCGGGCACAACCACGGCCTGCGGACCGTGCTCGTGCGCACCGGCAAGTTCCGTCCGGACGACGTCGAGCGCTCGCGCGTGCAGCCCGACGGCATCGTCTCGTCGATCGCGCAGCTCCCCGACTGGCTCGAGCGGAACCTCTGACGACCGTGCGCGTCGGAGTCGACCTGATCGAGATCGAGCGGATTCGTCGCGCCCTCGAGCGCCACGGCGACGACTTCAAGGAGCGGTGCTTCACGCACGACGAGCGCGCGTACTGCGACTCGAAGCCGAATCCGCCGCAGCACTATGCGGGACGCTTCGCGGCGAAGGAGGCGGTCGGGAAGGCGCTCGGGTCGGGCGTCTACTTCACCTGGAAGGAGATCGAGATTCGCGGGCGGCCGAAGCCGGGCGTCCACCTCGCCGGTCGCACGGCCGCGTGGGCGGAGCGCGTCGGCGCCGGCCAGATCGAGCTGTCGATGACCCATTCACGCGAGCTCGCGGCCGCGGTCGCGGTCGTGGTGGACGCCTGATGCGGCTGCTGCCGCTGCTCACGGCCGAGGAGACCCGGGCGGCGGAGGAGGCCTACCCCGGTTCCCTCGACGAGCTGATGGAGCGTGCGGGCACTGCGGTGGCGGAGCTCGTGCTGCGCTCGTTCCCCGGGGCGGTCACGGTCGTCTGCGGCAAGGGCAAGAACGGGGGGGACGGCAAGATCTGCGCGCGCGTCCTCCGTGAGGCCGGACGCGAGGTGCTCCTCGTCGAAGGCGTGGGCGACCTCGGCAGCCCGGGTGTGATCGTCGACGCGCTGCTCGGCATCGGGCTCGACGGCGCGCCGCGCGAGGACGCTGTGCGGATGATCGGCTTGATCAACGCGGCGGGCTGCCCGGTCGTGGCGATCGACGTCCCCTCGGGCGTGAATGCCTCCACGGGCGAGGTCGCGGGCGCCGCAGTGCGCGCCGCAGCGACGGTGACGTTCGGCGCCGCGAAAGTCGGGCTCGCCGTCGCGCCGGGGCGACTGCACGCCGGTGCCGTCACGGTCGCGCCGCTCGGTCTCCGTCCGCGTGAGCACGAGCATTCGCTCGTTCCGGCCTCGGTGCTGCTCGAGGTGCCGCGCAAGCAGAGCGAGTCCACGAAGTACTCGGCGGGCTCGGTGCTCGTGGTCGGCGGCTCGCGGGGCTTGACCGGGGCGCCGATGCTCGCGTCGCTCGGCGCCTACCGCGCCGACGCGGGCTACGTCGCGGTGGCAGCGCCGGAATCGGCGCTGCCGGTGCTGGAGACGAGATTGCTCGAGGTCGTCAAGCATCCACTCCCCGAGGACTCGGCGGGCCGGCTGCTCCCACGCTCGGCGGACGGTGTGCTCGCTGCCGCGGAGAAGGCCGACGCGGTTGCGATCGGCCCGGGCCTTGGCCGGACCGACGGCACCGTCGAGCTCGTGCGCGTCCTGCTCGAGCGCCTCGAGCTTCCGGTCGTGCTCGACGCGGACGCGCTCTGGGAGCTCGAGCCGTTCGCCCGCACGGCGCCGACAGTGCTCACGCCGCACGCGGGCGAGCTCGCCCGGCTGCTCGGAGCGACGAGCGCCGAGGTGGGGGCTCACCGGCTGGATGCCGTGCGCCGGGCCGCCTCGCGGTTCGGCTCGGTCGTGCTGCTGAAGGGGCACGACACGCTCGTCGCCACGCCGCGGGCCGGGGTGCTGGTGGCGAGCTACGGCACGCCGGCGCTCGCGACTGCGGGCACGGGAGACGTGCTCACCGGCATCGTCGCGGCATTCCTCGCCAAGGGGCTCGAGGCGCAGCTGGCCGCAGCCGCGGCTGCGGTGGCGCACGGCGTCGCGGCGGAGCTGATCGATCCGCAGCCCGGCGCGATCGCCTCGGATCTGCTTCCGGGACTGCAGCGAGCGCTCGCCGGGCAAGGACTGCAGCGCGCGCCGCTCGCGACCGGGTAGATCGTGGGCCGCAGCGAGCTCACGATCGACCTCGCCGCGCTGCGGCAGAACGTCCGCACACTCGTGCGCGTGCTCGACGGCGTCGAGCTCTGGGCCGTCGTCAAGGCGGATGCGTACGGCCACGGCGCCGTCGACTGCGCTCGTGCCGCGGTGGAGGCGGGGGCCACGGCGCTGTGCGTCGCGACCGTCGCCGAGGGCCTGGCGCTCCGGGTCGTCCTGCCGGCGACGCGGATCCTCGTGCTGGGGCCGGCCTCGCCGGCCGAGGTGGCCTCCGCGCGCGACGCACGCCTGGCGCTGACGGTGGCCGACGACCACATTCCCGAGGGCGTCGAGGTCCACCTCAAGCTCGACACCGGGATGGGGCGGTGGGGACTGGGAGAGCTGCCCGCGTCGGCACGCGACGTCGCCGGTGTGATGACTCATCTCGCGACCGCCGACAGCGACGTCGGCTTCGCGCAGGTCCAGCTCGAGCGCTTCCGCGCCGCAACCGAGTCGCTGCCGCGGACCGTCGTGCGCCACGCCGCGAACAGCGCCGCCGCCCTGCGCCTGCCGGAGTCGCGCTTCGACGCGGCGCGGTGCGGGATCGCGCTCTACGGCCTCTCTCCGTTCGGCGGCGACGCGGCCGCCGACGGCCTCGTTCCCGTCCTCGCGTGGCGCAGCGAGGTCGCGCAGGTGCGCCTGCTGCGTCCCGGCGAGTCGACCGGCTACGGGCGGCGCTTCGTCGCCGGGCGCGACACCTGGATCGGCATCGTGCCGGTGGGCTACGGCGACGGGTTCCGGCGCGACCTGTCGGGCACCGAGGTGGTCGTCGGCGGCGAGCCCCGCCGCGTCGTGGGTGTCGTCTCGATGGACGCGATCGCCGTGGAGCTCGCAGGCGAGCTCGCGGCCGGGACGGAGGTCACTCTGGTCGGGCCCGGCATCCCCCTCGAGGCGCACGCGCGCGTCGCCGAGACGATCAACTACGAGCTGGCGTGCGCGATCGGGGCGGCTCCGACCCGTACCGTTCGCACCGTGGTGAATCGATGAGCTCGCTCGAGCGGCGAGCCGCGCTGCAGGCCGAGCGTGCCGCAGACCTGGCCTCCCGGCTCGACACGTTGCTCCCGTCGCTCGACGGGACCGAGCGCGCGCTCGACGTGGGGGCGGGGCTCGGAGCGCTCGCGTTCGCTCTCGCGCCGCGCGTACAGGAGGTCGTCGCGATCGAGCGCGACGAAGCCGCGGTCGAGCGCCTGCGTGCCGCCGCTCCGGACAACGTCTCCGCGTTCGTCGGCGACGGCGAGCACCTCGACCTCCCGTCCTACAGCTTCGATCTCGCCGGCACGCTGCGCGCGCTCCACCACACTCCGAGGCCGGAGCTGCTGCTCTCCGAGCTGGCCCGCGTGACGCGCCCCGGGGGCACCCTGCTCGTCGTCGACCAGCTCGCCCCGGTCGATCCGCTCGCCGCGGTCGAGCTGAACGCCTTCGAGCGCGCCCGTGACGCGACGACGAGCCGCCTCTTGTCGGATCAGGACCTGCGCGGTCTCTTCGATGCCAACAGCCTCGTCCTTCGGCGTGGGGACATCGTCGCCGAGACACGCGACCTCGAGGCCTACCTCGACCTGGCCGGCTGCTCCGGGCCGGAGCGCGAGAAGGCGAGGGGGCTCGCGCCGCGCCGCTACGAGCCGGCCGTCGGCTGGTACGTCCTGAGTAAGTAACAGGCTGTTACGAGCTTCGGCGCCGCCGGCGCGCCCGGTTGCGGGCCAGCGTGCCCGGCAGCAGCGCCTGAACCCACGCCGCGGGCCGGTACCACCGCGGCACGACGATCTCGGGCCGGCCGTGCTCGACGGCGTCGAGGAGCCGCCGCACGACGAGCGACGGCTCGGCGACCAGCTTCCCAGCGATCGGGCCGAACCGCTCCAGCTGCGGAAAGCCGGGAGTCTCGACGAAGCCGGGATTCACCGTGTGCACGGCGACGCCCCGCGGCGCGAGCTCGACGGCCAGCGAGCGCGAGAACGCGAGCTGGGCGTGCTTCGAGGCGGAGTACGGCCCGCCGGCGACGGTTCCGGCGACGGAGACGACGTTCACGACGTGGGAGCCGGCGCCGAGCCCGGGCAGGAACGCGAGCACGGTCCACACGGCTCCGAGGTAGTTGGTGCGCACGGTCGCCTCGATCCGGTCCAGCGGCGCCGTCAGGAAGCCGCCGCCCCCGCGGATGCCGGCATTGCAGACGAGCAGGTCGATGCGCGGGTGCCGCGCGAGCACACGCGCGGCGACGGCCTCGGTTGCGCCGCGGTCGGCGACGTCGCACGGCTCGTGCTCGTCGGCAGTGGACTCGCGACGTGACAGGCCCACCGTGCGCCAACCGCGGGCGCGCAGCTCGCGGACGAGCTCGGCGCCGATCCCGGACGAGGCGCCCGAGACGACGGCTACTTGCAAACGCGAAGCTGCCGGGCGGCGACGGCCTTGCGGCCCGAACGGTCGACCACGGTCGCCGTCAGCTGGTGCGCGCCCTTCGCCAGGCTGCCCGTCGCCCAGTTGACCGAGAAGATCCCGCCCGGCCCGGTCGTGTCGGTGCCGATCAGGCGATCACCGTCGCGGAACTCCGTCTTCAGCACCTTGGTGGTCGAGCCGGCGACGACGACCAGCCGGTCCCGCTTGAGCGCGCACACGTTCGCGGGCGGCTCGACCCACGTGACGGCCGGACCGTCGACGACCTTGACGTTCGTCGAGCGGAACGCCGTGTTCGGGTAGAGGTTCGAGCCGACGGTGTCGATGTTCTTCGCCTCCTGGTAGTCGGCAGCGACGATCAGGGACTTGGTCGTGCCCGGCGTCAGCTTCGGCGCCTGGCTCGGCAGGCCGAAGACCGCGATGCCGCTGAGCGGGTCGTACGCCGACGCGCCGATGATCACGCCCTTGTAGTTGAAGACGAGCGACAGGGGGTCGACGCCGGCGCCGGCGTCGTCGACCTGGGCGACCATCAGCGGGCGTCCCGCGCTGACCCGCCGCGTCAGCAGGCGCACCGTGGGCGGAGTGACGTCGTTGATCCACGCGTTCAGGAGGTACGAGCCCTTGAGCGGCTTGTCGGTGAACGGGTCGGCGCGCGAGTCGACTGCGACGTAGAAGCGCTGCAGCCGCGGGAACTGCGCGCCGGCGGCGCCGATGTCGAGGTTCGCGTCGTACGTCAGGTCGTTCACGTCCGTCGGAATCCCTGCGTACCCCTGGACGTCGTTCTCGTCCTTCGACCCGAGCACGAACGGGTCGATCAGCGAGCCCGGCGACGCGGCGAGCACCGAGACGCCGAAATTGACGACCGGCTGGTCGATCGACGTCCAGTACAGGTGCTCGGCGCCGTCCTCGTTCATCGGCGGGCCGGTGAAGGTCGGCGCCGGGCCGAAGGGCGCGGACGGGCAGCAATACGACGAGACGTGGCTGACGCCGGTGTTCGTGTTGCCGGTCTGGAGCTTCTGCAGCCTGACGGCGGTCATCGACGCGAGAGCGGGGCGCTCGACGAGGAACGAGTACGGGATCCGACGCGTGACGCCCGCGCCGCTCAGGACGACGAAGCCCGAGCTCTGACCCGTCGTCGCGCCGGCCGCGACCCGGACGACCACCGGCAGAGCCGTCTGTCCGCCGGGCGCGACCGAGACCTGCTGCGGGACGTCGATCTCGACGCCGTTCGTCTGCGCCTGCGGCGACACCGAGATCGACCACGTGCCGGCGCCGTCGCCCGCGTCGGTCGCGAGCACGAGCATCGACTTGACCTGGTTCCCCGTGTTCACGTCGATCCGCTCGAACGACAGCGACTGCGGAGCCGTGAAGATCTTCGGGTCGTCGGCTGCGGCGACGTCGGCGAGGCCGGCACCTTCGAGCAGTACCGTTGCCTCCTGCGTGCGCGCGGTGTCGGCCCAGGCGGCCGCGGCGGTCGACATCAAGGCGGACTTCACCTGCCAGGGCGCCCAGCTCGGGTGACGCTCGAGCAGCAGCGCAGCGGCGCCGGCGACGTGCGGCGTCGCCATCGACGTCCCCGCGAACACGGAGAACGTCGAGCCGGTGGTGCGCGGCGGCGTCGACGAGAGGACGTCGAGGCCGGGGGCGGAGATGTCCGGCTTGAGCTCGTAGCCGAACGCGGTCGGGCCGGCGGACGAGAAGCTCGTGATCACGCCCGACCGTCCGGTCTGGATCTCCTGGATCGAGCTGGACACGCGAATCGTCGCCTGGCCGCCGTTCCCCGCCATGTAGGCGCGCAGCGTCTTCCCGTCGAGGTCGGAGATCATCCCGGCCGGCACGGGCAGCGCGATCGGGATGAAGTTCGCCTCGCCCGGGCGGTTGTCGACGAAGATCATCCCCGTCGCACCCGCGCGGACCGCGCGCTCCGCCTTCGAGAGGAAGGTGCAACTGCCGCGCAGGAGCAGCACGATCTTGCCCTTCAGCGAGCCCGCCGGCAGCGTGCCGGCGCTCGTGTTCGGCGCGGCCGCCGTGCCGCAGAGGTACGGATCGACCGGCTTGCCGTCGGTGCCGACGATCGAGCCTGCGTCGGCGACGGTCTGGTCGAGCGTCGACCAGGCGGCCGGGAACTTGACGCCGGAGCCCTGGATCGGGACGGCGCCGAGGCTCGGCGGCCCGCCCTGCACGGAGAGCGCCGGCGCGAACACGTGTGAGTTCGAGACGGCGGCGACCGTGAGGGCGTCCGGCGTGCTGCCCGGCGAGCCGGCGGTGCCGTAACCGAAGTCCTCCCGGTCGTTACCCGCCGCAATCACCGGGACGACGCCGGCGAGCACCGTGTTGTGCACCGCCTCGTACATCGCGTCGTTGGCAGGATCGGTCTGCGGTCCGCCGCCCGAGAAGTTGATGACGTTCATCCCGTCGGTGACCGCGGACTCGAACGCCGCCACGATCTCCGGCGTGTTGGCCTCGTGGCCGAGCGGGGTGGGGACGGTGAATACGCGGTAGTTCCCGATCCACGCCTTCGGCGCGACGCCCGAGAGCCCGCTGGTCGCCGGATGATCGGGCCCGGCCGGCGCATTCGTGCCGGAGTCGCCGGCTGCGATGCCGGAGACGTGCGTCCCGTGCGGCTCGGTGTTGTCGAACGCCTTCTCGCTCGACGCGTCGCGGACGGGGCCGGGGAAGACCCGCGCCACGATCACCTTCGGCGTCGTCAGCTTCGCGTCGCCCTTCGGGAACCCGTCGGGGTACGAGAAGCCGGCCGGCGCGAGGAAGGGGCTCGTCGGATCCACGCCCGTGTCGACGACGCCGATCTTCATGCCCTGCCCGGCGTCACCGGTGGCGTTCTCGAGCTGGGTGGCGTCGATCACCTGTGGCCCCCGGTCCATCGTCGCGAAGTACCCGAGGCTCGGATACACCTTGTCGACGACCTTCAGGCGCAGCAGGGCCGGGAGCTTGCGCTCCGGGAGCGACAGCGCGAATCCGTCGAGGATCACGCGGTAGTGCTCCTGGACACGAGCGCTCGGGATCGCCGCCTCGACCTGCGCCACGGCGGCGGCCTGCAGCCGGGCGAGCTGAGCGAGGTAGGTGCGCGAGCTGGCGCTGGAGACGTCGAGACGATGCGTGCGCGCCGCCGACGACAGCGTGCGGTTCGAGCTCCACGCGGCGAGCGGCGGGGCCTGCAGCCGGACGATCACCCGCGTGAGGCCCTGCTGGTGCGCTGCCGGCACGTGGATCACCCCCGCGCGGACGCGCGGCTTCGCCGCCTCGCGCAAGTCGGGCCGCAGGGGTTGGAGCGCAGCGGTGGCCGACGTCGCCGCCGCGAGGGCGATGACCGCCGAGACGAAAAGGAGGCGGCGCAAGGAGGAGCCACAGTAGCCGAAGCGTCGTTCGACTAGAGTCGCGCCGTGTTTCAGGGCAAGCGAGCGCTCATCCTCGGCGTCGCCAACAAGCGGTCGATCGCCTGGGCGATCGCGAAGCGCCTCGCCGACGGCGGCGCGACGCTCGCCTTCACGTTCCAGGGCGAGCGGATCGAGAAGGGCGTGCGCGAGCTGGCGGCCTCGGTCGAGAGCCCGCTCGTGACGGAGCTCGACGTCCGCGACGACGCTGCCATCGGGCGCGTCTTCGACGAGGTCGGGGCCGCATTCGGCGGACAGCTCGACATCCTCGTGCACTCCGTTGCATTCGCGGCGGCCGAGGATCTCGAGGGACGTTTCACCGACACGCCCCGCGACCGCTTCTGGATGGCCGTCGACGTGAGCGCCTATTCGCTCGTCGCGACCGCGCGGGCGGCGGAACCGCTCATGGAGGCGGCGGGCGGCGGCTCGATCGTGACGATGACCTACCTGGGCGGTGAGCGTGCGGTTCCGCACTACAACGTGATGGGCGTCGCCAAGGCGACGCTGGACGCCTCGGTCCGGTACCTCGCATGGGATCTCGGGCAGAAGAACATCCGTGTCAACGCGGTCTCGGCCGGCCCTGTCAGGACGCTGGCGGCGCGTTCGATCGCCGGCTTCCCGACGATGGAGTCGATCGTCGAGGAGCGCGCGCCGCTGCACCGGCACATCGACGCGGACGACGTCGGCGCCGCCGCCGCGTACCTGCTCTCGGACGCTGCACGGAACGTGACCGGGACGACGTTGTACGTCGACTCCGGGTATCACGCGATGGGTATGTAGGGACCGGCTGCAGAGGCGACGACCTGGCCCGCAGAGCTTGTAATCAAGCCGTTTTTGCGAGGCCCAAGATGGCTCGGATACTCATTCCTCGTGCGTGATTGTCTTCATGGCTCGGCGCGGAACCGTGCGACTCGTTGACGTCTTGGCTTCCGTCGGCGGCCGGCGGTGTTGCCGGGGTGGTGTCAACGAGCGCATTCTGCCTGGCCCGTATGGTGTAGCGTGTTTTGCGCTACACTAGGGCGCAGTGTCGCCTGCACCGCCACCTCTCTCTCTTCGGCTCGGCGATGAGGGTGCGCGCGCTCTCGATGAGCTTGCGCGGCGGCGACGCGTGACCCGTGCGGAGGCTGCCCGGCAAGCGATCACGGAGACGGCTGCGCGTGAGCGGCGACGCGCCGGGCTGGCAGCTGAGGCGGCGGCGCTCATCGCGGATCCGGAATACGTCGCCGAAGCGCAGGAAGTCGTGGCGCTGATGGAGCGGCTGCGTGGTCCGCGGTGACGTCCACGCGATCGTGATCGCTGGACGCCGCGGTCACGTGCAGCGTGGCCGGCGCTTTGCCGTCGTGGTCCAGGCGGACGATCTGCTTGCGCTGTCGACGGTCGTCGTCTGTCCGACCTCGACCTCGACTCCGGCCGCGAGTTTCCATCCTGAGATTGTCCTCGGTGAGGAATCGACGCGTGTGATGTGCGAAATGGTGGGCGCTGTCGATGTTCGTGCACTTGGCGCGCACGCTGGGCATCTCACACACGAGGAGATGCGGACCGTCGACGATGCGCTCGAGCTCGTCCTCGACCTCGTTTGATCGTCCTGCTCACGAGAGCGCCGGCGTCGCCGTGAATCGAGCGCGGCAGTGAGTTTGCGAGAAACCGCCGATGGTCCGCGCAATCCCCGAGCCACGCGATCGGCTATCAGGTGAGAGGACCTCAGGCTGCACCAGTGTTCGGGTCCGTCACCCGAGGCGTCGTGATCCCCCTGAATCAGCGTAGGCTCTTCGCGTGTCTGATGACCTCGGAGCGCGATTGGTGGGGGCCGTCGCCGCGCAGGATGAGGCGGCGCTCGCGGAGTGCTTCGTTCCAGATGTCGAGTTTCGCGCGCTGATCCCGCCCGGCCTCAGGGAGCGCACTGGTGCGGTTGAAGCGGCGGCGTTGATTTCTCGGTGGTTCGGCGATTCGACCGGGCTGCATCTCCTCGACTCACACAGCGATGAAGTCGGAGACCGCCTGCACGTCTCGTATCGGTTCGCCGGGCTCGAGGAGGGCAAGGCGTATGTGGTCGAGCAGCATCTCTTCTGCACCATCGGCGACGGCAAGATCACGCGTGCGGATCTCCTCTGTTCAGGCTTCCGCCCGCCCACTGCCACGAGCGTGTAGAGCCTGGCCTGCGCCAGCGATGCTTACCCCTGAGAAGGATCGGCGCCTTTGACGACAACGATGACCCCGCGGGTGTCGCGGAGCCGCGTCGAGGTGTTGTCCTCGTGATCGCGGCGGCCGGCCAACGAAGCGAAATACCTGCTCAGCGGCACCTCTGTACCACGCAATGGGTATGTAGGTCCGCGGCTCTGCCCGTGCTTCGACGCCTGGCGTTGCGGAACGCTGGCCCGGAGTCTCACGGACGCCCGAGGAGCGGAAGACTCAGCAGAACAGGCTGGCTCCTTCTGCGCCCTCGAGATTCAAGAGGAGTGGCGGGCGAGCCAGGCGAGGAGGCCCGAGAGGCTCGCCCCGGCGATGCAGATCGACGTGTCGGCGGCGCCGTAGTAGAGATGAATAGTGTCGCCGTCGTCCTGCAGGAGCCAGCCGCAGGGGAAGACGACCTGGTCGACGACACCGATCCGCTCGTAGTCGGCATCTGGGCCGAAGATCCACTCGCTCGAACGTGCGAGCACGCGGTCAGGGTGTTCGGTATCGAGGAGGGCAAGGCCGAGGCGGTAGATCGACCCGGCGGGGGTCTTGTGGACGCCGTGGTAGAGGAGAAGCCATCCTTCCGCCGTCAGCAGCGGCGGCGGACCGAGGCCGACCTTGTGGGCGTCCCACCAGGCGCCCTCGCGGGCGGGAATCAGGATCGTGTGATCGCCCCAGTGTTTGAGGTCGGGGCTCCACGAGAGCCAGATATGCGCCGTATGCCTGGGCTGGATCGCGACCGGCCGGTGGATCAGCGCCCACCGGCCGTCGAACATCTTGGGGAACAGGGCGGCGTCCTTGTCCTCGGGCGGCATCAGCACGCCCCGTCGCTCGAAGGACTCGAAATCGCGCGTGGACGCCAGACAGACGAGCGGGCCAGCAGTCGAGTAGCCGGTGTAGACGATCATGTATTCGTCGCCGCACGTGGTGATCCGTGGATCCTCGATGCCGAACCGTTCCGCCTCGGATGCGACGTCGGGCAGCAGCCGTCGCTCGGGCTCGACCGTCCAGTCCAGCACGCCGTCAACGCTGCGGGCGACACAGAAATGCGAGAGCCCGGTGCGGTCCTCGACACGGACGACCAGAATCGTCTCGCCGTCAAACTGGGCGACGCCGGGATTCGTGACCGTGTTCACCGTGTGGGGCCAGTGGGCTGCGGTGAGAATCGGGTTCACCTCGTACCGTCTGAACAGCTCCGGGGACGTCAGCATGACGTGACCCGGATCGTCCGGTACCTGGCGCAAGTCTTGCCAACCCACGTTCTCGACCTCTTAGTCGTTGACGCTACCCAGCCTGCCGGGCCGCCCCGGCACGGACGTCCGGGAAATCGCGGATTCGCGTGCCGCTTTGCCGCACCAAAGGCCTGAAGGAGCGCGAGCCGGCCAGCCAGTCCGAGCTTGGCGTTAGCGTGCAAATACATCCGAGCCCTCCTTTGAGCGTGAGTCCGGGAAGACCCACAGCCTCAAAGGAGGGCCGGATAGAACTCAGCCGTTCACAACGTCTGTAGGCACGTCACCTAGGCGCGAGGCTGAGGCCAAACGGTTCCGGTCCGGAGTAACGTCTGCGAGGAGGGGCCGACATGGAGTTCGGTGTACACCTTCCGCTGATCTCGTTCGCAGGCGAGCAACGCTCGCTCGACGATCTGCTCGCGTTCACGGAAGCCGCACGCGATCTCGGGTTACTCGCACCTCTGCGCGAATGACCATCTCGTGTTCTCGCGCCCATGGCTCGATGGGCCGACGGTGCTAGCTGCGGTGCTTGCGCACACCGGTCAGATGACGCTCGCGACGACCGTCGCTGTGCCGGTGCTTCGAGGACCGGCAGCAACCGCGAAGATCCTCGCGGCCATCGATCTGTTGTCCGGCGGCCGGCTGGTGGTCGGACTCGGTCCCGGTTCGTCTGCTCGGGACTTCGAGCTTGTTGGCGTGCGATTCGAGGAGCGCTGGAAGCGGCTGGACGAGGCAGTGGAGACGCTGCGCGCGTACTGGCGAGCCGACGACGTCGCGTTTGAGGGCGCGTTCTACTCCACCGCCGGCATCACGCTGGCCCCGACGCCGTCGCAGCGCCCCGGCCCACCGATCTGGATCGGAAGCTGGGGATCGGCGGCGGGGCTCAAACGCGTGGCGCGCCTTGCCGACGGCTGGCTCGCGTCTGGCTACAACACGACCCCGGAACTGTTCGCCCAGGCCTGGTCGGACGTCCAGGCGGAGGTGGCGGCACGCGGGCGCGACGTTTCGCGATTCGCGAACGGCATCGCGACGATGTGGTGCTACGTCACCGACGACCGGACTCGCGCCGACACGATGCTCACAGACGTGCTGGCGCCGATGCTCAATCGTCCGGAGGAGCAGCTGCGAACATCACTTCCGATCGGTTCGGCAGAGCAATGCGCGGAGAAACTGTTGCCGTACGCTCGCGCGGGCGCCCAACGCGTCTTCCTGTGGCCGCTCGCCGACGAACTCGCTCAACTCGAGGTGTTCCGCGAGCGCGTCGTGCCACTTCTCGATGGTGAGCGGACGTAGGGCGCCGGCGTTCGGGAACGTCCCTTGAGGCACTGCGCCGGAGTGTGCGAACGTCGCGTGAATCTCAGGTGCCGTCCGGATCCGCTGTCTCCTCGCACTCGAGGCAGATCCATTCCCCGTCGCGCGCTTTCCGTGCGCTCAGTGCCACCGGAACCATTGTCACTCCGCAAGCGGGGCAGATCGGCGGGCGCTCGTCGTCCATGCCCGAAGTATGGGCGGCAAGCGACCACCAGGCGTTGGTCGCCTCGCCTGGGCTAGCGTCCTCACGCTAGAGGCGGTTCTTCACCACGCAGTGGGGATGGAGGAAGGCCTACAGGCCGAGCTTCAAGACCTCGCTCGAGAAGGCGTTGTAGCTGGGCTTCTTCGCGCCGGTGCGCTTCTCGACGCCGCTCGCCCAGGTTGCGCCCGTGCTGTCGCGGAAGATGAACCAGATGAACATCTGGACGTACGGGTCCTTGTGCGCGAGCTGGAGCGCCTTCCGCAGGTCGGCCGCCTGCTTCGCATAGGTGATGCCGCCGAACGTGTCCTCCGGCTTCGTCTGCTCGCCGTACTCGGTGATCCAGATCGGCACGCGGCGGTGGAACCACTTCCGCAGGTCGGCGCCGAACCTGGACATCGTCGACAGGGCGACGTTCGGGTACGCGACGCGCTGGCCGGGGCCGAGCGCGTAGACGGTCGGATACGGGTGCGTCGCCCACGCCGCGAAGCTCAGGTGCGGGTTCGCCTTGGCGACCAGCTGCGCGAAGGTCGCCGGTGCGACGGTGTCGTAGCCGACCTTTCCGGTCGGATGGTTCCGACCGCGGTTCGACGTCTCGCCGGCGGCGACCTGCGCGCTCGAGTTGCCCGACTTGATCCCCTTGTAGCCGGCGAGGAAGAGCTTGGCGTACGTGGCGCCGCTCACGATCTTCTTGCCGCGGTACTGGGGTGCGAGGAAGCGGCCGAGGTTCGGCTCGTTCCAGATCGACCAGCGCGTGACGACTCCGCGCTCGGCGTTCGTTCCGTCGTAGCGCGCCGCGAGCATGTGCGCGAACTGGGTGAGCGTTCGCAGGTTCGTGGGCGGGTAGTTCTGGGTCCGGCCGCCGTTCGCCCACTTCGGTGTGCCGGTAATCGTCACGAGGATCTGCATCCCGTGGTCGGTTGCCCCCGCGACGAACTTGTCGAGGTCGCTCAGGTTGTAGGCGGGATCGTCGCCGTCGAGCGGGCTCGCCGGCTTCGTCGGTGCGATCTGCGCCCAGTTCGCGAGCGTGTGCACGATCGTCGCGCCGGCCGCCTGGGCGGAGTCGAGGTTCTGGGTTGCGTCCGGAGACCAGCGGAAGCTGGGGTCGTCGTAGAAGCCGACCTGCATCTGCGCCTTCGTGCGCGCGGCGGTCGTGCCGGGCAGCGCCGCGACGAGCAGGGCCGCCAGGGCGAGGAGGATCAGGTTTCTCTGAGAGGTGATCGAAGACATGCGTACAGCGTTGCCCCGACCGGTCGGCTTTCAGTCGTGAAGTGATGGGGACGCCGTAAAACTCTCGTCAGGACTGCGTAAAAAACCCGGAATCGGGCCGGAAGGCGTCTACGAGAACGGCTTCGTGACCATGTCGAGCACGACGATCAGGAGGACCGTCACGTCGACGCGGACGATCAGCAGGATCCGCTGGATCAACGCGATCGTCTCGGGGTGAGCCGGCCCGTTCGTCTCGGCCGCCGCGGCGATCCGCTTCGCGAGCGGCGACAACACGGCGATGCCGGTGACGAAGGTGAGGGCATAGCCGATCAGCCCGAGCACCACCCAGAACCTGCCCCACCCGAAGTTCGTGTTGACCATCATCGCGATTCCCATCAGGAACACGATCAGGCCGGACGGTGCGAACAGCCGCTCGCCGACCAACGCCGCCTGCTTGGCGACGTGCGCCACCTCGGCGGGGTCGCCGCTTCGCTCTGCGACCAGGCCGAGGATCGTCAGCAGCAGCCCGCCGCCGACCCAGAGCACGGCGAAGGTGACGTGCACGGCCTTGAAGAGGGCGAACCAGTCGTTCGGCAGGAGCGTCGACGAGAACGCGAAGACGACGGCGATCACCGCGACTGCGCCGAGCAGGCCGGCCGTGATCAGCTGTGAGTTCGCCGAGGCGCCGGTGCTCTGCTGCGTCTCTTCGAGTGCGGGTGCGTCTTCCACGGGGGGAGATCTACTCAGGTTTTTCGTTCGAGTGCAAGTCCCGGCACGCCCCGAGCAGCTCGTCGACGTCCGGCAGCTCGCTGTTCTCGAAGCTCCAGGCGGCGCGAACGATGCCGTCCGAATCGACCAGGAAGGTGCAGCGCCTGGCGACGTTTCGGAAGCCGCGGAACTCCTGGCCGATCCCGAACGCGCGGACAGCGTCGCCGTTGAAGTCCGAGAGCAGCCCGAAGTTCAGGTCGAGCGCCTGGGTCCACGCGATATGCGTCCACGGCGAGTCGCGTGAGATGCCGACCGGCTGGACGCCGAGCTCGTCGAACTCGTCTCTCCTGTCACGCAGGAGCTCGAGCTCGTTCGTTCAGGTCGACGACCAGTCGAAGAGATAGAAGAAGAGCAGCTTCGGGCCGTCCTCGACGAGCTCCGCCATGGTGACGGGCTCGTTCGGGCCGAGAAAGACCGTCGCCTCGGGAATCGGGTCGCCGACCGTGAGCACGTGTCGACCCTATCGCGGGCAGCACCAGCGGCCGTCGAGCTCCAGCTGCGGCCCGAGTCGGTCTCCGCGCGGGAACTGCTGCTCGATGTTCGAGACCGCGCGCACGTGGGAGCCGCGGAGGAAGAGCCATTGGTTCGCCGTCGGCCAGTCGACGAGCAGCCAGCTTCCGTCCGGCGCCCACGCGAAGTCGCCGAAGGTGCCCGGCCCGGCGAAGAGCACGTGCGGCGCCCTCGGCCGGTCGGCGTGCACCAGCGAGACCTGGCTCCGTCCCTGCTCCCGGAGCGACAGCGCCAGGTCGTGGGTCCGCGGGCGGAAGGCTGCATCGACGATGCGCTCGGCCGGCGCCGCGACGGTGCGTTTCACGCTGCCGTCGCCGCGCAGCAGGACGACGCTGTGGCCCGAGACGACGGCCAGCAGCCGGCCGTCCGACGACCAGCTCAGCGACGACGGGGTGATCGTGATCGGCGCCCGCCAGACGACCTTCCTCGTGTCGGCGTTGCGGAGCACGATCGCGCCGCCGGCGACGTACGCGACGGTGTGGAGGCGGGACGGGTCCCACGCCGGCGGCACCTCACCGGCGAAGCGGTCGAGCAGGCGGTCGTCGGTCCCGTCGCCGGCGACCACGCGCAGGCCGCCTCGCGTCATGTACGCGATCCGCGTGTCGGTGAGCGTTCCTTCCCAGCGGGGCCAGTACGCGCCGGGCCGGGGCAGCGACCAGCGGACGCCGTGCCGCACGTCCAGCGTCAGCAGGTCGGAGCTCGTCGTCGCGACCACGTAGAGCCCGTGCGGCGACCACATCGCGTCCTCGTAGTCGCCGAGCCGGCGCCGCAGGCCGTCGGCGCCGACCACCCACACCCCGCCGTCCTCGGCCGACACGACGAGCAGGCGGCCCGGCGCGGGAAGGGCGGCGAGCCGCGGCGAGGCGTGCTCGATCCCGACGGCGCGGCGCACCCGCTCGAGCACCGCGTGCCCCGGCGGCGTGATCACGGCCACCGCAACCGCCGCCGCACCGGCGACGGCCACCAGCGCCAGCAGCAGCCTGGTGCTCGGCCGCCTGCTCGCGCGGGCCGGCGAGCGCTCCTCGAACGCGCGACGCACGACCTCCCAGGCACGGTCTTCCGGCGTCACTCGGCGCCTCTCATCCGGTCGAGGCCGCGGCGGAGGCGCGAGTTGACGGTGCCGCGCGGCAGCCCGAGCAGCTCCGCGATCTCGCCGGGCGTGTACTCGAGCACGTAGCGGAGGACGACGACCGCCCGATGCTCCGGCGACAAGCCGGCGATCCGGGCGAGCGTGCCGTCGTCCGGCTCGGGCGCGGCCGGCGCGGCGTGGACGTCGCCGAGCTCGACCTCCGCCCGCAGCCTGCGCGAACGCGTGAAGTCGATCGCCCTGTTGACGACGATGCGGTGCAGCCAGGGGCCGAAGGGCCGCCGCCGGTCGAAGCGGTCGAGGTTGCGGATCGCAGCGAGAAAGGCCTCCTGGGCGATGTCTTCGGCGGCGGCGGCGTCGCCGGTGACGAGGTAGGCGGCCCGGTGGGCCCGCGGCCAGTGCTCGCGGAAGAGCCGTTCGAGGTCCGCGACCGAGCCCCGCTTGGCACCTCGGATCCAGGCGCGCTCAGCCACCCGCCGACTCTACGACGGAGGTCGTCCACGAGGTCCATACGGGCGAGGGACCTGATCGGGTCCCTGCGGTGTACTGATGACATGAAGAGACTGCTGCTCGTCTGCGCCGCCGCGCTCGTGCTGCCTGGCGCCGCGCGCAGCGCGGCCTGCTCGCCGCTCTCCTGCTCTCCGAGCCAGTTCGTCCTCGGGCATGGCACGCTGCTGGCGGTGCGCGGCGCGCCCGACAAGCCGCTGCGCGTGATCGACCTGCGGACGGGCCGGACGAAGTGGTGGCTGCCGGCCGGCGTCGTGACCGGGAACACCCTCGTCCATCAGGACTCTTCGCTCGTCACGTGGTTCGACGCGACCCGCGGGTCGCGCGTCGCCGACGCCGTGCTCCGGGAACACGGCAGCTTCACGCTCGTGGGGACGTCCCAGGACGCTGCACGCGCGGTGCTCGCGCGCACGCAGGGCCGCTCGACGACGTTCGCGATCGTTTCGCGCAGCGCGCAGCGCACCGTGAAGCTGGGAGGGAACGACTGGCAGTTCGACGCACTCGACGGACGTAACCTGTTCCTGATCAAGCAGCTCCAGAACGGGTACGAGGTGCGCCTGTACGACCTCGCCACGAACACGCTGCAGCGTCAGGCCCTCAAGGACCCGCAGGAGAGCGCGCTCATCCAGGGGATTCCCTTCGCGCGGGCCTCGTCGCCGAACGGGCGCTATCTGTTCACGCTGTACGTCGGCAGCAACGGCAACGCGATGATCCACGAGCTGGACACCGCCGCCGGGTCTGCCCACTGCATCGACCTGCCGGGAGTCGGCGACTTCAACGCTGCGATCACGTGGGCGATCGTGCCGTCGCGCGACAATTCGACCGTCTGGGCCGTGAGCGTCGGCTACGGCCGCGTCGTCGCGATCGACGTCGCCGCGCACGCGGTTCACGAGCATACGAGCTTCGCCCGCGTCACCTGGACGTCGAACGCCGGCGTTGCCGCCATGGCCCCGGACGGGAAGCGCCTCGTCGTCACCGACGCGGAGCACACCTGGTTCGTGTCGCTCGGGACGTTCGCCGTCAGGCGAGGCCCGAACCACACGGCGATCGCGCTCGCGTTCTCCACCGACGGCCGGCGCGTCTGGGGCGTGGGTCAGCGAAGTCGCGTGTTCGCGTTACGCGTGAACCGCTGACGCCTCGGTCGCGAGCGAAATCTCGCGCACGACCTCGACGATGTCGCGGTTCGCGTTCCACACGCGCAGCTGCCGGTCGGATCCGTTTCCGCGGGCGAGGATCTCGCGCACACCTTCGAGCTCGCGTTCCGAGCCGAGCTCACGGGCATGCGGCGCGACGTCCCGGAGCGTGCGGCGGACGAGCTGAGCGACCGGCACGCGGTTCCGACGGCCCGTGGCGAGATCCATCACCGGCGCCTCGAGGCCGTAGCGCGCCGCGAGCCACTTGTTCTCCGTCGTCAGCAGGCGATGCCAGCTCGGGATCTTCTTGCCGGCCTCGAACTGCTCGCAGTACATCTTCACGATCGCCTGGAAGAACGCCGTGATCGCGACCACGTCCTCGAGCCTCGTGACCGCGTCGCAGACCCGCATCTCGATCGTGCCGAGACGCGGGTGCGGCCTGATGTCCCACCAGATGTGCGTGTAGTCGGCGATGCAGCCGGTGCGCTCCAGCTGCCCGACGAGCGCGGCGTAGTCCGCGTAGTCGCGGAACCGCGGCGGCGGCCCGGAGCGCGGGAACGCGGCGAACACCATTTGCCTGCTCGACGAGAGGCCCGTCGGCTCGCCCCGCCAGAAGGGCGACGACGAGGACAGCGCCAGCATCTGCGGCAGGTGCAGCAGCAGCCCGTTCATCACCTGGATCGCCTTCTCCGGGTCGTCGACGGCGACGTGCATGTGCATGCCGAAGATCAGCTCGCGCCGCGCGACGTACTGCAGCTGGTCGACGAGCTGCCGGTACCGGTCGCGCGCGGTGATGCGCTGGCGCTCGAACAGGCTGAACGGATGCGTCCCCGCGGAGCCGACGCGGCATCCCTGCTCCCGGGCGATCTCGGCGACGTACGCCCGGAGCTGCGAGAGCGCCGTCGCCACGTCCGCGGCCGTGCGACAGACCGGCGTCGTCACCTCGAGCACCGACTGCATCAGCTCCGCGTTGATCCGCGCCTCGTGCTCGCTGTCGGCGACCGCGGAGAGCACGGAGTCGATGTGCTGCACGAGGTCCCAGGTCTCCGGGTCGAGCAGCATGTACTCCTCCTCGACGCCGAGCGTGAACGGGTCGCCCTTGCCGAAGGCGTGGTCGAGGACGCTCGCGCCTCGGCCGCCGGTGACGGCACCTTTGCCCGTGATCGACGACGGAAAGATCTGCTTCACGAGCGGAGTATCACTGCTTCCACCTCGAGCTCGACCAGCCACCGCGGGTCGAGCAGCTCTGTCACGACGCCGGTGCACGCCGGCCGCGCCCGCCCGAACGCCTCGGCGTGCGCCCGGCCGACGCCGTCGATGTGCCCGCGCTCGGTGACGTAGATGCGCGTGCGCACGACGTCGTCGAGCGACGCGCCGGCCTCCTCGAGCGCACGCTCGATGATCCCGATGCAGACCCGCGCCTGCTCGTAGGCGTCCGGCGGTGGATCGGCGTCGTCCGGCATGATCGGAGCCGTCCCGGAAACGAGCACCCGTTCGCCGACCCGGACGGCGCGGGAGTAGCCGACGCGCTCCTCGAACGCGGCGCCCGACGAGATGCGTTGGCGCTCCACCCGGATAGCCTGCCGCCGATGCAGGCCCTGAGGCAAGTGGACGGCTGGGAATGCGACCACGCGGCCGTCGCCGTGACCGGCCGCGCGGCTGCGGAGCACGGGACGCTCGACCGCCGGTTCCCGTGGGCGTCGGTGACCAAGCTCGCCACCGCCGTCGCCGTGCTCGTCGCGGCCGAGGAGGGGCTCGTCGGCCTCGACGAGCCGGCCGGGCCGCCGGGCGCGACCCTCCGCCACCTGCTCGCCCACGCCTCGGGCGCGCCGCCCGAGGCCGGCCCTCCGCTCGCGCCTCCGGGCCGACGCCGCGTGTACTCGAACTACGGGTTCGAGCTCGCCGCCCAGGTCGTCGCGGAGCGCTCCGACCTGGCCTTCGCCGAGTACTTCGCGGCGGTCTGGGGCGCGACCGGAATCGCGCTCGAAGGCTCGCCCGCCTCCGGCGCCACGGGCACGATCGGCGACCTCGTCGCCCTCGCACAGGAGCTGCTCGACCCGGTGCGCATCGCCCGCGAGACGCTCGACGAGGCGTCGTCGGTGCAGTTCCCCGGGCTCGTCGGCGTGCTGCCGGGCTTCGGCCGGCAGGAGCCGAACGACTGGGGGCTGGGCTTCGAGCTCCGCGACGCGAAGTCGCCGCACTGGACCGGCTCACGCAACTCGCAGCGCACCTTCGGGCACTTCGGCCGCAGCGGCACGTTCCTGTGGATCGACCCGGCTGCGGGGCTCGCGCTCGCCTGCCTGACCGACCGCGAGTTCGGGCCGTGGGCGGCGGACGCCTGGCCGCGCCTCTCCGATTCAGTCCTCGAGGAACTCGAGTAGCAGCCGGTTCAGCTCGTCGGGCCGGTCGACGCCGACCAGGTGCCCGGCGCCCTCGACGACCTCGAGCCGGGCGCCGGCGACCGTCGAGGCGACGTGTTCCGCGATCGCCCGGAAGTCCGGCTGGTCGCGGTCGCCGACGACGACGAGCGTCGGCACGGCGAGCGTCTCGAGCGGCGGCAGCTCCGGCCAGAGCACCTCCGGCTCCTCGTGTGCCGACTGCAGCTCCATCGCCCGCCGCTGCTGCGGCCGGAGCTCGTCCCGGTGCTCGGGTGCGATCCAGAACTCCAGGTTCACCTCGGTCACGGCGTCGAGATCACCGCGCTCGAACGCCTCCGCCTCGCGCGCCCAGTACTCGCGGATCGTGGGCGCCCAGTCCCAGTCGGGCAGGTCGGACGCGACCAGCACCAGCCGGTGGACGAGCTCCGGCTGCGTGAGCGCGAGGCGGAGCGCGATCCCGCCGCCCATGGAGTTGCCGACGAGCGCGCCCGGGAGCAGCGGGACGATGCGCTCGACGAACGAGAACGGCTCGGTCGGCATCGGCTCGCTGCCGAAGCCGGGCAGGTCCGGCGCGACGACGTCGAACCGGCTCTGGAGCGCGTCGACCTGGCGGCGCCACTGCCGCGAGTCGCCGACGGCCGAATGGAGGAGGACGACGCGCGGCTTCACGCCCGTAGCATGCACCGCCGTGGGCATCCTCGACGGCTGGCGGTTCTGTCCGCGCTGCAGCGGCACGCTCGTCCAGGAGGAGGGTCACCTGCGCTGCGAGACCTGCGGCGAGCGCTACTGGGCGAACTCGCTGCCCGCCGTGCAGGGCCTGCTCGAGCGCGACGGGCGCGTGCTGCTCGCCCGCCGTGCGATCGAGCCGCGCCTCGGCTACTGGGACCTGCCGGGCGGATTCGTCGAGGAAGGCGAGCTGCCGGGCGACGCCGTGCGCCGGGAGCTGCGCGAGGAGACCGGCCTCGAGGTCGAGCCCGTCGAGCTGATGCGCATCGACATCGAGCCGTACGGAGACCGCTTCGTCTTCTCCGTGACCTATCGCGTCACGGGCGACGGCGAGCCCGTCGCGGCGGACGACGTCGCCGAGCTGCGCTGGTTCTCGACCGACGAGCTGCCCGGCGAGATGGCGTTTCCGGGGCAGGACGACGTGCTCCGCGAGTGGTCGCGGCGCTGAATTTCACTCGGACGAGGGACGTCTCCTGGGCTATCAGTCCAGGGAAAATGGGCCGAACGGCTCATGCGGCCGTCCTGGGGAGCGTCGATGATCGGTGCATGGACGACTGCGGCACGTTCCACCGGATCGAGGACGACCTCTCGGGCGACTGGGTGGCCGACTGGGCGCAGGACGGCGTCGAGGCGATCGAGGAGTACCTCGTGAAGCACCTCGCGTTCCAGACCTTCCTCGAGGACTAGACGACGGAGCTTCGGGCGGAGGCTTCGCGCCTCCGCCCCGCTACGTCAGCTCAGGCAGCTTCGAGCCCGAGCGCGCGCTCGAGCGAGCCCTTCGGCATCGCGCCGACTGCGGATGCCTGCGGCTCTCCGCCCTCGAACAGCACCATGAACGGGATCGACGCGACGCCGTAGCGCAGCGCCAGGTCCTGGTGCTCGTCGATGTTGACCTTGACGACCTTCAGCTGGTGCTCGTCGGCGATCCGATCGAGCACGGGAGCGACCGCGTGGCACGGCCCGCACCACTCGGCCCAGAAGTCGACGATCACCTTGCCGTCGGACTTGAGGACCTCGGCGTCGAACGTGGCACTGGTTGCTTCGGTGGCCATGAGTTTCAAACCGTTCCTTTCGTGGGGCTTTTCAGATCTTCAAACGCGGGTGGGGCGCCGTTTCTTCCCCTCGGTACGATCGCTACATGCTCGCGCCGCTACCGGACAAACCCGATCATCCCGCCCTCGAGCTCGAGCTGCTCGAGCTGTGGGAGCGGGAGGGTACCTTCGCGGCGCTCCGTGCCCACAATGCGGGCGGGTCGAAGTGGTCGTTCGTCGACGGCCCCGTCACGGCGAACCGGTTCGCCCTCGGGGTGCACACGGCGTGGGGCAGGACGCTCAAGGACGTCTTCCAGCGCTACAAGGCCCTGCGCGGCTTCGACCAGCGCTACCAGAACGGCTTCGACTGCCAGGGGCTCTGGATCGAGGTCGGGGTCGAGCGCGAGCTCGGCCTCAATTCGAAGCCGGAGATCGAGGAGTACGGACTCGAGGAGTTCGCGCGGAAGTGCCGCGACGTCGTCGTCAGGTCGTCGGCCGCCCTGACGCGAGGCTCGAAGCGGCTCGGGCAGTGGATGGACTGGGGCAACGACTACTTCACGTTCAGCGACACGAACATCGAGTACATCTGGAAGTTCCTCGCGCTCGTCCACGCGCGCGGCTGGCTCGTCAAGGGACACCGGTCGACCGAGTGGTGCCCGCGGTGCGGGACGTCGCTGTCGCAGCACGAGCTGACGCAGGCCGGCGTCTACCAGGATCGCGCCGATCCGTCGCTGTACGTCCGGCTCCCGCTGCTCGACCGGCCCGGCGAGTCGCTCGTCGTGTGGACGACGACGCCGTGGACGTTGCCGGCGAACGTCGCCGCGGCCGTGCATCCCGACGAGGAGTACGGACGCCGCGAGGGTGGCGAGTGGGTCGCGGTCGAGCTGTTTCCCGACGACACGTTCGTCGAGCGCCGCCGCGGCGCCGAGCTGGTCGGCTGGCGCTACCGCGGACCGTTCGACGACCTCGAGCCCGGGTCGCGGGTCGAGCACCGCGTCGTCCCCTGGGAAGACGTGACGATGGACCAGGGCACCGGCGTCGTGCACATCGCGCCGGGCGCAGGCCCCGAGGACTTCGAGCTCTCGCGCGAGCACGACCTTCCCGTGCTGACGCCCGTGGACGAGGCGGGGCGCTTCTACGACGACTACGGCTGGCTGCACGGGCTCACGACGACGGAGGCCGCCGACCAGATCATCGGCCGCCTCGGCGAGCTCGGCCTGCTCGCCGCCGAGGCGGGCCTGTACACGCACGCCTATCCGCACTGCTGGCGCTGCGACACGCCGCTGATCTTCCGGATCGCCGACGACTGGTTCATCGCGGTCGACGAGATCCGGCCGAAGCTCCTCGAGGAGAACGCCGAGGTGCAGTGGGTGCCCGAGTACATGGGCAAGCGCATGGACGACTGGCTGCGCAACATGGGCGACTGGAACATCTCCCGGCGCCGCTACTACGGGCTGCCGCTGCCGTTCTATCCGTGCGCGTGCGGGCATCTGAACGTGATCGGGTCGAAGGCCGAGCTCGTGCAGCGTGCGCTCGAGGGCATCGACCAGCTCGAGGAGCTGCGCCGGCCGTGGATCGACCGCGTCCCGATCGCCTGCGAGCAGTGCGGCGGGCGCGTCGAGCGGATCCTCGAGGTCGGCGACGTCTGGCTCGACGCCGGAATCGTCCCGTTCGCGACGCTCGGCTGGGAGAACCCCACGCGCGTCCCCGAGGGCTACGCGACCGGCGCCGCCAAGGGACTGACGACGGCGGACCTCCCGGAGCACGCCTACTGGGAGGAGTGGTTCCCGGCCGACTGGGTGTCGGAGATGCGCGAGCAGATCCGGCTCTGGTTCTACTCGCAGTTCTTCATGTCGGTCGTGCTGACCGGCCGTTCGCCGTACCGCCGCGTCCTCGGCTACGAGAAGATGCTCGACGAGCACGGCCGCGAGATGCACAGCTCGTGGGGCAACACGATCGACGCGGAAGACGCGTTCGCGCAGATGGGTGCGGACGTGATGCGCTGGCAGTACTGCGCGCAGCCGCCCGACCGCAACCTGCTCTTCGGCTTCGGGCCGGCACACGAGATCAAGCGGAAGCTCCTCACGTTCTGGCATTCGGTCAAGTTCCTCGTCGACTACGCGAACATCGAGGGCTATGCACCGTCGTGGGCCGACTTCGGCAAGGTGTCCGACCCGAAGCCGCTCGACCGCTGGCTGCTCGAGCGCACGCGCCTGCTGGTCGCCGAGGCGACCGCCGGCTACGAGGCGACGCTCACGGTCGACGTGATCCGGTCGTTCGAGGCGTTCGTCGACGACGTTTCCAACTGGTACATCCGCCGGTCGCGGCGGCGCTTCTACTCGCTCGACGAAGCGGCCTTCGGATCGCTCTGGTTCGCGGTCGTGCAGTCGCTGCGCGTGATCGCGCCGATGCTGCCGTTCCTCGCCGACCACCTCTGGCGCAACCTCGTGCAGGAGGGGCCCGCGTCGGTGCATCTCGCGGGCTGGCCGGAGGCCGAGACGCCGGACGAGGCGGTGCTCGCCGAGATGGCGCAGACGCGGCGCGTCGTCGAGCTCGGCCGGCAGGCCAGGTCCACGTCGCAGCTCAAGCTGCGCCAGCCGCTTCGCCGCCTCGTCGTCGCGGGGCCGGCCGGCGGAGCCGAGCGGCACAGTGGCGAGATCGCCGACGAGCTGCGCGTCAAGGAGGTGTCGTTCGGCGACGTCGAGTCGTCGGAGCTGCGCGTGAAGCCGAACCTGCCCGTGCTCGGCCCGAAGCTCGGCTCGGCGCTGCGCGACGTGCGCGAGCGGCTCGCGAGGGGCGAGTTCGAGGAGCTCGACGGCGGGCGCTTCCGCGTCGACGGGCACGTGCTCGAGCCGCACGAGGTGCTCGTCGAGCGCGTCGGGCTCGAGGGCTGGGCGGTCGCGAGCGAGGACGGCGTCACCGTCGCCCTCGACACCGCGCTCGACGACGAGCTGCGTCGCGAGGGCCGCCTGCTCGACTGGATCCACGAGGTGAACGGCCTGCGCAAGGGGTCGGGGCTCGCGGTCACCGACCGGGTCAAGCTGTGGCTGCCGGACGAGGAGATCGTCGCGACGTACCAGGAACGGCTGCAGGCCGAGACGCTCGCAGTGTCGGTCGAGGTCGGCCCGCTCCGGGTGGAGCGCACGTGAGCCGCGCCGCGCTCGCCGCCTGTCTGCTCGCGTTGCTGGCGCTGACCGCGTGCGGCAGCACGGCCAAGCCGAAGGACGACCCCGCCCGCTTCGCGGTGAAGGTGGTGCAGCTGGTCACGCACAACCGCTACGAGCAGGTGTGGAACGACCTGCATCCCGACGATCAGAAGGTGGCGCCGCTCCAGGAGTACGTCGGGTGCGAGTCGCGGTCGCCGGTCGTCGCCGTGCCGAAGCGGATCAAGGTGCTGAGCGTGAACGACGAGTCCATCGGCATCGGCAACGGCAACTTCGCGCAGAGCAAGGCCGTCGACGTGTCGCTCGACTTCGCCGGCGGCTTCAACGTCGTGCACACCGTGCACCTGATCGCGAAGGACGGCCGCTGGAAGTGGATCCTGCCGAGCTGGCGGTTCCGCGACTACCGGGACGGCCGTTGCCCGACGACTCCGGAGTCGGGCTCGGCGCCGCAGCAGTCCTAGAGGCCCTGCTCGCGGGCGAGCGCGAGCTCGCGGCGCAGCTCGATCGGCAGCCGGAACTCGACGTCCTCGTCGACGAGGCGGTACGGCTCGATCTGCTCGACGCCGCGCGCGCGGAACCAGTCGCACACCTGCATCACGAGCTTCTCGGGCGCCGAAGCGCCGGAGGTCACGCCGACGACCGATGCCGCGTCGAGCCACTGCTCCTCGATCTCGCTCGCATCGTCGATCAGATGCGCCGCGACGCCGCCGGCACGCGCCGTCTCGACGAGCCGGTTCGAGTTCGACGAGTTGCGCGACCCGATCACGAGCAGCAGGTCGATCTCGGCGAGCATCTCCTTGACCGCCCATTGGCGATTGGAGGTCGCATAACAGATGTCTTCCTTCTTCGGTGCGTGGATCGACGGATAACGGCGGCGCAGCGCCGCGATCACCTCGGACGTCTCGTCCACCGACAGCGTCGTCTGGGTCACGTACGCGAGCCTCGCGTCCGCGCCGAAGCCGAGCGCCTCGACGTCGGCGACCGACTCGACCAGGACGATCGAGTCCGGCGCCTCGCCCATCGTCCCGACGACTTCCTCGTGCCCGGCGTGGCCGATCAGCACGACCGTGTAGCCGGACGCGGCGTAGCGGCGCGCCTGCACGTGCACCTTCGTGACGAGCGGGCACGTCGCGTCGAGCGTCTGCAGCCGGCGGGCCGCTGCGGCCGCGTGGACGGCGGGCGCCACCCCGTGCGCCGAGAAGACGACCGTCTCCCCCTCGGGAACGTCGGCCTCGTCCTCGACGAAGACGGCGCCGCGGGCCTCGAGGTCGCGCACGACGTGGAGGTTGTGGACGATCTGCTTGCGGACGTAGACCGGTGGGCCGTAGAGGTCGAGCGCCTTCTCGACCGTCTCGACGGCCCGCTCGACGCCGGCGCAGTAGCCGCGCGGCGAGGCGAGGAGCACCTTGGAGACCACGCGTGGATCGTAGCCCTCGTTCCCCGCCGTTCCGGTTTACAAAGATGGGCCGCTCGGCCTATTCCGCTGACCGCGGGTCCTGGGATAGCGTCAGTCCACTGGGCGATGCGAGCCGCGGCGGGGGCCTTCGGGTCACGCCTGCGGCGAGCGATCACGAGGAGCCCGCTGCCTCGTCCCCCCGAGCAGCGGGCTCCATCGTTTCTGGGACGTACGATCTCCCCGAAACCGGTGACCGACGCGACCCAGGCGGTGCTCTTCAACGCCGTCCCCCTGATCGTGCTCGCGGCCGCGTACGCCGCCGTGGCAGGCGCCGCCCTGCCGGCGCTCTGGCGCCTCCGCGGCCGGGCGCAGCTGGTCGACTGGGGCGTCGCGCTCGTCTTCCCCGCGGTGTCGGGCACCGCCGCGATCTTCGGGGTCCTCGTCGTCCGCGAGGAGCGGGCTGTCGGCGGCCACGTCTGGCTCTCCCTCGTCGCGATCCTGCTCGCGCTCGTGCCCGCCGTCCTGCTGCTCGCGCGCTGGCGCGAGCGCGGCACGGTCGCCGGCGGGCTGGGGCGCACGCTCGCCGCCGAGGCGCGCGTCTCGATGCGCGACCGCGAGCTCGAGGCCGTGACGGCGATCTCCGAACAGCTCGTACGAGCGGGCGACGAGATCGACGTGGCGCGCCCGCTCGTCCGCCAGGTCGCCGACCTGCTCGACGTCGGCTTCGTCGCCGTCACGCTGGTCGACGAAGGCGGCGCGAGCGCGACGGGGCTCTACGCCGAGCTCGAGGGACGCGCGGCCGACTGGTGGCCGGCCGTCGGCATCGACCTGCGACAGGAGCCGTCCGGCGTCGCGAACGCCGTCTCGGATGCGGCGCCCGTGAACGTCTACGACGTCCCGCGGTCTCCGCTCGTCAGCCGCCGGCTCGCGTCGCGCGTCGCCGCGAAGAGCGCGGTGTTCGTGCCGATGCTCGCCGAGTCGCGCGTGATCGGCGTGCTGACCGCCGCCTCGACCGGCGAGCGGCGCGCGTTCACCGCCGACGAGCTCGCGCTGCTCCAGGCGGTCGCCGGCGAGGCCGCGCTGGGGCTCGCACGCCTGCGCTCCGCGTCGGCGCTCGCGGTGGCGCTCGAACAGCAGCAGGCGCTGCTGCACGCGGCGCAGGTGGTGGCGGGCGAGCTCGAGCTCGACTCCGTGCTGCGCCTGCTCGTCGAGGAGGTGACGACGCTCCTCCGCGCCGACGCCGCCGACTGCTATCTCGAGGACGAAGAACGGGGGGTGCTCCGCTGCGCGGCCGTCCACGGCTTTGACCCGAGCCTGGTCGGCTTCGAGTTCGTGCCCGAGCCCGGCGGCACGGGCGCGATCCCGCATCCGGCGTACGACGGGTTCTCGCGCGCGCTCGTCGCACCGATGGTCTGGGCGGGCGAGACGCTCGGCGTGCTCGGGGTCGGCCTGCGCGACGGCGAACGCCGTTTCGGCGACGACGATGCGGAGCTGCTCGAGACGTTCGCCTCGCTGGCGGCGCTCAGCATCCGCAACGCCGAGAGCTTCGCCGCCAGCCTCCGGCAGACCCGGATCCAGCGCGGCTTCTACCGGATCGCCTCCCTGCTCGGCGAGCCGCTCTCGCTCTCGGAGTCCTACGACGCCGCCGCCCAGGCGGCGGCAGAGGCGCTCGGCGGCGACTTCGCCGCAGTGCTCGCCCGGCGGGGGTCGCGGCTTGCGGTCGCGGGCGGCTTCGAAGTCCCGCCGGAGGTGCGCGAGCTGGAGGTGCCGCCGGCGCTCGAGGAGGCTGCGTCGGCGGGCCACGTCCTCGCCGCCGCCTCGGTGCGCGGCGACGAGCGGTTCGGGCCCGCCTGGCAGCGTTCGCCGGTCGAGTCGCTGCTCGCCATTCCCGTCGCCGCGGAGGCAGGCGGCCTGGTGCTCGTCTGCTTCCGCGAGCCTCGCGACTTCACCCGCGACGACCTCGAGCTCGCCCAGCAAGTTGCGGCGGCCGCGCACGGCGCGCTCGAGCGAAGCCGGCTGTTCGAGGCCGAACGCGCCGCGCGGTCGCTGTCGCAGCAGCTCGCCCGCGCCGGCGGCGCGCTCGCGACCGAGCTCGACCCAGCCGCGGTGCTCGACGCGACCGCGCGCGAGGCGGCGAGCCTGCTCGGTGCGGAGGCGGCGCTCGTCTCGATGCTCGTGCGCGACGAGTTCGTCGTCGTCGCCGAGGCCGGGCGTCTCGCCGGCAAGGCGGCCGGCAGCCGCTCGCCGTCGACCGACGGCGTCGCCGCCGACGTCCTCTCCGCGCGCGCTGCCGTCGTGATCGAGGACGTGACGCTCGACGAGGGCCACGCGCTCGCCGACCCGTTACTCGCGGCCGGGCTCGTCGCCTACCTCGGCGTGCTGCTGGTCGGGCCGGACGACGAGGCGCGCGGTGTGCTGTCGGTCTACGCACCCGAAGCGCGCGCGTGGCGGCCCGAGGAGGTCGAAGCGCTGACGACGCTCGCCGCGAACGCCGGTGTGGCGCTCGTCAACGCCGAGCAGTACCGCCAGGTCGCCGTCGAGCGAGAGCAGAGCGTGGCGATCCTCGCCAACATCGCGGACGGGATCGTCGTCGTCGACCGGGACGGGGCAGTCGTCCTCTGGAACCGCGCCGCCGAGCTGATCACGGGCGTGCCCGCGTCCGAGGCGATCGGCCGGACGCCGCTCGAGGTCCTGCAACGCGACCTCGAGTCCGACCGAGGCGCTGCGACGCGGCTCGTCTCGATCACGCGCTCGGGAGCCGAGGTCTGGCTGGCCTTGTCGGAGGCGGTGATGCGCGATCCCTCGGACACCGTCGCCGGCCGGATCTTCGCCTTCCGCGACATCTCGGCCGAGTACGCGGTCGAGCAGATGAAGTCGGACTTCGTGTCGAGCGTGTCGCTCGAGCTACGGGCGCCGCTCACCTCGATCTACGGATTCGCCCAGACGCTTCTCCGCGACGACGTCACGTTCCGCGAAGACGAGCGCCGGACGTTCCTCGACTTCATCGCCCGTGAGGCGGAACGCCTCACCGAGACCGTCGACGCGCTGCTCAACGTCGCCCGGCTGGAAACCGGGGACCTCGCGGTCTCGCTGGAGCCGACCGACGTCGCCGCGGTCGTCGGCGAGCTCGTCGCGGCCGCCGCAGACGTCGGGGGTGCGAACGGACACCGGATCGTCGCCGACGTGGAAGCGGACATGCCGCCCGCCCGCGCCGACCCGGTCAAGCTGCGCGACGTGCTGGAGCAGCTCGTCTCGAACGCCGTGAAGTTCTCGCCGGACGGCGGCACGGTCACCGTGTCCGCGCGCGGTTCTGCCGACGCGGTCGAGCTCGCGGTGACGGACGAGGGGGTCGGTATCGCCGTCTCGGAGCAGGAGCGGATCTTCGAGAAGTTCGCCAAGGCGGGATCCGGCCACGGCCGGGGAACCGGCGTCGGGCTGTTCATCGCGCAGGGTCTCGTGCGCGAGATGGGCGGCCGCATCCACGTTCACTCGTCCGAGGGAATCGGATCGCGTTTCGCGTTCGAGCTGCCCGTGGTGAGGGAATAGGCGAGCCGATGGCGACACGCGTGCTGGTGATCGACGACGAAGCACCGATCCGGCTGCTCTGCCGGGTCAACCTCGAAGCTGCCGGCATGCAGGTGATCGAGGCCGCCGACGGGGTCACCGGCATCGAGCAGGCGCAGAACGCAGAGCCCGACGTGATTTTGCTCGACGTGATGATGCCGGGCCTCGACGGCTGGCACGTCGCCGAGGCGCTCCTCGACGATCCCGGCACCGACGAGATCCCGATCGTCTTCCTGACCGCGCGTGCCGAGCTGCGCGACCGGGCGCGCGGCATCAACCTGGGCGGAGTCGACTACGTGACGAAGCCGTTCAACCCGATCGAGCTCGCGCCGCTCGTCCGCGACCTGGTCGAGCGCGTGCAGCAAGGGCAGCGCGACGACCTGCGCCGCGAGAAGCTCAGCGAGCTGCGGGCCTTGCTCGCCCGGCTCTGACCGATTCGACGGTTCAGCGAGTCTCGGAGAACGCCGCGCGGTTTGCGGCGAGCCACGCTCGCTCGAACGGCAGCTTCGCGAGCTGCCGCTGCCACCCGTTCCGGCGGCAGCGCTCCTCCGCGCGGTCGTACTCGCGCTCGAGGATCGCGGCCACGTCGTACTCACGGCCGTAGGTCTGGAGGGCGACGGTCGTTCGCGTGACCAGCTCGCCGGGCTCCGCGAGCGCGATGCCGTAGCCGACGAACATCCGCAGCGCGTACGCGACGTCGTCGGCCGCGTCGCCGGCGTAGATGTTGTCGAAGTCGATCAGCCCGACCGGCAGACCGTCCCGCCAGACGAGGTTCCACGGGCCGTAGTCACCGTGGCAGACGACGGTGCCCTCGAAGGTGTCGTGGTAGCGGCGCAACAGGCGCATCGCGAGTGCGACTTGCTCGTTGGAGAACGTCACACGTTCGCCTCGGTCGTCGAGATACGGGTGCAGCCGGCCGCGGTCGACGAAGGTCTCGCCGTCGATCCAGGAGACGACGTCGCGGCCCTGGTCGTCGACGCCGAGCCAGCGCGGCGCAGCGTCGAAGCCGGCGCGCTCCAGGTGGCGGAGGACGTCGCGCATGCGCTCCGACGTGGGCCCCGCCGGCCGGCGCACGGTGTCGCCGACCCGCACGACGCCCGCCGTCAAGGCACCGCCGGCGAGCGGGATCTCCTCGCTCAAGAGCGGGTGGCGGGAATCGAACCCGCATGGCCAGCTTGGAAGGCTGGAGCTCTACCATTGAGCTACACCCGCGCGCGCCTCAGGGTACCGCCGCAGGCGCTCAGCGTACGGACGGCAGGAGTTGCGAGTCGTGGTGCGTCCGCAGCACCGTCACCTCCCGGGTGAAGGCGAAGAACTCGACGCGCGCGCCTGCCGCGACGCCCCTGATCACGACGACGAGCCGACCGGTTCGCTGTTCGTACGCGCCGTCGCCGCGGACGCGCGTGCCCGAGTAGCGGAACGTCCAGCGATCGCCCGCGTGGGTCGGCTTCGGCCGGACGACGGCGTCCCGGCGCGTCCAGAGCGCGGCCGAAGCCCGGACGACGCCCTCGAGCGCGCCGTCCTCCGGGTTCGCGAGCAGCGTCAGCGCCGTCGGCGCGTCGCCGTGCAGCACCGCCCGTGCGAACCGACCGGCGACCGCCCGCTCGGCGGCGGGCGTCGGCTTCGGCGGCGCGGCCCGGTGCCCGCCGCAGCCCGCCGCAGCAGCCGCGAGGCAGCAGATCGCGAGCGCGCTCCTTCTAGTGTGCGCCCCGTGCTGCTCGCGCACGTGCACTCTCCCTACGCCTGGCAGGCGGACGTCGACACGACGGTCGTCATCCCGGTGCTCTCGCTGCTCTATCTGTTCGCCGTCGGCCGTGTCGGCGCTCCCCGCTGGCGCGTTGCCTGCTACGCCGGGGCGATGGCGCTGCTCGCAGTTGCGTTCTGGACGCCGCTCCACCATCTCGGGCTGCACTATCTCTTGACCGCGCACCTGCTTCAGAACGTGATCCTCGCGGAATGGGCGCCGCTGCTCGCGGTGCTCGGGATCTCGGGGCCGATGGCGGCGGCAGTCGCGCGGTTCCGGCCCTGGCGGTGGGCGACGCATCCGGCGGTGGCGCTGCCGCTCTGGCTCGGCAATTACTTCGCCTGGCACGTCCCGGTCGTGTACCAGGCGGCGCTCCATCACCAGGCGTGGCTGATCCACGTCGAGCACGCGTGCTACTTCGCGACCGGCGTCCTCTTCTGGTGGCCCCTGTTCCAGGACGCACCGCGCCTGCTCGCCTCGGGCTTCCGCGCCGGCTACGCCTTCGCGGCGTTCGTGTTCGCCGCGCCGCTCGGCCTGCTGCTCGCCCTGCTGCCGAAGCCCGCCTATCCCTTCTACGTCGCTGCGCACCCGCGCGTGCTCGGTCTCAGCCCGCTCGCCGACCAGCAGATCGCGGGCGTGACGATGGCGAGCGAGCAGGCGCTCGTGCTGTTCGCGGTCGTCGCCTACTGGTTCCGGCGGTTCCTCTACGAAGAGGGCGCTATTTGAGGCAGTCGGTGACGAGCGCCAGATCCTGGTCGCTCGGGTGGGCGCGCCACAGCATCACCGCGTTTCCCTGGCGGCGGAGGACGTCGTCGATCCCGACGTTGCTCGCGTGAAAGCGCCGGTAGGCGGCGTCGATGTTGTCCGAGTCGCCGGTCGTCTGGCCGAACACCACCGTTACGCCGTTGTCGCGGAGCTGGGCGCGCACGGCGCCGCCGGTCGCCGTCGTCGCGACGAAGTCGAGCTGGCCGCCGAGGATGACGCCGTTGTCCCGCAGGCAGGTCGACGTCTTCGCCAGCGTGTAGGTCGGCGTGCTCTTGCCGCAGCCGGCGAGCACGGCCGCAGCGGCAAGCGTGGCGATGGCGAATCGTCCCACGGCGCGTCAGTCTAGGGCGAGCGACTCTTCGCGGCCTGGCTACTGTGTGCGGCCGTGCCGGAGCCCACAGACAGGGTCGACGCCCTCGGCCGCCTCGCCGTCCAGGTCGGGCTCAACCTCCAGCAGGGCCAGACGCTCGGCATCAACGCCCTGCTCGAGCACGCGCCGCTCGTGCGCGCGGTCGCGCGCGAGGCCTATGCCGCCGGCGCCCGGTACGTCGACGTCTTCTACACCGACCAGCACGTCCGGCGGGCGCACGTCGAGTACGCCGCGGAAGACGACCTGGGCTTCTCGCCGCCCTGGCTCGTCCAGCGGACGCGGTGGCTCGGCGAGAACGGCGGCGCGATCATGGCGATCTCGGGCAACCCCGAGCCGGAGCTCTTCGCCGACCTCGACGGCAGCCGTGTCGGCAAGGCGCGCATGCGTGAGCTGGCCGAGGAGTCGCTGAAGCTCACGGACGGGCTCTGCAACTGGACGATCGTCGCCTACCCGAACGAGGGCTGGGCCCAGACCGTCTTCGGCGAGCCCGACGTCGAGCGCCTCTGGCAGGCGGTGGAGACGGCGGTGCGGCTCGACGAGCCCGATCCGGTCGCCGCCTGGCGCGAGCACATCGCCAAGCTGCAGCGCCGCGCCGACCTGGCCAACGAGCGACGGTTCGACCACCTGCGCTATCGCGGCCCCGGCACCGACCTGACGATCGGACTGCATCCCGAGTCGACGTGGAAGGCCGCACTCGACGTCTCGCGCGGGATCGAGCACGTCGCGAACATGCCGACCGAAGAGATCTTCACGACCCCCGACGCACGGCGGACCGAGGGCGTCGTCCGCTCGACGTTGCCGCTCCAGATCCAGGGCACGATCGTGCGCGACCTCGACGGTCCGGTTCGAGGGAGGTCGGGCAGTCGACGTCCGTGCCTCGTCCGGCGAGGACGTGATGCAGACGCACGTCGCGACCGACGACGGTGCTGCCCGCCTCGGCGAGGTCGCCCTCGTCGACGCCGACTCCCGTGTCGGCAAGACCGGCCTCGTCTTCTACGACACCCTGTTCGACGAGAACGCCTCGTCGCACATCGCGCTCGGCGCGTCGATCGTCGATGCCGTCGCCTGGGCACGCGACCTCTCGGCGGAGGAGCGAAGCGCCCGCGGCGTCAACCACTCCTCGATCCACACGGACTTCATGATCGGCTCGACGGAGCTCGAGATCGACGGTGTCGCCGCGAACGGCGACGTCGTCCCGCTGCTCCGAAACGGCGACTGGCAGCTGGCGTAGGCCGAGTCCGCGGGCGTCCGCCGGCGGTCGCGGCGCCTACACTCCGCTGCAGCGGGACGTAGCTCAGCCTGGTAGAGCGCCGCCTTTGGGAGGCGGAAGCCGTCGGTTCGAATCCGACCGTCCCGACTCGCCGGCCGCGTCGAGCGGGTCGAGCTCGGCCGCGGCCAGCTCGTAGCCGCGGCGGATCAGCAGGCGCTTGTCCTCGGTCGTCCAGCGCGGGCTCGAGCGGAACCCCGGGTCGAAACCCACGCCCTCGACGCTGCCGCGCACGGTGATCCGCGGCACGATCCGGTCGCCGCGGAACGGGAAGCTGGCCCTCGCGAACCGTCGCTCGATCGCCTCGCGGAGCACCTCGTCGTCGCCGGCGAGCGCCGTCACGTCCTCGCGCAGCGCGCGAAGCTCGCGCAGCGATTCGTCCCGCTGCTCGGCGCCGCGCTCTTCGAGCTCGGTGTTGCGGACGATCGCGACCCGGGCCAGCCGCACGATCATGTCCGCGAGGTGCGCCGGCTCGCCGCGCTGCGCGCGCGCCTCCGCCTCCTCCAGCTCGGCGACGAATGCGCGAACCGGCGGGATCCGGCCGAAGCGGCGCAGCCGGCGCTTGAGCTGCTCGAGCGCGGCAACGCCCATCCGCGGGTACTGCGGCAGGTAGCGGAAGGCGACGATCAGCTCGACCTCGGAGCGGTCGTACGCGTGCCCCAGCGGGAAGTTCCGCACCCACGAGCCGTCCGTCGCGATGCGGTCTCCGACGCGGAGCGGCAGGACGAGCGCAGGCACCGCGGCCGAGGCGAGCACGGCGCGCGCGAGCAGGTCGGGCGGCGTGGACCGTGCCGCGTAGACGAGCTCGTAGCCGGACTCGAGCCGCTCGTGGTCGTCGGTGAGGTCGGTCGCCAGCACGACCAGCTCGACCGGCGCGCGCTGCAGGGCGGTGGCGACGTCGTGCAGGTCGCCGAACCAGGCCTCGACCGTCTGC
Source organism: uncultured Thermoleophilia bacterium (assembly GCA_963786185.1). Lineage (GTDB taxonomy): Bacteria > Actinomycetota > Thermoleophilia > Gaiellales > Gaiellaceae > PALSA-600. The sequence continues at coordinate 68,326 of CAWAYE010000004.1, forward strand.
GGCAGCGCGTACTCGTGCAGGCCGAGGAACGGCAGGCGCCACAGCCGGTGGGGCCGGAAGGTCTGGTCCGGCTGCAGCGCGAGCATGAACGCCTCGAGCTCGTCGAGCCGGTCGAGGGCGGCCATCGCGCCCGAGAGGGCGCCGGACGACGTCCCGAAGATCACCGACACCCGCGGCCAGAGCACGCTCTCGCGCAGGCGCTCGAGGAATCCGAGCTCCATCAGCACCCCGTTGATGCCGCCGCCCGACAGGACGACGCCCACGTCTCGCTGCTGCTCCACCAGCACAGGGTAGGTTCGGCGGCCATGAGCGAGGCGCCCTTCCCGGTTCCGAGCGCGCCGCACCGCCACGCGCGGCTCGGTTACGCGATGGCTGCGACCGCTGCGATCCTCTGGGGCGTCAACGGCGCCGTCTCGAAGACGATCCTCGCGACCGGCCTGTCGTCGGAGCGCCTCGCACAGGTGCGCTCGCTCGGAACGGCAGCCGGGCTGGCGGCGGTCGTGGCGCTGACCGCACCCGGCAGGTTGCGGCTGACCCGGCGCGAGCTGCCATACCTGATCGTGTTCGGCGTCGCGGGTCTCGCGTTCGTCCAGTGGTTCTACTTCCTCGCGATCCACCGCCTCGCGATCGGCATCGCCCTGCTGATCGAATACCTCGCCCCGCTGCTGGTCGCGCTCTGGGCCCGGTTCGCCTACCACGAGCCGGTGCGCCGACGGATCTGGTTTGCGCTGGCGCTGTCGCTGTCCGGCCTCGCGCTGATCGTGAACGTGTTCGGCGGCGGCGTGAGCCTGTCCACCGCCGGCGTCGCCTTCGCGCTCGCCGGCTCGGTCGCGTATGCGCTGTACGTGCTGCTCGCCGAGCACGTGGTCGGAGGACGCGATCCGGTCTCGCTCCTCGCCTGGGGCTTCGGGTTCGCCTCGGTGTTCTGGGCGGTGCTGACGCCGTGGTGGTCGTTCCCGGGGCACGCGCTCACGCACAGGACGTCGCTCGGCGGTCACCTGCACGCGCTGCACCTGCCGGTCTGGGCACTCGCCGCCTGGATGATCGTGCTCGGGACGATGATCCCGTTCTTCCTGCTCGTCAGCGCACTGCGGCACATCTCCGCGACGCGCGCCGGCATCGTCGCGATGCTCGAGCCGGTCGTCGGCGCGCTCGTCGGCTGGGCCTGGCTGTCGGAGTCACTCGGCGGTGTACAGCTGCTCGGCGCTGTCGTCGTGCTCGCGGCGATCACGCTGGCCCAGACCGCGCGCTGACACCGGCGCGGCGCGGCGGACGAGCCGGCGCAGCAGAAGCGATCCGACGGCGGCGGCCACCGGGACCGCGAGATACCACGCCGAGAAGATCCCGAGTACGAGCGTCGCGCCGAGTGCGATCAGGGCAGCGGCGCGCACGCGGCCCTCGAGGATCCGCACCGCGGACACGAGCGCCAGCACGTAGACGGCGATGAACAGCGCCGACGTCGCGCGCACGAGCGCCTCTGTGCTCGCCGCACCCGCGGCGAGCACAGAGAGCACACCGATCACGACCACCGAGATCGCGGCGAGCGGGCGGCGCGGGACGCTGCGGTGCACGTCGCCTCCGAGCCAGCGCGGCAGCGCTCCCTCGGTCGCGAGCGACGCGGCCAGCTTCGCCGCACCGCCGAGATACACGTTCATCGTTCCCATCGTCAGGGCGACGGCGAGCACGGCGGTCGCGTCGCGACCCGCACGTCCGAAGCCGACCGAGATCAGGTCGGCGAGCGGCACCCGCGAATCCGTGGCGCTCGTCACGCCGATCGACGCGACGGCCAGGCCGAGGTAGAGGACGGTGACGACGGCGAACGCGACGGCGATCGCGCGCGGGAGCTCGCGCTCGGGCTCCCGGAAGTCGCCCGCGAGCTGCGCGACGCCCTCCCAGCCGACGAACAGCCACACCAGGATGTTCGCGGCGGTGCCGACCGCCCACCAACCGTGGGGTGCGAACGGCGTCCAGTTGTCGCCGCCGCGCGACGGGAGCGCGACGGCGACCGCGAGCGCGACCACGACGACCAGCAGCGTCGAGAGCGCGAGCTGGAACGCAGCCGAGACGCGGAGGCCGAGCACGTTGGCGGTGAGCACCGCCAGGTACATGGCGAAGCCGACCGCGGTGGCAACCACCGTCCCGGAGCCGGTCAACGCCGCGACGTAGTAGCCGCCGATCAGCGACACGGCCGGCGCCCCGAGCAGGACCGCGGTCAGGAACCAGCCGCCGGTCATCGCCGCCGCGTCCTCGCCCAGGCCCTCGCGCACGTAGGCGGAGACGCCGCCCGCCACCGGGTGGCGAACGCCCAGCGCCGCGAACGTGAGCGCGAGCGGGGCGGAGAGGGCGAGCAGGCCGACCCAGGCGACGATCGAGGCGGCGCCGGCCCGCTGGGCGGCCAGCGCCGGGACGAGCAGGAGACCGGGGCCGATCAGGGCGCCGAGGTAGAGCGCGCTCCCGTGGAGCACGCCGAGCTTGCGCCCGCCGTCCATGCCCTCGATCAACGACCGGAGGCCGCCGGAACGTCCCGGGTCAGCGCAGGCGGTCGGCGAACGGCTCGAGTTCGTGCGCGTGCAGGCCGATGTCGCCGGCCTCGAGCGCGGCGCGCACCTCGCGGGCCAGAGCCTCGCCCTGCGAGACCTCGTCCGGCTCGAGCACCGTGGAGACGCTCGCGAGCACCGACCGTCCTTCCCGCAGCTGTACGTCGACGGTCGTCAGCTGCGACTTGTCGTCGATGTACGGGTCGTCCGGGACCCCGACCCACACCGTCACCGTGCCGCCGCCCGGAAGGGCGACGTGCTCGACGGCGGGAGATGTGCGGAGGCTCATGGAGAGAACGTAACAACGTCCGGCGGTGGCGGGATGCTTGAGGCGTGACGCCCGTGCGTGTGATCGACCTGCGGCCACGTACGGTCCTCCGCACGATCATGATCGCGCTCGGCGTCGCGCTGGTGCTGATCGTGATCTGGACGGCGCGCCACGTGATCTCCTGGATCGTGATCGCGCTGTTCCTCGCGCTCGCCCTCGACCCGCTCGTGTCGTTGATCGAGCGGCGCACGCGCCTCGCGCGCGGCCTCTCGATCGCACTCGCCTACCTGATCGTGCTGGTCGCGATCGTGGGGATCGGCGCCAGCTTCATCCCGAAGCTCGTCGACGAGGTGAACGGCTTCGTCCAGGCCCTGCCGGACTACGTCCACGACGTGACGCACGGACGCGGGCGGCTCGGCTTCCTCGAGACCAAGTACCACGTCGTCGAGAAGGTGCGCGAGCAGGTGAAGAACGGAGGAGCGAAGCGCGTGCTCGGCCTGTCGGGCGTCGCGCTCTCGATCACGAAGAGCATCATCACGATCGTCGCCGCGACGGTCACGATCGTCTTCCTGACGTTCTTCATGCTCCTCGAAGGGCGGACGTGGGCCGACCGCTTCTACTCGCTCCTCCCGGAGAGCTCGCAGCCCCGCTGGCGCAAGGTCGGGCACGACATCTATCGCACGGTCGGCGGCTACGTCACCGGCAACCTCCTGATCAGCCTGATCGCAGGCGGCTCGATCACGGTCGTGCTGCTGATCATGGGTGTGCCGTACGCGGTGGCGCTCGGCCTGCTCGTCGCCGTCCTCGACCTGATCCCGCTGGCCGGCGCGACGATCGCCGGCGTGATCGTCGCGATCGTCGCCTTCCTGCACTCCGTGCCGGCGGGAATCGTCGCGGTCACCTTCTTCGTCCTCTACCAGCAGCTCGAGAACCACTTCCTGCAGCCGGTCATCTACGGCCGCACCGTCGAGCTCTCGCCGCTCGTCGTGCTGATGTCCGTGCTCGTCGGCGCCGAGCTCGGCGGCATCCTCGGCGCCCTGGCGGCGATCCCGGTGGCCGGCGCGATCCAGGTCGTCGTGCGCGATCAGCTGGCGTACCGGCGGGCGGCCTCGGCCCCGGTGCCGGAGCCCGCGGCCCCCGACCCGTAGGCGACTAGGCCAAGCCCCCCGAACGGGCGATGCGCACGGCCCTCACGCGCCCATCCTGAGACCGGTGATTGCGCGGGTGCTCAGGCTTGCCTTGTTCGTGTCTCTCGTGGGCGTCTTGTTCGTGCCCGCGGCGCTGCCTGCCCCCGTCCGGCATCAGCAGGGAGTCTCGATGCTCGACGCCGGCGTGCTGGGTGGCCTGAACGCGATTCGCACGGCGCACGGGCTCAAGCCGCTTCGGCTGAGCACGAGCCTCTCGGCGGCGGCCGCGTTCCACTCGCGCGAGCTCGCGTCCGACGGCTACTTCTCCCACGACTCGGCCGGGGGTGGGGCGTTCTGGAAGCGGATCGAGCGCTGGTATGCGCCCGTCCCGCAGGGCAGCTGGACGGTGGGTGAGAACCTGCTCTGGCAGTCCCCGAGCGTGAACGCGTCCCAGGCGCTCGCCGCGTGGATGAAGTCGCCGGAGCACAAGGCGAACATCCTGAGCCCGGACTGGCGCGAGATCGGCATCGCAGCCGTGCACGTCGAGAGCGCAGGCGGCGTCTACGGCGGCCGTCCGGTCACGATCATCACCACCGACTTCGGCGCGAGAACCTAGAAGCGGCCCCTCCCGGGGCTACGCTTCGGCCACGCGCCCGTAGCTCAGTGGAAGAGCGGCGGCCTTCTAAGCCGTTGGTCGGGGGTTCGAATCCTCCCGGGCGCACTACTACTGCTCTGCTACCCGGACGACGCTGCGAGCGCCCCCGCTCGTAACCTCTCCGACCTGGCTCGGCGGGAACTGTGAGTAGGGTCACGGCGAATGACGCGCAAGCGGCTGGTGGTCGGCCTCTCTCTCCTCCTGCTCCTCGTCGTCGGCGTTGTGGCCGCGTACGTGGTCGTGAAGCGGGTGGCGGGCAGGAACGTGAAGGGCTCGTCGACGATCGAGTTCGTCTCGACGGAGGCACCCAAACCGAAGCCGCCGCCGCTGCCGGGCGTGGAGTGGCCGCTGTACGGCTTCGACGCGACCCGTGATCGCGTCTCCCCGTACGCACACCGGCCGCCGTACCGGCAGCTGTGGCTGTTCCGCGCTCACTCGCTGATCGAGTTTCCGCCCGTCGTCGCCTACGGTCGGGTGTACTTCGCGAACAACGACGGCGTTCTCTTCGCCGTCGACGCCGCGACCGGGAAGGAGGCGTGGCACTTCGACTCCGGCCGGGTGCAGGCGGCGAGCCCTGCCGTCGGTGCGAGGATCGTCTTCCATACCTTCCTGTACCGGCGCACGCCCGGCAAACGCCGCGACGGCGAGATCGTCGCCCTGGCGGCCGCGACCGGGAAGGTGCTCTGGCGGCACGTGTTGCCCGGCCCGTCCGAGTCGTCGCCGCTCCTGCTCCGCGGCAGGGTCTATGTCGGGGACTGGAGCGGCCGGATCTCCTGCTTCGACGCGCGCACCGGCCGGACGATCTGGACCGCGCAAACCGGCGGGGCGGTGAAGGCGGCGGTGTCCGCTGCCGGAGGGAAGCTCTACGTCGGCTCGTACGACCACCATCTCTATGCGCTCTCGGCGGCAACTGGCAAGCAGCTCTGGCGGGCTTCGGTGCAGACGCGCCTCGGCACGCCCGGGCGGTTCTACTCGTCGGCGGCGGTCGCCTACGGTCGCGTCTACGTCGGCGGCACGGACGGACGCGTCTACTCGTACGGCGCCACGACGGGTTCCCTTCGCTGGTCGCACCAGACCGGCGGGTACGTGTACGCGTCCCCGGCCGTATGGCAGGACCGCGTGCTCGTCGGTTCCTACGACCGGCGGTTCTACGCGCTGGACGCGGCAACCGGCTCGGTGCTGTGGCAATACGTCGCCGGCGGCAGGATCTCGGGCTCCGCGACAGTCGTGGACGGACTCGTCTACTTCTCGACGCTCGAGGGTCGCACGATCGCGCTGAACGCGCGCGACGGCAAGCTCGTCTGGTCGTTCCGCGACGGCCAGTACACGCCTGTCGTCACCGACCGGAAGCACCTCTACCTCGTCGGCGGCGCGACGGTACGTGCTCTCGTCAGCCGAGCGCGGCCCGGTCGATGACGACGAGCGTACGCGGCCAACGGTCGGCCGGCGTGGTCACGCCCCAGGCGCGCCGGACCCGGATCCCGAGCTCGATCAGGTGCCTGGGCCCGAGAGCCGCGCGGGACGTGACGACGAGCAGCTCGGGGCCGATGCGGATCGGCGAGACGAGGGAGACGGCACGAAGGTGTCGCTCGGCCGCACGCACCCGCCGCCTCGGCCCGCGGAACACCCAGACACCCCGCAGCTCGCTCGACCCGGCGAGGAACGCGCGGACGTTCCGGTCTCCCTTCGCGACGAGCCCCGACTCGTAGCGCGGGTCGATCGCCGGCAGCTCCTCGACCCGGTTCAGGCGTCCCGTCTCGAGCGCGATGAAGTCGTCCAACAGCTCCGGTGGGCGGCTCGCGGGAGCGCCGGTCGAGGAGAACAGGACCTCGTCGTGAGCGATGGTCGGCAAGGCCCGCAGGTCGAGGTCGTAGAGCGCGCGCACGCGGTCGACGTCCGCTCTCACCTCGAGCGCAAGCGCGACGAGAACGAGACCGACGATCACGGCCCGGTACCGGCCGAGCAGCCGGCAGCCGGCCACCACGAGCACGAGGAACGCCGGCAGGGCCGGCAGGAGATACCTGCCGAAGAAGCGCGTCTGGGCGGGAACGACGGAGAAGAACGCGATCGGCAGCACGACCCACACGGCGAGCAGCAGCGTCGCCCGTGGGTGTTCTCGCCGGAGCTGCAGGGCACCGACGAGCGCGAAGAGCACGAACACACCCAACCCGAGCAGGCCCGGTGGTGAGAGCGAGCGCAGCGACTCCTCGGCGACCGTGCGCCCCGCCGTGGTCGAGACCGGCCCCGCCTCACCGACCCCGTAGCGAGACCGGAGAACCGCCAGGGCGTAGACGTACGGCGCGCCGACGACCGCCGCGGCCGCGATCGCCGGTCGCAGCTCGCGAAGACCCTCTCGGAGCGGCCTGTCGGTGACGACGACACCGCACGCGAGTGCGGGCGCCGCGTAGAGCGGCGCGATCGGGTGAACGTAGACGAGGCCGGCGCCGAGCGCGCCGGCGGCGACCCACCACCCGCGCCGACCACGACGACCTGCCTCGATCGCGACCAGCGACGCGACCAGGACGAGCAGCAGGAAGAGCGCATACATACGGGCGAACGTGGCGAGACCGACTGCGAGCGGCGCGGCGGCGAGCAGCAGCGGCACGGCGACCGCCTCGGCCGGCCCGCCGAGCCGCCGCGCCAGGAGTCCCGCGCAGGGCAGCGCGAGCAGGAAGAACACGAGCGAGGGCACGCGCAGACCCACCGGGCCGCCCGGCCAGGCCAGCGTCACGCGTTCGACGATGAACTGCGCCGGAGCGCCGCCGCGGTCGATGAAGACGTTCCGGACGATCCCGAAGACCGAGCCGCGGGAGAACTCGAGCATGATCCGCTCGTCGAGGTGGAGCGGCTCCCACCACACCGCCGGAAGACAGACGGACGCCGCGAGCACGGCCGCAACCGACCAGACGGCCGCCTCGATCCTCGTGAGTCGCGGCACGAGCGCGATTATCGCCCGAGGCGCGTCGCTTCAGCTTCCGGGCCGCGATGTCGATATTCGAAGGGACATCGTGAGCCCCTGGCTGTCCTCGTACACGGTCGCGCTCGGCGCGCTCGTCCTCCTCTGGGTGGGCGTCTCGGCGTACGTCGTCGTCACCCGGGCGCTCTTCGACCTGGCCGGCCTCTCGTTCCACACGGCGCGGCGCGTCCTCGACCGCCGGCTCGCGCGCGGGCTGCCGCCCGACGAGGCGCTCGCGCGCCTGCCGCGGCGGACGCTCGCGGGGATCGCCGCCGACGCCTCGACGCCGCCCGCGCTCGCGCAGGCGGCGGCCCGGCGGCTGCTGGCGAAGCGGCGCGGCCGGATCGTCAACCAGGCCCGCTCGCATCGCAGCGACACGGACAAGTGGAAGCGGCTGTCCGCGCTTCGCATCCTCTCGCTCGGCGACACGAAGACCGCAAAGCCGACGCTTGCACGCGCTCTGCGCGACCGCGACCTCGACGTCGTCGGCGGCGCGGTGTCGATCCTCGGTGCGCGCGCCGATCTCGGCAGCGCGAAGATGCTCGTGCAGGCGCTCTGCGAGGGGCGCTACTCGCGCTCGCGGATCGCCGCGCAGCTCGACGCATTCGCGCTGCCGATCAGCGACCTGCTGCGACCGTTGCTCGAGAGCTCCGACCCGGCGATCCGGCAATGGGGCGCGACGCTCCTCTCCCGCTACCCGCAGCCGGAGATCGAGCTCGAGCTCGCGATGCTCATCGTCGACGACGATCCGCAGGTCCGTGCGGCCGTGCTGAAGAGCCTTGCTCGCAACGAAAGCCGCTTCGCAACGCCGGTTGCACTGAACGCGCTCTCCGACCCTGTCTGGTTCGTGCGCGTGCACGCCGCCCGCGCGCTCGGGAAGCTCGGCGCGGCCGACGTCGCACCCGAGATCGTGACGCTGCTCGCCGATCCGAAGTGGTGGGTCCGGACGGCGGCGAAGGAATCGCTGCAGGAGCTCGGCACGGAAGCGGCGCCGGCGGTGATGCAGTCGCTGAAGAGCGACGACGCCTTCGTGCGCAACGGCGCCGCCGAGGTGCTGCAGAACATCGGCGTCGTCGACGAGCTGATCAAGCGTCTCGACAACTCGCCGCGCGACGAGCTCGCGCTCCGTACGCTGCGCTCGATCCTCGAGGGCGGCGGACAGACGATCGCGACCGCAGCCGTCCGTCGCGCGACCTCGTCGGGCGCGAACCGTGCGGCCGAGCTGCTCGAAGAGCTCGCTCAGTAGACGCCATGCGGGACGCCGTCCTCATCGGCACGCTGATCTGCCTCGGCTACATGCTCGCCGTGTTCGGGATGTCGGCGGTCGTGCTGATCATCTCGGCGCTCGACAACGCGATCCGCAGCCGCGAGACCCTCGCCGAGAACTTCGACGTGCTCGTCCACTCCCGCTTCACGCCGCCGGTCAGCGTGATCGTCCCCGCGTACAACGAAGAGGGGATGATCATGATCTCCGTGCAGTCGGTGCTCGACTTCGACTATCCGGAGTTGGAGGTGCTGATCGTCGACGACGGATCGACCGACCGGACGTTCGAGGTGCTCGAGCACGAGCTCGACCTCGAGCCTTTCGGCTACTACGAGCGCCGCATCGTCGAGTGCGCACCGGTCACCGGCGTGTACCGGAGCCGGACGTTCGAGCACGTGAAGGTGATCCGCAAGGAGAACCAAGGGACGAAGGCCGACGCGAGCAATTGCGGCCTCAACTACGCGCGTTACCGGTACGTGCTTCTGCTCGACGGCGACACGATCTACGAGCCCGACGCGCTCCTGAACTGCATGCGGCTGATGGCGAGTGACCCGGCGCGGGTGATCGGGATCACCGGCCACATCTCGGTCGCGTCACACCCCGAGACGACGGTCGGCGCGCGCGGCGAGGATCGCGAACTGATCGACCGGACGCTGCTGAGCAACTTCCAGCACATCGAGTACCTGCGGTCGTTCCTGAACACGCGGCTCGGGTGGAGCCGCCTCGGGTTCATGATGTGCGTCAGCGGTGCGTTCGGCCTCTGGCGGCGGGACGTGGTCGAGGAGGTCGGCGGCTTGTCGAAGGACTTCAGCTGCGAGGACATCGAGCTGACCTTCCGCGTGCACGAGCACATGCGCCGCACGAACACGCCTTACAAGATCCTCTCGATCCCGGAGATGGTCGCGCGGACCGAGGCGCCGGGCCGGATCAAGGCGCTCGTCTCGCAGCGAACGCGCTGGCAGCGCGTGACCCTCGAGACGTTCTGGCACTACCGGAAGATGATTCTCAACCCGCGCTACGGCTTCGTCGGCCTGGTGGGGATCCCCGTGATGCTGCTCAGCGAGGCGCTCGGCCTCGTGTTCGAGCTCGTCGGCTTCGCGACGCTCGTCGCCGGGATGGTGATGGGCATCTTCTCCTGGCAGGCCTACATCATCTTCTTCACGTCGATGTCGTTCGGCCTTGCGGTGCTGACGAGCGCGGCGATCCTGATGGAGGACATCTCGACACGGGCGTACCGCCTGCGCCACCTGGTGCGACTGCTCGCGCTCGGGCCGCTCGAACTGTTCTTCTACCGGCCCATCCTGATGTGGTCGCGCTACCGCGGCGCGATCGGCTTCTTCCGAAACGACAAGGGCTGGGACAAGTTCGACCGGAACGAGCGGAGCGACTCGGCTCACGCGCCGGCCCGGCTCGAGCCACCGCGCAGCGCCTCGCACGCCGCCTGATCCGCCTACGCGCGCGTGTAAGCCGAGAACTGCAGCTGCCCGTGCTCACAGACGGGTGTCGGCGGCGCGACCGCGACGATCGTCTTGCCGCCGCCGGGCGCGTGCACGGCGAGCTTGTAGGCGGTGCGCTCGCACGCTCCGATCGTCTGCTCGCCCGTGCCGGGGACGTCCGGCGAGAAGCGCGCGGTCGCGCGGGTCGAATGCCCGGGTGCGAGCCGCACGAGCACGGCGGTGAGCCCGTTCGGGAACGCTGCCCGCACGTGGGTCGGCAACGCCTTCCCGCGCCGGCCGAGGAGCGTGACCGACGGCAGTCCGCTGACCTGGCACGTCCGGGCCGAGCGGTTGCGGAGGACGAGCGCGTAGACGATGTTCCCCGCGCCGGCACTGTTGGGCACGACCGCGAAGCGCCCCGTGAGCTCCGCGCCGGTGCAGGACGCCGACCCGGGCGCCGCGCCGGCGGTGCCGCCGGCGACGGCGGCGAGGAGCAGGGCAGCGACGAGCAGCGGGCGGTGCATCGGGCCGCCATCGTAGTTCGAAGCGAGACGCCCGATACGATGCCTGCGCACGGTGGCAGTAGCTCAGTTGGTAGAGCCCCGGGTTGTGGTCCCGGTGGTCGGGGGTTCGAGTCCCCTCTGCCACCCTCGTTGCGCGAGTCGCGTCATCTGAGGGAGATCCGCCGTCTCGACCCCGAGCGCGACGCCGACCGGATCGTCTTCCTCGACGCCTCGCTCGAGTTCCCCTGGGACACCCAGCGTTCGCTCGAGCTCGCGTTCTACCGAACCTACGCCGTTCCCTCGATCGCACGACTGCTGGCGTCGACCGGCGAGTTCACCGGTGCGCCGCAGAAACGCTACGACGACACCCAGATCCTCATCTCGGCGTTCTGCGAGTTCGGCCTCTCGAGCGACTTCGGGCGCCGCGCCCTTCGCCGGATGAACCGGATCCACGGACGCTTCGAGATCGCGAACGACGACTATCTCTACGTCCTCTCGACGATGGTGTTCGAGCCGATCCGCTGGAACGCCCGCTTCGGCTGGCGGCCGCTGCTCGACGCCGAGCGGCTCGCGACGTTCCACTTCTGGCGTGCGATCGGAACCCACATGGGCATCCGCGACGTTCCGGAGGAGTACGCGGAGCTCGAACGGTTCAACGTCGAGTTCGAGCGCGCCAACTTCGCCTACACCGACGAGGGCCATCGCGTCGCGGTGGCGACACGCGACATGTTCCTCGACTGGTTCCCGGGGCTGCCCAAGCGCGTCGGCCGTCCGCTCGTCCACGCGCTGCTCGACCCGCCGCTGCTCGAGGCGCTCGGGTTTCCCGCGCCGCCGCCGCAGTTGCGGGGTGCGGCCGAGGCGGCGTTGCGCGCCCGCTCGCGCGCCCTCCGCGTGCTGCCCGCTCGGCGCCGGCCACGGCTGCGCACGCTCGAGCGCCACCGCGCCTACCCGGACGGCTACCAGCTCGAGGAGCTCGGCCCGGAACCCTCGCTAGGCTGACAGCGGCCCGGCCCCGTAGCTCAGAGGACAGAGCGGGAGCCTTCGAAGCTCCGTGCGCAGGTTCGATTCCTGCCGGGGCCACTGAATCGAGGGCGTCGGCCGACGACCGGGATGCAACGGCTCCCGGTGCATCGGCGGCGGATTCAGCGGCTGGCGAAGCGGAAGAGCAGCCAGAGCAACACGACGAAGATGCCGATCAGCGCGCCGATGTCCCTGATGAAATGGGCACCGGTGTTGACGTCGACTGGAAGGTCCACGGGACCGTTCATCGGCACGCGCCGCCGGGCGCTTGAGCCTCGGCGCGGGTGATCACTGCTGTTCGCGCCCGACCCAGGCTGCGAGGAACGGCTCGACGATCGCGATCGTCCCGTCGTCGATCCTCCCGACGAGCTCCTTGCGCGTCAGGGCGGTGAGGGCGGACTGCAAGGTCGGCGCCGGCGGCAGGTCGTAGGCCAGGCGGTAGTCCTCGGCGTACGGCGAGGCCGTCGGCTCGGCCGCGAGCGCGGTCAGCAGCCGGCGCTGCGTGCGGGGAGCGTCCGCCCACAGCTGCTCGAGGTGGTTGTGCTCGGCGCGCAGGACGTTGTCGAGCCCCGCGTCGACGTCGGACTCGTAGGCGAACGCGCCGGCCGGCGTTCGCTCCCACACCTCGTGCGCGAGCTCCTGCGTCGCATACGGATGGCCGGCGGTCAGGTCGAGCAGCCGTGCGGCGGCGCTCTCGGTGATGCCCTTGTCAGTCCGTTCGAAGCGGGAGCGGACGAAGCGTGAGAAGACCTCCTTGCCGATCAGCCCGATCTCGAGCTTCTTCGCGCTGCGCCAGAACGGCTCGTTGCGGTCGCCGAAGATCTGGTCGAGCACGTGTCGCTTGCTCCCCAGGTAGACGTGCGCGACGTCCGGCTGCGTCTGGAACACGGCGCGCAGCAGGTTCGGATAGCGGCGGTCGAGCTCGACGATCTCCTGGAACTCGTCGAAGATCATCACGACCCGTCGCCGGCGCTCGGCGGCGAGCCGGCCGAGCAGCTCGAGCAGGGACTCGATCGTGTCGTCGATGTCCGTGCGGCGCCGCGTCGCGCGAAAGCTGAAGCTCAGCGAACCGTCCTGCGGATCGACCTCCATCGACGGGACGATCCGCAGTCCGCGGAACAGGTCGGCGGCACGCTCGTGCGCGCGGCCGGATGCCGTGTCGACGTCTCGGTGGATCGTGCGCGCAAGGGCTGCGGCGAACCGCTCCTTGCTGGTGACCTTCAGCAGGTCGACGTAGCCGACCAGCGCACCGTCCCGGGCGGCGCGCCGCGCTGCTCTGAGCACGAGTGACGACTTGCCGTAGCGGCGCGGCGCGTACACGAGCACGTCCTGGCCGTTTCGCAGCTCTGCGACGAGCTCGCGCAGCTCCGACTGTCGGTCGGTGAACGCGTCGCCGAGGGCGAGTGCGCCGAAGCGGAACGGGTTCGTCGGTGATTTAGCCACCGTTCCATTACGTTAGCGAACATAAAGGACTTCGACCGACAGCCCGGGCGGTTACGCTCTCGCGGAGCAACGCGGGCGTGGCGGAACTGGCAGACGCGCCGGGTTTAGGTCCCGGTGGGCCGATGGCCCTTGGAGGTTCGACTCCTCTCGCCCGCACCTGCCCCGCCAACTAGGGCAGCGTCTGCACGACGTCGCCGAGCGTCGCGCGGTCCTTCACCGGCGGCTCGCTGGCCGGCGAGCCGAGGTGGACGAGGCCGACGATGCGCTCCGTCGGGTCGAGGCCGAGCAGCTCGCGCACCGCCGGCGCCTCGAGCGCCTCGGGCGTCCGCCAGTACGACGCGAGGCCGCGCGCCGTCGCTCCGAGCAGGATCGCGTAGACGGCGCAGGCGGCCGACAGGAGATCCTCCTGGTCGGTGCGCGGGTCGCCGCCGAGCACGGCCGTGGCCAGCACGAGCGTCGGCGCGCGCCGCAGCTTGGCCGCCTCCTTCTCGCCGCACAAACTCTCGAGGCGCGCTCGCGTCTCCGGGCCGAGCACGCGAAAACGTGACGGTTGCGTGAGGTGGTGGTTCGGCGCCCAGCGCGCGAGCTCGAGCAGCTCCGCGAGCGTCGCCGCCTCGACCGGTGCGGAGCCGTACTGTTTGTGCGTTCTGCGTAGCCGAATCGCGGTGTCGACGTCCATCGGCCAGACGCTACCCGCATGATTCAATGGCCGAGCCCGATGCCGACGCAGATCGAACAGCTCGCGGACGACAAGGTCAAGCTGACCGTGGACGTCCCGGCCGGTGACGTCCACCACGCCGTCGAACACGCGGCGGCCGATCTCGCGGCGAGTGTTCGCGTGCCGGGCTTCCGGCGCGGCAAGGTGCCGATGCCGATCCTCGTGCAACGCATCGGCCGCGACCGCATCTACTCGGAGGCGGTCGAGAGTCACATCGGCAGCTGGTTCTGGAGCGCTGCGACCCGCGCGCGCCTCAACCCGTCCGCCCAGCCCGAGTTCGAGTACAACCTGCCGACGTCCGACTCCGAAGGCTGGAGCTTCTCCGCGACCGTCGCCGTGCATCCGAGGCCCGAGCCCGCCGACTGGACGCAGCTCGAGGTGCCGAAGCACGAGGCGACGGTGCCCGAGGAGGCGGTGCAGGCCGAGCTCGAGGCGCTGCAGCGCACCGTGGCGGAGCTGGTTCCCGTCGAGGGGCGCGGCGCGCAGGAGGGCGACACGGTCGTGGTCGACCTCGAGCCCGAGGACGGCCCGGCCCAGCGCGACTACGTGGTCGAGCTCGGCTCCGACCGGCTCGTCGAGGAGCTCGACAACGGCCTGCGCGGCCTCCAGGCCGGTGAGAGCCGCGAGATCGCCTACGAGCTGGCGGATGGAAGCCGGCGTCGCGCGACCGTCGCGGTGAAGACGATCTACGAACGCGTGCTGCCGCCGCTCGACGACGAGCTCGCGCGCGCGGCCTCGGAGTTCGACACCTATGGCGACCTGCGCGGCGAGGTCGAAGACCGGTTGCGCGGACAGGTCGCAGACGAGCTCGACGGAATCTTCCGCGCCGCGGCGGTCGACGAGCTCGTGAAGGCGTCGAACGTGAGCGCGTCCGGCCCGCTCGTCGAGCTGCGGACACGCGAGCTTCTCGGCGGTCTCGCCCGCAGCCTCCAGGCGCGCGGGATCGACGCAGAGTCGTACCTGCAGCTGACCGGCCAGTCGCCCGAAGCGCTCGAGCAGCGACTGCGGGCGGAGGCGACGATCTCGGTCGCCCGCGAGCTGGTGCTCGAAGCAGTGGCCGACAAGCTCGGCCTCGAGGTCACCGACGACGAGATTCGCGAGGAGCTGCGCGAGGCCGGCGAATCCGAGGAGGACATCGAGGCGTTCGTGACCGGCGGCGGCGCCGACCGCGTCCGCGACGACCTCCGGCTGAAGAAAGCCGTCGATCGCGTCGTCGCCGACGTGAAGCCGATCGCGCCCGAGCTGCACGAGGCGCGCGAGAGCATCTGGACGCCGGGGCAGGAGCAGCAGGCCGATGCCCCGAAGCTATGGACCCCAGGCACCAAGGAGTGACACCGACATGCCACTGATTCCGATGGTCGTAGAACAGACGTCGCGCGGCGAGCGCGCGTTCGACATCTATTCGCGCCTCCTGGCGGAGCGCATCGTCTTCCTCGGTACGCCGGTCGACGACCAGATCGCCAACCTGATCATCGCCCAGCTCCTTCACCTCGAGTCGGAGGATCCCGAGAAGGACATCAACCTCTACATCAACTCCCCGGGCGGTTCCGTCTACTCCGGGCTCGCAATCTACGACACGATGCAGTTCATCAAGCCGGACGTGCAGACGATCTGCGTCGGCATCGCGATGAGCATGGGCTCGCTGCTCCTGGCCGGGGGCGCGAAAGGGAAGCGGATGTCGCTGCCGAACTCACGGATCCTGATCCACCAGGTCTCCGGCGGCTTCCAGGGCCAGGGCACCGACATCGAGATCCAGGCCCGCGAGGTGATCGGCCTCAAGCGCCGCCTGGAGGAGATCTACACGCATCACACCGGCAAGTCCCAGGAGGAGATCTCACGCGATATGGAAAGGGATTTCTTCCTGAGCCCCACCGAAGCCAAGGACTACGGGATCATCGACTCCGTCATCACTCATCGCGAAACGGGATCTGCCGCCGCCGCTGCCTAGCGGCCGGCGTCAAACTGGGGTAAAAGGAGAGAGGGATGGCGCGGGCGAGCGAAGGAAACGAACAGCTTCTCTGCAGCTTCTGCGGCAAGTCGCAGCGCCAGGTCAAGAAGCTGATCGCAGGCCCGGGCGTCTACATCTGCGACGAGTGCATCGATCTCTGCAACGAGATCATCGACGAGGAGCTGACCACCCCGAGCTCGCTCGACCTCGACAACCTGCCTCGCCCGAAGGAGATCTACGCCTCGCTCAACGACTACGTCGTCTCGCAGGAAGAGGCGAAGCGCACGCTCTCCGTCGCCGTCTACAACCACTACAAGCGCGTCCAGATGGGCGCCGAGGACGGCGACGTCGAGCTGCAGAAGTCGAACATCCTGCTGCTCGGGCCGACCGGTTGCGGCAAGACACACCTCGCGCAGACGCTCGCGCGGATCCTCAACGTCCCGTTCGCGATTGCCGACGCGACCGCGCTGACCGAGGCCGGGTACGTCGGCGAGGACGTCGAGAACATCTTGCTCAAGCTGATCCAGGCCGCCGACTTCGACATCAAGAAAGCGGAGACCGGGATCATCTACATCGACGAGGTCGACAAGATCGCGCGCAAGGCGGACAACCCGTCGATCACGCGCGACGTGTCGGGCGAGGGCGTGCAGCAGGCGCTGCTGAAGATCCTCGAGGGCACGGTCGCGTCGGTGCCGCCGCAGGGCGGCCGCAAGCATCCGCACCAGGAGTTCCTCTCGATCGACACGACGAACATCCTGTTCATCTGCGGCGGAGCGTTTGCCGGGCTCGACAAGATCATCGCCAAGCGCATCGGCAAGAACGCGGTCGGGTTCGGCCGCCAGATCTCGTCGAAGCGCGACAGCGAGAGCGCCGAGCTCCTCGGCGGCGTGATGCCGGAGGATCTCCTCAACTTCGGCCTGATTCCCGAGTTCATCGGCCGCCTGCCGGTCCTCTCGGCCGTGCATCAGCTGAAGCGCGAGGACCTCGTCCAGATCCTCACCGAGCCGAAGAACGCGCTCGTCAAGCAGTACCAACGGTTCTTCAACTACGACACGATCGATCTCGTGTTCACCGACGACGCGCTGTGGTCGATCGCCGACCGCGCGCTCGACCGTGAGACCGGCGCGCGCGGCCTCCGCTCGATCATCGAGAACGCGTTGCTCGACGTGATGTTCGAGCTGCCCTCACGCAAGGACGTCTCCAAGTGCGTCATCACCAAGGAGACGATCGAGAAGGGCCTCAAGCCGACGCTCGTGACGAGCGCCGGCGGCGATCTCGTCGAGCCGCACGAGCTCGCCGAAGAGTCTGCCTAGCAGTCGAGAGGGAAACCGCGGGGTTGAGCCCGGCTCCGGCGGCGACCGTTTGCCGACCCGCCGTAGTGTGTCGGCCAACGATGTGGCCCCGGAACCTCGCCGCGACCGCCGTGGCACTGGCCGTACTCGCTTCGTCGGCGGGGCCTTCGAGATCGACGCGAACCAGGCCATGTGAGATCCGCGCCTCGAGCGCCGACCACACCGCGTCGGTCAGGCGAGCCGTCGCCTCCAAGCGCGATCTGTGGGGCGAGCGGCTCCTTCACACACCGGGAGGGCCGACCTATGCGGCTGCGCGGACGCTCCTGGCGCCGCTCGACCGCGCGGTGGGGTGGTACCGGCAGCCGCTGACGCCGAGCGGTTTCTACTACATGCCGTTCTCGTTTCCGTTCACTTCCAACGGGTCGACGGTGTACGCGCTGCACGTCGCGGACGGCAGCGAGCTCGACACTCGCGTCGTCGGCGGCCCGTCGTTGTCCGTGTACGTCGGGTCGGGCGGCGAACGCTTCGGCTCTTGCACGACCCGACGGCAGCCGGCGCGGCTCGTCGCCGGCAACCTGCCGATTCTCAGAACGGGGTATACCGACGAGAACGGGGTGCGTTACCGGCAGGAGTCGTTCGTCGGCCGCGCGCTCGGCGCACGCTCGGTCGTCAGCTTCGTGCGACTCACAGTCGATGCGCGACACGCTCCGGAGGCGGCGACCGTGCGCCTCGTCGCGTCGCCGTCGCTCACGCGCATCGCGCCCGCGCGTCTCGGCGCCCGTGGCCGCGCGCGCCTGATCGTCTCGCGAGGTGCGAACTTCTCCGGCGGGGCGATGCGCTGGCGTGTCCCGGCCGGAACGACCCGGACGCTCTACGCCGAATGGCTGCTCGCGCCTTCGGTGGCGCGCTATCTGCACGCGACGCCCGCTGCGTACCGCGCCGCCCGCGCGACCGTCGTCGGGTTCTGGCGGTCGCGCCTCGACGCGGGTGCGACCTTCGACGTGCCGGAGCCGGCGGTGCAGGACGCCGAACGCGGTGTGCTCGCGCAGCTGATCGCCTACGGCTGGCGCTACAGCATCGGCAACCCGTACGAAGAGCTCTCCTACGCGGAGTCCCTCGATGCGGCCGAGGTCGCGGCCGAGTACGGCTACACGTCGGTCGCGCGGTCGATCGTCGAGCTCGCACTCCAGCGGATGCGGCTGCGACCGTGGCGGTTCACCGCGTTCCGCGGCGCGCACATCCTCGGAACCGCTGCCCTGTATTACCGCCTGACGAACGACGGGGTGTTCCTGCGGTCGCAGACGCCCGCGCTCGAACGGCTCGTTGCGCGCATCGCCGCGCGTCAGCTCCCGAGCGGAAAGCTGCACCCGGAGCCTCTCTCGACGGATCTCGAGGACGAGGACGTCGACAGCGTCTCGGGCCAGATCGAAGCCGTGCAAGGGCTCCGAGCGATCGGAGGTGTGTGGGCGTCGGCCGGCGACGACGGACCGGCCGCCCAGGCGCGAGCGCTCGCAGCGTCGATCGACCGCGCACTGCGTCCCGCGGTCGACGAGGCGGCGTCGCGGCTTCGCGACGGGTCGCTGTTCGTTCCCTCGCAGCTCTCGAAGCCGCAGGGGCCGTTCCAGCGGGTGACGGCGACCCGCGAGGGCTCGTACTGGAACCTCGTCATGCCGTACGCCTTCGCGTCCGGCTGGTTCTCCCCGGCCGAGTCGCGCGGGATCCTCCGCTACCTCTTCGGGCACGGCTCGTTGCTTCTCGGTGTGCCGCGTACGGCGGCGCGCAGGATCTACCTCCGACCGAACGGCGCCGGCGTCGCGCCGGCCTACGGTCTCGCCGCGTCGCGGTTCCTCGCCGGGAACGACCGCCCCGACCGGCAGGTGCTCAGCCTGTATGGCCTGCTCGCGATCGGGATGACGCCGGGGACGTACGTCTCCGGCGAGGCGGTCTCGGTGCTTCCCGTCGGCGACGCCTACGACCGGATGATGCTGATGCCGCCGAACACCGGCTCGAACGCCTCGTATCTCGGGACGCTCCGCGAACTGCTCGTCCACGAGCGGGGCGGCGGTCTCGACCTCGCGTTTGCCACACCGCGCGCGTGGCTTTCCGACGGCCGCGCGATTCGCGTGCGCGACGCGCCGACCAGATTCGGGAAGGTCAGCTACTCGATCGTCCGGCACGGTCGCGTCGTCGAGGCGAGACTCACGCTTCCGGCTCGTGCGCACGCCCGGTTGCGGCTGCGCCTACCGGCAGGCGAGCGCCTCGAGCGGGTGCTCGTCGGGGCGACACGCGTGCGCCCCGATCGCGCCGGGACAATCGACCTGGGCGACCGCCGAGGCGCCGTCGCCGTGCGGGCGACCGTTTCCTAGGAGACGATGAGTTACTTCTCCGGCGCAGCCGGAGTCGTCGCGGTCGCGTCGATCAGGCGCGTCAGGAACGTGCGCTGGAGCTCGAGTGCCTGGACCGCGACACCGAAGCTGCCGTCGATCAGCTCGGCGGGCGACGGGATGCCGCGCGCGGTGCGGACGAACGGGTGGTCGGCGGCGAGCTCGGCGACGCGGACCGCGTAGTCCTGGGTCTCCTTGAGGGCCTCGAGGCTCTGCTGCTGGAGCGCGGCGAACGAGAGCGTGAAGGTGGTGTCGCTGGAGCTGGTGTGGGTGGCGGTGGGCATCGTCTTCTCCTTCGTCGTTGGGGCTGTCACGGCGCTAAGTATACCAATCAGACGATTGGTATGTCAATCAGCGCCGACGAAGCCCCGGTACACGCCGAGGAGGGCGTGCTTCTGCGTCTCGGTCAGCCGCTCGTCGAGCTGAATCGCCTCCTCGACCGACCGCCGGGAGTGCTGGGCGCGCTCGTCGAGCAGCCCGGCCTGCGCGAAGAGCGACTCCGCCGAGAGGTTGAGCGCGCCGGCGATGCCCTTCAGCACCTGTGCCGACGGCTGGTAGAGGCCGCGCTCGACCTGGCTCAGGTACGCGTTCGACACGTCCGCGACCTCGGCGAGCTGGCGCAGGGAGAGCCGGGCGAGCTGACGCTGGGCCCTGATGAACGCTCCCAGGCCGCCGGTCTCCGCCATGTGGCTCTTATAGCAAACTGCTTGGTATGCCGAGCAGGCGGTTTGCGCTGCGCCTCGATTCGTGCGAGAACGAGGCCGTGGACGCCGCTGATCTCCGCTACGGGCTGACCCTCTCGGGCGCAGACCCGGCCGCGATCGGCAAGGCGCTGGTCGAGGCCGCGGTCGGCCTCGGCCGCCGCCCGGAGCGCGTGCTCCGGCGTGCCGCGGAGCTGGCGCTGGCTGAGGCCGCGGTCGGCATCGACGTCTCACGGATGCTCCTCGGGGCGCACGACGAGCCCGTCGCCGCCGCGGACCCCTCCGACCGCCGCTTCGCAGACCGCGCCTGGCGCGAGAACCCCGCGCTCCGCGCGGCGCTCGGCAGCTATGTCGTCTCGTCGCGGGTCGCGCGCGGACTGCTCGAGGACGCCGACGTCTCGAAAGAGACACGCCGCAAGGCGCGCTTCGCGCTCGAGATCGGGCTGGCCGCCCTCGCGCCGACGAACGTGCCGTGGCTGAACCCGAAGGCCGTGAAGGAGCTCTTCGAGACCGGCGGCCTGAGCGCCTGGCGGGGCCTCGGGAACGTGGTCGACGACGTGCTCCACAACAACGGCCGGCCGCGGCAGTTCGACGAGGGCGCGCTCGCCGTCGGCTCCGGGCTCGCGGCGACGCCGGGGCGGGTCGTGTACCGCAACGACCTGATCGAGCTGCTCGCCTACGAGCCGCAGACCGAGACCGTCTTCGAGCAGCCGCTGCTCTACAGCCCCGCCTGGATCAACAAGTACTACGTGCTCGACCTCGCGCCGGGCCGCTCGTTCATCGAGCACGCCGTGCGCTCCGGGTTCACCGTGTTCGCGATCAGCTACCGAAACCCCGACGAGTCGATGGTCGACCTGCGGCTCGACGACTACCTGCGGACGGGGTTCCTCGCCGCCCTCGCGAAGTGCAGCGAGCTCACCGGATCGTCCAAGGTCAACGTCATCGGCGTGTGCGTCGGCGGGACGCTCACGGCGCTCGCGCTCGCGGCGCTGGCCGCGCGGGGCGAGGGGGAGCGCATCGGCTCGGCGACGCTCAGCGTCGCACTCGTCGACTTCGCCGAGCCAGGCGGCGCCGGAGCGTTCACGGACGCCGAGTCGATCGACCGGATCGTGAGTCAGACGGGCAAGCGCGGCTACTTCTCCGGCGACGAGGTCGCGAGCCCGTTCAACCTGATGCGGACGACGGAGTTCTTCTGGAACTACGTCGTCTCGAACTGGTACATGGGCCGCAAGCCCGCTCCCTTCGACATCCTCGCCTGGAACGCCGACCGCATGCGGCTTCCGGTGGGGATGCACGCCGAGGTGCTGCGCGGGTGCTACCTCGAGAACCGGCTGGTTCGCCCCGGCGCCTTCTCGATCGACGGCACGCCGGTCGACCTCTCGCTGATCGACACCCCGCTCTACGTGCTCGGCACCGAGACCGACCACATCGCCCCCTGGCGGTCGGTCTATCGGACGACGCAGCACGTCTCGGGGCCGTGCCGCTTCGTCCTGACCTCGGGCGGCCACATCGCCGGCATGGTGAACCCACCGGGCAGGCCGGGCGCGTGGCACCGGGTGTCGGGCGACGGCTGCCCTCCCGATCCCGATCGCTGGCTCGACCAGGCGCGCACCGTCGACGGCAGCTGGTGGGACGACTGGGTCGCCTGGGCGTCGGAGCGGTCGGGCGGCCGCGTCCAGCCGCCGCGGCTGCCCGAGGGCGAGCCGGCGCCGGGTCGCTACGTCCGCAGCTAATCGTTAGCCTCGTGCCCGTGCGCTTCGCGACGAACGGGTCCGTCCGTCTGGCGTACGACGTGGGCGGAAGCGGCCCGCCGCTCCTGCTGATCCATGGGCTCGGCTATTGCCGGCTCGGCTGGGGGCCTGTCACCCGGCAGCTCGCGGAGCATTTCCAGGTCGTGCACTTCGACAACCGCGGCGTCGGCGACAGCGACGCGCCCCGCGGGCCCTACACGGTCAGCGCCCTCGCCGCCGACGCCCTTGCCGTGCTCGATCACGCCGGGGTCGAGCGCGCACATGTCGTCGGCGTCAGCCTCGGAGGCGTGATCGCGCAGATGCTCGCAGCCGGCTCGCCCGACCGTGTCGACCGGCTCGTCCTCGCCGGGTCGACGTCCGGGGGCGCGCGCTCGTATCCGCCGCCGCGCTCGAGCCTGCTCCTGATGACGCAGGCGGCCGCCCTCGAGCGCGAAGAGCTCCTCCGGCGTCTCGTCGTCAACGCGCTCGCGCCCCGGACCGTCGAGCGCCGGCCGGAGCTCGTCGACGAGATCCTCGACTACCGCAGGCAGCGCGCACCCGGGCTCGGCCCGTGGCTCGCCCAGGCCGCCGCCGGCGCGTGGTTCGGGCTGGTCGGGCGCGGCGGCGCGATCGAGGCGCCGACCCTCGTCCTGCACGGCGCCGCCGACCACGTCGTCGACCCGCGGAACGCCGAGCTGCTCGCCGGCAGCATCCCCGGCGCGGAGCTGGTCGTGTTCGAGCACGCGGGCCACCTGCTCTTCTGGGAAGAGCCGGAGCGGTTCGTCTCCACGCTCTCGCGCTTCCTCGGCCGCGCCGCCGCCTGAACCCTGCCCGTTCGGGGCGAGAGCTGGCCCCCGATGCGGGTTTTCACCGTTGACAGGCTCGCCCGAACCTGGATAGAACTAACACCTGAATCGGGTCTCAGTTCTCGCTCCACGTCTCCAGAAGGGATGCGCTCATGCGCCATCGGTTCACGAAGGTCCTGCTCGGGCTGGCGCTCTTCACGCTGCTCGCCGGGACCGCGACCGTCGCTGCGAGGTCGCACTCGAGCTCGGCCGGCTCCTACAACGTCGGCTTCATCTATCCCCGCACCGGTCTGCTCGGCGCGTACGGCGCCGAGGAGATCGAAGGCTTCAAGCTGGGGCTGCAGTACGCGACGAAGGGCACCAACAAGGTCAACGGGAAGACGATCAACGTCACCTACCAGGACGACCGGGGCGATCCCGCCACCGGCGTCTCGCAGGCGAAGGACTTGATCGGCCAGGGCTACAAGATCCTGATGGGCACCGGCTCGTCCGGCGTCGCCCTCCAGATCGCGCCGCTCGCTGCCCAGAATCAGATCCTCTACCTCTCCGGGCCGGCAGCCGCCGACGCGATCACCGGCCTCAACAAGTACACGTTCCGCTCGGGCCGCCAGACGATCCAGGACGTGCTCGACGCGGCCTCGTTCCTCGGCAAGTCCACCGGCAAGAAGGTCGTCGTCTTCGACCAGGACTCCGTCTTCGGCCACGGCAACTACGCCGCGGTCAAGACCTACATCGGAGGCAAGGGCCACACCGTCACCGAGATCTCGGTGCCGCTGACCGCGACCGACTTCACGCCGTTCGCGCTCCAGGCCAAGCAGGCGAACCCCGACCTGCTGTTCGTCGCCTGGGCCGGAACCACCGCCGGCGCGATGTGGAACGCACTTGACCAGCAGGGCGTCTTCGCCGGCACGCAGGTGGTCACGGGTCTCGCCGAGCGCGCGACCTGGGCCGCCACCGGTCCTGTCGCGACGAAGATCCAGTACCTCTCGCACTACGTCTGGACCGCGCCGCACAACAAGGTCAACACCTGGCTGATGAACGCGGTGCGCAAGCGCGGCCACGGTCAGGTACCCGACCTGTTCACGCCGGACGGCTTCGTCGCCGCGCAGATGCTCGTCCACGCGCTGCAGAAGGGCGACTACGACGTCGACAAGATGATCTCCGCGCTCGAGGGGTGGAAGTTCCTCGCTCCGAAGGGCTTCCAGGCCATCAGGCCGCAGGATCATGCGATGTTGCAGCCGATGTTCCGCGTGAAGCTGGTGTCGAAGAACGGGCACCTCGTGCCGAACATCCTCGGCACGGCGTCGCCGTACGACACCGCTCCACCCATCCACCCGTTCCCGAGCTAGGGGACGAGGCACGACCCCGCGCGTGAGCGCATCTCCAATCCTGGTCACGAAAGGCCTCGGACTCGACATCGGCGGCGCCACGATCGTCGCCGATGTCGGGCTCGAGGTGCGTCACGGCGAGCTGCTGGCCGTGATCGGGCCGAACGGCGCCGGCAAGACGACGCTGTTCAACCTCGTCTCCGGGCTGCTCAAGCCGACGAGCGGACGGGTCGAGCTGGACGGCGCCGACATCACGGACGACCCGCCGTTCCGGCGCACGCGTGCCGGTCTCGGTCGCACGTTCCAGGTCTCGAACGTGTTCCCGCTCTTGTCGGCACTCGAGAACGTCCGGCTGGCGGCGGAGGCCGCGCTCGGCGGGACGATGCGGATCTGGCGGCAGGCGTCGGCCGTGCGAGAGGCGCTCGAGCGCGCCCACTGGGCGCTCGCGCGCGTCGGTCTCGGGGAGCGGCAGCTCGTCCCGGCCGCGGGGCTCGCGCACGGCGACAAGCGCAAGCTGGAGCTCGCGATGCTGCTCGCCGGCGAGCCGAAGATCCTGCTGCTCGACGAGCCGATGGCGGGCGTCTCGATGGAGAACGTCCCCGAGCTGGTCGAGCTGATCCGGTCGGTGCACGTCGACGAGGGCAAGACCGTGCTCATGGTCGAGCACCACATGGAGGTGGTGACCGGGCTCGCGCAGCGGATCGCGGTCATGCACCACGGTCGCCTGCTCGCGGTCGACGAACCGGCTGCGATCATGCGCAACCCGACCGTGCAGCAGGCGTATCTCGGAGAGCCGCTGTAATGGCCGCCGTCCTCTCGGTCCGCGACCTGCACGTCTATCTCGGCGAGTCGCACGTGCTGCAGGGAATCTCGTTCGACGTGGCCGACGGCGGCGCAACTGCGCTGCTCGGGCGCAACGGCGTCGGCAAGACGACCACGTTGCGCGCGCTGATGGGGCTGGTCGGCAGGCACGGGCGGGTCGAGCTCGCGGGAACCGACATCACCTCGACGCCGACGCACAAGATCGTGCGTCACGGCATCGGCTACGTGCCCGAGGACCGCGAAATCTTCACCGGCCTCTCGGTGGCGGAGAACCTCCGCATCGCCGAGCGGGACGCCCAGCCCCGCTACGAGCTCGTCTACGACCTCTTTCCGGAGCTGAAGGAGCGCGCGAAGCAGCGCGCCGGCACGCTCTCGGGCGGTCAGCAGCAGATGGTCGCGATCGCGCGGGCGCTGCTGAACGGCAATCGCGTGCTGCTGATCGACGAGCCGACGAAGGGTCTCGCCCCGCTGCTCGTCACCGAGGTCGCGAACGTGCTCGCGCGCGCCGCCGAGCTGACCACGATCCTGCTCGTGGAGCAGAACCTCGGCGTCGTCCAGCGCGTCGCCCGCGACGCGGTCGTGCTCGACACCGGTCGGGTCGTGCACGTCGGGCCGGCGCAGGAGCTGCTCGACGACAAGCCGATGGTCCACCGGATGCTCGGCGTGGGGCGGTCATGAGCACCCTGCTCCTGCTCACGATCACGGGGATCGGGCTCGGCGCCGTGTACTTCCTGATCGCCTCGGGTCTCTCGCTGATCTACGGGCTGATGGGCGTTCTCAACTTCGCGCACGGCGCCTTCCTGACGGTCGGCTCGTACACGATGTGGTTCACCGAGTCGAAGCTCGGCGGGATCCCCGTGCTGCCGCGCTTCCTGCTCGGCGCTCTCGCCGGTCTCGTCGTCGGTGCGGGCTTCGCGGCGCTGGTCGAGCTCGTCTTCATCCGCCCGCTGTACGGCCGCCACATCGAGCAGGTGCTGGTGACCATCGGCGTCTCGCTCGCCGTCGGGGCGCTCGTGGTCGCGATCTGGGGCAACGACGCACGCGTCGTGGCGAAGCCGCACTGGGCCGGCAGCACGACGACGCTCTTCGGCGCGCACATTCCGAACGACCGCTGGATCGAGATCCTCGCGGCGCTGGGCGTGCTCTTCGGCCTCGAGACCTTCCTCAAGCGCACGCGCTACGGCCTGATCATCCGCGCCGGTGTGGAGAACCGGGCGATGGTGACCGCCCTCGGGATCGACGTTCGCAAGGCCTTCACGCTCGTGTTCGCCCTCGGCGGTGTGGCGGCGGGGCTCGCCGGAGTGCTCTACGGCGTGTACGTCGGCACCGTCGACCCCACGCAGGGGACGAGCGTACTGATCTTCGCCTTCATCGTCGTCGTGATCGGCGGCCTGGGCTCGTTGCGCGGAACCGCCGTCGCGGCCGTCGTCGTCGGCCTGATCCAGCAGTACACGAACTACTACGCCTCGTCGGGGCTGGGCGACCTGAGTGTCGTCCTGCTGCTCGCGGCCGTGTTGCTCGTCCGTCCGACGGGCCTGTCGAGGAGCCTCGCGTGAGGCGCTTCGGCATTCCGCTCCTGATCTTCGTCGCGCTGGCCTTCGTCCCGAAGCTGACGGTCGACCTGCCGTACGTCTTCAAGCATTCGATCAACACACCGGGGACGCTCCAGCTGCTCGCGACGTGCCTCGTCTTCGGCGGCGTCGCCCTCACCTACGACCTGCTCTTCGGCTTCACGGGCCTGCTCTCGTTCGGGCACGCGCTCTACTTCGCGGTCGGCGTCTACCTCGTCACGATCGCCGTGACGAAGTGGCACTGGAGCTTCTGGGCGGCGATCGCGTTCACCGCGCTCGTCGGCCTCCTGCTCCCGCTCGCGCTCGGGTCCGTCTCGCTGCGCGTGGGCGGGATCGCCTTCGCGATGGTCACGCTCGCCTTCGCGCAGGCCGGCTCGGTGCTCGCCTTCAAGAACCCGTTCGGCTGGACCGGCGGCGAAGAGGGGCTCGGCGCCGACTACACCAAGCTCCCCGACTGGACGGTGGGAATCCTCAACACGCGGCACCTGTACTGGATCGCGCTCGCCTATGCGGCTGTCGTCTTCTTCGCCGTCCACTGGGCGATCGGCTCGTCGCCGGGGCACGTCTGGCAGGCGATCCGCGAGAACGAGCTGCGCGTGCAGGTGCTCGGGCTGCGTCCGTACGCGTTCAAGCTGATGGCGTTCGTGCTCGCGTCGTTTCTCGCGACTGCCGGCGGCGTCGTCTACCTCCTGCTCTACAGCGGCGCCACGACCGACGTCACGACCGCGAACTTCACGCTGACGCTGTTGATCATGGTCGTGCTCGGCGGAACGGGCACGCGCTGGGGCGCGATGATCGGCGGAATCCTCTACACCTGGGCGAACCAGCGGCTGATCGACGCGTCGTCGTCGCACTCCGTCTCGACGTTGCCCGGGGTGCTGCGCACGCCGTTGCAGCAGCCCCTGTTCGTGCTCGGTGTCCTGTTCATACTCGTCGTGTTCTTCGCGCCCGGCGGGCTCGCCCAGATCCACCGCCTCCGCGTGCCGAAGACCGTGCAGCGCTTGCAGGAGGCGATGCAGAAATGATCAAGATCGCGTGGGAGTCGCACGGGGCCGGCCACCCGCTCCTGCTGATCCAGGGGCTCGGCTACGCCCGCTGGGGCTGGGACCCGGTGCTGCCGGCGCTCGCCGAGCGCTATCGCGTGCTCACGTTCGACAACCGCGGCATCGGCGAGTCGGACAAGCCCGAAGGCCCGTACACGGCACAGCTGATGGCCGCCGACGCGCTGCAGGTGCTCGACGAGGCCGGGGTCGACCGCGCGCACGTCGTCGGCGCGAGCCTCGGGGGCATGATCGCCCAGGAGGTCGCAGCCGGCGCGCCGGAGCGGGTCGACAAGCTCGTCCTTTGCTGCACGACGCGAGGGGGAGACGACGCGGTTCCGATGCCCGAGGCGACGCTGCAACTGCTGGCCGAGTCCGCGTCGCTCGAGCCCGCGGTCGCGCTCCGGCGCTTCATCGAGAACGCGCTCGCCGCGGCGCCGGACGAGGCGCTCGTGGATGAGCTCCTCCGCCGGCGCCTGGCCGACCCTCCGGATCCGGCCGGGTGGCAGGCGCAGGCCGCGGCGGGCACCACCTTCCCGGGCGTTGACCGGCCGATCTCCGCAGACACGCTCGTGCTGCACGGAACGGAGGACAACGTCGTCGACCACCGGAACGCGCAGCTGATCGCCGACTCGATCCCGGGAACGGCCGTCCGGCTCTTCCCGGGTACGGGGCACATGCTCTTCTGGGAGCGGCCCGACGAGTTCGTCGCGGCGGTGACGGAGTTCCTCGGATGAACGAGCACACGATCGACCGGTGGCTCCGCGACCGCGCCCGGACGACGCCCGGCCGGACGGCGATCGACTACGACGGCAGCCTCACGACGTACCGCGAGCTCGACGAGCGCTCCGACGAAGTCGCGCGGACGCTCCGGCGCGGTCAGGTCGTGTCGACGCTGACCGGCACCTCGGCCGACCACGTCGTCCTCTTCTTCGGGTGCGCGAAGGCCGGTGCGGTCCTGCATCCGATCTCCTGGCGCCTCGCCCCGGCAGAGGTCGCTTACCAGCTCGACGACGCGGGCTCGTCGCTCTTCCTCGTCGAGGACGACTACCGCGAGCTCGGCGAAGAAGCGCTTGCGCTTGCCCGGGTCGAGCCTGCGCGCGGGCTCGGCGGCGATGCAGCTGCTGCACTCGTTCCTCCGCACGACGACGACGGCCTGCTCCTGATCTACACGTCGGGCACGACCGGCAAGCCGAAGGGCGCCTTGCTGACGCAGGCGAACTGCTTCTGGACGAACCTCTCGCTCGACCTCGCCACCGGTCTCACGGGCGACGACGTCGTGCTCGCGTTCCTGCCGCAGTTCCACTGCGGCGGCTGGAACGTCCAGCCGCTGCTCGCGTGGTGGAAGGGGGCCTTGGTGGTGCTGGAGCGGGTGTTCGATCCCGCCCGGGCGCTGCGGCTGATCGAGGAGAAGCGCGTCACGACCGTGATGGGCGTTCCGGCCAACTACCTGTTCATGGCCCAGGACCCCTCGTTCGCGAGCGCGGACCTCACCTCGCTGCGGCAAGCGGTCGTGGGCGGCGCGCCGATGCCGGTGCCGCTGATCCAGACGTGGCGCGAGCGCGGTGTCGAGATCGTGCAGGGGTACGGCCTGACCGAGGCCGCGCCGAACGTGCTCTGCCTCCCGCCCGAGGACGCGATGCGGAAGATCGGCTCCGCCGGCCGGCCGTACCCGTTCGTGGACGTCGACGTCAGCGAGGCCGGCGAGCTGCTCGTCCGCGGCCCGAATGTCTTTCCCGGGTACTGGCGAAACCCGGAGGCGACGGCCGAGGCGCTGGCCGGAGGCTGGCTGCACACGGGCGACCTCGTGGAGCGGGACGACGAGGGGTACTTCTGGATCAGAGGACGGCTCAAGGAGATGTACATCTCCGGCGGCGAGAACGTCTACCCGTCCGAGATCGAGTCGGTGCTCCACGAGCACCCGCAGGTGAAGGACGCTGCCGTCGTCGGCGTCGCCGACGAGCGCTGGGGCGAGGTCGGGCTCGCCTACGTCGTCGTGGACGGCGCGGTCACCGAGGACGAGCTGATCGCGTTCTGCCGCGACCGCCTCGCGCGGTTCAAGGTCCCGAAGCGTTTCGTGGTGGTCGACGAGCTGCCCCGCAACTCGATGGGGAAGATCCAGAAGTCCGAGCTTCAGGTGCGGGCGTGACCAACGCGGCGATCACGAACGTCGAGGGGCGGCCGCTGTCGCAGCGCGGGCTCAACACGCGGCGCCGCCTGCTCGATGCGGCCGAGCGGATCTTCGGCGAGCTCGGATACCACGACGCGTCGATCGTCAAGCTCGCGGAGGCCGCCGGCGTCGCGACCGGCACCTTCTATCTCTACTTCGACTCCAAGCGCTCGATCTTCGACGAGCTCATCCGCGACCTCAACCGCCGCATCCGGCAGGCGATGAAGGAGGGGTCGTCGCAGGGGACGACGCGTCTCGAGGCCGAGCTGCTCGGCTTCGACGCCTACTTCCGCTTCACGCGCGACCACCCGTCCCTGTACCGGATCATCCGGCAGGCGGAGTTCGTCTCCCCCGAGATGCTCCACTTCCACTACGACCGCCTGTCGCGGGGGTACATCGAGGCGCTCCGCGAAGCCGCCGAGCGCGGCGAGGTCGGGCCGCTCGACGCCGAGGTGACCGCGTTCGCACTCATGGGCCTCGGCGAGATGATCGGCATGCGCTGGATCGTGTGGGGCGGCGAAGAGCCGGTGCCCGGCCGCGTGGTCGACGAGCTGCGCAGGATCGTCGGTGCGGTGCTCGGAGCGCGCCCGTGAGACGAGTCGGCCTCGTCGCGACCGCGTCGTACCTGCCCGAGCGGTGGATGCCGGCGTCGGAGATCGCCGCGCTGTCCGACATTCCCGAGGAGATCCTCGTCGAGCGCTTCGGGCTGCGCGGGAAGCACATTGCAGCGCCCGATGAGCACGTGAGCGACATGTCGGTCACGGCTGCACAGCGTCTGCTCGAGGAATCCGGTGTCGACCCGCTCGCGATCGACGTCGTCATGTACTTCGGCTCGACCTGGAAGGACTATCCGGTCTGGCAGGCCGCGCCGCACATCGCACACCGACTCGGCGCGACGAAGTCGTTCGCGGTCGAGTACGACAACGTCTCGCACGGGACGTCGATCGCCCTGCGGATCGCCCGCGACGTGCTGCGCGCCGAGGACGAGCTCCGCACGATCCTGATGGTCGCCGCCTGCCGCGAGTCGTACCTCCTGGACTACGGGAACAACCGCTCTCGCTTCATGTTCAACTTCGGAGACGGCGCCGTCGCCGGCCTGCTCGTCGCCGATCCCGACCGCAACGAGACGCTGGGGGCGCACGCGATCACCGACGGCTCCTACTCGCTCCAGGTCAAGCTGGCCGGCGGCGGCTCGGCCGACCCCGACGGGTACCGCTACCTCGACGTCGACGACCCCGCCTCGATGAAGGCCGGTCTCGACCAGGTGTCGCTGCCGAACTTCATCGAGGTCGCGAGGGGCGCCCTCGAGCGCTCGGGCCTCGGGCTCGACGACCTGACGTTCCTCTGCCCGCTGCACACGAAGCGCTCGATGTTCAGGGCGTTGCTCGAGGGCCTCGGGATCGGCGAAGATCGAGCCGTGTATCTGGAGGACACCGGGCACATGAGCGGGGTCGACCCGCTGCTCGCGCTCGATCGCGCGGAGCGCGAGGGCCGGCTCGCGGACGGCGACGTGGTGCTGCTGCTCTCGGCCGGCACCGGCTACACGTGGGCGGCCGCGACGGTGCGGTGGGGGCCGGTGCGATGAAGGTCGGCGAGACCTACGGGCCCTCCAGCTGGATCGAGATCACGCAGGACCGGATCGACGCGTTCGCCGAGGCCACCGGCGATCACCAGTGGATCCACGTCGACCCGGAGCGCGCGAAAGACGGCCCCTTCGGGACCACGATCGCCCATGGCTACCTCACGCTCTCGCTCCTGACGGTCGCGTCGTACGAGGTGACGCCGCGAAGCGGGCGCATGGGCATCAACTACGGCCTGAACCGCGTGCGCTTCACGGCGCCCGTTCCCGTCGACTCCCGGGTGCGGGCGTCGTTCGAGGTGATCGCCGTGGACGAGTTCGACGGCGGCTCGCAGGCGACGATGAAGGCGACGGTCGAGCGCGAGGGCGGCGACAAGCCCGTCTGCGTCGCCGAGGTCGTCTTCAGGCACTACGACTAGACGGCGGATGGCGAGGGTCGCGCTCGTCACGGGAGCCCGCGGCGGCATCGGCGCCGCCGTCGTCGAGCGCCTCGAGCGAGACGGTTGGCTCGTCGCCGGGGTCGACATCGAGGACGCGGACCTCACGACCTCCGAAGGCAACCGGTCCGTCGTCGCGGACACCCTCGACCGGTACGGCCGCCTCGACGCGCTGGTTCCGAACGCCGGCTTCCAGCACGTCGCCCCGGTCCGGGAGTTTCCCGAGGAGGCGTGGGACCGCCTGCTCGCCGTGCTCCTGACCTCGCCGTTCCTGCTCGCGAAGCACGCCTGGGACGCCCTGGCGGCGTCGGGTGACGGCCGGATCTGCGTGATCGCGTCCACGCACGCCCTCACCGCCTCGCCGTTCAAGGCGGGCTACGTCGCCGCCAAGCACGGAGTGCTCGGGCTCGTGAAGACGCTCGCGCTCGAGGGCGCGCCCGTCGGCATCAGCGCAACGGCCGTCTGCCCCGCCTACGTCCGCACCCCGCTGGTCGAGCGCCAGATCCAAGACCAGGCTCGGGCCCACGACCTCCCGCCCGAGCAGGTGCTCGAGCAGGTGCTCCTGGAGCGGCAGGCGGTCAAGCGCCTGCTCGAGCCGGCCGAGGTCGCGGCGCTCGTCGCCTACCTGCTCGGCCCGGAGGGCCGCGGCTTCACGGGCGTCCCGCTGCCGCTCGA
The DNA here is from genome assembly GCA_963786185.1 of uncultured Thermoleophilia bacterium. Taxonomy (GTDB): domain Bacteria; phylum Actinomycetota; class Thermoleophilia; order Gaiellales; family Gaiellaceae; genus PALSA-600. The sequence continues at coordinate 100,736 of CAWAYE010000004.1, forward strand.
CCTGGGCTGGACCGCGGCCTAGGCGGGAGGTCGCAGTCGCGATGCGGGATACTCGGGCGGTGTCAGGCGTGCTGTCGCGGGAGGCGCTCGCCTTCGTCGACCGTCTCCACCGCGAGCTCGATCCCGAGCGGCAGCGCCTGCTCGCGGCGCGCGAGGCGCGGAAAGGAGAACGGCCGGTGTTCGTGGCCGCGCCGGAGGACTTCACGGTCGCGCCGGCGCCCGCCGACCTGAGCGACCGGCGGGTCGAGATCACCGGCCCGGTCGACCGCAAGATGATGATCAACGCGCTCAACTCGGGCGCGCGCGTCTTCATGGCGGACTTCGAGGACGCGAACTCGCCGACGTGGGAGAACGTGCAGGCCGGGCAGCAGAACGTGTACGACGCCGTCCGCGGCACGATCGAGCTGGAGACGCCGGAGAAGCGCTATCGCCTGAACGACGAGACGGCGACGCTCGTGATCCGGAACCGGGGCTGGCATCTCGTCGAGCGCCATCATCGCGTCGACGGCACGCCCGTCAGCGCCTCGCTGTTCGACTTCGGGCTCACGGTGCACGCGAACGCGCGCGAGCAGCTCGAGCGCGGCACCGGTCCGTACTTCTACATCCCCAAGCTCGAGTCGCACGAGGAAGCCCGCCTCTGGGCGCGGGCGTTCTCGCTCGCCGAGGACGAGCTCGGCCTGCCGCACGGCTCGATCAAGTGCACCGTCCTGATCGAGACGATCCTCGCGGCGTTCGAGATGGACGCGATCCTGTACGAGCTGCGCGACCATTCGTGCGCGCTGAACGCCGGTCGCTGGGACTACATCTTCAGCTGCATCAAGAAGATGGGCGCGCTGCTTCCCGATCGCGCCCAGGTGACGATGACGGTGCCGTTCATGCGCGCGTACTCGGAGCTCCTGGTGCGGACGTGCCACGCCCGCGGTGCGCACGCGATCGGCGGCATGGCGGCGTTCATCCCGTCGCGGCGCGACCCGGCCGTGAACGAGCTCGCGCTCGCGAAGGTCGGCGAGGACAAGCGCCGCGAGGCCGGCGACGGCTTCGACGGGACGTGGGTCGCGCACCCCGACCTCGTCGCGACGGCGCAGGCGGAGTTCGACGCGGTGCTCGGCTCGCGCGCCAACCAGCTCGAGCGGTTGCGCGACGACGTGCACGTCACCGAGCAGCAGCTCGTCGACTTCGACATTCCGGGCGGCGAGATCACCGACGAGGGCCTGCGCGTGAACGTGAGCGTCGGGGTCCGCTACGTCGACGCGTGGCTGCACGGTGTCGGGGCGGCCGCGATCGACAACCTGATGGAAGATGCGGCGACGGCCGAGATTTCGCGTGCGCAGGTGTGGTCGTGGGTGCAGTCGGGACGCTTCGACGTCCCGCGCGTGCGCGACGAGATCGCCGGCGTCGACGCGTCGGACGCGGCGAAGGAGGTGTTCGCCGACGTCGCCCTGTCGGTGCCGATGAAGGACTTCCTGACGACGACGGCCTACGACCGGCTGCCGTGATCGGCGCGCTCGAGCAGGCGGGCGACCAGCTCGCCGGCGGAGCGCACGTGATCGGCCATCGCAGCCCGGGCACCCGCGGGGTCGCGCCGCTCGATCATCGTCAGGATCCGATGGTGCTGCTCGACGTTCTCGGCCAGCAGGTGGGAGCTGTGGCTCAACGCCGTCCAGGTGAGATGGCGAGGGAAGCTGCGATGCAGCTGCGCGATCGCCGCGAGCAGCTGGGCGTTGTCGGCCGCCTGCTGGATCACTTGATGGAAGAGGTTGTTGGCGTGCTCCCAGTCGCTCTCCGCCGTCCACGGGTGGTCGCGCTCGCCGCGGTCGCGGCCGTCGATCACGCCGTCGATCGCGTGGTGGAACTCCGCGTCGGCCTGCCGTAGGCGGTCGAGGTCGTCGTCGCCGATGCGCGTCGTCGCGACCTCCGCGGCGAGGCCCTCGAGCTCGGCGCGCACGAGGTAGGCCTCCCGGACCTCCCGCGCCGTGGGGACGCGCACGAGCGCGCCGCGGTGGGGCTCGACCGCGACGATGCCGGTCGACTGGAGCTTGCGCAGCGCCTCGCGGACCGGCGTCCGGCTCACCCCGAACTCGCTGGCGAGCGTCTCCTGGCGGAGCCGCGTGCCCGAGCTGATCTCCCCGCTCAGGATGCGCGACTGGATCGCGGCCGCCAGGCGGTCGACGAGGCCGTCTCCCCCCAGCGTCGTCATTCCGAGACGAGACTGTCGCGGACGAGGCGGACGGCGACGAGCGCGAGGAAGCCGGCGAAGACGAAGCGCAGCACGTGCGCGGGGAGCGCCAGCGCGAGCAGCGCCCCGAGGACGCCGCCGGCCGCGCCGAGCACCCCGAAGCGGAGCGCGACCCCCAGGTCGCCGACGCCGCGGCGCCGCAGGACGATGCTCGCGACGACTGCGGTGGGGAGGACGACGAGGAGCGACGTCGCCTCCGCCTCGTGCTGCGACATCCCGACCGCGAGCGTGAGGAACGGGACGAGCAGCGTGCCGCCGCCGACGCCGAGCAGCCCGGCCGCGCCTCCGGCGACGATCCCGAAGCCGGCGAGCGCCAGGTAGAGGCCGGCTCCGCTCATCGCACGAACATCGCGATCGACACGGCCGCGAGGAACAGCCCGAACACGAGCTTCAGCCGTCGTTCCCGGATCCGCGAGAGCGCGCCCGCCCCGATGCGGGCGCCGACGATCGACCCGGCCGCCAGGACCGCCGCGTCGCCCGGGCGGACCTTGCCGGCGACGCCGTACGTCAGCACGCTCGCGAGGCTGATCGGGATGATCGCCCCGAGCGAGGCCGCGTGCGCGTCGCGCTGCCCGTAGCCCGCCCAGAACACGAGCAGCGGCACCATCACGATCCCGCCGCCGACGCCGAGCAGGCCCGAGAGGAGGCCGCCGAGGCCGCCGATCGCGACGAGCCGGGCATCGAGCGCGTGGCTCCGCGCGCGCTCGCCGTCCGCGCCCGGCGCGAGCTGCGGCGGGGTGGTGCCGAGCGGAGCGCCGATGCCCGCACGATACCGCCTTTGGATCCAGTTGACAAGCGAACGGATCCAAACTACGCTCCCTGGTCCCTCACCTCAGGAGGGGCACCCGTTCCTCGACGTCCGAGCGATCGGCCGTTCGAACTCAGGGGGATTGCACATGAGAGGCTCACTGAGGCGCTTCGCACTGCTGGCCGTCGGGCTGGCGGTGATCGGGGCGCTCACGGCCGCCGTCGCCGGCGCCGGCCGCACCCAGACCGCCGGGATCAAGGACGGCGGCACCCTCACGATCGGGCTGGCCGAGGAGCCCGATGTCCTCGACCCCACCCTCGCTCGCACGTTCGTGGGCCGGATCGTCTTCCTGTCGATGTGCGAGAAGCTCTACGACCTCGACAAGAACCTGAACATCGTCCCGCAGCTCGCCGCCGCGCTGCCGCAGGTGTCGGCGGACAAGCTCACGTACACGATCAAGCTCCGCACGGGCGTGAAGTTCAACGACGGCACGGCGATGGACGCCGCTGCCGTGAAGGAGTCGCTCGACCGGCACCTGACGCTGAAGGGATCGGTCCGCGCGAGCGAGATCTCCCCGATCAAGACGGTGGCGACGTCCGGCACCAACACCGTTGTGCTGCACCTCTCGTCCCCGTACTCGCCGCTCACGGCGCAGCTCGCCGACCGCGCGGGGATGATCATGTCGCCGAAGGCGCTCGACGCGGAAGGGGCGAACTTCGCGCAGAACCCGGTTTGCGTCGGCCCCTTCATGTACAAGGACCGGGTCGCCGGCGACCACATCACGCTCGTCAAGTCGCCGTACTACTACGACAAGAGCAAGGTGCACTTCGCGTCGATCGTCTACCGGATCATGACCGACCCGAGCTCCCGCACCCAGGCGCTCCGTGCCGGCGACATCCAGGTCGAGGACCGCATCCAGTCGACCGACGTCCCGACGCTGCAGAAGGACAAGAACGTCTCGGTCGCCAAGGCGGTGACGATCGGCTACCAGGGCCTGACGTTCAACGTCGGCAACAAGTCGGGCGTCGGCAAGCCGTACAGCAGCGTCGGTACGCCGCTCGCGAAGTCCCAGTTCATCCGCACGGCGTTCGACCTCGCACTCGACCGGACGACGATCAACAAGGTGGTGTTCGGCGGCCTCAACCTGCCCGACTGCTATCCGGTCGCGCCGGTGAGCCCGTGGTACAAGCCCACGACGAAGGGCCTGCAGTGCGATCTGCACGCGAACACCGCGCTCGCCTCGAAGCTGGTCAAGGCGTCCGGGATCGACTCGCCGACCGTGCACGTGATGCTCGGTGGGACCGATCCGGTCACCGTGCGGCTCGGCCAGGTGATCCAGTCGATGGAGAAGGCGGTCGGGATCAACGTCACCGTCGACCCGACCGAGTTCACGACGTCGCTCAACAAGGCGACGGCCGGCTCGTTCGACGCATATACGATCGGCTGGTCGGGTCGCGTCGACCCCGACGGCAACATCTACGGCTTCGTCGCGTCACCCGGAACGCTGAACTACTCGGGGTACAGCAACGCGAAGCTCGACTACATCCTGAACGGCGCCCGGAAGTCGGTGACGACCAAGGCACGCGACACCCTGTACCGCGCCGCGATGCAGATCATCCACCGCGACCGGCCGCTCATCTACCTGTACCACCCGATCAACTACTACGGCATCTCGAAGAAGGTCTCGGGAATCCAGATCTACGGTGACGGCCTGATCCGCGCACAGTACGGCGCCTTCGTGCAGTAGGCGCGGACGGCGACTGGGCGACGATGGGCGGCTTCCTCCTTCGCAAGGTGGGTGCCGCCCTCGTCGTCGTGACGCTCTCGAGCATCGTCGTCTTCGCCGGCGTCCGCGCGCTGCCCGGCGACCCGGCGGTCGCCCTGAGCGGCGAGAACAACGACCCGGCCGTGCTCGCCGCGGTCCGTGAGAAGTACGGCCTCGACAAGCCGCTGCCGGTCCAGTACGTGAAGTGGGTCTGGCGCGCGGTTCACGGCGACCTGGGCGTCGACTCGCGAGACCTCTCGGTCGCGCACACGATCGTCACGCGGATCCCGATCACGCTCGAACTCGCGCTACTCGCCGTCCTGCTCGGCGCGACGATCGGCATCGGCGCGGGGGTGATCGCCGCGGTCCGGCGCGGCAAGCCCTCCGACCACGTGGCGACGACGTTCGCCCTGGCCGGCCTCTCGATGCCCCATTTCTGGCTGGGGCTGCTCCTGATCATCCTGTTCGCCGTCGACCTGGGCTGGCTGCCGGCGAGCGGCTACGTCTCGTTCGGGTCCCATCCGCTCCAGAATCTCGAGCACATGGTCCTGCCGGCGGTGGTGCTCGGGACGGGGCTGTCTGCCGTGCTGATGCGGCAGATGCGCTCCTCGATGCTCGCGTCGCTCGGCGCCGACTACGTGCGGACGGCGCGCGCGAAGGGCCTCTCGGAATGGTCGGTCGTCGGCAAGCACGCGCTCCGCAACAGCCTGATCACCGTCACGACCGTGATCGGGCTCCAGCTCGGCGCGCTGATCTCGGGCGCCGTGATCACCGAGCAGATCTTCGTGATTCCCGGGTTCGGGAGGCTGACGATCGAGGCAATCAACCAGCGCGACTACACGCTGCTGCAGGGGGTCGTGCTCGTAGCGGCGACGGGGTACGTGGTCGTGAACCTGCTCGTCGACGTCGTCTACTCGCTGCTGAACCCGCGCATCCGCGTGTCCGGGGCGTCGCCGTGAGCTCCGTCACCGCCGTCTCCACGCTCAGCCCGCGCGCGCGCCGGCGGCGCCTCGTCCGCCGGCGGTTCCTGCGCCGGCCGCTCGCGGTCGCCGGGCTGGTCGTCGCGCTCACGTTCATCGTGGCGGCGATCCTGGCGCCATCGTCGCGCCGTACTCCGCCGGCGCGACCGACTTCAACGCGATGCTCGCGCATCCGTCGCGGCACCATCTGCTCGGCACGGACGAACTCGGGCGGGACGTCTTCTCGCGGATCGTCTGGGGGTCGCGTGCCTCGATCGAGGCGGGCGTCTTCGCGACGCTGCTCGCGCTCGTCGTCGCCGTGCCGATCGGCGTGATCGCCGGGTACTACCGCGGCTGGGTCGACACCGTGATCGCGCGGCTCACGGACGTCCTGCTCGCGTTCCCGTTCCTGATCGTCGCCGTCGGTCTGGCGGCGATCCTCGGCCCGTCGCTCACGAACGCGACGATCGCGCTCGGGATCGGTGCGGCGCCGGGCCTGATCCGGATCGCGCGCGGCGAGGCGCTCGCCCTCCGCGAGGAGGACTACGTACGCGCGGCCGTCGCGAACGGTGCGAGCGACGTACGGATCCTCGCGCGGCACGTGCTGCCGAACATGCTCTCGACGCTGATCGTGCAGGCGACCGTCGCGATCCCGGCCGCGATCATCGGCGAGGCCGTGCTGTCGTTCCTCGGCCTCGGCGTCCAGCCACCCACGCCGTCGTGGGGCGTGATGCTGTCCGACGCACAGTCGTACCTCTCGCAGGCGCCGAGCCTCGCCGTCTATCCGGGGATCGCGATCTTCGTCTGTTCGTTGTCCTTCAACCTGCTCGGGGACGGCTTGCGCGACGTGCTCGATCCGCGCACGACGCGATGAGCCTGCTGACGGTCGACGACCTCTCGGTGCGCTTCGAGACCGACGACGGGTTTGTCCATGCGGTCGACCGCTTCTCGTTCTCGCTCGCGGAGCGCGAGGTGCTCGGGATCGTCGGCGAGTCCGGCTGCGGCAAGAGCGTCAGCTTCATGGCCTTGCTCCGCCTGCTGCCCGAGACCGCGGTCGTGAGCGGGCGGGCGGAGTTCGCGGGCGCAGACCTGCTGACGATGCCGGCTGCGAAGCTCCGCCGCGTCCGCGGCCGGCAGATCGCGTTCGTGTTCCAGGAGCCGATGACGTCGCTCAACCCTGCGTTCAAGGTGGGGCGCCAGATCGGCGAGGTGCTGCGGCGCCACCTCGGCGTGACGCGAGCGGAGGCGGACCGCCGCACCGTCGAACTGCTCGACCTGGTCAGGATTCCCGCGCCCGACAGGCGCGCCCGCGAGTATCCCCACCAGCTGTCCGGCGGGATGCGGCAGCGGGTGATGATCGCGATGGCGCTTGCGTGCGACCCGAAGATCCTGATCGCGGACGAGCCGACCACTGCCCTCGACGTGACGATCCAGGCGGGCATCCTCGACCTGATGCGCGACATCCGCGAGCGCCTCGGCACCGCGATCGTCCTGATCACCCATAACCTCGGAGTCGTGGCCGACGTCGCCGACCGGGTGATCGTGATGTACGCGGGGCGGAAGGCCGAGGAAGCGCCGGTCCACGAGCTCTTCGCCAACCCCCAGCATCCGTACACGAACGGGCTGCTCGGCGCCGTCCCGCGGCCGGTGGTCGAGGGCGCCAGGCGCCGCCTCGTCGAGATCCCGGGGCGCGTCCCGTCGCTCGCCGAGCTGCCGTCCGCCTGCGCCTTCGCCCCGCGGTGCCCGCGCGCGGACGAGCGCTCGCGCTCCGAGATCCCGGAGCTCCGCGAGGTCCGGCCGGGTCACTTCGTGGCCTGCTTCCATCCGGGGCCGGCGCTGGCGGAGGCGTCGTGACGACCGAGCCGACGCTCGAGGTGGTCGACCTCGTCAAGCATTTTCCGGTCCGCGGCGTCGGCGCGCACGGCGTCGTGCACGCGGTCGACGGCGTGTCGTTCTCGATCGGGCCCGGCGAGCTGCTCGGGCTCGTCGGCGAGTCGGGCAGCGGCAAGAGTACCGTCGCCAATTGCGTGATCCGTCTGCTCGACCCGACGAGTGGAACGATCACGCTCAAGGGGAGAGACATCACGCATCTGTCGCGCCGCGCGCTCCGTCCGTTGCGCCGCGAGATGCACATGGTCTTCCAGGATCCGTACTCGTCGCTCGATCCGCGCATGACCTGCGGTCAGATCGTCGGCGAGCCGCTCGAGGTCCAGGGCCTCATGCGCGGCGGCGAGCTGCAGCGTCGGGTCGAGTGGCTGTTCGACCGCGTCGGGTTGCGCGTCGGAGCTGCGCTTCCGCTACCCGCACGAGCTGTCCGGCGGGCAACGCCAGCGCGTCGGGCTCGCGCGGGCGCTCTCGGTCTCGCCGCAGCTGCTGGTCGCCGACGAGCCCGTGTCGGCGCTCGACGTCTCGGTGCAGGCGTCGATCCTCAACCTGCTCAGCGACCTGCAGGAGGATCTCGGCTTCTCCTGCCTGTTCATCACGCACGACCTCGCCACCGTCGAGTACCTGTGCGACCGTGTCGCGGTGATGTACCTCGGCAAGATCGTCGAGCTCGCGCCGACGCGGGAGCTGTTCACGACGCCGACGCATCCCTACACGCAGGCGCTGCTCTCGGCCGCGGTCGATCCCCGATCCGGAGATCCAGCGCAGCCGCACGAGGATCGTGCTCGAGGGAGACATCCCGAGCCCGATCGAGCCGCCCTCGGGCTGCCGCTTCCGGACGCGATGCCCGCTCGAGTTCCGGTCGGCCCCGACGTCACACGAGCTCGAGCCTCCGCTCGTCGAGATCGGCCCGGGCCACATGGTGGCCTGCCACCTCGCCACTCAGCCGGGCTTCAGGCCCGCCCTGATCGACACCGCGGAGCTGACGGCGTGACCTTCACGACGCGGCCCGAGCTGCGAGGGACGTTCGGCGCGGTCGCGTCGACGCACTGGCTCGCCTCCGCCACCGGGATGGCCGTACTCGAGCGGGGCGGCAACGCGTTCGACGCGATCTGCGCGGCCGGCTTCGTGCTCCAGGTCGTCGAGCCGCACCTGAACGGTCCGGGCGGCGACCTGCCGGCGATCTTCTGGGCCGAGGCCGAGCGCAAGCCGCTCGTGCTCTGCGCGCAGGGCGTGGCGCCCGCCGCGGCGACGATCGAGGCGTTCCACGCAGCCGGGCACGAGCTCGTGCCCGGCACCGGGGTGCTCGCTGCGTGCGTGCCGGGCGCGTTCGGCGGCTGGCTGCTCCTGCTCGAGCGCTACGGGTCGTGGCGGCTCGAGGACGTCCTCGCCTTCGCGATCGGCTATGCCGAGTCCGGCTATCCCGTCGTGCCCGGCTTCACGATGACGGTCGAGCGCGCCGCGCCGCTCCTCGCCGAGTGGCCCGGATCGGCCGCGCTCTACCTGCCGGCGCCGCGGCCGGGCTCGTCCTTCCGCAACCCGGCGCTCGCTGCGACCTGGCGCCGCCTGCTCGACGAGGCCCGCGGTGGGTCGCGCGAGCAGGAGCTCGAGCGTGCGCGCCGCGTCTTCTACGAGGGCTTCGTCGCCGAGGAGATCGACCGCTTCGCGCGCGCGGAGCACGGGCTGCTGTCGCTCGACGACCTCGCCTCGTGGCGGGCCACGCTCGAGCCGCCGGCGACGACCGAGTACCGCGGCCTCACGGTGTGCAAGACGGGGCCGTGGGGGCAGGGCCCGGTCGCCTTGCAGCAGCTGCGCCTGCTCGAGTCGTTCGACGTGGCCGGCCTGGACGAGGCCGAGCTCGTGCACGTGGTCACCGAGGCGGCCAAGCTCGCCTTCGCCGATCGCGACGCCTGCTACGGCGACGCCGACGTGCCGCTCGACACGCTGCTCTCGGCGGCGTACACGGACGAGCGCCGCGCGCTGATCGGCGACACGGCGAGCGCCGAGCTGCGCCCGGGTCTCGGCCGGCTGCCGCGGCTCGGCGGAGCCGGCGCCGGCCTGGCGCTCGCCGCGGGCACGGGCGAGCCGACGCGCGGCGACACCGTGCACGTCGACGTCGCCGATCGCTTCGGCAACCTCGTCTCGGCGACGCCGAGCGGCGGCTGGCTGCAGAGCTCGCCGACGATCCCGGCCCTCGGCTGGCCGCTCGGAACGCGTCTGCAGATGACCTGGCTGGAAGAGGGGCTGGCCTCGTCGCTGCGTCCGCGGACGCGCCCGCGGACGACGCTCTCGCCCGGCCTCGCGCTGCGCGGCGGCGAGCCGTGGCTGGCGTGCGGGCACGCCGGGTGGCGACCAGCAGGAGCAGTGGGCGCTCCACGCCTTCCTCCGCCATGTCGACCGGGGGCGGAACCTGCAAGAGGCGATCGACGAGCCCGAGTGGCACACCGGCCACCTGATCGACTCGTTCTACCCGCGGGGCTTCGCACCGCGGTCGCTCGCGGTCGAGGAACGTGCGGGCGACTGCCGTGATCGACGAGCTGCGCCGGCGCGGCCACGACGTGACGGTGGAGGGGGCCTGGTCGCTCGGCCGGGTCAGCGCGGTCGCGCGCGAGGACGGGCAGATCGTCGCGGCCGCGAACCCCCGCGGCATGCAGGGCTACGCGATCTGCCGCTAGAGGCTTGATGTGAAGCGGCGTGCCCGCGGGGATGCGCCAGACCAAGCGGATTGGACACGGCGGGCGCAGCCCGTAGCGGTTGCTACGGGCGAGCCTGACGGGGCCGAGCCGCGCCGTGTCTGGCGCACCAGCCGTGGGTGCGTGAGTTTCACATCAAGCCTCTGGCCTCTGGCCGTCGTCTATGCTCCACGCCATAGTCGCTGGCTAGCCCCCATCCGCCCGTCACTAGGATGGCGCTCCGATGAGCGCAGGGATGGAGCCGCGGTACGACCCGCACGGCGTCGAGGAGCGCTGGCAGGAGACGTGGGAGAACGAGGGGCTCTACGCCGCCGACCCCGACCCGTCGCGGACGCCGTACGTCGACGCGCATCCACCGCCGAACGTGACCGGCGAGCTGCACACGGGGCACGCCCTCCAGCTCGCGCTCGGGGACACGGTCGTCCGCTTCAAGCGCATGCAGGGGTTCAACGTGCTGTTCCAGCCAGGGTACGACCACGCCGGCATCTCGACCCAGAACGTGGTCGAGAAGGCGCTGCTGGCGGAGGGCACGTCACGCCAGGAGCTCGGCCGCGAGCGCTTCGAGGAGCGCGTGTGGGAGTGGCTCCACGAGTACGGCGGGCGGATCCTCGTGCAGTTCCGCCGCATGGGCGCGTCGCTCGACTACCGCCGGACGCGCTTCACGATGGACGACGACTACATCCGCGCCGTGATGCGCTTCTTCGTGCACCTGTACCGGCGCGGCTGGATCTACCGGGCGAACCGGATCATCAACTGGTGCCCGTACCACCAGACGTCGCTGTCGGACCTCGAGCTCGTGCACGTCGACGTCGACGACACGCTGTCGACGATCCGCTACCCGCTCGCCGACGGTGACGGCTACATCCCGATCGCCACCGTTCGCCCGGCGACGATCCCGGCCGACGTCGCCGTCGCGGTGCACCCGGACGACGACCGCTACCGCCACCTCGTGGGGCGCGAGGTCGTCGTGCCCTGGGTCGAACGCCGCGTGCCGGTGATCGCCGACGAACGGGTCGAGCGCGAGTTCGGCACCGGTGCGCTCAAGATCACGCCCGGACACGATCCGACCGACTTCGAGATCGGCCGCGACCACGGCCTGCCCGAGCCGATGTGCATCGGGCCCGACGGGCGCGTCACCGGCGTCGAAGGCCTGGACGGGCTGACGCAGGCCGAGGCCGACGCCCGGATCCTCGAGTGGCTCAAGGAACGCGGCCAGCTCGAGCAGCGTGAGCACTACCGGCACAGCGTCGCGCTCTGCGAGCGCTGCGAGAACGCGGATCGAGCCGCTGATCTCGCTGCAGTGGTGGTGCTCGATGGACGAGATCAAGCGGCGACCGCTCGAGGCGCTGCGCGCCCGTGAGGTTCGCTATCACCCCGAGAGCCAGCATCGCTTCGCGATCGACTCGCTCGAGAACGCGCCCGACTGGAACATCTCACGGCAGATCTGGTGGGGGCACCAGATCCCGGTCTGGTACTGCCCCGACGGCCACGTCACGGTCGAGGAGACGGAGCCGGCTGCGTGCGCCGAGTGCGGCTCGACCGAGCTGCGCCGCGAGACCGACGTGCTCGACACGTGGTTCTCGTCGGCGCTCTGGCCGTTCGCGACGCTCGGCTGGCCGGACGAGACGGCGGACCTGCGCTACTTCTATCCGGGCCATCTGCAGACGACGGCGCGCGAGATCATCCGGCTCTGGGAGAACCGGATGATCTTCTCCGGGCTCGAGCTGCTCGGCGAGCTTCCGTTCACCGACGTGGTCATCCACTCGACGGTGCTCGCGCCCGACGGCCGGCGGATGTCGAAGTCGCTCGGCACGGGTATCGACCCGCTCGAGCTGATCGACGCGCTACGGCACCGACGCGACCCGCTACGGGTTGCTCAAGAACTCGTTGACCCAGGACGTGCGCTTCTCCTACGCCGCCATCGAGGAGGGCGGCAAGCTCGCGAACAAGCTCTGGAACGCCGCCCGCCTGATCGTGAACGCGTGCGAGGGTGCGTTGCCCGAGGAGCGCCCGTCCTCGCTCGAGGAGCGGTGGATCCTGGCGCGGCTCTCGCAGACGCAACGCGCGGTCGAGTCGCTGATCGGCGAGTTCGATTTCGCGCATGTGACGGACGAGCTGTACCACCTCACGTTCGACGACTTCTGCGACTGGTACCTCGAAGCCGTCAAGGCGCGCCTGTACGACGGAGACGACGACGCCCGCGCGACCGCGACCGCTGCGCTCGAGCGGCTGCTGAAGCTCCTGCATCCGGTGATGCCGCACGTGACCGAGGAGATCTGGACGCATCTGCCCGGCCGTTCGTCGCGGCTGATCGTCGCGCCGTGGCCCGAGGCCGGTGATGACCGCGAGGCGGGGGCGCTGCAGCGGGTGCAGGAGGCGGCGCAGGTGTTCCGGCGCTCCGGCGTGGTGCCGAGGCTCGAAGGCGACGAGCAGCGGATCTTCGAGGCCGTCGTCAAGCCGGACCGCGCGCCGCCCGCGGCGGACGGCAAGGTCGAGGCCGAGCGCGCGCGCCTGCAGCAGGAGATCGCGCGCTCCGAGCAGATGCTCGCGAACGAGCGCTTCGTCCAGAACGCGCCCGCGCAGGTCGTCGACGGCGAGCGGGAGAAGCTCGAGCGCTACCGGCGCGAGCTCGAGGCCCTCGGCGCGTGACGCTTCCGTGACGGTGCCTGCCCCCGACACCGGGACCCGCTCCGTCGACGCGATTCGCTGGCTCGAGTCGCTGTCGCCGTGGCCGGCCGACGGCTTCGGGCTCGAGCGGATCCGGGCGCTGCTCGAGCTGCTCGGCGACCCGCAGCGTTCGTTCGCGGCGGTGCACGTCGTCGGGACGAAGGGCAAGTCGACCGCAGCCCGCACGATCGCCGCGACCCTGCGCGCCGAAGGCCTCGACGCGGCCGCGTACATCTCGCCGCACGTCGCCGGCTGGCACGAGCGGCTCGAGACCGACGAGCCGGGGCTCGACCGCGCGGTCGAACGCGTCCGGGCGGACGCAGAGGCGGTCGGCGCGACCCAGTTCGAGGTGCTGACCGCCGCGGCGTTCGCCGAGTTCGCCGAGCGCGGAGTCGAGGTCGCAGCGGTCGAGGCCGGGCTCGGCGGGCGGCACGACGCGACGAACGTGCTCGAGGCGCGGGTGGTCTCCTCACGAACGTCGGCCTCGAGCACACCGACGTCCTCGGCTCGACGCGCGAGGCGATCGCCGCGGAGAAGCTCGCGGTCGCAGCTGCGGCACAGACCGTCGTGCTGCCGGACGAGCGGAGTTCGCGGCGACTCGTGCGCCGCCGGTCGAGGTCACGCCTGGGTCGCGCGCCCGCGAGGCGGTCGAAGGCGTTTCTCGGCCGAGGCGTCGCCCGCGTCGCCGAGGCTCCGCTGCCGGGCCGGCTCGAGCGTGCGCGGAGACGGCCGAGATCTGGGACGGCGCGCACAACGCCGGATGCGGTCGACTGGCTCCTCGACCGGCTCCCGGGCCGGGGCCCCTACGTCGTCGTCGCCTCGATCCTGGCGGACAAGGACGTCGAGGCGATGCTGCGAGCGCTGGCCCGGGTCGGCGACACGCTCGTCGCGACGCGGTCGTCGAACGCCCGGTCGCTGCCGGCCGCGGAGCTGGCCGCCTCGGCGGGGCGGTAGTTCGCCCGGGTCGAGGTCGCCGAGGATCCCGCCGCCGCCCTGCGCGGTCGCGCCGCTCGCTCGGCGGCGCCGGTGCTCGTCACCGGCTCGCTCTACCTCCTTGCCGATCTCTCGCGGGCAGGATGAAACCCATACGATGTCGCGGCGCCGTGAGCGAATCAGCGTCTTCCTCTTCGCCCTCGTCCTGCTCGCCCTCTTCGTGGGGGCTAGCGTTTGCGGCCGGGTACGCCCTAGGAAGGATTCTGCTGTGATCGGATCAGCGTTCGGCAGCGTCCACGACTTCTTCCACTCCTCGACGTGGTACGTGATCCGCAACCTTGCGATCTTCTTCGTGCTCGTCTTCTGGGTGGCGACGATCTACTGGGTGTTCAAGGACGCGCGCCGCCGGATCGACGACACGCTGCTCGTCGGGCGTCGCGACCGCGCTCGGCGTCGTCCGCCGTTCCTCGGGCCGCTGATCTACATGCTCTTCCGCCCGCCCGAGTACCTCGAGGACGTGCGTGAGCGCGAGCTCGAGATCAAGGCGATCGAGAGGCGTCTCGGCGGCCGCGACCTGCGCTGCCCGGTCTGCCGCGCGGACGTCGACGAGGACTTCCTCGTCTGCCCGGTGTGCACGACGAAGCTGCGGCAGGCCTGCACCACCTGCAACCGCGCCGCTCGAGCCGCTCTGGCAGGTGTGCCCGTACTGCGAGACGCCGGTCGAGCACGACGAGTCGACGAAGGTGGTCGAGGCCAAGCGACCGCCGCGGCAGGCGCGCGGCTCGCGGCGCGCGACCAGCTAGCATCCTCCGCCCGATGGCCGTCGAGCGCACTCTCATCCTCGCCAAGCCCGACGCCGTCGCGCGCAATCTCGCCGGCGAGATCGTCGCGCGCTTCGAGCGCCGCGGTCTGAAGCTGCGCGCCGCGCGGCTGCTCGTCGCGAGCCGCGAGCTCGGCGAGCCGCACTACGCCGAGCACAGCGAGAAGCCGTTCTTCGGCGAGCTCGTCGACTTCATCACCTCGGGCCCGACGCTCGCGTTCGTGCTCGAGGGCGAGGGCGCGATCGCGACGAGCCGCAGCACGATCGGCGCGACGAACCCCGCCGAGGCCGACTCCGGGCTCGCTCCGCGGCGAGTACGCGCTCGCGATGCCGAACAACCTCGTGCACGGCTCCGACTCGCCCGGAGTCGGCCGAGCGCGAGATCGGGCTGTGGTTCCCCGATGGGCTGGTCTGACGACGCGGCGAAGAACCGCGCGCTCTGGACCGAGACCAACCGCGAGCACACGGACGACAGCGCCGCGAACAACTGGGCGCTCGACGAGATCAGCTGGGGCATCTGGGGGGTCGCCGAGTCCGAGCTGGACGTGCTCGGCGACGTCTCCGGCCTCGACGTCGTCGAGCTCGGCTGCGGCACGGCCTACTTCTCGGCGTGGCTCGCGAAGCTCGGCGCGCGCCCCGTCGGCGTCGACGTCACGCCGGCGCAGCTCGAGACGGCCCGCCGGATGATGCGCGAGACCGGCATCGAGTTCCCGCTCGTCGAGGCGGATGCCGCCGACACCGGGCTGCCGGCCGGGAGCTTCGACCTCGTGGTCTCGGAGTACGGAGCGTCGATCTGGGTCGATCCGTACCGCTGGATCCCCGAGGCCGCGCGCCTGCTCCGGCCCGGCGGGCGTCTCGTCGTTCCTGCGCAACTCGACGCTGGTCATCCTCTGCTCGTCCGACGAGGAGCCGGCCGGGGAGTGCCTCGTGAACGCCCAGTTCGGGATGCGCCGCTTCGAATGGGCCGAGGGAGGCGTCGAGTTCCACCTCGCGCACGGCGAGTGGATCGACCTGCTGCGCGCGAACGGCTTCGACGTCGAGCGGCTCGTCGAGATCCAGGCGCCGGCCGACGCCGAGACGCATCCGTACTACGCCTTCGTCACGGCCGACTGGGCGAAACGCTGGCCGTCGGAGGAGATCTGGGTCGCGCGGAAGCGGTCGTGAGCGCGCCGCTCGTCCTCGCGTCGACCTCGCCGCAGCGGCGGGCGATCCTGACGCAGCTCCGGATCCCGTTCGAGGTCGTCGCGCCCGGCTACGAGGAGGCGCCCGGCGGCGATCCGCTCGAGCACGCCGCCGGCAAGGCGCGCTCGGTCGACGGCGGCGACCGGCCGGTGCTCGGCGTCGACACGGTCGTCCTCTGCGACGGCGAGCGTGATCGGCAAGGCCGCGCGACGCGGCCGAGGCGGAGCGGATGCTCGAGCTGCTCGCCGGACGCACGCACGAGGTCGTCTCCGGCCTCTGCCTGCGCACGCCGGCGTGGGAGGAGCTGCACACCGAGACGACGCGCGTCACCTTCCGCCCGCTGACGCCGGCGCGAGCTCGGCAGCGCTACGTCGCGAGCGGCGAGTGGGAGGGCGCGCCGGCGCCTACGCGATCCAGGGCCTCGGCGCGAGCCTCGTCGAGCGGGTCGAGGGCGACTATCTGAACGTCGTCGGCCTGCCGGGCGCGCTGCTCGTGCGCCTGCTCGCCGCGCGTTTCCCGGCCACGTACTTCGGCTAGGCGGCCAAGCAGGGCGACACCGGCGAAGACGAGCATCGATCCCGCGAGGCGCCGCCGCGAGACGTCGCTCGGCGAGGAGCCGCCCCGCGAGCAGCGTCGCGATCACGATCGACGACGAGCGCACCGCGAGCACCGGCGCAGCGGCGCCGCGTGCCGGAGCGCGAGCAGTCCGAGCGACGAACGAGCCGAGGTTCGCCAGCGCGGCGAGCACGACGGCCGGGCCGAGCTCGCGGCGCATCGCGCGCGCGCCGACGAGCGGCGGGTAGACGAGGCACGGCCCGGCGAGCGACGAGCACGAAGTAGGTGAGCGCGCCCGCGTGCTGGATGCCGACGCGGTCGACGAGCGTGTAGGCGGCGATCGACGCGGCGATCGTCGACCGACAGGAGCAGCGCCGCGGCGTCCCCGCCCGCGGGCGCCGCGCACGAGCACGACGCCGGCGGCGACGAGCAGCGACGCCGGCGACCTCGGGCGCCGACACGCCGTGGCCGAGCAGCGACGACGGCGAACCGAGCGCGAGCACCGGCGCGAGGCCCGCGCGTCAGCGGGTAGACGAACGAGAGCTCGGCGTCCGGTAGGCGTAGCGCGAGCGCGACGACGTAGACGCGTCTCGAGCAGCGTCGAGGCGAGCGCGTACGGCCAGACCGACGGCTCGGCGCTCCACCAGATCGAGGGCGAACGGCAGCGCGAGGGCGACCGAGAGCACGAACGTCGCGGCCGCCGCGGCCTGCACGTCGCGGGCACGCGCGAGCAGGAGGTTCCAGGCCGCGTGGAGCACGGCGCGAGCCGAGCGCGAGGAATAGGGCAGAGAGCGGGCAGAGCTAGAGTGGCGCGGGCCGTCACCATGGGCATCTTCAACTACCTCACCGGCTTCGGCGGGCGCGACATGGCCGTCGACCTCGGCACGGCCAACACGCTCGTCTACGTGCGCGGGCGCGGCATCGTGCTCAGCGAGCCGTCGGTGGTCGCGATCGACCAGTCGACCGGCGACGTGCACGCCGTCGGGCTCGAGGCGAAGCGGATGCTCGGCCGCACGCCCGGGACGATCAGCGCGATCCGGCCGCTCAAGGACGGCGTGATCGCCGACTTCGACGTCACCGAGCAGATGCTCCGGCACTTCATCCAGAAGGTGCACCAGCACCGCTTCGCGCATCCGCGCGTCGTCGTCTGCGTGCCCTCGGGCGTGACCGGCGTCGAGAAGCGCGCGGTCGAGGAGGCGACGCTCTCGGCCGGCGCGCGCCAGGCGTACCTGATCGAGGAGCCGATGGCCGCCGCGATCGGCGCCGGGCTCCCGGTCGCCGAGCCGACCGGGAACATGATCGTCGACATCGGCGGCGGCACGACCGAGGTCGCCGTCATCTCGCTCGGCGGGATCGTCGTCTCGCAGTCGCTGCGCGTCGGCGGCGACGAGATGGACGAGGCGATCATCAACCACATCAAGCGCGAGTACAAGCTGCTGATCGGCCAGCAGACGGCCGAGGAGATCAAGCTCGAGGTCGGCTCCGCGCACCCGCTCAAGGAAGAGGTGCAGGCCGAGGTGCGCGGCCGCGACATGCTCACCGGCCTGCCGAAGACCGTGATCCTCTCGAGCGAGGAGGTCCGCCACGCGCTCGAGGAGCCGGTGACGCAGATCATCGACGCGATCAAGTCGACGCTCGACAAGACGCCGCCCGAGCTCGCCGCCGACATCATGGACCGCGGCATCGTGCTCGCCGGCGGCGGCGCGCTCCTGCAGGGCCTCGACCAGCGCCTCCGCCAGGAGACGCACATGCCGACGCATCTCGCCGAGTCGCCGCTCACCTGCGTCGCCGTCGGCTCGGGCCGCAGCCTCGAGGAGTTCGAGGCGATCCACCGCAGCTCGCGGGCACGCTCCCGGAACGGCCGCGGCCGGTGATGTAGGAGGGCTTGGCGGAACACCCGTTGTGCCCTCGAATGGCATTCCGCCAAACCCTCCTGGCGACGGAGCGGCTCGAGCTCCGTCGCTTCCACGAGGGCGACCGCGACACCGTCGCGCGCTGGAACGCCGACCCGTCCTTCACACGCCACCTCGCCGGCGTCCAGACGCGTGCTCAGAGCGACGCGGGCTTCGACCGCTGGCAGCGCCACTGGGACGAGCACGGCTTCGGGCTGCTGGCGGTCGAGTGGAGGGGGACGGGCGAGCTGATCGGACGGACCGGGCCGGCGTTCCATCGCAGCTGGCCGCACGACCCGGAGATCGGCTGGGCGCTCGAGCCGGCGTGGTGGGGTCGGGGCATCGCGACCGAGGCCGGGGCGGCCGCGATCGGCTGGGCGTTCGGCGCCCTCGGCTTCGAGCGCGTGGTCTCGATCACCACCGAGCCGAACACGGGGTCGCGTCGCGTCATGGCGAAGCTCGGGTTCGAACTGCACGCGCGCGTCCCCAGCGAGTGGGGTGAGCTGCTGATCCACAAGCTCGATCGCGCGTGAGCTTGACGAGCTAGAACGTAAGTCTATACTTACCGTAAGTGAAGGCTTACGGAAAGGCAATGGACGCCCTCGGCGACCCGACGAGGCGGTCGGTCTTCGAGCAGCTGCGAGGCGGACCGAAGTCGGTCGGCGAGCTCGCAGCCGGACTGCCGGTCAGCCGTCCGGCCGTCTCGCAGCACCTGCGCGTACTCAAGGACGCGCGCCTGGTCACGGAGCGGCGCGAGGGCACGCGCCGGATCTACGCGCTCGCCCCCGGCGGCCTGGTCGAGCTGCGCGCCTACTTCGACGAGTTCTGGTCAATCGCGCTCGACGCCTACAAGGGGGCGGCCGAGAGAAAGGAAGGACGACGATGATGGTCGACCCCGAGGATCTGGTGATCCGCAAGACGCTGCACGTGAACGCCCCGGTCGAGCAGGCCTTCGACACCTTCACGCGGGGCTGGCACGACTGGTGGCCGATGGCCACCCATTCGGTCGGAGACGGGGAGGGCGCGATCGACTGGCGCGTCGGCGGCCTCGCCACCGAGCTAGTCGACGGGACGGTGCACGAGTGGGCCGACATCCTCGAGTACGACCCGCCGCACGGCTTCCTGATGCGCTGGCGGGTCACGCCCGACCACCCGCCGACCGAGCTCCGGCTCCGGTTCGAGCCCGAGGGCTCCGGGACCCGCGTCGAGCTGACGCACGCGGGCTGGGAGGCCTACCCCGACGGCGGCGCGGAGTCGTTCGCCGGCTACACCACGGGCTGGGACGCGGTGCTCGCCCACTACGCCTCCCGCCTGGACGGCTGACGCGAAAAACGCCTGGTTCGAACCGGGTTCCGGGAGGCGACCGGCTACACTCACGGGCCACGTGCCACGCAACCGGACCGTCCGTTTCGCGGTCCTGGGCTCGTCCGTCCAGCGCACTGCGTCTTCCGGCTACCCCTCGAACCGCTCCAGCGCCGTCAAGCGCCGGATCGTCGTGGGCGGCCTCGTCCTGCTCTCGTTCGTCCTGATCACGCTGTCGTTCAGGTCGATCGGCGCTCGACGGCGCGCAGGGCGAGGCAGCGCGGCATCCTCCGGCCGTTCGAGGTCGGGGCCGACCGGGTCGCGCGCCCGTTCCGTGACGCCGCGGGCTGGCGCACGGCCTCGTCAACGCGAAGTCCGAGAACGCGAAGCTGCGCAAGCAGAACGAGGATCTGCAGCGCCGGCTGATCCGGAGCGAGTCCGCCCAGAAGGAGAACGCGTATCTCAAGCAGCAGCTCGACTACCACGCTGCTCCGAGCGAGGCGAACTTCGACAAGGTGAACGCCGAGGTGCTCACGAACCCGCAGAGCGCACTCGACCAGAGTCTCACGATCGCCGCGGGGTCGAACAACGGTGTCGCCGCGGGCGACGTCGTCGTCACGGCCCGCGGCCTCGTCGGCGTCGTCGACCGCGTGTTCGCGAGCGTGGCGCGCGTCCGGCTCCTGACGGACGGCGACAGCAACGTCAACGCCACCGATGTCGAGCAGCCGAAGTCGGTCGGCATCGTCCGGCGCGGCAGCGGGAGCGGCAGCGACACGCTGATCCTCGATCACGTGCAGAAGGACGAGCTTCGTCGGCGTCGGCGACACGGTCATGACCGCCGGCTCGCTGGGTGCCGGCGCCCTCCCGTCGATGTTCCCGCGCGGACATCCCGATCGGCGTCGTCACGAGCGAGAACGACAACGACGTCAATCCGTTCCAGAACATCCAGGTGCAGCCGTTCGTCGAACTTCTCGTCGCTCCAGTCGGTGATCGTGCTGGTCCCGAAGCGCTGATGGACGGCGTCGAAAGCCGCAGTCGTCCTCTTCGTGGCGGCGCTGCTGCAGGTGTCGGTGCTCACCGAGTACCGGGCGTTCCGCACCGCGAGCATCGTGCTCGTCGCCCTGCTCTCGATCGCGCTGCTCCGCGGCTCCGTCTTCGGCGCCGTCGCCGGCTTCGGGACCGGCCTTCTGCTCGACACGGCCACGCTCGGCACGCTCGGCGTTCACCTCGCTCCTGCTGACGGTCGCCGGCTTCTGGATCGGCCGCTACGGCGAGACGACCGCACGCGACCGCTTCCACGCACCGTTCCTGTCGGTGGCGGTGGTGACCGTGCTGTACGCGTTCGGCGCGCTCGCTGCTGCAGTTCGTGCTCGGCGAGACCGCTCCGGCCGGGCTGGTCGCGGACGGCGTGCCGCTCGCCCTGCTCCTGAACCTGCTCCTGACCCTGCCCGTGTACGCGCTCGTGCGCCGGCTGCTCCCACCGCGGCAGTACGGCGACCGGATCGACGAGGTGCGGCTCCTTGGCTAGCACCAACGCCCCCGCGGCCGCTTCCTGCCGGGCGATCCGCGCGTCGAGGAGCCGTACCGGCTCACGCCGCAGCTCGCGTTCCGCGTCGCCGTCCTCGGGTTCGTCGCGCTCGCCGTCTTCGCGGTGCTGTTCCTGCGCCTCTGGGCGCTCCAGGTCCTCTCCGGCGACCGGTACCTCGCCCAGGCGAACGACAACCGCGTGCGCACCCTCAGCTCGAGGCGCCGCGCGGTCCGATCGTCGACCGCAACGGGAACGCCCTCGTGCGCAACGTGCCGGGGACGCGCGTCGAGCTGTGGCCCGCCGACCTGCCGAAGAGCTGGCCGGCGGAACGGAAGGAGCTTCGGCGCGCTCTCGCTGGTCACGGGCGTGCCGGTGGCCGACATGCTCGCGCAGCTCCGCGACCATGCCGCCGATCCGCTGACGCCGGTCGTCGTCCAGTCGGGCATCCACTACGACCAGGTCGCCTATCTCGCGGAGCACGCGTACGTCTTCCCGGGCGTCCAGCTCGCCGACAGCTACGCTGCGCAAGTACCCGTACCAGTCGCTCGCCGCGCAGGTGCTCGGCTACGTCGGGCAGATCTCGCCGCAGGAGTACAAGGCGACCTGAAGCGGAGCGGCTACCAGCCGACGGACGCGATCGGGCAGGCCGGCATCGAGTCGACGTACGACACGTACCTGCGCGGGCGCGACGGCACGGCGCAGCTGACGGTCGACTCGCGCGGCCGCCCGAAGTCGGCGCCGCGCGTCCAGGTCGTGTCGCAGCCCGGCAAGACGCTCCGGCTGACGCTCGACATCGAGCCTGCAGCGCGCCGCCGAGCGAGCGCTGCACGTACGGCATCCACCTCGCACACTCGAACCTCGACGGACAGCACGCGGACGGCGGCGCGATCGTCGCGCTCGACCCGCGCGACGGCGCCGTGCTCGCGATGGCGTCGAATCCGACCTACAAGCCGTCGGTCTTCGTCGGCCGCGGATCCGGCGAAGCTCGCACGGCTGATCGGGAAGCAGGCGGAGACGGCGAACTTCCCGGCGCTGAACCGGGCGATCGACGTCGGCTATCCGCCGGGCTCGACCTTCAAGCCGGTGACGGCGCTCGCCGCGATGCAGGAGCGGCTGATGCGCGCCGTACGACCAGATCGCCTGCACGCCGACCTACACGGCGTACCAGCAGCCGTTCAAGAACTGGACGCCGCTGATCAACCAGCCGATGGACCTGATCGACCGCGCTCGCCGAGTCGTGCGACACCTACTTCTACCGAGCTCGGCCGGCGCTTCTACGTGCTGCCGCCCGAGCCGCGGCCATCCGCTGCAGAGCTGGGCGAACCGCTTCGGGTTCGGCGAGCCGACCGGAATCGACCTCGGCCCGCGAGACGGCCGGACTCGATGCCGACGCCCGAGTGGCGGCGCAAGCAGTACGCCGGCGACGCAGTACACCGAGATCGACCGCACCTGGAAGCCGGGCTACTCGATCCAGCTCGCGATCGGGCAGGGCGACGTGCTGGTGACGCCGCTCCAGATGGCGCGCTTCTACGCGATGATCGCGAACGGCGGCAAGCTCGTCACGCCGCACCTCGCCGAGGACGTCGAGCGTCAGCGGCGACCCGACGGTCAGCCGCAGCGGTGCTCCGCCGCTTCGGCGCGCAGCCGCCGCAGCCGACCGGCGTCGACCCGAGCTGCGCTCGGCTATGTGCAGCACGGGCTCGAGCGAGGCGACGCACTCGCCGCTCGGCACCTCGTACGGCGTGTTCGGCCACTTCCAGGTCGACGATCGCCGGCAAGACCGGCACGGCGGAGAAGCTCGTCAGCGCTGCCCGGCTATCCGAACGCGCAGAACCTGAACCAGTCGTGGTGGTGCGGCTACGGCCCGTACGACAGCCCGACGATCGTCGTCTGCGCCGTGATCGAGAACGGCGGACACGGCGGCGAGGCGGCGGCGCCCGCCGCGCTGCGGTGTTCGAGCAGTACTTCCACACGCACGCTCCGTCCCGACCTCGCATCCCTCCGACTGATGGCGATCGAAGTCGTCGACCCAGCAGCCCGCGGGCTCCGCCCCCGGCGTCACGCGCCCGTCGATCACGGCGTCGGCGGGGTCGTCCGGCGGCTCGACTGGCTGCTGCTCGGCGCGCTCGGCGCGCTCGTCGGCCTTCGGGCTCTGGGCGATCGACGGCATCACCAAGCACGACCCGGGCGGCTCCGCGCTGCAGCGGCAGGGCTCTACGCCTTCGGCGGCGCGGTGCTCTTCGTCGGCGCGCTCGTCGTCGACCCGTCGTACTACCGCCGCCTCTCGCGGCCGATCTACTTCGGGACGCTCGGGCTGATGCTGCTCGTGCTCGTCGCGGGCGCGGCGACCCGCGGGTCGAGGCGGTGGATCGACGTCGGCTTCTTCCGCTTCCAGCCGTCCGAGTTCGGGAAGGTGCTGTTCGTGCTCGTGCTCGCGGCGTTCCTCGCCGACCGGGCGAAGTCGATCTCCGGCGTAGCGGCGCCGCTCGCGGCGATCGGCTCGGCGTCGTCCCGATCCTGCTCGTCTTCGTCCAGCCCGACATCGGCACGGCGCTCGTCTACACGGCGGCGCTCGCCGCGGTGCTGTTCGTCGCCGGCGTGCGCTGGTCGCATCTCGGCGTGCTCGCGACGATCGCCGTCGCGGGAGCGCTCGCGGTGCTGTGGCTGCTGCCGGCGGCCGGCGTGAACGTGCTCAAGCCGTACCAGGCCGCGCGGCTCACCGGGTTCACCCATCCCGACAACGATCCGCGCGGCGCGACCTACAACCTGCGCCAGTCGATCACCGCGGTCGGCGCCGGCGGCCTGCGCGGCCGCGGCGTGCTCGGCGCCACGCAGACGCGGCTCGACTACCTGCCGGAGCACTCGACGGACTTCGCCTTCGCCTCACTGGCCGAGGAGCATGGCTTCTTCGGCGCCTCGATCCTGCTGCTGCTCTACCTGCTCGTCGTCTGGCGCGCCCTCAAGGTCGTCGCCGCAGCCCGCGACCTCTACTGCGCGATCGTCGCCGGCGGGATCGCGGCGATGTTCTTGTTCCAGGTGTTCGTGAACAGCGCGATGGCGATGGGGATCGCCCCGATCACCGGCATCCCGCTCCCGTTCGTGTCGGTCGGAGGCTCGTCGATGCTGACGAACTTCCTGGCGATCGGGATCCTGCAGGCGATCCACGTGCGGCGGAGCGTGCGCCGCCGCTGATGCCCAAGCTGAAGAGCAAGGTCGGGCCGGTGAGCGTCGTCTCGCTTCTGCGGGAGGTGCGGCGCGGCGCCGACGACCCGCGGCCGCTCGCCGTCGCCGGCGCGCGGGAGCTCGTTCCGCTGCTCGCGCGCGAGTTGCGTGCAGGCGGTGACGAGGCCGCGGTCGTCGAGCAGGTCGTCGAGGGTGCGGCGGCGCTGATCTGGCTCGGCGTCCCCGACGAGGAGAGCCTGAAGGCGGCGAGCACGGCGAAGGTGCCGGTCGTCGCCGTGACCGACGCAGCCATCGTTCCCGGCGTGCCCGCCGAGGACGTCGTGCGGATCCCGCCCGGGCAGGGGTTCCCGCTGGACGAGATCACGCAGGCCGTCGCCCGCAAGCTCGAGGAGGGCGGCATCGCGCTCGCGGCCCGGCTGCCGGCGCTCCGCCCGGCCGTGTGCGACCGCTTGATCCACAAGGTGTCCAAGCACAACGCGCTGATCGGCGCCGCCGTGTTCGTCCCGGGCGTCGACATGCCGATCCTCACGCTCAATCAGGTCCGCCTCGTCCTGCGGCTCGCGCTGGCGTACGGCGAGAAGCTGGACCGCTCCCGCGCGATCGAGCTCGCGGGTGTCGTCGGCGCCGGCTTCGGCTTCCGGGCGGTCGCGCGCGAGCTGCTCGACCTCGTTCCGGTCGCCGGCTGGGCGCTGAAGGGCGCGGTTGCCTACACCGGCACCCGCGCCGTCGGCGAGGCCGCCGTGCGCTACTTCGAGGCCCGCCGCTAGCGCCGGCAAGGTCCGTCCGGTCCTGGTCCTACGCTCTTGCAAACGGACGGGAGGTGACGCTCGCATGGGTCTGACCGGCAATCAGGAGGCGCACGAGTTGCTCATGATCGAGGAGGCCGACGCGTGGTTCGAGTACCTGGAGTCGACGCGCGGTCAGACCGAGACGCGCTACGCCGAGGTGGAGCCCTGGGCCTGGTCGCGGCTCGCGCAGCGCCTGCGGGCGATCCGGGCGCGCCGCGCGCGGCTCGCACCGATCCTGGAGGCGGCGTAAGAAGCTCTCACAGGATGACGTTCGTCGATCCGGGTGCGAGCGCGGCCGGGCGACACAACCGCTCATTCTGTGAGAGCTTCTAGGTCCGAAACCCGCGCCTGGTACCCTGCTTCGCAGGCCATGCCACGGCTTTTCCAGCACACCAGCGTGACGCTCGCCGATCCAGGCTCGAGCGCGCGCACTATTCGGGAGACATTCTTTGCCACTACCCTGGTTCCGGCGCAAGAAGCCGGAAGGACCGGCGGCGCAAGCCGCTCAAGCAGCACCCGCACCCAGCCCTGAACCGAGCAGCACGGTCGACGCGCCGGCGAAGCCGGCCGATCCCGACGACGCGGCGCTGAAGAAGCGCCGCCGCGGCACGCGCGGCGGACGAAACCGCAAGCGGAAGACGGCGACCGCCTCGGCCAACGGCGGCGGCGCGACGGCCGTCAAAGAGCCCGCCGGCGAGAAGAAGAAGACCGCTGAGCGCAAGCCCCGCCAGCAGCAGACCCGGCGCCGCCAGGCACCGAGGCGCGCGCCGCTGCCGAAGGCCAAGCGCGAGCTGCTCGTGTCGGTCGACGCCGGCGAGAAGCGCGTCGCCGTGCTCGAGGACGAGAAGGTCGCCGAGGTCTACCTCGAGCGTCCCGAGCGGCGGTCGATCGCAGGCGCCGTCTACCTGGGCGTCGTCGACAACGTCCTGCCCGGCATGGAGGCCGCCTTCATCGAGATCGGCCTCGAGAAGAACGGCTTCCTCTACGTCGACGAGATCATCGCGCCCGAGCTCGAGGGACGGCGCGGAGCACGGAAGATCCAGGATCTGATCCAGCGCGGCCAGACCGTGCTCGTCCAGGCCGTCAAGGACCCGATGAAGACGAAGGGCGCGAGGCTGACCACCGAGATCTCGCTGCCCGGCCGCTTCGTCGTCTACGTCCCGCACGGCGAAGGGCTCGGCGTGTCGCGCCGGCTCGACGACGACGAGCGCACGCGCCTCAAGGGAATCCTCAAGGAGTGCGCCCCGAAGAAAGGCGGCGTGATTGTCCGTACCGCGGCCGAAGGCGCGTCGGCCGAGGACATCGAGCGCGACCTCGACTTCCTCCAGCGACTCTGGAAGTCGATCGAGGCGCGCGCCAAGGAGTCCTCGGCGCCGTCGCTCGTCTACCAGGAGGCGGAGCTGCCGCTGCGGGTCGTCCGCGACCTGTTCACGGGCGACTTCGAGCGCCTGCTCGTCGACCACGACCGCACCCACAAGCGCATCGTCGGCTACTTGAAGAAGACCTCGCCGCACATGGCGGAGCGCGTCGTCCGGTACAAGGAGCGCGAGCCGCTGATGGAGGCCTTCGGCGTCGAGCAGGAGATCCGCTCGACGCTCAGTCGCCGCGTCGACCTGCCCTCCGGCGGCTATCTGATCTTCGACTACGCCGAGGCCTTCACCGTCATCGACGTGAACACGGGCCGGTTCGTCGGCTCGCGCTCGAAGACGTCGGGCGCGCGGCTCGAGGACACGATCACCAAGAACAACCTCGAGGCGGTGAAGGAGGTCGTCCGCCAGCTGCGGCTGCGCGACATCGGCGGGATCATCGTCATCGACTTCATCGACATGGCGAACCCGAAGAACCGGGCCGCCGTCGAGGACGCGCTGCGCACCGAGCTCGAGCGCGACCGGACGAAGACCTACGTCGTCGAGATCTCGCCGCTCGGCCTCGTCGAGATGACGCGCCAGAACGTGACCGACGGGCCGCGCGAGGTGATGACGAAGAAGTGCCCGACGTGCGGCGGCGACGGCATCGTCGTCTCCGAGCACACGGCGGCGGTCGACATCGAGCGCCGGCTGAAGTCGCTGGTGACGCCCGGCTCGCGCGCGAAGGCGTTCAAGGTCGAGGTCAGCGCGCGGATCGCCGCGATCGTGGCCGGCCCGGCCGGGTCGCGCCTGCGCGAGATCGAGGACACCACGAAACGGCAGTTCTTCCTCGTCGGGAAAGAGGACGAGCATCTCGACCACTTCCGCGTGCTCGCCCAGGGCACGCTCGAGAAGGTCGCGCCGGACGTTCCGGTCAAGGTCGGTCAGGAGGTCGACTTGAGCCTCGGCGAAGTTGGCCTCCACGATGCGCGCGCCGGCGTCGCGAAGCTCGACGGCGTCGACGTCTACGTCGCGGATGCGGCCAAGCTGGTCGGGAAGAAGGTCAAGGCGCGCATCACGCTCGTCACCGAGGGAATGGCCTGGGCCGAGCTGCTGAAGCCGGTCGAGGGGGTGCCGGAGCCCCTGACCGCCGAGGCGGAGGCCGAGAAGCCGACCCGCGCCCGCCGTCCGACGAAGGCCAAGGAACCGGCCGGCGCAGAGGTCGCGGTCGTCGACGAGGAGACGGAGGATGCCGAGCCGGCCGAGCCTCCCGCGGCGACCGAGGACGGGGCGGGGACTGCTCCCGTGCCGAAGAAGCGGACGCGCCGCGGGACGCGTGGCGGCCGGAACCGCAAGAAGACGGCCGCGGCGCCGAAGACCGACGGTGGTGCCGCAGCCGTCGACGGTGAGCCAGAGCCCGGTGGGGTCGAAGTCGAGCCCCCGCCGCCCGAGGCCGACCAGGACACCGCTGCCCCGGTGATCCACCTGCCCGGCCGCGATCTCGGCGCCGCCGCCGAGGAGGGCGAGCCGGCCGCACCCCGCAAGCGCACCCGGCGCGGCACCCGCGGCGGCAAGAACCGGCGCAAGAAGACTGCGGCAGCGGCCGGCGCGACCGGGGCCGAGGCGTCCGCGGACACGGCCGTCGCGGCTGAGCCGGAGCCGGCCCAGGCGAACGGCGACGGCGACTGGGGCTACACGCCGATGGCCGAGTGGGGCCTCGACGGCGAGTAGCGCCGCTCGCTACACTTGACCCGCTTCGCGGGCCCGTGCCCGCGATTTCTCGCGCTATGGACTACGCAATCATCCGTGTCGGCGGCAAGCAGTACCGCGTCCGTGAGGGCGAGACGCTGCTGGTCGACCGCGTTCGCACCGACGAGGGGAAGACGTTCTCCCCCGACGTCCTGCTCGGCGACGGCGGCGCCGTGACCGCGATGGTGCTCGCGCACGAGCGCGGGCCGAAGATCCGGGTCGGCAAGTACCGGCGCCGCACCGGCTACAAGCGCCACACCGGCTTCCGCGCCGCGGTGACGCGCATCGAGATCTCGTTCGGCACCGGCCGCGCGCCCGCCAAGAAGGCTGCGGCGCCCGCGAAGGAGGCTCCGGCCCCTGCGGCCGCAGCGGCGCCCGCCGCCCCGGCGGCCGAAGAGCACGAGCACGTGAAGGGCATGCCGAAGGGCTACGAGGAGATGACGGTCGCACAGATCTCCGAAGGTGCGAAGACCTGGAACCGGCCGATGCTCGAGGCGGCACTCGCCTATGAGGAGGCCGGCGCCGCGCGCAAGGGCGCGCTGGCCGCGCTCAACTCCGCGCTCAAGTCGAAGGAGGAGGACTCCTAATGGCTCACAAGAAGGGGCTCGGCTCCTCGAAGAACGGTCGCGACTCGAACCCGCAGTACCTCGGGGTGAAGATGTTCGACGGCCAGGCCGCAGAGCCCGGAAACATCATCGTTCGGCAGCGCGGCACCCGGTTCCGTCCGGGACCCGGGACCGAGATCGGCCGCGACGACACGATCTTCGCCGTCCGCGCCGGCACCGTCGCCTTCCGCAAGAGCGGCGAGCGGCGCACGGTCACGGTCGTCGAGCAGCAGGGCTAGCCCGCGCGAGACGCGCGGTGCCCGGCACGTGCGTGCCAGGCACCGGTTCAGGCGCCTCTGTTAGCCGGCCGGGTTCGGCGCGGCTTCGTCGTTCTGCCAGAGGCCGAACTCGTTGCCGTGCGGGTCCTGGCAGACCGAGAACCAGCCCATCGACGGCACCGGCATCGGCTCGCCCGCCTGGCCGCCGAGCTCCTTGACCTTCGCGGCGCCGGCGTTGATGTCGTCGACGTCGAAGTAGGCGCGGGTCCCGTGCTTGCCGGGCTCCATGTTCGTGATCGCGGCGCCGCTCTGCTCGCCGATCCGCGTCATGTGGTACTCGGACGGCCCCGGATAGCTCTCGAACTGCCACCCGAAGAGACCTCCCCAGAACGACCGCGCCTGCGCGGTGTCGTCCGCCGGGATCTCGAAGTGCACGATCTGACCGGGCATTCGTCCCTCCTTGTTGAGCTCGTCTGAGATTCAACCTCTAGACCGCCGGGCTGTGCGGAACTCATCGGCGCGGCGGCTACCGTTCGGACGTGTTCTCCGACCGCGCACGCTTCCACGTCGTCGCGGGCAAGGGCGGGGACGGCGGCCTCAGCTTCCGCCGCGAGAAGTACGTCCCGAAGGGCGGTCCGGACGGCGGCGACGGCGGCGACGGGGGCGACGTGGTGATCGCAGCCGACGCATCGCTCCGCGACCTCACCGCGCTGCAGCGCCGGCGCTCGGTCAAGGCAGGGCGCGGCGAGAACGGCCGCGGTGCACGGAAGCACGGCGCGCGCGGGCCGGACGCCGAGCTGCGCGTGCCTGTCGGCACGCAGGTGCTCGCCGAGGACGGCAGCGTGATCGCCGATCTCGCCCATCCCGGAGCCCGGCTCGTGCTCGCGCGCGGCGGACGCGGCGGGCGCGGGAACGCACGGTTCGTGTCCTCGACGCGCCAGGTGCCGAGGTTCGCCGAGGTCGGGCCGCCGGGAGAGGAGCTCGACGTCGAGCTGCACCTGAAGCTGCTCGCCGACGTCGCGCTCATCGGGCTGCCCAATGCCGGCAAGTCGTCGCTGCTGCGACGCATCTCCAATGCGACGCCGAAAGTCGCCGACTATCCGTTCACGACCCTGCAGCCGGTGCTCGGCACCGTCGAGTCGCCGGACGGGCGGCAGCTCGTGGTCGCAGATGTTCCAGGCCTGATCGAGGGAGCGAGCGAGGGCGTCGGGCTCGGACACGAGTTCCTCGCGCACCTCGAGCGTGCGCGCACCCTTGTCCACGTGATCGACGCATCGCACGACGCCGCCGAGCAGTGGCGCACGATCGACGCAGAGCTCGGCGCCTACGGCGCCGGCCTCGACGAGCGGCCGCAGATCGTCGTGCTCAACAAGATCGACCTTGTGCCGGACCCCGCGTTCGCGATCGACGACCCGCGCATCGTCTCCGTCCAGCGGCTCTCCTGCGCAACGGGTGCCGGCCTGGACGAGTTCCGGCGCAGCCTCTTCACGCTCGTGCCCGAGCCGGCGCCCGTCGAGCGCGCCGACGACGAGCTCGTCGACTTCCTCGTCTACCGGCCGCAGTCGAAGTCGCGGTCGTGGCGCCTGCTGCGCACGGACTCCGGCTTTCGGGTCGTCGGCACCCGCCCGTCCGACGAGGAGCTTGAGCGCGCGCTCAAGGCGGCCGGCGCGAAGCTCGGCGCGACCGTCGAGATCGGCGGCGAGGAGCTCGAGCTTGCCTGAGCTCGGGTTGTTCGGCGGCACGTTCGACCCGCCGCACCGCGGCCACGTCGAGCTGCTCCGGCGCGCCCGGTCGCGGCTCGGCTTGGAGCAGGTGATCGTGCTCGTCGCCGCGGCGCCCGGGCACAAGGATGTCGACACTCCCGCGGACGTGCGACTGCGGCTCGCCGCAGCCGCGTTCCCGGACGACGACGTGCTGCTCGACCCCCACGCGCGGACGGTCGACACGCTGCGCGCGCACCCGGAGTGGAGCGACCCGGTCTTCCTGATCGGCGCCGACCAGTTCTGCGACTTCCACACCTGGAAGGAGCCCGACGAGGTGCTGCGGCTCGCGTCGCTCGGCGTCGCGACCAGGCCCGGGTTTCCGCAGGCGCGACTCGACGCCGTCCTGCGTGAGCTCGCTCGTCCCGATCGCGTCCGGTTCTTCGAGCTCGCACCGATCCCGGTCGCGTCGCGCGAGCTGCGGCAGCGCCTGGAGGACGGCGCCGACGTCGACGGTGACGTGCCCTCGGCCGTGCTCTCCCTGATCCGGGCCGAGCAGCTCTACACGCGGTAGCGCCGGTACACTGGACGGCGCTTGAGTCCTCTCGAACAGGCACGGCGGATCGCGGCGCTCGTCCAGGACAAGCTCGCGCGCGACGTGGTCATTCTCGACATGCGTCCCGTTTGCGCGTACACCGACTACTTCGTCGTCTGCACGGGCGGAAACTCACGCCAGACGAAGGGGATCTGGGACGAGGTGCACGGTCGCCTCAAGCAGGACAACGGCCTGCTCCCGAAGTCGGTCGAGGGCGGGCTCGAGGCCACGTGGATCATCGCCGACTACGTCGACGTCGTCCTGCACGTGTTCACCCCGGAGGCGCGCGAGTTCTACCGGCTCGAAGAGCTGTGGGACGACGTCCCACACGAAGCCTTCGAAGCCTCCGCCTAGGCCCACCGTCCTCCTGCGCTGGTACGTTGTTGGCGGTGCTGACAACGAATCAGAAGGGCGCGACCGCAGAGGCGGCGGCGTGCGGTGCAAGTGGGCGCCGCTCCACGGCGATGTCGTGATGGTTCGGCTGTACTCCAGTCGGCGCACGCGCTCCGGGTTGGTTCGGCGGTCGTACCGCCATGATGAGATCGACGCGATTGCCGCACACTGCCCTGCTCTCGGCCGCTGTTATCTGGTTCCGCACGACTCGGTCCGTTGCATGCAGCAGCTCAGCCTTCGTGTCTCGCCTACCCGAAACCACCAACGCCTCGGAGTACGCCTTGCGAGTTGCTACGAGTTCGGGGCTACACTGCCCCAGACCAGCCTGGGGCCCATAGCTCAGCTGGGAGAGCGTCTGGATGGCATCCAGAAGGTCGCCGGTTCGAGCCCGGCTGGGTCCACCTCCTCGAACGTCAGCTCGTTTCTGCCGGATGATGCAGCGACTCGAGCTCGGGCAGTTCCGTGACGTCCTCCTGCTCGTTCGGATCGGTGCGTGCGAGCACCGCCAGCGCCGGGGCGGTATCGCTGCGGTTGAGCACGAGGTGGGGAACACCGCTCGGGATGTAGACGAAGTCCCCGGGCCCCACGATCAGCTTCTCCTCCAGCCGCCGTCCGGACCAGACGACCAGCTCGCCCTCGAGCACGTAGGCAGCCGACTCGTGGCGTTCGTGCTTGTGCGCGCGGGCCCGCGCTCCCGGCGGGAGGCTCGCGAGCTGCAGGCTGAGCCCTCGCGAGCCCGTGGACGCGGCGGAGATCCCGGCCGCGTAGCTGAATCCCGTCCTTCCCTCCGACGTCTCTCCGGGACGAACGAGGATGCAGCCGGTCGGCCCGAGCTCCGTCACCGTTGCTTGACCGTGGCGCCTGCCGCGGCAGCTGCGGTTTTCAACTCGTCGAACGCCGTTGCCGCCGCACCGATCGACCCGAGGCCACCGCCGGTCGCGAGGCCCTGCAGCGACGTCACGGCGTCGAGGAGGCTGGAGATCGGGCTCGCGAGCTTCTTGAGCGCCGGCCCGTCGCAGCGGGCGTCCCGCGCCGCGACGCGCAGCTCGTGCACGACGACGAGCCCGCTGGCGGCCGCCTTCGCGAGCGCGCGCTTCCGCCCGGGTGCGTCCTGCTTGAACTTGCCGGCGCGCCAGGGGTTGTAGATGTAGCGATAGAACGCGCCCGCAGCGACGCCGGCGTGCAGGGCGAACTTGGTCTTGGCGAACGCGATCGTGCAGTTGACGACCGTCTGCCCCTGGGCGTTCGTCGTGGTCGTCGTCTTCCCGCTGCCGCAGCCGGCCGAGCTCACGGCGAGGACCGCGACCAGGGCGGCGATCGTCGCCTGGCGTGGTGCGCGTGCGGCCTGCACCGGCGGAGCTTAGCCGCCGGCCGGCCGAAAATCGGCGCCGACGCCCTGGAGCGCTCTTGTTAAGGACGTGTTAGGCGCCCGGCCCGCCGCCGCCGAACCTCGCCGGCCGGCGTCAGAGCGTGCATGGCGGGCGAGTGGTGGTCTGGGGTCGAGCTGCGCCATCTGATCGCGCTCGAGGCCGTCGCGCGGGAGGGATCGTTCCGGCGCGCGGCGTCGCGCCTCGGCTACGTGCAGTCGGCGATCAGCCACCAGATCGCCGCGCTCGAAGGCCTGACCGGCCGGCGGCTGATCGAGCGCTCGCGCGGCACCCGGCCGCTGTCGCTCACGCCCGCCGGCGAGATCATGCTCGCGCACGCCGAGGCGGTGATCGCCCGCGTTCGCGCGGCGCAGGCCGACCTCGCCGAGCTCGACGGCAGCGGCGTCGGCGCGCTTCGGGTCGGAGCCGCCCCGGATCTGCAGACGCGGCTCGTCCCCGCGTTGCTGCGCGTCTTTGCCGCACCCGTCGTCCTGCACGAGGCCGCCGATCCGCGCGCGCTCGTCGCCGCGCTCGCCCGCGCAGACCTCGATCTCGCCCTGACCGACGTGTCGCTGCCGGCGGGGCCGTTCGACGGCGTCGCCCTCTGCGAGGACCCGTACGTCGTGCTGCTCCAGGAGGGTGCGCCGCTCGCGCGTCGCCGCCGCACGATCTCGTGCGAAGAGCTCGGTCGCCTGCCGCTGATCGCACACGCTCCCACCCGCGTCCACGTCGAGGCCGAGCTGCGGGAGAACGGCGTGGAGCCGCGCTTCGTCCTCCAGGCCGAGACCGGCGCCGCCGTGCACGGGCTCGTCTCGGCCGGGCTCGGAGCAGCGGTGGTGCCGGAGCTCGCGACCGACGCGAGGCGGGCCGGGACGGTCGTCCTCGAGCTGGCCGGCGGCGTGATCGCGCCGCGCACGATCGCCGTGGTCTGGAGCCGCTCGCAGCCGCCGCGGGCGGACGCGGCAGCGTTCGTCGAGGCCGCACGGGCGGCCTGCGCCGGCGAGCGGCTACGCGAGCCGGTGCTTGCAGGCTGACGATCTTCGATCGGGGGTTCGACGCCGTCGATCAACCTCGGGCGCTCACGCGCGTCCGAAGTGGTCGGAGAACCTCTCCCCAGTGGGCGCCGGAGCTGCGCGTGCCGCACGCGGCTCCGGCGCTCATGTTTCAGGCCCGAGCTCGAGCGCGAGGAAGCGCGTGCCGGCGACGGGATTGTGGGTGTACGGCGCGACCTCGCGAAAGCCGAGTCGCTCGTAGAGGGCCTGGGCACGCTCCATGCCGGGGAGGGTGTCGAGCAGGACGCGCCGGTAGCCGAGCCGCCGCGCCTGGTCGAGCGCCGTCTCGGCGAGCGTGCGGCCGGCGCCGCCGCCGCGGGCGCTCGGGCGGACGAACAGGCGTTTGAGCTCGCACGTCGACTCGTCCAGCGGGCGCAGGGCCACGCAGCCGACCGTCAGGCCCTCGCTGCGCGCGACGAGCAAGGCGCCGCGGGGCGGTGCGTAGGCGCCGGGTAGCTCGGCGAGCTCGCGGTCGAACTCCTGGAACCCCAGATCGACGTCGAGAGACGCCGCGTACTCGGCGAAGAGGCGGCGGACGGCCTCGAGGTCGTCGTCGCCGCAGGCAGCTATGTCCAGTTCGGACACTACGAGTGGGTGAGGTCGTCTGACACGCTCTTGGCGCAAATCTTGCACAGACACGACACAGTCACCACCGTACTGTTGTCGCATCGGACAACAAGGAGGCATCGATGCGACGACTTCCCCTACGCCTGGTTCCCTCTGTCACGCTCGCCCTCTTCGTGCTGACGCTGCTCGCGCCGGGCTCGAGCGCCGAGACGCTGCCGTCCTGTGTTCTCGGCGCGCTCACGCTCCAGAGCCCACCGGTGATCAGCGGCGCCGCCTCCGTCGGCGGCACGCTCACCGTGTCGACCGGAACGTGGTACTCGTGCGGCGAGGCCGTCAGCGGTTACACCTACGCCTGGTCGGGCGCCGGGTCGAGCTCGACGAACACCTATGTCGTCCAGGCGGCCGACGCGGGCGCCACCGTCTCGGCCCGTGTCGCTGCCTGTAACGCCGACGGCTGCGCTGCGCCTGCCGTCGCGTCGATCGCGATCGCCGTCGCCGGCGGGGGTGGCGACGGGGGTGGTGGCGGCGGCGGCGGCGGCGGGGGCGGGAGCGGCTGCACGCCGCAGACCTGCCCGCCGAAGCCGTCCGACCGCGACGGCGACGGTGTCGCGGATTCCTCCGACGACTGCCCGGACGTCTGGAACGCGAACCAGGCCGACGCCGACGGCGATCGGGTCGGCGATGCCTGCGACACGACCGTTCCACCCGACTTCGTCGACGGCACGCTCGTCGGGGAGCTCGGCTCGGACCGGTCGTACCTCTCGGTCGATCCGGGCACGCTGGCGGTCGTGCCGTGCCGGAACGCGTGGGCGCGCTACACCTACAAGAACCTGGTGCGTCTCTACGTGCTCTGGCGCTACCAGCTGTCGTTCGACTTCTGCTACCTCCCCGGCTCGAAGATCCTGCGCGCGTCGGGACTGAACGCCCACGGGACCTATGCGGCCTGGCCGTGGTCGTTCCAGGGCAACGCCGTCGGGCCGCGCTGGCTCGCGGCGCCCCCGGGCGGCGTCGTGCACGCGTTCGCGCAGGGCAAATTCGCGGCCTGCGTCGGAGTGTCTGCGATCGGGGTCTGCGGCTCTGCCCGTTCGCCCTATCTCGACCTCTATGCGAACGCGACTCCTTCGACCTGGTTCACCGGCGGGCTCTCGTGAGACGGGTGTACCGCAGACACCGACTCGCCTTCTGGCTGATCGTCGTGGCGCTGCTCGTCACACTCTGGCTCGTGCTGTTCGTCGCCGGTCACGGAAGCGTCTCCGGCGGTTCGAGTTGAGCGTGCTGCTTAGAAGCTCTCACAGAACGAGCGCTTGTGCCGCCCGGCCGCGCTCGGCGGCACGCTGCCGCGTCCTCGGTCGGCCCGATAGTTCAACTATCGGGCCTCCCTGCATCCTTGCATCGCCCTCGCCGATCGCACCCGGATCGACGAACGCCATTCTGCGAGAGCTTCTTAGGCCCCGCTGTCGGCGGCGGCGTTCCGGCGAACCGCGTCGAACGTTCGCTCGAGCTCCGCCGTCGGCGTGAACTCGAGCGCATCGCTGTCCTCCGGGAAGGTGATCCGGTGGCCCGGCTCGATGTAGTAGGCGTTACCGGCTTCGATCGTCTCCGTGCGGTCGCCGTAGTCGACGATCACGCGCCCGGAGAACAGGTAGCCCCAGTGCGGCGCCTGGCAGCGGTCGTCCGGGAGCCCTTTGACCATCGCCGACGCGTCCTGACCGGCGGCGGCGTGCTCGAAGGCCACCGTGATGCCGCCCCAGTCCGCGAAGCGGCTCGCGTAACCGGGGGCGATTTCCTGTTCGGGGAGGTCTCCAGGTCCAGCAGCGGGCATCTCGCTCCTCTCGTCAGATCACCTGAGTATCCCGTTCGTCGGCGTCCGCGAACCGCGCGAGGCGAAGCGCCTCGTACCACGGCGGCAGGGCGTCGCCGGCGAACGCCGCCGCGACGAGCCTGCCGACGCTCGGCGCGACCATGAACCCGTGGCCGCTGAAGCCCGCCGCCACCCACAGGCCGTCGGCGACCTCGTCGACGATCGGCTGCGCGTCCGGCGTCACGTCGTAGAAGCCTTCGACCACGGTGGGCAGGGGCAGCTCGGCGAGCCCCGGCAGCAGCCGCGTCAAACCCGCCCGCACGTTCGCACGCCAGCGCGGCGCCTCCGTCGCCGCGTCGCCGCTCGCGCGGAGATCGCTCGCGAGCAGCCGTCCGTCGGCGAGCTGCTTCGCCGCGAGTCCGCGGTCGACGGCGATCACGAGCGGCTCGAGCAGTCGCTCGGGAATCGGCTCGCCGAGGAGCAGGAAGCGCGGTTCCCGGACGATCGGCAGGTCGACGCCGAGCGGCGCGACGAGCGCGCACGTGTCGGTCGACGCCGCGACGACGACGCGTTCGGCGGCGACGTCGCCGGCCGACGTCCTGAGCGTCCACGTCTTCCCGCTGCGCTCGAGCGCGTGCACGTCGGCCTGCTCGACGCGGGCGCCGCGTGCGCGGGCTGCGGCCTCGAACGCTGCGACGACCGCTCGCGGACGGTCGAAGTAGCCGTCCTCCGCGCAGAACGCTCCGCCGATCACGCCCTCGGCGTTCAGGCCGGGCACGAGCTGTGCGACTTCGGCCGCGCCGAGCAGCCGCGACGGCACGCCGACCCCTCGCTGCACCGCGACGTTCGCCTCGAGCTGCGCCAGCGTCTCCGGGCGGTCGGCGACGAAGAGGTAGCCGCAGCGGTCGAAGCGCGCATCGACCTGGACCCCGAGTCGCTCGGGCAGCGACTCGTAGAACGCGAGCGACTCCCTGGCCATCGGCAATTTGCGACGGTGCCCCACTGCTGGCGCACGCCGCCCGGCTGCACGCCCGACGCGCCCGCACCGACCGCGGCGCGCTCGTACACGGTCACCGGGCCCAGGCCGGCAGACGCGAGGTGAAACGCAATCGAGAGGCCGCTGACCCCGGCGCCCACCACGGCTACGCCCACAGGCCGACGATACGCGATGGGCCGACGTCGGCGGAAAACCGCCCAGGTACGATCGCGGTCAATTGGCCGTCATGCCGACCGGGGTCGCCGATCGCGCCGTCCGGCGCCGCTATCGCCCGTCCGGCGGCCTTCTCCGCTTCGTGCTCCGCCGGCTGGTCGCGCTTCGTGCTGCTCTTGCTCGGCATCACGCTCGTCGCGTTCGTGCTCACCGAGCTCGTCCCGAGCAACGCGGTCGCGACGAACCTCGGCGAGCAGGCCGCCGGCGACCCGGCCGCGGTCACGGCGTTCGAGCAGCACTACGGGCTCGACAAGCCGCTCCCGCTCCGCTACCTGATCTACCTCGAGCACCTCGTGCACGGCGACCTCGGCCAGTCGTCGCTGACCCACGACGCGGTCACGCACGACCTCGGCCAGTTCATCCCGGCGACGGCCGAGCTCGCGCTCTACTCGATCCTGATCGCGGCGATCGTCGGCATCACGTTCGGCGTGATCGCCGGCGCTGCGGCGCAACCGGCCGACCGACCACGCGCTGCGCGTCGACGTCGCTCGCCGGCATCTCGATGCCGACGTTCTGGATCGCGCTCGTCGCGCTCTACGTCGGCTTCTACCGGCTCGGCTGGTTCCCGGGCGGCGGAGCGGCTCGACCCGGGCACGACCCCGCCGCCGAGCGTCACCGGCCTCTACACGATCGACGCGCTGCTCGCACGGCAACTGGGCCTGTTCGGCAGGCGCTCCACCACCTGCTGCTGCCGGCGCTCGTGCTCGCGGCGTTCAACGTCAGCCTGCTCACGCGCTTCACGCGCTCGGCCGTGCTCGAGGTGATCGGCAACGACTACGTGCGCGCCGCGCGCGCGAAGGGGATGCCGGAGCGGATCGTCGTCGTGCGCTACATCCTGCGCGCCGCGCTGCCGTCGGTCGTCACGGTGCTCGGCCTCGTCTTCGCGAACGTGCTCACCGGCGCGGTGCTCGTCGAGAAGATCTTCTCCTGGCCCGGCATCGGCCAGTACGCCTACCAGGCCGCGGTCAACCTCGACGTGCCGGCGATCGCCGGCGTCAGCCTCTTCGTCGCCGTCGTCTACGTCGACGGTCAACTTCGTCGTCGACATCCTCTACGGCGTCATCGACCCGCGGATCCGGGTCACATGAGCGCGGCGTCGCGCGTCAGACCGCGCGCGCCGAGCGGCCGGCGCTGCATCCGGCCGGCCTGCGGCAGCCGCTCGCGGTCGGTCGGGCTCGTGATCGCGGTCGCCTGGATCGTGATCGCGATCTTCGCGCCGCTGATCGCGCCCGCCGATCCGCTCGCGCAGACGTTCACGCCGTCGCAGGCGCCGTCGTGGCACGCACCTGTTCGGCACCGACGAGCTCGGCCGCGACGTCCTCAGCCGCGTCATCTACGGCGCGCGCGTGACGCTCCCGATCGCGCTCGCTGCTCGTCGCGCTCGCCGCGACGATCGGCGGCGACGATCGGCGCGATCGCCGGCTACTTCCGCGGCGTCGCTCGACGGCGCTGCTGATGCGCAGCGCCGACCTCGTGTTCGCGTTCCCGCCGATCATCCTCGCGATGGTCGTCGCCGCCGTGCTCGGCCGCGGCCTGCAGAACGCGGCGCTCGCGATCGTGATCGTCGCCTGGCCGTCGTACGCGCGCGTCGTGCGCGGGCTCGTGCTGACGGTCGGCGACACCGAGTACGTGCAGTCGGCGCGCCTGCTCGGCGCGCGCGCCCGGCGCGCGCTCTTCCGCGACGTGCTGCCGAACGTCGCCGGGCCCGTGCTCGTGCTGCGACGCTCGACCTCGCGACCGCGATCCTGCTGCTCTCGGGCCTCTCGTTCCTCGGCCTCGGCGCGCAGCCGCCGCAGGCGGAGTGGGGGTCGATGGTCGCCGACGGGACGCAGTACTTCCAGTGGTGGTGGATGGGCACGTTCCCCGGCCTCGCGATCTTCACGGTCGTGCTCGCGTTCAACTTCCTCGGCGACAGCCTGCGCGACGTCTTCGACCCGCGCACCGCGCTGGCGAGCGCAGGACGAGGCGATGAGCCTGCTCGAGGTCGAGGGGCTGCGGGTGCGGCTGCCGACGCCGCGCGGCGCTGGTCACCGTCGTCGACGGCGTCGACTACCGCGGTCGAGCAGGGCGAGGTGTTCGGCATCGCCGGCGAGAGCGGCAGCGGCAAGACGATGTCGATGCTCGCGCTGCTCGGCGCTGCTGCCCGGACGGCGCGGTCGTCGAGGGCAGCGCGCGCTTCGACGGCCGCGACCTGCTCGCGCTCCCGCGCCGCGCAGCTGCGCGAGCTCTCGGGGCGCGAGCTCGCGATGGTCTTCCAGGATCCGATGACGTCGCTCCACCCGATGCTCTCGATCGGGCGGCAGCTGACCGAGCACGTCCGGCTCCACCTCGGCGCTCGACCGCGCGCGCCGCCGAGCAGCGCGCGCTCGAGCTGCTCGAGCGACGTGCGCATCCCGGACCCGGAGGCGGCGCTGCGCGCGCTACCCGCACCAGTTCTCCGGCGGCATGCGCCAGCGGATCGCGATCGCGATCGCGCTCGCCTGCCGGCCGAAGCTGCTGATCGCCGACGAGCCGACGACGGCGCTCGACGTCACCGTGCAGGCCGGGATCCTGCGGCTGCTCGACCGGCTGCGCCGCGAGAACGACCTCGCGGTGATCCTGATCACGCACGACCTCGGCGTGATGTCGTCGATCGCCGACCGCGTCTCGATCTTCTACGCCGGCCGGGTCGTCGAGTCGGGCGCGCGCGAGGACGTCCTGCAGCGCCCGCGCCACCCGTACACGCGCGCGCTGCTCGACGCGCTGCCGCACCCGGAGGCCGCGCACGACCAGCCGCTCGTCGCGATCCCCGGCGCGCCGCCGACGCCCGGGCGCGATCCCCGCCGGGCTGCGCCTTCCACCCGCGCTGCGCGTACGCTGCGCGACGACGTGCCGCGCGCGACGTGCCGGCGCTCGTCGCGCCGGCGGACCGCGCTGCTCGCCTGCCCCGTCGACCCGTTCGCGGGCCGTGAGCGCGCTCGAGCTCACCGACGTCGTCGTCGACTACGAGCGGCGCGGCGGCGGCCGCGTCCGCGCCGTCGCCGGCGCGAGCCTCGAGCGTCGAGCGCGGGCAGATCGTCGGCCTCGTCGGCGAGTCGGGCTGCGGCAAGTCGACGCTCGCCCGCGCCGCGGTCGGCCTCGTGCCGGCCGGCCGGCGGGCTCGGTCGTCTTCGAGGGCCGCGAGGTCGCGCCGCTCGGCGCGCCGCGGCGCGGCCGCGCCGAGCTCGCCCGGCTGCAGCTCGTCTTCCAGAACCCGTACTCGTCGCTCAACCCGCGCCGGAAGGTCGGCGCGCAGCTCGCCGACGCGCTCGACACGCTCGACTCGCGCCGGCCGCCGCGGCCGGCGCGCGTGCGCGAGCTGCTGCGAGCTCGTCGGGCCTGCCGGCGACCGCGGCCGACCGGTTCCCGCACGAGTTCTCGGGCGGGCAGCGGCAGCGGATCGCGATCGCCCGCACGCTCGCCGCCGACCCGTCGGTGATCGTGCTCGACGAGCCGCTCGCGTCGCTCGACGCCTCCGCGCAGGCGCAGCTCGCGAACCTGCTCGTCGAGCTCTCGCGCGAGCTCGGCCTCGGGCTGCTGCTGATCTCGCACGACCTCGCGATCGTCCGCCACGTCGCCGACGACGGTCTCGGTGATGTACCTCGGCGCGATGGTCGAGACCGGCGCCGACCGCGCCGCTCTGGGAGCTGCCGCTCCACCCCTACAGCGAGGCGCTGATCGACGCCGATCCCGCACCCCGACGGCAGCGGCTTCCTGCCCGAGTCGCTGCCCGGCGAGGTGCCCGACCCGGCGCAGCCGCCGAGCGGCTGCCGCTTCCATCCGCGCTGCCCGTACGCGTTCGACCGCTGCCGCGTCGAGGAGCCGCCGCTCGTGGCGCTCGCCGGCGGCCGCGCGGCGGCGTGCTGGCTGCAGCCCGCAGGCGCTGCACCGGCCCTGCCGGCGCGAGCGGCGCCAAACTTGTCGGCCGGCTTCGACGTCCAATAGCGTCGTAGAGCCCGCCCGACCTCAACCGGATAGGAGGAGCGAGCTGTGAGAAGATTCCGCCGAGGCGCGTCGCGCTGGCTCGTGCCGCTCGCCGCGGCAATCGTCGCCGCGTCGTGCGCGTCGCGGCGTACGGCGCCAACCGTCACGTCGCGTCGCCGACGCTCGTGGTCGACAACTCGTTCACGATCAAGACGTCCGACCCGCAGCGGGCGTTCGATCCGACCGCGTCGATCGTCGACCGCGCGCTCTACGACACGCTCTTCACCTACAAGGGCGAGCGATCTGGCGCATCCGATCCCGCTGCTCGTGCTCGTCGTGGAAGGCGACGAACGGACGCGAAGACGTTCACCTTCCAGCTGAAGCAGAACGTGCACTTCGCCGACGGGACGCCGCTGACGTCGGCCGACGTCGTCTTCTCGCTGCAGCCGGCTCGTCAACCTGAAGGGCAACCCGTCGTTCCTGCTCGCCGGCGATCACGGTCGTCGGCGGCCGGCGAAGTACACGGTCGTCATGCACTCGAAGACGCCGGCCACGCAGCTGCCGGTCGATCCTCGCGAACCCGTCGACCGGCATCCTCAACTCGACGCTCGTCAAGGCAGCACGGCGGCACCGACGCCGCGAACGCGGCGAAGGCCGACAAGGCCGAGAACTGGCTCAACTCGTCCGCCTCGGCCGGCGCCGGCAGCGGCCCGTACGCGCTCAGCGCGTACAGCACGACGTCGCAGATCACGCTGACGCCGAACACGAAGCTACTGGGGCACGAAGAAGCCGGCGTGGTCGAGCGTCGTCGTCCGCAACATGATCGCGCCGACGCAGCTGATCAACGTCGCGCCGCGGCTCGCACGAGATCGCGATCGACCTGTCGGCCGATCAGGCGCAGGACGCTCAAGGGCAACACGAAGCGTCAAGGTCTCGCTGCAGCCGTCGACCTGGATCTTCTGGCTGTTCGCGAACAACGACCCGAAGGTCTCGACGGTCACGTCGAACAAGCAGTTCCAGACGGCGGTCCGCTACGCGCTCGACTACAAGTCGATCGTCGGCCTCGCCGGCCCGGGCGCGATCCAGGCGCCCGGGATCATCCCGTCGATGTTCCTCGGCTCGCTGCCGCAGAGCGCCACGGTCAAGCAGGACCTGGCGAAGGCGAAGGCGGCGCTCGCGGCGTCGGGCGTCGGCGAGCCAGCAGGTCGACGCTCGAGTACCCGAGCGACCTGACGATCAACGGCGTCCCGTTCACGACGCTGGCCCAGAAGGTGCAGTCGAACCTGCAAGGCGGTCGGCTTCAACATCACGCTCTCGGGCTCGCCGACGTCGAACTGGCTGACGAAGTACCGCGACGGGAAGATGGCGTTCGGCCTCTCGCTGTGGGGCCCGGACTACCCGGATCCCGCCGACTACCTGGCGTTCACGCCGGGCCAGCTCGTCGGCCTGCGCGCCGGCTGGCCGAAGGGCTCCGACGCGGCGATCGAGAAGCTCGCCGCGAAGGCGCTGGTGACGACGGCGCCGGCCGCCCGCAAGAGCCGTCTACCAGCCGATCCAGCGGCAGCTCAACCAGCGGGGCCCGTTCTTCCCGCTGATCCAGCCGACGCAGGTCTTCGTCTCGACGACGGATCTGCAAGAACGCGGTCTACAACGCGGTCTACACCGTCGACGTGACGCAGGTCTCGCCGAAGTAGGCCTACGCCGTTCGCGACGAGGGCGGCCGGGTAGGAGTTGAGCTTCCGCCCGCCGCCCTCCTCGCACACGACGATGTCCTCGATCCGGAGGCTGAAGCGCCCGGGGATGATGATCGACGGCTCGTCGGTGAACGTCATCCCGGGCTCGAGCGGCGTCTCGTCCTCGGTCGAGATGAACGGCCGCTCGTGGACGTCCATGCCCGATGCCGTGGCCCATCCGGTGGCGGAAGTGCTCGCCGAGGCCGGCCTCCTCGATCGGCGCGCGGCAGGCGGCGTTGACCTCGCGCGCCGGCGTGCCGGCGGACGCGGCCGCGCGTCCGGCCTCCTGGGCGGCGAGCATGACCTCGTAGGCCTCGCGGTAGTCGGCGGGCGGCTCGCCGCAGTAGATCGTGCGGCCGAAGTCGGAGCAGTAGCCGTCGACGACGCCGCCGAAGTCGAACATCACCGACGTGCCCTCCGGGATCGGGTCGCCGCGCGGTCGCCGGTCTCCGGAGTCGAAGTCGTCGTCGTCGAGGCCGGTGAAGATGTGCGTCGCGAACGACGGGCAGCGCGAGCCGGCGAGCACGCAGCTCGTGCTCGACCGCCTCGACGAGCTCGGCCATCGAGACGCCCGGCACGACGAGCGGCGTGACGTCGCGGCCATCGTCTGCTCGACCGTCGCGATCGCGCGGCCCATCGCCTCGAGCTCCTCGCCGGTCTTCACGCGCCGCAGCTCGTTGACGAGGCGCGAGCCGGTGCGCAGCCGGTCGGGGCCGACGATCCGGCCGAGGTTGAGCGTCGTCTCCGCCCAGACCCGGTCGCCGATCGCGACGTGCCGGCGCCGACGGCCCGCGCGCGACGCGCTCGAAGACGGCGAAGCCGTCGTCGGTCTCGTTGACGACGACGACCTCGCCTTCCGGCTGCTCCCGCAGGTCGAAGGCCGCGAACATGCGCGGCAGGACGAACACCGGGTCCGCGCCGGGCCGGAAGAAGGCGCCGGTGACCCAGCCGTGCGCGTAGGCGGCCTCGCCGAAGTTCGGGACTGTCGCGCTCGACGCCGGTCAGGTACTCGAGATCGGCCGACGGCGCGAGGAAGAGCGCGTCGACGCCCTCCGCCTCGAGCCGCTCGGACGAGCCGGCGGCGCCGCTCTGCGTAGTCGAACATCGCGACGAACCCTAGAGGCGCGGCAGCACCTGACGGCAGAGCAGCTCGACGCCGGT
The DNA here is from genome assembly GCA_963786185.1 of uncultured Thermoleophilia bacterium. GTDB lineage: Bacteria > Actinomycetota > Thermoleophilia > Gaiellales > Gaiellaceae > PALSA-600. Next base: position 145,310 of record CAWAYE010000004.1, read on the forward strand.
TCGCTCGTCGACGCCGTGCGGTGTCCCGAAGTCGACGCGGCGGGCGCCGGCGTCGAACAGCTCCACGGCCTGCTCGGCGACCTGCGCCGGGGTGCCGCTGAACGCAAATCGGCGCAGCACGTCGTCCGGGATCAGCGCGCCGGCCGCATCGTGGTCGCCTGCGGCAACCAGTGCGCCGAGCCGTGTGAGCAGCTCGGGGTCGAGCTCGGTCGTCGGATCGAGCGCGCCGACCACGTCGACGTACATCGCCACCTCGCGTCGTGCCAGCGCCTGCGCCCGGCCACCGTCCTCGTCGACCACGGTGACCGCGCCGAACACGATGCCCACGTCGTCGTTGCCGATTCGCGTTCGCATCACGTCGACCACGGCGGGGTTCGCGCTGCCGCCGACCTTCACCTCGTCCGCGGCCCGGCCCGCGAACGCGGAGACGCGCGGCGACCAGGTGCCGACGAGCAGAGGGACGCTGCGGCGCGTCGGCTCGTAGCGGAGGCCGTCGCCGGGCCGGAGCGAGAAGCGCTCGCCGTTGAACCCGCTCCGGTCGCCTGCGAGCAGCCGGCGGACGACCTCCCACGCCTCCTCGAGGGCGGCCGCGGGCCGGGCGCCGTCGACCCCGAGCGACTCGAGCCACGCCCCGGCTGCGAGCCCGAGGAACGCCCGGCCCTCCGACACGCGGTCGAGCGCCGCCACCTGGCCGGCGATCTCGACCGGATGCAGCGTGAACGGGTTGAGGCAGGACGGTCCGACGCGCACGCTCGTGGTCGCGCCCGCGATCTCGAGCAGCGCCGGCAGCGCCGGCTGGAACCAGAGGTCGTTGAAGACGGTGACGACGTCGAAGCCCGCGTCGTCGGCGAGCCGGGCGAGCGCGGCGTAGTCGCCGCTCGCCTTGTTGGCCTGCAGGCCCAGACCGACCTCGCGCCCGGGCGTCACGTGAGGTCGTCGGTCTGCATCGTGCGCCGGCCGATCCGCTCGATCCGCATGATCACGCGCTCGTCGGGATCGGGGCACGCGACGTGCGAGTCCTGTTCGAGCCAGTCGGTCTCCGGGAGCTGGCGCTGCTTCGCCGCGAGGAACGGCAGCACGCTCTGGAGCGCGTACACGCAGAAATGGCGGCCCGCCGGGATGCGCAGGTGGCTCGACTCGGTGAGCTCGAAGTAGTCGCCGACCTGGAGGCCGCAGACGGAGCGCCCGTCGATCTGCTCGACCGTCACGCGCAGGTCGTACAGCGTCGTCTCGCCGCGCTCGGGCTCCATCGCCCCGACTCTACTCACGAGGAATCCGACCGGACCGACCTGTCGTAGACTTAGGAGATGTCGGGCCAGGCGTGGGCACTGGTCTTCATGATCTTGATCCTGAAGATCCCGATCGTGTATCTGGCGATCGTCGTTTGGTACGCGATCAAGGCCGAGCCGGAGCCGGACGTCGACCCGGGCGACTATTCGGTCTGGCGTCCCTGGCGGCGGCCCGAGGGGCCGCGGCCGCGCCGCGGCGGGCCGCACGGGCGGCGCGACGAGGTCACCCGTGCTCGGGCCGAGCGGCGCGATAAGGTCGTTCCGTGAGCTCGAGCTCGGAGTCGCGCGATTCCGTCCGGCCTGTCGAGATCGTGGCGGGGCTGCTGGCGTCGGCCGCGCTCTTCCTCGGCGCGCTCGAGCTCGTCTACCGGCCGTTTCGGCTCGCTCCGGCGGCGCTCCTGCTCGCCCTCGTCGCCACCGTGATGAGCCGTGACCAGCAACGGCTCGTCGCCTTCGCGATCGCGGTGATCGGCGTGTGCTTCGTCGCCGGCGCGGCGCTGCAGGTGATCACGCACCACCCGCTCTACTGAGCCGGCCCTCCGCGGGGAGGACAACCAGGGCTCCCTTGGTACAACACCAGAGTGAGCGTGCACGACGTCGACGGGCTCAACAGTGGCTACGCCCACGCCCTGCTCGACGAGTATCTGGAGAATCCCCAAGGTGTTCCGGCAGCCTGGCGCGAGCTGTTCGAGAGCGGCGACACCGAGCTGCTCGCGACCCATCCCGGGCTCGCCCGGCTGCTCGAGCGGCTGACGCCTGCGCCTTCCGGCAACGGCGGCCCGCCTGTGGCTCCCCCCGCCCCGGCACCGGCACCCGCAGCCGCGCCCGTCGTCGTTCAGGCCGACGAGCAGCTGCTCGCCACGGTCGCCGCGGCGACCGCGCTCGTCAAGGCGCATCGCACGCACGGCCATCTCGGCGCGCGCCTCGACCCGCTCGGCTCCGAGCCGGTCGGCGACCCGTCGCTCGAGCCGCTCCGTCTGGAGCCCCGCCTGACGCCCGAGCTGCAGGCGCGCGTGCCCGCGTCGGTCCTGCGCGTCCACGTTCCGGGCGACACGCTCGCCGACGTCCTGCCGAAGCTGGTCGAGACGTACTGCGGCACGATCGCCTACGAGCTCGAGCATCTCTCCGACCACGAGCGACGCGTGTGGCTGCGACGCGCGATCGAGTCCGGCGCCTACCGTCAGCCGTTCACGGCCGACGAGCAACGGGCGCTCTTCCGCCGCCTCTGCGAGGTGGAGGGGATGGAGCGCTTCCTGCGGAAGCGATTCCTCGGCCAGAAGCAGTTCTCGCTCGAGGGCCTCGACGTGATGATCCCCATGCTCGACGAGACGATCGAGCTCGCAGCCCAGGACGGCGCCCACGAGATCGTGATGGGGATGGCCCACCGCGGACGCCTCAACGTCCTCGCCCACACGATCGGAATGCCGTACGAGCAGATCCTGCGCGAGTTCGAGGGCGAGCGGACGCTCGAGGCCGTCGCCGCCGATCCCGAAGGCGGGACGGGCGACGTCAAGTACCACCTCGGCGCGCACGGCACGCGGGCGACCTCGAACGGCAGCGTCGGCGTCCGGATCGTCCCGAACCCGAGCCATCTGGAAGCCGTCGACCCGGTGGTCGAGGGACGCACGCGCGCGGAGCAGACCGACCGCTCGACGCCGCACGGCGCGCACGACCGGTCGGTTGCGCTCGCGCTGCTGCTGCACGGGGACGCCGCCTTCGCCGGCCAGGGGATCGTCGCCGAGACGTTGAACCTCCAGAGCCTCCCCGGCTACTCGACGGGGGGCACGCTCCACCTGATCACGAACAACCAGATCGGGTTCACCACCGACCCGAACGAGGGACGCTCGACGCGCTACTCGTCCGACCTCGCGAAGGGCTTCGACGTGCCGATCGTCCACGTCAACGCCGACGACGCCGAAGCTGCGCTGTCGGCGGTCCGGCTCGCGATGGCCTACCGGCGCCGGTTCGGCGACGACGTCGTGATCGACCTCGTCGGCTACCGCCGCTTCGGGCACAACGAGCAGGACGAGGCCGCCTACACGCAGCCGCTGATGGCCGAGCAGATCGCGGGCCACGCCAGCGTGCGCGAGCTCTACCAGGAGCACCTCGTCGCAGCCGGAGTGCTCGGCGAGGCCGAGGCGGCGCAGTACGTGGCGGAGGTCGAGTCGGAGCTGCGCGAGGCCCACGACCGGTTGAAGGCGTCCTTCGGCGACCAGGCGAAGGTCGAGCACGACGGGGCGATCCCGTTCTCCTCGGGCGGCGAGGTCGTCACCGCCGTCCCGGCGGAGAAGCTGCGATCGCTGACCGACGAGCTGCTGCGAACGCCGGACATGTTCACCGTGCACCCGAAGCTCGTGCGTCAGCTCGAGCGTCGGCGAACGGCACTCGACGAGGGCGGGATCGACTGGGGCCAGGCCGAGTCGCTGGCGTTCGCGACGCTGCTCGTCGACGGCATCCCGATTCGGCTGAGCGGCCAGGACACGCAGCGCGGAACGTTCGCGCAGCGCCACCTCGTGCTGCACGACGTGCACACCGGCGAGACCTACACGCCGATGCAGAACCTCCACGACGGCGCAGCCTCGTTCGAGGTCTTCAACTCGCCGCTCTCCGAGTTCGCGTGCGTGGGGTTCGAGTACGGGTACTCGGCGGCGGCACCCGAGGCGCTCGTGCTGTGGGAGGCGCAGTACGGGGACTTCGCCAACGGCGCGCAGATCGTGATCGACCAGTTCGTCTCGTCGGGCCTCTCGAAGTGGCGCGAGACCTCGCGGCTCACGCTGCTGCTGCCGCACGGCTACGAGGGGAACGGTCCGGAGCACTCGAGCGCCCGGCTGGAGCGGTTCCTGCAGCTCGGGGCGCAGGAGAACCTGCGCGTCGTCAACTGCACGACGTCCGCGCAGTACTTCCACCTGTTGCGCCGCCAGGCGCTCGACGCGACTGCGCGCCCGCTCGTCGTGATGACGCCGAAGGGCCTCCTCCGCCTCAAGGATGCGTCGTCGTCGCTCGACGAGCTCGCGAGCGGCGGCTTCAGACCCGTGCTCGACGACGTGACCGTCGACAAGGAGGCGGTCCGCCGGCTGGTGCTCTGTTCGGGGAAGGTCTACTTCGACGTCGTCGGGCACGACGCGCGCGCCCACGCGGCCGGCGTCGCCGTCGCCCGGCTCGAGCAGCTCTACCCGTTCCCGTCCGACGCGGTGCGCACGCTGATCTCGTCGTATCCGTACCTGCGCGAGGTCGTCTGGGCTCAGGAGGAGCCTCAGAACATGGGGCCGTGGCGGTCGATCCGCCACCGGCTCGAGGAAGCGGCGTCGGGCGTGCCGCTCCGCTACGTCGGGCGGCCCTGGCGGGCGAGCCCCTCCGAGGGGTACCCGACCGCGCACCTGCTCGAGCAGGAACGGATCGCCCGCGCGGCGCTGACCTAGAGGCTTGATGTGAAACGGCGTGCCCGCGGCGCACCAGCCGTGGGTGCGTGAGTTTCACATCAAGCCTCTACTAGCGGCCGCGGCGGGCCTGCTGCGCCGCCCAGGCCTGACGCGCGAGGCGCGGCCCGTGCTTGCGGGCCTGCTTGGCGAGCCAGCGGCGCTGGCGCGGCGAGAGCCGGCGCCAGACGTCCCAGGCGGTCAGCGCGACCCCGACGGGCCCGGCGGTCTTGGTGAGCGGTCTGCGTGGCACGGCGGCATTGTGCCCGCCGGGGTCACCTGACGGGGCCTGAACCGCTCCCGTCGTCGTTCGGATCGAGGTACGGGTCGAGCAGCCGGCCGGTGAGCTGGTCTTTGGTCGGGTTCGCGGTCACCTCGACGCGCCCCGGATTGACCACCGCGGCAGGGGTGGACGCAGGCGGGGACGCCGGCGGCGAGGGTGCGGCAGCCGGCGGCTCTGCGCGGGGCGGGCGCCGGCGCGGGCGGCGGCGCGGGCGGCGGCGCCGGAGCCGGCTCGGGGGCAGGGGTCGGCGCGGGCGCGGGGGCCGGCGGAGGTGTGGGCGGCGGCGTCGGGGTCGGCGCCGCCCGGGGGGCGGGCGCCGGCGGACGGACGTCGTCGGGCAGGTTCGGGACTGCGTGGGCGCGCGGCACGGCCGGGCGCGAGACGGCGTGCATGAGCGGCCGCGGCGGCGTGAGCACCGGCGCCGGGGGGACGTAGACCGCGAGCTGCGCCTGCGGGTGCACCGGCACCCGGCGGCGGCGCGCCGGCGCCGCCGGCAGGATCTCGACGGCGGCGGGGCCGTGCACGGCGGCCCGGGGCAGTGCGGGCAGCGCGGTCGGCAGCGAGTCGGGGGCGAGGACGTGCTTCGGCAGCACCCATAGGGCGCCCGCGACGGAAACCGTCAGCCCGCCGGTCGCGAGCTGCAACCAGACACCTCTCATGCTTCCCCCTGGATCTGCCGAAACTGTCCACGGGAGGTATCGGCAACGGCACAAGACGGCTTGAGGGACAGGATTCGCCGCCAGGACGGCCGCGGCGTCGGCAGCTTCCGGTACAAGCTCGTCGCCTGGTTCGCCCTGCTCGCGCTCCTCCCGCTCGCCGTCGCCTTCTACGGCTACGACAGCCTCGCCGGGCGCAGCGAGAGCCGGCGTGCCGACGCGTCGCTCGAGGCCGCGCTCCGTGTCGCCGTCTGGAACTACTCGCAACAACTCGACGCCGCTGCCGCTGCCGCCCAGCGTCTCGCCGTCGATCCCGAGCTGCAGCGCGCGCTCCGCACGCGAGACCGCGCCGAGCTGACCGTCATCGCCGCGGCACACCCGCTGACGATCCTCACCGCGGGCACGTTCACGGCCGGCAGCGCGCCGGCGATCGCCGGCAGGCGCACGGTCCGGGTGCTCGCCGACCGGCGGACGCTGGGCACGGTCTCGGTGGCGGTGCGTCTCGACGACGAGTTGCTGCGGACCGTCGGCGCCGGACTGGGCGACCAGAGCACCCTGCTGGCCGTGCGCGGCGCCAGCGTGATCGCCGGCGCTCCGCCCGGCACGAAGCTCGTGCTCGCACCGGGGAAGGCGAGGCGTGTCGAGCTCGGCGGCACGGCGAGCAGGGTGCTCGCCACCGCGCCGCTCGCCAATCCACCCGGACTCCAGTTCGCTGCGCTCACCTCGCAGGCCGCGATCGACGACGCCGCGCGGTCGACCGAGGTGCGGCTGGCCGCCGTGCTGATCGCGTCGTTGCTCGTCTTCGCACTGGTCGTGTTCCTGCTCGGCCGCTCCGTCGTCGTCACCCTCGGCCGCCTCGCCGGTGCGGCGGACGCGCTCGCCGACGGCCGGCTCGACGAGCGGGTCGAGGTTCGCGGCCGGGACGAGTTCGCACAGCTGGGCGGCGCCTTCAACCGGATGGCCGCACAGCTTCAGCAGCAGCTCTCGGAGCTTCGCACCGAGCGGCGTCGTGCCCGCGACGCGACGATGCGGTTCGGGAAGGCCCTGGAGGCGACGCACGACCCGAGCCAGCTCCTGCGCGTGGTCGCCGAGACGGTGATCGAGGCGACCGGCGCGACCGGCGCGGTCGTGCGGACGCGAAGCGGCGACGTCCTCGAGGCGGGTGAGCTCTCCGGTTCCCAGCAGGTGACGTTCCCGCTCCGGGTCGGCGCCTCCGACTTCGGCTCGCTCGTGATCAGCGGCTCGGAGCTCGACCCCGAGCACGTCGAGACGGCCCGCGCCCTCGTCGTCCAGGCGGCCGTGGCGCTCGAGAACGCGCGACTGCACCGCCTCGTGGAGCGGCAGGCACTGGTCGACGCCCTCACGGGGCTCGCCAACCGGCGAAGCCTCGAGGAGACGCTGACCTCGGCGCTCGCACGTGCCCGCCGGCTCGGGCACGAGCTCTGTCTGGTGCTCGCCGACATCGACCGTTTCAAGCAGGTCAACGACCGCTACGGACACCCCGCCGGCGACGAGGTCCTACGCGCCTTCGCCCAGTCGCTCGCCGACTCGGTTCGCGAGGGCGACGTCGCGGGCCGTTGGGGTGGGGAGGAGTTCGCGCTGATCCTGGTCGGCACCGACGTCGCCGGCGGCGTCGAGCTGGCCGAGCGCGCCCGCCGCGCGACCGCCGCGCATCCGGTGACCACCGGGATCGGCGAGCTCGTGACGGTCACTGCAAGCTTCGGCGTCGCCTCGTGCTCGGGCACGGCGAGCGTCGACGACCTGATCGCCGCGGCCGACGACGCGCTCTACCAGGCCAAGCGCGAGGGCCGGGACCGAGTCGTCGGCGGGGAGACGCTGACGGAGCCGCTGATCGACTAGACTCCCGCGCCGGGAGAAGAAAAGGCGTACCAGCAGGAGGAATCTATGGCCGTCGAGTCTCCGTCCCTGTTCACGCAGGTGATCCAGGAGCACCTCGAGTTGAAGCGTCGAAACGCGGCACTCGAGCACGAGATGCCGATCGAGAAGTACATGACCGACGATCCGTTCGAGAACCACCCGCTCTTCAAGACCGAGGAGCAGGCGCGGATCGAGGACACGATGGACGGTGTCCAGACGATCGTCGAACACGAGACCACCCTGGACTGGCCGTCGGTGGAGGACACGTTCGCGTCCCCGCCGGTCGAGCCGTCCGAGGTCACCGTCGAATCGTCGAGCGAGCCGGTCGAGCAGACCGACGAGTCGCTCTGGTCCCGCTCGCGCGACTTCGACTGGGGCGACTGAGGGGCGTAGTGCTGGTGCCTGGCACCGATGTGCCAGGCACCGGGCGGCGTCCTGACGTCAGGGCTGGCTGAGCCGCGCCCAGAGGTTGTCGAGGATCCGCTTGACCGGCCAGAACGTGGCCGAGCCGCCGAAGTCGAGCGTGCCCGCGGCGAACACCTTGGCGCCGGCCGGCGTTTCGTAGTAGCTCATCTGGGCCGTGATGCCCGGTCCGAGCAGGTCCGCGATCTGCGCGACGACGAGCGTCCCGGGCGGCGACTCGGGCGAGGTGCCGTCGATCTCGATCCCGTAGCCGCCCACGTACGAGCCGAACGTCGAGCCGTCGGCCAGACCCGTGCCGTCCCACAGCCACGGCGTCGCGGCCGAGTTCTCGACGACGAAGTTCCCCTGGTGCTGGCCGTCGTCGTTCGCGCGGTACTGCACGCCGATCAGGCGCGCTTCGGGCCGGCCCGCGTCGCGCCAGCGGCCGATCTTCTGGAGCACGCCCTTCGTCTCCGTCACCTTCCAGAAGAAGTTGTTCGCCGACAGGAACATCAGGTTGCCGCCGAGGTCGCGGAACCGTTGGATCACGTCGTACTCGTGGGCCTGCACGTACTCCTCGTGGCCTTCGAACACGATCAGGTCGTACGCGCGCGCCAGTTCGTCTCCCGATCCGATCAGGTCGAAGTCGGAATCGGAGATGAACTCGGCGCTCTTGCCCGACCAGTAGAACCAGTGCAGGAACGGCAGGTCGTAGCGGTAGAACCGCGGCGGCTGCCCGCGTGCGATGTAGGTGCGGCCGAGATCGACCTTGCGGTTCGGCGGCCCTGCGTACCACGTGTCGCCGTACCCGTTCCCGTCGACGTCCTGGAAGTTGTAGGCCTGCCACGTGTTCGTCGGCAGGATCACGAGCACGCGGCTCGTCCCGCCGAGGAGGACGGGCCGCACGACGAACGCCGCGTAGCCGACGCGGTTGTCGGGGCCGCCGAACTGCACGTAGTAGAGACCGCTCGCCACGTTGGGGATCGGGAACGTGATCGTGTGCGCGCGGTTGCGCCACTGTGACCAGTCGATCGTCTGCGGTCCCTCGTCGATCTCGACGCCGGCCAGCTGGTTGTCCGCGTAGGTGACGACCTTCTCCGGCCCGGCCTGGAACACGCGCACGGTCAGCGACGGCTCGTCGGTCGCGATGTGGATCCGTGCGACGTCGCCCGGCGCGTAGCTCGGCTGCGTGAAGCCGGCGTCGATTCCCTGCAGGCGCACGACCGGGCCGCGCGGATGCCTGCCCGTGAATGCGTTCGGCGCGCCGTAGACGATCTTGTTGCCGACCGCGTCGACCGCGGTCAGCCGGATCAGATAGGTGCGCGGATTGAGGTTCGCCGCCGGCTGCCACGTGAGCGTGTGTGCGCCGCGCCCGAACCTCGCGGTGGTGGTGGAGAACGGATGAGGAACCTTGACGGTGCGGGTGACGTCCATCGTCACGGTCGCGGCCTCGCGCAGCACGAAGTGGACGTCCGCGCTGTCGCGGAAGCCGTCGCCGTTCGGACTGACGGTGGTGAGCAGCGGGCCGTCGCCGGCGAACGGGACCGTGCCGTCGTCGACGGTCAGGTCGTGCAGCACCGGGGGGTGCGTGTCGATGCGGAGCGGCGCGGTTGCGAGCACGGCCGACCGGTAGAGGAGGCGCACCTGATAGCGGCCGTCCCTGACACGGTGGCCCCCGATCCGCCCGTCCCAGCCGACGGCGAGCGCCCGTCGCCGCGACGGCCGGACGATCCAGCCGACCCGGTGGCCCGAGAGCGTCGCCAGCTGCACGCCCACCTGGCGGCGCAGCGTCAGCTGCACCTGGACCTGGAGGACGGCCCGGCGCGGGTTGAGCACCGCCGGTGAGACCGTCAGCGTCGCAGCACGCGCGGGCGCAGCGACCGCGAGTGCCGCGAGGGCGGCGAGTCCCAGTCGGCGCACACCCTGACGGTAGCCGGGCACTCGGCCGTCGGCGCGGTCTCCACGCCTGCTTCGTGGAGATCGCTCGCAGTACCCTGTCCGTTCGTGCCACCGCTCCGGACAGCCGCGTCCTACACGCCGACGGGCGACCAGCCCGACGCGATCGAGAAGCTCGCAGCCGGGCTGCGGGCGGGTGAGCGCTACCAGACGCTGCTCGGCGCAACGGGCACCGGCAAGACCGCGACGATGGCCTGGATCATCGAGCAGGTGCAGAAGCCGGCGCTGGTGATCGCTCACAACAAGACGCTCGCCGCGCAGCTCTGCAACGAGTTCCGGGAGTTCTTCCCGTCGAACGCGGTCGAGTACTTCGTCTCCTACTACGACTACTACCAGCCCGAGGCGTACGTGCCGCAGGCCGACCTCTACATCGAGAAGGACTCCTCGCAGAACGACGACATCGCGCGGCTCCGGCTCGCGGCGACATCGGCGCTCTTCACGCGGCGCGACGTGGTCGTCGTGGCCTCCGTCTCGTGCATCTACGGCCTCGGCTCGCCGGAGGAGTGGCGCGACCGCCTGCTCTACCTGGAGCTCGGCGTCGAGCAGGACCGCGATGCGGTGCTGCGGAAGCTGATCGATTCGCAGTACGTCCGCAACGACGCGATCCTCGGGCGTGGCCGCTTCCGCGTGAAGGGCGACGTGCTCGAGGTGCAGCCGGCGAACGCCGAGACCGCGTACCGCGTGTCGTTCTTCGGCGACGAGGTCGAGCAGATCACGCACTTCGACCCGCTCACCGGGGAGGTCTACTCGAAGCTCGACAACCTCGCGATCTGGCCGGCGACGGAGTACGTCACCTCGAAGCCGACCGTCGAGCGCGCCGTGTCGGAGATCAAGGCAGAGCTCGAACAGCAGGTCGCCAAGTTCGAGCAGGAGGGCCGCATGCTCGAGGCGCACCGCATCCGGCAACGCACCGAATACGACCTGGAGCTCTTGCAGGAGCTCGGGTTCTGCTCCGGGATCGAGAACTACTCGCGGATCCTCGAAGGCCGGCCCGCCGGATCGCACCCGTTCACGCTGCTCGACTACTTTCCCGAGGACTTCGTGATCTTCGTCGATGAGTCGCATCAGACCGTGCCGCAGATCGGGGGGATGTACGAGGGCGACCGTTCGCGCAAGCAGACGCTCGTCGACTACGGCTTCCGGCTTCCGTCGGCGCTCGACAACCGGCCGCTGCGCTTCGACGAGTTCCTGCAGAAGGTGCCGCAGCTGGTGTTCGTTTCGGCGACGCCCGGCGCCTGGGAGCTCCGGCAGAGCTCGCGTGTCGCCGAGCAGCTGATCCGCCCGACGTACCTGGTCGATCCCGAGGTCGAGCTGCGGCCGACCAAGAACCAGATCGACGACCTGCTCAACGAGATCCGCCGCCGCGAGGAAGTCGGCGAGCGCGTGCTCGTGACGACGCTGACCAAGAAGATGTCCGAAGACCTGACCGACTACCTGCTCGAGGCGGGCGTCAAGGCGCGCTACCTCCACTCGGAGATCGACACGCTCGAGCGGATCCAGATCATCCGGGAGCTACGGCTCGGCGAGTACGACGTGCTGGTGGGCGTCAACCTGCTTCGCGAGGGGCTCGACCTGCCCGAAGTGTCGCTCGTCGCGATCCTCGATGCCGACAAGGAGGGCTTCCTGCGCGGCCGCACCGCGCTCGTGCAGACGATCGGCCGTGCTGCGCGGCACGTCAACGGACGCGTGCTCATGTACGCAGACAAGATGACCGAGGCGATCAAGGGTGCGCTCGACGAGACGAACCGCCGGCGCACGGTCCAGCTCGCCTACAACGAGGAGCACGGCACCAAGCCGATCTCCGTCGTCAAGGGCGTCTCCGACATCGCCGAGTTCCTGGCGCTCGAGCAGCCGCACGTGCCGTCGTCGCGGCGCCGCCGCGGTGGGGCCAAGGTGGAGGGGATGTCGCGCGAGGAGCTCGAGAAGCTCGTGATCACGCTCGAGGAGGAGATGTTCCAGGCGGCCGAGGAGCTCCGGTTCGAGTACGCCGCGAAGTTGCGTGACGAGCTCAAGGAGCTCCGCCGCGACCTCGGCGCGCTCGCGGAGGCCACTGCATGAGCGCGGGAGTGATCCTCGCGATCCTGTTCTCCGGCTTCTTCACCGGCGCGCTCGCGCGGCTGGCGATCCCGGGCCCGGACCCGATGCCGATCTGGCTGACGCTCGCGATCGGGCTCGCCGGCTCGATCGTCGGCGCCGTCGTCGGCAACGCCATCTCGCACGACAACGGCTACCTGATCTCGTTCCTCTCGTTCGGCGTCGCGATCGCGCTGGTCGCCTCCTACCGGCGCTTCGTGCAGCGGCGCCCGATCTTCGGGCCGGGCGCGCTCGCCTTCCCGAAGACCGGGCTCGGCGTCGAGCAGCAGCGCGAGCGCATCCGCAAGCTCGGCCTCGACCCGGACCGGCTCACGCCCGACCCGGAAGCGACCGCTCGAGCAGGCCCGCGCCGTCGCCGCGCTCGAGGAGCTGCATCGCGCGGGTCTGATCGACGACGAGGAGCTCGCCGAGAAGCGGGCGCGGCTCGACGAGGAGTCATCCGCGAGCTGAGCGGGTAAGAGCTTCCCATGACATGGGTATGGCTGATCATCGTGGGCGCGGTCGTCGGGGCCCTCGGGCGGCTCTTCCATCCGGGAGCCGATCCGATGGGCTGGATCGTGACGACCCTGCTCGGCATCGTCTCGCTGATCATCGGCGGTCTCGTGGCGCATGGGTTCTGGCGCTTCGTGATCGGCGTGATCATCGCGATCGTCCTCACGGCGGTGTACGGCCGCGTGATGGCGTCGCGGTCGCCGCGGACGGTCTAGCTCGTGGCGGCGAGGGGCTCGCGGCCGCGCGGAAACCTCCGCGTCGCCGTGAGCCCCCAGTCGCCGTCCCGCCAGATGTAGGTGTCAACGTCGATCGCGGCCGGCGTCGACGCGGTAGAGGAGGCAGCCGCGCGCCTCGCCGTGGCGGTGCGGACGGGGCTGGCCGACGCCGGGCGCGGTGGTCACGACCGCCGCGGCGGTGCGTCTCCGCGGTCACCTCGAACTCGTGGCGCTCCGCGACCGCGCCCTGGTGGACGTGGCCGCCGACGAGGAGCTCGGCGCCGGCGTCGACCAGACGCGTGAACACGGCGCCGCGCCGGGCGAGCGGCCGCTTGCGGGTCCGCCACGGCGCGTTCACCAGCTGGTGATGCAGCACGACCATGCGCAGCGACCCGGCAGCCGCCGCGCGCAGCCGCTGCTCCGCGCGCTCGAGCTGGGCCGTCGAGAGCCCGCCCGACTGGTGGCGCCAGGGCCGCACCGAGTTCAGGCCGACGACGACGGCGCCGGCGCCCTCGTGCACGGGCTCGGTCGTCTGCCACTGACGCTCGAACTCGCGCCACGGGTGCGTGAAGCGGGCCGGGAAACGAGTACGGGATGTCGTGGTTGCCCGGGACGGCGAGCACCGGGACGTCGAGCGAGCGCAGGAAGCCGGGCGGCGCCCTCGTGCTCGGCCCGCCGGCCCCGGTGGGTGAGGTCGCCGCTCGCGATCACCAGCGTCGGGGCGACCCGCTCGGTCAGCGTGCGCAGTGCCTGCTCGACGACCGGGTCGTGACGCGCCCCGACATGCAGGTCGGAGACGTGCAGGATGCGTGTAGCCACCGGCGAAGCAGGCTATACAGTGAGTGCGATGGCCGACGATCAGTCGGAGATCTTCGACGACCTCTACCTCGGGCTGCGGGCCGGCGGCGCCCTGCGCAAGCAGCGGCGCGGCGAGCCGCTGACCGAGGAGGAGCGGGAGGCGCTCGGGCGCTGGCAGCGTCTCTCGCCCTGGCGGAAGGCGATCGCGATCGGCGGCTTCTCCGTCGGCACCTTCGGCCTCGGCTTCACCCTCGGCGGCCTCGTGTTCGGCCGCTGGCGCAAAGCCTGATCGAGGTCGTTCGCGGCGACATCACCGAGCAGCGCGTCGACGCGGTGGTCAACGCCGCGAACAGCTCGCTGCTCGGCGGCGGCGGGGTGGACGGCGCGATCCACCGCGCGGGCGGTCCGGAGATCCTCGCCGAGTGCAGGCTGCTCGGCGGCTGCGAGACCGGCGACGCGAAGGCGACGACCGCGGGCGCCCTCCCGGCGCGCTGGGTGATCCACACGGTCGGGCCGGTCTGGCGCGGCGGAGCTCGCGGCGAGCCGGAGCTGCTCGCCTCCTGCCACCGGCGGTCGCTCGAGGTCGCCGGCGAGCTCGGTGCCCGCACGATCGCGTTTCCCGCGATCTCGTGCGGGATCTACGGCTATCCACCGGATTTCGCCGCCGACGTCGCCGTCGCCGCGGTGCGCGGTCACCGGCCTCGAGCTCGTCCGGTTCGTGCTCTTCGGAGACGCGACCTACGACGCGTTCGCGCGTGCGGCTGCGGCCTGAGGTGCGCGCCGTGACGCGATCACGATCACCCCGAGCAGGCCCGTGACTCCGGCGGCGCCTCCTGCGGCCCACAGCGTCCCCGCGCCGCCGATCGCCGCGACCAGCACACCGCCGCCGGCGAGCGCGACCAGCTCGGCACTGTTTCGCAGCCCGTTGTAGGCTGCGAAGGCCTGTCCGTGCCGTGCCGGCTCGACCCGCTGGTGGATCAGCGTCCGGAACAGCGTGTTCTTGACGCCGTGACTGAGCCCGCCGAACGCGTAACACGCGCACATGAACGGGAAGACCATCCAGAACGGGGCGAGGAACTTCGAGAAGCCCTGCGTCGAAGCCGCGATCAGCGCGATCAGGCCGACCGCATGCACCGGGACGCGCGGCGCCAGCATCGTCGAGGCGAGGATCATCGCTCCCGCCCACACCGTGATCACGAGCCCGAGCGCGAGCGCCGAGCGGTGGAGGTCGTCCGTCACGTAGACGAAGTCGCCCGGGATCGTCGCCGACATGAACACGAGGGTGAGCGCGCCGGCGATCATCGCCGTGGCGAGCGACCGCTCGGCGAACAGGATCGTCAGTCCGTCGCGTGCACGGAACGCGGCGCCGGCGGCGCGCGAGGCGTGGCGGCGGACCCCGATCGAAGCGAGCGCGGCGGCGATCCCGAGGAACGACGCCGAGTCGGCGAGCATTGCCCACTTCGTGCCCGCGCTCGCGGCCAGTGCGCCTCCGGCCAGCGGGCCGAACGCGAAGCCGAGGCTGCGCGCCGATTCGACCACACCGTTCGCCCGCGCCAGCGACCGTGGGCCGGCGAGCAGCGGCACGAGCGCGAACTCGGCGGACTGGCCGATCGCGGCGCCGACGCCGAGGAGGAACGTCAGCGCAAGGATCGCGGCCATCGATCCCGTCGCGAACGCGAGCAGCGCCGCGACCGCGCACTGGAACAGCGCTGCGGCGATCGCCACCCCCCGTGTCTCGAACCGGTCGACGAGCAGGCCGACGTGACCGGCGAGGATCGCGATCGGCGACCAGAGCGCGATGAAGATCACCGAGACGCCGATCCCCTTCCAGTGCTCGTTGGCGCGCAGCGCGAGCGCGATCACGGCGACGAAGTCGCCCATGCCCGACACGGCGATCGCCGCGGCGACGAGGCGCAGGTCGCGGGCGCGGGTCTCCACGTCCCGGAGTGTGGCGTCCCGAGCGGCCTACGCCTAGACGAACATATGTTCGCTAGGTACAATGGCCGTCCCATGGCAGCCGACGAGCTCGTCGTCCACGGCGCCCGGGAGCACAACCTGAAGGACGTCACGGTGCGGCTCCCGCGGAACGCCCTCATCTGCATCACCGGGCTCTCCGGCTCCGGCAAGTCGAGCCTTGCCTTCGACACGATCTACGCCGAGGGGCAGCGCCGCTACGTCGAGAGCCTGAGCGCGTACGCGCGCCAGTTCCTGCAGATGATGGAGAAGCCGGACGTCGACTCGATCGACGGGCTCAGCCCGGCGATCTCGATCGACCAGAAGACAACGTCGCGGAATCCGCGTTCGACGGTCGGCACCGTCACCGAGATCTACGACTACCTGCGGCTCCTGTACGCGCGGGTGGGACGGCCGCACTGCCCGATCTGCGGCAGGCCGATCGCGGGCCAGTCGATCGATTCGATCGTCGAGCAGATCCTCGCGCTTCCGGCCGGCACGCGCTTCACCGTCAACGCTCCGGTCGTCCGCGACCGCAAGGGCGAGTACCGCGACCTGTTCGAGGAGCTTCGCAACGAGGGGTTCTCGCGCGTCAAGGTCGACGGCGAGCAGTACAGCCTCGACGAGCCGCCGGCGCTCGACAAGAAGTTCAAGCACACGATCGAGGTCGTCGTCGACCGGCTGATCCTCAAAGAGGACCTGCGCACCCGGCTGACCCAGTCGGTCGAGACGGCCGTCGCGCTCGCCGAAGGTTTGGTCGCCATCGACCTGGTCGACACGGGCGAGACGAGGACGTACAGCGAGAAGTTCGCGTGCCCCGAGCACGGCGTCTCGCTGCCCGAGCTCCAGCCGCGCATCTTCTCGTTCAACTCGCCGCATGGCGCGTGTCCGCGCTGCACCGGGCTCGGGGCGCAGCAGGAGATCGATCCGGATCTGCTCGTGCCCGACCCGACGCTCTCGATCGACGACGGCGCGCTCGTGCCGTGGGCGGTCGGCGGCTCGGGCTTCTACGAGGCCGTCATCCAGGCGATCGCCGACCGCTACGAGATCCCGACCGACGTCCCCTGGCAGGAGCTCACGACCGAGCAGCAGGAGTACTTCCTCTCGGGAACCGACGGCGACAAGGTGTACGTCCAGTACCGCAACCGGATGGGCCGCCGGCGCTCGTACATGATCGCGTTCGAGGGTATCGTGACCTCGCTCGAGCGCCGCTACCGCGAGACCGACTCGAGCTCGCAGCGCGAGCGCATCGAGGAGTACATGTCGTTCCGGCCGTGCCCGGTGTGCAAGGGCGCGCGGCTGAAGCCCGAGGTGCTTGCCGTCCTCGTCGGCGGCAAGAACATCCACGAGTTCACGCGGCAGTCGGTGTCGAGGGCGCTCGAGTTCCTGGAGTCGCTCGAGCTGACCGACACCGAGCAGCTGATCGGCCATCGGATCGTCAAGGAGATCCGCGAGCGGCTCACGTTTCTCGACGACGTCGGCGTCGGCTACCTGCAGCTCGACCGCGCCTCGGCGACGCTGTCGGGCGGCGAGGCGCAGCGGCTGCGGCTCGCCACGCAGATCGGCAGCCAGCTCGTCGGCGTCCTCTACATCCTCGACGAGCCGTCGATCGGTCTCCACCAGCGCGACAACGACAAGCTGATCGGCACGCTCGAACGGCTCCGCGATCTCGGGAACACGGTGATCGTCGTCGAGCACGACGAGCAGATGATGCGCACCGCCGACTGGCTCGTCGACATGGGCCCGGGAGCGGGGGAGCACGGCGGACACGTCGTCGCCGAGGGAACCGCCGCCAAGGTGCAGCGCATCAAGAAGTCGGTGACCGGGCAGTTCCTCTCCGGCACGCGCGCGATCGAGGTTCCGGAGCGGCGAGACTGCGACAACGGCTCATTCATCGTCCGCGGCGCGGCCGAGCACAACCTCAAGTCGATCGACGTGGAGTTTCCGGTCGGAAAGTTCATCGCGGTCACGGGCGTCTCCGGCTCCGGGAAGTCGACGCTGGTCAACGAGATCGTCTACAAGGCGCTCGCGAACCGGCTCAACCGCATGCGAATCAAGCCCGGGAAGCACGACGACGTCGAGGGGATCGAGGCGTTCGACAAGGTGATCGAGATCGACCAGCGGCCGATCGGCCGCACGCCGCGCTCGAACCCGGCGACGTACACCGACCTCTTCACGCACATCCGTGAGCTGTACTCGCTCACGCCCGACGCGAAGGTGCGCGGCTACAAGCCGGGGCGCTTCTCGTTCAACGTCAAGGGCGGGCGCTGCGAGACGTGCAAGGGCGACGGACAGATCAAGATCGAGATGCACTTCCTGCCCGACGTCTACGTGCCGTGCGAGACCTGCAAGGGCAAGCGCTACAACCGCGAGACGCTCGAGGTGCGGTTCAAGGGAAAGACGATCTCCGACGTGCTGGAGATGTCCGTCGAGGAGGCGCTGCGGTTCTTCGCGAAGATCCCGAAGATTCGCCGCCGTCTGCAGACGCTCCACGACGTGGGGCTCGACTACATGACGCTGGGACAACCGGCGACGACGCTGTCCGGCGGCGAGGCGCAGCGCGTCAAGCTCGCGGCCGAGCTGTCGAAGGTGGCGACGGGAAAGACGCTGTACATCCTCGACGAACCGACGACCGGCCTGCACTTCGCCGACATCGAGAAGCTGCTCGTCGTGCTGCAGCGTCTCGCCGACAGCGGCAACACCGTGCTCGTGATCGAGCACAACCTCGACGTGATCAAGCAGGCCGACTGGATCGTCGACCTCGGGCCTCACGGCGGCGAGGCCGGCGGCGAGGTGGTCGCGACGGGCACGCCGGAGGACGTCGCGCTCGTCGAGGAGTCGTACACGGGGCAGTTCCTCCGGCGGCTGCTCGCGCGCGACGCCGTCGCTGCATGAGGCTGAACTTCAAGAGCAGGCGGACGGTGTTGCTGCTGCTCGGCGGGGCCTGCGCCGTCGTGTTCGCGGCGGGGGTGCTCGCGGGGTGGGTGAACCGCCACCACACGATCTGCCGCGACGGCAAGCCCCCGATCGCGCAGCGTGGCGGCATCCTGGGGCAGACCGAGTTCCGCTGCCACGACGGGCAGACGGTCACGCTCAGCTCGTAGGTCGGCCGGCTCGCTACGCTCGGTTCGTGGCGACGACCGCGCCGGCAGAGATCGAACGCGGCATGCGCGACTGGTGGCTGCGCACGCTGCTCGTGCTCCAGCGGCCGCGCCCGGTGTTCGCGGCGCTGCGCGACGAGAGCTCGGAGTCGACCTCGGACCGCACCGAGCCGGTGCTCGGCATCGTGCTGCTCGCGGGGATCGCGCTCGTCCTCTCGACGGGGACTGCGGGCCACCTGATGGACGACTCCTCGTACGACGGGCTGCTCGTGGCCGTCTGGGCGTTCATCGCCGGCGGCATCTATGCCGCGGTCGCGTACTTCGCGTTCGGCGCGCTGCTCCACGGCGCCGTGCGGCTGCTCGGGTCGCACGGCGGCTACCGCCGCACGCGGCACGTGGTCGCCTTCGCCGCGGTGCCGATCGCGCTCTCGCTCGTGCTGTGGCCGATCCGCCTGGCGCTCTACGGCGAGGACGTGTTCCGCACCGGCGGCAGCGACGCCGGAACGGGCGCGCGCGTGTTCGAGCTGCTCGGCGGCGTCTTCCTCGCCTGGGCGCTCGTGCTGCTCCTCGTCGGCATCCGCACGGTGCACGGCTGGACGTGGGCCCGCGCCGCCGCCGCTGCCGCGCTCGCCCTCGGCGTGCCGACCGCGATCGGCCTCGCGCTCGGCGTCACGTGACGGTGCCAGGCACGAACGTGCCTGGCACCTGCTCTACGCGCCGCGGCGGCCGAGCGACGTCTCGAACGCGGCCAGCTCTTCCGGCGTGATCCGGTACGTGTGCTCGTCCTCCGGGAAGGCGCCCGAGCGCACGTCCGCCGCGTAGCGCGCGACCGCGTCGCCGATCGTCTCGGCGAGGTCGGCGTACTGCTTCACGAACCGCGGGGTGGGGCCCTCGTACATCCCGAGCATGTCGTGCCACACGAGCACCTGCCCGTCGGTCGCTGCTCCGGCGCCGATGCCGATCGTGGGCACCGCGAGCGCCTCGGTCACGCGGGCGGCGACCGCAGCCGGGACCGCCTCGAGCACGACCGCGAATGCGCCCGCCTCCTGCAGTGCGAGCGCGTCCTCGAGCAGCCGCTTCGCGGCATCCGCCGTGCGGCCCTGCGCCTTGAATCCCCCGAGCTTCGTCGCCGACTGCGGCGTCAGCCCGACGTGCCCCATCACGCCAATGTTCGAGTCGGCGATGGCGCGGACGCGCGCGAGCATCCGACCCGCACCCTCGAGCTTGATCACGTCGGCGCCGCCCTCCTTGACCATTCGGATCGCGCTCGCGACCGCCTGCTCGTCCGACACCTCGTAGGTGCCGAACGGGAGGTCGCCGACGACGAGCGGCCTGCGGGCGACGCGCGTCACCGCACGCGTGAGAAAGATCATCTCGTCGAGCGTCACCGGCAGCGTCGACGTGTGACCGAGCATCACCATCGCGGCCGTGTCGCCGACGAGGATCAGCTCAACGCCGGCGTCGTCTGCGATGCGCGCTGCCGGCGCGTCGTACGCGGTGATCATCACGATCCGGTCGCCTCGTCGTTTCATCTCGGCGAGCTCCGGGAGCGGGAGCTTGCCCGGCGCCGGCGTCGCGGCGCCCGGCGTGCGCGGGCGGGTGCTCATCTGGGATCTCCTTCCAGGAGGACGTTGTCGATCAGTCGGGTGGCGCCGATGCGGGCCGCGACGGCGAGCGTGCGGCCGTCGAGGTCGGCGACGGTGAGGTACTCCGGCGTGATCCCGGCCTCGGCGAGGACAGCGCGGGCGCGCCCCTCCTCACGCGTGGCGAGCGCACGCGGTATCGCCGTCGCGGTTGCGCGCTCGGCGCGTGTGAGCCGTTCGTTGCGCGACGACAGCGCCAGTCCGTCCGCGTCCCGCACCGTGTCGACGACCCTGATCTCCACCTCGAGGTCGAGATCGCGCACGAGCTGCTTGACGACGGCGACCTGCTGGGCGTCCTTGCGGCCGAACCACGCCAACTGGGGCCGGACGATGTTGAACAGCTTCAGGCACACCGTCGCGACGCCGCGGAAGTGCCCGGGCCGGTGGTCGGACTCGAGCCCCTCGGCGGCGCCGGCGGGCTCGACCCACGTCGCGAAGCCCGGCGGATACAGCTCGGCCTCCGGCGGCGCGAACAGCAGATCGACTCCGGCCGCCTCCGCCGCGGCGGCGTCGGCGACGAGATCCCGCGGATAGGCCTCGAGGTCGGCGCGTTCGGAGAACTGCGCCGGGTTGACGAACAGGCTCGCCACCAGCACGTCGCACTCCGGCCGCGCTGCCGCGAACAGTGCCGCGTGCCCGGCATGCAGCCCGCCCATGGTCGGCACCAGGCCGACGACCGGCCACGGGTCGCGGCGAAGCGCCGCGCGCGTCTCGGCGATGGTCTGGACGACCCTCACGGGCGGGTCGCCTCCACGAACGCGGTGTAGAGCGGCTCGAGGTCGGGCTCCTCGGCGCGCAGCGCGGCCAGATGCCGCTCGACCGTGCTGAGGTCGCCGCGCGCGATCGGCCCTGTCAGCTCGAAGTCGTTCGCGATCGTCCGCTCCATCAGCGGCCGCAGCGCCTCCGGCGGCGCCCCGGCGTCCACGAGCAGCCGCGCGGCTGCGTCGTGCAGCGTGACGAGGAAGTTCGAGGCCATCGCCGCGCCGGCGTGGTAGAGCGACCGGCGGTCGTCGGCGAGCACGAACGTCCGGACGCCCAGGACGGCGCCGAGCTGCCGTGCGAGCTCGAGCGCCTCGGCGCTCTCGCCGGTGATCGCGGCCCAGGCGCCGTCGAGCTGTTCGGGCCCGCGCGCGAGCGTGAGCGTCTGCAACGGGTGCAGGGAGAAGCGGCGGACGTGCGGGGCGAGCTCGGCCAGCGGGGTCGCGCCCGACACGTGCGCCACCCAGGGCCCGACGGGAATCGCCAGGGCGACCTCGGCGATCGCACGGTCCGGCACGCACAGCAGGCGCAGCTCGCCGTCGTCGATCACGCGGACGCCGCGCTCGCGCAGGCGAGCGGCGATCGCCGAGCCGGCGCGTCCGGCGCCGATGACTGTGACGCTGTCGACCATCGATTGGGGCTCCAGCTCCTCACGGATGCCGGGCACCTACAGCGTAACGGAGAACCGTCCGGCTGAGCTGCGAGACTGCCTTCGCTAGGCTATCTCCGGTGCCGATCTACGACTACGTCTGCATGAGCTGCGAAGCCCACTTCGAGGAGCTGGTGGGGATGTCCGATCCCGATCCGGCCTGCCCCGAGTGCGGCAAGCCCAAGGTCGTGAAGCAGTTCTCGACGTCGTTCGCAGCGCATGGCACCGCCGGACAGCCCAGCTTCGGCGGCGGCTGTTGCGGCGGTGGCTGTGGCTGCTGCTGACCTCTCGCTGATCGCCTACGGCGACGTGGTCGCCGGCTGCGAGCGGTGCGCGCTCGCGCAGGGACGTACGCAGGTCGTCTTCGGCTCGGGTTCGCCGTCCGCCGACCTGATGTTCGTCGGCGAGGCGCCCGGCTTCCACGAGGACAAGCAGGGAATCCCGTTCGTCGGCTCCGCCGGCCAGCTGCTCTCGAAGCTCCTCGCCGGAATC
This sequence comes from uncultured Thermoleophilia bacterium, assembly GCA_963786185.1. GTDB lineage: Bacteria > Actinomycetota > Thermoleophilia > Gaiellales > Gaiellaceae > PALSA-600. Next base: position 167,386 of record CAWAYE010000004.1, read on the forward strand.
GGCTTGACCCGGGAGGACGTGTACGTCGCCAACGTGTTGAAGTGTCGGCCTCCGGGCAACCGCGACCCGCTCCCGGAGGAGATCGAGGCCTGCGAGGGCCATCTGTTCCGCCAGATCGAGCTGATCGCGCCGACCGTCGTCGCGACGCTGGGCAACTTCGCGACGAAGCTCCTGTCCGGCAAGCCCACCGGCATCACCCGTGTGCACGGCCAGGAACAGGAGGTCTGCCTCGGCGGCCGCACCGTGCTGCTCTATCCGCTGTTCCACCCGGCGGCCGCGCTGTACACGCCGCGGACGCTCGACGTGCTGCAGGTCGACTTCGCACGTCTCCCCGAGCTGCTCGGCCGCCGGCCGGAGCCGCCCGCGCCGCCGGAGCCGGTCGAGGCGGCAACGGCCCAGCCGGTCCAGCTCGGCCTGTTCTGAGCGGCGAGCAGGCACCATTTCCGGTGCGTGACCACCGTGACCAGCTCTCCGGAGGAGACCGCCGCGCTCGCGGCCGACCTCGCGGGCCGTCTCCGGCCCGGCGACGTCGTCGCCGTCTCGGGTGAGCTCGGCGCGGGCAAGACGACGTTCGTGCGCGGCGCGGCGCGCGCGCTCGGGGTCGTCGAGCCCGTCTCCAGCCCGACCTTCACCCTCGGCCACCGCTACGAGGCCCCGACGCCGGTCGCACACCTCGATCTGTACCGGCTGGCCGGCCTGTCGTCGGAGGAATGGGGCGACCTCGAGCCGTACTTCGACGGCGCGGTGGTCTTCGTCGAGTGGCCCGAGCACGCGAGGGACTGGCTGCCTGCTCCGCGCGCCGTCGTTACGCTCGGGCACGTCGACCGCTCGCATCGCAGCGTCAGCATCGTGGAGCAATGACGATCCTCGCCTTCGACACGGCCACCTCGTTCGGCGCCGTCTGTGCGCTGTCGCCCGGCGGTGAGTCGCTGGCGACACCGCGGGCCGGCGACCTTCTCGAGCTCGTCGACAGGCTCGTGGACGACCCGAGCTCCCTCGAGGGGATCGTCGTCGGCCGCGGCCCGGGAAGCTTCACGAGCATCCGCATCGGCCTGGCGATCGCGCGGTCGCTCTCGCTCGCGCTCGGCGTGCCGGTCGCGGGCGCCTCGACGCTCGAGGCGTTCACGGGCGGACTCCCGGTGCTCGACGCGCGGCGGGGTGAGGTCTTCGTGCCTGGTCCGAGCGTCTGCGCGCCCGACGCGTTCCCGGTCGACGGCGTTCGACTCGTGGGAGACGGGGCGATTCGCTATCGCGCGATCTTCGAGGCCCGCGGCGCGACCGTGCCGCCCGACGGCGACCGCCTGCACCGGCCGGACCCGCTCCTGCTCGCCGCGCGGGCCGGTGCGTTCGGCGACGCGGCGCTCGTCGAGCCCCTCTACGTGCGCGAGCCCGACGCGAAGGCCGTCGCATGACGGCGGTGATGATCGAGATCCGCACGCTCGGCCCGTCCGACCTGGACGCGATCGAGGTGATCGAACAGCGCGCGTACCCGACGCCGTGGTCGCGCGCGATGTTCGCCTCGGAGCTTGCCAAGCCGACGTCGATCTGCCTGGGGGCGTTCGAGGGCGACGAGCTCGTCGGCTACATCGTCAACTCGCGGTACGTCGACGCGTGGCACGTGATGAACGTGGCGGTCGACCCGGATCGCCAGCGGCGCGGCATCGCCTCGCGGCTGCTCGAGCGGCTGTTCGAGATCACCCGCGAGGACGAGCGGCGCGGCTACACGCTCGAGGTGCGCGTCTCGAACGAGGGAGCGATCAGCCTCTACGAGAACCTCGGCTTCGAGGCTCGCGGCCTGCGGCGCGGCTACTACACGGACAATCGGGAAGACGCCCTGATCATGTGGAGAGACGCCCGCGTGTGATCCTGGCGATCGAGACCTCCTGCGACGAGACGGCCGCTGCGGTGATCACCGACGACGGTGAGATCCTGGCGAACGTCGTCGCGTCTCAGGCGGAGCTGCACGCTCGTTTCGGGGGAGTCGTGCCCGAGGTGGCGAGCCGCCGGCACCTCGAGCTGGTGGTGCCGGTCGTGTCGGAGGCGCTCGGCCAAGCCGGGACGTCGCTGCCCGAGCTCGAGGCCGTCGCGGTGACCACGCGGCCGGGCCTGATCGGAGCGCTGCTCGTCGGCGTCTCCGCGGCGAAGGCGCTCGCGTGGGCGCACCGCCGCCCGCTCGTTCCCGTGAACCATCTGCTCGGACACGTCGCCTCGCTGTACCTCCGGCCGCTCGACCTCGAGCCGCCGTTCACGTGCCTGCTCGCGAGCGGAGGGCACACGATGCTGCTCGACGTCACCGAGCGGTCGGCGTACCGCGTGCTCGGCACGACGCTCGACGACGCTGCCGGCGAGGCGTTCGACAAGGGTGCGCGCCTGCTCGGCCTCGGCTACCCGGGCGGCGCACAGCTCGACGCGCTGGCACGTGACGGCGACCCGGCCTCGTTCGACTTTCCCGTGGCGCGCGTCGGCGGTCTCGACTTCTCGTTCTCGGGCGTGAAGACCGCTCTGCTGTACGCGGTCCGCGAGTTGCCGGAACGCGAGGTCGAGCTGCGTCGTGCCGACCTCGCGGCGTCCTACCAGCGGGCGATCGTGACGGCGCTCGTCGAACGCGTGCGCGCCACCGGGGCGGCAAAGATCGCAGTCGTCGGAGGCGTCGCCGCGAACAGCGAGCTGCGCGCGGCGCTTCCCGACGCTGCGCTCGCACCGCTCGAGCTCTGCACCGACAACGCCGCGATGATCGCGTCGGCGGCACGCTACGTCCAGGCCGTCCCGTACCCCGACTACCTTTCAGTCGATGCGCAGGCTTCCGCGTAGCGTCGCCCTGCTGCTCGCCGGCGGAGCCGCCACGGTTGCGCTCGTGGTCGCCGTCTCGGCCGGCGGCCGCGTGAGCGCCTCGTCGCCGACCTCTGCGAGCTGGCTCGGCCTCGTCGGCGGCCCGCGGGCGGCGACACCGACGGGACAGCGGATGATCGTGCTGCTCCAGACGCCGTCCGTGGCCGACCGGCTGGCGAAGGTCCGCTTCGCGACGGAGAGTCAGGAGCGGGCGTGGAGCACGCAGGCGCTCGCGGCGCAGAAGGAGGTCCTGCTCTCGCTGGCGGCGCACAGCCTGCAGGTCCGGCCCGACTTCAGCTACACGCGGGTGGTCGACGGGTTCTCCGCGTCGCTCGACCCCAGGGCGGTGCCGCTGCTCGAGAACAACCCCGAGGTGCGCGGTGTGTATCCGGTGCGCGCCGCGTTTCCCGCAGCCACGTCTGACTCGGTGCTGTCGTCGAAGGGGTTCTCGGCCGCGAGCGGCCACTGGCCCGGGGCGGACCTGCCCGGCTCGAGTGGCCGCGGCGTCACGATCGCGCTGCTCGACACGGGAGTCGACCTGAACCAGGCCTACCTGCGCGGCCGGCTGCTCTCCGGCTTCGACATCGTGGACGGCGGCGCCGACGCCTCGGCCCGCTCCAACCTGCGCGACCCGTCGCAGACCGAGCGTCACGGAACCGAGCTCGCCGGCATCCTCGCGGGATCCGACGGGCCGGGCGGGCTGCACGGCGTCGCTCCCGACGCGGCGATCCTCCCGATCCGCGTCGCCGGCTGGCAGCCGACGAGCGACGGCCGGGAGCTCGTCTTCAGCCGGACCGACCAGCTGGTCGCCGGCCTCGAGCGGGCCGTCGACCCGAACGGCGACGGCGACTGCCACGACGCGGTCCGGATCGCGCTGGTCGGCGTCGCCGAGCCCTACGCCGCGTTCACCGACGGGCCCGAGGCCGCGGCGGTCGCGGGCGCGCTCGCGCTGAACACGATGGTCGTCGCGCCCGCGGGCAACGACGGGGTCGCTGGGCCCGGCTTCGGTTCCGTCGCCGGCCCGGCCGCGGCGCCCGGGGCGCTCGCGGTCGCGGCCACCGACACGCGCACCGAGCTGCCCACGGCGCGCGTCGTGCTGCGGCGGGGGCTCGACGTGATCTTCGACCGCGACGTGCCTCTGCTCGGCGCGAGCGGGCCTTCCCATTCCCTGACCCTCGCACCGGCACCCGCCTCCGTGGAGGGAGCGGCGGGCTTCGACCGCAAGGGCTTCAGCCTCGTCGCCGGACGGGCGGTCGTCGCGGCGGCGGGCGCCGACCCGGAGACGCAGGCCGAGGCGGCAGCGCAGGCCGGCGCCGGCGCGCTCGTGCTCTACGGTGACTCGCTTCCCGCCGGGTCGCTTCGCGTCTCCGACCAGGAGACCGCGCCGGTCGTCGTCGTGCCCAGCGCGCCGGCGCTCGAGCTGCTCGCGGCGCAACGCGCGGGCCTCGACGTCGGGATCGCGATCGGGCCCGCGCACACCGACGCCAACGGCGGTCGGGGCTCGGTCGCCGACTTCTCCTCGCGCGGGCTCGCGTTCGACGGGAGCGTCAAGCCGGACGTCGCCGCACCGGGCGTCGCGATCGCCACCTCCGAGCCCTCCGCCGCCGACGGCTCGCCGGTGTTCGGCACCGTCAACGGGACGAGCGCCGCGGCTGCGACCGTGGCCGGAGGCGCCGCACTGCTCGCGCAGCTGCGTCCCGACCTCGACGGCGCGTCGCTGCAGAGCCTGCTCGTCGGGTACGCCCAGCGGGGCGGTGCGTCGGCGACCGAGGCGGGCGCAGGCACGTTCCGGCTGGGAGCGTCCGCCGTCGGCGAGGTCTCGGCGCAGCCGGCGACGCTCGGGTTCGGCATCTGGGAGGGCGCGAAGTGGCACGCGACGCGCACGCTCGTCGTGCGCAACGTCTCGTCGCGCCGCCTGCAGCTGTCGGTCAGCGTGCTCAGCACGGCTGAGTCCGAGGCGCTCGGCTTCAAGGTCACACCCGACCATCTCGTGCTCGGGATCGGTGCGGCGGCACGGGTGAAGGTCCGCGTCGTGGCGCCCGCTGCCCCCCGGCCGCACACGGTCACCGGGGTGATCCGCATCGCTCCGGCGGGCAGCGAAGCTCTGCGCGTGCCCTGGGCGCTCGGCTTCCAGCGTCCGGCAACGACCCTGCTCGCGCACGTCTCGCTGAGCACGCGCGTGTTCAAGCAGTCGGACACGAAGCCGGCGGTGCTGACCGTGCAGGCGGGCAACCTGCTTCGCGCCGACGGGGCGCTGCAGGTGCAGCCGGTCGCGCGCCTCGACGTGCTCCTCTACACCGCGGGCGGCCGCTACCTCGGGCTGCTCGCCCGCCTGCGCGACGTGCTCCCCGGCTCGTACAGCTTCGGGATCACCGGCCGCGGCCCGACGAGCTCACCGCTCGCCGCCGGAACCTACGAGCTGCGGCTGGCGGCCTGGCCGACCCTGCCCCGGGACGCCTCGCCGAGCCGGACGAAGATCCGCTTCCAGGTCACCTGACCGGGCCCCGCGTCACGCTCTTCCACGCCGCCGGGTGCCACCTGTGCGAGCGGGCGCGCGACGTGCTCTTGCGCGTGCGCGCCGATCAGCCGTTCGAGCTCGAGGAGATCGACATCGGCGGCGTGCCGGAGCTCGAGGAGCGCTATCGCGAATGGCTGCCGGTCGTGGAGATCGACGGGCGGCGCGCCTTCGTCTACTTCGTGGACGAGCTCGCGTTCAGGCGGAAGCTGGCCCAGTAGCGTCGGGCCCGCGCAGGAACGCGTACTGCTCGGCGAACGATCGCCGTGTGGTCTCGGTGTCGAACGCGACGTAGCCGTGGACCGCCTCGGGCCAGAGGCTGAGCGCCGCTTCGTTGCCGGCCGTACGCCAGCGCGCCTCCATGAAGAGCGTGTCGTCGAGCAGCGGGTCGAGCGTGCCGCAGCTAAACAGCGCGGGCGGCAGGTCGTGCAGGTCCGCGTAGAGGGGCGAGACGTCCGGTCGGCGGCGCTCCGGGTCGGTGAGCTCGGGGACGTAGTTCGCGACGAACCAGTCCATCATCGGGTCCGAGAGCACGAGGTTTCGGTCGCCCCAGAGGTGACGGCTCGGCGTCCCCGTCAGGTCGAACGGCCCGAACAGGAGGTTCGCGGCCGCGAAGGCGCTGCGCGGTCGTACGCCGTGCCGGTCGCGCAGCCGCAGCAGGGTGACCACGGCCAGGTGCGCGCCCGACGACTCCCCGCCGAGCGCACGCCGGCCGTCGTACCGGTCGAGGAACCAGAGCGCGGCGTCCTCGCAGTCGTCGGCCCCGGCGGGATAGGGATGCTCGGGCGCGAGGCGGTAGTCGACGCTCACCATCACGAGGCCGGTCGCGTCGGCGGCCGCCTTCAGCGCCGGGTCCTGCAGGTCGGCGGCGCCCAGCGTCCAGCCGCCGCCGTGGAGGTGGAGGTACGCGCCGCGGGCGGGGGACGACGGCTCGACGATGCGCAGCGGGATCTCGCCGCCGCGTCCCGCGATCCGCTCCCACCGCGCCTCCGGGAGGTAGACCGGCGCCGGGAAGATGCCGCCGGAGGCCCGGCGGGCCGCGCGCGACTCGTCGGGCGGGACGGTGTGCAGCGGCGGCATCCCGGCAAGCAGCTGCTGGAGCCCGGCGTTGAACGCCCGCTGCTCGTCGACCAGCTCGGCGTCGTGCAGACGCGCGTCGAGGTGTGAATCGGACAGGAGGCGACCTTCGCGGTTGCGCACGCGCCTCGTCAACCCGGTGCCAGGCACGTTCGTGCCTGGCACCTGCCTGACGTTTACGCGACCTGCTGGAAGCGCTTCGCCGCGCGGGCGCGACGACGTTCCGCCTCGACCTCGCGGTCGTGGGGCGGCGCGGACGTGATCAGGGCCGCGAGCAGCTCCTCGGTCGCAGCGGCGACGTGGTCGATCGCGTGCTCGAAGGCCGTTTCGTTCGCCCGTGACGGCTTCTGCATGCCGCTCACCTTGCGGACGAACTGCTCGGCGGCAGCCCGGATCTCGCTTTGCGTGGTCGGTGGCTCGAAGTTGTAGAGGGTGCGAATGTTCCGGCACATGGACGCCAGTCTACGTCCGGCGTCGCCGGCGACGGGACAACCGTCCGGCCCGGCTAGGTGCTTTCGGCACAATGCCCGACGATGTTGCAAGCGGCTTCCACCGGCGGCACGCCGGACCGTCTCACCGTCGGCGTCGCGGCGAGGCTCTCGCGGTACCTGCAGGTGCTGACGCAGGCCAAGAAGATGGGCAAGGACCGCATCTCCTCGCAGGAGATCGCGGACTACACGAACATCAACGCGACGCAGATCCGCCGCGACCTCTCGAACTTCGGCAAGTTCGGCAAGCGGGGCGTCGGCTACTCGATCGATTCGCTGCTCTCGGAGATCCGGAAGATCCTGCGCACGCAGGGGCAGCACAACATCGCGCTCGTCGGAGCCGGACGGCTCGGCCAGGCGATCGCGAGCTCGCAGATCTTCGCCGAGCACGGCATCAACATCGCCGCGGTCTTCGACACCGATCCGGCGAAGTTCGGCAACGACCTCGGTGCGGCGCCCGTCGAGGACGAGCGGAGGCTGAAGGACGTCGTGCGGGAGAAGAACATCGTCGTCGGCGTTCTCGCCGTGCCGGCGATGGCCGCCCAGAAGGTCGCCGACGACCTCGTCGACGCCGGCGTGCGAATCATCTTCAACTACTCCGAAGCGCTCCTCGACGTCCCGGGCGACGTGACCGTGCACACGTCGAACCCTGCGGTCGAGCTGCTGCACGCTCTCTACTTCCACCTCACCTAGGGTGCGGATCCTGCTGTGGCACGGGTACCTGCTCGGCGGGACCGGTTCGAACGTCTACACGCGGGCGCTCGCGCGCGAGTGGAGCGTCGCCGGCCACGACGTGACGGTCGTCTGCCAGGAGCGCGCGACGGAGCGGTTCGACGTCGGCAGGGCGCGCGTGGTGGTGCCCGACCTCCCCGGGAAGCTCCTGCCGGTGTTCGTGCTCGACCGCTACGAGGGGCTCGAGCCGCGGCTGCTGCAAGACCTCTCGCCCGCAGAGCGGACCGCGTACGTCGCCGCCAACGCGGCGGCGGTGCGCGAGCTGCTGCCCGCCGATCTCGTGTTCACGAACCACGTGCTGCTCGGTGGCCCGGTCGGGCTCGCAGCCGGGGCGCCGTTCCGCGTCAAGGCGCACGGCTCCGAGCTCGAGTACTCGATGCGCGGGCGACCGGAGCTCGAGCGGTGGGGAGCCGAGGCGCTCGCCGCCGCCGACGCGACGTACGTCGGCTCCGAGCACATCCGCCGGGTCCTCGAGGACGTGGTCGGTCACGTCGACCGTGTGCACACGGTGCCGCCCGGCGTCGACGTCGACGAATTCGTGCTCCAGGATCGCGGCGAGGCGCTCGCCGAGCTACTCGCCGAGGCGCGGGCCGACCCTCCGAACCCCGGCAACGCGGAAGAGCGGCTGCCGGACGCCGGGAACGCCGAGCGGCTCGCGTCCTTCCTCGCCGGCGACGAGCCGACGGTCGTGTACTTCGGAAAGCTGATCGAGCAGAAGGGCGTCCAGCTGCTGCTCGAGGCGATGCGCGGGCTCCCGGCGCGCCTCGTCGTGGTCGGGTTCGGCCCGTACCGGCCCGTGCTCGAGGCCGCCGCGCCGCCGGGCACGCTCTTCACCGGCCCGCTCGAGCACCGCCACCTCGTGCACCTGCTGCCGCTGGCCGACGTCACGGTCGTGCCGTCTGTGTTCCCCGAGGCGTTCGGGATGGTCGCCGCCGAGGCAGCTGCAGCCGGCTCGCCGCCGCTCGTCGCGCGGCACTCGGGCCTGGCCGAGGTCGCCGCCGGGATCGAGGAGGCCTACCCGGCGCCGTTCCGGCCCCTGGCGTCGTTCGAACCGGGGGACGTTGCCGACCTGCGCTCGAAGCTGCGAGAGCTGCTCGCGCTCCCGCCGACGGACCGCGAGGAACTCGGCCGGGCGGCGCGGCGCGCGGTCGTCGACCGCTGGTCGTGGGCGAGCGTGGCCGCGCGGCTCCTCGAGCCGGTGGCGAGCATCTAGGCTTCGCGCGCGATGGGCGAGGAACAGCGCGTCTCCTGGCAGGAGCTCCTCCGGACGGCGCACGAGGCGTTCGAGACCGGTACCGACCTCACGGTCGCGGTCGAGGAAGAGTTCGCGCTGCTCGATCCCGACACGCTCGAGCTGACGAACAGGTTCGAAGAGATCTACGCGGCCGCCAAGGAGATCCCCGAGCTCGCGCCGCACGTGGTCGGCGAGCTGATCGCCTCGGAGATCGAGGTGCGCACGGGGCGCTGCGAGAACTTCGGCGAGGCCGCCCCGCTGATGCGCGAACGGCGCGCGCAGCTGCGCGGCGTCGCGCGCGAGCTCGGCCTCTCGCTCGGGGCGACGGGGACGCACCCGTGGAGCCGCTGGCAGGACCAGAGGATCATCGACACGCCTCACTACCGCCGCAACGACGAGCTCCTCCGCTACGTCGTCTGGCGGAACAACAGCTTCGGGCTGCACGTGCACGTCGGGATTGCCGGCGCCGACCGCGCGATCGCGGTGCACGACGGGCTTCGGAACTACCTACCGGAGCTGCTTGCGTTGTCCGCGAGCTCGCCGCTCGTCGAGGGAGTCAACTCCGGCCTTCACTCCGCACGGACGGAGATCTTCACGCGGATGTTCCCCCGCTGCGGGATCCCGGACGCATACGGGAGCTGGCAGGGCTTCTCGGACTACGTCTCGTTCCTCTACCGAACCGGCTCGATCACGGAGCACACGCAGATCTGGTGGAGCGTGCGCCCGCATCTCGCGTACCCGACGATCGAGATCCGCATCTGCGACGGGCAGCCCGATCTCGCCGAGTCGCAGGCCGTCGCCGCGCTGTGTCATGCGCTGGCCGCGCGCTGCGCCCGCGCGTACGACGAGGGCGAGCCGCTGCCCGACCTGCCGCACCGCCTGATCGAGGAGAACCTGTGGCGGGCGATCCGGTACGGCCTCTCGGGCGAACTGCTCGACTTCGAGCGCGGCGAGGCGATCCCCGCACGCGCGCGGCTCGAGCAGTTGCTCGAGTGGGTGCAGCCGGTGGCCGAGGAGATCGGCGCGGCGGCGTTCCTCGCCGTGCCCGCGCAGACGGCGGCGGAACGCCAGATCGCCCGGGCGGAGGAGGGGGCCACGCTCGAGGAGATCTACGCCGAGCAGGTGCGCGCAGGTGAGCCGGTTGAAGGCTGAGGGGCCGCAGGAGGACTTCGCCGAGCAGCTGGCGGGGCTCGATCTCGGGTTGCTGCTCACGTCGAGCGCCTCGACGATCGCCAGCCTGGCGTTCACGAAGCTCGAGCGCGGCGACCTCGCCCAGGCGAAGCTCGGAATCGACGCCCTGGCCGCGCTCCTGCCGGTGCTGGACGCCGACGCCCGGCGCGACCTCGGCGCCGCCCTCGCCAACCTGCAAGTCGCCTATTCGAGCCGGGTTTCGACACCTCCCGCGGACGACGAAGCGGGAGGGGCCGACGGCCCCATGTGATACATAACTGCCCGCGCCGGAGCCCTTCGGCGCTTGACTTTGTGAGGGAGCGAAAACACCGATGGATTGGTTCATGCACCACCCCGTGCTGCTCGGCCTCGTCGGCGCAGGCGTGGCCGTGGCGTACGGCGTCTACCTGACCTTCTGGCTGCTCAAGCAGCCGGCCGGGAACGAGCGGATGCGCGAGATCTCCGCCGCGGTGCAGGAGGGGGCGGCCGCGTATCTGAAGAAGCAGTACACGACGATCGCGGTCGTCGCGATCGTGCCGTTCATCCTGCTCGGCGTCTACGACAAGCTCGGGTGGGGCACCGCGTTCGGGTTCCTCGTCGGCGCGACGCTGTCGGCCGCAGCCGGCTTCATCGGGATGAACGTCGCCGTGCGCTCGAACTCCCGCACCGCGGAGGCGGCCCGCCACGGGCTCAAGCCGGCGCTCAACGTCGCGTTCCGCGCCGGCTCGGTTACCGGCCTGCTCGTCGTCGGCCTCGGGCTGTTCGGAGTCACCGGCTACTACTGGTTCCTGACCGGCGCACTCCACAACTCGCCGACCTCGGCGATCGACGACCTCGTCGGGCTCGCGTTCGGCGGCTCCCTCATCTCCGTCTTCGCCCGGCTCGGCGGCGGCATCTTCACCAAGGCCGCCGACGTCGGCGCCGACCTGGTCGGGAAGATCGAGGTCGGCATCCCGGAGGACGACCCACGCAACGCGGCCGTGATCGCCGACAACGTCGGCGACAACGTCGGCGACTGCGCCGGCATGGCTGCCGACCTGTTCGAGACGTACGCGGTCACCGCGGTCGCGGTGATGCTGCTCGGAACGGCGTTCCCCGACGCGAAGCTCTATCTCTTCCCGCTGGCGATCGGCGGGGTCTCCGCCGTCTCGTCCGTGATCGGCACGTTCTTCGCGAGGCTCGGCCACGGCGAGAACGCCGTGATCAACGCGCTGTACAAGGCGGTGCTCGTGGCGACGTTGCTGTCGGCGCTCGGCTTCATCCCGATCACGATGGCGTTCGACACCGGCAAGTACGGGTTCAGCGACCTCTACATCTCGGCGATCGTCGGGCTGGTGGTGACGTTCCTGCTCGTCGCGATCACCGAGTACTACACCGGCACGCGCTGGAACCCGGTCAAGATGATCGCGCGGTCGTCGCAAACCGGCCACGCGACGAACATCATCGAGGGGCTCGCCGTCGGCATGCAGGCGACGGCGGCTCCGGTGCTCGTGATCGTCGCCGGCATCCTGGTCGCCCATCACTTCGCCGGGCTCTTCGGGATCGGCGTCGCCGTGATGGCGCAGCTGTCGATGACCGGCCTGATCGTCGCGCTCGACGCCTACGGCCCCGTCACCGACAACGCGGGCGGCATCGCCGAGATGGCGGACCTTCCAGAGGGCGTCCGGGCGATCACGGATCCGCTGGACGCGGTCGGCAACACGACGAAGGCGGTCACCAAGGGCTACGCCATCGGCTCGGCGGCGCTCGCCGCGCTGGTGCTCTTCAACTCGTACACGACCGGCCTCACCGACCAGGGGCTGCCGACGACGTTCTCGCTCTCCGACGCGTGGGTGATCGCCGGCCTCTTCGTCGGCGGGCTGATGCCGTTCCTCTTCGCGTCGCTCGCGATGCAGGCGGTGGGCAGGGTCGGCGGCGAGGTCGTCCAGGAGGTGCGGCGCCAGTTCCGGGAGCATCCGGGGATCATGGAAGGGACGGAGCGGCCCGACTACAGCCGCGCCGTCAGCATCGTCACCGGCTCGGCGATCAAGTCGATGCTGGCGCCGGCGTTGATCCCGATCGGCTTCCCGATCGTCGTCGGGATCATCAACGCACGGATGCTCGGCGGACTGCTGATCGGCACGATCGTCACCGGGCTGTTCCTCGCGATCGCGATGACCTCCGGCGGCGGCGCGTGGGACAACGCGAAGAAGTCGATCGAGGACGGCGCCTACGGCGGCAAGGGCTCGGAGGCGCACGCCGCGGCGGTCACCGGCGACACGGTCGGCGATCCGTACAAGGACACGGCGGGCCCTGCGATCAACCCGATGATCAAGATCGCGAACATCGTGGCGATCCTGATCATCCCGCTCATCGTCTCGATCCACGGCTAAGAGCGTGGGGGAAACCATGTTTCCCCCACGTGCCCCCTCTTCCCGCTAAGAGCTGGGCGGCCGCTGACGGCGGTACCGTCCCCACCGATGCGTCTTCGCGCGCTGATCCCGGCCGCCGGCACGCTGTTGCTGCTCGCGGCGGCCACCGGTCTCGTCTATGCGCTCCGCCCCGTGGCGCCGACGTTGAGTCTCGGGGTCGTCTACACGCCCGCGGTCGTCCTCGCGGCGGCCGCGTATGGACTGCGCTACGCGCTCGCGGCGGCGGTCGCGGCGATGGTGGCGTTCAACTTCCTCTTCCTGCCGCCGGTGCACACCCTGACGCTGGCCGACGGCCGCAACTGGGCGGCGCTCGCGGTCTACGCGGTGACGGGCGCCATCGCCAGCGAGCTGGCGGCACGCGAACGGCGGCGGGCGGCGGAGCTGGAGCAGCGGGAGCGAGAGGCGGCGCTGATCGCCGACACCGCCGCCGAGCTGCTCCACCGCGACGCGCAGGTCGACGAGATCCGGGCCCGGGCCGCCCAGGTGCTGTCCGCGGCCGATTCGCGCTCACGCGCTCGTTTCGACGCCGCGCTCGGCGCGCTGCTGCAGGTCGCGTCGGAGCGCGAGACCTTCGAACAGCAGGCGAGGGAAGCGGAGGCGCTGCGACGCTCGGACGCGGTGAAGACCACGATCATCCAGTCGGTCTCGCACGACTTCCGCACGCCGCTCGCGACGATGAGCGCCGCCATCGGGGGCCTGCAGAGCAGTGAGGTCGACCTCTCGTCCGCCGACCGCGAGGATCTCCTCGACGCGCTCGCCCGCGAGCTCGCCCGCCTCACCCGGCTCGTCGAGAACCTCCTCGACCTCTCGCGGCTCCAGGCCGGCGCCGCCGTGGCTCGCCCGGAGCTCTGGGAAGTCGGGGAGCTGGTCTCGCTCGCCCTCGACGAGGTCGGCCGGGACGCCGTCTCGGTGGCGGTCGCAGACGACCTGCCGCCGGCGCGGGTCGATGCCGCACAGGTGCAACGGATCCTCGTCAACGTGCTGGAGAACGCCGCCAAGTTCTCGCCGGAGGGAGCGCCGATCTCGGTTTCCGCGCACGCGGTCGACGGCTCCGTCGTGGTCGACGTCGACGATCGCGGCGCGGGGCTCGGCGAGGACGAGCCGCTCACGCTCCTCGAGCCGTTCACCCGCGGCCGCACGACCGTCGGCGGCGCCGGGCTCGGCCTCGCGATCGCGCACGGCTTCGCGGTCGCGAACGGCGGCTCGCTGGTGCTGCTGCCGCGTGACGGCGGCGGCACCCGCGCACGACTGACGCTCCCCGCGGCGGCGGTCGTGAGCGGAGCAGCGCGATGAGCGCCGGCAAGCGCGTGCTCGTCGTCGACGACGAGCCGCAGTTCCTCCGCGCGCTCGCCACCAACCTGCGCGGCGCGGGCTATACCGTCGACACGGCGACCGGCGCGACCGAAGCCCTCACCGCAGCCGGCCTGGCGCCGCCGGACGCGGTGATCCTCGATCTCGTCCTGCCCGACGGCAGGGGCACCGACGTCTGCCGCGAGCTCCGCGAGTGGATGGAGGCGCCGATCATCGTCGTCTCGGCGGTCGGGGATGAGGAGGAGAAGATCGCCGCGCTCGACGCGGGCGCCGACGACTACGTGACGAAGCCGTTCGCGATCGGCGAGCTGCTCGCCCGGCTCCGGGCGGCGCTGAGACGCTCGTCCCCCGGCGGCGACCCGGTGATCGCGTTCGGCGACGTCCGGATCGATCTCGAGAAGCAGTCGGTCGAGGTCGCCGGCACGCCGGTCCACCTGACGCCGCACGAGTTCGCGATCCTGAGGCTGCTCGCTCAGAACCCCGGCAAGCTCCTGACACACCGGACGATCCTCCGCGAGGTCTGGGGCCCGGCCTACGGCGAAGAGTCGAACTACTTGCACGTCTACGTGTCGCAGCTGCGCCGCAAGCTCGAGCCGGACCCGTCCTCGCCGCGGCACCTGCTGACCGAGCCCGGCGCGGGTTACCGGCTCGTCGGCGGGTCTTGAGAGAACCTTGAGGAAGGGGCCGAGAATCTCAAGACGCCGCTGAGAGCCCGGCTCCTAGCCTGGATACGTGACCGCAATTCGCGCACCCCGGGTCGTTCGTGAGCTGAAGCAGCGTCGTGGGCTCAGGGCCGAGCGCCGAGCGGCCGACGCCGAGCTGATCGCGTCGGCGCTGCCGTCGCCGCGGCTCGCGTGGCGTGTGCACGAGCTCGTCTCCACCGAGAACCGGCTCGCGGTCGCGCGGGACGTCACCAGCGCCGTGCACGACGCCGACAGCGGCCGGCTGCCGGGGGCGTCGCCGCTGAACCGCGTCGCCGTCCGGGCGGCCCGGCCGCAGCTGCTGGCGCTGGCGAGCCGGCTGGCCGACCTCGAGACCCGGGTGCTCCCGCGCGGCGTGCTGCTCGCCGCGCGCCTCGTGTCCGACTCGCGAAGCGCGCTCTACGACCGCGCGCAGGCAGACCGGGCGCGCCGCGAGGCCGAGCGGGCGCTCCGCGCCCTCGAGCAACGCGCGGGCGAGTAACCGTGCAGCAGGAACGGCCGCGCCTGCGGCGCTACGTCGTCGGACGGGCGATGGCGTCGGACCAGATGGAGGAGACGCTCCTGCCCAAGTGGCTCGCGCTGCCGATCTTCGCGTCCGACCCGCTGTCGTCGGTCGCCTATGCGACGGAGGCAGCGCTCGTCGTCCTGGTCGGGGCAACGGCGGGCGCGGCGCATCTGGCGTTTCCGATCGCCCTCGGGATCGCCGGCCTGCTCGCGATCGTCGTCGCCTCCTACCGCCAGACCGTGCTCGTCTACGAGGCGTCCGGCGGTGCCTACGTGGTCGCGAAGGAGAATCTCGGCAGGACTCCCAGCCTCGTCGCAGCCGCCGCGCTCCTGACCGACTACGTGCTGACCGTCGCGGTGTCGGTCGCCGCCGGCGTGCTCGCCCTGACCTCGGCGGTGACGAGCCTCCGCGGGCACGAGCTCGGCCTGTCGCTCGGCTTCGTGGGTCTGATCACGCTCGCGAACCTTCGCGGCGTGAAGGAGGCCGGCATCCTCTTCGCGCTGCCGACGTACGCGTTCGTCACGTCGATCTTCCTGCTCGTCGGGACCGGCGTCGCACGCTGCGCCGCGTCCGGATGCCCGCAGGCGGTGGTTCCCGACCGTCTCGCCGCCGGCACCGGAGCCGTCACGGCCTTCGTCGTGCTGCGTGCGTTCGCGTCCGGGTCGACCGCGCTCACCGGCGTCGAGGCGATCGCGAACGGCGTGAACGCCTTCCGGCGTCCGCACGGCCGCAACGCCGCCACGACGCTCGCCGTCCTCGGCGGGATCGCGATCGCGATGTTCGTCGGCGTCTCCTGGCTGGCCGTGCACATGCACGCGCTGCCGAGCGCCTCCGGCACGCCGTCGGTCCTGTCGCAGCTCGCGCGCGGCGTGTTCCCGCCGGGCGCCTGGGGGTTCATGTACTGGGCCGTCCAGGTCCTCACGCTGGCGGTGCTCGTGCTCGCCGCGAACACGTCCTTCCAGGGGTTCCCGCGGCTCGCCGCGCTGCTCGCACGAGACCGCTTCTTCGCCCGCCAGTTCACGAACCTCGGCGACCGGCTCGTGTTCTCGAACGGGATCATCGTGCTGGCCGCCGTCGCGTCGGGGCTGCTCGTCGTCTACAACGCGAGCGTCGACTCGCTCATCCACCTGTACGTGATCGGCGTCTTCACGGCGTTCACGCTCTCGCAGGCCGGGATGGTGCGGTACTGGCTCCGCACGCACGACGCCGGCTGGCGCCATCGCGTCCTGATCAACGGCGTCGGCGCGTCGGCCACCGGCCTCGTGACGCTGATCGTGATCTGGACGAAGTTCACCGAAGGCGCGTGGCTCGTGATCGTCGCGATCCCGCTGCTCGTCCTTTCGTTCCTGGGGATCAACCGCCACTACCGGCGCTTCGCGAGGCGGCTCGCCGCCGGCGTCGGGGCGGTCACGGCTGCCGGCGATGCGACCAACCGCGTGCTCGTGTGGGTCGAGTCGCTGGACGTCGCCACGGAAGGGGCGCTCTGGTACGCGAGGCAGATCGCCGACGACCGTCCGGTCCGCGCGCTGGTCGCCCCGGGCCGCCACACCGACCCCGCGATCCGCCCGCGCTGGTTCGACTTCGCGCCGGGCGGGCCGAAGCTCGAGAAGCTGTCCACGGAGGAGGGCCGCACGCAGGCGATGCTCGAGCAGGTGTGGCGGCTGCCGCGCGGAGAGTCGGACTTCGTCACGGTCGTCGTGCCGGAGCAGTTCCGCGGCCAGTCGCTGCTGTCGGCGACGGCTCGGACGTCCTTCCGCCTCAAGCTGCGGCTGCTGTCCGAGCCCGGGACGGTCGTCGCCGACGTGCCCGTGGTGTCGGACCGGCGCGGCCCGGAGGGCACGACGCCCGAAGCATCTGGCGGTCAGGGTGCTGGTCGCCGACGTCCACGCCGGGTCGATGCGGGCGCTGACCTACGCCAGGTCGCTCGGGATCGCAGACACGCGTGCCGCCTCGTTCGCGTTCGACCCCGAGGAGGCGCGCCGGCTGCGGCAGAGCTGGGACGCCGCCGGGGCCGCGATGCCGCTCGACCTGACCGACGCGCCCTACCGCGACGTCGGCACGCCGCTGCTCGCGTACATCCGCGAGCTGACCGCAGATCCCGACACCGTCGTCAACCTCGTGATGCCCGAGGTCGTCGTCCGCGGCTGGTCGAGGCTCCTCCACAATCAGCGGGCGCTCTACGTGAAGCGGCTCCTCCTCTTCGAGCCCCACGTGATCCTCTCGAGCGTCCCCTACCAGCTCTTCGGCTAACCGGCTGCCAGGCACGAAAGTGCCTGGCACCTGCCGCGTGGTTTCCCCCGTTAGCATCCGGCCGTGCCGAGAAGGCGCCGACAGACCCATGGGCTCGAACGTGTGCTCGGCGCGCCCGCGCTCTTCTCGACCGCGTACGGCAACGTCGGCTCGTCGATCTACTACGCGCTCGGCCTGATCGCCGGCATCGCGCTCGGCCTCACCCCGGTCGTCTTCATCGTCAGCGGCCTGATCTTCGCGGCGACCGCGGCCACCTACGCGGAGGGCACCGTCAGGTTCCCCGAGGCCGGGGGCTCGTCGAGCTTCGCGCGGCACGCCTTCAACGAGCTGGTCTCCTTCGGGGCGGCCTGGGCGCAGATGCTCAACTACGTCATCACCGATCGCGATCTCGGTGATCTTCGTCCCGCACTACCTGTCGATCTTCTGGGCGCCGCTGCGGACGAACCCGTGGGACATCGTGATCGGCATCGTCCTCACCTGGGCGCTCGTCGGGATCAACGTGATCGGGATCAAGGAGGCGGCGGGCCTCAACGTCTTCCTCGCCGTGCTCGACTTCGCGACCCAGCTGCTTGCTGGTCGCGCTCGGGTTCTTCCTGATCTTCAGCCCGCATGTGCTCTTGCACAACGTGCACCTGGGCACCGCGCCGACCTGGAGCGCGTTCCTGCTCGCGATCCCGGTCGCGATGATCGCCTACACCGGCATCGAGACGGTCTCCAACCTCGCCGAGGAGGCGCGCGACCCCGTCCGCTCGATCCCACGCGCGATCTCGTGGGTCGCGATCGCCGTCTTCGCGATCTACTTCACGCTGCCGTTCATCGCCCTGTCGGCGATGCCCGTGGTGCACGAGGGGCACCACTACGTCACGCAGCTGGGCCAGAACCCGCCGCACGGCTTCAAGAACGATCCCGTGCTCGGGCTCGTCGAGAACCTCGGCCTGCACGGCTTCCTGCTCTCGGCGGCCAAGGTCTACGTCGGGATCCTCGCCGCGACGATCCTCTTCATCGCCACGAACGCCGGCGTGATCGGCGCGTCGCGCATCACCTATTCGATGGCGAGCCATCGCCAGCTCCCGGAGGTGTTCCGGCGCCTGCACCCGAAGCTGAAGACGCCGCTGGCTGGCGCTGCTCGTCTTCGGCGCGCTCGGCCCGACGATCTTCCTCTTGTCGGGCCAGGTCGACTTCCTCGGGCGGATGTACGCGTTCGGGGCGATGCTGTCGTTCACGATCGCGCACGTGGCCGTGATCGCGTTGCGCGTCCGCACACGCGAGGCGGAGAGCGAGTGGCGCGCGTGGCCGAACCTGACCGTCGGCGGCGTGTCGTGGCCCCTCTTCGCGATCTTCGGCGGGCTCGGCACGGGGATCGCCTGGCTCGTGGTCGTCGTCCAGGATGCGCCGACGCGGTACGCCGGGCTCGCGTGGCTCGCAGCAGGCTTCGTCTTCTATCCGCTCTACCGCCGGCGGGCCAACCTGCCGCTGACCGAGACGGCGCGCGCACCGTTGCCGCTCGGGCCGGCGCTCGCGCTCGAATACCGGTCGATCCTCGTGCCGGTCGTCACCGGCCCCGAGTCGCACGACGCGGTCGAGGTCGCAGCCCGGCTGGCGACCGAGCGCGCCGGTCGCATCGTCCTGCTTCGCGTGATCGTCGTCCCGCTCGAGCTGCCGCTCGACGCGGACCTCGCGGCCGAGCTCGCGGAGGCGGACCGCCTGCTCGACGAGGCGCGGCAGATGGCGGCTCCGTACGGCGTTCGCGTCGTCGAGCGCGTCGTCCGGGCACGCCACGCGGGCCGGGCGATCGTCGAGGAGGCCGAGCGCCGCGTGTCCGAGATCATCGTGCTCGGCGCCCCTCGCGGCCGCCACCGCGACATCTTCGGCCACACTGTCGACTACGTGCTGAAGCATGCACCCTGCCGCGTGATGGTCG
This sequence comes from uncultured Thermoleophilia bacterium, assembly GCA_963786185.1. Classification (GTDB taxonomy): domain Bacteria; phylum Actinomycetota; class Thermoleophilia; order Gaiellales; family Gaiellaceae; genus PALSA-600. The sequence continues at coordinate 186,530 of CAWAYE010000004.1, forward strand.
CCGCCGGCAGGAAGGCGGCGTAGCTGCACCGCAACCTCACCCAGCTGATCGCGCTGCTGATGATCTCGCTCGGCGTCGCCATGCTCGTGTTCACGCTCGCGCACGGCGGCGGCGTCGGCGTCCTGCTCGGACTGCTCTTCGTCGCGGCGGGCGCCGGCCGCCTGTACCTGGTGCGGCGGAAGGCGTAGGCGATGGCCCGCAAGCTCCCCGCCTTCAAGCGCGAGCTCGACGCGCGCGCCCTCTTCTCGGTCGCCTACGGCGAGGTCGCGTCGTCGATCTACTTCGCCCTCGGCGTCGTCGCGGCCAACGCGCTCGGGTTCACGCCGCTCGTGCTGCTCGGGGTCGGCGTGCTCTTCCTGATCGTCTCGTTCTCGTATGCGGAGGGGACGGCGGCACTGCCCGAGACCGGGGGAGCGGCGACGTTCGTGCGCCGCGCGCTCAACGACCTCGCAGGCTTCGCGACGGGCTGGGTGCTCTTCCTCGACTACCTGATCGTGATCGCCCTGTCGGCGCTCTTCATGCCCCACTACCTCGCAGGCGCGCTGCGCTGGGGCGCGCTCGACGACAACCCCTGGGACGTGATCGTCGCCGTCTGCGTGATCGTGGTCGTGGCCGGCGTGCGGCTCGTCCGGAGGCCGTCGCTGTACGGCATTGGGATCGTGATCCCGGCGCTCGACCTGCTCACGCAGCTGCTGCTGGTGCTCTTCGGCTTCGTCCTCGTCTTCTCCCCGCACGCGCTCACCCAGGGGACGTCACTGGGGACCAACCCGTCCTGGCACTCGATCGCGTTCGCGATCCCCTTGGCGATGCTCGCGTTCACCGGTCTCGAAACGGTGGCGAACCTCGCGCAGGAGGCGAAGCGGCCGAGCGTGGACCTCCCGCGATCCGTGTTCGGCGCGATCGCGACCGTGATCACGCTGTACGTCGCGATCGCGATCGTCGCGCTGTCGGCGTTTCCCGGCCCGAAGTCGCAGCTCGGCACGACCTGGGTCCACGCGCCGCTGCTCGGGCTGGCGGAGCAGATCCGCGGCGAGCTGCCGACCGCGCTCGGCGACGCGCTGCGCTTCTACGTCGGCGTGACGGGAGCACTGATCCTCGTCGCGGCCGTCGTGACGTCGATGTCCGGGTTCTCCCGGCTCGCGTACTCGCTCGGGGAGCACGGGCAGCTGCCGAGCGGCTTCGGGCGGCTCAGCCGCAGGGCGCACGTGTCGCCGCTCGCGATCGTGTCGGTCACCGTCGTGGCATCGGCCTTCGTGATCGGCACCTCCTTCGTGAAGAACGACGTCGCCGGTCTCGCCAGCCTTTTCTCGTTCGGAGTGCTGCTCGCGTTCACGGCCGCGCAGCTCGCGGTGATCAAGCTCCGAATCGACGAGCCCGATCTCGCCCGCCCCTACCGTGCGCCCTTCAACGTTTCGTTCCGCGGCGCCGAGATCCCGCTGCCTGCGATCGTCGGCTCGCTCGCGACGTTCTCGATCTGGATCGTCGCGCTCGCGACGCACCCCGCTGCGCGCTACGCCGGCCCGGCGTGGCTCGCGGCGGGAATCGCGATCTTCGTCGCCGTGCGCGTCTCCCACGGCGAAGGGCTGCTGGAGCGCGTCAGGTCGCCGGGCGAGCTGCCCGTCTCCGCCGCGCTCGAGGTACGGCGCATCCTCGTGCCGATGAAGCTGGGGGTCATCGGCGAGGAGATGCTCGCGACGGCGGTGAAGCTGGCGGCCGACCACGGCGCTGCGGTCGAGGCGCTGCACGTGATCCGGGTGCCGCTCTCCGCCGCGCTCGATGCGCCGCTGGCGGAGGACGAGGAACGGGCGTACTCCTCGCTCGAGGAGGCGAAGGCGCTCGGCGTCGACTACGGCGTGACCGTCGAGGGCGTCACCGTCCGGGCCCGCGCGATCGGCTCGGCGATCGTCGAGCACGCCCGCGAGGTGAACGCCGACCTGATCGTGCTCGGCTCGGCGCCCCGCTGGCGCAGGCAGTCACGGTTCTTCTCTCCGACCGTCGACTACGTCCTCCGCAGCGCACCCTGTGAGGTCCTGATCGTCGCCTTCCCGCAGTCGGTGATGGACGAGGAGCTCGCGGCGACCTGAGTCGCCGCTGTACCCTCCCGAATCGTGAAGGCTCTGGTGATCGGCTGCGGCCGGGTGGGCTCGGCCGTCGCGCTTCAGCTCTCGGGATCCGGCTGGGACGTCACCGTCCTCGACGAGAACGAGGACTCGCTGGCGCGACTCGGCGAGCACTGGACCGGTGGGTTCGTGGTCGGCCACGGCATGGATCTCCAGCTGCTGCGCGAGGCGGGGGTCGAGGAGGCCGACGCCGCCGTCATCTGCACGGACGGCGACAACACGAACATCGTGATCGCGCAGGCCGCTCAGAAGCACTTCGAGGTGCCGACGGTGGTGGTCCGCATCCTCGACCCGGCGCGGGCACAGTTCTACGCGGAGCGCGGGTTGCGTATCGTCTGTCCGACCTCGGCCGCGATCGAGACGCTCGTCGAGGCGGTTCGCGCGACCGAGGTCGTGGCCTGAGGCCTGCATGTACGTCCTGATCGCAGGCGGCGGCAAGGTGGGCTCGAACGTGACGCGCACATTGCTGCGCGCCGGTCACGAGGTGACGCTGATCGAGCAGCGGCCGTCGCGCTTCGACCGGCTCGAGGCCGAGTTCGAGCATCAGGTCGTGCGCGGTGACGCGACGGAGCTGCACACGCTCGAGCGTGCCGGCATCAAACGTCCGCCGGACCTCCTCGTCGCTGCGACCGGCGACGACGAGGACAACGTCGTCATCTGCCAGCTCGCGCGCGAGCGCTACGGCGTCGCGAAGGTGATCGCTCGCATCAACGATCCGCGCAACCAGCCGTACTTCGACCTGCTGGGGATCTCGCCGACTGTCTCGGCGACGGGTGCGATCATGGCCCTCGTCGAGCACGAGGTGCCGGAGCACGGACTGATCCAGCTGATCGAGCTGCGGCAGGAGAACCTCGAGATCGTCGAGGTGACGATCAACCGCGGCGCCGCGTGCGAGGGCAAGCGGATCAGCGCCGTCAAGCTCCCCGAGGGGGCACGCCTGATCTCCGTCGTCCGCGACGGCAAGGCGGAAGTTCCGGACTCGGAGACCCAGCTCGAGGCGGGCGACCAGGTGCTGGCGATCCTGGAGCCGGGCAAGGAAGACGAGCTGCGGCGCGTCCTGCTGCGCGACTGACCGCGCAAGACGCTCTCACAGAATGAGCCCTTGTGCCGGATCGACGAACGTCCGTCTGTGAGAGCTTCTTAACCCCATCGTCTGCAGGGGCGGCTACCGTGAGAGACGTGCGCCGCCCGGCGACTCCGACCCTGCTCGCGTGGTTCGCCGCCGTTGCAGGCCTTCTCTCGATCATCTCGGCCCTCACGCCGGCGATGGCGGATCGCCTCGATCTCGTGCAGGGCATGCTGCCTCCCGGCGTCCCCACGGCAGCGCGCACGCTCGTGCTCGCGCTCGGCGTCGGTGCGATCTGGCTCGCGCGCGGGCTCGCACGACGCAAGCGTCGCGCCTGGGTGCTGGCGGCGCTCGTCGTGTCGGCGTCGGCCGTCGCCCACCTCGTGCGCGGGGTCGACGTCGAGGAAGCGACGATTCATCTCGTGCTGCTCGTCGCGCTCTTCCGCGCCCGCCGCCAGTTCGTCGCCCCCGGCGACCCGGCGACCGTGAGGCCGCTCGTCCAGGTCGGCCTGGCGCTGTTGGTCGGCGTGGGCCTTCTGCTCGTCGAGGTGTATGCGACCGACGACACGTCGATTCTCGTCGAGCGCGCGCTCGCACTCGTCGTCGGCGCGCTCGCGTTCCGGGCGCTGTGGCTCTGGTTGCGGCCGCCCGGCGCCGCGCCGTGCACACCGGACGCGCGCAGACGGGCGACGGCGCTCGTCAACCTACGAGGCGAGGACAGCCTCGCGTACTTCGCCCTGCGGCGCGACAAGGCGTACGTGTTCTCGCCCAGCGGCCGCTCGTTCCTCGCGTACCGCGTGGTCGGCGGTACGGCGCTGATGGCGGGCGATCCGATCGGCGACGTCACCGAACGCCGCGAGCTCGTCGCGGAGTTCGTGCGCATGGCCAGGGCGAAAGGCTGGCGTGTCGCGGTCGCCGGCGCCTCGACCGAGGCGCTCGAGGACTACACCGCGCTCGGCTTCAAGTCGATCTATCTCGGCGACGAGGCCGTGATCCGCCCGTCGGAGTTCACGCTCGACGGACGGGCGATCCGCAAGGTGCGCCAGTCCGTGACGAGGCTGGAGAAGAACGGGTACGCGGTGCGCGTGCTCTCGGTCGCCGATGCCGACGAGCCGCTCAGGCGGGAGCTCGAGGCCGTGTCGCGCGAATGGCGCGGGAACTGGCCGGAGCGCGGGTTCACGATGGCGATGGACGCGGTCTTCGCATATCGCGACTCCGTGCTCGCGGTCGCGGTCGGGCCGGACGGCTCGGTCGGCGGCTTCCTGCAGCTCGTGCCGTCGCCCGCGAGCGAGGGGTACTCGCTCGCGTCGATGCGACGCCGGCGCGACACGCCGAACGGCCTGATGGAGTTCTTGATCACCGAGACGATCGGCTGGGCGCGTGCACATGCCGTCGCCGAGGTCTCGCTCAACTTCGCGGTGTTCGCAGACTTCCTGCGCGCCGACGAGGCGGCGTCGCGCCTCGTGAAGCTCACGCGGTTCGCGCTGCTCAAGGCCGACCGGCTGTTCCAGCTCGAGCGGCTCCACAGCTTCAACCGGAAGTTCTTCCCCCACTGGCGCCGTCGCTACTTCTGCTTCGAGCGCTGGGCCGACCTGCCGCTCGCGGGCTTCGCCTACCTCCAGGCCGAGTCGCTGCTGACACCGCCGGGACCGTGGGTGTCGTCGTCCGATCTCGCGGCCCGTTGAGGGCCGTTTTCCTCGCGTTCGCGGCGGCGCTGGTCGCGGTGGTTCCCGCGCTCGCCCGTACCGGTGCCACCGGAACCGACTGGCCCCGGTACGGCTTCGACACCGCCGGAAGCGGCGCCGGTCCCGCAGGCTCTCTGACGGCCGCGAACGTCGGCTCGCTGAGACGTCAGCAGGTGCAGCTCGACGGGACGGTCGACTCCGCCGCGATCTATCTGCAGGACGTCCGCGTGCGCGGAGCTGTCCACGACGTCTTCTTCGTGACGACGACGTACGGCCGCACCGAGGCGATCGACGCCGCGAACGGCACCGTGCTCTGGCGCTTCACACCGCCCGGCTACCCCTCGTTCGCCGCAACGGCGCAAATCACGAACTCGGGCCCCGCTGCGTCGACCGATCGTTCCGCCGTCTACGCCGCCGACCCGAGCGGGCACGTGCGAAAGCTTCGCGGTTCCGACGGGAAGGTCCTCTGGACGGCGACGATCACGCGTGACGCTACGCACGAGAAGATGACGTCGTCGCTGAACGTCTCGCGCGGACTGGTGATCATGACGACGGGCGGTTACATCGGTGACGCGCCGCCGTACCAGGGTCACGTCGTGACGCTCGCCGAACGCACGGGTGCGATTCGGCACGTGTGGAACTCGCTCTGCTCGGACCGGCACGCTCTGATCACGCCGAGCACGTGCTCGTCGAGCGACTCGGCGATCTGGTCGCGGAACGGCGCCGCGGTCGATCCCACCACCGGTGACCTCGTCGTCGCGACCGGCAACGCTCCGTGGAACGGCCGCACGGACTGGGGTGACAGCGTGCTCGTGCTCTCACCCGACGCGTCGCGCCTCCTCCGGCACTGGACGCCTACCGACCAGCAGCACCTCAACGAGTCGGATCTCGATCTCGGCTCGACCAGTCCGGCGCTGCTCGCCGGCGGCTACGCCGTGCAGGGCGGCAAGGACGGCAAGCTACGGCTGCTGCAGCTGCACAGCCTGCCCGGGCCGAACACGAGGCTCGGCGGCGAGCTGCAGACCGTGCCGACACCGGGCGGCTCGGCGCTCTTCAGCATGCCCGCCGTCTGGCAGCGCACGTGGGTCTTCGTCGCCGACGACGGCGGGACGCAGGCCTGGCAGCTGCGCGGCGGGCGCCTGCACCTCGCCTGGTCGAATGCGAACGCGGGCACCTCGCCGGTCACCGCGGGCAACCTCCTGCTCGTCGCGGAGTCCGGAGCGATCCGTATCTACGCCGCCGCGACCGGACGCGTGATCGCCTCGCTTCCGGTCGGTCAGCTGCACTGGCAGAGCCCGATCGTCGCCGACGGGCGCATCGCGGTTTCGGAGGGCAACGCGAACGACCACGCAACATCCGGCGTGCTCGACATCTTCAGGCGATGAGGAAGCTGCTGGTCGCGGCCGCGGCGCTCGTGCTGCCCGGGGCCGCCGCGGGCCATTCGTCCGCGCTCCACCTCGTGCAAGTGGCCAAGGTCGACGCGCCGGTCTACGCAACCGCGGCGCCGGGCGAGCCCGGAAGGCTCTACATCGTCGAGCAGGCGGGACGGATCGTCGTGCTCGAGAAGGGCCGTGTTCGCGCGACGCCGTTCCTCGACCTGCATTCGCAGATCGCGAGCGGAGGCGAGCGGGGACTGCTCTCGGTCGCATTCGACCCCGGCTACCCGTCGAACCACCGGTTCTACGTCGACTACACGGACCTGAACGGCGACACGCGCGTCGTCCGCTTCCGGTCGAACGGAGCGACGGCGATCCCGTCGTCGGCGACGCAGCTGGTGTTCGTGAAGGACTTCGCGCCGAACCACAACGGCGGCCAGCTGCAGTTCGGTCCCGACGGACGCCTGTACTGGGGCAACGGCGACGGCGGGGGCGGCGGCGATCCGGAGCACAACGGGCAGAGCCTGGCGCGCCCCTTCGCGAAGATCATGCGGCTGAACGTCAACGCGGCGAAGGCGCGCTGGCAGCTCGTCGCCTACGGCTTGCGCAACCCGTGGCGGTTTGCGTTCGACCGCGCGACCGGCGATCTCTACATCGGCGACGTCGGCCAGGACCAGTGGGAGGAGGTCGACTACCTCCGCCATGGCACGGGCACGGTGGCGAACTTCGGCTGGAACCACTACGAGGCGACGCACGTCTACGACTCGTCGAGCGCGCTGCTGGCGCGCGGGCGCTACGTGCCGCCGGTCGTGGAGTACCCGCATTCCGAGGGCTGCTCGGTGTCGGGCGGCTACGTGTACCGGGGCAAGGCGGTCGCCTCGGCGGCCGGTCGCTACTTCTACGGCGACTACTGCTCCGGGACGATCTGGAGCCTGCGCATCGTGAACGGCAAGGCGACGGGCGTCAGGCGGGAGCCGTTCACCGTGAAGGGGCTTTCGTCGTTCGGCCAGGACTCCGTCGGCGAGCTGTACGCGATGTCGGTCGACTCGGGCGCCGTCTACCGGCTCAGTCGCTAAGAAGCTTTCACAGAGTGAGATTCGCCGGGCGACACAAGCGCTCATTCTCTGAGAGCTTCTTCAGCCCGCGCGGCGGCGCCGCACCTGCGGGCCCTGCTGCCCGAGCGCCGCGTAGGCCAGCGCCTGGAGCGACTCGTTCAGGTTGCGCAGCTCGTGCGCGATCATCGTCAGCTCCTCGCGGCGCTCGTCGCGCGCGTTCATGCGCGCCAGCTCCTCGACGAGCCGGTCGAGCCGCTGCAACATCGCCTCGAGTTGCCGGTCGGTGACCTCTCCATGCTCCATGCCGGTCAGTGTACGGCGCGCAGGCGACGCAACGCGGCCAGCCCGAGCAGCACGCCGACGGCGTCGATCGCGACGTCGAGCGGCGCACCGTGCCGCCCGCGCACGAATGTCTGATGGATCTCGTCCGAGCCGGCAAACGCGACTGCGAGGGCGAACGCCCAGGCGGCCGAGCCGGTCGCCCTGACGAGCAGGACGGCGAGGATCGCGTACTCGCTCATGTGCGCTCCTTTCCGGAGGACGGTGTCCCACGTGCCGAGACCGGTGCCGAGGCTCGGCACCGACGACAGCGCGAAGATCACGCCCGCCCAGGCGAGCACGGGAAGCCAGCGCGAAGCCATCCGGGCGGCCATGGTAGATTCGCTCGCACCAACGGGCGAGCGGTGAGGGAACCCGGTGCAAGTCCGGGACGGTCCCGCCGCTGTGAGGGGAGATGCCCTCCACCACGACGCCACTGGGCTCTCGGCCCGGGAAGGCGGTGGAGGGGGAGCCCCGAGTCAGAAGACCTGCCGGTCGCCCTCCATACTCGAGCCCCTCGTGGAAGGAGGATTCGTGGGTTCTCACCGTTTTGGGCTGCTGGTCGTTCTGTCGCTGGTGCTGCCCGCGACCGCGTTCTCGGCGACCGTCAAGGTGCGGGTCGAGGGCAAGACGAAGACGTTGTTCGCGCCGACGGAGCTCACGGTCACCGCGGCCAACGCGCTCGATGCACTCGAGCAGGCGTCGATTCTCGGCGAGCTCTACTACCACGTCTCCGTCACCGGCTTCGGGCCGTACGTCGACCAGGTCGGCCGCTACGGCGGCACCGGGTCGAGCGGCTGGGTCTTCAAGGTCGACGACGTGTCGCCGCCGGTCGCTGCCGATCAGGTCGTGCTGAAGGACGGCGACCGCGTGCTCTGGTACTACGCCGACTTCGGCCCGACCGGCGGGCCGCCGACGGTCCGCCTCACCGCCGCTGCCGGCGGCTGCTACGTGGCGCAGGCGTACGACGACAACGGCAAGGCTGCGCCGGTCGCGAATCTCGTACTGCACATCGGCTCGAAGGCGACCTCGCCCGCGAAGGCGGGTCAGAAGGTCTGCCTCGAGCCGCACAGGGGGCTGCTCGTCCGCGCGACGGCGGACGGCGCCGTCCGCTCGAACGCGCTCAGGTGAGACGCGCCGCCCTCCTCCTGCTCGCGCTCGTCCTCGCCGGCTGCGGGGGCGCGCGCGAGCACGGGAAGGCGACGCTCTGGGTCACCCGTGACCGCGGCGCCCACGTGCTCTACGCCGGCAGCGTTCCCGCCGGGCTGACGGCGATGCAGACGCTCGCGCGCAAGGTGCACGTGACCACCCGCTACGGCGGACGCTTCGTGCAGTCGATCGGAGGGGTCAGCGGCTCGGCGTCGGCGCAGCGCGACTGGCTGTATTTCGTCAACGGTGTCGAGGCCGATCGTGGCGCGGCCGAGGTGCGGCTCCGCCCGGGTGACGTCGAATGGTGGGACTACCGGTCGTGGTCGGGCGGCGGCTACAGCGTCCCGGTCGTCGTCGGGGCGTTCCCCGAGCCGTTCCGCCACGGTTTCGAGTGGGTGAAGCCGGGAGCGCGGGTGGACGGAGCGGGCGCGGCGGTCGCCACGCTGCAGAAGCTCGTCGGCCGTGGCCCGAACGTGATCGTCGTCGATGCGCAGGCAGCACCCGGCAGCGCGCGCGCGAGCCGCAGCGGCAACCTCGTCAGGCTCGTCCTCGGCACGACCGCCGCGGCCCGCCTGGCCGCCGACCCGTCGGCCTTCCGCTACCGCTACGAGGTGGGAGCGTGAGCGCCGCACCGGCCACCGCGCTGCTCGCGAGCGTCGTGGTCGCGGCGCTGCTCGCGACGCACACGGCTTCGGTCGCCGTGCTCTGCGTCGTGCTGCTCGTCGTCGCGCTCAGGGCGCCGTCCGAGCGGCGCTGGCCGTACCTGGTCGGCACGCTCGTGAGCGGTCTCCTCGTGGTGGTGGTCACACCCTTCGTCGAGACGCTCGGCACGCACGTGCTCTGGGCCGGCCCGACGATTCCCGTCCTCGGGCAGCTGGACGTGACGCGGGAGGAGCTCACGGGTGGTCTGTTCCAGGGGCTCCGGCTCGCCGCGGTCGGGCTCGCGTTCGCCGTCTACGCCCTTCGCGTCGACCACGACCGGCTGCTCGCGGCGTCCGGGTGGGCGCGCCGGTCGACGCTCGCCGCCGCGCTCGCCACGCGGCTCGTACCGCTACTCGAGCGCGACGCACGCGACCTGCGCGTGGCCCTGCGCGGCCGGCGGGTCGAGCTCGGCCCGGTCCGGCTCCTGTCGCCTCTGCTCGCGGGCTCGCTGGAGCGCGGGCTCGACCTGGCCGAGGCGATGGAGGCGCGCGGCTACGGCCGCAGCGGGCGTACGCGGGCGCCGCGGCCGGCGTGGCGCACGCGGGATCGCGTCGCCCTCGCGGTTGCGTCGGCGCTCGTCCTGGTGGGTGCGCTGTGGCTGTAGCGGTCGTCGAGCACCTGAGGTTCGCGTACGCGGCCGGAGGCGCCGCCGCCCTGGACGACGTCTCGCTCCAGCTCCAGGAGGGGGAGCACGTCGTGCTGCTCGGCCCGTCCGGGTCGGGCAAGTCGACGCTGATCCGGGCGCTGGCGGGGCTCGTGCCCCACTTCCACGGAGGCGTGTTCGCCGGACGGGTGGTCGTCGGCGGCACCGACACGCGCGAGGCCCGCCCGGCCGAACTGGCCGGAACCGTCGGGTCGGTCTTCCAGGACCCCGAAGACCAGGTCGTGATGTCCCGCGTCGCGAACGAGGTCGCGTTCGGGCTCGAGAACGTCGGCACCGAGCCGGCCGCGATCTGGAGTCGTGTCGAGGACGCGCTGGCGGCGGTCGGCGCCGAGCACCTGGCCGAGCGCTCCGTGCACGAGCTCTCGGGCGGTGAGCTGCAACGAGTCGCCCTGGCCGCCGCGCTCGCCCTCCGGCCCCGGCTGCTGCTGCTCGACGAGCCGACGTCGCAGCTCGATCCGGAGGCAGCCGACGCGTTCCTCGAGACGGTGCGGCGGCTCGACTGCGCGGTGCTGCTGTCCGAGCAACGGCCCGCGCGCCCGCTCGCGCGGGCCGACCGCGTGCTCTTCATGGACGGCGGACGCATCGTGCTCGACGCACCGCGCGACGACGCGCTCGCATGGCTGCAGGAGCGCCGGCCGCTGTACCTGCCGCACACACCTGATGTCGCGTGCAGTCTCCGCGGCGTTCGCTTCTCGTACGGCGACCGCCTCGTGCTCTCCGGAGCGTCGCTCGAGGTTCGCCGGGGAGAGGTCGTCGCGCTCGTGGGGGCGAACGGCGTCGGCAAGACGACGCTGGCGAAGATCGCGGCCGGGTTGCTGCAGACGGACGAGGGCGTCGTCGAGCACGCGCCCGCCGCCTATCTCGCCCAGGACCCCGGCCGGCATCTCGTCACCGAGCGCGTGCTCGACGAGGTCGCGCTCGGGGCCGACGTGCCGCGCGCCCGGCGGGCGCTTGCGCAACTCGACCTCGACGGGTTCGAGGACCGGCACCCGCGCGACCTGTCGTCGGGGGAGCGCGAGCGGCTGGCGCTGGCGGCGGTGCTCGCGACGGAGCCGGGCCTCCTCGTTCTCGACGAGCCGACCCGCGGTGTCGATCCGGAGCGGAAGGAGGAGCTGGCACGCCTCCTGCGCGCGGGAGCTCCCGCGCGGGGCACGCTCGTCGTCACGCACGATCTGCCGTGGGCGACGCAGGTCGCAGACCGCGTCGTTTCGCTCGACGTCCGGGAGCGCGTGCGTGCGTAGGCTCGTCGCCGTCGCCTGCGTGCTGTTCGCCGCGGCGCTCGGCGTGTCGGACGGCGCTCTTGCGACGCTCCTCGGCGCCGCCGCTCTCGTCGCGGCCGGCATCGCCTGGTTCGAATCCGGGCACGATTCGACGCGCGAGCTTGCGGTCGTCGCGACGCTCGGGGCGGCCGCCGCCGCCGGCCGGGTCCTGTTCGCGGCGATCCCGGGAGTGCAGCCGGTGACGGTGATCGCGATCGTCGCCGGAGCCGCGCTCGGCGCGCGTGCAGGCGCCGCCACGGGCGCGCTCGCGGCCTTCGCGTCGAACTTCTTCCTCGGGCAGGGGATCTGGACGCCCCAGCAGATGCTCGGTTGGGGCGCGTGCGGCATCGTCGGCGCACTCCTCGCACCGCTCGTGCGAAACCGATTCGTCCTCGCCGCCGTCGCAGCGGTACTCGGCCTGGCGTTCAGCGCGAGCATGGACGTGTGGCTGTGGTGGGGCTTCTTCCCGCACACGCCCGGATCGCTCGCCGCCGTCGTCGGGCGCGGGCTCTGGTTCGACGTCGCCCACGCAGCCGGAAACGTCGTGATCGCGCTCGCCGCGGGTCCCGAGCTGCGCCGGCTGCTCGACCGGTATCGGGTGCGGCTGCGGACCCAGGTCGTATGGGCGTAGCCGCCGTCGTGTCGGCGCTCGCGCTCGCGTTCTCGCCGGCGCAGTTCCTGCAGGCCCATGCCACGAACGGCGCGTTCGCGGAGCCGGGGGGGCCCGCCGACCCCGCACTGACGGCGTGGGCCGTGCTCGGGCTGCGGGCCGCACGGGAGGACGCGCCGGGTTCGCTCGCCTACCTGCAGGCGAACGAGCAGACGCTGCGCTCCACCACGGACGTCGCGCTCGTGGCGCTCGCCGAGCAGGCGCTCGGCGCGACACCGGCCGCGCTGACCGCGCGACTCGAGGCGGCGGTGCGACCGAGCGGCCAGATCGGCGAGTCGCTCAACTCGACGGTCTGGGCGGTGCTGGCGCTCGGCCGTGCGCCGGCCGCGACCACGCGATTCGTGCTCGCGCACCAGGCACGGCGCGGCGGCTTCGCCTGGAACGTCGGCGGCCAGGCGGACTCGAACGACACGGCGGCAGCGCTCGAGATGCTGCGCGTGGCGCACGTGACGGGGCCGCGCGTGTCGAAGGCGGTCGCGTTCCTGCTGACGTTCGAGCGACGCGACGGGGGCTTCGAGCTGACGCACGGGCGAGGGTCCGACGCGCAGTCGACGGCGTGGGCGATCCAGGGTCTCGTCGCCGCGGGCCGCCGGCCGCCGCGCGCCGCCTTCGCCTACCTCGCGCGGCTCCGGCGCCCGGACGGCAGCTACCGCTACTCGGCGCGGTATGCGACCACGCCGGTGTGGGTGACGGCGCAGGTGCTCGCGGCGCTCGCGAAGCGACCGTTCCCGCTCTGAATCGCGCCCGCGCAGGGCGCCAGTTCAGGAAACGGCGTTCCCAGCAATACTCCGTCGGTGCCTGCGACGATCCTGACGATCGGCAACGAGCTCGTCTCGGGCGACGTGCCGAACACCAACGCCGGCTGGCTGGCGCAACGGCTCGAGCAGCTCGGCGTCAAGGTCGTGCTGAGCGCATCGGTTTCGGACGAGCTCGAGCCGATCGTCGACTTCGTCCGGCGCGAGCGGGCCCGCGTCGAGCACCTGATCGTCACGGGCGGGCTCGGCGGCACACCGGACGACATCACCCGCGAGGCGCTGGCAGCCGCCTTCGACGTCCCGCAACGCGTCCTCGCCGGGCTCGCGGACGACCTGCGCTCGCGGTTCGCCGGCGCGCCGGAGTACGCGGCGCGCTGGGCGGCGCTGCCGGAGGGCTCGGAGCCGCTCGACAACCCGCTGGGCGGTGCGCCGGGGTTCCGGATCGAGAACGTCTGGGTGCTGCCCGGGCTGCCGAGCGAGATGGAGGCGATGTTCGACCGGTATGCGGACGTCTTCCGCGCGGGTGCGCCGATCGCGGTCTGGCGGCGCTCCTATCCGACGGGGGAGTCGACGATCGTCTCGGCGCTGGTCACCGCGACCAGGCGCTGGCCGTCGGTCAGCGTCGGCTCCTACCCGAGCTTCGAGCCGCGCGGACGGCGCGTCGAGGTCGTGCTCAAGTCGGCCGACGTGGAGGCGCTCGCAGCGGCAAAAACCTGGCTCGAGGCCGAGGTGGAGCGGCTCATCTGATCGCTAACGTGGCCGGACGATGTCGGTCGCGCAGCCCGAGACGTATCTCGCCGATCTGAACCCGGCCCAGCGGCAGGCCGTCCTGACGACGGAGGGGCCGCTGCTCGTGATCGCGGGGGCCGGCTCCGGCAAGACGCGCGTCCTCACCTACCGCGTCGCCCACCTGCTCGCCGCCGTCGGCGCGAAGCCGAACGAGATCCTCGCGATCACCTTCACGAACAAGGCGGCACAGGAGATGAAGGAGCGCGTCGAGCGCGCGCTCGGGTCGGTCGCGCGCGCGATCTGGATCATGACCTTCCACTCCGCCTGCGGACGGATCCTCCGGCGTGAGGCGGAGCGGCTCGGCTACCGCTCGAACTTCACGATCTACGATCAGGCCGACCAGGTGCGCGTCGTCAAGGCGTGCCTCGAGGAGCTCGACCGCGATCCGAAGCGCTTCGTCCCGCGCGGGATCCATTCCCAGATCTCTCGTGCGAAGAACCAGCTGATCTCGGCCGACGAGTACGCGTCGCGCGTCGCGAGCTTCTACGACCAGACGGTCGCCGACGTCTACCAGCTGTACCAGCGGCGCCTCTTCGCCTCGAACGCCGTCGACTTCGACGACCTGCTGATGCTCACCGTCGACGTGCTCCACCGCTTCCCCGAGGCGCAGGAGCGCTGGGCGAAGTCGTTCCGCTACGTCCTCGTCGACGAGTACCAGGACACGAACCACGCGCAGTACGTGCTCTTGAAGCTGATCGCCGGCGGCCACCAGAACCTGATGGCGGTCGGCGATCCGGACCAGTCGATCTACGCGTTCCGCGGGGCCGACATCCGCAACATCCTCGAGTTCGAGCGTGACTTCCCGAAGACGCGTGTGATTCCGCTCGAGCAGAACTACCGCTCGACGAACACGATCCTCGGCGCCGCGAATGCGGTGATCTCCCACAACCGCGAACGCAAGGAGAAGAACCTCTGGTCGGAGCTCGGCGAGGGCGAGCTCGTGCACGTCGTCGAGACCGAGGACGAGCACGCGGAGGCGCGCTTCGTCGCAGCCGAGATCGCCGCGTTGATCGGCGGCGGTTACAGCGCGTCGGAGATCGCCGTGGTCTACAGGACGAACGCGCAGAGCCGCGTGCTCGAGGACGTGCTCGTCCGCCAGGGGATCGACTACCAGGTGATCGGCGGACCGCGGTTCTACGAGCGCGCCGAGATCAAGGACGCGATCGCGTACCTGCAGGTGCTCGACAACCCGTTCGACGCCGTCAGCCTGCTGCGGATCGCGAACCGCCCACGCCGCGGCATCGGCGACACCTCGCTCTCGCGGCTCGTCGGCTACGCCGACGGGCTCGGGATCTCGCTCTGGGACGCGACTGCGCATCCCGCCGAAGCGGGCCTCGCTCCGGCCTCGGCGCGGGCCGTCGCCGGCTTTCGCACTGCGATGGAGTCGCTGCTTGCGACCGCGAGCGACTCGAGCGTCGCCGGCATCGTCGAGGCGGTGCTCGAGCGGAGCGGCTACCTGGAGGCGCTTGAGGCCGAGCGCACGATCGAGGCGCGCGGACGGGTCGAGAACCTCGAAGAGCTGGTCGGCGTCGCCCGCGAGTACGACGCGTCCGCGCAGGAGCCGTCCCTCTCCGGGTTCCTGCAGGAGATCTCGCTCTACTCGGATCAGGACGCGCTGCGTGGGGAGGAGGGCGAGAGCGCGGGTCAGGTCACGCTGCTGACCCTGCACAACGCGAAGGGGCTCGAGTTCCGCGCCGTGTTCATGCTCGGGATGGAGGAGGGCATCTTTCCGCACGTGCGCGCGCTCGAGGAGAACTCGCTCGAGGAGGAGCGCCGGCTCTGCTACGTCGGCATGACGCGCGCGAAGGAACGGTTGACCCTCACGCACACCATGCGGCGGAGCCTGTTCGGTCGGAGCGAGGCGAACCTGCCGTCGCGCTTCCTCGACGAGCTACCGGGGCTCGGCGTCGAGCGAGAGCGCCTGCGTCCCGCGTCGTGGTCTGACTATGGAGGACGTGCCGTGCAGCGCGAGTTCGCGCCGCGCGAGACGCTGCCCGACATCGGGACGGGCGACACCGTCCGGCACGCATCGCTCGGGACCGGCATCGTCCTGGCGATCGAATCCGGCGGGGTCGTCACGGTCAGGTTCGAGGACGGGAGCGAGCGGCGGCTGATGCTCGACTACGCACCGCTCGAGAAGATCGGATGACGGTTGCGGTCCGTCCCTGCGCGTCGCTCGAGGAGCTTCGCGAGGCGCTCCAGCCGATCAGCCACTACTTCGGCTCGGAGGCGACGCCCGAGGGAACCGAGCGCGTGGCGCAGTGGCTCGAGCTCGAGCGAATGCACGCTGCCGTCGTCGGCGGCCGCATCGTCGGCGGCGCCGGTGCGTTCGGCTTCGACGTCTCGGTGCCGGGCGGCGGTCTCGTCTCCGCCGCGGGCGTCTCGGTGGTCGGCGTGCTCCCGACTCACCGCCGCCGCGGCGTCCTCACCGCGATGATGCGGGCGCAGCTCGCCGACGCCCACGAGCGCGGCGACGTGCTCGCCTATCTCTGGGCGTCCGAATCGACGATCTACGGGCGGTACGGCTACGGGCTCGCCTCGAGGGTGGGCGAGATGACGCTTGCCCGCGAGCGCACCGCCTTCGCGACGCCGTTCGAGCCGCGCGCCGACGTCCGCCTGGTCGACCTCGAGGAGGCCGCCCGCCTGCTCCCGCCGCTCTACGAGGCGGCGCGCTGCCGCCGCGCGGGGATGATCTCGCGGAGCGACATCTGGTGGCGGACGCGCAGGCTGGAGGACGATCCGTCGAGACGCCACGGAGGGCCGCTGACGTGCGCGCTGCTCAGCCTCGACGGCGAGCCGGCCGCCTATGCGCTGTACCGCGTCGACCAGGACTGGGCCGCCGGGTCGAGCAAGGGCTCGGTGCGCATCCCCGAGGCGATCGCGACGTCACCCGCCGCCGAGCGCGAGCTGTGGCGCTGGCTGCTCGACTTCGACTGGACGTCGCAGTTCGTCGCCGGCCTGCTGCCTGTCGACCATCCGCTCTTCCTGCTGCTCGCCGAATCCCGGCGGATGCAGTTCGCCCTCCACGACGGCGTGTGGGTGCGCCTCCTCGATCTCGGGGCGGCACTCGGCACCCGGACGTACGCCGGCGACGGGGAGGTGGTGCTGCAGGTCTCCGACGAGCTCTGCCCGTGGAACGAGGGGCGCTGGCGGATCGGTCGCGCCGGTGTCGAGCGGACCGAGGCCGACGCCGACCTCAGGCTCGGGATCGGCGGCGTCGGCTCGATCTACCTTGGGGGATTCAGCTTCGCCGACCTCGCGCGGGCGCTGCGGCTCGACGAGCTCCGGCCGGGCGCGGTCGAGCGGGCCGACGCGCTCTTCCGCACCGACGCGGAACCCTGGTGCGCTGAGATCTTCTAGGACGGTTTCGTCTTGAACGTCGCGGTGGCGGCATGGCCGCCGCTCGAGACGACGATCGAGGCGGAGACGAGTTGGGTGCTCGGGACGCGCCACGTGCAGGCGGCGACGCCGCCGTGGAACGCGTGTGAGAGCACGGGGAGCGCGTGGCCGCCGGAGACGCCCCGGCAGACGACGGTCGCGTGGGCGAGCAGCGACGGCGTCGCGAGGACGCCGACGCGTGCGACCAGGCGGCCGCCGGCGTGCGGGCGGTGCGGCGCCAGCTGCAGGTTGCGCAGCTCGATCGTCTGCGGGGCCGTGCTCGACCCTCCGCCGGCCGGAGCCGAGCCGGTGTCTGCGCTCATGCCGAAGTCCTGCGCCCAGAGCGTGATGCCGCCGGTGGCGATCGCGGCGCCAACGCCTGTGACGACGTAGGAGGGGTTCTCGATGTTCGCCTTGTGACCCGGCGAGGCCAGCCAGCCCGCGACGACGGCGGCCGGTGTCGGATAGCCCTCGGCGATGTTCTCTCCCCAGCCGCTCGAGTAGCCGCAGGCGGCGAGCCGCTCACCCACCGACCGCGCGACCGGCGGCGCCGGGTCGTTGTGCCCCATGTAGCGGTAGGTCGCCATGTGACGCGCCTTCCAGACCGCCGACCGCGTGAGCGCGGGGGAGACGGCGAGCGTGCGCAGCCCGAGCGCAGCACGGTGCTGGTTGATCAGCTTGATCACGCCGTCGGCGAGATCGGCGCGCGCTGCGATCCACGAGGCGCCGGGGGTGCAGTCGCCGGCGAGCGACGTCGCGGGCGCCGGCGAGGGTGCGGCGGCGAGCGCGGCCACGAGAGCGGCGGCGGTCGCGGCGAGCATCGTGGGGCGAACGGGCAGGCGAGGCACGAGCGAAGCGGGCACCGTAGTCGATCTTTCGGCCGGAACGGGCCGGTTCTTGAGCGCTTCGTCACATGCGCGCCGCGACGTCCTCGTCGCCGCGGCGCGGAACGACACCGCCGCAGACATCGCCGAAGAGAAGGGCTGGCTCTAGGTTCAGCGGCGGGTAGCCTCGCCGGGTGCCGTTCACGCCGCTTCAGGGCATTCGCGTCGTCGACCTCACCTCGTCGCTCGCCGGGCCGACGTGCACAGAGATCCTCGGCGCGCTCGGCGCCGACGTCGTCAAGGTCGAGCATCCGCGTCGCGGCGACGAAGCGCGGGCCTGGGGGCCGGCCTTCTTCGCCGGCGGGAGCGTGATGTTCTTCGCGGCGAACCGGTCCAAGCGGTCGCTCGCGCTCGACTTCAAGGATCCGGCCGGAATGACGGTGCTCTCGCGGCTGCTCGAGGACGCCGACGTCTTCGTCCAGTCGCTGCGCGCCGGGGCGGTGGAACGGCTGGGGCTCGGTAGCACGGAGCTGCGCGCCCGCAACGACCGGCTCGTCTACTGCTCGATCCGCGCCTTCGGGCGGCGCGGCCCGCTCGCGGGGGAGGCGGGGTACGACCCGCTGCTGCAGGCATTCGCCGGCCTGATCAGCCTCACCGGCGAGCCGGATCGTCCGGGCGTGCGCGTCGGGACGTCCCTCGTCGACATCGGAACCGGCGTCTGGGCCGCGCTCGGCGTCGTCGCCGCGGTGCTCGAGCGGGCAGCGACGGGCCGAGGGCGCGACGTCAGCGTGTCGCTGTTCGACACGGCGCTGTCGCTGATCCCGTACCAGCTGACCGGGGCGCTGCGGAGCGGCGAGGCGCCGCCTCGGTTCGGCACGGCGTTCCCGCTGATCGCGCCGTACGAGGTGTTCCCCACCGCGGACGGCGAGCTGATGATCGGGGCGGCCAACGATCGCCTCTTCCGGACCCTCTGCGAGCGGCTCGGCCTGCCCGGGCTCGCGGACGATCCGCGCTTCGCGACGAACCCCGACCGGGTCGAGCATCGCGCCGAGCTGCTCGAGCCGATCCGGGGGCGGCTTCGCTCGGAGACGTCGGCGCACTGGCTCGAGGTGCTGCACGGGATCCCCGTCGCGCCGGTGCAGGATCTCGTCCAGGTCGCCGCGCATCCCCAGACGCGCGCGAGCGGGATGGTGAGCGAAGTGGGCGGCATCGAGTCGGTGTCGGCGCCGCTCGAGCTCGACGGAGATCGGCTCGCGCCCTCGCTGCCGCCGCCGCTGCTCGGAGAGCACTCGGCGGAGGTCCTCCGTGAGCTCGGATATGCCGACGAGGAGGTCGCCGAGTTGGTCGAACGCGGCGTAGTAGGGTCGCCCGCGTGATCGGGCTGCCCCAGAAGATCGTCTGCGTCGGACTGAACTACAGCGATCACGCCGAGGAGCAGGGGGTGACGCCGCCGGGCCGCCCGCTCCTCTTCGCGAAGTGGCCGAACACGCTGATCGGCCCAGGGGACTCGATCCTGATCCCGCCGATCTCGACGCGCGTCGACTACGAAGCAGAGCTCGGCGTCGTCGTCGGGCGGCGTGCACACGGGGTGGCGGTCGACGACGCGCTCGACTTCGTCGAAGGCTATGTCGTGGCGAACGACGTGTCGGCCCGCGACGTCCAGTTCTCCGACGGACAGTGGGTTCGGGGGAAGTCGTTCGACACGTTCCTGCCCGTGGGCGACCTGGTGCCGGCGGCGGAGGTTCCCGACGTCCAGGCGCTGCCGATCCGGGCCGTGCTGAACGGCGCCGTCATGCAAGACTCGAACACGTCGAAGATGATCTTCGGGGTCGCCGAGATCGTGTCGTTCGTCTCGCAGGCGATCACCCTCGAGCCCGGCGACCTGATCGTCACGGGCACACCGGCAGGGGTCGGCGCCTTCCGGCATCCGCCCGTCTGGCTGCAGCCGGGCGACGAGATCACGATCGAGATCGACGGCGTCGGGGCGATCACGAACCCCGTCGCCGCCGGCTGACAGACGTCAGGGCCGCAGCCGGTCGATCGTCAGCCGGATGCCGTCCTCGAGCGGCGTCCACGCGATCGGGCCGAGCGCCGCTTCGAGCGGAGCTCCGTCGAACGCTTCGGGGAACGGGAGCAGCGTCGACTCGTCCACGGTCACCGACGTGCCGGTCGCCGTCGAGATCGCGGCCGCCACCTCGGCGAGCGCGACCACGGGACCGCCGAGGTGGAAGACGCGGGCTCCTTCGGTCGCCGCCCGGGCGGCCGCGACGAAGACGCGCGCCGTGTCGGGTGCGAACTGCAGCTGCGTCCGTCCGCCGAAGGCGATCTCGCTGTCCTCGCCCGCGGCGGCCCGAGCGAGCGCGAGGCTGGGGGAGGCGGTGAGGCCGGAGTCGCGTCCGGGCCCGTAGACGATGAACGGGCGGATGCCGACGGACGGCACCCGTTCCTCTTGCCAGAAGATCCGCGCCAGGCCTTCACAGGCCTGCTTGTGCACGCCGTAGAAGGTGACCGGGTGGCCGCGCACGTCGTTTCCGACCGCCGCGCCGGTGTCGTCCTCGGCCGAGTAGACGGCGGCGGAGCTCGCGTACGCCACCTGGATCTTCCGCGTCTTCGCCGCGTCCAGCACGTTGACCGTGCCGCCCACGTTCACCGCAGTGCCGCGGGGCGGATCGGCTTTGATCTGCGGAATCAGCAATGCAGCCAGGTGCACGACGTGCGTGACCTCGTGCTCGTCGAGCACCGCGTCGATTGCTGATCGGTCGGTGATGTCTCCGTGCACGACGCGGACGTTGTCGGCGCCGGCGAGAGCGAGCCGTCGCGTGTCGGTTCCCAGATCGAACCCGACGACCTCGACGCCCTCCGCCGCGAGCACCGCGCACGTCCAGGCGCCGATACAGCCGAGCGCTCCCGTGACGAGGAAGCGCTCGCTGCTCATGGGTCGACGCTACACGCGTTGGAGTTCCCCTGCGGAGCCGGCCTCGAGACGGTCGGTAGAGTCGGGATCGTGCGGAGGCAGTCAGCGTGAAGGAGATCGTCGACGAGATCGAGCGGTGGCGTGCGCAGGGCGAGCCGATCGCCCTCGCAACCGTCGTCGCGACGCGCAGGTCGGCTCCCCGCCCCGTCGGCTCGAAGTTCGCGGTCACGCGCGCGGGCGCGATGTGCGGCTCGGTCTCGGGAGGCTGCGTCGAGAACGACGTCGCCGTTCAGGCGCTCGAGGTGATCGAGAGCGGCGAGCCGCGACTCCTGACCTACGGGATCACCGAGGAACAGGCGCTCGGCGTCGGACTGCCGTGCGGCGGCGAGATCGACGTCTTCCTCGAGCGTCTCGATTGACCCTGACCGAGGCGCTGCTCGCAGTCGCTCGGGACGACGAGCGCGCCGTGCTGTTCACGATCGTCGAGGGCGAAGGCATCGGGCGCAAGCTCCTCGTCCGGTTCGAGCGGGAGGAGGTCGTCGGCGACGCACCGGCCTCGCTCGCAGCGCACGCCGCCGAGATTCGCCGGAGCGGGCTGGTCGAGCTCGAGGGTGTCAAGGCGTTCGCCGAGGTCTTCGGGCCGCCGCCGCGCCTCGTCGTGATCGGCGCCGTCGACACCGGCGAGGCGCTGTGTGCGGCCGCGCGTGCGCTCGGCTGGCACACGATCTGCGTCGACGCACGAGCCCGGTTTGCGACGCGTGAGCGCGTGCCGAGCGCCGAGGAGATCCTCGTCGAGTGGCCCGACGCGGCGCTCGCGCACCTCGCGCCCGATCGGGACACAGCCGTGGTCGTCCTCACCCACGACGAGAAGTTCGACATCCCTGCGCTGGCGGCCGCACTGCGCACCGACGCGTTCTACGTGGGTGCGCTCGGTAGCCGGGTCGCGCAGGCTCGGCGCCGCGAGAAGCTGGTCGAGGCCGGAGTGACGCCTGCCGAGCTCGCGCGGTTACGTGGGCCGGCCGGGCTCGACGTCGGCGCCGAAAGCCCCGCGGAGACCGCGATCTCGATCCTCGCCGAGGCGCTCGCGCTCCGCGCCGGGCGCGCCGGCGGATTCCTGCGCGAATCCGCGGAGCGAATCCACGTCGAGCGCTAGCCGCCGCTGATCGCCGCGATCACGTCGACGCGGCAGCTGGGAGCGAGCGGCGTGTCGAGCGTCGCGCGGGCCTTGTCGACGTAGACGTGGATGTGCGGGCGGATCAGCGGCCCCGGCTCGCACAAGCGGTCGCGGAGCCCGGGCCACCGCGCGTCGAGCTCGTCGAGTGCTCCGCCGACCGTGTCGGCGTCGACCTCGACGTGGCGCGGCAGCCCGGCGAAGAGCGGCGTCAGCGTTCCCGGGAGGTGGACGTCGACCATCAGTCGAGGATCGCGACCTCGACGGACGAGATCGCCGGCAGATAGGCGGCGATCTCCGTCCAGCTGTCGCCCTCGTCGGCGCTCGCGAAGAGCTGGCCCGTGCTCGTGCCGAAGTACAGCCCCGGGCACGTCGTGCGTGTCGATCGCCATCCCCTCGCGCAGCACGCCGACGTACGCGTCCTGCTGCGGGAGCCCCTCGTGAAGGCGCTGCCAGCTCGAGCCGGCGTCGCGGGTTCGCCAGACGGCTGCGCTGCCGTCGGGCATGACGCGGCCGTGGCCCCCGTCGAGCGGGACGACGTAGAACGTGTCGCGGTCGTGCGGATGAGCAGCGGCCGCGAAGCCGAAGTCGGTGGGAAGCCCTTCGGTGATCTCGGTCCACGAGCCGCCCGCGTCGTCGCTGCGGTGCATCCCGCAGTGGTTCTGCTGGTACATGCGGTTCGGGTCGGCCGGCGACCGGCTGAGCTTGTGCACGCAGAAGCCGACCTCCTCGTGCTCGCGCGGCCAGTCGGCCCGCAGCCCGCGGTTGCGCGGCGTCCACGTCGCGGCGTCGTCGGCGGTCTCGAAGAGGCCCATCCCCTGGACGATCGCCCAGAAGCGCGCGTCGTTCTCCTCGTCGAACATCAGCGCCGAGAGGCCGAGGTGCCCCGGCGGCTGGTTGGCCGGATCGTCCCAGACCTCGCTCCCCGGCTGGCCGGAGAGCGTCGACTTGAGCGACCAGGTCGCGCCCTCGTCGCGGCTCTCGAAGATCCCCGGCGCCTCGACGCCGACCAGGATGCGTCCCGCCGACGCCGCCAGCGACGAGACCTTCGACATCTTCTTGCCGCCGTCGGCGTAGGCGAGCCCCTCACTCGAGTGGGTCCAGCTCTCGCCGAGGTCGGCGCTCCGCCAGACGGCCGATCCGTGCCATTCGCTCGCCGCCGCGGCGTAGATCGCGCCGGAGGCCGGCTCGAGCACCGCGTGGTAGACGGGCCAGCCCTCGCAGTACGGGCCTCGGACCGCCCAGTCACGGCGATCGCCGTCGCTCTCGACCACGAAACAGCCCTTACGGGTTCCGACCAGCAGTAGCGTCCGCAACGTCACACCTCCGGTTCGACCAGGACGGATGAGAATGTAGACGTCCGGGCGGCGCGAAAGTCATCGGTCGGCGGGCAGGCCGCCCAGCGCGTCGATCGCGCCTCGTTACAGGTCGAGCCGCATGAAGACGGAGACGTCGAGGGCGGCGCCCTCGAACTCGCGTCCGGGGTAGGCGCCGCTCGGCACGAACCCGACGCTGCGGTAGAGCGCGTGTGCGGGATGCATGAACGAGGCGCTCTCGAGGAAGATCGTCTTGCACCCGAGCGCCCGCGCGTCGTCGACGAGCTTGTGGACGATCATCCGGCCGACGCCGAGTCCCTGCGCCGCAGGCCGGACGAACATCCGCTTGATCTCGCCCACGCTCTCGCTCAGGAGCTTGAGGCCGCCGACGCCGACCGCTACGCCCCCGAGCTCGGCGACGTAGAGCCGGCCGCCCGACTCGAGCAGCTCGTCGAGGACGGCGGTCGGATGGTCGGCGTCGGGGACGGCGATCCCGAGCTCGACTCTGATCCGTTCCACCGCCCACTCGCCGAACTCCTGCGCGAGCTCGGCTGCCGGCGCAAGCTCGTCTGTCGACTCGATGCGGCGCAGGCGTACGTCGTCGGCGGTCACTCCTCGACCCTAGAGGAGCAGCCCCATGACCAGCGAGTCCCAGAGCTCTCCGTTGGCCCGCCGGATCTGCTTCACCCGACGGCCCTCCTCGACGAAGCCGAACTTCCGGTACAGGGCGATCGCAGCCTCGTTGTGAGGGAAGACCTCGAGGCAGAGCTTGTGCAGTTCCTCGGCGCGCGCCCAGTCGATCGCCGCCGCGACGAGCGCGGCGCCGACACCGCGACCGCGCCAGTCTCGCTCAACTGCCATCCCGAACTCGCCGGACCCGAAACGGCTCGTCTCGATGTGCAGCATGCCGACGATGCGATCGGCGGCGACGGCCACGATCGTGCTGCGCGTGCCCTGCGCGAAGACCGCCGCCCGCGCCTCCACGTCCACCGGAGGTTCGGTCGCGATCCCGTCCCGTTCCTCGGCAACGTGGGCGATCAGCTCAGCCGTCGCGTGCGCGTCGTCGACGCCGGCGGGCCGGATCACGAAGTCCGCCATGCGCGAATCATTGCACCACCGCCTGAGCGCGTAGGTTGCCGACGTGCGTGCTGACGACTTGCGCAAGCTGCTCGAGGCGATTCGCTTCGCAGAGGTGCCGGCGGGAATGAACACGCGAATCGTCGCCGTCGACGGGCCAGGCGGTGCGGGCAAGAGCACCCTTGCCCGCCGGCTCGCGCACGACCTCGAAGCGCCGGTCATCCACACGGACGATTTCGCGAGCTGGGAGAACCCGGTTGATTGGTGGCCCGAGCTGCTCGAGCTCGCGCTCGAGCCGTTGGCAGCCGGAAGACCGGCCCGCTACCAGCCGACCCGCTGGGGCGACGAGGAACGACGACCAATCGTCGTCGAGCCCACGGAGATCGTCGTCCTCGAAGGCGTCACCGCGTCGCGACAGGAGTTCCAGCCCTATCTCGCCTACTCGATCTGGATCGAGACTCCACGCGAGCTGCGAGTGCAGCGGGGCCTCGAGCGCGACGGCGCAGAGGCTCGGGCTCAGTGGGAGCGCTGGATGAAGGCCGAGGATCGCTACATCGAGCAAGAACGTCCCGCCGAGCGGGCCGACGTCGTCGTGCGTGGTGACGAGGCCTGAGCCGCGGCTCGTGCTCACTATCATCGAACGGTGGTCCTGGACTTCACGCTGTGGGATCTCCCCGGCTCGGTCGAGGTCACGCTCGAAGCGAATCGCGACCCGACGGCGGTCGGCGCCCCAGCCACGGCGAGAGACTTCCCGGTCTGCACCGCGACCGTCTCGTATCGTGGACGCGGCTACCTGGCCGCGCTCGGCTGGATCCAACTCGTCCGCTCGACCGACAACGAAAGCGGCGGGACGCAGTTCGAGCTGGATCCGTTCGCGCCGTTCGGGCAACTGTCGCACCCGTTCTGCTGGTTCGGCTTCGCGCCGACGCTGTTCGATGCGCCGTCGAGGGATTCGCGTGCCCCCCTGGAGTGGCTGGCGCACAGCTTCCTCGCGTTCATCGCCGAGGGTCGGAAGGGTCTCGAGGCGCGCGCCGTCCTGGGCTTCGGCTGGGGGTTCTCGATCCGCGACGAGATCGTCTCGCCCGGGGTCGCTCCGGCGATCCTCGCGGAGACGGATTGGAACGCGCATCGCGCTCTTCTGCACCGGGAGCATCCCGCGTGGTCGTTCGCGGAGGGCTTTCACAGCCAATAGCGGTCGAGTGCCGGACTCACTGGTGAGAGGACGGCCTGCTGTGCCGGCGTGCGGGAACGTCACTCGAGGCGGTCAGCGCAGCGCCGCACTCTCGCCGTGGCCGACATTTCCGACGTCGCGGTACAGGGCCTCGACGTTGTTCCCATCCGGGTCGAGCAGGTAGGCCGCGTAGTAACCAGGCGCGTAGTCGCGGTACGCCGGCGCACCATTCGAGCGGAAGTCGGCCTCGACTCCCGCACGGTGGAAGGCGTCGACCTGTTCTGTGCTTCTCGCGTAGAAGCAGAGATGCAGATTGCTCGTCGGCGGTCGCCTGTCCGTGACGTTGAGGTTCGCGAAGCAGGCCGAACGACAGGCTCCCTGCTCGTGCTCTGCGAGCTTCGGGATTCCGAGCGGCGACAGGACCGTCTCGTAGAAGCGGACCGACGCCCGGTAGTCGCTCGCGTTGAGATCGACGTGGTCGAAGACCCTGAGCGTCCAGTCCCACTCGGCGGTCATCGGCTCACCGATGATTCCATACACGCTGCAGAGCGTGACTTCGGCCCGCGATCAGGGAGTAGCACCCGGCTCCGGTGCTGCCCGTATCCGGCTGACGAGCTCCGTTCCCATTCGTCGCCCGTTGGGGAGTTGGTCATCTCGATCCCAACGCCAGGCTGCGACCATCGCCAGCGTCAAGATCCGGCACTCGCACAGGAGGTCTTGATCAGTGTCTGGATAGTGAGCGCTGACCTCTTCCGGCACATCGGCGATGTCGAACTCGACAGGCCCACGGCAACAAGTCTCCAAGTCCGTGAACAGCAACCCGTGGTTCGTCTCGAGCAGGTTGCCAGGGTGCGGCTCGCCGTGGAGCAGCTGCTCGGCGGCGTCCCGCTGACCGATCGCCCGCGTCAACGTTCGCAAACTGTCGCTCAGCAGCTCGCGGTCAGCATCCCGAAGATCCGGAGTTCGGGCGCGGTCGTCGACCAGCGACTGCGCCGCCGCGACGCGCTCCGTGAAGTGGGGCGCAACGAAATCGACTTGCCGCATCCCAGCGTGCAGCCGCTCGAGCGTCTGCGCATACTCGGCTGGTTCGACGTCACGGTGGGAAACAGGCTCGTAGTACGTCCACAATGTGATCACGAAGCCGTCACGCACGTAGACGCGCGGCTCCACCCGCGGATCGAGCGAAGCTACGGGGCTGTCGGTTTCGGCGAGCCGACGAGCGACCTCGACTTCGAACTCTGCGGCCCCCCGCCGCTCCGTGTGCGCGACCCGAGCGAGAACGTCACAAGGCCTCAGGCGCAGAGCGAGCCGGTTCGAGTCGTGGAGAACGACTGCGTCATCGACTCTGAGGCCGAGTGCTGAGGTAGTCGACACAGCCGCACTCACGGCAGGCTGAATTCGTGACGCGTGCACGGTCGTATCATCGCCGGCGTCCCGGAGCAGGGGTTCTAGCGCCCGGCCCTGCGCTTCGACCGGCGGCTGCGGTGCGTACTCGCGCGCATCGTGGCGAGCGTCTCGAGGGCCTGACCGGCGCCGTGTGCGACCGCCGTCAACGGTTCCGCGGCCACGGTCACGCCGACCCCGGTCTCGCGTCGCACGAGCTCGACGATGCCCGGCAGCAGCGCCCCTCCGCCGACGAGCATGAGCCCGTCGTCGGCGATGTCCGACGACAGCTCGGGAGGGGTTCGCTCGAGGACGCTCTTGACCGCGTCGACGATCTGCGACAGCGGACGCATCAGCGCCGTGCGGACCAGGCCCGCATCGATCGTGGCGCGGCGCAGGAGCCCCGAGTGAATGTCGCGTCCGGCCACTTCGGCGGCCGGCGGGACGTCGGCCTCACTGACGGCGTGTCCGATCTCGAGCTTGAGCGCCTCGGCCTGCTCCTGGCCGATCAGGAGCCCGTGCTGCGCCTGGACGTCGCGCACGATCGCCTCGTCCAGTTCGTAGCCGCCGACGCGGATCGAGTGTGCGACCACCATGCCGCCGAGCGCCGTCACGGCCATCTCGCTCGTGCCGCCGCCGATGTCCACCACGAGAGAGCCGCGAGACTCCGCCACCGGAAGCCCTGCACCGATCGCGGCGGCGAGCGGCTCGTCGATCAGGAAGACGCGTGACGCGCCCGCCTTGAGCGTCGCCTCTTCGACCGCGCTGCGCTCGACCGGGGTGACGCCGCTCGGAACGCACACGATCACCTGCGCGCGCGAACCGAAGCCACCGCTCACGCGGCCGATGAAGTGCCGCAGCATCTGCTCGGTCACGTCGAAGTCGGCGATCACGCCGTGTCGGAGCGGGCGGATCGCGCGGATGTGTGCCGGCGTGCGTCCGATCATCCGCCGCGCGGGATCGCCGACCGCCTGCACCTCTCCGGTCCGGTCGTCGATCGCGACCACGGACGGCTCGAACAGCACGATCCCTGCGCCGCGCTGGAAGACGACCGTGTTGGCGGTGCCCAAGTCAACCGCCAACTGACGCTCTGACCCCAGGGCGCGAAACCTCAACAGAGGCTCACGCGACGTCGACCCCGCCCAACACCCCGACCGACAGTAGCGGTCATCAGCTTCCGGAGGGATCTCCCAGGCGTCGCTCAGGAGACTCCCATGCCCTCGCGGCACGCTGAATGAAAGCGCTCGATCGAAGCGCACAACGCGAAGGAGACAGCATGTCAACCACCACGAATCGCCCCACGATCGGCAAGGCGGCCGCGCTCACCGCGATGGTCGTCGGCATCGCGGGAGGCAGCTACGGGATCGCGTCGGCGGCCACCGGTTCGGGCTCGTCCTCCGGGACGACGACCACGGCGCCGGCCGCGGCCGGCGCTCCGTCCGCTCCGCCCGGCGCGACCGCGGCGAACCCGTGGGGCCACCAGCGGAGCGACGAGACCGTCCTGGCCGGGAGCGTCCTCGCCAAGGTGACGGCGATCGCCCAGGACAAGGTCCCGGGCGGCACGATCGTCCGCGTCGAGACGGACGCCGACGGGATCGCCGCCTACGAGGCGCACATGACGAAGGCCGACGGTTCGCCGGTGACGGTCTACGTCGACAGCAACTTCCAGTTCGTCAGCGTCCAGTAACGCGTGGGCGCGCTGTTCGTCGAAGGGCGGTCGTCCGGAGAGGACTACCGCCCTTCGGGGTCCGTTACGCGAGCTCGAACGCGAGCTCGTCGACGTAACACCAGGACCAGTCCTCGCCGTCCTCGGCCGAGCGCATGATCGGGTGCGAGGTCTCGTGGAAGTGCGCCGTCGCGTGCTTGTTCGGCGACTGGTCGCAGCATCCGATGTGCCCGCAGATCTCGCACATGCGCAGGTGCACCCACCAGCCGCCGGTCTTCAGGCACGCCTGGCAACCTTCGATCGCTCCCGGCAGCGTGGTCACCCGGATCTCACCGAGGTGCGTGCAGCTCATCGAGCCAGTATGGCGAGGGCTGCGGGGTCGGCGCCGATCAGTGGACGCCCTCATGACACTCGCCCGCGCCGGGCGTCACACTGCCTACGAGGCAGCGGAAGCGAAGGAGGCCGGGATGAAGACGATCTTGATCGCGACCGACGGCACCGAGTCGGCGAAGGAAGCCGTCGAGGTCGGGCTCGAGCTCGCGGCGGACGAAGGCGCAACCGTCACGTTCGTCTACGTCACGCCGCTCGTCGGGCTCGTGGCAGGTTCGGACGAGCCGCAGGCTCCGCCGAATCGCGTGCCGGCGCCGGAGGACAATCCCGTCCTGCGGGACACCCTCGAACGAGCCCGCGAGCGGGGTGTGCCCGCACGGGCCGAGTTGCTGCTCGGGTACGCACCGCAGCAGATCGCCCGGCTCGCGGAGGACATCGACGCGAACATGGTCGTCGTCGGCTCGCGCCGGCTGGGCCGGGTCAAGCGTGCCGTGCTCGGCAGCACGTCGCGGCCGTTGCTCGGGATGACACGGCGTCCTGTCCTGATCGTGCAAGAGCCGGCCGCTCGCGAGCAAACCGGCGTCTAGGACGAGCTGCATGGTGTGGTCGATCGACCGAGGATCCGTGGCCTCCTGGGGCGCTCGCGCCGTCGTCGTGCTGTCGATGCTGGGGATCGTCGCAGGCGGCATCCTGTGGCTGACCGGAGCGACGCACGCCTCCGGGATCGCGTGGGCGGCGACCGCCGCCTTCGTGCTCGCGCCGCTGACGTGGTCGGTCGGTCGGGCGCTGGTACGGCGGGACGTCGGCGTCGACGCGATTGCGCTGGTCGCGATCGCCTCGGCGCTTGCGCTCGGCGAGTATCTGGCCGGCGCCGTCGTCGCGTTGATGCTGGCCGGCGGGAACGCGCTCGAAGAGTTCGCAGCCGGTCGCGCGAGGCGCGAATTGACGTCGCTGTTGTCGCGTGCGCCGCGACAGGCGCACCGTCGGCGCGGCGACGCGCTGGAGGAGGTGGCGGTCGACGACGTCGTCCCCGGCGACGTCGTCGTCGTGAGACCGGGGGAGGTCGTACCGGTCGACGGCCTTGTCGACGGCGAAGCGGTGATCGACGAGTCGACACTGACGGGAGAGCCGTTGCCGGCGTCGTACACGAGCGGTGAGTCGATTCGCAGCGGCTCGACGAACGCAGGGGCGCCGTTCGATCTCCGCGCCACGCGACGGGCCGCCGAGAGTGCGTACGCCGCGATCGTCCGGCTCGTGCGAGAGGCCGAAGTGCAGCGCGCGCCGTTCGTGCGGATCGCAGACCGGTACGCCGCCTTCTTCCTGCCGGTGACGCTCGTCGTCGCGGGTCTCGCCTGGGCGTTGACCCGGGATCCGGTTCGCTTCCTGGCGGTGATGGTGGTTGCGACACCGTGCCCGTTGATCCTGGCCGCGCCGATCGCTCTCATCGCCGGCGTGTCTCGGGCGGCGCGGAGCGGCGTGATCGTCAAGGGCGCGGGCGTGATCGAGCAGCTCGGCCGAGCCCGCACGATCCTCCTCGACAAGACGGGCACATTGACCACCGGCTCGCCTGCCGTCGACCGGCTCGTCGTCCTCGACGGTCTCCCCGACGAGGAGATCCTGCGTCTCGCGGCCTCGGTCGACCAGGTCTCGCTGCACGTCGTGGCGGCGGCGCTCGTCCAGGCGGCGAAGCAGCGTGGGCTCCGGCTCTCGCTTCCGACGAACACGATGGAGGCGCCGGGCGAGGGGGTCGAGGGCGAGGTCGAGGGCCGCCGGGTCGCGGCCGGGAGCGCGAAGCTCCTGCGGCGACTCGGCTACCTCGGCGCCGATCTCGCTCCCGCAGGACTGGACGGTCAGGCGACCGTGTTCGTGGGGATCGACGGTCGCGTCGCCGGCGCGATCGTGCTCGGCGACCACCTGCGCCCCGACGCGCCCGAGCTCGTCGGGCTGCTGCGGTCATCCGGAGCCCGTCACGTCGCGATGGTGACCGGAGATCGGCTCGATGTCGCCGACGAGGTGGCGCGGATGACCGGAATCGATCGTGTCTACGCCGACCGAACGCCGCAGGAGAAGCTCGAGGTCGTGCGCTCCCTCGTCACGCAGCCCGAGCTTCGTCCGGTCGTGATGGTCGGCGACGGCGTCAACGATGCTCCCGCACTCGCGCTGGCCGACGTCGGGATCGCGATCGCCGCGGCCGGGGCGACCGTCTCCTCGGAGACGGCGGACGCAGTCATCATCGTGGATCGCATCAGGCTCGTCGCGGAGGCGCTCCAGATCGGGCGGCGCTCGCTGGCGATCGCCCGCCAGAGCGTTCTCGCCGGGATGGTGGTGAGCCTCGTCGCGATGGGATTCGCCGCGGCCGGCTTGATCCCGCCCGTCGACGGCGCGTTCCTCCAGGAGGGGATCGACGTCGCGGTGATCGTGAACGCGCTCCGGGCGCTTCGCTAGAGCCCGTGCGTGACGCGTCGTCGTCGTAAGCTGTCGTCGTGAGCCCTCTGCACCTGCTGCTGCGCATCCTCGGGATCGGCGCCCTGGTCGCCGGCGGGCTCGTGGTTGCGGTCGTTGCGCTCGCCGCGATGCTGCTGCTCGGTCCGCTCGTCTTCTGGCTCGCGTGGAACGTGCTCGACTTCGCCCACGCGATCGGCCTGCCGGAGCTCGGCTTCTGGGGAATCGTGCTCGCGACGCTGTTCCTCGTCGTCGGCTGGTTCCCCAAGGTCGTGATCACCGGAATCGTGTTCCTCGTCGATCCGAACTGGTTCCACGGGACTGCGCAGGTGCGTTGGCCCGACCCGAGCTTCAAGAACTTCGTCGCCGTGGGGCTGCTCGCGATCCTCGCGGCACGGCCGCATGCGCACGCGCAGAAGCAACGACGGCGCGGCGAACGCTGACCCGGTCGTCGCGGCGGCTCACAGCCGCCGCAGCAGCTCGAGCAAGGCGTCTGTCGAGCGCAGCACGATGTCGGCCTCTCGGCTCAGCTCGGCCGGCCCTTCGGCGGACGTGATCGCGACGCGCACGGCCACCTCGAGCCCGTCGAGCCCGCGAAACGCGTCGACGTCGGTCGCGTCGTCACCGGCGTAGAGCGCACGCCGCAGCTTGTGCTGCTCGAGCAGCTGTCTGACGGCGCTGCCCTTGTCGGCGTCGACGGGTGGGCGGATCTCGAGCACCATTCGTCCCCAGCGCGGATGCAGGCCTGCGGCGACGGCTCGTTCCGCGACCCGCTCGAGCTCCTCGCGCGCCGCGGCCGGGTCCGTCGCCTCCCGGAAATGAAACGACGCCGAGAGAACCTTGCGCTCGACGGGCAGGTGGACGGACTCGACCAACCGGTCGATCGTCTGCCGCCACTCCTTCGCCGCGGAGTCGAGCTCGAGGCCGTGCTCGCCGACGTAGACGAGCTCGTCGACTCCGACGACCTTCCGCGCGTCTTCGGAGCTGCGGCCGCTCACGCAGGCCACGAGCGCATACCGCCGCGCGAGCCGTGAGAGCTCTGCGCGCGTCTCCGGGGGCACGTGTGCAAGCTCCGGCCGCGCGACGATCGGTGCGAGCGTCCCGTCGACGTCGAGGAGGATCGCGCTCCGCTCCGGTGCGGCGGTGAGACGGGCGATGGCTTCCGGGTCTGCTGGTGACATCGGCTCTGGGAGTCTGTCTAGCGCCTGCGCCGCGATGTCGTGCGCTCCTCGAGGGCTGCACCCCCGGGTAGGAAGGAGTCCGAGCTGAGCGCGAGGAAGCCGATCGCCACGAGGCAGCCACCCGCTGCGATCGACCCGATCGTGAAGCTCGGTGCTGCCAGTGCGAAGAACGTGCGACCGAACGGGATCGAGAGGACCGCGACGTATCCAGCCGCGAGCGCGACGCACAGAGTGAGCACCGCCGCCCCGCGACGCCGGCCCGACGCTTCGAGCACGACGATCAGGTAGAGGCCGACGACGATCAGCACGGTCTCGGCAACCGTGCGCGCCTGGGCGAGCGGCAGATTGACGACCTCGAGCGCCGCCAGGTAGCTCGAGAGGACGCCGAGGCCGAGGGCCGTGCCCGCGGGGACCGAGAAGTGGGAGACACCGCGCAGGAAGCCGCGCAACGTCACGGCTCCGCGGCTCGGGGCCAGCGCGAGGAAGAACGAGGGGATGCCGACTGCGACGGATGCGGCGAGCGTGAGCTGCCTGGGCAGCAGCGGGTAGGCGGCCGGTGCGATCCCGATCGAGAGAATCAGAAACGCTGCGAAGACCGACTTGGCGACGAACAGCTTCGTGACTCGCTGGAGGTTGCGCAGGATGCGTCGCCCCTCTGCGACGAGGTGCGGCACGACCCCGAAGTCGTCGTTCACGAGCACGAGGTCCGAGACGCTGCGCGCCATCTGGACGCCGCTGCCCTGCGCGATCGCGAGCCGAGCTGCCTTCAGACCGGGGACGTCGTTCACGCCGTCGCCGATCATCGCCACGTAGTGGCCGTCGGCCCGCAGCGCCTCGATCACGCGCCGCTTTCCGTCCGGCGAGATTCGGCCCACGACGCTGTGTCGACGCAGCAGCGCGCGCAGCGTCTTGTCGTCCGGCGGCAGGTCGCGGCCGTCCACCGCGCCCGCGGCGTTCGGGATGCCGACGTCGGCGGCGATCGCCGCGACCGTCTCCGGGCGGTCGCCCGAGAGCACCTTCAGCTGCACGTCCTGGGCGAGGAAGAACTCGACGGTCGCTCGTGCGTTCGGGCGCAACTGCTCGGCGAGCACGACCAGCCCGAGTGGCTCGAGTGCCGCCGGTGGGCCGTCGGCGGGGTCGTGACCCTCGAGCCGCGCATCCGTGCGTCCCAGCGCGAGGACGCGCCTCCCCGACCTCGCCTCTTGCTCGGCGCGTGCGTTCAGGCCGCCGAGCGGGAAGAGCTCCGGTGCCCCGAGCACGTAGGTGACGTCGTCGTGGCGGCTGCCGCTCCAGCGCCAGCGCGACGAGAACGGGACCACCTCATCCGGCTCGTGCGGCTCGGCTGGAAACCGGCGTGCGATCGCGTCCAGGGTTGCGTTCCGCGCGCTCGCCGCGGCAGCGAATCGCCCGAGCGCTCGAGCCAGCGCAGGCTCGTCGCCGTTCGCGGGGACGAGCTCGCTGACCCGCAGCCGTGGCTCCGTGAGCGTGCCGGTCTTGTCGAGGCAGACGATGTCGACCGACGCCAGCGATTCGATCGCGTTCAGCTGCTGCGTGAGGGCGCCTCGACGTGCCATGCGCACCGCGGAGACCGCGAAGGTGACGCTGACGAGCAGGATCAAGCCCTCGGGAACCATCGTCACGATCGCGGCGACGGAGGTCGAGACCGCCGTGGAGATCGGCGCCTTGCGCTCCCAGAGCGCATAGCCGAGCAGCGAGCCGAGCGGGAGCATCACGCAGACGAGGACGTAGAGGAGCCGGTTCATCGCACGCTCGAGTGGAGAGCGCGGATGGCGGAACACCCGCGCTTGGCCGGTGATGCGCTCGGCATAGCTGTCCGGGCCGACCGCGGTCAGCGTGTAGCGGCCGGTTCCCTCGGACACGAACGAGCCGGAGTGAAGCTCGTCGCCCGCTGTGTGACGGACCGGGCTCGACTCGCCGCTCAAGATCGACTCGTCCAGCAACAGTCCCTCGCTCGACTCGAGCCGCCCGTCGGCGATCAACTGGTCGCCCGGTTGGAGGACGACGAGGTCGCCGACGACGACCAGGTCGCGGTCGAGTCGACGCGGCGCCCCGTCACGGAGCGCGGTGGCGGTCGGGACGACGAGAGCCGAGAGCCGGTCGAGTGCGCGCTTGGCGCGCACCTCCTGGGTGATCCCGACGAGCGTGTTGGAGACCAGGACGCCGAGGAAGAGCGCATCCTGCCACGAGCCGAACACGAGGGTGATCGAGCCGAAGAAGGCGAGGATCAGGTTGAAGACCGTGAGCAGGTTGGCGCGAACGATGCTCGCGTAGGAGCGGCTCGAGCCGGACGGTTCCAGTGGGCCGCGGGCGGCGAGCCTTCGTTCCGCGTCGGCGGACGAGAGCCCGGCGCCGCGCGGCGGCGGCGCAGTGCTCGGGCTCTCAGCGACCGCCATGAGCCTGACCGGCGGCTCCGACCCCGGCCGTTACGGGCTGAGCCGGAACGGCGGGTACTGGTCGGTCACCAGGATGAACGCGTAAGCCCCGACCCGATTGGCCCAGCGCCCGACTCCGACGACGAAGTCGAAGAGGCCCCTGGGATAGCGCCCCGTGAAGAGGATCGCGAACCAGGCGAGGATCACGCACACGAGCGCCGCGAGGAACAGGAAGAACAGGACGATGTAGTGCGGAATCGCGAGAAACCACTTGACGAGCGGAAGCCAGCGGTTCAGGCCGTCCTTCGCGTCCGGATACGGAAAGTCGAGTGTGACCGCCTGGTGCTCGTCGGTAGAGGGGTAGTGGTCGTCGAGCAACCCGAGATACACACCCACCCTGTTCTCGAATCGCGCCAGCTCGAGGTTCCAGTCGAACCACCAGCGCGGATACTTCTGTCGAAACACGATCATCAGGAGCGTCGGGAAGAAGAGCAGACCGGCGCCGCCCGCCGCCATCCACTCGCCATTTCCCTGCCAGCCGCCGCCCCAGTCGCCGCCGATCGCGCCCAGGACGATCGCGATCGGGATCACGTAGATGATCCTGAATGCCGTCGACAGCCGATCGAGCTGCCGGTCCGGATACTCGACCGAGAACTGCACCGGGTACTGATCCCCCGCTGGTGTAGATGCACCTGAGTCCATTGTTTTCGACCTCCGTTAGGTGGTCCCACTCTACGATCTCGGGGCATGAGACCTCCGGTGACGTGCCGATCTCGCGGCTGAGGCTCACGCGAACGCAGATCCTCGCGTTCCGGCGACGGGTCGGAGCGCTCGATCAGCGGCTCCCAGTGGGACAACGTTCGCTTCGGCGCGTGGCGTGGGCCGGTCTCCAGGACAGCATGCCGCGCGCCGCGGTCCTCTCCATCCACGCACGGGTGGAAGGCACCGGGCCGTACGCGTGGGACGACCCCGCGCTCGTGCAGGTGTGGGGGCCGAGGTACCAGGTGTACGTCGTCGCGGCGCCGGACCTCGCCGTCTTCACCCTCGGCAGGCTGCCGGACGGCGGCAAGATTCGTGAGCGGGCGCACGATCTGGCGGCGCGTGCGCACGTCGTCCTCGACGGGGCTCGCATGAGGTACGGCGACGCCGGGCGGGCGCTGGGCACGCACGGGAACAACCTTCGCTACGCCGCCTTGACGGGCACGCTCGCGATTCGGTGGGAGGGCGCACGACAACCCACGGTGTGGACCGTCCCTGCGCCCGAGATCGATGCCGCGGAGGCGACCCTGGAGCTGGCGCGCCGCTACCTGCACGTCTTCGGCCCGGCGGGGCCGGAGGGGTTCGCCAAGTGGGCGGGCATCGGCGCCCAGAAAGCAGTCAGGACGTTCGACGAGCTCGGCGCCGAGCTGATCCCGGTGCTGACGCCGTGGGGCGAGAGCCGCCTGCTCGCCCGCGACGAGCCCGCCGTCCGTGAGCCGCCGGCGCCCGCGGCCGCTGCTCTGCTGCTCCCGAGCGGGGATGCCTACACACTGGGCGTCACGAGCGAGGACCGTGCGCTTCTCGTACCGGACGAGAGCCGGCGCCGCGAGCTGTGGACGCCGCGTGTCTGGCCGGGCGCGCTCCTCGTCGCAGGGAAGGTCGTCGGCACCTGGCGCCGCGCCGGGCGGACGGTGACGATCCGGGTCTGGCAGCGGCTCGCGCACGCGGCGCGCGACGCCGTCGTCTCAGAGGCCGAATCGCTGCCGCTGCCCGACGCCGGCGAGGGAGCCGTCGTCCACTTCGACTGAGGTACGGAGCGCGTCGTTCTATTCGACGTACGGTCGAAGCGTGTTCCGCGCGATCAGCAGCCCGCGCTCGACGAGCTGAAGGTCGCCCTCGAACGCCCGGTCCTCATGCTCGACGGAGACCGCGCCGTCGTAACCGACGCCGGAGAGAGCGGCGAAGAAGCGCGACCAGTCCACCTGCCCGAGGCCGGGCAGCCGCGGCACTTGCCAACCGATGCCCGCCGAGAGCGTGCCGTGCCGGTAGAGGCCGTCTGCCCGGATCTCCATGTCCTTCGCATGTGTGTGGAAGATCCTGTCCCCGAAGTCGTAGACGGCGCGCTCGACGTCGATCATCAACCAGATCAGGTGCGACGGATCGAGGTTGAGGCCGAAGTTGGGGGCCGGGATCGCCTCGAACATCTCGTCCCAGATCGCGGGCGACCAGGCGAGGTTTCCGCCGCCCGGCCACTCGTCGTAGGAGAAGATCATCGGGCAGTTCTCGATCGCGATCCGAACGTCGCGCTGGCCGGCGTAGTCGACGAGCGGCGGCCAGATTGCTCGAAACCGCTCGAGGTTCTCGGGGAGTGGTCGATGCTTGTCGTTCCCGACGAACGTGCACACCGTGCCCACTCCCAGGCGGGACGCGGCGTCGATCACGGTTCGCAGGTGCGCGTTGACCCGCTCGCGGTGAGCGTCGTCCGGATGGAGGTTGTTCGGGTAGTAGGCAAGCGCAGAGATCTCGACGCCGTGACGCGCCGTGATTGCGTGAATCTCGTCCGCGTCGAAGGAGGTCACGTCGAGGTGACAGACGCCTGCGTAACGCCGCTCTTCGCTTCTCGCTGCCGGCCAGCACGCGATCTCGAGCGTGTCGAACCCGGCCGCTCCGGCCCAGCCTGCGACCTGCTCGAGCGAGAGCTCCCGCAGCGCGGTCGTGAACAGGCCGAGCTTCATGCAACCCGAGATGATGCCCTGAAGCGGTGAACGTCGGTGCAGGCGGGCGGCCTTGTGGCCGCCCGCCTGATTCCGAGTTGGGTCGGAGCGTCGTCGCGCTCCGACCCGGTCACTGGATGAGGATGTTGGTTCCGGTCCCGCCGTCGAGGCTGTCCTGCCCGGGGCCGCCGATCAGGAGGTCGTTGCCGGCGGAGCCGGCCAGCACGTCGTCGCCGGCGCCTCCGATCAGCACGTCGTTGCCGTTTCCGCCGTCGATCGTCAGCTTGCCGGCACTTGCGGCAAGGGCGGCTGCAACGACACGGTCGTTGCCGTCGAGCGCGTCGATCGTGAGCGTGTCGTTTGCGGCCTCGGCGCCCGTGACGGTCACGGCCGCGGGAAGCCCCCGCACGCTTGTTGCGCCGTTGCGGCCAACGACCGTGATCTGGTCGTTGCCGGCGGTGCCTTCGACGATGACCTGGTCGGGCTGGCCGTCGCCGGTGCCGCTGCCGGCTGGGTCGCTCTCGTCGACGTTGACGTGTTTGACGTCGGTGCCGGTCAGGTCGTGGACGGTGACGACGTCGGCGCCGCCGAGGGCGTTGAAGTCGACTTGTTCGACGCCGGCGGTGTCCATGGTGATGCTGGCGACGTCGCGGAAGAACCGGAGCCGGTTGCCGTTGGCCGACAGGTCGACGTGCTCGGCGCCTGCGGCTCCGTTGAAGAGCATCGTGTCGTTGCCGTCCTGGCCTTCGACGGTGTCGCTGCCGTCGCCGGGATCCCAGACGAAGGTGTCGTCGCCGGCGCCCATGGACGCCCTGTCGTTGCCCTTGTTGCCGTCGATCCGGTCGTTGCCACTGCCCCCGACGAGCGTCTCGACGCCCTGGCCCCCGGCCAGGTTGTCGCTGCCGTCACCACCATCGAGCGTGAGGCCGATCGTCTGTGCTGCAAGGCCGACGGCCGAGATGCTGTCGTTGCCGCCGAGCCCGTCGACCTCCAGCCGGTCGATCGTCTCGGGGTGCTGAACGACGACCTCCGCCGGCAGACCGGACGTGGTCACGCTGTTCCCGTCCGAGCTGACCGTGATCTGGTCGTTGCCGGCGGTGCCTTCGACGATGACCTGGTCGGGCTGGCCGTCGCCGGTGCCGCTGCCGGCTGGGTCGCTCTCGTCGACGTTGACGTGTTTGACGTCGGTGCCGGTCAGGTCGTGGACGGTGACGACGTCGGCGCCGCCGAGGGCGTTGAAGTCGACTTGTTCGACGCCGGCGGTGTCCATGGTGATGCTGGCGACGTCGCGGAAGAACCGGAGCCGGTTGCCGTTGGCCGACAGGTCGACGTGCTCGGCGCCTGCGGCTCCGTTGAAGAGCATCGTGTCGTTGCCGTCCTGGCCTTCGACGGTGTCGCTGCCGTCGCCGGGATCCCAGACGAAGGTGTCGTCGCCGGCGCCCATGGACGCCCTGTCGTTGCCCTTGTTGCCGTCGATCCGGTCGTTGCCACTGCCCCCGACGAGCGTCTCCGCTCCGGAGCCCCCGGCCAGATTGTCGTCGCCCGGGCCGCCGTCCAGGATCGTCGGGATCTTGTCGCTGAAGACCCCGTTGCTCTCGTCGATGCGAACGAGGTCGTCTCCGAGCCCGGCCTCGACCGCAATCGCTCCGACCTTCGCGCGTGCGAACTCGAACTCGGCCGAGCCGTCGTCGCCGAAGTCGACCTGGAGCGTGCTCGGATCGCCGGCCTTCAGGCGAAGCGCGATCTTGTCGTCCGCCCTCGTGCCTTCGACCGCCAACCGGCCGCGCTCGAGCCTTGCCTGCGCCGACTTCGGGTCGCCGAGCCTGTGCAGGCTCCTGTATGTCTGGCGGTCCGGTGAGGCGTGTCCGCGAGCCGCCACGGCGCCTGTCGCACAGACGAGTGCGGTGGCGGCGATCGCGGAAACCGCGAGACGCATCGGCCAACCCTGGTGTGACCTTTCCAATCGCTTGTGAGTGCTCATTGCCCGTCCTTCCCGATTGTGGTGTTCGCCGGCTAGAGACACCGGCTGGCGTCCGTCTATTCCGTGGCCGATGCCTACGCAGAGCTCGCGAGCGAATCGACGGCCCGGATTGGAAGCGCGAAGCGGTCGCGCATGCGCGACGCGAGCTGATCGAGCCCGTTCGAACGTGGCGGCCGACCCGCGATCACGATCTCATCGGCGGGAAACGTCCACAGCGCATCCGCGATCGCCTGCAGTGGATCGAAATCGCCGGCCCGGCCCTCTGCGCGCACGCCGTCCCTCTTCAGCAACTCGACCAGCGCTTCGGCGAGTGTTTTCGCCCTCCGTCGCGCGGCATCGTCGTCCGACAGCCAGTGGTGCAGCTTCGAGTTCAGTGCAGGTGCGATGACGAGGACGTCGGCCTCCTCCGATACCGCCGGGGGGACGACCGCGTCGAGCGCGACGATCAGTACGTTCATGTCAGATCCTTTCCGAGTGGCATTGATCTCTCGTGTGCTGAAGACACCGGCCGTCCCGCGCCTATTCCGGAAGGCGGCGAACCCGTTGGCGGGCAGAGGGGGAATAGCCCTGGTCGACTGGGTGTCTTTACGGTCATGGAGGCCTTGTGCTCTGATCCCTCGCGGCGCCCCGCAGGCCGCGCCCGCCCCGGGTTACGCTTCGGGTCGTCGTGTCGATGAGACACCGTCGAGGGGAGGAGAACGGCGGTCGGGAGATCGCCGAGTTGGCAGCGCTCGCAGACGGCTCGCTTGCGCCGCACCGCCGCGCGGTGGTGGAGGCGCAGGTGGCCGGATCGACCGAGCTTGCCGACCGCCTCGCCGAGCAGCAGCGCGCGGTGGCGCTCGCGCAGAGCGCCGCCGCAGAGGTCGTCGCGCCTGCCGCACTTCGCGCCGGGATCGAGAAGCAGCGACGAACCAGTCGCGCTCGACCGGCCCGCCGCGGAGTCGTGATCGGCGCCGGCGCGGCCGCGGCGGTGGCCGCGGTCATCGCGATCGCCGTGGTCGACTCGGGGACGTCCGGTGAGCATCTGAAGGCTGCGCTCGGACCCACTGCGCTGGATCCGGGCGCCAGAGGCGATGCGACACTCGTGCAGACGTCGTCGGGTTGGCGGATCACCCTCGCCGCAACCGGGCTCCCTCGCCTCGACGGCGGGCGGTTCTACGAGGGGTGGCTTCGCAATCGGGCCGGCGTGCTCGTTCCGATCGGGACCTTCAACGAGGGACGGAACGTCACGCTCTGGGCCGGAGTGTCACCGAAGGACTTTCCGACGCTGACGATCACGCGCGAACGCGCGGACGGGGATCAGGCGTCCTCGGGCCAGAAGGTGCTCATCGGAACGGTCGGGGTCAGCGGCTCAGGTTGAGGCGCCGTCGATCCGGCGCACGACCTGCTGCCGGGCGCGGTAGAGGCGGCTCATCACTGTCCCTTCGCGAATCCGGAGAGCGTGTGCCGCCTCCCGGTACGAGAGTCCGGCGATGTCGACGGCGACGAGGACGTCGCGGAAATCGTCGGGAAGCGCCGCGATCGCTGCGTAGAGCTCGGTTGCCGCGAGCGCATCCTCCGGACGGCGCGCCTGCGGGTCGGCCACGAGATCGAGCTGCTCCGGCAGCGGCCCGGGCTGCAGTCGACGGCTCTCGCTGCGCTTCCGGTTCAGAAAGGTGTTGCGCAACGCACGAAGGAGGTAGCCGAGGTCGTCCTCGTTGCGAAGCAGGCGCGGCCGGGCGAGCACGCGTGCGTACGTCTCCTGGACGAGGTCCTCGGCGTCCTCGCGAGAGCCGCAGAGCGCCCAGGCGGCTCGAAAGAGCCGATCGAGGTGGTCTCCGAGCCGAGAGGGATCGAGCGAACGCTCCATCGAGCGGTGATGAGTGTGACGACCGGTGCGTCCGGGCGAGCATGACAGAACCGCCTCCGGGGAACCGGCCCGTCCGACCACGGCCCGCCGGAGGAGTCGTTGCCCACGCGCCCCGGCGCCAGCAGTGCTGTCACGGGTGGGGAACCGGGACCGGCTCGGTCGGCGCTGCCGGTAGATGTGCGAAGGGGTGGTAGAAGGCCTCGAGGGCCTGCTCGCGGGCAACGCCGAAGGCCAGGGTCTCCTCCGAGGCTGCGTGCCAGACCTCGATGCTCGTGCTGTTGTCGTGGGCGCTCCAGTAGAGCGTGACCTCGATTCCGCCGCTCGCGCGGCGGGCTAGCTCGAGACGGAGGTGCAGCTCGTCGGTGGTCGTCTTGGGAGCAAGCTCGTCCATGGTCGCCGTCCTTCTCTGTAGATGTCCCAGACAAGGACTCCGCGACGACGCCGATATTCCCGTTGTCCGGCCCGCGCTATCTGATCCGGGCGGTGGCGTCTATAGCGTCAAGCGGCTCCCGGCAAGAATCGACGTAGGTCAGTGCGGCGAATGGGGGGAGCGGTCGGGAGGGGCCGAGCCGGCTGACTGTATTCTTCTGTGTCGCTTCACTCTTCTGTGTCGCTTCGGGGCGGTTAGCTCAGTTGGGAGAGCACCAGCTCGACAAGCTGGGGGTCACTGGTTCGAGCCCAGTACCGCCCATGAAAAGGCCCTGCATAAGGGCCTTTTCTGTTGCCCTACACGGCAACGGTCCGCACGGCTCAGCCTTGCCACGTTGTTCGCTCGACCGCAGGAGAAGGTCCCGAGTTGCGCGCCAAGCCGGTGCTCGCCTCGTTTCCGCTTCGCCGGTGAGACGGCGATCCCCAGAGGTGCTGTTGGGGGTCAGTCAGTACGGTTCCTGAAGAC
Source organism: uncultured Thermoleophilia bacterium (assembly GCA_963786185.1). Taxonomy (GTDB): domain Bacteria; phylum Actinomycetota; class Thermoleophilia; order Gaiellales; family Gaiellaceae; genus PALSA-600. The sequence continues at coordinate 228,802 of CAWAYE010000004.1, forward strand.
CGGCTGGATGACTTGCGAGGTCGTGGCTTGTCGTGACCATGAACCTCTGACCGCGCAGCGTCAGAGAACGAACCGGGTCCTACCGTGCGTGGTGTAGGACACGAGTGACTCCACGGAGCGCGAGCGCGATGAGCACGAGAATCGCGACTGCCTCAGCGATCAGTCCGATGATCGTGAACGCGAAGGCGATGCCGACGGCGACCGCTATCACGAGCGTGAGCAACAGCGACCGAGTGCGTGGCATCGAGCACAGGATACGCCTCAAGCGCGACCGCGGCGTGCGTGGATTTGTCCGGGACGTCAGTCCAGGCGGTGACCTGAGGGAGAGTGGGGTCGGCAAGCTAGATGGCGGGTGTCTTCCGGTAGGGAGAGGTATGGACTTCGCATTTCTGAGGACAGCGTTCGCGATCCGGGTGCGTTGCGGGTGCTCTATGAACGGCGGGCGGCGTCACGTTTTCTGCAGATGCACGACTTAAAGGGAGTGGCTGACCGAGCGGGAGCGGCGCATCGCCGTTACTACGGGCAGGTCTACCGCTATGTGCGGCGGCGGACACGCAGCCGCGAGGACGCTGAGGACGTCACCCAGACAGTCTTTACAGAGGCGGTTTCCGGCCTCGAGCGATCAACGGCGGAATCGCCGCCGGTGCTCGCCTGGCTTTACACGGTGGCTCGGCGTCGGCTGATCGATCAGCAGCGCCGGCAGAGCACACCGTCGGCGCAGGTCATCTCCCTCGAAGAAGCCCGGCTCGAACATCGATCGCCCGACGACTACGGCGTCGATGTCGCGAGAACCCTCGCTCAGGGAATTGCCGCCTTGCCTCGCGAGCAGCAGGACGTCGTCGTCCTGAAGGTCGTCGAGGGTCGTCGCTTCGCAGAGATCGCCGCCCAGCTCGGCGTCAGCGAAGAAGCGTGCCGAGCCAGGCTCAGCCGCGCGCTACGCACGCTGCGCGCCCACCTTGAGAAGGAAGGGATCACGCCATGAACCGGACCGCAGAGACCTCATTCGCCGACGCCGAGCTGATCGACCTGTTCGCCGACGAGCCCGAGCTGCTCGCGATCGCCGATGCGATTGCCGCGACGACAACGGCGCCGGCAAGAGCGCACGCGAGCGCGAGCGCACCATCCCGGCTGCGACTGTCGCGCCCCTCCGTTCTCTCAGCGGCCGCGCTCGTCGCCGCGGCGACCGTAGTCGTGCTCGTCGCGCCGTGGCAGCGCTCGCACGGAACTCTGACCGACATGGCGCTCGCCGCGATCGGCACGCAGCCCGTCGTTCACGTCGTCATGGAGACGCCGACCGGGGCCGGCCTGGTCGACATCGCGAGCGGCAACGCGCAGCCTGTGATGCAGCGCGACGAAGTCTGGTACGACGCCGCTCGCGGTCTGCGCCGGGACGTCACACGGAACCGCTCAGTGATTCTCGACGACGTACTCGAGACACCGCAGGGAGGCTTCACCTCGCACGGGGTCGTCTACGACTGCGCCTGGATCGCCGCCCATCCAGTCGCAGCAACAAAGGCGCGTGTTAGCTGCAACGCATCCGGCAACAACGGCACGACGCCTCACACGGTCTCGCGGCCGAAGCCGACGCTCGACCCTGGTCTCGCCGGCTTCGCCGACAGCTACCGGCAGGCCCTCGCATCGGGCCAGGCTCACGAAACCGGCACCGGCAAGGTCAACGGGCAGACGGTCGACTGGCTCGTGTTCCCGACTAGCGACGGCGGCACCGAGAAAGTCGCCCTCGACCACTCCTCGCACAAGCCGATCCTCCTCGAAGGTCCCCACTTGAGCATCGGGATCGACAGCATCGAAACGATCCCGTACGACGCCACCAACTTCGCGCGGCCGACACCGGCCGAGGTCCCCGAGCGGCCCTCGCTTACCAACGCTGGCGACGGCCCCGCCGTCGCACTGAATGGCGTGGCGATCGCGGCCGCCTACCCAAACGCACTCTGGGCGGGCTCGCATGTTGCCGGGTTGCCGCTCGTTCACGCCGAGCAGCAATCGCTGAGCGCCACGTTCTCCGGCGGTACGCCGAAGCAGACCGGCCCAGGGCTCGAGCTCGGCTACGGCACGCTCAACAAGAACGGCCATATCGATCGAACGCAGCCGTACATCCTGATTCAGGAAGCGCCGTCTTCGACACTCGCGACCATGGCGGGCTTCATCCACGGGGGGTTCCCACCCGTCGGCAGCCTGTACGCCGACCCGCTTTCGGGTTCGTGGAGCAGAGGCGCCTCGCTGGGAGTCGGCGCCACCGTGATCAACGGCATCTACGTGATGATCCAGACTGAAGGCACCGGACCCCAGACGCTGCTCGACGTCGCACGCGCGCTTGCCCAGCCTTGACTGCTCACCCCTCGGCAGCGATTCGATTACCTCAGCCCGATGAATCCACAACGCACACGAACGCTAGGAGGAACATGACGAACATGTCCCATCGCGCAGTGCGGAGCGGGCTCACACGAAGCATCGCGCTCGCCATCGCACTCTTCACCTTCGGAACATCAGTCGCTATCGGTGCGGGCGGTAGCCAACGAGCAGCTGCGACAACCACGACGCCGGCATGGAGCTACCCAGGCGGCTGCTCCCAGGGTCAGATCGCGCATCTCGTCGACCATCTCATCGCTGCGTTCAACGGCGGGAACGCAACCGCGGTTGACCGCCTAATCGCGCCAAAGCCGGCATTTCAATGGTTCGCCGTCTCCGGCGGAGGCGCGCGGCTCGGCGACAAATCGAAAGACCGAGCGACGATCGCAGCCTGGGTGCGTGACCGGCACCATCACCACGCACGCTGGCTGAATCCAAAGATCCAAGGGAACCTAGGGATCAACCTGACGATCAAATCAGACGACCACGCGACCATCAGAGTGATCGGAAAAGGAGAGATCAACTGTAGAGGGGCGCGCCCTCTGCTGACCGTTTGGGCGACTTAAAACGACCCTCGACGCGGTCGCGCGCACTGACCTCATCGCTCGAAGAGCGAATGAGACTGGTCGAGAGTATGTGCGCACGCCTGCCCGTTCGGCGTGCGGTGCGGACGGCCACCAGCACGTACCGCGTCGGGAGTCCAGTCGTCGAGATTTGAGGTTGTTTCCGCCTGGCTTGAGGCAGCCGCTGATCGCGTAGAGGCGTTCGCTGGAGTCGGGGTAGACCCGCAACGGCCTGGCTACTCTTGCGCGTCCCGCGCGGAGGAGTAGCCGAATCATCTTCCGTTCCCGTCTCGATATCCGTGAAGAAAAGTGACAGTGCCAAGCAGGCAGATCTCGCGATGGCGACATGCGCCGCCGCATCGGCACTCCCGCAGGAAGAGTCCGGCTCGCCTGCGCCAGCGTTGCTCCTATGTCAATAGCGGTTCGTTCTTCAGTGTGTTGAAGACGGTGCGTGCGAGTTGTCGTTTGAGGCAGCGGAGCGCTTCGCGTCGGGTCTTGCCTTCGCTCTGTTTGCGTTCGAGGTAGGCGCGTGCGGGTGGGTGCCAGCGGCCTTGGGTGACTGCGATGCGATGGAGAGCGCAGTTGAGTTGGCGGTTGCCGCCGCGGTCGAGGCGATGCCGCTGTCTCTTGCCGGAGCTCGCTTCGAGCGGTGCAACGCCAGCGTGGCGGGCGAGCTGGGCGTCGGAGCGGAAGCGGTCGACCGGGCCGATCTCGCAGAGCAGCTTCGCTGCGCTTAGCGGTCCGCAGCCGGCGAGCTCGAGCAGCCGCGGCGCAAGCCGCTGTGCGTGTTGTTCGAGCTCGCGGTCGAGCGCGAGGATCGAGCGGGTCAAGGTCTTGCAGCGAGCGACGAGCTCGCGTGCGATCCGTACCTGCGTGCTCTGCTCGCTCCGCGCCAATCGACGGGCGAGCCGCTCAAGCCAGACGGCGCGGTCGAGCGCGCCGAGCGGCACCGCCAGTCTCGGGTCGAGTTCGTGCAGATGCCAGCGCAGCCGTTGTTGAGCCCGCCGTCGCTCGTCGACGAGATCGTCGCGGTGATCAACGAGCAGCTTCAGCTCATGCAGCACTTGCTCGCCCGGTCGCGGTCCGTCCAACCGCGGCTCCTGCAACGCGGCCCGTGCGATCGCAAGCGCGTCGATCGCATCCGATTTGCCCCGTGTGCGACCGCGACGCCGCTGCGGCGCTGTAAGCCTCGGCGGCACCCGCACCAGCCGCTCACCTGCTGCCGTGAGCGCCTGCTCGATCCCGCGTGTGACGTGCCGGCAGTCCTCGACCGCCCACAACCGCTCCTCCTGCAACGACCGACCCCAGTCGATCACCCACCCATCGACCGGCCCGCTCGTCTCGGCAACGCCGCGACCGAGCTCATCGACGGCGACCGCAGTCAGCGACTGCTTGTGTACGTCCACTCCGATCACGATCATCTCTCTCGCCTCCTACCGTTGGAGACGACCGGCGAGCGGACAGACCTCAATCGAGGCAAGCTGCCAAGCTCCTATCAAGTCACGCTCGACGGTCTTCGGGAAGGCGGCGGCGACATAACGCTGGACGGTCAACTCGCAAGAGCGACGTTCCGGAATCGAGTCAGCCGCCGCCAACCCGAACTCTCAAACTCGAACCAGACAGCACGAGCTCAAGATGACATTGAGTTCCGGAATGACGCCAGAGCCGCTGGCTGGTACCAAGATCAGGCGGCGGCTTTTACGACGACACCTCGCCACGGCATGAACATCAGGAACAGGATCCTGCGAAGTAACGAGCCTTCGCGGACGAGGTCGACAACCAGTCGAATCTCCTGACCCGGTGCGAGGTCGAATTCGAACGGCCTGCTTCGGTACCACCATTGCCGCGCGGTCAGCTCGTGGTTTCCGGCGGAGCACGGGAGTCGCACGGCCCCTTGCGGTGCAAGCGCACCGACCTTCTTCCGATCGAGGAACAGGACGAATGTCCCGAGTCGCGGGTCACCGACCCATGACCGTGGTGTGCTCACTGCAATCTGCGATTGATTCACAGCGACAAGATCGATACCCAGGAGACAGGAGTCAAGACTGCGCCAGCGTTGCGCAATGCACCCTGAACGCGCGCCCCTCCACAGGGTCTAGAGGCAGCGCGAGACTGTCATGTCGGACGCACGCGCCCGTGTTGGCGTGTTCCAGAACGCGACCGCGTTGTCCTTTTGCGTGAAGTAAGAGCGGGCGATCCGCACAGTCGGGAATCGACGTGCAAGGTCTGCAATGACGTTCTTCGCCGTGGCGGCGTCGCGCTCAAAGTAGATCGTGAGCGCATCTTGTCGTTGTCCGGGGATAAGGGCGAACGAGACCTGAAGCGCAGGGGCCTTCAGGAACTCCGGGCTTGTCTTCGTTGGTGTAGCGAGAACATGGTGGGCGGTCAGGCACGAGATCGTCTGCTGCGGGGTCACCTGGGCGCGCGCCTGGAGTGAGCTCGGGGCCGTTGTCTTGCCTCCCCAATTGTGATGCGCGGCAAAATAGGCGACCGCCGCGATCGCCAGGATCGCTACGACTGCGAGGCGGCGTCGGCGCTGCCGGCGACGCGCCTCTTCGATCACCGCTTCTGAAGGCGACTCGGGTACGAGATCGCCGAACACCTTCGAGAAGATAGAGGTGTGCGTCATGGTGATAGTATTGCTGTCACCAATGGTATCCGTCAAGATCGATCACGAGGATCCAACAACCTTGCACGAACAGGTCGCTGGGGCAATCCGGCGGGCGGTTGCGGACGGCGAGGCGAAGCCGGGGGAGCGCCTGCCGCCGGCTCGAGATCTGGCTGCGGTTTTAGGTGTGAATGTAAACACCGTTTTTCGCGCCCTTCGCCTGCTCCGCGATGAGGGTCTGCTTGAGTTCCGACGTGGGCACGGCATCACTGTTGTCGGTACTCCACAGCGCGGAGCGGTCATCGAGAAGACGAAAGAGCTACTTCGGTTCGCTCGGAGTCACGGCTACCGGCGGAACGAACTAATCGACCTTCTCGAGATACTTCCCTAGCTCGGCTGTCAGGGCGATCAGTAACACCGCCTGGGCCAGTGTTTCGCAATGACCCCTGACGGCGTTGGCTCTCGCCTCCTATGGGGTGCAGGTGATGACGAGTGATCCGTCGGCGCGGCGCGTCAACTGCAGCGACGCCGACGAGTGAATGCCGTCCGCGTTGACGCCTGTCCCGTCGGGAGCGTGAGGGTACCTTCGCGCGGGCCGTGGTTTGGCCGTTCGTGCAGCGAACGTTGGCGTCGCCCTGCGGGCTCTGAATGGTCGTCGTGCTCGGGGCGCGAACGTCGTAGGTGGTCTGGCTGCCACATGCGGACAGCGCGACGACGACTCCCGATGCGGTAACGAGCGCCAGGATGCGCATGACCTCTCAGGTATACGCCACTGGCCGCGAGGGGTGTCACGTCGCCTGCGCGAGTGTGCTTACGTCAGAGTTGCCAAGCACGGCATCGATGAGGTTCAATCACGCGTGGCAAGAATGGCAAGGGTTCAGCGTTCGTTCGCGTTCGCTCAGCCGTTCGGTCGCGGGACGGATTCCACTCAACCATGCGGGTCGAGCGCACCTGGGCGAACGGGCGCGAACGCCTGCTCCATCTCGACAAGCTGGGGGTCACTGGTTCGAGCCCAGTACCGCCCATGAAGAGGCCCTGCACAAGGGCCTTTTCTGTTGCTTTGGCAAGCAACGCACGGTAAGCATCGGCCTTGCCACGGTGTTCGCTCGACCGCGGCACTAGATCCCGAGTGTCGCGCCAACCCGGTGCTCGTCCCGTTCCCGCTTCGCCGGCGAGAGCGCGAGCCCCAGGCGTGCTGAACGCGAACGAGACGGCCTGCCACAACTCGTGCGGAATGTTCGCGGCGAGCAACGACTGGCAGCGTAGTAGCTACCGAGAGGGCCGTTTCCGTGGGTCCGTCGATGCAGTTGGCCCGTTTGGAGGAAGGGTCAAGGGGATCCTCGGAGCGGAGGAGCATGATCCTTCTACGCGCCGCGAATCGACTCTCGCTTGCGCCAGTGATGCGAATGTCACCCGGCGAGTCGTGCCTTCGGAGCCGGGGCGCTATGCCTTCATGTCGGCGCACAGTATTGTGAAGCTAGACAAACGCGGGTAAGCCTTCGCTCACGCCGCTGCTCTCAGGGTCGGCCCTGGTGAGCCTCGGTGACGCCAGCGTCCTCTTTCTCGTGTCGTGCCCGGAATGCAGGCCAATTTGGGTGCCTGTCCACTGATGGGAGGAAGAGATGAGGGTGTGCATCGTTGGGGCTTCTGGGAAGCTTGGGCAGTACATGGTCCAGCAGTCGCTGGATCGCGGTTACGAGGTGATTGGCGTGTGCCGCGAGCAAAGCGTGGGAAAGCTCGACGCGTTCAAGGGGCGCATCAGTGTCATTCCGGGAGCGACCGACGACCGCGAGGTCATCAAGCGCGCTGTCGCGGGATGCGACGGGGTTCTCGTCGTGATGACCCCGCGAGGCGTCCACGGGTACTCGACGGGAACGACCCAGGCGGTGCTCGACTATGCGCCTCCAGGCGCGCGCCTCATCTTCTCGTGCGGATGGCACATCACCCTCGACGGCCAGGACGTGTACTCGCTGAAGCTCAAGACGATCGTGAAGGTCTTCGGCCCGCTCGCGCGTCTCGCTCGCTTCGCCGATCTCGACGACCAGGTGGAGGCGGCCCGGCGGATCTTCGCCAGCGACACGCGGTGGACCGTCGTACGCGGCAGCGATCTTGAGGAGGGCGAGAGCCAGGGCCTGCCCGTATGGAGCAGGCACGTGGGTGATCCCATTCTCGAGAGCAACATCACGCGCCGCGTCGACTTCGCCCTCTTCATGGTCGAGGCTCTCGACAACGACGAACTGGTTCACGAGGCCCCCGCGATCGTGGGCCGCCAGACGCCCTCGGCGCTCGCGTACGCCGCCTAGCGAGCGCACCCTCCGGTGGGCCAGTGCTCGGGAATGTCAGTCAGGTGCTCGCGCGCGAGCGGACGGTCGCGGTGGAGGCGAACCCGCGGGCGATCAGCCATACGCCGAACGTCAGCTCGAACAATCCACCGGGGATTGCGCCGACGAGCCCGGCGCCCGCGACGCCGAACAGCTCCAGCAGGTTGCCCCCGGCGAAGCACGCGTAGCCGATGAAACCCCAGACAGCTAGGAAACGCGGAACGAGTCCGGTGCGGAAGAGCAGAGCGCAGAAGAAGAGGCTTCCGATACCGAGTCCGACCTCGGCGACGCTGTAGAAGACGGCATTCACGTCCTTGGCGCGTTCGCCGGTGAGGACGATGAGGGTCACGACACCGATGGCCAGAACGACACCCTCGAAGATCCGCGTGCCCACGTAGCCCGCAGCTATGTCCTTGTTGTGGGGTCGCAGGATCGGGAACATCAGGACACCGATGCCGATCACGAAGGCCGAGTTGAGCAGCATCAGCGCGGCGCCGGTGACGAGCAACGCGGTGGAGCCGCTGCCGTCAGCGGAGCGGACGTTGCCCGTCGCTATGAGGTTGCCTACGCCATATGACAAGAAGCCCGCAAGGAAAAGGGCCCCAACGATTCGGGCGGTCCGACGCACGCTGGAGTCCGGGCGAACGACCATAGGCGGAGCCTAGGACGATCAAGTGACCGTTTACAAGCATCGCATGGGCGAGCGCACTCTCACCTGAGCGAGTTGGGGTTCATCCGACTCGGTGGAGCGAGTGGGATTTCGCCAGAGTGAGCGCGTAAGGCTGGTCCGAACTATTGGCGCACATCTGCGCGTGCGTGGCGCGGTGCGCACGGTGGTCTGACATCGAGTTCGCCAATGACGCCGAAGGATGAGTCAGGCTGCGCCGGGGTCAGCTCGTGGAGTTCGCGCCGTGAATGTTCGGCTGAGGGGGAGGCAGGTGAGGCCGAAGACGACCGTATAGCCGAGAATGCCAATGGTGCGCAATGCGATCACGTTGGCGAAAGGCCCGATGAGGCCGATTAGGCATAGCGATCCGCTGAGAATTAGGCCTCGTCGCACGAGTGTGGCATCTCTCCCATGTGCAAATGCGGGTACCGCGAACAGGAGAGACAACCCGAAAAACACGTCCCACGCGACGATGTCGATTGCGTAGAACGTGGACGGCCACCGCCAATCGAAGATCCGGGCATAGCCTGGGAAGGTCGCAGGGTTGATGTGTCGCGCCACTGTGAGCTGAACGAAGTGGACGACGATTGTGAACGCCGCCGCGGCCAGCATCCATCCGAGGGCAACCTGAGTGAAGGGTTTCGCCTCTTTCGGAGCGCACTGATGGATAGCGAGCAGCAAGCAGACCATGATGGGCGCAATCACCAGGATGAGGATCTCTGCTACGGCGAGGTAAGGGTCGGGCAGCGGGTCGCTCGTGTTGCGGATCGACGCGAATCCCGCGACGAACACGGCGACGTAGACAACTTCAATGAGGAAGATCGCACGCGCTGACCAAAAACCAAGGATGCGCATGCGCTGGATCGTCGAATCCTCAGATCTCCGGTTGGCTCCCGCCGCTTTGGCGTTCATGATCGCGTCTTGATCCGATCCGTCCGAGCTACGCGGCCGGACGGCTCACATCAGCAGCGAGTGACTCCGCTCGAGCTTTGATCCCGCGCAGCATCCTTCGGTTCATGGCGAAGTCGCCGAACTCCATGATCAACACGCCCAAGACCGCCGTCAGCGGGTGCCGCCAGTCATAGATGGCGTGGATGCGTGTGACCAGGCGGGTGCCATTGTCGTCGGTAGGTGTCAGCTGCCACACCCAGGTGCTGTCGGGCTTGGTCCAGAGCAACCACTCGTTGACCTGGAATGAGTGGACCTTGAACGCGGTTCGCTCGGACGGCGCCGAAGGTGACATCGGGACCCATTGGCCGACCTCGAGGTGCTGAAGGCCGGGAACGATCGTGGTGGCACTGCGGCGGCCGAGGTTGTCGAGCAGGTCGTTGCTGTACCAGCCAGCCCGCAGACAGCCGACTTGGACCAGCCATGGCCACACGGCGCCCGGCGGAGCTTCGATGGTGATCGCCCTTGTCGCCTTGAACTGGGCCCCCGACGCGAGCTCGTCGCCGGGAAGGGATCGTCGGAGCTCGTCGGGTGTGGCCCCCCACTGGAGGTGCCACCTCCGGTAGAGCGGAGCGGTCAGGAACGCCGGCACATCGCAAGCGACGTCGCCGAGTTCTGCCAGCAGATCCCGAGCTGTTGGCCTTGGGGTGCCCACCATCTCGATCACATCTCCTCGACGACGACCACAACGGCCCTTTACCAACATCATAAGTCTGCGCTTCGGCAGCCCTAGCAATGCCGAACTGATATGGACCCGTCGGCCCCGCCATCTCCGTGCGTAGATTCCGGAGGCCGTTGTTGACGCCCTCTGTAACTGAGAGGGGTCAGACGGCTTCGCGACTGCGATCAGGTGTCACTCTTGATCGGCGCTCGACCCTTGATCACCTTCTTTGCCGAGAGGGGTCGAAGCAGCGAGGAGATAATCGATGCATGCTCGAGCGGTAACGATGAAGGCAATCGTCCAAAGCAGGTACGGCTCGCCGGAACCGCTCGGACGTGGACGGGTAGGCTCCTGGAGCGTCGCGAGGACGCATCCGGTCCGCGGGCAGGGCTGAGCCCACCTCGTCAGGAACGACCCGGTAGCACCAATCGATCTTCTTCCCGCCCGACGCCGCGGACCGCGGGCCCCTATGGGAGGAGGTCGTGGTGAACCTCGAACAGCTTCGCAAGCAGGCCAAAGAGCTCGTCCGTGCCGCGCGCGCGGGAGAGCCGGCGGCCGTCGCGCGCTTGGGCGACCTGCCGCCGCGTCTCGCGAGTGCGCAGCTCGTGCTCGCGCGTGAGCTCGGGTACTCCACTTGGCCCGCGCTCGTGCACGAGCTCGCCGAGCAGCCGTTTCACACGGATCTCGACTACTACGAGGGACGTGCGTACGGAATCGCGACGGTGAACGCCGTCTCGCTCGCGGACGCGCGCCGCGAGCTGGCGCAACGGCACGGGCTGTCGAGCTGGTCACAGCTGACGCGCCGGGTGCAGGCGCTTGCGAGCGGCGAGGAGCCGCCGACGCCGTTCATGCTCGCGTATCGCGCCGTCGAGGAGAACGATCTCGCGCGGCTGCGCGCGCTGCTCGACGAGCACCCGGAGCTCGTGCGGCAGCGTGGCACGAACGGCAACGACCTCTTCGGGATGGCGGGTGATCTCGACCTCGTTCGTCTGCTTCTGGAGCGCGGCGCCGATGTGAACCGCGGCAACGACTACGGGTGGACGAAGCTCCACTCCGCCGGCTACGGAAACGACCGCGAGCTCGCCGAGCTCCTGCTCGCAGCTGGCGCCCGCACCGATTTCTCCGCGCGGGGTGAGGGCGGCACACCGCTGGTCGCCGCGCTGTTCTGGGGCCACCGCGACGTCGTCGACGTGCTCGGCCTCGAGCCCCGGAACCTGCGCGTCGCGGCCGGGCTCGGGCTGGTCGACCTGATCGACGAGCTGGCAGGCACGCCCGCGGCAGGCGCGCACCGCGGCTTCTACCGGCCGCACGGCGGCTTTCCGGCCTGGCAGCCCTCCGACGATCCGCAGGAGATCTTCGACGAGGCGCTCGTGTGGGCCGCGAAGAGCGATCGCGTCGAGGCGATCGAGCGGCTTATCGAGCTCGGCGCCGACGTCAATGCCGATCCGTACCGCGGCACGCCGCTCACGTGGGCGGCGGCGAACGGGCGCGTCGCAGCGATCCGCCGCCTCGTCGAGCTCGGCGCCGACGTGAACAGGCTCGGCACGTTCGGCGGGCCTGACCACGGCCAGGGCGTGACCGCCCTCCATCTCGCCGCGCAGTCGGGCCAGCCGGAGGCGGTCGAGACCCTGCTCGAGCTCGGCGCCGACCCGACGATCCGCGACACCATCCATGGCGGCACGCCGGCGGGGTGGGCGCGGCACGGCTGCCATCCCGACCTCGCGGAGCGGCTTAGTTGAGCAGAACCAGGGCTCGGCCGCTCGTCTGATCCGAGAGGGCCCTGCTGCGTGCCTTTCAGGCGAGTCCGTGTTGGTAGGCGTAGCGGACGGCTTGGGCTCGGTCGCGTGCGCCGGTCTTTTGGAAGATGTGGTTGATGTGGGTCTTGATGGTGGCGGCGCTGACGACGAGGGCAGCTGCGATTTCGGGGTTGGAGAGACCGGCGGCGATCAGCTTGAGGACTTCGACTTCTCGGGTGGTGAGCTCGTCGGGGAGTGTCGTGTTCTTTGGGGCGGTGCTGAGGACGGTCGCGACGAGGCGTTGCTGGATGGCGGGGTCGAGGTGGGTGTGTCCGTCGGCGACGGCGCGGATCGCGCGTTCGATTTCTTCGGCGCTTGCGTCTTTGGTCAGGTAGCCGTGCGCGCCGGCCTGCAGCGCTGGGAAGAGCGAGTCGTCGTCGGCGTAGGTGGTGAGCACGAGCACGTGCGTTTCCGGCAGGGTCGTGCGAATCGTGCGGGTCGCCTCTGCGCCTTCCATCTCGGGCATGCGGAGGTCCATGAGGACGACGTCGGGGCGCAACTCGCCGGCGAGGCCGACGGCTTCGACGCCGTTTGCGGCCGTGGCCACGACCTGAATGTCGTCGGTGAGCCCGACGAGCATTGCGAGTCCCTCGCGGACTGCCCGCTGGTCGTCGGCGATGAGGACGCGGATCACGCCGGCACCTCGAGTTCGACCCGCCAGCCGTCTTCGGTTGGGCCGGCGTGCATGCGTCCGCCGGCGCGTTCCAGCCGCTCGCGCAGCCCGCTCAGCCCGTTCCCGCCGCCCACCCCGGTCAGGCCGGCGGCGCTTGACGGCGGGGTCGCCAGGCGATCCTCGACGGTGAGCGAGATGAGCTCGCTGCCGTAGCGGAGCAGCACGGTCGTCGAGGCGCCCGGTGCGTAGCGGGCGACGTTGGTGAGCGCCTCCTGGGCGCCGCGGTAGAGCGCGAGACTCGCCTCGGCCGGGAGCGGGCGCCTGCTGCCTTCGATCGTCAGCGTCACGTCCGTGTGCGTGTCCTCTCTGAAGCTGGCGACGAGCGTGTCGAGCTGGGCGATGCCGGGGACCTCCTCGCCACGGAGGGCGCCGACGGCTTGCCGGGCGCTGCTGAGGCCTTCACGGACGAGCTCGCCGGCGCGCTCGATCGCGGCCCGCACCTGCGGGCTCGACTGCTCGCGCTCGGCGAGCTTGCGCGCGCCCTGCAACTGGATGGCCGCACCGGACAGCGCGTGCGCGAGCACGTCGTGGAGCTCGCTCGCGATCCGGCCGCGCTCGCTGACAGCGGCTGCCCGCAGCTGTTCCTCGCGCGCGTCCTCGAGCTGGGCGAGCAGCAGCTCGGTCGTGTCCTGACTCGCTCGTGCCTGCTTGATGAAGTAGGCGACGAGGGCCAGCAGCGCGCAGAGCAGGATCGCGGCAAGGACGACCGCCGCCGACCCGCCGGCGAGCGCCTCGGCGAGCGCCAACCCGACGGTGGTCGTCGCCGCGAGCGTTGCCCCGAGCGGTAGCGGCAGCCGGGCGACGGCCATCCAGACCGCGGCGCCGCCGGCGAGCTCGGTGGCGCCATGGGGCTGCAGGGCGACGAGCGCGACTCCGGCCGCGGACATCGCGGCGATCGTTGCGGTCTGCACCGGCAGGCTGCGGTCGACGAAGCTCGCCCTCACGGCGAGCGCGAGTGCCGCCGCGAAGACGACGAGCGCCGCCGCGATGCCGAGACCGCTGCCGTGCCCGGCAGGGGCGGGGTGGCCGTTGATCGCGCCGATCGCGACCGCGGCGATCACGACCAGGCCGAGCGGGCGCAAGATGTCGCGCTGGCGGCGGAGCCGCTGATCGGCGCGCACCCGGGCCTGCGCCTCGCGTGCGCTTTCGGGCTTGTCCACGGCAAGACGATAGAACGCACTCCGGCCCGCCGAAACGGGCCGAGGTGCAGTGCGCTGGTCGGACGAGGTCACGCTGCGACGAGGCGGCGGCCGCGGAGCTGCACGATCGCGATCCGGGAGCCGACCTCGAGCAGCGCCATCAGCACCAGCGCGACCGGCCAGGCGGCCGTGCCGATCTGGTGCGCGATGCTGAAACTGCGTACGGCCGGCTCGAAGCCGTGGCCGATCGCGAACGCGAACGCCATCCGGGCCCCGATCCCCAGGACGAGCAGGCCGCCGGCGATCCAGCCGACCCGCGCCAGGGCGACACCGCGCTCGCCGGCGCGCACCTGGGTCGCGAAGCCGCCGAGGACACCGAAGGTGAGCCCGACCGCGGCCAGCAGAACGATCAGCACGAGGTCGTTGCCGGCGGTCGGAAGCGTGTGCAGATACTGCGCACCCACGAAGAACATCAGGACGAGCGGAACGATCACGCTCCGGCGGTCGAGCTCCCGCTCCTTCGCCTGACGAAGCACGAGGAGGACGAACGCCGCGTTGAGGAGATACTCGCTGGTTGTCATGCCCCAATGATCCGCGGCAGGCGGCGCCGCAGCATCGGCGCAGAGGTTGAACTCAGGGTTGATCTTGACCTCAACCCGCAGGTGGGCGGACAGCGCGCGGAGGATCAGTCGGCCTGGCTGGTGGCGACGACGACTTCCGAGCTGATCGCGAGGGTGGTGAGAGTGGCGTGGTGGCGGAGCGACCAGTGTGTTTGGTCGAGCTGGTTGGTGAGTGTGAGTGGCCGGCAGCCGCCGACGAGGGCGGGGCGGATCGCCCAGATCGCCTGCCAGGCTCGGGTGATCAGTCGGGCGGGTGGGGTGGCGCCGGTGGTGAGGCTGGCGAGGCAGAGCAGGCCGTCGGGGGCGAGCAGTCGGTGTGCTTCTTCGAGGACGATCTGGATGTCGTCGGGACTGAGGAGGTCGAGGACGTAGGTGGCGACGAAGCGGTCGAAGCTGGCGTCGGTGTCGGGGAGGTGGAGCGAGCCGTCGCTGAGCCGTAGCTCGACGCGATTCGGGTAGGCGCGGAGGCGGCGGGCGGCGAGCTGGTGCATGTGTGGGCTGACGTCGATGCCGCTGTAGTGGGCGTCGGCGGGGAGGTGTCGGGTGAGCAGGCGGTGGGCGAGGGCGCCGGTGCCGTGGCCAAGTTCGCAGACGGCGTGCGCGTGTTCGAAGTCGCCTTGTTCGAGCAGGGCGGCGATGGCGCGATGCTCGTAGACGGCCTGTAGGTCCTGGATGCGTCCGATCCGGTCGTAGACGCGGCCCGCCTGCCTGGCAGTCAGATAGCGAGAGGGCGTGGTCACGTTGTCTGGGCAGAGTTCATGCGACGCTTTCGAGTCGCTCGGCGAGTGTGTCGTAGACCGCCCAGTTCCAGAGCGGTCCGAGCGCAAGGTAGAGGCCGGCGGCGAGGGCTACGGCCGCGGCGAACGCGAGCGGGACGCGGAAGGAGCGTGAACGGCTGCTGACGGCGATCGTGCTCACGCCGCTCGCTTCCCAGCCGGTAGCGATCCGGCGAGGTTCGCGAGCGCTTCACGGTCGAGCTCGACCTCGAGCCTGCGCCCGACCCTCTCGCAGCGGACGAGTCCGGCCTCGCGCAGAACCTTCAGGTGATGCGAGAGCAGCGGCGCCGACAGGTCGAAGCGCCGCCGCAGATCGCAGGCACACATCGGTTCGCGCGCGAGCTCGTCGACGAGTGCGAGCCGCATCGGCTCGGCGAGTGCGCGCAGGGCGTCCAGGCGGCTGGGTGACGACTCGTCAGCGGTCTGACTCGGGGATGGGAGCTGTTCAACGCTCATTGAAGATTCAACCTTCATTGAAGAGTTCGGGCGCCTGAATGACATCCGGCGAATCCGTGAACGCGAGACCGTAGAAAGCACTCAGTGGCGCGAGTCGCGGATGTCAGGTCAGGTCGAGCTTCATAGACTGCTTCGATGCGCCGGCTCATCGTTATGACCGGTGTTGTGCTCGGCGGTCGAGGCGCGTATCGGCTGCTCGCGAGTGGTGCGGCGACGATCGACCTTGGTGTCGGCCGGCGAGCGCGGCGACTCGGGCCGCTCAGGTGGCGGATCGGGGCGAGTCGGGAAGTGGTCTTCGATGTGATCGCGGATCCGTATCTGGGGCCGACGCCGCGCGCGCTCCAGGAGAAGCTCGAGGTGTGGGAACGTGGGTCGGACATGGTGCTCGCGGCTCACTTCACCGAGTTGAAATGCGGCGTTACGACGACGGTGGAGACGGTTCGCTTTACGCGACCCGAGCGTGTTGACTTCCGCGTCCTCCGGGGACCGGTGCCCCATATGGTCGAGTCGTTTGTGCTTGCTGAGACCGGCGAGGGAACGGAGCTGACCTGGGAGGGCGAGCTCGGGACCGATCTGTGGGCGCTCGGCGTCTGGTGGGGTGGCCGCGTCGCCCGCTCCTGGGAGAAGGCGCTTCGCTCGTCGCTGGAGGCGATCGCTGCCGAAGCCGAACGGCGCGCCTCGGCGCATGCTCGCCAGCGCCGCAGCTCGACGTAGCAGCCGGCTGCGAGCTCAGGCGTGATCTTCGTAGCGAAATGTGGGTCGTCGCTGTTTGGTGCGACGGGGCATCTTCTACTCAATCACGCGCGCCCGCTCCTCTTCCCAAGCGCGAGGCCGGCTCTCGCCCAGGCGTGCGTGCCGCCCTTGAGGTTCTCGACGGTATAGCCGGCGCGCTGGAGCATGCGGGCGGCGGCGGCACTGCGGTGGCCGCTGGCGCAGACGGTGACGATCGTCTTGTCGCGGGGAAGGGCGTGGAGTTCGTCCTTGAGGCGCGTGAGCGGGACGTTCTGCGATCCGCGGATGTGTCCGTGACGCCATTCGGGAGGCTGCCTCACGTCGAGGACGTGAATTGTGTGGTCGGTGAGCCGTTGCGCGAGGGCGGCGGGATCGGTGCTGTCGATTCGGGTGAAGAGGCGCACGGCTCAGGGGCGAGCGGCGCGTTCGACGACTCGGGCGAGCTTGTCGTGGACCTGCGCGGCCACCGGCGCGAGTTCGTCGTTGCCGACGATCGAGAGCATGCGTTCGGCGTCGATCGCGGCGATGTGGGTGGTGTCCTCGCGGCGGTAGATGACGACGTTGCACGGTAGGAGCGCGCCGAGGTCGGGCTCGGAGGCCAGTGCCTGGTGGGCGAGCGACGGGTTGCAGGCGCCGAGGATCACGTACGGATCACCGTCGACGCCGAGCTTCTCCTTCAGCGTCGCCTGGACGTCGATCTCGCAGAGAACACCGAAGCCCTCTGCTTTGAGCTCGTCGCGGACGCGCACGACCGCGTCGGCGTGGTCAAGCTCGCTGGTGGTGCTCAGTGTGTAGCTGGTTGCGAGCATTCGCATTCCTCCTCGAGGTAGCGGCGGCGGGCCTTCTCCGCCTTCTGTCGGTGTGCCTCCGCCTGTGCGGGCTCGGGCAGAGTGTGGGAGAGCAGGCGCAGGATCGGGTCCTCGCCGACGGCGATCTCGCCGTTCTCGAAGGCGAGCGCCGGGATCGTCTCGGAACCGGTCGCGCGCCGCAGGGCGTGGCGCTGCTCCTTCTCGACCGGCACTTGTCGGATCAGGTAGTCGAGGCCGAGCTCGGTCAGCCGCTGGCGGACGCGGCGGGAGGCGGGGCACCACTCGGTCTGCCAGAGCTCGAGCATCAGGCGGCGCCGAGGTCGACGAGTGCGCTCAGGCTGCGCAGCTGCTGCTGCAGCGAGCCGCAGACGTCTTCGCACAGCCTGAGGACGCCGTCGTCGACGATCCGGTAGTAGACGTGGTTTCCGTCCTTGCGGCGGCCGAGAATGCCGGCCTCGGCGAGCACGGCCAGGTGCTTGGAGACGTTCTGCTGTGACGCGTCGAGCGCCTCGGAGAGCTCGCCGACCGTGGCCTCGCCGTCGCGCAAGTTGTCGAGCAGGCGGATCCGCATCGGTTCGCCGACGGCGCGGAAGCGGCGGGCGATCAGCTCGACCAGGTCGTCAGGGAGGGGGTGGGGAAGCGTCAGGGTCATCTGTTTGCGGAATAAACGAATTAGTTGTAGAGTTGTATAGCATGACAGTGGAACTTACGCAAGGGAGGTTCGAGATGTCCCCGAACATGAGCACCCTCGACCGGAGCCTGCGCGCCGTGATCGCGCTCGCCGCAGTCGCAGCTGGCGTGGTGATTGGCGCCGGCTCGCCGCTCGGGGTCGTGCTGTTCGCGGTCGCCGCGGTGCTGCTCGCGACGAGCGCGATCGGCTTCTGCCCGCTCTATGCCCTCCTGCATTTCGACAGTCGCGGCCAGCGGCCGCTGCCCCACTGAAAGGAGAAGGACAAAATGGATGTGACCACCGAGAGCTGGGAGCGCGAAGTGATCGAGCGCTCGCACGAGCTTCCCGTTGTCGTCGATTTCTGGGCGGCTTGGTGCGGACCCTGCCGCGCGCTCGGTCCCGCGATCGAGCAGGAAGTCGACAAGCGGGCCGGCAAGCTCGAGCTCGCCAAGCTGAACGTCGACGCCGAGCCCGAGGTCGCGGGCCGCTACGGCATCCAGAGCATCCCGACCGTCGCGGTCTTCCGCAACGGCGAAGCCGTGGCCGGTTTTGTCGGCGCCTACCCGTCGGCGACGATCGGCCGCTTCTTCGACGAACAGGTCCTCGCCGCCGCACCTGAAGAGGCGACGACGGCGGGTGCGCGATGAGCGCCACCGCCACCCGGGCGCCGGTCGTGCGTACGAAGGAGTTCCACTTCCCGCTCAGCATCGACTGGGTCGGCGAGCGGCGCGTGCAGGCCCAGGTTGAGGGCAAGCCGGCGGTCGAGATCACACCGCCACCGGTCTTCCGCGGCACCGATCCGTCGACCTGGAGCCCGGAGGACTTCTTCGTCGCCGCCGCCGCCTCCTGCCTGGCCGTCACCTTCACCGGCCTGGCCGAGCGCGCCGGCCTCGCCTACAGCCGGCTGCACGTTGACGCCGACGGTGTCTGCGGCCGCCGCGACGACGGCCGCTTCGGCTTCACACGCATGCAGCTCCGCCTCCAGCTGAACACCGATCCGGCCGATGCGGCAGAGGCCCGCCGACTCGTCGAGCAGGCAGAAGCGAGCTGCCTCGTCTCCGCATCGCTCGACCTGCCGGTCGAGACTCTGATCGAGGTGAACGACGCCTAGTCCAACCGCTCCGCGACTGCTGCTCTACTCCGCGCCCTTCTGCGTCGAGTGCGAGCGAGCCCGCGCGCTGCTCGAGCGGCACTGTCTCGACTTTGACGAGATCGACCTCAGCCGCGACCCGGAGCGCTGCTGCGAGCTGGAGGCGTTGACCGGCGGCCGCAGCGCGCCGCAACTCCTGCTCGACGGCCGCCCGATCGGCGGCTACGCCCAGCTGAGCCGCCGGAGAGTCGGCGGACAGCAGCGAAAGCGGCTGGCCCCCCTCGCGTCGCGAGAGGAGCCAGCTCGAGGGATCACTCGTACTGGAGTGCTTCGAGGACGTTGAGCCGCGAAGCACGGCGTGCCGGCAGAACGGCAGCGAGGATCCCGGCGATCACGGCGATCGCGGTGAAGATCACGAGCTGCGGGAGCGGGACGTGGAACGAGATGCCCTGGCTCGCGAGTCCTCGCGTGAGGATGGCGGCGAGAAGCACGCCGAGGGGCAGCCCGAGGGCGGCACCGATCAGCGCGGTGATGACGCTCTCGTGGCGGATCATCCGCCGCAGCTGGCGGCGGCTGACACCGACCGCCCGCAGCATCCCGATCTCGCGTGTCCGTTCGAACACGGAGAGCACGAGGGTGTTGACCATCCCGAACAGGCTCACGATCACGGAGAGCGCGAGGAACGCGTAGAAGACGGTCAGCGTCGTTTTGATGTCGTTCAATTGCGTCTTGATCCAGCCCGACGTGGTCTGAACGGTCACGTCACTGAACGGCCGCAGCGACTTCGCGAGCGCAGCGGTCGTAGCCGGGCTCGCGCCCGAGGCGACGTTCACGAACACGTAGCCGTTCTGCGGGTTCGGGAACATCCGGTCGAAGTGCGATCGATCGATCAGGATCCCGCCGAAGACCGCCTGGAACTTCGGGTGGTAGGTGGCACGGACGACGAACGTCCGCTTGGTGCCGTTCGACGCCTGCAGCTGGAGCGGGCTGCCGACGGACAGCTTGTGCGTCTTCGCCCACTTCGAGTCGACGATCGCGCCGTTACCGAGGTCGGCGAGCACGGCGTCCGAGCCGTCCTTCCACGCGAAGCGATAGACGCCGGCGATCGTGGTGCCGTCGATGCCGTTGACGGAAACGGTGCTACCGAGCACGCGAGCCTTGTCGGACCGGACCGCCGAGACGCTCGTGACGCCGGCGACCGACGCGAGCGCCGGACCTGTCGCCGCGTCGAAGATACGTCGCGCTCGTGCTGGTGTCCGGCACGACGACGTAGTCGCTCGTGACCTGACGGGTCAGGTCGTCCTTGGTCGAGCTCTCGAGGCCCGATGCGAGCACCGCGACGAAGGTGACGAGCGCGAGCCCGATCATCAACGCCGCCGCTGTGGCCGCGGTCCTCGCTGGGTTACGTCCGGAGTTCGCTGAGGCCAGCCGACCCATGGAACCACCGAACCGGCGCGCCGGCACTCCGACGACGCGGATCAGCGGCGCAACGAGGCGACTCGAGATCATCGCCACACCGATGAAGAGCAGCAGCATCCCGCCCGCGGCGGGAACGAGTACCGCCTTGGCGCCGCCGTCGGACAGGACACCGGCGGCGATCGCGAGCACTGCGAGCACGAGCACGGCGCCGGCGACGTAGGGCTTGTAGCGGTGGAAGCGTCCGACCGGAAGCGCGGCGCCTTCGCGGACGGCGGCGATCGGTGGGACACGCGTTGCCCGCAGCGCTGGGAAGAGGCCGGCGAGCACCGTGATGCCGGTCCCGAGCACGATCGTGACGACGACGGTCTGCGCCGAGAACACCGTCCCGGCCTGCGGGAGGCCCGTGAACAGTGCCTCGAGCCCCTTGAAGAGCCCGAGCCCGAGCACGAGTCCGAACAGGGACGCCAGTGCGCCGATCACTGCGCTCTCGAGGAGCACGGATCGGAGAACCTGCCGGCGGGAGGCGCCGAGCGTGCGGAGCGTTGCGAGCTCACGCGTGCGCTGCGCCACCGTCATGGAGATGGTGTTGAAGATGACGAAGGCGCCGACGAACAGGGCGATGCCGGCGAACGCGAGCAGGATGTACTTGAGGCCGCCGAGCCCGCCCGTCACCGACTTGTTGACGGATGCCGCCTCTGCCGACGATGTCCGCACCGTCTCCGTCTCGGAGAGCAGCGGGCGGATCCGCGCTGCGAGCGCCCGCGGTGTGACGTCGGGGCTGCCGACCACGGAGATGCTGTCGAAGCGGCCCTGCTTGCCGAGCAGGACCTGCGCGGTGTGCACGTCGAACGCGGCGAGCGTTGCGCTGCCGGAGGACACACCGGGGATCTCGGCCAGTCCGGTGATCGTGTAGCGGTGGACGTGTCCGGTTCCCTTGGCGCCGATCGTGTCGCCGACGGCGAAGTGCTCCTTCACCGCGGTCACTGCCCCGATCGCGATCTCTCCAGGCCCGGAGGGCCAGCGGCCGCTGGTCAGCGCGAGCGGGGTGAAGCGCTTGTCCGCCGGGTCGACGCCGAAGCCGAACTGCGGCCCGCCGTTGCCGATGGCCTTGCCGTTTGCTCCGACGAGCTTGACCGTCGCGAAGAGGAAGCCACCGGAGGCGGCCTCGACGCCGGGCACCTTCTTGATGCGGGCGACAAGTGAGGCTGGCACGCTCGGCGTGTTCGCCGCTCCGGTCACGATCTGCTTCCCCGACACGACGACGGATGACTGCTCGTACGGGGCCGAGAAGACGCCGTTGAAGGCCTGGTTGAGGGTGTCGGTGAAGATGAAGGTGGCGCTGACCATCCCGGTCCCGAGCACGATCGCGAGCGCGGTGAGGATGGCGCGGGTCTTGCGGCCGAGCAGTCCTTTGAGCGCGACGGCAATCATCGTCCGCTCACCTCCTGCATGGCGGCGAGCACTTCCGCCGCCGTCGAGCCGCGGACTTCCTTGACGATCTGGCCGTCCGCGAGGAAGAGGATCCGGTCGGCGAGCGCGGCTGCGCTCGCGTCATGGGTGACCATCACGGTCGTCTGGCCGAGCTCCTCGACCGAGTGACGGAGCAGGGCGAGGACGTCCTTGCTGGTGTTGGAGTCGAGGTTGCCGGTCGGCTCGTCGGCGAACAGCACCGACGGCTTCGAGATCAGAGCGCGGGCGATCGAGACGCGCTGCTGCTGCCCGCCCGAGAGCTCCGAGGGGCGGTGCGTGCGGCGGCCGTTGATCCCCACCGTGTCGAGCAGCTCCTCGAGCCACTCACGCTCGGGCTTCTCGCCGGCGATCGAGAGCGGCAGAAGGATGTTCTCCTCCGCGGTCAGCATCGGCAGCAGGTTGAAGAACTGGAACACGAAGCCGATGTGGTCGCGGCGAAGCCGGGTCAGCTGCTTGTCGTTCATACCGGTGATCTCGACGCCGGCGATCGAGACGCTGCCCTCGCTCGGCGTGTCAAGGCCGGCGAGGATGTGCATCAGCGTCGACTTGCCCGAGCCCGAGGGACCCATGATCGCGGTCAGGCGGGCCTCCTCGATCTCGAGCGAGACGTCACGGAGCGCATTCACCGCCGTGTCGCCGTCGCCGTAGCGGCGCACGAGGCCGCTCGCAGCGACGACGGCCGGTGAGGGAACAGGCATGGGCACAACACCCACGTCTGGCTGAAGCTGAGGGACGGACATGGCACGTACTCCTTCCGGGTCGATTTCCATGCACCGACCCTGCGCCAGCACGGCCCCCGTTCGCGTCCGAGGCGACCCCACACTCGACCCCACACCTGCTCTGGACAA
This sequence comes from uncultured Thermoleophilia bacterium, assembly GCA_963786185.1. Taxonomy (GTDB): domain Bacteria; phylum Actinomycetota; class Thermoleophilia; order Gaiellales; family Gaiellaceae; genus PALSA-600. The sequence goes on from CAWAYE010000004.1 coordinate 251,435, forward strand.
CCAGGCGCGAGAGGTGGAATCAGCCGTTTCGCGCTGTTACGGTGGGTCGAGGATCGCGGCTTCGGCCTGACCTGGCGGAAGCCGTTTTATCGGTCGCGAGAGCCCGCCTGAGGGCTTATCTCCTCTCTCTGGCCCCCTCGACTGGGACGAGGAGGGGTCGCGATGGTGGCAGGCGAGCTGGCACGGACGATCGCTCCGCTTCGCTTGCTCGAGCGGGAGGCGGAACTGGCTGCGCTCGAAGCGATGCTCGCCGCGGCGCGCCTGGGTGATGGCCGGTTGGTGGTCGTCGAGGGGAGCGCCGGGATCGGGAAGACCCGGCTGCTCGCGGAGGTTCGCGCGCTTGCCCAGGCCTGCGACTTCGAGGTGCTGACCGCGCGTGGCGGTGAGCTGGAGGGGGAGTTCGCGTTCGGGATCGTGCGGCAGCTGTTCGAGGCTCCGCTCGCTGCTGCGACAGCGGACGCGCGTGCGGAGCTACTGAGTGGCGCAGCCGGGCTCAGCGCCTCCCTATTCGAGTCGGCACCGACGATTGCGTCCGGCGACGGCGCCGAGTCCTCGTTCGCGATGCTGCACGGCCTCTACTGGCTCGCAGCGAACTTCGCCTCGCGCCTTCCGACGATCCTCGTCGTGGACGACCTGCACTGGGCCGACGAACCGTCGTTGCGCTGGCTCGCGTATCTCGTTCACCGGCTCGACGGATTGCCGATCGTGCTGCTCGCCGGGACGCGGCCACCCGAGCAGGCCAACATCCCGGCCCTCGTCACGGACCTTCTGTCGGATCCGGCGTCGCTGACGATCCGCCCCGGCCGTCTGGGGCAAGCTTCTGCTGCAACGCTCGCGCGTGATCGTTTCGGGGTCGAGCCCGACCCGGTTTTCTCTGCAGCCCTCCAGACGGGATCAGGCGGCAACCCGCTCTTCCTGGTCGCGCTTCTTGACGCCCTCTGGCGGGACGAGATCAGTCCGACGGCGGACCAGGCGTCTTATGTGATCGAGCTCGGGCCACAGGCGATCGCGCGTGGAATCGCGTCGCGCCTAGCGCGTCTGCCCGGCGAGGCGGCGTCGCTCTTGCGGGCTGCGGCAACGCTCGGCGATCGAACTGAGCTTCCACTCGCGGCCGCCTTGGCCGACCTTGAGCCGAAAGTTGCGCTGCGCGCTGCCAGCGCACTGGTCAAGAGCGACCTCCTCAGGGATGAGAATCCGCTTGAGTTCATACATCCCGTCGTCCGCACCGCCGTCCTCGAGGGCATGAGCGCCGACGAACGCACTGACGCACACCGCCGCGCCGCCGAAATCCTCCTCGAGCGCGGGGCGCTGCCCGAACAGGCAGCCACCTACCTCGTGCGGACGATTCCCGCCGGCGATCCGTTCGTCGTCACGACGCTGCGACATGCCGCGGAGCGGTCTCTCGCCCAGGGCGCGCCGGAGGCGGCCGCGGCTTACTTGCAGCGCGCGTTGGACGAGCCGCCGTCGGATGAGGAGCGCGCTCACGTCCTCGGCGACCTCGGGATCGCCGAGACGCATAGCGATGTGATCGGCGCCGCATCACGCCTGGGGGCATCGTTGGAGCAGGTCGCGGACGTCGAGATACGACCGGACGTCGTGCTCGCCTACGCGCGGATGCTGACGATCATTCCAGCTGGGCGGGCGGGAGAATCGGCCGAGTTGCTACTGCGACTGAGCGAACGAGTCGGTGCCGGCCATGAGCAGCTCAGCGAACACATTGCTGCCCTGTTGATCATCACTTGTCAGTTCGACCCGGCTCAGGACTGGATCGTTCAAGCCCAATGGGAGCGCGTTAACGCGAGCGAGATCCACACCGGCTTCCTGCTCAGCGTCCGTGCAATGGAGGAGGCGCGTCTGGGTGAGAATCGTGTTCGATCAGCAGAGCTGGCCCGCAAAGCGATGGCGAGCGAGCTGATCGAAACAGCCGACAGGTTCGAGCTCGTCAATGCGGTCGCGGCGCTCGCGCTCGCCGGCGACGTCGACGACGCCCTTGCCGGTCTCACACGGGTGATCGAGGTCGGGCAGCGGCGCGGGGACCAGCTCGCCGCGCAGACTCACGAGCTCTGGCGAGGGTTGGTGTACTACGAGGCCGGCAGGCTGCTGCTCGCCGAAGACGCGCTCGCAATCGTCGAGCCGACCCCCTTCTGGGAACTCTCGCTACCGAACGCCTACCGCGCCGGCTTCCTCGCGCACGTCCTGCTCGAGCGCGGCAAGATCGACGAGGCGGAGGCAATCGTCGGCGCCGTAGCCGTCGAAGAGCTCCTGCCGGGCCACCGGATCCAAACGCTTCACGGAAGAGGCCGCGTGAAGCTCGCGACCGGCGCTCCCGAGCAGGCCCTGGCCGACTTCATCGCGGCGGGAGAGGCGGCTGAGTCGGTCGACATCCGCAACCCGGCCTACATCCCGTGGCGGTCGCAGGCCGCACTCGCACTCCGTCAGCTCGCACGTACCGACGAAGCGAACGCACTTGCGGGCGAGGAACTCGAGCTATCGCGTCGCTGGGGCGCACCGCGCACGATCGGGGTATCGCTGCGCGTGCTCGGTCTCGTCGAGGGTGGAACGGTCGGCCAGCAACTGTTGCGCGAGGCGGTTGATGTGCTGGAGGATTCGCCGGCGCGGCTCGAGCATGCGCGGGCGCTAATCGACCTCGGCGCGTCTCTGCGGCGTGGCAACAACCGGAGCGAAGCTCGGAAGTTGTTGCGGCAAGGCGTCGAGCTCGCACACAAATGCGGTGGGAACGCGCTCGTCGAGCGCGCGAACTCCGAACTTGCCGCGACCGGCGCTCATCCACGCACGATCCTGCTCAGCGGCGTCGACGCGCTGACTGCGAGCGAGCGGCGGGTCGCCCAACTGGCGGCCGAAGGGCTGAGCAACAAAGAGATCGCCCAGGCGCTGTTCGTCACCGTGAAGACGGTTGAGCAGCACCTCGGTCGCGTTTACCGCAAGCTCGACATTGGTTCCCGCAGAGAACTCGGCCGAGCACTCGCCGGCCCAACGTGAACGCGCAGACGCAAAGGGTTGCCGACGCGTTGACACGGAGAATCGCCCCGCTCCGGTTGCTCGAGCGGGATGCGGAGCTGGCTGCGCTGGAAGCGATGCTCGGTGCGGCGCGCGCTGGGTGACGGCCGGTTGGTGGTCGTCGAGGGCAGCGCCGGGATCGGGAAGACGCGGCTGTTGGCGGAGGTCCGCGCGCTTGCCCAGGCGGGCGAGTTGGAGGTGCTGAGCGCGCGTGGCGGCGAGCTGGAGGGCGAGTTCGCGTTCGGGATCGTGCGGCAGCTGTTCGAGGCGCCGCTGGCCGCGGCTACCCCGGAGCTCCGCGCGGAGCTGCTCAGCGGCGCAGCCGGACTGAGCGGGTCGCTGTTTGCGTCTGCGCCCACTCCTTCGGGGGAGGGTGGGGAGTCGTCGTTCGCGATGCTGCACGGCCTCTACTGGCTGGCCGCCAACTTCGCGTCGCGTACGCCGACGCTGGTCGTCGTCGACGATCTGCACTGGGCGGACGAGCCGTCTCTGCGCTGGCTTCATTACCTGGCCCGCCGACTCGAAGGTCTGCCGCTCCTGCTGCTGACGGCCACGCGCCCGCCTGAGCAGGCGAACCTCCCTGCGCTCGTCGGGGAGCTCCTCACGGATCCCGTCGCGGTCGTTATCCGGCCCGCCGTTCTCGGCCGGGAGTCCGCCGCCGCGCTCGCACGCGAACGGCTCGGGAACGAGCCGGCGGCGGCGTTCGCTGCCGCGCTCGAGACGGGTTCGGGAGGCAACCCGCTCTACCTGGTTGCGCTGCTCGACGCGGTGTTGCAGCAAGGGCTCGCTCCGACGGTCGAGAACGCGCCGCATGTCCTCGAGCTGGGCCCGCGAGCAGTCTCGTACGGCGTCTCGACGCGCCTCGCCCGTCTGCCGGCAGAAGCGACCGATCTGCTGCGTGCGGCGGCGATCCTCGGCGATCGCACCGACCTCGCTCTCGCCGCCGCCCTCGCCGGCACTGACTCGGCGACGGCCCTGACGGCGGCCAGCGCGCTGGTTCGGGCGGACCTCCTCCGCAACGAGAACCCACTCGAGTTCACCCATCCCGTGGTGCGGACGGCGGTGCTCGAAACGTTGAGCGCGGCCGCGCGTGCGCATGCTCATCGGGCGGCTGCCGAGGCGATCCTAGAGGCGGGAGGGCGGCCGGAGCAGGCGGCCACGCATCTCGTGCTGACCGTTCCGAGCTCGTGACGATTTCGTCGTCACGACGCTGCGTCAGGCTGCCGCGCACGCGCTGGCGCAGGGAGCCGCACCGGCGGCGGCCGGGTATCTCCGCCGAGCGCTGGCAGAGCCGCCGCCCAGGGAGGAGCGGGCGCGCGTGCTCTACGAGCTTGGTGTCGCAGAGCTCCAGAGCGGCGCTGCGGAGTCGGCACGGCACCTGCGTCAGGCGATCGACGAGCTCGAGGACGCGACGTCGTCGCCCGAGATCGTGCTCGCCTACTCGCAGGCGACGGAAGTCGCCGGGCAGATCTCGCCGTCGACGCTTGATCTCCTGCGACGAACGAGCGTCCGGATGCGCGAGGTCGACGTCGACCTGCACTGGCGCATCGAGGGCCAGATGATCATCGCCGCTCACTTCGACCCCGAGCTCTACCCACTGATCGCCGAACAGATCTCAACTCCGCCCGACGACTCGGTGCGAGGCGGCAGTGGAGCGGGCGTGCTGCTCGCCGCCTGGGCATCCGAGGAGACCCGGCGTGGAGCTTCGCGGGAGCGTGCGGTGGACTACGCGACGCGTGCCCTGCAGAGCACGCTTCACCATCCGAGCGCTCCTTTCCTCGCGGTCAACTTTCTCTACGCCCTCACGTACGCCGGCGAGGTCGAAGACGCCGCGCGCGGCTATGAGGTCGGCGATCGAGCTTGCGCAGACGCACGGCGACGTGCTGTCGCTCGCGATCTTGTACCTGTTCAGGGCGCGGCTGCGCGCGGAGGTGGGGGATCTGCGTGCCGCAGAAGAGGATCTTCGGCCGATCGAGCGGATGGCGTTCCAGGATGCCGCTGTTCTCCAGCCGTACTGGGCCGGGTACCTGGCCGAGGTCCTCCTCGAGCGCGGTGAGCTGGCCGAGGCGCAACGGCTGGTCGAGCGACCATCCGCCGTCGCACAGCGGGGGCACTTTCTCAACTTCTTTCGCGTCCGGGGGCTCGTCGCGTTCCGCGCCGGTTCGCCGGAGCAGGCGCTGACGGAGTTTCGTGCCGCCGGCGACCTCGCCCGCTCGTTGCGGATCGAGAATCCCGCGTTCACGCCGTGGCGCTCGGAAGCCGCACTCGCCCTCCACCGCCTCGACCGCTGGGACGAGGCACGTGAGCTGGCACACGAGGAGCTCGAGCTCTCGCGAACCTGGGGTGCGCCGCGCACGGTGGGCATCTCGCTGCGCGCCCTCGGCCTGATCGAGGGTGGCCGAACCGGAGAACAGCTCCTGCGGGAGTCGGTCGAGGTCCTGGCCGACTCGCCCGCTCGGCTCGAATACGCACGTGCGCTGGTCGACCTCGGTGCCGCGCTGCGTCGTGGCAACCGCCGCAGCGAAGCGAGGCAGCTGCTGCGCCAAGGGCTCGAGCTCGCGCACCGGTGCGGGGCAACCGCCCTCGTGGCGCTCGCCAACGAGGAGCTGGCGGCGACGGGCGCGCATGCGCGCACGATCCTGCTCAGCGGCCTCGACGCGCTAACAGCAAGCGAGCGGCGGGTCGCGCACATGGCGGCGGAGGACCTGAGCAACAAGGAGATCGCCCAAGCGCTGTTCGTGACGGTGAAGACCGTGGAGCAGCATCTGGGCCGCGTCTACCGCAAGCTCGACATCAGCTCACGGAGACAGCTCGGCGCAGCGCTCGGAGCAGGACCTGAGCCGGCCGCCGGGAACGCATGACGACAGAGCTCTCGCGCGCCGTCGCTCCGGCGCTCATGCTCGAGCGGGAGGCGGAGATGGCTGCGCTCGAAGCGATGCTCGGTGCCGCGCAGTCCGGCGACGGCCGACTGGCTGTCGTCGAGGGCAGCGCCGGGATCGGAAATACCAGGCTTCTGGCCGAGGCACGCGCGCTCGCTACAGCGGCTGAATTCGAGGTCTTGACTGCGCGTGGCGGCGAGCTCGAAGGACAGTTTGCCTTTGGGATCGTGCGGCAGCTGTTCGAGGCGCCGCTGGCCAGTGCGACCACGGAGTTGCGCGCCGAGTTGCTTGCGGGCGCGGCTGAGCTGAGCGCGTCCCTGTTCGCCTCCGCGCCCACGAGCGCATCACAAGAGGGAGCCGAGTCCTCGTTCGCGATGCTGCACGGCCTCTACTGGCTGACCGCGAACTTCGCGTGGCGGAGACCGACGCTTCTCGTCGTCGACGACCTGCATTGGGCGGATGAGCCGTCATTGCGGTGGCTTGTCTATCTCGCCCGTCGGTTGGAGGGCCTGCCGTTGTTGCTGCTCATCGGGACGCGGCCTCCCGTGCAGGCCAACACGAGCACGCGTCCGCGCCCTCGTCGATCTGGGCGCGCTGCTCCGCCGCGAGAACAGACGCAGCGAGGCACGGAAGCTTCTGCGCCAGGGAGTCGACCTTGCGCATCGCTGCGGCGCGACCGCCCTGGTAGCAAGAGGGACGACGAACTCGCCGCGACCGGCGCCCACCCGCGAACAGTCCTGCGCAGCGGGCTCGACGAACTCACGGCGAGTGAGCGGCGGGTCGCCCAGATGGCCCCGAAGAACTGAGCAACAAGGAGATCGCCCAGGCGCTGTTCGTGACCGTCAAGACCGTGGAGCAGCATCTCGGCCGCGTCTACCGCAAGCTCAACATCAGCTCGCGGAGGCAGCTCGGGACGGCACTCGGCGGTCCGGCGGAAGCCCCAACGCCTGCATAAGAAGATCCGGGTTATCAGTGGGGTCGTCCCCGGCGCGACTGGGATTGTCTGCCGCGCATGATCGAGGAGTCGCGTGCACGTCGAGCGACAAACTCGATCTGAAAGAGGTAGACGATGCCGAATGCAACGACCGTGTGGTTCAAGCAGCACCCGAAGTCGACGGCCGCACTGGCGCTCGCTGTCGCGCTTGCGATTCTCGCGCTTGTGAGCATCTCGTCCTTCGGGACACCGAGCGGGTGGTGAGCCAACGCCCTCGCCTTAACTCAACAGCGCGGAACAGACGAAGGGCGGCGCCACGGGCCGCCCTTCTGGCGTGCAGTAACGCCCGCAGCGGAGCCACGCACAGTGGACGGCCCGTCGCCTGAGCGGGGCGAGGGTAGTACCCGCGCTCCAGAAACATCCGGGGTAGGGGTGGGGTTGCCCCGGGCGCGACCGGCACCGGCCGGGACGCATGATCGGCGAGTGAAGTCGCAGGCCACCCACCGGAAAGGAAACCCAATGTCGCACGCAGCCGTCAAAGAGCTCGCCTACCGCAACCAGAACGGCCTCGAGGTCACGCTCCTCTGGGATTCCACGTCCAACGAGGTTTGTGTCGACGTCATCGACCACCTCGACGACACCGGCTTCCGGCTCCCGATCGCCGGCCACTTGGCCCTGGACGCGTTCCACCACCCCTATGCCTACGCGCAGTCGCACGAGGACGACTGCGATCGCCTCCCGCAGACGATTTCGGCGGACTAACGGGCATGGCGACACGCGCTCCCACGGCAGAGCTCCGCCGCGATAACTGGACGCGCGACGTTTCGCTACGGGCGGTCCTCGTTCCGCTCGCCTCGCTCCTCGTCGCGTTCAGCCTGATTGGGGCTGGACCACGGCTCCTGATCATCGTCGCGCTGCCCGCTCTTGCGATCGGCGCTATCAGCCATCGACTTTCCCGTTCGTCCGCGGCTGGTGTTGCGCTCCTGCTCGGAGTGCTCGCCCTCGGCGCGGGTCTGATCGCCCGCAGCAACCCGTTGATCGCCGCCGGAGTGCTCTATCTCTTCGTCGGCGTCAGCCGTGGCTGGGGCGTCAACCGCGGTCGGCGCCGCCGGCGCGCCTGGGCGAATCGCCTCCTTGCGGTCGTTGCGGCCGTGTTCGTCGGCTTCTTCGTCGTGTTCCCGACGCTGCTCGCCGTCGACTTCCTGGCTAAGCCTCGTGCACCGGTGAATCAGGCAGCCTTGGGATTGCCGCACGAGCGCGTCACCTTCCCGGCCAGCGACGGCGTTCGCCTGTCCGGCTGGTACGTCCCTCCGCGCAACGGCGCCGCGATCGTGCTCGTGCACGGCGGCGGCGGCGACCGCCAGGGAACGATCCTCCACGCACGGATGCTCGCGAAGGCCGGCTACGGCGTACTCCTGTACGACGCGCGCGGCCGCGGCGAGAGCGAAGGACACGAGAACGCCGCCGGCTGGCAATGGGATCGCGACGTACGCGGGGCCGTCTCCTTCCTGACAGGCCGCGGCATCGACCACATTGGCCTGCTGGGTCTGTCCACCGGCGCCGAAGCGGTCGTCACCGAGGCTGCGTCAGACAAGCGTGTCGACGCGGTCGTTGCGGACGGCCTCCAGGCCCGCACCGCCGCCGACGCCAGCCACGCTTCCTTCGGTGATCGAATCTCGATCGAGCCCGGCTTCGCCCTCGCAGGCATCGAGATTCGGCTCGCACGCGGCGAAACGCAACCGAGACCGTTGATCGATGTCGTGCACGAGGTAGCGCGGACGCGACCGCTGCTGCTAATAGCCACCATCGCTTTCGAGCGCGAAATCGATCGCGCCTACACGCGCGGCACAAAGGCCCAGCTGTGGGAACTGCCGGCAAGTGCACACACGAAGGGTCTTCTCGACCACCCGATCACGTATGCCCGGCGCGTCGTGTCCTTGTTCAATCAGGCGCTCTTGAGAAGTCAAAGAGCGAAATAGCCGCCTCCGACCGGCCCCCTCTCTCACAAGGAGGATGTCGGCAAAGGGCGACGACAGTGGGCGGGTCAGGGTTCGCTTGCGCGAGAGTGCGTGCGCGACATAGTCGGTCCGGCGTGAGAGCTACCGTGTTGGCGATGTCGAGATGCGATCTTGCCTTCGGACGTCACTGGCTGCTGCGATAACGAGTTCGTCGGTCGCGTGGCAAGAATGGCAAGGATCAGCGTTCGTTCGGGTTCGCTCAAGCGTTCGCTCGCGTGGCGGTTTCTGCTCAACATGGTGTCTGAGCGCACCTGAGCGAACTGACGCGAACGCCTGCTCCAAGTCGACAAGCTGGGGGTCACTGGTTCGAGCCCAGTACCGCCCATTCAAGAACCCGCTGGAAACGGCAGGTTTCTTTATGCCTCTGACGGCTCTCTGACCACCTATTAACCACTCGTCGAGCCTCCGGTCTCGGCGTTTCCGGCCGTTCCGGCGACCATGCGGTCGAGCATCGAGACGGCCTCGCGGACCTCCGTGGGGAAGAGGTGGCGATAGCGGCGGTAGATGAGCGCGCCACCGTCGTTGTGGCCGACGCGCTCAGCGATCAGCTCGGCCTTCATGCCAGCGCGGGCCATGAGCGAGATCGCGGTGTGGCGAAGCCAGTGGAAGCGGAAGTCGGCGACGACGAGTGTGCGGCCGTCGCGCTTCTCCTCGTGGGCGAGCCCGGCGGCGAGCAGCGCGGGCAGCCAGATCGACTGGAAGCCCGAGTGGCTGTAGACGCCCCCCTTCTCGGTCGCGAAGACGACGTGCGTTCCGGGCGGTCGCACGAGCAGCTGCTCGCGTAGGAGTTGAACCTCGATGCGCGCGAGCGGGATCGGCTTCGGCCGGCGGCTCTTGTTGAGCCGGCCGGGGATGAAGATCGTGCCAGCCTCGAGGTCAACGCGGTCGTCGGTGAGCGTGACGGCCTCGGTGAAGCGTAGTCCGGCGGTGCCGCAGAAGGGGACAATCCGTTGCACGCGCTCGGGCATCCAGGAGGCGAGGCCGAACAGCGCCTCGTACTCGAGCGCCTCGCCCTCGCGCGCCTCGACGCGGATCGGGTCGATCTCGAAGATGCCGACGTCGACCTGCTGCCCGCGCGACTGCGCAGCGCGCAAGGCGGCTTTCAGGAACTGGAGCTCGTTGCGCGCGGCGGTAGGCGCGACAGCGGCGCGCGCAACGATGTGGTCCTCGACCTGGCGGCGCCGGAGCGCCGGAACGGGCGTGTCGCGGAGCGGCTCCCAGGGCCGCACGCAGTCCTGGTAGTAGCGGATGCCAGCGGGCCGAAGCTGACCGCGCTTGCCGCCCATCGACTTCTTCCGGGCGAGCAGCCCGTCGAGCTCGTCGCCGAGCGTGGTCGGCTTCTCGCGGTACAAGTGTCCGAGCTTGAGACGGAGCTTCAAATCGAGCTCCACCGTCTGTGCTGCCTCCTTCGTTGGAAGCGTCATCTCGGGGAACGGGCGGACGCGCACCTGCCAGCGGCCCTTGCCGCGCTTGCGGATCGCCATCAGCGAGCCTCCCTTCCGTTGCTGGAGGCTCGAGTCTGCCGCCGTCCGTTCAAGGCCGCCACAGCGGGGTCGAGGTTCGCGGCGAGGAACCGCTCGACGGCGCTCTCCGAGTAGATGCGGTCGAGGCCGATCCTGATCGACTCGAGCTCGCCGCGTTGGGCGGCGCGGCGGATCGTCTCCGGGTGGATGCCGAGTATCTCGGCGAGCTCGCGCGTCTTGTAGTGCCGCTCGATCACCGGCGACTCATCAGGCTGGGAAGGAAGCGCGTCACCATCGCGAGACCGTTGAACAAGATATTATAGCAAAAGTGGTCGCGCTACTAGACATGAGTGCAGTAGGGTAGACTTCCGGGCGATGAGCACCGGCGAACTGATCCGCTCGGCGCGCCTGCGCGCCGGCCTCTCCCAGAAGGAGCTCGCGCAGCGGCTCGGCATGGCCTCCAGCTCGATCGCCCGCTGGGAGACCGACACCGTTGAGCCCGGCTACTCGACTCTGCGCCGCGTCCTCCAAGCCTGCGGCTTCGACATCCCACCGGTCCTCGTTCCGTACGAGCGCGACCCTGAGCGCGACGCCCAGGTTCAGGAGGTACAGGAACTGACGCCGCAGGAGCGGATGCAACGACTCCTCTCACGGCTGGAAAAGCCGCCGCGGAGATGAGCCAGCCCCGCTTCGACCCGTACGCGATCCTGGAGGAGCTGGATCGGGTCAAGATTGGCTTCGTCCTGGTCGGTGGGCTCGCGCGCGTGATCCACGGCTCGGACGAGCTCACTGACGGCCTCGATATCGCACCCTCCCTGAACAAGGAGAGCCTGCGCCGGCTCGGCCGGGCGCTTGAAAGCCTGAGCGCGCGACGCGTCGACGGCCAGCCGCTCGACGTCAGCGACCTCGACCCGCAACGCGAACCGGTGATCGAGCTCACCAGCGACGCCGGCGAGATCAAGATCATCCCCGAACCCGCCGGAACCCGCGGCTACGAAGACCTCCGCTTCCGCGCCAACCACGAAGCCCTCGGACACGGCCTCCGCCCCGCCGTCGCCTCCCCCGGCGACCTCGTCCGCATGATCGAAGCCCTCGACCGAACGCCCGACCCACTCGTGCTCGAGACAATGCGGCGCGTCCTCGAATTCGACCGTCAGCTCAGGATCGAACGCTGACGCTGCTGCGCATTCGCGATTGAGCTGCGTCGGCGAACGCCGGGCGTACGACGTTTCTATCCCGCCGCGGGAAGAGCCTACGCGCGAAGGCGAGCAAGCGCCGCAGTAACACTGGCGGCGCTGGATGCGGGCACCGGCTTCGAGCGCCAGCAGACCGGAGCACAAGCCGACGACGCATGCGCCGCGAACTGGCCTACAGCGCTCGGAGCCGGAAACACCGTTTCGGGTCGACGCCAGACGAGCGACGACTCTAATCCTGCGCGGCGGACCTATGCCGCCGACCGGGCGATCAACTCCCTTCCGCCGCGACTCTCACAGGTGATGTTCACGCACTGGTGATGATAGATCTCGCCGTTGCACACACCGGTCGACGACAGGCAACGGTCGATCTGCTCGAGGCGTGGACTGCACCCGCACGTATACACCGTGCACGTTCCGAATTCGCAGTTCTGCGCACGCGCGCGCGGGGCCGCTATTGAGAAAGCAGCCCCAACGCCCATCGCACCCAGGAGCGTCTTTGACGCGCGCGTTACGAAACGGCTCCTGGTCAATCGGATACCCGTCTCGACTGACGGCACGTTCTCTCCTTCACTGTTCATCGTGCTCTCCTTCGTATTACTTCGACTTAGATCGCCGCATGACTCTGGGCTTGCGTTACAAGCTCAGCAAAGTCGTCGGCCGTATTTACCACCCCCTTCGACAGAACGATCCCATTCCCATCAGTGACGAGTGCGAACGGTACCCGGTTGATTCGGAGCCTAGAGCGCAGCGGCTTTTCCGCGACAAAGGTCGCGAGGTTTCCTAGTGCTTCACGAAAGTCGTCGCTTCCAGTCGCGAACCGATCACTGGCGACGACAACGTGCACCTTTTTCGCATTCACAGCAGAAGGCAATTCCTCCAACGCGCTCTTACAAAAACGGCACTCCGATGACACGAATGTAATCAAGTTAAGTCCGAACCCGGGATCGGGAAACCGGAATGGCGTAAGCGCCTCTCCGTCCACGGCGCCCAAGGGCTCGATCGCTGATCCGAGCGCGGGACCGTCCTCGGCGACAATTTCAGCCGTGCCTTCGTGCAACCTCAGATACACGAGCCCCAACTGACGGAGCACGACCAGCAGAACGACAACGCTGGCTGCCAGGAGCGCCCAAAGAACGAGGTACGACGCAAGCCACCACCCGCTCATGTTTCAAACGACCCGATCGTGTCCCGACTAACCTCACCCAGCACGGCCAGCATGCCGAGACCCGCCCCAGTAAGGAGCGAGGCCGGGGTTGGCGGCGACACATCGATGAGGGGAACAACCGCGACCGCTAACAAGACGCCGTTGCGCGTCAAGGCGGCGGCGGTTACCGGCGTACCGACGACGCCACCGAAGCAGCCGCAGGTAAAAGACCTTCCGCGCGCAAGCTCCGCGATGATGACACCCGTGAACAGGACCAGTGTCCCGACCGCGAAGGAAGCTCCGATTCTTGGCTGCCCGAGCAAAAGACCGGCGACCAGAAGTTCGACCAACGGAACAGCTACAGCGGCCGGGCGTACGAGTAGATCGGGCACCCAAGGGATCGTCGCCAGCCTCTGGCGAAAGATCTGCTGATCGGCCAGCTTTGCAAGGCCGGTAGCGAGCAGGACAACGCAGAGAAACGACTGAGCCGCTCCGTTCACAGATCAACCCCCTCCGATCTCCGCCCACGGGAGAACGGCTCCTCTGATGACGCCGCCTGCGGCGCCAGACCGCTGCGCGAACCAGGTCCGCCGACGCATGCCGCGTGCCAACGTCCTCGCCCCGCTCGGGCGACCGAACGCCGGATGCCGCAGGAGTCACATCTCGACTCCATCAAAACCCCCAACCAGGCTTGGAACCGGCAATTACTCAACCACCATGCTCGGGACTTGTCAACTTTGTGACAAGACCTCGAAGTCATATGCTCTCCGCGGCGCTGCGGCCGGCTCCTCACCCCTCGGCTTGGAACCCTTGGGATGTGCGTCGGCCGCTCGCCATGCTCATGGGCTCTCGACGGAAGACCCGTTAGGGCCGGGCCCCGTAGCGCGCGGAAGTCCAGTTCGGCAGCGCGAGGGTTGCGAGCGGCGAGAGGACCGGCAAGGCGGGGGCGGCTGAGCGCGGGGCCTCGGCCGCAGCAGCCCGCCCGCGCGCGCCAGCCGCACCGTGCCGCCGTGGCTTGTCCGATCGGGACAGCAGCGAGAGTCACACGCGCCACGAAGTCCTACCGGTCCCCCCACGCTCGGCGGATACTTATCCCGTGTCCACCGCGGCGCTTACCGCACGCGAGGAGCCCTCTGTTGGCGGCGGCTCGTGGCGCGGAGTCTGGCTGCGGCTGCGGCGTGACCGCGTCCCGTTCGTCGCGGGCTGCGTGCTCGTGGCGATCGTGCTCGCCTGCTTCGTGGCCGAGCCGCTACTTGCATGGGCGCTTGGGCACGGGCCGAACGACATCTTCCCCTACGGCGTCTCGCCGTACACGCTGAAGCCGGTCGGGCCGTGGACGCACGTGCCGGACGTGCGCTTCGGCGGATTGCCGGCACACGCGCCGACGACGCTGTTCGTGCTCGGCTCGGACAGCTCGCTCGGCCGGGACGAGCTGCTGCGGTTGCTGGCGGGCGGGCAGGTGTCGCTCGAGATCGCGGTCGGTGCGGCCGCGCTCGCGGTGACGATCGGGGCGGCGCTGGGCGCGATCGCGGGCTACTTCGGCGGCGCGGTCGACGCGGCCGTCTCCCGGTTGACCGAGCTGGTGATGGCGTTTCCGCTGCTTCTGTTCGTGATCGCGGTCGGGCAGACGCTCGCCGACCGCTTCGACTTCCTGACGCTGCACGGCGTCTTCCGGCCGGGCGTGCTCTCACTGGCGGTCGTGATCGGGCTGTTCACCTGGTTCTATCCGGCGCGAATCGTGCGCGCGGAGGTGCTGACGCTCCGCAACCGGGAGTTCGTCGAGGCGGCACGGATGACCGGAGCGCGCGAGGTGCGCATCGTCCGGACGCACGTGCTGCCGCACCTGATCGCGCCGCTCGCGGTCTGGGGAACGCTGATCGTCGCCTCGAACATCGTCCTCGAGGCCGCAATCTCGTTCCTCAACCTCGGGATCAGGCTGCCGACGGCGAGCTGGGGCAACATGCTCTCGCAGAACTGGGGGACGCTGATCGCGTTCAACCCGACCGCTGTGCCGGGCGTCCAGAAGACGGACTGGACGATCTTCTGGCCGACGGCGGCGGTCTTCCTGACCGTCCTCTCGCTGGCGCTGCTCGGCGAAGGCCTGCGCCGCGCGATCGATCCCGAGTCGGACGCGTGATCGGCTACCTGCTGCGACGGCTCGCCTCGGGCGCGGGGCTGGTGGTGCTGCTCACGTTCATCACCTTCGGCGTCTTCTTCCTGACGCCGACCGACCGCGCCTGCCTGCTCGTCGACTGCGGCCCGCAGAACCACACCACACCGGCGCAGCGAGTCGAGGCCCGCCGGCAACTCGGCGCCGACCGGCCGTTCCTCGTCCAGTACGGCGACTTCCTCTGGCACCTCGTCCGCCACGGCGAGATCCGCACCTTCCGCGCCCAGGGCTTCTCGACGCCGATCACGACCGCGTTCGTCGACAAGGCGCCGACCACCGGGTCGCTCGTGCTCGGCGGCATGGTGCTGCTCGTCCTGCTCGCGCTCCCACTCGGCGTCGTCTCGGCACTTCGGCCGCACGGGTTGCTCGACCGGGGCGTGCTCGCCTTCTCGCTGCTCGGGATCGCGCTCCACCCGTTCGTGGTCGGGATCGTGCTGCGCTCGCTGCTCTCCCACCGGCTGCACATCGCGCCGAGCCAGGGCTACTGCCCGCTGCGCGGCCACGCCGCCCCGTACACGAGCAACGTGTTCGGGCAGACGGTCCCAACCTGCGGCGGTCCGGTGCAGTGGCTCTACCACCTCTACCTGCCGTGGCTCGTCTTCGCGCTCTTCTTCCTGCCGATCTACACACGCATGTTCCGCACGCGCCTGTTGCAGACGCTCGGCGAGCGCTTCGTGCAGACCGCGCGCGCGAAGGGCGCCTCGGAGTGGCGCGTGCTGCACGCGCACGTCTTCCGCAACGCGCTCGTGCCGATCCTGCCGATGCTGGCGATGGACGCCGGCGCCGCGATCACGGCCGCGATCTACGTCGAGACGATCTTCAACATCCAGGGCCTCGGCACCTTCGCCGTCGCCGCCCTCTCCGGCAGCAGCGGCACCTACAACCTGCAGGCGATCATGGAGGTCGTCTTCGTCGTCGCCGTCTCCGTCGTCGCGCTCAACCTGCTCGCCGACGTCGCGCTCGTCCTCCTCGACCCACGCATCACCGGGCGCTCCGGCAGCCGCCGCCGCACCCCCCGCCTCGTCCTCGCGGACGCCTGGGCGAACCGGCGTCGGCTGGCTATCGCTTCAGCGGTCGCCCTCGCGCTCGCCGGCGGCGGCGTCGCGCTCTCCCGCGCCACCCGCGGAGGCAGCGGCGCGCAGGTGCAACACTTCGAGGCCGGCGCGCGTGTGCTGCACACCTCATGGTCGGAGCGATTGCTCGTCGCAAACGGCGTCCTCGCCGTGCGGATCACCCGCATCGCCGCCGGACCGCACGGCTGGACTGTGCGGGCGACGGTCGTCAACCACTCACCGTCCACGCTCGCGCTGCCGGCCAGATCGAATGGCACCGACCTTGCCGACACCGGCTTCTCGCTCCTGTCCCCCGCACCATCGTCCGGCGCGGCCGGGCTCGCCGCGCTCCGCGCCACCGCATTCACACCCTCGCTCCCCGGTTCGCTCGCCCCGGGCGAAAGCTGGACCGGCACCTTTGGCGGCGCCGACGTCCCGCCACCGGCCAAGGCGCTCTACGTCGGACTGGGACCGCTCCACGGCCGGGCCGGCGGCACCGTGACGGTCGTCACCGCGCACTCGTTCCGGCGAGATGCCAGCGGCACGCTCGCCAACCCCCCCGTCGTCGCGCGCAACCTGCGGGTCGACTGGCACGAGCACGCACCGGCCCGCGGCACTCCCGGAACGCTCGACATCCAGGTCACAAGAGTCCTCACCGCCGGCCCCGTCTGGCAGGTCACCGCCTCGATCACGAACCGCACGCACAGCGCACTCGAGCTCACCGACCCACCTCCCTGCCGCGTCATCGCCTGCCAAGGCGTCATCACAGACCCCGGCGGCGCCGGCTTCGGCCTCGGCTGGGCAGCCCCCCGGCAGCCGAACGGCTTCCCCGGCGGCCTCCGCGGCGTCACCCACACATTCGCCCGCCCCTCGTTGCCTGCCAAGCTCGCCCCGGGCGCGAGCTGGCACGGCACCTTCGGCGGCTATGACCTCCTCCCCGCCCACACCGCGATCTGGGCCAGCTTCGGGATCTTCACGACCCAAAGCACCCAACACGAGTCCTTCGACTCGGCCACCAACCACACGTTCTCGCTCTAGAGTCAGAACCTCCTCTTCAACATCAATGCAGTAGGAAAGCCGAGCGTCGATGTCTCCGGGCCGGAGTCAGTCTCAATCCTGAACCAGCACGCTCAGCTCTACCGGGTTGGCGGAGGAACGAGTGGCTATGCGCGCCACGACGCGAGCCTCTGGCAATGTGACGGCCAAGCTTTTCTGAGTCACGGTGCATCGTTGGTCGTCAGACGATCAGGCACGAGAGCAAGCCATCGACATCGTCAAGACACTCACCGAACAATTCCGCGCCCCCCGGTAGCGAGGACACCGGGGCCGCTTGAGACCGAGAACGTGCGTCGCAACGGAGCCGTCACAGCTCAAGTCCGAGGCCGCGGGGCTCGCGTTCGAGCTTGATCGCCAGACTGGGCCGCGGCGGTTTCGGCTGCTTGGACGGCGCGAGCTCGTCACGCTCTTGTGCGAGCGCCAGGCTCTGGGACCGCAGCTCGCTTCGCCGGTCGAGCTGTTCGCGCCGTTGGTCGAGCCGCTCGAGCGACGCTCGACCGATCGCGACCTCGTTCACCAGCTCAGCGCGATGATCGCGGTTCCACCAATGGAGCCCGGCGCGCTCGCGTTCGACGGCTTCGAGTCGATCTGTCGTTCGTTCGCGGTACCGGTCAAGCTCTCCTTGTTGCTGGGCGAGGTAGTTGACGATGGTGTCAGCGCGCGTTCGCCGCTGGTCGAGCGCGAGCGGGTCGACCGACGACCGTTGCAGGGCGCGGACGGCCCGATCCGGGGGCGCGTCGGGGTCGAGTTCGAGCAGGGTTTCTCGTTCGAGCGCGTCGCGGTCGGCAAGGTAGAGGCGGGTCTCGAGCCGCGCACGGCTGCAAGCAACGTAACCCCACTCCTGGAGCGTGCCTCGGTCCTGAAGGAGGACGTAGGCGCGGTCGACCGTCAGACCTTGGGCAGCGTGGCCGGTGAGCGCGTAGCCGTAGTCGAGATGCTCCGTCGCGTAGTCGAACGGGACGCGCCGAACGCTGCGCGTCTGGTCGCGGATGATGAGCGCGTCATCCTCCACGTCGACGACAGTGGCGCGCATGCCGTTGCGGAGGCCGAGCCGGTCGTCGTTTCGGCGGCAGAGGACCTTGTCGCGAATCCGGAACTCGCGCGCACCGACGGTGACGGCGTGATCGCCAAGCCGGCGGTTGCGAAGCATGAGTGCGTGCGCTGCTTGGTTCAACTCGTCGACGTCGTCGCGGCGGTACGCGAGCATCACCGATAGCGTCGGGTTCCGCCTGCCTGCGCGCCACCAGTCGGCGAGCAGGCGCTGTTTCGCCGTCATCGGGTTGTCGTCGACAGCGAGGCGGCCGCGGGGGGCGACGTAAGCGAGGTAAGGCCCCGGGTCGCCGGCCCGAAGGTGGGCGAGCGCCTCGCGCTCGAGCGGGTCGCGCTGGCGGCGGTTTCCGGTCAGCTCGATCGTGTCGAGGTGGTCGCAGAGCGCCTGGTACAGGCCTCCGGCGCCGACCGCAGGCAGCTGCGCAGGGTCGCCGACCAGGAGGAGTTTTCCCTCCGCCTGCTCGACCGCATCGAGGAGGGGCGCAAGGACGCGCGTCCCCGCCATCCCTGCCTCGTCGACAACGAGCACGCAGCGATGGGGGAGGCCGTCGTCACGGTGAGCGTCGAGCAGGAGCCGGTGCAGGGTGCGGCTGGGGATGCCCGTGGCGGTTTGGAGCTCGTCGGCAGCGCGGCCGCTCGGCGCCGCCCCGAGCACCGTCGCGTCAGAGCCGCGGAAGGCATCGGCGAATGCACGCATCGCGGCTGTCTTGCCAGACCCGGCGACACCGACGACGCAGACGACTCGATCCGAACGGCAGGCGGCCTCGTGCACGAACATCCGCTGCTCGCCGCTCAGATCGTGGCCGGTGAGCATCAGCGCCTCGGCGAGCGGCCGGCGTTCCGGCCGCGGCACCGTGGTCACGTTGCGGCCGGCGAGCGCGAGCTCGACCGCTTCGCGTTCCACTTCGAGGAGCTCACGGGTCGTGAAGCGCGCCGGCCGCCCGGGCGTATCGCCCTCGTCGACGAGCTCGACGCCGGGGACGGAGGCAAGCTCGTCCGCAACCTCGAGCACCTCGTTGGCGCTCCCTCCCGCTGGCAACACGGTGGCGACCGCGCGAACCAGCTCCGGCATGGTGAACGTCGTTTGCTTCTCGGTCAGCCCATCGCGGCCCAACAAGACTGCGGCGAGCCGATCGAGCTCAACGCGCTCGTGGTCGAGCGACCTGTCGTGGACGAGCGCCTCGAGGTCGCGGCGGCCGAGGCCGTGCTCAGCGGCACGCGCTTTCCAGTCCTCGCGCAGCCGGGGCAGGTCGATCTGCTCCTTCGCCTCCCGGGTTACGAGGGCGGCGACGCGGGCTGCGGCGAAGCCTTCGGTGCCGAGCGCCTCCATATGCTCGAGCAGCGACAGGCGGCGTGTCGAGAAGCAACGGATCGCCTCCTCCGGGACGCCGACGAGTTCGGCCATGCCCTTGACCGGCTGCGTCCACTTGAGTCCCAGCCGCAGGGTGAGCTCGTTGCGGAGGTGGGCTTCGTAGAGATAGCCGGCGGCGAGCCGGTACGTCCTGAGTATCGCGTCGCCGTCCAATGCTCGCCACTCGCCGTCCTCGGTCCCGGTCAGGTTGGCGATGATCACGTGCGTATGTAGGTGTGGGTCCTGCGCGCGAGAGGTGCGGTGCCGGAACGCCGCGGCGACGAATCCTTGCCCGTGCTCTCGAATCGCGCCGCCGTGACCGCGGCGGACGATGCAGGCTTCTCGCTCAAGGTAGGCAAGCGCGGCTAGCCAGGAGGCCTCGTGCGCCTCGCTGATCTCCTGGCGCACCCGCTCGTCGTCAGTGAGCGCATGCAGCACGCTGACGCTCTTTGGGCACGAGAAGACGAGGTCGTAGCCGGAGACTGGGGCGAGCCGCTTCTGCTCTTCCCGCCATTCGCCGGAGTCGACGTCGAGCGTGCGGACGGTGATCGTCCGCTCGCGTACGGCCGAGCGGAGCCGCTCCGCGTTCGCCGGGTTGACGCCCCGCAGCAGCATGCCGAGCTCGCCGTCCTCGACGACGCCGACCAGTCCGAGCGCGCCCGATCCGCTGGCAGCCCAGATCCCCGGCGACTCACCCCGGCCGGCGTAGTAGTCGTCGAGGCCGCGGGCGACCTGCTGCTCGTAGTAGGCCTCCTGGCCGAGCGTCAACTTCGCCACGCTCAGCATTCGCCCCGTCCTCCGAAGAGCAAGAGAGCCGAGACGCACATGCACCCGGAGGTGCGACGAAGAACGGCGTTTACTGCACGAGCAACGCCTGCCGACCACTCAGTGACCACACGAGAAGCCGCAGAAAGTTGCCGAGGACCGAAACCGCCCGTCTGCGACCCTCGAAGAAGTACCTGCAAACGAGGCGATTCCCGCTCAAAGAGGCTGACCGTGCTAACCGGGCGGCACTGGTTCGAGCCCAGTACCGCCCATTCGGTGAGGGCCCCGGAAGCGGCCCTCAGCACTCGGGGCCATTGCCTTCTTTTCGGGGGCGGCGATATCGTCGTCGCGTGCCGATGATTGACGCGGGCCGCGACCTCCTCGACCGCCGGCTTGTCGCGGTCATGTTCACCGACATGGTCGGGTACACCGATCCAGGCGGACGAGCGTTCGGCGGACGGCTTCGGCGGAACGATCGTGCAGCGGCTCGGAGACGGCAGCATGAGCATGTTCCCCAGCTCGCTGTCTGCGGTACACGCCGCGGTTGCAATTCAGCAGGAGTTGGCGAAGGAGGACGTTCCGGTGCGGGTGGGGGTCCACGTCGGCGAGGTGATCGTCGAGCCGGAGCGGCTCACGAGGAGGCCGTGAACATCGCCGCGCGGATCGAGTCGTTTGCCGTGCCCGGCGGTGTCATGGTTTCCGGCTCGGCATATGACCAGATCAAGAAACGCGGCGAGATCAGCGACGTCTCGCTCGCCGGTTAAGGCTCAAGAACGTCGGGCGTCCGTACGAGCTCTACGCCGTGTCTGCCGAGGGTGTGGTCGTGCCAGACCCGCGGACCCTGGCAGGCAAGGGGGAGACGTTTGCAAGCCTGCCGAGCACCCTGCCGGAGTCGACGGTGAACGTCGTCGGCAGGGTCGCCGACCTCGCGAACCTCCTTGAGCTCACAGGTGATCATCGTGTCGTCACGATCACAGGCCCCGGGGGTGTCGGGAAGACGCGCGTCCTCGTTGAGCTTGGGGCGGCTGCTTGCGCCGGAGTTCCTGGACGGGGTGGCGTTCGTGACGCTTGCCGACGTCACCGAGCCCGCGGCGTTCATCCCGACGCTCGCCGAGGTGCTGGACGTCAAGGAGGCCGAGGGACGCACGCTCGAAGAGGGCGTCACGACCCTCATCGGCTCGAGAAAGGCTCTCCTCCTCCTCGACAACTTCGAGCAAATCGTCGCGGCGGCTCCCGAGGTGGCGCGACTAATCGACCCGATAGCGTCATCGGCGCTTACGAGTGGCACACGGAAGTTCGCTGCTGCACCATCGTGCGGGCTGCGAGACTCGAAGGGTGGAACACACACCTCCGACGATCGAGCTCGATCACGACTTCCTCCTTGACGGCTGGACGGACGGGGATGTTGCCGCGCATCGCACCTTTGCCGAGGAAGCAACGGCCGCACGCTTTCTCGGCTGGACGGTCGAGGAGGCGCGGGCCGCGCCGGATGCACACTACGTCGACGCGGTTCAGCGGTTCCAACGCGAATGGGCGGCGGGCACACGGCTTTCGCTTGCGATCCGCAGGCGCGACACCGGCGAGGCGGTCGGGTCCGTCGAGCTTCGCCCGAGCGGCGACACCGCGGAAGTCTCGTACCTTGTCGTCCTGGCGCTCCGGGGACGCGCGCTCGCTGCCCGTGCGCTCGACGCCATGCTGGAGTGGGCGGCCCAGTCGCTGCCGTTGCGGCACGTCATCCTGAACTGCCACGTCGAGAACTTCGCCTCGCAGCGCGTTGCTCACAAGTGCGGCTTCGCTCTTGTGGCGTGCGACGGCGAAGAGCTTCACTTCAGCCGCGATCTGTAGCGTCGGCGAGTTAGCGGCACTTGCAACCGACGAGGCCCGCGTGTCGCCCATCGCAGAAGCCGGAGGGAGGGTCTTTGTTGGTCCACGCAGAAGGGAGGGGGCCTTTCGACCCCCTCGTGTCTGCGGACTCGTCGGGGCGACAGGACGGGGTGGTAGTTGAACCTGTTGCTGAATCCGAAGGCACTTTACTCTCGTTCCCTACATAGGTAGAGTTAAAGAATGTCGATTCGTTCTCGCCGTCCCTCTCCTCAAACCGTGAAGGTGCTCGACGCTTTGGCCGCGGATCCGTCGGCGTGGCGGTATGGCTATGAGTTGGGGCTGGAAGTCGGTCTGCGGTCGGGCTCGCTCTATCCGATACTCGTGCGGCTTTGCGACCGCGATCTGCTCGAGGCGAAGTGGGAGGACGGGCCCCCGTCCGGTCGGCCGCCTCGCCATCTCTATCGCCTGACATCGAGCGGCGTCGAGCACGCGGCGACGTACGCGGTTCGTTCTGTCGCGCAGCGACGAAGTCAGCGTCGGCCCGAGCTTCGGGGTGCGTCATAGCCGCGCTGTTTGTCTTGGCGCTGTTGATCCTCGCGGTGACATTCGCGCTTCCGGCGCTCGTGCGTGCTTTGCGGGTCCGTGGCGGAGCCGACGGCGATCGCCCTCGGTTGCTGCTCGTCCTCGCTGTGCGCGGGCTACGGGCTGATCGGGTGGACTGGGCACAAGCGATGCTCGTCGAACTCGATCAAGTCGAGGGACGGCGAGAGCGCTGGCAGTTCAGTCTCGGCTGCGCGTGGGCTGCAGTTCGCATCCGCGTCCAGTTTCCGGAACCAGGCGGCGCACTGCTGCGGAGCGTCGTTTACGGTTGCGCCGCGATCTCGCTCGTGCTCGTTGGCTACGGTTTCGTGCAGTACCCCGGACTACGGTCTGAGCCCAACGTCTGGGGAGCGATGATTGTCTTTGTCGCAACCTTGTTCGTCTATACCGCCCTCACGGTCTTTCTTTCCCGAGGCGCGACGGAACGATCGGTCGCCGCACGTCGCTATGGCCTGACGGGAGGACTCGCCGTGGGAGCCGGTTGGCTCCTTGGCATCTCGCCACCATCAGCCCTCAAGGGATGGGTGTTCCTCCCGCTGCTCGTTGCGCTGCTTGGTCCGGCCATAGTCGCCGCCGTTGCGGGACACCGTGCCGGCGATTCACACACGGGCACTCTCGCGGCCCTTTGGAGTGGACTTGTCGGCGGCTTGGCCGTGTTCATCGTCTGGGTGACCGTCACCTACACGAATGCGGGCGGTCCTTACGACTCCGGCCTCGTCACGGACTTCCACAGGAGCGGTGCGCCTGACCTCGCGACCTACGCCGTCAGCGACAATCTCGGTAGCGGGTTGGTGCTGCTCTTGATGGTTCCGACAGTTGCGGTTGCCTTGGGGACGTTGAGCGCTCGCCTCCGCGCAGCCACGCGGCGGACCTGATCGGACTTCGCCCCAAGACGGGATCGAACACGTCTTCGAGCGGTGGCGACCACCGCTCGCCGCCGGCCTATGTCATCTGTCAAGCAGAAACCGCGTCATCTCGGCGACGACCCGGTGCGCGTGCGGGTCGAAGACCATCGTGATGTGGTTGCCTGCCACTTCGACGAGCCGGGCGTTGCGCAGCACCGCCGCCGACCGTCGGGCGCTCTCGCCGGTGAGGATCGCGCCGAAGCCGGGCGGGCCGAACGGTTCGGTCGCTCGAATCAGCAGCGTCGGGCAGGCAATGCGGGCGAGCACGTCCGGCCAGTCGACCTCGAGTTCGCCTTCGATCACCGCGCGGATCTGCTCGGCGCGGCAGCGCGGCCTTACCGTCCCGTCGGGGAGCTCTTCGGCGTCGGCGCGATAGTAGGCCTGGATCTCGTCGGTCCACGCGAACCCGTCCCAGTACGGGAAGGAGCGGATGAGCTCGTCGTACTCGCTCCAGGACGCGAAAGTGCGCTCGAGCCGGGCCAGCGATGGGGCGATCTGGTCGAGGATGGCGGGGTCGACCTCGGCCGGCGCGTCGAGGATCACCGCGCGTTCGACCCGCTCTGGGTGGTTGGCCGCGACGTAGTACGTGAGCAGGCCGCCGAACGAGTGTCCGCCGAGGGAGACTCGCTCGAGCCCGAGCGCGTCGAGGGCGCCGAGGAGGTCCGCGGTGTGGTCGGCCATCGTGTAACCGGCGTGGGGCTTGTCGCTCAGCCCGCGGCCGCGGGCGTCGAAGGCGAGCACGCGCAATCCTTGTCCGAGGCCGGCCGCGCGGAGGCCGTCGAACGAATGCGCGTTCGCGGTCAGGCCGGGGACGAGCACGAGCGTCCGCTCGCCTGAGCCGTACTCGAGGTAGTGCAGGCGGAGGCCGTTGGCCTGGACGTAGTGATCGAGATTCACGCGCCGAGGTACTCGTCGCGGATCACGCGCCGCAGTGTCTTGCCGGCGAGGCTGGTCGGGAAGACGTCGCGGACGACGACCTCGCGCAGTCGCTGGTAGCGGGCCTGCAGCCGGTCGTTGATCCATTCGCGAAGCTCGTCCGGTCGGACGGCGGCGGCCTGGCGCAGGCAGACGGCTGCGATCGGGCTCTCGCCCCAGCGTTCGTCGGGGACGCCGAAGACGGCGACGTCGAGTACGTCAGGATGCTGAACGGCCACCTCCTCGATGTCGCGCGGGTAGACGTTCACGCCGCCGGAGATGATCAGGTCGTTCTTCCGGTCGACGAGGTAGAGGAAGCCGTCTTCGTCGACGTAGCCCAGGTCCGCGCTCTTGATCCAGCCGTCGACGAGGGTCTCGGCGGTTAGTTCGGGCCGACGGTGGTAACCCGGCATCGTGATCGGGCCACGGCCGATGATCTCGCCGACCTGGCCCGGCGGCAGCTCGGCACCGTCGGCGTCGACGATGCGGAGCGAGTAGAGCGGCGGCGGAACGCCGACGGAGCCCGGCTTTCGCTCGACGTCGGCGCGGTCGAGGATCGTCACGAACCCTTCGGTCAGCCCGTACAGCTCGTACAGCCGCCGCGGCAGCCGCCGCATCAGCTCCTGCTTGTGCTCGAGCAAGAGCGGCGCGCCCAGCGATCCGATCATCTCGAGGTGTGGTAGGTGCGCGTCGTCGAAGTCGTCGTGCTGGAGCAGCGCGACGATCTGCGAGGGGACGGTCATGACGTGTGTCACACGCTCGCCGGCGAGCGCGTCGATCATCGCTCTCGGCTCGAAGCGTTCGAGGAGCACATACGTGCAGCCCAGGTAGAGCGCCGGCATCAGCGTGACGAACGACCCGTTGAAGACCAGCGACCCCGCGTGCAGGACGACGCTCTCGGGGTGAATCCGAAACGAGCTCGCGAACCCGGTCCCGTAGGCCTCGCGGATGCCGTGCGTGTGCACGATTCCCTTCGGCGTGCCGGTGGTGCCGGAGCTGTAGATGATGTTGAACGGGTCGTCGTTCGCGACCTCCGCTCCGGGATCGTCCGCGGGAGCGCGTTCAAGCAACTCGCCGTAGGTCCGGTAGCCGGCCACCTCGGCCGCGCCGGTCACCAGATATCGGTCGGATCGGACCGGGAGACGATCACGGATCAGGTCGAGCTCGGGCGTCATCCGGCTCATCGTCACGACCGCCTGGACGTCCGCGTCGAGGAGCAACTGGAGCAACCCGTCTGCGCGCAACAACGGACTGAGCGGCGCGACGACGATGCCCGTCTTCATCGCCGCCTGATAGAGGTCGAAGAGCTCGAGCGAGTTGTCGAGGACGAGTCCGACCCTGTCGCCCTTGCGCAGGCCGAGCCCGAGCAGCATGTTCGCGGCGCGGTTGGCGCGCCGGTTCACCTCGGCATGTGTCAGCCGATGCTCTCCACAAACGAGCGCGATCCCGGTGGGGCGGTAGGCGGCGTGGCGTGCGGCGAGCGTGTCCAACGCCATCGCTCAGACCTCGCGCTCGTGCTCGAGGGCGTCGCGAGCGACGAGCCGGCCCAGCAACTCGAGCAGCGTGCGCCGTTCGGCGGCGGAGAGCGGTTCGAGGTAATGACGCTCGCAGGCAGTGAGGAGCTCAGCCGCCTCCCGCTGGACCTTCGCCCCGGACGCGGTCAGCTTGACCCTGTAGGCGCGCCGGTCCGACGGGTTAGGCCCTCGTCGAACGTGCCCAAGCTCTTCGAGCTCGTCGATGAAGGCGACGATCGTCGAGCGGTCGACGGCGAGGATGGCGGCGAGCGTTTGCTGCGAGACCGGCCCAAGCTCACGCAGGACGGCGAGCACGCCATAGTGGCGCCCGTCGATCCGCAGCGGCGCCAGCGTCTCGGTGGCAAGACGTCCGGCGCCCGCGCTCGCGCGGATGAGCATGAAGCCGAGCCGCCGCGCCAGGGTCGCTGGCAGAGCGCCGACCTCCAAGGCTTCTCGCAACTCGTGGCTCATCTGGATTCGTGTAGGCTCAAAAACAGTTGACTATCCCACATATCAGGCGTCATGGCTGCCTCCGCCTAGACGGAAGGAGTCCGTTCGAATGAGGATTGGTGTGCTCGGAACGGGAATGGTCGGCGCAGCGATCGCCGGCAGGCTTGTCGCGCTCGGCCACGAGGTGATGATGGGCTCGCGCGAGGCGGGAAACGAGAAGGCACGCGCCTGGGCCGAGTCGAATGGCGCCGACGCGAGTGAGGGCAGCTTCGCCGATGCCGCTGCTTTCGGGGAGTTGGTTGTCAACTGCACCGCGGGCGCTCACTCCCTCGAGGCGCTCCAGGCGGCCGGATCGGCGAACATGGCAGGCAAGCTGCTGATCGACGTTGCGAACCCGCTCGACTTCTCGGCCGGCATGCCGCCGACGCTGACGGTCGCGAACACCGACTCGCTCGGAGAGCAGATTCAGCGCGCCTTCCCGGACGTGCGGGTCGTGAAGGCGCTGAATACGATGAACTGCGAGGTGATGGTCGATCCCAGGAGGGTCCCGGGCGAGCATGACGTCTTCCTCTGCGGCGACGACGAGGGCGCGAAGCAGCAGGTTGCCGAGCTGCTCTCGAGTTTCGGCTGGCCGGCCGGCCGAATCCGCGACCTCGGCGGCATCCGCTCCGCCCGCGGCACCGAGATGTACCTGCCCTTGTGGCTCAGCCTCCTGGGCACACTCGGCAGCGGCGACTTCAACATCGCCGTCGTGCGCGCCGCCGCGTGATCGCGCAACGGAGGACACTGGCGCAGGCGGCCTTCCCAGCATCGTCCGGACGCACGAGAGTGTCGATTCATCCGAGACGAGAAAGCCCCGGTGGACTGTTCAGCCGGTTCAGCGCTCGATCGTTGATCGAGCCTGCGCGATCGCGGCTTCGAGCTCGCCGCCGAGTGCCTCGAGATCTCCGCGGTTGAGGTGTTCGACAGGCTCTCCGGGGGAGACACGCCGCCGCTGGCTGAACTTCACGTAGACCTGTCGCAGGGCAGCCGCGCTTTCTGCCTCGCAGTGCTGGACGATCTGATCGTGTTGCGGATCGGTGTAGTGGCGGCCGATACCGTCGAATTCGAGGTTCGTGGCTGATGCGCCGACGCCGGGAACAGCCGGGTTGGTTGCGACCTCGACGTAGAACTTGATCGTCCCGTCGGCCGGGTCGTTCGTGAGGGTGAGCGTTTGACCGTTCACGACGGCCTCGAGCGTCACCTGACGCTTGGGAGACTCGTAGGTCAGAGTGAAAGTGATCGGCCCCGACGCGTTCACCGGTTCACCTTCGACGAACCACTTGACGGCCTGGTGCGGGTCGAGTCCGCCGGCGGGCGTCGCGACCAGCGTGTAGCGCTGTCGGCGATGCACGACCTCGTATTCGAATTGCTGCGGCGCGCACTCGGGACCGGTGGCGAGGATCGCGCCTGGCCAGTCCTCGACGTCGAAGCCAACGGTCTCCTCGCCCAGGGTCTCTGCCTGGTCGGCTCCGCTGATGACGATCGTGGCGCTTGACGGAACAATCCTGATCGTCGCTGTGTTCAGGTACGCGTCGATCCGATCGACGCCGACGCCGAAGCCGGCCGTGACGTCCATCCAGCCGGCGCCGCCCTCGACGAGTCCCTGCTGATCGGCAGCTGGTGACTGGGCGTTTGGGGCCACCAGCCATGGTGAGTTCTCGAACACCCCTTGGATGCTGCGAAGGCGATGGACGAAGACAGCCGGGTGCGGCAATCCAGCGTCGTTTCCTTGGGCGTCGCGATACTCGATGAAGTAGAGCTCCTGATCGACGTATTCACCGGCGCGCGCTCGTGACACGAGCACCGCGCGGCTGGTGCCTGCAGGAACGGCGCCGTGGAGCGGCGAGAGCGTGTAGGTCGCCTCGGCGATGCCGGCGTTTGCGTACACGACGGTGACGTCAGACGGGAGCCAGCCGCGAAGCCAGAGACTTGCGGCGCTGTAGCTCGGGCCTGTTGTTCCGCCGGTGCCGTTGAAGGATCGGCAGCGGGCGTAGCTCATCACGTCGACCGGGTCGCCGTAGTCTCCACCGGGGTCGGGATTGAAGTCCCCCCGCGTGTGTGAGAACCCGAAACCGTGACCCATCTCGTGCATACAGCGGGCGCTCGACAGGTCGTTGTAGTCGAGCAGCACTTGACCCATCTGTTTCGTGATCGCAGGCACGTCGACGTTGCCGTAGGAGCCGAAACTGTCGATTTGGTAGTCGGGCACTGCGACGACACCCCAGAAGGGCGACAAGTCGATCCCGGCGGCGACCGCACCACGAATCGCACACAACACCTTCTCGCCTCGGTTCCAGACGTTGTTCGCCGGGTCGTCGTTGAAGCCGTCCCAGTCGTCGGTCGTCGCCGGCAATCCGTCCTTTCGAAGCGCCGCAAACGGACCGAATACCTTCGATCCCTTGAGACTCAGTCGGTGGAAGGATTGGCTGTAGAAGAGATCAAACGGAAGATCACCGTTGATCGAGGGGCGCGTGAACAGATCAGCAAGCTGGAGGCCGTTCGGCAACGCTCGCGCCGGATTGAACCCACCGGCGCGCGCGTTCTTCGTCGCCACGACCGTAACCTGAAGGATCGCCCAGGGCTGATCGCCTGACGGCTGTACGGACATCTCATCCCTCCTCGTACAAGGAGTGCGGCCACGAACCTCTATCGGGCTCTACCCGCACTCAACAGACCGAATGCATCCGAGACCCCAACGGGCTCTCAGCTGAACAGAGGCAGCGAACGATCACCTGATACGCCCTCTCTCGTTTCGGGGCGTCTACCGCCGCTACGGCATCCACGTCGAAGCCGTGCTCAGTGACAACGGCCCCGCCTACATCTCGATCAAGCACGCGCTCGCCTGCCGCCGGCTGCGGCTCAAACACCTCCGCACCCGTCCCTATCGGCCACAGACAAACGGGAAAGCGGAGCGCTTCATCCGCACGATGCTCGCCGGCTGGGTCTACGGCGCCGTCTACGGCTCAAGCAACGAACGAACCGCCGCCCTTGACCGCTGGCTCTTCCACTACAACCATCGCCGCCGACACTCAGCCCTCAGCCACCAACCGCCCATCAACAGAACCAACCTGCTCGGGTCCTACATCTAGCCCGTCTTCGCTCTGCGGCGCGGCGCGGCGCGTACGTGCATCCGTCGGCCCTGAGCTTCCGTGGACGCTCAGGATCTCGACCGGTACCTCGTCGGCCGGGCCGAACCAGTGCGGCATCCGCGTGTCGAACTCGGCGACTTCGCCGGGTCCCATGGTGATGTCGTGATCGCCGAGGATCAAGCGCAGCTCGCCGGACAGGACGTACAGCCATTCGTAGCCCTCGTGCGTCCGCAGCTCGCGTTCGCGCTCGGGCGGAATCACGACCTTCCACACCGCCAGACCGCTCGACTGCTGGGTCAGGGGGAAGACCAGGCGGCCGTTCCGGACGCGCGGCTTGAGCCGGATGCGCGGGTCGCCGACCTCGGGCGCGCCGACCAGCTCGTCGAGCGGGACCTGATGGACCTCGGCGAGCGGTAGGAGCAGCTCGAGGCTGGGCTTGCGCTGGCCGCTCTCGAGCCGGGAGAGCGTGCTCTTGGAGATCCCTGTCTTCGCGGCGAGCGCGGTGAGGGTGACGCCGCGTCGCTCACGCAGCCGCTTCAGCCGCGGACCGACCTCGGCGAGAACGTCCGGAATCGCCGACGGCTCGTCCACGTCGGCCACGCTACTGCCGGTTCCCGGAAACAGCAACGAACCTTTGCAGGCGCCGAGCGTTGCGGGCACCGTCGAGAGATGCAGTCGGCAACCCATGACGTGGCGGTGATCGGCGGTGGCGCCGCCGGACTGAGCGCGGCTCTCGTGCTCGGCCGCGCGAGGCGTCCGCGTCGTCGTCGACGCCGGCAGCGCCGCGAAACGCACCTGCGGCACACATGCACGGCTTCCTCTCCCGCGACGGGATGCCACCCGCCGAGCTCCTCGCCGGCGCGCGGACAGAGGTTCGCAGCTACGGCGTCGAGATCGTCGACGACAGCGTGGTCGAGATCGAGCCCGGCTTCAGGCTCCGGCTTGCCTCGGGCGGCAGCGTGACAGCGCGCCGGCTCCTGCTCACGACCGGCGCCGTCGACGAGCTGCCCGACATCGCCGGCGCGGAGGAGCGCTGGGGACGCGACTTTCTGCACTGCCCGTACTGCCACGGCTGGGAGGTGCGCGATCAGCCGATCGGCGTGCTCGGAACCGATCCCGGCTCCGTCGACCACGCGCATCTGCTTCGGCAATGGTCGGACGACGTCATCTTCTTCGCCCACACCCACGCCGTCACCGGGGACGAGCGGCCGGCGCTGGATGCGCGAGGCATCGCCGTGGTCGAGGGGCTGGTCGTCGGGTTGTCGGTCGTCGACGATCGGCTGCACGCGGTGCAGTTGCGCGACGGCCGCGCCGTTCCGCGTGCCGCGCTCTTCATGCGTCCGGCGCTCCGCGCGCAGACCGACGGCCTCGCCCGGTCGCTCGGCCTGGAGGTCGATCAGGGCGGATTCGTCAAGGTCGACACCACCGGCCGATCGAATGTGCGCGGCGTCTGGGTCGCTGGGAACGCCGCCAACCCGCGCGCCCAGGTCGTCACCGCCGCAGGCGAAGGATCGGCCGCCGCGATCGCCCTCAACGCCGACCTCGTCGACGAGGACATCCGAAACGCCCTGTCGACACGAGCAAAGGAGCTCGCATGACCGACACCACCGAGACCAGGCCGGCGCGGATTCCCCCGCCGGGCGAGCACCAGCTGGCCCTGATGATCTGGCTCTGCGTCTTCCCGACGCTCACCGCGATCAACGTGGCGTTCGCGGGCTGGCTGCGGCCGCTGTCGCCCGTGCTCCGCACCTTCGTGCTCGCGACGGTCGCGGTGCCGATCGTGATCTACGGGCTGATGCCGCACGTGCACCGGCTGCGCGCGCGTCTGCTCGCGGCGCGGCTCTAGCCATCCCGGATCCTGAGCGAGAACACTGGGATCCCAGATCGGGGACGTGTGCTGGGAAAAAGGACCTTTCCCTCTGGGAGAAGCCGTGCTAGGATCCCAGATGTTGATATCTCGGATCCTGGAGGGTGTGTGTATGACCGATTCACGGGTGAAGGCGACGATCGTTCGGATCCAGGCGACGCCGACGATCGTGGCGGAGCGGCTGCTCTCCTCGTTGGCGGCGGAAGGCGTGACGGGGTCGGTGACCGCCACTGAAGCCTGCTTCGAGGTGGAGGTGGCGGACGCAGACGGGACGCCGCTCCTCGGCCGGGTCGCCGCGGCCCTCGACCGTCTCGCGCTGACCGAGGCCCGTTCGCTCGTTCCCGAGCGGACCGGCCCGCTGAGCTTCGCGCTGAGGCCTGCAGCAGGATGAGCAGCGTCGCCGAACGGGCGGTCGCACTCCGCCTGCCGAGCGCGTTGCGCCTGCTGTTCGGGCACTCGTCGCCGCCGCCGGATGCTACGGCGGTCAGGTCTCGGCCGGCTGTGCTCTCGACCGCCGAGACGGCCGATTGCACGTGCCCCGAGTTCTGCGAACGCGACCACGACGCGGAGTAGCGATGGACGTCTCAGCTGCCACGGCCGTGCAGGCCGACCGTCTCGAGGACCAGTGGCGCGGCGACGAGCGCTGGGCGGGCATCGCGCGCCCGTACTCCGCCGCCGACGTCGTTCTTCTGCGCGGGTCGATCGTTCCCGAGCACACGATTGCTCGCATCGGCGCCGAGCGTCTCTGGCGCCTGCTCACGGGAGATGAGCACGTCGCCGCTCTCGGGGCGATGACGGGCGGTCAAGCGGTGCAGATGGTGCGCGCCGGGCTGCAGGCCATCTACCTGTCGGGCTGGCAGGTTGCCGCCGACGCGAACCTGGCCAACGCCACCTATCCCGACCAGAGCCTCTACCCGGCCAACTCCGTGCCCGCGCTCGTGCGACGCCTGAACGCCGCGCTCCAGCGAGCCGACCAGATCTCCTGGGCGGAGGGCCGAGCCGACGTCGAGTGGTTCGCGCCGATCGTGGCCGATGCGGAGGCAGGATTCGGCGGTGCGCTGAACGCGTACGAGTTGATGCGTTCGATGATCGAGGCCGGCGCCGCGGGCGTGCACTTCGAGGATCAGCTCGCCGCCGAGAAGAAGTGCGGCCATCTCGGCGGCAAGGTGCTCGTGCCGACGTCCCAGTTCGTCCGCACCCTCACCGCTGCCAGGCTGGCCGCGGACGTGCTCGACGTCCCGACCGTGCTGGTCGCGCGCACCGATGCGCTGAGCGCCACGCTGCTGACGTCGGACGTCGACGAGCTGGACGCCCCCTTCGTCACGGGTGAGCGAACGGCCGAAGGCTTTTATCGGATCGTCGACGGGCTCGGGGCCGCGATCGCGCGCGGTCTGGCCTACGCGCCGTATGCAGACCTCGTCTGGTTCGAGACGTCGACGCCGGATCTCGCCCAGGCCGAAGCGTTCGCCGCGGCGATCCACGACCGCTATCCGGGCAAGCTGCTCGCCTACAACTGCTCGCCGTCGTTCAACTGGCGGAAGCACCTGAGCGACGCGGAGATCGCGTCGTTCCAGCAGCGCCTCTCGGACTGGGGATATCGCTTCCAGTTCATCACGCTCGCCGGCTTCCACTCCTTGAACGCCGGCATGTTCGAGCTCGCGCGCGGCTACCGGATGCGCGGGATGCCGGCGTACGTCGAGCTGCAGGAGCGCGAGTTCGCGCTCGAGGCGGACGGCTACACCGCGACCCGCCACCAGCAGGAGGTCGGGGCGGGCTACTTCGACCAGGTGATGACGGTGCTGTCGGCCGGCCAGAGCTCGACACTCGCCCTGCTCGGATCAACCGAGGAGTCGCAGTTCGCGTAGGAACCGGCAGGCCCGGGGGCATACGATTCGTGGACGTGAGCGTCGAAAGCACGAAGGCCGACGACATCGCGGTCTTCATCGAGGAGGCGATCGTCTCCGGCGAGCTCGAGCCAGGCTCCGTCCTGCGCCAGGAGCAGCTGTCCGAGCAGTTCGGGGTCTCTCGCACCCCTGTGCGCGAAGCGCTGCGGCGACTGGCGGCGCTCGGGCTCGTCTCGTTCGTGCCGAACCGCGGCGTGCGCGTGCGCACGCTCTCGCGCGGCGAGCTCGAGCAGGCGTTCATGGTCCGGGCCGAGCTCGAGGCGCTGGTCACGGAGATCGCGGCACCGAAGTTCACCGACGAGTCCCTCGCCGAGCTGCACGCCTGCGAGCAGCGGTTCGCGCGTGTCACCAAGGAGCTCCGGTCTCGCGAGCCCGGCGGCGACCGCCGCTCCCTGATGGCGAACTGGATTCGCGCGAACCAGGCCTTCCACGACGTGATCTACGAGGTCGCCGGCGTTCCGTACATCGAGTCGATCGCCAAAGCCTCGCGGCGGACGTTCTCCGGGCCGGCGGTCTGGGCGCCCGTCGACGAGCAGCTCGACCGCCTCTACGCGCGCAACCAGGCGGAGCATGCCGCCATCCGGCAGGCGCTCATGGCCGGGTCCGGCGCCGGCGCGCGAGAGCTCGCCCACGAGCACGTCATGCACTCGTTCGAGCTCCTGATGTCGATCCTCGACCACGTCGGCACGGAGTGGGCGCAGGAGCGAGGGCCGTCCAGCGCCTCGGCTGTGCAGCCTCCGCGTACGTGACTCGCTAGCGGCGGATCACTCTGCGCAGAGGTCGGCCAGCGTCGCGCTCGTGAGCGAGAGCAGGTCCTGCGTCCCGATCCGCAGCGAGGCCGTGTGCGAGCCTGCCTCGATCACGACCGACTTCTGCTCGGAGAGCCGGCGGTCGACGATGGTGCGGTCGCCGGCCGGTCCGCCGAACGGCGGCACGGCGCCGAGCTCGAACATCGGGTACGTGCGTGCGAGCTCGTCCTCGGTTGCGAGGCGCGTTGTCGCGCCGTCGCCGAGCAGCGCGCCGGCCTTGTGCAGATCGATTCGCTCGGACGCCGGCAGTACCGCGCGCACGTAGGTGTCGCCTGCCGCGAGCACGAGCGTCTTCGCGACCTGCGTCCGCGGTACGTGCAGCGCCGCGGCCTCTTCACCGGCGGTCAACGTCACGCGATGCGACAGGAGCTCGTAGCGGACCTGCGCGCGTTCGAGCTCGCTCGCCAGCTGCTCTTGAACGGTCATGACTTCCTCCTTGCAGGCGAACGCGCAGGCCGGATGACCGCGTCGCTCGAGAGATAGAAAAGGCTTTCGTGGCCGTCCTCCCACCGCACGAGATAGTGCTCGTGCCCGGGAGCGCCGAGCACTTCGAGCACCTCGCCGCTGCGGCCGGGCTCGCCCACGTGGTGGGCATGGACCTCGACCACGTCGCCGGGCTTCGGCTCGTACCGTTTCATACGGCCATGGTCGCGCTCGCTGACCGCGCGGTCATCGGGTGCACCACCGATCCGGGTTGCGGCTTCTCCCGGATCTCGCCCGCACGAGCGACGGAGAGCCCCGCTGCCGCGGGGCTCTCCGCTCGCGCGTCCCGGACGGAGCCCGTCAGGCGGGGCGGGGGACGGCCTCGGCGTCGGACGCGACCGGATCGCCGGCGGGCACTGCGGCCGAGCCCGCGACGTCGAGCGCGACCAGCGCGAGGTTCGCCGCGAGCACGGCGCCGATGATCGCCGTCACCGCTCCGAGCGCAGGCGTCTGCGGTACGTGGAATCCGAGCCAGGCGCCGACGGCGGCGGAGCCGAGGGCGAGGGCGGCCGCGACGCCGCCGCGCGCAGCCGGCCTGAGCCAGCCTGCGAAGACCACGAGGCCGACCGGCGGTGCGATCGACGCCAGGGCGAGCAGCGGGTCGTCGAGCGGCACGGTCGGAAGCGCCACGAGGACGACCAGCGCGCCCAGGCACCAGCTGCCGAAGCCGACGAGGAGCGGAAGCAGTGACCTCGCAGCCACGCTGCCCTTGCGCCCGAACCTCGCCCGGCGGGCGAGCCGGCTGCCGATCCAGAGCAGCGACAGGAGGGCAACGCCGGCGAGGCCGAGGACGACGCCGAGAACGATCTCTGCGACCGTGCCGTGCGTGGTCGACGGCGTGAAGTCGAGCTGGTTCTCGGTGTAGAGGGAGGTGTCGACGCGACCCGTGTCGAGGTACGAGTCGATCAACCGTGTGGACGCCGTCGGTTCGTACGCCCAGAAGTCGTCGGCGTGGCCGAGCTTGGGCAGGACGACCTGATGCCCGTTCGGGAGATGCGGGAGCAGTTCGCGGGTCGCGTTCTGCGGCGGAGCGGCGAAGTCGAGTGCGCCCCCGACGACCAGCGTCTGGACCCGGGAGTCCCGGACCTGCGTGTACTCGTTCTCGTCCGGGTTGGCCGGCCAGGCGTCGAGGAGCCGGCCGCCGGCATAGAGAAGCTCGGTTCCGGGGCTGCCGATGACGGAGCCGCGGTCTGCATGCGACGCGAAGAACCGCTTTGCGTATGCGGCATCGGACCGTCCGATGGCCGCGACGTCGCCCCACACCTGTCCGCGCGGGAAGGCGAGCCCGGCGAAGACGGAGAAGAGCCAGGCTCCGGCGCCGTCGCCCCGGTCGATCGCGAGCAGCGTGTCGAGCGTTCGCGGTGCGGCGATCGGGCCGCCGCCGTCGGTGGTGGCGTTGATCAGGCCGAAGAAGGCGGCG
The DNA here is from genome assembly GCA_963786185.1 of uncultured Thermoleophilia bacterium. Classification (GTDB taxonomy): domain Bacteria; phylum Actinomycetota; class Thermoleophilia; order Gaiellales; family Gaiellaceae; genus PALSA-600. The sequence continues at coordinate 287,353 of CAWAYE010000004.1, forward strand.
ACCTGGACGTTGCCCTTCTTGATCGGCAGGAACAACCAGTGGCTCGGGATGTGGCTGTACGCGGAGTGCACCGAAGCGGCGAGATCGGTGGTGCGGCTACGACAGTCGCTCGCCTGTGCGCACAGCGAGGCATAGCGGCGGATCTGCTCGCCGACCGTCTTTGCCTCCCAGAGGTAGTGGCCGGGCGGGTTGGCGGCGATCATCACCGAGCGGCCGATGCTCTGCGGGTAGCGCCAGGCGTAGATCATCGCCGTGCGCGTGCCGGCGCTTTCGCTGACGAGGTCGACCTTGCCGTAGCCGAGATCGCGACGCGCGAGCTCGAGATCGTCGACGCGCTCGGGGAGCGAGTAGCCCGCGAGGTCGACGCCGCTTCGGCGCAGCCGGTCGGCACACGACCGATAGGCCGCGGCGTCGGAGCGCAAGGATGCCTCGCCGAGGAAGTCGCGCGAGTGCTCCCGCGAGTCGACGACCTCGGGGCAGTCGAGGCGTGACGATCCGTCGACGCCGCGGTAGCCGACGAGAACGAAGTCGTGGCGGGCAGTGAAGCGGCTCGCCTCCGGGAAGTCCATGTTCGTCAGGCCGGGGCCGCCCTGGAGGCGGAAGATCGGCGTGCCGGGATGGGAGGTGCGCGCACGGATGCGCGTGACCGGAAGCGCGATCAGGCGCGAGTGCGGATCGTGCCGGTTCTCACGCACGACGAGCGTGCCGCAATCGGCGGCTTCCTTGTCGTACGTACAGCTCTTCAAGGTCAGCTGCCCGGCGTGCGCGCCGGCCGGGACGGAGACCGTGGACGCGCCGCCGGAGAAATGGAGATAGCCGAGGGCGACCGTGCCGAGGGCGATCAGCGCGAGCGCCGCCGCGCGGGCGGCGCCCAGCCGCCGGGGCGCTGTGGGCGCCGGGTCTGAGGGACGGGGCTGATCCGGGACGAGGACGGTCTTCATGGCGGCTCCTTTGGAGGGTGTCGGTGCTCCTCTCGAGCCTGGAGTGCGGCGGGTGCGGGCGCGATGGCCCTAGCCCGCGTCTGCCGGTGCGGGTAGCCGCACCGGCGACGACCCCCGAACGCGCGTAAGATCGGTCGGCGGAGCCCGCGAAGGAGGCGACGACGCCGAGCGACAGGCACGCAGGGGACGACGACGACGCGGATCGCTTCTCGAGAGCGATCGAGGGTTTCCCTGCATCGGTGCCTTCGGAGGTGGTCGAGATCTCCGCCGCGCAACCGTTCGAGCTGCGGATCGCGCCCGTGGCGAAGCGGATCAAGGACGTGGCGGTCCGGATGCTCGCCTACAACGGATCGATCCCTGGCCCGACGCTGAAGGTGCGGCAGGGGTCGGAGGTGGTCGTCAACGTGGTCAACGACGGCGATCTCGATGCGACCGTGCATTGGCATGGAGTACGCGTCGAGAACAGGTACGACGGAACACCGCAGACGCAGACGCCGATGGCGATCGGCGACAGCTTCACCTACCGGGTGCAGTTCCGCGATCCCGGTGTGTACTGGTACCACCCGCATATCCGCGAGGACTACGGCCAGGAACTGGGGCTGTACGGAAACATCCTCGTCGTCCCGGCCGATCCGGACTACTGGGCTCCCGTCAACCGCGAGCTCGTGCTCACGCTCGACGACATCCTGCTCGAGGACGGCAAGATCGCGCCGTTCAGCCGTTCCGAAACAACGCACGTCGCGATGGGGCGGTTCGGCAACACCCTGTTGATCGGCGGCGAGCCCGAGCTCGCGCTCACCGCGCAACGAGGCGAGGTGGTGCGCCTCTATTTGACGAACACCGCCAACACGCGTGTCTTCAACGTCGCGGCGGAGGGAGCGCGGCTGAAGCTCGTCGGCGGCGACAGCGGCCGCTGCGAACAGGAGGAGTTCGTCGACGAGGTCCTGCTGGCACCGTCCGAGCGCGCGGTGGTCGACGTCCTGTTCGAGTCAGCGGGCGAGGCCGCTCTCGTGCACAACACGCCCGACCGCTCCTATCAGCTCGCGGCGATCACCGTCGCCGACGACGTGGCCGAGCCGTCGTGGGTGGCGCAGTTCGAGGTCGCGCGGAGAAACGCCGACCTGGCGGCCGAGCGGACGCGCGTCGGGCCCTACCTGACCGCGGCGCCCGACAAGACGCTGGCGTTCGTCGCGGAGATGGACCTGGGCGTCCCCGAAGGCGCCGTCGTCTACACCTGCCCGATGCATCCGGACGTCGTGAGCGATAACGAGGGAAGCTGTCCTCGGTGCGGGATGAAGCTCTTGGCGGTCGCCGTCACGTATGCCTGCCCGATGCACCCGGAGGTCGTCAGCGAGACGCCCGACCGTTGTCCGGTGTGCGGCATGAAGCTGCTGCCGTCCCGGCTCGCCGGAGTGGCGGAGACCCAATCCGCACCGGCGCACGAGCACGGGCACGGCGAGCACGACCATGCGGCGGCCGGCGGCATCGAGTGGGAAGACGACATGGTCGAGGTCAACCGGATGACGACGCCGGCCAACATGGTCTGGAAGATCGTCGACCGGACGACCGGGGCGGAGAACGAGGCGATCGACTGGCGGTTCACGGTCGGCGACCAGGTGAAGGTGAGGCTGGTCAACGAGCTGGACTCGGACCATCCGATGCACCATCCGTTCCACGTCCACGGAGCGGGACGGTTCCTCGTCCTCAGCCGCAACGGGGTCGGCGAGACCAATCTCGTCTGGAAGGACACGGTGCTCGTTCGCACCGGTGAGACCGTGGACATCCTGCTCGACGTCACGAATCCGGGGATCTGGATGGCGCACTGCCACATCGCCGAGCATCACGAAGGCGGGATGATGTTCAGCTTCACGGTCGACGCCTGATCCTCAGCGAACCTCGAAGACCCCCTCGACCTCGACCGCGACGTCGTAGGGCAGCGCCGCCACGCCGACCGCCAGGCGGGTATGTCTCCCCGCCTCGCCGAAGATCTCCACGAACAGGTCGGACGCTCCGTCGATCACCTGCGACTGGCCGTGGAACTCGGGCACGGAGTTGACGAATCCGGCGATCCGCACGCAGCTCACGACCCGGTCGAGGTCGCCCTGGAGGGCGGCCGCTCCTCGATCGTCACGGCTGCGCGACGCGCGCCGGTTCGATCAGGCCCGCGGCGACCTCGGTGTGGAGGCGCTGCCGGCCCGTCCGCTCCTCGCCGGGCAGGAACAGTGCGACCAGCGCGCCGAGAGCAGGGGCTGCCGCGGTCACGAGCAGCGCGACCCGGAGGTCGACCGTGTCGGCGACGACACCGAGCAGCACGGCGGCGATGCCGCCGAGCCCCATCGCGAAGCCGACCGTCATGCCCGAGGCCATCGCGATCTTCGACGGCAGGTACTCCTGTCCCATCACCGTCGTGAGGCCGAAGCCGCTCACGGTGGTGGCCCCTGCCAGGACGACTGCGACTGCGCTCCCGATGCCGTGGGTGAGCACGAAGACGAGCACGAGCGGCGGCGTCGCCCCGAGGCTCGCCGCGAGCATGATCCGATGCGGGTAGCGGTCGGCGAGCGGTCCCATGCAGAGAGTCCCGATCGCGCCGCCGAACAGGACGCACGAGAGCAGCGCCGTGCCGTAGCTCTTCGAGTGCCCGTGGGCGACCTCCCAGAGCGGGACGAACGTGAACAGTCCGTAGTACGCGACGCTGCGCAGGCCGATCGACGCGAGCAGCAGCCGGAACGGGCGGGGCCGGTCGGTCCCCGCCGCGCGACGCGACTCCGCGTGCCCGACCCGGCGGACGCTTGCCAGCGAGCCGAAGTCGCGCAGCAACAGCACGGTGACCGCGACACCGGGGACGAGCAGGATCAGTCCGCCCGTCGACCCAGTCGCCGTCAGCGCGGCGCCGGCGAGGAGCGGGCCGAGCGCGATGCCGAGGTTGCCGCCCGTCTGGAAGACGGCGATGCCGCTGGCGCGCCGCGCTCCGCTCGCATGCCGGGCGAGCTTCATCGCCTCGGGATGAAAGGCGCCGACGCCGAGACCAGAGATCGAGACGAGGAGCAGCACCACCGGATAGCTGTGGATCAACGGCGTGACCGCGATCCCGGTTGCCGACATCGCGATGCCGGCGGGGAGCAGCCAGGTCATCACGTGTCGGTCCGACCACCGGCCGAACAGCGGCTGCGCGAGCGCCGACGTGACCGTCGCCGCGAGCACCACCGCGCCGGTCTTGGTGTACGAGAGGTGCAGCACCGGCTTCAGGAACACGAGCACCGCAGGGAGCGCTCCCGAGGCCAGATCGGCAGCGAGGTGACCGAGCCAGAGCTCGCCCATCACGCGCCGCCGCACCGTCGACCCCACGACGCTGACACTACCCACGTGCGGACGAGCGGGACCGACTGAGAGCTCTCCTGTTCCTTGCGGCCGGCGTCGCACTCGTGGCGGTCGCCACCGGCGCCTCTGCCGCAGGAAGCTGACCCAGTCGCCGCAGAGCGACACCGGGTCGATCTCGACGTTCTACGACTCCGACCAGGCGCACGCCGGGCTGGACAACGTGGCGGCCGCATCGCTAGGGGACGTCCGCCGCGTAGCCCTGGGCGCGGCAGGCGGCCGCGACGACTTCGTCTTTCGCACCCTGCGTCCGGCAGAAGTCGTGTGCGGCCCGGCCGCACTGCCTGAGGCGTGCACCGCCCATGGTCGACGGGACGTCGACGACGACGCAGTTCGCGGAGCTCCCGCCGCCGCCGCCGGCAAGCGCGATCGCGACGACGAGTGCGACCGCGGCGGCGATCGCCGCACCTGCGAGCACGAGCCTGTCGCGCCGGCCGAGCGGCGTTCGTGCGCGTCTCCACTGCCCTTCGACCGGCACCCCGCCACTGTAGAGACGGCCGTTTGACGCTATCCGTGGCCGTCGCTAAGGTGCCTGCTCCGCCGACGCTGGCGGGCCAGGGTGGTACCCGGCCCGGAATCAGCGCCTCGGGCACACCACTCGGAACGGATCGTGTCGCCGACGCAGGTGACAGCCGAGGCGACGCCGCCGCGACCTTCTTCAGACCGTCCGAACGCAAGGAGGAGAGGAATGGCTGTGCTGGCGGCGGCGTGGGCGCCGTATCCAAACTGGCTCAACCCCGGCGACAACGCGTGGCAGTTGACCGCGGCGACGTTCGTCGGTCTGATGAGCATCCCGGGCCTCGTCGTGCTCTACGGCGGCGTGATGCAGAAGCGCTGGTCGGTGAACAGCATGATGCTGTCGTTCTCCGCGTTCGCGCTCGTCCTGATCGCGTGGGTCCTGTGGGCGTTCGACATGGGCTTCGGGACGCCGTGGCACGGCCTCTCGAGCCACGGGTTCTTCGGCAACTTCATCGGCAAGCCCGGGGCGGTGCTCAGCCACACGGCCGAGCAGGGACAGGCGGCGATCCCGCTCGTCACGACCGGCCCGCCGTTCCACTTCCCGTCGGCGACGCTCGTCTACTTCCAGTTCGTCTTCGCCGCGATCACGCCGATCCTGATGCTCGGATCGGTTCTCGGGCGCGTGAACTTCAAGGCGTGGCTCGTGTTCGTGCCGCTGTGGACGACCTTCGTCTACACGATCAACGCCTTCCTGATCTGGGGCGGCGGGTTCTGGGCGCAGAAGGGAACCGTCGACTACTCCGGCGGTTACGTCATCCACCTCTCCGCCGGCATCTCCGGCTTCGTCGCTGCGGCCGTGATCGGGCCGCGCCTGGCGCGCGACCGTGAGATCGACGCCCCGAACAACCTGCTGATGGTCGCGGCCGGGGCGGGCCTGCTCTGGCTCGGCTGGAACGGCTTCAACGGCGGCGATCCGTACTACGCCGGCGCCGACGCCGCAGCCGCGGTGCTGAACACCAACCTCGCCACGGCCGTCGCGTTCCTGATCTGGGTCGTCTGGGACTACCTGACCGGCCGCAAGCCGTCGCTGATCGGGAGCGTCAACGGCATGATCGTCGGCCTCGTCGCGATCACCCCCGCCGCCGGCTTCGTGAACGGCTACGGCGCGATGGCGATCGGCGCCGTCGGGTCGTCGATCGTCTACCTCGCCTACAACTACCTGAGCCGCCTCTGGCCCTTCCGGAACGTCGACGACACCCTCGGCGTCGTCTACACGCACGGCTTCGCCGGGCTCGCCGGCGGACTGCTGACCGGGCTGCTCGCCGACTCGAACATGACCGTCTACCTCGGGCTGGGCAACACGCCGAGCTTTGCCGCGACGGGCAGCCTGCACCTGTTCAAGCTGCAGCTGTACGCCGGGCTCTGGGTGATCGTGTTCTCCGGGATCGGGACGCTCGTGCTGCTGAAGCTGGTCGGGCTCGTGATCCCGCTCCGCATGAGCGAGCAGGACATGGAGACGGGCGACATCGCCGTGCACGGCCACGAGGTGTATCCCTCCGACGTCCCGTCGCTCGGCCACCACGGTGCGCCGCCGACACGCCCGGTCCTGCCGACGCCGGAGCCGGCCGGCGGGTAGCGGCATGACGTCGATCGTCATCTCGTACGACGGCACCGAGAACGACGCCGACGCGCTCGCGCTGGGCGCGATGTTCGCCCGCGCGGGTGCGTCGTTGTCTCTCGCGTACGTGCGCCATGCCGTGGAGCCGGACACGCGGCGCGAAGTGCAAGCGCAGGGCGAGGCTGCGGCGCTGCTCGCGGCGGGCGCCCGGCGGCTCGGCGAGCCGGAGCTGCCGCAGCACGTCGTCGTGAACGGCTCGACGCCGCTCGGGCTGCGCGTGCTCGCCGAACGCGAAGGCGCCGACCTGATCGTGTTCGGCTCCGAGTACAGGACGTCCCCGGGTCACATCCAGCCGGGGACGTCCGCCCAGATCCTGCTGGACGGCGGCCCGATCGCCGTCGCCCTCGCCCCGGCGGGGCTGACCAACACCGCCGGCGCGGAGATCGGCTCGATCGCCGTCGTCGGCGAGGACGGCGACCCCGGCCCGCGGGAGACGGCCGAGTCGCTGGCCGCTGCGCTCGGAGCCGACCTGCTGCCGCGCGCGGAGGACGGGGCCGGCCTCGTCGTGATCGGCTCGAAGCCCGGCACCGCCGCCGGGCGCGTCGCGTTGAGCGCGGCCGCCCAGTACCTGATCGAGCTGCTCCGCTGCCCGGTGCTCGCGCTGCCGCACGGGGCGGCGCTTCGCTTCTAGCGTGGCGGCGCGCCGAGACTGACAGGATGCGGTCGATGCCGAAGCAGCGGGAGATCCGGTCGTGGCTGATGGACATGGACGGCGTGCTCGTGCGCGAGAACCACGCGATCCCGGGCGCCGACCGCTTCCTCGAGCGGCTCCGCGAGCGAAAGCTGCCGTTCCTCGTGCTCACGAACAACTCGATCTACACGCAGCGCGATCTCTCGGCCCGGCTGGCGCAGATCGGGCTCGTCGTGCCCGAGGAGGCGATCTGGACGTCGGCGCTCGCAACGGCCGACTTCCTCCACAGCCAGCGGCCCGGCGGGACGGCGTTCGCGATCGGCGAGGCCGGCCTGACGACTGCGCTGCACGACGCGGGGTACACGCTCACCGAGCGCGCCCCCGACTACGTCGTCCTCGGCGAGACCCGCACCTACAGCTTCGAGCGCATCGCGCAGGCGATCCGACTCGTCGCGGCGGGCGCACGCTTCATCGCGACGAACCCCGACCCGACCGGCCCGACGCCCGACGGCCCGCTGCCGGCGACCGGCTCGGTGGCGGCGCTGATCAGCCGCGCGACCGGCATCGAGCCGTATTTCGTCGGCAAGCCCAATCCGCTGATGATGCGCTCCGCGTTGAACGCAATCGACGCCCACTCCGAGACGACCGCGATGGTCGGCGACCGGATGGACACCGACATCGTCGCCGGCCTGGAAGCAGGGATGCACACGACGCTCGTGCTCACCGGCTCGACCGCCCGCGAGCAGGCAGAGCGCTTCCCGTATCGCCCGTCGCGGATCGTCGACTCGATCGCAGACCTGGTCGCCGAGCTCGGCTAACGGCGACCTGCCAGGGCGATCGCGATCGGCGTCAGCAGCATCGCGCACACCTCAGAGGCGACGAGCGACGGACGGTCGCCGATGCCGCGCGCGGCGAGGTCGAGCGCGGCGGCGACCCACGCCGCTCCGGCGCCGAGCAGAGCGAACCACGTGAACGCGTGCGCGAAGAACGGCGTCTCCGGCGCAGGCGGATGCTCCGGCAGGGGCACCGCGAGCAGCGGCCGTAGCCGGGCCAGGAGCTCGCGCTCGGGCAGTGCCTGCGGCTTCCACTCGGCGACCTCGAAACGCAGCCGGTCGATCGCCTTACGCAGCCGGACGACCTCCCGGCGCGCGCGGCGGGCGCGCAGCCGGTGGCCCGCATTCACCTCCGCCATCAACCGGTTCTGGGCCGCCTCGAGCAGGTTCAGGTCGACGAGCAGGCGGAACTGGGCGCGGAAGAGCCGGGCGGAGCGATGGGCCATCCCCACGCATTCTCGCGAGACCGCTCTCCTCCTGGTCTCGTAGGCTTCCGCGGTGCGTACGTTCCTGCTCGTCCGCCACGGTCAGTCGCTGTTCAACGTCGACGGGACCGTCAACGGCGACCCGGCGCTCGACCGTGGCCTGTCCGAGCGGGGAATCGGAGAGGCGAAGCGGCTCGCCGGCCAGCTGGCGCACCTACCCCTCGATCTCGTCGTCGTCTCGCCGTTCCCGCGCGCGCTGCAGACGGTCGACCTCGCGCTCGCCGGCCGGAAGGTGCCGCACGAGGTCGACCCTGAGCTCGGAGACGTGCGGATCGGCGACCTCGAAGGACGCACCCTGGCCGACTACCGGATCTCGAAGGCGCACGCCGACCGCAACGCGGCTTTCCCCGGGGGCGAGAGCCTGAACGACGCCGCGCGCCGTTACGCGCATGCCTTCGAACGTCTGTGCGAACGCACCGAGCGGACGATGCTGGTCGCGTGCCATGAGATCCCGGTGCGGTACGCGTTCAACGCCGCGGCCGGCAGCGACGAGTTCGACGCGCCGCTGCACGACGTCGCGAACGCCACGCCGTACCTCTTCGACGAACCCGCATTGCGCCGCGCGGCCGCGCGGCTGCTCGAGCTCGTCAGTTAGCTTTTCACGGGCGCGGCGAGTACGACGATCCGGTACGCGGCGCTTCCGGGCGGCGTGCACGCGGACAGCACGAGGCCCCGGTACCGCAGCACCCAGACCTGCCACGGGCGGACGGTGACCGTCTGCCGCACGCGGTACAGCGTCCGGCCGACCCAGATCGGATCGCCGCGACGCAGCAGTTGCAGGTTCCGGAACGGATGCGTATGCGTCGTCCGGTGACCGGCGATCGCGACGGTCGTCGCGCTGCGGTAGTAGAGGTGGGGGCCGTACGAGAGCTCGGCTGCGAGCTCGACGTTCAGCCCCAGCCGTGGAATGCGGAGGTGCGGCGCAGCCGCGGTGGCGGAGCCGACGAGTGTCAGCCCCGCCACCGAAGCGGCTACCGCCAGGACGCTAAGGCGTGAACGGAAGAACACCAGGCCTCCGAACCTGCGTCGCCTTCGTGTGCGTCTTCACCTTCTTCTTCACGTGCTTGACCGGCTTCTTGACGATCTTCTTGACGATCTTCTTCTTCGCGTGCTTGACGACGGGCTTCGGTGCCTTCGGCACCACCGTCGTCGGCACGGACGTCGGAGTCGCCGACGGCGGGGTCGGGCCGGGCGGAGGCGGCGGCGTCACGCAGTTGCCGCTCGCGTCCTTGACCATCCCGTCCGGGATCACCGACTGCGTTCCGTCGATGTTCGGGCACTGGTCCGGCGGCGGCGAGATGCAGTTGCCGTAGCCGTCCCGTGTCATCCCGTCCGGCACGCTTGCCTGGTTGCCGTCCAGGTTGGCGCAGACGTCCGTCGGGGGCGGGGGAGGCGGCGGCGTCACGCAGTTGCCGCTGTCGTCCTTCACCATCCCGTCGGGAATGCTCGCCTGGTTGCCCTGGATGTTCGGGCACTGATCGGGCGGCGGCGGCGTCACGCAGTTGCCGCTCTCGTCCTTGATCATGCCCTGCGGCACCGTGGCCTGATTGCCGTCGATGTTCGGGCACTGGTCGGGCGGCGGAGGCGGCGTACAACCGGTCGTCGCCCTCGTCGCCGTCGTCGTGCTCTCGGCGTTGGTGCCGCCGCTCAGGCCGGCGCCGTCGCCCCACTGTGCGAGCTCCTTCACGTTCAGGGTGACGCTCGAGATCGAGCTGATCACCGAGAACGAGCCGGAGAACGAGTAGTTGTTGCTCTGCTTGAACGCGCCGCTGCCGACCTGAACGGCCGGGTTGAGCGCCGATCCGTTCGCCTTCGTCTCGAAGACCCGGACATCGTTGTCCGTCCTGCTGCCGGGAAGCCCGGAGTTCGTCGACCACGCGGTCGCGGTGTAGCTGACCACGCCGTCGCACGAGAACGACGCCGTGATCACCCCGTGGTGAGCGAACGCCGCCGGTGCGAACACAAGCGCCGCCAGCACGACGGCAGCCGCGCGTAGACCTTTACCCCTCACAGTCCCTCCCAAGTCCGCAGTGCAATCCCCCCAGCGGCGACAATCCGCAGTCCGCTGGTTTCCCTTCCACACCCAGCTAAGCGCCACCGCGGATCGGTCGATATCCCTCGACCCAGGGATTCCGCACGTGCGGCGGCCGAAGCCTCGTTCGAGGGATTCGGCGCGGACTGAAAAGGAAAAACCCGCCTGGCGCGGGGGGCGCTTTCGTCCACCCCTCCGACCGGCCCGTTCGCGCTTGCGCGCGCCCGAGTGGCTCGGTGGGGCTTCGACCTACTTGCGCTCCGCGCCCGGCGGGAGCCGCACAGTAACCGGCGCCGTCCGGCTCGCGCAAGTTCGTGACGAGAGGAAAAACGCGCTCGTTGCGGCTGCCGGTTTGCGCGCGGGACCGAGCGGCTACGATCGGCTCCGATGACGCGCGCGCTCGTCCGGGTCGCTGCGGCCGTCGTCTGCGGGTTGCTGGCCGTGAGCGCTGCGGCCGCGTCGCGTGCGCAGACGAAGGTCCAGCAGGTGACGTTGATCGGCGACTCGGTCGCCGATGCAATCGTCGAGACGAGCACCGCCGTCGCCGAGGCGCGGCGCGAGGTCTCCCTGCGGCTCGAGGTCGCGCCGTGCCGGCGGGTGAACGGCGACAGCTGCCCGTACAACGGCGTCCGGCCCCCGAACGTGATCGATCTCGTCCACTCGCTCGGGAGCGCGCTCGGGCCGAACGTGGTCGTCGCGGTCGGCTACAACGACCACGAGGACAGCTACGCGCAGGACGTCGAGGACGCGATCGGCGCGCTCGAGGACGCCGGCGTCAAGCACGTCTTCTGGCTGACCCTGCGTGCAGCCCGGCACCCGTACCTGACGATGAACGACGCGATCGCGGCGTCCGCGGCGCGGCACCCCGACGTCCGCGTGATCGACTGGAACGTCTACTCGCGGAGCCACCCCGACTGGTTCCAGAGCGACGGCCTGCACCTGTCGAGCGCCGGGGCGCTGGCGATGGCGACGCTGATCCACAAGTCGCTCGTGACGGCCGGCGTGGCCGCGCCCGACGTGCGCGTCGCGACGTCGCGCCTGCCGTCCGCGCGCCGCGGCGCGAGCTACTCGGCGCGGCTCGTCGGCGCGGCCGGGATCGCGCCGTACCGCTGGTCGCTGCTCGAGCGTGCGCCCGCCGGACTGCACCTCGAGGCGAACGGCCGCGTCCAGGGCCGCGCGCGCGCGGCCGCCGGCGCGTACACGTTCAACGTCCGCATCACGGACGCGAGCGGTACGTCCTCGACACGCCGGCTCACTCTCCGCGTCACCCGGTAGGCAGCGGGGCGGGTCGATGCTCTTCCCGACCGTCACCTTCGCCGTCTTCTTCATGATCGTGCTGCCCGTCTCCTGGGTCCTGCAACGGCGCCGGGTCGCGTGGATGACGTGGATCCTGCTCGCGAGCTACGTCTTCTACGCGTGGTGGGACTGGAAGTTCGTCTTCCTGCTCGTCGCCTCCACGGTCGTCAATCACGTCCTGGCGCTGGCCATCCACCGCGCGACCGACGTCGCGGCGCGGAAGACGTTCCTCGGGCTCGCGGTCGGGTTCGACCTCGGGCTGCTCGCGTACTTCAAGTACGCGGGGTTCCTCGTCAGCTCGGCGGACAACCTGCTCGGCACGTCGTGGATCGTGAACGTCGCGCTGCCGGTCGGCGTGAGCTTCTACACGTTCATGGCGATCTCGTACGTGGTCGACACCTATCGCGGCCAGCTCGTGCCCGCGTCCTTCGCCCGGTTCGCCGTCTTCCAGGCATTCTTCCCGCACCTCGTGGCCGGGCCGATCGTCCGGGCCAGCGAGCTCCTGCCGCAGCTCGAGACGCCGCGCAACCCGCGCCGCGTCGACAACTCGCGGGCGTTCTTCCTGATCGTCAGCGGCCTCTTCCTCAAGGTCGTGGTCGCGAATCACCTGGCGACGCACATCGTCGACGACGTCTTCGCCGCTCCCGGCCGCCACTCGTCGCTCGAGGTCCTGCTCGCGATCTACGGCTACGCCGTCCAGATCTTCGCCGACTTCTGCGGCTACACGAACATCGCGATCGGGGTCGCGCTGCTGCTCGGCTTCGAGTTCCCGCAGAACTTCAACTCGCCCTACACGGCCGTCTCGCTCCAGGACTTCTGGCGCCGGTGGCACATGACGCTGTCCCGCTGGCTGCGCGACTACCTCTACATTCCGCTCGGCGGCAGCCGGAAGGGCTCGTTCGCCACCTATCGCAACCTGCTCGCGACGATGCTGCTCGGTGGGCTGTGGCACGGGGCGGCGTGGACGTTCGTCGCGTGGGGCGGCATCCACGGCCTCGGGCTCGCGGTCGAGCGCGCGCTCGGCTGGAGACCGACCTCGCGGGCCGCCGTGTGGTTCGGCCGGATCCTGACGTTCCACGTCGTCTGCTTCGGCTGGGTGTTCTTCCGCGCCGACTCCTTCGGGCGTGCCGGCCAGGTGCTGCACCGGCTCGTCGACGCCTGGGGGCTGCCCTCCCCGCTCGTCACGACCTCCGTCGTCCTGGCGATCCTCTTCGGGATCGGCGTGCAGTACGTGCGCCCGGGCGCGCTCGCGGCCCTCGAGCGCGGGTTCGGGCGGCTGTCGACGGTCCCACAGGCCGCGTGCATCGCGGTCTGCCTGATGGTCATCGACACTCTCGGCCCGCAGGGCGTCGCCCCCTTCATCTACTTCCGGTTCTAGATGAAGCTGCCCTCGCATTCGGCCGCCCGCGGCTTCGTCGTCTGCCTCCTGGCGCTCTTCCTGGCGTCCCTGCTGAACGCGCAGGGCCTGCGCAAGACGGCGCAGATCCAGCCGCAGGGCTTTCGTCGCCACGCCGCGCTCGACGTCGCGAAGCCGCTCGTCGGCGTGAGCCGGTTCCTGCACCTGACGGCGCCTCGCCACGAGCTCCAGGCGTCGCTCGGCCGGCAGCACTGGGACGACATCGACACGCAGGTGCACCTGGCAGTCCCCCCGCAGGAGGCGAAGCCGACCGTGCCGACGCCGCCGACCACGACGTCGCACCGTGCGCACCACCGGCCCGCGCCGCTGCCGCGGTTCACGGCTGCGAAGCCGCTGCGTGTTTGGGTGGCCGGGGATTCGCTCGCCGAGGTGCCGGGACAAGGACTCGAGCGCGTCGCCGGCGCCTCGGTCGACGTCGTCGGCGTCGAGAGCCGGTTGTCCACCGGGCTGGCGCGGCCGGATCTCTACAACTGGTACACGCGGATTCCGGCCGCCGTGAAGCAGCTCAAGGCGCGCGTCGTCGTCTTCTCGTTCGGCGCCGACGACGCGCACGACTACATGGCCGGCGTCCCGAACGGCGTGACGATCGGGCCCCTCGGCAGCGCGTCGTGGGATGCGGAGTACCGGCGCCGCGTCGACGGCGTGACGCGGGAGCTCGCGGCGCGCGGCGTCTACGTCGTGTGGCTCGGGCTGCCGATTCCGGACGGACCGGGGTTCCGCCATAGCTTCCCGATCGTCAACCGGATCCTCGGGTCGGTCGCGAAGGCGCATCCGCGCACGTCCACGTTCGTCGACACGTGGCATCTGCTCGACGACGCGCACGGCCGCTACGCGGCCTACCTGCGCGTCCACGGGACGTTGACGCTGATGCGGCTTCCCGACGGGGTGCACTACACGGCCGCGGCCGGCGACCTGATCGCCGGGCAGGTGCTCAGGCAGCTCCGACTCAGGTTCGCGTTCTAGGCGGGCCGGGCCGACCCCGTCCGATCGTGTGGGGGCCGGGAAGTCGAAGATCGACGCGTCGCCCTCGTCGCCGGACGCGAAAGACCCTGCACCGTGCGGCAGAGCGGCGCGCCGAGTGGGGCCGGAGGGGACGGCCGGTGTGCCGATCGGCCGGCCTCAGACCCCGTCCTTCACCCGTGCCTCGGGCCAGTAGGCGAAGTCGGCGGGATGTGCGAGCGTCGCACTCGCGCTCGACAGCGCGTCGTGCCGGTGCCCACTTCGTGGGCGGGCGGGAGACTGGGCCGCATTATCTCCTGCCCGCCCGCGTCGGGGCCCCGTCGCTCAGGCGGCGTTCATCGCCTGGCCGACCGGGGTCAGCATGCCGTGGAGGTGAGCCCAGCGGCTCGCCTCAGTCCGGTTGGACACGTTCAGCTTGCGATAGATGTTCGCAAGGTGGAACTTGACCGTTTGCTCGGTCACCCACAAGAGCTTCGCGAGCGCCGAGTTCGAATGGCCTTCGGCGACGAGCCGGAGGATCTCGAGCTCGCGTCTCGTGAGCACGTCGAGCGTCTCGGGGTGCTTGGGCAGCTCCGCTCCGACCGGCGCCGGCACGTTCGCGCCGTGCGACGAGGCCAGGAAGATCGAGTGATCGAACGCCTGGCGGATCGCGACGGCGAGATCGTCGACGGCTGCCCGCTTGATGCAGTAGACCGAGGCTCCGGCAGCGAACGCAGCTTCCATCTGACGTTCGTCGTAGTCCGGGGCCAGCACGACCGACTTCAAGCCCGGGCACCGCTGGTGTGCCTGCGCGATGCAGCCGATAGCGCTCGCCGGCAAGTCAGCCGAATCGGTGCCCGCGACGAGGACGTCGGGGCAATGCTCGTCGATCAGCGCGAGCGCGTCTTCGACGTCCGTCGCCTTGCCGACGACTCTTACTGCGGCTCGAGCGAGTAGATGCTCGAGCGCGTCAAGCCACAACGGCTGGTCGTCAAGGACGACAGCCTTACGTTCCTCCCCATTACCCATCGAAAGGGCCGCCTCTCGAATTGGTTAATCTGCGTTTTTCCCTACCAATCCGTATGGTTCTACGCAGACGGCTCCGTGTAAAGGGTAGGAAAGCGGCGATCTCCCTAGACGATCGTCTGGGTGAACGGGTGGGTCAGGAAAATGCGCTCTCGCCGGTCAGGGCGCGCCCGATCAGCAGCTTCTGGATCTGGCTGGTGCCTTCGTAGAGCGTGGTGACGCGGGCGTCGCGCAGGTACTTGCCGACCGGGAACTCGTCGATGTAGCCGTAGCCGCCGTGCGCCTGCACGGCAGCGTTCGCCGCGCGGACCGCGACTTCGCTGGCGAAGTACTTCGCGATCGACGCTTCGACCGTGTGCCGCTCGCCGCGGTCGGCCGTCGCGGCGGCACGCCAGACGAGCAGGCGCGCGGCGTCCGTCTCGACGGCGATGTCGGCCAGCAGCTCCTGCACGAGCTGGAAGCTCGCGACCGGGCGTCCGAACTGGCGGCGCGCCTTCGTGTACTCGACCGAGGCGTCGAGGCAGCCCTGGGCGATCCCGACGCAACCGGCGCCGAGGGAGATCCGCCCGTGGTCGAGCGCCGACATCGCGATCTTGAAGCCGCCGCCCTCGTCGCCGAGCCGGGCGGAGTCGGGAACGCGGACCTGGTCGAGATGGAGCTCCGCCGTGTCCTGCGCCCGCAGGCCGAGCTTGCCCTTCACCGACCGCGACTCGAAGCCGGCTGCGTCCGTCGGCACGACGAAGCAGGTGATGCCGCGTGGGCCGGCGTCGCCGGTGCGCGCGAACACGAGCGCGTGCTGCGCCCAGTTGCCGAGGGTGATGAAGATCTTCTGGCCGCTGAGCAGCCAGTCGGCGCCGTCGCGCTCCGCCCGTGTCTCGAGCCCGGCCGGGTCGGAGCCCGCGCCGGGCTCGGTCAGCGCGTAGCAGCCGAGCTCCTCGCCGGTTGCGAGCGGCGGCAGCAGCCGCTCGCGCTGCTCCGCCGAGCCGAACCGCGCCACCGTCTGTCCGTAGAGCCCGTTCGAGACGGAGACGATCCCGCGCACGTTCGAGTCGGCGCGGCCGAGCTCCTCGACGATCAGCGTGTAGGAGACGTGGTCGAGCCCGAGCCCGCCGTGCTCCACCGGCAACGCCGCCGCGAGGAACCCGAGCGAAGCGAGCTTGCCGACGACGTCCGGATCGATCGCCTCCGCGCGATCCCAGGCAGCGGCGTGGGGAGCGATCTCGGCATCGCAGAAATCTCGTGCCGTCCGACGGATCAGCTCTTGCTCCGGACTGAGCGTGAAGTCCACGCGACGATCTAAGCAAGCTCGTGACGCGGTGTGCGGATGCACCGCGAGCCGGCGCGAGTGCGGGCTCCGCCCGTGCTCGCTCACGCACAGTCGGCAAGTGTCGGAGAGGGGGGCCTTGGGGGGAGAACCGGAGGTGCTCCCCCAACAAAAAACCCCGCCGGGCAGGTGTCGCTTTCGTCCACCTCGCCAACCGGCCGTTTTCTGGCTTGCGCCTTCGACAGTCGCTCGGCGGGGCTTCGACCTACTCGCGTCACGCACCCGACGGGAGCCGCAATGTACGCGGGCGGCGGCGGCGCGCGCAAGGGTGCCGGGAGACGAAAGGCACGCTCTTTGCGCGAAGTGTGAGATTCGGTGCTCCGCGCGCGCGGCGTCTAGTCTTGCGCCGATGAACGTCGTTCTTCCCGACAACGCCGAGCTCTCGCTGCTGGACGGCGCGAGCGGCCTCGACGCCGCGCGCGCGATCGGCCCGAAGCTCGCCGAGCAGGCGGTGCTCGTCCGGGTCGACGGGGCACCGCAGGATCTCCGTGCGCCGCTCGCCGACGGCGCGCGCATCGAGATCCTGACCACGCGGGACGCAAGCGACCCCGACGCCCTGGCCGTCCTCCGGCACTCCTCGGCGCACCTGCTGGCCGAGGCCGTGCGCCGTCTCTACCCGGGCGTGAAGATCGCGATCGGGCCGCCGATCGAGAACGGCTTCTACTACGACTTCGAGTTCCCGCAGCCGATCTCCGAGGCGGATCTCGAGCGCATCGAGGACGAGGTCGAGCGGGAGATCGCCGAGGGGCGCGAGTGGAGCCGGCAGGAGATCGGCCGCGACGAGGCGCGCGAGCGTTTCCAGGCCGAGGGGGAGCCGTACAAGGTCGAGCTCGTCGACACGGCGGACGGCCCGATCTCGCTCTACACGCAGGGCGACTTCACCGATCTGTGTCGCGGCCCGCACCTGCAGAACGCGAAGCCGATCAAGGCGCTCCGGCTGACCGGTCTCGCCGGCGCGTACTGGCGCGGCGACGAACGGAACACGCAGCTGACGCGGATCTACGGCACGGCCTTCTACTCGCAGGCGGATCTCGACGCCTACCTCGAGCGGCTCGAGGAGGCCCGGCGCCGCGACCACCGGCGGATCGGGCCGCAGCTCGACCTGTTCCACCTGGAGGAAGCTTCGCCCGGCTCGCCGTTCTGGCACCCGAAGGGGATGGTGATCTGGAACGAGCTGGAGGATCTGCGTCGCCGCGAGAACGCGACCCGCGGCTATCTCGAGGTGAAGACGCCGCTCCTCTACGACAAGGACACCTACGTCACGTCGGGGCACTTCGAGAACTACGAGGAGCACATCTTCTGGGTCGAGAGCCACGAGGAGGGGGGCCGGCGGCTGGCGCTGAAGCCGATGAACTGCCCCGGGCACATGCTCCTGTTCGGCGAACGCCTCCGCAGCTACAAGGACTTGCCGATGCGGTTCGCCGAATCCTCGACGCTGCATCGCGACGAGAAGGGCGGAACGCTGCACGGCCTGCTGCGCGTGAAGCACGTGACCCAGGACGACGCGCACATCTTCTGCAGCCCGGACCAGATCGAGGACGAGATCTTCGGCTGCCTCGACTTCGCGTCGTACCTGTACGACCTCTTCGACGTGGACGCGCGCTTCGAGCTCTCGACGCGTCCCGAGCACAAGCTCGGCACCGACGAGGAGTGGGACTTCACGGAGGGAGCGCTGCGCTCGGCGCTCGACCGCCGCGGCATCGACTACCAGGTGAACGAGGGGGACGGCGCGTTCTACGGCCCGAAGATCGACCTGCACATGACCGACGCGCTCGGGCGCTCCTGGCAGATGGGGACGATCCAGCTCGACGCCCAGATGCCGCAGCGCTTCGGGCTCCACTACATGGGCGCCGACAACCACGAGCACACCCCGTACGTCGTCCACCGGGCGCTCTTCGGGTCGCTCGAGCGCTTCGTCGGGATCCTGATCGAGCACTACGGCGGCGCCTTCCCGTTCTGGCTCGCGCCGGTCCAGATCCGGCTGATCCCGGTCGGGGAGGGCCATCGCGCCGCCGCCACGGAGCTCGCGGGCCGGCTCGCCGACTACCGCGTCGAGGTCGACGCGTCCGACGAGACGGTCGGCAAGCGGATCCGGAACGCCGAGGTCGACAAGATCCCGTTCGTCGTCGTCTACGGCGACAAGGAGTCGGACGAGGCGCTCGCGATCCGGGAGCACGGGGGTGGCAGGAGCACCCTCTCGCTGGCCGAATTCCGTGCGAAAGTTGCTACCCTTGAGCCCTGGCAAGCAGGGGCGGAACCGTCTCTCACCTCCTAGCAAACGCTTCGGGGGTTCAACCAAGTGCTCACCCGAGCAGGTTGAAGGGACCGTCTGCCGCTGCGCACCAGCGGCTTTTTTCATTGACCGAGGAGGAAACAACGAGCTTGGTGAAGAGCATTTGAGGCCACTGTCTTGAGGCCAAGGGGTAGGCGTTCGGTCGAGCCGCCTCGCCGGCCCGAGCCGCAGACCCGGATCAACGACGCAATCCGCGTTCCACGCGTCAGGTTGATCGACGAAAACGGCGGTCAGCTGGGGATCAAGGCGACGGACGAGGCACGCGAGTACGCCTATGCGCGGAACCTCGACCTGGTCGAGGTCGCCGCCCAGGCGGATCCACCGGTCGCCCGCGTCATGGACTACGGGAAGTACCGGTACGAGCTCGAGCAGAAGGCCAAGCTCGCGCGCAAGCACCAGACGCAGATCCACGTCAAGGAGATCAAGCTCAGACCCAAGATCGGGCAGCATGACTACGACACCAAGAAGGGCCACGTCGTGCGCTTCCTCAACCAGCGCGCGAAGGTCAAGGTGACGATCATGTTCCGGGGCCGCGAGCGCGAGCATCCGGATCGTGGGCGTGACCTGCTGATGCGGCTGGCGGACGACGTGAAGGAGATCGGCATGATCGAGACTCAGCCGCTCCTCGAAGGACGGAACATGACGATGGTGCTCGGCCCCACGAAGAACGCAGGAGTCAAACGAGATGCCGAAACAGAAGACACACTCGGGAGCAAAGAAGAAGTTCACGGTGACGGGGACGGGCAAGCTGATGCGACGCAGCCAGATGTCGGGCAAGCTGATGAACAAGTCGCCGAAGCAGAAGCGCCAGTTCAGTAAGGACCAGCCGGTCGATCCCGCCAACGAGAAGACCATCGCCCGCATGCTGGGGAGGCGCTGACCGATGCCGAGAGTCAAGCGTTCCGTCCACGCGCGCAAGAAGCGGCGCAAGGTCCTCGAGGAGGCCAAGGGGTACTGGGGCCTCAAGAAGTCGAACTACAAGTACGCGAAGGAGCAGGTCGAGCACTCGCTCGCGTACGCGTATCGCGACCGGAAGGTGCGGAAGCGCGAGTTCCGCCGCCTCTGGATCATGCGCATCAACGCCGGCGCGCGCGCCAACGGCCTGTCGTACAACCAGTTTGTCTCCGGGCTCAAGGCAGCGAACGTCGAGCTCGATCGCAAGATCCTCGCGGATCTCGCGGTCAGCGACCCGGCGAAGTTCGGCGAGCTGGCCGAGCAGGCGAAGTCGGCACTCGCGAAATAAATCGCCAGGCCGAGATCTTCAATCGCCAGGCGGCGTACTGCGACGGGCGGTCGCCGCTCTATGCGCAAGTCTGCCGGCGGCTCGCGACCGACTCGCGCGTGGGCGAGCTCGAGCCGGAGCTCCGCTGGGACCTGCCGTTGCGCCTGCTCGGCGGCCTGCACTACCTCGTGCTGGCCGGCCGGGCGAGCTGGGACGACGTCGGCGGCGCCCTCGAGCGCGACGGCGACTTCCTGCACGCATTCGTGCGCGACCAGTCCGTGCAGACGAACGAGGTTCGGCGCGCCTGGGCGCTGCTCCCGGCGTTCCTGTCGCTCGGGGCCGAGCGCGTCGACGCGGTCGAGCTCGGGGTGAGCGCCGGCCTGCTGCTCGCGCTCGACCGGTACGACTACCGCTACCGGGCGGGGCAGTGGGGCGACGGCGAGGGGACGCTCGTACTCGACGGTGACGACCGCGGTGGGCCGCCGGCGAGCCTGCTCGGCAGGCGGCTCGAGCTCACCCGGCGGATCGGGCTCGACCGTGAGCCCGTGCCGCTCGACGCGCACGGGCAGCGGCTGCTCGAGGCGTTCGTCTGGGCCGACCAGCGCGAGCGGACCGAGCGGCTCCGGAGCGCGATCGCGGTCGCGCGCGGGTGCACGCTCGACCTCCGGCGCGGCGACTACGTCGACCTCCTGCCGTCGGTGCTCGACGAGCGGCGCGACGACGCGCTCCTGGTCGTCTTCGACTCCGTGTCGACCATCTACCTCGACGATCGTCGCCACGACGAGCTCACGTCGATCCTGCGGCGCGGCGGCCGCGAAGGGCCGCTGGCCTGGATCTCGCTGGAGGGGCCGCGCCACGACCCGGACTACGGCGGCGTCGCGCTCGAGCTGACGCGCTGGCCGGGCGGCGAGACGCGACGGCTCGCGAAGGCCGACTTCCACGCCGCCTGGCTCGAGTGGGGCACCGGCTACCCGGAGGCAGCTGCCTCGTGATCGAGCAGTGACCGCAAGTAGTCCTCCAGCTTGTTGTAGCCGTCTTCCTGGCCGTCGAACCTGGTCATGTGGTCACGTCCGGCCTGGTCGCGGAACACGAGCTTCGACGTGAGCGTCGTCACTCCGTCCGTCTCGTGCAGGTCCGTGGTGTCGACGGCGTGGGCGTCCGGCCAACCTTCGAACAGCCACGTTGCCACGGTCCGGGTCGGCGGCTCGACCTCCAGGTAGGTGCCGCGAAACGAGCAGTCGGTTCCGTCAGGGGTCACCATGACGATGTGGTAGCTCCCCCCGACGCGCAGGTCGATCGAGCACTCCGTCACCCGATCCCTGAACGGAGCGAACCACTTGCTCACATGCTCCGGCTTCGTCAGGACGTCGAAGACGAGCTCGATCGGCGCGTCGAACGCTCGCGTGGTGACGATCTCGAGCTCGCTCGGGAACTCGATGACCGACGACCCATGCCGATTAGGTGTCACTGTGCCTCTCCTTGTTGCTGTAGCTCCTTGAGGTAGTCGTCCATCCGATCCAGTCGCTCGTTCCACGCCTGCTCGTACTTGGCCAACCACTCGTGGAACGGCTGCAGGTGTGCGGGCTCCAGGCGGTACAGCCGGCGACGTCCGTCCGCCCGGCAGCTGACGAGCCCGACCTCGCTGAGCACCCGTAGGTGCTTCGAGACCTGGGGCTGGGACAGCGAGAGGTCGGTCACGATCGCCCCGACCGCCTTCTCGCCTCCGATCAGCGCGTCCAGGATCTCGCGGCGGCGCCCCTCGCCAATCGCGTTGAAGACATCCGTCGTCGTCGAGGAGCGGGCCACGTCCCCAATATATTCCTATATAGGAATGTATGTGTCAAGCGTGGTCAGTCGACCGCCGCTGCGGGGGACCTGACGATGTCGACCGAGATCTCGACCGCCGGCATCGTTCCTCTGTTCTCGAGCCAGTGCGTGGTGTTCCGGTCCTCCGGCCAGCCCACTCCGGGCCCGTAGTCGGTCGCGACGCCGTCTCGATGGTCGGTGATCGTCCCTTGCAGGATGTAGACGAGTCCCGGTCTGTCCTTGTGGTCGTGCACCGGGCCGAAGACGCCCCCCGGCTCGATCGTCACCATGCGCATTCGAAGCTCGCGCCCTGCCATCCCCTCGATCTCGAGGCCGAGGTCGACGGTTGCGAGTACCTCCGTCGTCACACCCTTCGTCTCGGGTGCCGCCTGTTCGTCGCTCATCGTGCACTCCTTCCGAGGAACCTCGCGTCGACTGCCCTGCCGCCCGACGACCCTAGCGCGGTAGCGTCGCAGCGCATGGCGAGGTGCTGGCTAGCGGACGGCCGTTGCGGGCGGATCGGAACGCCGTGCTCGCCTGGCAGGTGCGTGGCGCGTGAAGTCCACCGGCTGCACGAGCGTCGCTGGCGCGACAAGCTCGGGCTCTTCTTCGTCGAGGGCGAGGACCTCGTCGAGGCGGCGACCGCGGAGCCGGTCGACCTGCTCGTCGCGGGCGAGAACGTCGAGCCGCGCCTGCTCGCGGAGGTCTCGACGGCGCCGCATCCGCCGCGCGTGATCGCCGTCTATCGCCGGGACGACCTGCCGGCCTGGCGAGGAGCGTCCGGCGACGCTCGCGCTCTGGCGGATCGCCGATCCCGGCAACGTCGGCACGCTGATCCGCACCGCCGACGCGTTCGGCGCCGCCGTTGCGCTCTCCGACGGCTGCGCCGACCCGACCGCGCCGAAGGCGCTCCGCGCGACCGCCGGCTCGATCTGGCGCGTGCCGCTCGGCAGCTGGGACGAGGTTGCGGGCCGCCGCGTCGGCCTGGTCGCGCACGACGGGGTCCCGCTCGCGTCCGTCGACCTCAGCGGGCGCATCACGTTCCTGCTCGGAGCCGAGCGCGCCGGGCTGCCGCCGGAGGTCGAGCGCGACGTCGACGCCACGATTCCACTTGCCGGCGCCGAGTCGCTGAACGTCGCCGCCGCCGGCGCGATCGCGCTCTACGAGCTGCGGCGGCAGACCCAGATCGAGTCCTCGTCGCCGGCCCAGGGCGTGCGGTCGAACCAGCCGTAGAGCGCCTCGACCACGAAGCCCTCGCTCCTCGAGCAGCTCGCGCCACTCGCCGACCGACAGCCACGCGAGCGACAGCTCGGCCTCGACGCCGCGTCGCCGCGCACGCGCAGGATCAGCGTCCGCGTCGCCTCGTCCCAGTCGGCGCGCTCGAAGATGCCCGGCTCGCGCTCGAGCCAGCGGCCGTGCGTCTCGGCGATGTCCTCGGCGCCGGGCGCGAAGACGTCGAAGACGAAGCGGCCGCCCGGCTCGAGCAGCCGCCGGACCGCGCGCGAGCGCCGCGCGGCGGTCGTCGTCGGTCTCCATGTGCAGCAGCGAGCGGAACGGGACAGATCACGAGCGGGAACGGTGCCCTCGACCGGCGGGTCGCGCAGGTCGCCGTGGCGCAGGTCGATCCGGTCGCGACCCCGGCGAGCGCGGCCTGCTCGCGCGGCCACCTCGAGCATGCCCTGCGACGAGTCGACGCCGATCACCTGGATCCCGTCCGCCGCGATCGGGACCGCGATCCGGCCCGTGCCGACGCCGAGCTCGACCACCGGGCCGCCCGCCCGTACGCGCCTGCTCGACGTAGAACGCCGACGTCCTCGACGACGCTCCGCGACCACGGGTCGTAGAGGCGGGCGATCTGGTCGTAGGCGGACATCGGCGCTATGCTGTCCGAAGCCATGCAGACGCCGGCGCTCTCCCTGTTTACGCGGCCCCGGTGCTCGAGACCGGGGCGCGGCGTCCGCCGCGAGCCCTCGCGTTCGCGAGCCGGGGCCTGACCCGTCCGATCACCGCGAGCGAGAGGAGAACGATAGTGACGCCGCCATGGACTGGACGGCGTACGAGGACGAAGCCGCGTCGGCGGTTGCCGCGGCCGCCGGAGAGGCGGAGCTCGAGGCCGCGCGCGTTCGTACGCTCGGGCGCAAGAGCGAGCTCGCCCAGGCGCTGCGCGGCGTGCGCGACCGCGAGAGCCGGGATGCTCCTGAACGGCATCCGCGACCGGCTCGAAGCCGCTGTCGCGCGCGCGAGGTCCGAGCTGCTGCAGCGGCGAGGAGCTCGACCGGCGCCTGCGCGAGGAGGTCATCGACGTCACGCTCCCCGGCGAGGAGCTGCCGCTCGGCCACCTGCACCCGATCACGCAGGTGCGGCGGATCGTCGAGGACGCGTTCCTCGGGCTCGGCTACGAGGTTCGCGACGACCGCGAGGTCGAGACGGTCGAATACAACTTCGACAAGCTCGCGTTCGCGCCGACGCACTCGGCGCGCTCGCCGCGCGACACGTTCTTCTTCGACGTCGACGCACGTCCTGCGGACGGAGACGATCCCGTCGCAGATCCACATCCTGGAGGAGAAGCCGCCGCCGATCTACATGGTCTCGATCGGCCGCGTCTACCGCCGCGACGCGATCACCGCGACGCGCTACCCGATCTTCCACCAGTTCGAAGGCCTCGCGGTCGACGAGGGGCTGACGCTCGCGGATCTCAAGGGGACGCTGCTGCACGTGATGCGCGCGCTCTACGGGCCCGACCGGCGCGTCCGCTTCCGGACGCACTACTTCCCGTTCACGGAGCCGTCGATCGAGCCGGACGTCTCGTGCGGGATCTGCGGCGGCGCCGGCTGCCGCACGTGCAAGTTCTCGGGCTGGATCGAGATGGGCGGCGCCGGCATGGTCGACCCGCGCGTCTTCGAGAACGTCGGCCTCGACCCCGAGGAGTGGAGCGGCTTCGCGTTCGGCTGCGGGCTCGAGCGCACCGCGCAGCTGCGTCACGACATCCCCGACATCCGCGCCCTCTGGGAGGGCGACCTCCGCGTGCTGAGGCAGTTCTAGATGAGAGTCCCGGTCTCCTGGCTGTCGCGACTACGTGCCGATCGAGATGCCGCTCGAGGAGCTCGCGACGCGGCTGTCGATCGCCTCGGCCGAGGTCGAGGGGATCGAGACGCGGCGGCGTCGCGGACGCGGACGGCAACCTCGGCCTCTTCCGGGTCGGCCGCGTGCTCGAGGCGAGCAAGCATCCGAACGCCGACCGGCTGCAGCTCACGAAGGTCGACGTCGGCGAGGGCGAGCCGCGCTCGATCGTCTGCGGCGCCTGGAACTTCGGCGTCGGCGCGACGGTCGCGGTCGCGCTGCCCGGCGCGGTGCTCCCGAACGGGCTCGCGCTCGAGCGCCGCAAGGTGCGCGGCGAGATCTCCGACGGGATGATCCTCGCCGAGGACGAGGTCGACCTCGGCGCCGACCACGCGGGGATCATGCTGCTCCCGGAGGCACGGAGCCGGGCACGCCGCTCGCCGACGTGCTGCCGCTCGCGAGTCGTCCTCGTCGTCGAGTCGACCGGCAACCGTCCCGACCTCCAGTCCGTCTACGGGATCGCCCGCGAGGTCGCGGCGCTCTACGACCTCGCGCTGGCGCCGCAGCCGCGGCTCGGAGGCGATCGCAGCTCGCCGGCGGCGACGGTCGACATCCAGATCGACGACTTCGAGGGCTGCCCGCGCTACATCGGCCGGCTGTTCGAGCACGTGCGGATCGCGCCGTCGCCGGTGTGGCTGCAGGCGCGGCTGCTCGCCGCCGGCATGCGGCCGATCTCGAACGTCGTCGACGTGACGAACTACGTGATGCTCGCGCTCGGCAACCCGCTGCACGCCTTCGACTTCACGACGCTCCACGGCGGGCCGGATCGTCGTGCGCCGCGCCGCACCCGGGCGAGAGGCTGCGCACGCTCGACGGCGTCGACCGCGAGCTCGTCCCCGACGACCTGATGATCGCCGACGCCGAGCGCGCGGTCGCGCTCGCCGGGATCATGGGCGGCGAGGAGACCGAGATCGGCGAGGCGACGACGACGGTGCTGCTCGAGGCCGCGAACTTCGAGCCGTACGGGCATCTTCCGCACCTCCGAGCGCCAGCGGCTCCGCACCGAGGGCTCGAACCGCTGGGAGAAGGGCGTCGACCCGTACCTCGCCGAGCCCGCCGCGAACCTCGCGACGTCGCTCCTGCTCGAGCTGACCGGCGCGACGCTGGACGGCGCACGCCGACGTCCACGCGACGCTGCCGGAGCGGCCGGTGATCGCGTACCGGCCGGAGCGCGCCGACGAGGTGATCGGCATCGAGACACCGCCGGAGCGAGCAGTACGCGCTGCTCGGCGCGGCTCGGCTTCGAGCGCGACGGGGCGGCCGTCGTCGCGCCGACGTGGCGCGCGCGCGACGTGACGCGCGAGATCGACGTCGTCGAGGAGGTCGCGCGCTTCCGGCTCGAGGACGTGCCGTTCACGCTGCCGCGCGCCGCGCGATGTTCGGCACGCTCACGCGCGACCAGCAGCTGCGCCGGCGCGTCGAGGACACGCTCGTCGGCCTCGGGTTCGCCGAGACGTACACGCCGAGCCTGCGGCCGGACGACGACACGCCGTGGAAGCTGCCCGAGCCGATCTCGGTCGAGCTTCACCGCGCTGCGGACGCGGCTCTTGCCGAGCCTCGTCGAGGCGGCGCGCCGCAACGTCGACGCCGGCGCGTCGCGGCATCGCGCTCTTCGAGATCGCGCGCGTCTACCTCCGCGGCGGCGAGCTGCCGGAGGAGCGGGTGCGCGTCGCCGGGATCGCGAGGGCGACTTCCTGCACGGAAGGGCGTGGTCGAGGCGCTCTACGCCGCGCTCAAGGCCGAGCCTGCGTTCGAGCGCACCGAGGATCCGCTGTTCCATCCCGGCAAGACGGCGCGCACGCACGCCGGCGTCCTCGGCGAGCTCCACCCGACGCTGCTCGACGGGCACGTGGGGCGCGTTCGAGCTCGACCTCCTCGACCTCGTCGCGGCGAGCAGCGAGCCCGTGACCTACCGCGACGTGATCACGTACCCGGCCGTCCGCCAGGACATCGCCGTCGTCGTCCCCGAGGACGTGGCGGCCGGCGAGCGATCGTCGCGGCCGCGCGCGAGGCGGCGGGGGCGGAGCTGCGCGAGATGCGCGTCTTCGACGTCTACCGCGGCGAGCAGATCGCGCCCGGGAAGAAGTCGGTCGCGTTCTCGGTCGCGTTCCAGTCGCCGGAGCGGACGCTCGCGGAGGACGACGCGACGCGCCTTCGCGACGCGATCGTCGCCGCGCTCGCCGAGCGCTTCGGCGCCGAGCTACGCGAGTAGGCGCGGACGCTCAGTCGTGCTCGTGGATCGACCAGCGACCGAACCGGAACCGCTCCGTGCTCGGCTCGTCACGGTGGCGGCCCGTGATCAGCCGGATCACCGCCCCGATCCCGAGGCCCGCGGTCGTGAGGCCGGCCGCGACCAGCGGCAGCTTCGCCTGGGCGGCCTTCACCTTGGCGCCCGCCTCGTCGACCTCGACGCGGAGGTCGGCGACGGCGGTGACGAGCTCCCGGCGCTCCTGCTCGAGCTCGGCGCGGATCTGCTCCTGCGTGCGCTGCCCGCCGGCCATCAGCGCTTCAGCGCCTCCGACGTGAGCTTGGCCTCCCGCAGCGCGCCCTTCGGCACCGGCGGCGACCCCTTCTTGAAGCGGCCGAGGGCGAGGAAGCCGAGCAGGCCGGTCAGGGCGAAGAGGCCGAGCGTGACGATCAGCAGCGAGAGCCAGAGCGACAGGAACGTCGCGAGGGCCGCCGCGATCGTCGCGAACGCGAAGAGGAGGCCGAAGAGGGCGAAGAACGCTGCGCCGAGCCCGAGGCCGACCCCGATCGCGATCGACGTCGTCTTCTTCTTGACCTCGAGCGCCGCCAGCTCGAGCTGGAGCCGGACCACCGCTTGCGCCCGCTCCGCGGCGTAGCGGGCGGCGCCGAACAGGCCGCGCCGCGGCGGCACGACCGTGACCGAGCCGCTCCCGTTCGAGCTGCGGGCGCGGCGCCTCGCGTCGGATGCGTCGCCCAGCGTCTTGCCCGCCCGCGCTCTGATCGCGGCCGCGCGTTCCTTCCAGGCCTGAGCCGATTGCGCCATGCTCCCCGGCAGTATGCAGGACCGGGGCGAGCGTCAGTCGAGCAAGGCCCAGCGCCAGCGGCTCGTCCTGAGCCTGATCGAGCGGCGGCGGCTCGGCACCCAGCGGGAGCTCCAGGACGCGCTGGCGGGCGCCGGGTGCAGGGTCACCCAGGCGACCGTGTCGCGCGACCTCCGCGAGCTCGGCGTCGAGAAGGAGCCGGATGCGTTCGGAGGAGAGCGCTACGTCGCGCCGGCGCGGCGGCGGCGCACCGACCCGCGCGAGACGCTCGCAGCGCTGCTCGGCCAGTTCGGGCGCAGCGCGGTCGCCGCCGGGAACCTCGTCGTCGTCCAGTCGGAGATCGGATCCGCGCCGGCGATCGCACGCGCGCTCGACCGCGTCGGCCACCCGCTCGTCGTCGGCACGCTTGCCGGCGACGACACGTGCCTGGTCGTGGCGCCGGACGCGCGCGGCGCCGCGGCGCTCGCCGGCGAGCTCGCGCAGCAGCTTCGCTAACGACCGGTGCCAGGCACCACGGTGCCTGGCACCGGGTTGTGCGCGCGCAGGCGGTCGGCCCACGGGTGCGCCGCCTCGAGCTGCGCCGACAGGCGCAGCAGGAGCGCCTCGCCGACCGGCGGGCCGATCAGCTGGATCCCGACCGGCAGGCCGTCGACGAGAGCGAACGGGATCGAGGCCGCCGGCTGCCCGGTGACGTTGACGAGCGGCGTGAACGGCGTGAGCTCGCCGCCGCGTGCGAACTGCTCCCACGGGTCGTCCGGCTCGAACACCCACCCGATCGGCACCGGCAGCTTGGCGAGCCCGGGCGTGAGCACGACGTCGACGTCCTGCCAGAACGCGAGCACGCGTCGCGCCGCCGTCTGGAGCGCGGCCGAGGCCCGCGCGAGCGCCACGCTCGACGTCGCGTCGGCGGCGTCGGCCAGCGTCCGGTTCAGCGGCATCAGGAGCGACCGGTCGCGAACCGGGTAGAGCGCGGGCGAGGTCTGCCACAGCACCGCGAACGTGTCGAGCAGGCTCTCGTCGCGCCACGGCGGGGTGCCTTCGACGACGTCGTGGCCGAGGTCGGCGAGCGCGTCGGCCGCGGCGCGCGCGGCGGCGGCGACCGCCGGTTCGACCGGATACGGCATCGGCGGGACGTCGGTGACGGCGATCCGCAGCCGGCCGGGAGGCCGCCCGACCTCCTCGAGGAACGGCCGCTCCGGCGGTGGGAGCACGTTCGCGTCGCCCCACTCGTAGCCGGCGATCGCGTCGAGGAACGCCGCTGCGTCGCGCACCGACACGGACAGCGGTCCGTTCTGCGACAGCTCGAGCGAGCCGCTCACGTACGGCGCGGGGGAGACCCGGCCGCGCGACGGCTTCAACCCGTAGAGACCGCAACAGGACGCCGGGATCCGGATCGAGCCGCCGCCGTCGGAGCCGTGCGCGAGCGCGAGCGCCCCTGCGGCGACCGCCGCCGCGGCTCCACCCGACGAGCCGCCCGGCGTGCGCGTGGTGTCCCACGGGTTGCGACAGGCGCCGTTGAGCTCGGACTCCGTCACGCTCGTGATCCCGAACTCCGGCGTGTTGGACTTCCCGAGCACGACGAAGCCGGCGTCCTTCATCCGCCGCACGACGGCCGAGTCGTGCTCCGGGACGTAGTCCGCGAACGCGCGCGACGAGAAGGTGGTGCGCATGCCTCCGGTCTCGGTGAGGTCCTTCACGAGCAGCGGGACGCCGGTGAACGGCCCGTCGGGCAGCGGCCCGCGCGCAGCCGCGACCGCCTGTTCGAAGCACTCGGTGACGAGGAAGTTGAGCTGCGGGTTGGTCGCGTCGATTCGGCCGATCGCGGTCTCGACCGCCTCGAGCGCCGTCGACTCGCCGGCGCGAATCGCGGCCGCCTGTCCGAGTGCGTCGCTCAGCGGCGTCCCGCGCGGCCGAGCCAGAGCAGCACGCGGCGGACGAGCGGAACCCGTTCACCCTGGAAATGGGGGTCGACCGCGTGCTCCTCGAGGCGCCCGAGCAGCGACGCCTTCTCGGGCTCGATCCGCTCGGAGGCTGCCGGCTCGGTGTATTCGGGCAAGGCGCCGAAGCTGTCCGCGCCGATCGTCAGCGAGACGGTTCCCTCGACGATCGTCCCCACCTGCTCGGCGGGGACATAGCGCGGCCGGCGAACGATCTCGGTTGCGACCGCGAGGCCGTCGAAGATGTCGGCCCCCTCGTCGCCCGCGACCTCCTCGACGCGTCCGAGCTCGACCCCGTCGGCCGACTCGACCCGCCAGCCGGGCTCGATCAGCAGCCAGGAGACCGGGTCGGGGCTCATCAGACGTTCTTGCCCGAGAGCAGCCAGGTCGGGCCCTGCGTCGCGACCAGACGCGTGTCGCTGAGGACGCGCAGCACCTCGACGGACCCGCGCAGCTCGGCGGCGTCGCAGCGCTCGAAACAGCGTGCGACCATCTCCGGCGACGCGCCGTAGCCGGCGCGCCGAGCCGAACGGAAGCGCAGTGCCGCGCGCGTCCCGTCGCGGCGGGGATTGATCGGCGCGCACAGCACCGCGGCCGGCTCGATGTAGTCGCTCGAGACGAATCGCACTTCACCGTAGAGATCGCTCCAGTCGGGCGGCAGGTTCGCGAGCGCCGCCCGCCAGGCGTCGGCCAGCGACACCGTGGCCTCGGCCTCCGCGCGCTCGGCCATGCGGGTGCCCGCCAGCTCGAGGCGTCCGACCACGCGCGCGTCGTCCGCGCGCCGAAGCAGGCGGGTCACCAGGTCGGGGCTGAGCGCGCTGCCGTCGAGCGCCACATCCAGGCGGATGACGGTGTGCGACGCCCGGAACGGCTGTGCCGGCGCGAGCAGGGACAGCGCGCGACCGGCGGCGGCCGCGTCGCCCGTGGTGAGTCGAAGCTCGGCCCGCTCCCAGCCTTCCGGCAGCGCCGATTGCAGGTTCACCCAGTCGCCCGCGAGGCTCACGGCTCAAAACGTACACTGCGGTCCCGTGGCGAAGGTCGAGAAGAGGCGCACCCTCGGGGAGGAGACGCTGCGCGAGTTTCTGCGCGAGATGCTGCTGATCCGCCGTTTCGAGGAGCGGGTCGAGGAGCGGTTCCGCGCCGGCGAGCTCCCCGGATTCCTGCACGTGGCGATCGGCCAGGAGGCGGTCGCGGTCGGCGTGTGCCAGGCGATGGAGGACGGCGACATCTTCGCCTCGACCCACCGTGCACACGGCCACACGCTTGCGCGCGGCACCCATCCGAACGCCGTGATGGCGGAGCTCTACGGGAAGATCGAGGGCTGCTCGCACGGCTACGGCGGCTCGATGCACCTCTACGACGTCGAGCGCGGCAACTACGGCGCGAACGCCGTCATCGGCGGGGGCCTTCCGGCGGTCACGGGCGCCGGCCTCGCGTTCAAGCTGCGCGACGAGCCGCGAGTCGCGGTTGCGTTCTTCGGCGACGGCGCCACGAACATCGGCACGTTCCACGAGTCGCTCAACCTCGCCCAGCTGTGGCAGACGAAGACGGTCTTCGTGTGCGAGAACAACCACTGGGCCGAGTCGACGCCGAGCTGGCAGCACTCGCCCGTGTGGGACGACATGAGCAAGCGCGCGCTCGCCTACGACATGCGCTCGCGCAAGGTCGACGGGCAGGACGTCGAGGCCGTCTACGACGCTGCGCTCGAGGCGCTCGAGCATGCGCGCGACGGGCACGGCCCGGTCTTCCTCGACGTGCGCACCTACCGGATGCACGGGCACTACATCGGCGACCCGCAGGTCTACCGCAGCAAGGACGACCGCGAGGACGCCGCCGAGCACGATCCGATCCCGCGGCTGCGCTCCCGGCTCGGCCTGTCCGACGAGGCGTTCGCCGCGCTCGACGGCGAGGCTGTCGGCGTCGTCGACGCCGCGGTCGAGTTCGCCAAGAACGGCACCGATCCGCAGCCCGAAGACGCGCTGCGCAACATCTATGCCTGAGATCACGTACCGCGAAGCCGTGCGCGACGCGCTCGGCGCGGCGATGCGCGCCGACGAGGACGTCTTCGTGATGGGCGAGGACATCGCCGAGATGGGCGGCTCGATGGGCGTCACGCAGGGGCTGCTCGACGAGTTCGGCCCCGAGCGCGTGCGCAACACGCCGATCTCCGAGATGGCGATCGTCGGCGCGGGCATCGGTGCGGCGATGGCCGGAATGCGTCCGGTCGTCGAGATCATGTACGAGGACTTCCTGACGCTCTCGCTCGAGCAGATCGTCAACCAGGCTGCGAAGCACCGCTACATGTCGGGGGGCCAGCTCAAGGTTCCGCTGACGATCCGCACGCAGGGCGGCGCGGGCTGGTCGCCGGGGGCACAGCACGCGCAGCAGCTCGAGGCGTGGCTCGTGCACATCCCGGGGCTGAAGGTCGCGTTCCCGTCGACGCCCGAGGACGTGCGCGGCCTGCTCTGGACGGCGATCTACGACGACAACCCGGTGATCGTCTTCGAGCACCGCCTGCTCTACCCGGTGAAGGGCGAGGTGCCGGCCGAGCTGGAGCCGATCCCGCTCGGCAAGGCGCGCGTCGTCCGTGAGGGCGGCGACGTCACCGTGATCGCCACCGGCCCGCTCGTGCACCTGTCGCTCGAGGCGGCCAGCGCGGCCGAGGAGGAGGGGATCTCGGTCGAGGTCGTCGATCCCCGGACCCTGCAGCCGCTCGACGAGGAGACGCTCGTCGCGAGCGTGAAGAAGACGAACCGCGTCGTGATCGCGCACGAGGCTGTCACGCGCATGGGCTTCGGCGCCGAGGTGGCGGCCGTGCTGCAGTACCAGGCGTTCGACTGGCTCGACGCCCCGATCGAGCGCGTCGGCTCGAAGTTCGCGCCGCTGGCGTTCGCCCCGGTGATGGAGCAGTTCGTCGTCCCGAACGCCGAGGACGTGCTCGCCGCGATCAGGCGGACCCTCGGGAAGTAGGGTCGCTGCGTGGCCAACGAGGTCAAGCTTCCGCGGTTCGGCCAGGGCATGGAGGCCGGCACGGTCACCCGCTGGCTGAAGTCCGAGGGCGATCAGGTCGCGAAGGGCGAGCCGCTCTACGAGATCGACACCGACAAGGTCACGCAGGAGGTCGAGTCGGACTTCGCGGGCGTCCTCCTGAAGATCACGCTGCCCGAGGGCGAGGCGCCGGTCGGCCAGACGATCGCCTGGATCGGCGAGGCCGGCGAGGAGGTGGCTGCGCCCAAGCCGCCCGCAGCGTCCAAACCGGTGCCAGCCACTGAAGTGCCTGGCACCAGCTCGGCGCCCGCCGCGCCGACGCCGGCGGCCAGCGCGACGAACGGCGGGCGGATCAAGGCCTCGCCGCTCGCCCGGCGCCTCGCGCGCGAGCGGGGGATCGACCTGTCGACGCTGCGGGGGACCGGGCCGGACGGCCGCATCGTGGCCGAGGACGTCGAGCGTGGCGCCGTTGGTCCGGCGGCGGCCCCGGCGGCCGCCCCGCCGAGCGCCGACGTCGAGTCGGTGCCGCTGACGACCATCCGCAAGACGATCGCGCGCCGCCTCACGGCCGCGTGGCAGGCACCCGTCTTCCAGCTCACCGTGAGCGCCGACATGACCCGGGCGAACGAGGTCGTCGCGCGGCAGCGCGAGGCGAACCCCGACGTGCGCATCACCGTCACCGACCTGCTGGCGAAGCTGTGCGCGCAGGCGCTGATGCGGCACCGCAGCGTGAACGTGCAGTTCACCGACGACGCGCTGCTCAAGTTCCCGACCGCGAACATCGGCATCGCCGTCGCCGCGCCGCAGGGGCTCGTCGTCCCGGTCGTGCGCGCGGCCGAGCGGCTGACGCTGGCCGAGGTCGCGGCCGCACGCGGCGAGATCGTCGGCCGCGCCCGCGACAACAAGCTGACCGCTCAGGATCTCGCGGACGGCACCTTCACGATCTCGAATCTCGGGATGTTCGGGATCGAGCAGTTCGTCGCCGTGCTCAACCCACCGCAGGCCGCGATCCTCGCGGTCGGTGCGACCGAGGATCGTGCCGTCGTGGTCGACGGCGCGATCGTCGGCCGACCGATGATGACGATGACGCTGACCGTCGACCACCGTGCCGTCGACGGAGCCGACGGCGCCGATTTCCTGCGGACGGTCAAGCAGTTCCTCGAAGAGCCCGCGCTCGCCTTGTAGAGCCGACGATGGTTCGCCGGGGCTCGCACAGCGACGTCACCTTCCTCCGCTCGATGCTCACCCATGCCTACCACTGGCGCGTGGCCGGGTTCGAGGACGAGATTCCGCTTTCGCGCTACACCGAGAACTGGGGCCGGTCGGGCGACCTCGCGCTGATCGCGATCGAAGGCGGCCACCCGATCGGAGCGGCGTGGCTGCGCCGCTTCACCGTGGCGTCGCCGGGCTACGGGTTCGTCGACGCCGCGACGCCCGAGCTGACGATCGCGGTCGTTCCGTCACGTCGGCGGCACGGGGTCGGCCAGGAACTGCTGGACGAGCTGCTCGCGAAGGCGAAGGCGGAGGAGTATCCGGGCGTCTCGCTCAGCGTCGAGCACGACTCGCCGGCCGTCGGCTTCTACGAGCGGAACGGCTTCGAGCGGGTCGGCGAGAGCCACGGCGCGCTCACCATGCTCAGGCACCTGTAGCAGCGAGCGCCGACCACATCCGCTCGCGCGCCGCCTCGACCGCCGGCAGGTCGATCATGTGCGGAATCGGCGACTCGCGGTAGACGACGTCTGCGCCGGCGGCGCTGAGGAGGTCGCGTGCGGCGCGGCCGAACTGCACCGGGATCACGGGGTCGAGCGATCCGTGCGCGATCGTCACCGGCGGCAGCGGCGGCTCGAGCTCGAGCGCGAAGCCGTCGACCTCCGGGACGAAGCCCGAGAACGCGAGGATCGCGTCGGGGCGCGGGCGGCCGCGGCCGAGCCCGAGCGAGTACGCCATCACCGCTCCCTGGGAGAACCCGCCCAGCACGACGCGCGCGTACGGCAGCGTGTCGAGCCAGTCCGCCACCGCGTCGTAGGACGCGGAGAACGTCGCCGGATCGGGGAAGCCGACCTGCCGCACGACGTACCAGTGCGCCCCGCCGGGCGGGAGGTTGAGCGGCCCCCGCGGCGTGTAGCCGTGCAGCCGCTGCTCCGGATCGAGCTCGTCGAGCAGCGGGAACAGGTCGTGCTCGTCGGCCCCGCGCCCGTGGAACAGCACGAGCGCGCCTTCGGCGGCGCTCGCGGCGGGCCGTTCGCGAACGATCACACGAGCTCGCGCGGATTCGGCAGCGGCGTGAGCCGCGGCTCGATCTCCGCGCGGAGGTGCTCGTACGCGGGCGGGAGGATGAGCCGCTCGCCGAGATGCTCCTCGTCCTCGTCGATGCCGAAGCCCGGACCGAGCGAGGCGATCTCGAAGAGCACGCCGCTCGGCTCGCGGAAGTAGATCGAGCGGAACCAGAAGCGGTCGATCACCGGCGTGGGGGTCCCGCCGGCCTCCCGGACGCGCGCGACCCAGCCGGCGTGCTCGTCGGTCGGCGCCGACCACGCGACGTGGTGCACCGTGCCGGCGCCGTTCCGCGGCCGCTCGGCGGGCGGCGGGTCGTAGACGTAGGAGCCGTGGCGCCCGCCACCGTGCGAGCTCCAGCCCTGCTCGAAGCCGAGCGCGCTGAGGAACGGCGCGCTCGCGTCGGGCCTCGACGCATAGGCGCGGACGCCGTCGAAGCCGCGCAGAGCGTGCTCCGCCGGGATCTCCGGGTGCCGCGCGACGAGCGGCTCGTCGCCCGAGTCGTCGACGACCAGCTCGAGCGTCAGCCCTTCCGGATCGTCGAAGACGAGCGAGCCGTCGTTGCGCGCGCCGCCCACGCGCGACCACCAGAACTCGAGCGAGTCCTCCGAGCCGACGCGGAAGAGCACGCGGTGCACCATGCCGTCGCCCGCGCGCCCGCGCGGCAGGCCCGGGTACTCGAAGAACGTGATGTCGGCGCCGGCCGACCCGTGCTCGTCCGCGTAGAAGAGGTGGTACACGGTCGGGTCGTCCTGGTTGACGGTCTTCTTGACCATCCGCAGCCCGAGTGTGTGCGCATAGAACTCGACGTTCTGCGGCGCGTCCCCGGTGATGCACGTCACGTGGTGGATTCCGTCGAGCTTCATGGGCCCCATGTAACCAAACGCGTAACCACCTGCGCCGAGAAGTCCTTTGCAGAATCGAGGCCGGTCGCTACCCTGCGTCGCGTGAACTTCCGCCTCGACCTTCGGCGCACCTAGGCTCGGCCCGCAGCGGCCGTCGTGACGTCGAAGTCGGCTCTACCAAACACTTGCCGGTCAGCAGGGCTCAGTCACGAAGAGTGACACTTGTGGTGCCACTTCCTGCCGCGTGCTATCCGAATTCAACGCAGACGGTTCCAGGGCCCGGGAAGCGCTCAAGGTAACGGTGTCCAACGTCGTTTACGCGTTCATCGATAGCTATGGGTGCTACTACCCTGGCTGACGAGAACTACTGGCGGCTCGTGTCCTCTCCGCGTGAGGCAACAGCTCCTTTTCGCGGTTGGTACGCAATTGTCACTAACGTCGACACCGGCGAGGTCAGAACCGTCGAGTTCGAGATCAGACCTGGGTCGGCGTACTCGTACGGTCACCTCATGCAATTTCTCGAACGTCAATTTCTGGGACGGAAGACACTGCCCCGACGGATTCTCATCCAGCCCGGCGGTGAATTCGTTGAGCTGTCTGAGTAGGCGCGCAGGGGGTCCGATGACGACCCCCGCGCGCACCTTTCACCGACTCGCGCGGCGGGGCTCCTAATCTCTTTAGTCGCCCCTCTCGAGTCCCGGCCGCTTGTCGGCCTGGGCGGCGAGCGGCGCGGCGGCGAGAACGGAGAAGGGCGCCTCGCGGCCGAGGCCGAGCCGGCCGGAGAGGGCGAGCGCTTCGCCGAGGACGTCGGGAACGCCGAAGAGATGCTGTTGGCGACGAGCTTCGCGACGGCGCCGCAGCCGAGTAGCCTGACGTGCTGCGGCGAGCCGAGGAGCGCGAGCAGACCTTTGCGGCGCTCGAACGGATCGCGGTCGCCACCGACGAAGATCGTCGCGATCCCGACTCGACCTCGCTCAGGCTGCCGAGGACCGGCGCGTCGAGAAGTCGCCCGGCCGTGGGCACCTGATCGGCGAGTCGGCGTACCGCAGCAGGGCCGACACGCCCAGGTCTTCCACCGGCCGAAGCTTCTCGCGGCTCCGATTCCAGACGGCTACCTCGACTCCGGACCGCAGTAACCGGCACCGATGCGGCCG
Organism: uncultured Thermoleophilia bacterium; assembly: GCA_963786185.1. Lineage (GTDB taxonomy): Bacteria > Actinomycetota > Thermoleophilia > Gaiellales > Gaiellaceae > PALSA-600. The sequence continues at coordinate 324,436 of CAWAYE010000004.1, forward strand.
CCCATCGCGACGGCGCCGACGACTGTGACGCTCGCCTGACTCATCCGTCAACCTCCTCCTCTTCCAGATCAACGCGATCACCCAGCCTTACGATGCACACATCGTGCGTGCGGCGGTCATCAGGGACGGGCGGCTCGTCGTCGAGGAACGGCCCGACCCGCAGCCCGGCGACCGCGAGCTGCTGATCCGCGTCCGCGCGGCCGGCGTCAACGGCCCCGATCTCGCGCAGCGCGCCGGCCGCTACCCGGCGCCGCCCGGCGCCCCAGCCGACATCCCCGGCCTCGAGTGCGCCGGCGAGGTGGTCGCGGTTGGACGCGGCGTGCTCGGCTTCCGCGAGGGCGACGTCGCGATGGCGCTGCTCGGGGGAGGAGGAACCGCGGAGCTCGCCACCGTGCACGAGCGCCACGCCCTCCCGGTGCCGGGTGCGCTCGACCTGCCGCAGTCCGGCGGCTTCATGGAGGCCTTTGCGACGGCGCACGACGCCCTCTTCACCCAGGCGGGGCTCGTCGCCGGCGAGCGCCTGCTCGTGACCGGCGCGGCCGGCGGCGTCGGCGTGGCCGCGGTGCAGCTCGGCGTGACCGCGGGCGCGCGCGTGACCGCGTCGGCGCGGCACAGTCACGACAAGCTCGAGGCGCTGGGCGCCGACACCGAGGTCGCGGGGGAGTACGACGTGATCCTCGAGCTCGTCGGCGGCGACCTGGTCGCGGACGACCTCGAGCGGCTCGCATCCGGCGGCCGGCTCGCCGTGATCGGCCTGAGCGCCGGCTCGCGGGTGATGCTGGAGCTCGGCCACCTGATGCGGGCGCGCGGGCGGATCCACTCGTCGAGGCTGCGGCCGCGGGAGCTCGAGGAGAAGGCGCTCGTCGTGCAACGGCTCGGGCGGCACGTGCTGCCTCTCGTCGAGCAGGGCCGGATCACGGTTCCGGTGCACGAGACGTTCCCGCTCGAGGAGGCCGACCGGGCCTACGACGCATTCGCCGCCGGCGGCAAGTTCGGCAAGCTCGTCCTGGTCACATAGCGCCCCGCTACCATCGCCCGCGGCAACCACGGACACCGAGGAGAGCGAGATGGACGTCGACGTTGCAGTCCTGGGCGGAGGCCCTGGTGGATACACGGCAGCGATCCGGGCCGCGCAGCTGGGCGCGAGCGTCGCGTGCATCGAGAAGGAGCCCGAGCTCGGCGGCACGTGCCTGCGCGTCGGGTGCATCCCGACCAAGGCGTGGGTGCAGACCGCCCAGTTCCTGCACCAGGCGAACGACGTCTTCGGGCCGCTCGGCGTCCGCGTCGAGCAGCCGCGCCTCGACTTCGCCGCTGCCAACGACTGGAAGGCGGGCGTCGTCCGCCAGATGACGCAGGGCGTCGCCGGTCTCTTCAAGGCGAACGGCGTCCAGTGGGTGAAGGGCGCCGGCACGTTCAAGGACGCGAACACGATCGCCGTCGCGGGTGGCGAAGACGTCCACTTCAAGACCGCGGTGATCGCGACCGGCTCGTTCCCGCTGCGGCCGCCGATCCCCGGGCTCGAGTCCGACCTCTGCGTCGACTCGACCGGCCTGCTTGCCCAGACGGAGGTGCCGCGCCGGCTCGTCATCCTCGGCGGCGGCATCATCGGCTGCGAGTTCGCCTCGATCTTCAACCGCTTCGGCTCGGAAGTCACGATCGTCGAGATGCTCGACACGCTGATCCCGCAGGAGGACGCGGACGCGGCGAAGGAGCTCGCGAAGGCGTTCGGCAAGCGCGGTGTCGCACTGCAGCTCGGGAAGCAGTGCAGCCGCGTCGAGCAGCACGGCAACGCGCTCACGGTGTCGTTCGGCGACGGCGAGAGCGTCGAGTGCGACCTGATGCTCGTATCGGTCGGGCGCGGCCCGCTCGTCGAGGGGATCGGGCTCGAGGCGGCCGGCGTGCAGTTCGACGCGCGCAAGGGGATCACGACCGACGAGGCCCGGCGTACGTCGGTCGCCCACATCTACGCGGTCGGCGACTGCGCGGGCTACTGGCAGCTCGCCCACACGGCGTTCCGCGAGGGCGAGGTAGCGGCCGAGAACGCGTGCGGCCACGACGCGCTCGTCGACAACAAGGCGGTGCCGCGTCCGATCTACACCGACCCCGAGATCGCCGGCGTCGGCTTGACCGAGGCGCAGGCGAGGGAGCAGTACGGCGACGACGTGGCGGTCGGCTCGTTCCCGTGGGTCGCGAACGCGCGCGCGGTGATGCAGGCCGAGACGGTCGGCTGGGTGAAGTCGATCCACGAGACGCGCTACGGCGAGCTGCTCGGCATCGTCATGGTCGGCCCGCACGTCACCGACCTGATCGAGGCGGGCGTCGTCGCGATCGACGCCGAGTCGACGGTCGAGACGGTGGCCGACGGGATGGCCGCGCACCCGACGCTCTCCGAGGCCGTCAAGGAGGCGGGACTGGTCGCGCTCGGGCGGGCGATCCACCTGCCGAACCGGAAGCGCGCCGCGGTCTAGGCGAGAGGGAGTAGAGTCGGGCCTATGGGCATCATCAACCGCCGGAACGCGGTGATGGGCTGGGTCGCCTGGGGTGTCGGGAAGCGGGTGCTCAAGCGCAAGGCGAAGGACGCCGCGCCGGCAGTCGATCCCGAGACGAAGCGCCCGAACAAGAGCGCAGTCGCGCTGCTCCTGGCCGGGGCGGCGGGAACGCTGACGTTCTGGCGCAAGCGCTCCGGGCACAAAGACCCGCTCGACGGCTGACCGAACCTCACCTACGCTCCGTCGGTGAGAAGGCGGCTTCTCCTCGGCGTGGTCCTGACTCTGGCGCTTGCGGCGGGCGTCTCGGCGCGCGGCGGCGCGGCCCGGCCCGCCGCCAAGTGCTCCGGGGCGACCACACGACTCGCCACGGCGACCCAGACGTACGCCGCGCGGGTCCTCGCGGCCACCCACGTCTACCGCGCGCCCGGCAGCGGGCCGTTCCTGCCGCTCGCGGTCTCCGACCACTACGGCTTCCCGACGACGCTGTCGATTCTCGATCGCTTTCGCACCTGCGCCGGTGCGACCTGGTACCGCGTGCGCCTGGCGCACTGGCCGAACGGCACGACCGGCTGGATCCCGGGCACGGCGGTCTCGACGACGCTGCTGCGCGTGAAGATCGTCGTCGACGTGTCGGCGCACCAGCTGACGCTCTACCGCGCAGGTCGCGTCGTGCTGCGGTCGCCGGCCGCGATCGGCAAGCCGTCGACCCCGACGCCGCTCGGCACGTTCTTCGTCACGCAGCGGTTCGTCGTCGACCCACCGACCGGCGCGTACGGACCGCGCGCGCTCGGCATCTCCGCCTTCTCGAACGTGCTGCGGACGTGGACCGACGGCGGCCCGATCGGCATCCATGGAACCAACGAGACGTTCTCGATCGGCAAGCCCGTCTCGCACGGCTGCATCCGGCTTCCGAACGACTTCGTCGTCAAGTTGTTCGCCGTCACACCGCTCGGCACACCGGTCGTCATCGAACCCTGACCTTGACGCGGCTCGTGCGGCGCGTCACGATCGCGTCTTCCCCTGCGGTTTTTCCCTGCGCGTGTTTTCCCACAGCGGTTATCCACAGCCGATTCCGCGGCCGGTCGTCGTTTGAGCGCACCGGGCCCGAGCCCTGTGGATGCCGGGCCGCACACGGCGAGAGCACCACTGGTAGCGTCGCGGCATGGCGGGCCGGCTCGACTCTGAGCAGATCGAGACGCTGCGCGCCTGGGGCGCGGGGCTCTCGACCGACGAGCGCGAAGAGGTTCGCGCCGCCGGCAAGGCGATCACGCTGCTGGTCGACGAGATCGACCGGCTGAACATCGACCTCTGGAACGTGCGGACCGGGGGCGGCGACGGTGAGCTCGCGGCCGAGGAGCCCGAATCCTCCCTCGGAGCCGCCCTTCGCGACCGGCTGCGCCGACGCGCACCCCGCTCCGAGCAGGGGCTCTAGGCGCCGCCTCCCGCAACCGGTTGCGCCGGGGGCGGGCGACGTCCAGAATCGATTGCATGACCGAGACGAGCGTGGATCTCCGGCTCGCGGGTGACGGCGGCACGCCGGCGCGGACGCGGCCAGAGCGCCCGATGTTCCCGGGCGGGATGGAGATCGGCGAGGAGGAGGTCGAGGCCGCCGCCCGCGTCCTCCGCAGCCACAACGTCTTCCGCTACTACGGCGTCGGCGACGGCCCGCACGAGGTGGCGGACTTCGAGCGCGAGTTCGCCGACACGTTCGGCTCGCGGCACGCCCTCTGCCTGAATGCCGGATCGTCGGCGCTGATCTGCGGCCTGATCGGCGCGGGGGTCGGCCCGGGCGACGAGGTGATCATCCCGGCCTACACGTGGAACGCGACCGCAAATGCGGTCGTCGCGGCGCGCGCCGTGCCCGTGCTCGCCGAGGTCGACGAGTCGCTGACCCTCGACCCCGAGGACGTCGAGCGCAAGCTGACCTCCCGGACGAAGGCGCTGCTGCCCGTCCACATGCGTGGGGCGCCGGCGAACATGGACGCCCTCCAGGCCCTCGCCTCCGCGCACGGGCTCGTGTTGATCGAGGACGTCTGCCAGGCGGCCGGGGCGACGTTCCACGGCAAGCGCCTCGGCACGTTCGGCGATGCGGGCGCGTTCAGCCTCCAGTTCAACAAGATCCTCACGACCGGCGAGGGCGGCGTGATGATCACCGACCGCCAGGATCTGCTCGACCTCGCGATCGACGTGCACGACTGCGCGGGCTCGGTGCGCCGCGGCATCGGGCTGCCCCGCTTCGCGGGCTGGAACTTCCGGGCGTCCGAGGTGCAGGGTGCGATCGCGCGGGTTCAGCTCCGGCGCCTCGACGGGCTGCTCGAGCGGATGCGCGCGAACCAGGCGCGGCTCGCCGAGCGCGTTGCGTCGCTGCCGGGCCTGACCCTGCGCCGCGCGAACGACGACGGGGGCGACGCCGGCATCTGTCTGGTCGCGTTCGCCCGCACGCCAGAGCTCGCCGCGACGGCGGTCGCCGCGCTCAAGGCGGAGGGCGTCGAGGCGATGCGCATCTACGACCCGGCCGTCCCGGATCTGCACGTCTACCCGTTCTGGCAGCCCGTGCTCGACGCAATCGGCGAGGCCGGCCGCCCCGTGCCCGACTGCCCCCGGACGCTCGGGTTGCTCGAGCGCTCGATCCACGTCGACGTGTCGCCGCTCAACGACGAGCGCGATCTCGACGAGATCGGGTTCGCGTTCGAGAAGGTCGCGCACGGGATTCTCGCTTGACGGTTCGTGTCGGCGTCGTCGGCGGCGGCCTCGTCGCCCAGGCCGAGCACCTTCCGTACCTCTCGTCCCTGCGCGACCGCTTCACGCTCGCCGCGCTCGCCGAGCCGAGCCGCACGGTCCGCGACGCGCTCGGCGCGCGCTACGGGATCGCCGGACTGCACGAGGACTACCGGGGCCTGCTCGACGCCGGGGGCCTCGACGCGGTCGTGATCTGCTCGCCGGCGGGCACCCATGCAGAGGTCGTGGTGGCCGCGCTCGACGCGGGCCTGCACGTCTTCGTCGAGAAGCCGATGTGCATCACGCTGGCCGATGCCGACGCGATCGTGGCCGCGCGCGACCGGGCGGGCAAGGTCGTCCAGGTCGGGACGATGAAGCGATACGACCCCGCGGTCGAGGCGATGCTCGAGGCGCTCCCGACGACGGCCGAGGATCTCCGCTACGTCAGCGTCGTCGTCAACGACCCCGAGTTCGACCCGTACTTCGAGGCCGGCGAGATCGTCCGCGGCGCCGATGTGCCACGCGAGCTGATCGACGCGACGCGGCGGGCCGAGGCGGAGCAGGTGGCGCAGGCGGTCGGGTCGGGCGACGAGGCCGTCGTGCGGGCGTTCTCGGAGAGCTTCCTCGGCAGCCTGCTGCACGACCTGAACGTGGTCCACGGCATGCTCGAACGGCTCGGCGAGCCGCTTCCCGCGCAGGTGGTCGGCGGCGACTGGTGGCACGAGGGCCGCGCCGTCCACGGCTCGCTGCGGCTCCGAAACGGCGCGCGGGTCGACGGAACGTGGATCCAGCTCCTCGACACCTTCGAGTACCGCGAGTCGATCACCTTCATGTTCACCGAGGAGGTCCACTCGCTGGAGTTCCCGTCGCCCTGGCTCAAGCAGCACCCCACCGTCTACCGTCGCAGCCGTCGCGACGGCCGGATCGACGACGTGCGGATCGTCAACGCCTACGACGAGTCGTTCTCGCGCGAGCTCCGCCACTTCCACGACTGCATCGTCGAGGGAGTGCCGTGCCGCACGCCGCCCGAGGGCGCGCGGCTCGACATCGACGTGCTCACGCAGATGTTCCTCGCCTCGCGCTGATGCGGGCGGCGATCGTCGGCACCGGCTTCATCGCAGGCGTGCACGCCCTCGCGCTGCGGTCGCTCGGGATCGAGGTGGCCGCCGTGGCCGGCCGCACGCGCGAGGGCGCGACCGCGTTCGGCGTCGGCGAGCCCTACGACGACCTCGCCGAGCTGCTCGATCGCGCACAGATCGACGTGCTCCACGTCTGCACGCCGAACGACGGGCACGCGGCGCAGGTCCACGCGGCGCTCGAGCAGGGGATTCACGTCGTCTGCGAGAAGCCGCTGAGCGTCACCGTCGCCGAGGCGCGTTCGCTGGTCGAGGCGGCCGAGCGAGGAGGGCTCGTGAACGCGACCTGCTACCACGCCCGCGGCTATCCGCTCGTCGAGCAGATGCGGGCCGACGTCGCGGACGGCCGTCTCGGCGAGGTCAGATTCGTGCACGGATGCTACCTCTGCGACGACGTGCTGTTCCCGGCGTCGGGCTGGCGCATCGATCCGGCACGGTCGGGCGCCTCGTACGTGGTCGGGGATCTCGGAACGCACTGGCTCGATCTCGCGGAGCACGTGACCGGCAGCCACCTCGCGGAGGTCTTCGCCGAGTTCCGCTCGTTCGCCGGCGGCCCGCTCGAGGACTACGCGGCCCTGCAGCTGCATTTCACGGGCGACGTCGTCGGGTCGCTCGTCCTGTCGGCCGGCGCAGCGGGGCGCAAGAACCAGCTGCGCTTCGAGTGCGAGGGGACGCGGGCGGGCCTCACCTGGGACCAGGAGCTCCCGACCGAGCTGCTCTTCCGGCCGGCGGACGCACCGAAGCAGATCGTCGTGAAGGATCCGGCCGCGAACGCCGAGGGCGCGCGGCGGCTCTCGCGCTACCCGGCCGGGCACGGCGAGGGCTACGGACAGGCGTTCCGCAATCTCTTCGCGAACGTCTACGCCGCCGTCGCCGGACAGCCGCACGGACCGTTCCCGACCTTCCGCGACGGCCTGCGCGGGGTCGCCGCCGTCGAGGCGGCGGTCCTGAGCGCCCGGAGCGGCGCCTGGGTCGAGGTCGAGGCGTAGGGTAGGAGGTCTAGGCGCGGCGGGCGCGCAGCGCCAGCCTGGCGCGGCGCAGCGCCAGCGGCAGCGTGAAGGCGAGCGCGATCAGCGTGAGTGACGCGGCGAGCAGCAGCGTCGCCAGGGCGTTCACCTCGGGCGTGATCCCGAACTTCACCTGCGTGTAGATGTAGATCGGCAGCGTGTTGTGCCCGCCGATCAGGAAGAGCGTGATGATGAACTCGTCGAGCGAGAGCGTGAACGCGAACAGCGCTCCTGCGAAGATCGCCGGCATGATCAGCGGCAGCACGACGTGCCGCAGCCGGTTGAACGTATTCGCGCCGAGGTCGCTGGCGGCCCGCTCGAGCGCCGGATCGAACCCCTGCAGGCGCGCCGCAACGAGCAGCAGCACGAACGGCGTCGTGTAGACGGCCTGGCCGATCACGGCGGTCTGGGGCGACAGCTGGAAGTGGAAGACGCTCGTCAGCAACACGAGCAGGCTGACGCCGATCAGCAGCCCGGGGATCATGATCGGCAGCGTCATCGCGATCCGGACGCCGCTCCGGAACGGTAGGCGGGAGCGGACGAGCGGGAAGGCGGCCGCCGTACCGACGAAGGTCGAGATCAGCGTCACCTCGAGCGCGACGCGGATCGTCGTCGAGAGCGCGTCCCTGATCTGGTAGTCGCCGAAGACCTGCCCGTACCAGTGCGTCGTCCAGCCGGTGAACGGGAACGTCCCGTACTGGTTCGCGTTGAAGCTGAACAGGACGAGCACGGCGATCGGCGCGAACAGGAAGAGGTAGATGAAGAACGCCCAGCTGCCGAGCAGGATGCGCACGAGGCGGGCGTGCGGCGAGACGACTTCGAACTCACGCACGGTACGGATCCTTCACCTCGAGCGACCTCCGGAAGATCACGAGCAGCACCACGATCAGCGCCGCGATCAGCAGTGCAGCGGCTGCCCCGCGCGTGTACTGGGCGCCCGAGAAGAAGTTGACGATCAGGTTGCCGATCATCACGCCCTGTGCGCCGCCGACGAGCTGAGGCGCGAGGTACTCGCCGAGGATCGGGATGAACACGAAGATCACCGCCGTCGTGATCCCGGGCCGGATCTGCGGCAGCAGGATCCGCCGGATCGCCGTGCGCGGCGGCGCGCCGAGATCCATCGCCGCCTTGAACTGATCCCAGTCGAAGCGCTCGAGCGAGGCGTAGAGCGTGAGCACTGCGAACGGGAAGTACAGGTAGACGAGCACGAGCACGACGGCGGGCCGGTCGTAGAGGAAGAACGAGACCGGCTGGTGGGTGACGTGCGTCCACAGCAGGAAGCGGTTGATCGCGCCGCCGTCGCCGAGGATGTTCAGCCATGAGTACACGCGGAGCAGGTAGCTCGTCCAGAACGGCAGGATCACGAGCACGAGCAGCAGCCGTTGCCGGCTGCGCGGCACGTAGCGGACGAGCCAGTAGGTGAACGGGAACGCGATCCCGATCGTGATCGCCGTCGACAGCACGGCGACCCACACGGTCGCCCACATCGTCGACACGTACGTCGAGACGCTGAAGAAGTAGCGGTAGTTGTCGATCGTCCAGTGGTGGACGACGTTGTAGTCGATCGTCTCCCAGAAGCTGTACGCGACGATCAGGCCGAGCGGCGCAGCGAAGAACAGCCCAAACAGGACGATCGCCGGCAGGAAGCCGGTGTACTGCACCAGCGAGGTGAGCCGGCGCGGCGATGTCCTCCCCCGCAGCGCGGGGGTGGACATCGCCGTGTCTGCGTCTATCGACATCCGGCTAGCCGCCGAACACCTCGTTGAACGCGTCGACGTACGCCTGCTCGTCGCCTGCCGGGCCCTTGATCGTCATCTTCAGGGCGTTCTCCGGCTTGTTGTAGTACTGCCGGCGTGCACGGTCGCCGTGCCCGCCGTTGACCAGGATCTTGTAGGCCTTCTCGTTGAACAGCGGCCTGCCGTTCGTGATGAAGTTCTTCGCGATCCACGGTGCCTGCTGCATCGCGTTCTCGAACTTGAAGAACGCGTCGTGGTTGTGGGACGCCTTCACGATCTGCTCCGAGTCGATGAAGCCGATCGTGCCCTCCTTCGGGTACGCCGTCAGCACGGTCGGGCCGCCCGCGTCCTTGACGCGGTCGTCCGTGCCGAGGTTGGTGATCCCGATCCACGCCGACCCGTCGGCCAGCGCCCGGACGACCTCGTTGTTCTGCGAGGCGAGCTTCAGCACGTTCGGCTTCAGCGACTTCAGGAAGTCCTTCGCCTTCGAGATCTCGCCCTTGGACATCGAGTACGGCTTCTTCGCACCCGTCGCGCGAGCCGCAACGGCCATGACGTCGGTCGGAATGTTCTCGAGCGAGATCTTGCCCTTGTACTTCTTGTCGAGCAGGGCATGCCACGAGTCCGGCTTCGTCTTGACGTACTTCGGGTTGTAGTAGATCTGCACGGTCGACCACGAGAACGGGTAGCCCATGTAGTTGGCTCCGTCCTTCCAGAACGGGAAGTTCCGTGCGATCGAATAGAGCTGCTGCGACACCGGCAGCTCCGACAGCGGGAACGACGTGGTCAGCCCGTCCTTGTGGTACTTGGGCACCCAGAGCGCGTCGCCGGAGACGATGTCGAACTGGCTGCCCGTCTGCTTGATCTTCAGGTATGCGTCGGCGTTGTCGCTGAACAGCGTCGGCCGGCCCTGGATTCCGGCCGACTTGTTGACCGCCTTCAGCTGGTCGTTCGCGTAGTGGTCGGACCACGTGAGCATGTTCAGCGTGGTCCCTTCCACCCGCACGGTCCGCGCGAACGCAGGCCCGGCGAGGGTGAGGCCGAGCGTCCCCGCAGCGCCCGCCTTCAGCAGGTCGGCCCGTGAGAGCCGCCCTTCGGTGATCGTCACGTACTTCTCCTCCTCACGTCGTTTCTTCCGGCAAGAGCACTGCGTCGTCCGGTCTCCACCAGAGGGCCACCTCCCTGTCGGGGTTGAGATCGCGAGCTGCGGCTCGCTCGCGACCGAATTGCGACGCCGTGAGCGGTGCTGCGACTGCGTCGCAGCTCACGGCAATCCTGGTCTGGCTGCCGAGGAACGACGTCTGCACGATCCGCCCCCGCAGCGACGCCTCGGGTGCGTCCGCCGGATCGCCGACCTGGATCGACTCGGGCCGCACCATCAGCGTGGCCCGTTTCCCGCCCGCCCAGCCGTTCGCCGTGCAGGGCACGGTGCGGCCGTCGGTGAGCCGCACGACTCCCGCACCTGCCTCGACGGAGTCCACGTCGAGGAAGTTCGACTCGCCGATGAAGTCGGCGACGAAGCGCGAGCGCGGCTTGTAGTAGATCTCGCTGGGCGTGCCCACCTGCTGGATCCAACCCGCGTTCATCACGGCGATCCGGGTCGACATCGACATCGCCTCTTCCTGGTCGTGCGTGACGTACACGAACGTCGTGCCGACATCGCGGTGGATCTGCGCCAGCTCGACCTGGAGGCGATGGCGGAGCTTCAGGTCGAGGGCTCCGAGCGGTTCGTCGAGCAACAGCACCGCCGGACGGTTGACGAGCGCGCGGGCGACGGCGACGCGCTGTTGCTGGCCGCCCGAGAGCTGGCCCGGGAGCCGGTCGCCGTAGTCCTCCAGCCCGACGAGGCGCAGCGCCTCCTCGACGCGGCCCTTCGACTCGGCCGACGAGACGCGCGCCATCTTCAGGCCGAATCCGACGTTCGAGCGCACGTCCATGTGCGGGAAGAGCGCGTAGCTCTGGAACACCGTGTTGACGCTCCGGCGGTGCGGCGGCAGGCCGTCGACGCGCTGGTCGCGGATGAAGATCTGGCCGCTGCTCGCGTTCACGAAGCCGCCGATCAGGTTGAGCGTCGTCGTCTTGCCGCAGCCGGACGGCCCGAGCAGGCAGAAGAACTCGCCCTCGGCGATCTCGAGATCGGTCGGCTGCAGCGCCGGGTGGCCGGCGTAGCGCTTGGAGACGGCGTCGAGGCGGATCGCGGGTGTCGGCGCGGCGTTCACGCGGTGCACCCACAAGACCGGCGCTGCACGAGCTCGACCGGGACGCGGACGTCGACGCGCTCGTTCTGGTCGTCCTCGATCGCGGCGACGAGCAGCGAGGCGGCGCGGCGTCCCACCTCCGCCGAGTCGTAGGCGACGGCGGTCAGCGGCGGGTCGAGCAGCTCGGTGAAGTAGGCGTCGTCGAAGGTGACGAGCGCGAGGTCGGCAGGGATGTCGAGCGCGAGCTGGCGGGCAGCGAGCAGGGCCCCGAGCGCGAGCTCGACGCTCGAGGCGATCAGCGCGGTCGGCCGCGGCGTCGCGCCCAGCAGCCGCAGGGCCGCCTCGTGGCCCTCGTCGCGGCTCCAGCGCGCCCCGGCGACGAGCGATTCGTCGAATGCGAGCCCTCGTCGCGCAACCGCCGCCTCGAAGGCCGTGCGCCGCTCCTGGCCGCTCGTCTCGCGCAGCGAGCCGGACAGCAACCCGATCCGGCTGTGCCCGTGGTCGACGAGGTGGTCGACGAGCAGCTCGATGCCGACGAAGTTGTCGAGGATCACCGTTCCCGATCCGGCGTCTGGGAGCGCGCTGTCGAAGAACACGCACGGGATCCCGCGGCAGCCGACCACCTGGTCGAAGAGCGCCTGGTCGACGCCGACCGTGGCGAGCAGCAGGCCGTCGACGCGGTGCGACGTCAGCGTCTTCAGCGCTGCGACCTCGCCGTCGTCCGCCTGGCTCGAGTCCATCAGCATCACCCGGTAGCCGGCCTGCTCGAGCGCGCCCTGTGCGCCCTGGAGCACCGTCGCGTAGAACGGGCTCGACACGTCGGGCACGACGACGCCGATCGTCATGGTGCGCTTGATCCGGAGCGACCTGGCCAGCTGGGAGGGCTGGAAGTTCAGCTCGTCGGCGGCCTGCAGCACGGCTGCGCGGGTCCGGTCGGACAGCTCGCCGACGCCGTTCAGGGCGCGCGAGGCCGTGGACTCGGAGACGCCGGCATGCTCGGCGACGTCGGCGAGCGTGATTTCCTTCCCGTTCCTCAACCGGTTGCGCAAGCGATTGCGACGCTGGCATAGTCGGCCCGGCTGTGTCAAGCGTGACGAGGCTCGGAGTGGCCGGTCTGGGCGGCATGGGTGCGCTCCATGCGCGCAACGTGCAGGGCCTCGCCGGGGCGGAGCTCGCCGCGGTCGCCTCGACGCGGGCGGCCAACGCCGCCGCCGTCGGGGCGGAGCTCGGCGTCCGCGCCTGCACCTACGAAGAGCTGTTCGCCGCCGACGACGTCGACGCGATCGTCCTCGCGGCCCGGTCGATCGACCACGGCGCCTGGGCCGTGCAGGTGCTCGAGGCGGGCAAGCACCTCTTCCTCGAGAAGCCGGGCGCCACGACAGTCGCCGGGCAGGAGGCGGTGCGGGTGGCCGCGGACGCCCGTCCCGAGCTCGTCGTCCAGGTCGGCTACCACCGGCGCTTCGACGCCCGCTGGGCCGAGGTCGCGCGGCGGGTGCGGGAAGGCGCGATCGGGCGCCCGCTACTCGTCGCTCGGCGTCGGCCCGCGACGTGCGGACGCCCGGAGCCGGAGGATCCGGCTCCGGCCGGCGGCTTCCTCGTCGACATGGCGTCGCACGACTACGACGCCGCCTGCTGGTTCCTCGGGCAGGAGCCGGTCGAGGCGTTCGCGGTGCGGCAGTCGTCGGTCTATCCCGAGCTCGAGGCGCTCGGCGACCTCGACAACGCGGCGGTCACCGTGCGCTTCGACGGCGGCGGCGTCGCGCGCGCTGCACGTCTCGCGGACGTGCCCGTGGGGCCACGACGTGCGGGTCGAGGTGGTCGGCGACGAGGGCTCGCTGCTTCGTCGGGAACGCCGCCTCGCGCCCGGGCGTGACGCTGATGACGCGCGCCGACGGCGCGGACGTTCCCGCAGGACTACCGCGAGCTCTTCGCCGACGCGTACGTCGCCGAGCTGCGCGGCCTTCGTCGCCGCGTGCGCGGGCGACGAGCCCGCCGGGGCCGAGCGCTCGAGGACGACCGCCGCGCGGTCGCGGTCGGCGTCGCCGCCCGCGCGAGCGCGGTCGCCGGGAGCCCGCTCGAGGTCGGCCCCGACTGGCCCTGGCCGTGACCGTCCGACGTCCCTAGCCGCCCGTCGCCTGCGCGACGACCGCGAGGTTTCGCACCTCGACGTCGCGCACCGTTGTCGAGGTCGTCGAGCCGCACCGCGACCCGGTCCTGCTCGACGACCGCCCAGCCGTCGAAGCCGGCGAGCTCGGCCAGCACGGCGGCGAAGTCGACGGCGCCTTCGCCGAACGGGCAGAAGAGGCCGTGCTCCCACGCCTCCTCGACCGTCAGCTCCTGCGAGCGGACCCGCGCGAGCACCGTCCGGGTCGACGTCCTTCAGGTGGAGGTGCGCGATCCGGTCGCGCGCGCGCGCGCGAGCTCGACGGGGTCGCCGCCGCCGACGACGGTGTGGCCGGTGTCGAAGGCGATCTTGACGACGTCCGGATCGGTCGCCTCGAGCAGCGCCGCGACCTCCTCGGCGCTCTCGATGTACGTCGCCGTGTGCGGATGGAACGCAGCGGCGACGCCGGCGGTCGAGCGCACGCTGCGCGGCCCGCTCGACGCGCTCGGCCGCCCGCTGCGCAGTCGTCGCCGCGCAGCGACGTCGCCGCGCGCGCGTCCGGCCGCCCGGCGACAGCGAGCCGGATCTCGTTCTCGTCGCCCGCGAGCACGACCGGCCCGCGCGCGCCGGTGGCGGCGAGGATCTCGATCGTCCGGTCGAGGAAGGCGAGGTCGTCGCGGAACCCGTCCTCGTCGGCGATCCGCAGCGGCGCGAACGCCCCGACGAGCTCGAGGCCGTACGGGCGCGAGGGTCGCCGCGACGGCCGCGGGATCGTCGCCGAAGTAGCCGGGCGGCCCCAGCTCGATTCCCGTGTAGCCGAGCGACGCGCACGGCCGTCGAGCATCCGCTCGGGCGGGATCAGGTCGTCGCGGTCGACCGTCCGCTCCCACACGCCCCACGTGCACGGCGCGCTGGCGAGTCGCAGCGTCACAGGTGTCTCCGTTCCGCGGCCCGGGCCGCCTCGTAGTCCGCGCGGGCCTGCTGCACCGCGGGTCGCTCCGACACCTCGGCGACCGGCACGTCCCACCAGCTCTCGTAGCCCGGCACACCCTCGTAGCGGTCGACCTCGACGACGATCACGGTCGTCCTTCGTCGCGCGCTTCGCGTCTGCGAGCGCCGCGCGCAGCTCGTCGATGCTCGCGACGCGGATCAGCGTCGGCGCCGAGCGAGGCGGCGTTCGCGGCCAGGTCGAGCGGGAGGTGGGCGGGCGGGTCGTCGTCGCCGTCGAGCACCGGCGAGCCGTTCGCGCGCGTACCGGTACTGCGTGCCGAAGCCGTCGAGGCCGAGCGAGCGGGAGAGCGCGCCGATCGAGTTGAAGCCGTGGTTGTCGACGAGCACGATCGTGAGCTTCAGCCCCTCCTGGACCGCGGTGACGAGCTCGCTCGGGCAGCATCAGGTACGAGCCGTCGCCGACGAGCACGTAGACCTCGCGCTCGGGCGCGGCCATCTTCACGCCGAGGCCGCCGGCGATCTCGTAGCCCATGCACGAGTAGCCGTACTCGACGTGGTAGCCCTTCGGGTCGCGCGTGCGCCAGAGCTTGTGCAGGTCGCCCGGCATCGCGCCGGCCGCGCAGACGACGACGTCCTGCGGTGCCGACGCGTCGTTGACCGCGCCGATCACCTCGCTCTGGGCCGGGAGCGGCTCGTGCCCGAGCGCGTAGAGGCGCGCCACCTCCGCGTCCCACTCGCGGTTCGAGCTCGCGCGGCCTCGTCGCGGTAGGCGTCGTCGACCGCTCCAGCCCTCGAGCGCTCGCCGCAGCTGCTCGAGCGCGGCGCGCGCGTCGCCGACGAGCGCGGAGCCGCGCGTGCTTCGCGGCGTCGAAGTCGGCGACGTTGACGTTGACGAAGCGGACTCCGTCGGCTCGCGAAGGCGGTCTTCGACGCGGTCGTGAAGTCGGTGTAGCGCGTGCCGATCCCGATCACGAGGTCGGCTTCGGCGGCGATCCGGTTGGCGCGCGAACGTGCCGGTCGCGCCGATCGCGCCGAGG
Source organism: uncultured Thermoleophilia bacterium (assembly GCA_963786185.1). GTDB lineage: Bacteria > Actinomycetota > Thermoleophilia > Gaiellales > Gaiellaceae > PALSA-600. Next base: position 339,812 of record CAWAYE010000004.1, read on the forward strand.
CACGACGGATGGTCGTACGGCAGCGAGCCCTTGCCGGCCTGCGTCTCGCCGACCGGGATGCCCGTCGCCTCGCAGAAGGCGCGCAGCGCGCCGTCGCCTCCGAGTAGATGACGCCGCCGCCCGCGACGATCAGCGGTCGCTGCGCACTCCGGATCGCCGCGACGGCCCGCGCGAGCGCCTCGCCGTCGGCGGCGGGGCGCGGCACGTGCCAGACGCGCTCGGCGAGGAACTCGTCCGGGAAGTCGAACGCCTCGGCCTGCACGTCCTGCGGGAACGCGAGCGTCACGGCGCCGGTCTCGGCCGGGTTCGTCAGCACGCGCATCGCCTGCAGCGCCGCCGGAATGACCTGCTCCGGCCGCGAGATCCGGTCGAAGTAGCGCGACACGGGGCGGAAGCAGTCGTTGACCGACACGTCGCCGGCCGACGGCGTCCTCGAGCTGCTGCAGCACCGGGTCCGGCCGGTGCGAGGCGAAGACGTCGCCCGGGGAGCGAGCAGCACCGGCAGCCGGTTGATCGTCGCGAGCGCCGCGCCGGTGACCATGTTCGTCGCGCCCGGGCCGATCGAGGTCGTGCAGACGAGCGTGCCGAGCCGGTTGCGCATCCGCGCGTAGCCGACGGCGGTGTGCACCATCCCCTGCTCGTTGCGAGCCTGGTGGTACGGGAGCACGTCCGGGTAGGCGAGCAGCGCCTCGCCGATGCCGGCGACGTTGCCGTGGCCGAAGATCCCGAAGCAGCCGCCGAAGAACCGGTGCTCGACGCCGTCGCGCTCGACGTGTTGTGCTGCGAGGAAGCGGATCAGCGCCTGCGCAGTCGTCAACCGCACGGTTGCCATGCCCGCGACTCTACGATCTGGGGACTCGTGGCGAAGCTAGTGGTGCATTCGCACGACCGCGCCGACGACGGCTGCGTCGTCAGGGTGACGCCGGAATCCGCCGGTTGGAGCCACGTCGGTTTCGACGTGTACCAGGATGCCTCGGTGGCGCAGCGACTCACCGACCACGAGACGTGTGTGGTCGTGCTGTCGGGGCGCGCGAACCTCTCTGCCGGAGGCCGTGAATGGCGCGACGTCGGCGCGCGGGCCTCGGCGTTCGACGGGCCGCCGACAGCGCTGTACGTTCCGCCCGGCGTCGAGTGGGCCGCGGTCGGCTCCGACTTCGCGGTCTGCACGGCGCCGGCGGTCGAGGGGGCCGAGCTGCGGCTGCTCGAGCCCGCCCAGATGCGCCACGAGGCGCGCGGCGGCGGAACCGAGGCGCGCGACATCTTCCACATCCTGATGGAGGACCAGCCGGCGGCCTCGCTGCTCGTGACCGAGGTTCACTCGCCCGCCGGGCACTGGTCGAGCTTCCCGCCGCACAAGCACGACGTCGACGACCCGCCGCAGGAGACGCTCCTCGAGGAGACCTACTACCACCGCGTTCGCCCGCACGACGGCTTCGGCTTCCAGCGCGTGTACACCGGCGACGGCACGCTCGACGAGTCGATCGCCGTCGGCGACGGCGACGTCGTGCTCGTCCCGCGGGGCTACCACCCGGTCGCGGCCGGCGCGCGCCACGAGCTCTACTACCTGAACGTGATGGCCGGCCCGGTGCGCGAGTGGCGCGTGACCGTCGACCCGGCCTTTAGCTAGGCCTGATCGCTGCGAGCTCGTGCTCGAGCTCGGCGAGCTCGCGGCCGCCCGCCATCAGCCGGACGAGCTCGTGCTGGTCGATCTCGCTCTTCGCGAACGTCGCCGAGGCTCTGGCCGCGGTTCAGGATCACGAAGCGGTCGCCGACCGGGATAGGCGTGATGCGGGTTGTGCGTGATGAAGATCACGGCGACGCCGCGCTCGCGCGCCTGGAGGATGTACTTGAGCACGACGCCGGCCTGCTTGACGCCGAGCGCCGAGGTCGGCTCGTCGAGGATCAGCACGCGCGCGCCGAAGTAGACGGCGCGCGCGATCGCGACCGACTGCCGCTCGCCGCCCGAGAGCGTGCCGACCGGCTGGTCGGGGTCGCGGATGTCGATGCCCATCTCGTGCAGCTCGCTCGCGCACGATCGCCTGCGCGCGTCGCGACGTCGAACACGCTGGAGCGGCCCGACGCCCTTCATCGGCTCGGCGCCGAGGAAGAAGTTCCGCCAGATCGACATCAGCGGCACCATCGCGAGGTCCTGGTAGACCGTCGCGATCCCGCGCTGCGCGCGCGTCGCGCGGCGAGTGGAAGTGCACCTCCTCGCCGTCGACGAGCAGCCGCGCCCTCGTCGGGCTGGTGCACGCCCGAGAGGATCTTGATGAAGCGTCGACTTGCCGGCGCCGTTGTCGCCGAGGATGCAGGTCACCTCGCCGCGCGTCCACGTGCGCCGAGATGTCCTTGAGCGCGACGACGTTGCCGTAGTACTTGCGAGATCGCCGTCGGCCTCGAGCAGGTGCGGGGCAGCGGCTCGCTCATCGCGGCCTGCTCTGCGCGCGGCTGCGGATCGACCGTGTTGAGCAGGACGGCGCGCGAACAGGATCGCGCCCTGGAACGTGTACGTCCAGTTGCTGTCCCACTGCGCAGTCGATGATCCCGAGCTGCACCATGCCGAGGATCGCCGCGCCGAAGCAGGTGCCGATCACCGAGCCGTAGCCGCCGGTCAGCAGGCAGCCGCCGACGACGGCGCAGATGATGAAGATGAACTCGCAGCCCGATGCCCTCCTTCGCCTGCATCGAGCGCAGCTCGAGCGCCTCGATGATCCCCATCAGCGCGGCGGTCGCCGAGGTCATCATGAAGAGCGTGATCTTCGTGCGCGCGACCGGGACGCCGACGTTGCGCGCCGCGATCGGGTCGCCGCCGGCGCCGTAGATCCAGTTGCCGAAGCGCGTCTTCGCGAGCAGCCACGCGCCGACGACCGTGAGCCCGATCCACCAGAGCACCTTCACCTTGAAGTCGTACGTGCGTCGAGGTCGGCGGCGAAGAAGCGGTCGCGCCGAGTCGAAGCCGCGGCGCCGAGTCGATGTTCTGGATCGCGGTCGTGCCGGTGAGCTTCAGCGTGCCGCCGGCGTTGACGCCCTGGAGGATGAAGAACGTCGCCGAGCGTGACGATGAAGCTCGGCAGCTTCGTCTTCACCACCGTGAAGCCGTTGACGAAGCCGATCGCGAGCGCCGAACAGCAGCACGAGCGCGATCGCCGGCCAGATGTTCATGTGCGCGTGCGTCGCGAGGTAGCCGAGCAGGAGCCCGGAGCTGCCGATCATCACGCCGGCCGAGAGGTCGAACTCGCCGCCGATCATCAGCAGCGCGACCGGCACGGCGACGATCCCGTACTGCGCCGCCTGGTCGGTCCAGCTGGCCGCGATCCCGAGGTCGCCGATCCAGTTGACGCTCGCGCGCGAAGTACGCGAACAGCGAAGAAGACGGCGATCGCGCCGAGGAACGCGCCGATGTCGGGCCGCGTCAGCGAGCCGCGCGAGCAGGCTGACGCGCGACGAGCCGCTCGTCGGGCTCGGGCCGGACGGCGGCTGCGGTCTCGGTCATCGGCTCGCTGTCCGGCCGGGCGGGCGGCCGCATCGGCCGCCCACCCCGCTAGCGCTCCTAGCGCGTGCCCTTCGCGGCGAGCGCCGCGACCTTGCGCCGCGTTCGCCTTGTTGATGATGCCCGGGCCCGGTCAGCACCGGCTGCGCCGTTGCCGACCGTGTTCAGGTTGGTCACGAAGAGCACCGCGAACACGACCGGCAGGTAGCCCTGCAGGTACTGCTGCTGGTCGATCGCGAACAGCATCTTGCCGGCCTGGATCTCCTTGATCGACGCGGCGCCGACGTCGAACGTGCCGACCTTCGTGCCCTTCGGGAGCGACGTCGAGGCACGGGATCGTCACGTCCGGGTCGAGGCCGAGGAAGCCGTCGAGCGTCTTGTTGGCCTTGAAGGCGGCCTTCACCTTCGCCTTCGTGCCCGGGATGTCGGACTTCGCGTTCGGGATCGCAGCATCTTGACGTCGTGCCGCTCGAACGATCTTCTTGACGCCGTCGGCGCGCTGCTGCAGGCCCGAGTTGCTGGCCTCGTGGATCACGATCAGACGACCTTCTTCGCGCCGGCCTGCTTGAACTGCTTGCCGGCGCCCTCGCCGGCGACGTCCTCGGTCTGGCCGACGTGCACCTCGTACGTCGGCAGCGCGTCGAACGCGCCGAGGCCCGAGTTGACGGTGATGATCTCGATGCCCTTCTTCGACGCCTTCGTGAGCGGGTCCTTGAGCGCGCTCGCGTCCGGCACCGAGGTCGCGATCACGTTGCGCCTCGCCGCGATCGCGGCGTTGATGCCCGGCGACCTGCTTCGGCGACGTCGTTGTTCGCGTAGACCTGCGTGACGCTGACGCCGCGGGCCTTCAGGTCGCTTCGTCGCCTGGTCGACGCCGCTTCTTGAACACCGACCAGAACGAGCCGGTGTCGCCGTGCGTGACGACGGCGACCTTGATCGTCGTCCGGCGCTGCGCCGCCGCGAAGGCCGCGCGCCGGCGCGCCGAGCGCCGTCAGGCCGGCGGCGGCGAGGCCGCCCTTGACGAGCAGGCCGCGGCGCGAGAGCCGCGCTCGTCCTCGATCGTCTCGAGCATCTCGTCGTTCATCGTCATGCCCGTCTCCTTCTGTCGAGGTCGACCGAGCTGGCGATTCTCAACCCGCGGCGGCTGATGCGCCAGCCGACCTCGTCGATCGCGACCGGCCGCCGCTCGGCGCGCGAGCGGTCGGCGGCGAGCGCGACCAGCAGCGCGGCGCGCGCCTCGCGCGAGCGTGCAGGCGCTGTCGGCCGCCGTGCGCGCACGGTCGTCGACGAAGGCCGCGAGCTCGGCGCGGTAGGCGGGCTCGAAGCGGTCGATGAAGTCGCGGTAGCCCGGCGCCGGCGGCGTCGGACGCCGGGCTCGACCGAGCGGAGCGGGCTGCGCGCGTCGAGCCCGACGGCGATGCTGTCGCGCGGTGCCGAAGACCTCGAGCCGGACGTCGTAGCCGAGCGGGTCGTGCCGCGTCCCGGAGACGATCGCGAGCGCGCCGCCGCTCGAGCCGGAGCACGGCGACGGCGGCGTCGACGTCGCCGTGCGCCGCGAACCACGGCGTCTCGCGCACCGCGCCGTCGGCGTAGACCTCGACGATCTCCTCTCCCGTGACGAACCGGATCGCGTCGAAGTCGTGGATGTGCAGGTCGCGGAAGATGCCGCCCGAGCGCGGCGATGTACGCCTCGGGCGGCGGCGCCGGGTCGTGCGTCGCCGCGCGCAGCGACGAGCAGCGTTGCCGAGCGCGCCGCTCGCGACGGCGTCGCGCGCCGCGCGGTAGCCGGCGTCGAAGCGCCGCTGGAAGCCGACCTGCACGAGGATCCCGGCGCGCTCGACGTCGTCGATCAGCGTCGTCGAGCGTCGGCGAGGTCGAGCGCGACCGGCTTCTCGCAGAACGCCGGCAGACCGGCCGACGCCGCGAGCCGCAGCGAGCGGCACGTGCACCGGCGTCGGCGTCGGCGATCACGAGCGCGTCGACGCCCGCCTCGACGAGCGCTTCGGGCGTCGGCGCGAACCGAGCGCCGACGCCCGCTGCCGCGCGCTCCGCGACCGCAGCGTCGACATCGGTGATCGTGAGGCGGTCGACCGTCGCGAGGCCGCTCAGCGTGCGCGCGTGGAACGCGCCGATGCGCCCTGCTCCGACGAGCCCGACGTGCACGCCGTTATCCGGTGCCAGGCACTTTCGTGCCTGGCACCGGGTCGAGGAGCTGCTCCACCTCCGCGGCGGTCGGCATGTCGTCGGCGCAGCCGAGGCGGCTCGCGACGAGTGCGCCGGCCGCGTTCGCGAAGCGGATCGTGCGCTCGAGCTCCCAGCCGGAGAGGAGGCCGTGGCAGAGCGCGCCGCCGAACGCGTCGCCCGCGCCGAGCCCGTTCAGCACCTCGACCTCGACCGGCGGGACGACGACCCGCACGTCCCGGGTCGCGGCCAGCACGCCCTCGGGGCCGAGCTTCACGACCGCGAGCTCCACGCCCAGGTCGAGCAGCGCCTGCGCGGTGTCCTCCGCCGGGCGGTCGCCGACGAGCGGGACCGCTTCGGTGCGGCCGCCGACCGCGACGGTCGCGCGAGACAACGCCTCGCGGCCGAGGCGGCCCGCCTCGCCCTCCGACTCCCAGAACATCGGCCGGTAGTCGAGGTCGTGGATCGTGATTGCGCGCCGGCGCCGCACTTCCAGGGCGGCGAGGGTCGCCGTGCGGCTCGGCTCGGCGGAGAGGCCCGTGCCGGTCGTCCAGAACAGCGGCACCTCGGCGATCTCGTCCAGGTCGAGCTCGTCGACCGCGAGCGTCATGTCGGGCGCCGTCGGCTGGCGGTAGAAGAGCAGCGGGAAGTCGTCCGGCGGAAAGATCTCGCAGAAGACGACCGGCGTGCGCAGCGTCGGATGGGTGCCGACGCGCGACGGGTCGACGCCGAACTCCTCGAGCGCTCGGCGCGCGTAGGGCCCGAACGGGTCGTCGCCGACCTTCGTGATCACGCCGGACCGGCGCCCGTAGCGCGCGGCGGCGACGGCGACGTTCGTCGCGCTGCCGCCGAGCATCTTGCGAAACGTCTTCACGTCGGCGAGATGGACGCCGATCTGCTCGGGGTAGAGATCCACCCCGATGCGGCCCATCGTCAGCACCTCGACGGCACTCACAGCCGCTTCACCCTACGCTCAGAGCTGGAACCGGTACACGTGGACGTCGTGCAGCGCGAACCAGTCGCGGAACGATCCATTCGCGACGGCGACGCGCCGCGGCGCCTGTCGCCCGGGCCGATTCGGCGGCGGCAGCGGCGACTGCGCGTACTCGAACAGCGCCTCACCGCTCGTCAGCTGCTTCGGCAGGCCCGAGATGCCGATCTCGGAGACGCCGCCGCTCCGCCTGACAGCGATCACGTAGAGGTGCCCGGCGGCGCGGCGCGCGACGAGCTCGACGTCGTTCGTGCGCGGTGACGTGACGACGCGATCGGGCGCGTTCGGCGCGAGCAGCGCGGGCCGCAGGTCTGGCGACGCGAGCTCCGAGACGACGGGCCGGAGCACCCGCCGCCAGAACGTCCAGTTCCAGCCGGAGGCCGCGTCCTCCGGCGTCATCACGTCGGTCAGGTGGCCGCCGAAGAAGACGAGCCCGCGGGCGCCGTTCACGATCGCCTCGTAGGCCATGAAGCGCTCCTCGGGATACGAGGGGAACCGTGGGACGACGTGCGGGCGCTGCTGCGTCGGCAGGACTCCGGTCCACGCGACCTGCAGTGTCATCCAGAACGGCTTCGTCCCGGCCGCCTGGCGCGTCTTGCGCGTGAGCTCGCCGACCACGCTCAGCTCTTTGTTCTTCGAGTCCGAGTGCACCTGCGGCGGGTACGAGACGGGGTAGATGTCGCAGCCGGTGATGTCGAACGCGGGCCGGTACTTGTCGAGCGCCGCCGCGGGGCCGCGCGGCGCCTGCACGACGACGACCGGCCGCTTCGGGTCGAGCTGCTTCAGCCGCTTGTACGCGCGCACCATCCCCGCCGCGGGCACGGGCGCCGGCGAGCGCAGCGGATTGCCCGGCTCGTCGATCCCCTTGTAGGCGGCGAGCGCGGCGTGCCCGCGCAGGGCCTGGACGATCGTCGTGAGCAGCTGCTCGTTCCGGGCGCCGGCCGCGCCGCCGGGGAAGTTGACGAGGTCGCCGAGCCACAGCCAGCAGCCGAGGCCGTGTCCCGCCGCGGCGTCGAGCAGCGCCCGCTCGGCGGCGATCTGGCCGTCGAGCACCTCCGCGTCCCAGCCTCCGATTCCCGTCCGCAGCAGGGTGACGCCGTTGGCGGCGACCTCGGCCAGCCCGTTCCGGCCGCTCGGCGCCTTCGCTCCGGGCGGCGGGCCGTTCGAGAGCACGAGCGGGAATCCAAGCGGCGAGATCGGCTGAGCCTACCGCGGGCCGCCGACTTGACACGGACGCGCGCCTGTCCGATCTTTCCGGGATGACCGCCGTCGCGAAGATCCTCGAGCAGAAGGGCGGGGACGTGATCCGGATCGGCGGCGACGCCACCGTGCTCGAGGCGGTGCAGGCGATGGTCGACGCCAACGTCGGCGCGCTGCTCGTGACCGCGGACGACGACCTGAACGACGTCCAAGGCATCTTCACCGAGCGCGATTACCTGCGCCGCGTCGCCGTGCAGGGCCTTGCCGAGCGCGAGACCCCCGTCCGCGACGTGATGACCACGTCGCTCGTCGTGATCACGCCCGAGACCGAGATCGAGGAGGCGATGGCGCTGATGACCGACCGGCGCATCCGCCACATCCCGGTGGTCAGCGGCGGCACGGTTGCGGGGATGATCTCGATCGGCGACCTCGTCCGGCTGCAGTCCGAGCAGCAGAGCTTCCAGATCCGGTACCTGACCGAGTACATCTCCGCGCGTTAGGCGGCCGCCCGGCCGCGGATCAGAGGATGAACGGCACGAGCAGCTTCGTCGAGCGCTTGTAGACCGGGTAGTTGTCCGGGAACCGGTCGGTCAGGTAGCGCTCCTCGACCAGCGCGCTGTAGAGGAAGTAGACGCCGGCGAGCGCAACGGCAGTCAGCCACAGCCAGCTCAGCGCCACCGCGGTGCCGACGCCCGCGGCGAGGATGCCCGCATAGATCGGGTGGCGAACCAGGCGGTAGGGGCCGCTGGTCACCAGCTCCGGCTCGTCCTTCTGCGTCATCGGGGTGCCCCAGTTGCGCCCGATGTGCATGCGGGCCCAGATCGCGAACCCCAATCCCAGAGCGAAGAGAACGAGCCCGACGCCGGCGCGCCACGGATCGGTGTTGAGGCCGTGGCCCCGAAACGCTCCCAGGCGAAGCAAGAGGATCACGACGACGGCGAGAACCGCCCTGATCCGCAGCTCGCGCGACCACGGAACGCGACCCCTCTTCATCGAAAAGGCTTCCACGAGCCAGTAGAGCCAGAACGCCGCCCAGCCGACGGCGAGGACGACCTCGACCGCTCTCATCGTGATTCATTCCAGCACGAGGCGAAGAGCTCTGCCCAATACCATCGCCACCCGTGGCCGAGGGCGTCGTCATCCGTCCCGCGCGAGACGCGGACCATCGCGTGATCGCAGAGGTGGTCCGCGCGGCATTCGTCGGACACCCCGACGAGATCGCGTCGTTCGTCGAGCGCATTCGGGCGTCGGAGCAGTTCATTCCGGAGCTGGCGCTGGTCGCCGAGGACTCCTCCGGTGTGATCGCTCACGTGATGCTGAGCTGGGTCGGCGTTGAAGGCGGATCCCGTCCGAGGATCCTCAATCTCACGCCGATGTCGGTACGGCCCGACCGCCAGCGCATCGGTGTGGGGGCACGGCTGATCCGGGACGCGCTCGGCCGCGCCGACGAAGCAGGCGAGCCTGCCGTCATGGTCGAGGGGATTCCCGCGTACTACCCGCGCTTCGGCTTCGAGCAGGCGAGCGCGCTCGGCTTCATCTCCCCGCATCCGAAGATCCCCGACGACGCGTTCATGGTCAAGCGGCTCCCGGGGTACAGCCCCGACCTCGCCGGTCGGATCGTCTATCCGGCCGCGTTCGACGCTCTCGGGTACGAGCGACTGTGCTGAGACGAGCTGCCGCAGTCTTCAGGAACGGCGAATGTCCGTGCTCCCGATCAAGCAGACGCGATGATTTCGACGGGCCGGAACGGTCTTGGGTCAAAACCGATCAGGAGGTTGCGAAGTGGGCAAGGTTGTCGTGTACGAGCTGTTGTCGCTGGACGGCGTGGCGGAACATCCGGACCAGTTCATCCTCGACTTCGACGACGTCATGGAGGAGAACCTCGCCCGTGTGATCGGCTCCCAGGATGCCGTGCTGCTCGGCCGCCGCACGTACGACGACTGGGCGCGATTCTGGCCCGGCAGCGACATCGAGCCCTTCGCGACCTTCATCAATGCCGTGCGGAAGTACGTCGTGACGTCGTCGCCGCTCGACGACGAATGGGCGAACACCGCGCGCGTCGACGGAGACCTGACCGCGTTCGTCGCGGACCTCAAACGACAAACCGACGGCGATCTCGGAGTGCACGGGAGCATCTCGCTCGCCCAGGCGCTGCTCGAAGCTGACCTGGTCGACAGACTCTGCCTCGTCGTTGCTCCCGCCGTACACGTGCACGGACGCAAGCTGTTCGACAACGGCACGGCGGCGCGGTTCTCGCTCACGCGAAGCAGCGTCTCGCCGAGCGGTTGTCTGTTGCTCGACTACGAGCCAAGCCGCTGACCACTCGGGTACACCGCTCAGGCATCGACCCCGCCGCGTGCGCCAGCGTTCGCGAATGACGCGCGAGCGCGTCTTGGGCGTCAGCCGGTTTGCTCGGCCGTCTGCGCCTGTGAGGCGAGGATGTAGCGTGCCGTGGGTGGCGCGGTTTGTCGTCGACTGCAAGACGCTTCTCGGTATAGCCGCAGGTGAGATCGAGGTTGCCGCGGCGCATCAGCTTGTTGCTCCGACGCTCGTTCGCTCGCAGGCACTGTCGGCGCTGTACGAAGCTTCCCGCCGGGGGGAGATCTCGGCGGCCGAGGGCCTGGAGCGAGTGACGCGGATCAATTCGCTGAGGGTGCGGTTCCTCGGAGACAAGGTGCTTCAGCGGCAAGCATGGAAGGTCGCGGACCAGCTCGGCTGGAAGACAACCTACGACGCCGAGTACGTCGCCCTGACGAAGCTGCAAGCCGATGCATTGGTCACCTCAGACCCTGAGCTGGCGCGAGCGGTTTCAGGACTCGTCACGACCGCCCCGGTCGACGCGCTGCGCTCGGCCTGATCGTTATGCGCGTCGCCTCCGCGAGTGTTCGCGGATGTTCCCCGACACGCTTTGCGGTCTTGGCTCTCCGTGTCGGCAGGGACGCGTGTCGGCCTCTAGCCGGGAGGCGCAGCTTCGACGGCGGTGAGGCGCCGGAGCGAGCTACGAACGGCGCCTGGCGCCTCCACCCAGACGAAATGGCCGGCACCGTCGACAATGTCGACCCAGGCTCCGGGGATCTGGTCGGCCGCGTCCGTTGAGGCTCCGACCGGCATCGGGCTCCGTGAGCCATGCACAAAGGCGACAGGCACGCGGATCCCCGGTAAGCCCGCCTCGAGCGCCGGCAGTTCTGCGAGGATCGAGCGCCCCATCTGTGCCGAGCGCTCGCTCGCCATTCGTAACTCCGGCATCGGTGGCGCCTGCTCCGGATCCGCGAAGTAGGCGGGCCAGACGAGGCGCATCTGTTCGAGCGCCAGTTCGTCGCCCGCGGTGCCCTTCGTGGTCAGCTCGTCGAGCTCGCGAGCGCGGGCGCGCACCGACTCGGGTAGTCGTCGGAAGATCTCCTCGTCGAACTCCGGCCAGCGTCCGTCGCCCACCGACCCGAGCGGGTCGACGGCGAGTACACCGAACACGCGTTCAGGGAACGTCTCCGCGACGTGCAGGGCGAGGTGCCCGCCCCATGAATGGCCGACGACGTAGGCCTTCTCCCAGCCGAGCGTGTCGAGAACGCGACGGGCGTCGCCAACGTCGAACGCCACCGTGTATGGCCCTTCCACCGCCGACGGCGCGAGCCCTCGCTGCTGGTACCAGGCGACGGTGTTCTCCTGCGCGAGCTCGTCGGCGAGATCGCGGAGATAATCGAAGCCCAACCCAGGGCCCCCGTGCAGCAGCAAGACCGGCGGGCCGCTACCGGCGCGGCGGCCCGCGATCAGTGGTCCATCATCGTTTGTCGCGAACTCCGACCAGATCACAGCACCGATCGTCGCACGCCGCAGCCGGCATCGCGAGGACAGATACACGAGGCCGTGAACCTCGTCTGCGCCAGCGTTCCGGAGTGGCGCCAGAGCGAGCGACTGCTAGTCCGGAAGGACGACGGGCGTTCGCCTGCGCGGAGGACGCCCGATCGTCCCCGCTACCGATGACCGGCGCACCCCGCCGTCGTAACCTCTAGCTGGGAAACACCCGATGGACCACTGAGAAGGGACTACCCATGAACTATCTCGGCATGTACCTGACCCCAGACCTCCTGGAGGAGAGCTGGCGCGAACTGGAGCGCGAGCGCGAGCGGCAGCGGCAGATCCAGGAGGCGCGGGCCGCGCGGCGTGCCGAGCGGCCCTCACGCATCGCAACTCTTGCGGCGCGGGTGCGCAACGCACTGCAGCCCGACCGGTGCCCCCAACTCGCCGAAGGCTGCTAGACCCCGGGCCGCCCGCGCCCAGAAACCACTGCCGGACCCTCGGCTGCTGACACCACAGCCACGCGACAATGACAGTGAGTTCAGGAATGACCCCTGAGCGGGCTTGTCAGCCGGTGCCTGCTCACGGCGCAACCTCTTGGTTGGCGACGAACGCGTCGGGAGGGAAGACTAATGCGCGAATCGCGATGCGGGACGATCTTCCGAGCGGCACAGTCACCTTCCTCTTCACCGACATCGAGGGCTCGACCACGCTCCTGCGCGAGCTTGGCCCGGAGCGATATGCAGATGTGCTCAAGGAGCACCGCCGGGTGCTTCGTCGGGCCTTCGCCGCCTCCGCGGGCGTGGAGATCGACACGCAAGGGGATGCGTTCTTCGTCGCCTTCCCGACGGCCGAGGGGGCGGCGGCCGCCGCTCTGACTGCAAACCAGGCGCTCGCGGGCGGCCTCATTCGAGTGCGTATGGGGCTGCACACGGGCGCTCCGACGCTCACTGGAGAAGGTTACGTCGGCCTGGACGTGCATCGTGCGGCGCGGATTGCCGCCCTCGCGCATGGTGAACAGATCGTGCTGTCGTCCACGACGGCGCCGCTGCTCGATCCGGCGCCTGCGCCGCTCCGCGATCTCGGCCAGCATCGGCTGAAGGACTTCGACGGCCTGGTCCGGCTCTACCAGCTCGGCGACCGCGAGTTTCCCCCGCTGCGTACCTCCGGAAGCGTCGATCTCCCTACGCCAGCGACGCGGTTCGTCGGTCGTGAGAAAGAGCTGTTCGACGCCGTTTCGCTCATCTATGAGCGAGATCCCCGGCTGCTCACGGTCCTCGGCCCTGGAGGTACGGGGAAGACCCGCTTTGCAATCGAGCTCGCACGCCTCATGGCAGACGAGGCGGAGGGCGGGACTGTCTTCGTGCCCCTTTCACCGCTGCGAGACGTCGACCTCGTCGCATCGGCGATTGCGGACAGGCTGGGAGCGACGTCGCCCGACTTCGCCGCGATCGCGGCGCGTGTGGCAGAACGGCGGACCCACGTCGTCTGCGACAACCTCGAGCATCTCCTACCTGCCGCTGCCCGACCACTCGGCGAGCTCACCGCGGCGGTTCCCTCCTTGCGACTGATCGTCACAAGTCGTGAGGCGCTCCGCATGCAGGGCGAGGTCGAGCTGGACCTGCCGCCGCTCACGTCCGGCGACGCAGTCGAGCTGTTCTGCGAGCGCGCACAGGCGGTGCGTCCGGAGGTAGTCCCGAGCGAGGCAGTCACGACGCTCTGCGAGCGACTCGACCGGCTTCCGCTCGCGCTCGAGCTCGCGGCCGCGCGCACGAAGCTCCTCGCCCCAGAGCTTCTGCTCGGACGGCTCGGCGAGCGACTCGATCTGCTGAAGGGTACGCGCGATGCTGATGAACGGCACGCCACGCTCAGAGCGACCATCGCGTGGTCGTACGATCTGCTCGACGACGACGAGCGGCGACTGTTCGCGCGTCTCGCCGTCTTCCGGGGCGGCTGTACGCTCGAGTCGGCCGAGACGGTGTGCGCTGCGGATGTCGACACACTCGCGTCGCTCCTCGACAAGAGCCTTGTCCGCCGCCGCACAGGAACTCTCGGCGACGAGCGCTTCTGGATGCTGGAGACGATCCGCGAGTTCGCGGTTGAGCGCTTCAACGAGGCCGACGACGCGAGCGAGATTCGCAGGCGACATGCCGACCTGATGCTCCAAATCGCGCGGTCCGCGGGACGCGGCGAGGAGTTTGCGTCCGACATACGCCCTGCCTTGGCGGAGCGGGACGATCTCCGAGCGGCACTTGATTGGGCGGAGGCCAACGACCCGGCATTCGGTCTCGACCTGGCCGTTGCGCTTCAGAATCTGTGGAACGCGGCAGGGCCGGAGGAGGGGATGCGTCGGCTCGGCAGCCTGCTCGATCGGGCAGGCTCGATTCCCCCCGAGTTACGCGCCGACGTTCTCCAGGTGTACAGCGGCACGGTCGACCTGTCAGGTCACGACGAACTTGCCGAGCGACTGGCCGAAGAGAGCCTGCGGCTCTACCAGGAGCTCGGCGACGAGCGTGGGATCGCCCTCGTCGAGCACATGCTCGCCGTTGGCGCGTGGCGACGAGAAGACTGGGCCCGGGTTCGGGAGCTGACCGAGCACTCGCTCGCCCTTGCCCGCGGCAGGTTCGCATCTGTGGAGATCTCGGGATTCTGGTTGCTCGGCCAGCTTGCACTTGCCGATGGCGATCTCGAACGCGCGACAGAGCTGACGCGGCGCAGCGCGGAACAGGCACGTGAAGCAGGCTGGTACTGGTGGCAATCCGGCCAACTCCACGAGCTGATGATGCTCGCCCAACGACGCGGTGCACTCGACGAAGCCGAAGACGAAGGACGAGCCGCGCTCCGGCTCGAGGTCGAGCAGGAGAACCGGCTCTGGGCGCTCTACACGATCGCCGGGCTCGCCCAGGTCGCGTTGGCCCGGGGCAATCCGGAACGCGCAGGCGTTCTCTGGGGAGCTGCCGAGACCGAAGGCGAGAAACTCCCGAGATGGCTTCACGAACGGAGCAGGCGGGGCGGCGCCCTCGTTGAGCATGAAGGAAGCACGTTTGCGGCCGCGCATGAAAACGGCCGACAGCTCGACATCTGGGACGCGGCAGCGGTCGCCCTTGGCGATGACGTCTAGGGCCGTCCTCACCATTCCCGTGCTCGCGTGCGCGAGCGTCCCGGAATGACGCTTCCGCTGTCTATCCCTCTTCGGCCATGGCGAGGATGTCGTCGCGGGACATCTTCCCGACGAGTTCCGGATGGGCCCGGCCGACGTGCTGCTCGACTCGCTGGACGAGTTCTTCGTCGTCAGCGGCGCGGATGACTTCCCCGCACTCACAGTTGATCACCTTCGGCATGGCGCTCCTCTCAGGGTCGTCTTCTAGTAGGTCAGGGCGCGGTCGCTTTCGACAACGAGCTGGACGAGCCGGCTAGGCGGCGCCAGCTCGGCGGGCTTGCCGTCGAGCTCAGCCTCCGTGAGACCGCGGCCCTTACTCGACATCCCGGATAGGTAGAAGCGGCCTCCGCCCGCGACGATTGCCTCGTACGAATCTCTCAAACTCCCGGTACCGAGTCCACTGAGATTGTCGAGGACCGCGTCGCGGAGCAGCTGAACCGCATCCCCAGCGAGAAAGAGCGAGACGTCATGCCCTTCGTCGAGAGCGGTCCGTGCGACGAGGAAACCGAGGGCGGCGCGAGTCGGCGACTCGGGCCCGTGCGTCACGTGGATGAGCAACTTCGTCACAGAGGGAATCGTGATTCTCAGGCCTTGCCGTAACCTTGGCTCGATCTTGGGAACGCGCATCCAGCTGTGTGGTCGCGTCGTCGCCACCCTGGATGGAACGCGCATCGACGGCGAGCTTCCGGGCCGGCAGGGACGACTGCTGTTCGCCTACCTTGCCGCGAACCGACTGCGCGCAGCCTCCCGCCCGGAGTTGATCGAGGCAGTCTGGCCGGATCGGTTGCCGGGGGCTCCGGAATCAGCGCTCAGCGCGCTGATCTCCAAGCTTCGCCGCGTCGTCGGGCAGGAACAGCTCGAGGGACGCAGCGAGCTCAGACTCGTGCTTGCCGACGACGCGTGGATCGATGCCGAAGCAGCCGGAGCGGCGCTTCATCGCGCCGAGTCAGCACAGGCGCGCCATGAGTGGCCCGAAGTCTGGGTGGCCGCCCGAGTCGCCCAACACATCGCGGTGCGATCCTTCGTCGCCGGCGAAGAGGCCCCGTGGATCGACGACCGGCGGCGCGAGCTGGAAGGCACCTACCTGCGAGCGCTCGAACTCGCAGCACACGCAAGCCTCATGATCGGCGGAGGCGAGCTTGACACCGCCGAGCGCTCCGCGCGCTCGCTCCTCCAACAGGCGCCCTTCCGCGAGAGCGGCTACCGGTACCTGATGCAAGTACTGGCCGCGCGGGACAACCACGCCGACGCGCTGCAGGTCTACGAGCAGCTGCGTACCCTCCTACGAGACGAGCTGGGCGCGGCGCCATCACCCGCCACACAGAACCTCTACCGGACGTTGCTCGACTAAAGAGACAAGCCGGCGTCGATCATCTCCGCCTGGCGAAACCCTCTTCGGCGCCGCGGACCGCTACGTGTTGGGGTGCCGTTGGAGCGGCGTTGATCGAGGGAAGCGCTTGCGCGTGGCGTCCGTAGCATGACCAACGGCGTGATCCCAATCGTCCCCGTCGCACAGCCGTGCGATGAGGATGCCGCAGAACATGTGTTGAGCTGTCCCGACCACCCCAGGAGGGTAACGCGCATCGACGAGTGCGCTGATGCGACGAGGATTCGCGTTCGCCTTCGCCCGCGCCTTCTCCAGAGTCACGCCCCAGTCACTTGCCATCTGCGCAAGCTCGGTCTCTTTGAGACACCAGGCGTTTCCGTACCACGTTCCGGTCGGACTCAGTAGGGCTGCCGCTGCGAGGTGATGGTCGATTGGGATCGCGTCAATCGTTCCCTCGCTACCAACGAAACAGTCGATCCGAAGTCCGTCGCGCTCTGCACGTTCTCGCATGGCACCCCACCAGGGCTCTGCCACCTCGGAGCGCCACGACGTGAGCAAGTCCGGGTCATCCCAGCCTCGGGCACGATCGCTAGACGCCCAGAACGCAAGATTGTCGACAGGGGAAGCAATGATCCCTTGGCCGAGGAAGCCCGTGATCGTCCCTGCCTCGAGCGCGAACGACAGATCATCGACAGCCGTCAGCCCAGCAAATCGCTTCGTCAAACCCTCGCCCAGAACAACTGGCACGACTACATCCTCACCCCGCCGTCAAACGGCGGCGCGCTGGCCCGAGGAGTACCGCTGACAGCGTCGATTCTCGCCTGCGCCAGTGTCTCGGAATGACGCCCGAGGTCGTTGAACCTCAGCAGCCGTAAGGAGTAGCGTCGCGAAGAGATCAACGCCGTCGGGACGAAGGAGACTCATGAGCGCCGAGGAGAAGAAGTACGAAGGACAGTGCTACTGCGGAGCCGTCAAGATCGTCGTGAAGGGCGATTTCGCCGGCGCCGGCTACTGCCACTGCGAGAACTGCAGGAGCTGGTCGGCCGGCCCAGTCAACGCGTTCACGCTCTGGCCGACGGAGGCAGTGGAGGTCACCGAAGGCGAGGATCTGATCGGCGAGTACAACGCGAACGAGCAGAGCTATCGCCAGTGGTGCACGGTCTGCGGAGGCCATTTGCTGACGCGCCACCCGCCCTGGGGCCTGATCGACGTCTATGCCGCCACCATCCCGTCGTTCCCATTCGAGCCGGGCGTGCACGTGAACTATGAGTCGTCCGTGCTGCCAATGAAGGACGGCCTGCCGAAGCTCAAGGACTTTCCGACAGAGCTCGGAGGTTCGGGCGAGGCGGTCTCCGAGTAAGACAGGCGCTCGCTTGGGCCAGTGTTCCGGAATGACGCCTGACGGAAGGCACGCGAAGGGCCGTTTCGTTCCCGCCTTCGCGTGCATCCGGCCACGTCGCGGACATGCAGCCCGCGCCGGCAGCGACGGCTCCGCGTTTGCGATGCGTTCATCATCGACATAGGCTTCGCCGGTGAATGCATGGCCGGATCCGCTCGACGCGTTGATCGCGGCTCCCGACACGCACAGCCTGCTGTTCGAGAACGACAACGTCCGTGTGATCACCACGCGGATCGCACCCGGCGAGACGACCGCGCTGCACACGCACTGCTGGCCGCAGGTCATGATCGTCGAATCGTTCTCGGACTTCATACGCCGCGACGATTCCGGCGACGTGATGGCGGACTCACGAGGTGGCCCACTTCCGCAGCCTGGCGCTGCTGTCTGGCTCGAAGCGCTCGCGCCGCACACGCTCGAAAACGTCGGCGACGTGGACATCCGTGTCATCGGAGTCGAAGTCAAGAAGACGGGGTAGACGCCTAGTTTTCACGGCGCCCGCGAGAGCGGGACGAGAATCGAGATGCTCGGTTGGGCCAGTGTTGCGGAATGCACCCTGACTGAGATCAGGAGGGCATGACCAAGAACCGCCTCTCTCAGGTATGCGGCCGGTCGTCCCGCGGCATAACGGGCGGGACGCCCGATGCGCCTACCGCACCGAGGGAATCGAGCCGTGCGCCCGAGGCCTCGTCGCCTGAATAGTGCGAGTCGTCCTCGTTCGTTCCGTCTCGTTTGCGTCGAAGGAGACCACGCAACCATGTGACGATGCTCACGTCTGCCAGTCTACGCCTGTCGGGCGGTCGGCTGAGCCAGTGTTCCGGAATGACGCCAGAACGTCAGGCGAGCGAACTGAGGATGTCTGCGAGCTCGTCCGGCTGCGTGAAGAACGGCGAGTGGCCCGAGTCGAGCTCGATCACGCGCGCGCCGTGGGTGCGGGCCGCACGAATCTGCCAGCCAGGATCGACAGCGGCATCCCGCAGGGTTGCGATGACGACGTCGCCTTCCCCGAAGGGTGCGGGCAGCGGTTCAAGCCGCGCCTGGGGCCGGAACTGCGCGAACGCCCAGTTGGACTGGGTGCGCGAACAGTCGGGGTACATTCGCGCGGCGGCGGTGTCGGCGTCCGGCCAGTGGGAGCGGTCGAGGGTGTCGCGCACTGTTCCGCCGAAACCCTCGGCGAAGCACTCGTCTATCTCAGCGCGGGCCAGCGGCGGGAGCGCAGCGAGGGAGACGCGAGCACGGGCCTCAATATGCGGGATCGTGAATCCACCAAGCGAGTGGCCGACGACGATCGCATCCGGCTGTCGCCCGACGGACCGCGCATAGTCGAGCGGCGTTAGCCCGATCTCGTCGCAGGGCAAGTCCGGCGTCGCGACGTCATGACCGCGATCCGTGAGCCCCTTGGCAAGCCGGCGGAAGCACCAGCCACCATGCCAACCTCCGTGCACGAGCACGAACCGCGCCATCGTCCGAGTATCCAGCATCCGAGATCGGCGGCGACCTTCTGACGGAAGACCCGACGCAGGCGGAAGGCACCTCAGGTGCGCGAGTGCGCGGGAATACACCCTGACGGTGATCGAGGCGTCGCTCGCCCGGGATGGATGACCCCAGCGCGAGTTCAACGCTCTCATGCGATCGAAGCAGCCGGCACAGGCCAGCGTGACTGCGGCGAAAGCCTCGCCAATCGTCGACCGTAGCGACGGCGGTACGCTCGTTGCGTGGGCGTCTTGCGCGAGGTCGTCGAGGCGGATCTGCCGGTCTTCTACGAGCACCAGCGCGACCGGGAAGCGGCGGCGATGGCTGCGTTCCCGCCGCGCGAACGCGACGCGTTCATGGCGCACTGGGCGAAGACGCTCGCGAACGACTCGGCCCTGACTTGGACGGTCGTCTCCGACGGCGCGGTCGCCGGCAACATCGGCTGCTGGGAGGACGACGGACGCAGGCTCGTCGGGTACTGGATCGGGCGAGAGTTCTGGGGCCGCGGGCTCGCGACGCAGGCCCTCGCGGAACTCCTCGACGTGGTCGACGCGCGCCCGCTGCACGCATACGTGGCGAAGAGCAACGTCGCCTCGATCCGCGTGCTCGAGAAATGCGGGTTCGTCAAGGTGGGCGAGCACGCGGGCGACGACGGGATCGAGGAGCTCCTGCTGGAGCTGCGGGCACGAGTACAGACCTGAGCTTAGAGCTCAGGGGGAGCGGGCGTGACTTGCGCCAGTGTTCGGGAATGACGCCTGAGCGAGATGGCCCTCGCACCTCGAAGAGGTGTCAGACACCTTCAAGGTGTCTGACACCAGTCGATGCGCCGGATCGCTCGCCTGCGCCGGTGTTCCGGAATGACGCGTGAACGGGCAGTCTCGGCTGCGTTGCGTCAGCTGTGGAGGGATGGGAGGATGAATAGACGTTGGTGGGCGTGGATGCGCGGCTCCTGAACCGTGTGCGTGTGACCCGTTATGTGCTGGCGGGATCGCTGATCGCCGCCGTTTTCGCCTCTTGTGGTAGTAGCGGAGACCGTTCGACGAAGTCCGTTCTCGGGCCCGATTTTTCGGCGAGGGTCGTCGCCGTGTGCCGCACCGTTCTGGCGGAGAAGAAGGCGGAGCCTGCATTCCCGCTGCGGACTTTCAATCCGACGAAGCCAGACCGCTCGGAGCTACCGGCAATCGGTCGGTTCGAACGTCGCGGCGTCCAGATCTTCGAGGAATGGGTGCAACACATGACCGCGCTTGGCCGACCCCCGCGCGGCCTGGCCGCCTGGCAAGACCTACTCGCACCGATCAAGGCTCACGCGCGAATCATCGCCGACCAGCAAGCGGCAGCCATGCGCGGCGACACGGCCTCCTTTACACGTGACTTCTTCGCCGGAAACAAGGCGCAGCGCCGGATGATCGCGGCAGCCGATGCCGCAGGCGTCCCCATCTGCGCGACGGCCGCTGGCGCATAGCCATGGACTGGGCGAAGCCGCTGGACTAGGCTGGCCGGATCGGCGCTCGGCTCTGCTTCGCAGCGTGCACCGCCCTTGCGGCGCTGCTCGGCGCAGCGACGGCGGGCGGGCGCGGACAGTCACAGCCGCCGCGTGTGGGATTGGTGCTGGAGCAGCCCGTTGTCGGGCTGGCGAGTGATCCGTTCCAGCACAGCGCGTACCTCGGACTCCAGAGGGCCGTACGCCTTCTCGGCATCCAAGGAAAGGTGTTATCGCCCCCGCCGAGGAACGGCTCGTATGTGCCGCTGTTCTCCTATCTCGCGCGGCAGGGCTATGACCTGGCGATCGGGATTGGCTTCGTCCAGGTCGGCGACCTCTCGCGGGTTGCGCGCCTGTTTCCAAGATCCCGCTTCGCGGTGCTCGATGCCCGTCACGGAGACGTCCCCAAGCAACCGTCCAACGTAGAGGGAACGCTGTTCAAGACCCAGCAGCCGGCATACCTCGCTGGTTATCTCGCGGCCGAGATGGAGTCGAAGCGGCCGCCGCCTCATGTCGTGAGCACTGTCGCTGGTTGGCCAATACCCCCGGTGAGGGCGTACATCGCGGGCTTCCAGGCGGGCGCCCGACGGGCAGACCCGACGATCAAGACCCTAAACGCGTACACATACGACTTCGTCACTGGCACGAAATGCGCGCATGCCGCCGAAGCGCAGCTCGCGCAGGGCAGCGGTGTGATCTTCGACGTGGCGGGTGCGTGTGGCGTCGAGGCGCTGAAGGCGGCCCAGCGTGCTGGCGCTTGGGGCATCGGCGTCGACATCGACCAGTCGTACCTCGGAAAGTTCGTTCTGACGAGTGTTGTCAAGCGGCTGGACGTGGCCGTGTACGACTTCGCAGCCGCAGTGCGGAGAGGCACCTTCCGCACTGGCGGCGACATGGTGTTCGATCTGCGGAACAAGGGTGTCGGGCTCGGCCGTTTCAGCCCGGAGGTGCCCCCCGCCGTGCGGCGCGAGCTCGGCCGGCTGGCCGGCAGGATCGTGGCGGGCCGGATCACTGTGCCGTCGGACCTCAAGCAGCACCCGTGATGGCGACCCACGATGTGTGCTCGTCGATGGCGATCGCGGACAGTCCGCTCCCTACACGAAGCGTCGCGAGCACCTTGCCGGACGACGCATCGATTTGTTGGAGGCCTCCGTTCTGGTTGCCGACCCATACGGAGCTGGCCCCGGCCGCGACGGTCGTGATCCTCTGGAGACCCGGGGTGACCGGATTCACAGTCAGCGTCAGCGGGTCGATCCGGTCGACGCTCGACGATCCGTCAACGATCCAGAGACCGCTACGTCCGAAGGAGGCTCCGACTGCGCCGCGGCTCAGCGCAGGCGACGCCGTGAGCTTGAGTGTGCGGGAATCAATGCGGAGCAAACGCTCTGAGATGGTCGTGACCCAGACAGAACCGTCCCCGGTGGTGAGCGTGGTCGGCGCGCCGACCACGCGATGGCCCGTGATCCTGTTCGTCTCCGGGTCGATCCGAAGGAGGCGGTCGCCGAGGGTCACCCAGACGTAGCGATTGTCGGTGGCTACGAAGAACACGGTGTTTGGCCCGAGCGCGGCCGGCGCGGTCAGTTGCAGCGTCTGTTGGATCTGCCCCGCGGCCGGGTCGATTCGGGTGACGGTCCCATCGTTGCCGTCCGCGACCCACACCGACCCGAAGCCGATCGCGACGTCGTTGACGTCGGCTTCGACGCCGATCGTGCGCACGAGCCTCCCGCTGGTTGAATCGAGCTCGTTCACGGTCCCGTCGTCAGCGTTCACGACCCACACGCCGTTCGCGCCGACCGCGATCGCGATCGGGCGCCGGCCGACGCTGACGTAGCTGGCAATCCGCGCGTGGCTCGTGTCGATGCGTGCGACGGAGTTGCCGGGCACGCTCACTCTGCCCTCGCCGGCGTCATGCCCGAAGGCGACCGCTCCGATGACCGCGGCGGCGAGCACCAACGCGCCGACCCCTCCGAGAATCAGCGCGAGGCGCCGGTGAGGCCTCCTGCGGCCGGTCGCGGGCTCGGTAGCGCGGGGTGGAGCGGCAAGGGCCGGGTCGTGGGCGAGGATCGCCTTCTGCAGCTGCTGCAGTTCGTCCGCTGGGTCGAGTCCGAGCTCGTCGCGGAACACCCTGCGGGCATCGCGGTAGGCGTCGAGCGCGTCGGCCTGCCGGCCCGACCGGTACAGCGCGAGCATCAGCTGGTGGCGCAGTCGCTCGCGGAGAGGGTGCGCGCGGACGAGCGCCTCGAGCTCCGGGACCAGGTCGTCGTGCAGGCCGAGTGCGAGCTCGAGGTCGATGCGGCGCTCGATACAGGTCTCACGCAGTCCCTCGAGCCGCTCGATCTCGCCGCGCGCGAAGTCCTCGTAGGCGAAGTCGGCGAGCGCGGGACCACGCCACAGTGCGAGCGCCTCACGCAGCGTCAGCAGGGCGTCGCGGTTCGTCAGACGGCGGGCGTCTTGAAGGAGCTGTTCGAAGCGTCGCGCATCAAGCTCGCCGTCGCCAACGTGGACGAGGTAGCCGCCGGAAACGGTCTCGACCGTTGCCGCGCCGAGCTGCTTGCGCAGCTGCGAGACGAGCCCCTGCAGCGCCTTCGCGGCGGTCTCGGGCGGTTGCCCGCCCCACAGCTCCTCGATCAGTCGCTCCCTGGACACCGGCCGGTTCGCATGCAGTAGCAGGAGCGCGAGCAGCTTCCGCTGCTGCCCGCCGCCGAGGCTCAGCGGAGCCATCCCGTCGTGAACCTGCAGCGGCCCGAGAATCGCGAATCGCATCAAATCGTCCTCCCGGCGACCGTATCGCCTCGCGCGCGCCCTGGTAAAGAGCCGGTCCTTACCACAGTCTGGGCGCTTCTTGACCGTTTCCTGGGGAGGCTGCGCAACCGTCCGGACATGGAGCCGCGGCGGGCGGCTCCTGCAGAAGGAGGAAGACGGTGGAGGTCATTCGGAGAATTCAGATCGGTGTTGCAGCCCTGTTGGTCGGCATGACCATCACGGTCGTCGCCCATGCGGACTCGAACGCGCCGGCGCAGCGGGCGCTCGGCATCCGCAGCCAGGCGATGAACGACACGTACAGCCTCGACGCGCTGAACGCGCTGCGGATTCGCAGCGCGGCGCTCAACCGGCGGTACCAGCTTGGCGCGTACGCGACGTCGGCACCGACCGCCAACAAAGCCGCACTCGGCGCACTCGCGATCCGGGGCCGGGCAATGAATGAGCGTTACCAACTGGGAAGCTACGCGATCGTTCAGCAGTCCTCGAGCAGCTTCGACTGGGTCGACGCGACGGTCGGCGGCGCCGTGGTCTTCGGGCTCGTCCTGATCGGTGGGGGAGTCGCTGTCGGCGCCAGGCGGTTCCGCAGAGAGCGGCTCACGCCGGCTTAGTTCGACGAGCGTCCCAAGGGGGGACGGGACGAGAGGGCCTGTTCTCGCAGGCCCTCTCGTCATCTCGAGCCGAACAAGAACAGCCGGTAGTCGTCGGTTGTGTATTCCTGGTGTTCTGCCTCTACGGACTCACGGCGCGATTCGCGGGCGTATCCGACCTGCGCCAGTGTTCCGGAATGACGCCTGAGCGCTACTCGCGTTTCCGATCCTTGACCAGGGCCGTGAGTGCCGCTGTACCGAACAACCGCTTCTCAGCGCCACATCCGGACGGCCAGTCGATGCGGTCCGCATTGGCGAAGTGGAGGTAGGCGCGAAGCGCTTCACGCATGCCCTCGACGAACCCCTCGGCTCGGCGCGGCTCGAAGCCGTCCTCCCACCACAGGGCGAGGATCTGCACCGTTCGTTCGGCGGGGTTGGTGCGCGGTTCGATCCGGCCGATGAGGCGGTCGCGAAAAACGATCGGCAGGACGTACCAGCCCCAGCGGCGCTTGTCTTGCGGCAGGTAGAGCTCCGAGACGTACTCGAAATCGAACAGGCTGCCGAGGAGCTTTCGGTCCCAGACAAAAGGATCGTGGGGGGAGATGAAGGCGACGGATGGCGGCAGTTCCGGCGGCGCCTGAAGCAGCTCGACATCGTCGCGGACGACGTACCGCTTGCCGCTCACCCTCTCAACATCGACAGGTATCAGCTCTCCTAGCTCGACCAGCTCCTCCCGCAGCGCGTTGCGGCCGGGGAATCCCGGATACCGCGGATCCGGATTCGCCGGGCCGAGAAACTCGAAGATTCCCTCGCCCTGTCCACTCGCACCAACCAGCCCGTGCGCGCGATAGCGCGACAGCATCTTGTGGCGTAGCTGCTCGTGCAGCGTGAGGTCGTGCGCAAGCACCTCGGCGGGAAGAAACCGCTCGGGCAGGTCGTAGTGGCGGTGATTGCCCTGCCGCTCGGCGATCCCCAGCACCCCGATCCGTACGTACGCGTCGAGCACCGCGCGGACGGCGTTCACCGGCGCCCCGAACCAGTCCTTCGTCGGGCCACTCTCGCGCTCGAAGTCGGACGAGGAAAGCGGTCCCTCCGCCCGGACGCGTTCCAGTACCCGCTTCGCGACGTCCTCGTTGTCGTCGAGCACCTTCTGCCAGCGGGCGCTGCGACGGACTCGGAACCACGCGAACTCGCTCGCCGGCACGAGCGAGAGCCCCTTGTTGTACGCCTCGACAATCTCGCGGCGTTCGTACAGGTCGTCGCACCAACCGGGGTCATAGTCTGCGACCCGCGCGTGCAGGACGAGGTCATGGCTGCGGCCCGCCACGTCGACCGGGTCGAGCTGGATCGAACCCAGCCTCGACAGAACCTCAAGCACTCCGTCCGGGCCGCCCGCGACCGACCGCGCAGGCGCCAGCAGCTGCCTCGCAACGAGAAAACGACGCGCATCCTCCTTGGCGACCTTCACCTCCGAGACGCTACCGCCACTGAAACGCGCCGGTGGCACCGAAACCGCACGGTCAGAGACCACCACTTCCTTGCGCCAGCGTCCTCTCATCAGATGCCGGCGCGCGGCACGTCGACGGCCCCGGTTCGCCAAGCCCTTCTACGGCCGGTAGCCCGCGCGGGCGGAGATCTCGGCGGCGGTGTGCAGCAACGCGGGCGTGAGGCGCGCAACGAGCTCCTGCATCGAGACCATCGAGCTGTGCACGGCGAGGTTCACGGCGGCGGAAACGACGCCGTCGTGCCCACGCACCGGTGCTGCGATCGAGCGCAGGCCGTAGGCGAGCTCCTCGTTGTTGATCGCGAAGCCGTCGCTCCGCACCCGGTCGAGCTCCGTCCGCAGCGACTTGCGCGTCGTCAGCGTGTTCGGCCCCCGGCGCGCGAGCGTCGAACGCTCGAGCAGCGCCTCGCGCTCGTCCGGCTCGAGGAAGGCGAGCAGCACCTTGCCCATCGAGGTGCAGTAGGCGGGCATGCGCGAGCCGACGTGAAGGTTGAGGTCGATCTCACGCTGCCCGGCGCGTGAGCTGCGACACCGCTCGACGTACACGATGTCGACGCCGTCGAGCATCGCCATGTTGACGGTGAAGCCGGTCTCGTCGCTGAGCTGCTGCAGATGCGGCGCCGCGAGCTCGCGCAGCTCCATCGAGTTGATCGCCGAGAAGCCGAGGTCGAGCACGCGCGGGCCGAGCCGGTACTTGCGCGTCGCCGGGTCCTGCTGCAGGTAACCGAGCGCGCTCAACGTCGCCACGTAGCGATGCGTCGTCGATCGGCCGAGTCCGATCTCCCGCGCCAGCTCGGAGATGCCGAGCAACGGCCGGCCCGACCGGAACGCGGAGAGGACCGCGAGGCCGCGCTCGAGCGACTGCGAGTACGAGGGCGAGGCGGCCACTGTTCCATCTATTAGAACACTGTGTTGACAATCGGACAAGCCTCGTCGTAGCGTCGCGCGCAGCGTTCCCCTTCCAGACCCGGTTTGCCGACCCGAGGAGGTCGTAGATGCCTGACGAGTTCGAAACCCGCCGCCTCTCGCGCAAGGAGCTGCTCAAGCGGGCGGGGGTCGGTGCCGGCGGCCTGGTCGTCGCCGGCTCGCTCGCCGAGCCGATCTGGGCGCGCCCCCGCTCGGTCGACGCGTCCAACACGATCAAGATCGGCTTCGTCAGTCCGATCACGGGCGCGACCTCCGGGTTCGGCGAGCCCGACGGCTACGTCCTCTCGCTCGCGCGCAAGGCACTCGCGGGCGGGCTCACGATCGGCGGCACCCACTACGCCGTGCAGATCGTGAACCGCGACAGCCAGTCGGCGCCGTCGCACGCCGCGCAGGTCGCCGGCCAGCTGATCCACGGCGACAAGATCGACCTGATGCTCTCGACGTCGACGCCGGAAACGGTCAACCCCGTCTCCGACGCGTGCGAGGCCGCCGGCGTGCCGTACATCACGACGGTCGTGCCGTGGGAGGCGTGGTACTTCGGTCGCGGTGCCAAGGATCCGACGAAGTCGCCGTTCCGCTACGGCTACCACTTCTGCTTCGGCGTCAAGAACTTCTTCGACGCGTACACGCACCTATGGCCCCAGGTCGCGACGAACAAGAAGGTCGGCGTGATGTGGCCGAACGACGCGGACGGCAACGCGATCCGTGCCGCCCTCGGCCCGCTGCTCGAGAAGGCCGGCTACACGATCATCGACCCGGGCGCGTACCAGGACGGGACGACCGACTACTCCGCGCAGATCTCGAAGTTCAAGTCGGAGGGCGTGCAGATCTTCAACACGTTCCCGATCCCGCCCGACTTCGCGACCTTCTGGCGGCAGGCAGCCCAGCAGGGGCTCACCAAGCAGGTGAAGATCTCGCAGATCGCCAAGACCGGCCTGTTCCCCTCGCAGGTCACCGCGCTCGGCGCGATCGGCAACAACCTGGCGAGCGCGTGCTACTGGCACCCGACCTGGCCGTACTCCTCGTCGCTGACGAAGATCACGTCCAAGCAGCTCGCCGCCGGCTACTCGAAGCGGAGCGGCAAGCAGTGGAATCAGCAGGCGGGCCCGAGCCTCGCGCTGTTCGACGTCGCGGTCGCGGCGCTGAAGAAGAGCGGGAACCCGAAGGACAAGAACGCGGTCGCGAACGCGATGAAGTCCGTGAAGGTGGAGACCCCGATCGGCGTGCTCGACTGGACGAAGAAGCGGCCCGGCGTCCCGTACAACGTCGTCCCGACGCCGATCCCCGGCGGGCAGTGGCGGAAGGTGGCCGGCAAGTACAAGGTCGACTTCACGATCTGCGAGCACTCCGACGACCCGAAGATCCCGATCGGTGGGAAGCTGAGGCCGTACACCGCCTGAGCCACCCATCGACAATGAAGCCGATCCTCGCCGCCGTCGGGATCCGCAAGCGCTTCGGGGCGCTCGTGGTTCTCGACGGCGTCGACTTCGCCGTGGCCGGCGGCGAGGCGGTCGGGATCGTCGGCCCGAACGGAGCGGGGAAGACCACGCTCCTGAACGTGCTGGCCGGCTCGCTCCGGCCGGAGGCCGGCCGTGTCGAGCTGGGCGGCGCCGACGTCACGCGCCGCGCTGCAGCGCGGCGCTGTCGCCTCGGGATCGGCCGAGCGCACCAGGTGCCGCGCCCGTTCGGCGACATGTCGGTGTTCGAGAACGTGTTCGTGGGCGCGGCCGCGGGTGCCGGGGGCGCCCGCTCGGAGGTCTACGACCGGGCACTCGAGGCGCTCGAGGCGTGCGGCCTCGCCGATGCGGCGAACCGCCGGGCGGAGACGCTCGGCCTGTTGCACCGCAAGCGGCTCGAGCTCGCCCGCGCCCTCGCGACGTCTCCGTCCGTCCTGCTCCTCGACGAGGTCGGCGGCGGGCTGACCGACGCCGAGGCCGACGAGCTGCTCGCGACGATCACCGCCATCCAGGCGGGCGGCATCGCGATCGTCTGGATCGAGCACATCGTCCACGTGCTCGTGCGCGGCGTCGAGCGGCTCGTCTGCATGGCCGAGGGCCGCGTGATCGCCGACGGCGCGCCGACCGAGGTGATGCGCGACGCCGCCGTGATCGACGCCTACCTGGGCCGCGCGGTCGCATGACGCTGCTTCGGGTCGCCGGCATCGACGCGCGGCACGGCCTGCTCCAGGCCGTGCACGACGTGTCGTTCGAGGTCGACGAGGGCGAGACGCTCGCGCTCGTCGGCGCGAACGGCGCCGGCAAGACGACGCTGCTCCGCACGATCGCCGGCGCCCATCGGCCGTCCGCGGGACGGATCATCTTCGACGGCGCCGACGTGACGCGGGTGCCGGCGCACCGGCGCGTGCGGCGCGGGATCGCGCTCGTGCCCGAGGGCCGCAGGCTGTTCCCGCGCCTGACGGTCGAGGAGAACCTGCTCGTGGCGGGCGCCGCGCGGCGCGACGGCCCGTGGGACGTCGCGGCCGTGCTCGAGGTCTTCCCGCTGCTCGAGCCGCTCCTGCACACGCCGGCCGCCAGCCTGTCGGGCGGCGAGCAGCAGGCGACGGCGATCGGGCGCTCGCTGATGACCAACCCACGGTTGCTGTTGCTCGACGAGGTGTCGCTCGGGCTCGCACCGGTCGTGGTCGAGCGCGTCTATGCGTCGCTGGCCGAGCTGGCGGGACGCGGGACGACGCTGGTGCTCGTCGAGCAGGATCTCGGCCGCGCGCTCCAGGTCTCGTCGCGCGTCGTGTGCCTGCTGGAGGGGAGGCTCGTGCTCTCCGGCGCCGCGGCCGAGGTCACGCGCGAGCAGGTGACCGACGCCTACTTCGGGCTCGCGCGCGCGGGGGCGGGTGCATGAGCTGGGTCAACGCGGTCATCCACGGCATCCTGCTCGGCGGCGTCTACGCGTTGCTCGCGACCGGGCTCTCGCTGATGTTCGGCGTGATGCGGATCATCAACCTCGCCCACGGCTCGTTCGCGCTGCTCGGCGCGTACTTCGCCTACCTGCTGACGCAGCACCTCGACGTCTCGACGTACGTGGCGCTGATCGGCGTGCTGCCCGCCGCGCTCGTGTTCGGCTACGGAATCCAGGTGACGATGCTCGAGCGCAGCCTGCGCGCCGGGGAGCTCGTCCCGCTGCTGACGACGTTCGGGCTGCTGATCGTGATCGCCAACCTGCTCCAGTACGCCTTCTCGCCCGACGTGCACTCGTTGCCGTCGGGCGGCATCGGCTCGGCAAGCTGGCGCATCTCGAACACGATCGAGATTCCCTGGTTCGACGTCCTGATCCTCGGCGTCGCCGTCGTCGTGCTCGGCGGCTTGCAGCTGTTGCTGACGCGGACGCAGCTCGGACGTGAGCTGCGGGCGACTGCCGCCGACGCCGAGACGGCGGAGCTCGTGGGCGTCGACGCGCGCTCCGTCTACGCGCGTGCGACGGCGATCGCGGTGGCGACGGCGGCCCTGGCCGGCGTGTTCTACGCGATGCGCTCCGCCTTCGACCCGTTCACCGGCCCGGCGCAGCTGATCTACGCGTTCGAGGCGGTCGTGATCGGCGGCGCCGGCTCGCTCTGGGGCACGCTCGTCGGCGGCATCGTGCTCGGCGTCGCGCAGACCGTCGGCGCACAGATCGACGTCCAGTACTTCGCGCTGGCGGGTCACCTCGTGTTCCTGGCCGTGCTCGTCGTCCGTGCCGTGACGCAGGTCGGCGCGGTCCGGCTCGCCCTGCTGCGCCTGAGGGCCGCGTGAGCGGCGTCCGCGTCCAGCGCTGGTCTCGGCTGTCCGGCTCGTTCACCAGCGGGCTCGGTGCGCTGATCGTCCTGCTCGCGTTCGCCCCGTTCGTGCTCGGCGAGAACTCGCTCAACAACCTGATCCAGCTCTATTTCCTCGTGATGCTCGCGATCATGTGGAACGCGCTCGCGGGCTACGGCGGCCTCGTGTCGGTGGGGCAGCAGGCCTTCATCGGCATCGGGGCGTACGCGGTCGTGTACCTGTCGGTGCAGCACTCGTTGAACCCGTTCCTCGCGATGCTGATCGCGACGCTGTTCGGCGGCGCGATCTCGATCCCGCTCGCGGCGGTCGTGCTCTGGCTGCGCGGCGGCGCCTTCGCGATCGGGATGTGGGTCGTCGCCGAGGTGTTCGCGATCCTGATCACGCTCGACGCCTCGCTCGGCGGCGGCACCGGGACCTCCGCGGTGCTCGCCTTCAACCTCCGCTACACGCCGGAGCAACGCCTCCGCTACACGTACTGGGCCGCGCTCGCCGCGGCCGCGGTGCTGCTGGCCATCCTGTTCGTGCTGCTGCGCAGCCGGCTCGGCGCGTCGCTCCAGGCGATCGGCGACGACGAGGAGGCGGCGGCCTCGCTCGGCGTCCGTGTCCTGCTCGGCAAGAGCGTCCTCTTCGTGCTCGCCGGCGCCGGGTGCACGGCCGCCGGCGCGGTGATCCTGGCCTGGCAGCTGTCGATCCTGCCGCAGGGCCCCGACTCGATCTTCGGCGTCAACTGGTCGGCGAAGATGATCTTCATGGTGCTCGTCGGCGGGCTCGGGACGTTCGAGGGCCCGATCATCGGCGCCGTCGTGCTCTACCTGCTGCAGACCTACGTCTCGTCGGCCGGCACCTGGTACTACGTCATGCTCGGTGGGATCGCGATCGGCGTGGCGCTGTTCGTGCCGCGCGGGATCTGGGGGACGATCCAGGACCGCTTCAACCTGCAGCTGCTCCCGGTCGGCTACCGCACCCGGGGAACGGGATGAAGGTCACCGCGGCCGTCGTCGAGTCGAAGGGCGCGCCGTTCGTGCAGCGCGAGCTCGAGCTCGGGCCGCTGCGCGACGACGAGGTGCTCGTCGAGGTCGCCGCCGCGGGGATCTGCCACACGGACCTGATCTGCCGCGACCAGTGGATCCCGACACCGCTCCCCGCCGTGCTCGGGCACGAGGGCGCCGGCGTGGTGGTCGCGGTCGGCAGCGCCGTGACGAAGGTCGGGCCGGGCGATCGCGTCGGGATGACGTTCACCGCGTGCGGCGACTGCCCGTGCTGTCGCGCGGGGAAGTCGTGCTACTGCCACGCGTTCTTCGAGTACAACTTCGCCGCCTCGCGGCCCGCCGACGGCTCGAGCGTGTTCGGTGACGTCGGCGCGCACTTCTTCGGGCAGTCGAGCTTCGCGACGCACTCGGTGGCGGCCGAGCGCGGCGTCGTGAAGCTCCCGGACGGGATCGAGCTCGAGGTCGCCGCGCCGTTCGGCTGCGGCATCCAGACCGGCGCCGGCGCGGTGCTGAACAGCCTGGCCGCGCCGCCCGGGAGTACGCTCGCGGTGTACGGCGCCGGCTCGGTCGGGCTGGCCGCGATCCTCGCCGGCGTGATCGCCGGCTGCTCGGCGATCGTCGCCGTCGACGTCGTCCCCGAGCGTCTCGCGCTCGCGCTCGAGCTCGGCGCGACGCACGCGATCGACGCCGGCAGCGGCGACGTCGTCGCCGCGGTCAAGGAGGCGACCGGCGGCGGCGCCGACTTCGCGATCGAGGCGACCGGGCTGCCGGAGGTGCTGCGCCAGTGTGTCGACTCGACCGCGCCGCTCGGCGTGACCGGCGTGATCGGCGCGCCGGCGTTCGGCACCGGAGTGTCGCTCGACGTGACGACGATCCTCACCGGGGGCCGCGTGGTGCGCGGCATCGTCGAGGGCGACAGCGTGCCGGACGAGTTCCTGCCGCGCCTCTACGCGCTGCAGGTCGAGGGCAAGTTCCCGGTCGAGCGCCTGATGACGTTCTACGACTTCGACCAGATCGAGCAGGCCGCGAGCGATGCCGCCTCCGGGCGTGCGATCAAGGCCGTGCTGCGGATGAGCAAGCACTGAAAGGAGCGAGAGATGACCACCGTCCAGCCAGAGA
Organism: uncultured Thermoleophilia bacterium; assembly: GCA_963786185.1. Taxonomy (GTDB): domain Bacteria; phylum Actinomycetota; class Thermoleophilia; order Gaiellales; family Gaiellaceae; genus PALSA-600. The sequence goes on from CAWAYE010000004.1 coordinate 371,958, forward strand.
TCCGCGAGGCGAAGCAGTTCATCGGCGGCTCGTGGGTCGACGCGGCCGCGGGTGCGACGTTCGACGACCTCGACCCGTTCACCGGCGACGTCGTCGCCCGGGTCCCGGCCGGGACGCGCGCCGACGCGGCCAAGGCGGTCGCCGCGGCGGCCGAGGCCTTCCCGTCCTGGTCGCAGTCGTCGCCGGCCGCGCGCCAGGCGATCTTCCTGAAGGCGGCGACCGCGCTCGAGAGCCGCCACGAGGAGGTCGTCGGCCTGCTCGCGCGGGAGACGGGCTGCACGTTCGGCTTCGGCATGTTCCAGATGGGGTTCGTGGCGGGACTGCTGCGCCAGGCGGCCGCCGCGCCCTATCAGCCGATCGGGCAGGTGATCCCGTCCGACAACCCGGGCACATTCGCGCTCGGCGTGCGCAAGCCCGTCGGCGTCGTCGGCGCGATCGCGCCGTGGAACGCCGCGCTGATCCTGTCGGCCCGCTCGATCGCCGTGCCGCTCGCCGCTCGGCAACACCGTCGTGCTGAAGCCGTCGGAGCTGTCGCCGGTCGTCGGCGGCCTGATCTGGGGCGAGATCTTCGCCGAGGCGGGGCTGCCCGACGGCGTGCTGAACATCGTCACCCATGCGCCCGGCGAGGCGGGCCCGATCGGCGACGAGCTGGTCGAGAACCCGGCCGTGCGCCGCCTCAACTTCACCGGCTCGACCGCGACCGGACGCCGGCTCGCCGAGGCGGCGGGCCGTAACCTCAAGCGCGTCGTCCTCGAGCTCGGCGGCCACAACCCGCTCGTCGTGCTCGCCGACGCCGACCTCGAGTACGCCGTCAACGCGTCTGCGTTCGGGGCGTTCCTGCACCAGGGGCAGATCTGCATGTCGGCCCGGCGGATCATCGTCGAGCGCCCGATCGCCGACGAGTTCGTCGCGCGGCTCGCCGAGAAGACGAAGACGCTCAAGACCGGCGACCCGAAGGAGCACGACACGATCATCGGCCCGCTGATCACCGATCACGCGCTGCAGACGGTCAAGGCCCGCGTCGACGACGCAGTCGCGAAAGGCGCGCGCGTGCTCGCCGGCGGCGGCGTCGACGGCACGTGCTACCAGGCGACGCTGATCGCGGACGTCCCCGAGGACGCCGACTTCGCCAGCATCGAGACGTTCGGCCCGGTCGCCTCGGTCGAGGTCGTCGCCGACGCCGACGAGGCGATCGCCCGCGCGAACGCGACCTCATACGGCCTCTCGTCGGGGATCCTCACCTCCGACCCGGAGCGTGGCTTTGCGCTCGCCCAGCAGCTCGACGCCGGCATCGTCCACGTCAACGACCAGCCGGTCGGCGACGAGCCGCAGATGCCGTTCGGCGGCGTCAAGGACTCGGGCTTCGGCCGGTTCGGCGGCCAGGCGGTCGCCGAGGAGTTCACCGAGCTGCGCTGGGTCACGATCCAGAGCGGGACGCACCCCTTCCCCTTCTAGGCGCATGATCGTCACACTCGCGGAGGCAGTGGCGGAGCTCGTGCACGACGGGGACACCGTCGCGCTCGAGGGCTTCACGCACCTGATCCCACATGCCGCCGGGCACGAGCTGATCCGGCAGGGCCGGCGCGACCTGACCCTCGTGCGGATGACGCCCGACCTGATCTACGACCAGCTGATCGGCATGGGCTGCGCGCGCAAGCTCGTCTTCTCGTGGGGCGGCAACCCGGGTGTCGGCTCGCTGCACCGCCTGCGCGACGCGGTCGAGAACGGCTGGCCCGGCCCGCTCGAGCTGGAGGAGCACTCGCACGCCGGCATGGCCGCCGCCTACGCGGCCGGCGCGGCGAACCTCCCCTTCGGGATCGCTGCGCGGGTACGACGGCACCGACCTGCCGTCGCACACCCGCGTCCGGCGCGTCACGTGTCCGTTCACGGGCGAGGAGCTGGCCGCGGTCGCAGCGCACCGGCCCGACGTGGGGATCGTCCACGCGCAGCGGGCCGACCGCCACGGCAACGTGCAGCTCTGGGGCATCGCAGGGGTGCAGAAGGAGACGGTCCTCGCCTCGGCACGCTCGCTCGTGACCGTGGAGGAGATCGTGGACGAGCTCGAGCCGCGGCCCGGCGCGGTCGTGCTCCCGTCCTGGGTCGTCGACGCGGTCGCCTGCGTGCCGGGCGGCGCGCGCCCGTCGTACGCCCACGGCTACTACGAGCGCGACAACGCGTTCTACGTCGCCTGGGACGCGATCAGCCGCGACCGCGCCGCCTTCACCGCCTGGATGCAGGAGCACGTCCTGGAGGCCGTGCCGGCGTGACGGTGTATGCGGCGGACGAGATGATGGCGGTCGAGGCGGCGCGGCGGCTGCACAACGGGATGGTGTGCTTCGTCGGGATCGGCCTGCCGAGCGTCGCCGCGAACCTCGCCCGGCGGACGCACGCCCCCGAGTGCGTGCTCGTCTACGAGAGCGGCACGATCGACGCGAAGCCCACGCGACTGCCGCTGTCGATCGGCGACGGCGAGCTCGCCGAGACCGCGGTCGCCGTGGTATCGGTGCCCGAGATCTTCGGCTACTGGCTGCAGGGCGGCCGCATCGACGTCGGCTTCCTCGGCGCCGCGCAGATCGACCGGTACGGCAATCTCAACTCGACCGTGATCGGCGACTACGACCACCCGACGGTGCGGCTGCCCGGCGGCGGCGGCGCACCCGAGATCGCGACGGGCGTCCGCGACGTGTTCGTGCTCCTCCGCCAGTCGCCGAGGACGTTCGTCGAGCGGCTCGACTTCACGACCAGCCTCGGGCGCCACGTTCGGGTCGTCGTCACCGACCTCGGCGTGCTCGAGCCGCTGGACGGCGAGCTCACGCTCACCTCGGTCCACCCGTCGTCCACGGTCGACGACGTGCGCGCGGCGACGGGCTGGGAGCTCCGCGTCGCCCGCGACGTCCGCGTCACCGAGCCGCCGTCGGCCGACGAGCTGGCGGCGCTGCGGGCGCTGGAGGCGGCATGACCGGCGACCCGATCGTCCTGCCCGACGATCCGGACTTCGGCCCCGACGTGCAGGTCGACTACCCCGGCTACCGCTCAACCCGCCTGCGCGCGCCGAAGCGGCCCCTCGTCACCCTGCCCGAGGAGTTCCACGCGCTCGACGGTCCCGTGTTCGGCGAGGACGCGATCGGCGAGCTCGACCACGACCTGACGCGGCAGCACGACGGCGAGCCGATCGGCGAGCGGATCGATCGTGAGCGGGCGCCTGCTCGACGACGCCGGCCGTCCGCTTGCAGGCGCACTGATCGAGGTGTGGCAGGCGAACGCCGCGGGCCGCTACCGGCACGAGGTCGACCGGCACCCGGCGCCGCTCGACCCGAACTTCTCCGGCGCGGGGCGCTGCCGCACCGACAGCCAGGGGAACTACCGCTTCGTCACCGTCAGGCCCGGCTCGTATCCCTGGGGCAACCACGAGAACGCCTGGCGCCCGGCGCACATCCACTTCTCCGTGTTCGGCCGCGCGTTCACGCAGCGGCTCGTCACGCAGATGTACTTCCCGGGAGACCCGCTGTTCCCGTACGACCCGATCTTCAACGCGGTGCGCGACCCGAAGGCGCGGGCGCTGCTCGTCGCGCACTTCGACCTCGCGACGACGACGCCCGAGTGGGCGCTCGGCTACCGCTTCGACATCGTGCTGCGCGCGACGCCGTTCGAGGAGCCGGCATGACGCTCGCGCCGACGCCGTCGCAGACGGTCGGCCCGTACTACTCGATCGGCATCTGCCGGCGGCCCGAGCACGAGCTGTCGCCCGGCGGGACGACGATCACCGGCCGGCTGCTCGACGGCGAGGGGCAGCCGATCCCCGACGGCGTCGTCGAGCTGTGGTCGGCGGCCGCGCGCAAATGGGGGCGCTGCGGCACGCACCCGGACGGCATCTTCACCTTCGTCGCCGACAAGCCGCCGGCCGGGGAGGGGGAGGCGCCCCGGTACGACGTGCTCGTGTTCGCCCGCGGGCTGCTCCGCCACCAGCTGACGCGCCTCTACTTCCCCGACGAGGAGGCCGCGAACGCGGCGGATCCGGTGCTCTCGGCGCTCGACCCGGCCGACCGGGCGACGCTCGTTGCGGCGGCGGACGGCGGCGCATTGCGATTCGATATCCGCATGCAGGGCGACGCGCAGACCGTGTTCTTCGCGTGAGGCCGTTCGAGGCGATCTTCGTGCCCGCCGACGCGGCGGAGGCGGTCTCCGACCGTGCGTGGCTCGACGCCCTCCTCGACGCCGAGCGGGCGCTGGTGAACGCGGGCTCGCTGGCCGGCCTCGTTCCGCCCGATGCGGCGGCGATGGTCGCGGCGGCCTGCGTCGTCGACCTGTACGACACCGACGAGCTCGCCGAGCAGGGGCGCGCGGCCGGCAACCCGGTCGAGCCGCTCGTGCGCGCGCTGCGCGAGCGCGTTCCCGAGCACGCCGAGTACGTGCACCGCGGCGCCACGAGCCAGGACATCGTCGACACCGCGGCGATGCTCGTGGCGCAGCGCGCGTGCGGTGTGCTGGACGACGAGCTCGGCGCGGTTGCGGCTCTCTGTGCGGCACTCGCCGACGAGCATCGCGGCACGGTGATGGCCGCGCGCACGCTGCTGCAGCAGGCGGTGCCGACGACGTTCGGGGTGAAGGCGGCCGGCTGGCTCGTCGGCGTCGTCGAGAGCCGGCGGCGGGTCGCAGCCGTGGCGGCGGAGCTGCCGGCGCAGCTCGGAGGCGCGGGCGGCACGCTCGCGGCGTTCGGCGACCGTGGCCTCGAGCTGCTCCGCCTGTACGCGGCGGAGCTCGACCTGCGCGAGCCGGTCGTGCCCTGGCACACGGAGCGGGCGCCGGTCGTCGCGCTCGCCGGGGCCCTCGCCGGAGCTGCGGGCGCGGTCGGCAAGATCGCGGGCGACGTCGTCCTGCTCGCGCAGACGGAGGTGGCCGAGGTCGCCGAGGCGGCGCCCGGCGGGTCGTCGACGATGCCGCACAAGCGGAACCCGGTCGCGGCGGTGCTCGCCGACGCGTGCGTCCGCCAGGCACAGGCGCAGGCGTCGGTTCTCTTCGCCTCGAGCGTGCAGCAGCACGAGCGGGCGGCCGGTGCCTGGCACGCCGAGTGGTCGGCGCTGAGTGGTGCGCTCGCGGCGACGTGCGGCGCCGCTGCCGCCGTGCGGCGGTCGCTCGACGGGCTCGAGGTCGACGCAGCGCGGATGCGTGCGAACATCGCAGACGACACGCTCTCGGAGGCACGGCGGCTCGGCTTCGACGTCAAGGGCCCGGACGACTACCTCGGCTCCGCCGGCGCGCTCGTCGACCGCGCTCTCGCGCTGTATCGGGCATGACCCTCGTCGTGCTCTGCGGCTCCCTCGGCGCGACGTCGGCGATCTGGGACGCGCAGGCGCCGGCGCTCGCCGGCCGGCGCGTGCTGCGGATCGACCATCCCGGGCACGGCGGCGCCCCGGTCACCGATGTGCGGGACGTCGGCGGGCTCGCCGACCGCGTGCTGGCGGCGGCCGGCGGCGAGCGCTTCTCGTTCGTCGGCCTCTCGCTCGGCGGCGCCGTCGGCCTGCGGATCGCGCTCGACGCGCCGGAGCGGCTCGACCGGCTCGTGCTCGCCTGCACGTCGGCGCGCTTCGGCGAGCCGACCCTATGGGTGCAGCGCGCGGCCACGGTGCGCGCACACGGTCTCGGCGCGATCGTCGACGCGGTGCTCGCGCGCTGGTTCACGCCGGCGTTCACCGGCGTCGACGCGTTCCGGGAGCAGTTCCTCTCGACCGATGTCGAGGGATATGCGCGCTGCTGCGAAGCGCTCGCGCGCTACGACGTCCGGGATGCGCTCGCAGGCATCGCGGCGCCGACGCTCCTCATCGCGGGAGCAGAGGATCCGTCGACCCCGCCGTCCGAGCTCGAGCTGATCGCCGGGCAGATCCCCGGCGCCCGCCTCGAGGTGATCGAAGGCGCCGCGCACCTCGCGACCGTCGAGCGTGCATCAGAGTTCAACCGACTGCTGGAGGAGCACCTGTGAGCTACGACGACGGCATGCGTGTGCGGCGCGAGGTGCTCGGCGACGAGCACGTCGACCGGGCGACCGAGGCGGCAACTGCGTTCACCGCCGACTTCCAGGATCTGATTACGCGTTACGCGTGGGGCGAGATCTGGACGAGGCCCGGTCTCGACCGGCGCACGCGGAGCTGCATCACGCTGACCGCCCTCGTCGCGCGCGGCCACTTCGAGGAGCTCGAGCTGCACGTTCGCGCGGCGCTGCGCAACGGCCTGACCGCCGACGAGATCAAGGAAGTGCTCCTCCAGTGCGCGATCTACTGCGGCGTCCCGGCCGCGAATCGCGCCTTCGCCGTCGCCGCGGCCGTGCTGGAGGACGAGAGGGAAGGGTGACGCGGGAGCGGACGCAGGTCGCGATCGTCGGGGCCGGCCCGGCCGGGCTGACGCTCGCGCAGCTGCTCCACCGGGCCGGCATCGAGTCGGTCGTGCTCGAGGACCGCAGCCGCGACTACGTCGAGCACAGGATCCGCGCGGGCGTGCTCGAGCAGTCGACCGTCGACGTGCTCGAGGGTGCCGGCGTGGGGGAGCGGCTCGCCCGCGAGGGCATCCCGCACGACGGCCTCCACCTGCAGTTCGGGGGCGAACGGCACCACCTGTCGCTGAGCGAGCTGACCGGTGGACGGAGGATCGTGATCTACGGCCAGACCGAGGTCGTCAAGGACCTGATCGCCGCGCGGCTCGACGCCGGCCTGCCGCTGCTCTTCGAGGTCGACGACGTCGCCGTCCACGACGTCGACGGCGAGGCGCCGTGCGTCACCTACCGGCACGACGGCGGCGAGCACCGGCTCGACTGCGACGTCGTCGCCGGCTGCGACGGCTTCCACGGCGTCTGCCGCCCCGCGATCGAGCACGTGCTCACGCAGTTCTCGCGCGAGTACGAGTTCGCGTGGCTCGGCATCCTCGCGGAGGCGAGACCCTCGAGCGACGAGCTCGTCTACGCGCACCACGAGCGCGGCTTCGCGCTACTCAGCCTCCGCTCGCCGACGGTCAGCCGCCTCTACCTGCAGTGCCGGCCCGACGAGGACCTCGCCGAGTGGCCGGACGAGCGCATCTGGGACGAGCTCCGCCGCCGCGTCGAGCTCGACGGCCTGCCGCTGAACGAGGGGGAGGTGCTCGAGAAGGGCGTCACGGGCATGCGGAGCTTCGTCGCCCAGCCGATGCAGCACGGGCGCCTGTTCCTCGCGGGCGACGCCGCGCACATCGTCCCGCCCACGGGCGCGAAGGGGCTGAACCTCGCGATTCACGACGTCACGTACCTCGCCGAGGCGCTCGAGCGCTGGTACGGGACCGGCGACGAGTCCGCGCTCGCCGCCTACTCCGACCGGTGCCTGGCCCGGGTCTGGCGCGCCGAGCACTTCTCGTGGTGGATGACCTCGATGCTGCACAAGGTCTCCGACGATCCCTTCGACTTCCAGCTCCAGCTGTCGCAGCTTCGCTACGTCGTCGGCTCGGAAGCGGCGGCCCGGTCGCTTGCCGAGAACTACGTCGGGCTCGTCCCCGGCTGAGCCGGCCCGCCGCCGTTCGACCCGCCCGGCGGCCCGAACCCGTCGCCGTCGCGGTGGCGGCCGGGCCCGAACGTGCCGTTCACCATCGCGGTGACGCGGGTCTTCAGGTTGGCTTCCAGGCGGTCGGCGAGTGCCTGCGTCAGGCGTCCGGACTGCACCGCCGACGCGAGCTCGGTCTGCTCCGCCGCGACCATCGCAGCGATCAGGCCGCTCGCGGACTTGCCGCTCGTCGCGTCGGCGACCTGGCCGAGCGTCTTGCCGGACTGGAGGTCGGCGAAGAGCTGCGACTGCGAGAGGCCAAGGTAGGACGCCGCGGCCGAGAGACCGCCGCCGGGCCCGCCGAAGCCGCTCCCGTCGAAGCCGCGGCCGCCGCCGCGGCCGCCGCCGGGGCCGAACTGCGGCACTCCCTGCTGCTGTTGCTGTGCGCCGCCGCCGCTGAAGCCGCCGGACGGCCCGGCGGCACGCGCAGGGCTCGATCCCGTATGCAGCTTCGACGCAGCGACCGCCGTTCCGACGCCCGCGAGCGCGACGGCCGACACCGCGAGCGCGCCGAGCTTTCTGTTCTTCGTGGTCTGCATGCAGACACGATCGTTCACGCGTCTGTCCGCAACCTGTGGGATCGGTAAGAAAGCGCTAAGAACAGCGTCCAGCACAGGGATCCCTTAGCTCGGACTGTTGAGGTGTGTTCGACATGAACGCGAACCTCCAGTCGATCGAGGTCGTCGTCCCCGTCTTCGACGAGGAGGCGTCGCTCGCCCGCAACGTCGACCTGCTCGTCGCCTACCTGCGGGAGGAGTTCCCGTTCCGCTTCGGGATCGTGATCGCCGACAACGCGAGCACGGATCGCACACCGGAGATCGCCGCCGGCCTCGCGGCCGCCCACGAGGAGGTCGACGTGCTCCGCCTCGAGCGCAAGGGGCGCGGCCATGCGCTGCGCACGGCCTGGCTCGCCTCGCGCGCCGACATCGTCTCGTACATGGACGTCGACCTGTCGACGAACCTCGAGAGCTTCCTGCCGCTGGTCGCGCCGCTGCTCTCGGGTCACAGCGAGGTCGCGATCGGGACGAGGCTCGCGCATCACGCGCACGTCCGGCGGCGGCTGAAGCGCGAGTTGCTGTCGCGCGGCTACAACGCGCTCGTCCACGCCGGCTTCCGTGCCCGCTTCTCGGACGCTCAGTGCGGTTTCAAGGCACTGCGGGCCGACGTCGCCCGCGAGCTCGTCCCCCTGGTTCGCGACGACGGTTGGTTCTTCGACACGGAGCTCCTCCTGCTCGCCGAGCGGCGCGGCCTGCGCATCCACGAGGTCCCGGTCGACTGGATCGAGGATCTCGACTCCCGGGTCGAGCTGCTGCCGACGATCGGGGGCGACCTCGCCGGCCTGTGGCGGGTGCGGCGCTCGTTCTGGCGCGAGGCGGCCGCGCGGTGAGCGTCGAGGCGCTGACCCGTCCCTTCTCGGGAGCCGAGCGCTCGGCCTGGGCGCGCGCGCTTCGTCGGCACGCGCCGCTCGGGCTCGTGCTCGCCGTCTCCGCGGTCCTGAACTGCTGGCGCCTCGCCCAGAACGGCTGGGCGAACGAGTACTACTCCGGCGCCGTCCGCAGCATGACGACGAGCTGGCACAACTTCTTCTTCGCGTCGTTCGACCAGGGCGGGCTCGTCTCGGTCGACAAGCCGCCGCTCGCGCTGTGGGTCGAGGCCGCGAGCGCCAAGGTCTTCGGCTTCTCGGGCGTGGCGATCCTGCTGCCCGAGGCGATCGCGGGCGTGCTCGCCGTCTGGCTGCTCTACCTGCTCGTCGCGCGGCCGTTCGGCCGGGTCGCCGGACTGGTTGCGGCGCTCGCGCTCGCCGTGTCGCCGGTGTCCGTGGCGGTGAACCGCGACAACAACCCGGACGCGCTGTTCGCCCTGCTGCTGGTCGCCGCGGTGTGGGCGGGGGTGCGTGCCGTCGAGTCGGGCCGGCTGCGGTGGCTGCTCGTCAGCGCGCTCGCAACCGGCCTCGCGTTCAACACGAAGATGCTCGCGGCGGGCATCGTCGTCCCCGGGCTCGCACTCGGCTATCTGCTCTGTGCGCGCGTCTCCTGGCGGGCGCGGTTCGGTCACCTGCTCTCGGCCGGCGCTGTGCTCGCGCTCGTCTCGAGCGTGTGGATCGCCGTCGTCGAGCTGACGCCCGCCGGATCGCGGCCCTACGTCGGCAGCACCGACGACAACAGCGCGCTCAGCCTGGCCCTTGGCTACAACGGGCTGGGCCGCGTGCTCGGACAGAGCGGCGGGACGTCGTTCGGCGGCGGTGGCGGCGGAGGCACGTTCTCGGGGACGCCGGGGTTCTTCCGCCTGATCAACGACGCGCTCGGCGACCAGGGCGGCTGGCTGCTTCCGCTCGCGATCGTCGGCGGCGCCTCCGCGGTGCTCTTCGCGTGGCGCCGGCGGCGGTCGCAGCTCGGCCCGCTCCTGCTGCTCGGCGGCTGGTTCGCCGCCGGCGCGGTGGTGTTCAGCTACTCGAGCGGGATCGTCCACACCTACTACCTCTCGGCGCTCGCGCCGGCGACGAGCGCGCTCGTCGGCATCGGCGCGGTGTCGCTGGTGCGCGACGCGCGTCGCGGCGGCGCCTGGGTCGCGGCGCCGTTGCTCGCGGTGATGTTCACCGCCTGGCTCGAGCTGGCGCTCCTCCGCCGCTCGGGGTACGAGGCGTGGCTGCAGAACGTCGTGCTGTTCGCGTCGATCGTCGCCGCGGCCGCGATCGTCGCGCTCGCCGTCGGTCCCGACTGGGACGCGCGCACCCGCCGCCTGATCGCGACCGGCGCCGTCGCGGTTGCCGTGCTCGGCTTCCTCGCGCCGCCGGCCGCCTGGTCGGCGACCACGCTCGAAGGCGCGGTGAGCGGCGTCTTTCCCGGCGCCGGGCCGAACTTCATCTCCGGTCTGACCGGCTCGTCGACCGGCGGCTTCGGCTTTGGACGACCCGGCGGCCTCGGCCCCGGCGGCAGCGGCACCAGCTCGTCGGTCGATACGGCGCTCTCGTACGTCGAGGCGCACGGCGCCACCTCGCGCTTCGCGCTGATCGTCAGCAGCGAGCAGGAAGCCGCGCCGTACGTGATCGCAGGCGAGCCGGTCGCGTCGATGGGAGGCTTCACCGGCCGGGAGACGGTGCTCACGAACGCGTACCTGTCGAAGCTGGTCCGCTCGGGCGAGGCGCGCTACTTCCTGCTCGGCTCGGGCGGATTCGGCGGCGGCCCCGGCGGCGGCAACAACGCGGCCGCGTCGGTGATCGAGTCGACCTGTACCTCGGTCTCCGCCGTCTCCGGTCTCTACGACTGCGCGGGGAGCGCCGATGCGATCGCCGCCGCCGGCTGAGCTCCGCCGGGTCGCCCTGTTCGGCGCCGTCGGCGTCGCCAACACGCTGCTCAGCCTCGCCGTCTTCACGGCGCTCGTGGCGCTGCACGTCGTCTACCTCGTCGCGGCGCCGCTCGCCTTCGCAGTCGGCGCGCTCAACGGCTATCTCCTGAACGCGCGGTTCACGTTCCGGCAGCGGCGCACGCGGCGCGCGCTCGCCCGCTACGTGGCGATGCAGATCGCCGCCGCCGGCGTCTCCGACGCGCTGCTCTGGGTGCTGGTCACGGCGACCGGGGCGCAGCTCGCGGCGTATGCACTGACGTTGGCGGCCGTCTCCACCGCCACGTTCCTCGCGAGCCGCGGCTGGGTGTTCGCAGCGGCTCGGTAGCCTCTCCCGCATGGCTCTGGCCGCGCCGCCGTTTCGCGCAGATCACGTCGGCAGCCTGCTCCGCCCGCCGCAGGTGCTGCAGGGTCGCGAGGACTTCGCCGCCGGGCGGATCGACGCCGCGACGCTGCGCGCGATCGAGGACGACGCGATCCGCGACGTCGTCCACAAGCAGGAAGCGGTCGGGCTCGAGTCGGCGACCGACGGCGAGTTTCGCCGCGCCTCGTGGCACATGGACTTCATCTACGCGCTCGACGGCATCACACGCGAAGCCGGCCACATCGCCGTCAAGTTCCGCAGCGCCGACGGCGAGATCGAGTTCACGCCGGCCGCGTTGCACGTGAACGGCAAGCTCGGCGTCTCGCAGACGATCTTCGGCGACGACTTCGCGTTCCTGCAGCGCGCCGTCTCGACGAACGTCCCGAAGCTGACGATTCCGTCGCCGAGCATGGTCCACTACCGCGGCGGCCGTGCGGCGATCGACGAGTCCGTCTACCCCGACCTCGACGCGTTCTGGGGCGACCTGACCGCTGCGTACGCCGAGGAGGTGCGCCGGCTCGGCGAGCTCGGCTGCAGGTACCTCCAGTTCGACGACACGAGCCTCGCGTACATGAACGACCCGCAGCAGCGGGCGTACGTGGCGTCGATCGGCGGCGACCCCGAGCGGCAGCACGTCGAGTACATCCGCCACATCAACGAGGCGCTGCGCGGGCGTCCGGAGGGAATGCGTGTGACCACGCACATGTGCCGCGGCAACTTCCGCTCGTCGTGGGCGGCGGAGGGCGGCTACGACTTCGTCGCCGAGGCGCTGCTCAACGACCTCGAGGTCGACGGCTACTTCATGGAGTGGGACGACGAGCGCTCCGGCGGCTTCGAGCCGCTGCGCTTCCTGCCGAAGGGCGACAAGCGCGTGGTGCTCGGGCTCGTCACGACGAAGAGCGGCCGCCTCGAGTCGAAGGACGAGCTCAAGCGCCGGATCGAGCAGGCCGCCGCGTACGCGCCGCTCGAGCAGCTCTGCCTGTCGCCTCAGTGCGGATTCTCCTCGACCGTCGAGGGCAACGTCCTCACCGAGGACGAGCAATGGGCGAAGCTGCGGCTCGTCGTCGAGGTGGCGGCCGAGGTGTGGGGCTAGAGCTGCAGTTGCTCGAGGATCTCGACGTCGACCGAGACGCCGCCCTCGGCGACCCGCCGGATCGCACGCGTGAACTCCTCGACGTCGGCGACGCGGTCCTTGAGCAGATACCCGACGCCGGTTGCGTCGTCGGCGAGCAACTCGACCGCCTTCTCGAGCTCGACGTACTGGGAGAGCAGGAGCACACCGGTCTTCGGGTGCCGCTCGCGGATCTCCCGGGCGGCGCGTAGCCCTTCGTCGGTCTTCGTCGGCGGCATCCGGATGTCGACGATCGCGATGTCGGGCAGCGTCTCGTCGATCAGCACGAGCAGGTCCTCGGCCGTCCCCGACTGGCCGACGACGTCGAAGCCCTCCTCCTCGAGCAGGCTCGCGATCCCTTCCCGCAGCAGCACCGAGTCGTCGGCGAGCGCGACGCGGATGACGTCGGCCGCCCGCGTGCCGCCGTCGCCGAGCGGGGGGAAGTCGGCCGGCAGCCCGGGCGCGACGAGCCGCACGAGCCGCGTCGGGCGCGGCACCCCCTTGAGGCAGTGCTCGCCCAGATGGACGGTGTCGACCTCGGTCTGCTCGAGCGTCTCCGCCGACGCGAGGATCTCGCCGCCGCGCGCCGTTCCGCTCACGCGCGCGGCGTGGTGGACGGCCAGGCCGACGTAGCCGTCGCCGACCACCTGCGCCCGGCCGCGGTGCAGTCCCATCCGGACGCGCAGCGTCACCTCGTCCGGCCAGGGCTCGGCGGTCAGGGCCAGCTGGGCCGCGATCGCCGCGGCCGCGGCCGCTTCGCCCTCGTCGAAAGCGGCGAAGAACTCGTCGCCGCGGCAGTCGACGACGCGCCCGCCGTTGGCGGTCACCGCCGCCCGGATCAGGTCGCGATGCCGCTCCAGCACAGTCGCGTAGGCCGTTCCGAGCCGCTGCAGGAGCCCGGTCGAGCCTTCGATATCCGTGAACAGGAAGGTCACGTCGACAGCCTGGTGCTCGCGCATCGCGCCAGGCTACCCGGCACATCGGGCCGAGGGCCACGGCGCGGCACCGGTACCGTTTGCACATGGCCTCCCAGGCGCCGCCGCAAGCGGTCTCGCCGCTTTCGCCCGGGGAGTACGTCGACGTGCTCGCCCGGACCGGCCTCGGCCTGGTCTGCAAGCTCGACCGGGCGGGGCACATCCTCACGTTCGACGACGCCTGCGAGCGGGCGACCGGGTTCACGGCCGCGGAGGTGATCGGCCGGGACGCGCGCGAGGTCGTGATCCCGCCGGAGGAGCGCGTCGCCTTCGGGGCCTTCCTCGACCAGTTCGCCGAAGTCGCCGTCTCGAGCCCCCAGGTCGGGCACTGGCTGACCAAGGACGGCGAGCGCCGGAAGATCGCCTGGTCGAACCGGCCGATCGTGGGCGAGGACGGGAAGGTCACGGCGGTGCTCGCCGTCGGGCTCGACCTGACCGAGCGCGACCGCTCGGCCGCGAAGGTGCGCGCGCTCCGCTCCGAGCTCGAGTGCCGGCTCGAGGAGCTCGAGATTCTCGCCGCCGAGCAGGCCGCGCTGCGGCGCGTCGCCACGCTCGTCGCCGGCGAAGCCGATGCCGAGCTGCTCTTCGATGCGGTCGCGGTCGAGACCGGGCGACTCGCCTCCGTGCGCACGGCCGCCGTCGTCCGCTACGGCGCCGAGAAGACCGCGACGGTGGTCGGCCGGTGGAGCTGCGCAGCCGACCCCGAGCTGTTCCCGGTCGGCTCGGTCGTCCCGCTCGGCGACGACTCCGCGTTCGGGATCGTCCACCGGACGGGCGAGCCGACGCGCGTCGACGCGTACGGCGAGGGCACGATCGCGACGCGCATGCGCGAGGCGGGCTACGTCTCCGCGGCGGCGGCGCCGGTCCTCGTCGCGGGCCGCCCGTGGGGCGCCGTGATCGTCGCCTCCGGCGCCGATGCGCCGCTCGGGGAAGATTTCGAGGGCCGGCTGGCGCCGTTCGCGGCGCTGCTCGCGCTCGCGGTCGCGAGCGCCGACGCGCGCGAGCAGGTGATCGCGTCCCGCGGCCGTCTGGTTGCAGCGGCCGACGAAGAACGCCGGCGCCTCGAGCGCGACCTGCACGACGGGGCGCAGCAGCGCCTCGTCACGCTGGTGTTGAGCATCGGCGTCGCCCGGCGCCGGGTCGCCGACGAGGCGGTCGGCGAGCTGCTCGCCGCCGCCGAGCGTGACGCGCGCGAGGCGATCGCGGAGCTCCGGCTGCTCGCGACCGGGTTGCATCCACCGATCCTCAGCGAGAGCGGGCTCGCGCCTGCGCTCACGGCGCTCGCCCGCCGCGCACCGCTCGAGGTCGAGGTCGCGCACGTGCCGGACGAACGCTTCGCCCAGACCGTCGAGGTCGCCGTCTACTACGTCGTCGCCGAGGCGCTCACCAACGTCGTCAAGCACGCGCAGGCGACGAACGTGCGCATCAGCGCGCGCCGCGAGGGCAGCGCCCTCGTCGTCAAGGTCGAGGACGACGGTCGCGGTGGGGCGAATCCGCAGGGCGGCACCGGATTGACGGGCCTGATCGACCGCGTCGAGGCGCTCCGCGGCACGCTCAGCATCACGAGCTCCGGCTCCTCGGGCACGCACCTGCGCGCCGAATTCCCGCTCACGCCCTGACCTCGGCAGGTTTGGGTCGCACGCCGCCCCGGAAGGACGAGGCGCGGGGAGGTCGAAGGGTCAACCCAGAACGCTGGGAGGTGGGTCGGATGGCGTGGCAGCTGCTGAAGGAGAGATCGCCGCGCGGCGAGCGCGTGCGGCGGCGTGTCGCCGTGCTGACGGGAGCGGCCGTGTTCGTGGTGGGATTGCTCGTGGCCGTCGGCCTGACGCTGCTCGTCCTCTTCCTCGCCGCGGCCGTCGTGATCGCGGGTCTGTCCGCGCTCGTCACGCTGCTCGTCTCGCGCCGCGACCTGAGCGTCCTCGGCCGGCACGCGCGCACCGGTTTCCGCCGGGCCCGCGTCGTCGGTCGCCGGGTCGCCCGCGACACGGCGCCGGCGCTCGCGGCGGCGCGCCGCCGCGCACGCGATCTGCAGCCCGCGGTGTCGGGGCTCGTCGAGCGCGCCGCGACCCGCACGCGCGCGATCGACTGGAACGGCTGGCCCTACGCCGGCGCGGCCCAGCCGCCGGTGGCGATCGAGGACCGCAGACGCCGGGCGATCGACCTCAATTCGCGCGGCGCCCAGCTGCGCAGCGAAGGGCATCCCGAGGGGGCGGCCGAGCTGCACCGGCGTGCGCTTCAGATCTTTCGCGAGATCGGCGATCTGCACGCGGAGGCGCCGACCCTCAACAGCCTCGCGCTCGCGCTCGACGACGCCGGCGACACCGACGCTGCGATCGAGCAGTTCGAGCAGGCGCTGGCGATCCTTCGCGACCTCGACGACGAGCCTCATGAGGGCAAGGTGATCGCGAACTTCGGCTTCACGATGCTGCGTCACGGCGAGGACGATCGCGCCCGCGGCCTGCTCGAGACCGCGCTCGGCAAGCTCGACCCGGAGTCGCGGGCGGCCCAGCGGGTCGTCGAGCAGCTGCAGCGCGTCAGCTGAGAGCCTCTCGCGGTGGAGATCGACCTCAACGCCGACGTCGGCGAGGGGTTCGACGGCGACGACGAGCTCCTCGCCGTCGTCACGAGCGCGAACGTCGCGTGCGGGTTCCATGCCGGCGACGAGGGAACGATGCGCGCGGTCTGCGACGTCGCGGCCGAGCGCGGCGTCGCGGTGGGAGCCCACGTGAGCTACCGCGACCGCGACGGGTTCGGGCGGCGCGAGCTCGGCGTGGACGCGGCGACGATCGAGGCGGAGACGGCGGAGCAGCTCGCGCTGCTCGGCGCGATCGCGGCCGGGCGGCTCACGTACGTCAAGCCGCACGGCGCCCTGTACCACCGGGCGAGCGTCGACGGCGACTGCGCTGCCGCGATCGTGGCGGCGATCCTCGCGTTCGGGCGGCCGCTGGCGGTGCTCGCGTTCCCCGGCTCGCAGCTGTACGCGCTGGCGCGGAACGCCGGGCTCGCGGCGGTGGCGGAGGGCTTCGCCGACCGCGGCTATGCGGCCGACGGCACGCTGCTGCCGCGCGGGCAGGAGGGCGCGGTGCTGAGCGCGGAAGCGGCCGCGCGGCAGGCGGTCGCGATCGCGGGCGCCGTCGGCTCGATCTGCGTGCACGGCGACTCGCCGGGCGCAGCGGAGACGGCCCGCCGCGTCGCCGGCGCGCTGCGCGCCGCCGGCTTCGACCTGCGGCCGTTCGCATGATCCGGCCGGCCGGCGATCGGGCCGTGCTGCTCGAGCTGGCCGACAACGCCGAAGCGGTGCGCGTGGCCGCGCGCGTGCGGGCGTCGCTCGACGGCGTTTGCGACGTCGTGCCGGGCCACCGGACCGTGCTCGTGACGTGGCCCGGCCCCGCACGGCCGGACGAGCTGGAGGCCGTCGTCGCCGGCGACGACGTCGTGTCGGCGCCGCCGCGCGAGCACGCGCTCTCGGTCGTCTACGACGGCCCGGACGTCGCGGAGGTCGCGGCGTTCGCCTCGCTGTCGCCGGAGGAGGTCGTCGGCCGCCACGCGGCTGCGCGCTACGTGGTCGGCTTCCTCGGCTTCGCGCCTGGATTCGCGTACCTGCTCGGCGGCGACGAGCGGCTGCACGTGCCGCGGCGGGAGGAGCCACGCGCGCGCGTTCCGGCGGGCAGCGTGGCCGTCGCGGGCGTGTACAGCGGGGTCTATCCGCGCGAGTCTCCCGGCGGCTGGCGCCTGCTCGGCCGCACCGACGCGGTGCTGTTCGATCCGGCGCGCGACCCGCCGGCGCTGTTCGCCGCCGGCGACCGGGTGCGCTTCGTCGCCCGATGATCGAGGTCGTCGATCCCGGCCCGCTGCTGACGGTCCAGGACGCCGGCCGCCCCGGCTACGCCCATCTGGGCGTGCCGCCCGCGGGCGCCGCCGACCTGCGCGCGTACCAGCTCGGCAACCGGCTCGTCGGCAATCGTGCGGGCGCGGCGTCGCTCGAGGCGACGCTCGCCGGCCCGCGCCTGCGCTTCCAGGGAGACGCCCTCGTCGCGCTGACCGGCGCGGTCGCCGCCAGCGTCGTCGAGGTCGGTGCCGGGGAGGAGCTCGCGGTCGGCGCGTACGCGGGCGCGCGTGTCTACGTCGCCGTGCGCGGCGGCATCGAAGCCGAGCAGGTGCTCGGCAGCCGCTCGACCGACCTGATGGCGGGCCTCGGCCCGGCGCCGCTCCGTGCCGGCGACGTGCTCCGGCTCGCGGGCTCGGGCGGTCTCGCCGTCCCGGAGCACGTGACAGACGGGTACGAGCTGCCGGAGCACCCGGTGCTGCGCGTGGTGCCCGGCCCGCGGGCCGACTGGTTCGCGCCGGAGGCGCTCGCGGCGCTGACGGGCGAACCGTGGCGCATGACCCCGGCGTCGAACCGCGTCGGCATCCGCCTCGAAGGCCCGCCACTCGCGTGGTCGCGCGAGGACGAGCTCCTGTCCGAAGGAGTCGTTACCGGCGCGCTGCAGGTGCCGCGAGGCGGGCAGCCGATCCTGCTCGGCCCCGACCATCCCACCACCGGCGGCTACCCGGTGCTCGCGGTCGTGCACTCGGACGACCTCTGGCTCGCAGGCCAGCTGCGCCCCGGCGACCGCGTGAGCTTCACGCTCGCGTAAGCCTGGTGCCAGGCACCTCGGTGCCTGGCACCGGTTCTAGAGGGTCCGTATCGCTTCGCTCAGCGATTCGATCCGCGCGCCGTCGAGGGTCGCCGGACGGCTCTTCAACCACTCGACGAGACGGTCGCCTGCGACGTACGCGACGTTTCCCACTTCAGTCGAGCCGTCGGCGAAATCGCCCCAGATAGCGACAACGGCTTGAACCCACGGGCACGGACCGCTGCGCTCGAGTAGCGACTCGCGGAGCGCCAGTGAGGCTCCTCGAAACGAACTGCCGCCGATTCGCAGGCGTCCCGACGAGACACCGTCGTCCTTCACGCTCACGCGGCCGCTCAGGCGCTTCGTGTCGATCATGAAGACCCCCGTGGGGCCGACGACGACGTGGTCCCAGTTCCCGTACTTGCGCTCGATGTCGTGCCGCGTGAACCAGTCCGGCCCGAGCTTCGCCAACGCGGCCGCGGTCTGCTCCTCTCCCCACGCGCCCCAGAGCCACGGGAGAGAACGAACGTCGAACCCGATTATCCAGCCGAATGTCGCGGTCGCGGTGACGACTCCAAGAATCCATCCGCCGACGACCAGCCCGACGGTTCCGAGGAAGACCAGCGATGCGATGCCGATGGCTGTCATGCCGGCGAACGCGAGCCAGAGCTGTGGGTCTCCTCTCAGCTGTGCAGCTCGCTGTTCCCGAAACTTCCGTCTTGCCGAGATCCCCGCCGTGCTCGCCATGGGTCAGTTCTCGTCACCCGGCGCGAATCTCTTTAGGCCGGTGCCAGGCACTTCGGTACCGGCACCGGGTCACGGAAAGACCGACGAGCTCTTGTCGAGGTCGTAGCTGCCGCCGTTGTGGCAGCCGGGCGGCACGAGGTAGCGGCTGTCCGACGACGAGTCCACCGCGTTGTCCGACAGCTGCTGCCGCATCAGGCGCTGCGCCGCGTCGCGCGACAGGCCGAGATCCACGCCGAGCTGCACGCCGGACTGGAACGCGTAGCAGTTCGCGACGCCCTCGCTCCCGACGCCGCGCAGGTGCCACGATTCGTGTGCGAGCACGGCGATCGCACGCCCGGTCGTGCGCCCGGGGTGGCCCGCGTGACCGTCGAGCACCCGCTCGAGCTGGTAGCAGATGCCCGGCGTGACCCACGCGTTCCGGCCGCCGACCTCCGCGAGCCCGTCGGCCTCCTGCACCGCGCCGACGTGGCGCCCCGACGTGTCGCACTGCACGTGCACCGGGTGGCCGGCGATCTTCTGCGCCTCCTGCGTCAGCACGCGCTGGACGCGTGCCCGCGTCGACGAGTCGAGCGCACTCCAGCCGCGGCGCTGGCTCACTCCCCAGACGACGAGCCCGGCGATCGCGAGCACGAGCACCGGCCCGACCAGGCGCGAGCTCAGACGGCGCTGCGGCCGCGCGACCGGGGGCGACATCCAGAAGGCAGGATCGTCCTCCTCGGGCGGCTCGTCGGCCCAGCCGAAGCGCTGCAGGTCCTCCCGGAGCGGGGCGCGGCCGCGGTCTGCCGGGTCGGTCCGGGAGGACACGAGCCCCGTGACGAAGAACTGCAACTCGAGTCCGGCGGCGAGCACGAACGGCAGCCAGAGCGGCACGGCGTACCGCCACGCAGGCGGTGAGAACAGCCAGGCGACGAGCAGCGCCACGAGGAGCAGGCGTGCCCGCAGCATGAACTGAGGGTACTGCGGCGGCAGGAGGCGGCATACTCCGAGGTGGGACGTGACGACGCGGACCGACGAGGCGAAGGCGACGAAGCTGGAGGCGGCGGTGGCGCGCGCCCGCGTCCAGGCAGCCGCCGACGCCGACGACGTCGAGCGCTGGGTCCGCACCTACTACGCGCACGTCGCTCCCGAGGATCTTGGCGACCGCAGCGAAGCCGACCTGGCCGGCGCCGCGCTCGCGCACTGGGGTCTCGTGCAGACGCGGCAGCCGG
Organism: uncultured Thermoleophilia bacterium; assembly: GCA_963786185.1. Taxonomy (GTDB): domain Bacteria; phylum Actinomycetota; class Thermoleophilia; order Gaiellales; family Gaiellaceae; genus PALSA-600. The sequence goes on from CAWAYE010000004.1 coordinate 391,876, forward strand.
GCGAGATCAAGGTGCGCGTCTACAACCCGAACATCGAGGAGCACGGCTGGGAGTCGCCGCACACCGTCGTCGAGTTCGTGAACGACGACATGCCCTTCCTCGTCGACTCGATCTCGATGGAGGTCACGCGCCACGGCAGCGGCATCCACCTGGTGATCCGGCCGATCGTGCGGGTCGTGCGCGACGGCGCCGGGCGGCTCGAGGAGCTCGTCGACGAGGGAGGGACGGCCGAGTCGACGATCCACGTCGAGATCGATCGCCAGACCGACCAGCAGGCGATCGCGGAGTTGCGAACCGACCTGCTGCGCGTCCTCGGCGACGTGCAGGCGGCGGTCGCGGACTGGCCGGCGATGCTCGACCGTGCGCGCGAGATCAGCGAGGAGTTCGCTCGGCAGCCGCCGCCGGTCGACCCGGAGGAGATCGAGGAGACGCGCGCGCTGCTCGACTGGTTGCGCGAGAACTTCACGTTCCTCGGCTACCGCGAGTACGAGATCGCCGACGAGGACGGCGAAGAGGTGCTGCGCGCGGTTCAAGGATCTGGCCTCGGCATCCTGCGCCAGAAGGGCGGGACGCCGATCTCCGCCAGCTTCGCGCGGCTGCCGCCCGACGTCCGGAGGATGGCTCGCCACAAGCACCTGCTCAACCTGACGAAGGCGAACTCGCGATCGACCGTGCACCGACCCGCATACCTCGACTACATCGGCGTGAAGCGGTTCGACGCGAACGGCGAGGTCGTCGGCGAGCGACGCTTCCTCGGCCTCTACACGCACACCGCCTACAGCGGGACGCCGTGGGAGATCCCGGTGCTCCGCCGCAAGGCGCGCCGCGTGATCGAACGCTCGGGGCTGCCGAAGGGCGGGCACGACTACAAGACGCTCCTCGACATCATCGAGACGTATCCGCGCGACGAGCTGTTCCAGATCTCGGAGGACGACCTCTACGAGATGGCGATGGGCATCTTCCATCTCGGCGAGCGGCGGCGCGTGCGCCTGTTCGTGCGGCGCGACACCTTCGGCCGCTTCGTCTCGTGTCTCGTCTACCTGCCGCGCGACCGCTTCAACACGCACAACCGGGAGCGGATCGAGCAGATCCTGGAGCGCGAGCTGCACGGCGAGACGGTCGACTACGGCACCCGCGTCTCCGAGTCGGTCGTCGCGCGCCTGCACTACGTGATCCACGTCGATCCCACCGACGTCCCGGTGTACGACGTCGCAGGCATCGAGGCGAAGCTCGCGGACGCGACGCGCGCGTGGGCGGACGACCTGCGCGAGGCGCTGGTCGACCGCCTCGGCGAGGAGAAGGCGAGCGTGCTCGCGCACGGCTACGCGGACGCGTTCCCGGCCGCCTACCAGGAGGACTTCCCGGCACGCCAGGCGGTGCTCGACATCCAGCGCATCGAGCAGCTCGATCCGGCCGGCGACCTGAGCCTGAGCCTCTACGTCCCGCATGCCTCGCCCGGCGACGACCTCGCGTTCAAGCTGCTCCGGACCGGGCAGCCGCTGATGCTCTCGGACGTGCTGCCGCTGCTCGAGAACATGGGCGTGAAGGCCACCAACGAGCGGCCGTACGAGATCCACCGGCGCGACTATCCGCCGGTCTGGATCTACGACTTCGGGCTGCGCTACGACAACGGAGCGAGCCTGCAGGCCGACGAGGTGCGCGAGCTGTTCCAGGAGGCGTTCGCGAGCGCCTGGCGCGGCGAGATCGAGAACGACGGGTTCAACCAGCTGGTGCTGTCCGCCAGGCTGAGCGCGCGCGAGATCACCGTGCTGCGTGCGATCGCCAAGTACCTGCGCCAGACCGGCATGACGTTCAGCCAGAGCTACATGGAGGAGACGCTCGCGGGCCATCCCGACATCGCGCGGCGGCTGATCGACCTGTTCAAGCTGCGCCTCGATCCGAAGCTGCCCGGCGAGCGCGACACGACGCAGGTCGATCGCGAGATCGTCAAGGCGCTCGACGCGGTCGCGAGCCTCGACGAGGACCGGATCCTGCGCCGCTTCCTCAGGCTGATCCACGCGACCCTGCGCACGAACTGGTTCCAGACCGGCTCCGCACGGCGGGCACAAGCCCTACCTGTCGTTGAAGCTCGACCCGAAGCTGCGTTCCGGACCTGCCCGCTGCCCCGGCCGCTGTTCGAGATCTTCGTCTACTCGCCGCGGGTCGAGGGCGTGCACCTGCGCGGCGGCCGGGTCGCGCGCGGCGGCATCCGCTGGTCGGACCGGCGCGAGGACTTCCGCACCGAGGTGCTCGGCCTGATGAAGGCGCAGACGGTGAAGAACGCGGTGATCGTGCCGGTCGGCGCGAAGGGCGGCTTCGTCGTGCAGCGGACGCCGGCCGGCGACCGCGAGCGCTGCAGGCCGAGGTCGTCGCCTGCTACCGGACGTTCATGCGCGGGCTGCTCGACATCACCGACAACATCGTCGGCGGGCGAGGTCGTCCCGCCGCCGGACGTCGTGCGCCACGACGGCGACGATCCCTATCTCGTCGTCGCCGCCGACAAGGGCACCGCGACGTTCTCCGACATCGCCAACGAGATCGCGGTGGAGTACGGCTTCTGGCTCGGCGACGCGTTCGCGTCCGGCGGCTCGGCCGGCTACGACCACAAGGCGATGGGCATCACCGCGCGCGGCGCGTGGGAGTCGGTCAAGCGCCACTTCCGCGAGCTCGGCGTCGACGCCGACAGCGCCGACTTCACCGTCGTCGGCATCGGCGACATGTCGGGCGACGTGTTCGGCAACGGCATGCTGCTGCTCGCCGCACATCCAGCTCGTCGCCGCGTTCGACCACCGCCACGTGTTCCTCGACCCGGATCCCGACCCGGCCGCGAGCTTCGCCGAGCGCAAGCGGCTGTTCGACCTGCCGCGCTCGTCGTGGGCCGACTACGACGCGCACGCTGATCTCGCCGGGCGGCGGCGTCTTCCCGCGCACGGCGAAGTCGATCCCGCTGACGCCGCGAGATGCGCGCGCGCGCTCGGCGTCGACGCCGAGGCAGCTGACGCCGGCCGAGCTGATCCGCGCGATCCTGCGCGCGCCGGTCGACCTGCTCTGGAACGGCGGCATCGGCACCTACGTGAAGGCGCCCGCCGAGACGCAACGCCGAGGTCGGCGACAAGGCCAACGACGCGGTGCGGGTCGACGCGCGGCGAGCTGCGCTGCAAGGTCGTCGGCGAGGGCGGCAACCTCGGCTTCACGCAGCGCGGCCGCGTCGAGTATCGCGCTGGGCGGCGGGCGCATCAACACCGACGCGATCGACAACTCCGCCGGCGTCGACTGCTCCGACCACGAGGTCAACATCAAGATCCTGCTCGACGGCGTGGTCGCCGCCGGCGACCTGACCGCGAAGCAGCGCAACGAGCTGCTGCGCGAGATGACCGACGAGGTCGCGGCGCTCGTGCTGCGCGACAACTACGACCAGACGCAGGCGATCGCGACGTCGGTCGCGCAGACGGTGTCGATCCGCGAGGTGCACGCGCGCTACATCCGCAGCCTCGAGCAGGCCGGGCTCGACCGCGAGCTCGAGGCGCTGCCGACCGACGACGCGCTCGACGAGCGCGAAGGCGGACACGGCGGGCTGACCGCCCCCGAGCTCGCGATCCTGCTCTCCTACGCGAAGATCGCGCTCGCGCACGAGCTGCTCGAGTCGCCGCTGCCGGACGAGCCGTCGTTCTTCGGCGAGCTCGAGCAGTACTTCCCGACGACGATCCGCGACCGGTACCCGGAGGAGATCCGCACGCACCGGCTGCGCCGCGAGATCGTGGTCGCGCAGGTCGCGAACGAGCTCTTCAACCGCTGCGGAACCACGTTCCTGTACCGCCTGCGCGACGAGACGGGCGCCACCGCGGACGACGTCGCGCGCGCGTTCACCGTCACGCGCGAGCTGTACGGGTTCCGGGCGCTCTGGGCGGAGATCGAGGCGCTCGACGGCACCGTGCCCGCCTCGACCCAGATCGCGATGTTCCTCAAGGCACGGGTCCTGCTCGAGCGGACGACGCGGTGGCTGCTCCGCAACCTGGCGTTGCCGCTCGACGTCGACGCGACGATCGCGCGCTTCGGCCCCGGCGCGGACGAGCTCAGCAAACTGCTGCCCGGGATGCTGGGGGAGGCGGAGGCCGAGGCTGCGCGCGAGTTCGCGGCCGAGCTCGCCAAGGACGGCGTGCCCGGCCCGCTGGCCTCGCGCGTCGCGCATCTGGTCGCCCTGGTGCCGTCGCCGGAGCTCGTCCGGCTGGCCGAGTCGACCGGGCTCGACATCACCTCGATCGCCCAGGCGTACTGCGAGGTCGGTGCCCGGCTCGAGCTCTCGTGGCTGCGCGAGCGGATCGTCGCCCTGCCCCGCAACTCGCGGTGGGAGGCGATGGCGCGCTCGGCGCTCCGCGACGACGTCTACGGCGACCAGGCGGCGCTGACCGCCGAGGTGATGCGGGCGCCGGCCGACGGCGCCGCGCCGGCCGAACGGGTCGAGACGTGGGTCGCCCAGAACCACGACGGCGTCGCCCGCTGCCTGCAGCTGCTGGCGGACATCCGGAGCGGCGCCACCGCCGACCTCGCCCGGCTCTCGGTCGCCGTCCGCGAGATCCGGAACCTGGTGCAGGCCAGCGTCTAACCGGCTGCGAGCAGCCGGAACAGCTCGCTCCAGGCGGCGACGCCCTCGTCGAGCCGGGCGAGCCGGAAGAACTCGTTCGGCGCGTGCAGGTTCTCGTCGGCGGTCGAGAAGGAGAAGAGGAGTGTCTTCAGGCCGAGGTGCCGTTCGAACAGGACGGCTGCGGGAAGGGTGCCGCCGATCCGCACCAGCAGGGGTTCCCGCTCGGTGTACACAGTGTTCAGTGCACTGAGTGCAGCAAGGACTGCCGGATGCTCGCTCGCGATCGCATACGCCGGCACCGCGCCCACCTGCTGCTCGGCCGAGACGCGCACGCCCGCAGGAGCCACGTTCGCAAGGTGCGAGGCGATGCAGGCGAAGACCCGGTCGGGGTCCTGCTCCGGTACGAGGCGGCACGTCACGTGCGCGGTCGCCCGGCCGGGGATCACCGTGAACGCCCCGCCGCCGCGCAGCTCGTTCACCTCGAGCGTCGGCCGCGTCCAGAGCCGCTCGAGCGTCGAATAGCCGGCCTCGCCGTGCAGGGCCGGCGCGCCGGTCTCCAGCCGGTAGGCCTCCTCGTCGAACGGCACGCGCGCAAGCGCATCGCGATCGGCCGCCGACAGCTCGGCGACGTCGTCGTAGAAGCCGGGCACGGCCACCCGCCCGTCGGCGTCGTGCAGCGAGGCGACGAGCTCCGCGAGCGCGTGGTTCGGATTGAGCACGGCACCGCCGTGGCGGCCGGAGTGCAGATCGGAGGCGGGCCCGTCGACGACGACGTCGAGCCCGAGCAGCCCCTTGGCGGCGATCGCGATCGAGGGCTCGCTCGCCCGCCACATCGCGCCGTCCGCCGACACGACGAGATCGGCGGCGAGCTCGTCGCGATGCTCGTCGAGGAAACGCGGCAGGCTCGGGCTGCCGATCTCCTCCTCGCCCTCGAACAGGAACCGCAGGTTCACGCCCTCGCTGGCGCGCGCAGCGTCGAGCGCGACCACGACCGGCCCCTTGTCGTCGGTCGCGCCGCGCCCGTAGAGGCGCCCGTCGCGGATGCTCGGCTCGAACGGCGGCGTCTCCCACGCGCTCTCGTCGCCGGGCGGCTGCACGTCGTAGTGCCCGTACACGAGCACGGTCGGCGCGCCGGCTTCGACGATCCGCTCGCCGAGCACGACCGGATGACCGTCCGTCTCGACGACGCGCCCGTTCGCGAACGCGAGCTGCGCCGCGACCCAGGCCGCCGCGTCGCGCATCGCGCCCGCGCGCGCCGGGTCGAGGCTGACGCTCGGGATCGCGACGAACTCGGCCAGCGCCGCGCGCCGGCGCTCAGAAGATGGAGTGGCCGCCATCGATCGAGATCACCTGGCCGGTCACCCACGACGACTCGTCGGCGACGAAGAAGAGCACACCGTTCGCGATGTCCTCGGGCGTGCCGAGCCGCCGCGTCGCGATCGCGTCGAGCAGCCGCTGCTGCCCGTCGGCGCCGTAGCGCTCCCACTGTGCGATCGAGGTGGGGTTCGAGAGCACGAATCCGGGCGCGATCGCGTTGACGGTGATCCCGAACCGGCCGAGCTCGTGCGCCGTCTGCCGCGTGAAGCCGATCTGTCCGGCCTTGGCGCTCGCGTACGCCTGGATGCCGGTCAGGCTGACGCTGCGCCCGGCACCGGAGGAGATGTTGACGATGCGCCCGTAGCCCTGCTCCTTCATTCCCGGCGTCACCGCGCGCGTGCAGACGAAGGTGCTCGTCAGGTTGGCGTCGACGACCGCCCGCCAGTCGTCGTCGGAGACCTCTTCGAGCGGCTTCCCGACCTGACCGACGACGCCGCCCGCGTTGTTGACGAGGATGTCGATCCGCCCGATCTCGGCGACGAGTCGCCCGACCTGGTCGGCGTCACTGACGTCGACCGTGTCGCGATCGTGTCGCGTGCACGACGGCGCCGTGCGCCGCGAGTGCGGCGGCGATGCCGGCGCCGATCCCGTGCGCGGTGCCGGTGACCAGCGCGACGCGGCCGGTCAGGTCAGGCATCCCAGCCGTTCTCGAGCAGCGCCCGCACCTCCTCGACGCCCGCCTCCCAGACGCGGAGCACGTCCGCGTCCGGCCGTTCGTAGACGCCGCCGAGCGAGCCGTCGCCGAGCAGCTCGCGCACGTCCTTCGGGTCGAGCTCGCGCATCTTCGAGATGTCGGCCATCGGCTTCTTCTCGTCGGGCAGGTCGACGCCGGGCAGGCGCGTCCAGGGGAAGTTCTCGAACCAGGAGGCGTGCGACGCGTCGCCGTCGATCTCGTTCACGACCGCGCGCACGCGCTCGCCGGCCCACCAGTTGTGCCACTGCACCTGTTCGCCGACGCGTGTCTCCGCCCACGTCTCGACTGCCGGGCGGCCGGGATCGTTGCCGCCGTGCCCGTTCACGAACAGGAAGCGCTTGAAGCCCTGCTCGGCGAGCGAGTCGAGCAGGTCGACGAGCAGGGCGCAGTACGTCTCGACGCGCAGCGTCGGGCTGCCGGGGTAGGCGGCGAAGTACGGCGTCAGCCCGTACGGCAGCGACGGCATCACGAGCACGCCGAGCGGCTCGGCCGCCTCGACCGAGACGCGCTCGGAGAGGATCCGGTCGACGCCGAGCGACAGGTACGCGTGCTGCTCGATCGAGCCGAGCGGGATCACCAGCCGGTCCTCGTGCCGCAGGTACTCCTCGACCTGCAGCCAGTTGCGGTCCTCGATCTTCACGGGGCGACCTCCTCGTAGGCTTCGGCGACGGACAGGAGCAGCGCGTCGTTCCCGGCGGCGGCTGCGAGCTGGAGGCCGGCCGGCAGCGCCCCGTCGGCGAGACCGCACGGCACCGAGATCGCGGGCACACCGGCGACGTTGTACGGCCCGGTGAAGCGCCCCTCGAGGTCGCCTTCGGGCGTGCCGACCGGCGGATCCTCGGGCGGCGCCGGGTAGGCGACGGTCGGCCCGGTCAGCACCGGCACGTCGGCGAAGAGGCGCTCGAACGCGGCGGCGATCCGCTCCTTGTCGGCGAGCGCGGCCCAGTAGTCGTCGTCGGAGACCTTCGCGCCGAGCTCGAGCAGCATCCGCGTCCCCGGCCCGTAGCCGTCGGCCTCGCGCTCGTAGCGCTCGCGGTGCACGTCCCACGCCTCGCGCAGCACGATCGCACCCAGCGCCTCGTCGACGAGGTCCAGTTCGGGAAGGTCGACGTCGACGACCTCGAAGCCTACGGCCGCGAGTGCCTCGAGCGCCTCGCGCGTCCGGTCGCGCACGCCGGGCGTCAGATCGGGGTCGTCGAACTGGCGGCGGAGCGCGCCGATCCGCTTCGGCGCCGTCGCGGCCAGCGAGACGCCGGCCATCACCTCGAGCAGGCGGCGCGTCTGGGCGACCGTCCTGGTCAGGGTGCCCACGTGGTCGAGGCTCGTCGAGAGCGGGAACACGCCGTCGATCGGCACGAGCCCGTAGGTCGGCTTGAGGCCGACGATCCCGCAGTAGGCGGCCGGAATGCGGATCGAGCCGCCGGTGTCGGTGCCGAGCGCATAGTCGGTGACGCCCGCGGCGACGAGCGCGGCCGAGCCGGAGCTCGATCCGCCCGAGGTGCGGCTCGGGTCGTGCGGGTTGGAGGTCATCCCGTAGGCGGGATTGACGCTGCCGGCCGCGTACTCGAGCAGGTTCGTCTTGCAGAGCAGGTCGGCGGCGGCCTCGCGCAGGCGGCGCACCACCGGCGCGTCGCGCTCCGCCGGCGGCAGGACGGCGACCGTCGACGCGTTCGTGGTCACGACGCCGGCGACGTCGATGTTGTCCTTGACCGCGACCGCGATGCCGTGCAGCGGGCCGGCAGCGGCGCGCTCGCCCGGCGGCAGCTCCGTGATCAGCGCGTTCAGGGCGGGAGCGCGCTCCTGCAGCCGCTGGTAGGCGGCGAGCAGCTCGAGGTTCGCGACCTCGCAGGTGCGGCGGCCCTCCTCGATCTCCGTGATCAGCTCGAGCGTCCGCGTGAGCAGTGGGCCGTCGATGCCGGCGAGGATCGACTTCTCGGTCGGCCGCCGCCGCACCATCAGGTCGCGGTAGATGCCCGAGTGCGTCTTGGCGGAGCGGCGGTTGAACTCGACGAGCCGCTCGACCGACCCGTCGAGGTCGTCGGCGTCGAAGCCGTCGAACGCTTCGACCGGCACCGGCGCGGCCGCCAGCACTTCCCGGGCGAGCTGGACGAAGACGCCGCGGTAGCGCGGCTCGGCGAGCGCGTCGGCGATCGAGAGGTCGGAGACGGCGGTCGCGAACAGCATCGCGCCGTAGGCCTCCTTCGCCCAGAGGAAGCCGATGATGTTGGCGGTCTCCTTCGCGTCCGGCAGGTCGCGCAGCAGCTGCTCGAGCCGCTCGCTGCGTCGGCCGTCGAGCTCGCCGACGTAGAGCGCGCCGCGGCCGCCGACGAAGATGCGGCCCGGCTCGAGGTAGTCGGCGCCGAAGTTGACGAACGCGCCGACCGTGCGCTCCGCGCCGACGCGGGCGGCGATCTGCGGCTCGTTGATCCCGTTCTGGAGCGAGACGACGAAGCCGTCCGGCGCGAGCCGCGGCGCGATCGCCGCCAGCGCGGCGTCGGTGTGCTGCGACTTGACCGCGAGCAGCACGGCGTGCAGCTCGTCCGGGAGCTGGTCGGGTGCGATCGCCGGCGCGCCGGCCGTGAACGTCTCGACCGGGCCCTCGATCGCGAGGCCGTTGGCGTTGATCGCGGCGACGTGGTCGGCGTCGGCGTCGCAGAAGAGCACCGAGTGGCCGTCGCGCGCCAGCCGTGCCCCGACGGTGCCGCCGATCGCGCCCGCTCCGACGACGACGTAGTCGGTCACGTCAGGTGCTCGAAGGTGGCGACGATCTCCTGCAGGGCCCGCTCGAGGATCAGGTGGTCGGCCCGCTCGGCCGCCGCCCCGTCGCCGCGGCGGACGGCGTCGTGCAGCGTCGCGTGCTGGACGATCGAGACCTCGGCGTAGCGGGGCAGGCGCGCGAAGATGCTCCAGTAGCGGACGGCCTTCTTCCAGGTCAGCTCGACGAGCTCGCGCAGCGTGTCGTTCGGGCAGTGGAGGGCGAGCGTGCGGAAGTAGTGGACGTTGACGGCGAGGAAGTGGCGCGGGTTCCGCACCGCCTCCTCCATCTGCGCCCGCAGGTGGTCGAGGTCGGCGACGCCGTCGGGCGTGAGGGCGCCGACCGCGAGCCGCGTGCAGACCGGCTCGAGCAGCATCCGGCAGGCGTAGAGCTCCTCGACGTCGGCGATCCCGATGTGGGCGACCTGGGCGCCGTAGCGCGGGACGATGTCGACCAGGCCCTCGCTCTGGAGGATCCGCAGCGCCTCGCGGACGGGCGAGCGGCTCACCCCGGCCCGATGGGCCAGGTCGGTCTCGGTCAGACGGGCTCCGGGAGCCTCCTCGCCCATGATGATCCGCTCCGCCAGCCAGTCGGCGACGGTGCGGCTGAGCAGCTTGTGCTCGGCCGGATGGGGCGGTTCGTCGTCGAGGGCGAGGGCTGGGGGGTACTCGAGCATGCTTCGCGGGGTGTGCTGTGTGTTGTATACAGAACACCACCCTGGCTTCCCCGTTCGAAGGAGTGACCGTGAAGGCACGTAGCCCGCTTCTGTTGTTCGTGCTCGCCCTGCTGGTCGCCGCTGCCGGTTCGGCGGCCGCCCTGGCCGGCCACACCTCGCACCGCACCGCCGCGGCTGCGACGCCCAAGCGCGGCGGTTCGATCACGATCGCGCGCATCGAGGACTCGCAGTCGTTCGACAAGACGAACGTCTTCCAGAACGAGTCGATCTGGCTCGCCGAGCAGATCAACGAGCCGCTCTACACCGTCACCGCCGACGGCAAGGGCGAGAAGCCGTGGCTCGCGACGAGCTACAAGGAGTCCGCCGACGGCAAGACGCTATACCTTCAAGCTCCGGCAGGGCGTCAAGTTCTCGAACGGTCAGACGATGACGTCGGCCGACGTCAAGTTCTCGCTCGACGACGCCCGCGCGCAGTTGAAGGGTTGGGGTTACCTCGACGCCGCGATCAAGAACATCACGGCACCGTCGCCCGACACGGTCGTCTTCCACCTCAAGTACAAGTGGGCGCCGTTCCTCGCCGACATCGCGCTGTTCGCGAACGGGATCATCCCGAACCACTTCGCCGGCCAGTCGCGCACGGCGTTCTACAAGCACCCGATCGGCACCGGGCCGTTCATGTGGGACAAGCGCGTCGTCGGCCAGTCGGTCACCTTCAAGCGCAACCCGTTCTACTGGCAGAAGGGCAAGCCGTACCTCGACTCGGTCACGTGGTCGTTCGTGACCGACGAGAACACGCGCGAGCTGCAGCTGCGCGGGAACCAGATCCAGGTCGACGAGTTCCCGCCGTTCAACTCGATCACCAAGCTGCAGCACACCTCCGGCGTGACGATGTCGCTGTTCCCGTCGACGCGCACCGACTACCTGGACATGAACGAGAAGTACGCGCCGCTCGCCGACGTGCACGTGCGCCGCGCGATCTCCTACGCGATCGACCGGCAGGCGATCGTCAAGTCGGTGCTGTTCGGCCACGGCACGCCGGCCAACTCGTTCCTGCCGCCGCAGGTGCCGTTCTACAGCAAGGCGAGCGGCGGCCTGCAGTTCAACATCGCGCAGGCGAAGGCCGAGATGGCGAAGTCGAAGTACCCGAAGGGCTTCAAGGTGACGCTGCTGGTCGGCGCCGGGGCGCAGGTCGAGGCCGCGATGGGCCAGATCATGCAGAACCAGCTCAAGAACCTCGGGATCAACGTGACCTTCAAGCAGGAGGACACCTCGACCGAGTTCCAGGACATCGAGAAGCAGAACTACCAGCTCGGCTTCAGCTACTGGACGATGGACATCGCCGACCCGGACGAGCTCGTCGCGTTCGCGATCGACCCGAAGGGCGGCGGCGCCCACTCGTTCTACACCGACTACAACAACCCGACGGTGATCAACCTCTCGCACCAGGCGGAGCGGGAGACCAACATCCCGAAGCGGGCGAAGCTCTACGCCCAGCTGCAGAAGATCGCCGCGCACGACGCGTTCCTCGGGTTCCTGTACTACTCGCCGTTCCGGTATGCGTACTCGAGCAAGCTCCACGGGTTCTTCGTGTACCCGCTCGGCAACTACCACCTGGAGGACGCCTGGCTCGGCTAGCGCCGACGGTCAGGAGACGAACACGTCGCACGGGATCGTGAACCCGACGTTCCAGACGCCGGCGTCCACGATCTCGTGGATGTGCAGATCGCCCGCGAGGCTCGCCAGCACGTAGGCGTCCTCGCGGGCCAGGCCGCGTTCGACACTGAGGCGCTCGATCATCGCGCGCACCGCGAGCCTCGCGCCCTGCATCAGGTCGGCGTCGATCCCCATCGTTCCGAGGTAACCGCCGGCGCCGCGATCGCGGCCGCCCGCGGGCACGTCGTACGCCGGCGCGGCAATCGTGCGCCGGTGGAGCGACAGGCGGAGCGTCGCGTGCATGTCGCACTCGACCGCGGAGACGCAGACCTCGCCGTCGCCCTGGGCGGCGTGCGGGTCGCCGCACGAGAAGCGCGCCCCCTCGCACCACACGGGAAACCAGGCGGTCGAGCCGGCCACGAGGTGGCGGTTGTCGATGTTGCCGCCGCCGCGGTGCGGCGGGAACGGCGGCGCCACCTCAGGGCTGCCGGGATGCGTGCCCAGCGTGCCGAGGAAGGGCTCGATCGGAACCGCAACCCCGTCCGTGACCCACACGTGTGTGCCGTTTCGTAGGTCGAACGTGCGCAGCACGGGAGTCGGGAAGTCGTCGGGCAGCAATCCCAGCTCGGGCAGCACGGCCGTCCAGCCCCATGCGCCGGCCTCGAGCGCCACGATCTCCACCTCGAGCGTGTCGCCGGGCTCGGCGCCGTCGACCCAAACCGGCCCGAGCAGGTTGTAGAGCGTGTCCCAGTCGAAGGACGTGTCGGCGTAGTCGACGCCCTCGGCGACCTGGCCGCGCCCGGCCATCGCGAGCTCGAACGACACGAGGTCGCCTGACTCGATCGTGAGGGTAGGCTCGAGCGTCGAGTCCCAGCGGTGATGGATCCGGGCCGGGTCGATCACGTGCTCGCGCGCCATCTGCCGCTCTCCGCCTTGGATTGACTTGCGGGGACCGATCTGCTCAAGTTGTTCTATCACACTGGACATGTCCATCAGAGATGGCCAGGGAGGAGCGGCATGAGCGACGGCCCCACCGCCTGCCTGAGCTTCGACTTCGACGCGCTCTCGGTCTGGCTCGGCCCCTACGCGCAGCCGACACCCTCGGCGCTCTCGCGAGGCGAGTTCGGCGCCCGCGTCGGGCTCGGCCGGATCCTCGCACTGCTCGAGCGCGAGCAGATTCCGGCGAGCTTCTACGTGCCCGGCCACACCGTCGACACGTTCCCGGAGCACTGCCGCGAGCTCGTCGCGCGCGGCCACGAGATCGGCCACCACGGCTACCTGCACGAGAGCCCGGCCGACCTCGAGCCGGCTGAGGAGCGCCGGGTGCTCGAGCGCGGCCTCGAGGCAATCGAGCGCGTCACCGGGCAGCGGCCGGCCGGCTACCGCTCGCCCGGCTGGGAGCTGTCGCCGGTCTCGGTCGAACTGCTGCTCGAGTACGGCTTCGACTACGACTCGAGCATGATGGCGCAGGACTTCGAGCTGTACCGCTGCCGGCAGGGCGACGTCGCGAACGTCGACGGCCCGTACCTCTTCGGGCCGGAGGTCGACCTCGTCGAGGTGCCGGTCTCGTGGTCGCTCGACGACTACCCGCAGCTCGAGTTCGTGAAGGGGTTCGGGCTGCCCGGGCTCTCCGGCTACGACAAGACGCTGTCGATGTGGACGACCGACTTCGACTACATGGTCGAGCAGGTGCCGGCAGGCGTCTTCGGAATCACCTTCCATCCGCAGGTGATCGGCCGCGGCGGTCGGATGCGGATCCTCGAGCAGCTGATCGCGCACATCAAGGCGACACCCGGCGCGTCCTTCCGCCGCGTCGTCGACGTCGTTCGCGACTGGCGCGAGGCGCACCCTTTCGAGACCCCGCAGGCATGACCGGGACCGCGCCCGCCGGGCGGAAGACGGTCGGGGTGATCGGCGGCATGGGGCCCGGCGCGACCGCGCAGTTCCTCCAGTGCGTCGTCGATGCGACCGAGGCCGGCCGCGATCAGGATCACCTGCATCTGCTGATCGAGAGCGACCCGGCGATTCCCGACCGGACGCTCGCCCTGGTCGGCGACGGCCCGAGCCCCGTCGGCGCGCTCGTCCGCGTCGCGCGGCGACTCGAGCAGATGGGCGCCGACCTGCTCGTGATGCCGTGCAACACGGCTCACGCCTACGCGGACGAGGTGACGCGAGCGGTCGAGATTCCGCTCGTCTCGTGGGTAAGAGAAACCGCTGCGTACCTGGCGGCGCTCGAGCTGAGGCCGGTGCGCGCAGGCGTGCTCGCGAGCACGGGCACCGTGGCCTCCGGCGTCTACCAGACGGCACTCGGCGCGGTCGGGATCGAGACGATCGTTCCGGCCGCTGCTGAGCAGGAGCAGGTGATGGCGGCCGTCTACGGGCTGAAGGGCGGCGACCCGGTGCAGCCCGCGGTCGGCCGCGCCCTCGCGCGGCTCGTCGAGCGCGGCGCCGACGTGATCGTGCTCGGCTGTACAGAGTTCCCGGCGCTCGAGCTCGACGCTGCCGTGCGGATCGTCGATCCCGCGAGGGTGGTCGCGGCGCGCATCGTCGAGCTCGCCGGCGGCGTCGTCAAGCAGCGGGCGAGCGCGGCGTGAGCGAGCGCGCCCGTGACCGCGGCGTCGTGCTCGGCGTGCTCGAGCCGGGCAAGGCGAACGCGATCACCGACGTCGCCGGTGTGCGCGTCGGTCACACGACCCTCTACGTCGACGACGACGCGTGCGTACGTACGGGCGTGACCGCCGTGGTTCCGCACGGCGGCGATCTCCTGCACGAGCCGGTGCCCGCCGCCGTCCACGCGATCAACGCCTTCGGCAAGGCAATCGGCACGACCCAGGTCGACGAGCTCGGGATGATCGAGACGCCGATCGTGCTCACGAACACCTTCAGTGTCGGCGCCGCGTACAGCGGCGTCGTCCGCCACGCCCTTCGCGACAACGGTGCCGAGGAGGACGTGCGCACGCTGAACCCACTCGTGTTCGAGTGCAACGACGGCTGGCTGAACGAGATCGGCGCGATGCGCGTTTCGCCCGAGCACGTGCTGGCAGCGATCGACGCTGCGGACGGCGGTCCCGGTCCCGGAAGGAGCGGTCGGCGCGGGAACCGGCATGCTCTGCTTCGGCTGGAAGGGCGGCATCGGCACCGCCTCGCGGCGGGCCGGCGACCAGGTCGTCGGCGCGCTCGTGCTCGCCAACTTCGGCTCTCGCAGCGACCTCGTGATCGGCGGCGTCGCCGTCGGGCGCCTGCTCGTCGACCGGCGCCCCGAGCCGGAGCGCGTCGGCGGCTCGTGCATCGTCGTGCTCGCGACCGACGCGCCGCTCGACGCGCGCCAGCTGCGCCGGCTCGCGATGCGTGCGCAGTACGGCCTCGGCCGCACGGGGACGTACGGCCACCACAGCTCTGGTGACTACGCCGTCGCGTTCGCGACGGCGCACAGCTCTCCCCGCCCCGACGGCGCGTGGCTGGATCCCCTCTTCCAGTCCGCCGTCGAGGCGGTGGAGGAGGCGGTCGTGAACGCGCTGTTCGCAGCCGAGACCGTCGAGGGCGCGTTCGGGAGGGTCGGTTATGGTCTGCCGGTGGACGACGTGACGGCGTTGATTGCGGGAAATGGCGCTCGGTGACGCGACCCCGGAAGGCGCAGCCGCCGCGCGTGACCGCCGCTTGCTCGGCCTGCGGCTGCGCGAGCTGCGCCGCCTGCGCGGACTGACGACGCGTGCGCTCGCCGCGCGCTCCGGCGTCTCGACGAGCATGATCAACCAGATCGAGACCGGTACGTCCGGCACGTCGGTCAGCTCGCTCCGCCGGATCGCCGCGGGGCTCGACGTCCCGCTCGCCGAGTTCTTCATGAGCGGCGACCTGAGCGAGGTCGAGACGGAACCGGCCGCGCCTCGCGTGAGCGTCGTCCGCCGCAGCGACCGGCGGCGCCTGCAGCTGCCGGAGTCGAACGTGGTCTACGAGCTCTTGACCCCCGACCTGACCTCCGAGATCGAGTTCGTGTGGATCGAGCTCGAACCGAACCACCCGCCGGTCGAGCCGATGTCGCACCCGGGCCGCGAGTGCTGCGTGGTGATCGCCGGCACGTTGACGTCGGTGATCGGCGAGGAGGAGTACACGCTCGAGACCGGCGACAGCATCGTCTTCGACTGCTCGATCCCGCACACGACCGAGAACCGCGGGACCGAGACCGTGATCCAGATCAGCGCGATCACGCCGCCGCGCTTCTAGCGCTTGACTTGCCTCCGCCGGTGTGGTGGGGTTGTCCAGCTGGACTGGATATGTTCACTCTTCGGGCGGCGCTCGCATCCCGCAGCGGCTGACCGTCCCGGGCGAAGGAGACTTGAGATGAAGCGCTCCCGCGTGCTCGTGCTGATCGGCGCCGGCCTGGCTGCCGCCACCCTCGGAGGAGTCACCGCAGGCGCCGTCACGCCGCACCGGGCGACCGCCTCCTCGCCGCAGCGCGGCGGCTCGATCACGATCGCGCGCCGTGAGGACTCCGAGTCGTTCGACCTGACGAGTGTCTTCCAGAACGAGTCGATCTGGCCGGGCGAGCAGATCATGGAGCCGCTCTACATGAACACGACCGACGGCAAGAGCCTGCGCCCGTGGCTGGCGACCGGATACAAGGTGTCGCGCGGCGGCAAGACGTACACGTTCACGCTTCGTCCCGGCGTCAAGTTCTCGAACGGCAACGCGATGACCTCGGCCGACGTGAAGTTCTCGATCGACCAGGCGCGCGCGAACACGAAGGGGTGGGGCTACATCGACGCGGCGATCAAGAGTGTCGCGGCGCCGACTTCGAGCACGGTCGTCGTCAACCTCAAGTACCCGTGGGCGCCGTTCCTGTCCGACATCTCGCTCTTCGCGAACGCGGTCGTGCCGAAGAACTACGGCGGTGAGACGAAGACCGCCTTCTACAAGCACCCGGTCGGCACCGGCCCCTTCATGTGGGACAAGCGCGTCGTCGGCTCCACCGTCACCCTGAAGCGGAACCCGAACTACTGGCAGCAGGGCAAGCCGTACCTCGACAGCGTCACCTTCAGCTTCGTCAGCGACGAGAACACGCGGCTGTTGCAGCTGCGCGGCGGGCAGATCCAGATCGACGAGTTCCCCGCCTTCAACACGATCTCGACGCTGCAGCACACGTCGGGGATCGTCACGAAGCTGTTCCCGTCGACGCGCACCGACTACCTGCTCTGGAACACCACCTACGCGCCGCTCGGAGACGTCCACGTGCGCCGTGCCATCTCGTACGCGATCGACCGCCAGGCGATCGTCAAGTCGGTGCTCTCGGGTTACGGCAAGCCGGCGAACTCGTTCATGCCTCCGGGCCTCGAGTACTACGACCCGAAGTCGCCGGGCCTCCAGTACGACCTGGCAAAGGCGAAGAGCGAGCTCGCCAAGTCGAAGTTCCCGAACGGCTTCAAGGTCGAGATGGTCGTCGCCGCCGGCGATCACGTCCACAACGCGATCGGGCAGATCCTGCAGGCGTCGCTCAAGAGCCTTGGCATCTCGCTCAGCTTCAAGCCGGTCGACTCGAGCACCGAGTACTCGCTGATCCAGCAGATGAAGTACCAGCTCGGGATCTCGTACTGGCAGAACGACATCACCGACCCGGACGAGCTCGCCGAGTTCGCCGTCGACATCAAGGGCGGCGCCAAGTCGTTCTTCACCGGCTACGGGAACGCGCAGGTGACGTCGCTCGTGCACCAGGCGCAGCGCGCCGTGAATCCCGCCAAGCGGCGCGCGCTCTATGCGCAAATGCAGCGGCTGGCGGCGGAGCAGGCGTCGGCCGGCTACCTCTACTACTCGCCCTTCCCGTACGCCTACTCGAGCAAGGTCCACGGGTTCTTCGTGTCTCCCCTCGGTAACTTCCACCTGGAGGATGTCTGGCTCGGGTGACGGTCTGACGAGGTGTCCGGCGGGCCCGGTGACGGGCACCTCGTCCTCGCGGGCTGAAAGGCACGGATGAACCTGGGTGGGTACGTCCTGCGGCGCCTGCTGCAACTGGTGCCGATCACGCTCGGCGTCACGATCCTCGTCTTCTTCCTGATCCACCTGGTGCCGGGCGATCCGGCGGCCACGATCCTCGGCAACCAGGCGACGCCGGCGCGGGTCGCCCTGCTCCACCACGAGTGGGGCCTCGACCGGCCGATCTGGGTCCAGTACGGGAAGTTCATGGGGCGGGTCCTGCACGGCAACCTCGGCGACTCGCTCTTCTACGGCGTCTCGGCCGGCCATCTCGTGCTGCAGCGGCTGCCGGTGACGCTGTGGCTGATCGGCTTCGGGACGCTGCTCTCGGTGCTGATCGCGGTGCCGCTGGCGGCGATCGCGGCGACGAAGCGCGACCGGATCCCCGACCACGTCGTGCGCGCGGTGCCGCTGGTCGGGCTCGGCTTCCCGCCGTTCTGGGTCGGGATCGTGCTGCTGCTCGTGTTCGGGCTGCACCTCGGCCGCGCGTTCCCGGTCGGCGGCTACGGCAACGGCTTCGCCGGCCACCTGCACTCGATGTTCTTGCCCGCGCTGACCGTCGCCTTCGGGATCGCGCCGATCCTGATCCGCAGCCTGCGCGCGAGCCTGCTCGAGGTGCTCGAGTCGGAGTACGTGACGACCGCGCGCTCGAAGGGGCTGCCCGAGTCGCGCGTGCTCGTCCGCCACGCGCTCCGCAACGCCGTCATCTCGACCGTCACCGTGCTCGGCGTCAACATCGGCTACCTCGTCGGCGGCACGCTCGTGATCGAGCAGGTCTACGCGCTGCCGGGAATCGGCCAGCTGATGATCAACTCGATCTTCCAGCGCGACTTCCCCGTCGTGCAGGCGGTGACGCTCGTGTTCTCGATCATGGTCGTGCTCGTCTACCTGCTCTCCGACGTCGCACACGCGCTGCTCGACCCGAGGGTGAGGTTCGAGTGATGGCCGTCGCCGCCGAAGCGGTCGTCGAGGCGCAGGTCATCGAGCACCGCCGTGGGTTCGCGAGGCGCTGGTACCGCACGCCGAGCTTCGTCGCGGGCGTCTCGATCCTCGGCCTGATCGTGCTGGCAGCGCTGGCGGCGCCGCTGATCACGCAGCACGGGCCGACGAGCCAGGACCTGCTGCACACGCTGCAGGGACCGTCCAGCTCGCACTGGCTCGGCACCGACGACCTCGGCCGCGACGTCTGGTCGCGGCTCGTCTACGGCGCGCGCACCGACCTCAAGGTCGCGTTCCTCGCCGTGCTCTTCCCGTTCACGCTCGGAACGCTGATCGGGCTCGTCGCCGGCTACTACGGCGGCTGGGTCGACACGATCACCAACTGGCTCGTCAACGTCGTCGTCGCGTTCCCGTTCTACGTGCTGATCATCGCGCTCGTCTTCGCGCTCGGCTCGGGCACGCGCAACATCTACATCGCGATCACGATCGTCGGCTGGGTCTCGTACACGCGGATCGTCCGCGGCGAGGTGCTGGTCGCGAAGCGGCGCGACTACGTGCTCGCGGCCAAGGCCGGAGGTCTCTCCGACGCGCGCATTCTCTTCCGGCACCTGCTGCCGAACGTGATCACGCAGGCGATCGTCTTCGCGATGTCGGACATCGTGCTCGACATCCTCGCGATCGTCACGCTCGGCTACCTCGGGCTCGGCGTGCAGCCGCCGAACGCCGGACTGGGGGCGGATGATCGCCGACGGCCAGACGTACCTGACGACGCACTGGGAGCTCTCGACGGTTCCCGGGATCGCGGTCGTGATCACCGCGCTCGGGCTCTCGCTGCTCGCCGACGGGCTCGCCGACCTGTTGAGGCCCGAGTGAGCGAGCCGCTGCTCCGCGTCCGCGATCTGCAGGTCGAGTTCAAGCTCGCGCGCGGCACGCTGCGCGCGGTCGACGGCGCCTCGTTCGACGTCCAGCCGGGCGAGGCGCTCGGCCTGGTCGGCGAGTCGGGCTCGGGCAAGACGATGGCGCTGCGCGCGCTGGTCGGGCTGCTGCCGCGGACGGCGCGGATCACCGGCGGCACGGTCGAGATCGCCGGCGTCGACCTCGACGGCTGCGAGCGAGGACACGCGGCGCGAGCTGCGCGGCACGACCGTCTCGATGATCTTCCAGGAGCCGATGACGGCGCTCAACCCGGTGATGCGCGTCGGCGAGCAGATCGCCGAGGAGCCGCTGGTGCGGCTCGGGCAGTCGCGGCGCGACGCGAAGGCGCGGGCGCTCGAGCTGATGCGGCTCGTCGGGATCCCCGATCCGGTGCGGCGCGCGGAGGCGTACCCGCACGAGCTGTCGGGCGGGATGCGCCAGCGCGTGATGATCGCGATCGCGCTCTCCGGCAACCCGAAGCTGATCCTCTGCGACGAGCCGACGACGGCGCTCGACGTGACGATCCAGGATCAGATCCTGAAGCTGCTGCGGCAGCTGCAGCGACGAGCTCGACGTCGCGCTCGTGTTCGTCTCGCACGATCTCGCGGTGATCGCGCAGACGTGCCGCCGGCTCGCGGTCATGTACGCGGGCCAGGTGGTCGAGACGGGGACGGTCGAGGCCGTGTTCCGCGAGCCGCGGCATCCGTACACGCTCGGCCTGCTGCGCTCGGTGCCCGACTTCGACGTCGTGCGCGAGCAGCTGTCGTCGATCCCGGGCTCGCCGCCCGATCTGGCCTCGCCGCCGCAGGGTTGCCGCTTCCATCCGCGCTGCCAGTTCGTGCAGGAGGACTGCCTCGCCGGCCCGATCCCGCTGCTCGAGCTGGGCGCCGACCGCGCGGCGCGCTGCCTGCACCACGACCAGGTCGCGCTCGAGGTGCAGCGAGAGCCGGTGATCGCCGGTGGCTGAGACTCTGCTCGAGGTCAGAGGCCTGCACGTGCACTACGAGTTGCGCGGCGGGCTCGCGCGCAGGCTGCGCCGGCTGGAGCCGGAGATCCTGCGTGCGGTCGACGGCGTCGATCTGACGTTGACGCGCGGCGAGACGCTTGGCCTCGTCGGCGAGTCGGGTTGCGGCAAGTCGACGCTCGGGCGCGCGATCGTCGGGCTCTGCAACCCGACTGAGGGGACGATCCGCTACGAGGGCGAGGCGCTGACCGCGAAGCGCGAGCGGTCGCGGCGCCGGCGGATCCAGATGGTGTTCCAGGATCCGTACTCGTCGCTGAACCCGCGGATGACGGTGCGGCAGACGCTGGCGGAGCTGCTGCGCGCGCACAACATGGTTCCGAAGGCGGCGATCGACGCGCGCTGCCGCGAGCTGCTCGACCTGGTCGGGCTGGGAGCGCGTGCGCTCGATGCGCATCCGCGGCAGTTCTCGGGCGGGCAGCGGCAGCGGGTGGCGATCGCGCGGGCGCTGGCGCTCGAGCCGGAGCTCTTGATCGCGGACGAGCCGGTGTCCGCGCTCGACGTGTCGGTGCAGGCGACGGTGCTGAACCTGCTCGAGGAGCTGCGGGATCAGCTCGGGCTGACGATGCTCTTGATCGCGCACAACATGGCGGTCGTGCGGCATGTCGCCGACCGGGTGGCGGTGATGTACCTGGGGCGGATCGTGGAGGAGGCGCCGACGGACGAGCTGTTCACGAACGCGCGGCATCCGTACACGCAGGGGCTGTTGCGGGCGGTGCCGCGGCTCGTGCCGGGCCGGGTGTCGGAGGGCGCGGGCGGTGGTGGGCGATCCGCCGAGCCCGATCGACCTGCCGACCGGCTGCAGGTTCCATCCGCGCTGCCCGATCGCGCAGGAGCCGCTCTGTTCGACGGAGGATCCGGTGCTCGCGGGCGGCGATCACGTCGCCGCGTGCCATTTCGCGTGGACGGAGCGTCCGGCGGCGCATGTTCCCGAGGTGATCGAGGAGGCGACATGATCGAGAAGACGGTGATCGAGTTCGAGCACGAGCTGCTGAAGGGGCTCGAGCATCCGGCGTTCGTCGCGCACGGCGAGGCGGGCGACGGGCCGAAGGTGTCGCTGATCGGCGGGATCCACGGGTGCGAGTACTCGTCGATCGCGGCGGTGACGCGGTTCATGAACGAGCTCGACACGAACGAGCTGAAGGGGACGATCACGGCGGTGCCGGTGGTGAGCATGGAGTCGTTCCGCGCAGCGCTCGCCGTTCGTGGTGCCGGTCGACGGGAAGAACCTGAACCGCTGCTTCCCGGGCTCGTACGACGGCACGTACACGGACGTGCTGGCGCGCTCGATCTACGAGACGCTGATCGAGCCGGCCGACGTGCTGCTCGACCTGCACGGCGGCGACCAGGTCGAGGCGCTGGAGCCGTTCGCGATCTACGACGCGTCGCCGGTCGAGGAGCAGGCGCACGAGATCGCGGTCGCGTTCAACCTGCCGTACGTCGTCCGCGAGGAGCGGAAGGAAGGCGGCCTCGGCGGCATGACGACGAGCGCTGCGGCCGCAGGCCGGTGTCCCGGGCGTGATCGCGGAGGCGGGCGGGCGCGGCCTGCTCGAGGAGCAGGCGACGGCGATGCTCGCCGACGGTGTGCGGAACGCGCTGCGCGCGCTCGGGATGCTGCCGGGCGCGCCGGAGCCGCCGCCGGCGAACCAGCGCCGCGTCGGCAGCCTTCGTCTGGCTGCGCGTCGAAGGAGGCGGGCTGGTGGGACTGGGCGGTCGAGGCCGGCGACGAGGTCGGCGCCGGGCAGGTGCTCGGCCGGATCCGCGACCTCTGGGGCGACGTGCGCGAGGAGATCGTCGCGCCGCAGGACGGCGTGGTGCTCTTCATCACGTCGAGCCCTTCGGTGAGCGCGGAAGGTCTACTGCTCGGCCTCGGGGCCGATCTCGCAGCGACCGACCGCCACCTGATGGGCGGCGGCCGCGACGTTCCCACGGGGGAGAGTCGGGAGAACTCAAGCTCAGGGATCTTCGCGCGTCGGCGCCGTGACGACGCTCAACAAGCTGGGGGTCACTGGTTCGAGCCCACGGCCGCCCTTAGAAGCTCCTCATACGCAAAGGTTTTCCTAGTTTCGGTTCGGCCCAATTCTCCCGACCGGCCATCGTCAGGTGACAGTACGTCACAGACGGCGCAGCGCAACCACCGCTGGCCTAACCGGCTGCTAGCTCAGCTCCCAGACACCGCGCGGCGAGGTCGAAGCCCCGCGGATCCTCCCCGCGTGCCGCAAGGCAGTCGCCGCCCACCTCATGTCGTACTGCCAAGTGAAGAAGAGGTCACCCGATGCACGCAGGTCATCCTCGTGGTGCCCCCACAGATCGGCAGCGACTTCAAGGACCGTCGCGGATCCGCCGCGTGCAGCGAGTGCCTCGACTACCCACTCTTGGAGCGCGTACTTATCGGACATGTCCCGGAACGTACCTCGTAGCGGGTACGAGGAGAAGAAGCTGCGGAATTGATCTAGAGGTCACCACGCTCGCGTGCAACGAGCTCGAGAGGCTGGATCGAATCGCGTCTTTCGGTAGTCCCTTTGGCGAGGCGCTTATAGCCCGGTTCAACCGAGCTTTGGCCGACTGGGACGCCAGGCCTGAATGCCGCGGCGGTCGTCGCGCGAATTAGCGCTGAGGCAGCCGGAGAGCCGCACGCTGAGGCGCCGGCGATGAGTCCTTACAGCGGACGCGTGCGTCGCCCGGCGGCCCGTCTCCAGCCAATGGTGCGCGTCCGGAGCCGCGACGGAGGAGACAGTGGGCGGCGGTCGAGAGTCCGGATGCCTACGCGGCCGTGACGCCGTCCTGGAAACCCTCGAGTAAGTGTTGACAGTCGCAACCCGATGGGCTAGACGTGTCCTTGCGGGACACGTCGCCGTGGATCATCCTGAGCGTCGTTGGTTTTTTGCGGACGAGGGTCACGAGCAGAGGGGTTGAGCCGAACGGCACGGATAGCGGATGAGTGGCGGCAGCAAGTGCGGCAATCTCACCGAGGAGGGATCGCCGGTCAGAGGGTGGAGGATGTTCCGCCAGACCCCGCGGCACTCATCGAGAGCATGCGGGCGTTCGGCTATCGGCTGCCGACCGCGATCGCGGATCTGATCGACAACTCGATTACAGCTCGCGCGAGCAACGTCTGGGTCGACTTTCAGTGGGCCGGCCGGGACTCCTGGATCGCTGTTCGAGATGACGGCGACGGCATGGATGCCGCGAGGCTCACGAACGCGATGCGCCTCGGGAGTCGCAGTCCTGTGGAAGAGCGTGCACCCGACGATCTCGGGCGCTTCGGGCTCGGCCTCAAGACCGCTGGGTTCTCGCAGAGCCGCTCGCTCACCGTTGCATCCCGTGCTGAGAGCGGAGATGCCGGCGTAAGACGGTGGGACCTCGATTTCGTGACCACGACTGGCCGTGGTCGCTCCTCCACGATGCCGATCCAGCGCGTCATCCGCTCGCGCTCGCTCCGCTCGCCGGGATGAGAACGGGGACGGTCGTGCTGCTTGACCGCCTCGACCGGATCGGCGACGCCGCCGCCGAGGACGAATCGGCGCGCGACCGTTTCTTCGAGGAGGTCGAGGCGGTCGAGGAGCATCTCGCGAATGGTGTTTCACCGCTTCCTCGGCAAGGGCGGGCTCAGCCTCCATGTCAACGGCAACTCGGTTGTCGGCCTGGGATCCATTCCTCACCACTCACCCAGCGACGCAGCAGCTTGCCCCGGAGCAGTCTGCGGCTCGACGGACTGTTGATCGACGTCCAGCCATGGGTGCTCCCGTACTTCAGCAAGATGAGCGCAGACGATCACCGGCGCGCGTCGGGCCCGAAGGGCTGGAACGCGCACCAGGGATTCTTCGTCTATCGCGGCCGCCGACTACTAGTGCCGGGCGACTACCTCGGTCTGCCCTTCAAGCAGGAGGAGCACTACAAGCTCGCGCGGATCCAAGTCGACCTCGATAGCGGCCTCGACATCGCCTGGCGGATCGACGTTCGGAAGGCGACTGCGCAGATCCCGCTGTCGCTCCGCGAAGACATGCGCCGGATTGCACAGCGAACACGCCGCGCCGCGGCCGACGCCTACCGGTTTCGCGGCAAGTCGACTGGCCCGACGTTCGCCGACCGTCCGGGATTTCGTTTGGAAGAGACAGGAGCTCCGTGACGGCGAGATCAGGTATCTCGTCAACCGCGAGCATCCACTGATCCAGTCGACGCTCGACGAGCTGGGCGATGATCGGTCGCTCCTCGAGAAGGTGCTCCGGCTCATTGAGGAGAGCATCCCGGTCACTGCGATCACTATGGACGCGAGCGAGAACCCGGACCATTCCCACCTACGTCTGCCATTTCACGGGAAGTCCAGAGAGGTTCTGGATCTCCTCGAGAAGCTCCATCACGACCTTGTCGCCGGTGGCGCAGCTCCCGATGCGGCGCTCGAGGTGCTCGCGCGAATCGAACCGTTCGACAGTCACCCCGAGGTTGTTGCAGCCTACGCGGAGGGCCTTCGCTAGTGGCAGTGGCGGCTGATCGCGGTACTCGAGACCGCGACGCAGAAGGCGATCGATCTGGCGCTCGTGGTTCTCGCCGGCACGGAAAATCCGACACCCGACGATCTCGACCGCTCAGTAGCGCTCGCGCTTCAAACGATCGGGCAGCTGTTCCCGAACGTCGAAGTCGAGCAGCATCATCTACGGAGGGTCGTCGAGGCGAGCGTTAGCGTCTTCGTCGGCGAAGCGTCTGTTCTCGGCGACGACCGCGGCCACGAGGACTGGCTGAACCGACGCAGGCCCGAGATCGAGTGGAGGTTCTGGAGCGCGTACCGCCGTTATCTCATTTCGAATCGCCGATGCCGGTTGAGGTCGTGAACCGGCTCGACGCGATCACCGACGAAATTATTGGTCGCCTCGAGTGGCCTCGCCGAGAAGGTGCGTGGGATCGCCGCGGCATGCTCGTCGGCCAGGTTCAGAGCGGGAAGACAGCCAACTACACCGGACTGGTCTGCAAGGCGGCGGACGCGGGCTACAAGGTGATCGTCGTCCTCGCAGGGATGCACAACAGCCTGCGCAGCCAGACACAGCGGCGACTCGACGAGGGCTTCCTCGGTCTCGACTCCCGAACCGGCCGCGGTTTCACGGGCACCCAGCGAGCTCTCGGCGTCGGCGAGGGCGGCATGAAGCATCCGGGCGCGATCAGCATGACCTCGAGCGAGGAGAACGGCGACTTTTCGAAGGCGATCGCGAGCCGGATCGCGGCGCGGATCGATCGGGACAGCCAGCCCGTCCTTCTCGTGCTGAAGAAGAACGCGACGATCCTTCGAAACTTCACCGAGTGGGTCACGTCGATTCACGAACGCCCACATCCGGAGACCGGCCGGATGGTCGTACCGGATCTCCCACTTCTCGTCATCGACGACGAGGCGGACAACGCCTCCGTCAACACGAAGGACGTCGAGATGGAGGTCGACGAGGATGGCAAGGTCGTCGCGGAGACCGACCCGACGACCATCAACCGTCTGATCCGGAAGCTGCTGTTCTCGTTCGAGCAGTCCGCGTACGTCGGCTACACCGCCACACCCTTCGCGAACATCTTCATCTACGAGGATCAGGAGAGTCCGACATACGGCGAGGATCTGTTCCCGCGAAGTTTCATCCTCCGGATCAAGCCGCCCTCGAACTACATGGGTCCGGCCGAGGTCTTCGGCGTGACGCCAGAGGAGTACGGAGCCGAGGAAGAGCGACGCGGCCTGCCGATCGTCCGCACGGTCGACGACACCGACGACTGGATTCCCGACCGACACAAGAAGACGTGGATGCCGGGGCCGATTCCGCCGTCTCTGAAGAAGGCAATGCGCTCGTTCGTCGTCAGCTGCGCTGCGCGCGCGGCTCGCGGCGACCGCACGGTTCACAACTCGATGCTCGTGCACGTGACGCGGTTCGTGGCCGTGCAGGCGCACGTCGCGGAGCAGATCGAGGCCGAGCTGCTGAGTCTCACGAACCAGCTCAGGTACGGGAACGGACACGGCGGCCTCGCTGCTGCGTGATGAGCTGCGACGCATCTGGGAGGAGGACTACGTCCCGACCATCGCATGCGATGCCGGCCCTGTATCGCGGCGTCGACGTCACCTGGCAGGACGTCGATGCGCAGCTCGCTGATGCAGCGAGCAAGATCGTCGTTCGCCAGATCAACGGAAGCGCCGGCGACGCGCTCGAGTACGCCGACCACCCGGACGGCGTCAGCGTCATCGCGATCGGCGGCGACAAGCTGTCGCGTGGCCTGACGCTCGAAGGTCTCTCGGTCAGCTACTACCTTCGCGCGTCGAAGATGTACGACACGCTGATGCAGATGGGTCGCTGGTTCGGGTACCGGCCCGGCTACGGTGACCTGTGCCGGCTGTACACGACACAGGAGCTCCAGCTCTGGTACCGCAACATCACGCTCGCGAACGAGGAGCTGCTCGCCAAGTTCGACGAGATGGCCGCGGTCGGATCGACACCCGAACGATTCGCGCTGTACGTCCGTACGAGTCCCGACGGTCTGCTGGTCACGGCTCCCGCGAAGATGCGAAACAGCACCAGGCTCGAGCTGACGTTCTCCGGAAGCATCGTCGAGACAACGATCTTCGAGCGTGACGAGAGCAAGCAGCTCGCGAACTTCAAGGCGGCCGACACTTTCTTCAAGCAGCAGACGCGAGCGGGCCGCCTGTCAGAAGAACGGATCGCGGACAATTTCGTCTGGAGGAACGTTCCCGGAGAGGACGTGGCCGAGCTTCTTGCAAGCTGGCAGACCGCGGAGACGGCGCAGAAGGCGCGTGGTCCGGTGCTCGCGCAGTACGTACGGTCGCGGTTGAGCGCGGACGAGCTTGACCGACTGGACGGTCGTGATGATCTCGAGACGAGATGCACCGCTCTGGCGTGAGGTCGGCGGGCTCGAGGTCGGACTGACCGAGCGCGGTCCAGACCCGGACGTGAATCCGCCCGATGACATGTACGTAACTGGCCGGCTGATAAGTCCAAGCGACGAGTGGATTGATCTGACCACCGAGCAGCGGAAGGCGGCCTCGCAACGAACGATCGACATCTGGGAGCGCGGTGAATCACGCGCCAAGAAGCGTCCTACGGCACCTGCGGGACCGAGTGTGCGCGCATGTCGTCCGCCGCAGCGGGGTCTCCTTCTCGTCTATCCGCTTGACCCAGCGCTCGCGCGCCTCGACAACATCGGTGGCGCGCTCGTGTCGTTTGCCGTGAGTTTCCCGGAGAGCCCGGGCGCGCCGACGATCAGTTACATGGTGCCGAACCGTTACTGGCAGGCCGACTTCGGTTTCTGATGGACGTCGACGCGATCTGGACCGATCTCGAGCGCCGGCTCCCGGTGGGTGCACACGGGAGACAGCAACAGCGGATCTTC
Source organism: uncultured Thermoleophilia bacterium (assembly GCA_963786185.1). GTDB lineage: Bacteria > Actinomycetota > Thermoleophilia > Gaiellales > Gaiellaceae > PALSA-600. The sequence goes on from CAWAYE010000004.1 coordinate 419,820, forward strand.
CCGGAATCCACCGAGCGATCTGTTTCTCGCCGCGCTCGCGCCTGGCCCACGCCGCTCACTTCTCCTTCGAGGTCGGCACTCCGCTGTCGGACAGATCGAAGAGCTACCGACGGCGCGCGGGAGTCACTGTCGTCCTTCTCCGCGGGGAGCCCGACGGTCAGTCGACGCTCGAACTGCAGCTCGACGAGCCGGGCGCCAACGACGTGTTCGCGGCGCTCGTCATCGATGTCGCGCGCTCGACCGCCGAGGCGACCGATGATGAGTCGGCGGTGCGGGTCGTTCCTCGGTCGGCTCGGGCGGTGGATGCGGCTGCTACAGCGCGAGGCCCAGGGGCTGAGCGGCGAACGGCAGCGAGGGCTCTACGCCGAGCTGTGGTTCATTCGCGATCGCCTTCGACATGCGGTTGGGCTCGAGGAGGCGATCCAGGCGTGGCAGGGGCCGAGCGGCGCGGCGCACGACTTCCAGATGGCCGCCGGCTCGGTCGAGGTGAAGTCAACCGCGACGAATCAGCCACAGGTCGTGCGCATCTCGAGTGAGAGACAGCTCGACGAGACCGGCACGCCGGCGCTACACCTCCTGCACGTCTCGCTCGATGTGCACCGAGACAGCGGTGAATCGCTTCTGCAAGATCGATCGCAGCGCTTCGCGGCGCGGTCGCCGGCGGACCGGTTGCTGCGCTCTTCGAGGATCGTCTGCTCGATGCCGGTTTCGCCGATGTGCACTGCTGCGAACTACGCCCACACCGGTTACACGTTCCGCGAGGCCAACTTCTTCGCAGTGCGCGACGGGTTCCCCCGGATCACGGAGCACTCGCTTGCCGACCGGGCGTCGGCGCTGTCTCTTACACGCTGAGCAGTTGCGGCTTGCCGCCCGTTCCGCGTTGACGAGGACGCTGTGCTCGCGCTCGCTAGGAGGATCAGCGTGCCCGCTCCTAGCGCTCTGACTGAATTCGCGGAGTCTCTGCGCAACGAGATCACCCTCGACGCTTCGATCGAGGGCGCCGAGGCGATGCTATCCGAGGTGTTCACGTCGCGGCTGATCGACGTACTCGTCGACGCCGGCGAGCTCGAGGAGGCGGTGCCGTGCTACCTGCGGGAGCGCGGCATCGAGGTACACGGATACGGCATCGATGACGATGACACGCTCAACCTCGTGTCGACGATCTACCGTGGGCACAGTTCCTCCCGCCAGCGTCACGCGGACCGAGGTCGCGACGGCGTTCCGTCGGCTCGAGGCATTCTGGGAACGGGCGCGAAACGGTGGGCGTACACGATGGACTCGAGGAATCGTCCGACGCGCGAGACATGGCCTTGCGCGTTCATCAGGCGGCGCGAGCTATCGGACGCGTCAAGCTATTCGTTGTCACGGACGGGGTCGCCGCGGTCGAGTACCTCGAGCCAGAGGACGTCGATGGTGTCGAGGTTCGCCGGTCGGTCTGGGACATCACGAGGCTCCACCGTCTGGAAAGCAGCGGGCAGCCGCAGGAGCCGATCGAGGTCGATCTTGCTGCGAACTTCGGCGGCGCCACTGCCCTGCCTCTCGGCCGGGACCGGACACGAGGACTACTCAGCGTTTCTGGCGGTCGTGCCGGGACGCGTCCTTGCCGACATCTACGACGCCTACGGCGCGCGCCTTCTCGAGCTGAACGTTCGTTCGTTCCTCCAGGCAAAGGGGAAGATCAACCGCGGAATCCGCGACACGCTCGCGGATGAGCCGACGCGCTTTCTCGCATACAACAACGGGATCTCCGCAACCGCATCACGAGTCGAAGTCGTCGAGCTGCCAGACGGTGGCGTGGGGATTACCCGGATCGTCGACCTCCAGATCGTAAACGGCGGCCAGACAACGGCCTCGATCCACCGCGCGATGCGGACGAAGGTCGACCTGAGCGATGTCAGCGTCCAGGCGAAGATCACGGTCATCGACCCAGTCGCGCGTCGAAGAGATCGTGCCGCTCATCTCGCGCTACGCGAATTCGCAGAACAAGGTCAGCGAGGCGGACCTGACTGCCAATGATCCGTTCCACGTCGAGCTCGAGAAGCTGTCGCGGACAATCTGGGCGCCGGCTACTGGGGCGACACGGCGCGCGACGAGATGGTTCTACGAGCGGGCGCGCGGCGCAGTACGCCGACGCGCTCGCGCGAGAAACGACTCCGGCTCGGCGAAGACGCTTCAAGGAAGAGTGGCCGACGTCGCAGAAGTTCACGAAGACGGACATCGCGAAGTTCGAGGCCGTCTGGGATCAGTACCCGCACCTCGCGAGTCTTGGCGCGCAGAAGAACTTCATCCACTTCATGACCCGGATGAAGGAGCTCGGCGGGCTTGCGCCCGACGACGATCTACTTCGAGCGACTGATCGCCAAGGCAATTCTCTTCAAGAAGACAGACCGGATCGTTGCACGTCAGGAATTCGGTGGCTACAAGGCGAACATCGTCTACTACACGATCGCGAAGCTGTCTCACGCGACCGCGCAACGGCTTGAACCTCGCCGAGATCTGGGATGAGCAGGATCTCTCGCCCCCCGTTGAGGCTGTGCTCGAGGAGCTGTCGCACATGGCCTACAGGGTGATCGCCGAACTTACCCCTGGCGGCGCTAACGTGACCGAATGGGCAAAGCGCGAGCAGTGTTGGCGTCTGATGCGCGAGCAGCCGTGGGATCTCCCTGTGTCGCTGCGGCCCCAGCTTGTCGGTCGATGACTGCATCAGGAGGCGGCGACAGCGGATCGGCTCTGGCTCCGCCAGACGCCGATACAGCAGGCAGAGGCGGCCATAATCGCGGAGGTTGCCGCTGTCGGCGCCGAAGGATGGCTCGGCTTGGCGAACTGGGCGAAAGAGACAGGGAATCTCGCGCCGTGGCAGCGCAAGCTCGCATTCGGGATCGGCGTCCGCCTCACGCGCGGCTCAGACCCGACCATCAAGCAGGCCGTTCAGGGCAAGAAGATCCTCGATGCTGCTGCGGCTGTCGGATA